>NZ_CP048222.1:2622500-5427500 GCF_010119975.1 Rhodocytophaga rosea
TTATACCTTTGCACATAACGGTAATACCATATAGCGCATATTTTGTTAGCTCTATCATAAATTTGATCGCCGAAATAACAAAAACACTTATTTTGCAGATCAACTTGATGCTACTCATTTTCCGCAAGCATGATTGCTAACAAAGCCAAAATATTATTAGTAGAAGACGATGCCAGCCTGGGATTTGTAATTAAGGATAATCTGGAAATTAACGGGTTTCATGTTACGCTCTGTGGAGATGGAGAAGCAGCCTGGCAAACTTTCCGGCAGGCAGCGTTTGATCTGTGCATATTGGATGTGATGCTTCCCAAAAGAGATGGATTTACGTTGGCACAGTATATCAGGCAATATAATACTTTAGTGCCTATTATTTTTCTAACTGCCAAATCTATGAAGGAGGATAAAATAGCAGGTTTTAAAACTGGCGGCGACGATTACATCACTAAACCCTTTAGTATTGAGGAATTGCTGTTGAGAATTGAAGTATTTCTTAAACGCAGCCAGTATACAGTTTCACAGGCAATTCCCATTCCTGTATTTAGTATTGGCAAATATACATTTGATTATAAAAATCTGCTGCTTAGTTACGGAACTGAGAAAAGATATCTCACACAAAAAGAAGCAGATATATTGCAGCTATTTTGTCTGAACCCGGATGTTACCTTAAAACGGGAAGATATTTTGAATAAAGTATGGGGAGATGATGATTACTTTATGGGTAGAAGCCTGGATGTTTTTATTACAAAACTGCGTAAATATTTAAAAGCAGATTCGAATATAGAAATCGTAAACTTACATGGCGTAGGGTTTAAATTAGAAGTAAAATAATAGTTGAGTTAGCACTCCTATTAACTTTGCTTGTGAAGTTATTATACAACATTTGCTTCTTCTGTTTATCAGATACATGTTATGAAAACATTTTTATTCAGCTTTATTTATATAAGCCTATCTATATTATTAATACTAGGTTGTTCCGGACCAGAGCAGAATAATTTAGGACAGACAAAAACAGATACCTTACAGGCAAGCACTCCTGGAAACACTACAACACCTGTACAAGAGAATTCAGGTGATTTCTCTAAATCTTACCAAGGCGAAATTGCCGGTAAGTATCCTATCCGGATGCAGCTTACAAGAACCGGGAATGAATTAACCGGTAGGTATGCCTATACGAAAGTAGGAAAAGATATACCCTTAGCAGGCTCTGTAGATAGCGAGGGTAAATTTTCGATACAGGAAACAGATGAACAAGGTAAAGTAACTGGTGTATTTGAAGGGAGATTTGATGCAGCAACAACTCTGTCAGGCAACTGGCGGAGTCCGGATACAGGAAAAGTACTTTCATTTTCCCTGCAGGAATCAAATCACAATACAACTTCAAAAAGTGTATCCATTGGCCAGGGTATGGAACTGGCAGAGAATAGTTTTACGCTCGAAGGCAAGAATGGAATTGATGGAGAATATGCTTTTCCAACCATTACCGGAGAAAGCACTGCTGCCAGTACGATGAATGAAGTACTGGCTCCTAAAAATCTGATGGGTGAAACTATTGAAGAAATGAAAGCTACTTTTAAAGATTGCAGTTGTGGTACCTTAGGAGTGAGTTATCATGTAAACTACAATGCAAATAACATTCTGGATATGAGTATATTTATTGAGACTTTAGGTGCCTATTCTTCAGGATATGTCAAGCGGTTTACATTTAATACTACAACCGGAGAAAAACTTTCCATTGGCCAACTGTTAAAACCTACCGCACTTTCTCAGTTAGCTGCTGAATGTGATGCATTGTTGCAGGAACGGGTTAAAAAAGCGATGGGTGAAGCAGAAGAAGGTGAAGGCGCTGAATGGTTAAAAGAACTCATGCAGGACAAAAAATTTGAAGTAGAACATCTGGAAAATTTCTCTATCTCCTCAGAAGGAATTACTTTCTATTATCCCTACGGTTTCCCGCACGCCGCCATAGCTCTGGAGCCAGATGATGCCTTTCTCTATAGCTTTTTACAATTAAAAGATGATATTGAACCTACCAGCCTATTGGGACCTTTGGTACAGAAATAATTTATATCCCCTGTACTTCAATTTCTGGTAATGAAACATTTTATACCTGTTTTTCTTTTGATTCTTCTCTTGCCCAGTTGTAAAAACAAAGTAGAAAAAAAGCTACCTGACAGGGCAGATAAAGTAATAGTGTATAAAAGCAAACGGGAATTGCACCTACTAAAGGATGGAGAAATTATCCGGACGTATAAAATTGCATTGGGTGATAATCCGGTTGGCCACAAACAGCAGGAAGGGGATGAGAAAACTCCAGAAGGAACTTATATCTTAGACTGGCGGAACAGTAAAAGTGCCTATCATAAATCTATTCATGTCTCCTACCCCAATGAAAAGGACAGGGAACATGCAAAACAGTTGGGTATATCTCCGGGAGGTGATATTATGATCCATGGGATGAACAAGCAAACGGCCTGGCTAGGGAGATGGCAAAACCTAAGAGATTGGACCAATGGCTGTATGGCCGTATCTAACGACGAAATGGATGAAATATGGGCAATGGTGAAGAATGGCACTCAGATCGAGATTAATCCATAAAATTTTAATCTTCCAGCACATTACTAATAAATGTATTTTTTACCAGCAGCCACAACAGAAAAAATACAATTGCCCAGCGGAGGTACACATAATAATAATCTTTGGTATCAGTAAATCGTATTTCCCGGATTTCCGCTTTTTCATAGGCATTGATCTGGGTAAAAACTTCCTGCAAGGCCGAATTATTGGATGCTCTGTAAAACCTCCCCTCCCCTATTCTGGCAATCTCACGCAAGGTTCTTTCATCTATCGTATTCTGCACGGTTTGTGTATTTCCGGTTTCATCCGTATATGACAAGTTTCCTTCTGTGCCTACTACAATCGTATATAGTTTAATGCTATATACCTGCGCCAGTTGAGCAGCCGTAACCGGATCTATGTTTCCGGCCGTATTATCTCCATCACTGATCAGAATCGCTACTTTCGATTTGGAGTCAGATTCACGCATCCGGTTGATGGTAACAGCCAGTGCATCGCCAATGGCGGTACCACTATTGGTAATCATATTGCTGCGGATTTCATCTACATACTGGTGCAACAAGCGGTAATCGGTGGTAAGCGGAGCCATCCCATACGCATTTCCGGCAAACACGACAATGCCCATTCTATCCTGAAAACGTCCGTTGATAAAGGTGTGTGCTACTTGCTTAGCCGCTTCCAGCCGGGTAGGTTTAAAATCTTCCAGTAGCATAGATTCAGATACATCCATTACCAGCATGATATCTATGCCTTCCGATGTTTGTTCTATGCGTTCCTGGTAACGTTGTGGCCGGGCTAAAGCGATTAAAATCAGAATCAGGCATATGCTCATCAAAATATCAGGTACAAAACGCAGCAAACTCACTGGCGACCAGCTGATCTGCTGGCTGGGCAAGGCAATAGGCAGACGTTGCCGGAACCTGGAATGAATTAACCACCGGACAATAAATAAAAAAGGAACTGCCGGGATAAGCAGGAAAAATAAACGTTGTTCCCAGGCAAATCCCCGGAGGGTGCTGATTGTAAACCAGGTAATTGAAAACCATGCATCCATGCAAATACTTAAAAATTAAACTTAATCATTTCGGCTGTATTTTCTTTAGCTGAATCTGATTTATTCGCTTGTTTCAGGCTTTAAACGACATTAAAACTTTTCTAATTTAGGAAACTATTATTTACAAAGGCAGTTTACCATGTTAAGCCTAATCAATCCGTTCCTTAAACCTACAGTTTAAATAATGTCAACTTCTTACAGTATCCAGACCACCGTAGACAATGAAAATATAGTTGCGTTTCAACCAGGAACTTTAGCCTATGATGTGCTGGCAGGGTTAATAAAATATCCAAAAACCTTATCTTCCAAATATTTTTATGATGCCAAAGGCAGCAAAATATTTGAACAGATTATGCAGCTACCGGAATATTATCCTACCCGTTGCGAAGCCCAGATCCTGGAAACTCATAAACAAGCTTTACTGGAAATGTGCCGGAAAGACTATTATCATCTGGTAGATTTAGGTGCCGGAGATGCCGCTAAAACCCGTATCCTGATTGATCATTTTTATAAGAATAACTTACGCTTTGAATATATCCCAGTAGATATTTCCCCAAGTGCGGTACAAGAACTAACCGAAAATCTGCATCAAGCGTATCCTTTACTTCCGGTAAGAAGTGTAGCCACAGATTATTTTACAGCACTTCAGTGGATACATAGCCAGGTGCCAGGACGGAAACTTGTATTGTTTTTAGGTTCGAATATTGGCAATTTCACTACAGAGGAGTGCAAACAATTTCTTTCTACCATCTGGCAATTACTCGACGAAGATGACCGGCTGCTTACTGGCTTTGATCTGAAAAAGAATGCAAACGTTATTCGTAATGCTTATAATGATTCTAGTGGTATTACTGCTGAATTTAACCGGAACCTGTTGCAACGCATCAATATTGAATTGGGGGGCAATTTTAACCTGGATGCTTTTGAATTTTATGCCAGCTACGATCCGGTTTCGGGGTTTGTAAAAAGCTATATGATCAGCACGAAAGCTCAACAGGTATACATTGAAGCATTCAAACGTAGTTTTGCATTTGAGGCCTGGGAAACCATTCACATGGAAAATTCCCGCAAATTCGGTATCAGGGAAATCGAAGAATTGGCTTTGGCTTGCCGCTATGAAGTAGAAACCCATTTATTCGACAACCAGCAATATTTTACAGATTCTATCTGGAAAGTGGCCGGGAAAAATAGGTGAATTTCGTTATTGGTTGTTTGTTATTAGTTATTGGTGCTGTGGTATGTTGAGATTATACATATAGAAAACGCAAAACGAATTTGAATTCAAAATGTAATTTCCGAACACTACTAACGAACAACCAACAACGATCTTGTGTTATTCTGCCAGTAGGTCTGGCCTGCGCTGACGGGTACGTTCGAGGGATTGCTCATACCGCCATTTTTCAATATTCGCTTTATGGCCGGACAATAACACTTCCGGCACTTTCCACCCCTGGTAATCTGCCGGCCGGGTATATACTGGAGGGGCTAGTAAATCGTCCTGGAAAGAGTCGGTAAGTGCCGAGGTTTCATCTGACAATACCCCCGGAATAAGCCGGATCACGGAATCTGCAATGACAGCAGCCGCCAGTTCTCCTCCGGATAATACATAATCGCCAATGCTGATTTCTCTGGTTACAAAATGTTCCCGCACCCGTTCATCTACCCCTTTGTAATGTCCGCAGAGAATAATCAGGTTTTGTTTGAGCGAAAGTACATTTGCCGTTTTCTGACCAAATAATTCTCCATCTGGCGTTACATATATCACTTCATCATAGGTACGCTGCTGCTTGAGCAGATTTATACATTTAGCAATGGGTTCGATCATCAATACCATACCGGCACCACCACCAAAAGCATAATCGTCTACCTGTTTGTGTTTGTTTATGGCATATTCCCGCAGATCATGCACTTGTACCTCTACGAGTTGTTTATCCTGAGCCCGCTTAAGAATCGAAGCTGCAAAAAAACTATCTAACAACTGAGGCAGGCAAGTGATAATATCTATGCGCATATATAAGTATTAAATTTCCTGTGTCATTCAATTAATTACTCAGTTTCCTCCTCTTTATCCACTTCGTCTGAACCAGTATCATTCAAGTAAATTTCCAGCAACCCATCCGGGAGTTCTACATATAATTCTTTTTTTTTGTGGTCGATGCCGGTCACAATCTCATCGGTAATAGGAATGAGTACTTCCTTCTCCTGGTATTGCATAGCAATCAGATCCTGGTGGGGCATTTCGTAGACATTACTAATTTTTCCGAGATTACCCAGCTTTTCATCTACAACCAGATACTCTACAATTTCATGGTAATAAAACTGATCTTCGTCGAGTTCAGGGAGGTTTTCCAGGGGAAGGAATAATCCATTTCCTACCAGATTCTGGGCTTTCTGAAGGGAGTTCACATCCTCTAGCCTGACTATGGCTTTGTCTTTTTGAACCTGGATAGTATCTATAAAAAAAGGCACAAGCTTGCCATTAATTTCAACAAACACAGATTCTAAGCCTTTGTAGGTTTCAGGTTCATCTACATCCAGGACAAAGGTAACTTCTCCCTGTACACCATGTGTTTTCAGCACATATCCCAATTGATAACAAGATTCTATATCCATAATAGTAATTCTGAATTATAAGATTAAATGAATACAAGATTTAGCCACTCATAGAGCAAAACATTTCAGATGAAAAATCTGCACCTACGTTTTCTTATCTATATCTATAAAGTAAAAAGAGGTAAGAATGCCTGAAAGCTTCTTACCTCTGTTATGTATATAAACTAACGTTTATTCTGTAGCGGCAGTTGTATCCGTATCAGGTGCATTTTCAACCGGTGCTTCAGCAGCAGGAGCAACTTCAGCAGGCGGTGTTTTCTTACGCGTGATAGCTTCTGCTCTGGCTTCTTTTACTTTGGCTTCAGCTGCTAAACGGGCTTTGGCAGCATCGGCTTTCTTTTGAGCCAAGGTATCTACTTTACCAGAAACTTTGCTTTCTTTGCTTTGTTTCCACTCAGCAAATTTAGTATCGGCTTGTTCCTGGGTGATTGCACCTTTAATTACACCAATCTGCAAATGTTTTCTTAGCAACACTCCTCTGTAAGAAAGCATAGCTTTTACGGTATCGGTAGGTTGAGCTCCATTCAATAACCATTGAAACGCTTTTTCTTCATTGAGAATAATGGTTGCCGGATTGCTGTTTGGATTATACGTTCCGATTTTTTCGATAAAGCGGCCATCCCGTGGCGCTCTTGCATCGGCTACTACTACATCGTAGAGAGCCAGTTTTTTACGACCTCTGCGGGTCAATCTGATTTTTACTGACATTTTAACTTATGTTAAAGAACAACGGAACCCGTCCGTCTTTTTTTGGACTGCAAAGATAGGTGTAAAATTTATAATTACATGAAGGTGCTTTATTATTTTTACGCTTTTACTAGAATTTCTTCCAAAGATTCGTAATTGGCATGAACAATTTTCTCAATATGTTCATCCGTTAAGGCTGTAGACAGGAACAAGCTTTCGTATTGGGAAGGAGCCAGATACACACCGCGTTTCAGCATCGCCTGGAAATACTTGCCAAAAAGCACGGTATCTGAGCTTTTGGCGGTTTCAAAATCGTAAACTTCCTGATCGGTGAAGAAAATGCTAAACATGGAGCCAATGTGATTAATGGTATAATTCAATCCTAGTTTTTTCAGATTCTCTTTAAAACCTGCTACGAGCTTTCCGCCAATAGATTCGAGCTGGCTATATACTTCCGGTTGGGTATTGAGGTGGCGCAGCATGGCTAAACCGGCTGACATAGCAATGGGATTTCCGGATAAAGTGCCTGCCTGGTATACTGGTCCGGCCGGAGAAACAAAATCCATGATTTCTTTTTTGCCACCATACGCTCCAACAGGCATTCCTCCGCCAATGATTTTACCTAAGGTGGTTAAATCTGGCATAATATCGAAACGTTCCTGTACGCCTCCTTTTGCCAGACGGAAACCTGTCATTACTTCATCAAAAATTAATAGAATTCCATGCTGCGTACACAAATCACGTAAAACTTCTAGAAAGCCATTTTTTGGCAACACCAGTCCCATATTTCCGGCAACAGGCTCTATAATTATAGCTGCAATATTTTTGGGGTTGGCCTCAATTAATGTTTGTACTGCTTCCAGATCATTATATGGAGCGGTAAGTGTATCGTTAGCAACACCTTTTGTAACGCCCGGACTATCGGGAACGCCCATGGTTATAGCACCACTTCCGGCTGCAATCAGGAAGGAATCACCATGGCCGTGGTAACAACCTTCAAACTTGATAATCTTTTCCCGGCCAGTATATCCCCTGGCCAGCCGTATGGCTGACATACAGGCTTCTGTTCCGGAATTAACCATGCGCACTTTTTCTACGGATGGCACCATTGAAACAATGAGTTCTGCCATTTCCACTTCTTTGCGGGTAGGTGCACCAAACGATAAGGAACTGGAAACAGCTTCTTTTACCGCATTTTCAATTAATTCATGTGCATGGCCCAATACCATAGGTCCCCAGGAATTAATGAGTTCAATATAGGAATTGCCATCTTCATCATATAAATAAGCACCTTTCGCCGATTTAATGAACAAGGGATTCCCTCCTACTGCCCGGAAAGCCCGGACTGGTGAATTTACTCCGCCAGGAATGTATTGTTTGGCCTGGTTAAATAAGGTATGGCTATTGGTTGTTTGCATAGCAATTAGTTATTGGTTATCTGTCAATAATCACTTCTATAAAATGAGCAGAGAAAGATATTGTTTTAAAATTCAGCGTCCGAAATCAGATTTACTCTGCAATGGGATTAATGAGCACCAACTGGGCATTCTGAAATTTAACTAGAGGTACATATTGGTTGTCGTTGGCACCAGTATAATTATAGCCTGGCAGAATCACGCCTTTTTGCGGCGCTTGCTGGTGTAAAGCCTGGTGGAAAAATGTACCATGTTCACCTAGTAAACGGCCAAAAAACAGCATCATATCATAACCCTGGTAGGAGTATATAGAAGGAATGATACTCTTTTTCGACACATAATTCTTGCGGAAAGATTTTACAGTTTCGCTGCCATAATCAATGTATTCGGGATAGATAAAATGGATATTCCGCCTTTCAAACTGATCAAAGGAGATCAACTTTAACTCAAGCCAGTTAGATAAGGTGACTACAGGAACTTTAGAAGAACGCTGTTCGAGGGCATTGGTAAAGTTAACCACAATATTCTGGTTATCAGTTGTAATAAACACATGGCCAAGGCTGGTTTCCTGCGTTTCAGTAATGGCTTGCGCAATATCTCCTACATTGACCTGGGTAATTTTTTTGATGGCATTTACTTTTCCGCCTTTATCCAGAATCTGTTTGCGGTAAGTTACCGCCAGAGAAGAATCCTTAGGCGTAGGGCCAAACAAAATCATGACCGATTTTGGTGCAAATGTATTGAGGGCATATTCAGCAGCCTTTTGCACCTGTGTTTCCAGCGAAGGCTTTAACAGGTAAGCAGATGGATTATTTTCTATTAACTGGCCATTATTAGAAATCGGATTAATAAGTCCTACACTTTTCTGGTTAGCAAACGCTACAGCTACTTTATTTGTAGCTCCATATAAAGGGCCAATTAAGATATCCATTCCGGCAAATTCCGGCAGATTTACTGTTTCCAGCATCTTATTTCCATCGTTTGCAATATCATATGCAAATACATTCACTTTTGTACCCTGTGTAGTAAGTTCATCGGCCGCTATTCTAATTCCTTCATACATATCCAATACAAACTGGTTGTTTCGAGGTTTTCCGGCTTCCATGCCTTCGGGCTGAAATGGAAAAAGAACTGCTATGTTGTATTCAGCCTTCTTAGAAATCTTTTTCAATTCCTCCATTGCCTTAATTCTGCCCAGCTTAAACTTAGTATCTAACTGTTTGGCAAGGCTGGCATCTTCGTCTCTGGCACTGGCGAGCAATTTGTCTATTAATACACCTGCAATTACTTCATCTTCCGGATATTTTTTCTGAAGATTTTTCAGCGTATTTAGTTCTTGCTCCTGAGCCAGATAGTGGCTTTTTAGGTTCTGAACATCTTCCCGGATTTGTTTGCTTTTGCATTTTTCCAGGTAACCTAACGCAGCATCTTCGTTACCTTTTTCAAAAGCGATATTGGCTAATAAATAGTTAGCTGATTCTGCATCCGAGAAGGAAGGATATTTTTCCAGCAACTGAATGAGTTGCAGGCGGGCAGCATCGTATTTGGCTGTTTTAAATAATGCATACGCCTGGTAATAATGACTATAAGCGATATATGGATTATCGGCTGTTTGTTTAGAAAGAGAACTGAAGATTTCCCGGGCTAAATCATATTTCTCTTGTTTGAGTAGTTGTTTTCCTGATTCATATTTACGCTCCAGGTCTTTATTTGCTTGTGAAAAGGCTACAAACGAAAGGATGAGAAAGCAGAAAGTAAGCAATGTTTTTTGCATCATAGAAGAATTAAATGGATCACGATAAGTTCAAACTTGGTGCATTCCTCTACACAAGCTTTTCAATATGCACAAATTCACAACTGGTACAGCCTCATGAGAACTGCAAACATACAAATTTTTGAGCCAACCTGAAGCCTAAAAGCGAGTTTGCAGTTTACTGGGTATGTACGAAAAAACTATCTCTTATCGTTACTTTTTCTTCTTGGCTTCTTCGGCACTTTTAAGGGCATCTTCCAGCCGCTGGGCAAATTTGGATTTCTTTTTATCCTTATTCTTGAGTTTGTTCTCGTCCAGTACTCTTCTAATCTTAGCTTCATCCACAAACTTGCGGATCACTACCTGCTGTCCAATGGAGATTACGTTGGATACAAAATAATAGAAGGTAAGTCCGGCAGGCAGTGAGTTCAGAATAAACATGAACATGATGGGCATAATATATTGCAGCGATTTCATTGGCCCCTGCATGGTAGTCATCTGGTTGTTGAAATACGCATAGGCTACCGAAGAAATCGTCATCAAAATAGTAAACAAACTGATGTGTGAACCATAGAATGGAATAGCAAAAGGCAGTGTAGCAATGGAATCATAGGTAGAAAGATCGCTCGACCACAAAAACTCTTTCTGACGCAATTCAATTAAATTAGGGAATAAACTGAATAAGGCCAGTAAAATAGGCATTTGCAACAATACAGGAATACAGCCACTCAGCGGATTTACGCCTACCTGTTGGTACAGTTTCATCTGTTCCTGCTGTACCTTAGCCATATCATCGCCATTTCTCGCCTTAATTTCTTCTATTTCCGGTTGTAAAACTTTGGTTTTTGCCAGGGAGATATACGATTTATAAGATAAGGGCAATAACATGACTCGGATTAGCAATACTAGAATAATGATAATAATGCCATAGTTACTGATAAATTTCTCTAGGAAATGGAATACGTTTACAATAAAATACCGGTTAATGATACGTACAATCGGCCAGCCGAAATACACATTCTCTCCAAAGCCTTCCGTTACATCATTTACTACCCTGTAATCATTAGGACCGAAATAGAAAGAAAAATTGCCTTTTCCACTTTTTAAATCAGCTATTGGAATGGCTAAACTGGCTTCCAGGGTTTTTACTGTACTGCTGTCTGCCTGGTCTACATTGGTTTTAAAGGTACCAGCAGAAAAAGCAGTAGTATTGGCGATAATTGCCGATAAAAAGAACTTCTGTTTTAAAGAAACCCATTTTACAGGTGCTTCTGCTTTCTGTTCTTCCAGGCTTTTTGAAGCTTCTGATACCTGGTCGAAGGTACCATCCTGCGTATAATAATTAATAGTAGATGTAATCCGACTGGCTTCCATATCCAGTTCGAGCCGCTTGAGCTTATCAATCCAGTAGAATTGTACTGGTGTATTTTTTATGGCATTATCCAGGCCGGTTAGTTTGAGCTGGTGTCCCAGTTCAAAACCGCTGCCTTTCAGGCTATACGTTTGCTCGATGTATTGCGTAGGAGAAAGGGATGCACGGAAAGTAACAGCCGTACTATCTCCTGCTTTCACCTGAATATTAGAACTTGTAGTGGTAAAATATAGATTTTCCAGATTAATGTTGCCAGTGTTTGCAGGTAATGTATAGACCATCTGGCTGGTTTGCTCGTCGAGTAAAATAAGCGGTTTGCGGTCGTAGGTTTTATAGTTTTTCAGCAAAACCTCTTTAATTCTGGCTCCTTTGCTTCCAAAAGTCACCTTAATATCCTGGTTTTCTAAAACAAGTTCTTTGTCCTGGCCGGAAGCCACTGTGGCAAAATCACCAAAGGTTCTGCGGAGGTTTTCATTGACTAAAGAGTCATTGCGAAGAGAATCGGGAAGTTCTACTGGTGTAGTTGCCGCCTGATTACCAGGTGTCTGGTTTACGCCGCCTGTATCTTTTTTTACTTGTTTAGGTTGCGGACTAGGTGCAAAAAACTGGAAATAAACAAATAACAACAATAAAATGAGCATAATGCCCGTCGCCTGATTCCTATCCATTAATATTTGTATTTATTCTTAGCGGCAAAACCATATTACTTTGCCTGTTGTACTATTTATGATGCTACTTATTACCTTCCTGAGAGGTGCTAACTTGAAAAAGGAAAACTTTCTGCAATTAATGAATTACAAAAAGTTTTCTCTTACAGTATAATTATCTGTACTAATCCGAATTCTTCTCATTTTCAGCGGTCAAGCTGATTCCGGGCTGCAAAATTAAGGTAAATAATTTATATGTGAACAGCTTTTTGCAGCTTTACGCACTTAATTCTTATTTTACTACTAATCTCTTCTTTAATGCGCACTCTACAGCTGCCTTCACAAAATGTGTAAACAGCGGATGTGGATTCATCACAGTGCTTTTTAACTCCGGATGAAATTGTGTTCCGATAAACCAGGGATGATCTCTTAATTCAATAATTTCTACCAGTTTATTATCCGGATTAATGCCAGAGGCAATCATACCTGCTTTTTCAAAAGCTTCCAGGTAATTGTTATTAAACTCATACCGGTGGCGGTGTCGCTCAGAAATTTTTGATTTTCCATATACATGGTTCACTTTAGAACCCTTTTTCAGATCACAAGGAAAAGCGCCCAAACGCATAGTACCGCCTTTGGCAGTCACTTTTTTCTGGTCTTCCATTAAATCAATTACCGCATGTTCCGCATTGGCATTCATTTCGCGGGAACAAGCATCTGCAATATTCAGCACATTTCTGGCAAACTCTACCACAGCACACTGCATTCCTAAACATATTCCAAAAAATGGAACCTGCCGTTCACGGGCATACCGTACGGCATTGATCTTGCCTTCTATGCCTCTTTCCCCAAATCCCGGAGCTACTACAATTCCATCCAACTCATCCAGAATATGCTCATAATTATGAGATAATAAAGTTTCCGACTGAATCCACCGTACATGAACTTTACATTCGTTATAGGCACCGGCATGTACAAATCCCTCTGCAATAGACTTATAGGCATCATGGAGTTCTACATATTTTCCTACCAGACCAATGGTAATTTCTTCCGTAGGATTTTTTAGCCGGCCCAGAAAATCTTTCCAGGCTTCTATATCTGGCTCCTGGTTATGCGGCAAATTCAGTTTCTCTAATGCCCGTTCATCTAGCTTCTCTTTTTCATCAGCAGGGGTACATCGTATATGGTTTCTGCATCCAGTGATTCGATGACAGAATTGATATGCACGTTACAGAATAGAGCCATTTTTTTGCGGATATCTATAGGAAGCGGATGTTCGGTGCGGCATACCAGAATATCTGGCTGAATTCCGGATTCTAGCAAGGTTTTTACTGAATGCTGGGTAGGTTTGGTTTTTAACTCTCCTGCCGATTTTAAATAAGGAACCAGTGTCAGGTGGATAACAATCACATTATCTGAACCTTTATCCCATTTCATCTGCCGTACAGCTTCAATAAAGGGCAAAGATTCAATATCCCCTACGCAACCGCCAATTTCTGTAATAACAATATCATAGTTTCCGGTTTCGCCCAGTCTTGTGAAATTGCGTTTGATTTCATCGGTAATATGAGGAATTACCTGTACAGTTTTGCCCAGGTAATCGCCCCGGCGTTCTTTGGTAATGACACTATTATAAATCCTGCCGGTCGTTACGTTATTAGCCTGTGAAGTAGGCGTATTTAAAAAGCGTTCATAATGCCCCAGGTCAAGGTCGGTTTCAGCACCATCATCGGTTACATAACATTCGCCATGCTCATATGGATTGAGTGTACCAGGGTCAATATTAATGTAAGGATCGAACTTTTGTATGGTGACTGAAAAGCCTCTGGATTGAAGCAATTTAGCTAAGGACGAGGCAATTATACCTTTACCAAGGGAAGATGTAACACCACCGGTTACAAATATATATTTAGCGGAAGCCATAAGCGGAAAGAAGTAAACTTATGGGATACAAAGGTACATGTAATATTTCAATACCCAAAACCAAAAATAACATCAGGTCACGAATAAGAATTCTTTTCATAAATGATGTCTCAATAGAACATATAGCCAATAAAAAAGCCCGGCCAAAATATGGCAAGGCTTTCCAGTTAAAAAGTATATTATATTATAAAGTAGCCATTGTTGCGGATGTTTCAGTAACGGACTGATTCACCAGGAAATAGTCCATGGCTGTATTTTCTGCCAATAATCTGGATTTTTTCTCATAAGCTGAGTCTGGAAAGTATATGAACAGGCAAGTTTTATCCATTAACGTAGAAATCACTTCCTTATGATTTTTTATAGGAATAGCCGGGCAACCTAAACTTCTGCCCAACCTGCCGGTTTTGTTTATAAATGATTCAGTTACATAATCGGCGCTGTGCATAACAACCGATCTGGTTCTGGCATTGCAATTAAATCCTTCGTCAGCACCATCCAGGTACAATGATAAACCGTGCTTACCAATATAAGTATCACCAGTGACATAAAATCCGAAGCTGCTCATGTTCGATTCCACTTCATTGGAAAAGTTCTTGGCATATTCATCGCCCGTATTTCGTCCATGTGCAACCAGAGATTCATAAACCACCCGCTTTTTATTCAGATCAATCGTCCACAAGCGGTTTTTAGTAGACGAAAGACGAAAATCAATAATGGTTAATATATTTTTATCAGAAAGTTTACCGGCCGCTTTTAAATTCAGGTATCCTACATAACTCTTCCGGAATAATTCGAAAGATGGTTTAGATTTTTTGAATAAGATGGTCCGATACAAGGAATGAATGTGATTTTCGAAAAGAACAACTTTTGCTTCGGAACCATTGCCGCCGTTGGGAGCCGGTGTAGCGGCGTATATTGATATGGAAATAAATAAAGACAGAATAAATAGAATAATGGCTTTTCTCTGCATATCTGCTGGGTTAAGGTTAAAATATTAATTTATCCGGTTCATAATATAACGCTATTCAGGCACTTTTCATTCCCTACACCCTAAAGTTTTTCTAAAAGTACTGACCAATAGCACAGTAACTATGTAATTTTTGGCCTGAGTTATTCATGCATTTTTCTAAAATTTAACAAAATAACCATTTTCCTTTCCTGAAAGAAAAACTGCCTGTCAAATAGCTTATCAAGCATATTATAAAATACATTCTTTATTTTTGTGCATGAATTACATTCTTTTCGACGATCCGCAGTTCAGAACATCTCTGCTGCCTTTCACTTTTACCAGGCCGGTAAGCCAGTTGAGGTCTGGTATTGTAACTATTGCCGAAAAGTGGGAGCATTTTCTCCGTTCATCTGTTTCTGATCTGACAGAAGAATACCTCCAAACAAAATTTCCACCTGTATTTACAGCTGAAAATACCTATATCAATGCTTCTGTTCTTCCAGTCACAAGCTTACTTAAAGCTATTGACAAGTTGAAAACAGGGCAAAAACTCATTCAGCAAGAGGTATTGATTGCATTTAGAACAGATCAATCTTTCAAATCTCTGCAAGAATTAATCTCAGCAACACAAACCCAACCAAAAGCAGTTAATTTCCCAGATGAAATTACCATCATCCGTAAACCTTATGATTTGTTTATTCAGAATGGTGCCCAGATCCGCTTTGACTTTAAATGGCTAACTGAAGGCCGGGAATCTACACCTGTTAGCGATGCACATACCAGCATTTATAATCCTTCTGATGTATTTATAGAGGAAGGTGCCGTAATTTTATCTGCTGTACTCAATGCGCAGGCTGGACCTATTTATATCGGTAAGAATACGCAAATTCAGGAAGGCAGCCTGATCAGGGGTGCTTTTGCTATTTGCGAAGGGTCTACGCTTCATATGGGCAGTAAAATGCGTGGCGACAATACCATTGGCCCTAATTGTAAGGTAGGCGGCGAAATTACTAATAGCATTATTATGGGGAATAGTAACAAAGCGCATGAAGGATATTTAGGTAATTCAGTAATTGGTGAATGGTGTAACCTGGGTGCTGACAGCAATACCTCTAATATGAAAAATGACTATGGTACGGTAAAATTGTGGAGTTATGCAGAAAAAAAATTGGTAGACACCGGCCTGCATTTTTGCGGCCTGATGATGGGCGATCATTCCAAAGCAGGAATCAATACTATGTTCAATACAGGCACGGTAGTAGGGGTAAGCGCCAATATTTTTGGAGCAGATTTTCCACCTAAATATATCCCTTCTTTCTCATGGGGTGGCGCCAGAGGGCTCGAAATTTACCAGCTTGAAAAAGCGTTGGAAGTTGCCGACCGTGCCATGCAACGCCGGAATCAGAATTTTCAGGAAGTGGATAGAAACATTCTGGAATATATCTTCAAACTCACTCATCAACCCAGCAAACGGATAGGGTTTATTTAAAATGGATACTATTTTCAACTATCAACTTTCCATTTTCAATTTTTACTATGCTCTTTAAAGATATTCCTGGCCTCGATGAAGTAAAGCAATCTTTGCTACAAGCAGTACAGAAAGGCCAGATTGCACATGCGCAGCTTTTTTTTGGAAATGAAGGCAGTGCCAATCTCAGCCTGGCGCTGGCATATGCTACGTATATAAATTGCGAAAACCGCCAGCCGGAAGATGCCTGCGGACAGTGTGCCGCTTGCAGTAAGATCAATAAATACATACACCCGGACCTGCACTTTGTATTTCCGGTAGCTGCTACCAAAAAGGTAAATAAAGATCCGCTCAGCGAAAATTTTCTGCCTGAATGGCGTACGTATTTAAAGGAAAACTTATATGGAAACCTAAGTGACTGGTGCAATTTTATAGGCACCGAAAACCGACAGCCTATCATTTCTGCGGAAGAAAGCAGGTCTATTATTCAGAAACTCAGCCTGAAAGCCTATGAAGCTTCTTACAAAGTGCTGCTGATCTGGTTGCCCGAACACATGAATATCACTTCTGCTAATGCTTTACTGAAAATCCTGGAAGAACCACCTCCTAAAACGGTATTTTTACTGGTAAGCCAGAGTATAGATAAAATACTTACTACTATTCTCTCCCGTACGCAACTGGTTCGGATCAGGCCCTTTACGAGCCAGGAAATATGGCATATCCTGGTAGATAAGCATGAGATGGATGCCAAACGGGCAGTTCAGGTGGCGTATTTATCTGATGGAAGTTTGAGTGAAGCGTTACGGCTATCAAAAGAAAGCCTCAACGATAACCATGTGTGGTTCCGTGACTGGATGCGCCTCTGTTTCCGGGCTAATTTCACTGACCTGGTAGAGTGGGCTGAAAAGTTTAACAAACTCACCAAAGAAGGACAAAAAAGTGTATTGCTCTACGGTACAGAAATAGTCCGTGAAACGCTCATGAACTCCTTTAAGGAAGCTAAACTTAACCGGCTGGAAGGCGAAGAACTTACTTTTGTAGAAGGTTTTGCCAAAGTAATTACCCCTACAAAAGCTGAATTACTGTATAATCAGTTCAATGATGCCTCTTATCACCTGGAGCGGAATGCCAGCCCTAAGATTGTATTTCTGGATACTTCTCTGATTATAAGCGGAATTATCAAATCTGCATAGACTGTAAATAATAAACCCGCAAGTTTTTAGAAACATTGCGGGTTTATGGAATACGTTAACAAACAATACAGTTTTGGTAAAAAGCAGGTATTAACTCTTTCTAGTTAACAGGCTCATTGAATGAGCCTGTTAAACAATACAGATTAATTAAATCCCAGATTCTGTACTAAGCTTTTGTTATTATCAATTTCACGTTGAGGAATCGGGAATAACAGTTGATTAGCTGTAAAGGTTTTGTTATATACTGTAGTATGACCAACAAAGTCATCCCAGTTTTTAGTAAGGTCATTACGTACTTTGCGGGTTCTTACCATATCAAACCACATTTTATTTTCGAAGGCAAGTTCAAAATACCGCTCAGCCCACACTGCTTTTTCAAAGTCTTCCTGAGAGGTAACTGTGACAGGCCCTAATTTTGCCCGGTCCCGGATCATATTCAAATACATTCTGGCATTGGCATTTGGACTACCTTCTGCCCGGTTAGACGCTTCTGCATACATCAGCATTACATCTGCCAAACGATAAACTGTAAAATTCAGACTGGATTTGGCATCTACATCAACTGCCTGCTTATCAAAGTATTTGTAGATATAATATCCCCCCAAATTTAAGCTATCTCTTCTGGCATCACCTACCGGGTAATCATTGGGATGACCTTTGTAATAGGTATAATAGAACTGCTTTTCCTGCGTCCGTTTATCGCCGGGTTCATAACTTTGAACAAATTCCCGGCGGGGAGTAATTCCACCATATTCATCGGCATAAGCGGCAATTCCTCTCAAGGTAGGCAAGGTAGCCGGTGTCAGGTAATTGTGCCGGATATCTTTGGTATATTGTACCTGGAAAATGAATTCTCCTTTATTATTATTAGCCGGATTGATCATGTCATTGTATTCCGGGAAAAGAGTGAACACACCGCTGTTGATCACTTCCAGAGAACGCTTGGCTGACTCCGCATAAGCAGTTGCCCCACCTTCAGCCGGATAGCCAGCATAGGTCAAATATACATCGGCCAGCATGGATTTGATCATGCCCATGGAAACTCTTCCTGACTCATCTCTCCAGGGCAAAGTAGATTTTTCAGCCTCCAGCAGATCCGGAATGATAATCTCATCATAGATCTCTTTCAGCGGAGAACGAGGAGTTTGAACCTGATCTAAAGAAGTAGCCAATTGTGTAACTTTAGGCACATCACCAAACATACGCACCAGGTAGAAATAATAGAGTGCCCGCATGGCTCTAACTTCTGCCAGCATATTGGTTTTCTCAACATCGGTAATTGTGTTAAACTCACCTAGTTTGGTTAGGGCTAAATTACATCTGGCTATGCCCTGATACATCCCTTCCCACCAGTTATCAATGTAAAAAGCACGGGCATCGTAGGTGAGTTCTGTGAATTTGAATGCTTCGGACTGGGCATTGCCGTCGGCTTTACCGGTCATATATTCCAGTAATCCTGGATTGGAACCTCCCCAGCCGCCTGCATTGGTACTTAACCTGTCTATATTAACATATGCTGAATTGGCAAAGGCACGGGCAATATCCGGGCTGGTTACCGGAGTGTCGGTGGTAAGGGAATTAGTAGGCTTTTCTTCCAGAAAGTCTTTGCAGGAAGTGGCCATTAATAAGAGACCACAAATAGTTATATATCGTAATTTGACCATAGTCGTAAGGTTTAGATAAAATTTAGAAGGTTAGGTTTAAACCTAAGTTAAATGTTCTTGGCTTGGGATACTGGAAGAATTCGATGTTCTGAATAAGTTGCCCTCCAAAAGTTTCTGCTTCAGGATCGTATCCGGAATAATCAGAAATCAGGAACAGATTTTGTGCACTGGCATATAGCCGTAGTCTTTGTAATTTGAGCCGGTCAATAACAGAAGCTGGCAAAGAATATCCCAATACAAAGTTCTGTCCCCGGATAAAAGAACCATCTTCCATCCACCAGTCATCCATATGGGTATCATACCCAGCATTGTAATGTCTGATCTGAGCAATATAGGTATTCTGGTTATCTGGTCTCCAGGCGTTCAGCACCGTAGCCATACTATTGGCAATCGACTGACGGTCTTCTACAGAGTGTTTGGTCGCATTCACAATATCAGCTCCTTGTACAAAACGGATATCAAATGTAAAATCGAAGTTTTTAAAAGTAAGGGTATTGGAAATGTTCATTGTCCATTTCGGATACATCCGGCCAATGGCTGTTTCATCCTTTCCATCTATAACTCCGTCATTATTCAAATCAGCCCATTTTAAATCACCGGGGAGCTTACCATATTTGGCTGCCTCGTCTGCTTCAGCCGTACCCCAGGTACCTAAACGCTTATACCCCCAGAATGTACCGATAGGCAAGCCTACGCGCAAAATGTTAGTCTGGCCTAAGAACCAGGGGCCTGGGAAAATATCATCATTGTTCACACCCAGTTTCAGAATCTTGTTCTGGAAAGTTGACCAGTTAATGCTCGTATTCCAGGTGAAATTATCGCTTTGTACATTGACCGTATTCAGGGCAAATTCCAAACCTCTATTTTCTACAGAACCAATATTCTGTGTAACAGAGCCTAAACCGGTAGACCATGGAATAGGTGCTCCCAGTAACAGATCGTTGGTACGTTTGTAATAAGCATCGGCAGTTAATTCTACCCGGTTATTAAATAAACCTACTTCCAAACCGATATCAAACTGGTTGGTTACTTCCCATTTCAGGTCCGGGTTACCAAAGCTGGTTCTGGAAATAGCTGTCTGGCGGTTACCCCCTAACAATACTTCCTGTGTTCCCAGAAACTGCAGAGACTGGAACAAGCTAATTTCCTGGTTACCAGTGGAACCTGCACTTGCCCTTAATTTCAGGTTGCTAATCGTGGTATTGCCTTTCAAAAATCCTTCTTCAGAAATACGCCAGGCTACCCCTGCTGATGGGAAAAAAGCATATTTATTATTGGCACCAAATCTGGATGATCCATCGGCCCGCCCGGTTAATGTAAATAAGTATTTGTCATTTAACGTATAATTAAAACGGGCAAAGTAAGAGTTCAAGGCCCATCTGTCATCATAAGAACCAATCCCAGAACGTACGGTTCCTACACCCAGGTTATGCCAACCGAAGAAGTCATCGATGAAGTTTTGAGTCTGGGCAGAATATTCTTCTGTGTTTTGCTCTTGCCAGGATAAACCTACCATGGCTGTAAAGCGGTTACTTTCGTTAATTTCCTTATTCCAGGTCAAATAATTTTCAGTTTGCCAATAGGATCTTTGACGAGACCATATATCAGCAATACCTTTCTGATCAGCCGACATTTGAGCCAGATCACGGCCTGAGTAGAAGTTTCTCTTTTCATTGATCAGGTTATAGCCAAAAGTAGAACGGAATTCCAGGCCTGGAGCGATTTTGAACAAGGCGTATATATCACCTAAGGTTTCTATCCGGTTGTTGGTCCGCTGACGTTCGGTAGCTAATCTTACCGGGTTTTCACCACCTTCCATACCTGGCCAGTCTCTGTTACGTCCCCAGGTGCCATTCGGAAATTTAATAGGTAGAATCGGCACTGCTTCAAACACCATCCGGGGTACGTTCAATCCACCATTGGCATCATCTACTTCTATTTGTTTGGTTCTGGTAATGGAGATACTACCACCCATCGTTAACCATTTTTTCACATCACTATCCATCGTAAATCTGGCAGAATACCGTTTTAAGCCAGAATTCAGCATAATACCATTCTGGTCAGTCATACCCAGAGATAAGCCATATGTTGATTTTTCTGCACCGCCCTGCAAGTTTAACTGATGATTTTGTGCCCAGGCTGGTTTATACACTTCTTTCTCCCAATCGGTATCATACAAAGGATTACCATTGGCATCAAATAAATTCGGAAAATCAAGCGGATTGTTGGGCACATATTTTCCATCAGCAAATCCCTGAGGATCGTATTTGGCAGCGTTGGCAAAAGCCGTATTATACACATCCATAAATTCTTTTGCATTCAGGCGGTCTACATGGCTGGCTGGTACCGCATACGAGCCCCATCCCTCATAAGAAATAGAACTCCGGTTACGGGTCCCTCTTTTGGTAGTGATCATAATTACTCCATTGGCACCTCTGGCGCCATAAATAGCTGTAGCTGAAGCATCTTTCAATACTTCCAGAGATTCAATGTCATTCGGATTGAGTGCATTCGCATTTACTCCTACTACGCCATCTACTACATATAGTGGATCAACGCTCGAGTTGATAGAGTTAATACCCCGGATACGTACTTTAGGAAATTTTCCAGGCGCTGCTGTATTCATAGCAACATCCACCCCGGCAATGCGGCCTTGTAATGCCTGGCCTACACTGGTAACATTCCGTTCCAATAATTTATCAGCTTTAATAGAAGCCACTGATCCGGTAAGATCCGATTTTTTAACCGTACCATATCCAACAACAACCACTTCACTCAAGGACTGTACATCCGGAACAAGTGCCACATCAAGCGTAGAGCGGTTATTAATAGCTACCTCCTCAGTGGTATATCCGATATAAGAGAATACCAGTGTAGCATTTCCATCAGGTGCAGTTAAAGAATAGCTACCGTCACCACCGGTAGTAGTTCCTACATTACTTCCTTTTACAAGTACGTTTACCCCAGGCATACCATCTCCATTTTCATCACTTACTTTACCTGATACTGCAAAAGCCTTAATGGCATATAGCGAAGTCATACCATTTATTGATACCAAAGAAGTATGGTTAACAGACGTAAAGGCTTCATTTTTGGGGTTTAACGAAGCGGTTTCTATCTTTTGAATCTCTTTGTTTTGTTCTGCTTTTGGAAGAATTACATAAAAAGCTTCCCCTGCTTTTTTATGCGTTAGTTTATGTTTTGATAATATATGGGTTAGATCTTCTTCCAATGTACCATTTGATTTCCGGCGATCTACTTCTGTAAACAGACCTTCAACCAGGCCGGTTTTATAAAAGAACGTCACCTTGTACTTAGTCTCCAGCATAGTTAGCGCACTCTTCAACGACGGCGCTCCTTTGTGTCCATCTGAATTCCCACCAGTTTCATACATAGCCGAAGAGGCCCATGTCTGGCTAAAAACCGGTGAGGTTAAGCAACATATTATAAGAAATACGCTGCAGTGAGATAATTTTCGAATCATAGCGAAATAGTTTAGGTAAAGAAAAAATGAATAAAGTTTGTGTTGATATGGTTAAAAAATTAAATATTCACTTAAATGTGTTTCATTTTGCCTGGAATTTTACTTGATCTCCTTGTTTTTGAATCGTTAAGTTGAATGATAAGGCTATTGCGTTTAATAACATTCCTGCATTTTCGCAAGGAACTATCCCGGTAAATCTTTCTTCATACAAAGATTTATCTGGTACCATCACTGACAAACCATAGGTTTCTTCCAGCAGTGAGACGATTTCACGAAAGCTGGTATTATCCAGGATCAGCTTTTTATTGATCCAGGAAGAATAAGCTGCTGCGTTTACACCTCTTTTTACAAATTTGGAAGGATTATCTTTAAACTCGACCATTTCACCAGGATTCATGGTGAGATGGCTCTGACTGCTTGATTCCTGCATATTCAGGGTAACTTTACCTGAGTTAAGTACAACCCGGGTTTTAGCATTCCGGTTGTATACATTAAATTCTGTTCCTAATACCTCTACATTAAACTTATCAGAGGTATGTACCTGAAATTTCTGATGGTTATAGGTATGTTTTACCGAAAAGAAAGCTTCTCCTTTTAACCAAACCTCTCTGCGCACCTGGCTAGACCAGCCAGAGATATATTGAATAGAGGAATTGCCATTGAGTGTAATAATAGAACTATCGGGCAATACAATTTTGGCTGTCTGTCCGTAAGCAGTCGCATAGGAAATCACTTTATCCTTTTCATTAAGAAAATAATACGCTATTACTGCGCTAATAATAATACCAGTCAGCATAGCGGCTATCCGCCATGGATAAGAGAACATAAACCAGCTGGAACCACCCTGATCAATAGGCTTATTTTTTTCACGGATAGTTTTCCTGATTGCGATATAAATCTCTGCGGCTTGCTGTTCATCCATCTTCTCCTGTAAAAGAGCGACTTTCTTAATCTCGGTATCAATAATGGAATAGAGTTGTGGGTCAGCTTGTGAAGTACCTAAATATTCAAATAACAGATCCAACTCTTCGGAGTTGCATTCGTTATTCACATACTTTTTTAAAAGTGTCTCTTTACTGATGTTGTGCTTCACAGGGATTGCAGAATAAGCCTATACTTATAATACAATTCAAGACTTAGGTAGGTCTGCTCTCTCTCAAAAAATATTTTATTTTTTTATAAGATGAGTGATATTATGCTGAATGTTAGTGGATAACAAAATCAGGAAAAAGAGATAGGGAAGCTTAAAATAAAAATGGCAGGAAGAACAAGAAAGTGGTTTCCGTATGAGCATGCAGGTACTCTTTAATAAATTTAATGGCTTTTACCATATGATCCCTCACAGTGCTTTTGGAAATGCCAAGTGCATACGATACTTCTTCATACGTTTTACCTTCTAAGCGGCACAGCTGAAATATCAGTTTACGCTGGGGAGGGAGCTGGTCAATGGCATGTATCGCCAATGATTCATACTCAGCGGCAAAAAATTCATCTTCCGTCTGGTTGCTGGCAATTTCGGCGGCAGCTATGATTTGCTTCTTGATGGAAACTTCTTTGGAAGCCCGCTTTAGCAGGTTAAAAATATGATTGTGGGCTATTTTGAATATAAAAGCGGAAAAAGAAAGATCTTTGTTGATGGTATGCTTATGTTCCCAGACCTTTACAAATATGTCTTGTAATACTTCTTTGGCTAGTTCTTCAGACTTTACAAATTTTAAAGCCAGCCTATATATTTTATTATGGTATAATACATATATCGCTTCAAAAGCCTCCTCAGAGCCTTTTATCAATCTTTCCAATAGCTCGGTTTCATCTGAATATTGTCGCATTTTGAGTTGTAGTATCTAAAAACAACTTTGCTTAGAAAATCAGTGTATTTAAATATATATTTTATTGCCCTTAAAACAAAGCAAAAAAATATAATAATTATGCAAATATGCACAATAGATTGTTTAAATGATAGTGAAAACGATTTTTAGACAACCTGAAAGTAATTTGCAACAAATGCAGCAATCATGCTGTAAATGTTCATACATATATACATAGCTCAAAGATACAGAGATTATATAAAAAAATTATGATTTCTTTTAAGTTATCTATGTATTTATAGCCAGTGAATAGGTGTAAAATTACGCTTCCATGTGTACTCAAAATTTTATTACGTATTACTCCTTAATAATTTTCTGTTTATTATTACCTTACTTTTACGCATGACTAAAATATCTGTTAAAAATGTTATTGGCAGAAAAGACCTGATAGATTTTCCTCAGCTAGGTCTGGAAAACATAGAAGCAAAAATAGATACAGGTGCTTATACGTCGGCTATCCATTGTTCACAAATTAAATTCATCCGCAAAAAAGGAATCCGGAAGATCAGTTTTCATATCCTGGGCACTCATCAGGTTGGGGTCGGCCACAGGAAATTTACCACAGCTGATTTTAAAGAAAAAAAGATCAGAAGTTCTTTCGGCCATGTAGAAAAAAGATTCGTAATTAAGACTAAAATCAAACTGTTTGACCGGGTGATCCGAGCGGAATTTTCATTGTCCGACCGAACAGAAATGAGGTTCCCTGTTTTGCTGGGAAGAAAACTACTGAAAAACAAGTTTGTCGTGGATGTATCCTTGTACAACTTGTCCTACAATCAAAAAACAAGTCAACTTTAATCTAATGCGTATCGCAATATTATCCCGGAATACAAATCTGTATTCCACCAAACGCCTGGTTGAAGCAGCCAGGCAAAGAGGGCATGATGTGTCTGTACTTGACCATTTGAAATGTTATGTAGTAATAGAAAGAGGCAATCCGGTGATTTACTACAATGGAAAGGTAGTACCCAAGATGGATGCTATAATTCCCCGTATCGGCAATTCTGTAACTCTGTATGGAACAGCTATCGTAAGGCAATTTGAAATTATGCAGGTATTCAGCGCCGTAAAATCCCTGGCCATTGTGCGTTCCAGAGATAAACTGCGCAGCTTACAAATCTTATCCAAAGCCGGCGTAGGCCTACCTAAAACAGCTTTTGCCAATCATCCCCGTGATATAGATGGCGTATTAAGCCAGGTAGGTGGAACCCCTGTAGTGATTAAACTTCTGGAAGGCACCCAGGGCATTGGGGTAATGCTGGCAGAATCCAGGAAAGCGGCAAAATCTATTATTGAAGCCTTTTATGGCATGAAAGCCGATATTCTTATTCAGGAATTCATTAGGGAATCGGCAGGTGCAGATATCAGGGCTTTTGTGGTAGATGGAAAAGTTGTAGGGGCCATGAAACGGCAAGGCAAAGAAGGAGAATTCCGATCTAACCTACATAGAGGTGGTAATGGCGTGGTTATCAAACTTTCTAAGCAAGAAAAAGAAACGGCATTAGCAGCAGCAAATGCCCTGGGATTGTCGGTAGCTGGTGTTGATATGCTTCAATCTAATCGTGGACCGCTGGTAATGGAAGTAAATTCTTCTCCCGGTTTACAGGGGATAGAAACAGCTACCCAGATAGATATTGCCGGAAAAATTATTCAATATGTAGAGAAGAACATCCGGGTGAATGTGAAAGACAAAGTAGGCGTATAATTATATCATTGGAACTGTATTCATATTTTCTTATAAATTAAATATGGATACAGTTCATCTCTCCTATCTACAGTAACTTTCAACCAATTAACTCGTTAATCTTTCTATGAAAAATAATCAAACCGCAATTGATAATAGTTTCCGGGAACATATAGAAGCATTATCAGCACAGAAGAAATATATTGGAATCAACTATCTGACAGATATTAATGAACTTCTTTCTGTTACAGCTATTATTAAAAACATCACTGCCAGGGACGATCATGAATATGCACAATTAAGCAGTGGAGAAGAAATCCGCCTGGATAAGATTGTACGGGCAGATGGCAAAACTTCTCCCGACTATCCGGATTATGATTTCAGCTATAATTGCTCCATATAAATATAGTTATTGTGGCTTGAAAGCCATTGCTGCGTTTACTGCCATTTTCCAGCCAGCATATAATTTTTCTGATTCACCTCCTCTCATACCAACACTGAATGTACGGTCTACTTGCCAGTTGTTGATAATATCACTGCGGTCTTTCCAGAATCCAACGGCTAAGCCTGCCAGATAAGCGGCACCAAGTGCGGTAGTTTCATTGATTTTAGGCCGGTCTACGGGTACTCCCAGAATATCGCTTTGAAATTGCATCAGGAAATTATTGGATACAGCTCCGCCATCTACCCGCAAACTTTTCAGCTTAATACCAGAATCCGCTTCCATCGCGGTCAGTACGTCTTTGGTCTGATAGGCCATAGATTCGAGGGTTGCCCTAATCAAGTGTTCTTTTTGTGTACCTCTTGTTAGTCCGAAAATGGCACCTCTTACCTGGCTATCCCAATAAGGCGTTCCCAGCCCAACAAATGCCGGCACCACATATACGCCTTCTGAGGAGGAAATCCGGCTGGCATACTCCTCACTTTCACCTGAATTTTTTAACATGCGTAATCCATCTCTTAACCATTGAACAGCGGAGCCAGCCACAAAAATACTTCCCTCCAGAGCATATTCTATCTTACCATCTATCCCCCAGGCAATGGTTGTAAGCAAGCCATGTGTAGATTTCACCGCTTTAGTGCCAGTGTTCATCAGCATAAAACAACCAGTACCATATGTATTCTTAGCCATGCCGGCTTCAAAGCAAGCCTGCCCAAATAAGGCCGCCTGCTGGTCGCCTGCTACTCCGGAAATAGTTACTTTATGTCCGCTGAAAATTCCTGCCGTCACCCCATATACTTCTGAAGACGAGCGTACTTCCGGCAACATCGACTTGGGGATTGTTAAAATTTCAAGTAATTCTTCATCCCAGCGAAGCTCATGAATGTTATAAATCAAAGTACGGGACGCATTCGTATAGTCAGTAATATGTACTTTTCCACCAGTTAACTTCCAGATCAGCCAAGTATCTATGGTTCCAAAAAGTAATTCTCCATTTTCTGCTCTTAAGCGGACATTATCTACATTATCCAAAATCCATTTGACTTTAGTACCCGAAAAGTAAGCATCAATCAGCAGGCCGGTTTTTGCCCGGAAAGTCTCTTCATGTCCCTGTGCTTTCAGTTCATCGCAGATACCAGAAGTTTGCCTGGATTGCCACACAATGGCATTATATACTGGCTCACCGGTATGCTTATCCCATACGACGGCAGTCTCCCGTTGGTTGGTAATGCCAATGGCTGCAATCTGAGAGGCTGGAACAAATGTTAATATTTCTCCAATCACCGAACCTACTGAACTCCATATTTCTTTGGCATCATGTTCTACCCACCCAGGCTGAGGAAAATATTGGGTAAACTCTTTTTGTGCTATGCGCACTATTGAACCTGCTTTATCAAAAAGGATAGCTCTTGAACTGGTAGTGCCCTGGTCTAATGCCAGAATATAGGTTTGTTCCATCGTATTTGTTTCCATTGAGGATAAAAACCCAAAATAGAAATATGATTGAACAGATAACAGTAAGATGGAAAAATTTATTTTTATCTAAGGAAAATACTATCTGTTTCGTCTTAAAATTAATAGTGAAGCATATAGGGCATAAAACAAAAAATCCACATTCAGAAGAATATGGATTTATAAATTATATAAATAAGTAAAGTTTAATCAAGCAGTCTCAGATAAATGGTGAAACATAGATTTTACTGCTAATAAAATGCTTTTAGTTTACATCGGCACCTACCAGGTGATGTTCCAGATCGTCGGCTACACGGGCAACTTCCAGCACCATATCCTTAATAAGGTCTTCAGTGCAATGGTCTAACAGAGCTGCAGCAGCTACTTTCAGGTATCCTTCGTGAATGACTACTTTGCTATAAAACAATTCCTGATTTAATTCAAGCATCGCTTTATGATCGATATCATCATTCAGTTCACACACTCTGGACATGAATTCCACTACTTTAGTATTGTTGCGATTTAGTAAATATCCAGTTACGTTCTGATAACGATGACGGCTAACGGGTACGGTAATAATTGTATTTTCAGTTGAATACTCCAGAAACTTTCCGTCAATCTCATCGGCTAGTTTCTCCATTGTTACTGATAGATTCATAGTTGTACAAGTTTATGTGAATAATGAAGATGTTTAATTGTTAGAAAATATTATAATATAAAGTAATCAGATCAAAAAAATCAGCATACAATTTATTAATAAATTAGCTATAAAAAGATTTATGTTTAATCGTTTGATAATCAATATATTTTTTGGCAAGATTAGCATGTAATATATAGAGTTATTTGTTACTTTTCAATTAAAAAACAAACTATTTTTTGTGTTCTCTCGCCTCAAATTTAAAAACTTTCATTGATTAATACCTTTTGCAAGCGAATTGTAATCAGTATTTTAGCTTTTTATCAAAAATATTTTACGATTTTTTCCTGAATCTTATGTGGGTATTTTTTGAAAGTGAGATGTAGGCTTTAGTAGGTATGTTTTGCAGCACGGGACAATAAAACTTAACATTCGTTTTCGCAGATTTATCCTTAAATTGCAAGCCGCTTCAAAATATTACATACTTGCAACACGCATTATTGCCATTCAGCGAAGAGGATAAGGTTACCTTTTTTGTAGATGTAATCTTGCCTGTGCCGGTTCCTAACTTATACACTTACCGGTCACCTTTTCACATGAATGGTTTACTGCAGGTTGGAGCCAGAATAATTGTGGAATTTGGAAAGCAACGGGTAGTTACGGCTGTTATCGCCCGAATTCACCAGAAACCTCCCCAACAATATACAGCCAAATATATTCTCGAACTGCTCGACGAACGGCCCATTATCACCCCGGCCAGCTTACGCTGTTTGAATGGATGTCTGGCTATTATATGTGTCACATTGGGGAGGTAATGAATGCTGCCTTACCCTCAGGCATGAAAATAAGCAGCGAATCCAGATTACAGTATAACCAGGAATTTGATATAAATCTTCCCCTTACCGAAGAGGAAGATCTGTTATTAGAAACCATAAAAAAACACCAGTCGCTTTCCTATGAAGAAGCAGAAAACCTGCTGGGACAGAAAATTTACAAAGTAGTAAAATCGCTGATCGGAAAAAGAGCCCTATTGGTATTTGAGGAGGTGAAGGAAAAGTATAAACCGAAAATAGTTAAGAAAGTGCGCCTGATGCGGATTTATGAAAAACGGGACAATATACAGGCACTCTTTCAGATTCTGGATAAAAAACCCAAACAATTAGACATCCTGCTTAAATATCTGCAACATGTGCCGGTATTAAGTAAACCTGAGCAGAATGAACAAGGCATCGAAAAAAGTCTGCTAACCAAGGATGAGATTTCGGAGTCTTCGCTGAAAACGCTTATCAAGAATCAGATTGTAGAAGAATTTGAAGTAACTGTTTCCAGGTTCGAGAATACAACGGTTCCCGAAAGCTACAATCTTACCCTAACCGAAACGCAGCAGAAAGCCAGTCACCAGATTATGGAACTGTTTAAAACAAAGGAGGCGGTTTTATTATACGGAATCACTGGCAGCGGCAAAACAGAAATATATATTGACCTCATCAGAAAAGTACTTGATAGCGGTTCACAGGTATTATATCTGCTACCTGAAATTGCCCTTACCACCCAGATAGTCAGCCGACTCTATAAAATATTCGGAGATGAGATGGGCGTATATCATTCAAAATTCTCAGACAACGAACGGGTTGAAGTATGGAAAGGCGTATTATCTGGCAGATTCTCTTTTGTGATCGGTGTCCGTTCGGCTATATTTCTGCCATTTGACAATTTAGGATTGATTGTAGTAGATGAGGAACATGAAACTTCGTACAAACAGCAAGATCCTGCCCCCAGGTATAATGCCAGAGATGTTGCCCTGGTCGTGGCACAAAAACAACATGCCAAAGTATTGCTTGGCTCTGCAACTCCTTCTTTTGAGTCTTATTATCATGCCCGCCTGGGAAAATATGGTTTTGTTAAGCTGGACAAACGGTTTGGAGAAGCTCAGTTGCCGGATATTGTGCTGGTAGATACCCGAACGGAGCGTAAGCAAAAAAAAATTAAGAACAATTTCTCAAGCGTATTGCTGGAAGAACTAAAAAAGGGGGTAGAGCGAAAAGAACAATCTATCCTTTTTCAGAACCGGCGTGGGTATTCGCCCTATATTTCCTGCGAAGAATGTAACTGGATTGCCCAATGCAATAATTGTGCAGTAAGCCTGACGTATCATTTGCATAACCATGAATTGCGTTGTCATTACTGCGGTCATACAGAAAAAACGCCTGCCATTTGTCCGGCTTGCGGCTCGCCAAAAATTATGACCATGGGATATGGAACGGAGAAAGTAGAAGATGAATTACAGTTGTTGCTTCCCGGTTCGCGTTTAGGCCGTATGGACTTAGATACCACACGTAAAAAAAACGCCTATCAACAGATCATTACTGAGTTTGAAGCTGGAAATATGGATGTATTGATTGGTACGCAGATGATCAGCAAAGGCCTAGATTTTGATAAAGTAAGCCTGGTGGGTATTTTTGATGCTGACCGCCTGATTAATTTTCCAGATTTTCGCTCCCACGAACGTGCATTTCAGCTCATTACTCAGGTGAGCGGACGGGCCGGCCGACGGGATAAAAAAGGCAAAGTAATTATCCAGACGGCCGATACGCAGCAGAATATTTTACAGAAAGTTTTATCGAGCGATTATGAAGGCTTATATGAGAAAGAAATGGCTGAACGGAAAAAATACAATTATCCGCCTTTTTGCCGTATGATCAAGATTAGTGTAAAGCATGTACAATTCAGCATAGCTGAAAAAGCAGCTTATCAACTGGTGAGCCAGCTGACAGAAAAACTGGGAACTGCCCGTGTATTGGGTCCGGAATCTCCCTTAATCGACCGGATCAGAAACCAGTATCTGAAAGATATACTCATTAAGTTAGAAAAAGAGAATGTGAACCTGAAGGCTGTGAAAGAAATGATCCGCAAAGAAATGCTGGATATATGCACACAGAAAGAATTTAAGCAAGTGACAATTGTGGCCGACGTTGATCCTTTATAAAATTTTCCTTTTCCAGCATGATTGCAGGATTTTTTGGCAACACTACAGTTTTTTTATCCTCTTTCATATTTCCTGCATTTTAGTTAAAATTTAGTTATTTTAGAATATGATTATACGCCGTGCTTATAACTCACCAGATACCTGTAGGATTTTGCTCCTGCTGCTGCTATTTCTGGTAGGTTGTCAGCCTATACCCGATAAAACTTTTGAAGTAAAGGTGCGTTTGCCTCAGGACCCTGAAACATTGAATCCGGTAAATTACACCAATGTATATGGCTTGCAGATCATTCACTTGCTCTTTCAAACCCTGCTTAATACTGAAGATCTTGATAGCCAGCTCCGGCCTTTGCTAGCTTCCGGTTTGCCGGTAGTAGTTCAAAAAGATTCTCTAACCTATATTACCTACCAGATCAGGAAAGAAGCTATATGGGATAATGCAGCCCCGGTAACTGCACAGGACGTGGTGTTTTCAATGAAAGTGATTAAATGTCCGCTGGTGAATAATGAAAAACTACAGATGCAATACGAAGCCGTTCAGGATGTAATTTCGAATAATACCAATCCAGAGGAAGTTACTTTTGTATGCAAGCGTAATTATCCTAACCTTGACCGCCTCACCGGCGATTTATTTATTATACCTGCTTATCTGTTTGATCCTACAGGTTTGCTGGCTCAGTTTTCCCTTTCAGATTTAATTATACAGGAAGAGTCCTTAAAAAAGCATACAAACATAATTTCTTTTGCAGAATGGTTTAATACCGGAAAGTTCTCACGGGATGAAAATATTCTGAGAGGCAGCGGAGCCTATCAATTATCGGATTGGAAAACCGGCCGCCAGGTGGTGGTACAAAAAAAACAGCAATGGTGGGCTGAAAAGCTTTCAAATAAACCGGAATACCTAACTGCCAATCCTGCCAGAATTAATTTTCAGATCGTTCCGGAAAATATGACCGCTGTATTGTCTTTAAAGAGGGAGGCTCTAGACATATATAGCAATGTGCCAGCTACAGAATTCCTTCAACTGACTCAGGATGAAGCGATGCAGAAAAAATATAATTTTTTTACTCCGGAAACCTATGATTTCACTTACCTGGGGATAAACGGCCGTCTCGAAAAATTTGCCGACAAAAAAACCCGGCAGGCTATAGCCCATTTACTGGATATAAACAATATGATTAAGGTTACCCAGCAGAGTTTTGCAGTCCGTACCATTGGGCCTGTAAAACCTGGCGATCCTAATTACAATACCTCTGTAGCTTTATATAATTATAATATAAACAAAGCCATTCAACTGCTGCAAGCAGCAGGATGGCAAAAGGAAAATAACCAATGGGTGAGAATAGTGGAGGAAGAGAAAATACCACTTACTATTAACCTACAATATAAAGCCGGCAACAATGATTATGAAGATATAGCACTCATTTTTAGACAGGCCGCCGCCGAAGCTGGTATTCCGGTTGAAATACAAGCTATGGAAGGAAGTACGCTGGGAAGTAATCTGCGGGCACACCATTTTGAGATTTTCATCCGAAGTATGTCCGGAGGGCCAGCCGAATATAATTTTAAGTCTATTCTCCATTCAGTGAGTGCTGTGCCCAATGGTTATAATTATACCAATTTTGGAACAGCCGAAAGTGATACTCTTATCGATGCTATTAATGAAACTTTCAGTCCTGAACTAAAATCCAGATATTTGAAAAAATTTCAGCAAATCCTTTATGAGGAAGCAAACATCATTTTCCTTTTCGTGCTCAAAAACCGGATTGCTATTCATAAGCGGCTGCAAAACACAAAAATTACCACCAGTAAAGCTGGTTATGACGTAAGTGCCTTTACATTAGGTTCGCCGCAATAATTAGTTGTGGGCATAAATTGCTTTATTCCTTACGCAGAAACTTAGTATTCATTGCATTAATTATTACAAATTTTAAAAGCCTAATAAACCGCTAAAGTTAATACCGGTTTATCAGGCTTTTGTCTCAAATATCCCTCTAGTTTACTGAAAATCTTTAAACCTGAATATTTCATCATATTCGGCAAATGTTTTCCGGATATCCACCTCTAGATCTTTAATAGAACCTTCACGCAGGTCGTATACCCAGCCATGTACATGCAATTTGGCATCTTTAAGCCACGCTTTTTGTACAATTGAAGTTTTATGCAGGTTATATACTTGCTCAATCACATTTAATTCTACTAGTCGTTTGAACTGCTCATTCGGGTCTTTCATGTACATGAGTTCATCTTTATGCAAGCGGTATACATCTTTAATATTGAGCAGCCATTTATTAATTAAACCCAGGTTGTTATCTTCAATAGCCGCTTTTACGCCTCCACAACCATAATGACCACATACAATAATATGCTCTACTTTAAGCACTTCCACAGCATATTGTAATACAGACAGCAGGTTAAGATCAGTGCTTACGACCAGATTGGCTACGTTCCGATGTACAAACATTTCGCCAGGGTGAGTACCGGTAATTTCTGAGGCAGGTACCCGGCTATCTGAACAACCAATCCACAAGTATTTCGGGCTTTGCCCCATGGCCAGATTTTCAAAATAGTGAGGATCAAGTTTTAGTTTTTCAGCCACCCATTTGCGGTTATTTTCAAATAATTGATCATAGGCTGTCTGGTCTACTTGTGGAACTGGAACAGGAGCATAGGTTTTAGCGGTTGGCTGGCCATCATGTCCATTTTTATTAAAAGTGAAGCGTATATTTTTCTGTTTAGCAGTAGATTTAAAATTCTCTATGGTTTCGAGAATATCATAATCAATATACTGGGATTTGGATCCATCTATTTCCACATAACTGTTTTCCGGCAAGTTTTCCAGAATATTGTTGATACTTGCTTTGTTCAGAAAAGAAACATGTTCGCCTAAATTGATCTTAACCTTCTCACCTCCTTTAAGCTTTTCCCGCTGAAAGAAATAAAAGCTTTTGTAATTGGCACGCAATATAAAGAACAAGCCTACTGCCAGACCTATACTAATGCCAATCAACAGATCGGTAAATAGCACAGCCACAATAGTAACAACAAAAGGAATAAACTGGCTCAGTCCCAGGCTATACATTTCCTTAAACACTTTTAGTTTAGCGAGTTTATACCCTGTAAGTATCAGAATAGCGGCTAAGCAAGCCAGGGGAATACGGTTGAGCAAACTTGGAATGCTAATTACACATACCAGTAGCAGGATGCCATGGATTACAGCCGACATCTTACTTCTGGCTCCAGTATTAATGTTTACTGAACTACGCACAATAACCGAGGTAAGAGGTAAGCCCCCAATAAGTCCGCTAATTAGATTTCCAACACCCTGTGCTTTGAGTTCCCGGTTAGGGGGTGTATTTCGTTTCAGGGGATCGAGTTTATCTGTAGCTTCTACGTTGAGCAGGGTTTCCAGACTAGCAACTATAGCTAAGGTAGCAGCAGTAATATATACCTGTGGATTTCCAATCTGAGAGAAATCCGGCAGGGTGAATAGTCCCAGAAACTCGTTAAAGTTATTCGCCTTAGGCAACGATACCAGGTGATTACCGGACAGTGAAAGAAACGAGATATAATTATATAAATAGTTAATCAGAATACTGATTAACACCACCACCAGAGGCGCTGGAATCCCATTAAAGAAACTATATTTTTTTAAAGCAGGCCTTTCCCATAATAAAAGTATTGCTACGGATATTAATGTAATAATAATCGCAGCAGCATTCGGATTTTGAAAAGCACGTAAAATCTCTGTAAATGTATTTTCTCCATCCAGCTGTTCAAAAGCAAACTCGCCTTCTGCATCCTCATCATAACCAAGCGCATGTGGAATCTGCTTCAAAATCAGGGTAAGCCCAATAGCAGCCAGCATCCCTTTAATAACGGCTGATGGAAAGAAATATCCGATAGAACCAGCTCTTATATACCCTAATATAATTTGCAATACACCTGCCAGCATCACAGCCAGCAGAAAAGCATTAAATTGACCATTAAATTTTTCAATGGCACTGAATACGATTACAGTTAAGCCAGCTGCCGGACCGCTCACACTCAGCGAAGAACCACTCAACGATCCTACTATGATACCTCCTATAATGCCGGCAATTATACCGGAAAACAAGGGAGCACCAGAAGCCAGAGCAATACCTAAGCAAAGGGGCAATGCTACCAGAAACACGACCAATCCCGAACGGAAATCGTACCGGAAGTTTGTAACCATGCTTTGTATAATATTATTTTTGTTGTCTTTCATAAGTGTGAATTTATTTTAAGGACCTGATAGAGAGAAATCTCTGAACAGTAAAGTATTTGTATCCAAAGTGCAAATACCAGACACATCAATCATTTAATGAATGGCGAATACCAAGGACTAATCCGGTGAAAAATTTGAAATAATAAACAGATGATATTTAATAGGTAGTACGTAAAAAGAAAATGATGCAGGATTTATAAACACCTGTGCATATATTTTCCAAAATAGCCATTCCCTCTACAACCAGTATCAGTCTTTAAGTAGGTCTTCCGTATTTGTTTGTGCTTATTAATATAGCATTCATATGGCATCACAAAAGAATAGGCAACAGCAACCTGAACTAGTAATAAAGCTATGCTTCGGGCGGAGGAGTAGTTTGAGTCAGATAAGAATTAAAGAGGCGGTAATCTTCAAAAATATTGTAAATAGGTTCTACCTGAATGGGTTCATCAAATAAAACAATACCATTGTGGTGTATAAAATCAACATCTTCCAGAGACATTTCCATATCATACACATCTGTATCTTGTGCATCTGCAGCAGGATTTGTTATATCTAAATAGTCCTCTACGATATATTCAACAAGATTAGCATTTGAGGGAGAAGTGCATTGCAAAGAAGCGGATTTCACATAATAGTGAACAATAGAATGAGTGGGAAAGACCATTGTATTGATAAAACCGATCAGCAGTATAAAGCCGATACATCTTCTTAGCAGAGGTATGGTTTCTTTATGCGGACGGTTAGTATTTACAACTCTTTTCAACATCCTATTGATAGCTTCATAGGGTTATAGCAACCTGCTTAAATACAAAAGCTTTACAAAAATAGCATAATTAATGGTTTTTGTGCAACGTATGCTGCAATCTTTTGGTTTCTGCCCATGTATCATTTACAAGAATAATAGTTGTTTATTAGCTTAAAATATACTTATGTTCCAAATCAAATGGCTCTTATAACCCAATTGTAGGTAAAGGAATACCTTGCATTATAGTTTTTATTTTTTCTTTTTATTGATAAATAATTTTACTTTTTAAAGAAATGTCTAATTTGTGAGTCATCTGTATTTTAACCTACAACCTATACTAAAGTGAAAAGGTTTTTTTTATTCTTCGCAACAATTGCTTGTTATGTAGCCTGCATGGGGCAATCAACTTCTACCCTGAAATTTTCCAAACAAATGATTGCTGCAGAAAGCTATGAATCTGTAGATGTATTTGATGTAAATGGCGACAAACAGGCAGATCTTGTTTCGGGTGCTTTCTGGTACGAAGGTCCGGATTTTTTTAAGCGGCACTATATAGGCGAAGTAAAGCGGCATGAAGAATATTATGATGATTTTTCAACCATACCTATGGATGTAAATGGCGACAATCTGACTGATTTTGTAACTGGTGGTTGGTTTGGAGGTACGATTGTGTGGCGGCAAAATCCCGGCAATGATAAACAATGGACAGAACATGTGATTGCCGAATGCGGAAATGTAGAAACTACCCGTTCCTGGGATGTAGATGGAGATGGATTTCCTGAAATTATACCCAATACACCTAATAAACCTCTGGTCATTTACCAATTGCAAAAAGATGCTGGTGGGAAACCTTTAGGTATGTTTTCGAAAACACAAATTTATGATAAGCAAGGACATGGTCTTGGCTTTGGAGACGTTAATAAAGATGGCCGGGGTGATTTTATTCTGCCCACCGGCTGGCTTGAAGCACCAAAGAACTGGAAAACTGAAAAATGGATATTTCACCCGGAATTTGATTTGGGAACAGCCAGTGTACCTGTTATTATAACCGATGTAAACAAAGATGGATTAGCCGATATGATTGTAGGCCAGGGACATGGATATGGTTTACACTGGTATCAGCAGGTGCTGGAGAAGAAGAACCGCAGCTGGAAAAAATATACCATTGATTCTTTGAATTCTCAGTATCATGCCATGATATGGACTGATATAACCGGCGATGGTAAAGAAGAGCTGGTTACAGGCAAACGGTACCGGGCACATAATCATAACGATCCTGGTGCAAACGACCCCATAGGTTTGTATTATTTTACCTGGAATGGCAACTCATTTGTTAAAAATATTATCAATTATGGCAAGTTGGGTGAAGCGGTAGGCACAGGTATTTACTTCAGCCTAACTGATTTGCGTGGTACCGGGCGAAAAGATATCATAGTTGCAGGCAAGCAAGGGTTATATATACTCTATAATGATGGGCAGAAATAAATTACTAAGATTTCTACCTTCTACCAATTCCCACTAATTAGCGGCACTTAACTCCTATTTAATATACGAACTCTCCATATTCACTTCGGATGGTAAGCTTTTTCTGGTCAGATGATTCTACATGTCCGACAATCTGCGCTGGTACATTAAACGATGTTGAAATGGCTATCAAATCCTGGGCATATTTTTCTTCGATATAAATTTCCATCCGGTGGCCCATATTGAATACTTTGTACATTTCCTGCCAGGGTGTTAGGCTCTCCTGCTGGATCAACTTGAAAAGCGGAGGAGTTTCGAACAAATTATCTTTTACAATGTGCAAATCTTCTACAAAATGTAGCACCTTAGTTTGGGCACCACCACTGCAATGTACCATGCCATGAATAGGTTGCCGGTATAGCTGTAGTATTTCTTTTACAATAGGTGCATACGTTCTGGTGGGAGATAATACAAGTTTTCCGGCATCCAGAGCAACACCATGTACAGGTTCTGTCAGGTTACGGGTACCTGCATACACCAGATGTTCCGGAACCATAGGATCGTAGCTTTCCGGATATTTCTGTGCCAATATTTTACGGAATACATCGTGCCGGGCGGAAGTAAGTCCATTGCTGCCCATGCCTCCATTGTATTCATTCTCGTAAGTTGCTTGTCCGGAAGAAGCAAACCCCACAATTACATCTCCGGGCTGGATACGGTCATTGCTTATTACATCAGTACGTTTCATTCGGGCAGTTACCGTACTATCTACAATAATGGTACGCACCAGGTCACCCACATCTGCCGTTTCACCGCCAGTACTGTAAATACCAATGCCATGCTCCCGTAATAGTTGTAATACTTCCTCCGTACCATTAATAATAGCTGCAATCACATCTCCGGGAATTAAATTTTTATTGCGTCCAATTGTAGAAGAAAGCAGAATATTATCAATAGCGCCTACGCAAAGCAGGTCATCAACATTCATGATAATAGCATCCTGAGCGATTCCCTTCCAGACAGATACATCTCCGGTTTCTTTCCAGTACATGTAGGCTAACGATGACTTGGTACCGGCTCCATCGGCATGCATAATGTTGCAATATTCCGGATCGCCTCCCAGAAGGTCGGGCACAATCTTGCAGAATGCTTTGGGAAATAGTCCTTTGTCTAAGGTGCGGATGGCCTGATGTACGTCTTCTTTAGAAGCAGAGACACCCCGCTTCATATATCGGTCTTGCATGGCTCAAAAGTAAGGAAAGCCCTGTGGATTGACAACATAAAATGTAAGGCTGCTTTCAAAAGTGGCTGCTTAGTGAGCGAATTAGCGCATTACGGATTGAAATAGGAATTATTTTTTTACCACAAATGCATGTTTGGAAATAAGTTTATGCATGACAATTCCGGAACCCGGGCAGGTTTTACTGAATTGTGTGGTTTGCTGAATAAGTTCAGGAACCTGCTCTCTGGCTATTACTTCAAACCCTTTTTCACCAAAATAGGCTTGAGCTGTAGTAGTAATCAAAAAAACCTCCTGTATTTGTTTTTCTACAGCTAACTCCATCACTTTCTCATATAATTGTTTGCCTACTTGCAGATTTCGGTATCTGTCTTCTACCACCATAGAACGAAGTAAAGCAACAGAGCCCATCACTTGCAGACCAATACTTCCAATAATTCGCCCATTAAGATAGGCCGCAAAAAAATAAGTATTCTCCAGATTTACATCGCTTACAGGTAAGCCATTATCCTGCAGCAGTTTCCGGATAACGTCCATATCAGTATTACTGGCAGAAATTATTTCGCTCAGGTCCGTCATAACAGGTGAGATTTAATGGTGGCTGTGTATTAATAATATACTTATTAATTTAACATAAAAAATCAAAAACTCATTTCTTGGCATTATTTCCTTTTACTTTAGTAAAGGGCATTTCTTCTATGCCTAGCGTAGTTAATGCCGGATTTAATTCTTTTGCTGAAATAAGTACCTTAAACACCTTATTCCCTCCAATTTCAAAATCTTTGGTGAACTTTCCCCGGTTCTGCAAACTTCGGTATACTGAAGAATAATTAATGGCAACTGGCCAGCCGTTCATCGCCAATACCGAAGTAAGGCATTCTATTGTTTTTTTCAGGTTTGAGAAATACGCAAAATGGGGTTCTTTTTTGCGGATGGTGTTTAAAGTTCCAATCGGAATAACCGATAGTTCATAGATGTATCGTGTTTTCATAAATTGAAAGTAAAATAATCTGGAAAATTATCAAACTATTTTTCAAGCATGCAATATTCTGGCTTTGCTGGTTGTTATACATACATAACTCTCAAGTTAGAAAAAAAGAAAGCCACAGCAATTATTTACTGTGGCTTTCTTCATTTATTGTAATTCACTTCTATTTACTGCACTACAAAATTCAGGAACGCTTTCTTTTTATCGTATTCTGCTTGTAATACTTTCTTCAACGATTCACTTTTCGCCATATACGCATTTACTCCTTTGCGCACAGCAACTAAAGTTGTATCAGCTACACTACCAGCTACTACTTTTTGTTCACCTTGCACCTGGGCAGCCCCTGTGTTAAAGTCATTCTGAATGCCAGTAGCTGCTTTCGGATAATTCTCCACAACGGCTGTATAACAGAAAGCTTCAGCAATCGGGTGTTTTACTTCCTGCATTTCAGCCATTCCAGTGATACCAGAACCTATCTTCCAGCCAATATTTCCATCCGGACGAACGGCATCAGCATGGAAGAATTTAGAGGCAATACCAGTCAGCTGGTCCAGGGTGACAGTGTCTTTTTCAAGCGTTACACCTTTGATCTCGCTTTTTTTAGAAGCCAGATAATGAGCAACCAGTTCTACAAAGACATTGGTAAAGGTAGAATCCTTTTTCAGGGCTTCTACATAAAACTTATCCAATGCAGCAGGATCTGCAGTTAGTTCATTCAACTTGGTTTCATCAATGGCAGTAGCATTTTCTGCCAGGTAAGCTACCATCCTGGGATTCGTATTCACCAGTTCGGCTAAAAAATGAGTATCAGGTAATTTCTTCAAACTCTTTTTTACAACTTTTTGCTCACCAGTTGCTGCTACTTTGGCCGTAAACATTTTACCGTAATCTTTTACAATGTCCTCTTTCGTATACACGGCAAGGCCTCCTGCGAATAATAATCCAGCAAGAAAAGTTATCAAAGCTAATTTCATAAAAGTTTTAAGTTGGTTTTAAGGGTTGTACATGTAACAATTTTAACCACTGCTGTTACCTGGCAGATGGCTTTAAAGCAAACTCTGAAATTAAAAAATTATTGTATAAAAATCAAAACTGCTTTGGTTTAATAGGGACTTTACGAAAACACCGTTAAAAAGTTCGCAATCATCTGTATGCCTGTTTATTAAAAGATTGATGCTGCAACTGTAAATAAGTAATTAAAGCTGCACCTGCCAAAGCAGCCAGACCCACGCCCAATAACATTTTTGGCAACCTGCCTACTACCGGAGCAGGCAAAGATACAATACCATTTTCGTCTGTTTCTGCCGGAACCGGAACATATCTTCCTTGAGAAGGTACAGCCAGCCGGCCAAAATTTCTTGCCAGAGTTTCCAGTTCCAGTTGCAACAACCTGCCTTGCATGGGTACTCCATGCCCAGTAGCTGCAACTGCTGGTTGCAGACTTGCTAACTTTTCAACAGTCCATTGGGCAGCACGCCAGTCGCTAGTAAAATAGGCTGGTGGTCCATGCACTTCTTGCTTGTCTGTAATGAGTGCCAGTGCAGATTCAGATTTTCTGGTAACGAAAGCATCTCCGGCAATAAGCATCCTATCGCTTTCACGGAAAAAAGAAACATGTCCTGCTGTATGTCCGGGTGTATGGATTAACCGCCAGCCAGGCAAGCCAGGTACAGAGCCATCTTCCGGATAGGGATGGATTCTGCTACTGATATCAATCGGGCCTTTGGGATACATCCATGATAAAAAAGCCATAGCACCGCCTCCTACTGTTGGATCTGGTGGCGGATAGGATGACAGCCCGGTAAGATAAGGCATTTCGAGTGGATGTGCATATACCGGAACATCCCATTCTTCGGCGAGTTCGATCAAAGCGCCTACATGGTCGAAATGTCCATGGGTTAACAGAATAGCTTCAGGGCGGCTACCTGCACCAAACTGGGCTTCTGCTGCCTTTTTAATTCTACCTGCCGACCCTTTGAGTCCGGCGTCTATCAGTACCCATGAGTTACTGCCTGGTTCACTTGCCAGATATACATTTACAAATACGATTTTCAAACCTGTGACTCCCGGAGCTACATGATAATCTTGGTATACATATTTAGTTAGTTCTTTTGATTGTAACATTGTTTTTCCTCCAGTTTCTAAAGCGCCATCAGTAAGCGCTGAAAGGTGTATAATAATCAGTTATACGCAGTAAAAGTCCATCAGTTGGCAAGTATTACTGATTTCAAAATTTTACAGATTGATAGGAAGATATCAGGTATATAATAAATCAAGGAAAGAGTTAAATATTCAGAATCAATCTTCCTGGCAGTTCCAATATTTTCCGCTTACTCTGTTAAAGTTATAATTTCATCGATCGCTATAATAATAAGGTCATAATCCAGAAACCCCAGACCATAGATTCCGTTAAACAGAACACATTAAAGAATAATTGACATTTAACCAAAAACAAGTTATGAACGATTTTCAGAACGGAGGATTGAATATCAATCCACAAGACATATCTAAAACTTTCGAAAATGCACTTCATTTATATCGTGGCAATCACGAAAAACTTCCTGAACTATTAAGAGATGCCGGTACTTTGCTGCTGAAATTCAGCAAAAAATTAAGTACACCGCAACTTATTCTGGCAGTAGGTATTGTCGCCTGTGGCGTAGCTCTGGTAGCCGTGAATATAGCCAAGCAGCAGGAAGAGGAAGAAAATCAACACAGCCAGTCTGGTGGACAAACCATAGATATTTCAAGTCCGGGCAAGCCAACAGGAAACCGTACTTCTCCAGGTCGGAGCAATGCAGAATAGCATATAGTATCTTTTTACACAAACAAAAGCCCCTAAATTTAAATTTAGGGGCTTTTGTTTGTGTAAACTTTATATACTTAACTAGTTATACCAAATAGGGCGAAGGCTATTCCATAGAGGTTGTAATCTTGCTGATGGCTTCTAAAATGTAAGGGTATCCGGTTAGAGAGGCGATCTGTCTTTGCCCATAACTTTTAGCCGTATTAGTGATCCAGGCTTCCAGTTCTTGTTCATGGCTGAAGTTGTGAAAAGCTACTTTGTTTTTCATATCCCCCCACAGCCTTTCGACCGGATTGAGTTCAGGGTTGGAAGAAGGTAAATACACCAGGCGGATATTTTGGGGCACTTGCAAGGCTTTTGCCCGGTGATAGCCTGCTTTGTCTACAAAGATAAACTTGAACACTTGCGGTTGATGGCGGCTAAACTCCTCAAGCATATACTCAAAGTAAAGCGTGTTAACCTGTGGGGCAGTAATAAAGAAGTGATCTCCTGTCAGCGGTTCTACCAATCCATAGCAGTAGCGGTAGATGAAGCGGTGCTGATAGGCTCCTACCGGTTTTATGCCGGCAAGGGTGATGGCTCTTCTCAAAACAGTCATCAAACCAAAGCGGCTCTCATCCTGATAGTACACCTTCCAATGGCTGACTACCCCTTTGGCAGCCAAAGGAGCATAGTAGCGCTGTAAGAGGAAAGTGAGCACCAAGTTTAGTTTTTTTTATACTTCTGCTCATAGGCTAGATCCTTTTTCAGGTTGCTCTTTCTAACCACTTTCAGCTTTGCCCCCAGCTGTCGGTGGACAAACCAATGTACATGCTCATAGCTCAGATCAATGCCATGCGCCGTGTGCAACCACTCATGGATTTGCTTATAAGAAGTAAAATAGTTGTTTGGATCAGCAAGCTTTGCCTTCAACTGCTCAAGTACTTTACCTGCAATCTGTGATGCCCTTTTGTGGCCGCCCGGATCTATCTGAAGACAGGCTTGCAGCCCTTTCTGTTTGTAAAGCCGGAACCACTGGCCCACTGCATGACGCTCATAGCCTACGGCAGCAGCTATTTGTCCATACGCTTTAGCCTGCCCACTCTTGTAGAGGTAAAAAGCCCGCAGTCTGGCTCCGGCTAGCGGATGGGCTATTTTTTTGCTCATCTTCAGCAACTGCTCGGCACTCTCGATGAGCTCAGTTTTGGTTACTCTTCCCATACTTGATCAACATATAACATCTATGGAAGGTTCTTTATACTATTCGGTATTAGATATAAGGGTGAATTGAAGGTTGCCTTAAAATTTCAATCCAATTTCTATGGATACATAGCTATTTCTTACCGACAAGTCATTATTAACTTTACTCCCATTGTATTCCACCCCACCAATAGAATTAACAAGTCCCCGGTTGTAATTAAGACCTCCAAAAACAGTGGTATTTTCGCCCATAATCAGTTCTACTCCTGCGCCTAATAAAATGCCTGCATCTATTGGTTTAAACACTTTTTTGTCGCTGATTACTGAATATTTATACAAAAAATTATCATTCTCTTCCTTATATTTTTCTGCGATTTTAAAATCCAGTGTACCGCCCAGTTGAAAATACACCCGTGTATCCACCGCCACTTCATTGGTATATAGCTTAAGGCTCACAGGCACTTGTAAATATTGTATATTATATAAACTATTAGAAGGTTCGCCAGTAAAAGCAAAACCACTCAATCCTACCCTTTTCACCGTATACCACAAACCGGTACTAAAAGCATAATTATCAGCAAAATAAAAATCAGCAATCGGGCCGGCACTAAATCGTAAACCAGAACCTTCATTGGTAACATTGTTATAACTGCCTTCGCTATTTACACCATTAAAGGAGATATTAGGGGCAAGGCGTAAGCCCAATTTTACCTGAGAAAAGCCTGCGAATGACAGGCCGCAGAATAAAGCAAGTAATGCGATTTTTTTCATAGTTTTGTAATTTATTGCGCCCAAGTTAAGTTAAACGGTTGAAATGAAACAATTGATTTATATTTTTTTTGTAATTACCCTGTTTTCAGCCTGTACAAGCAGATCTGACAAGGAAATTGACACATCAGCAATTGATGTGAAAGTAAAAATTAAACGCCTGGAACAGGAATTGTTTTCGTTACAATCTAAAGAATCAGTCAAAAATTTTCTAGACAATAACCAGGTTTTCACTAAACAGTTTTTGCAAGCTGAGCAGTACCCACACGATTCGTTACTAGTAAATAGCGTATATCAACTGGTTACTGATACAAGCATTCATGTATTACTCAACGAAACCCGGGAGGAGTTTGCCGACTTGCGTTATCTGGAACAAGAATTTACCGATGCCTTTAAACACATTAAGTACTACTATCCTGATTTCAAAGTCCCTCAAATTCAGACAGTCGTCACTGGCCTGGCGAATGATATGTATGTATCAGATAGCCTGATCATCATTAGTCTGGATTTTTTTCTGGGTGACAGTGCCACTTACCGTCCTCAATTTCCACAGTATGTACTGAAACGCTATCGCAAAGAATACATTGTTCCCTCAGTTATTCTATTATTATCAAAAAAATATAATCTGATTAATCCTGCTGACCGTACACTACTGGGAGAAATGATATTTTATGGAAAGGCATTCGAATTCACTAAATATATGATGCCATCCAAACATGATAGTTTAATTATTGGTTATACAGGCGATCAACTGGCTGAATCTGATACCAACCGGAACGTGATATGGGGACATTTTATTGAAAAGAAGCTATTATATGAGACCAGTCATTTTATAAAGATTAAATATGTAGATGAACGGCCTTATACAGCAGAAATTGGGTCGAAAGCGCCAGGAGCTATTGGTAGGTGGTTAGGCTGGGAAATTGTGAAAGCATATATGCAGGAAGAAAAACCTAATTTGCAGAATTTAATGAAGAATCAGGATGCCCAGCGTATCTTTACGCAATCAAAATATAAAGGAAAAAGTTAATAAATGATGGGTAGATACATGCTAAAATATTCTGCTTACAAAGTCGACTATCAGAGAAGCAGATGATTGGCGGAGTTACTCATCTATTTTTATAATACAATCAATACATTTTTATGGCGAGAAGGCAATCCGGTTACCGGCAGCAAAGCGGGGACGAAGAATCAAAAAAAGTAAAAATCACCAAAAAGTCGTTACAAGAGGCATTAGAAATTTTCCGGTTTGTACTCCCTTACAAAACGTTATTCATTGCCGGACTTATTCTATTAATACTTTCTTCACTTACCACTTTAATATTTCCCAGATTTGCAGGTATGCTGATTGATGCAGCTGAGGGAAAAATTAATTATTCTATCGGGCAGATTGCCGGGGCATTGGCTATTGTATTTGTTGTGCAAAGTATATTTTCTTTCTGCCGGGTATTGCTTTTCTCTAAAGTCAGTGAACGGGCCATGCGGGATATACGTATTGCCGTGTATAGTAAAATTGTAACCCTGCCCTTATCCTTCTTCGAGCAACGCCGGGTTGGAGAACTTACCAGCCGGCTTACTTCCGATATTACTCAGTTACAGGATGTGCTTTCTTTTACTTTGGCTGAATTAGTACGCCAGTTAATTACGCTGGTTGTGGGTATCACCATTATTTTCGCGCTATTTCCCAGTCTCACCATTTTTATGCTATCCACTTTTCCTGTACTGGTTATTGGAGCTGTATTATTTGGCAGGTTTATCCGCAAACTCTCACGCAAAGCACAAGATGAATTAGCGAATGCCAATGTAGTAGTGGAAGAAACTTTGCAATCTATTCATGTAGTGAAAGCTTTTACGAATGAGTACCTCGAAATTAAACGCTATGACAATGCCTTACAGAAAGTCATTTTTAATGCATTAAGGGCAGCAAAATATAGAGGGGGTTTTACTTCATTTATAATCTTGGCCATTTTTGGAGGTATTATAGGTGTATTGTGGTATGGCGCTACCTTGCTTGAACAAAACCTGATTACTTCCGGTGAACTTACAGCTTTCGTTATTTATACAGCTTTTATTGGCGGTGCTGTAGGTGGAATGGGTGATTTATATGCGCAGTTGCAAAAATCCATTGGGGCCTCTGAACGCATTAGGGATATTTTAAAAGAAGGTTCTGAAGTTGTAAATCCTCAGCCAGTAGTAGAAAGGGCGCCATTGAATATTTACGGCGACATTACTTTTCATGATATTACGTTCGCCTACCCTACCCGGCAAGATATAGATGTATTGAAAAGCATCTCATTCCATATAGGAGCCGGACAAAAAATAGCTTTGGTAGGTTATAGCGGTGCTGGCAAATCTACAATTGTACAGTTATTATTGAGATACTATGCCACTGATAGAGGCTACATCAGTGTAGATGGAAAAGATATTCGTCAATACGATATTTTATCTTACCGCCAGAATATTGGGATTGTACCGCAGGATGTCATTTTATTTGGTGGTACGATCCGGGAAAATATTGCATATGGCAAACCCAGCGCTACCGATGAAGAAATTATACAAGCCGCCCGTAAAGCAAATGCCCTGGATTTTATTATGTCTTTTCCGGAAGGGATGGAAACGCTTGTTGGAGAAAGAGGTGTAAAACTTTCCGGCGGACAAAGACAACGAATTGCCATTGCCAGAGCCATTCTAAAAGACCCTGCTATTCTGATTCTGGATGAAGCTACCAGTTCATTAGATGCCGAGTCTGAAAAACTTGTACAAGAAGCATTAGATACACTAATGGCCGGGCGAACTACTATCATTATTGCACACCGGTTAGCTACCATCCGTAAGGTAGATCATATTTATGTTATCAGTGAAGGAAAAATTATAGAATCAGGTACGCATGAAGAACTGGTGAAAGTGGAAGAAGGATTGTATCACAACCTGGTGAAATTACAGTTTGAACTCGAGTAAACTGTTCACAAAAGCTATAATCCGAACTCGATAAAAGCTTGCGGTAAACAATCTATAATATCAGAGGCAATTAAGGCAGTATATCCTTTGCTGGCAGCCGCTTTATCTCCAGCCAGTCCATGAAAATATACACCTAAAACTGCTGCTTTAAAAGGCTGATAGCTTTGTGCTACTAAGGAAGTAATAATACCTGTTAACACATCACCAGAACCACCAGTAGCCATTCCAGGATTGCCAGTAGAATTAAAATAAATATCTCCTACAGCATTTGCTACTGCCGTGTGCGCTCCTTTCAGTACAACATTAACTTTATAATCTGAACAAAATTTCTTCAACACATCTAGCCTTTCGTATTCGTTAGCCGTTTTACCAGCTAGCCGTTCGAATTCTTTTGGATGTGGTGTGAGAATACTCTCTTCCGGAAGAAGCGTTAGCCATTCTTTATGTTCAGAAAGCAGGTTAAGTCCATCCGCATCTATAACTAGTGGTTTACTGGCTTGTTCCAATAACCTTTTAAATCCCTCTGCTGTTTGAGATGCGGTTCCAATTCCTGGGCCAATTCCAATAGCCGTATATTTAGTAAGATCCGGAATATCTATATCACTAATCAGTTTCTCTTCTTTGTCCACCATAGCCATGGCTTCAGGCGCCGAAGTTTGCAGAATTTCATATCCACAGGCAGGAATATGAATACTTAGCAAACCTATCCCGCTCCGCAAACAAGATCTTGTAGCTAGTATGGCAGCTCCCATTTTACCATAACTTCCTCCAACAAGTAAAGCATGGCCGAATGTGCCTTTGTGTGAAAATTTATCTCTTTTTTTAACCAAAGATTTGACAATCGAGGCATCCGTATAATAATAAGAAGTCCGTGCTTTTTCGATAGCGTCGGCATGTAGACCAATATCTGTTATATGCCATTCGCCAACATACCTAGCATTTTGAGGGAGCAAAAACGATAACTTAGGCAGTTGAAAAGACACCGTAAAATCTGCCTCAATAATAGTAGTATTCGGGTTATAAGTATCTACATACAAGCCAGAAGGTATATCAACCGCTACAACTGTTGCCTTTGACTGATTTATAGAATGTACTACCTGAGCAGCAATCCCAGTTATTGGCCGGCTTAATCCCGAACCAAATATGGCATCAATCACAATTGAATCCGAATCAATATCAGGAATATCAGTTTCATTATAAATATCCTGAACTAAGATAATTTTTTTTAAGCGTTTGAGATTAATTTCAACATCTGTAGGGTTACTTTTTGCATCGTGCAAAATAAAGGTTTGTACCTGATATTCTCTTTCTAAAAGCAACCTGGAGATGGCAAGCCCATCTCCCCCATTATTTCCTATAGCGCAGAATACAATTGTTTTATTAATTTTATCAAACTTATTTATAAGCCACTCTACAAAAGATAAAGAGGCTCGCTCCATCAATTCTAAAGAAGATATAGGTTCATTCTGAATGGTATACTTATCTAAGTCTCTAATGTGACTGGCAGAAAGAATTTTCATATTAATTAAGCTAACTAAATATTATTGAACAGGTAAAGACAACCGTCAGTTTCTTCGAAGCTATTCTTTGACTTTCTTTATCATATATATCTAAATACTATCTGCCAAATTGAGCAAACATTATTTAATAAACCAATAAAATTAATATAGAAATCGAAGAAAGCTGGCTTAACATTTGTAGCTAAAAATGATACTATTTTACGAAAACTACCCTGTAAGTTTAATTAATATATATACCTTTATTTTGGTAGCGTACTTCTGGAATGATAGTCATTTCAAGTAAATATAAATAACTCAGTCATATTAAAATATGCTGTTAACTAATGGTTTTATATTATTAGAGGTATAAATTTTATTTGTCTTTTTCGATAATTTAGTATTCAATATGCTAATAATAGTACAATAAAGTTTTTATAAATTTTTACTCCATACTAACTTTAATTTTATAAATTTGCATACCACGTAATTCAATTAATGACATTTATACGAATAATATACAACAATCTACATATTATTTAAGCTACTTGACATATATAAGTATGCTTTATTACTTCAATAAAATATAAAAAAAGTTATATTTAAATCCCCTCTTAAATAATTACCCATTTTTAGTACTATTCTTCATCGCTTTATGGTTACGTTATTCCTATTATAAATATTAATGTTTTTATCTAGTATGTAAGATTTAATTAAAAAATAATGATATATCAATAAAAACTAATTTATATATTAAAGTAAACATTTTACAGAAAATACGTTAGTATATTAATTACAAAACCATTACAACCAACTTAATTATAATGCAGATTACATTAAGTTTTTCTTTCGGAACATCAATGAAAAAATTTTAACCTCTATGAAGCTTCACTTTACCAATTTGATTGTAAAATCTTTTGTACCCAGGAAATCCAGCCAAGGGTATGATACAAACGTAATTTATCATAAGTCTACACCTTCGATTTGGAAAAATATATTCGTAACTCTTTTATTTTTATGGAGTGTAAACAATATTTATTCATCTCAGAGCTTGGCTCAAGGTACTGGTTTACCCACAGGCTTTACAGACCAATTGGTATCGGGTAGTTGGAATGCGGCAGTAGGTTTTACCTTCAATCCGGCCGGTACTCGTATGTATGTCTGGGAAAAAGGAGGTAAGGTCTGGATAGTAGAGAATGGTGTAAAATTATCTACCCCTCTTATTGATATAAGTGATGAAGTAGGTGACTGGAAAGACCATGGTTTATTAGGTTTCGCCTTACATCCCAATTTTGAGTCTAATGGGTATTTTTACCTGCTATATGTAGTTGACAGGCATCATTTAATTAATAGTGGCACTGTAAACTATGACCCAACTGTTAATGAATATAATCGCGCCACTATTGGCCGGATTACACGTTATAGAGCAAATCCACTAAACGCTTTTAAAACAGCAGATTTAAGCAGCCGAACAATCTTATTGGGTGCTACAGCATCAACAGGGCTTCCTATTCTTCAGGTTACTCATGGAGTAGGTTCAATTGTATTTGGTACAGACCAGACTTTACTAGTTTCTTTAGGAGATGGTTCTAGTCCGCTTTCCGGAAAACCCGATGTAGGAAGTTCTGGAGAAAGCTACTTCCTTGATGCTCTAGCAGATGGCATTATTACACCTGAGCAAAATGTAGGTGCTTTCCGCTCCCAGCAGTTGGAGTCACTTAATGGAAAGATTATAAGAATAGACCCTGAAACAGGTAATGGTGTACCTAGTAATCCATTTTACGATCCTGCAAATCCCGGCTCAAATAAATCTAAGGCTTGGGCGCTCGGGCTTCGTAATCCAAGTCGAATGAGCCTAAAGCCAGGCACAGGTAGCCATAATCCCAGTGAAGGCAACCCAGGCGTATTGTATCTAGGAGATGTAGGTTGGGATACATGGGAAGAAATGGATGTAGTACCAGGCCCAGGACTTAACTTTGGCTGGCCAATATATGAAGGGTACGAAGCAAGTCTGTACTCTACTAAAACTACACAAAATCAATATTCACTTAATCCACTCTATGGTGTTGGGGGCTGTACCCAAAGATATTTTAGTTTTATAGATTTACTTAAGCAACCTACTGCGAATGGGCAAGTATCTTTTCCAAACCCATGTAATACTAGTCAACAGATTCCTGCCAGCGTGCCTCATTTTGTTCATACAAGGCCAGTGCTGGACTGGAAGCATGGAACCAGTCCTTCACGCACTGGTACATTCAATGGTAATGATGCTTCTGTCGTTAATCTAGGAAGTGCAGGTTCAGTTCCAGGGCCACAGTTTGGCGGTAGTTCGGCTATAGGCGGCGTATGGTATACAGGCGATAAATTTCCCGCAGAGTACCAAAACAAATATTTTCTTGGAGATTATGGTGCTAAATGGATACGTAGTTTATCCTTTGATAATACTCATAATTTACAGCAGGTAGAGAATTTTATAAATGGTAATGCAATAGTAGTTTATATGAATACCCATCCAACAGATGGTGCATTGTATTATATTAACTATGCTTCCCAGATTCGGAAAGTAACTTATATACCTAGTGGCAACCAACCCCCAACAGCCATTGCTTCAATGGATAAATATTATGGAATTAGTCCATTAACAATTCAGTTTACCGGCAGTAATTCTACAGATCCAGAAGCATTACCTTTGGCCTACGAATGGAATTTTGGTGATGGTTCACCTGTAAGTAATTTGCCTAATCCTTCCAAAATATTCAATGCTCCTGCAGGTGTGCCAACAAAATATAATATAACTTTAAAAGTAACTGATAATCAAGGTTTAACTAATGAAACATCTTTGTTCGTATCTGTAAATAATACACCGCCTGTTGTAAATATTACTTCGCCTGTTAATAACAGCAAATACACAATGACACAGGAGAGTACAGTTAATTTAACAGCAAACGTTACAGATACAGAACATAGTAGCGCAGGGCTTACATATCAATGGCAGACTATTCTATATCATAATGATCATAACCATCCCGAACCATATGATAATGATCCAAGCACAACAGCTACTATCATTCCAATAGGCTGCGATGGAAATCTATACTATTTTGAATTTGTATTAATTGTAACAGATGGTGCTGGATTATCAGATACAGCAAGTGTCAGGATGGACCCAGATTGTGCAAGTTTACCGTCAAATATAACGGCCTTATCAGCTACAGCCAGTGATACAAAAGTTAATTTAAGCTGGACTAATCCATCTAATACTTTTGATGAGTTAATGATTGTTGCAAAAGAAGCGCTAAGTGTTACCGCTGATCCTGCCGGAGATGGCAGTGCTTATCAAGCTGATTTGAACTTTTTAGGAATAGGTTCTACCTTTGATGGAGGTAAAGTTGTATATAAGGGTAACGTTTCCCCCAAAACAATTACTGGCTTAACCAATAACAACCGGTATTATTTTAAAGTGTTTACAAGAAAAGGGTCCATTTGGTCAATCGGTGCAGAAACTAGTGCAGTACCTCGGTCGGCATCAAATATAGCTCCAGTGGTTAGTTTAACATCTCCGGTTAATAATATTTCTTATACACAGGGAGCAGACGTAACTATTCAAGCCACGGCTTCAGACTCAGATGGAAATATAGCAAAGGTAGAATTCTACGCTGGTACTGCTAAGCTGGGGGAAGACCTGACTAGTCCTTATAGTTTTACCTGGAAAAATACGCCTGCCGGAAGTTATGCCATTACTACGAAAGCTTATGACAATCTGGACGCCGTTACCACTTCTGGAGCTATTACCATAAATATTAATAGTTTCAGTAATACCAGTTTTTATAGGGCAATTAACTTAAATGGTACGGCATTAACGATTGATGGGAATGCCTGGGAGGCTAGTACAGCACCTAATTACACCTTAACCGGTACAGATGGTGTATTAAATAAAAATGGAACTTCGGTATTTCCTTCTACTGATGCAAACAGGACATTGATGCTTACAACAGCCATATCAGGAAAGAGTGTTGGTGTATCAATAAATAATGTTCCCAATGGAGAATACGATGTGTATGTATATGTTTGGGAAGATAACCGTGCTATTCTTGTTAATTTTTCTGTAGAAGGACAGCCAGCACTTCAGGGATACAATACTGGATATGCCGGATATTGGGAGAAACTTGGCCCTTGGAGAGCTACTATTACAGATGGAAACATAAATTTAGGTATAAATGGAGGTTCAGAATCGATCTTGCTTTCCGGTATTGAAATCAGGAAAATAGAAACAGGAGGCAATAATGCTCTTCCTACAGCAAACCTTACTTCACCTGCTAACAATTCAACTTTCACAGCCAGCAGTAATATCACCCTAACTGCGACGGCCGCCGATACGGATGGAAGTATTAGCAAAGTGGAATTCTATCAGGGTCTAACCAAATTAGGTGAAGATTTAGCTAGTCCTTATGAGTTTATTTGGAATCATGTAGCAGCTGGAAGTTATCAACTCACTGCAAAAGCTATAGATAATTTAAATGGTACTGGTATCTCTACGGTTAAGACTATTACAGTAACACAATCTAACCAGCCTCCTGTTGTCAATCTGACTTCACCTATTAATAACCAAGCTTTCACTGCTCCTGCTTCTATCAATATTATTGCTCAAGCCTCAGATGGAGATGGTAATATTAGTAAAGTGGAATTTTATAGAGGTACTACGAAGTTGGGAGAAGACTTGACGAGTCCATATGAATATTCATGGGCAAATATTGCAGCGGGAAGCTATCAGCTTACTGCTAAGGCTTTTGATAATCTAAATGCAACAGGCACCTCTTCAATTGTAAATATTACAGTAAGTCAAGGTAACCAGGCGCCCATTGTAAGTTTAACAGCGCCTGCGAACAATTCAACATTCACAGCCGGTAGTAATATCACTCTAACTGCAACTGCCTCAGATAATGATGGCAGTGTGAGCAAGGTGGAGTTCTATCAAGGCACTACCAAGCTAGGAGAAGATTTGACAAGTCCTTATGAATATGTGTGGACCAATGTAAGTGCTGGCTCCTATCAACTCACGGCCAAAGCTACAGATAACCAGAATATAAGCACTATTTCTTCTAATATATCTATTGCTGTTACCTCTTCAAATCAAAATCAACCGCCGATAGTAAGTCTGTCAACACCAAATGGCAGTCCTGGTTATTCCTCTGGAGATAATATTACATTTGTTGCAGCTGCTTCGGATGCAGATGGAAGTGTGAGTAAAGTGGAGTTCTATCAGGGTTCAACCAAGCTAGGAGAAGACTTAACTAGCCCCTATGAGTTTACCTGGAGTAATGTAGCAGCAGGCAGCTATCAAATCACGGCTATTGCTACCGATAATCTGAATGCTGTTACTACTTCCTCCGTGATTAGCATCACAGTCAGTCCGGCGGCAGCGGTGAGCTTTTACAGAGCCCTCAATCTGAATGGAGGAACGCTAACCATTGATACCCGCACTTTTGAAGCCAGTGCTACTGCCCCAGGATTCACTTACAGTGGCAGAGTGTTTGCCAATCAGAATATCACCCTTTCTCCGGCAACCGATGCCGCCAGAGCTTCCATGATCCGATCTTCAATCTATTCCCTGGCTTCTGCACCGGCTAGTCTTGCTTTGAGTGGGGTGAGCAATGGAGAATATGATCTGTACTTGTATGTATGGGAAGATTCTGCTCCTGAACCCTATTCACTCACCCTGGAAGGACAGGTGATCCTCAGCAATTATTCCACCGGCGGAAAGGGAAGCTGGGCAAAGCTAGGTCCGTACCGCACTACCATTGCCGATGGCATTCTCAACATAGGCGCCAGTGGAGGAGCCGCTAACCTGTCAGGTTTGGAACTTTGGAAAGTAAATCAGCCAAATCAATTGCCAACAGTGGCTTTAACATCTCCTGCCAACAATGCGAGTTTCACTGCCGGTAATAATATTACTCTAACTGCCACTGCTTCGGATGCAGATGGGACTGTAAGTAAAGTAGAATTCTACCAAGGCACTACTAAAATTGGTGAAGACTTAACTAGCCCCTATGAGTTTGCATGGACAAATGTAGCAGCAGGCAGCTATCAACTCACGGCTAAAGCCATTGATAATGTAGGTGATTCTTCTACCTCTGCTGTGGTAAATACTACTGTAAGTCAAGCTAACCAGGCACCCACTGTCACTCTGACTTCTCCTGTCAACAATACTAGTTTCATGGCGCCGGCTTCCGTTACCTTAGCCGCTGCTGCTTCGGATGCAGATGGAAGTGTGAGTAAAGTGGAGTTCTATCAGGGTTCAACCAAGCTAGGAGAAGACTTAACTAGCCCCTATGAGTTTACCTGGAGTAATGTAGCAGCAGGCAGCTATCAAATCACGGCTATTGCTACCGATAATCTGAATGCTGTTACTACTTCCTCCGTGATTAGCATCACAGTCAGTCCGGCGGCAGCGGTGAGCTTTTACAGAGCCCTCAATCTGAATGGAGGAACGCTAACCATTGATACCCGCACTTTTGAAGCCAGTGCTACTGCCCCAGGATTCACTTACAGTGGCAGAGTGTTTGCCAATCAGAATATCACCCTTTCTCCGGCAACCGATGCCGCCAGAGCTTCCATGATCCGATCTTCAATCTATTCCCTGGCTTCTGCACCGGCTAGTCTTGCTTTGAGTGGGGTGAGCAATGGAGAATATGATCTGTACTTGTATGTATGGGAAGATTCTGCTCCTGAACCCTATTCACTCACCCTGGAAGGACAGGTGATCCTCAGCAATTATTCCACCGGCGGAAAGGGAAGCTGGGCAAAGCTAGGTCCGTACCGCACTACCATTGCCGATGGCATTCTCAACATAGGCGCCAGTGGAGGAGCCGCTAACCTGTCAGGTTTGGAACTTTGGAAAGTAAATCAGCCAAATCAATTGCCAACAGTGGCTTTAACATCTCCTGCCAACAATGCGAGTTTCACTGCCGGTAATAATATTACTCTAACTGCCACTGCTTCGGATGCAGATGGGACTGTAAGTAAAGTAGAATTCTACCAAGGCACTACTAAAATTGGTGAAGACTTAACTAGCCCCTATGAGTTTGCATGGACAAATGTAGCAGCAGGCAGCTATCAACTCACGGCTAAAGCCATTGATAATGTAGGTGATTCTTCTACCTCTGCAACTACTACTTTGATTGTAAACGCTGCTCCTACTATAAGCTTTTACAGAGCCCTCAATCTGAATGGAGGAACGCTAACCATTGATACCCGCACTTTTGAAGCCAGTGCTACTGCCCCAGGATTCACTTACAGTGGCAGAGTGTTTGCCAATCAGAATATCACCCTTTCTCCGGCAACCGATGCCGCCAGAGCTTCCATGATCCGATCTTCAATCTATTCCCTGGCTTCTGCACCGGCTAGTCTTGCTTTGAGTGGGGTGAGCAATGGAGAATATGATCTGTACTTGTATGTATGGGAAGATTCTGCTCCTGAACCCTATTCACTCACCCTGGAAGGACAGGTGATCCTCAGCAATTATTCCACCGGCGGAAAGGGAAGCTGGGCAAAGCTAGGTCCGTACCGCACTACCATTGCCGATGGCATTCTCAACATAGGCGCCAGTGGAGGAGCCGCTAACCTGTCAGGTTTGGAACTTTGGAAAGTTTCCAGCAACAGCCGAGTAGGTGACGAATTGGAAGAAGTACAAGGAACAAGTACAGAACTGTTAGCGTATCCGGTACCTGCCTCTAAAGAGATCAGCTTTGAATTTAGCTTCCCTGAGCAGCAACAAGTAACTATGCAGCTATTTGATACGAGAGGAAATTTGGTTGCAAACTTATTTGATCAACAAGTGGAAGCAGCTCATAAGCATTGGGTAGTTTATCAGGTAGGCAACTTAGCAAATGGAGTATACTTAGTCAGACTTGCAGGCAAGCATACAGTCAAGCATCAGAAGATCATTATTGATAAACACTAAAAAACTATCCCCTGCCCATCAACACAAAACCCGGTAAATATTTACCGAGTTTTGTGTTGATGGGCAGAAAAGGGTATTAAACCAGTGATTTTTTCATTAAAAAATCTGTCTGATCATCACTTCCTAATTTGAATAAGTAGGAATCAAATATTTCAAAACCCCATTTTTTATAAAATTCAATGGCATGTGTATTATGTTCCCATACACCAAGCCAGATTACCTCAAAACCTTGCTGAGAAGCTAATTGCAAGCACATTTCCATCAGCGCTTTTCCAATCTTTTTGCCAATCATAGATTTAAGAACATATAACCTATGTATCTCTACCGCTTTAGCCTTTTGTAATTGTGTATGAGTGGCATATTTTCGGAGTTTTGCATACCCAACACCTTCTCCTTGGTAAAACGCAAGAAAAAAAACGGAATTTGTTTCTTTCAACTCCTTAACTAATTGTTCCCTGGTAAAAGCAGAAGTCATATAGGCAGCCATATTAGATGAAGAGTTCTGAGGAGCAAAAGCCTGGTAAAAGGTATGAGTACTCAAATCTAGCAATAGGTCCGCATCAGCAACGCTAGCTTGTCTGATTTCTACTTCAATTGAATGTGCTGCCCCTGCTTTCATAATACCTCAATTATATAAAATTGTATAGACAGATTTCTTACAAACTTTATGTTGCTAAGCCCTATGATGATACTAAGTAATATAAGCTCTTTTAATCATAATTTAACAATAATCTGTAGCGTTTTCAATTTCCAATGATCTAGCTTATTAAAGAATAATACTAGATTTGTTAAAGATCATTATTGGAGACTTACGGGAAATAAGTGAAAAAGATAAAATTTTGATAAAGTAATTTTAAGTTAAACGTTACCTTCCGACTAACTCCTACTTACGATATGAAAAAAATAATTGCATACTTCATTTTGATACTATTTCTGGCAACTTCTTGTTACCGGCCTGGTACACAGCCCTGGCAACCTAAGCAACATGGTCCTATTAAAAGCAGCAAAAAACCCAGAGCTTACAAGAGCTAAGTCATCTAATTTTAACGCTGTCTCCAAATTTACAGATTCAGCAATACACCTATTAGCTACAGTGAAAGAAGTATTCATAACAAGAAAATTTTTGCTTGTTAAAGCATATACTTGCTAAAAAATTAGGATAATGCTATTTTCAACTCATTGCTGAAATAGTTATCAGGGCTTTTCTAAACGTAAGTGTAAACGAGGCACCCTGTCCGGGATTACTGTGGCAAGCAACTTCACCTTGCATGGCTTCCATGTATTTTTTTACAATAGATAAACCTAGTCCGGTAGAGTCTTCACCGGCAGTAGGTTGGGCACTCAGTTTCTGGAACCTGCCGAATAGTTTGGGCATATCTTCAGGTACAAAACCCGGGCCCTGGTCTTTGATTTCTATTTCAATGGTATCTTGAACTTCTTGTAGAGAGATGAAAACACTTTTATTGGCTGGTGAAAATTTAATTGCATTGGAGATCAGATTTTCTAAAACCTGTGTAGCATACACCCAGTCTAGCTTAGCCTGATGTTCTCCCGGAGCGTAGTGGCAGATGAACTTAATATTTTTCTTACTGGCGGCCTCTTCAAAATTATTTACTGTCTCCTGCAAAAGTCGTGAGACATTTACCAGTTGCATTTCCAGATTTATTTTTTTTGCATCAATGGCATTTATATCCAATATTTTGGCAATCATCTCATTAAGATGTCCCGCAGTTTTTCCTATTAATTTTATATATTCTTTCTGAGAAGAATTTAAATTATCTGACTCCAGTTGCATCACGTTTGCTAGTCCGAAAATGCGGCTCAGCGGACTACGCAAATCATGTGCAACTACACCCATAAGATCATTTTTTTCTTCGCTCAGACGGGTTAATTCCTGATTTTTTAAATCAAGAGTATCTTTCTGGTGTAATATAGCGGCATTCTGGTAAGCCAGTATGCGGTTTAACTGCTTCCGGTTGTGATTATTCCGGTATACAATGCCAAATAATATGAGAATGAAAACAAGACCAATTACTAAAGCAATGGTAAGTATGCGCTGATTTCGAAGCTGGTCTTCCTTTATATATTTTTCAGTCTCTAGCAAGTTGATTTGGGCTTCTTTTTGTTCAATATCAAATAAGGATTGCATACGGGCAATAGTCTCCTGGTTATGTTCATTCAGCAAACTGTCTTTATATGCGGCGGCTTTATGATTGTAAAATAAAGCCATTTTATAATCACCCGATAAAGAGTAGGTTTCCGAAAGACTGGCATATGCATCCTGAATTTCTTCTTTAGCACCGATATGCAAAGCCATATCCAGGCCTTTTTTCAAATTTATATATGCCTGGTTATATTCTCTGTTAGCTTTGTAGGCTAATCCCAGGTTGATATAGTTGGCAGACAGGTATTTTTTATCTCCTATCTTCTCATTCATATTTCGTGCGGCTTTATAAAATTTAAGGGCCAGTGCGGTATTATTCATTTTAAGATGTACCGTTCCCAAGTCATTAAAACATATAGCTATACCTTTCGTATTGCCAAGTGCCTGGTTAATTGTAAGAGATTCGGTATAATGGGTCAGGGCTTTTGTATACTCACCTAAACTTTCATAAACACCGCCTATATTATTGAGATTAATTGCAATCCCCACAGAATTTTGCATTTCTTTTGCCTGTTCCAGCCCCTTGGCAAAATAATTCAGTGCTTTACTGTATTCTTTCATGGAAAAATAAATGTTTCCGATACTATTCACAGCGGTTGAAATATTATATTTATCCTGGATTTTCTCAGCGATTTTTAGTGCTTCCAGGTGATGATAGAGCGCGTTCTGGTAATCGTTGAAACGTCTGTATACAACGCCTATATTATTATGAGTAATTGCTTTTAACTTCTCATTATTAATATCTTGGGCAATTTTTAATGCCTTTTTGTGAAAAGAGAGCGCCTCTCCATACTCACTGATATTACGGGCACGGACCCCACGGAGATCCAGGCAATATGCGTTTCCTAAGGGATAATTAAGTGTTTGAGACAGCGAACAAAGCTGGTCTATATAGTGATTGGCTGTTTCAGGATTACCCCCGGATAAAGAGTGCTGCCAGACAATTTTATACAGCAACTCTACTTTGAGTGTATCATCTGCAGTACTTCTTAATACATTCTCCAGACTATCAATCTTACTTTTCTGACCGTTAGCAACTTGTATCCAGAAAAAAAAGAACAGAACTGATATATATCTGAGCAGGGTCCGGATTAATTTCATACAGGCAAGCTGGTATAGGATCTGAGTCTAACATTCATACTTTGTCTGGTAATTTGCTTGCAGTAAATTTGTATCATGTATCTATCTTGTACCAAATATAGATACATGATACAAATCAATTTAATTAGTTTAATGTAAAAGCATTGTATTGGTAATCTATTCAAGTATACTGACCCATATTATAAATCTTAAAATAATTAGGATGAACGGTAGTATTTATGTATAAATTTCGATGCGTCAGCATGGCTATCTTTTATGCATTAATTCTAAAACTGCTGCCGACATCGCTTTTATACCCGTCTTGATAGCAGGTTCAGGCAGAGGAAGAAATAATCCGGAATGTAAAGAAGGCAACTCCTGGTTATTTTTGCGGTTTTTATCTATTTGTTCAGGATCTACAGCACCCAGCCAGAACATACAAGTGGGAATTTTAGCCTCCTGGCGGCTATAAAATGAGAAATCTTCTCCTACCATAGAAGCAGGTGTATCTACTACATTTTCTTTCCCGATAGTTTCGGCAAATATATTGGTAAGGCGGCGGGTAAGTGGAATATCATTAATAGTTGGAGGCGTATACTGGTCACGAATGGTTACAATAGGCAAACGGTCTTGAGAAACACCTGCCGCCTCTGCAATTCCCTTGCAAATACGATTGATGGCAGCAATAGTCTGGTTACGCACCGCATCAGAGTAAGAACGTAAGGTAAGCTGGAGCTTTACTTCATCGGGAATAATATTATACTGGGTTCCTCCCTGAATAGAGCCTACCGTTACTACGGCGGGCTCAAAAGGAGAAATTTCACGGCTCACAATAGTTTGTAAAGCAATTACAATCTGAGAAGCAAGCACAATAGGATCTTTGGTATTTTGTGGAATAGCACCATGTCCTCCTATACCTCTCACTGTAATATCCACTGCATCTACACTAGCCATAATACCACCCTCCGTATATCCTACTTTCCCGGCGGCCAAAAAAGCATTCATATGTAAAGCGAGGGCATAATCTGGTTTGGGAAATTTAGTAAATAAGCCTTGCTGGAGCATCGCTTTGGCTCCCCCGCTCCGTTCTTCAGCTGGTTGCCCGATCATCAGCAAGGTTCCTTTCCACCGATTTTTAAATTGTACCATCGTTTTGGCTACGCCTGTAAAAACGGTCATATGCACATCATGTCCGCAGGCATGCATAGTGGGTACATCTTTTCCAGTTTCATCTTTGGTTCGTGTTTTACTGGCGTATGGCGCATTCGTTTTTTCCTCTACAGGCAATCCATCCAGGTCGGTGCGTACCATTACACAAGGACCAGTACCATTTTTAAGTATACCCACTATGCCATATCCCCCAAAGTTTTCGGTAACCTCAAAACCAAGCGATTTTAGCTGTGCAGCAATTTTTGCTGCTGTATTTTTTTCCTGGAAAGAAATTTCCGGATGTGCATGTAAATCTTTATATAAATCAAAAAGCGCCTGATAAGATTGATCTGTATAGGCTGCGATATCTTGAGTAAGTGAAGAGGGCTGAGCAGAAACAATAGTTAAGGTTAAAAGAATTATAAAGCAGGTAGTTAGCAGTTTTCCCATACTGGCAAGGTATAAAATTTAGATTAAGTTTTAAACGGTTTGCGTTTCTGACACGGTTTTTGCTCTCCATTTTCTCTTCAAAGAAATACCTTTACATTAAAATAATTCTATTCTATCTTATAAAAATTAAAATATTACTGCGTATGTACTATTTACTTTATAACTAAAATATTGAAACAAATACATTAGAATATATTTATTATTAAAATTTTTATCGTTTACAGTTGTTTTTCAGACCTATAATATAACCTGTATTTACTGATGCACCGGATACTTCTACTTACTTTTTTCACATTTTTGTCTGAAGGTTTAGTATTTGCACAAGCCCGCCAATACAGGGCTTTACGCACTTCAGAAGCAATTAAGGTAGATGGAGTATTAGATGAATCAATCTGGCAACAAAGCCCGGAAGCTAGTCAGTTTGTCCAAAACTGGCCTAGATATGGGCAACCGGAAACCCAGAAAACCAAAGTTAGGATTGTATATGATGATATAGCCGTTTATGTAGCAGCTATGATGTATGAAAGTTCGGCGGACAGCATTTTAAGGCAACTAACTGTTAGGGATAATATTGGTAACTCAGATTATTTCGCAATCTACCTGGATACCTATCTGGACAAAATTAATGGCTATGGTTTTATGGTAACAGCCGCTGGTGTACAATCAGATGCCCGCTATTCCTCTAATGGCGAGGACCGGGCCTGGAATGCCGTATGGGAAAGTAAAGTAAAAATCAATGCTGATAGCTGGGTGGTTGAGATGAAAATTCCTTATTCAGCCATCCGTTTTTCTAACCGGGAAGAACAAGTATGGGGGCTCAACTTCAGGCGACAGGTCCGCCGGAACAATGAGTCTTTTTTCTGGAACCCGGTAAATCCGGCTGTAAGCGGCTTTCTCAACCAGTTTGGCCAGCTTACCGGTATCGAACACATCAAATCTCCCTTGCGTCTGGCTTTATTGCCCTATATTTCAAGTTATGCCAACCATTATCCGCATAATACACCTGACAAGCGAAATGCTACTTTTAATTTAAATGGGGGAATGGATGTAAAATATGGCATTAATGAGAGTTTTACGCTGGATATGACCCTAGTTCCGGATTTTGGTCAGGTACAGTCAGATAATCAGGTATTAAATTTATCGCCTTTTGAAGTGCGGTTTAACGAGAACAGGCAATTTTTTACAGAAGGCACCGAGTTGTTTAACAAAGGGGGGTTCTTTTATTCCCGAAGAGTAGGCGGCACTCCTCTTAAATATGGCGATGTGGAAGGACAATTACAGGAAGGTGAAGAAATTGTAGAAAATCCTACCACCAGCCGGCTGGTAAATGCCAGTAAAATTTCCGGACGAACCAAAGGCGGATTAGGGATTGGTATTTTTAATGCAGTTTCACCCAATATATATGCAACCGTAGAGAATGAGGAAGGCGAACAGCGCAAAATTCTCACCCAGCCACTTTCCAATTACAACATTTTAGTATTTGACCAGTCGCTGAAAAACAATTCCTATGTGAGTCTGATTAATACCAATGTTACCAGGTCCGGGCACACCTATGATGCCAATGTAACTGGCGGCCTTTTTAAACTTGCCAATAAGAAAAATACGTTTGCCCTCAATGGACGTACAGCTGTAAGCCAGAAATTTGATCCTGAATTAAACCGGCCTGACCGGGGGTATACGCTTTCTCTTTCTGGCAGTAAGATCAGCGGAAATCTGCAATATTCACTCACACAGGTGATAGAAACAGATAAGTATAATCCCAATGATCTGGGGATTTTATACAATAATAATGAGGTTTCGCAGATAGGCAGAATTGCCTATAATATTTACAGGCCTTTCTGGAAGCTTAATAACCTGTATACTAGTTTCAGCACGGCTTATTCGAGGCTCTACCGGCCGGATGTTTTCCAGAATTTCTGGATGAATGCCGGGGTATATACTACCCTGAAAAACTTTTATGAAATAGGTACCCATGTAAACGTTGAACCTGTAAAAACGTATGATTTCTACGAGCCCAGGGTAGCTGGCCGCTATTATACTTTTCCTACAAATGTGCAGATAGGCAGTGATTTTTATACCGATGGCCGCAAGAAGTTTGCCCTTGGCCTGCATGGCCGGTACCGCACTTTTAATGAAAACAACCGGCAATTGTATTATGTGGAAATTTCGCCCAGGTATCGTGTTAACGATAAACTATCGCTCCAGTATAATTTTAATACCCGCACTGTACAGGATGAAATGGGTTCTTTCGGAGAAAATGTACGCAACGATTCTATATTTTTTGGTTTGCGCAATGTGCGGGCTATTTCCAGTACACTGAACAGCAGCTATATTTTCACTGAGAAAATGTCGCTTACCTTACGGGCCAGGCATTACACCTCTTCTGCTTTGTACCGCAAATATTTTGCTCTTAACACTGATGGCACTCTTACAGAAGCCAATTTTGACCAGGCGAAAGATGTGAATTTTAATACCTTCAACGTAGATATGGTATTTTCATGGTGGTTTGCTCCTGGTAGCGAAGTGAGCCTGGTCTGGAAGAATGCCATTGCTTCGGATGGTATGGAGTATACGCCCAATTATCTCAGCAATGTAAACCAAACCCTGCAATCGCCGCAGAATAACAGCATTTCTATCAAAGTATTATATTACTTGGATGTGTTGAACCTGAAAGGCAAATCCCAGCCCAAAGCACCTGCGCTGATAACAAGTATTTAATGAACATGTTTATAATAAATCAAAAGCGGGATAGCAAACTATCCCGCTTTTGATTTATTGCTTGTGGTGAAAGCTCCTTCCTTCAAGAATTCTTTCTACTTTCAACCTATTTACAGGCTTTGTACGTATTTTTATAGTAGTTTGCCGCTACTCAGAACCAGTACTCATACTGAATTAAAACAAGAATCACGTATATGGATGATTCAAAAAACCGTAATTAATCTTTTACTGACAACCAATAACGAACAGCCAATAACTATTTATCCCTATGTCTTCTCACTTCCAGAAAGAACCAAATAAATTAGCCAACGAAACCAGCCCTTATCTTTTGCAGCATGCCTATAATCCGGTTCAATGGTATCCCTGGGGAGAAGAGGCGTTGCAAAAAGCAAAAACAGAAGACAAGCCAATTATTGTAAGTATTGGTTATTCAGCCTGTCACTGGTGCCATGTAATGGAACGGGAATCTTTTGAGAATGAGCAGATTGCTAAAATAATGAATGAACATTTTGTGGCTATCAAAGTAGACCGGGAAGAACGTCCAGATGTGGATGCCATATATATGGATGCTATTCAGGCAATGGGTATACAAGGCGGCTGGCCGCTCAATGTGTTTCTTACGCCAGAGGCAAAACCGTTTTATGGAAGCACCTATTTTCCTCCCCGCAACTGGGCACAAATGTTATTAAATGTAGCCGAAGCCTATAAAACCAACAAAGGCCAGTTACTGGAATCAGCTGAACAGTTTACTGAACATCTGGGGTTCAGCGATATACAAAAATACCAGCTAAGTGGTGGGGAAACAACCTATTCTGTAGAAGAACTAAGCAGCATATTCAGCAAGCTGGCAGCAAAATTCGACCGGAGTCAGGGTGGCATGAATAAAGCTCCTAAGTTTCCTATGCCTAGTATTTATCTGTTTTTGCTGCGATACTTCAAGATTACTAAAGACGAACAGGCACTGGCACAGGTTAAACTTACCCTTGATAAAATGGCTTTGGGAGGCATTTATGACCAGATTGGAGGTGGTTTTGCCAGGTATTCAGTAGACGCTGAATGGTTTGCCCCTCACTTCGAAAAAATGCTGTATGACAATGGCCAACTTATTAGCTTATATAGCGAAGCTTACACATGCACCCAGCATGAACTCTATAAAGATGTTGTATACCAGACCATCGATTTTGCCGCCCGAGAATTACGCAGTGAAGAAGGTGGATTTTATTCAGCTTTGGATGCAGACAGTGAGGGAGAAGAAGGGAAATTTTATGTATGGACCTATGCAGACTGGCAGGAAGCGTTGAATAAAATTGAACTGAGTAAAATAGATAAGAAACTATTTGAGACATATTACCACATAGAACCGGAAGGTAACTGGGAACATGGCAATAATATTTTATTCCGGACTGATGAAACTGCTTTTGCCCAGGCTAATAATATAGATCCGGTTCAATTTAAAAAGGCCCATCATCAGCTAAAAACACACATGCTACAGGAAAGAGCAAAACGTATCCACCCTGGGTTAGATGATAAAATCCTGTGCTCCTGGAATGGATTAATGCTGAAAGGCTTGGTAGAGGCCTATCAAGCTTTCGGTGAACCGCTTTTTCTGGAGCTTGCCTTACAAAATGCCAGGTTTGTTCTGGAGAAGATGCGTAAGGGCAATCAATTGTATCACTCTTACAAAAACGGAAAAGCTACTATAACTGGCTATCTGGAAGATTATGCTTTTGTAATTGAAGGACTGCTTGCCCTCTACCAGGCTACCTTTACCGAAGAATGGCTAACCGAAGCCAGAAACCTGACTAAATATGTAATTGATAATTTTTATGATGCAGAGGAACAAATGTTTTTTTTCACAGATGCCAATGCCGAAAAACTGATCGCCCGTAAAAAGGAACTGTTTGATAATGTAATTCCATCCTCCAATTCAGCGATGGCAAAAAATCTGTATCTGCTGGGTCTGCTGCTCGATAAACCTGCCTGGCTGGAAATTTCAGAGCAAATGCTGGCGAGAGCCAAGAAAATCATTGTTTCTGATCCTCAATATTTATCGAATTGGGCGGTTTTGCTGGCACACCGCACGCAGCCCACAGCCGAAGTAGCCATTGTGGGCCCAAAAGTAGAAGATTTTCGTAGAGAAATTAGTACATTTTATTTTCCCAACAAGGTGCTTACCGGTACTACCGAAGGCAGCGATTTACCTTTGTTGGAAGGCAGAGAAGCAATTGGCAGCAAAACAACTATATATGTGTGTTATAACAGAACCTGCCAGTTACCAGTGTTTTCAATTCAGGAGGCAGTGAAGCAATTACAGGAAGTATTATATTAAAAGATTACAAGCCCCTAAAATTACCTGGAAATTTATTTGCAATCTATAAGTGTGTGCTTGTTTATCACTTAGTTATTCTTGATTGATCAGATTTTTACTGTGTAATAATACAGACAATTTGCCTGAATCAAGAAGCACTGATAAAGAATAAAAGTGCTTTGCTTTTTGATTATTCCGTACAGCAGACTCCCATGCAGATAAGGCATTAACACTTTTGATAACTTGTTCATAAAACGTCTTATTAGCTGGATACGCCCTCAATATATTGTCAAAAGATTCAACAATTGAAAGCTCACCAGATTCGTCAATCATAATATTGAGCATTACAGTTCTAAGCTTTTGAGAGCGAATATATTCAGCTGATAATCTGATATTATGAGTTATTGCTTTTTCAAGCGCTTTAAACCCACCAGGAAAGGCCGCAGCTTTATCTAATGGAAAAGTAGAAGAATCTACAGGTGGTAAAAATTTCAGATATGGATAAGTTTCTAATGAGGCATATTGGGAATACTTCCATTTTTCAATGTTTTCAAATTTTATCCCTTCTGGTAATACTTCATAAACAGGTCTGTTTAGATTCTCTATTCCACCTCCACCCCAGTAATAAGTTCCGTTTATAAATTTAGCATTTTTAAATTTCTCTCTGCATACTAATCTATAGTCAGTAAATTTCTTTGGCAATGCAGCATTTGTACTTTTATGATAGTATTCCTAGGTTCCATTACGTAAGCTATCCACAAAATAACCTTTGATTTTGACAGTATCCATAGTGAACTCATTGTAGTATGATGTTTCCCATTCGCCATTGCCGCTTCTTATTTTCTGATTCCCATCTTTATCATAGTATTCTAATACGGACAGAAAATGATTGTTATAGACAATCTTATCTTTTACAAAATTATTGTCATAAAAATTAGTCCATATTCCATATCTGACATTCTGTAAATAATAACCTTGTGTCATTAAGTTACCATTGGGATAAAAGAAGTAAAAAGTATCAATTTTTACGCCTTGATTATATTTACCTTTCATTTGAAGCTTACCACTTATATAATAGTCGTTCACTTCACCATGATATAAATATTTAACAGTATCGATTCTACCTACCCGGAAGTAGGAAGCCAATTCCTTTGTGGTAAGTAACCAGCTTTCATCAAAATAAGTAATAGCAACTTTCTGGCTGTAGCTTACACAAAATGTTAAACAAGCCAGAAATGTCAAAAGCAATTTCATTCAAAATTAAATTTCTGATTTTGATCTGATAAGATAATCTACTCAAACGTCAATGGTATCATAAAAGAGAATCGGAACAGCAACGCATTGTCTTTCTTTTTGCGGTTGCCCCACTGGGAAATATTATCCAGATAATCTGTTTGCAGATTCAGCCGGCCGGCTTGTAATCCAACGCCGTATCCATTATTAAATATGTAGTTCACACCAGCCTGTGTTGGTAAGAGCAAAGAAACATTGCCGTAGGTTTCATTAGCGACTCTGGACTCAAAGTTATCACCTAATGATTGATTTTCAGCATCTTTGGGTTCATAGCGGATCAGCCCGATACCCTGGCTTACATACACCATAATACCTTTATATTTGAGCAGATGCACCTGCAAGTCGTAATTGGCGGCAACAAAATTGGTTTTAAAAAATAGATTGGGTGTAGCAGGGGTAGCATCTGTGCCTTCGAAGCGATAGTCTGGATTCTGACCAGTAACGCTGCCGATGGCTACATTAAAATGACTGTTGAATCGCTTTTTAAAATTCAGTTTTAGACCAGCCTGAAAAGCGGAACTCCACTTCGGATTTTTTATACCTAGATCGCCTCTGTAAGCATTCGCACTGACACCAATTTCCAGAAATCGACTTACTTTCTTAGCCTCAGAAGATTGTGCATGGGCTAGGCAGACAGACAAACAAAAAATAGCAGGGAAAATGCAGGCAAGAAGTATAGATTTCAATTGCATAAGTCAGAATATTTCACAAAGCAGCCAGCTGAATTTAACCTGGACAGAAGTTATATCCTAAATTACAATGATTCATTTTGACAAGCTAAAAAAGCAGCAATTACGCTCAAGATACATCGTAAGAAATAGGCAATATTTTCATGATTAGCAAAAGAGCAACTATTATTTAACCCGGTTAGGATTATCGGCAATAAATGCACCCCAGCCACTTACTTTTTTATCCGATGTACCACTACTTGTAATCGCCCCTACCTGAAAATAATGACACATGGCTACACCTAAGGCATCGGTGGCATCATACAACTTAGGGTCTTCGTCAAACTTAAGCAATACTTTTAGCATGGCAGCAACCTGTTCCTTAGATGCATTGCCATTGCCGGTTACCGATTGTTTTACTTTTTTTGGAGCATACTCTACGATTGGGATTTCACGTGCCAGAGCTGCTGCCATGGCTACCCCCTGCGCCCTTCCCAGTTTGAGCATAGATTGTATATTTTTGCCAAAAAAAGGAGCTTCCAGCGCCATTTCATCCGGCAGATAATCGTCTATCAGTTGTGTAACCCGTTCAAATATCTTCTTAAGCTTAATCTCATGATTGGTGTATTTAGTCAGATTGATAACCCCGTATTGCATTAATTTTACCTCTTTGCCTTTGATCATAATGAGGCCATAGCCCATATATCTGGTGCCAGGGTCTACGCCAAGTATAATTCTTTCTTGCAATTCAGGTTTTATCATATAGCAAGTTAACAAAAGTTTAATAGTAGTGGGATTTACAACCTATTTTTAGCAATGGTAAGGCTTAGTTTTGCCTATAATAGCTGAGAATGTAAGTTTATGTACACAATATCTGATATATTTGTTCGATTTATTTGTGGCTTACGGTTTAATTACGCGCAAAACCTAAATATTTTCAAATTAATTCAAAATACACTGCTAATTAAACGTCTTATATCAGTTGTTACTACTTTCCATCAGTATAGCGTATACCTTTTTTACATTATTTCTGATCATTAAATGGATACAATTAAAAACTGTAGATGCACTTGCTGCTTCTATCCCCCATCTGAGAATTACCGTTGTAATTGCTATACGGAATGAGGAAAAAAATATTATTGAACTACTTGAAGACTTAAACCGCCAGACTTTTTCATCTGCTCAGACTGAAGTAATCATTGTAGATGACCATTCCACAGATAATACCTTAAGTATTATTCAATTTTTTCAGCAAAGGGCAATTTTTACCCTACATGTACTGGAACTAAAAAATTATATTCCTGTACCGCTAAGCGCAGGAAATTATAAAAAAAAAGCGATCGAAATTGCCGTACACCAAGCAACTGGCGAATTGATCGCAACAACAGATGGCGACTGCAGAGTAGGAAAATATTGGCTAAATAGTATCGCCCAATATTATCAGACACATCAGGCCAGATTTATCAGTGGTCCGGTCACTTTTCATGCTGAACAAACTTTATTTGAACACTTACAAACCGTGGAATTTGCCAGCTTAATAGGTTCAGGTGCAGTTCTACTTGCCACAGGTATGCCAGTGATGTGCAATGGTGCTAATCTGGCATACAGCAAAGAAGCATTTATGGCAGCAGGTGGTTACCAGGATACGGCTGGTTCACCTTCAGGAGATGATATTTTTTTATTACAGAAAATAAACCGTTTATATCCTGGCAAGGCGTTTTTTCTCAAAAGCCCGGAAGCTATTGTGCATACCAGGGCCAAATCCAGCTGGCAGGAGTTTTTGCAGCAACGGAAACGGTGGGCCAGCAAATGGAATTTGTATCAGGATAAAACCGCAAGTTTAATAGCTATTTTCATCTTTATCAGTAATTTTTCCCTGCTGATCGGTCTGGTGCTGGTAATGTGCCAGCTATATCCACTACGTATGTTTTTGATACAGATTGCAATTAGATTTGGTATCGAATTCGTATTTTTGACTCTAGTACTAAAGTTTTTAAACAAACAAAAAAATATTCCTTTTATACTGCCGTTGCAATTGGTTTATTTTTTATACGTTTCGCTGGTTGGCCTGATAACCCATAGAAAAGGATACGAATGGAAAGGGAGAAAACTTAAGTAACTGAAGAATTGATAATTAAAAATAAATTCAGTTAGTATGACGGATGCTGAGTTTGATGTGTTGGATGAACTGTACTTTATAGAATCTTTCGATTCACTGGCCAAAACGCTTTCAATGCCGGAAGAACAATTAAAAATAGTATTAACCGGACTTTTAGAAAAAGGCTGGATCAAATGCTTGTCATCGGCAACCGGAGAGTTACCTGCAGATCAGGAAGAGTTCGACAGTCAATATAAAAAATATTACTACCTGGCCACCAAAGCTGGCTTGTTAGCTCACAATAGCAGATAAGTAAATTATGCCCGTTGTTGCTCAGGAGACCGCCAAATCTCCATTTTACTATATAAAAAAGCGATTCTTAAACAACAAGCCTGCCGTTTTTGGCCTGGCCATTATTGTTTTTTGTGTGCTGCTTACGCTGCTTGGAAACCTGGTAATGCCCGACCGTACGCCGGATGCAAATGATGGCGCTGCTCAGATTCAGAAAAAACCCATCGGATTTCAGGTCGACATGCTGAAAATGCGTAGAGGCGTATCGCTGGAAGACAATAATATTCTCACAGATATTTATTCAGGCATTGAGAGCCAGTATAGAATTATACCTGTTGAATCGTATCGTATGGATGGAATTGATGTATATGTGCGGGAATACAATGGAAACGGCGAAGAAAAAAAGTATTCAATTGTAAAAGCAGTACTCCCCTTATATATCGGCCAGTCAAGTAAAATGTCAGGTTCACAAAATTACGAACTACAGGGAGAAACCATTAAGTATTTAGATAGCGACGAACGTATCCAGACAATTACTAAGTCTGAATTACTTTCCCAATTTCAAAAAGAGAATATCGAAACCCGGAATTATATGCTGGGTACAGATAAAGTAGGCCGTGATATGTTGAGCCGCTTGTTATATGGCATGCGTATTTCGCTCTCAGTTGGGTTTGTATCGGTACTCATTTCTGTACTGGTAGGTATTACGCTGGGTGCCTTGGCAGGCTTTTTTGGTGGCAAAACCGATAGTATCATTATGTGGCTCATGACCGTGGTATGGTCTATTCCCAGTATTATGCTGGTAATTGCTATCAGTATGGCACTTCAAAGTAAAGGATTATGGGTAGTGTTTTTGGCCATTGGTCTCACCAGCTGGGTAGAAATTGCCAGGGTAGTACGGGGACAAATTATGTCGATCAAACAAAAATTATTTGTAGAAGCTGCCCGTTCTCTCGGTATGAGCAACCGCCGGATTATCTATTACCACATTATGCCCAATATACTGGGTCCGTTAATTGTAATTACCACTTCCAATTTTGCCTCAGCTATTCTTACAGAAGCCGGATTGAGTTTTCTGGGATTAAGCGTACAAATTCCTACACCTTCCTGGGGAACCATGATTAACGAAGGATTTACCACCATAGGCACAAAAGATAGCTGGCATTTAGTATTTTTGCCAAGCTTCTGTATCAGTTTGCTGGTACTGGCTTTTAATTTATTCGGCAATGGATTACGGGATGCCTATGATCCCACCACCCTTTTAAAGTAAAGACTTTTGATTAACACGCTGAAAGATAAACTCCGCATTAAGGAGCTGGAATTGAACTCGATCCTGGAGATCACTCAGGCGATCAATAATAATTTCCCGGAGGAATCCCTCTACAAAATCTATAACTTTACCTTACGAGCCAATCTGAATATCAGCAAATTGGCATTGTATATTCTGGAAGTTCCTCAAACCTGGGAATGTAAAGTTAACTTTGGTACAGTAGCTAATTTCACTACCCAGTTATTGGATGTAGAGAAATTAAATGCCAGAGATATAGTGTGGCTGGAAAATACTACCATGCCTGCCCCTTTTAAAGAATTTGACCTTGCGATTCCGGTTTTTCATAAAGACCGGGTACTAGCCTATATATTTGTAGGGGAAGACAAGAAAAATCCCGAATCTGGTATTGATACCACATTTATACAAACGCTGACTAATATCATTGTGGTAGCCATAGAAAACAAAAAACTGGCACGGCGCCAGCTGGCACAGGAAGCTTTAAACCGCGAACTTGAAATTGCCAGGCAGGTACAGGAAATGCTTTTTCCTAAAAAACTCCCTTATAATGATAAATTAAAGGTAAAAGCAGATTATTTCCCACATTATTCAATAGGCGGCGACTATTACGATTTTATTCAGATTACACCTGATAAATTTCTGCTCTGTATTGCTGATGTTTCCGGCAAAGGTGTTCCGGCGGCACTGCTCATGTCTAATTTTCAGGCTTCTTTACGCATTCTGGTCCGGCAAACGACAGATTTAAAAGCCATTGTTCATGAATTGAATTACGGCCTATATCAGAATTCCGGGGTGGGAGTTTTATTACTTTCTTTTGTGCCCTTTATAACCAGTCTACACATACGCTCAGCTACGTAAATGCTGGTCATAATGCGCCTATTTTTTGCGATAGTCAAGGGAAGACTTCACTGCTGGAAAAAGGAACCACCATATTAGGCATTTTTCATCCGTTGCCTTTTTTGCACGTGGCGGTCATTGAGAACACTAAAAATTTTCTGCTTTTTACCTATACTGATGGGGTCGTAGAAACCCGCAACAGCGATGAAGAAGAGTTTGGTCCTGAACGTTTGCTTGAATTTATACAGATACACCATAAAGCCAACCCCGATGAATTACATACCAGGCTTATTAAGCGGATTGAAGAATTCCGTTATGGCAATCAGTATGCTGATGACGTAACGCTGCTTTCCTGTAAGGTGATTGAATGAGAGGTAGATGCTATAAATAGCAAACAAAGCTGTTAAATTTCATTTATTAAATATTTGGCATTTCAATTTCACCACTTGATCAGCGCAGAAGCCCAGGTAAAACCGCTACCAAATGCCGCCAGACAAACCAGGTTTCCAGGCTGAATTTTACCGGTTTCCCAGGCTTCACTCAAGGCAATAGGAATAGAAGCAGCTGTAGTATTTCCATATTTTTGTATATTACTGAATACCTTTTCTTCATTCAATTTGAGTTTTTCACGTACATAATTGGTGATACGCAAGTTAGCCTGATGCGGAATGAGCATATCTACATCTGCCACTGAGTAGCCATTGGCCTCTAACGCTTCCATAATTACTTCCGGAAAACGAACAACTGCATGCTTGAATACCATATTCCCATTCATATAGGGATCAGTGCTGCCATTATCGATCATCTCCTTAGAAAGCCAGCGGCCGGCCCGGCTTCCACCTGGGTCTTTCACAATTAATTCTTCAGCATACCGGCCATCGGCGTGTAGATGTGTAGAAAGAATACGCCGGTTGGCATCCTCCGTGGCCTGCATTACAACCGCTCCGGCTCCATCTCCAAAAATAACCGCCATAGCCCGGCCTTTGTCGCTAATATCCATTATAGAAGATTGAATTTCTGCCCCTACCACCAGCACATTTTTGTACATGCCACTTTTAATAAACTGATCGGCTACTGAAATAGCATATATAAACCCTGAACATTGGTTGCGGATATCCAGTGCGCCAATATTTGGTATATTTAGTTCTCTCTGTAACAATACACCACTTCCTGGGAAATAGTAATCTGGTGTAATGGTAGCAAATACTATAAAATCAATGTCCTCAGGTGTCAGACCTGCCCGTTCTATCGCAACTCTGGAAGCATTCACGCCCATACCTGCTACTGTATCCTTGCCAGGCTGAAAAAATCTTCTTTCCTGAATACCGGTGCGTTCCTGAATCCAGTCATCAGTGGTATCTATAAGTTTTTCCAGGTCATGATTGGTGACAATACGTTCGGGTACATAGTGCCCAACGCCGCTTATGGTTGAATAGGTCATCGTTTGGAAAGTATAAAGGCGCAAAGTTATCGAGCTAAGCGCCTTGATTAAAATACACTGATAAAATTATTTAAAACTCAAACCCATATTCTGTCTCGTCTTCCGCTTGTTTTTTGCGTTTGGTTTCCGGCCGGACACGTTCTTTTCCGGAAGGATTTTTTCCAAGTTTTACAAATTCCAGGTCAATACTGCGTTTCTCCAGGTTAGTGTCTTTTACCCGTACGGTTACTTTGTCGCCAAAGGCAATAATTTTTCCAGTATGCCTGCCCATTACCCGGTAATTTTCTGCATCCAGTTCGTAATAATCGTCATCCATATCGCTCATCCGCACCATGCCTTCACAGCGGGTCTCTATCATTTCCACAAAAATGCCAAACTCGGTAACACCTGTCACAATACCTTCAAATTCACGATCCTCCATGTTGCGCATATACTCCACCTGCTTGTATTTAATGGAGGCTCTTTCGGCATCGGCAGCAATTTTTTCCATATCCGACGAATGCCTGGATTTTTCTTCGTAAGCCGCTTTATCTACCGATTTTCCTTTATCCAAATAATGCTGCAATAATCGGTGCGACATCATATCCGGGTAACGGCGGATGGGTGACGTAAAATGGGTGTAATGCGGAAAAGCCAGACCAAAATGCCCAGTGGTTTCAGTACTATACTTGGCTTTTGCCATTGTCCGGATCGCCAGGCTTTGTAATACATTCTGTTCTGGTTTGCCTTCAATGTTATCCATCATCTTGTTGAGCGAAGCAGATACTTTATTTTCTTCCACTTGCAGCGAATACCCCAGTTTCTTTACAAATACCGACAGCGTTTTTATTTTCTCCAGATCCGGATGATCGTGTATGCGGTATACCATCGTATTCTTGTTCTCGCCCTTTTTCATCTTGAACACATATTCCGCTACTTTCTTATTAGCCAGTAGCATAAACTCCTCAATCAGCTTATGGGCATCTTTCCGTATTTTCGGATATACTGCTAGCGGTACACCGTTCTCATCAAGTTTGAACTTTACTTCAATGGTTTCAAAACTGATGGCTCCTTTTTTGAAGCGTTCGTCTTTCAGCTTTTTAGCCAAATCATTTAACAGTAATAGCTCTTCCGAAAATTCTCCCTGGCCGGTTTCTAATACTTGCTGTGCCTGTTCGTAAGAAAAACGTTTATCAGAATGAATCACCGTACGGCCAAACCACTGGTTGAGTATTTTAGCATTGTTGTCCATTTCAAACACCGCAGAAAAAGTTAGCTTGTCTTCATTAGGCCGCAGCGAACACAGTTCATTGGATAACTTTTCAGGCAACATCGGAATTACCCGGTCTACCAGGTAAACTGAAGTAGCACGCCGGTAGGCTTCTTTTTCCAGCTGGGTATCTGGTTTTACATAATGGGTAACATCGGCAATATGAACGCCAATTTCCCAGGTATCATTTTCGAGTTTGCGGATCGATAAGGCATCGTCGAAGTCTTTCGCATCTTCCGGGTCTATGGTAAATGTGGTAATATCCCTGAAATCACGGCGCTTGGCAATTTCCTGTTGTGTGATGCCCTCCTCAATTTTTGCAGATTCTTCTAACACTTTATCCGGAAAACTGAATGGCAAACCAAACTCAGCCATAATCGCATGCATTTCGGTATGGTGTTCACCGGCTTTACCAAGCACCTGAATTACTTCTCCTTCCGGTTTGCGGTCGTTAGTGGGCCATTGGGTAATTTTTACCAGTACTTTCTCTCCATCTTTCGCTCCGTTTATCTGTTCCTGCCGCACGTAAATGTCGGTATACATTTTTTTATTATCCGGAATAACAAACGCATATTTGGGTAATACTTCAATTAAGCCCACATATTCATCTTTTTTCCGCTGTAAAACTTCCACTACTTCTCCTTCAGGTCGCCTGCCATTGGCCTGGGCATACATGGCTACTTTTACCGTATCTCCATCCATAGCTCCTTTTAAAGCAGATGTACTTACCCAGATATCCTGTTCGGACTCTTCAGAAACAATAAAAGCATATCTTGGATTTACGTGGTCTACTACACCAGTGAGTTCAGTAGTTTTACTGGAAATCTTATAACTGCCGTTTCTGAGTCTGTTTAATACGCCGGTATCGGCTAATTGATCCATTAAGGCGGGGAGTTCTTCTTCTTGTTTTTTAGACCGCAGGGAAAGTTTTCTTCGCAATTGGGCCGCAGAAAAAGCTTTGCTGCGGTGTTGGGTTAAGAAAGCTACTACTTTTTCTTTCAGGCTTCCATCTTCACTTTTTCTGTCTCTTTCTTTCTTTTCTTTTTTATTTCTCATGTAAATTTATTTCTGGTTGTTTTAACGCCATTCAATTACGCAAAAAATATTTATAAAACGTAACTTATTTAGATAACACTTTTAGAGGCATTATACTTCCATTTCACTGATTTTATTGTTGATTATTTTTATATAATACAATTTATTGGCTTAACTCAGATTTCACCGAGATCAGAAGGCAGTATCCATTTAACCTTAAAATACTTCCAATTCTAGGTATTTTATGATATTTCGATTTTATATACATTGAGCAAAATAAAAATCATTTTTAGTGACAATTAGGAGCTTTATCCGTTCATACGGTGCGGCTAGAAAAAGAAAAGACAGCGTATAATAAAGACCTCTTGATGAAGCTGCAATAAAATTCAAACAATCATAAAATAAGGAAGTTATCTTCACACCAAAGAGGCTATTAAATAATATAAATGTTATCCCAATGCACTCAAATCGGTATATAAGGATTGTAATAATTCAATAGGTTGGAATAAAATTTTCAATGTTTTACAACCTAAACCATCTCACTTAAAAACTAATAATCAAGAACAAGCCGGGTATTAGCTAAAAAGTTAAGTAGTAGTACAAGATTATTTTATAAATGTTAATCTTTAAAATTGATAAAGTATTTTCCTGCAAAATGTATAAATATCTTATTGAGTACTTCCCAAAGATTTTCTAATGAAACATAACTATGTAGTTTAAGACATTCATACTTCAATATGCGCCATATCATCTTAATTTTGTTTAGATGTTGGCTGTAAGCTCGTAAAGAAAAATAAGTAAATTTGGTTTTGCTCCTGTGTAAATTAGCCTGATGAAAAGGGACATTATCTAATAGCAGGCCTGTAATCTTAGTTATAATCTCTACTTATTAATCTGTAGAGTCGACTATGAACTGCGCATTCAGAAAGCCTTTTGTAGAAAAACTACTTAACTTGCCTGACTTATCAGCCCAAACACATTAATCCTTTTGCCTTTCTAGGGAAGAATCTCTACTTGTTCACCAGCATATTGACGGCAATAAGCCATCATTGGTCTTAAGCAAAAAACACTCTGATTTCCATAGTATAAGTCTATATGTTCTTTCTTTTGAAGTAATTTTACATCATCCTGGCACTCCTCTTTATAGAGGCATTCAGCCTCATCTTGCTTGGATTTTAGGCTTTTTCTCCAGAATTTCCATCTCCCTCCAGTTTTTTAAATATCGTTTCAAAGTCTTGCTAGAAAACTCTTTGTTGGGTTCTTTTTTTCCAAATCTTCTCCGGCCTGACTGAGTAAAGATAAAGTTAAGGATGGTTATTCCAATGAGATTTAAAATGTAGAGAAAGTATCAAGGCATATCACATCTTCACTGGCACAAGCCCCATTTTTTGCCAGTTTCCAGCATTAAAGCAAAAGTCTATTCATACTAATTGCGGCTCTGGCCTTCCAGAATAGCTTCCCGTAAAACAGATTTAATCTCGCCTACATCTTTGCAGGGTTTGAGTCCAAAGGTTTCCATAATGATCTCTCCGGTAATTACCGTCTGAAAGTTGCGGAAGTTGCCTCAGAAGGAAATTCCATAAATGAATTATCTGAATATCTCCAGTTTAAAAGTAAAGTGAATTACTAGTTTATCAAGTTATATCCAGGCTAATCAAAATCGATTTGAACAAGTAAGTTTTTATATAAGCTTTACAAATCCAGGCTTTGGTGACGACGGTCGGCTTCTTCGTATTCGGCTGCCGGAACAACTTCAAAGCCATCGTCGTACATTTCCTGCAAATCCTCTTCAGTAAGTTCGTATTCATCTTTGGAAATGGTATCCTCTTCGATCATAATTTCGGTGCCATCATAAATATATTCGTCTTCCGGATTTTGTATTTTTTCAATCTTAAAAAATACGGTCCCGTCTTCATATTCATTTTTCAAATAAAAGGTCTGCATAAAAATAGAGAGTTAGTAGCTTATTTCACGGATATGTAGAGACGCAAGTTACTAAAATTCAATACTTATTATGAAACATGTCCGGATGGATAGGTTGAATGTTTTCATTTGATTTTTCATGTAAAAGAGCTATTAATTTTGTATAATAAATATATTATGTCAACTCTATTTCAACGGATTCGTATTTATACAAGAAAATATACAATATATATACTTGTTGGCAGTATTGATTTATGAAAAAGAAGGTATCAAATGTTTTTTCGTTTATAAAGGAGATGTATGCAGAGTGGACAGCTGATAATTGTTTTCAGCTGGCAGCCGCCTTATCGTACTATACATTATTCTCCATAGCGCCCATGCTGATCATTGTAATTTCAGTAGCCGGCTATTTTTTTGGAGAAGAAGCCATTAATGGAGAAATCCAAAGGCAGATGAGTAGCCTGGTTGGGAATGATGGAGCGGAAGCATTAGCAAAAATGATCCAGAGTGCGTATATAGACGCTGAAAGAGGATTGCTCCCAACCATAGTGGGTATTGTTACCTTATTTTTATCCGCTACTCTGGCCTTTACAGCCTTGCAGGATTCGCTGAACAAGATCTGGAAAGTACAATTAAAACCACAATCTGGTATTATGGCGGTAGTGATCAACCGGGTGCTTTCTTTTGCTATGGTGTTAGGCATCGGCTTTTTGCTACTGGTCTCCATGGTCATAAACAGTTTGCTAAGCGCCCTCAATAAATACATCGAGCGCTTACTAGCTGACTACTCAGTCTATTTAATCAAACTCAGTGCGTTGTTCATTGGCTTTGCGGTAATTACGGTACTGTTTGCAATGATCTTTAAATTTTTACCCGACGTAAAAATAAAATGGCGTAATGTATGGATTGGTGCATTGCTTACTTCTTTCCTGTTTTCGGTGGGACGTTACCTGATCAGCTGGCAAATCGGCAACAGCGACCTGACCAATACATATGGTGCAGCAGCCTCTATTGTGGGTATTATACTCTGGATTAATTATTCTTCCCTGATTTTATTTATAGGCGCTGAGTTCATATATGTCTATGTGAAACGTAAAGGTGAAACCATTAAACCTGATGAACATGCCATAAAAATCAATTATGGACGGGATGAACATGCGGTACAATCTGCTGAAGCAGATGCGGCGCATCCGGCGTATGCAGGCAGAAATAGCCGGCATGCAGGAAAAGCAATCGTAATTGATAAGAGCAGATAAGCAGCATGAGTTAATGAATCGTTTCTCTGTATAATATACGTTCTTAAGCGAGCATATTTCAAGCTTATTAATTGTTTCAAACATAAAGCCTGTTCGTATACAAAATATGTATCTGCACAGGCTTTGTGTATTGATTATTAATTATTAGTTTTGCACTTTCTTAGGTTAAGTATATGAATTTGTAGCGGCTTCCTTGCAATAAGATATATTTATTGAGGAAGCTGATTTATTTTAACAAGTGTTGAACGCCCATTTACCAGCTATTGAGATACTGTTTTGATAAAACCGGTGTGTAAAGTTTTGTCAACTTTTTAATGACTAATCTATGGCTACCCCCTATTCGGTAAAACTATTTTCTGGTTCCCAATCCAAGTATCTGGCTGAGAAGATCTCCTATTACTATGGCAAATCTTTGGGCTCTGTTACCCTGCAAAAATTCAGCGATGGAGAGCTTTCTCCAAGTTTCGATGAATCAGTAAGGGGCTGCGATGTTTTTCTGATCCAGTCTACCTTTCCGCCTGCCGACAATATGATGGAATTACTGTTGATGGTAGATGCGGCCAGAAGGGCTTCAGCCAAATATGTAACCATTGTAATCCCTTATTTTGGATACGCCAGGCAGGACCGGAAAGATAAACCCAGAGTTTCGATTGCAGCCAAACTGGTAGCAAATCTGTTTTCTGCTTCCGGTGCCGACAGGCTGATGACCTGTGATTTGCATGCCGGACAGATTCAGGGATTTTTCGATTTTCCGGTAGACCACCTGGATGGTTCAGCCATTTTTGTTCCTTACCTGCGAAGTCTGAATCTGGATAATTTGTTATTTGCATCTCCGGACGTGGGTGGCGTGAGCCGTGCCCGTGCCTTTGCCAGGCATTTTCAGGCAGATATTGTGGTATGCGACAAACACCGCAAACGTGCCAATGAGATTGCATCCATGCAGGTTATCGGAGATGTGGAAGGGGCAAATGTTGTACTGGTAGACGACCTGATTGATACCGGTGGTACCATTTGTAAAGCAGCAGAGATAATTCTGGAAAAAGGCGCAAAATCGGTACGGGCTATTTGTACGCATCCGATCATGTCTAATAAATCCTACGAGAATATAGAAAATTCGGTGTTGCAGGAATTAGTGGTTTCTGATACAATTCCCTTAAAGCAACATACTTCTAAAATAAAAGTACTCACGGTGGCTGAACTGTTTTCCAAAGCCATCCGGAATGTACACGACCATGAATCCATTAGTTCATTATTTATAAATTTAAACCATTAATTAAAAACAAATGAAAAATTTAGAGATTATAGGGTATAAAAGAGCAAATCTCGGTAAGACAGGCTCAAAAGAGCTGAGGGCTCAAAGTATGGTACCATGTGTGTTGTATGGCGGAAAAGACCAGGTACATTTCTATTCACCCATGATTCTGTTCAAGCAGTTATTGTATTCACCTAATGTGTTCCAGGTTGACCTGAATATTGAAGGCGTACAATATAAAGCGATCCTGCAGGATTCACAGTATCATCCGGTAAACGAAACTATTCTTCATGTTGATTTTCTGGAATTAGACGAAAATAAGCCTGTAAAGATGGAAGTGCCAGTGCGTTTTACTGGTGTAGCTCCAGGTGTTCAAAAAGGGGGTAAACTCATTTCTAAACTTAGAAAAGTGAAGATTAAATCATTGCCTGCAAATATTCCCGATTATATTGATGTAGATATTTCAAACTTGGAATTAGGTAAATCTATTAAAATAGGTGATCTGAAAGCAGATAATTATACCTTGCTTAATAGTACTTCTACTCCAATTGCAACCGTAGAAATTCCAAGGGCGCTGAGAGGAAAAGACGAAGCTCCGGCAAAATAATAATATTATTTCAATGGATTATGAAGGCCCTGCTAACACAGGGCTTTTGTATTTTATAAGCTGCTCATTTGACATTTATCAGTAGGAATAGTATTATATAGAAACAGCAGTTCATCAAGGTAGAACTTAATTTCCTGTCTACGTATAACCAGTGGCTATTAAAAATTAAAAAAACCTACCTTATTTTCAGTGATACCAGGCTTGCCTCCTGTTTTCCGGTGCGGTAGATGAATATTTTATCGTAATTTTCAACATACAGAATAGACACCGGAAAAGCATTGGGAATAGAACCCTCACCAATAGATTTACCCTGCCTGTCATACAAATAAGTTTGCTTAGCAGCAGCATGGGTAAAAGCCATTACCTGGATATCTGCGCCAAAATCATAGTATTGTACAATGGGTTCATCTCCGGACTCATAGTCTTTTTCAAACAAAACAGCTCCTCTTTTATCCAGAATAGCCACTTTGCCAGAAGTATACCTGGCAATCAGCCAGTCTTTGCCCTGGGCATCCATACATAGCTTAAAAACAGATTCTCTGGAAGGCCTGTACAATTGCCTTTGTTCTACCACATCGCCAGCCAGATTGCAGGTGATCATTTCTCCATTATCTGTTAACATCGTAATTCTTGTATCTTTAGGTTCAATGGCTGGTTCAACAAACAAAGGATTGTGGATGCGTGAATTGAGTAAGAGCGGAAAGCCGTTAGAAGGTTTCCCTTTTCTGTTGAATACATACAGAATGCCATCTGCCTGCAAGGCCATAATATAATCCTTTCCCCGGATGCGAATGTGCGTAGCCGGACCATTGAGCCGGTATCCCAACCGAAGCGGGTTCCAGCCTTCCAGTAATGTGCCTTTGGTATTGTATAGGTACAGATTTCCCTGAATATCGGAAACCAGAATCCGGTAATCCCGGCTATTGTCGTAATCAAAAAGGGCTAATGTATGTAACCGAGCAGCCTGCGGTAACTGGATAGGAAAATTTTCGAGCGTATTCCCGTTACGGTCTATCAGGTGAATCTGAGAGGAAGTTGCCAGCAGGTATTGCAGTTTGTTGTTCTTATAATAATCTACCTGGCTCACCGCACTAATAATCGCTGACTCCAGTTGTTTTTTCCAGACTGTTTTCCCTTTGGCATCTATCAAATAGAGGTGTTGAGCCGCATCCTGTACCATCATTTCACGGCTGCCATTGGCATGGTTGCGTACTACAAATGCAGGGGAATGTGCGGCTTGTTCCAGATGAGTATTGGTTGTAACGAAGAATTTATTCTGTACTTTCTGGGCCGTTTGCCGGTTATTGAACTCGACATACAAATTGGTTTGAAAAGTCTGTCCCTGTTTATGGCGCATTTGCAAGGCGGCATATTCCATTCGTTTCAATACAGACGAGTAACTTTGCATAAACTTTTTCCACTTGGGCGAAGCATGGGCATAAAGCAGATTCCAGGCCCTAGCCGTATGAATGAATACCCCAAAATTATCTTGTTCCAATGCTTGCCGAAGATACTGCTGTTGCCTGGGAGATTTTGCCCACACATTGTCAGATTTTACATCATCGAGTAGTTGCTTAAGATTTTGAATGTTGTTGGAGAAAACCATATACTGTCCAACTGGTGCATAAAAACATTGCTCAAATCCACTGAATACATTTCCCCAGACGGCAGCAGGAAATTCCGGCAAATGAATCTGGCGGATAGAAGTTCCGGCATAGGGCTCTGTATAGGGTTCTTTTTTCTGATTCTGCTCAATTGTGGCAGTCATTTCTTTCAACTGGCTCAGCGCTTTTTCTGTATCGGAAGTTTGTACAAATAAGAGTTGCTGGGTGTATACCTGGCTATTTTCCAGAACAGCCAGTGCCATTTCTCCCTGCATCCACCCAAACAGCTGAGCAGGTGAAAGACTATATTGAGTAGACCATTCTTTTTGTTTCTCAATAACTGCTTTATCATGCGCTTGCCAGTACGGGTTCAGCGAAGAAAGAAGCTTGTTAGCATCGCCAAAACCCCAGTGATAAAGCAAAGCTGTGCTATTAGGAATAAATGGCAAACACTGTAAAGGCTGGGATTTTTGACCTTTGAAGGCTTGCAGGTAATTGGGAGAATCTTTTTCTGCATTTACTGTACTGATTCCAGTCAAACGAAGATGACTTTCATCTGTTTTCACCTGGAGGTGTGAAGATTGGGCGTAGGTAGAAAGCAAAGGAAATCGATTGGCTATTTGTTCGCCTGCAAATACCTGCATCAATCTGGGCAACGTATTTGGGTGTATATATACTTGCAAGCTGTCGGTGTTGCTGCCAGTCTGCTCGCTGATGTGTTGCCAGGTAGTTTTTTGCAGAGTTGAAAATGCATTGATATTCCGGATAACATCTTCTACCAGAAAAGGAGTATAACTCCCGATAATATGGCGCCCATGAAGTACATAGGAGAATATAGCACCGGAACGGCTGGGAGAGATTTCATAAATCGTTTGTCCCTGAAAGTTCCTGGTAGCAAACTTATAGCGCTGGTCGGCATCCATTTTGGTAGCTACTCTGTTTAAAATTGCTTCTTCTCCGGAGCGCAAGGGTATAAAAAACAGGTAATCAAAATCATCTCTGGCGGTTACGTGTAAAGATGTAAGTACTTTTTTCTGATCAAAAAACGCTTCAACCTGTTCATCCAACCGGAGCAGGGTATCACTGCGTAATAGCAATTTGCGAAAATAAGGCAGGTTCTTCACATGACCCATAATGGTTGATTGTTCCCATTCGTCAAGAAGTTCTATTGGATTTTCCGCTTCTATCACAAGTACAGCATGCGAGGGAATCAGATGCCAGGGAGAATCAGCATAATTTTGCTGCCACCATTTATAAGTAAATACACCTCCTACCATAAGCAGAAGGCCAATAACAATGAAAATGACTTTTGATTTACCCAAGGAAATAAGCGGGTTTGTATACAGACAAAAATATCATTTTTTTATGAATATGGCACTTTTTAGAACCTTTTATGCGATAAGGTATGGAAGAATTTTATCAATACAATCAAACAACTGCAAACTTTTATCTGTTGAATTGGATAAGCTCTCGGTAATTACCAAATTATCCATTATGGATTCGGATATCTATTTTCTATCTACTAGTACTTGCAAAAGCTGTTGATTAAAACTTGCTGAGAATGTCTTAAGAGAAAGTTTTTTCTGTATCCTAACGTAAGCCTCAGCTACTATCAGTAAAAAATTATTTAGTAACTACCCCAGCTTTAAATCTTGAATTAAAACAAGTTTTAGTAAGTGAATGATGGCAGATCTAAGTACGCTTTAGTTGTCAGAATATATCAAATATTACTCAATTTGCAACTCCGGTTGGAATAACGAAAATGCCACATTTTGTTATATATATTACATAATTTATTCATAGATATCTTTATAGAATTATTCGTTTAGGAAATAATATACTGTGTTACTATACTTGAAAAGGAAGAAATAATTACCCATAAATAGAAAGTATTATCTGTTTATTAAGACTATTTGGACTAATATAAGACTCTAGATCATCTATATTGATCATTTTTTTTGCTATACTATTAGTTAGCCTTTGTAATAAGAATTTTGAATTATTAGCTTATCTCTAAAAATCTTACGCTTAGTATCCAGTTTTTTATACCTCAGGTTAACGCTAATTTCTACCTATGCATTACATGAAGGATTAATATAAATATTGAAGTGCACATTCTTATGCATCGTACACCTTTACTCTTTTCTATTTATTTATTCTTCTTAATAGGAATTATAACTTCACTTCCTGCGGAGAGTCAGTCTCTTCCCGAAAAGGCTCGATCTTTATTAAAATTTGGTGACTTTGGTACAGCCAATGGTAAATTTATCTTGCCTATGGGTATAGCTATAGACAAAAATGATAATATTTATGTGGTTGATCACCAGAACCATCGCATCCAAAAGTTTAATTCCAGCGGAAAATTTCTTTCTAAGTTTGGTAGCTTTGGTACAGGCAATGGCCAATTCAATTGGCCTATCGATATAGACATAGATGCTCAAGGTAATATTTATGTTGCTGATAGAGATAATCATCGCATTCAGAAGTTTAACTCCAACGGACAGTTTATTTCTAAGTTTGGTTCACTTGGCACAGCTGATGGACAGCTTATTTCTCCTTACAGCATAGCCGTAGATGGCGCGGGAAATATGTACATTGCTAACAGGTACCATGGCCATAACATAGCAAAGAATCCCACCCCCCGGATAGATAAATTTAATTCTCATGGCCAATTTGTATTAGCATTTGGTTCACAAGGTACAGCCGATGGCCAGTTTATTACTAATGATATAGCCCTAGATACTAATGGTAATGTTTATATAGCTGATGGTTTTAATCGTTGTATAAAAAAGTTTACTTCTAGTGGACAATTTCTATTCAAGTTCGGCAGTAAAGGTACTGGAGATGGACAGTTTATAGGTATTGGGGGTATAGCCATAGATCCGGCTGGCAATATTTATGTTTCTGATAGAGAGGTTATTAATATCCAGAAGTTTAATTCAAAAGGTCAATTACTTTTAAAATTCGGTAAATTTAGTTATGAAGAGGGGCAGTTTCTATATCCTGTACATATAGCTGTAGATGCTGCGGGTAATCTATATGTGGTTGATGATCCTTATGTCAAAAAGTTTGCAATAGAAGAGGCTGTTTTAACACCTAATTATGTCAAAGGAACTGTTTATAATGATACAAATGAGGACTGTGTTCAGGATACAGCCGAGAAGGGAATAGAGGGTATGATTGTAGTAGCTCAGCCGGGAAATCATTATACTTCTACCGATTCATTAGGTAATTATACGTTGGCTGTAGATACCGGTAGTTATACAATAAAACAACTGATTCCAAATAACAAATCTTTTATTAAACAAATATGCCCTATAAATCCGGCCACCCACTCAGTACGATTTACAGCTTCTAATGATAGTGTGCTTGGAAAAAACTTTGCCAATCAATTAATGCTTCAGCCTTATCTGTCGGTTAATGTTTTATCTGATCGAAGAAGAAGGTGTATGACTAATATGACTACTGTTTCGTACTGCAATAGCGGTACGGCTGCTGCCACGAATGTGAAAGTATATGTAAAGCTACCAGAATATGTTGTTTTCAAGAGTGCTAATAGTGCTTACACAGTAGATAAGGACAGTAATTATGTTTTTACAATTGAATCTCTTACAGCAGGAACTTGTGGAAGTATTGAGATTCAGGACTCAGTAATTTGTGCCGATATCCAGGGTCTTATTCAGTGCACTTCAGCCTGGATCACTCCTGCTAATAGTAGAACACTTTCCCCTGACTGGGATCAATCCGATATTCAGGTGAAAGCTAGTTGTACAAATAACGGAAAGGTTCGCCTAAGTATCTATAATAATGGAAGTGGGAGTATGGCCGACAGCAGCGCTTTTCGGATTTACTTAGATGCGCAACTGGCTTATATGAATGATTTTAAACTAGCCAAAGGCGATAGTTTAATTCTGCAAGTGCCTACTAATGGACAAACGGTTCGGCTAGAAGCTGCTCAACGTCCTGATCACCCTTCCCGGAAACTAAGTTTTATTACAATTGAAGCCTGTGGTATAAATAGTAATGGCACTGTGAGTAAAGGCTATGTTACCCAACAGGTTCAAGAGGAGGAGGAGTCTGAAATATCAACCGAATGTTTACCAATTATTGATTCTTTTGATCCCAATGATAAAGCGGTTTCTCCGCAAGGGGTAAGCAATGAGCATTATACACCCACTAACACAGCTTTGGATTACACCATCCGCTTTCAAAACACGGGCACTGATACAGCCTATAAAGTATTAGTAGTAGATACTCTTTCTGAACATCTGGATATGAAGACGTTACAGATAGCAGCTGTTTCTCATGCGTATAAGCTGAGTGTATCCGGGAAAGGAAAACCAGTGCTTACCTTTACTTTTAACAATATTAATCTGCCGGATAGCACCAAAGACCAGGCAGGAAGTAATGGATTTATTCGATTTAGTATTAGGCCAAAAGTTGATCTGCCGGAGAAAACAAGGATAGAAAATTTTGCAGACATCTTCTTTGATTTTAACAAGCCAGTTCGTACCAACACTACTTTTAACTCAATTTATGATATACCACTGGTTGTGGAGGAATCAGCCAAATTAGATCAAAGAATAGTTTGTCTAACTACCAATACTACAGTTCAGGCCGGTATAAGCCGAATTGTTTGTGGGCAAGATACGGTAGTAATGCAAGCCATAGCGCCATTGGCTGGTAAAGGGCAATGGAAACTAATGAGTGGAAAGGGTATCTTCCAAGATAGGGAAAGTGGCACTACTATTATTTCAGGTTTAGCTTATGGAGAGAATGTGTTTGAATGGAGTGTATCTGCTAATTCATGCGGTATTGATTCTCTCCATGCCCAGGTAACAATTACTCGCCAGATGAAACCTGCTACTCCGGTTATTAGGCAACAGGGCACTGATAGTTTGATATGTAGTATAGCAGGCAGCAGTTATGAGTGGTTCTTGCAGGGAGCAGTAATAGATAAACATACACAATCTATTCAAGTAAAGCAGGCCGGTCTTTATACGGTAAAAGTAACTAATCAATTCGGATGTAGTTCTGATACTTCCGCTACTTTTGAGTATGTACTTCCCTGTTATATTACTAATATTAGTATAAATGCCGGATCTGATCAGGTCATCTGTGAGCAAGATACAATCATTTTACAAGCGGCTGGTCCTATACAAGGTAAAGGAATATGGAAATTAGTCAGTGGCCAAGGAGTCATTCAAAATACCCAGGCAGCTAACTCATTGGTAAAAGTTTTAAGTTATGGAGAGAATGTGTTTGAGTGGAAAGTTTCTTCTACTACCTGTTCAGATTCCCTGAAAGCACAAGTAACCATTACCCGTGTTCAAAAACCAATTACTCCCGTGATCATTCAAGTAGGCGCTGATAGTTTAGTGTGTAGTATAGCCGGGGATAGTTATCAGTGGCAATTAGAGGGGGTAAATATGGCTATAAACAGTCAACAGATTAAAGCTGATATTCCAGGCAAGTATACAGTGCGGGTAAAGAATCAACAAGACTGCTTATCCGATTTATCAGCTCCTTTTACTTATGTTCTTACTGCCACTGATTCTTATTTATCAACTTTGATAAAAGTTTATCCTAACCCAACTACTGGTAAGATAAGTATAATCCTTCCGGCTGATTTCGGGCAGGAAGTAGAGATTTCAGTCTGGGATGCTTTAGGCAGAAATGTTATGAATAAGAATCTAACAACTAATTCTAATCAATATAAAGAAGTCTTTGATTTATCAACTGAGAAGTCAGGGGTTTACTTGTTGAAAATTCAAACTTCTAAAGGAGTGACTTTTAGACGTATAATAAAAAAATAAAATACGCATAATTACCGACTAACTATTGATTTTTTATGCCAATAGTTAGTCGGTAATTATATTTTTCTACTTCCTAAAGCAAATACCCTATCATGACTTATTTGTGCAAATCTTTAGCGGTTCTCACAATATCAAAAAGGCAGTTTTACGCTATACACCGAAATTTTGGTAACAAAGCACTCCTGCAATCTGGCCAGAATAGTTGAGTTGGATGAATTGGTAATGAGCCTTCCATCTATTTCCCTGACAGGTGTAAGTTCCCCCATCGTGCCACTGGTAAATACTTCATCGGCATTGAAAAACTCTGCTACGGATAAGTTTCTTTCAGTGTATGGAATTTTCAATTCTTCTGCCATTTCCAGCACGAGTGCACGGGTGATACCAGGAAGGCAAGCATCGGCAAAAGGGGTATAGAGTTTTCCTTTTTTCACCATAAACAGATTAGTGGCATTGGTTTCAGCGACAAATCCATTTATATCCAGCATCAATGCATCGTCGGCACCAGCTACATTGGCTTCGATCTTGGCTAGTATATTGTTGAGCAGGTTATTATGATGGATTTTAGAATCCAGGAACTGCGGATTATTGCGCCTGATGGAACTGGTGATTAGCCTTACACCAGTCTGGTTATCATAGACAGGGGGTTTCCATTCGGCCAGTACAATCAAGGTACAGCCAAATTGATTCAGCCTGGGGTCCATACCCGATGTGATTTTTTCGCCTCTGGTTAGGGTAAGCCGGATATGGGATTGGTCCCGCATCTGGTTGGCCTGAAGTGTAGCGAAAATGGCGTTTTTTACTTCTTCCCTGGTAGGAATATTGGCAAATAGTAAGGTATGAGCCGATGAAAGCAGGCGGTCTATGTGTTGTTCCATCATAAAAACCTGCCCATTGTATATGCGAAGTCCTTCCCATACGGCATCGCCGCCCTGCACAGCACTATCGAATACCGAGACTCTGGCCTCATTTCTGGGATACAATCTGTCTTTTACCCAAACCTGAATATGGGCATTTCTTTCATCATATTTCTGAAGCATAATTCAATAAAGGGAGCTATAGGTAAGTGTTAGATAAATGTAAAAGTGAATTAGATTTATGACATGCTTTGCTATAAAGTAAATAGCATTATTGGGGCAATATAAAACAAACAGGGCTAAGTTAAACTCAGCCCTGTTATAAAAATGAATCTAAATTATTGCTTACACTTTAATTTTGCTCTTCACCCAGTCTTGTAGTTCCTGGTCAGAGGAGAGTTTAGCTAATTTTTCCAGGTTTTTATCCTTGGCAGCTCCCCCTAACTTATAGATTTTTAGCATGGTTTTTATTCCTTCCGTATTAAGTATGAGCGGATCAGTTACAGTCGGATTTTCCAGCTTATATTTGGTCCAGCCGCCCAGGAAAGCGATCAATAGTTCTGGGTTCTTTTTTGAAAAATCAGCTACATAGCCTTGCACCTCCACGCTTACCGTAGGGCTGCCTTGTACGTAAGTGAACACAAACAAATATACCTGTTTTCTTTTATCATCTTCCTGGTTTAAGGGTGTGTTTTCAAGCCATTTTACAGCCTGAATTACTTCAGGTTCATACTTGGCATAGTCGGCTTTTGTTTTGAATGCATAGTTGGCTGGAACTTCAAAGGTTTGTCCGAAAATCTGGCTAAAGGAGCCAATCATCATCAGAAGGGTAAGCAATGATACGTGTGTTTTCATGAAAAAGGAATTTTTAGCTATGAATACTGCAAGCCTATCAAAAGCGACTCATTCTCATAAAATCCTTTTACTTCCGTTCATTCGCCTGATAATTAATTCATCTGATTCACTATGATTTTGTTGGATAAAACCGGCCTGTTTTGCGTTTTGGAAGCAAAAAGTAATTGTTTCAAAGAAAGAATGTGCATCCAGTAAGCCACTGGTACTACAAAAGCCGGAAGCCAGACAAAAGGCAGATGCGCGATAAAAGTATTAGCCGGTTCATTCATAAATACCCGGAAAGGCACAGGAGCCGACAAGATGGCCACAATCACAATGTTGGCCAGGATAATTAAGCCGCAAATATTCCAGGCAATAGCTACCCTCGGTGACCATACTTTTTTTACAAAACAGAAATAAGCTATAATGGGAGCCGATAGTCCGACCAGTATATCAAAGTTCCTTCCCTCAAAAGTCATTTGTACCGGAATAATGTTATCTGCAAAACACATCCACAGAATAATTTCCATCAGAACCCGGAAAGATTGAATGCCAATAAGCCAGCCCGGAGGAATACGTTGTAATAGTTGTGTGAACTTCAAAGAAAAAGTTAATGCGACAATGAATACAAGCGGCGGCAATAATATCACCAGCAATCGTGGAGGTAACGTATTGAATACTGCCAGGAAGCCACTGTTTGCCAGTATTCCTGTGAATAGTATCCATCCAGCAAAACCGGCGGTAGTCAGGTATAAAATTTTCTTTTGCTGAATGGTTTCCCAGGCGGTTTGCTTTAATACTGAGCGCAAACCAGAGATAATGAGTGCGAAAAGACCAAAAGTAAGCAGGATAAATAGCACAGAGGCAGTGAAAAATATGGGTGTTTCCATGTGAAGTAAATTAGCAAATTTGAAGATTAGAAAATCTGAAAATTAACCATTGATAATCAGTATATTATTGCAGCTGCATTACTTTACAAAGGTATAGAGCACTTGAAAAAATCAGTTTACCAAAATTGCTAATTTCTTTTTGCCAGAAGCCAGGCGGTAATTTAAGGGAGACTGGCCAAACCGCTGCTGGAATAAGCGACTGAAGGAAGTATTATTCTCAAATCCAACTGTTATGCTTATATCTGTTACCGGAATCTGGGTGTATTGCAGAAGTTCTTTTGCTTTATCAAGTCGTAGTTTTAATAGATACTGATGTGGCGACAAATGCAATACAGACTTGAAAAGGCGCAGATAATGGAATTTGGACAGGCAGGCAACAGCAGACAGTTCATCCAGGGTAATTTCTTTATTATAAAACGAATGCAGGTAATTGAGCGACTCACAAAGTCTTTTATATATTTCTACCTGTGTCGATTTTTTAAGGGCAGAAATCCTGTGCATCTCCCGGATTATATCTCTGTGCAACTGCATCAGATATACCAGCAGGTCTGTTAATAATTCATCCAGCAAGATAGGATTCCGGTATTCCTGCTGGCTGTACAGGTATAAGCGTTGGATAAGCTTTGTAAATACCTCTTCTTTGCGGTATAACCTGTTGAAAAAATGAAGATACTGCCCTTCTATGCGGGAATGGTTATCAATCAGAATGTCAGCAGGCGTAATTAAACCAGCATATACTTCACTAAGCAGCTTTTCGCTAAAATGAATATTAAAAGTTTCGGTGGTGGTATTTTCTACTTCGAGCGTATACGGCTGATGCTGGTTGCTAATGAAAAAATGAGAAGTATCTACCTGCACCTTCTGATTATCTACACCACACCTGGTTTCTCCTTTTACATTCATAAAAAGCGACAGCGTCCCTTTAATATCGGGCCGGTAACTCGATTGCCCTCTGGCGTTGATAATACAATTCGGCCAGCCTTGCTTGCTAACAAACTGCTGCTCGATCTGTTTTTTGAGCCAGTGTAAATCCGGAAATTCCTTGCGAATCATGGAAGTAAAAAATCAGAACATCACTATGAAATTCAACATCCGGCAACTAACCTGCAAAAATTATTTATTTGCCAGTCCCTGTCCGGTTCCAGTAGATTTTAAGATTATTGGAAGCACGGCCTGCGGCAATAATGTCTGGTTTGCCGTCTTTATTCAGGTCAGCTATCTGCAAATCTTCGCAGGCCATGGTATTGTCATCAATCCATACATCTTTCCAGCTGGCACCTGCATTATCCTGTGGAATATAGAGTTTAACACCCACTTTATTTTCCTTGTCCGGATTACGCCAGCCGGCTACAATTTGGTCGGAGCCTGTGCCCAGAAAATCAGCACAGCCCAGGGCATGTCCCTGGTTCATAGTTTCGCTGAGTACTTGCCGGTTTGCAGGCGCATCATAAGAGTATACCGTAACCATATTGCCATGCATAGGTTCGATGCCGGCTATAAATTTTTTCTGACCTTTGAAAGAACCAGTACGGACTTCGCCAAAACTTTGCTGTTGCACTGCCCAGGGAGAAGCTGAATTTGCCATCCATTTTCCTTTGTCGAATGTTAGCCTTTTAACGCCTTCTTTTCCACCAATTAAGAGTTGTGCTGGTGTATTTCCGTTGGCATCCCATACCTGTAAATTATGCGTCATGTGCATTGACTGGTCGATTACCTGGTATTTCCAGGGGCCTTTTGGATTCTTGGGTACCTCAAAAGCCAGTACTTTTACGCCTTCTCCCTGGCCATCTTTGTTGCCTTTGCCATGCAGGGGCAATACAATCAGTGAAAATGACTTATTACCGGTTTTTACCCAGCGCATCCGATGAATGGTAGGTTCGTGGTGGAGTTTTACCGGCTGCCAGGTTTGTGTAGGGTCGCTGGGACGAATGAGGTAGTGTACAGAACCAGATTTTGCTGTATCACTGGTTTCTCCAGGATTCCACTGGGCACCTACCGCCACTTCCACTTTTCCATCGCCATCTATATCCTGCGCCGCAATACATACATTATCTTGTTCGGTCAGGTTTTCTACCATCACAAATCGTTTCCAGTCGCCATTGCGGTACCAGACAAAAGCTTTTTTATCTGCCATCAGAATATCCGGGTTTTTATCGCCATCTACATCACCAATGGCTAAGCCATAACCGATCTGCACTTTATCATCCAGGACTTGCGCCTCAAACTGAGGAGTAGGTGATTGTGCCATTATAGAAGTGGCCATACATATAAAAAACAGGCAAAGTTTGTAGCTCATATCACAGGTGGTTTATGGTCGTAAGTCCAAATTAAACTTAAAATCTTACTAAAAATAGTCAATTTGGCATTTCAATCACACAGTTTTTATCAGATATTGTAAAAAGTCTGTATTCTGTGTATCTTTTGATACCTAACTATTGTTTACCAGAAAATTTACAGATGTGTATATATGGAAATAAATAGTACTATATATATATGATTATACAGATATTGTACATAATGCTAATGAGAAAACTCATTGCCATATTAATATTCTTTTGGACAAATTCATATGGGGACGATTTAAATGACAAACTCCACCGAATGACAGATTCACTCAAGAACTACGGAATTAATTCAATAATTGTCCATAGGTATTCAATTTTTGGAGGACGTTTTGAAATACCATATGATCAAAAGGAATTGCAATGTGGAGCGCGCGCGACTGTTGCCCATATCTTTTGGGCTAAAAATAATCAATGGAACTGTTTACGCTTAGACTACTGTGGACTTTTTGAGCTTATTGAAATCAAGCCTATTAGATTTAATAATATCAAAATCGACCCAGAAATTAAATTTAATCAAGGGTCACCTCATTTCACCCAATATAACTTGACAGTAATTTATAATGGTTCTGAGGACAATGTTAGGTTAAGTGGGTTCCAACTGACAAAAGAAAAAAATGGAACCACTAAAACTATAAAAACTATAAATAAAATAATTGAAGAACTTGAAAATAAGGGCAGATTTAAGAGAGTGAATTAGGCAGAAGCGCAACATTGTATATCAATTGCGCAGGCAATGTTTGCTTATAATTTATTAAATTGGACTGCTTGTGCGCTTGATATACTGGGTGTTACCTGCAACCCTAAAACAACCCATATGCATAAATTTTACTTTCTCTTGCTGGCTGTTTTTATCTGTACTTCCTGTTACAGTCAGAAAATAGAAACGGTATACTTAAATCCCAAAGACAGTACTTCCAGCTTTTATATTATTGTTTATCCACCAAAGCTTCCAGGGTCTGGTTTTATGTTTCTGATGCCAGGAATGTTCCAGAAGCCACAAGAAGTTATACAGCAAACAGAATTGCCAAAAATTGCAGCCCGGCAAGGTATTCTTACGATTATTCCTGTTTTCAGTACAGGTATTTCTACTTTAGGCATTGATACAGCTACACAAGCCTCCTTCCGGGAAATGCTGAATCATGTAACAAGCAGGCATAAACTGATTGATCAGCGATTTTATGTGGGCGGATTTTCTATTGGTGGCACTTGTGCAATTAAATATGCCCAGCTTGCTTTGAGCCATAATTATCCTATTAAACCTTCTGCCGTTTTTGCGATTGATGCACCCCTCGATTTTGAGAGAATGTATAACACTTCAGTAAGGGAAATGAGGTCTGCAGGTATGGATAAAGACCTTTTAGCTGAAAATACCTATATGCTGAAGCGCTATGAAAAAGAATTTGGTGGCCCTCCTTCAGACTTCCTGCCATATTACCATAAAGGTTCGCCTTATTCTTTTAGCGATACTACACATCAAACGCTACAACCTCTGATTCATGTACCTATTCGCTTATATACAGAACCTGATGTCCAATGGTGGCTTAAGGCAGGTGTCGATTATTCAGGAATGAATGCGTTTGATTGTGCAGCCATGACCAATGATTTACACAGAATGGGCAGCAAAAAAGTCATGTTAATTAGTACCACAAATAAAGGGTATAGAAAACCAGGCAATAAAAGAAATCCTCATTCCTGGAGTATCGCTGAGCCGAATGACCTCGTAAAATGGTTGTTAGCTCAAAGGTGACATTGTAAGGTCACTTATCTACCCTATCTGCTATTACTTTGCGAAAAGCTTTGTACATTTGAATTTTGCAAACGAAAACTGTTATGAAAAACACTTCTGTAGATGAATTTTATAAGGAAATTGCTGCACATATTCCGGATGAAATCAGCAAAGAGATCGGGCATTTTAATGTGTTTAAGTACGAAGATGTATTAGCCCGGTTAAAAGTAAAACCCGTAATGCCATACAATAGACGGACGTATTATAAAATCAGTTTGATCAGTGGGGAGTACACATTGGAATATGCGGATAAGGCAGTGGAGATAGGAACTCAGACCCTTTTGTTTGCCACCCCCAAAATACCCTATCACTATAATCCGAAAGGGGAAAATCAGTCTGGCTATTTCTGCATTTTTACCGAAGATTTTTTAACAAAAACCAAAAGTGGAATCAAATTAGACGAACTTCCCATCTTTAAACCCGGCAATTTTCCCGTTTTTCAAATCAGGGATGAAGATTGGAAAGAGATGCAAGCTATTTTTATGAAGATGTACAGAGAGATTTCTTCAGATTATGTGTATAAATATGATTTGTTGCGCAATTATGTACTGGAGCTAATTCATTATGGGCAAAAGCTGCAACCAGCTACTGCGCTGTATACCACGCATACCGCTTCAGCCCGTATTGCTTCTTTGTTTATTGAACTGCTCGAAAGGCAGTTTCCCATCGAATCGCCGCAGCAAAAACTTAGTTTGCGCACGGCAGCTGATTATGCCAACCGCCTGGCTGTGCATGTAAATCATCTCAATAAGGTATTAAAAGAAAATACAGGCAAAACTACTACTGAAATTATCGCCAGCCGCATTATTCAGGAAGCCAAAATCCTGTTGAAACAAACCGACTGGAATATATCGCAGATTGCCGATAGCCTGGGTTTTGAAGAAGTAGCCCATTTCTCCAATTTCTTCCGGAAACAAACTTCGCTTGCACCTATTACTTTCCGCTCATAAGGCTATGATTTGAATTTTGCAAACAATAGATTGATGCTTGCAAACACTTTCTTTCATTTCCATCGCAATTTTGTGCTATTAAATTTAACAGCAAATAAGATGGAAAATGCAAATCAAAAAATTGCTTTAGTTACCGGAGGTAGCCGAGGACTAGGCAAAAATATGGCGTTGAGTTTAGCCAGAAAAGGAATTCACGTTGTAATTACCTATCACTCTAAAAAAGAAGAAGCGCTTGCCGTAGTATCTGAAATTGAGCAGCTGGGCCAAAAAGCAGCCGCCTTGCCACTCAATACAGGCGATGTAAAAACCTTCGATCAATTTTTTTCTCAATTGCGCAGTGTGCTTCCACAAGTATTCAATACGTCTACCTTTGACTTCCTGATCAATAATGCCGGTATTGGCCTGCATATACCCTTTGCCGAAACTACCGAAGAATCGTTTGATGAACTGATGAACATTCATTTTAAGGGCGTTTATTTTCTCACCCAGAAAGCGCTTCCTTTGCTCAAGGATGGAGGACGTATTATAAACCTTTCATCCGGCTTGGCTCGCTTTACAATTCCAGGTAATTCAGCTTATGCTTCTATGAAAGGAGCGGTGGAAACCCTAACCAGATATATGGCAAAAGAATTAGGTTCCAGAGGAATTACAGTGAATGTGCTGGCACCAGGTGCCATCGAAACAGATTTTGGCGGAGGAATAGTTAGGGATAATCCACAGATGAATAAATTCGTTGCAGACCTTACTACACTTGGAAGACCCGGATTACCAGATGACATTGGAGGAGTAGTGGCGTTTCTGTGTAGTGAAGAAGCCCGATGGATCACTGGTCAACGTATTGAGGCTTCTGGCGGCATGAATTTATAAAAGTTCAAGTGATACTTTGTAAAGGTTACATCCATATAACAAAAGCTTCCCGTACGCGAAGCTTTTGTTATATGGATGTAATGGCGATGCTGGCTAATCACTGCTGGCAGCGGCAGCTTCCTCGGCGAGGAGTTTGTCTACAAACAAGTTGAATTCTTCCACAAACTCATCATAATATTTACCGGTACCAGGTCCGCTGAAACCAGTATGAATGCGGCGGACCTTACCGGTTTTATCAATAAAAATAGTACTGGGGAAAGCCATTACTTTCTCAATCATGGGTAATGTCTGGGTGGCGGCAGCTTTGTCGTTCACGCCGGCCAGTAAAACAGTATACTCCACACCAAAACGTTGTTTCATTTTCTGGAGTTTAGGTGCCGAAACTGCAAAGTCCGGGCTTCTTTCATACCCTAGTCCAATGATTTCTATGCCCCGTTCCTTGTTTTTCTGATACCAGGGAGCTAAAAACTTGGTTTCGTCCATACAATTGGGGCACCACGAACCCATGAGTTGTACAATTACTACTTTGTTTTTGTACCACTCCTCATTCAGGGAAACAGGTTTTCCGGTTTCTACATCAGGAAACGTAAAAGCTAATTCTTCGTAGCCTTTTTTGAGGAAAGTGAGGGAATTGGCATCTGGCAAAGCAGCCTGTTCATTTTTTACAGCTGTCCATGTCTCGTATCCTTTTACCCCAGACCAGAATTCACCGGTTAAGCGCTGGCCGCTTTCATCTACTTTGGCTTTGAATAAATACACATGGTTGCCATCAAAAGTGGATAGTTGTAAAGTGGAACCTTCCATATTGCCACTCAAGTACCGGTAATCACCAGTAGGTGTTAAAAAAGTGCCTTTCACATCGGAGCCCTGTTGTTCAAATATACCTACAGATTGGGTAGAATCCCCTTCAGAGCGAAACATGACAGACCATTTCCCACTAAGATTAGTTTTCGGAGTTTGATTTGTAGAAGTAAAACGATTTATATGCCCATATTGAGAGCTAAACGGCATATGTGTAGTACGCTCAAGAATATACTTAGTAAACCGTCCGGTTAGGGTACTATCAGCTACTTTTGCCACGATCTCTGATTCAAATAATCCGATAGGAATCCGTAAGGAATCCCCTTGAATAATAGCATCATCTAATGGCAGGCGTTCTTCTCCATTGAGGGCAAATACACTAAACGTACTATCTGTTTTTCTGGTAATGTCTAAACCGAATGGCAGTTCGCCTCCAGGTGATTGTAGCACAGCCCGCCATATACCAGGTTTGAGAGTAATCTGTTCTTGTTTCTTTCCAGATGGTTGGCAAGCCATTGCCGTAAGTAACAGGATTATGAAAAGATAATATATTGGCCTGTTCTTTTTCATAGATGGATAGGGGTTTAGTGTGCGTAACAAACAAATTACAGGAATTGGTTTTCCTGGTCCCCGGAAACATTCAATTTATTAAAAATATATCTATTATTCCTACTAATTTGATATAGTTTTATATCTTTGTCTTTTGGCTGGTTAAAATATCGATAAACAGATTTGACTTTGCTCCTATTTTTATAAATTAGAACCCCAATTACTACCAAACCTAATGATATTGGAAAATAATATTGAAACCATCAAGGTCAACGATACGGCCGACGAGAAACCTGCTAAATCGTTCGAATTTACCCGTCTTAAATGGTGGGCAGTAGTTCCTGTAGCTGTGCTGGTTGGGTTAGTAATTTATGCTCTTATTGCTCCGGCTCATTTAGGAATGGTAGTAAGAGAAGCGCCTTCTTTATTTTCAGCTCTGCTCACCGAAAAAGTATTGTTTTTCATGCTGGTTGGCTTTATAGCCCAGATCATAGATGGAGCGTTAGGAATGGCCTATGGCGTGAGCTCAACTACTTTTCTGCTTGGCATGGGTGTACCACCTGCATTTGCCAGTTCCAGTGTACATGTAGCAGAAGTATTCACGTCTGGTGTTTCCGGCCTTTCTCACTTAAAGTTTGGCAACGTTAATAAAAAATTATTTCAAAGCTTGGTATTGCCCGGGGTGTTTGGTGTAATTACCGGCGCCTATGTACTTACTACTTTAGATGAAAAGCTGATCAAGCCATTTGTTGCTGCCTATCTAATGGTTATGGGCATTGTAATTATCAGAAAAGCATTTAAAAAAGTAAAAGAAGAAGTAAAAGAACCCAAAAAAGTGGCCTTACTGGCAGTTTTCGGTGGATTTATGGACGCAGTTGGCGGAGGCGGATGGGGCCTATCGTAGCTTCTACCCTCATTAGCAAAGGGCATAGTCCGCGGTATACCATTGGTTCAGTAAATCTCGCTGAATTTTTCATTGCACTTGCCGGTGCCGGTACTTTTGTAGCCCTGATCGGATTAGGTAACTGGCAGATTATTGCCGGCCTGGTGATCGGTGGTACCTTTGCAGCTCCCTTTGCCGCCTATTTATGCCGGAAGTTTAAAGCCCAGACATTAATGATCATGGTAGGTATACTTATCATTGTACTGAGTATACGTACATTATGGCTGGTCTTTAACTAAATTTTCAGACAGAAAAACAACTATTGTTGTTTTTCTACTACTATCTTAGTAATAAATTTCAAATTGTTCTACCTAAAATCAACACTACTATGTCTTTAAGATTAGGAGATATTGCTCCGGACTTTACAGCAAAAACCACAGAAGGTGAAATCAGATTCCACGAATGGTTAGGAGACAAATGGGGGTTTTATATTCACATCCTGCCGATTTTACACCAGTTTGTACTACTGAACTAGGCATGACCGCCAAGCTTAAGGATGAGTTTGACAAGCGCAATGTAAAAGTGATAGCAGTAAGTGTAGATGACCTGAATTCACACAACGAATGGGTAAAAGATATCAATGAAACCCAGCGTACCCAGGTAAATTTCCCGCTCATTGCCGACGAAGAGCGTAAAGTGGCCTTATTGTACGACATGATCCACCCCAATGCTTCTGAAAAAGCGACTGTGCGTTCTGTATTTATCATTGGACCTGATAAGAAAGTAAAACTTACCCTTACCTATCCGGCATCTACCGGCAGAAACTTCAATGAAATATTGCGAGTAATCGACTCTCTGCAATTAACAGCCTATCACAGTGTAGCTACGCCAGCCAACTGGCAGGATGGCGACGATTGTGTAATTGTACCTGCTGTAAAAGAGGAGGATATTCCGGCAAAATTCCCGAAAGGATATACCAAAGTAAAGCCTTACCTGAGAATGACGCCACAGCCCAACAAATAGAAACATCATTTATTTTTATAACACATAAGCCCGGTTAATCTATAGCCGGGCTTATGTGTTATATTGCTTTTGTTGTTGTCTTGCAATCAAAAAAAACATAATAGTATATAAGCCAGCTTTCAACCAAAATATGATACATGCACAGGAGCGCTTTTTTGTAGATAATATTGCTAAATTCTCAAAGCAATACCAACAAAGTGCCAAGCAGTACCGGGTTTTTGCCGGTTTAAGACTGCTTCTATTCATTTCTGGCATAGCTACCACCCTTTTCTTTGCCAACCAGAAATTACTTGCATTTACCCTGTGGGCTGGAAGCTTTTTTGTACTTATTTTGGTACTGCTGCAAAAAAAGCTCAATCATCTGGCGTATCGTCAGTCTATTGCTACTCTCAATATTGAAGTTAATCAAGCTGAACGGGCTCGGCTAGCTTTAAATTTAGATGGACTTGATGATGGCCGGGCATATGCAAACCCAGGCCATTTTTATGCGGAGGATTTAGATATTTTTGGAAAACATTCCTTGTTTGCTTTAGTTAACCGTACTACTACCACCTTTGGTAAAAGTAAACTTGCGCAATTTCTATTGCAACAGGCCAATATCTCTAATATAAAACAACGCCAGCAAGCTATAAAGGAACTTGCCGGAAAGGTGGTTTGGCGACAAACTTTTGAGGTAGAGGGACTTTATTATAAGCTACAGGCAGCAAGGAAAAGCTTATCAATTTTTGCTAAACTACAGGCACATTACTTTAATTCCAAAACAAACAGGGAGCAATCCTCTCTTGATGCAAGTAAGTCTTTAAAAGATTTAATGGAATGGCTGAGCCAAGAGAATAGAAGGCTCAAACAATACAAAATACTATACATAATCTCCTTAATTGTATTACCCCTATCCTTTTGCACCTTTACTTACCTGTTTATTGTCTCTATCACGGCTGATCCGATTAATATTATTCAAATCCGCAAATGGCTGATATTAATGAACCTGGTTTATCTGTTAAATGCTATGGTATTGCGAAGTCTTCGTAAAAACAGAACCCAATTGAGGCAATTTAGTTCTTCAGCGTTTACTGCTTTAGTGCCTGTACGGGCCTTAATGAATGTAGTGAATAAACAGCCTTTTAAAAGTGAACTATTGCAGGCACTATCTCAGTCCTTACAAAAGGAAGCAAAAGAAGAACTAACAAAGCTATTGGTTATTTTAAATCATTTTACCAGGAACTCGACTCCAAAAGATATTATTTTTCTATCAGACTTATTTTGGCTTTTGAAGGCAGAAATACTCAAGAAAAAGATGTTGCCTTCAAAAATTACTGCTTGGACAGAAGCGGTAGGAGAACTGGAGGCATTAAGCAGCTTAGCTGGTTATGCTTATAGTAATCCATCTTATCCTTATCCCTGCCTATGTGAAGAGCCTTTTGTCTTTCAAGCCAAAAATTTAGGCCACCCCTTGATACATCCTGACAAGAGAGTAACTAATGACTTTTCCCTAAGCGGGGAGGGCAGTGTTGGTTTAATAACAGGTTCTAATATGGCCGGCAAAAGTACTTTTTTACGTACAGTGGGCGTAAATTCTATATTAGCACTGGCAGGTGCCCCGGTTTGTGCAAGTAGCCTGAATATATCTTCGTTGCTAGTGTTTACGAGTATGCGTACAGAGGATAATCTTTCCAAAAGCACTTCCTCATTTTTAGCAGAAATCAAGCGGCTGAAGCAATTAATGGATCTGATTAAATCCAGGAACAACCCTATATTATTTTTATTGGATGAAGTACTGAAAGGAACCAACTCTGGTGATCGGCATGCAGGATCGCAGGCTCTTATTAGACAGCTAAGCAGATCAACCGCTTTTGGAATTGTTTCTACGCATGATTTAAACCTTATTTCTTTAGCAGGAAAACTGAATCTGGTTAACTATAGTTTTAATAGTCAGTTGGTAAATAATGAGATTATATTTGACTATAAGCTAACCCACGGACCTTGCCATACGGCTAATGCTACTGCTCTTATGAGACAAATGGGCATTGTGGTTTAGTTGAAAACTATTGATGGAATAAAATAATCAAAGATTAATTGAGCTAACATAGACATCGCCTTCGTAAGTTGAAAATTACAACCTATCAACTCTCCAAAGCCTGTTTTACGTCCGCAATAATATCATCTACATGCTCTAAACCGGCTGAAATACGGATCAATCCAGGCAAGATACCCACCGCCTGACGGTCTGTGTCGGAGAGTTTGGAATGCGTGGTAGAAGCCGGATGGGTCGCAATGCTTCTGGTATCGCCCAGATTGGCTGTAAGCGAAATCATTTGCAGGGCATTCAAGAATTGCCTGCCTTTTTCTATGCCTCCTTTTACAATAAAGGTTACCATTGCTCCGCCGTGGCGCATTTGCTTTTTGGCTAATTCATACTGTGGGTGCGATGGCAGGAAAGGGTAGATCACTTTTTCAACCTGCGGATGGTTTTCCAGAAACTGCGCTAACTGATGTGCATTGGCGCAATGCCTGTCCATGCGGACAGCAAGCGTTTCGAGGCTTTTGGATAAAATCCAGGCATTAAATGGAGAAAGAGAAGGTCCGGTATGCCGGGCAAAAAAACGGATATCTTTGATCAGTTCCTTTTTTCCTACAATCGCTCCGCCAATAGCCCTGCCTTGTCCATCTATAAACTTGGTTGCCGAATGCGTAACTAAGTGAGCACCATATTTAGCAGGCTGTTGTAAATAAGGGGTAGCAAAACAATTATCTACATTCAGAATCAGGTTGTGTGTTGAAGCCAGCTTACCCAGCCACTCCAGATCGATCAGGTCGAGGGCAGGATTCGAAGGCGTTTCTACAAAGATCATTTTGGTGTTCGGCTGAATCAGGCTTTCCCAGGTTTCCGGCTTTTCAATATCGGCATAGGTATGGGTTATGCCCCATTTTGGGAAAATCATGGTGAGAATCTGATGCGTAGAACCGAATAAAGAACGGGAAGCCAATATATGATCGCCAGACTTCAATAACGCCGCCATACTGGTAAACATAGCCGCCATTCCGGAAGCAGTAGCAATGCCATCTTCCGTTCCTTCCAGCTGGCAAAGTTTCTCTATAAATTCGTCATTATTCGGATTAGAAAAACGTGTATAAATATTGCCCGGAATTTCATCGGCGAATAAAGCCCTGGCTTGTTCGGCATCTTCAAAAGTAAAACTGGAAGTAAAATAGATCGGCACTGTATGTTCCCGGTAGGCCGTTTTTTCTGCCCTGGTTCGTATAGCCTGTGTTTCAAAATGTTCTGGCGTAGGTTCTGTCATCAGCAATGGTTTGGATAAAAGGTGATTGGCCTGCAAATTTGCAAAACCTTCCGGTAATTCTGTAGGATTATTCTAATATTTATGATAAACCCACAGGCTTTTTGCAAACCTGTGGGCATAAGCAAAGCTAACAAATACTATTTTTCTATGCTGAAGTCGTAGGTGATCTTTGCGGATTTTTCAAGCGTTTTGGCCACCGAACAATATTTTCCCATCGACAGGTCAACGGCCCGTTTTACTTTTTCTTCGGAAAGATCTCCTTTCAGGGCAAAATGTACATGAATATCCTGGAATAAAGAGGGTTCTACATTGGGTTCACGTTCGCCATCTATCGTAATGCGGATGTCTTCTACATTCTGTTTTTGCTTATTGAGAATATTGATAATATCAATGGTGCTGCATCCGCCTAAAGCAGCAAGCAACATCTGCATAGGCCGGAAACCCTGATTGGTGCCTCCGATAGCCGGTGCGCCATCCATTTCAACTGTATTGCCTGTTTCATTTCTGGCTTTCATGTGATATAAGCCATCCGTACGCTGTATTTCTATTTTCATGACCGAAAAATCCTATTGTTCATGCGTTTTAAAAATAATTATTTACTTTTGTTATGACGCTAAAACCTACAAAATAATTCAATTATGAAGGAAATTACAGTAGAGGAATTAAAGGAGATGCAGGATAGTGGAGAGGACTTTCAACTGATCGATGTCCGGGAATCTCACGAATATGATTTCGCCAACCTGGGCGGAGAACTTATCCCCCTTGGAACTATATTGAACAATGCCGACAAGATTTCCAGAGATAAAAAAGTAGTGGTGCATTGCAGAAGCGGTGCCCGCAGCGGAACGGCTATTAATCAACTGGAGCAAAAATTCGGCTTTACGAACTTGTATAACCTCAAAGGCGGCATTCTGGCTTACTCCGACCGGATTGATCCGGATATTCCTAAATATTAAAGTAGATTTTTATATGCCCACTTCCACCTGGAAGCGCAGTGTCCAGCCGTCATTTAATCCGAAAGTATTACTGTCTAATACTGCATCCTGGTAGGTAAGGTCGGCCTGGGCTTTAATGCGGTGCCAGCGGATATATTTATTTACACAGAAGGTATACTGCCTGATTCCTGTAGTAGCTACTTCAATTTCCTTATCGGGAGTAATAGCTGTGTATCTGCCGGCCAGTTCCAGGTGGTTGGCAAACATATAGCTGGCTTGCAGATTGAGCCCTGTACCTTCGTATACAAATTTCAGGTCATCGGTACCATTATAGGTAAGCGGATTGCTGGCGGTACGCCTGATAAATTCAGCATATAGAGCAATTCCTCTGTATTTTAAAAGTATATCAGTAAGTAGTGTGTGTATATCTGAAATAGCATAAAGCCTGTCTCCGATCTGCCCTCCTGTCCGTACGGCATCATCATTAAACGAGTAAGCGGCTGCCATCGAAAGTTTAGGTGTTTTTTCTCGCACCCAGTCTCCTTCAAAATAATCGCCCCGGTTGGTAAAATCGCCAAAAGGAAGAAATTCTACTTTGCCTGTATACGCCAGTCCGTTGTTAGTTACATTGTAATTCCGGCCTTTGCCACTCGAAATGGCGCCCATCAGATTGTACCGGTAGTTTTTGCCAAATTTATTCCGGTAATAAATAAAAGCCCCGGCATCCCGGTCTATATTAAACGTAGCATTAGAAAGCGAACGATCGGTGAACTGCTGTTCACCTGATGAAATCACCCGCTGGCGGTTTCCGGGAAGCTTTGTTAAGCCAAGCCCCAGTTCCAGGTTTTTAGTAGGTTTGTAAAAAACCACGGCATCACGTAATACATTGTAAAAGCCTGAATTTTCTATATCGGCATCGCCCCTGGCAAAACCCAGCTGAAACTGATAGGTCAGGTTTTTTCTGCCCAGATAGCCAAACGAACGCAGCCGCATGCGGCGTACTAAAAATGTTTTTCGGGTAGGCTCAAAAGGATCATCTGCATCTGAAGACATTTCGAAACGGTTCTGCATCCGGAACCGGAAGTTAATTTTATACGTACTATCGGTACTTGCAATGCCAATCCCATCCGTTTCATGTACAATCAGGCTTGCCTCGTCTGATTCATTTGTCTGGGCAAAGAGCGGAATAACAGGCAGCGTAATTACCAGTATGAAAAAAAGTAAATAAAGGTATTTCATATGTATACGAATAGCTGCCTGTCAGAACAGGTCTGTTATGCGCCAGTTGGAAACCTGCTCGAAGAAACTCACAATCACCGAAGGCATGATCAGAATGCTGAATACAATGCCAAATACAGCTCCATACAAGTGAGCATCGTGGTTAATATAATCACCCCCTTTTTTGGCCTGTATATAAGAATATAAAATGTAGAGGCCGCCAAAAATAAAGCTGGACAGGCAGAAAACGAAATACACACAAATCTTCTCTGTGGGATAGAATAAAATGGAAGAAAATACAACTGCAGAAACACCGCCGGAAGCACCCAGAGAATTGTAATAGGCATGGTTCTTATGCTTCAGATAGGTTGGCAGGTCAGAAGCAATGATCCCAACAATATAGAGGGCGATATATAGTACGATACCTAAATTTCCGAAAGTATATATATAGGTTTTTTCAACCAGTTCACCAAAGAAATACAAGGCAAGCATGTTGAATAACAAGTGCATGTAATCATTGTGAATAAATCCGGAAGTGATCAGCCGGTGATACTCTTTGCGCCGGTGAACAGTATAGGGATTGAGAATCCACTTCTGAAAAATAGTCTGGTTGTTCCAGGCATAAAAGCTGGCAGCTACCGTGATAATGATTATAATGAGGGTGATACTTAAATCCATGCAATGTATGAGTTAAGGATAAATATATCTGGTTGGCTGCAAAAATAGCCTTTCTGATGTAGAAAACACCAGACTAGTATTGGAAACATAAAGAATTCTCTAACGCTGATGCCAGAAAAGTGCTGGTTCTGGTAATTCTTATCAATAGAAGTAGCATGATATGACTCAACCAGGTCTAGTTCTCCCGGTGAATAATCTGTTCTACAAACTCTCTTAGGACTTGTTTTCGGGCTTCCGGCGCATCCAGCTTTTCAAGACAGAATAACCCTAAGGCAAAATACTCGTTCATTTTGGCTTCGCAGAGCTGGCGGATATTGAGCCGGTTATAAATGTTAGTAACTGCTTTTACTTTTTCTTCCGCCACAAACTCTTTTTTAGCCAGCCAGTGCTGCAACTGTGCCTGGTCTTCGCCGGTGGCTGATTGCAGGGCTTTTATCAGCAGAAAAGTTTTTTTATTGGCAATGATATCACCCCCCACCTGTTTGCCAAATTTGGCTTGTTCCCCAAATACATCAAGCAGATCGTCTTTCAACTGAAAACCAATGCCAATGCTTTCGCCTAGTTCCCGCAGTAAAATAGTATCTCTCTCCGGCGCTTCTGATACCAGACCACCGAGTTCAAGACTAAAACCAAGCAGAGCAGCGGTCTTAAGGCCGATCATTTGCAGGTAATCTTCTTCACTTACCGTGGCTATTTTCTCAAAATTCATATCGAGCTGTTGCCCTTCGCAAACTTCGGAGGCACACCGGTTAAACCGGCGGATAACCGTTGGCATTTGTTCCGGCTTTAATTCCAGAAATAGCTCATAGGCACTTACTAGCATCACATCACCTGAAAGAATGGCTACATTGTTATTCCACTTGGTGTGTACTGTAGGATTTCCCCGGCGGAGTGGTGCCGCATCCATAATATCGTCGTGCATCAGCGTGAAATTATGGAATACTTCTACAGCAATGGCTGGTTTTGTATATTTCTGCCAGTTGTCGGTATACAGGTAACTCGCCAGTAAGGTGAGTACCGGACGCAGGCGTTTGCCTCCCAGTGACATCATGTATCGGATGGGCTCATATAGTTCAGGCGGATGCTGTCCGTATTGTAAAGAAGCGATTTCCTGATTGAGCACACTGGCTACTTGAGTTACATCCATTATAAGGCAAATTAAACCAGGTGTGAAGTAATAGATTTATCCGGGAATAGCCAAATATCCCGGGGCCTTTTGCATGTTATAAAAGAGGTACTATATACAGGTATATGTTTTATTATTCAATACGCTACCAGTCGCCGCCTGCACCACCTCCGCCAAAGCTGCCCCCACCAAACCCACCAAAGTCGCTGCCGCCTCCACCAAAGCCTCCAAAACCGCCTCCGCCGCCATAGCTGCCTCCCCGGCCAAAGGTTATAAAAGGAGGAATCATGCCACCACCAAAAAATCCGCCACCTCCGCCACCACCTCTTCTGCGGAAGATTCTGGATAGGATAATAATTATAAAAATGATAAGAATAATGAACATCCAGGAACCGCCTCCGCCGCCTTCTTCACCGGTATCTTCTGCTGTATATTCACCGGCGATGGCCCTTGCCATAAGTGTGGTAGCCTGGTCGAGGCCTTCGTAATAGTTACCTTGCCTGAAATTTTCTGGAAAAGCTTCTGTTTCTATTCTTTTAATAAGTGCATCCGGCAAAACACCTTCAGCACCATAACCGGTAGCTGTAAAATATTTCCGGTCGTTAATGGCAACTGTAATTAAAACCCCATTATTCTGATTGGCCTGACCTACTCCCCATTGATTCGCCAGTTCGAAAGTATACTGGCCTCTGTCATAATCGCCGTAGGTAGGAATAATGGCAATGGCAATCTGAGTTGAAGTTGTATCGTTGAGCCGCCTGAGCTTCTGTTCCAGCGCCTCAATTTCGCTGCTGTTCATCACCCCTACAAAATCATTTACCAGCCGGGGTGGATTGGGCTTTGCAGGAAATGGTGATTGGTTCTGCCCCCAGGCAAGTTGGTACATCAGGATAAACAGCAGGCAGATGGTTTGTTTCATTAAAATGATATTTGGCTTATACTTGGCAGGCGTAATCTCATGTTAAATCAAGTACTTTAATTCAGTATGGAATAGTATGTATAAGAACTAACTGCTTTTTCCGAAAGAAATATCATCTGATAGTTCATTCGTATCATCTGACTGATAAGGGAAATGTGCTTTCAGCTGTTGTCCAGCCAGCAGTATACCTTCACACAAACCCTGGGTAACAGCTCCGGTTTTAAATTGTGCCCGCATGCGGTCTTTGATTTCTTGCCAGAAGTTAGCCGGAACCACCGTATCTATGCCGGAATCTCCCAGAATAGCAAATTTATGATCGTCTACAGCCAGGTAGAACAATACACCATTCCTCAATTTAGTCTGGTTTAGTTTCAGGGACAGAAATATTTCTTTGGCATGGTCCATTACCTCGCCTGGACACCGGGTTTCTACATGCACTTTTATTTCACCTGAGGTATTGGTTTCCGCTTCCCGGATTGCCTGCACAATTTGTTCTTTCTGGGCAGTACTAAAAAAGTTGATAGCCATACAGTTCGTCGTTCGTTGATAGTTATTGGTTGTTCGTTATCAGTAAGATTGAATAAAAAACTGGTTTATCAATTTATTTACAACCAATAACCAACAACGAACAAATATTTAAAACTCAACTGTTGGCGCTTTATCGGCTCCGGCCTGCGCTTCGAAAAATCCTTTTCGTTCGAACCCAAACATCCCGGCTGTCAGATTATTCGGGAAACTCCGGATATGCGTATTATATTCCTGAACCGCATCATTGAAGTTTTTCCGTTCTACAGAAATCCGGTTCTCTGTACCTTCGAGCTGTGCCTGTAATTCAAGAAAGTTCTGATTAGATTTCAAATCCGGATAACGTTCTACTGTTACGAGCAACCTCGATAAAGAAGAACTCAGGGCATCCTGTGCCTGCTGAAACTGTTGAATCCGTTCGGGAGTCAGGCTATCTGCACTGTTGATGTTGATAGAAGTAGCTTTTGCACGGGCATTTATTACTTCTGTCAGGGTTTCCCGTTCAAAGTTGGCTGCTCCTTTCACTGTATTCACCAGATTAGGAATCAGGTCTGCCCGGCGTTGGTAGGCATTTTGCACTTGCGCCCATTTACCGGAAACATTTTCCTCGCGGCTTACCATACCATTATATCCGCAGCCTGAAAAAGATATTAACAGTATGAAAGCGCCTATTGTGAAAAGAAATCCTTTTTTCATGTGTGTTGTGTTAGTTGGTTAGAGAACAATGTGACTTAAAGTTTGTTACCAAAAGTATGAAACGCATCTTAATATTCATAGTTGCTGTTATGCTTGTTAGTTGTTCTGTAAAGAGCGAAAAAAAAATTGATACAAACAACGTCACATTTACTACGACGGCCGACTCCAGGCTTTATTTTAAAAATGTACGCCAGATCTATTATGACCGCGAAGACCAGCAAAACACTAAGCTGGAAATATTCAGATTCGGCAAAAGAAATAAATCTGCTACAGTGCCTGTAATCAATGTAGCTTTGGTTAACAACTGGCGTTATGATGAGGCATACGTAATTATCGAGCCCAATGCTTATCTCGATACTGCTTCTCAAATAGAGGTATTCTGGCAAGAAAAAGCAAAGCCTGATGCAAAAGGTACCTATGTATTTGCATTTGGCAGTAAAGAAAATCACTTCCGGTTTGCTACCCAGCTGTATGAGAGCATACTCGCCAAACATACTTTACAACTGCAGGATAGCACAGGGAAACTGTTAAATTTATTTCAGACGGAAACAGACCGGGAAAATTTCCGAAAAGCCATGGTAGATTATTACCGGCTGGTAAATAAGTATTATTAAAAAACAGCGATGAATATAAGCTCATCGCTGTTTTTTACCATTATCTGCGGTAGCGGTTATTTTTGCTATCCCCTGAATCTTCATCGTCATCATCTCCAAAAGAACCCGGGCCGGAGAACATGCTGCTCAGCAGATCTTTGAATTGCAGGCCGGCTGTAAGCTGATTTTTGCTGAGCATGGAATATTCAGCTAAGCCGTGCAGGGCAAATTCCATCATGAAAAATTTAGTGGCTTCATCCTGTTTGCTGTGGTACTGGTCGATAAGTTCTCTCAGGCCTTTTACCCCATTTAAAGCGGCTTTGTAATCTTTATTGGAAAGGTCATTGAGCAAATCTATAGTATGCCCTTCGCCAAACCAGTCGGTAATTTTGCGGTAAGGATTTTCGCCTTTTGTTTTTTGCTGTTTTTTCAGCTTTTCCGGATCAGGAAAATATTGCAGGAATTGGGTACGGATGGCTTTCCCCAGTAAATTCTGGGCAACAATTACCGGGCCTTCCTGCTCACCTTCATATACCAGTTCCACTTTACCAGTAATAGCAGGAATCACTCCCCAAAGATCACCCACCCGGATGTAAGTCGTATTTTCTCCGTTAATTAAGGTACGGCGTTCGGCGGAACTCATCAGGTTTTCATAGGCAGAAATGGTCAAACGGGCCGAAACTCCACTTTTGGCATCTACATATTCGCTTTTGCGGGCTTCTATGGCAATCTGCTCAATCAAATCAGAAATCAGTTCATTAATCTGGATTTTCTTTGCCTGCTCATCTTTTACAATGGCTTCCTGTCTGGTGATTTTCTTGCCTATTTCAATGCTTTTGGGGTAGTGGGTTACAATCTGGCTATCTATCCGGTCTTTGAGCGGCGTTACAATACTGCCCCGGTTGGTATAATCTTCCGGGTTAGCTGTGAACACAAATTGTATGTCCAGGGGCAACCTGATTTTGAAACCACGGATCTGAATATCGCCTTCCTGCAAAATATTAAACAGAGAAACCTGGATACGGGCCTGTAAATCTGGTAATTCATTAATTACAAAAATACCTCTGTGTGAACGCGGAATCAGTCCAAAGTGGATCACCCGTTCATCAGAATAAGGCAATTTTAAGGTTGCCGCTTTAATAGGATCTGCATCGCCAATCAAATCCGCTACAGATACATCCGGGGTAGCCAGTTTCTCAGTATATCGATCAGAGCGGTGCATCCAGGAAATGGGCGTATGGTCGCCATGTTCATCAATCAGATCTACAGCATATCTGGAAAGCGGCTGTAACGGATCGTCGTTTAGTTCGGAGCCTTTTACGACCGGAATATATTCATCCAGCAGGTTTACCATCATGCGGGCAATCCGGGTTTTTGCTTGCCCACGTAAACCGAGCAGGTTAATATGGTGCATCGAAAGCAAAGCCCGTTCTACATCAGGTATTACGGTTTCCTCATATCCCCAGATGCCTGGAAATACTTCTTCTTTATTTTTAAGTTTCTCAATTAGGTTGTCTCTCAGTTCTTGTTTGATAGATCGGGGCTGATAGCCGGTTGCTTTCAATTCACCCAATGTTTTGATTTGAAGGAGTTGTTTGGCAGAAATTTCTTTATATTTCATAGATTGGTTTGGACTTACGTATGGATAGAACTAGTATGTTCTGTTTATGAATGTAATGCTTACTTAAAGGGACTGTGTTATTTACATTGTTTTATTTAGTAATGAAGCTTAACGTTAACTTATCAACAAGCTATAATAAGCTCACCAAGCAATACCAACAATAGAGGATAGGAAGATTGTATTTCTTTATACATTCTTCCTTCTGTTTCGCTGATAGTCTTCGAAAATGTAATTACCTAAGCCTTTAAGACTGCTATAATAAGCTCTGCCTTGATTGACCTCCGTAAATTCCCGCACAAATTGCTGCAAATAGGGGTCAGAGGCAATCATAAAGGTGGTGATCGGAATTTTGATGCGGCGGCACTGGGCAGCCAGATTCAGTGTACGATTCAGAATTTTTTTGTCCAGGCCAAAGCTGTTTTTATAGTACCGGATTCCTTCTTTCAAACAAGTAGGTTTTCCGTCAGTGATCATAAAAATCTGCTTATTCTTGGTTTTCTGCCTGCGCAAAATATCCATGGCCAGTTCCAGTCCGGCTACTGTGTTGGTATGATACGGACCTACTTCCAGGTAAGGCAGATCTTTAATCTGTACACGCCAGGCATCATTTCCGAAAACAATAATATCCAGGGTATCTTTCGGATATTTAGTAGTGATCAGTTCGGCAAGCGCCATGGCAACTTTTTTGGCAGGCGTAATCCGGTCTTCCCCATACAAAATCATGGAGTGCGAAATATCGATCATCAGCACGGTAGAAGTCTGCGATTTGTACTCCCGCTCCATTATTTCCAGGTCGTCTTCCATCAGCATGAAGTCATTAATGCCATGGTTGATCTGGGCATTGCGGATAGATTCAGTCATGGAAATTTGCTCAAGGGTATCGCCGAACTGGAAGTTACGTTTATCAGTGCTCAGTTCGTCGCCAATGCCGGAAAAAGGGGTATGGTGATTTCCCTGGTTTGATTTTTTGAGCTTACCAAATATTTCTTCTAAGGCGCTTTTACGGATAGACTGTTCGCTTTTTGCCGTAATGGAGATTTTGCCGCCAGGCGTTTCCTCTGTAATATACCCTTTGTCTTTCAGTTCCTGAATAAAATCACCCATCCCATACTCATTGCTGGTCAGGCCATACTGTTTATCCAGCTGATTCATCCATTGCAGGGTTTCACTCACATCGCCGGAAGTGACCACCATTAATTGCATAAATAGTTTCAGCAGGTTATCGAAAGAGGTTTTTCCTTCCTCAGAAGGATCGAATTTTGAAAATCTATAGCCAAGCATAGGTATAAGCGGTTTGTAAGCTAACGTTACTTTATTAACAATAGTTTGTGGATTTTGGTTAGGTACCGGAAAGAATTATTGGATTTTTTTACGAAATAATTCTGGTGCCGCATGAAGCAATGTAAGTTAGACAATCCAATCTTGTTTTCCAATAGTATTATCTATAGAGAAAAGCTAAAATAAAAAGCCTGCTCAAAAAGCAGGCCCTTTCCCGTTAAATATTAACTTATTAGCCACAAGGGTTTCATACACAAATAGGTACAGTAATGATGATTTGATCTACATCCTGTTTTCAAAAGTCTGACATTTTATTTAATATATCAAACTGATATTTTTTATCTTTGCATAGATATTATCTATATGAATATACAGCAATTAGAATATATGGTAGCCGTAGATGAATGCAGGCATTTTGTACGGGCCGCCGAGAAATGTTGTGTTACCCAGCCTACTTTAAGCATGATGCTTCAAAAACTGGAGGATGAACTGGGCGTGAAAATTTTTGACCGCAGCAAACAACCCATAGAGCCCACCCCGGATGGAAAGGAAGTAATTAAACGGGCTAAAAGCATTCTGGGAGAAATTAACCGTTTAAAGGAATTTACCAGCCAGCTTACCGATGAAGTATCAGGAGTTGTCCGTCTGGCTGTGATTCCAACGCTGGCGCCCTATATTATACCGCTTTTTATTCAGCCGTTGATGGAAGCCTACCCACAATTGAACCTGATTGTGAAAGAGATGAACACCAGCTCTATCATAGACAGCCTGAAAACCAGCCAGGTGGATATTGGTTTGCTGGCTACTCCACTGAATGAGCTCTTACTGGAGGAGTATCCTTTGTTTTATGAGGATTTTCTGGCCTATACTTCTACCAGCATGCCTACAGCGAATAAGGAATATTTGCTGCCTTCCGAGATTGACATCAGTCATTTATGGCTGCTGGAAGAAGGACATTGTTTCAGAAGCCAGGTATTGAATTTTTGTGAGTTGAAGAAAAAGGAAATTCCCGGAAACCGCCTGCAATATGAAGCCGGAAGTATCGAAACACTGATAAATCTGGTGGATACCAATAATGGGGTTACGATTGTGCCCTTACTGGCTACTTTAAAACTGAGTAAAGAACAGAAAAACAGGCTCAGGCAGTTTAAAGTCCCTAAACCGGTACGGGAGATCAGTCTGGTTGTCAATAAAAACTTTTCCCGGACAAAAATTTTGCAGGCCTTAAAAAATGAAATAATGAAATATGTGCCGGTACAGACTGAAAAAAATAAGTTGATTGTGAAAATTTAATTTGTCCAAAAATGTATCCATGCCGTTTAAGGTAGGAGAACAACAAAAGAATATATCGCGAAATGTTAATAGGTGCTTAAGGTCATAGGTAGATGAAGATACTGCTAATGAAGGTTCTATTTAAAAAACATAATAATTTATATAATGTTTTTTAAACGGTGCTTATTATGAAAATAAGAGAAAATAGCCTGTTTAAAAATCTTTTGACATGAGAGTTGTATGCGATTCGGTTTATAAGTAAATTATAATTTGTTACCTGGATTGATGTTTTACCTGCTAAATGACTAAGTTCTATGAAAAGTTTAATTTTACATGTTCAAGACATCAGGTTAACAGCAATGGCATTTATGCTGTTATTTTTTTTTCAGTCACTCACCTTTGCAGAAGCCAAACCTGGTGAAAATCCCGAACGAGCCCCCATTTCCTGGACAGTAAGCCGCCGCAATGATGAGGTAACTATTCAGTGGAGTTTACATGCAGCCAACCAGATCGTTTCAATAGAAATAGAAAGGACCATCGACCAACGGATTCATGTATCTGTGGATACATTACGGGGACAGAGAAACAGGAATTATACCATTCAATATACATTTATTGAGCAGCCAGAATTTGCCGAGGATATATGGTTCCGCCTGAAAATGACAGATACGCAGAGAAGGATATCCTATTCACCTTATGTGTTGCTGTCTGCGGAAAGAACAACAGCAGGCTTGCATATTCTACCCAGCCCCAGTAATGGTACAGAAGTAAGCCTGTTATTCGACCAGCCTTTAAAATATGATATGAACATTAGCATACAGGATAGAACCGGAAAAACGCTATATCAATCCGTATACCGGCCTTCCAGTAAATTAACTATCCGGTTTAATGGAATTCCTGTACTGGCGCCCGGTTTCTATCAGCTCGTAGTAGATTCTTACGATTATTCTGCCCGGCAAACCCTACAGGTGCAATAATAGCCAGTATGATGTATTGAGTATAAAGCTGATATAACTTCTTTTTTTTAGCATAAGTAGGTAGTATGCAAACAATAACTCCGGATTACCGATAATAATCCGGAGTTATTGTTTGCATACTACCTACCCGATTTCAATTACCACATCAGAAGTAAGCGGATGGCTTACACAAGGCAGTACAAAACCTTCTTTTATTTCCTGGGGAGACAAACCATCTTCTTCATCCATTTTTACTTTTCCGGAAAGGCACTTACCCCGGCAGGCCGTACACAAACCACTCTGGCAGGAATAAGGCAGATCAAGGCCGGAATCGAGGCCGGCTTCCAGGATTGTTTTGTTCGGGCTTACTTTTATTTTGTATACTGAGCCATCATAGCGTAGGGTTACTTCCTCCGTTTTAACAACCGAATTGCTTACTGCTTCTGTTTCAGGCTTAGTTGTTGCCGTAGCTTGAGCAGTCACAAAACTTTCTTTGTGGATTTTTTCTGCTGGTACCTGCATGGCTAGCAAGGTTGCCTGCATTTCTTCCATCATCCCTTGCGGACCACACAGGTAATAATCCATTTTGTGCACATTCAGCTTAGGCAGCTCATTCAGAAGTTTAGTGGCCAGCGATTGGCTTAATCTTCCCCGGTAGCCAGTCCAGGTATGGCTGGGGCGGCTCAGGATATGTAATACCTGGAAACGGCCAGAAAACTGTTTCTGCAGTTTATCCAGTATCTCTTTAAAAATGATAGAATCTTCGCTGCGGTTGCCATACAGGAGTGAAACAATACTGGTAGATTCCATACGTAACACTGCCTTGGCAATAGACATCAGCGGAGTAATGCCACTACCCGCACCAATCAATACTACATGCCGTTGTACTGGATGAAGGTCAAGATGAAAATTGCCCATAGGTTCCATCACTTCCAGTTCCTGACCGGGCTTTAAATGGTCGTTCAGGTAATTGGATACCTTTCCATTGGCTACTCTTTTCACAGTTACACACAACTCATCTTCGGTATGCGGACAGCTGGACATGGAATACGAACGCCTTTCTACCTGGCCATTTATAGGCACAAGTAAAGTGAGGAATTGGCCAGGTTTGTACCTGATCTTGCTGAAAAAAGGCTGTTTAAAATATATAGAAATCGTATCAGGCGTTTCTCTGACAACTTGTTTTACTTTTAGTTTATGATATTTTGTACTCATTTGAATAGTCTGTGCTGTGTTGATAAGAACCAGATTTTTCTGCCAGCACTTTTTTGTATAACAATAATTCTCCCGATTTGTCGCAAAAATAATGCTTTTGCCGGGCTTTTGCTTATTTGTCAGGCATAATGCAGGTGAATAATGATATTTTCAAAGCAACACAGCAAGGTTTATATCGGTTCACAAACGGGCCATCTTTGATGTATACCAATAAAAAACTGAGAGCAAAAGCACATACAACCTATGATGTGAAGAAAGGATTCGTATACGTTTCTGTAAAACTTTGTTGTAAATTTGTTGTTGTACCCTTACACTAAATAACCCTACATATGGCCATTCATCCAATAGATACCGATACCTCTGCGCATAAAAAACTGGCTCATGATTTATTCGAATCTCCGGATTTTTATGGCATCGACGACTTACTGACAGAGGAACACAAACTGATCCGGAGCAGCATCCGGAGTTTTGTTAAAAAAGAGATTTCACCCATCATTGAGGATTATGCCCAGCGGGCAGAATTTCCGGCGTATCTGGTAAAAAAGTTTGGCGAAATTGGTGCATTTGGTCCTACCATTCCCGAGGAATATGGTGGGGGTGGTCTGGATTATATAGCTTATGGTTTAATTATGCAGGAGATTGAGCGGGGAGATTCAGGTATGCGTTCTACTGCTTCGGTGCAGGGTTCCTTGGTCATGTATCCTATTTATGCTTTTGGCAGCGAAGAGCAAAAACGCAAATATCTGCCTAAACTCGCTTCCGGCGAATGGCTGGGTTGTTTTGGACTTACCGAGCCAGATTATGGATCGAACCCGGCAGGAATGGTCACTACTATTAAAGAGGAAGGCGACTATTATTTGCTGAATGGCTCAAAAATGTGGATTTCCAATTCACCCATGGCAGATGTAGCCGTTGTATGGGCCAAGAACGAAGCGGGACGAATTAAAGGTGTTATTGTGGAAAGAGGCATGGAAGGATTTTCTACGCCGGAAATTCACAATAAATGGTCGCTGCGGGCAAGTTGTACTGGTGAACTGGTGTTTGATAATGTGAAAGTGCCTAAAGCAAACCTGCTACCCAATATTGACGGATTGAAAGGCCCCTTAAAATGCCTGGATTCTGCCAGGTATGGAATCTCCTGGGGTGCCCTGGGTGCTGCCATGGATTGTTACGATTCTGCCAAAAGATATGCCCTTGAACGTATCCAGTTCGACAAACCGATTGCTTCTTTCCAGCTGATACAAAAAAAATTAGCCGAAATGCTTACCGAGATCACCAAAGCGCAATTGCTATGCTGGCGGCTGGGAGTCCTTAAAAATGAAGGCAAAGCGACCACGGCACAAATTTCTTTAGCCAAACGGAATAATGTAGAAATGGCTCTGAATATTGCCCGTGAAGCCAGGCAAATTCATGGTGGAATGGGTATTACCGGCGAATATTCTATTATGCGCCATATGATGAACCTGGAATCTGTTGTTACTTACGAAGGCACACATGATATCCATCTGCTGATCCTGGGCAATGAAATCACTGGTATTTCAGCGTTTAAATAAATGTAATATAGAAATAACACAAACTTCCCTATAGTTTTAACCCAAGATTGTGCTTATTGAAGCAGGTACGTCTTCCTGTTGTCCGTCTTAAAAACAGAGGTCTGACAACCCGTTATCTGGAAATTAGCAACCCTCTAAAGAATTCCACTTACTGAGTACTTACTACAAGACTTTTCTTAATCTTATACTGAATGCATTCATCGAAAAGTTGATCAATTGTTATATAAATTTGTCACTTATTTGTGACAAATTTCATATATTTGCGTCATGACAGATGTGAGAATTAAAATTATAGCTGCTGCAGTGAAATGCTTTCTTGTCAATGAATCAGATACATTAGAGAAGGTTGCTCAGGAGGCTGGCGTGTCTCGTAGAACGCTGCATCGATATTTTAAAGATCGGCAGGACTTACTTGAATCTTGCAAAAATGAGATGCTCGATAGATGTAACAAGGCGATGACTGAAGCCTATGAAAGTGAGAATGACCCAATAAAAAAGGTAAAGAATATGTTGTTTGCTGCCATTGAGCAAGGAGCTAATTATTCGTTCATTAAAAGACTCTATGAGCGCAGTAGCTTTTCAGAGGTAGAGAGTAGAAAGGAATTTGGATCAAATAACGTCAAATCCAAATGGTTAACAATCATGAAGAACCTTCAGAAGGAGAGGCGCATTAACGATGAGCTAACTATACCTTGGATTTTTAATTTGTTCGGATCAATCATTGAGACTTCCATTTATGCTGTGGAGTCGGGGGATGTTGCCAGGAATGATAGTAAGACATTTGCCTGGACTTCCTTTAAAGGAGCCATCGGATTAAAAGAATAAATCTCTATCTCTATGAATCAATATTCAACCCAAAATCTGATTAAAAAACTACCAGGTTTCACCAGCTGCCTTCAAAAAGTCAATAATATAAATCTTCACTACGTGATTGGAGGAAATGGAGAACCATTGCTATTGTTACCAGGCTGGCCCCAAACCTGGTGGTCTTACCGCCATATTATGCCTCTCTTGGCCCAAAAGCATACCGTGATTGTGGTTGACCTGCGGGAATGGGGGACAGTGATAAGCCTATAGAAGGATATACCAAAAGGAATATGGCCAGCGATATTATGGAATTGGTGGCTGCCTTAGGGTATGAAAAGGTACATGTGGCCGGCCATGACATGGGCGCTAATGTAGCGTATGCCTTTGCAGCCAATTATCCGGAAAAAGTCAAAAAACTGATTCTCTTAGACACTCCGCCTCCCGATGAAAATATGTATCGATTACCAATGCTGCCTGTAGGAGCGCCTGTGTATCCCTGGTGGGTAGCATTCAACCAAGTAAGCGACTTGCCAGCCCAGCTGCTGGAAGGACGTTTTGGGTTGTTGTTAGATCATCTGTTGGATAATCTGCTGGTTAGCCAGGAGGCGATCAATGCCTTTGACCGGTCTGTATATATCCAGCACTATAATGACAAAAAAAGCATACGAGCGTCCAATGCCTGGTATCAGGCGTTCGGTCAGGATATCGCAGATCAGAAGAGATATTCAAAAATTAAACATGTAACCAAAGGGATTGCCTCACCGGCAAGTTCTGGCATCCTGGAATTTTTTTTAACTGGGCATGTCTTTGAGTATGAAATGAAGCAAATAGAAGGATCAGGACATTTTATTCAGGAAGAGAAACCAGAAGAAACTGCAAAAGCAATCCTGGATTTCTTAAATTAGCTCTAGCTGCTATTCAACGAAAGATCACCAAATAAAAAAATGCCTTAACCTCGAAAAAATGAACACTAGGTTAAGAGCAATTGTAGGTTAGCAGTTGAATGCATATCTAAAGTTATAGTGAAGTAACTCAAACTCTCCCCATTGTTGAAACATTTATTTTATCGACATTCATTAGATGTTATATATAGAAGCTGTTTAAACTTTATAATTTCTATTTATTTTACGCAGGAAAATGAGGGAGAAAGCAATAAAATGCAAACTCATCCAATTCTTTACTAAGCACTCAAACCTAATCAGTAAGGCTTTAAATCCATCAGTGCCGAAGCTACACAACATGTGCAATTCTCCAAGCATTGGCATGTTCAAGTGGATCCCTGAGTAAATCCGGTGGTCCACAACAGAACGATCTCGATAAAGTTCTTCATCAAATATATGTGTTCCTGTTTGATAAGCTTGTATAGGTTGATTAGCCCTATTTCTTGGATTAGGCTTTACATTAGCCATGATTTCTTGCTTTTGACAAGCCTTTTGAAAATCTACTGAATCAAAGCCGGAATCAGCATTTAAAAATAAGCCTTTCAGGTTTATACCGGCTTGTTTCAATACATCACAGATCTGCTCAAAAAGTGTATGTAATTTGAAATAGATCATGGTGCTGGCCTTCTGGTGGAGTAGACATAGCTAACATTACACCTTGATTATCCGAAATAAATAAGGCATTAGTTGTATTAATAGCCTTTCTGCCTTGGTAGCCCACTGCATCTCCTCCATTCTTGCAAGGGGTATGACTTCCATCCCGTAGCCAATCTTGCAGAATGTAAGAGGTCCATTGGATACTTGGCAAATCCAGATATTTGAGGTTATTTTTCAAGATATGAATCCAGATTTTCTTCCAGCAATCAGCCTTGCTCCACTTGTTAAAGTAATAATAGACAGAGTTCCAATGAAGGATTTTCTTACTGAAGAATGCTTTTGTAGGCACTTGCCGCCATTGGCAACCTGTCTTTAATCGATACAAGATACATTCCACTATTTCGCTCAAAGGTACACTTGTCTCAAAACCACGACTGCCAACGGTTAACTGTGGTAAAATCCATTTTTCAATCATATCTATACTTAGAATCCCCATTGTTTGTGTTTTTTAAGTTCGCACCTCAAAATTCACTCTACTTTGGGGATTTTTACATATGTTTAAACAGCTTCAGAATAATGATTTAAGGGAGGGTAATAAAATTCCGGTCGGTGATACATTACCAGGCATTAATCTAGCTTCTACGCCTTGGATTGGAGATTTGGATCAGGATCAGAAAGCAGATATTGTATATAGTTCAGTAAACTTTTCTTTGCGCAACAATGACCTTACTCATCCCAATGGCCTGCGAATTAACAGTTTGGAAACTCAGATACCGATATCTAAAATTCATGCTTGGGGTGCATATATTCACTGCCATCCCTAGGCGCTACCAGTGTGGATTCTGAATAGTTTTTTCTGACTTATCACTCATTTCCTACACTAGTTACGCTGAGCTGTGGAAAATATTGACTGTCTTTTTTGGTAAGGCAACAGATGTATTTATCATTTTCTGATAACTTATTTAATTTCTGTTCCCTATAGTTATTTCTTTGCCTGTGTCACCTAGCAAAAGTAGGTTTATACATGCAAAGTGAAGTATGGACTTTATACACCCTTTAAGATTATGTTTAAAAAAGGATAAGGAAAAAATTACCAAATTGCAAACAGGTAAAAAGGAATTGATCTTAACTTGTGGTTGTCAAATCTCAAGTTATAATTACCAAAGAAAAGCTCAAGTTCAAACGTAAACGATTCACGCCATTGACCAATTGGCTTCGCTGAACACTGTTTCCAAATTGAAAATTATTGAAAATTGGGAAATTGCCTTCACAGAGTGAAAAGGTTGAGAACAGATTAAAAATACTGCTTGCTCAACTTACTTATCATATTGAGTTATTAGAAGAAATTGTTTATCAAAAATTTCAAGTGTACAATCCGACTTATTTAGTGGATAATTTGCGCTCCATTCCGGGCATTGGCGCTAAAATGGCCACGGTTCTGATAATAGTGGCTAAGGGATTTGGTACCTTCACTAATCACCGGCAAGTAATTTCTTATATAGGTTTAGTTCCATGTATTTATCAATCGGGTAGTTCGAGCAAAGGGAAAAGGCAAATCTGCAAAATGGGCACAAGCCGTATTCGATCCTTACTTTATATGTGTGCCTTAAAAGCTTCAATACGGCTTGCAAAGCCCTCTGTAATAGACTTCATGCAAAAGGAAAACCAGTGAAAGTATCTTTGATTGCTGTTGCCAACAAACTTTTTCCATTGCTAAAAGTGGCCAAGCTTATCAGGCTCTTATGGCATTCCTTACTGACTAAGACCAAACTTAATTTGGTAAGTTAATTTTAATTTTCCCTTTAGTTCTTGTTTTTTATCACAGTTCATACTTTACCTTACTAACGGGCACTTCCTTGGGAGATTTAACCTTGTCTGGAAAAACTACTTCCTTTTCTTTACTCATTCTCTCTCCCAGCGGTTCATTAGTTCAGGTCGGAGACCCAATCCTTCTACTACTTCGCTGGACGATTTCCCTGATCGACACCACTCAGAGAAGCTTAACTTAATACCCAGTTAAATGTATCAGATTCAGCATACGGTTATTTTTTGAATAAATAGCGAGTCATATATATGCCTTGAGCTTTAGCTGGAGAAGGACTTTGTACACCAGAAGTTACCTGTTGTAGCTCCCAGCCTTCAGCTGTGAGTTGATTGATTTTCTCAATAATGGCTCTTTCATTGCTTTGCACATTATCAAAGTTGATACCGCTTATACTGTACAAATTTTCTAATTCGGCTTCCTTTTGATTCCCATCCGGTAAAGTAATAATCATTTTTGAGCGGCCACCGCCGGCTGGAATAATGGATTCAATAGTTGCCACTTCCATATACAATGTTTTGTTGGGTGTGTCCTCAGCACTTTTGAACGCCAGAAGAGAGATCAAGATCAGGGTAAATAAAGATGACAGCATAATAGATTTAGTTTTCATAGAATTTTGTGTGTTTAAATTGTTTATAGTTTTTTATTAGAATGTTATTGGCACAGATATATCATCTGCTCGCTCACTTTGTATGACAGATATGACTACATTTCCCTTTTTATGAAATTGTTCTACATATGCATGCGCTTCTCTAATCTTTTCAAGCGGATACTTTCTGTCAATTACTGTCAGTAATTTTCCGGACTCTATTAATTCTTTTAGAAAAAATAAATCATTTGAGCCTTCTTTGGGAGCATCCGTTACTGTTATATATTTTCCGGTTGGTGTTAGCAGATGTTTACAGGCAGATTTAGAAGTTTTCCCCACGGCATCGAAAATCACCTCAAAATGTGTCTCTAGTTTTGTAAAATCCTCCCCGGTGTAATCCACCACTTTATCTGCTCCCAGTGATTGCACAAGGTGTACATTTGCTGTACTGCATACAGCTGTAACCTTAGCTCCGAAATACTTGCTAAGTTGCACAGCAAACGTACCAACACTTCCTGATGCGCCATAAATAAGCACATTGTCTGCTTTTTTTACATCGGCTTTCTTTAAAAACCGTAATGCCGTAAGTCCACCGACCGGAACAGTTGCTGCCTCTTCAAAAGTCATATTGGATGGTTTTAAGGCAATTAAATCATTCACCGGAAGGCATTTATACTCGGCATACGCCCCGAATGTAAATCCACAAGAGGCAAAAACAGGGTCTCCTTCTTTAAAAGAGCTAACTCCATTTCCAACTTCTTCAATGATGCCTGCTAGTTCAAATCCCAATATTTTTACCCTTTTGGGTTTGAATAATCCATTAAATAGCCTTGCCAAAAATGGGTTGGCTCTCCGCATTCGCCAGTCTCCGGCTGATACCGTTGTTGCATAAATTTTTACTAATACTTCATTGTCTTTAGGAATGGGTTTTTCAATATCCCGAAGCTCAAGCACATCTGGTGTTCCATATTTTTCATACACAACTGCTTTCATTTTTGTAACTATTAAATAAGTGGAGAAAAGAATAAGCCGGATTTAAACTTATTTTCCAATCAGAAGTATATTTTTAGTCTGCTTCCGCCACATGTACCGAAATAAGCGTCAGATTTAGGTCACGGATCAGATTGAGAATACCGTGCAACTGCGCATGGTCTTTTAGCTTTACCTGTAGAATGGTCTGATGGTCCATATATTCGATGCTCATTTCTTCAAAGCAATTCTTCCATTTTGGATCGAGGTGCTGCTGTATTTTTATTTCGGTTAGGCCTTTCATAAATTTCCCTTTTGTTGATTCAAAATTAGGACTAGTATGAAGGGAAAAATACACCCGGAAGGGTGGTTTTAGCGGGTGAATTTTACAGGTACTACTCATTTTTCCTCTGGTTGGATAATCTCTTTGTGCAGCTACAATTTTTTTTGATTTTTATATCTAATCCTACTGCGCAAATACATCATTTTTTATCCATTACCTTAAGATGAACTTATGCTCATTATTGGTTGACATTATGACCTGGGATGCAGCCATTTGCACAAGAAAATCAATACGGTTTTATGATTTGCCCTGTGTTGGCACCAAATACGCTTTTGCGGAAGCCATATTCCAGTTGTTTCATGGTGACTGGGATATCTCCTGGAAAGAAAGGAAAATACTGTGGCGAATCTTCTATTACTGTTGGGCTTACCGCATTAATACGCACTCCATTTTCTAGTTCAATAGCTGCTGCACGTACAAATGCTTCAATGGCCCCATTGGCAGCCGATGCACTGGCAAAGTTTAAAACCGGCTCATGCGTTAAAGCACCGGTGATTAATGTAAATGAACCTTTCGGATTGATATAATGCTGCCCCATAAGAACCAAGTTCACCTGACCCATCAGTTTACCCTCGATTCCTCTCCGGAATTCCTTATGGGTCATCGTTTTCCACGGACCCACATACGATGGACCTGCTGTGCATATAAGGGCATCGAATGAACCTGCTTGTCTGAATAAATTCTCTATGGAATCTGGCGAGGTAATATCTGCCTGAATATCCCCACTTGTAGCGCCAACTCTTATGATTTCGTGTTCTTTTTCAAATGCAGTGGACAAATGTTTTCCCATGGTGCCTGTTGCACCAACGATTATGATTTTCATTTTTTCTGGATGGTTATGAATTAATACTTCTTTTGATGCTCTGCCCAATACCAGCCCTTCGGCCAGTCCGGAGTAACTTCCCCCGATTATTATTACGTCAAAATGTTTATGTTCTATTATCTGTGTATACTATTACATACTTCTGTAGATGAAGAGTGGCTAAAGCGAATATATTTTGCCTGATATAGGCTTGCAACTTATCATCATCCTATATTATTCTCATTCTTAAAAGAAATCTGGCGAATGATAAAATCAATAAAAGGAACACCGGCAAAAACAATCCAGGGAACTAAGGAGATCGTTAGTAGAAAGGTTCTTTGATATAAGGGCAGAATGGATAATGACTCGCCAAACAGATACAGAAATATCGTAATGGATGGATAAATGACCACCCAGATTTTTAAACATACGAATAGCTTAGCTTTGGTTTTCATGACTCAGAAATTACTTTTTATGAAAGCGTTTGTTGGACACAAAAGTAATTCAGGAGACAGGCGGATGGCTAGGACAATAATGGAGTTGTAGAGGATTTATCTAAAATTCTGCCGGAACGTCTCAGGCGAATAGCCTGTGTGCTTTTTGAAGAATCTGCTAAAATAAGAGATGTCTTCGTAGCCCAAATCATACGCTATCTGGTTTACCTGATTAGATGTGGCAAGAAGGTATCGTTTGGCCTCTAAAATAAGGGAGTCATCAATAAGCTGAGAACTGGTTTTACCTAGGCTTGTTTTAGTGATGGCATTCAACTGGTAGGTGGAAAGATTCATCATCCGGGCATAGTGGGATACCTGCTTATGGCTAGCCATATGAGTTTCTATCAATTCTAAAAACTTCTCAAGCCGTTGCTGCATGTACAGACTAGTATTACCAGAGGCGCTTTTGCTGGAGTGCCTAATTAGTTCAATAAACAAAATATCCAGATTTGCTTGAATCACCTCTTGATACTTTTCTTGCTTATCTGTGTATTCTTCAAAAATATACTTGAGTATAGAAAGTATATTTTGAAACTTACAGGCATCAAACTGATAAAAGTTTTGATTACCAGCCTTTCGCATCAGTTGATCGGATGCCTTTTCATGAGGATGATAGAAATTACCCCTGAATTGCATGATATATCCGGTGCTTGCGGCTTCTAGGGTAAGCTTGTGTACCTGTCCAGGACGCAGGAAGAAAACAGATTGATCACAAATTGCGTAGGATGTAAAGTCTATTTCATGACTACCCAAACCTTTATTTAGTGCAATAACCAGGAAGAAATCGTGCCTGTGAAGTGCCTGAACCATGTCTTTCCCGGCAAGTAAAGTTTCTATATCCCGTATGCTAAAACTATCCGGGAAAGCCGGCTGTGGTTGTGTTGCTTGAATATGCCTGATTGGAATATTTTCCATCTTAGTTTTACAATAAAAGCTATGGCAATAATGTTTTAAATCAACCGCAGTTGCTTTGCTTTTTCTACAGCTTTGGTGCGGCTGTCCACTTCTAATTTTACATACATATCTTTTAAGCGGGTTTTTACTGTATTCAAGGATATAAATAATTTATCAGCAATTTCCTGGTTAGACAGATTTTCTGCCATCAATTGCAAGGTTTCCCGTTCACGGGTGGTAAGTCCTGCTTTACCGGAAGGTACATTTTTCCTTTTTTCAATCGCACTTTTTAGTTTATGGAGGAAGCTTTGCGAGATTTTTATTTTTCCTGATATCCCTTTTTTGAATACTTCCTGAAGTAAAGGATTGATCTGATCCAGATAATTGATATGATACATTAAAATTTCATCAGCAGATGCAAATTCTAGAGACTCAAGTAAACTATCCATGGCTTTTTCTTTTTCACCGGTCGCCTGATAGATGATCGAAAAGAAAATATTAATTTCAATCAAGCGCTCTATCCGGTTTTGAGCTTTGGCCAACTCATAGAGCTGGGAAAGAAGCCGGAATGCCTCTTCCAGTTTATATTCTGCCATTAGTAGCAAGGCTAAGGGAATATAGCGGTACTCTTCGGCATAGGAAATGGTTTTACCAGTCCATACGCCATGCATTTCTAAAAAATCCCGGGCTTTTTCCAGCTGGTTCTGGAGAATAAGAAAAGTTGCTTTCCAGCTGATATACATGGATTGCAGGAAGGGATTCACCTTATTTTTTTGGATGATCGAATCCATTTCTTTTATTTTCATTTCTGCCCCCATCAGATCACCCTGGCTATACAATACCACCGAATAAACGACCAGCACCAATACTTTGGAAGTAATATCAGATTCCTTGATACATAGCTTATAAGCTAACTGTATATGCTGGGAAGCTCCTTCCAGATCAGCCCAGAAATATTGAATGGCAGCCATATTTGCAAATAAAACGGCATACGTCCAGTCTGTTTTTACTAAATTACCATATCCATTTTCTTTCAAAAATTCCAGAAGGTCTGCGCTTCTTTTATAAGAAACTTTATAGAGCCCCAGCCGGCCTTCAGTATAGCCCAGATTGATCGCAATGGTAGTAATCAGATAAATATTGCCCGATCTCTTTCCAAATGCCAATGCTTTTTTAAGTGCCTCTGTGCTTTCGATAATATTATTGCTGGCGAGTTGAGCTTTAGCTACTGCATACCATCCCCAGCTAAACCACAAAGGATCATCTTCTGAAAGATTTTCCAGGGCAATCCGGCCATATTCCAGGATAATTTCCGGCTTGCCCAAAAAGGAATATTGATAAGCCAGGGCAACCGCTAGTTTACCCAATAATTTTTTCTGGTAAAATATCTCCTGTTTGTCCGAAGGGCAAGCCGCAATCTGCTGCATAGTAATCTTTTCGGCACTCTCCAGAAATGGGGCGGCTTTTTGTATTTGTCCGGCATTAATGAGTACCCAGGCATAGAATAAACAAAACTCAGGATTCTTTTTTATGACATCATCTGGCAATAAGCCGCCATATTTTATGATGGAAGAATGCTGGCCATTGACCCACATATCTTCTGCGATTTTAGAAAGCAACCCAATGCCTCTCTCATAATTCCTGATCTGGAGCAAATGCTCTATCGCTAAAGGAAATAGCCCGTTCTCCTCAAACCAGGCACCCGCTTGGGTATGCAGCTGCCAGACAACAGATTTTTCCTTTTCTAACAAGCGTTGTTTGAGTAAATCTGCAAACAGGTGATGATACCGGTACCATTTTCGATCTGCATCCAAGGAAACGATAAACATGTTATTTTTCTCCAGCATTTCCAGCACCGATTGACTATCCTTTCGGTCCAGAAGGGCATTACAAAGCGGAGCGGACAGCTGTTCTAACAGAGAAGTTTGTAATAGAAATTCTTTAATTTCCTCTGTTTGTAGCTTTAGCACCTCTTCTATGAGATAATCCATAATGTAACGGTTGTCACCTTTAAAAGCGCTAATAAAGGCAGTGCTATCTTCCCGGCCCCGCAGGGAAAGGGCAATGAGCTGCAAACCGGCAATCCACCCCTCTGTTTTATAGGCCAGTGATTCAACATCCGAAATACTTAATTTCAAATTAAGCTTCCGGTTAAACAGAGAATAAATTTCATTTGTTGAAAAACTAAGGTCAGCTGACCGTAGTTCTGTCAGTTGATGCTGACTTCTAAGTTTTGCAATGGGTAACAAAGGATCTGCCCTGGTCAGGATCACAAGCTGAATCGTAGGAGGTATATGCTCGATGAAATAGGTAAACAGACTTAAAACCTCTCCATTATTAATCAGATGAAAGTCGTCTAATACGAATAAAAAGCGGGTAGGAAAAGAAAATAGTTCATTAATTAAAAGCTGGATAATCGACTGTTGACTTACCTGGTTAGGAGAATGCAGCAGTTTGAGTGCCTGTTGGCCAAATGCCGGGTGTAGCTTTTGAATGGCGGTTATTATATAACTGAAAAATGTTGCTACGTCATTATCGCTGTTATCGATAGAATACCAGGTGGCAGGAATATTTTGCTGGATGATCCAGTCGCTTACAAGAGTTGTTTTGCCAAATCCTGCCGGTGCAGAAATAAGAATTAATTTTGTTTTCAGACCAGTAGCGAGCTTGTCAAAGAGTTCTGAGCGATGAAGCGTCTGGGCACCGGGAGGTGAAATATGAAGCTTTGTTACCAGCGGGAGCAGCGGTATGGCTTTGCCTGGTATTTCTCCTTTTCCCTGTAGCTGCGTCAGAAGAGGAACCTTGATGCCCTCATTTGTAATGGCAAATACTTCTATGGTACTGGCTACATTCTTCAACTCAAAAATGCCTAAAGAAGTAGTTGAAATAGCAGGATGATTCTTCAGTTCATCATTTAGTTTTCCGGATAGTAAAATGGCACCGGCTATGCCTAAACTTTCAATGCGGGAGGCAACATTTACTCCATCTCCATATACTTCTGTTTCGTCAAAGACAATATCTCCAACGTGCAAGCCAATTTTGAGAGGTACAGGCTCTCCTTCCTGCAAGAACTTTTGAATCTGGATGGCACACTCAGCAGCTTCGACTGCACTTTTAAACACACTGAGTACCCCATCTCCATAATACTGGATGATTTTTCCCTGATAGCGTTTGTGTTGTAGCTCAAATACCTCCCGGTGCCGCTCTCTAAGCCTGGAAGCCAATTGTTCATCTTGTTGCATCATGGCCGTATAGCCCACTATGTCGGCAAACATGACAGCAGCCAGTTGACGTACTCTCTTCTCCTTCATGACTTATTATTTTTAGGTACTTCCAAAAGTTTGATTACCAATTGCAAAAAAATAGGCTGGTATTACAACAGTAGGCTGGTCGATTGTACCGGCTCAGTAATAATATGTTTAGAAATCATTCAAATTCGAATGATGCGACTTACATGAGCATCTGGTAGGGAAGATAACTTTTTTATCAATCTTTTTTAACTAAAACTATAATTACCTTATGCTGGGGTCGAACATCAGATGCTCACGATTGGCAGGGCCAGCAACACAATTGAGCCCGGAGGCGAAGATTGCGCCCTTAGGAAACACTCCTCATTAGGATTTTTGAGTCCGGAACATTATGAAAAAGGTAGCAGTATCAGGCAAGAGCCTGAGCTAATCTTTATGTCTATTATATCGGGTGAAACCCAGCAGATTGTTATACCTGTTATGCACCTGCCGATAAAGATGAGAATTGCCCTGTTTTAACTCCGGGAATTTTTTCAATTTAGTTTTTATCTTAAACTTTATGTAAAACAATGATTATGACTTACAGCCGTTTACCAATTACCTGTTAGCGTTTACATTCATTTTATCCCTATGAAAATTAAAGGTTTGCTTCTCTTTTACCTACTACTATGGTCTGAGCTAAGTTATGCCCAAGGGCCGTCAGTAATCAAATACCCAGACCTGGAGAAGATACTCAGCAGATCATCTGATACAACCTATGTGGTTAACTTTTGGGCTACCTGGTGTGGGCCATGTGTCAAAGAATTGCCCCATTTTGAATCGCTTGGCAAAGCATATACTCAAAAACGGGTAAAAGTATTGCTGGTAAGCCTTGATTTTAAGAAAGACCTGGAAACCAAAGTAAAGCCGTTTCTTGTTAAACGGAAGATTGAATCTCAGGTCCTGCTACTGGATGAAACCGACTACAACAGCTGGATTGATAAAATTTCGCCGGAATGGTCTGGTTCTATTCCTATCACGCTAATCGTTAATAAGTCCCGTAATATCCGCCATTTTATTAAAAATGAAGTAAAAGCCGGAGAACTGGAAACGCTTATCAATTCCTTTAACCTATAAACTCCATGCATCCAATGAAAAAGACAACGTATTTAATCGCCTTAGTATTCGTAACAATAGCTCTTTACAGTGCTACATGGGTAGCAGGTGGATACAGCATAGGGGATAAAGTAAAAGATTTTTCGCTGAAAAATGTAGATGGCAAAAGTGTTTCCTTACTTGGAAACAAAGAAGCCAAAGGGTATATCATCGCCTTTACCTGCAACACTTGTCCTATGGCAAACTTATATGAGGATCGCATCATTGCCCTACATGAAAAGTATGCTCCCAAAGGATATCCAGTATTGGCCATTCAACCCAACGATATAGCGCTTTCCAGAGGCGATTCCTTTGAAGCAATGCAGAAACGGGCAAAAGAGAAAAACTATTCCTTCCCCTATCTGCTAGATGAAACGCAGGAAGTTACCCGTACTTTCGGAGCTACTAATACACCTCATATGTTTATAGTAAGCAAAGAAGGAAATGATTTTAAGCTAGCCTATATCGGGGCTATAGATAATAATCCGGGAGATGGCTCGCAGGCAGAGAAGAAGTATGTAGAAAATGCTCTTGAGGAACTATTATCCAATAAGCCTGTTTCCCAGACCTCAGCCAAAGCGATCGGATGTGGTATCAAATGGAAATCATCATAAAGTAAAATAACCATCACATGATGAATGAGAAGAGCTGTATGACTCTAAAGATTCACATATGGTTCTGCAAGAAGGCAGGGTTAAAATTCCCTGCCCAACCCGACTGAAACCCTAAGCCATAACCAAAAACTCAAATACAATTGAAGGAGGTTCAATTATATTAACTGAACAGGAGCCCGTTCTTCCGATGTTTCTGCCAGTTCCTGTAAAGATTTTATCAGCTGACTATCTCCTGATATCCATACGATATCCCCTTTCTCAAATACAGTAGCCGGATCTGGATTAAGCATACGGTTACCATTGCGCTCAATACCAACAATTAGTCCATGGGTTTTATTGCGGATATCAGAATTTCTGATGCTCATCCCTAAAAACGGAAAGGTATGGTCTATAATAAGTTGTTTTAAGACGATCTCGGGAGCTATAGGCGCAGGGCTTGTTTGAGGAGGAACAATAGCAGGCTTGAATCTCTTGAGTTGCTCATCAGTTCCTACTACGGTGAGTTTATCGAATGGAAAGATCTGCTCATGGCCCTGGGAGCATGAATGATCTTGTTGCCTCTTTCGATCTGGGCAATATTTACACCGTATTTTTCGCGGTAGGAAAGCTCTGTTAACGTTCTGCCAATACCTTCTGATTCTGCACTTACCTCAAAATGAGCGATGTGGGCATCCCAGGGTAGGAGGCTTTTACTGGCCAGGTTCTTTTTCTCAAATTCACGCGCATGTAAGTTATAGAGAAAACGCTTTTCAATACGTGCGTAGGTGGCCTGAAGTTTTTGAGTGAAAACCGGCAACACGATCACTATTAAAACGATTGCTCCGACCAGGGCAACCGTAGGCGAAAAAAGCTGATCCAGCAGAAAACCTACCAGCACGATGCCTGTGCCAATGCGGCCCATTTCTAACACCACCAAGGGTCCCCGGTTATACCGTTGATTTTTCCAGAGTGTGTTATAAGAATGGGTACGGATCTTCCGGACGGACAATGCCCATAGAAAAGGAGCCATTAATGAAAGGGCGCAAATAGCGGTTAATATTTCAGTCCAGAGACTATCAAATAGTTTTTCCTGGATAAAAGGAGAGATAATCTTTGTAGAGAGCAAGACAATGCCAATAATTACTACCGAATTTGTTATTAAAATGCCGGCAAAAGTACGGAGCACTTCCCGCCAGTCGCTGACAACTGTAATGGTTTGGGTGCTTGAACTATAATTATCGAGTAAACTTTTCCATCGCCTTGGCAACCTCTTTTCTATCCACTGATAGAGCGGTTCAGATAAACGGATAAGGTAGGGCGTAGTAAAAGTAGTAACCGCCGATACAGCCACCGCAATGGGATAGAGGAACTTACTGGTTACATTCAGGGAAAGCCCTAGTGTAGCAATAATAAATGAAAACTCTCCGATTTGTGTCATACTCATCCCGGTCTGCAAGGATTGCTTTAAGGGTTGTCCTGATAAAAGGGCGCCTAGCGTAACGTGAATGGATTTACCCAGAATGACTACCATGGAAAGCAATAAAATAGGACCTGCATATTGCAGAAGTATCTTAGGGTCGATCAACATCCCAACAGAGACAAAGAATATGGCACCAAACAAATCTTTCACCGGTTGCATGAGGTGTTCAATCTTTTCGGCATATAATGTTTCCGCTAAAATCGAACCCATGATAAAAGCACCTAATGCAGCTGAAAATCCTGCCTGTGTAACGAGTACAACCATTAACAGACAAAGGCCAATAGAAAGAATTAGCAAGGTTTCATTCGAGATCAGGCGGCTGGTTCTACGTAAAAAAGTAGGTATCAGATAAATGCCTGCCAAGTACCAGAGCGTGAGAAAGAAGCTTAGTTTCAAAATAGAAAAAACCAGTTCCACACCGGCAAATTGCCTGGAGACTGCAAGTGTAGAAAGCAGGACTAGCAACAAAATAGCTACCAGGTCTTCAATGACGAGAATTCCAAATACTAATCTGGCAAAGCTTTGCGTTTTAAGCCCTAATTCATCAAAGGCACGGATAATAATAGTGGTAGAAGAAATAGCAATAATGCCTCCCAGAAATAAGCTATCCATTGTAGACCATCCCAGCCATTGTCCGCAAAGGTACCCCAGAATCAGCATAGCAGCTATTTCTACCAATCCTGTTATAGAAGCAGAACCACCCACTTTTACCAGCTTTTTAAAACTAAATTCCAGACCCAGCCCAAAGAGCAGGAATATCACACCGATATCAGCCCAGATCCTGATTGTTTCAGAATCAGCAATGGTAGGAAATAAAGGAAAGTTAGGACCAACCATCACACCGGCTAAAATATAGCCTAATACTAAGGGTTGCTTAAGCTTCTTGAAGATGAGTGTGGTAGCACCAGCTGCACCTAAAATTAAAGCCAGATCTAATATTAATCGGGGAATATGAGCCATAAAACAGAATATTACAGATAGGTATTGCTGAGAGTCACGCTACTCAAACGTATTTTAATAAACCAAAATATTGTAACCTGCTTTTCAATAACGCCTGCTTACCAGTGGAAAGCCATGTTTCTGAATAGTGTATTTAAAAGATAAAGTCCGGAACAGAATTTTCCAGCCTGTATACTTTACTTTCCAGCAGAATACTAACCAGATGATAATAAACAATATGGCAAGTAAGAGCTTAATTCCTATTGAATTGAATTTACTCCCTTTACGTTGCGACAGCCCAGTCTTTTTGATTTGTTCCTTAACCTGGGCTAAATTAAATTCTAATAGAAAGTCCCTCACAAATTGTTGGATTAGCACTCCCAAAACTCCTTACGTAAATGAAAACAATTTGCAATCACACTCATTTCAACTTTTAAACTAAAAGTAAAAATATAACAAGTCAATAAGAGTCAAAATAGTCTCTTTATTTTTCCTGCTAACGATTATAAATTCAGATAATAGCTACTCTATAATATAAATATAATAAGTAACACTTTAACCCTCAGCTATGGATTAATGCGTTGAGTGATTCCATTTGAAGAGTATGCCTTAATTATCAGAAAATTAAGGGGCATTAATTAGAATGAGGGAACCAAAAAGCTTGCGAAAGTAAGAATAGATAAAGAAAGCCGTGAATGCGCTGTGAATCTCAATGCATTGGTAGCGTAGAAAGAGGGCTAAGAGAAAAATACAGATTCCTTCGGTAAAGTGTGCTTGAAAAGAAACCGCCGAAGAGACAATCGCATCAGGAAAACTTAATGTAAAAACTGTATATAGAATGCTTTTAGTAGCATTCTCTGCATCTGTGGGAAAGACCTTAGAGGGTGTGTCTGCCTTTTTAAGAAAAAAAGAGGCATGCTCTTTTGCACCTTTTCCTGCACTTAGAAAAAGCAGTAGCAGGAGAGGGACTAGCAAAGATAATGTTAATAAACGCCTCTTGAGCATAGGGGCAATATATGAAAAATTACTGCTTATTACAACTAAATTGGCGAATGTAATCTCTATAATTGTCACTATACAGCTATAAGCTTTAAACAGGTTGGCCTATTTTTAAATAAACTTATCTTTTATATGATTGTCAGCCTTTCCAATTTTAATCTGGCATTACTATAATTTTCAGTTGGTAAATCAACATGTAATCTCGTTAGTAAATGGGCTACGAATGGCAGGAAATTTCAGTACGTTATATAATACCTCGTAATTTTACAATGTTCACCTCTATAGTCTGATGAAAAAATAGCCAAAACAAAATAATTGTTTTTCTATTTTAAAACTGAAAGAAATGCCTTGTTTTTTTACGCAGGCGATATATATTTACGTATATATCGCTTGCATAATCATTTTCCTGTATGCACACTACTACCTGCTACTTAAGCTTAGTTTTGTTATTGTTGTCTTTTTCGTGCTTAGCTCAGCAATCTATCGTTCTAAGCGGAAATATTCTTGACCAAACGACTCAAAAATCGGTTCCCTATGCCCATATCCGGATTAAGGGCTCATCCGTCGGGACAGCCGCTACTACGAAAGGTGATTTTAAAATAGAAACCCCTTCATTGCCATTTACCGTTATTATAAGCGCTGTGGGGTTCAAGCCTCTTGAACAACTCATTGCTACAGGCGGAAATCAGGTGTTTTATTTAATGCCACAAACGCTTTTAGCCAATGAAGTAGTCGTGTCTGCCACCCGGTTAGAGGAAAAAAGCATAGAATCGGCCATTACTATTGAGCAACTGGATGCCACTCAGATCCGGAATGCGCCTTTTGCGACTTTTTTTGATGCCCTGGAAAGTATAAAAGGCGTACAAATGACCACTGCCAGCCTGGGCTTTAAAGTACCCAATACCAGAGGGTTCACCAATCCTACCAATGTGCGGTTTTTACAGCTGGTAGATGGAATAGATAATCAGGCACCAGTGATAGGAGCGTCTATTGCCAATGCCATAGGACCTACCGAACTGGATATAGAACGTATTGAAGTAATTCCAGGCACTGCTTCTGCTTTGTATGGGATGAACTCACTGAATGGGCTGGTAAGTTTTTTTACCAAAAATCCATTTGACTACCAGGGTCTGAGCGTATATCAGCGGGCAGGAATTAACCATATCAATGACCCGGATAGTAAACCTCGTCTGCTTACGGAAACGGCACTTCGCTATGCAAAATCATTTCGTGATCATTTTGCCTTTAAGGTGAATGTTTCCTATATGCAAGGCTACGATTGGGCAGCCAACCAGCGGCAAGATTTAAATCCTAATGCCAATGCTTCTATTCCCCTACAGAATGAACAAAATCCTGCCCTAGATCCGGTGAATTCCTATGGTAACGAAAGTTCAAACCGGAGAACACTTTCTTTGAATGGGAAGAATTATGTGGTTGCCCGCACAGGCTACTATGAAAAGGATATTACTGATTACAGGCTGGAAAATATAAAAGCAGATGCCTCCTTACACTGGCGCATTACCAAAGGTCTGGAAGCTTCCTATCAATATAAAATAGGTAAACTCGATAATGTATATCACAGGACAAACCGTTTCAAGCTGGATGATTATTTGATTACCCAGCAAGTAGTACAGTTAAAAAGCCCCGTTTTTCAATTCAGGGTGTATTACACCCACGAACTATCTGGTGAGTCGTATAACATCCGGTCGCTGGCCGAAAATTTAGACAGGCAATTTAAAACGGATGATATATGGTTTGCAGCCTATACAAACAGCTTTAAGCAAAGCCAGCAAGCAGGCTATAGCCTGGCAGAAAGTCAACAACTGGCCCGCTCCATAGCGGATGAGGGTAGATTTGCGCCTGGAACCATGCCCTATGACAGTGCCGCCGGAGAGATTATCACGATTAATAACTGGGATCAGGGAGCGGCCCTGCGTACCAAAGCGAGCCTTTTCCAGGGAGAAGGACAATACAACCTGACTTCTTTAATAAAAGTAGCAACCTTACTTGTAGGCTTTGATTACCGGCTGTATTCTGTTTTTCCGGATGGCAACTATTTTATCAATCCAACTGAGCCCTCAAAAAATCTGCTGTACCGCAAAGGAGGTGGTTTTGTACAGCTTTCTAAAAAGGTGTTATCAGATAAGTTGCAGGTAAATGCGGCTCTGCGTTATGATAAAAATGAATATTTCAAAGGCATCTTCAATCCGAGAGTGTCTCTCACGTATGCAGTGGCCAAAGATCATTACTTGCGGGCCTCTTATCAGAATGGATACCGGTTTCCTTCATTGTTTGAAGCTTTTTCTAATGTAAACAGTGGTGGCGTAAAACGGGTAGGAGGTTTACGACTGATGTCAAATGGCATTTTTGAAGACAGTTATATACGTACTTCCATTGATGCATTCCAATCGGCCGTTAATATACAGGTAAATGAGCAAGGCACTCCTCTTTCGCAGGCGATAGTAAATCAGGCTGGTTTACTTAAGAAATCTACTTATGATTATATCAAACCTGAACGAATCAATTCGCTGGAACTTGGGTATAAAAGCCTTATGTTAAATGGGCGTTTATTTCTGGATTGGGATGCTTACTTTAATTTCTACGACAATTTTATTGCACAGGTAGAAGTAAACCAACTTATCAACCGGGGAGTGTCAGCCGATTCGGTAAAGTATGATCTTTATGACCGCAGAAAACAAGCCCGATATCGCTTATGGACTAATTCTACTGGTACAGTATACAATTATGGTTCATCGCTCGGAGTACAATACAAATTTTTCCGGCAGTTTACCTTAGCTGGCAATGTGAGTTATGCTAAACTGTACCGCAAATTATATAATGACGGATTAGAAGAAGCTTTTAATACCCCGCAATGGATTACCAATTTTAGCCTGGGGAATATGGAAGTAATTAAAAACGCAGGATTTCAGGTAAACTGGCACTGGCAGGATAAGTTTTTATGGCAGTCGGCTCTGGGCACCGGAATAGTGCCTGCCTATCATACGATAGATGCCCAGATTATGTACAGAGTTGTTCCAGCCAAACTACTTATAAAGGTTGGCGGTAATAATGTATTCAATAAGAAATATTACCAGATGATCGCAGGCCCAACGGTGGTAGCCTTTTATTATGTAACGCTCCTTGTGGACGGATTGTAATAAATATAACTTTAGTCAGCTTACATCTCTGGCTATGGGCTCAGTAAAGTTCACATAAAAGTTACCCTCTTACTAAGCCCATAGCCAAATAATAGATTATTCATTTCTCAACGCTTTTACCGGATTTGCCAGAGAAGCCTTTATAGACTGATAACTTGCTGAAAACAGCGCAATACCTACAGAACCTGCCAGGGCAACTAAATAATATCCAACATGCAATGGAATACTATAAGCAAAATCATCTAACCATTGTTGCATAAAGTAATGGGCAACCGGTGTGGCAATCAGAAAAGCAATACATATCAATGGCAGGTATTCCCTGGAGAAAAGCCAGAAAATCTGACCTGCGGAAGCGCCTAATACCTTACGAACGCCTATTTCTTTCACTTTCTGAACGGCCATAAAGGAAACAAGGCCATATAGTCCCAGGCAACCGATAAAAATAGCAATACCGGCAAAACTCTGGATAAGCTTGAGCATGAGTTCTTCCGTTTGATAGAAGGCCGCAATGTGTTCATCCAGAAACTGATATTCATAGATGTGGTCAGGATGCATCGTGCTCCAGGTTTTTTCTAAGGTAGTTAAGGTAGAGCTTACGTTGGCCAGGTTGATTTTTACAGCATAATTCTCGTAGGTTTCCGGGAGGGTCGTAATAAAAATAGCATTAATGTCTTCATGGAAAGACTGGTCATGAAAATCTTTCACTACGCCCACAATTGGAGCCACTATATTGCCTCCGTTTACCCGTATTTCTTTACCGATCACTTCCTGTGGGGATTGAAGGTTCAATTTCCTGACAAAAGTTTCATTGACAATAAACTCCCGGACTGTATCGGAAGGATGAAGATTACGTCCTGCCACTAGTTGCAAGTCAAACAAAGGGATGTACTGTTCATCGGCTGCCCGGCAGTTTATTCTGAAAACTTCTTCTTCAGGCCGGTTATCAAATTTTACACTTGTACCCCAGTGAGATGTGGAGGAAGGAGCGCCAAAACAAAGAGAAACATTTTCTACACCGGCAATCCGGGAAAGTTGATTTTTAAGGGTAGTGGTTCTGGTATCAGAGGCTTCAGAAGCGACCGGAATCATCACCACCGCATCTTTATTAAACCCCAGATCCGATTGTTTGGAATAATGCATCTGGCTGGCAATCACCACTACCCCAATAATGAGCATCTGCGAAATAGTAAACTGGGTAACAATTAATGCCCTCCGCAAAGGAAAACCGCCTACATGCCTATGCGTAAGTTTACCTTTGATCGCCAGTACTGGCTGGAACCTGGCAAGAATAAGCCCTGGATAAGCGCCGGAAAAGAGTGTAACTACGATCAGAAGCAGGAACATAAAAACGGCCAGAAACTTATCCGAAAAGAGCTCAATAGTCATCTGCGAACGAAACCATTCATTCATATAAGGTAGCGCAAGCAGGGATAAACCATACGCAATCACCAGAGCAAACAAAGTAATCAGACCGGTTTCCGTGATAAACTGTCCGAAAAGTTGTGTGGGTAAGCCTCCCAGTACTTTCCGTACGCCCACTTCTTTGCCTCGTTTGAGCGCCTGGGCCGTAGCCAGATTGATGAAATTTACACTGGCGGTCATCACCAGAAAAATGCCAATTAAAGAGAGCACCCACAGGTTTCTTTTCTCCATGACACCTCCATAATGCGCATTAAAATGTATATCAGCCAAAGGTTGTAGTTTATAGTGGTGTACATTTTTATTGGTTGGCCGGTATTTTTTTACATATGCTGGCAACACTTTTTCTATGTCAGCCGGGTTTACACCTGGTTTGAGCAAGGTATAACATTGCATCTGGCCAGTAATCCCACCCCAGGAATCATCGCTGGCCAGCCATTCATCATAGGCTTTCAATGTGCTATACGAAAGGTATACTTCTGTTTTGCGGTCTGTATTGGGTGGTAAATCTTTGAGTATGCCGGTAATCGTAAAATCAATCCGGTTGTTCAGCCGGAAGGTTTTGTTAACTGCATTCTGGGTGCCAAAATATTTCCTGGCTATTTTTTCGGTAATAATAGCAGTATTTGGCTGGGTTAATGCCGTGGACTTATTCCCCTCTGTTAAAGGATAATTGAAAATGTCGAAAAACTCGCTTTCTGCAAAAGCTGCTTCTGCTTCCTTAAATTTCTTTAGTTCTTTCCCATGTTGGAGGGCAATCAAGGCACCATCAATGGTAGCAATACGGGCTGCTTTTTCAGCAAATGTATAGTCCTCCCGGAATGCCTTGCCAAAAGGGTTGGGCACATTGGGAACGTAACTGATGTTATCCATGTGCTGTTCGGTTACAAAGCGGTAGATACGGCCGGCATTCGCATGAAAGGTATCAAAACTAAGGTGGTATTTTACTAATGTAAAAATGAGAATGCCACAGGTAATACTGAGCGCCAGGCCCATCACATTGATGAAAGTATAAGCTTTATTACGTTGCAGGTTCCGTAAGGCGATGGTGAGATAATTGCGAAGCATATGGGTATAAAGTGGTTTGGCGTAATAGAGAGAATGTTTTTTCCGGCGTTTGAGAAAATAAGGGCGGATATAAGCGATAGCTGACAGCATATATTCTTTGCGGGCTTTCGCCTCCCCTTCGTGCGCTGCCTGTTTATAGAATACTTCCTGCAGATCCCCCTGCCCATCTTCCAGCAGGTGTTCCGGTAAGAACCATTCCAGAAAACGGTCTGCCCATTTGGGGGGTGATGGTGGTTTTAACTGCCTATAGGTTGACATTCGGCTTGTATCTGAAGTAGCTCTTTTATTTTTAAACGCAACCTATTCGTTCCGCAAGGCTTTTACCGGATTGGCTAGAGCTGCTTTTATGGTTTGAAAACTAATGGTGAGTAGCGCAATCAAAATAGTAACCACACTAGATACACCAAATATCCAGACACTAATGCTGGTTGGATAGGCAAAATTCTGCAACCATAGCTGAATAGCATAATACACCAGTGGCCAGGCAATCAGGTTAGCGAGTAGTACCAGTTTCACAAAATCTTTAAAAAACAAGCTCACAATACTGATGATATTAGCCCCCAATACCTTTCTGACGCCAACTTCTTTACTGCGGAGATGGGTAGAAAGGGAAGTAAGTGCAAAAACACCTGCACAGGCAATGAGAATGGTAACGATGGTAAAAAAGGTAATGAGCGACAAACTACGTTCTACACGCTCGTACTGCTTATTAAACTCTTCATCAACAAAGTAGTGGCTGAACTCTTTTCTGGAAGGAATTTGCTTCCACTCTTTCCTCAAATACGAAAGTAAAGAAGCAGCATCTTGTGGTTTCACTTTAATACTCAGGAAATTATTGCCGGTAATTTGCGCAGGGCCGGAAAAGAAATGGATCAGCGGTTCTACAGTTCCCTGCAAGGATTGGTAATGAAAGTCGTCAATGACACCCACGATCTGCCAGTCCTTATTACTACCATTGGTCCGGATGATTTTCCCAACAGCTGTTTTCCAGCCAAAAGCCTGCATAGCTGCCCGGTTAATAATAACTGATTGCAAAGTGTCGCTGGTAATAGAAGCAGAAAAATTCCGGCCTTCTAGCAGCTTAATTCCATACGTAGGTAAGTACCCTGCATCCACAGTAGCCTGTCTGAGCGAAACAGGTTCTTTTGTCCAGCCGGGCGGCAAAAAGGAATTATAGTTTTGCCAGTACCTGCCTGGAATATTCTGGGAAGTGGAGTAATGAGCTATCTGCGGGTTGCTTGCCAACTCATTCAAAATAAAATTAATCTGAGAGGTAGCTGCTTTTGCATCTTTATACCCAAGATTTAAGTCTGCCACCAGAACATTTTCCCGATCGAAGCGCAGATCGGCACTTTTCATAAATTGTATCTGGTCAAACACCAACAAGGTGCCGGTCACCAGAAAAACAGCGATCACAAACTGGATCACGACAAGCCCGTCCCGTACACGAACATTGCCTGGCCCACTGGCAGTTTTTCCTTTGAGGGCATTCACTGGTTTAAGGGCAGAAAAAAATAAGGCAGGATAAATACCAGCCAGCAAACCTATGCCAATGGAAAGACTGAGCAGAAATATAATAAGAAGTGGATTACCCCAGATATCAACTTGTAAACGCATATCCAGCAATCCGTTCAGTACCGGCAATAGAATATGGGTGAGCAGGATGCCTATGCCTAAAGCCAATATACTTATCAGACAAGCTTCTGTAATAAATCCGAAAATAATTCCTCTGCGGGTAGAACCTATTACTTTACGGATGGCTACTTCCCGTATGCGTGAAAGAGAAGTGGCTATAGACAGGTTAGTGAAGTTGATACAAGCTACCAGCAGTAAGAAGATGGCCACACAGGTCAGCCCATATACATAGGTAGAGTTATCAGACTGTTTTTTGTGAAACCCTTCAAAAGGCAGTAAACGTAATATCCGTCCCCTGGCAGCTTCAGCAAAATATTTTGTAACAAAATCTGGTAATTGCGCCTCAAGCTGTCTGGCATTTGTAGCCGGATTCAGCAGTAAAAAGGCCATGGTAAATGAATTATACCAGTCTCCGGCTTCTTTAATCCAGGGAGCAAAGTCAGGGAGGATAGCAATAGGAACAATCACTTTGGGTTCGATGGAAGAATTAGCCGGAACAGGAGCCAGTATCCCCCGGACAACCAGTTGTTTGCCATTATCAAAGCGTACGGTCTGGCCCATGGGGTCTGCCTCACCGAAAAGTTTATGAGCCATTTCCTTAGATAAAATAACCGATGAAAGATCGGTTAAGGCTATCGGGCCATCACCTTTCAGCAAGGGGAATGAAAATACCTCAAAAAATCCTGTATCAACAAAAGTGATCTGCTCTTCAAAATCTTTATCTCCGGCAGATATCCAGCTCCACTGATTATCAAAAACCCTTGAACCATTTTCGATGGCCGGATACGTTTTTAACAACTCAGGCAAAGCCGGATATACAGACCTGGTATAGGGTTCGTCCGTTGCTTTCGATTGCTCGCCAATTACTACAATCCGGTTTATCTTATTGTGAAACTGGTCATAAGTAAGCTCATGCTGCACATACAAAAATATAAGCAGGATACTGGTAACAGCGATGGCCATGCCTAATGTATTGATGCTTGCATGTACTTTATTTTTTCGAAAGTTGCGGAAGGCAATGATGAAATTGTTCCAGATCATATCTATATATTGAGGTTTCAGGTGTGAAGAATGCCGGGTACGGCGTTTAAAGAAATAAGGACGGATGTATTGTATAGCAGTAACCACATATGCCCGTTTTGCTTTTTCTGCTCCTATTTCGTTCGCTTGTTTATAGAATACTTCCTGCAGATCGCCCTGCACATCTTCCAATAAATGGTCGGGAAGATACCATTCCAGAAAGCGGTCTATCCACTTAGGAGGACGCAGATTATTCTGGTTGCTACTCATTGCGCAGAGAGTTTACCGGATTGGCTAAGGCGGCTTTAATGGCTTTTACACTTATGGTGAGTAAGGCTATCAGCAGAGCTGCCAAGCCCACCCAGGCAAATGTCCAGGGGCTCAGGCTGATGCCATATTCAAAATCCTGTAGCCATATATCCATAATCCACCATGCCAGCGGCCAGGCAATCAGGTTAGCCATTATTACCAGTTTGAGGAAATCTTTGGAAAGCAAAGCCACAATATTCCCAGCAGAAGCGCCTAGTACTTTGCGGATACCCATTTCTTTGGTGCGCTGCTCGGCAGTGAAAGTAGCCAGGCCAAACAGACCCAGGCAGGCCACTACGATGGTAAGCCCGGCAAAAACACCTAGAAACCGGCCGATCTTTTGTTCTGACACATAGGTATTTTCAATGCGTTCATCCATGAAAGAATACATAAAAGGCTCATCTGGGGTTAAAGCTGTCCATTGTGTTTTCAGAGAAGCTAATAAACCTTTCACATCATCTGTTTTTACTTTGGCAATCATAGTACCTGAACTCCGGCTAAGCACCATAACCAGAGGCGAAATACGTTCGTGCAGGGAGCGGAAGTGAAAATCTTTTACCACGCCTATTACCCGGTAGCTCATTTTCTTTCCGTCATTATCAGAACGGGTAATGCTTTGACCCAGGGCATTCTGCTGCCAGCCTAGTGCCCTTACTGCGGTCTCGTTCAGGATTATGCTGGAAGAATCTGTAGCAAATTCCGGTGAAAAATTCCGTCCGGCAGCCATCTGCATGCCCATGACAGGTATGTACTGGTCATCTACATCGTATTTAAGTGTCTTTAATAATTGAGAGGGATTACTGTCAGGAGAAACGGTAAAGTTATTATTGTAAGAAGGTCCGGCCGGCAAATAGCCAGAAAGACTGACCTGTATCACCCTGGGGTCCTGCATGATTTGCTTCCTGAATACGTCTTCTTTAGCTCCCAATACCCAGGTTTCTCCCAGTACGAGTACGCCTTCTTTGTTATAGCCTAAGTCTTTGGTATGCATATAATTCAGTTGCTGATATACGACCAGCGTACCCACCATTAATGTAATAGAGATACAAAACTGAAAAACGACCAGGCTACTGCGGATACTTATACTTTTTCTGCCAACTGTAAGTGTACCCTTCAGCACAGAAATAGGCTTGAAAGAAGAGAGAAAAAATGCCGGATAAAACCCTGCCAGCATGCCTACCAACAATCCAAAGAGCAACAGTGCTGGCAATAGTTTCAAAACAAAACCCATATCTAACGCCAGTGATTGCCCGGTTATGCTATTGAAGAAAGGCAATGCAAGTATAACCATCGCCCCTGCCAGCAATAAGGATAAAGCTGTTAACAGAATAGACTCCAGAAGGAATTGCCCTACCAGTTGCCCTTTTACCGAACCCAGTACTTTACGTATGCCTACTTCTCTGGCACGTTTAGAGGCTCCGGCTGTAGAGAGGTTCATAAAATTAATACAGGCAATGAGCAGCATAAATAGGGCAATGGCACTGAAAATATACAGGTTCTCGATATTTCCTCTTGGACCCAGATCATACATAAAATCGGAGTGCAGGTAGATATCGGTGAGCGGTTGCAGAAACAAGCCCAGGTAATTACCTTTCTGCTGAAACTCAGCGTAATTCATACCAAAGGATTGTTGAAGTTGCGGACTCATGTACTTTTCAACTACCCCTGGCAGTTTGGCTTCCAGGTTTTTATAATGATACCCTTCCGGCAACACCAGATAGGTGTAGAAGTTTGAGGTTCCCCAGGAAGATGACTTGGCATCAGGGAGGCTAGCCATTGAGGCGAGAATATCAATATGGAAATGAGAGTTATATGGCATATTGACCATTACGCCAGTTACCTTGCAGGAAGTATTAAAATCTTTAAAAGTAAGAACCTTCCCTATGGGGTCTTCATTTCCAAAAAACTTACGGGCAATTGCCTGGGAAATAACAATGGTATTGGGTTCAAGCAAGGCAGTTTTCGGATCGCCCTGCAAAAAAGGTAGGGTAAACACCTGAAAGAAATTCGCATCTGCAAAAGCGAAAGCATCTTCTTTAAAAGATTTATCCTTATAGGTTACTCGGGGTATTCCGTACTGACGTAAGCGGGTTGCCTCCTGTACTTCCGGGTAATCGGCTAAAAGGGTTTGGGCAACCGGAGGCATTACATGGGCTTCATTGAGTTTTTCCCCCTGAATAGAACCTTTAAAAATCACCCGTACAATACGGTCAGCCTTTTCGTGGAAACGGTCGTAGCCTAATTCATGCTGCACAAACAGCATAATAATCAGGCAGGTAGCAATACCAGTGGCCAGGCCGAAAATATTGATAGCAGATAAAGCCTTGTTCCGCTTTATATTTCTGAAAGCGATAATGAAATAATTGTAAAACATATCGAAATAGAGGGATTTTGCATCGTGAACTGATTTCTTTTTTTGTCTTCTGCCCAGAAAGTAGGGACGGATGTATTGCAGGGTTGACAACCAGTATTCCCGTCTGGCTTTTTTTATACCTTCTGCTTTTACTTGTTTATAGAATACTTCCTGCAGATCGCCCTGTACATCCTCCAGCAACTCATCCGGAAGAAACCACTCCAGAAAACGGGCTGCCCATCGGGGAGGAGAAATATCAGGCTGGCGGTCATTCATAGCTTTGCGTTTCCGGGGAAATAGTTAAATGCCAAACAATTGAATCACACCTTGCGGAATTCCTTGCCACAATTTGCTGCGTATGGCCTGAATTTCCTGTAAGGCATGTGCCCCTGCTGGTGTAAGTTTAAAGAAGCGTTTCCTGCGGCCTCCCCTCTCTTGTGTTGAGCCACCCATATGTGAATTTAAAAAGCCTTTTTCCTCGAGCCTGTATAAAGTGGCATGTACTGCACTCATGGTAATTTTACGTCCGGTTTGTTCCTGTACCTGTTCCCACACATTCACCCCATATGCCTCCAGATGGCAACTGGCTACCACCAGCAGTACGATTTCTTCGAATTCTCCTAAGAAAGCTCTTCGCATAAGATGAAAATACGTGATGATTATTTATAATTTTGCAAGACAAATCCCTTGCCAACTGGCAAAAAGTGCTTCTGTTGTTAAATTAAGCCTATTTTGATGATCTGCGCCACTAGATAAGTGTCCAGAAACGGACACTCATTGTCCGGTTATAATAGGATTATCATTTAAAGAATGGAATATAAAAACTCATTTTTTGCCGGGCAGACAGTCGATTCTACTAAACTGCAAGGAGATTTGTGTGTCCATAGGCTTACTGCCTATTTTTCAGCTTTCTTAAGTATAATCCCGGAAAAGTATAGGTTGCTTTATTCACTAAGAAACAGAATTACACCGGCTTTTCTTCTGCTTTTTCTTTCGCTTTCCAGTCGCTATAGTCTGCGCCTACCCCTGCACTTGCTTCTTGTTTATCTTCTCCAATCAGATAGCCAAATGGTTTTAAGGAAGGAATGTTATCAAAGATGATTTTAAGAATGCCCAGCAGGGGTAAAAAAAGCACCATGCCGGCTATGCCCCACAAGGCACCCCCTATAATAATTACGATAACGGTAGCCAGCGCATTGATCCTGATATATCCCGCCACTACTTTTGGGGTAATAAAGTTATTATCTATAAACTGTACAACTAAGACCACCCCTAATACACCTAAGGCATAAAAAAGGGAATCTTTATACACAACTGCAGCCAGCATAGGCAATACGGCTCCGATCAATGCACCCAGATATGGAATCAGGTTTAGAATACCTCCCAGAAAGCCAAAGAAAATACCTTGTTTAATACCCAATATAGCAAAGCCAATCGCAGACAAGGTGCCATATATAACTATTTCGATGAGCAAGCCAGTCATATATTTGATCGTGATACGCTTGGTTTTTTCAATAACGGTTGCTACCATTTCGTGATCCTGCTGGTGGCATAATTGTAAGATAAAATTCCTGATACGTTCTCTCAGCAAAAGAAAAAAGAACATATAGATCATGACAAGCAGAAAATTGCCTAGGCCTGAACTTATACCCACTAGTAGTCCGCTTAACACGCCACTCAAGCCTGCAAAAAATGTTTCATAGTTATCTTTAATCCAGTCTCCCTGCTGTTCAACTGGAATATTGAGCTTGGCATCAATAAAATTCTGCATAGAATGGTAATTTTCTAAGGCTTTTTCTTTAATCAGGGGGAAATCTTTGGTGAGCTGTGCGATCTGTGTTCCAAACAGCGTTACTATGCCGCCAATAACTAAAATGAGCAGTAACACACAAAGTAATATAGATAAGCCCCGGTTTATTCCTTTCTTTTCCAGAAAATTGCAGATGGGTAATACAAGCATGGCCAGCAAACCGGCAAATAAAAGGGGAATGATAATTCCCTGTGCATAATACAGTCCTGCAAAAAGAAAATAGGATGTAATGATAAGTAGCGCAATTTTAAAATAAGAATTATTCACTAAGCTTGATTTTTCCATCTGATTAGTTGTTTATGAGTATTCTTCAAGCCTGTTAAAAGCTACATGCATCTTCTTGACAAAGAAAATCTATTTCCTTAAGCTTTGTTCAAAAAATTATGCAGAAGAATGGTTATCGTAAGGGTTTAAGGGTATTGAAGATACAAATTTCCTAGTCAGAACATGTTACCATACGTAGCAAACGGCTTTTATAGTAACTAGTTTTACCTGATTGATTTTTATTATGAGGTATTAATCCTGCCTTAAGATATTCCTGAATCAGATTGCCATCTGTTATCTTTAATTTTGCTCATACTATTCATAAATAGCTACTATCCACTCGTCTAATCAAGCTTTTAACATGCTTTTATTTCAAATCTATTGAATTATTGGATTGATTACTTAAACTGAAAAGCAGCAGGGGTTATCTGGTATTTTTTATCAGGGCGATAGACAAGGCAAAGCCCGATACAGAATTGTATCAGGCTCTCATAAAATAATCCTTCCGTAGCATACCGGTTATGAGCTTTCTGTATTGCCTCTTATAGATTTTACCGTTTAAGGCTATCCATAAATAAGTACTCAAATCAAAAGATTGATCTTAATTCTAAAAATACGGCATTGGTTTACTACACTGAAAATAACAGTAAACTACTCTCCGGAAATCAAATAAATAGTTTACTGTTCAAGCTTATCAACTTTTTCCTCTACCATTTCAATCATTTTCTGGCAAAGATTAACAATAGTTATATTATCGTCATTTTGATGCATGGTATCAAGAAGGAATAGCTTTATATTCAAAAGGGATGGTTTGGATTTAGATTGGATGAGATCTGCAAAAGTTCTCAATCCTATGGAAAGAGATTGTTCTACCTGTAAATATTTCTCCTGCATCAGGCATTCCTGTACCAGGTCTAAATGGTTTTTTTCTTTCATAGCTGTGGTTTTTTAAATACTATACTTCTTTAATGAGAAATATACGCAGGAGGCGTTCAAGTAGATGTAGCAAATTACAAAACCAAAGCTTAAATTCATTTCTGGTTCATGCAGCAACATCATTTCGCGAATAAACGGATAAACCAGGGCATTTTCTGAATGCGGCAGTTATGAAAAGCGGTAATGTACCACTGGCCATTCTGTTTAATAAGCACATTCGTATTAATGGATAGGCGGTTTTCTGATGGTTTTTTCTGCCACCGCATTAAAACTGCCCCTTTGCCATGGGCAATTGCCAGTGTTTCGTGTACAAAACGGATTTGCATAGGTTCGGCCGATACCAGCCTTGAGCCTTTCAGAAATTTTCTCCATAAGTCCATATGTACCTGCGCAATGGCTTCCCGCCCTTTCAGGTGTTGCCCATTAAAGGTAACGTAGTCTGCATCTGGTGTAAACACCGAACTGAACAAATCGGCATCCGCCGTGTTCCAGGCAGTGGCAAGTGTAGCAAACACTTCCTGAATAGAATCTGCATCCACTTGAGAAGTTTTTATTTGAGTAGTATCCATAATATTCTTAAAGTTTATTTACAAATATATCTTTTTAGATATATATAATATCATAAAAGATATATATTTATTTTTTTTAGAACTACCTTTAACTTATGAATACATTAGTTAAGCTCGTGAACGAGTGGGACGCCTATACGCAGCAACACAGTGCAGCCACCATTGAGGATTTTTGCCGGTTTTACCTGGTTAAAAATCATTCGGGGAATTCAACAACGAAAGAAAGCTGCCCGGAGGATCAATCAAGGCTTGTAAAGAGTATAGCAATGCTGATGGCTAGTTTTAACCTGTATTACAGAGCAGCCATGGAAGAAAGCAGTTTTCCTTTTCCGGAAGCATTCTATTTCCTGAATGTATTGAAGAAAAATGGTAAAATGAAAAAGACAGCTTTGATCGGAATGCTTCACATGGAATACACGACCGGTATGGAGGGAATCAGAAAACTAACGGAAGCAGGCTATATCATTGAAGAAACCGACGAAACTGATAAACGGGCAAAAATAATAAGCCTTTCACAAAGAGGGGAAGAAGCATTGCCGGAGGGGTATACGTACATGAGTAAAATTGCGCATATCTTATTTGGTATCATGACCGAAAATGCCATAAAGTTATGTTTGCAGTTGCTGGAAGATGTAGTGGAACAAAATGCAATACTTTCTACTGAATTTAAAAATACAGGATTTGAAGAAATGTATCAGCAGATTCAGAAGACCCGTTCTATATCTGGAGATACAAAACAGTCAGCCAGAAAGGTTGTATAAAATGAAAAAGGAAGAATTTGCAAGGTAAGCAGGCTATTCTGAACGGGTGTTTCTCCATTCATAGAAAATGATTCTTTGAAGAATAAATTTCTAAACTTTCACCTCATCATATGAAACGCAAACTATCCTGGTTGCTGATACTATCCTGCTTTGCAAGCGTAGGTTGCTCCACTAAGCAAGCTGCTTTTCCGGCAGGAAAATGGGTTGACTTATCCTATGACTATTCTAAAGAAACCATCTTCTGGCCCACCGCTTCACCATTTATACTGGATACGGTTTCTGTAGGAATGACAGAAAAAGGCTATTATTATTCCTCTTATGGTTTTTGTACGGATGAGCATGGAGGTACCCATATTGATGCGCCAATACATTTTGCTCAGGGTGGGCGCACCGTTGACCAGCTTCCGCTTTCCCAGTTGATCGGCCCTTCTGTGAAAATAGATGTTTCTCCACAAGCATTAGCCAATAAAGATTATCTGGTGAGCATTCAGGATTTTACCCAATGGGAATCCGTTCATGGGAAGATTCCTGAGGGAAGTATTGTACTGTTGCAAACCGGCTATAGCCGATACTGGCCTGACCGCCTGCAATACCTGGGAACAGATAAAACCGGAAACGAAGGGGTTTCCCAGCTGCATTTTCCAGGATTAGATCCTAAGGCGGCTCAATGGCTGGTAACACAACGAAAAATCAAGGCGATTGGAATAGATACTGCCAGCATAGATTATGGGCAATCCCAGGAATTTAGTAGTCATGTAACGTTAATGAAAGCGAATATTCCTGCCTTCGAGAATCTGGCCAGTCTGGATCAGGTACCAACGCTTGGTGCACATATTGTTGCATTGCCTATGAAAATTAAAGGGGGCAGTGGCGGCCCCTTACGCATTATCGCATTTATACCTGATTAAGTTCTTTCCTTTTTAATTAAAAGTTTGTTTGTCTGCTATGCCAGTTTAAGAGCAAGTAATCGGCTTTCATAATGCTCTTAAAGTCAGCTCTATGTTTAATCAGTTTTAGTTAAACTTCCAGGAGATTCAGTTAGCATAAACCTGTAAGCTTACATTCAATCCTTTTGCCAGCGTAAGAAATATTTCCGCACAACTGAAAAAAATAAATAAATTGTAGCCATTCTATAGTATCCTATATACAAGTTTGAATCCTAATTTCACAGTTTGCTTTTTATGAACAGAATTGAAGAACTCAGAAATTTATTGACTACTTATAATGAAGCGTATAGAAAAGGCAATGCCTTAATTTCTGATGCTGCCTACGACACCTTAGTGGATGAACTGGAAACGCTTTCGCCCAATGATCCATTTCTGAATAAAGTAGGCATTTCTATTTCTGATGAAGATCCCCGTAAACAAAAGCTGCCCATTGTAATGGCTTCCATGAACAAAGTAAAAACCGTGGATGATATATTTAAATGGATGCGCTTAAAACATATTTCCGAAGATACCATTATGGTATTAACGCCCAAACTGGATGGCATGTCGTTTTGCGTGGAGGAAAATACCTGTTCTGCCTGGACCAGAGGGGATGGAAAATTTGGGCAGCGCTCAGATGAGCATTATAAACTCATTATGAAAGGAAACAACAGGTGTGGCACTGAAGAAAACCCTTTTCGGGACATGATCACCTTTGGAGAAGTGTTAATGCAACGGGAAGTATTCGCTACCAAGTGGGCGGAACAGTTTGAAAATCCAAGAAATACGGTGGCAGGAGCCTTGAACAATAAAGTGCCTGTAGCTATTCTCAACGACATGGATTATATCCGGTATGGATTGGTCTCAAAGGGCAGTAACATCACTTTTCGCTCAAAATCAGAGCAATTAGCCTATCTGAACAAACACGGGCAGCATCCTATTTCGTATGTTACTGTAAAGGGTGGCGAATTAACGGAAGGATACTTAAAGGACCTGTTTGCCTCCTGGAACAAGGAATATGAATTAGATGGCGTCATCATTGAGGTAGACTCTTTACAGGAACAACAAGGGATAGGTCGGGAAACCTCCACCAATAATCCGGCTTATGCCAGAGCCTACAAAGGTAATTTTGAGGAAGTAAAACAAACAATTGTAAAAAGCATTCTCTGGAATGTATCCAAGCAGGGCTTATTAAAACCCATTGTACAAGTGGAGCCTATCCGGCTGGATGGCGTAACCGTTTCGCAGGTAACAGCAAATAACGCCAAGTTTGTAGAAGACATGAAGCTGGGGGAAGGAGCGCTGTTGCAGGTAAAACGTTCTGGTATGGTAATTCCCCTGATTGTTTCGGTAGATAAACCGGCCCAGAAAATAGAAATACCCACCTGCTGTCCTTCCTGTAAAACCGAAGATCTGGCCTGGAATGAAAACAAGGTAGAACTCATGTGTCTGAACATAGACTGTCCCGGACAGGCTTTACAGCGGATGGTTGCCTTTTTTACTATTCTGGAAATAGATAACGTGAGTGAAGGGGTATGTGCCCAGTTTTACCAGGCCGGGTACAATACCATTCATAAGGTGCTTGATATGACCAAAAGTGAAATGGAAGCCTTAGACAGGTTTGGCAAGCGTAAAGCAGAAATTGTGTATAACTCCATTCATTCCAAATTAAAAGCCGTGCCTTTGTCTAAATTGCAACATGCCACCGGTTTTTTCAAAGGATTAGGCTCTAAAAAACTCGTGCTGCTAGAACATTTCGATAAAAAACCAAGCCTGGAGGAAATTACAGCCATTACCGGATTTTCCCAGCTTTCGGCTACAGCCTACCTGGAGGCCTATGATAAGTTTTTTAATTTCATTGTAGGTTTACCTCTCACCATAGAAAAGACTGAAAAGAAACAGGCAACTTCCAATGAGCTGGCCGGTGCCTCTTTTTGTTTTACTGGCGTACGGAGAAAAGATCTGGAAGAGCAGATTGTATCGAAAGGAGGAACTATTGCCTCTGGTGTTTCGCAAAACCTCTCCTATTTGGTGATGAAAGAGAAAGGCAGTGGCAGTTCTAAAGAAACAAAAGCCCTTTCATTAGGAGTAAAACTTCTTACCGTAGAAGAACTGGAAGCTATGTTAATTGCCTTACATCAAGAATAAAGCTATAAAAAGTTATTCTGCCTGTCTTTAATGTACGGCCTGCTTTTGGCTACACATCAAGGCCAGGCAGAATACAGTTTCAACCTTGGTTGCAGGATATTAAGAAACAAATGGCTATTTAGACTCAGCTGAAATCAAAAAACGAATGATTCCTCTGATAAGATAATGGGCAGTGCAACAGAACTTATTGAAAATAGTTAATTCAGCCAGAATTTCTGCGGTTTATTTATGATGGTGTTGGAAGCGATCATCAATGCATAGCTTCCTGCTAACATCACAATTACCAAAGCTGCTTCTACCGTTGATATCACCTGTGCACCGTGAATCTTAAGTTGAGAAGCTTTGTAAATATCCTCCCCTACTGAAATCTGTATTCTGGAGAGTTGATGTGCCGGGATTAGCCATTGTTGAAACAACCTATTGCCTTTTTGAAGGTATTGATCATACATGCTTGTTTTATCACCTTCGCGGCTTAAGCCCAGCATATCATTTTGAAATTTTCTGTACATTAGATTTGTCTGTACAAACTCATCCAATGCTTCTTTCTCCTGAGCTACCAATACGGTTTTTTTAAATGCTGTGAGTAAGGAATCTGCTTCTTTGTTATTACGCCTGATCCCTGCTTCCAGCATGCTATATTTTTCAGCACTGGTTGTATGAATGTGTTCTTCCAGCTGTAAATGATTCTGATAATTGAGTTCTATAATAGTTGATATAGTAGCCCCGGCCACCAGGCGATCGCTATAAATAGATTTCATAGATGCTTCCAAGCCGGACACATTGCTTTTCATCAATACATTAAATAGAATAATTACGCCGGCAATAAAAATTAATATGAAAGCCATTTTAATTTTCTCTTTCAATGCAAATATCCATTTCATACGCTGTACTGTTAAAGGGTGGCCTATATCTGATTATAATTTATTATCAAAAATCTAAGTGATTATATCTGTTTTACTTGTAAATACATTTGTATTCCTATTGAGTTAAAGGCATGGGCTCATCCGAACAGGAAGCTGAACATTTGCTAGAGATGAAAATCTCCTGCTGCTTCGGGCTGGTAAATAATATTAAGAATTTCTAATTGTATGCTTCCTCCAGGCACACTCCAATCCACAACATCGCCTTTTTTGTAGCCGATCAGTGCCGCAGCAATCGGAGCAAAGATGGAAACCTTGTTTTTTTGAATATCAGCGTCTTCCGGGTACACAATCTGCATTTCCCAGGCCTTCTTAGAATATTGAAATTGCACAATTGAATTCATAGTAACTACATCAGCAGGTATCTCTTGTGGTTCAACAATTACTGCTTTACTAATCTCATTGAGCAAAGCATAAGATTCTTTAGTAGTTTTTGTTAATGAAATTCGCTCCCGTAACCGTTGAGAATCGAGTTTACTTAAAATGATTTCCTTTTGCATAATACCTGACATAGTGCTTTGTTTTAAATGACATCATCTGTACTAATTCTTATATTGAATCAGCAGATAAAAATTTATTATTGATTAACACATATTTGTGAAGTCTGACTGAATTAAGCTCATCCTGACAAATATGGATTGTACTTGTGTATATTTATTAATTAATAGTGTAGATCTTTCAATGTATGAAGCTTCATCACATAGGAGTTAATCTGAAAAGCTAATACCTGCCCCTGTTCCGACAAAGGATTAGTTAACCGGTTGTATTCATTAATTAACTCATTGCATTCATTTTTTAGTCGTTGTACTGTCATACTATCTTTTGCTTCAATGAGAAAATATTCTTTTTTAAATTGATTCATTTGGTACTCACTTTTATAACTCATCAGCTTAGAATTAGGAATAAAGGGCAGAAGATACAATCAGTTTAAGTATTCAGAACAGGCAATATTTACCGTCATTCGAAGACTAGCTGCCTGTTTCTTCCACCGGGTAATTATTTTTTATAGGAGAGAGTAATCAAATTCATAGGAAAGAATTTTAATATGGTCGTTTGCCACGAATTTTTTCCTCTGGTCTGCCTGTACATATTTCAAGCGGATAAAATCTTTCATGCCAGTTTCAGGCCTTCCTATGTATACATAATGCTCCAGCCAGCCAAGTTTATCCTGGGCAGAGAAATTGTGTGTATATTCCTTATCCATAATGGCAAACCTGATAAAACCTCCTTTGATCTTCTTTTTCATACAAGTAAGCGTTTGATTAGAAAGAACTTATTGATAATAAATTAACCGTAAGCCTATTAAAATTGTATCTATCCTTCTTCCTGCAAAGTCTTCTGTATGCCAAAAAATGTATAAGCATGCCCAATCCTTATGTTCAGGCGCTCATCTACATTACCTCCTTATAGTTTATCCTTTTAATGATACTTGCCATTCTCTGCCAAACTGCTGTTGTAATCAAATATCTGTTGATCAGTTACCGGCTGGATACAAACGGGCGTAATATGCGCCTCCTGTAACTGAGGGTAAACATCCTGAGCCCAGTCAATAATAGATTCCCTGGAAGGAAAGCTAAGCGGACTTTTCATAAAAAAGGATTCCATGCCAGATTCCTTACCTACTGTGTAATACACCGATACAAAAAAATAATTACGTTTCATTTTACCCGTTTCTAATATGTAGTTAATTTTTATAGCTCAATCGTTTGAGTACTTAATTGATGGAGAGTAGATTCATCCAGTTTATATCGGTCATTGATTGTAAGCGAACTCCGGCTATTAAACAAAGCATAATTAATGGCATTATAGATTAACCATAGGTTCGGCTTCACTCCTAATATTTTCTCCTCTTTACGCAGACGATCCATTGCCTGTCTGGCCAGCATTTTTGGCAATTGCGTATCTTCAATAATCTGGCCTATATTTTCTATAACAGGCTTATCTTCCAGACGTTTGTATACTTGTGCCGTAAGCGAACTGGGCTGATTCAGAAAATTTTGCAGTTCTCTGGTCAGGTATTCCCTAAACCACTCTGTTTTCAAACCTTTATGAGAAACCCTCTTCTGGAGTAATTTGTCTTTTTCTGAATACTCTTTTTCTTCAATGGTAGTGCGGTGCTGAATGCTATCTGTATACTTTTTAGGCTGGCCGGCTGCCAGCCAGTTCAGATAATCTTCCATGTTCATAAAGTCGTCTACCCAGCCCATAAGCCCATTGCTGCAGAGTTTTCGGTAATAACTTACCCGTATACTTTTTTCTGTACGCATCCGGATAGAAGTTCCCTGAATAGTAAAGGGAGTTTTGCCATTGTATGAATTATTGATAATCAATGATTTATATAATTGTTCTGAACCCATATTCACCCTGTCAGGTAAGATAATGGTAATGCTAAATTCTCCTTGAGTTGTATAGCGAATATCCAGCGAGTAATCCTGCATACATTCATCAATAACCGAACGGATCAGTTGATTTGGAATCAGACTATAATCCTTACTCTGTAATGCAAAAATACTTTTGTGCCTTACACCAGTCTCCCCTACAACAGCCATTTGTCTGTCTGAAGCAAGCAGTTCATACTCTTCTGATAGCAGTGATGAAAGTTTTACTGTTTCTACAGGAAAACATATTTCATCCCAGCCACTCACTTTTTCTAAATCTGTGCTTACAAATGTCATAGGTTGTTTATTTTATTGCTAATATACAATTGTTTTTTTGCAATTGCAAATTAATCTCTATCAATTCTCAAGCTATTATACTCGAAAATACCTTATTATCTCACATGGGCTAGCACAGACAAACTTCTAAAGGCAGATTTTAAATCCTTTATAAGATCCTGGCTATTTTCAATCCCTACTGAAAACCGGAGTAGGCCATCACTAATACCTATTTCCTGCCGTTCTTGTTGGGATAAGGTGGCGTGTGAAGTGGTAGCAGGCGAACAAATAAGGCTTTCTACGCCTCCCAAACTCATAGCAGGCTGTATAAACCGGAGCTTATCCAGAAACAGGTCTACCTGAGTTAAACTATTTGTAGCCAGTTCAAAAGAGAGCATCCCTCCAAACCCGTGCATTTGTGCACTGGCAATTTCATGTCCGGGATGGCTCTTTAATCCGGGATAATATACATTCTTTACTTCAGGCAGTTCCTGCAGGAAACTGGCAAGAATCATTGCATTTTCGTTATGCTTTTCTACACGGACAGCCAGGGTTTTTAAGCTTCTTTCGATCAGGTAGCAATCCAGGGCATTTATACTTCCTCCATAATTAACGGCAAGTGCATAAATACGCTCTTTTAAGACAGAAGAAGTAACCACTGCCCCAAAACATAAGTCACTGTGCCCTCCCAGGTATTTTGTTCCACTGTGAATCACTACATCAAAACCCAGGCTGATAGGATTCTGGTTAATCGGGCTGGCAAATGTATTGTCAATAACGGTAATGATGGCCTTCTTTTTAGCCAGCTGGCTGATAGCCTGTATATCTAAAATTTCTAATAAGGGATTAGAAGGCGTTTCTATGTAAATTACTTTGGTGTGAGGAGTAAGTATTGCTGAGAACGCCTCTGTGGAATGATCCGCAGCAAAACTGAACTGAATCCCCCTTTTCTCAAACTCACTGGTAACCAGGTGATAGGTGCCGCCATATAAACCCTTACAGAATACTACATGGTCGCCTTGTTGTAAGAGCGCAAACAAAGTAGTACTGATCGCAGCCATCCCTGAACTAAACAGAATACCATCCTGCGCACCTTCTAAGGCACAAAGTTTTTCGACAATCACTTTCTGGTTGATGGTATTAAAATATCTGGGATAGGTATTTTCTGTGGTTTCTCTGTACTTATAGGACGAAGCCGGATAGACAGGTGTAACTACACTTTGTGAATGAGGTATTAATTCACTGCCGGCATGTATACATAAAGTTTCTTTTGATAATTTTTCTTCCATAATCAGGGGTTGTGAAAATATTTAAAAGCAAAATATAAGACGGTATATATCTTATTTTCCTGCAAGATATAGGTATGAAATTATTTGCTGCAAATTTGAGTAAACTGCTTGCCGGATTTCTCTAAAAAGCTTAGTCAATATTCCCACCCACTTTTAAGCCACTAGGTACACTGTCAGGAATTTTGCGGTCAAATGTATCATCATTCAGTGAATTAAGGAAAGCTTCAATGGCTTGCATATCTTTAAATCTGAGCCTCATTTTTTTTGCCAGCGGATCTAACTGTTCACGGGTGACATGGGGATTTGGTGGCTCTTTGCCGGCCATATCTTCGTAAAACTCCAGTACTTGCCTGAGTGTTTTCAGCTTACCACTGTGCATATAAGGGTCAGTATAACGCAAGTTACGCAAGGTGGGTGTGCGGAAAGCATAGGTATTATTGGCACCGGCATCAGATACTTTTACCTTCTCATTATCAACTACTCCTAATACATGCAGTTTAAAGTCAGAAAACATAGGGCCGTTATGGCATGTGGCACACCCTGATTTGAGAAATGCCGTAAACCCTTCTTTTTCCAGGGAAGATAAAACTGCTTCATCTCCCCGCATATACTGGTCAAAACGGGAATTGTTAGCCAGCAGCGAACGCTCAAAAGCAGCCAATGCTTTGCTGATATTGATGGCTGTAATGGCTTCGGTATCAGTAAATACTTCGCTAAATAATTGTTTGTAGGCTGGAATGCTGCGAAGCCGGTTTACTACCGTATCCAGTGTTACCTCGGCTTGAAAGGAATGTCCACGCATTTCTTCCAGGTTTTTGATAGGCTCCAGCGATTGGTTTTCCAGGCTTTCCACCCGCAGATCCCAGAACATAGGTGCCTTTTGGGGATCATAGTTCCCTTCGGGATCTATTCCGTTAAAAGCGGTATTCAGAATAGTATGGGCATTACGCCGGCCAAAAGGGATGGTATTGGGTTGCTTAAATGTGCGCATTTCTCCCAGACCTATGCCATTTACGCCAATGGATACTTCCTGGCTTTCGGCATAGCCATACTCCGGATGATGGCAGGAAGCACAGGCCACATCTTTTGCACCTGATAAGATAGGATCGTAGAAAAGCAATCTGCCTAATTCAATTTTTTGGGGAGTAGCCGGGTTATCTTCCGGAGAAATAAAGGTTTCCGGTAAAGCACTTACCTCTTCCAGAATGGCTTCTGCTGTATCCACTTCATCAGCCGACTGCGCTTTCTCTCTGTTGCAAGCAATAATGGCTATCGTTGTCACATACAAAATGACAGAAAAAAATAAGTAGTTTTTTGCCCTCATTACCTTATCAAATAGTACTACTCTCTCCTAATAGAATAGGTAAAAATACTAAAGGTGTCAATAATTAAAAAGCAGGAATAGATAGGAAAGTTAATAGTAAAATATATTTATAGTGAAAAACAGAAAAATGGTGTTTATGCAAGGATAATGATGTGATACTAACAATTTCTAAAGAAGTATGCTATTTATCTTTGCAGATGAGTATATTTATATGTTCAAGCGGATCTAACTCTCTCAGTTTACCCTGATTCCAGACTTGATATTTTTCAAATAAAAGTTCCATTTTATCTCCTCTGGCATACCCTGAGGTTACATCTCCTTATGTTCAGCCGGCTTGTTTATACTCATCACTTTTTGTCTGGATACTTATTTTTTGTTTTCATTTTAGTCTGGCAATGTTTAACCATTGCACATAGTGGACAGGCGCAAAGTGTAGACCTTACGTTTAAACATATTACCACCAAGGAGGGACTTTCCCAAAGCCGGGTAAATACAATTCTTCAGGATAAGCAGGGTTTTATGTGGTTTGGCACCTGGGATGGCCTTAATAAGTATGACGGATACAAATTTACCATTTACCGCAATGATCCTTCTGACTCGACCAGTATCAGCAGTAGCCACATTGTGGATATGCTCGAAGACCGGGAAGGCAATATCTGGATTGCTACTTATGATGGAGGATTAAATAAATTTGATCGCAAGACTAATTCTTTTATACATTATCAGCATGATCCAGGGAAGCCTACTAGCATTAGCAGTAATGTAATCAGGTGTTTGTTTGAAGACGCACAAGGCACGTTATGGGTGGGTACCCGGCATGGACTAAATAAATTTAATAAAAAAGATAATACCTTTATCCAATACCATCATCGGGCAGGCGATAACAAAAGCCTGATTAACGACGAAGTGGGCGATGTATTGGAAGACCGGAAAGGAAACCTGTGGATAGGAACTTTTAAGGGTGGTTTGGATCGTTTTGACCGCGATAAAAATGAATTTATTCATCACCAGCACAACCCTGCTCAACCTAACAGTTTAAGTAGCAACTTTATCCTGTGCCTCTTTGAAGACAGCAAAGGAAACCTGTGGATCGGTACCCAGAGTGGCGGTGTAAATGTAAGGAATGAAGTGCAGGATACCTTTACCCATTATATCCATGAGCCTGATAATAATCATTCCCTGATCAATAACATGGTGATTAGTATGGAAGAGGATCTGCAAGGCAGAGTATGGATTGGGACTGACAATGGTGGCCTCAACATTTTCGATCCGGGCCAGCGTCTTTTTTACCGCTACCTGCCGGATCGCTATACTTCCAATGGGCTTAACAACGCCTCTGTCTATTCTATTTACCGGGATAAACAACAGAATATGTGGGTAGGCACCTACAGCGGCGGAATTAATTTCTATGACCAGCACCGCAAACAGTTCTCCTATTATCAATACAATCCCCTGGGTAAAAATAGCCTGTCTCACAATTTTATATTTGCATTTGCCGAAGATAAAAGAGGCCATATCTGGCTAACTACAGATGGCGGAGGGTTGAATATTTTTAATCCTCAATCAAAAACTTTCCTTCACTATACACATGACCGGAACAATTCTAACAGTGTGGGCAGCAATTTTATAACCGATATTCACATTGACCGGGAAGAGAATATATGGGTGGGGGCATGGGGCAGCGGAGTTACCCGTATCAGCGACAACGGCAAAGTATTTACTCACTACCGGCATAATCCGGGTGATGCGCATGGTCTTAGTTCTAACTATCCTCTCACATTCTGTGAAGACAAACAAGGCAACCTGTGGATCGGGACAAATGGGGCAGGTTTGGATCGCTTTAATAAGCGTACAAACCAATTTGCGAACTTCAGTTATAATCCGGCTGATCGCACCAGTGTAAGCAATAACTACATCCTTTGTTTGTTTATGGATAGCCAGAACAAAATATGGATAGGTACTTCCGGAGGAGGCTTAAATTATTTCGATCCCGATAAAAATCAATTCACCAGATACTCTTCCCAGCCCAATGACCCGAATAGTTTGAGTAATGATTACGTTTATTCAATTTTTGAAGACAGCAAAGGTAACTTATGGATTGCTACGGGAAATGGCTTAAATTTGTTTGACCCCAGTAAAGGCCGTTTTAAAGTATATCAACAAAAGAATGGATTACCAGGCAATACGATTAATGCAATACAGGAAGACAATCATGGCCTGCTCTGGATAAGCACCAATAACGGAATCAGCCAATTTAATCCTCGGAAACAATCTTTCAAAAATTATTCAGTAGCAGACGGGTTAGTTGGAAATGAATTCACTCATGCTTCGCTGAAAAGCCGCACTGGAGAACTCTATTTTGGAAGTCCCGATGGCTTTACAGTATTTAATCCCGATAGCATCAAAGACAATCCGGTTATTCCTCCGGTATACATCACCGGATTTCAGGTCTTTAACAAAGAAGTAAACATTGGAGGCAAAGATAATTTGCTTCAGAAGTCAATTGATCAAACTCAGGAAATCACCTTATCCTATAAGCAAACTGTATTCTCCTTCGAGTTTGCAGCCCCCAACTATACTTCGCCGGAGAAAAACCAGTACGCCTATAAGATGGAGAATTTTGACACCGACTGGAATTATATTGGCAATAAGCGATCGGCAACCTACACAAATCTGAATGCTGGCACTTACTATTTCCGGGTGAAAGCTTCTAACAATGACGGGTTATGGAATGAGCAGGGTACTTCCATCAAAATAACCATTACCCCTCCTTTCTGGCAAACCTGGTGGTTTAGACTGGTAACTATTACTGGGTTGCTGTTAGGCGCCATAGGCCTTTACGGATGGCGGGTTAATTCAGTGGAGGCTGAAAAAAATCAATTAGAGAGTCAGAATAAGGCACTCCAAAAAATCAATGCCGAACTAGATAACTTTGTGTACCGGGCTTCGCATGATCTGAGAGCACCTCTTACTTCTATTTTAGGCTTGATTAACATCAGCAAAACGGAGAGAGACGAGACAAGTAAGGTAATGTACCTGGGTTTAATGGAAAAAAGTGTGCAAAAACTGGATACTTTTATTCAGAGCATTATTAACTATTCTAAAAATGCCCGCACCCAGGTGGTGAGCCAGCCGATTGACTTTGCTGCTTTACTTGAGGAAGCCCTGGAAGCCTTACACTACCAGGAAGGATTTGCTGACCTTGAGAAACAAATCGAGATCCACCAAAACATACCTTTTAATAGTGATGTATTTCGTCTCAGTATTATTTTTAATAATATCTTATCCAATGCCATTAAGTACCGGTCCACTGCAAACAAGCCCTGCTGGATACGTATTTACATAAAGGTAGAGCAAGCCAAAGCAGTGATTGAACTAGAGGATAATGGACGAGGAATAGCCCAGGAAAATCAGGCGAAAATCTTTGATATGTTTTACCGTGCCACCGACCAGGGTGTAGGTTCTGGCTTAGGGCTATATATCGTAAAGGAAGCGGTTAACACACTAAAAGGAAACATAGTTATACAATCTCAACTAGGCGTTGGGAGTACGTTTATTATTGAGTTACCCAACGAGAAAGGTCTTTCTTAACCTAAGATAGATTACATTTTTTCAAATCCTACCTATGAAAGGCGCAGGCAAGAATTAATCAAATAGCTTCTTAATAGCAAGGTAAGTACGAGCCAATATATAATCACAATCAGTAAAGAAAATGAATACTATTAACAAAGCGGTTTGGGTGGGAGCGCTGTATATACCTATTAAATGGGTAACTATACCTACTATAGGTGCCTGCTTGTATAATAATGGACATTGGAATAACTGGTATTTTTTACTCATTCCATCCATTGGCCTCATTCTTTTTAAACAGCTCGGTAAAAGATTTTTTACAACCGCTACCGTTCCATCATATTCCGGAATTTTCAATAATACAATAGAAAAATACTATCCTGCCAATGCTTCCAAAATTCAACAAGAAGTATTTGGGCATTATATGGAGGTAAGCAAAGACACAAGATTTGCTTTGCGTTCAAAAAATCCGATAGATAGGCGGCTTGATTTCTGTTCTTATTTTTTAGCCCTGATCAAAACGCTTGACCAGCGGAATGAGAATTTTGAAATGATCAGGCAAGTGTGTTTAGAAGTAGTAACGGAATATGTAAGGCCTACAAACAAATTACAGGCATATATTAAAAAACTTATTCCAACGCTGATTCATACCTGGCTTGCACAACAACTCATACAAAAGCTTGGTAAAAAAGTAAGTAAAAATGATAATCCGGAAGGGTTTATTGCAAATATTATTACAGCGAAAGAAGAAACATTCGGATTGGGGTATGGGGTCGACATTTTGGAATGTGGCATTTGTAAACTTTTTCAAAAGCATTCCTACAGCAAGTATGCTTCCATCCTTTGTGAGGTGGACGAAATCACTTCTGGCCTGGCAGGCCTTAAGCTCATTAGAACAGGCACCATTGCAAACGGGGCTAATAAATGTGATTTTAGATTCATCAAAGAAACCAGTTGATAATGACAAGCAAGGAAGCCTTTACAATTAATTAAACACACAAAGGAGAAAATATTCATTGGCGACTTATGGGTGTTTGAATCTCCACAGCCGTTTAGCAAGTTATTCATGACAAATAATGATTTTTCGCCTTTATAAGTCAGGCAGTCATTCAACTGAAATAATATCTTTCTACTAGAATGAAGGCGGATAACCAATACTACTTAAACTTTATTGCCTCATCACTTATCTCTTATATTAAAGACTTTTTACCTGCAAAAGCCCTTTTTATTGGATGATTTATCTTTTTTATGCTCCTAAATTTGGGATTCATCGAAAAGGAGAGCTTTTGTATGATTACAATTATTTTTTACATTATTTTTATATAGGTATTACGCTTCAGGTGGACCCATGCGCTTTTATTGTGGTCTTGCTACTGCCTCCTGGCAGATTTTTTTATTCTGAGAATAGTAATCGTATATTTTTTCACCTTTACCACTATGGATACAATATCCAACCAAACCAAAGACGAGTTATTTTTGAAGGTCCGGAAGCAGATAGCAAAGGCTAAAGCTATTATTGCCCAGAGCAGAAAAACGGTTGAGCAGGCCAAACAGCAAATCGATCGCTTCAAAGAAGAATCTGATACTTATCTGATACCAATCAAAAATGCTCATAGAAAAAGCCTCTCGAGTTAAAAGGTCATTTATATAATTACCGATTGATAGTAATGCTTCATAATAAAATGCTTCCCTAGCAGGAATACATTTATCTAATCTGCAAGGGATTATATATTTATGCCCCATTATTACTATATCATTGTCATGATGCAGTTTTATAGCCTACCTGCGGTGTTAGCACGTCAGTTGGCTTTTCTGAGTATGTGATCTCCCCCTATACAAACAGGTAGCCATAAGTTATGGGATACTTTTACCCTTCGAATAGCTAAAACACCTCATCCATTCTTTCAGGCTATCCAGCCGGAATGGCTCTAATCCAGATAAGTCTCATATTTACTTTTCGGCAGTTGATTCCCGTGCAAAACTCATATTTGCAACGAAAAAACCAGGTAAACAGCCTAAAATGTTATTTTCTGATGGCAAGATGAAATCCAATTTGCTTGGCAAGTCCCGGCAAATACTTATGAGGAAATACAAGGCTTAAGCTTTTTCCGTATGAAATTGAAAAACATATCAGGTTTGCTCCTAAGCTGGAATTGATTTACCAAAATAATATTTATATTAGCCTCTAAGCATTGGAAAAGCCTTTACCCCAAAACAGGTAAACCGTATTGTTTCTGGCAGTAAAAGGTATTGTCTCTACAACTCACTTATGCTATTTGATAGCTCAAGTAAACTATGTCCCGAATCAAAACATTCTTGATTATTTATCCATACATAAAAACGACCTTTCCATTTTTTCTTTTTATAGTTCTTTTGCATACTGCCTGCAACCGGCAGTCAGAGTACAATGTAAACCGCACCTGGAAAGTATATAAAGCCGACGCAGAAAGCAGCAGTTATTCACCACTCACTCAGGTCAATAAAGAGAATGTGCATCAGCTACAGCTGGCATGGACCTTCCCGATGAAAGATGCGCTGGAAAATGCACGGTTTGGAAGCAGTGAATGTAATCCCATTATTATAGATGGAGTAATGTATGCTACGTCTGCCAGGCACCGGGCATATGCGATCAATGCGAGTAATGGTGAGAAAATATGGTCTTTCGATCCTTTTGACGGAGGGGAAGGAGGGGGTGTAAATCGGGGTGTTACCTACTGGGAGAAGGAGAACGATAAACGGATTTTATTTACAGCAGGAGATAACTTGTTTGCTGTGGATGCCAGAACCGGAAAACTCATTTCTACTTTCGGAAAAGAAGGTAAAGTGAGCATGAATGTTGGCCTTAGAGATGACCCTACTACCATATCCGTGATTCCTACTTCTCCAGGCATCGTGTATCAGGACTTGTTGATCCTAGGGGCGGAAGTATCAGAATTGTATGGGGCACAGCCTGGCTGGATACGGGCATATAATATTATCACCGGTAAACTGGAATGGACCTTCCATACAATTCCACTACCGGGAGAACCAGGTTATGAAACATGGCCAAAAGACGCCTACAAATATGCAGGTGGGGTAAATGACTGGGCAGGGATGAGTCTGGATCAGAATCGGGGCATGGTATTTTTGGCACTGGGGTCACCTTCGTATGATTTTTACGGCGCCGACCGGAAAGGCAAAAACTTATATGGCAATTGTGTGGTAGCGCTAAATGCAAAAACAGGCAAACTGATCTGGTATTTTCAAACTGTTCACCATGATTTGTGGGACTATGATCTGCCTGCGCCTCCCAATTTAGTAACTGTAGAAAAAGATGGGAAAACAATAGATGCCGTAGCGCAGACCACCAAGAGCGGATTTCTCTTTGTATTCAACCGCGAAACCGGAGAATCATTATTTCCCATAGAGGAACGCAAAGTACCTCCTTCGCACATACCCGGAGAAGAAGCCTGGCCTACCCAGCCCTTTCCGCTAAAGCCCAAACCCTATGCCCGCCAGTGGATGACCAAAGATGATTTGTCTGATTTCTCACCAGCGGCTCACGATTCCTTGCTGAAAAGATTTAATTCCTTCCGGTATGAAGGATTGTTTACACCTCCTGACACAAAAGGCACCTTAATGCTGCCTGGAACCAGGGGTGGTTCCAGCTGGGGCGGAGGTGCTTTTGATCCTGCAACAGGTATTCTATATGTAAAATCAAATGACTCACCGGAGATCGACCTGTTACAAAAAATTGAACCAGAAGCCAATGCAGCTTCACAAACGGTACATAGCCAGGGAAAAACACTCTACATGAATTACTGCTCCAGTTGCCACGGAAAAGATAGAAATGGCGATGAACCGGTATATCCTTCCCTGATTGGGCTCAAAAACCGCATGACAAAAGAATCTGCTTTGAATAAAATCAAACAAGGAGGTGGAAAAATGCCTGCCTTTGCTGGTGTGATCAAAGGTCAGGAAAAAGCTATACTTGCTTTTTTGTTTGAGGAACAACCTAAATTATCCCGGAAACAAGCTGAGTTACTGGAAATCCAGAGAAATAAAGCCGCCCAAAAAGTAACGGCAGAGGAGAGCCCAAAAACAGATACTGCTGCTATCTATCTGAATTTAACAGCCTATGGGTATTTCAGAGATTCAGAAGGCCGCCCTGGTATAAAACCACCCTGGGGAACACTTCATGCGATTAACCTGAACACCGGAGAATATGTATGGCAGATACCGGTAGGCAACCATCCGGAATTACAGGCAAAAGACGCTCCTGAAACTGGCTCTGAAGGTTCGGCCGGACCCATTGTTACTGCCGGCGGACTTGTATTTATTGGCGGTACCAGAGATAAAAAGCTCCGGGCATTTGATAAGGATACAGGAAAAAAATTGTGGGAGATTCCGCTTCCGGCTGTTGCAAATGCGACCGCCTGTACGTATATGAGTAATAACAAACAATATATTGCACTCTCAGTCGCCGGAGACAAAGATAACCCTGGTGGGTATATTATGGCTTTTGCCCTGCATTAAAAGGTATCAGCAAATCTTTTATAGTAAATCATAGCTTGCTTTCTTAAATACACTTCTTCTGTTAAATGTCCTCCATTTGCCTGAGTCATAAAACCTTGGTAAGTCGTATTATTTATAGGAGTTAAGTTAACGAATAGCCATCCCGGTAAGGCCGGTGCAAATGGCTGGCTGCTTCGCCATCATTAATAAAAGATTGTGTTTGTGGATTCCACTTTACCGGGCGTTTCAGCTCAAAAGCAATATTACCTAATATACAAACGGTATTACTGTGGTGGCCTACCTCTACTGGTACCTGCGGATCTTTCCGGGAACGCATAGATTCAATAAAATTTGTTTCATGGCTCATACCAGTTTGATCTTTTACATTTTCTAAGGCCAGTGCAGGGTCAGAAGACCTAAAAAAATCACGGGTTACTTCTATCCATCCATCTGTACCCAGAACTTAACCCCTCTGGATTTTTTTTCATCCCATGCCCGGTCAGTCATTACAATGCCATCTTCATAGCGGAAAGTTAAATAGTCATAATCCTGGTATCCGGGAGGGATGATTTCTACAGGTCCGCTGTTGTCTTTATTTAAGGCCCATTGGGCAATATCGAACATATGAGCGCCCCAGTCAGTGGTAAGCCCTCCTCCCAGTTCTTTATACCAGCGCCAGGCGCCCCATATCTTCTCATTTTCAGGTGGGTTAAGCGAAACAGGCGGATTCAACTGACTATTATAATGTACATATGGACTTGGCCCCAGCCACATATCCCAGTTAAGATCTTTGGGTACCGTTTCTTCCGGCAGGTCATACGGTTTGGGAGGAGCCGCACCGGTAAAGGCATTTACCCGCTCAATCTTACCGATTTTGCCTTCCTGCACCATGTTTACCGCATGTTTAAATCCTGGCTGGCTACGCTGCTGGCTGCCAACAGCCAGTATTCGTTTGTATTCCCGTACAGCTTTTACCAGCTGTTGCCCTTCTTTAATAGTAAAGGTCAGTGGCTTTTCCAGGTAAATATCCTTACCTGCTTTACAGGCATCTATCGCCATCAGGGCATGCCAATGGTCAGGAGAAGCAATTACCACCGCATCAATATCTTTTCTTGAAAGCAGTTCATGGTAGTTTTCATAGGTTTTTACCTTTACTCTTTGCTTTGCCTGTGTATAATACTCATTGACTTTTGATTCAAAACGCTGCCGTTTAATTCCATAGACATCACTGCCTGCAACCAGTTGCACACCTGGTACTTTGAGGAAGTTATTGATTAAGGAGATCGATCTGCGGCCTAAACCTATCACTCCAAGCCGGATCTGATCACTGGCAGCAAATGAGGTAAAAGAAGCACCAGGGAGTAAGCTTATGGCTGCAGTCCCTAAAAGAGAGGTGGTTAAAAAATGCCTTCTTGAGTTTGAATTAACTTTTTGCATATTGATATGAATCTTTACAATATTGTTTTCTTATACGAATATAAAATTATAGAGCATATTAGGAAAGATAAATATTCTGCATAAAAGCTTTTCTCTTCCCAAGCTGCAAATGCTTATAAAATTACCTGGTACGAATTATAAATTAAGAAATAAGTAAACTTCTCATCTGGTAATAATTCATTGGTAGTCCGTAATTGTATCGCTTACTATTCGTCTCTATAGTTATAGAATGGTTTCAGCGACATAAGGATCATATAGTTAAGTTGGATAATTTAACCATTACTTTCAGAGCGGGCAACTTATATAATTTTACTTGGCTTACTGCTAAATTAGGGATTTGTAAAGGATTTTATTTATTTTTCAATTCTGATAAAGATTTAAGTAAACATCCCATTTAAATTATAAAGAGCAAACATGTATACAGAAGATCTGAAAGAAAAGTCTGTTAATTCTAACGTTACATTGTCAGAAATAAGATAAAGAGCATTACTGATAATACTATCTCAAACTTAATGAACCTAGCTCATCAGCTTGTATTGGCCTCAAATTCTCCCCGAAGGCAACAATTACTCATCAGTGCCGGATTTGTGTTTTCGGTGCAAACCAAAAATGTACCTGAAGATTTTCCATCCGCTATGCCGGTGGCTGATGTACCAGTCTATCTTGCCCGGAAAAAGGCGCTGGCTTTTAAAGAAGAAATCAAAGATGAATTAATTATAGCGGCAGATACGGTAGTAATAATCGATGGCCAAATCCTCAATAAACCGGCCGATGAGCAGGAAGCGACTCAGATGCTTAGCCAGCTATCTGGCAGAATGCATGAAGTGATTACCGGGGTTTGCCTGTTTTCCCGTGATAAAACCTTTACCTTTTCCGACCGTACAGAAGTGTATTTTAAGAGCCTTTCCGCAGAAGAAATCAAATTCTATGTAACTTATTACCGCCCTTTTGACAAAGCTGGTGCCTATGGCGCACAGGAATGGATGGGAATGATTGGCGTAGAGAAAATCGTAGGATCTTATTTTAATGTGATGGGTTTACCGGTTCATTTAGTCTACCAATATTTACAATCCTGGGATGCCACAAAAGAGTGATTGGGTGAATATGTGATTGAGTGAAAAACAGAATTATCTTGGTCTGAGTCATTTATTCGCAGTGAAACTCCACAGAATAAATTATATTCACTCAGTCACTCAATCACTGTTCCTGCATGAAGAAAATCATTACTTACTTAACCACCCACATACGTTCTGATTTTAATCTAATACTCTATCTGGCAGTCGCCAGCCTCCTGGCGATTACCATCACGTTTAATTATATCTACGACTTCGAAGACAGCATCATTGATGCTTATTATGGGCAAGAGATCCGGTTCGTATGGTATTTTTTATTTTATGCCTTTGCCTATTATAGCACTGTGCTGATTATGTCATTGATCAAACGAAATACACAGATGCTGACCAATACACTTTTCTGGCTGTATAGTCTGGTCGCAATAGTGATTATGTCTTTCGATGGCGGATTTCATTACCATTATACCTATACCCATGAAGGTGATTTCCCGGCAGAATTAAGCGATTATGCATTCAGGTGTTTAAGTAATCTGAATAGTCTGCTTACTGTTTTTCTGCCTTTATTTTTATTTTACAAGTACAAAGACACCCAGCAGAATGGATTTTACGGATTATCTGCTAAAGCATCCGACTTGAAACCGTATGCCTGGATGCTGCTGATTATGCTGCCGCTTATTACCTGGGCTTCCTTTCAGCCAGATTTTCTGGATAGTTATCCTTCTTACAAAGATTCTGGTGCGGATGAGTTTTTACACGTACCTGAATGGGCTACTGCCCTTTTCTTTGAACTCGCCTACGGCCTTGATTTTATTGCAACAGAACTACTGTTCCGGGGGTTTCTGGTAATTGGCATGGTACATATTCTGGGCAAAGATGCTATACTGCCTATGGTGGTTACCTATGCTTTTTTGCATTTTGGAAAACCGCTGGGAGAAACCATTGGCTCCGTATTCGGAGGGTATATTCTGGGAATTGTTGCTTTGTATAGCCGCAATATTTGGGGAGGAGTTGCCATTCACTTAGGTGTGGCCTGGTTGATGGAACTTACCGCTTTTATGCAAATGCTCAGACAATAGATTTAAGTACAAAGGATTAAGATAACAAATCACTTTACTAACCTGGAAATAACAACTGGCTGTAATATACCAATCATTGAAAATGAGTTATTACGGTCTTAATACTTTGTACTCAATACTCAATACTATTTCGTGCTTTGTGCTTTATTAACTTCTGAGGTAAAACTTTTAATCTGGCTATCCACCTTTTTTCTGTCTCCCACCACAACCAGAGTCATATCTTCTTCCCGGATGTATTTTTGGGCAATTTCCTGTACTTTTTCAGGCGTAATGGCATAAATATTCTTTACATAATTGGTCAGATAGCTTTCATCCAGGCCATGCAGATCGAGAAAGGAAAGCTGATTGATAATGCCATTATGAGAAGAGTTCTGCAATACGAAAATACCGGCTTTATAATTCTTTATACCTTCCAGTTCTTCTTTGCCGGGAGCTTCTGCCTGAAGCTTGTTGATCTCATAGAAAATCTCTTTTAAAGAAGCCTCTGTATGTTCGGTAGTTACATCTGCCTGCTCTGCCCAGGTAGCACTACGGTAGCGGCTGGCAACTGAACTGGAGGGAGAATACGTATAGCCTTTGTTTTCGCGGATATTACTGGTAATCCGGGAGCCAAAAGAACCGCCCAGTAAGTCGTTGGTGAGAGAAAGGGCCAGATAATCCGGATTGGAAGGATCGATTACCGGCAAGCCTATAATAATAGTCGATTGTGGTGCATTGGGCCGGTCTATTGTAGTTACTTCCTGTTTACTGGCAGGTTTAGGAACCGGAATATTGCGTTCGGGCCCTTTTGTCCAGCCGGTTAATGATTCTTTGATGGCTTTGTTGACTGCATTTTCATCAAACTTGCCGACTACATATAACCTGGAACGCTGGGCACCAAAATTCTGCTCGTAAAACGATTTAATTTTCGCCAGATCATAACTTTTGATCATATCCTCAGTAGGGAAAAAACGGCCATACGGATGATCCGGATACATCATGGCAGCGAATTTTGCCTGTGCCTGTGATTGTGGCTGCGACTGCTGAATTTTTAACTGGCGTTGCAGGTCATTTTTCAGCCTGTCTACTTCAGAAGCCGGAAAAGCCGGATGTTGCACAATATCGGCCATGAGCTTAATTAAATCCGGCGCATACTCGGCCAGCACCGAACCGCTGATGGTCGTAGAAGCCGGACCAACAAAAATATTCACATCGCCGCCCATTCTGGCAGCCGCTTCTGAAATAGCCTGTGCATTTTGCGAAGTAGTCCCTTCCTTCATCAAGTTACCGGTAAGGTCAGCTAACCATACTTCGTCAGCCTTTTCGTGCACATTGCCGGTTTGTATTTGTAAACTCACCGTTACTTTGGGAACTGCTCCATAAGGTACGAGCGAAGCTTTCAAGCCATTATCCAGGGTGGTTACTTTTTTTGCCGGAAGTTTAAAATCTTTGGGTTTTCCACCAGGTGGAGGTGTTTCTTTTTGCGCCTGCAGGTTGGTAGTGATAAACAGACACAGCAAGCCATAGAGTATATAATAAATTCGTTTCATGAGTAATGTCTTAATTATTGGATATCTTATAGTGTAAAACTATTTGCTTTCAGCCGGAGCCAGCGGATCAACGGTTAAAATGGTACGGTTTGTCGGACGCAGGTATTCGCTAACCGTTTTTTTGATCACATCAGGGGTTACTTTCTTAAATTCTGCTTCCAGTTCATTAATTCTGGCCGGATTGTCGTCAAACAGTGCGAAACAAGCCAGCAGATCTGCCCGTCCGAAGCCATACGTTCCGGTTAAGTTATCATATAGAGAAGACCGTATTTTTACCAGTGCCCTATCAATGGATGCCTGGTCGATGCCATTCTTATCTAAAGCGGCAATTTCGCTATCCAGTACAGCTAAAATTGAGTCGGCTGGTACATTGCTATCATAGATCAGATCGCCCATCCAGATCATAGGTCCGTTGTAGTTAAACATATTTCCCAGGTAATTGATACCTCCGGAAACCGAACCGGTATATCCTTTCTTTTGCACCAGGGCCTGGTATAATTTGCTATCGTTTCCTTGCATCAAAATCTGATCTATCAATCCCATGGCATAAAATTCGGGAGTATTCCGTTTAGGCATGTGATAGGCAAAAGCAAGAGCAGGTTTATTGGCCAGGGAATCTTTTTTCACCGAACGTTTTTCTTTTTCCTGCCTGGGCTCAGAAATATCGGGCTGGGCAGGCAAAGTAGCAGGCTTTAATCCGGCGAAATATTTCTGCACCAGGGCTTTAGCTTCTTCCGGTTTAAAATCACCTACAATGGCCAAGGCCGCATTGTTTGGGGAATAATAGGTTTTAAAAAACTGCTGTACATCTTCCAGGGTTGCTGCATCCAGGTCGGCCAGATCGCCATAGAAATTGTGGGCATTAAACCAGTTCTGGTTGGCATATTGGGGCATATCCAGCCAGGGAAAACCACCATAAGGCTGATTCAGCACATTCACCCTTACCTCACTTTTCACGACCCCCTGTTGATTGGTCAGGTTATCCTGGGTAATGGCAAGCCCTTTCATCCGGTCGGCTTCTGCCCATAGCGCGGTTTCGAGTTTGTGTGCCGGAAGGATTTCAAAATAATTGGTAAAGTCGAAACGGGTAGAACCATTTAATACGCCTCCATTGCGCTGTACCAGCCGGATAAACTCCATTTTGCCCAGGTTCTGAGAGCCCTGGAACATCATGTGTTCAAACAGGTGTGCAAAGCCGGTTCTATCCTTGGGTTCGATCCGGAATCCAATGTTATAATACACTGCGACCACTACGGTAGGGCTGGTAGTATCTCTGGACAGTATTACTTTAAGTCCGTTGTCTAATTTATAATAGTCTACCGGCACCTGGAAAGTAATGTCTGGTTTGGTAGAGGGTGCCTGGGTGGTATTTTTCATACACGACGACAGACTGATCAGCCATATCAGGCATAGCGCCAACAGGAGTTTTGGTATTTTCCACAAGGTAATAGGGGTTCGGGTTGTTTTCATATGCATCTAGTTCAGTTAAAGTAAAATGTATTGTTTTTTTATATGTATACCAAATGGATAATGCCTTTTTCTGCAAAATCACCCAATCTGCGAACTGTTTGGGAATGAAAAACAACATCCCGTGGGGGCAATGAGCCTTAAAAATAGATAAAATGCGCTATTTTCTGAAATGAAAGGGTATAAGGGAAACCACCAGGGATAAACACAATGCGGTATTTACCTGTGGAAATGAAGCGGTACAATCCTGTTGTGGAGAGTTACCCAGCCACATTGTCAGATAGCGCTCTTGTTCTGGTGATGTACATTATCGCTTTGTCATATAGCCCTCTTGTTCTGCCTGCTGACATAACTGTTCTGGCTTCTTACAGGACGGTTCTATTAGCTTACCTTATGGTTCCAACTATAAGCAGGCTGATTTAAGGATTTTCTATTATTGCTTTAATCTGTTACAGACTTCCATATGCATATTCGCCTTGGCTATACTGGTCATTTCATGTGTCAAGCCAATAATCTTCCATAGGAACAGGAGGCTTTATTAGCGATGGTTTTTTTCGTTTTCTATTTCCATTTTTATCCTGTCATTGATATTAACCTTAGCGCCTGTAAAAACAAATAGGGTCGTTCCATATTCGCGGGCATATGGATTGCTTATGGAGTCTGCCATCACAGAAGTATGAAAATAAGGGCTGGTTTGGCCTAATTCGTTTTCCTTCTCCGTATAATTTTTTATCCTGATCAGGTTTGTGTAGGGTTGGTCAAGGATAAACCACTCCACATAATCTGCATTAAAGGATACCGCTTTAATTCCTTTCTGAGTGTAATAATTAATGGCTCCGGCCTGTCCGTAATTATCACACAGAACAAGCGTTTTTCCTGCTTCCGGTAGTGTAGAATAAAGGCTGTCCACTTTATAGGCTAATTCTTTCCAGCCAAGCATATCCGCAAAATCCTGAGGTAAAGGGTGGTCTTTCCCGTCTTCCCAACGAAGTAAACCCAGTTTCTTATATTGCTGTTGATGTTCTACTATGTATGCAGGACTCTTATTGGGAAAAGCCCAGTTGTACATAAATATAAAAAACAATACAGGGATTAGTATAACTACTGGCTGCAAAAAACGCTTCCAGCCTTCTTTTAACAAATGGGCAAGAAATACTGAGCCAAATGCAATATAAATGGGGTACAAGCCAATCACATAATAATCTTTGGCTTTAAAATACATAAAGACGATCAGGGTAGAGAAGAAGGCCCAGAAGAAAAGCTGGTATTTCTGAAGGGGCGAATAGAACAAAAGTCCATATAAGCCTGCTGCAATCACTAACAGAGAGCCTGCGAAAAAGAGCAATTGTGACCGTAAGAACACCCAGGGGTCCACATGAACCAGTTGCGTTTCTGATAGTTCATTCAGATGATGTATGACAGGAAAGTTATTTTGGTATTGCCAGAGCAGATTGGGAAGCACTAGCAACAGTCCTAGAAAAGCCGCTATATAGAATGCTTTTCTGCCTAGTATGTTACGATGGGGTGTTAGTAGAATAGCTGGCAACAGTCCTATAATTAAAAACACAACGTTATATTTATTTAAAAATCCAATAGCAAATACGATTGCTCCAATATATATCCATTTCTGTTTCTCTGACTGGATATATTGGATGGCTACGAAATAAAAAGCTGTCCAGGATAAGACATCTAATGAATTGGGCTGATAGAGGGTATTCAGTCTTAACAGCACTGAAAACAGGATGCAGGTAGCACCTAATATAAGTGCGAATAAATTCCCCTGTAATGCTTCAATCGTTTTCCAAACCACCAGGATTGTTAATGCTCCGAAAAGTGCCGGAAAAAACTTCACCCAAAAGACTGAATTACCCAGCAGCTGGATCAGGTACGAAATCCAGGAAGTAACAGGCGGAACCGATAAATATCCCCAGGCTAAATGATTTGCCTGATCAAGGTGCAGATATTCATCTCTTTGCAGGTCGTATTCAGGGCTTAGTAACACATACTGCAGGAAGAATTTTAGTAAGATAAAACCCAGTAAAATTATCGTCTTTTTTGCCATCAGGATATGTTCTTTAAAATTACTGCTACACCATAGTATATGCCCAACTTATACTGGTTAGTGCTTTCGCATAGTTTAATCTGCGTGTATTCTTGAATAGATAAGTTCATAGTGAACCTGCTAGCTTTGACTGGAGAAAAAAAGATAGTAAGTCCAAATGAGCAAAAATGCCTTCTTTTCTGTTTTCTTTTTTGATGGCTAACAAAATAAGAAAGCTGTTAAGGCTTTTGGAAAATAAATAAACGATTTCCATAAGAAAGAAAAACTTTGAGTTACGACATTACAAAAGCCTTCTTACCATGTAAATCTTAAACAAATATATGCCATCACAATGGATTTTGCCTCATTTAATCTTAGGTAAACGAGGCTTTTCGAGCCGGATGCCGGTTGATCAAATTCTACAGTTGATTCTGCATCGATTGAAAACAGGGTATCAATAGTCTTAGTTGCCGATTCGTCAATTTGTTTCTCATGATAAATTGAGCTGGCAATATTGATCCAGCCTGAAGGCTGTGGTCAGTTAGTATTTCCACTTCAACCGTTGGACCAAACTAGGCGGTTGGCAGAAAACACAGATTAATTTGCTGGCTAGTCGCCACACTTTCCTGGATCTTTCCTGCCCACAATGAAGCTCACACATTCTGTAAGATTGGCTATGAATGGGAGTCATACTTTAGCCAAAAGGGGCGGAGAGGCCATAGGCTATCAAGGTCGAAAAGTGGCCCATACCACCAATAGCTTGTTTTTAGCTGATAACCAGGGAATAATGTTAGCCATAGTAACTCTCCAAGAAAACCAACACTATGATCTTTACCAGATCCAATAATTATTTGAACCACTCTCTCAACTATTAAATCAGGGCGGTATTGATTTGCAAGGTGTCTTTCTTAAGGCAGATGCGGGCTTTGACTCAAAAATCTTTCGAGAACTATGCAACAAAACCGAATTCAGGCCAATATTAAGCCCAATCCTCGCAAGGCTAAAGAGGAAACTTTGGATTATCAGTATTTTGACCAAGAGCTTTACCAACCAAGAGTAGTCATTAAAAATTATATAGCAGTTATTGAAAGCAGGCTAATGTTTCTTTTCCGCTTTGAGTCAGATTTCATTCTTACGTGTAAGTAAAAGTTTGCAATGCCTAATACAACACAGAGAGAAATAGCAATGTATGGAGGTAGATCATACTAAAGAGCATACCACTCTTCTATAAATACAAAAAAATTATTCTCTTAAGTGAGATAACAGAAACATCAAAAGCCCTCCCATTTGGAAGGCTTTGGCAAGTTAGTTCTATATTGATTCTCAATAGTAGGGTAAGCAGTTAAATAACCATTAACGGTTATAATTTGACAAGGGAAGAGGTCCATTGTTCAGCTTTTTCTACGCTTGGAAACGCCTGCCACTCTAATTTTCCGCCTACCTTCTTTTTTAATTGTGTAGCAGCAAAATGTGTAAATACATCACTTGAAACAGCCATTGCATAGGTTTCCAAACCGTTTTTAATCATGGTGGGATAAAACTCTTTTTCAAAAAAATCAAGTGCCCCTGTAAAGGTACCCTGCATTAAAGTAAGATTGGCGATCATATGCCTAATGGGCTGTTTTGCAGAAAACTCTAGTACTTTTCTCAGAAGGTCAGTAATGGATTCTACATTAGCTATTCCTATATATTGGGTACGGACTGTTTTCGTAGAAGGATCGTATTGAGCTTTACAAAAGCCATTTTTATGTATCAGGATCATGAAACAGGGTTTTTAAGTAAAAAATATTTTGGAGTAGATGTATCCAAAATTACCACGCAATTGAATCTGACTATGTGCCTATAGGTAACCATACTTTCATAAGCAGCGCAGTGTAATAAAATAAGGCTTATAATATATTTATAGGATTGAGCGTGTGTGTAAAATAGAGCTATCAACTCTACTTTGAAATTGCTTCTCCAAAACTGGGTGAGTTATTAAATCCCACAATGATTATCATGTAGTGTTATTAGTTGCTAATTGGTAAAATAACTAATTATATCATAATTGCTTATTTAATAAACGTATAGGTTGGAATCTTGCCTGTAGTTTTATTGATTTGTAAGTACACATTCCTTTACCAGACTACGGACAAATATATCTGTTATGCTATTATCTCCTAAAGTACTGGCTTCTATCAAAAACCTGCCATTACTGGCAAAAACCGTAGTAGATGGCTTTATGATGGGGGCGCATAAAAGTTTTAAGAAAGGAGCAGGTATGGAATTTAGCCAGTATCGCAGTTACCAGCCTGGAGATGATCTGCGCCAGCTCGACTGGAAATTATTTGCCCGTTCGGACCGGTATTACATCCGCGAATCGGAAACGGAAACCATTATTGCTGTCCGGTTGATATTGGATGCCAGTGCTTCTATGAACCATGCTGATGAAGGAATTACTAAAATAGAATATGCCCGCTATCTGGCAGCTTCACTGGCCTATCTGGCAAATAGTCTGGGAGATGCTACCGGCTTATATGTACTTCAAGAAAAAGAAATTATTACCCTTACGCCCAGGCAGGAACCCCAGCATTTACAGCGTTTATTTTATCAGCTTACCAGAATTGAGCCCGGAGGTACTTTTGCCAGAAATGAAACAACAGAATCCATTTTTACCAACAGTCGCCGGAAAGAAATGGTTATCTTTATTACAGATATGTACCAGCAGGCGCAGGAAATTTATAAGCTGATTGCCCGGCTGAAATCGTACAAAAATGAGGTAATTGTATTTCATTTAATGGGGCAAAACGAAATGGAATTGAGTTATACTGGCAATACAACTTTTGAAGACTGGGAAACCGGACAGACCGTAGAAGTATCTCCTGAGGAGATACGCAGCCAATATAAAGATGCCTTACAACAACATCTGACTCAAATCCGTCGGCAAATGCTGGACCTGGATATTGAATACCAGTTGCTGTTAATTACTCAGCCCTTGGACCAGGCTCTACGGGATTTTCTTGTCAGGCGAAGTAAAGGGCAATAATCAAAAGGATTAATTTAAGATATATAATTACACAAATACAACCCCTGGATGCTTCAGTTTCTAAATCCGGCCTATCTTGTTGCGTTAGTAGGGCTGGCTATACCCATAGCTATACACTTATGGAGCCGCAAAGCTGGCAAACGTATCAGAATCGGAAGTATTTCACTCTTACAGCATGCACCCAGCAAACAAATGCGCAGCATCCGACTGCATGAACTGGCTTTACTGCTCCTCCGCTGCCTGCTGTTGAGTTTACTTGTTTTGTTGATCGCCCAGCCGCAATGGATTAGTTCTCAACCAAAAAAGCAAGCCGGGTGGATTTTGATAAGTCCTCAGATAATTACGCAACTCAATATCAATACAAGCCTCCAACAGACTATTGATACGCTGCGACAAAATGGATATGAAATAAGACTTTTTGAAAGTGGTTTTACAAAAATAGAAACCAGTACTATTTCCGAAAAAAAAATACTACAATCTAATACTTCCTATTGGTCGTTACTCAAAGAGGCTGAAAATCAATTGCCTTCCGGCACCCATGTATATGCCATTACCGAAGAAAATTTGCAGGCTTTTCAAGGCAAACGTCCTTCTACCGATCTAAATCTTCAATGGATTACTGTTCCCACACCAGATACCAGCAACATCTGGCTTTCCGATGCTTTCGTGGACAAAACCGACAGCTTACGCATACAAATAGGAGTTAGCCAGCCGGAAGGCAATGCCTTTCAAACCCTTACTCGCAAAAAACCTCCTGCTCCCATTACTGTATCTGAAATGGGATTACCTGCTATGAAAATCACTCCAACCAATGGCCGCTTTACTATTGCGCTTTCTGGAACAGATCAGGTGATACAAGCAGATACCTCGACACAAACCATAAGTATTCTCTATGAACAAGAAACCAGTGAGGATGCCAGCTATGTATCCTCAGCCATTCAAGCAATCACCGAATTTACCAGGAGAAAAATAAACTTAGTTCAGGTAAAACAAGCATCACAGATACCTGCGAATACAAACTGGCTTTTCTGGCTTTCCTCACAACCCATACCAACACAATGGCAGGCAAACGTAAAAAATGGAATGCACCTGCTGCAATATGCTTCCTCAGAAAAGTTTATCAGTACACAAACCTGGTTACAACTTCGGGAATATTCAACAATTCCTATTTACCTAAACCGTATCTCAGAAGCCGACCCGGAAGGCGACTCTATCTGGGAAAGCGGAACCGGAAAACCTGTTCTTACACAAGAGCAACAAGAAAAAGGCAGTATTCTTCGCCTGTATACCCGTTTCCATCCACAATGGAATGGCTTAGTTTGGGATGCATCCTTTGCTGAGACACTCTTACAATTACTTCACAAAAACAGCTGGGAACCTCAATTTCGATCAAGTGACAAATACGATCTGCGCATGATTAGCCTGCAGCAACTTTTGCCGCTGCAAACGCAAGCGCCTACAAAATTGGAAGAAACCAGGCAGCTTACTAACTTACATATTCCGCTCTGGATACTCATTGTACTTGTATTGGTAGTGGAAAGATGGATTTCGGAGAGAAAGCGTACCCTTGCAGAAAATCAGAAGAAAAATCCGGCTCAACAGGTAGTTTCATGAGTAAAACATATTCTATACTCACCAGCTTACAAAAGCAATGGCAACGTAGGCAGCTATTTCAACTGCTGCTGCAAGCTGCTGCCATTACGTTGGTAGTTACTCTGTTGCTATATAAAATTCTAGGCATATCATTCCTAATAGCCATTCCAGTATTTGCCGGAGTATTTGCAGTTTTGAAATGGACTACCCAGACGATTACCAGCCAACGTATAGCCAGACATTTAAACAGCACTTTTCCCATCCTGGAAGAAAGTTGCGAATTATTAATAAAACCTGAAAGCTCATTAACCTTACTTGAACGTTTACAAGTAAGCCGCCTGGAGAAAAGATTAACAGAAATATTATCTTCGGCCCTGCTCCCTTTCCGCTGGAAAACACCTCTGATCTGGCTCACCGGAAGTCTGTTGCTTGCTGGTTTTATCTGGTGGCTGCCTCTTGCTTTTCCTGATTCAACGCCACTACCCAAAACTGCTTATCCATCCATTATTCAGCGGACAAGCCTAGCCTCATTGCCGGAGATCACTGCCTTGAATATTCGTGTCCAACCTCCTTCATACACAGGCAAGGCTGTTTTTTTCCAGCAGAATCCCCATGTTCAGGCAGATGCAGGTGCTATACTAAGCTGGAATATTCAACTCAGTCACCCGGCAGATAGTGTTTATGTGGTATTGAATGATAAACAAGTCATAAGATGCACACCACTAAAGAATCAAACCAATACTTATTCCGCTTCTTTTACCCTTGTAGAAAATGGGTTTTACCAGATTATAATAAACGGCAAAACTTCAGACTATTATACCCTGGAAGCCATTCCAGATAAGCCACCAGTTATTACCGTTTCCTCGCCAGAACCTTATACTGAAATCTTGTTTGGGCAAAGTTTACAAAGACAGGTAAAGATGACTATAACTGACGATCATGGCCTTCGAAATGCATATATGGTAGCCACAGTTGCCAAAGGAACCGGAGAAGCTGTAAAATTCCGGGAGGAAAAACTGCCCTTGCCAGTATCATTTAAGCCTTTTCAGAAACAAGCTGATGTGCAGAAAAATCTCGATCTGTCACAATTTACTATGGCTCCCGGAGATGAGCTGTATTTTTACGTAGAAGCGCTCGATAACCATGGGCTTTCAGGCCGGACAGATATGTATTTTATTGCCCTGGAAGATACAGCTAATATTAGCACGGTAGCCGACCTTTCTATGGGTATTAATCCGGTACCGGAATATTTCCGAAGCCAGCGGCAGATTATTATTGACACCGAAAAACTCATTAAACAGCGATCTGACATCAGCCAGGCTGAGTTTACTTCGCAAAGCAACAACATAGGGGTAGATCAGAAAATATTGCGGCTGCGGTATGGTAAGTTTCTGGGCGAAGAGTTTGAAAGCCAAATTGGGGCAGTAGCCGGACAAGAGGAAATGGAAAAAGAAGGTATCGAGGTAGAACAGCATTTTGCAGGCGATGGCCACGACCATTCCAAAGATGGACTGGAATCTTATATGCATTTACATGATCAGTCAGAGGAAGCTACTTTTTTTGAACCAGCCTTAAAAGCGCAGTTGAAAGCAGCCCTGGCACAAATGTGGGAAGCTGAATTAAGGCTGCGTACTTCCCGTCCGAAGGAAGCCCTGCCCTTTGAATATAAGGCATTACAATTACTCAAAGAAGTACAGCAAAAGTCCAGGGCTTATGTGAGCAAAACCGGTTATGAACCTCCTCCCATCAAACCTGCGGAACTCCGCCTGACCGGAGAGCTGGATAAAATTCAACAGCCCTCTGTCAAAGAAGAAAGAGAAAATGCTCTGGTATATCCCAACATCCGGCAATCGCTTGCGGTACTTGAACACGTCAAAAATGGCCGCAAACCTGACAAGCAGCAAATAGCCATTCTGGAAAAAGCAGGCTCTGAAATGAGTGCGGCTGCCATTGAGCAGCCTGGCAAATACTTACAGGTGCTTTCTGCGTTGAAGCAACTGACAGGTGAATTGAGAAACCCTGCGTCTGCAATTTGCCATGCTTGTATAACAACCGTAGAAAAAGCGTTCTGGCAACTGTTGCCGCCAGCACAAAAAACGCCGCAAGTTCCGGAAACAGCTCCAGGCAAACTGGCTGATTCGTATTTTAGATACCTGCAGACTGCCACTCATTAAGCTATTGGTTTACAATAATCACCTCACTGTATGCACATATTTGCGGAGACAAAGCGGTTTATATTAAGGGAAATTCTTCCAGAAGACGAAGAGGGCTTGTTTGAACTTGACTCCGATCCTGAAGTTCACCGCTATTTAGGCAATAAGCCTGTCAGAGATAAAGAGCAAGTGAAAGAAACAATCCGGTACATCCGCCAACAATATGTGGACAATGGAATTGGCAGATGGGCGATCATTGAAAAATCGACTCACCATTTTGTAGGCTGGACAGGACTTAAATTAGTAAAAGAACAATTCAATCATCATATCAACTATTACGATTTAGGATATAGGCTTCTCAGGAAATACTGGGGAAAAGGCATAGCCACCGAAACTGCCCTTGCTTCATTACAATATGGGTTTGATACCCTTCACCTCCCACAGATATATGCCATGGCGCATACGGAAAATGCAGGTTCTAATCAGATTCTGACAAAAGCAGGTCTAATGCTAATAGAAACTTTTGAGCTGGAAGGAATCAAACATAACTGGTATAAGATCGAAAAACAGGAATGGGCAGCAAGAAAACTCAACCAACCATAATTATTTTCCAAACTCTAATCAAAAGAGATTAGTATATAGAAAAATTTAACAATGTATTTTCTCATCCGGTATTCCTTTACTGTACGTACAAATTCTTTTGTTCAACGTATTCCCTCGCCCATTGTATGAGAACTCCACTATGTGCCTATTCCATAAGGTTCTTTTTAATGATTATCGTTACAGGAATCGCGATTGTAAGCAAAGCCCAGACTGCCCAGCCGCTTTCTATCACATTAGAAAACTTTGAATATCCTTATCCTACGCAATACATTCAATTCGCTGCAGAAAATCAGGATCTGAAGATGGCCTATATGGATGTAAAACCAAGCGGACAATCTAATGGCAAAACAATTCTATTATTTCACGGAAAGAATTTTGGAGGCTATTACTGGAAAAATGTAATTCAGGCACTGTCACAGCAAGGCTTCCGGATAGTGGTACCAGACCAGATTGGATTTGGCCGTTCTTCCAAACCAGATATTCATTATAGTTTCCATGCATTGGCCAGCCATACCAAAGCGCTGCTTGATTCACTTCGCATTACACAAACAACCATAATCGGCCATTCGATGGGAGGTATGCTGGCTACCAGATTTACTCTGCTGTTTCCGCAAATGGTGAGTCACCTCATTCTGGAGAATCCCATCGGACTGGAAGATTACCGGATTTATGTGCCTTATACGCCACTGGATAAATCATATGCTGAAGAGTTAAAAACCACTGAAGAGAGCATTCGCAAATACCACCAATTCTATTATGTACAATGGAAGCCTGAGTACGAAGCATATGTGCAGGCCATGGCTGGCGTGAAGAAGAGCAGTGAATATCCAAGGTATGCCAGAGCAGCAGCTCTTACCTCACAAATGATTTATGAACAGCCGGTTTGTTATGAATTTACTTACATTCAGCCTCCTACTTTACTTATTATCGGGCAGGAAGACCGCACCGTGGTAGGAAAAGCAAAGGTAAGTAAAGAGAACCTCAGTAAAGTAGGCCAGTATCCTGCTCTGGGCAAACAAACAGCTAAACTGATTCCCAAATCTACCTTAATAGAATTACCCAATGTAGGGCATATTCCACACCTGGAAGCTTCCGAGCGGTTTATGCAGGAAATACTTAAGTTTTTAAAATAATCCTTCTGTATATAATTTCTGCTATTTCTAAAGTTTTCAAGCCACACATGATCCCAGAACAGACAGCTTCCTTCCATGTATATCCCTTGGGCGATGCAGCGATTGTAGTGGAATTTGGAACAGCAATCAGCGAGGATGTACACAAAAAAGTACGGGCATTTGCTGCTTATCTGGAGAAAAATCGATTTCCGGGCATGATCGAATATGTGCCTGCGTTTACAACAGTTACCTTATTTTATGATCCCTGGATGGTGAGCAAGCTAGGAAAACTGGATGCCTACCAGGAAATCGTACATACTATTCAACAGATAGAAAATAAGGTAGAGGAAATAGAATTACCTGAAGCCAGGTTAGTGGAAATTCCAGTGTATTATGGAGATGAATTTGGCCCTGATCTAGCATTTGTGGCAGAGCATGCTCATTTGACAATTCCAGAAATTATTGATATACATTCCGGTGCAGAATACCTGGTATATATGATTGGCTTTGCACCTGGTTTTCCTTATCTCGGAGGTATGGACACACGCATTGCTGCCCCAAGAAGATCAAGTCCCAGAAGGGTGATACCGGCAGGTTCAGTGGGAATAGCAGGTAATCAAACCGGCATCTATCCCCTGGAAACACCTGGTGGCTGGCAACTCATTGGCCGAACTCTTGTATCATTGTTTGATCCGCAACGGCAGCCACCAGTACTTTTACAAGCTGGGGATAAAGTCCGTTTTGTGCCTATAAGCAAAGCAGAATATGCAGCTTATAAATCTCACCCATGAGCCTTGAAATTATCAGACCTGGTTTGTTAACTACTGTTCAGGACACAGGCAGGTACCATTTCCGAAAGCAAGGCATTATTGTAAGCGGCGCTATGGATACCTTTGCTTTGCGGATTGGCAATCTGCTGGTAGGCAACTCGGAAGAAGAGGCAGCGCTGGAAATCACATTTGCCGGGCCAGAAATCCGTTTTACACAGCCTCATCTGATCGCCATTACTGGCACGCTTGGCACAACTTATATTAATAATGAGCCTGTTTCTTTATGGAAACCAGTATTTGTACCCAAAGACAGTGTATTAACTTTTGGACTGCCAAGAACAGGATGCCGGGCCTATCTTACCATAGCCGGAGGATTAGATGTTCCGAAAGTAATGGGAAGTTATGCTACCTATATGCGGGCTAAAATGGGAGGCTGGTTTGGAAGACCTTTACAAGCCGGAGATATTCTTCCCTGCAAAGAACCTACAGGATATACCCACAAACTTAACAATCTGGTAAAAACAGATGCTCAGCCTTATGTACAGGCAACTTGGGGCTTCGCTTCCAGGTATTATCCGGCAATAACCCATGAACCAGTGATCCGGGTGATGAGAGGGCCGGAATACGACCATTTGCCCGAACAAAGCAAAGCTGATCTATGGAACAAGAGTTTTCAGGTATCTACCCAATCTGATAGAATGGGATTTCGCCTGCAGGGAAGTAAGCTAGCTTTGAATAATCCGGTAGAACTCATTTCAAGTGCGGTTACTTTCGGCACCATACAACTTCCGCCGGATGGCAATCCTATCATTTTGATGGCCGATCACCAGACAACCGGCGGCTATCCCAGAATTGCCCAGGTTATCTCTGCCGATTTATCTATACTGGCACAGGTTTTACCTCAACAAACGATCCGCTTTAAAGAAATTTCTCTGACAGACGCCCAGCAACTCTACTATCAGCAGGAATCCATCATCCGGCAAGTGAGAGAAGCTATAAAGCTCAGGATAAAACAGGCACAGCTATAATCACAGACTGCTATTTATTATGTCTGTGATTATAGCTGTGCCTGTTAGGTATAATATCAAATTACGGTTTAATGATTTTCACCAGTCTTTTTTGTTTGTCTGGAGAAACCGTTTGTAGCAGATATATACCGGATGGTAAATTCTCTCTGGATAACTCCATTGTAATTTCTGATTCCCCGGCCATTACAGTTGCTGTATGCTGATACCATATCTTGCCCAGCATATCACTTATGCTAATAAATACCTCTCCTGCTGAAATATGAGCCGTTTTGACCGTAACCTGATCCTGAAATGGATTCGGATATGCTTTTACAGTGAACGCAGCTTCCGCAGGCATTTTAACTGCTGTTGTACGTGCATTTTCACGTGCTTTATTTTCTATAACAAAGGGCGTAAGCCTGGAACCGGAAATAGGCCGTTCTACCGTTCCATCTGGCAGTTGCCAGCCCACCGAAAGATGATCATCTCCTTCGTTTTCCTTATGCAACACCTCTACATAATACTTCTTTCCGGCTTGTAAAGCTATAGTTACTGATTTTTGAGAAGAAAACTTATCCCATTCCCGCTCGGCTGTCCATCCTTCCACACTGGCAATTTGCTTCTTAGTCTCCGGATTTTCATCGTCGCTTAGCCAGAGTTCACAGTGATCATCTCCGGCAATCCAGAACGTATATTCCCCGTTTACAGGTGGGTGTACATATCCCCTGATACGTCTGCCAAAATGATTGTCTGTGTTTGAGGAAGTTTCAAATGAAGTGATTTCACTTATGCTGGCTGGCGTCTTATCAAGTGGGATCATAGCTACATTTTCTCCCTCAATGTCTTTCCAGAATTCCTCGGTAAGGCTCCCTTCAGTAACACTTTCAGCCGTAGTGGCTATAGGCGCATCCTCTGAAGTGCTACTTGTTCTTGGATACGGCCACACTTTTCCTTCCATTTGTCCATACATCAACATTACGCCGGGAAATACATCCCAGGCTCCTCCATAGGGCTTGTGTTTACCTGCTGAAGCCGCACTGCCAGGAGTTGGATAAGCTCTTGTGCCTGGGGCTCTTCTTAAATAAGAATCTTTGATATAACTGTCTTTGAAATACAGATTACCCTGGGCAAACCAGGTATCGTTAACAGTATACCAGCTGCGGCCTGACTCGGTGTTCACTCCATCAATAAGCGCAGCCTTACTACCCATCTTAGAAGCAGAAGCGGTGCCATATCTTTTCAGGTTGCCATCCATGTGACGCAACATGGTTTTGACCAGGAGCTGCAAATTCTTTGATCCTCCCTGTGTGCCAAAAGCGCCTTTGGAAGTGGTAAACTTATACAACTCAAAATCTCCACTGCGGGCAAAATAATCGGCTATATTGACCAGTTGAGAAATGGTCAGGAAGGAATAGGAGATGCCAATGTCAGCAAAGTCTTCCCGCCACCGCTGAAACTCAGAAAAGGTGCCATCCGGATAAGTACCAAACATTAAGGCTTCTTTCACATATCTTTTGCCACTCTCTTTCAGAGACGAAACATTATTTTTGATGCCCCACAAGGTGAAGAAATATACCTGAGAAGAACGTCTGTTGTTATAATATCTGCTCAAACTGGAGGTTTTGTAGCCATTATAGTGCGTCGTACGGCCTAAGCTGCCGTTAACCGAAACTGCATAGTTACTGGGTGTCCAGTCTCCCCCGTTGCGGTTCATATACATCTTACTCAGATCAGCATCCACATTGCGCTGAAAGTACAGGGCTGCATTGTAGAACCACTTGTCGATTCTGCTTTTATCTTCTGAGGAAAGGCCGCTTTCAATGTAGGCATAGGCAAACAGGAGTCTGGTCAGCCAGTCGTTGATCTCATAGGAAGGAGGCAGATCATGAAGAATACCATCACACCATCTTTTTTTCACACTAAAGTCTGCATTAGGTTCTCCAATCTGTGCCAGCAGTTCTTTGCGCACCGCTTCTTTAAAGTTTGTATTGCCGGTAAGCAAATATAAAAAGGCAGCATCTCTGAGCAATTTACCATTGGTAGCGGGCGCATAATTTACGCTCACCTGTATACAAGTGCTGGTAGGCACACCTTTCCAGCGTTCTGCGGATGGATTACTTACAAATTTATTGGCATTGGCCATGATCCGGTCCCAATCACCAGGAGAGTTAGCCTGGGCATCTCCAAAGCTTTTATAAGGGCCACTTTTGGCTCTTTGTTTCCAGATCTCTACTTCTTCTTTTGTAAAAAAGGCACTTATTCTCGTCTGTGCTTTTACTTGTGCTACTTTAGTAAGCAGTAAACCTAACAATAAGGTCAGGTATCTTAAAATAATTCTGTTGGCGATCATAATTTAAGTGTTTTCTGCAAAACAGGGCAGAAAACAGGCTATGATGCGTTGATAAAACAGCCTTATTGGTACATGTGAGATAATAGCAGGTTATTAACAGACCTATCATGTTAAGGATAAGTCATGGTTTTACTCATAAATCTAGCTATAGATGTACGCCTGTAGATCGCATCCGTTAATACATATCAGAAGAGAGGAGGGGCTTATAGTTTAATGGATAGACGTGTATAGATTATTATCTTACGTCTTGTAAAGAAAGGAAGAGAGGCCGTGAATTCTTTAATGATACTATTGAAAAGTATAAGCCGTTGAAAAACCTACAAGCTTAAGTATAGGTTAAAAAGCATGGCTAATAGAAAGAAAACGTTTCAGTTATAACCCAAAGCGAAAAATATATGGAATAAGTATCTGTTTACAGGGCTTCAGAACATACATCTTTTAGAGGGAGTATTGGATTTAATTATATATTATTTATTTGTGATAATCTTACACGTTATATCTATACTATAAATTTTTCCAGATAAACATTGCAAATTTAAGTTTGTTATAGTATTTTTTAAATACTTAGCACATGGGTTGATAGATAAGATATATTATTATATCATGAAAGAAGGAGGTAAGTTTTTATAAAAAGAAGGAGTGATAGTATATATATATCCTCCTCCAGCCCTGTTTTTATTGAAAACTTTACATCCTTGGATTGATGAATCGTCTGAAATTATCATTCCTGTATGTAAGTAATTCCTTCTCAGGATTCATTTTTTGGCTTTCTCCTCTATTTTACATCTCCGGTTTTAGCCTTGCATACATATATATACTGACTAATATATGTAGCTCTGGCAACCCAACATTTATACTTTTTATTAGTTAATATATGTCATACTTTATTTATATAATGTATCTATAAAGCTATGCCGTCTTTGCCTTATAGATATTCTCTTATCTATATTCTTTACCTGCAACTAAACAGAAGTAAACATTTTCCAATAAGTAGCTATTCAAACAGGTATTTATTAGCTTGTTTGAATCGGATTATGTGCAATATTCTTACCATAGTCAGTATAGCGGAGGTTAAATAGCCTTACAAGAAAAAATGGAATATTACATAGCTGTGAAAAGCAATTATTACACGCCGGTAAGACATTCCGGTGTAGATCTGCCTGCTGTAAAGCTAGTTCTGCTATCTATCTATCTGGTTTTATAATCTGTAATTCTGGTTCTGGTATCTGTCATCTGAGTTTTATAATGTGTTGACTCAGTTTTATAAAATAGATATGCCGCTATGTCAGATGAAAATATAGTATTATTCAATAAATGTGCCGCTATGTCAGGTGGCGGCCTCGTTTTAGCATCTGACACAAGATATTTGCTGACTGCCGGTTATGTTTTAGCTAATGCCAGTTTGGTTACAGCAGATAGACATGGTAAGTAAATATCTTTCCTCACTGTGTATATAATGCCATTCTTTTGATTCCATTGAGCCCCTATGCCAAAGAGTTAACATTTTTCATCTGTATATATAAAAGTTACAGGTATGATTCATTTTTATCGCTTAGATACAGTTAATTATAAGAATCCGGCTAAAATCTGACATTACATAATATATGTCTATACAAGGAGCTTTACTTGCAGGTATTACAATTATGTATTTATGTGAAATTAAAATTCAATAACCCCAAGTTGCTATGAATCAGAAACAACTCAATGTGCTTACCATGTGCAAAGCTGTATTGGCGCACCTGGATTCCAAGCCGGCCGTATGGAATGGATTTTCACCTTTAGTAAGTGTGGTACATAATTTCCGTACCTCAGTACTGGCGCTTCACCAGCAAAACATGACGCAAGCAGAACGCTCTACGGTTGGATACACCAAAGACCGCAACGACCAGTTAAATGCCATGTGTGACCTGGCTTTTAATTTACTGCTGAAGATCAGATCGTATGCCCGTATCACCAACAACCAGGTATTATTACATGCCATAGATTATTCGGAAAGCCATTTGCGCCGTGGCCGTGAAACTGAAGTAATTAACCGTTGCCAGTTGATACACGACCGGGGAAAAGAACATTTAGTAGCTTTATCCGATTTTGTGGTTACACCCGACATGCTTACCCAGTTACAAAGGGCAATTGATACCTTTAGTCCCCTATCCGCCAAGCGGGATATTATTCTGGGTGAACGTACTACGGCTACGGCCAACATTCCGCTTCTGATCGAAAATATCCGCAAAGAACTGCGAACCCTGGATGACCTGATAGCCGGGTTAATAGCTGATAAAGACTTTGTTACTACCTATGGGCAGGTACGTCAGATTGTTGACCGGGGGGCAGAAGCGAAGCAGAAATCAAGAAAGACAAGCAAACGGCATAATTCAAGGATTCATCTACTTAAATAGCTCTCATATGATAAACTATATACTACTATCTTAAAATTTTTCCGGGTCTTTTAGTGTAGTATTCTGAGGAAATAATACCAGCAGGAAACATGGCAGATCAGGCAGGAAAACCAGATTATATTTTAAATTTGAAAAAGTTTTTGTAAACCCGCAATGTTTTTAAAACTTGCGGGTTTACTGGTCTTACACGATTTTTAAAGATATGATGGAAAAAAGAACGCCTGTTAAAGAATTGCTCCGCTCTACAGCTTTTGGTACTCAGGTGCACGTAAAAGGTTGGGTCCAAACCAAAAGAGAAAGTAAAAATGTGGCTTTTATTGCCTTAAACGATGGCTCAGTTGTTCACCACCTGCAAATTGTAGCAGAAGTAGAAAAATTTCCGGAGGACGTTCTGAAAAATATTACCACTGGTGCTTGTATTGCCGTTACCGGTATGTTAACAGAATCTCAGGGACAAGGGCAGAAAGTAGAAGTACAGGCTACAGCTATTGAAATTTATGGCACGGCTGATGCTGAGAAATATCCCTTGCAACCCAAACGTCATTCTCTGGAATTTTTGCGTGAAATTGCCCATTTACGTCCGCGTACCCGTACATTCGGTGCTGTATTGCGCATCCGGCATGCCATGGCTTTTGCGATTCATAAGTATTTTAACGACCGTGGATTCTTTTATCTTCATACGCCCATCATTACCGGTTCTGATGCCGAAGGTGCCGGCGAAATGTTCCGGGTTACTACGCTTGATCCCATAGATCCGCCCTTGAATGAGTTTGGTACGATAGATTACAAACAGGATTTCTTCGGAAAAGAAACCAATCTGACCGTCTCCGGACAACTGGAAGGTGAATTAGGAGCGATGGCATTGTCGCTGGTGTATACCTTTGGCCCTACATTCCGGGCAGAAAACTCCAATACGGCCCGTCACCTGGCTGAGTTCTGGATGATTGAGCCCGAAATGGCTTTTTATGACCTGGAAGATAACATGAATCTGGCAGAAGACTTTCTAAAATACCTGGTGCAATACGCCCTCGATCATTGTATAGATGATCTTGAATTTCTGGATAACCGGCAAAAAGAGGAAGAAAAGAATAAGAAACAGGAAGAACGCAGCCCGATGGGCCTGGTTGAAAAACTCAGGTTTGTCGTGGATAACAATTTTGAGCGTCTTACCTATACTGAAGCCGTTGATATTCTGATGAAGTCTAAACCAGCACAAAAAGGACAGTTTGTGTATCCGGTGAGCTGGGGGACTGATCTGCAATCGGAGCATGAACGGTATCTGGTAGAAAAGCACTTCAAAAAACCAGTGATCTTAACCAATTATCCCAGGCAGATCAAAGCTTTTTATATGAAGCAGGATGAGGATGGAAAAACGGTAAGAGCCATGGATGTGCTGTTTCCTGGCATTGGTGAAATTATCGGAGGGTCGCAGCGGGAAGAAAACTATGAGAAGCTATATTCCAGAATCCAGGAACTCAAGATTCATGAAGAAAGCCTGTGGTGGTACCTGGAAACCCGTAAATATGGCACGGCCCCTCATAGCGGCTTTGGCCTGGGCTTTGAGCGGCTAATCCTGTTTATTACCGGCATGGCTAATATCCGGGATGTGATTCCATTCCCAAGAACTCCCCAGAATGCAGAGTTTTAAAGCATAATCATTAAAAGGAGAAGCCGCTATAGATAACTATAGCGGCTTTTTTATTGAATAATCATTTTCTCTGTTTCAACTACTTACTCAATATTATCCGGTTTTGACTGTATTTTATCAGAAGTTCTGCGTATATTTAAGATTACAAGACAAAAATGGATAATAAATGAAGGCTCTTGTACAGAAATCACCTATACCTGATTCTAAGGCATTTGTAGTAAAAGACCTTATTGCTCCCTATTTTGATCCGGTCTGGCATTTTCATCCGGAGTATCAATTATTTGTGGTAATAGAAGGCCGGGGTACCCGTTTCGTAGGCGATAATATCAAGCCGTTTAAAGAGGGCGATATGGTTTTTACAGGACCAAACCTGCCTCATTTCTGGCGGAACGACCAGGTGTACTTCGACCGCAAAAACCATTTAAGTACCCATGGCATCGTTATCTATTTTCAGGAAAACTTTCTGGGAGATTCCATTTTGAAGAAAGAAGAGATGGAAAAAATCCATCAGCTTTTTCAAAAATCAAGCTTTGGGCTGGAAATACGGGGCGAAACCAATCAGGAAGTTACCAGATTAATGCACCGCCTGCTTTCTCTGAATGGAGTGGCCAGTCTGATTGGCCTGCTCGAAATTCTCGACATATTAGCTCACTCTATGGATTGCCATCCGATTGCACATTCGGGGTATATTAACCAGTACAAGGAAAATGAAAAAGACCGGATGGGCAAAGTGTACGAATTTGTTACCAAGCATTTCAATCAAAAGATCAGCCTGGAAGAAGTAGCAGCTCTGGCCAATATGACGCCCACTTCATTCAGCCGTTATTTTAAGTCGAGGGTAAATAAATCGTTTTCAGAATTTCTGGGCGAAATCCGCATTGATCATGCCTGTAAGCTGCTGCATGAAGAACAGATCAATATCAGCCAGATTGGCTATGAATGTGGCTTTCCTACACTTTCCAACTTCAATAAACAGTTTAAGGAAATTACTGGAAAAACGCCTTTAAAATACAGAAAGGAATATTTTCAGGCATAATACTAACTTGTTGTATGTTGATAGTAGATAGTATTCTACATATAAATACACTCATAACACTACACATTAGTTTTTGTATCTGATGTGTGGCTTATATTTAAATCAAAATGCCTGGTTTTTTAATGCCAGGCATTTTGATTTAAATATGTATAATGGAGATATATCAAGTATAAGTATTTATGTTTAGAGTAATATAAGCTTGCATAAATGGCCTAAATAGCTCCATAGAAAGTGATTATTTTCCAAAAAGCCCGCCTAAACCTCCACCTAATCCGCCTACACCTTTTTTCAGTAGATCACCTACGCCTCCTAAATCGCCGCCGAGCATTCCGGCAATATCAGTATCGGATTTGCCAGTTGTTTTTCCCTGAATTTTACTCAGAATAAAAGGTACAGCAAAAGTAGCTACCTGCTTAGATACACTTTCCGGTAAACCTAACTTGGAAATCAGGCTGCCTGCATACTGGTTCACGATATTGGTAACAATCGGATTGCCGCTGGTGCTTCCTCCTTTTAACAAACCCATTAATCCGGAAATATTGCCACTAGTTAACTCATTTTTTAGGCTGTTGGCAATAGAATCTTTGGCGATATCCACAGAGGCATCGGCTTTGTCTGGTGTTAACCCAGTTTTCTGGGCAAGCATGCCGGTAAGTTCGCCTTTCATAGAATTTACTAAGTCTTGAATCATGGCATTGAGAGGTTAAGGAGTTAAAATATATATAAGAAGAGGAAAAATAAAGATGAGAAATAAACAAATAATAATTCGGACTTTATCTGATATCCGCTTATGTGAAAGCTAAATAAATAACTCCTTCCTGCAAAAGATGTTGTAGAGAATAGTGCATTTATTTACTTGTATAGCTCCTGATTGCTATACATCTTACTCTACTTTGTGGCCAATACAGGCAATTTTTGCAACACGACGATCAATCTTTCCAGCATCGCATCCGTAAAGTCCAGGTGAGTAACTATCCGGATTTTATCTTTGCCAAAAGCAGAAGCAAGTATTTGTTGTTCTTTCAGGTAAGTCAGAAAGTCCTGTGTTGTTTTTTCGCTGCTAAGTTTAAAGATTACAATATTGGTATCAACCGGAAGGATTTCTTCTACTACCGGAAGTTGCTGCAGTGCCTGCGCAATTTTACGGGCACGGATATGATCTTCAGACAGTCGCTGTATGTGATGATCCAGTGCATAAATTCCTGCCGCCGCCAGAAACCCAGCCTGCCGCCATCCGCCGCCCATTAATTTACGCATCCGCTTGGCTTTTGCAATCAGTTGGTGGCTTCCCAGCAATACAGAGCCTACCGGAGCACCCAGCCCTTTAGATAAGCATACCGAAATCGTATCAAAGTATTTTCCATATTCTGCCGGACTTTCGCCGGTTGCTACCAGGGCATTAAACACCCTGGCTCCATCCAGATGCAGGGAGATCCTATGTTGCCTACAAACTTTACTAATTGCAGCAATCTGGTCTAAAGTATAGTAACAGCCACCGCCTTTGTTTACTGTATTCTCAAGTGCTACCAGCGAAGTTCTCGGATAGTGCACATTGTCATCATTGATATTTTCCAGTACATCCTGTGGTGTAAAACGCCCTCTTTCGCCATGCACCAGGCGCACGGAAGCCAGGGAATTTACGGCAATGCCACCACCCTCATAATTGTAGATATGTGCCAGTCTATCGCAAATCACTTCATCTCCAGGCTGGGTGAGAATACGGATGGCAATCTGGTTGGTCATTGTGCCGGAAGGACAGAATAAACCGGCTTCCATACCGAAAATATGGGCCGTTTTTTCCTGCAATTCATTCACCATAGGATCTTCTTCATACACATCATCGCCTACCTGCGCACTCAACATAGCCTGTAACATACCTGGGGTTGGCTTAGTAACTGTATCACTTCTGAGGTCTATTATTTCTTTTAATGTAGTCTGCATAAGCAAGAGAGTTTCACGCAAAAATTCCGGGTTACAAACATATCGATTTTACATCAACCATACGACAATTACACTCCGGATAAATTGCAGGTTATATGCTAATCAGATATATAAGTAAATGACATTCATTATATCTGTTTAGATAATAAGGCTGTTACTTTTATTAACTTGTTTATTATCTTCGTGTACTGTTAAGAACACTTATTCTTTAATAACAATTGCTACGAAAATGATCATTGCTACGAAAAGATTTAAAACTATAGTATTACCCTTTTATTTTGTATTGTTTACCCTGCTTACCAGTTCCTGTGCTACAGTGTTTAATGGAAGTAAGCAGAAAGTAATGTTTACCTCTAATCCGGCCGGTGCTGAAGTATTTATAAATGGGAAAACTACCGGCAAAGTTACGCCTTGTACCGTAAATGTCCGCAGAAAAGTAAAAGCAAGCCCTAATAACCGGCAGAACGAACAGTATTATGTATTGAAAAAAGAAGGCTACCATGACTACGAGATCAAAGACTGGCGGGGAATTTCCAGTGGTGCTACTATTGGTAACTCAATTGCAACTATAATTGGAGCCACCTTTATTGGCGTAGGTGCCGGAAGCGGCAATGATACTACCTTTCAAACAGGACTGTTGCTTGGCCTTCCTATGGTTGCGAGTTTCCCATTAGATTTTATGACTGGCGCTATTTACACCTATGACAAACAAATTAATGCCAACTTAATTAAGAAGGAACGGGAAGTAGTGTATCTTAAAACTGATTCTACAGTTTTTAAACCTACAGACCCTACTGAAAAATTAGCCAAAGTGTATGCGGTAATTGTAGGCGTTTCGGATTATCACGATAAAAAAATGAACCTGAAATATGCCGATGATGATGCCAGGCTTTTCTACAACTTTCTCAAAAGTCCGAATGGCGGGGCTGTTCCGGATCAGAATATAACCTTACTGCTTAATACCGATGCTACACGTGCAAACATTATCAAGGCTGTAAATAACCAGTTTAAGAGTGCCTTTGAAGAAGATGTAGTGATTGTATATATGGCCAGTCATGGCGTTCCTTCTTCTCATGGCGATGAGCTATATTTCCTGGGTGCCGATACAGATCGGGAAAACCTGGAAGGTACCGGTGTTTCGCAGTATGATATTCAGAAAGCGCTGAATAATTGCAAGTCTCAGAAAAAAATATGGATCTCGGATGCCTGCCATTCCGGAAGTGTGGGTGCTAATGGTTCTATTATGCGGGGTGAGGAAGAAAGAGCAGCCTCTAATATGGTAAACCGCTTATTATCCAATGTGGCTAATTATGATAAAAGCCTGATCCTGCTGACTGCTTCTTCTGCCGGAGAAACCTCACAGGAATCTGCCCAATGGGGGGGTGGACATGGTGTATTTACCCATTATCTGGTGGAAGGTTTACAGGGTGCCGCTGATGAAAACAAAAACGGGCTGGTAGATGTGCGGGAGTTGTATGAATATGTACGTTCCAGAGTATCTAAAGACACCAATAAGAAGCAGTTTCCTGAACTGAAAGGAGTTTACCAGAACAGATTCCCGATGAGTGTAGTTACTTCTAAATAATTATCTCTATAATCTCATATAAAACAAAAGCGATAGGTATTAAGCCTATCGCTTTTGTTTTATATGAGGAAGATTTTCATTGCTCTGTCTTTACTGCCGAGACAATCAACGATTCCATTTTATAACTATATCCGGCTATGGTTTGAAGCGGCTCCTCTTTTTCAAAAATGTTTGTTATGGTAAAGCCATTATTAGCAAGCAATTCAGTAACATCCTCTTTATTATACATGGTAAAGCCATACTTTGTAAAGGGTAGCGATTCCATGATGTGCTTTGGCCGGATGCCCATTACAAGTAAGCCTCCCGGTTTTAATACCTGCTTAATTTGTGCAAGTACTGTTGCAGGATTTTCCCAGAAATAGAGAGTATTCACTGTAAAAATCTTATCAAAACTCTCTTTTTCAAAAGGTAGATTACATGCTCCGGCTGATATAAATTGAGCCTGTCCGTTTTTAACAAATACCTCATTTAATTTCTGCGCCTGTCCTATCATTACCTCAGAAAAATCACAGCCTACATATCTCACTGAAGGATAGTTTGAGAGAATGTCTTTTACAAAAAAGCCATTGCCCATACCGATCTCCAGAATTCTGTCATGTGCCTGGTGTTGCAACTGTTCGATGGTAAAGAGATTTATGTGCGCATTGCTCTCATTCATTTTTTCGCCTACCTGTATACCAGCTTCCCCATAAGGTTGCCTCAATTGCCGGGCAACTGCCTTGATTTGTTCTTCATCCATATTTATAATTATAAGAAAAGTTGCAGGCGAAAGATACTATAATTCCCTGCTCACATATATAAGCAGGTTTTGAATTTTCGGATTGCCACCACAAAAATCAATACTATATATATTAAATACAAGTTTGCTCAACAATCTATGGAACAACCATACAAATCAAAATCCCCTCCTGCATTTTCCAATTTTCGATAGACAAGATTCTCTGCTATGGTGATTTTTGCCAAAGTGAATATCTAAGTTCTCGAAAGAAACCCACTAAACATGATGCTGGTGAAGATTGTTTAATACATCCAGACTTACCTTTACTTCTTCTCTGTAAACGATGCGGGCTAGATAGGATTATATGTTCATTTATCCTTATAGATCGCTGACCAGGTTGATATATGGCTAGAAATTTTCTGCTTTATAGTAGATAACCAATCAGTTTTACTACCGGGAGTAATTTTTCGACCTGTTTTGGGTGAAGCGCTCTTTTGCCATGGACAAATTTTGAGACAATGCCCTGTGACAGACCTGCCTGCCTTTCGATTCCATTGATAGAAAGCATATCTTTTCTAGCAGGATCAGTCAAAAACTTCTTCAGGCTGACTTGATCTGAAGGTAATACAATAGGGATAGCAGATCCCTTTGAGGAGGATTTAGTTTTATTTAAAGTTTTCAAGAAAAATTAATATTTTATATAACCCAATATGTGCACAAATATGAGAAGGAATCACATAAATTCATAAGTTGAAAGGCATTTTATACATGGTTCCGGAGCAATTTGAGGAAAGCAGTTATCTCAGAAACTAAAATATTAGAAAGCTAGGAAGGGCCAGTGCTGTTTACGTTCAACTTTTTGCGTAATGTAGATGTACGTTTGTAGGTAGACTGATCTAATCCTATTCATGGCAGTAAAAGAATATATAATCAGGAGCTTAAAAAGTATACGATGGCAGATTGTGTAGGGAAATTAAGAAAAATGGTGGTCCACCATCTCCCGGTTTTTTGATTTAATTTAATACCTAATCAAAAGATTTTTTTATCTTGATTGCAAGCGGCCAATTAAAATCCCAGAGCAGATCATGCTTATGTGGTTTTATAATTTCTGCTGTGTAGATACATAGAATACTCATTTTTATGAATGGCTTCAAACTAGCTCCCCAATCTGTTTTTACATTTCAGTTTATCTTTGTCATATTTATGACGGCCTTATTGCCCGTACAGCCTCTTTTTGCCCAGAAAAAGAGTAGTAAGCAAAAGGCAAACACTGTTCAGTCTACCATATTGCTGGCAGAAAATGAGAAGAGTCTTTACCGGGTTGTTATTCCTGCGGCCGCTACTGTGCATGAACTCAAAGCAGCCAAGGTACTTCAGGAATATGTGCTCCAGATCTCAGGAGCAGTTTTGCCTATTATAGAATCCACCAAAGACACCAGCCGCTATGAAATTGTGCTAGGCCAGAATGAACGCTTAGATGAATTAGGACTTAACATCAATTTTAATGAATTGAAAGAAGATGGCTTTCTCATCAAAACTGATAGTTTGCGCCTGATTATTGCCGGTGGAACCGAGAAAGGGACATTATATGGGGTATATACTTTTCTGGAAAACTACCTGGGTTGCCGGATGTATACTTCGCAAGTGAAACGCATTCCCCAACAAAAGCGCATTGCTTTAGGAAAAATCAATGATCTACAGATACCTGCTATCCGCTTCCGGGACGTTTTTTACAAAGTCGCATGGGATGCTGAATATACCGACTGGCATAAACTGGATCATAATGAAAAGGGCGACAGAACAGACTGGGGTATGTGGGTACACACCTTCAACGAACTGGTGCCGCCACAGATATATTACCTGGAACATCCGGAATATTATTCATTGGTAGATGGGAAACGGATTCCAACCCAGCTCTGCCTGACTAATTCAAAAGTACTGGAACTTACCATCCAAAACCTGCGCAAAAAAGTGGCACAGAACCCGGCTGCTACCTACTGGTCTGTTAGCCAGAATGACAATCGTAATTATTGTACTTGTGATCAATGCCGTGCCATTGACGAGAGGGAAGGTTCGCCCTCCGGCTCCATTATCCATTTTGTTAATCAAGTGGCAGAACAGTTCCCGGATAAAATAATCTCCACTCTGGCCTACGAATACGGGCGGAAAGCACCTAAACATCTCAAGCCACATGAGAATGTAAATATTATGCTTTGCAGCATTGAAGTAAATCGCGACAAACCCATACCTGATGATGCCACCAGTGAGGATTTCAGGCGGGATGTAGAAGAATGGGGCAAAATTGCGAAAGATATTATTGTATGGGATTACGTGATTCAATTTAATCACCTCATCAGCCCTTTTCCGAATCTGCATGTACTCCAACCCAATATTGCTTTCTTCTCCAGAAATGGCGTATCGGCTATGTTTGAGCAGGGTAATAAGGAAGTTGGCGGTGAATTTGCAGAACTTCGCAGCTATCTGCTTTCAAAATTATTGTGGAATCCGGCACTGAATGTGGATACTTTGATGAATGATTTTCTGCAAGGATATTATGGGGCAGCTGCCAGGCCGATCCGAACTTATATTGATGAAATGCATGCCGCTTTACGAAAGTCAGGCGCAAATCTACGTATTTTCGGAAGCCCGAATGATGCCGTAACCAGCTACCTCACTCCTGCATTAGTGAAACGCTACGAACAGTTGTTTGATGAAGCCGAAAAGGCAGTTGCACAAAATCCGGAACTTTTGGAGCGTGTCAGAATAGCACACCTGCCGCTGCACTATGCCGTGATGGAGCAGGCAAAGAAAAACTTCTCCGGAGAAAATGGGGTATTTATTAAAACCAGTGAAGGGTGGCGTATACGGCCCGATATCCGTTCCAGAATTGATCCATTTACAGATTTGTGTATCCGGCAAGGCGTAACTCTGATAAAAGAGTGGAGTACCACCCCAGAAGAATACCGTTCTGCCATGTACCGCTTATTTTCACAAGGCATGAATGAGCATCTGGCTTACCATAAAAAAGTACAGTTTATTAGTCCTGATCCTGGCAAACTTCCCAGGGAAGCAACCGCCATGCTTACTGATGGTGTACGAGGAAGCCATGACTATGCTTTTAACTGGCTCACATTTGCCGGACAAAACCTGGAAATTATTATTGACCTGGAAGAAGCAAAACCGGTAAAACGGATCGAATCTGCTTACCATCAATATGCGTTCTGGTTAACTATTTTACCCAAAAAAGTAGAATATTTTGTTTCAATGGATGGGAAAAATTTCGAGCAGGTGGCCGACATTGCTAATACATTACCTATTGATCAATATGGCGGACAGCAACGGGATTTTATTGCAGATTTTGAACCACGGCCGGTACGGTATATTAAAATAAAAGCATATACCCTGGGGAATACGCCTGAGTGGCATCCGGGGGCTGGCCGTCCGGCTGTTATGCGTGTGGATGAGATTGTCGTAGAGTAGCAAAATTAATCTATTCTGCTGTATTGTGTCATTGAATGACTATATAATCTACTGTTAGTAGCGTTTACGGCTTGTTTGCTGGCTGCCCTACAGAAAGCGATATATGCCGCCTCATATTGTTGCTTTCAACTCAGGTCTTGTGGTGAAGAAGGTTTTTGCAATATTTAGCGTCTGCTTGCAAAGTTCCCTTGTGGTGCGGCTATTACTATTCTCAGAAATATTCTAATTATTCCCCGTAATTACCATCAGTTAGGTATGTGATAATCAGACATTCTAACACACCCTATTATTAGATCCGTCCAAGATATAACCTATCAATAAACCTTTTGTCTGGAAACGCACAGGTAGTGTCCGTTATCGGACAGCTTTGACTGGCGTTTTCTGAAAAATAATCTGATTCCTACTTAGTAAAGGCACTTTTCTTTTTGGTGACTTTTTTGTGGCTTCTCTCGTAAAGGCTTGGTTTTCAATTTTCTCATTATTATGTATCATCCCATATGCTAAGGAATTTCTTAACAATTGCGCTACGTAACTTGTATAAACAGAGGTTGTTTGCCATTTTTAATATCCTGGGTATTTCTATGGGTATTGCCTGCTGCATTGTGGTATATCTGTTCATTTATCATCTATACAGCCAGGATGCCTTTCATAGAAATGCTGCTTCTATTTTCATGGTTAACCATGTGCGGACGGTGAATAACCAACCCGAATTGTGGACACCTTCACCGGCCGCTTTAGCACCAGCTTTACAAATGGAAGTAGCCCAGGTAAAGCGGGTGGTGCGCTTTCATAATATAGATGCAGTAGTAAAATATGGCCGTAATCTATTCCACCAGCAAATCCATTTAGCCGACGCTGATTTTTTCAATATGTTCAGTTTTCCTTTACAAGAGGGGAATGCTCAGGTACTTAATGATCCTTCTGCGATCGTACTTTCGCATGAGATGGCAATAAAATATTTTGGCCGGGAGCAGGCAATGGGTAAACTGTTAACTGTGTCAGTAGATGGTACATTCAACCGTACTTTTAAGGTAATGGCTGTAGCTGCTCCTTTTCCTAATACAGCCAGTTTCAGCTTTGACATGTTAATTAATTATACCATTGGCAAGCACCTGGGCTGGCAGGATCAATCGTGGAAGCAACAAGTGAAGGCAACTTTTATAGAATTAAATTCCCCGGTAGCCGCACATGCCGTAACTCAATCACTGAGCAAATATGTTAAACTGCACAATCAGATCAATCCTCAATCTCCTATCTCTGCATTTTACCTGGATAATCTGCGGGATGTTTCTCTGCATGCGCATAAAACCAGGCATGCTTTTTCTTCAGGCACCTCCCCCACAGCCATGTGGGTATTGGGCATACTCGCTAGCCTGGTGTTACTCATGGCTTGTTTCAATTTTATGAATTACACCATTGCCACTTCTAACACCCGTTTCAAAGAAATTGGCGTGCGGAAAGTACTCGGCAGTAACCGGAAGCTACTCATTTGTCAATTTATAGGCGAAAATCTGCTTACAGCTTGTTTTGCACTGGCAGTAGCTCTACTCTTAGTGGATGCCCTGTTTCTGCCTGCCTTTAGCCGTATGATTGATTTTTACTCCCTCCGGTTCCACTTATTGGATAACTGGAAACTGATTGCATTTTTGTTTCTATTGCTGGTCGGCATTAGCTTAGTGTCAGGTTTATATCCCTCCCTCTATATCAGTTCATTTCATCCGGTGAGTATTCTGAAGGGGAATGAGCGTATTAAGAATAATCTTATATTAACCCGAACCCTGCTTGTATGGCAGTTTGGGCTTTCCATGTTTACGGTGGCGGCAGCTATCCTTACCACACAAAATGCACAATTCCTCAGAAGGATGGATGTAGGCTACGACCAAACCCGGTTACTCGTGTTACAAGCCCCTACAGAGGGAAGTTTCAATCAACTCCGTAATGCTGCCGTGAAATTTCCAAATGTGGTTGGCGTAGCTGGTTCCAGGGACCAAGTCGGGCAGACAAAGGATAATAGTGTTTTGCTGGAATACAAAACCGCTACAACGGCCGTTGAACTGATAAATGTAAGTGCCGGATATATGGAACTCTTAAAGTTCCGCCTGATAGAAGGCCGCCGTTTCCTGCCTGATTCTCATTTTGATGCCGATAATGCCATTATCGTCAATGAGTCATTGGTGATGGCCATGGGCTGGTCGCAGGGGGTAGGTAAAAGGATACGACTCCAAGAACAATCTTACCAGATAGTGGGTGTAGTTAAAGACTTCAATTACCGTTTCTTTATGCTCAAGATTGCCCCTTGTGTATTAAAGCTGAATGCCCCACAAGAAAATAGGGTGTTGACCATGAAAATAAACAGCGGGGATATTACTGCTGTATCGGATTATATGAAAGCCCATTGGCAAAAAGTGATACCTGACCTGCCTTTTGAGATGTTTCAACAGGAAGATGTATATTCAGCCAGTTATGATGAATCACGCCGCATAAAAGATGTATTTACCTATGTTGCCCTGCTGACCCTGCTTATCTCAGCTATGGGGCTTTATGCATTGATAGCCCTCACGATTGCCAAAAAAACCAAGGAAATCGGCATTCGCAAAGTACTGGGAGCTTCAGCATGGAATATTGCGAGGCTTGTCAACCAGGAATTCCTGTTCGTGATCACCTTAGCGGGTATTCTTTTTTTACCACTGGCTTTTTTCCTGCTCAGGCGCCTCCTCGATCAAGAGTATGCGTATCACATTCCTGTTACGGCAGGTGTTTTTATTTCTACGTTAGGAGTAATGTTAGTAGTAACAATCATCACAATTAGCATACAAGTATTTAAAATTGCAACTTCCAATCCGGTGAAAGCTTTACGGACAGAGTGAATAAAAGCGTTTAGCTAGACAAGTATCACCAGTAGCCGGGTTTCTCTTTTTAACAGATAATATACTACAAAATGCCGGCTGAAGAAGAGGCAGAAAAGCCTTACTGTCTCAATCTGGCAGGCTGTACGAATCAGTAAAGCATATAATTCAAGAATATTGTATAGGCAAAGTCATCGGATTTAACCTGTGTATAAGATAATAATTCAGTTATATCTTGTATAAGAGCAAGGGCTGTTTTAACTTAATTACACTATGCTTAAGAATTATTTCAAGACCGCCTCCCGGAAGCTATCCAGGAATAAATTCTTCACGGTATTAAATGTCATTGGTTTGGCCCTTGGCATGTCGATCACTTTACTGTTCATTGCCCTGCTTTCATTCCTTAACCGCTATGACGATTTCCATCCTCATAAGGACCGGATCTATCGGGTAACTACACAGGTATATGACAAAGCGGAAAATCCCCATTATGCATCAGTTCCTGTAGGTCTTGCGCAAAACTACAAGAAGAGGTTACAGGTGTAGAAAAAGTAGTCCGTATCCATAGTTCATTGTATGGAGATGCGATATATGGAGAAAAGAAGATCCGGCTGAATGGTTATTTTGCTGATCCTACCTTTTATGAGATTTTTAATTTTCCTTTACTTGAAGGAAACAGGGCTACAGCACTTACCAATCCCAACACCATTGTAATCTGTGAAAGGGAAGCAAGAAATTTTTTTGGCAGCAAAGAAGCAATGGGTGAAATAATCAGTATAGAAGGGTATGGAGATTTTGTGGTCATAATTTAAGAAGCGAATAACAGTGTGAATGGTCATTTCTATTGAGCCATTTTGCTGTTGGAAAAGCTATTTCTTGTTTCCTTTTACAGCAAGAATACATAATACCGAATAGTATAAAGAACCTTCCATAGATGTTATATGTTGATCAAGTATGGGAAGAGTAACCAAAACTGAGCTCATCGAGAGTGCCGAGCAGTTGCTGAAGATGAGCAAAAAAATAGCCCATCCGCTAGCCGGAGCCAGACTGCGGGCTTTTTACCTCTACAAGAGTGGGCAGGCTAAAGCGTATGGACAAATAGCTGCTGCCGTAGGCTATGAGCGTCATGCAGTGGGCCAGTGGTTCCGGCTTTACAAACAGAAAGGGCTGCAAGCCTGTCTTCAGATAGATCCGGGCGGCCACAAAAGGGCATCACAGATTGCAGGTAAAGTACTTGAGCAGTTGAAGGCAAAGCTTGCTGATCCAAACAACTATTTTACTTCTTATAAGCAAATCCATGAGTGGTTGCACACGGCGCATGGCATTGATCTGAGCTATGAGCATGTACATTGGTTTGTCCACCGACAGCTGGGGGCAAAGCTGAAAGTGGTTAGAAAGAGCAACCTGAAAAAGGATCTAGCCTATGAGCAGAAGTATAAAAAAAACTAAACTTGGTGCTCACTTTCCTCTTACAGCGCTACTATGCTCCTTTGGCTGCCAAAGGGGTAGTCAGCCATTGGAAGGTGTACTATCAGGATGAGAGCCGCTTTGGTTTGATGACTGTTTTGAGAAGAGCCATCACCCTTGCCGGCATAAAACCGGTAGGAGCCTATCAGCACCGCTTCATCTACCGCTACTGCTATGGATTGGTAGAACCGCTGACAGGAGATCACTTCTTTATTACTGCCCCACAGGTTAACACGCTTTACTTTGAGTATATGCTTGAGGAGTTTAGCCGCCATCAACCGCAAGTGTTCAAGTTTATCTTTGTAGACAAAGCAGGCTATCACCGGGCAAAAGCCTTGCAAGTGCCCCAAAATATCCGCCTGGTGTATTTACCTTCTTCCAACCCTGAACTCAATCCGGTCGAAAGGCTGTGGGGGGATATGAAAAACAAAGTAGCTTTTCACAACTTCAGCCATGAACAAGAACTGGAAGCCTGGATCACTAATACGGCTAAAAGTTATGGGCAAAGACAGATCGCCTCTCTAACCGGATACCCTTACATTTTAGAAGCCATCAGCAAGATTACAACCTCTATGGAATAGCCTTCGCCCTATTTGGTATAATATACCAGCTATGAAACTCATACTGGCTGCAAAAGGAAAAAAGTAGAGGTACTCAATAATGCCAAATAAGATATAGACAATACCAATAGGATAAAGCAATCTATTAGCAATCTGCCTTTGATCGTTTATGAACCCTGAGATGAACCATAGCAATAAAATACTCATGGCAAACAAGCCTAAAATCATCAAACTGTATCCGGTATAGTAGTCGGCCATGCTTTTAGCCGCTCCCATAAAATCTGCTTTGTGGGTTTTCATTGCTTCTACTACTTGTTTCATTTTAGTATCCTCAGGGGTATCCCAGGTGAAATGACCCATCGTGTGCCCCAGCAAATGCACCAATATCAATAAAGCAGCAATTCTTACTATTACTTTTGCTTTCATATTTTATACATGTTATACTCCCATTTGATTTACTTCGCTGTCAACGGACATACCTACGGCCCGCCTCTTGATTATAAGACAAAAGTATCGTGCTGTTTGCTTGAAGTATTGTAAAAATCGGAAGTGCTAGTCTTTGTAGAAAATATGCCCGAACTGGTTGTCTGTCTTTATAAACTGGACAGGTGGCAGCCCAGTAAAGCGTTTAAACTCTTTGATAAAGTGAGCCTGGTCATAAAAATAGTGATAGATGTCTTCTCTAAAAAAGTCAGCCGTCGGATTACCAGCACTTGCCTGATAGAACTGCATAAAACGTGTTACCGAAGAGAGGGTCTTGGGGCTTATCCCCACTTTTTCAATAAACTTTTCATAAAGCCAACGGCTACTATACCCGGTTTTTTGTTCTAATTCACTTACGGCGATCAGCCCTTTTGAACTTGCTATTTGTTGAAGGCAATAATCAAGAATTACGTCCGGAGATGATTTTGAAAGCAGGCTACGTAAATACGATTGGATGATATGGATTTTTTGGCTAATGGGTTCCGTGTTGGCTATGCGTTCGTTGATACGTCTGGCAGATGTACCCAGGATTTCTTCCAGGGGAAAGATTTTATTTTTTATTTCACTATGCCGGAGTTGAAAGAGACGATACGTGCCTAAGGGAGAAAATTCCAGACCTATATTAATATGTGGCGCATCATGTTCTACATCCACTATGGCCGGGCTGTCTGCAATGCCGATTAACGTAATAGATGATTCTTTTGACAGATGAGACCAGTCTTTATATTTGCCTAAAAGTCCATTGTGGAGGGGAATAATAAGTTTAGCCATGCCATTGGGAACGATTACCTTCATGTTTTCATCAGGCAATCGTCTGCTGTTTTCAAAAACCCACATCTTGCCTATATAGGGTCTTAGTTCGGGATGAGGCTGGATGAGTTCAAGTTTCATGTTGTTTTTTCAAAAATTTTATCTGGTATTGCAATCGGCAGAACCTATGATTAAGTGCGGAATCATACGTATAAAGAGCAAAATACTCAGTAAATGATCAAGTCACAATGAGAAAAGGGTAAAATCACTATCCTAACTCAGGCCCGGCAATGGCATATTGTAAGTTTATATTTCCTGCCTCTGGTAAGGCTCCCAGATGCATCCGGATGAAAGGCCTTTGTCTGACAAATCCTAAATTTTGAAGTTCATCCAGCCATGACTGCTGCCAGGCATATACATCTACAATCACAGGTTTTGATTGAGCTGCTGCCATGGCACTTAACAATAGATCTCTGGCATCCGCTACATTCCGGGCAATAATGGGCCCGATATGTTCAAAATTACTGCCGGATCGCCCAAAACAATAGCCACTCATCACGCCATTATATTCCAGGTAATAGCCATAATGCGGCGATCTGGCTTGTAAATGGCGTAATACTATGGCCCGGTCTGCTCCAAAAACAGTAGGGTCCATTTTAATTATTTGCTCTATTGCTCCACGATCTACTACACTACAGTTGCCCAACGGAGCAGGTAAGGGTCTATCCGTTTTTCGCTCGAGTCGCCATAATTCTGTTTCCACTTGAAAGCCTAATGTTTGATAGAGTTTCATGCCCTGCGGTGTCGCATCCAAGCGGATGGTTGCTTTTCTGTCGGCAGTACGTATAGCGGTTTCTACCAAGGTCCTGCCAATGCCTAAGCCTCGATAGGAAGGATTTACCAGCACCATGCCAATCCAGTTGAATCTGTCCTGATAAGGAAGAGTAGTTAGGGTGCCTGCCTCTTTGCCTTCATAGATCGCTACAAAATTTCCCTCTCTGCCGGCTGTAAGTAACAGTTCCCAATCCGCTTCCAGTTGGTTCCAGCGTGCCATTGCTTTTACTTTCATAGCAAAGGCAATATCTGCCTGACTCATCAGACGCAACTGTAAATGGGCTGAGACTACTATCCGCTTCATCAGCAAAGATTAATTCCTGGCATTATTTTACATCAACTTTTTAAAATACAAACATAAGTCAACCTAAACATATGATTTTACCCACCTTTAAATCAATAAACTGCCTGTCATTTCTGATTTATTTTAAGGTACGGATGTAGGAAAGCAAATCGGCAACTTGCTCATCGGTATATCCATCGAGTAACCCCTTCATCATAAAAGAGCGGCCTCCCAAAAAACCCTGGCTTCTGATAGTAGCGGCTTCAATGAAAACTTTGCTCCCTCCCATCAATGCAATAGTAACCCCTTTATCGTCTTTTTTGACTAAATATCCTTCAACACTGCTCCCATCTTTTTTGCTCACCCGGTATACCGCATAATTGGACTCTACAGCTGCATCCGGATCAAGAAGGGCCGTAAGAAGGGCTTCGTTTTCACGGTTGGCCGAACCATCTAAAGCAGGGGCAATATCTTGTCCGGTGTTGCCCACTTTGTGGCACTGGAGGCAGGTCTGAAAGAGCATTTTTCCTTGTGTAGCATTCCCTGCTTTTTTCTCTGCAATGGTCATATATTTGGCGAATTTAGCTGTAAAAACGGCCTTTTGTTCTTCCTCGCGCTTTTTTACAGCTTCAAACAGTGCAATACTACGCCTGTCCGATCGATTGCTCGTATGAATCCGCTCTGCCGTTGAGAGATCAAAGGCGGCCAGATCAATATATTTTTTATCGTACAGATTCATCAGCAAACCAGCACCTTGTTTTGAGGCTGACAACGCACTGGCAGCGCTTTTCTTTTCAGCCTGGCTAAGTTTTGGAATCCATAGCTGAATAGTTTGGCTCCCCTGTTGCGCATTAGCCTGAATGAGGTTATGCAAAGCAGCTAACCGCATGTCGAAGCTATATTTTTCATTTTGAAATACCTGAGTAAATACTTGCTGATTGGCTGGCAGATCATTCTCCAGTGCCTTTAAAGCGAGTTCGAGGGTTTTGTCGCTTATTTGATCATTAATTAAGGCAGTAATTCTCTCACTTGATTTTTCAATATTAAATCGTCCGATGGCATCCAGGGCAAGATTAATCTCAGGCTCTGTACCATTCGCAAGCAGGTGGCTTACAGGTACCTGTAGAAGTGCAGAAAAGGCAGGCGATTGAACCTGGGCTTGATTTTCTACGGCCATTTTTGTATAGGCGGCTGCATGGGCAGGATTCTGGAAGGTAGGTTTCACCGCCTCGTAAATTTCTTTGTTATCCAGCATATTAGCTATGCCAATGAAAAGAGATTCATCAAGCTTTGTAATATTCGATTTAGGCCATAGCCTTAAAAAAGCTGTTTCTTTTGGCCCTTTTGGTAACGCCTGAATAGCCCAAAGCAGATTTTCAACAGGAACGTTACTGGCAGTCTTAGAATTGAGATATGCTTGCAATTCATCCGGATATTGTTCCAAGGCTCTCCGGGCAAGAAAACGCTCAAATTTTCTTTCGTAGGCTCCACCCATCGCATTCCCTGGAAGTTCAGCTTTACAAGCCCGAACCAATAGATCAAGAACAGCAGCATCAGACTTTTGCATTTCTGTTAAAGTCCGGAGTACCTGAGCACGGACAATCGGATTTTTATCTTCAATTAATACTTTTATTTCGGCAGGCAGGGTGGCAGGGGTGAGCGAGAAACTAGTTAAAGAACGGACTGCTTCACACCGGAGATAATCGAGCGGAGACTTTAGCAGGAAAGAGAGCAGTTTGGCATCATAATGCTTAATCCCTTCTAAAGACCACAGGGCATGGATACGGGTCACTTCATCTGCAGATCCATCAGAAGCTAAGGCTATCAGCGAGGAAGCTAATGCTTTGGTTTCTGACATTGGCCGGTCTGAAATCTGATGCCAGGCAGCCCGCTTAGCCCAAAGTGATGGGGATTTCAGAAAATTTACAAGATCTTCCGTTTTAACAGTAAGGAAATTGGGGATATCTCTTGACTTTTGGCTGATGTGACGGATACGCCAGATTCTGCCATGGGACTTGTCCCGGTCCGGATGCGTTGTGGGGAGTTCATTGTGAGAAATAATCTTGTTATACCAGTCTGCAATATAGAGGCATCCATCCGGACCAAATTCTATATTCACCGGCCGGAACCAGTCGTCTTTGGAGGTTAATAAATCTGGCAAATGCTCCATTTTTACACTTCCGTCTGCATTCCTTATGATTTTAACAGCATTGATCGTATTGGTAATGGGATTGGCAAGAAATGCGACATTCTTCCATACTGCCGGAAAAGTTCCTGATTCATCGTCAGGAAAGGCAGTGCCGGAAATTCCGGTCCCTCCCACACGAAAGCTATGAAGTTCTGGCATCCAGGGCTGATAGGAACGCAGGCGAACATTGCCAATTCCCGGAAATCCTGTGCCTGGTTCCATCGGAGTAACCGCATATCCTAAATCGTTTGCTTCAGACCCATACCATTGTCCATTACGGCGGAGCTGAAATCCCCAGATATTATTGAGGCCGGAACTCACAATTTCCAGCTGTTTGGCATCCAGAGAAAAGCGAACAATTTTACTGTAGTCAACGCTCAATTTAACCTTGCTCTGCAAAGAGGTAACTTCCCCTTTATTGAGGGCTCCATGGCTAAAGTGAATCCAATTACCTGGCGCCCTTACCAGGCTGTGCGACATGGTATGCGTATCCGTAAAACCAAACCCGGTTAACATAGGAATGCGTTGATCTGCTTTGCCATCCTGATTGGTATCTTTTAGAAAAAAAAGCTCAGAGCCCTGTGCAACGTAGGCACCATCTTTATAAGGCATAATACTTTGTGGAATAGTAAGACTATCCGCCCAAACGGTGGTTTTTACCGGAGCTTTATTATAAAAACTGGAAAGAATAAGGATCTTGTCTATCCCTTTGGTCTTACCCTGATAAAGATCAAGGATACGCTTGAAGCTGGGATGGTTCTTCTGAGCCTGTTGGTCATTCATCAAATTTAATAAATCATCCCATTGAATGTCAGCTATCGGGTCGAGTGGATACATCTGAGCGGTTTGAGTCCAGAGTCTGCCTGAGTCATCAAAAGTAAGATCGATGGGGTTGATCACGCCCTCCCTTTCACTGGCGACAAGTTCAACAATAAAACCCTCTGATACGGTGAATCCTGCCATTTCTTCTTCGGGCGTATTGGCCTGATTGCGGATAGAATGCGTTTTTTTCTGGGCAAGCAGTGAGGGAGCAGAAAACAAGCCTGCCAGAAGCAAAAGTGTACCTGCTATACTTTTGAAATTCATATCATGGAATGGTTATGTCAAAATGAAGTAGCATTTGTTTCGATCTTGAATGTACTGAAATACCTGTAGAAAAAACATAGCTCCTGTCGTTTTTCCAGTCTGCATTCGTCATAAATACCGATCCTTTTGAAGCACTGAATGTAGTAATTTTAAAGCTTCTTAGCTTTGTCCGACAAATAGACATCTCAGCATGCTGTTTGCATACCTGTCATCAATGTAGAGATGTTTTCAAGCAGTAGTTAAGAAGGAGTTTTTTGAATTTATAGAAATAGGGTATAATCAGAAAATAAAATATCACAGCAATGCGGCTTACTTTTGACCAGGTTATTATTGTAAGTTCAAAATATCCTGGTCAAGCAGAATCAACTACTTTTTCCAGTCACGCCAGATTTGATACCCAGTATTCGCTTAGATCTTCCTATAATTTTCCGATAGATCGCCACATGGCAAGTTCCTGGCTAAACCGGTTGTTAATTACCTCGCAAGTAGTATCAATGCGCATGGTAGGTCTGTTTTCAAGGGTATAGGCAGGCCATTCAGGTACCTCCTTTGCGGCAGGTTTCCCGGTACGTGCAAATGTAGTCCACAGCTCGGCAAAGTGATGGGAAGCGACAAACCTTTCCTTTTTATTGCCTCCAAAGAAACTCTCTTTAGGCTCAGAGCCGTCTCTAGGCGGAATTTCATTATTAAATTTAAAAGAAATATCCATGGCATGAGGTGTACCCATCGGATAGTCGGTACCTGGAATCTTCTTCTCTGACTTGTAACCGAAATTATACAAATATACCGGAGCACCCTGCTGCTTTACCTTTTTTTCTGCAATGTCCACTGAACCTAGTCCCATCATGGTAATGGAGGAAATGGCTACAAAAATGTTAGCTGCAGAGGCATTTGGGTTTGCTTTCCGGTAGGCATCTATAATCTTTTTTGTATCCCCTCCGTATTGCGGTTCCAATCTCTTCTGCAAGCCATTAAAATCAAGCGTGGCAAACTCGGTGTCTTTCCGTTCCCAGGCAAAGAAAGTATATTCATCTTCATTCCATCCAACTAAAAGTGGTTTGTTGCGGGATATCTGGGGGGCAGTTGGGTCAAAGGGGTGAGCAGGTAAAACCTTGCCATCTACTACCGGGCCAAAGCCCCCATAATTGCGGCGCATTGCGCCTAAATTCTTATTCTTTTCTATAAAAGGAGGAACAAACGGCAATTTGCCTTGCATGGTTAATAAATCGCTGGCAGGCACTTCCAGTAATTTCCGCCAGTCTTTGGGTGCAATGTTTAGCTCCTTTAAAAGCATGGCTGTGGTTTCTGCCGCTATTTCTTTAGTTGTCATGCGTACGCCAGGACCACTTTCAATGGATGCCTTGTTGAAATAAGGTGCTGCCGCAGGCATGGCATACAAACAGGAGGTTTTGGCTCCTCCGCCGGATTCGCCCCAGATCATCACATTACCTGGATCACCTCCGAACTGGGCTATGTTTTCCTTTACCCATTTTAACCCTTCTACAATATCTAACATACCCATATTGCCTGAACCGGCATAGCCTGCACCTGCTACTTCATCCAGATACAAAAACCCGAGCAAGCCTAAACGATGATTAGTTTCTACGACTACTACATCGAAATTACGGGCCAGATTGGTTCCATCCTGTCCGGCTGAGCCTCCGGAGCCAATGACAAATCCACCGCCATGCGAATAAAACATCACCGGACGCTTCTTGTTATCATTTGCCGGAGTCCAGACATTGAGGAAAAGGCAATCTTCGGCAGGAGCCGGTTCATTGCGCCTGGGCGACTGTATGGCAGGTGCACCCAGTTGCAGGGCATCTCGCACACCCGTCCATGATTCGAGTGGGGCAGGCTGACGGAATCTTCTATCACCTGACACTTTACCTGCATAGGGAATTCCTTTGAAAATAGCTACTCCATCGCTTCTTATACCCCGGATTTTTCCATGGGTAATCTCCACCTCAACAAACTCTTCTGGTTTGTGAACAGATGAAAAAGCGTAGGGTGGAATAGAGAATGCGGCGGTGGCAAGTGCCAGCCTGGATAAAAAATCTCTTCTGTCTATGGTACTCATGGTACTTTCTTTACGGATATGTATAGTTTAGTGTATTCGGTTAAAACTCTGAATGTATATGAAGTTATGGCTACTTTGTCAAGTAATTAAACCGGATGGCAGCTAAAGTTCATAACTTAAAATTGTTCTTACCTCCTTTTAACTGGTAGTTTTTATCCTTCCAGTTAAAAGTACCGGTTGTATTTTCCGGAAGGTGTATCTCTGCCTGCAAAGTATTCTTTTGTAATTTGTAGGTAACGGCTATTTTGCCATTGGGGTGAGGCATTTCTCCACTAATGTCTTGGATTGTTCCCAGATGAGGGGTAATCTTTATTTTAGCAAAGCCTGGTGCATCACTTTCAATGCCTAGTATGGTGCGGAAAAATTCAATGTTGGGGCTTGAACCCCAGGCATGGCAATCTGAGCGTGCTGTACTTACCTCTGAGATCTCTGCCCAAGTGGTAAGCCCTAAGGTCATATTTTCCCGCCATTTGTCTAGCCAGGAAAGATACTGGTTCCCGAGTCCGGCCTTAATAAAGGCCTGATGGAGATAGAATTTAAAATAGATAGAAGCAGGCACAAGGGTTGTATCCGCCAATAGCTTTTGAGCCAGGGCGGTTGCCTTTTCCCCAGAGACAACTCCTGCAAGGATGGCCAGGGAATTGGTATGTTGCGAGAAAGCATCTTTACCTTCAGTGTCTGCATAAAGCCCCTTCGCTTGATCCCAGTATTTACTTTGAATAGTCTGTTTGAGCGTATCCGCCCGGCTTGCATACATACGTGCCAGCTCTTTTACGCCTAAGTTGTTTTCTAGTTCACTGGCGAGCTGGTATGTCCAGAGCAATTGCAGATCCAGTACAGCTGATTCACCTTTCTTTCCAATAGGAGCCATTCCAAAATCCCATCCTTTCCCCTGTGCCCAATCGGTGAATACCCAGTAAGGTACATTTTGCAAAGAGCCATCTGCTTGCTGATATCTTTCAAAAAAGGATAGCACCCCTCTTGCACCGGGAAGTTTATCTTGAATAAAAAGGCTATCTGGCCGGTACATGTAGTAATCGTGCAGCATAGCCACCCACCAGAGAGAAAAGGTGGGAATCTGCTGATGCAGGTCTGTGGGATAACGGCTCAGGGTAATTCCTTCGGCAATACGGGAGTGATCCATGAGGGTAAGACCATATCTTGCCAGCCGGTCATCGCCTGCATTATAATAAGAAACCAGGGCTTGGATGCGGGCATCTCCGATATATTGCAATTGTTCGTAATATGGGCAATCCATGTAGGTTTCAAAGGCACAAAGGCGGGCCGTACGCCAGCCAATGTCAAGCATCTTTCCCATATCCTGGTTTTTCGTCTGAAGTTTGGCCTGATTGACAAAGGGGTAGCCAGTAAAGGTCCCGTATAGGTCTTCAATAATTAAAGGTTCCTCTTTTGTGTATACTTTTACCTGGATGTAGCGGTACGTTCTCCACCAGAGCGGGGTGTATTCCTGGTTAGCACTCCCATCGGAGAGTACACTGTCTGTCTTCCCGATGAATGTTTTTCCGTCCACTTCGTTGCGGTTCCCCTTGGGAAGAGTCGGAATAAAAAAGCCATTAATGTTTTCATTCTTCCGGATATACAATCCTTCTGCATAACCCATCGATACACTGGCATTCCGACCACCACTGAACAGCAGGGTTGGATAGGCATTGGTTAAAAAGCCCTGATCCAGCAAAAGGGTAGCTTTGGAATGGGCAGGTATGGTTACTTTCGCCTTTGTTGCCGGAAAGCCGGCCGGAACCTGCACTCCTTCAGCTTTTCTGGTGGCAGACAATCGTTGGATAGTCATTTCCATCTGTGGCAGCGGAGAGGGTACCAGCATCCATCCGGTAGAATTAACCGCTGCGTCTTTTGTAAGGCCAGGACCGATCATACGCGCTTTTACCCATTTGCTATCATCATAGGCTGGCTTATTCCAGCCTTTCACATGTTTGTTCATGTCCACAAGTTCAGCAGGACCGGCCACATAATACCCGGGAACCCTGACAGCTAATGGCTGGTAGCTTTCGTCCTTAGTAGTTTTCCAGCTATCATTTGTATTCAGAATTTCTTCCTGCTGGCTATTACCTTGTAGAATAAAAGCGGTTAAATAAGAAATCTGTGCTTCTGGTTTCTGCCGTCCATCATTCCAAACCAGGGCAGCTACGGTGTTGCTGCCAGCCGTTAAGGAAGAAGCAATATCCAGGGTTTCAAAATTCCAGAAGTACAGATCGCCGCGGGCAGGTCCCTGGGCTACTTGTTTGCCATTTACAAAGAGCTTGTATCGGTTATCAGCTGAAACATGAACAATGAAAGAAGCTGGTTTTCCTGTGAGTTCGATCGTTTTTCTGAATTTGAATACGCCATATTCCTTAAGCGTATGGTCTGAGGTGGCATTAAACCGGTTGATGGGCACGCCCGGACCAGTGATCCACTGTGCTTTCCATAGTTTCTGCAAGAGGTCGGCACTGATTTGTTGAGCCACCAGAGGCTGGGCTAACAGAAGCACCACTCCGGTGAAAAAAGATAAAGCAGTTCTTATGACAGCTCTCATTTGGATGTTGTAGAGTTTATTTAAAGTGAAGAACCCGTTGATCGTCTTACTTATAAATGGGCTCACCTCTCTTTAAAAAGTTCAATATATTCTTAAATATAGAATAATACTGTTCACCAACCTTCCTGTACTCTCATGGCTATATTTATAGCAAACCGACTGATATTGGAGGTATGTATCATTAGCTGGCTCAGCGACCGGTTCTTTGTTGTAAATGCTGAGGATATCTGGCTCCCTGCACCTCTATTCCGGCAAAGGCTCTTTCAATCTCTTGCAGATCCTCTTCAGTCAGGGTGATTTGTGCAGCCTTCAGGTTTTCTTCCAGGCGATGGATTTTGGTTGTTCCGGGAATAGGCACAATCCAGGGCTTCTGGGCCAGTACCCAGGCAAGGGCAATTTGCGCAGGGGTTGCATTTTTCTTCCGTGCAAACTCAGTCAGTTTCTCTACTACTACTCCGTTGGCTTTCCGGTTCTCTTCCGCAAACCGTGGCACTATATTGCGGAAGTCTGTTTTGTCGAACTGGGTATTTTCATTAATAGCTCCGGTCAGAAAGCCTTTCCCCAGCGGACTGAAGGGTACGAAGCCAATGCCCAGTTCTTCCAAGACTGGCAGTATTTCTTTTTCTGGTTCCCGCCACCATAAGGAGTATTCGCTTTGCAGAGCCGCTACCGGTTGTACGGCATGTGCCCGCCCGATGGATTCTATGCCAGCTTCGGACAGTCCAAAATGCTTTACTTTTCCTTCCTTGATTAATTCCTTTACCGTTCCGGCTACCTCTTCCATCGGTACATTGGGATCAACCCTGTGCTGATAAAACAGATCAATCCGGTCAGTTTTCAACCGTTTGAGTGCCGCTTCGGCCACATTGCGGATGTTCTCCGGCCTGCTGTTCATTCCCAGATCAGTTTTTCCTTGCTCGAAACCGAATTTGGTGGCAATGATTACCTGATCCCGAAAAGGAGCCAGGGCCTCGCCTAGAATCTCCTCATTTTTAAACGGACCATACGCTTCAGCGGTGTCGAAGAAAGTAACTCCCCAGTCAAAGGCGCTGCGGATTAATTTTATGGCCTCTTCTTTATTTGTTTCGGGGCCATAACCAAAGCTGAGGCCCATGCAGCCAAGTCCAATCGCAGACACTTCTAATCCACTTTTTCCTAATTTTCTTTTTTGCATGTTGCTAGTCATTTTATTGCTGTTTATGTTTTGGATGATATATACGTTGAATGATGGATGCAAAAGTAGATGGTCAGTCAGGAAGAAACTAAAACTATTCAATCAAGCTTTTACGAGATTCAAATATGGCAGATGCTTAAAAGGCTCACTTGCCCAGAGCTATCATTTTCTATATAACTACTTTAAAGCAGACTTCAAGGCATAAATATCTTTACACTCAATCTTGTTTACACCCGGCATGATTATTCAGTAAGCAGTGGAGTATAAAAAGCTTTACCTATTTGTTTAACTAAACCACATGGTTTTTACGTATACTTTCAAAATTTTTATGTTATTCTATTTGCTTACATAAAAATCAACCACAACCCATAAGTCTATTATGAAAAAGTTGTTAGTAATCGTCGCTATAGCTGGTGTTTTTACGGCTTGCGGAAACAATAATGAAAGCTCCAGCAGTTCAGACAGCACGGCTACCAGCATTACTCCTCCATCAACTGCTGATTCTACCAGTGAGATGGCGCCGATGATGGGTGATACAGCAAAGGCAACCATTGATAGTGTAAGATAGCAGAAGCAGTTTTAATCGATAGTTTCTTCTTCATTTAATCAACTTAAGCAGCTATTGTTTGTGTATGGCCGACAGGAGAAGTAAAATTTCAGAATTCTGCTCTTGGTAATAAATTTCAGTCTAGGAAGATGTAGTATATAAATAAATAAGAGAGCCATTCGACAGGAAAATATATGCCTCTTCTATTGAATGGCTCTTTTGATCAGGTCTTGAAAACAACTCTAATTCATCTCTTTATTATACCTGTTTTAGCTGAGCAGAAGCTTACAGGCACTATACCAGTGGACCCTTACCTTGAAGGAACGGCTGGGTATATTCCCGCTTCCCTGTGGCCTTGTATATAGCGTTTGCCAGCGCTCCAAAAATGGGTGGAAACAAGGGTTCTCCCAGACCAGTGGGCTCCACTTCACTTTTTACAAAATGTACTTCAATCGCCTTAGGTGCTTCGCTATGCCGGATCATGCGATAGGTATGGAAATTATTCTTCTGGGGCACTCCCTCTTTAAAAGTCATTTCTCCATACAGGGCATTTCCTATCCCATCTATAATGGCCCCTTCGCCCATATTAGCAGCTGCATCCGGATTTACCACAATGCCACAGTCAACGGCTGCATACACTTTCTCCACAATCGGTTTATCTTCCTTCATCGACAGGTCAATCACCTCCGCTACGTAGGTATTATGACAGAAGTAGGCCGAAACGCCCCGGTGGACATCCTTGGTATCCTTTTTCCAATTCGACTTATCTCTCACCAGTTTCAATACGCCTGCATAGCGGTCGGGGTCATAATCATTGTCTTTACCTACCGGATTTTTCTTGGCGCGCTCTAACAGTTCCAGACGAAACTCTATGGGGTCCTTACCAGCCAGTTCAGCCACTTCGTCCAGGAAGGACTGCTCTGCCCCACCCAGGAAATTGGACCTGGGCGCCCGGAATGCGCCGATGGTGATATTAGAATTCAGCACCCATTCTTCGGCCAGGTAATTATCCACTGCACCTGCCGGAAAACGGTTTTGGGAAAAGCCCAGCGGACCTTCCGGAATACCTCCTGCTTTTACCTGATAGGCAATCAGATTGTTATTTTCATCCAGAGCTGCTTTGTAGGTGGCTGTGTAGGTAGGCCGGTAAATGCCATAGGTCATATCATCTTCCCTGGTGTACATGAGTTTGACCGGGGCATTGAGTTTCTGGGAAATAGCCGCTGCTTCTACCAAGTGGTGTCCATACGCACGTTGACCAAAGCCTCCGCCCATCCTGGCTAACTTGATGTGAATCTTTTCTTTGGGCAAACCCAGCCGGGCCGTCAGTGCTTGCATGATGAACTCTGGTGCCTGAATAGGGCCAATGAGTTCTGCTTTGTCTGCGGTAACATGCGCATAACAGTTGACAGGCTCCATGCAGTTGTGGGCAAGGAATGGTGCTGTATAGGTCCGCTCAATCACTTTTGCCGCTTTTTTAAAGGCTACTTCCGGATTGCCATCTTTGCGAAGCTCTTTCCCGGGTTTTTTTGCCATTTCGGCCATCTTCGCCTGATGCCCCTCGCTGCTCTCCAGTCCAGCAGGAATGGTAACGGTCTGTTTGCCACCTCTACCAGCTACTGCAATCGTCGTGTCAGCTATTTTTTCCCATTCTACTTTCAAGGCTTTTTTGGCGTTCATTACCTCCCAGGTAGTATTACCCACTACTACCACAAGTTCTGTGAAACTGGTGGTATCAAACCCGTTTCTCTCGTAATCATCTGCAAGGGTTTTAATAATAAACACATCCTTGATGCCGGGCATAGCTTTCGCTGCTTTGTCATCTACTGATTTCACTTTTAATCCGAAGGCAGGCGGATGCACCATCATAGCAATGAGCATTCCTTCCTTCTTGTAATCCATAGTAAACAAGGGTTTACCAGTCACAATATTGAGTCCTTCTACATTTCTTTTCGAGTTGCCAATAATCTTGTAATCCTTGCTGTTTTTGAAGGGCACTTCTTTTGGTACCTCAAGTCCGGCAGCTTTAGAAGTCATTTCACCATAGCTTGCTTTTTTGCTACTTCCTTTATGATGCAGAATTCCATTCTCGGTAGTGATTTCCCCGGCAGGCACCTGCCATGTTTGTGCGGCGGCTTCAATAAGCATATGACGGGCGGTAGCTCCTGCCGTCCGGAGAGGTTTCCAGGCGGCCCGCATCGCCTGACTTCCCCCGGTAAACTGGCGTTCGAAGCGTTCGGGGAAAAAGTCAGCCTGTTCTACTGTAACGTTTTTCCAGTCTACGTCCAGCTCTTCTGCCAGCATCATGGGAAGCGATGTTTTTACGTTGGATCCAAATTCGGGGTTAGGGGCCATTAGCGTAATAGCTCCATTATCTGCAATTTTGATGTAGCTATTTAGCTCAAACCATTCTTTGGGAAGGGTGGCTACCTCTTCAGGCGTAGATGGGTTACATCCGGCCAGCCAGCTAAAGCTGAGCATCATCCCCCCGCCGGCAAGAGCAGATACTTTTAAAAAAGATCTGCGGTTTATCGTTTTTTCTATGGGTTGCATAGTTGAGAAGAGTTAGGTGATTAGGATTTAGCAGCGCTTGACTTAGCAGCTGTTTTGATGGCAGCCTTGATCCGCAAGTAAGTAGCACAGCGGCAGATATTGCCATTCATGGCCGATTCAATCTCCGCATCGCTAGGCGTGGGATTGCTCTTTAACAAGGCACTAGCGTTCATGATCTGACCGGCCTGACAATAGCCGCACTGGGCCACATCATGTTCCAGCCAGGCTTTCTGTACCGGGTGATCACCTTTCTCTGACAAGCCTTCAATGGTTGTGATGGACTGATTGCCTACCCCTGATACGGGCAGTTGACAAGAGCGGGTAGCTATCTCGCCCAGGTGGATGGTGCATGCGCCACATTGGGCAACACCACAGCCGTACTTGGTGCCAACCAGGTTCAGGTGGTCACGCAGGACCCATAACATGGGGGTAGCAGGGTCCACATTCACCTGGCTTTGTTTTCCATTGATGTTTAAGTTGAAGATGGCCATAATGGTAATTATTAGAATTGGTTTTTAAAATCTTCTATAGTATACCAGCTATAAATAAAGGTATAATTTAGCTATTGTAGGTACGTAAATCAAACAATAAGCTGCCAAATTCACAGACTCCTAAATTTCAGCGGACTCACCCGGACAGGTTTTTAAAGAAGTTATTGAAACAGGTGACTTCTATAAAACTTAATTCATACGCAATTTCTGATACACTCGAGTTCCTGTATTTCAGGAGAATTTCAGCCTCCCATAAAAGGTAATGAAGTAAATTTTCACCGTTATTTCATTGATAGCTTATTGTATTCTTCCTCTGACACCGGTTTAAGCCATACTACCGCCCCTTTTCCTGCATTTGTGCTGATGGCAATATGGCTAAGTTCACTATCCGGTGCCGCACCGTGCCAATGAATCGTATTTGGCGCACACTTGATTACATCGCCCTTCCGGAGTTCTTTAACCGCTTTGCCTTTTTCCTGATAACGTCCTTTTCCACTGGTAACCAGTAATATTTGCCCGCCTGGATGATAATGCCAGTTCGTTCTGGCGCCCGGTTCAAAAGTTACGTTTCCCATAGAAGTATTAAATGTAGTATCGCTATTTACCATCATGTGTAGCATGCGCTGCCGGTGAAATTAGCAGACTGAATTTTTTCTCCTTTTGGAAAAATCATATTGCCAGCATGAATGGCATCCGGAACGTTTTGTCCGTTGGCGATAAAGCAACAGGCAATGAATACGGCAAGTAAAACAATAGGACTTAGATCAGGACATTTCATTTTCATTTGCATTATTTTTTGAGACAGAGATAGGGAATTACTATAGCTTTATAAATTCTCTGATTAAAGCTTGTGATTTCCTTCGTCGCATTTCTTTGTTACCTTCCTTTTGAAGTCAGCACTGTAGAAAGCACCTGTTTACCGGCTTCCGATTCTTTTTTTCCACCGTTTGACTCAATAGGAAAAGGATTTGCCTTGGTTCGGATTCTGTAATGCCAATATGTTTCACCATTTTATACATAAACCCTCCTATTGCATTCACTAACATTCTATTTGATGGCTATTAATGGCAAAGTTTTAGGATCATCCGTTTTCGAATCCTCTGCTGAGAAATGCTTGTGTTTAATGCGCATCATTTATTTTCTTTTAATTTTTTAAATATCAGGGGCATAGTTGTTACATCTACCGCTTCCATTTCTAGTAACTTTAATAACTTCACCATATTAAGCGTAGTGGTTTTATACTTCTGGAAATGTGGCGTTTTTAAATGCTGCTCGTAAGCCTTCTTGCTGGCATATATTTCCAGGATTCTAACCTGGGTAGGATTTTCTTTCTGATACATCGGAAAGATGGCAATTACTCCCGGCTCCAGTTTAACAGAGGCAGCCGCTTCTTCTTCCAGGATAGCTTTATACTCTTCCAGAGATGCCGGGACAATTTCAATTTCTGCGATACGCACCATCATTTCTTGCTGCTGCGCCGAAGCTGTGAAGCAACTACCCATGATACCTACTATGATTAATAAAGAAATGACTGCCGTAGAAGTTCTGGTGTTAGAACCTGCGTTTTGATTGATCAAGGTATTTTGAGGTAAATTCATCATCTATTAGTTGATTAGCTCAATTTTTTGCAACCATTTCTTTACTTCCACTTGTGCCTGCTTTTCTTTTTCTCCCTCCATTACAAAATAAATTCCGTCCCTTTCCACCCCGCCCTTCGTTGAAAAACCTTCCAGTATTCTACTATTGGGACATAATTCTTTTACGGTCTGGAAACTGCTTCCGATCCCGTAGCCAGCATTGGTATTAAACGGAATTACAGTTTTTCCGCTCAGATCATATTGCGTTAAAAAACTTTTCACAGGCGGGGGTAACTCCATACCCCAGGTAGGAAAACCAACGAATACTATCTCATATTCATCAATGCCCACAATTTTGGTTTGTAAAGGAGGTAAAAAGTCTCTTGCATTTTCATCGGCCACCTGATCAACAGTTGTTTTATAGTCTTTTGGATATGGATTTTCCAGCTCCAATGCGACCAAAGTTCCGCCTACATTTTTATGAATAATTTCTGCCATTGCCTTTGTGTTGTTGGTGCGTGACAGATACACAATCAGTATTTTGTCAGGGTCTATCGTAGGCTTTATTGTAGCAGGAAAATCTGCCCTTTGAGAAGAAGAGCAAGAAACAATTAAGAGAAAACATGCCAGCAGCAGATGTATCATAGCAATGGAAATTGACAGTAGATTAAGATAACTATCTTGAAAATGAATGGCTTTACCGGCCCCCTACCCTGGTAAACGATATGAAGATTGGGAGATTTTTACCTTTTGGAAAAATAGCGGCTTCTTGTGCCGTGCCTTGCGTTGACAGAGCAGCAAATAAGAAAATAGCTACATATATTATTTTTTCATGCTTATCTTTATTTGTCTGAATATTTCGATTGCATGCTGTGAAAATCTAAAAAACACCAAACTAAGGATAGGCATTTCACCCTGTTTTTCACTTTAACACTTTGTATAGTTTGTCTTTTTTTACAGTGCAAAGGTCAGCGTATTTTTTCAGCCCACTTGTATACAGATTACGGTTTTACTTACCAATATTCCTGGTTTAGAAATGATCACCAGGGAAGAAATCGAGAAAGTGCTACTTTTGAATAAGCGAAAGCAACCGAAATACTAAAACTATACTGATATGGATACGATGCGAAGATTTGAATCAATTAGTGCTTATAATGCCTTTAACAATCAGGAAACGCTCCATCCGCTGGTGAGTGTAGTTGATTTGTCTAAGGCAAGTCCCCGGCAAGCCTCTAATATGTATTTTGGTTTTTATACTGTCTTTTTAAAGGAAGTTAAATGTGGTGATCTGCGCTATGGAAAGCATACCTATGATTACCAGGAAGGAACGCTGGTATTCATAGCCCCGGGGCAGGTGGTTAGTGTTGAAAACAGCGGAGAAACCTATCAGCCCAAAGGGTATGCGCTGGTTTTTCATCCTGATTTGATACATGGCACATCCCTTGGAAAACATATGGGAGACTACACTTTTTTTGGCTATCAATCCAATGAAGCCCTGCATCTATCGGAACGGGAAAGAAAAATTGTGCTGGATTGTTTTTCTAAAATTGACTATGAATTAGAACACGCCATAGATAAGCACAGCAAACGGCTCATTACCTCTACTATTGAACTGATGTTGAACTATTGCATCCGTTTTTACGACCGCCAGTTCTTTACCCGTGACAATGTACACAAAGGCGTATTAGAAAGATTTGAGACTTTGTTAAATGAGTATTTCGAGTCTGATAAGCCACAAACGATTGGTTTGCCATCGGTAGCCTATTGTGCGGGTGAATTGAATTTATCGACTAACTATTTTGGGGATTTAGTTAAGAAAGAAACCGGCAAAACAGCCCAGGAGTACATTCAATCGAAGGTAATTGATGTGGCCAAAGAACGAATATTCGACCAAAGTAAATCTGTTAGCCAGATCGCCTATGAATTAGGATTTAAATATCCCCAGCATTTTACCCGCTTATTTAAACAATGGGTAGGGCAATCTCCCAATGAATACCGGATACCCCTTAATTAACTATAATCGCTGCAAACTAACATCAACTGGCCTTCAACTAATAGGACTTTATAGGGTACAGGCTTTGCTTAAACTCCTGCAAAAAGTTCAACCAGAACACACTGAAATGCCTAATTTCATTACGGAGATTATCCGGCAGCCAATTGAATGGCTCTAAAACATTAGCATCCGATTAAGATTACACTCTGTTAAGCAAGGATATTTTATATAAATCACCTGCTTATCAAATTCTTAAAAAATCCTTCCAGCAATATTTTGCCCTAAGCTTTTCCTGAATAAATATAATTGAGAACAAGGATAAAAGTACCTTTATAAAAGTTGAGATTATAGCTATAATTGCCTGCTTTTTTGTATTATTTGGGAAGGCCGATAACTATGACTGCTATATTGAGTGCGTTACATTAATTAAAGTGCCCAGAATAGTTGAGTGATTGATCTGTTATATTATAAATTACATCCTTAAATTCTATGCAATCAATTATGAAAAGTTCTATTTATTCGCTAACCGCCGTGCTGTTACTATTTGGGAGTTGTTCGGGTAATTCCTCTGGTCAAATCAACCAAGAACAAACCAAACAAGTGGCAGAACATCACTGGAAAGCCTTTAAAGAAAATAACCTGGAAGAAGTAATGGCAGATTATACGGACAGTTCTATTCTCATCACCCCAGATTCTACTTATAGAGGATTAGAAGCCATCCGGGGAAATTTTATAGCGGCTTTTAAGGCATTTCCAAACGATCAGAATCCGCTTACACTCAACAAAACAGTAGTGGAAAGAGATGTAGCTTATATCCTCTGGCAGGCCAATACATCAGCTTTTGAACTCCTGTTTGCAACAGATACATTCATTAGAGAATGTTTTGAAATATTATTCGGTTTTTCTTTTGAGCAGAGTATCAATAAAGGCTAATTGTAGCATGGCTTCCGAACTTTCTGTGTTTTTTTCAAAATCACGGCTCAACCTACGCTTAAAATTGAGCCATCCGTAGCTACGTTCCACTACCCAACGGCCCCCTGCCGGGACAAAGCCTTTCACGCTTTCAGGCTTTTGTACAATTTCTACACTCCATCCATATTGTTTTTTCACTTCTTCCACAAAAGTCTCTGTGTAGCCATTATCTGCTTTCAGGGTATGCAGGCGGGCGGACTTGCCCTTCAACTTAGCTGCTAACTCATATCCTGCTGTGGTGTCTGATATATTAGCAGCTGTAATATGCACCGCCCAGGGGATACCTAAACAGTCCACAGCCAGATGTCTTTTTCTGCCATTCACTTTTTTATTGCCATCTATGCCTTTATCCTGACTGGTAAATTGTATAATCTTAACACTTTGGCTATCAATGGCCAACACGCTTGGCAGGGCTTGTCTGCCTGCTTTTTTTCTTTCTCTGCCTGCTAAAAAAGCTAACAACTCTTCAATAATGCCCCGCTTTTTCCACTGCCTGAAATAATAGTAAATGGTTTGCCAGGGTGGGTACTTACTTTCCATATTGCGCCATTGGCTGCCCGTAGTTAGCAGCCAAAGCAGTGCATTGATTATCACCCGTTTTTCATGTTTAATCTTTCTTTGGTTATCAATTATTTCCTTGATAACTTCCCATTCAGGGTCAGTGAGCGCAGAGAATTTTTCTTGCATAAACTTGATGATTAGACACCTCAAGTTTACTCACTGATTCTTTCTTTTACCCTATTTTTATTCTTCCAAAACGTTCTCTTATACAGGATGGAAAAATCATCAGTCAAACCTATGGCGGATTCTCAAAAAGCAAGTAGAGAGAAAGTGCAGATAACCGGTTTTGACTGTATGTAATTAACCCAATATGGCCATATCCTTATAAAAATTAAGTATTCATTATTGTCCTTTTGTCTCTATCTGTTATATATCTGGTTGCGTGGAATTGGGTTCAAATCAGCTCTATTCCACTTTTAGTACTCCTTTCATCATTTTCCAATGTCCGGGAAAAGAACAGATAAACGGATACGCTCCTGGTTTTTCAGGCGCTTTAAAATCTAACTGAAACGTTTTTCCGGCATTTATAAGTGGCGTAGCAACTAATACTTCCGGCAAATCTGGAACAAAATTTCTTTCATAGCCATCTTTTAAACCAGCCATAGCATCTGCTGCTTTTCCTACTTTTTCTGCACTACCGGGTTTAACAATCACTACATTATGAGCCATCTGACCCCGGTTTTGAAAGATCAGTGAAACAGACTTACCGGCAGGAATTGTAATGAGGGTTGTATCAAAGAGCATTTTACCCGGAAGGGCAGTTAAATGAATAATTATTTCATTATTTTTGGCGCCTGAAGCAGTTTTATCAACAGGTGCTTCATTAACTTGGGAAAGTTTCTGATACCTTTCCCTAAACTCTTGTACTGCAGGCGACTCTCTCAATTGCTCATATTCATCTTCTGAAAGTGCACGATAGGAGAAGGCATGCCACAAGGGATCGTCCTTAACAAAGTATTCTTCTGCGTTTAATGCTTTCTGAGAGGCAAGCGGCTTTAACAGGCGTTCTGCTTTCGTTGGTTCCTCAGAAAGAAACTGCTTGTCTTTTTTAAACATTTCTATCCAGACAGGTTTCAGGTGTTTAAAAGATTCTTCCAGGGCATAGTCAATATACTCGTCGGTAGGAATTTCAGTTGTTTTAAGCAAGGCATTTACAGAGGCTTCTGAAGAAAAATGGCTTAATGCAGCTATAGCTTCCAGGCGGACTCTGGGCGCTTTGTCTCTCGACATGGTAATCAGTTTCTCTTCTGCATTCTTAATCCGATCGTTCCAATAAAATAACACCCTGGTGGCAGCGGCTCTGATGTGGTGATCTTTACTATCAAGCAGGTTTTCAAGCAAACTTTCCTCCACCTCGTTAAACTGCTGAAAGACCCACAGCGCTTCCAGTTTATGATACTCATGGTCAGTATGCGCAGAATCAAGCGCTGCGACCCATTCTCTGAGTACCGGAATCACTTTTTCAGCAGGAAAGTCTCTGAGGCGTATTCTTGTCCGGTATCTTGCCCTGTCTTCATATACCTTTAACTCATCCAGTAGTTTTTCCACACTTAGCCTGGTAAGATCAACCGGTTTAAGCACAGGTTTATCTTTATAAGTTATTCTCCAGATCCTCCCCCGGGTATGATCTCTTTGCGGGTCCCGAAAATTCTGTTCTCCATGTTGTATCACCGCATCGTACCAATCAAGCAGATACAAAGCGCCATCAGGACCAAACTTAAGATCTACCGGACGGAAGTTAGGATCTTTGGATTGTAATAAGGGTTCAACTTCATGGGCTACTATCCCACTGCCTTCTTCTGAGACTTTATGTTGTTTGATGCCCTGAAATCCAATAAAAGTATTAAAAAGAACATTTCCTTGGGCACTTTCCGGAAAATGCCGGCTAGAAACAATTTCTACCCCACAGGTTTTCGGGCGTTTAGAAATGGTCAGAAAATCCTTCATCTGCTTATGTTTAATGGGGTAGTTGATAGCCACCGTCATGGGAGGAGCAAAATAATTCATACCTGTGGATACATCAGCAATTAGGTGGGTACCATTACGGGTAAACACCTGTCCCCAGGGGTTGGCATAGGGGAAAGAGATATACGGGTCCAACTTCATAGTACGGGGCTCATACCGCCAGGTGATGCCGTTAGCGCCTCTTTTTGGGCCATAAGGTGTTTCTATCTGGGAATGCAAAAAAGTACCCTCATGCATATATAAAGCTCCATCCGGTCCCCAGGTATAAGCGCTGATCGCATGGTGGGAATCCTCTGTACCAAAGCCTTTCAGGAGTGTTTTCTTCAGGTCAGCCTTTCCATCTCCATTGGTATCTTTCAAAAAAACAAAATTAGGCGCCTGTGTTACATACACACCTCCATCCCCCAATTCAAATCCCAGGGGCAGATACAAACTGTCTGCAAATACAGTATGTTTATCTGCTTTTCCGTCGCCATTCGTATCTTCCAGAATGATAAGCTTGTCGTTGGGCGGATTACCTGGGGAATAATGCGGATAAGAAGGCATGGTAGCCACCCACATTTTTCCCTGTGAATCAAAGGTAAAAGCTACCGGATTGGGAATAGGTAAATCCACCTCTGAAGCAAACAATTCTATCTGGTACCCTTCCTGCAAGATAAATTGTGACTTATCTGGTTGGAGCATACTGGATGAAGACTTAACAGGTTGGGATGCCTGTTCAGGGTTGCTACTGATAATACTTTGTAGCTTATCCATGTTAAGCTCTGTTGCATCCCGGCTTCCTTCCCAGATTATGCTATCCAGTCGGAGTACCATTTGGTCGATCTTTCGGAATTCATCTGGCAAAGCCTGGCCACCGGCCCATTCTCTACGCCTGCCATAAATGTACTCTCCGTTTGAAGCTTTAAACTTGTAAAAGAAATGTTGATTTTTCGTTGCAATCACCTTCTTTAACTGGTTGGAATGTCTATCTTCCGGCCAGGAAGAAACGGGAAAGTCTAAGGCTTTGGCCATGAGTTCACTTACCACTTTATAGCCTTTGCCTGTGAGATGAATGCCATTGATGGTCAGCGAATCGCTGCCCTTCATCAGCTGAGTAGTAGGTTCGTACAAGTTAATGAAAGGAATAGTAAGTTCTTTCCCCACTTCTTGCATAGCCTGGGTATAGAGTTTCAGGCTTTCATTATGCTGGCCCGGATCGGGTAATTGTCCTCCCAGCGTTTCATGGGCTATAGGTGATATAAGAACGATCTGGGGAGTAGACACTCTATTATAAGTCTGGTTCTGTAAATGGCTGAGAAACACCTTCAATCTTTCTCTAAAGACATGCACACTATCAGGGCCCTTAAATGCTTCATTTAAGCCAAAGCAGGCAAAAATAACATCTGCTTGTTGCTGATGCAGATGCTCATCCATTGTTCCGAAGTTTACCGGTCTGGGTTGTAAATTAACTTCATCGCCACTCCAGGCAAGATTTCTTATCCGAAGATTATGCTTAGGGAAACTTTTATATAAAAGTGTTTCAAGGTAGGTATGCTCTCCAAGATCCAGAGCAAAAGTATTTCCAATAAACACGATGGTATTATCTGGCTTGGGAGTAAACTTATATGCCTTCTCTTTTTTTGAACAGGAAAAAAGAAACAGAATAAACAGAAGAATAAAAAAGAGAAAAAGGAGTAATACTGGTTTGATATTCATTAGATCACAGGGCTTTGCCAAAATTGCTTTGCATGGTGAAGGTAAAATAGGCAAATCTTTTTGTATTCGAAAGAACTGGAAACACTCAGATTACTGTGGATGTTTAGATAGAGCTTAGCTAAGTTATTTTTATTCTCCTTATTATTTAATTTAAACTTGTCTTGATCCTTGGAAGAGATTGCCAAAGTTAGTTCTCCTGTTTTCAGACAGATGCTGGCAATGAAAACCAGAATCTTTAGAACTTTAAATCTTTAATTACTCAAAAGGGGGCAGTTATATTAATTGCCCCCTTTTATATCTGGAGAAAACTCCCCTCAGCTATGATACTGATCCGGTGTGCTGAAGCCTATAGATCAGCTATCTTACCTGCTACTTCTCTACACCAAGTGCCACTTTCGCCATCTGTAGGTACTCTTCTAAACCAGACTGTAAAGCAAATAGGGCAATGTTTATCGCATAAGCCCCTTGTAGATGCAGGATATGCTCTTGCATTCTGGGCCATACCCTGCCTCCGGCTTGTTCATAGCGGGAAAGCAATGTGCTTAAGGCTACCTCCCCAAAGGTGGCTAAATAAGGTACAAAATCTATAGTAGGATCTCCTACTTCTGCTTCTGTCCAATCAATCAGGCCACTTATCCTGCTTTGAGCATCCACTAAGATATGCCCGGCATGTAAATCCCCATGTACCAGCACTGTATGCTGAGGCCAGTAGGAATCATCCCCAAGCCAGGCTTGCCAGCTTTGCCATAACGCCTGGGAAACACCAATCTCCTGTTGTACCTTTTCCATTTTTAGCTGTAAGTCAGTGCGGATCTTTTCTGCATGGGTTACCCGAATTTGACTTTGGGCTGCTGCCAAAGGAGCAATGTTATGTAAAGCCACCAGCGTATGGGCAAAGGAATCAACAAAAGCAGCCGGTAAGGCAGCAGGATCCAGATGCCAGCGGTATTGCTTTATTTCTGTATCGATAGTGGCAGCAGGTGTACCCGGTAACAGGGGATAGGCTATCAGTGATTCAGTATTTACTTTCCACTCTGGTACGGCTATCGGCAGGTGTCTGCTTACCAGGGTTAATACCTTATTTTCATAGCCTGCTCTTTCTCCTACATCCCTCTTCTGGGTAAGCGCAGCACCCATGAAATACCTGCTTTGTCTTTGGCAAGGGCTACCAGAAAATCTAAACCGGATTCATTGTAGGAAATGCTTTGTGGCTGAAGAACAAGACCATGTTCGGAAGCAAGAGAGAGTAATTGCTCCATTGTAGGAGGTTGTATAAAACTGGATGATTGATTCATGAATTGAAAAATTTAGTAGGTAATATATACTTAGCCCATCTTTCTGATGGAAAATAAGCATAAGTGAAACTATAAGTAGATAAAATGATGGAATAGCAGGCTGAGATAAGTTGCTATGGAAGGTTTTCAATAAAAAAACCTGTCTTGCTTCTTTATACGCAAAGCAAGACTATTCCTCACGGAAAGGTGAAAATAATACACAAGCCTGCAGGCACAGGATTAGCAATAGAGTTGGAGCAGATTACATTGCATAGCCACAAATATACACTGTTTCAAACATAGAAAGCAATCGCCTAATCAAGTAAAATTTAACTACCTTTTTGTAGTGCTATTTTATTACTGGAATTCTTTACAACCTCTGTACAAAAAGTGGCATAACATGCTATTGAAGGGCTTTGTTTTAATCTGATTTTGTATATTCATCTTTCTTACCTAACACAACATGATTATATAAAAGCATACGCAGTTGTATACCCTCAGATATTCGCGGCTTTAAAGAACATGATCGGCAATTGATTGGTGAACACACAGTGAAATAATCAGACTTTCCAGAAGATACCGTTTATACTTGGCTGTATTGCTTTTCAACAGCTTTAATAAAAGAATAGCAAAACCTGATTAAATTGATATTTATTGACCCTAGATCATAGATCAGATGATATTATCATAAACGATGCTTGCTCAAAAAATCCTATAAATCACGCTGTTTGGTAAAGTTAGAAATTCCCAGGTTAGGTTTAGAATCATTCGCAACAGTCAATTATAAGATACCATTTTTACAGGTGCAGCCTCACCCTGTTCATGCCCGCTATTTCACTATTGAGAACAGAGATAATTACCTGGTGGTGGATCACATATCACAATTTCCAGCTAAAAGGTTCTCTTCGGCTTGCGGAACATCCGATTGCCGAATATAAGGAAGCGCGGGAATTAGAGGTGATTCACGAACAGCAAATCGTTGGTAATCAGCCTGGCGATCCAGAAAACGATGAACGTCCGCTTCACTTGTTTTTGGGAACAGATACTTTTAACATGGCAAATTCAAAAATTGACATGGTTAGGGAACAACTCAATACTTACGAAAGCTTGTCCAAATCAACAGAGTTTAGGGATTAACTGATAATGTATAAGGAAAAGGCCCTTCGAAGCCAGATTCCAATCATTTATCTAATCTACGCTAACAACTGTATGCCTATATTACGGAGGCCTTTTCTCAAATATTTATCTGCTTAACATGAGAACCCTGCTGTATTCGCCATTATCAATTCAAACCGGCGATTAGCTCTATTCTTCCAAGCTGAAGTTATGACAAATAGGCTTAATATTAATCCTGACTGTTTATACTATCACAGCTGTGAACAATAGCTTTCAATAGGATTTGAAAAGCAGGAAACTCTTATTAAATTTACGTAATTAATTACGTAATTAACTTTATTATGAATTTCTTTGAGTCAGCCGGGAAAAAGGCAATCGGAAGCCGTTTAAGAATGTTAACAGATCAAATTACAGAAGATGCTGCCGAAATTTACAGATTGTATGGGATTGAGTTGCAGCCAAAATGGTTTCCGGTATTTTATGCCTTATCACAGGGCATGGAAAAAACGATAACTGGTATTGCGCAAGAAATCGGGCATTCGCATCCATCAGTCAGTACAATCATCCGGGAGATGATAAGTAAAGGCCTTGTACAGGAGCGAAAAGATCCGGCGGATGCCAGGCGCAACGTGATAGGGCTTTCTGAAAAGGGAAAGGATTATGAACAAAAGATTCAGGAACAATATCAGGATGTAGAACAAGCCATTGAATCAATTGACGAACAGACAACCTATAATCTTTGGAAAGCTATAGCTGAATGGGAATTTTTGCTGGAACAGAAACCCCTTCTGCGCAGGGTTATCGAGCAAAAGAAGTTAAGGGAAAGCAACAATGTGCAAATAGCAGCATGGCATCCGCAATATGCGGCCGCATTTAAATCTTTAAATGAACAATGGATTTCTGCTTACTTTAAAATGGAAGAAGCCGACTACAAATCTTTAGATGATCCGGAAGGATACATTTTAAAGAACGGAGGTCAGATCCTTGTGGCTTTATATCACAATAAACCTGTCGGTGTTTGTGCGCTAATAAGAATGGATGATGGAGAACACGATTTCGAACTTGCGAAAATGGCAGTTTCTCCGGTAGTTCAGGGAAAAAGTATCGGATGGCTGCTGGGACAAGCGGCTTTGGACAAAGCAGCCGAACTGGGGGGTAAAAAAGTGTATCTGGAAAGCAACACCATATTGAAGCCGGCTATTAACCTTTATCTTAAACTTGGATTTCAAAAAATAGTTGGTCATGCAACACCTTATGAACGGTGCAATATCCAGATGGCTGTAGATCTAAGCAATCGTAAATCGAAGAGGGAGGCCTAAAAAGCAAAATAGGTTTGAAAATGAGAATGTAACCGCTATCTGCAACATGAAGCCTGTTATGGCCGGGTATACTTCAACAGCATATGCCGGAACGCTTAAAGAAAGTGATAAGTGCCATGATTCGCCGGGGCGAAAACCAAAGAAGAAAGATTACAGGACAATGGTACAGTTGACCTGCCATTTTATTATTCCTGATATTTTCTATTTCATTAATGAAAGATATAGGCACCAGTAAATAAAACTTGGATGCAGTTGCATTTTATTCGCCCAGATACATGCTGGCACTCAACCCACAAAAGCCTTCAAAATAGCTAATTTTGAAGGCTTTCTATTTTTCTATGGGCTTATGGTATATAATTCGATCATGTATTAAAAGATTTAAAGTTGTGATGTAATGGCTGCTTAAATTCTTTCTCCGGCAAATTGTAACCTTATATTCGGCTACAACAAAAGTGGTTTTGGATACATTAGTTTACTAGTCAGGTTGCAATTTTGCATCAACAAATATTTAAACAAATGAAAATAGTAGTAACAGGTTCTTTAGGGAATATCAGCAAACCACTGACAATTGAATTAGTAAAAAAAGGGCACGTTGTAACCGTTATAAGCAGTAATGCTGAAAAGAAAAAGGAAATTGAAACACTAGGTGCTACAGCAGCCATCGGTTCACTAGAAGATGTAGATTTCATTACTACCACCTTTACCGGACATGAGGCAGTATACAGTATGATACCACCAAATAATTATTTTGATCATTATCTGGACCTGGCTGCATATTATGAAAGGCTGGGTAAAAACTATGCACAGGCAATAAATCAATCTGCCGTAAAGCGCCAGGTGCATTTAAGTAGCATTGGTGCACATTTACAAAAGGGAAATGGCATATTGGCCAGCACTTATGTAGTAGAGCACATACTTAACCAGTCAACCGATGTTGCCGTAACATTCATTCGTCCGACATCATTTTATTATAATCTGCTGGGTTATATTCACGGGATAAAAACAGCGGGAGCCGTATGTGCAAATTACGGTACAGAAAACATTATTCCATGGGTATCACCCATAGATATTGCTGCTGTCGTAGCAGAAGAACTGACAACACCCACAGGCACCCACGTTCGTTATGTAGCCAGTGAGGAGTTGAAGGGAAATGATACCGCTAAAATTTTAGGTGCTGCTATTGGCAAGCCCGATTTGCAGTGGAAACTCATCAGCAATGAAGAATCATTAAATGGCCTGTTGGCTATTGGAATGAACCCAGCAATTGCCGCCGGATTAGTAGAGATGTATGCCGCCCTACAGACCGGATTATTATCAGAAGATTATTTCCGCAACAAATCTGAAAAAATGGGAAATGTAAAACTGGTAGATTATGCAAAGGAATTTGCCTCAATTTACAACGGATAGTTAAAACGCAGATTATTTACATTAGCAATGTTATAAACAGAATCGTTCCTTTGTATGATGGCCGGCAAAAAAATTTATCACCTAAAAAATATAACAGAATTTCACCGCAGTCGTGGGTTAAAGGCTCCACAGCATCCATTGATAAGTGTAGTAAATTATGCCGATGTCCAGCTTCCGCCTGACGCTATTGACGTAAGCTGGGTTTACGATTTTTACTCCATTGCAGTTAAGCGAAATTTGAACGCCAAACTGCATTATGGTCAGCAGGAATATGATTTTGATGAGGGCGTAATGTTTTTTATCGCACCCGGGCAGGTATTTAGTGTGTCTTTTGATAATGCAGCTACCTGGAAACGTTCCGGCTGGATATTGTTGCTGCACCCGGACTTTCTATGGAATACTCCGCTTGCAAGCAGCATTAACCAGTACGAATATTTCGGTTATGCGGTTCATGAAGCCCTTCACCTTTCCGAAAAGGAAGAATCCACAATGAAGGGCATAATTGAAAATATAGAGCAGGAATACCATAACAACGTCGATAAGTTTAGCCAAAGCATCATTATTGCGCAAATAGAAACGATGCTGTTATATGCTGACCGGTTTTATCAGCGCCAATTTATTACCCGCAAAATCTCCAATCATACAACTCTTGCCCGATTTGAAACTATATTAAGCAAATATTTTAATGCAGATACGCAATTAAACAACGGCTTGCCATCCGTACAATATATTGCCGAATCTTTGAAGGTATCGCCTAATTATTTAAGTGGTCTGCTAAAAAATCTTACCGGGCAAAGTACCCAGCAGCATATCCACAATTACCTTATCGAAAAAGCAAAAGAAAAATTATCTACAACAACATTGTCGGTAAGCGAAATAGCTTATGAGTTAGGTTTTGAACACCCGCAATCTCTGAGTAAATTATTTAAGTCGAAAACAAATGTTTCACCGTTGGAATTCAGGCGATCTTTTAATTAATACTGCATACACCCTCAGGTTTAAAGTCGTTCCATTATACATCAGACAAACGACCAACACTATTCCCAAGCCGGAAAAAAGTGTCTGATTTTCGAATAACACTCCCTTTTAACATGCTGGCATTCGAACCAGAAGGTATGATTTCAACAGGTTGCAAGTACCCTGATTGTAAGAGCAAATAATTAAATCAAAACCTCTGATAATCTGTATGGAGATAAGAAGGTGTTTGGAAATAGAAGAGAGGTTTTTTAGGATTTTGGAAAAAGACTATCAGCCGGTAACTTGAGTTTGCGAAACAAAAAGTTACTCCATGTATGAATTACATGAAAATCTGACTGATAGTCAATGGCAAGTTATTAAAAACATAGTAGATGATGGACGAAAGAGAAAAGTTTGTTTAAAGCGTGTAGTGGATGCCTGCCTGTGGCTGACCAGAACCGGAAGTCAGTGGCGGAATTTGTCTCAGACCCATTATCCTGTATGGCAAACGGTAGCTTATTATTTTTATAAGTGGCAAGATAATGGGGTCTGGCAACAAGTGCGGGCGATGTTAGTGAAAAAGGAACGAGAAAGACAGGGACGACAAGCAGAGCCTTCCAGAGTGGCTATTGATAGCCAAAGTGTTAAACAGTGTGGTTGCTTTTCTGAGCAGGTAGGTGTAGATGGTAATAAGAAAATAGATGGTAGGAAACGGCATTTGGCGGTTGATAACTTAGGACTTCCCTGGGCTGTTTATGTAGGAGCTGCTAATGAGTCTGATGCCGTAGCAGGCTTTGAATTATTACCACAACTCAAAAGCTGTAGACGGCTAAGTTTGATCTGTGCCGATGCAGCTTATAAAGGTGAGTTTGTCTCTTATGCTTATTATTATGGGTGGAAAGTAGACATCTCACAAAAGCCTCCTTCCAAGCAAGGATTTATTCCTCAAAAGGGAAGGTGGCAAGTGGAAAGATCTGGACCTGCTACGAGTGTGCATCGGCTCCATGCCTGGCTGAATCATTATCGAAGATTAGCTAAAGATTATGAAAGAACTCCTGCTTCTGCTGTCTGTTTTATAGAATTAGCTTTTATCAATATCATTTTATCAAAAATACCTTAACTTATTTCCAAACACCTTCTTAGCGGCTGACATAGACTAAGGAATTTTAAAAACATACTTAATATTCATTACAAAACGCTATCTGTAACCTTATTCTCTTTCTTTCCTACAATCAAGCGCAAACCCTTATCATAACTAAAGTAGCTCCATAGCCAGTTGGTAAATACTACTAACCGGTTGCGATAGCCAACAATGGAAATAAGATGAACAAACATCCAGATAAACCAGGCAAAGAACCCCTGGGTTTTAAATGCTTTCAGATCTACTACTGCTTTATTCCGTCCGATGGTTGCCATACTCCCCTTGTCCTTGTATATAAAAGGCTTTAATGGCTTGCCTGTAAGTAAATTTTGAATATTTTCTCCAAGTAATGTCCCTTGTTGCATAGCCGGAGGCGCCATCATGGGGTGTCCTCTGGGTGTATTTTCTGTAATCATTGCTGCCACATCACCTATAGCAAAAATATTTTCATAGCCTTCTACCCGGTTGCAGCTATCTACTTTCAGCCTTCTGCCTTTTATTATGCTTTCCGGGCGAATACCCTCGATCGGTGAGCCTATTACGCCGGCCGCCCAGATCAACGATCTGGTAATAAGTTTTTTGCCGTTATCTAACTCAACCGTATATCCATCATACGATTTAACAAAACAGTTGGTCCAGACTTGAACACCCAGCTCTTTTAAAAATTCTAATGCTTTTTGTGAAGCCTCTTCAGACATCCCATTCAGTAGGCGAGGTGTACCCTCTATCAGATGAATATCCATTTTGACAAAGTCGAGTTCCCTGTAATCTTTGGGGAATACATGTTTCTTTAATTCGGCAAGTGCACCTGCTACCTCAACCCCTGTAGGACCTCCGCCAACCACTACATAATCCATCAGGCTATTCAACTCATCTTCTTCTTCGGTTAATAAAGCCTGTTCAAAATTACCTAATATGGTATTGCGTAGCGCCAAGGCATCTTCTATGCATTTGATAGGCACAGCATTTTTCTTAATTTGTTCATTGCCATAATAATTGGTAACAGCACCTGTGGCAATCACCAGGTAGTCATAACTCACACTTCCGATAGAAGTTTCTACCACCTTTTTTTCCGTATCTATACATTCAACGTTCCCCATTCTAAAATAAAAATTCTTCTGACTTTCAAAACCTTTTCGGAAAGGATGGATGATAGAATCTGCTTCCAGACCAGCTGTTGCTACCTGGTACAATAAAGGTTGAAAAGTATGATGGTTATTTTTATCTATAAGTACAACCTGGACATCTGCTTTGCGTAAGGCTTTAGCAAGTTGTATTCCTGCGAAACCTCCGCCAATGATGACTATTCGAGGCTTTCCTACCTGGGCAATACGGGCATTATTTTTCATAGAAGAACAAAGGTGGATCTTATGTAGAATTATAAATTTATATAAAAGAATGTATAAGATTATAATTATGAAAAAGATTTCTAAGGTTTCGTATATGCCCGGGAGTAAACCTAAAGATGGTATACTAAGCGAAAAGAAACTATTTTTTGGTTTTGAGGATACTTATAAGTTTGAGGATAAACCTATAGTTCTTTAAGAGATAAAGCTTTATAAAATATGATTAATGAAACTATCTATTTAAATAAAATTTCCGGCTTATAACGCAGTGTAGTGTTTACCAGGCAGTTTTTTTACATTTTTTTAACTAACAGAAACAATCTATTTTGGCAACTCCAGTTAAAAACCATGATCTACATGGCAATGTACCCGACTCATCACCGGCCGTACTCTTACTGATCGATCTGATCAATGACTTTGAATTTGTGGATGGCGATAAAATATACAATCATTTATTGCCCCAGGTTGATGCCATTGTCAACTTAAAGCAGAAGGCTAAAAAGGCCGGTATTCCTGTAATATATGTTAACGATAACTTTGGCAAATGGCAATCTGATTTCCGCAAACTCCTTGATCACTGCCTGCAGGAAGGGGTAAAGAGTAAAGCGATTATAGAAAAGTTAAAACCGGATGAGGAGGATTATTTTGTACTTAAACCCAAACATTCTGCTTTCTACTCTACTACCTTAGATGTGCTATTGGATTATTTGAAAGCAAAAACCTTGATTATGGCCGGCATCACCGGAAATATTTGTGTGCTGTTTACAGCAAATGATGCTTTTATGCGCGACTTTTCCCTTATCATTCCCAGTGATTGTGTGGCCTCAGAAAACAAAAAAGAAAATACCTATGCACTCGAGCAAATGCGTAAACTGCTCAAAGCAGATACCAGGCCATCGACTAAGATTGATTTTAAGAAGTACAAACCAGTAAAGAAATGAGGCAAGCTTCCGGCTGGTGCCTTTTATTGTTTCAGATAGACTTTAAACGTAGAACCTACGCCTACCTGGCTTTCTACCACAATTCTGCCTCCGGCATTCTCTATAATTTTCTTGACAATGTATAATCCGATACCAGTACCTTCCACATGGGCATGCAGACGTTTAAATAAAGCAAAAATCTTTTCTTCCTGGCGCATATCCATACCCATCCCATTATCGCCAACCGTAAGTTCGTAATAGTCGCCCTGTATGCGGCATTTGATGTGTACCTGTAGTTCCCGCTCTGGAGAGTGGTACTTGAAAGCGTTAGAGAGCAGGTTATAGAGAATACTTTTTAGGTTTTTTCTGGAAAAAAATAAGGATGGGCAGTCAAGTTCTATAGTTAAATGGGCTCCGGATTCCTGCCGTTGCGGCGCAAGGTCCTGGAGAACCTCTTCCAGTACCTGACTCAAATCAATGCTGATCACATCCTCAGAACTTTCCTTACTAATACGGGCTACTTCTGTTAAGTCCCTGATGGTCGTCTTAAAACGGTTCACTGAGCTATTGAGTAACTGGTAAATCTGCCCAACAGCATCTTTCTGTAAGCTCTCTTTACCTATTTGCCGTTCCAGCGCTTTGAGTAATCCTTCAATATTTAGAATAGGAGCTTTTAGATCATGGGAAGCCGTGTAAACAAAGTTGTCCAGATCATTATTAATCCGTTGCAAATGCTCATTGGCCAGTGCCAGCTGCTGATTACTTTGGACTACTTGCCGGGCGCTTTCTTCTAATTGCCTGCGAGCCAATACTTGATTAGTCACTTCATGGGCGAATGCCAGTACCCCATTTACTTCGCCTTGTCTGTTGCGGCGGGCCTGATAAATAAACGTCCAGTAGATCTCCTCCAGGGGGCCATCTTGATGACGGGCTAGCATCAGGGGCATTTCCTGGGCTACAAAGGTTTCTCCTGTTTGGTATACCTGTTGGAGAATGGATGCAATGGGTGTATCTCTCACCTCTGGCAGTGCTTCCAGTAAGGGTTTGCCCAGCAGCGTTCGTCCAGGAAAGATCTGCTGATAGGCCGGATTGACCAACTCGAATACCAGCTCTTCTCCGTTTAGAATGACGATAGGAGCTGGCGCCTGTAAAAACAGAGAGTGTAGTTGCTCACGTTGCCGGTCTGTTTCTTTCTGATTGTATACATGGGTAAGGGCCGTAGCAATATGTCCGGCTACTAATTCCTGAAAGTTTTCATAATCGGTATTATACTCAAGCTGTCCACTGATCGCAGCCATAAAAAAACCAATCACCATATCACTTCCTGGTTTAACCAGAGGCAGAATAGCTATCTGAAAGGAATTTGCTGAAAGCGGGCTCTTACCAGAAGGTAAATGATAGGTAATCACTTGCTTGTTTTTACTTTGCATGACCTCTTTAATGGACTCAGACACCTGCTCTTGCGCTATAGTTAAATCCAGAAGAGGAGGCAATGCTTCGGCAGGTAAACTGCTCGTCTGGCCTGTGAGCCGGGCTTTTTTGTTATTCTCTTCCAATAAATAAATTAACCCAAACGGTATGTCTTCCCTGTTCTGATCGAGTGCCTGGCAAGAGAAATGGCTCACCTGCTCAAGGGTTTGTGATAAGGGAGCAACTTCAGCCAGACTCTTTAAAGTATTGAGCCGCCGCTTGGAAAGTACGCTAGGGGTAGTTTCATGACACACGCAAAAAATACCTCCGACTGTTGCCCAATCGGTAAAAGCCGGATTGTAGGAAAAAGTCCAGTAGGTTTCTTCCATAAAGCCTTTCCGCTCCAGCTGAATAAGTAAATCTTCGGCATAAAACGGAGCGCCTCCCGAAAGTATTCTTTCCACAATATCTCCGATCTGCCACCAGATCTCAGACCACATCTGGGAAGCTTTTGCTCCCAAAGCCTGTGGATGTTTTTTACCTAATGCCGGCAAATAGGGATCATTATGGAACATATATAAATCTCTGGACCACCAGATAAACATGGGATAATGGGAATTGAGCAGCAAGCGGATGAGATTTTGCAGACTATGTGGCCACTGTTGCGGATGTCCTAAGGGGTGCTTCTCCCAATTGAAAGCCCGCATTAACTCTCCCATCTGTCCTCCTCCTTGAAATAGAGTATCTGTATAGTGGGCAAAACTTGCCTTAGAAGCAGGATCGTTTACATGCATTAGAAATATAGAAAAGGGAACCCTAGGCTTATCATTCTTAATAAGCCTAATTTACATTGAATATATACGAGTGTTATATACGGCTTCTCCCGCATTTTCGGTTTGCATATTTATTCTGCTAGAAGATTCCTTCTGCAAGCCAGGTTGAATTTTAACATGAATGGAATTGTAAACATATAAATATGCCATCACTTTAATATTCACTCATATTTCATATTATAGAGGAAGTAATGAAAAATATTAGTCTCTCATCCATTTTAAAAGTGCATCCACCTCAACAATAGACCAGGAATGAGGATGACGGGCTCCATTCATGCGGTATCCCCGGTTCTGGGTTGGTATATATTCCACTGTATGGCCAAACTTTTTGCTCAAGTGCGCTGAGAGGCTTTTAATAACATAGGCATTTGTTTCTTCATAATCATTGCCTCGGTTTTGTTTCCACCACAAGGTATCAGGTTCGGTATATAATCTAATTTTGACGTTTTTTAACTGGGAGACATTGTTGATATTGCTTGTTCTTGTGGTATATACGCTATGTTTTTCATACTTGGCAATGCCATTTTCCGGCTTTCCAAAGTTAGTTTCCAGTAAGTCAACTAACATTTTACTTTCTCCTACAGATACCTGCGAAAAATTGCGGGCGACATTCTTTTGCGCGTTCTCATACAGTTTGAGCAGATCTACCGGTGAATCAATAATAAAACCCCCTTTTGGCTTGACGGCAGTTTCTTGTTTCATCAAATAGTTACTCAACAGCAAAGCTACATTGCCTCCACTGGAAAATCCTCCTATGTAAACGTTGTTGTTTTTTATATCATTTTCCTTCACCACTTGCTGCAAGAGGCTGGAAAGTTGACTTTTTTCCTCTTCCTGTAGCCAAAGCTGTTGATTGTTTTTCATCAGGGCAATGGCAAATCCTTGCTTTATAGCCGGGTCCACAATTTTAAATTCAGATTGAATACCTGCCGGATTCTCTCCAAAGCCGGGAAACAGAATCAGAATTCCGTGTATTTTCCCTTTGGGAAGGATCAACTCATATTTCTCATGATAGCGGGTATGGTAAGGGGTTTGTGCCAACTCCTTACAATTTTGCACAGTGCGTACCTTGTCAAATATTTTCCACACCTGATGATCAAAGACCTGAGGTGAAGATGAAAACACAAGCAAGTGTTTGTCTACCTGTGGACAATAGCTTTCTTTTACTTTGATATGTAACTGAATTGGTTTTCTGGAGAAGAAAACATCTGTAAATGTAACATTGCCTTCAAATAATTGCCAGCCATCCACCTTGTTTGTAGCAGTAAAAGAGGCGCTTGCTTTGGAGATCGCTTCTGCGGCTAAGCCATTGATTTTACCAACCGACTGGGAGAGGCCACTAAAATAATCTTCCGTGAGTTGCTGAAGACGTTTATCGGCGAGTGCTTGCTTACCCTCGATATACCAGGCAAAACTGTAGGTCCAGAATTGAATACTTGAACTGTCGAACCAACCGGGAGCAAAGCGAACCTCTTCTAGCCCCGCAAAAGTAATACTGGGGGCAAAGGAAGGAGGTAGCGAGAAAGATTCTTTTCCCCAGTCAGCAGGCGCTTCTAACAGTGAGGGAGATGCCTGTATCTCTTTCACCTGCGCCTGGCATGATGCATACAAATACAAAAAATAAAAAACCAGAAGAAGGGTTTTATGCATCGGATGTTCTTTCTTGAAAGCAAAAACGCTACCTATCATTACACTACCTAGAGAAGGGTTAAGGTAAATCCCCCTCTGTCTTCACTTGTATTCAAGGGAAAAATCTATTAGAGAATGGCTAGAGCTCGATAAATTTTCTATTGTCCCATAATCAGCCTTGTCTGAGCACCCGAATTACCACTTTCTTGTAGTTGCACACTTATTGGTTCTTTTTGACGTACGGCCCTATCGATAACCAGGGTAATTTGATGGATTCCCTGGGTAAATTCTATCATTATTCTCTGTCCAGTAAATTGAAGAGGTGTTTGTCCTGCCCATCCACTTATACCAGTAGCAGTGTTCATTAGAAGAGTTACATTCCCTTTAGTCAACACTTCAATATCAAATTTAACCACACTGTATTTCTTGTTTGCATTTACCTCAATTATGGGCAATTCTTCAACAGGCAGATCTCCAGCCACTTTGCTGTACACCGGTATAGAGGGAACGGTTGTATTTACCTTTAAAAGATACTCCAGGCCCTCAGCAGAAATCTTTTTTGCAAGATCTTTACTGGCAGGTATTGTTGCCCATCGTCTGACAAACTGGGCTGTAGGAACACGGTAGTTTCCCGATTCCCCTAGCTTTGACAAAAAGCCTATTAAATTATTAAACTCTTCTTTTTCTAAACCTGCTGTTAATCCGGGAGGCATGAGTGAGCCTGGTACTTTCTCTAATGTATTGATCTGATTTTTGGCAATGGTAACACTTTTACCCCCTGCATCCCGCATAATGATCTCCGATGTGCCATTACTTACCAGGTAGCCCATTAGTTCACTGCCATCTTTTTTAACTACTTTTTGAAGTTCATACCCTTCTTTGATAGAATTTGAGGGATAAAGTACAGAATTTATAATGGTTTCAACCGGTGAACTGGTACCTAAACTGCTCAGATCCGGGCCAATCAAACCGCCTGCGCCGCCAATCGCATGGCAACTCACACAATTAGTTTTCCGGAATACGGCTTCCCCTAGCTCGTAATCAGCATTGCCTCTTATTTCTATGGCTTGTCTGTTGATATCCTGTTTACTGAGTTGCTGAGGCATACGTTGGGCAGGAAGAACTCCGCCAGAGGCTTCCAGTGCCTGTGTCATCAATTGTACATCTTCATTTTTATTCCGGCCCCAGGGAATTTGCCGGTCAAAACTTGGCCGGATAGCTTTAGCCGTAGGTGTAGGTATCTTTTTAGCCATCAGTTCCTGGGCGAGTAATTGTACGCCTTGTTTCTGCGCCAGAAACGCCCTAAAAAGCTCAGAAACATCTGTTTGTTCCGGCATATTTCTTAATAACGCGCCAGCCAAACGGGCAGATTCTGATACATTTAAGGGTACTAATTGCGCAGTAGCTAAAATCTTTGTCTCAATCGATTCTTTTCCACTGGCCAGATCAATCAACAACTTTTCGGCTTTGTTTTTATCTAAGTTCACCAGAGCAGCTAAAGCAGCCCGTTTGATATTTTTATCTTTTTTAGCAATAAGACTGCTTACTTGATCACGCATTTCTTCCAGGTGCCAATAACCAATTAATCGCAACGCACCAATAACTAGAGTTTCATCCCCGCTTTTTATAAAACTACCAATTCTATTCAGGTCTTTGTCAGGCTTTGCCTCTCTTTGTTGCGCCGCTTGAGCTAAAGCAGCCAGCTGGGCTGATACATTTTTATTTTGTGCGGCATATCCTGTAACGGCCATATCAAATAAGGTGTTCAGGTCAGCCGGCTTTCCCCATTTTGCAATAGAATTAAGCACATCCTTTTGATATTCTTGTGGCAATTCATTTTTTTGATACAGTTTTACAAGAGCTGTAACAGCATCCGGATCATTCATTGACTTCAGCGCAAAAGCAGTTTGTCTGGCATTGCCTAAAAATTCCGGCTGGGTTTTTAAGCGTTCCATTACCCAGGGTTCCAGTTCCCGCATCGTATACCACAGAGAATAATCCAGAAATTCATCCATAGGGTAATCCAGTGCGGTTAAAGCCATACGTGCCGCTTCTGCCGTTTTTAGATTACGCAAAGCAATTACCGCTTCCAGCCGTACCTGCGGATGATCGTCTTTCACAGCATTGGCAAGCAGAGTAGCTATATTAGCAATTTTGTGATGCCATTGTTGAAGCACTCTTACTCCGGCCGCACGGGCATGCGGATTACGGGCATTGAGCAGGCTCAGCAGCAAGGGTTCATTCACTGCATCCAGTGACTGTTGCACCCAGAGAGCTTCCAGTAAATGATGTTCGTAATCAGGGTCTTTTTTATCCAGTCTACTTGTCCATTTTTGTAAGGCCGGAATCACTTCTTTGGCACCTCGTTCCTTTAGTACTTGCCTGGCTTGCGCACGGGCCCAGTCTTCCGGCAGTTTCAAGGTTTCTAATAGTGCCTGTACTGAGGCTTTACTTAGCTGTGTTTTTTTGACCAATGGACGGTTTTTAGCAGTAATTCGCCAGATACGGCCATGCTGCTGGTCGCGGCGTGGATCATGAAAATCTACTTCTCCATGTTGAATAATGGGATTGTACCAGTCTGCTACATATATGGCTCCATCTGGGCCCATTAAAATATCCACCGGCCGGAAAGCCACATGATCGGTCCACAAGACATCTTCTACCTGCTTGGAAGCGTATCCACTGCTTTGTTCCTGTAGCGTAAACCGGTTTATTCTGTTCGCCCGGAAATCGTTGGTAATTACACTTCCCAGCCATGACTCTGGCATATGCCTCCCTGAAACTACATCAAGACCACTATGTTTGGGTTGGCCCGGATTTAATCCACGGATAAGCCGCTCAGCACCTGGCGAAGTAACAAAGGTTGCCCCCGGAAAAGCATAATTAATGCCTTCATTTCCTGCCCCATCAGTCAGAAAGGATTGCCCCCACCGGTCAAACTGCAAGCCCCATGGATTGATCAAACCTTTGGCATAAATATTTAAATCAAGTGTTTTAGGCTGCAATTGCCAGACACCTCCGCCTTCCAGACGTTTTACACCCATAGGTGTTTCTATATGGCTGTAGATATAAATGGACTGATTAAAATAAAGTTTTCCTTCCGGCCCCCAGCGGAACGTATGAATAAGATGATGGGTATCAGCCGTTCCAAATCCTTTTAATACCACCCGCTTCTTGTCTGCTTTTCCATCTCCATCCGTATCTGAAAGATGTAAAATCTCGGTAGAATTCGCTACATATACCCCTCCATCTCCGGGCAGGATACCAGTAGGTGTGAGCAAGCCCTCTGCAAAAATGGTTGATTTATCTGCCTTTCCATCTCCATCGGTATCCTCCAATACATAGATCTTATCATTGGCCTCTTCACCGGTCTTCAGATGGGGATAGGCTGTACTACTGACCACCCACAATCTGCCCTCTGCATCCCAGTTCATTTGAATCGGTTTTACCACCATAGGCTCAGCAGCAAACAGCGTAACCTCAAACCCTTCTGACACTTGAAACGATGCCAGTTCTGTCTCAGGATCAGGATCGTCCATTCTGTTATCCTGGGTGATCATGGCAGTAGTAAAGATGATCAAGGGAATACTAATAAGAGCAGTAAAAACTTTCACCACAAGCTTAGAAGAGGAAATCCCTTTCGTATCCCGCGCTTTTTTTTCATCTATAGAAGCACTAAACATGGACCAGACAGAAGTTTTGTTTTCTTTCATCTCTTGTAGGCTATTTTACTGGGGTAAGTTGATAGGTGATTTCCTTTGGCGCCCGGTTTATTGCAATTTGTCCTTCAAGCCAGGTGATAATTATACTCAAATCTTCCAGTCCCTTTGTGTGCCTGCCTTGTTCGTGGGACCGGAAACCAAGAATATAGGTTTTGTTTTGCGGCCGGTATTGGTGGAAATACAACTCGTTCTTTTTAATGATCATCTCCCGGAGCTGACTTGCCTGGCTGTAGGAGCCGCCTTGCTTGATCTCTACTCCTTCATTCCATTGTTTGGCAGATGCAGTTACCACCTGGAAGTTTTCAGTTGACAGGGTGTATATTCCCTTTTTAAGGCCATTGATTTTTATGATACGAGTTTTTTCTGCTCCTTCTTCTTGCCTGGGTAAGGGTAATGGCAGCAGGGATTCACTGATAGTAAATGTTAAATTACCATTGTTCTTCCCCCAATTCAAAACCTTAATAGTAGCCGTTGCCTCTTGTTTAGCGATATCTATGCTGGCCGTTTCAGTTCGTGTGGATAAACCTAATTCTTTCTCAACAACAGAAGCCAGATAATAGTAGCCGGTTTCATTTAAATGAAAGCCATTGTCTGATAATTTGATGATTTTATTCTTCTCCAGAACAGGTGTATATATATTTAAATACTGCTTGCCACGCTCCTCAGCTATTTTAGCTATAGCAGCAGTATACAGCTCCAGCATCGAATTACGCTTTCCTATGTCTTCACCAGATTCAACCTCCATCAGGGGAATAGCAGACAAAAGAATGGTTTTTGCACCCAGCTGGTCTATTTTGTCAATCAATTTATTCAATCCTTCCTTAAACCGGGAAAGGCCTTGCTCTCCTTCCAGCGCTTCCATGGCTCCATAGGCAATAAAAACAACCGTAGGCTGGGCTTTCGTTAGTTGTTCGATGAGGAGATCATACGTTGTGGGAGGAGAAATATAACTACGTGCTTCTCCCCAAACGGTATCTCCTGTCCATCCAATATTCCGGAAAGTAAAATTCCGGTTAGGCCATCTGGTCGTGAGAGCTAACTCCAGATAGCCATATGTAAGATCGTTTTCAAACAGGGAATTACCTACAAAGACTACTCTGTCTCCATTGATCGGTTCAAAAACCGTGTTCGATGTTTTGGTACCAAGCTGTGATGCAGGCTGAGCAACTGTAGTATTGAAAAATAAGGTAAGAAACAAAAATATGCTATAACCAAGAACGGTGGCTATCTTCTTCATGCATGGTATTTTTAATATATATTTCGCTTAAATACAGAATGGTAAAAAGCACCTTATCTGGTACGCTTCTAATAAATAAGAAATTTAACAGATTAATTAAATTCATACTGTTTATTGCCCACACATTAAAAGAGATACCAACATTATGCAGTTTAATTTGTCAGCTTGATTCCAGGTATGCTAAGAAAATTATGGTTTGGCCGGTGTAAGTACGATATTTCGGTACTCAATAGGGCCATGATCTCCTTGCAAAAGAAGGGGTCCGGGAGTTCCCTCTTTGCTATCAATAGCTCCCCCGGTAATACCTGGAATCTGCTGATTGCATATAATCATCTTTCCGTTGGCTTCTATAGTTACCATCCTTCCTACTAAAGTAATATCGAAAGACTGCCATTCCCCAGGTTGCTTATTGACCATTTCACTGGGTGTCAAAAATCCATATACTCCGCCAAACAAATGGCTGGACGGTTCAACAGGGATGCTGTCAGCAATTTGCACCTCATAGCGTCCCCGCAGGTAAACCCCACTATTGCTGCCTTTGGGATAGCGGCATTCGATATGAAGCTTAAAGTCAGAAAACACCTGATCGCTCACCAGGTTACTTCCCGACTTAGGGCTGCGTAAAATCCCCTCCACAGCTTGCCATTGATTCTCCCCTTGCGCATGCCAGCCATTGAGATTCTTCCCATTAAAAAGAGTAATAGGTTTATCCCATACAGGGGGTTTTTGCCGCTGTAAGGAGGGAGCGCGGCTAGCTGTCCAGGGAAAACGTTCTCCGTCAGGAGTAGTCATGGTTCCACTCAATTGATTGCCCTGCAAAGTTCCCTCCACCACCAGATCACTTTTTCCTTTTTCCCATTGGGGAGGAATAGAAAAGCGGAATTGTCCATTATTAAATTCAATCTTGGAAATAGGCCTCGCACTACCCGATGAGCCCACAAATCTGCCTGTTAGTGTCTGAACGCCGGAATGCTCCACCTCCAACCAGGCAGGAAGCTCTTTGGCAGGGGTCTTAATAACAATATCCCACCTTCCCAGAATGCCATCTTGCATAGGCTGATGAGAGGCAAAGCTAAAAACTTGAGGTACACAGAGTAATAGAAACAGGTTTATTACCCAGTATAGTAGCATAACGCGTTTTATTGAAAAAGACAATTGATTCATGTATAGTTGCTTTATTATGCGAATGTAAACTATATCTTTTTAATCTCTTGTGAAAATTCTGATGACTTTAATTCAAAATCACTTGTTTAATCTTTTGTTCTATCCATTTTTCTCATAAAATCAAGATAACCATAAACTGTGGCCTTTGGTAATAAAAGTAAGGCGATCTGAGGAAGTAACCAATCCTTGATTTTACTGTGACAGACATTAATTCAAGCTATGTGCTTTAGGGAAGACTTTAGCTTCTGCAAATCTGTTTTAGATGTGTAGGATGCAAAATTTACGAAAACCAAGCCATAACGTTGATTAGCTGTATGGGCATATTGTATGGAGTACAAAATACCGGCGGTTCCAGGTATTAAAAGGAGAAGTATCCATACGCAGAAACGTTTAAATGGCCGCAGTGCAAGAATAGTATTAGAAGAGTTTGGCGGGTTGGGAAGAAGGTATTAGGCAGTTATTTTTGGGGAGGGGCATAGAGCAGTGGAAATATAACTGATGAAATCACATAAGCGTATCTGGAGCATTATAAGGATGCCACTAATAGTGATGCAATTTATATGCTTGAGTAATTTAACAGGCTTATGCCTACATTAAAATATTCAGCCACTGTTTTCAACCTATGCGTTTCTAACCCATAGTATTTGCGTTCTGAATGCTCCTCGTTTTGAATAGAAAGTTTACCGGCCTAATCCATATTAATATAGACATAGCATTTAATCTCGCTATTTGCCTTCTTATCGGTCGGATCAGTAGTCGTAAGCAGCACATACTTTTTGGAGTAATTCCTAGCTCTTCATCTATTCACTTTTTAATGTTTGCTTGGATTTTTCATCCCTAAGAGCAAAGCCACGAAAAATATCCCAAATACCTGTACACTACGATTTTAACTCTTTTCTTTTGCCAAAAAGATATTTATCTTCACTTACTATAACCCCTTGAGCGTAAGTTAATATTGATAACCCGCATTAGAGTATTAAAGATATTATTTATTTAATTTAGGTTTGTAATTTACTGCTTCTTCCTTATGTATGACTGAGGACTTTCAAGCTTTCTTATCACTATAAGCCTACTCAAAGATGTTCGTCTTTGTAAGTGAATGGAAAGTAGTTTAAACTATTTGTATATATTGAAGGAAGAAAAAATAATTGATTCATAACTTACTCATATGCACATACTTATTTTAGGAGGAGGTGGTTTCTTAGGGAAAAGGCTAGCCAAAGAATTGCTAGAAAACGAAGTCTTTACCAGCAGTGAACCTATTGATATTACACTGGTTGATATTGGATTTCCTCCCGACATGCTTCAAGACGCCCGACTTGAATGTATACAAGCAGATTTGAGTGATGAAGCCGCTATGAAAGATATTCTGCAACGGCCACCCGAGGTGATTTTCCACCTGGCAGCGATTGTAAGTGGGGAAGCAGAAAAAAATCTTGATTTGGGCATGAAAATTAATTTTCATGCTTCCTTACAACTTTTAGAATTGTGTAGAAAACTTGCTATTCATCCCCGGATTGTATTTGCCAGTTCTTGTGCCGTATTTGGTGGGGATGTTTCAAAGGTTATAACTGATGAAACCGGCCCTAAGCCACGAAGTTCTTATGGTACGCAAAAAGCAATGGTAGAACTGCTAATGAATGATTATAGCCGAAGAGGAATTGTAGATGCCAGAAGTCTACGGTTGCCTACGATTGCTGTTCGTCCGGGAAAACCAAATGCAGCCACCTCCTCTTTTATAAGCAGTATTATCCGTGAACCTCTTCATGGGAAAAAGGCATCTTATCCGGTACCTGTAGAAACAGCGTTTTGGATTCAATCGCCAAAGCGTATCATGCAAAACTTTATTCACGCTGCCAATCTTGATGCAGCATTGCTGGGCGCCGACAGAGTGATTAATCTGCCTGGATTGACTGTTACTGTTAAGGAAATGATAGATATGCTGGCGCAAATTACGTCTTCTGAGGTAACTAAATTGATATCCTATGAGCCGGATGCTTTTTTGCAAAGCATTGTACTTACCTGGCCTGCACACTTTACTACAAAAAGAGCCACTACACTAGGCTTTGTAAGCGATGCTTCTGTGAAAGAAATCATACAAGCATATATAGAAGAGGAAGGGATTACGTACATATAAAATGAAAATAATGAGCCAAATCACCAAAATTGCCATAATAACCGGTGCGGGTTCTGGTATAGGCAGAGCAGTGGCTATAGCCCTTGGTAAGGACGGGTGGTCGCTGGTTCTGGCAGGCAGGCGGGAAGAGCAACTTATTGAAACAGCTAAGTTCTGCGATGGTAAACGAACGCTAATTGTTCCGGCCGACGTTACCAAACCTGAAAGTGTAAAAAATCTGTTTACCCAAACGATAAAAGCCTATGCTCGCCTGGATCTACTTTTCAATAATGCGGGTATAAATGCACCGGCAAAACCACTCGAAGAACTGACCATGGAGCAATGGCAGCAGGTGGTTGATACAAATCTAACAGGAGCTTTTTTGTGTACCCAGGAAGCATTCAGAATTATGAAAGGGCAAGACCCAATGGGTGGACGCATCATCAATAATGGCTCCATTTCTGCCCATGTACCTCGCCCCCATTCAGCACCGTATACAGCAAGTAAACACGCCATAACCGGGCTAACTAAATCCATTTCCCTGGATGGCCGTGCCTTCAATATTGCTTGTGGGCAAATAGATATCGGAAATGCGAGCAGTGCAATGACTAAGAAAATTGAAGCAGGCATACTCCAGGCGGATGGCTCTCAGAAAATTGAACCTACTATCCATGTAGAGGATGTAGGCCGGGCAGTAGCTTATATGGCCAGTTTGCCACTAGATACCAATATTCCATTTCTAACTATTATGGCCAATCAAATGCCCTATATGGGAAGAGGTTAATATCTTGGTCAGGATGAAAATAGACATAGTATCTCACATTGTTTTCTTTATCAACTGTCTAAAACACCTTGACAAAATCAAATTCTTTTAAGTAGGTATAAAGCCCTTACTCAGGGATAGTATCTATGCAAATCTGTTGAAAGTCACCTGGCTGCGTAGAAATGATACAATTTTTCAATACCAAACAGAAAACTTAATTCTTGGTTTCTTAAGAATTTGAAGTTAGTTGTGGAGGCATACCAGCTATCGCCAGTTACTGTCTTGGGCTGTAATCCCCAGCTTAATAGTTCTTTAAGCATTTCTTGAAAATAGTCATTTTTGGTTTTGGAGGATGCTTTATCATATAGGCGAAAATTAACCGGCAAACTTCCCCTCGAATGTCTATAATGTAAGATAAACTTAAACCACTATTGCTGAGGGCTCACTCGCAAAACTTCGTCCGGGCCGTTCATTAACAGATACATCGCACCATCAGGTCCGAATTTAACATCGCGAACACGTCCATAGCCTTTTAGAATTAGCTCTTGTTCTACCACTCGATCTCCATCAATAATAAGTCTGCGAATCTCCTGAAAGGCGAGTGCTGTGACAATAAGATTATTCTTCCACTTGGAAAATTTTTCAGAAGTCACAAACTCAATAGCGCTTACTGCAATAGATGGAGTCCACTTGGCTATAGGCTGCTCCATGCCTACCTTTGCCGTGTCATTCGAAATAATGCTACCATTATAGTCTATACCAAATGTTATTACAGGCCACCCATAATTTGCCCCATTCTTAATAATGTTCAATTCATCACCGCCCCTGGGACCGTGCTCACTGGCATAAATAACTCCCGTGAGAGGATGTTGTGTAATGCCTTGCACATTTCGATTACCCCAGCTATAAATTGCTTGAATAACATTCTCTTTTCCATAAAGCGGATTATCCTTAGGTATTGATCCATCTGCATGGATGCGGTACACTTTTCCTGATGGCCGCGACAAAATTTGGGAATCAGTTCCACGTCCCATATCACCAATTGAAAAATACAAGTGCCCCTGTTTAGTAAGCAGGAACCGGCAACCCCAGCGAACACCCTTTGAGAGCTTAAGAGAATCAGCTACCTGGAACAATACCTGCTCATCCCTCCACTTATAATCGACTATCTTTCCACGAATTATCTTTGTCATGCCAGGGGTATTCTCATCCTGAGAGTTGATCGAATTCTCACTGTATGCAAGATACACCCAACCATTCTTAGAATAATCCGGATCAAGGGCAACATCCATGTAACCTCCTGTAACCCCTTGAGCATAGGTTACCGGCGTTCCAGTTATGGGTTTCGGATCTAACTTTCCATTTATCATCCAACTCAGTTCCCCGGATCGTTGAGAAATTAAAGCTCTCTTCTCATCCACAAACTCTATTCCCCAGGGGGTGTCCAAACCCGAAGTGATAAGTTTCTCAATCTTGAGTTGATAGTCATTGGTTGGAACTACTAGCGGCAGGGATGCTGTCGACTTCTGCACGGGCTTCTTTTGGGCGGCTAGAATAAAATCAGTTACGGCTTCGATATCTTTAGCAGAAAGTATACCTTGCCATTTGGCCATCTTTGTGCCAGGAATTCCGTTACTTATGCTTTTAATGATTGACTTTCGATCACCACCATGTTTCCAGCTAGTCTTTACAAGTGAGGTTGCTGCACTTCCTTGTAATTTTGAACCATGACATCCGCTACAATAGTTAGTATAAATTTTCTCGCCTGATTGAGCGGAAAGAAAATGTGATGCAGCCATACCGGCAATAATAAGTAAAGTTTTCTTCAGGAAAGGGATTCTTAACATCATACCTTCATTGGTTTGGGTGGCGCGTATAATTACTTAGATTATTAAAAAGTGAACTATTTTCATTTACTTTTTGCTCCATGACTGTAAAATGCCACGGGCTCATTGGACACAATGCTTCTAGGTGAAAGCTGTTGGCTCGAACTGCTCAAAACGAAAACTAGTATATAGAATCTTTTAACGGAAACTCTTTTTATAAATATTCTTTGAACTATGTTAAATACTTTAAACAGATTCTTAAATAAAAAGCATTCTACCCATACCTTAGTAAGGTAACAAACGTAATAATCACAGGTTTCAAGACATTTTTTTTGAGGCCACTTATACTTTTTAGCTCAGTAAAGATTCTATGAAGTGGGCAGAAAAATTAAAGCAGAAAGCAAGAGCAATGAAAGTAGAGAGTTACGCCCTTGCTATTGCTTACAAAGATGCCAGAACCCCTTGGTATGCTAAAACTTTAATTGTAGTTACGTTAGGGTATCTTTTAAGCCCTATTGATTTAATTCCTGATTTTATACCTGTATTAGGATATATAGATGATTTAATTATCGTGCCTGCACTCATAGCTTTGTCTCTTAAATTATTGCCCCAACAAGTGCTGCATGACAGCAGAGAACAAGCCAAACAACATATAAGTACAAAAAAAGGAAAAGCCTGGTGGTTTGCAATCGCCATTATTTTATTTTGGTTATTCATTGCTTTCTTATTTCTAAGACATTTTAATGCTGTGCGGGTATTTCAACCCTAAATGTATATAGCTTTAACTAGTGCTTTTTCCTTACCCGAATGAGTAAATTGACATTCACTAAATCAGGCTTATCTTATTTGTTTAATTCTTATTGTAATTCAGCCTTTAGTTGGACAAAATACGCTTAGGGCACTTGTTAAAGATGCTGTTAGCAAAGAAGCTCTGTTAAGTGCCAATATTGTCAGGTCCCCTATTTTCGGACAGAAGCCAAGAAGAAAAACTTATACGACTCAAGTCCATTCTATGATTATTTAGTTACCGAAAAGGGGAAGTTAATTTAACTATTAACTATCAGTTCATAGTGTGCGAAAAGCTAGTCATCTGTAAATCAACTAGCATACACAAAACCTTCATAAATGTCCTATTGAAAAGTCCTTGGTGCTTCATAGTTGAAAACTAGCATTTGATACCAGTGTGCCTACCCCTTTTTGACGCATTTGCCCCTCTATATGCCGCAATCTCCCCCCTTCATACTGCTTTCCATCCACTACTTTTGCACAGTACGATAGAATCTATCTTGAGTATTCAATTCATATCTATATATATCTTAACCTAACCCTTCCCTTATGAACGAGAAGCAAAATATAGAGCTATTAAAAGAAAAGTTGGCAAGTGCGCTTCGAAATAAAGATGTGTCCTCAGCCATTGCCCCTTTTGCCGATCAATCAGTGATGTTTCTCTTACCTCCGCCTTTACGGTTTAAAACCGGGCAGAATGCTCCCGGAGGCAGTGGCATTGGACAATGGTTTTCCACTTTTGAGGGTCCCATCGGAGTAGAGTATCAAGAGCTGGAAATAACCATCAGCGGCGAGGTAGCTTTTTGTCACAGCCTGGAACATTTGAGCGGAAAACGCACCGATGGCACCACCACAGAGATGTGGTTTAGAGAAACGCTAGGCTTACGTAAACTAAATGGGGAGTGGAAGATTACCCATCAGCATCAATCAGTACCCATGTATATGGATGAAAGCCAAAAGGCCGCCATCGATCTCAAACCAGAGTAGCCTGTAAACAGCCTTCTATCTGTTCATCCAACCCCTTGTAGTTGTTTTTACATCTAGAGGCATTTATCTATAAATATTTCCAATATTATTTCTCTACTCCAAACACCTTCAGTAGTCATTCACCTATAACGTTAAAAGAGCGAGAAAAGCAAATGCTCTTTTTCTGAGCGTTAGCCCAATGGCTATAAGGGAAGCAAAATCAGTAACAACTATTGTATGCGCAAACTCAAATTAGAAGTTCAACTTTCCATAGATGGCTTTGCTGCAGGTGCAGAAGGAAAAACAGACTGGATGCTCTGGCATTGGCAACCGGAATGGAATTGGGACAAACCCCTGCAGGATTTTCACACAGAGCTACAGACATCCTCAGACACGGTGCTGTTGGGAAAAAACATGGCATCAGGTGATTTTTATAGGCATTGGCAACAGATAGCAGGCAGTAAAGAAAATCCTCAACAGGAATTTGCCAATGCCATCATAAACATGAAGAGATTTATGTTTTCAAGGAAGTTGAAAAAATCTCCTTGGAAAGATGTTGAGTTGTTAAAGGAGACCTCAAAGAAGAGATCCTGAAACTAAAAAAGAGAGAAGGCAAGGATATAATCGTATATGGAGGCACCAGGTTTGTTTCCTCTCTGATCAAGGAAGACTTAATTGATGAATATAACCTGCTTGTAAACCCAACCATTCTTGGCAAAGGCAAACCTATTTTTAAAAGTATTACCTCCCTTAGAAATCTTGATTTAGTTAGCGCTACCTCTTATGGTGGTGGCATGGTTGTATTGAAATATAAGAGGAAGATCAATTAACTCATCCCTGAATAAAAATGGTGAATAGCTTATTGCCAAACAAAAAGTTAATTATCCGATCAAGAGCTTGTATCTCATCATTGATAAACAAATAAAACAATGGCAACAAACAAATTACTAAGAATGGACAATGTGGGCATTGTGGTAGAATCCCTGGATGGGGCCATCTCTTTCTTTGAGCAGATCGGCCTTACGCTGGAAGGGCGATACACTATTGAAGGGGAATGGGCAGGCCGGGTAACCGGGCTAGGTTCTCAGCACGTAGAAGTGGCGATGATGGTTACTCCCGATGGCCACAGCCGGCTTGAACTTTCCAGGTTTCTCTCTCCACCTATTATAGAAGATCACCGGAAGGCTCCTGTAAATGCACTGGGATATCTTCGTGTCATGTTTGCTGTGGAAGACATTGACGAAATGGTAGAAAGGCTCTCAAAGCATGGGGCGCAACTGGTCGGTGAAGTTGTTCAATATGAAGACTCCTATCGCCTCTGCTACATTAGGGGAATAGAAGGACTTTTAATTGGTTTGGCTCAACCACTTGAGTAACAAGTAATTGAAAGTTAAATTAACTACCCTTTTGTCTGTAGGATTAGTTTGTCCTAATTATTAAGAGGAAATAACCTTGCTTTACTTCACCAATGGACAGAAAACCATCGAAACTAACCCTGTTTCGACCGTATTACGAACTTTTCCTCAAGCTGCCCCACTTCTACTCAATGAAGTGGTAGCATTCAATAAGAGGCTGATACAATCTATAAGCCGGATTCTACCCATTGCCTTGCTTTGCAAAGCGGCAAGCTATAAATTACCTAGGATGTCTTTTTCTTTTATCATCTGCTGCTGTTATGACCTATCCCTCAGAAAAAGCCTCTCAAGAACAAATTCTGCAGTTTTTAACCACTGAACATTTTACGCTGCAGACGGCTAAGGCAGCCACCATTGCCGAAGCCAATGGACGAGCGGGTTTGTTTCTGAGCACGGTCTCCAGCGCAGTGGTTGCCTTAGCTTTTATTGGTCAGGTCTCCGGTATGGGGCAAGCCTTCTTTGTATTTGGCCTGGTACTATTCCCTTCCTTGCTATTCCTGGGGATCATCACTTTCGAGCGTGCCATCCAGACGGCGATTGAAAATATGATCCATTCCAGGGGTATCAACCGCATACGCCACTACTATGTAGAACTAGCTCCTCAAATCAAACATTACTTTATCCATTCCACACATGATGATGTAGCAGGGGCTGTGCGCAATATGGGTATCCTTCCTTCTACTTCCTGGTGGCAACATTTAGTTACCAATGCCGGGATGATAGGATTGATTAACAGCATTTTGATAGGCGTCTTTACAGGTATGGTTCTTGGCTTCTCAACTTTTTTACCCCTCTATGGTTGCACCGGTTTAGGGGTTCTGTTATTCTTTCTAGCAGTAGTAATCCAACATCGATACCAAATGAAAAAATATATAGCTTTTGAGAAAGAGTTACAGACCCTCTTTCCAAGTGATAAGCAGTAGCTGACCGATTGCTTTGACCTATGCCAAATAATAGAATTATTTTGTAGTGTCAAGAAAGCCCCTTTTTGGTAACTTGATAACAGCGTAGGAGGTAAGTTTCAAACCTGTAATTTTGTCTCCCTTTTGCCTCTTATGGAGGTGATCCCATAAGAACTATACTCTTTAACTTTACTTGGAGCATATCACCCCAATCCTTTTTCATATTTTCCTATTTCATATTTTCCTATTATAGACTTGCTGAAAAAATGTATTCGAATTATTTCAATACTACCTCCCCTGTCAACCCATCCAACAATATGGTTACCCCTTTCTCTAAATGCAGTGTAACTAGTTTTCCATTTTTTAACTTAATTGTTCGCTCTCCTCCTTCTTTAGTATGAAGAAGAATTAATCCTGAATGGGCATAGGTAAAGTCGTTTTGCTCATTATAGATGTGGCAACCGGCTTTGCGAAAAATTTCACGAAAGCCTTCTGTCCCATTCAGTGGTAAAGCACAAAACACAGAAGTATACGCTTTGAGTTGTTTGCGGGCAATAATAGGCTTACTAGAGGGCTGTAGCGTGGCTAAAGGCTCAACAGTGTTGTCATTGATCACTACCAACGGGTCGACTGATTCTTTAAACCCATAGCTGTAAGCTGGTTGGAGAAACTCCACGGATGGAGCTTGAGGGAGATTTATCCGCTCAAGCCTCATCCCTGTTAATGCTTTTACAAAATCCAGGTCTAAGCGCTCTCCGTTGGTATACCCTGACAGGTAATTCCAGACCAGCGTACGGCCCTTGCCTGCTACCTTTTGGAGAATAAATTTTCTCTGGCTGTCTGTCAGTTTATACACATTCATAAATACGACAGCCTTATATTGATCTAGATTCACTCTCTCCAGGTCAAAATCATACACATGGTCACCTATGACACCGGTTCGCATGGCTTGCTCAGTGGAGTGATCGAGCACATTGATGAAAATAGGTAAGGGAGTAGATTTCAGATAGTAAAACACATCCTGGCTCCAAACATACAGTACATCAGCTTCTGACTAGTAAGTCACCTGCAGCCTTTAATCAAAAAAAGCTTTCTGCCTTTGAAATTCTGCCAGGTAAGCAGGATGATCCCACCAACCATAGCCTTTTTGAAGGCCAAAATCATACAGCCAGAACCCTATTCCCCGCAAGAGTGGCAGCAAAGTAGACCGTCGTATAATGTTTGCATATACCGGGTCATAGCGTTCTTTATAGCGGATGTTGTCATACTCTGTTGAGGCATGCAAGTAGCCATTGTCAATTTCATCCATAAAGAGTTTTTCATGCAGAAGGGTGGATTCAATGACCGCTCTTGAATTTCCAGACCCTCCTGCTTTGCGGCTTTCTCCCCAATAAGTTTGAGGAGCTGATAGATAATCAACATAGGGACTCTCTAAAATTTGTTTCACAAATAAGTGACCTCCTACGGTTTGCCGGTTAAAGGTCATATGCAGGTAGCCGTAGAAAATCCCTGTAATAAGTGGCCTGGGCCAATGCTGTTTAACTAGCCGGCAAAAATACTCCACATCTTCTGCCACGACTTGTTGTTGGGCGGTAAAATAATCAATCGTACGTTGCTCCTGAAGCGGATCTTTGAAAAATCCATCCTGGGTTTGGAGGCGCTCCGACACACCGGGTACCGTAGCATTTTCAAGCGTAAAAGCTTTCGTCTTCCATGCTTTTTGCAGATTTAGAGTAGTGCTATATTTGGCTTTGAGCCAACTTTGGAAATAACCACTCATAGCCGGGCCTGTATCAGGATCATGGTCAATAAAACCCCAGTAATGCCATTCTCCATAAATGCCTCCGGCAATGTGCATACCGATCAGCGCGTTACCTTCAGCAGTTTTTGAGAGACGCTGACAAAGTTCTTTGAGTTTCTCCCCGGCTTGCTTCCTCCATTTTAGGGAAGCCAGGCTTGCCCGCAGGGAGCGGTTGATATCATATTCCTCATTATGGTGGGGAGGGCCTGCCTGAAGGGTGGTATCGATTGGTCCGTCGGCAAACTGAGTACATTCTTCCAAATTGGCTTTATTCCACCAAAACGGGGCATTGACATGCACCCGGATCACAACTCCAGCATCGGGACACTCATTTAGCACACCTCGCACCTGGCGCTGTACTTTGGCTATATCGAGTGTATCTGTATGGGTATACCAGATATCTTCCAGATATACATCTACCTGAAAGAGGCGGAAGCCAATCTGGCAAAAGTTGCGGATGTTGCGCGAGGGTACCTCCTCCCAGGACCATCGTCCTCCATAGGCATGGGTCAGGGCATACATAGCAGATGTCTGAGGTTGATCATTAACAAAGAGGGTGGGGCGGCCATTAAAAGACTTAATTTGGGCAGATTTAGGTGATTGGCAAAAGAGTAGTTGGGGCAGATGAAGTAGGAGGAGAAAGAATACATGTTTCATATAGGTGGAATTCTATCAACAGGTTTTTAAAGTATATAGTCTTAGTTTTAAATTATCTGCTCTTTTATTAACCATCATTTTTCCCAACTTATTTATAGGAAGGGTACATTGGTAGCAAATGCCATTCGCAGCAGGTCTTATCCGGTTATAGATGGACAAAAAATATTTAACAATGTTAATATGCTCTCTTATTCCAAGATAGTTTCAAAAAGGGGGAATTAAAGTCAGAATTTAATGTTTTGTTGAATTAATTATCTGCTCATTGTTAATATAGTTCTGCACCCAGTCTGCTTTGTCTAGAAATTTCTTATCTTGAATACAAAAGATCTATCACAGTAAACGTATAGTGTATGTCCACAGCTTATCAAATTGTACACGAGGAAGAGATTGAGCATAAAAATGAATATTACGAACTCCATCTGATAAAAAATAGCCAACAGCAGCGTATCTTTTTTTCTACTAACCAAGAAAACTTAGAGCAGACGGCTCGTCAAATAATTGATGATATGGGGATACAAGTTGAAAAATGGCATATCATCCCTCATTCAAAACATTAAGAAAGGCTAGTTCAATATTTAGTTTCTGGAAGTCTCAAAATACGGAGAATTAAATTAACAGCCCCTTATAACCATTATTCCTTGTAGGGTAAGTAGATCGTAAATGCTGTTCCTCTATTTAGTTTGCTTTCTACCCCAATTTTCCCTCCTGCATTTTCTACAATCCTTTTTACGATATAGAGTCCGATACCCGTGCCCTCCACATGGGTGTGAAAGCGTTTAAACATAGTAAAAAGCTTTTGAAGATTGTTCTCACTTATCCCTATGCCATTATCTTTGACTTCTATCATTACATAGTCCTCTCGTTTTTGGGTGACAATTGTAATTTGAGGCCTTCTTTCCGGGGAAGCATATTTAACGGCATTAGATAACAGGTTATAGAAGATGCTTTGCAAATTTTTCCTGGCAAACCTAAACTCATCTATTTCTATATTTTTGTCTATATGCACAGGGGTAGCTTCCAGCAGTTTAGTTAGATCTAGTTCAACTTCATCTATAACTCTTTGTATAGAAATGGTTTCCACCTCTTCCCCTCCTTTTTGTACTTTCGCTATTTGGGTTAAGCTCGCAATCGTAGATTTTAATCTATCTATTGAGGCTGCTATCATAGATAACATCCTATGCTGCTCCTCATCCAACAGGAATTTTGCCGTAAGTTTTTTGATAAGGGCTAGCATTAAGCCTTCAATATTGGCTATGGGTGCCTTCAGATCATGGGAAGCTGTATAGATGAAGTTATCTAAATCGGTATTGATTCTTGTAAGCGCTTGATTACTTGCCTCTAGCTTTTGGTTGCTTTCCAGCACGGCTTGATTGGCTTCTAAAAGTTCTTCATTGCTCGCTAGAAGTTCTTCGCTAGCTGAATGGAGTTCTTCATTGGAAGCAGCTAGTTCCTGTGTCGTAGTTTGCAACGCCTGCTCTACGGTTTTGAGCTCATCAATGTCTGTAGCGGTACCTACCCACAAGAGAATGTGGTTGTTTTCATCTTTAATGGGCATAACCTGCGTAAGGTGCCAGCGGTAAGAGCCATCCCTGTGCCGATACCGGTTCTCTGCCCTATAGGACATTGCTTCCCTTCTTCCGGCAGTTCTACGGGCTATAACAAGAGATAAATCATCCGGATGTAAGGCTTGCTGCCAGCCCAATCCCAGACTTTGCTCTTGAGTAAGTCCTGTGTAGTCATACCACCGTTTATTGAAAAAATTGATAGTAAATTCCTCAGCAGGGGATGTCCAGGTAAGTTGTGGGATAGATTCCAGTAGCAAAGCGAGCCGCACTGAGGCCTGACTTGCCTCTTGTTCTGCTTTTTTACGCTCGCTTATATTGGTAGCCAGCAGGTAAAAGCCTATTACTTGTTTGTTCTCCCATCGGGGAATGAAGCGGAAATGTACATAGCGGGATTCCACCGGCTTATAATTCATTTGTGTTTCAAAGGAGAGGATTTGCCCTGCCAATACCTGCTTTATTTTTTCATGTACTGCCCCATAGGCTTCTTGGCCTGCTATTTCCCTCAGGGTTTTGCCAATAATGGCACTGCGCTCCATATTGAACCACTGCTCATAGGCTTGATTGGTAAAGCGGTAGGTTTCCTCCTTGTCCACATAAGAGATGAGTACAGGTAAGGCGTCGGTGATTAAACGCAGCTCTTTTTCACTTGAAGCCAGCGCTGCTGTTCTTTCTTCCACCTTTCTTTCTAGAGTCGTATTAGTTTCCTGGAGGATTTCCTGCATGCGCAATAATTCTTCATTTGCTTGCTGCAGCTGTGTATGTTTGTCGAGGAGTTCCTGCTCGATTTGCTTGCGCCTGGTCACATCCCGGATGATAGCAGTAAAAAAAACGCCCTCCTGCTGCCAAAAAGAAAGAGAAAGCTCCATAGGAAAAACTTCTCCTCCTTTCCTCAAACCTTCAACTTCAATGGTACGCCCTATCAATTTACCCACCCGGGTAGCCACAAAGCGGTCCATGCCTCTCTGATGGGCCTCTCTGTATTGGCTAGGTATGAGTACAGAAAGATTGCTGCTAATGAGTTCTTGCTGGGAGTACCCAAAGATTTGAGTAGCTTTTTCATTGCAAAAAAGAATGGTAGAATCTGCATCAGCAATAAGAATGGCATCACTAGCGGTTTGAGCAATGGAAGACAGGATTTGTTGAGAGACTTCTGTAGGCTTTGTTTTTCTGCCCCTGGTAAGGAGGCCATCAAAGAAGTTCTTTAAGATAGTATTCATCATCAAATAGATTAGCTGGTCTGAAAAGGCTCATTTCCACTATGATGGAAAGAAATTAGTCAACGAAAGTAGAGATTTGTTGAAATAAAGCAAGAGTTACCCATCGTTTTCTCTAAGGAAGCTTACCGGTAACTAGCCTAGCTAGCTTGGAAGAACAACACTACATCAGAGGCCCTTACAGTAACATGGATTGATTTGCAAGCTGTGACCAATACATGAAAGTGCTCACCTCTATCATCATTACTGATAATAGAGGTGAGTTGAAAGAGGCCGTTCAAGTTACTTCTCTTTAACTTCATATATGTGTTTAGCTACGCTGCTGGAATCGCTTTTAAGTTACTATTCATTTTTTCGAAGCAAGTCCAGTTTAACCTCCTCTTCTATACTATATTCACACGTTTTGCTCTGTTGGGAAGGCCAGCACTGCCCTTACCTTTCTAGAAAATGAACCCTTTCCCTCTCTGATTTTGCTAAACATCAATATGCCTCTTTAAGGTGGGATTTTATAAACCCATAGGCAGCCTTACCCACTTTTGCTAGCACAGCCTGCAAGATAGTGATACTCACTTCTTCCATCCATCAAATAGACCAATAGAAATCAAAAGCTTATCAAGTGATAGCCCCTTTTACTATCAAACCTTTACCAAACAACAAATGGTAGACAAACTGCTGCCCTTACTATAAAACTGAAATGCTTTCAGTAGCTAGCAGGCAACATAAAAATTATTAAAACATTTAGTGATCAAAATGGCTTGATGTAAATGGCGATGGGCAAATAGATAGCCCTTTGAGAGGATAAGATTGTTGTCGATCTTGCCAAAGAAGTAATCATTGTAATCAATAGGCTTACTAGTAGTGCATAAAGTTTAAGTTGTCTTGTTGTTTGTGTATCTTGGTCAGAAAAGCCATGACTCTTTATCGACTTACCCTCAGCCAGCAAGAAAGAGATACATTAACCGATTGGCTCAGTAAAGGCAGCCGAAAGGCTAAAGATATTCAGAAAGCCTATGTACTGTTGGCAAGCGATGAGACTACGGGCAGGGAAAGTGAAACAGAGTTAGCTGCTCATTATAAGCTATCTACTAAAAGTGTAGAAAGAATCAGAAAGGCATTCTGTGAGCAAGGTATGGCTATGTTTGACAAGAAGCAGAGAAAAACCAGGAGTGATAAAAAGATAGATGGGAAGGTAGAAGCGCATCTACTGGCTTTAGTCTGCAGTGAGCCGCCACAAGGTCAGTCAAAGTGGAAACTGCAGATGCTGGCAGACAAATTAGTGGAATTGCAGGTGATTGACTCAATTTCTCATACGAGTGTGGCAGGGATATTAAAAAAAATGAGATTAAGCCTTGGCTAAGGCCCATGTGGGTGATTCCACCCAAACAAAACGCAGGCTTTGTGTATGGAATGGAAAAAGTGATCTCAGTCTATGAAAGATTATTCAATGAAAAGCAGCCGGTTGTCACTTTAGATGAATCACCCAAACAACTCATCGAAAGTAAACACTTTATTGGCAGGGATGGGAAGAAGTATCAGGACAGTATTTATACAAGACAGGGTGTAAGGGATATTTACATGGTCTTTGAGCCTTTAGCCGGTAAGCGGTTTTGTTTTGTGGAAGAAAATCACAACCGCTTTACCTGGGTAAAGATTGTCAGTCACCTGCTGGATACTACTTATAAGGAATGTGAGAAGATTACTTTAGTAGAGGATAACTTGTCAGCTCATAAGCCAAGTGCTTTTTACGAAGTCTATGAGCCTGAAAAAGCAAAAGCCTATCTAGACAGGGTAGAGTTTGTTTTTACACCTGCTCATGGCAGCTGGCTGAATATGGCAGAAATAGAGTTATCTGTACTGCAAAGGGATTGCCTTGACAGGCATATAGCTACCCAAGCAGAATTAACAAGAGAGGTAAAAGCCTGGCAGGAAAACAGAAATGCAAAAGCAGTGAAAGCTAATTGGCATTTCGCCAATCAAGATGCCAGAGTTAAACTCAAAAAACTCTACCCGACTATTTAAAATTTATGTACTACTAGCAAATAAGCAGATATGTAGATAAAAAATAGAAAAAGGAAACTAAACGGGTTATTACTATATCCTTTTCCATATCATATCTTTTCTAAACAGCCTTTGCCTATCAGAGAGTAGAGCGCAGAAATTGTGTAGGAAATATTGATTGAAAAAAGCAACTTACGGTAGTAGAAGATGATAGTAGAAAAAGAATTTGAAAACATGATCGTGGTAGATGATAATGAAGTGGAAATTTTCATTTCAAAGGTAGTCTGATCTAACTCTATCTATAACAAAGAGATCCATTGGGTAGGCAATGGGCAGCAAGCCATGGATTTTCTTGTTTCTCACTGCTTAAGGCAAGAAACTGGCTTTTGTCCGGCCCTTGTGCTGTTAGACCTGAACATGCCTATCATGAATGGGTTTGAGTTTTTAGAAGCTTTTCGCCAGCAGCCTCCCTTACAGCAGGCCGGGGTTACCATCATTGTTGTTTCTTCTTCTCTTCAAGAAGAGGATAATCGCAGGGTAGCCAACTATGGAGTTGCCGGTTTTATTGAAAAGCCCTTAACAAAAGAAAAACTAAAAGCAATATTGAGTGAAGCAAACATGCCATGAAAAAAGTAGCACATATATTAATTATTGATGATGATTATATAACCACTTTCTTGACAAAGTCTATGCTGGAACAACTGCAGGTGGCCCAGCAGATTCACCTCTGCTATGATGGGCAAGCAGCCCTGGACTTTTTAGAGACAAACTATGAACTAGCCCATGGGGGGACTGCTTTCTTTCCGGAAGTGATCCTACTTGACCTCAATATGCCTACCTTGGATGGATTTGAATTCTTAAAAGCCTATGAGCAAAAATATGGGTCAATCACAGAAAAGGTATCCATTTATATTATTACCACCTCTTCCCATCCTAAAGATATAGCCAGATCAGAATTATTTAGGGTAGCAGGTTTTCTAAACAAGCCTATTACAGAAGAAAAACTAAAAGATATCTTTATGGCCAATCACTTTCAATAATGAGTTGTAAAACAGGGAGAGCGGTCTGATCCTGATATAGATTAACAACAATACTATCAAATTGTTAGTTGCTCATTTGCCTCAGCAATGAAGTATCAAGAAAGGGGCGAATAATATTACTTAGCAATGCAAATACAACTCAAAAGATATTATAGCTAGGATTCTTTATGGCCTTATTAAAGCAAGCAAAACACCTTATGGAAGGGATAAGTGTTGTAAATCAAATATGGAGGAGATTACTCTGCAGTCTTCACGAGGGGTTAAAGTCATATCAATCAATATAGGATGTAAACCTGCCTTGCGGGCTCCTACCACATCAATGGAATAGATATCCCCTACATAATAACAGTTTCTTGCAGGTAAGCCAAGCCTTTGACAAGCAAGCAGAAATATCTGCGGATCTGGCTTTTCTACCCCTACCACATGAGAATCGATTATAAAATCCAGATAAGGGGCAAGGCCATATTGAGCCGCTTTGGCTGCTGCCCTTCCATCTGAATTAGAAATCATGGCTAATTTATAGGTTTTTTGTAAAGTGTCTAGCAAAGCAAGGGTGCCCTCCAGCAGATAATTCCAGAAATTGACAGTTTGGTGGCGGGGTAAGATCACCTGCTGGACAAGTTCTTCAATTTTTTCACTTTCCTGCAAGTCCTCTACCTGCAACTCTTCAAGTAAATACTTGATATAGACAGGTACTCTGCTCGCATCAGTGGTAGCTTGCCTATAGGTATCTATTCGATTGCTAGCCTTGGATAAGGCTAATAGAAATTGATTTTGGGTGATGGCTTGCCCGCCTTGTTTGAGTATAGTTTGCAGAAAGGGAAAATCAGGATACAAAAGTGTGCCTCCTAAATCAAAAATAATAGCTTGACTACGATGCATATGAGGATGGAGCTAAAGCTTTAGGTATGTAGTTATACTATTTATAGTTTTCAACTACAACTAGACAAGTCTACAAAAAAGTAGCTTATATCAAAAGGCTCGCTTGGGTTATAATATTCGCCCCTTTCGAGTAACCATCAGCTATTGTAATGATTTTTCTTTTTGCTACCTGTCCGAAAACCTGTGGGCTTGACAACTATCAAATAGTCAATTTAAACTCCTATACTCGTTAGGAGTGTAGCCTACCTGCGCTTTAAATAAGCGGGTGAAATGCGAGGGATAGGTAAAGCCCAGTTCATAGGCAATCTCACTGATGGTTTTGCCATCATCAAATAGTTTTTCTTTTGCCGTATCTATTAGCTTCAGCTGGATATATTCTAGCGGCGTTTTTCCAGTCTCTTTTTTTAATAGGTCGCCAAAGTAGTTAGCCGACAGGTTGAGTTCATCGGCAAAATATTTTACTGTCGGTAAACCAATCGTTTGGGGTTTATCAGAGGTCAGATAGCTATTCAACAAGCTTTCAAAGCGCTCTAAAATGCCTAGGTTTACTGTCTCACGGGTAATGAACTGACGGTCATAGAACCGTACACAGTAGGTAAGCAGCAGTTCAAGATTGGCCACAATCACCCTTTTACTGTGTTTGTCAATAACCCGTTTAGTTTCCTTTTCAATGTTGGCAAAGCAGTCCTTAATGATCTTCTGTTCCTCCTTTGAGAGATGCAAGCCTTCGTTGACCTTGTAACTAAAGAAGGTATACTCATGAAAATGCCGAGCAAGGGTAGTACCGCGAATCAGATCAGGATGAAAAACCAGTATCAGTCCCTGAGGTTGGTGCCACTCCTCGTCCCCTTCTATATGTAGCACCTGCCCAGGTGAAAAAAACACCAGCGTCCCTTCCCCTAAGTCATAGTAGCCTTTTCCATAACGCAGGTCGCCAACCTTAATCCCTTTTAAACTAATGGCATAAATGCCTATGTGCATATGCTTGATCTGATTGGGCTTTGCTTTAGACAAATCCAGGACACTAATCAGCGGATGGTAAGTGGGATGATTACCAAAAACATTGTAGGTACTCACGCTGTCAAAATGGATGCTCTGTTCCATAACCTGTTGAATTAGTTGATTCAAAAGTACACATTTTCATCGCTTACAGAGCGTAAGCCGGTCATCATCTGTAAAAATGGTAAACATCTGAGTAAAATGTATAAGTTATCTGTATGCCGGTCCTTCTAGTTTTGCAGAGATAAATTAAAGAGCATATGGAAATTCTATTCACTAATAAAGTGGCCCTAGTTACCGGTGCCGGATCAGGCCTTGGACTGGGTACGGCTAAAGCTTTTGCCGCGGCTGGTGCAAAGGTGGCCCTGGCAGACATAGATGAAGGGGCCGTAAAGAGGGCAGCCCATGAACTTACCGCAGCAGGCCATAAAGCCATCGCCATTCGTTGCGATGTAAGCAAGGAGGCTGAGGTTGAAGCGATGGTGGAAAAGACCATTGCTACCCTGGGCAGCTTGGATGTAGCCTATAACAATGCAGGCATACAGGCGCCGGTAGCCGAGACAGCAGATGCCTTAGGTGAGGATTTCGACCGAGCCATAGCCGTTAACCTCAAGGGTGTATGGAACTGCCTGAAGTACGAATTGCGCCATATGCGCGAAAAGGGAAGTGGTGCTATCGTGAATTGCTCCTCACAAGGCGGCCTTGTGGGTACGGCCAATTTAGGTGCTTATGTGGCAGCCAAACATGGTGTGCTTGGTCTGACCAAATCTTCTGCCTTAGAGTATGCAGCCAGAGGCATTCGGATCAATGCGATTTGCCCTGGTGTAATCGAAACGCCGATGGTTTCTAAAGCAATAGCGGATGCACCCGAGCATATGGAGGCCATCATCAAAGCGGTACCGATTCAAAGAGTGGGCAAGGAAGAGGAAATCGCCGCAACCGTTCTTTGGCTTTGCAGCCCGCTTGCTGGCTTTATGGTCGGACAGGCTGTTGCTCCGGATGGAGGTTTTACTGCGGCCTAGTTACCGTTTGGGATATCTTTCTACGAAATGGTCTTCTCCCCAAATAGGTTGACGTTTTAAACAGTTTGTTTTTGTAGAATAATCCCCTACCAGAAAATTGTTAAGCACTATTAGTAGAGTGAAAAAATAAAAAGATACTCCCATTTCGAGTAGCTCATCTTTTTTTAACTTAAGTGAGGCTTGTCTTTTACTAATAAAAAAGACAAGCCTCACTTAAGTTAAAATAGTTCAATGACGACAGAGATGAATAATTTTTTGAAAGAAGTGAGGGAAGCATTTATTCTCTTTTCATCAGAAGATAGCTATAAAATTATTCATCAAAACACAAGTCCGTACGGGACTCGAAAAACAATTGTAAATCAAATAATTGCAAAATATATTTATTTATAGTATCAAATAGATAAGTAAGAGTACACAATTAAGTATAAGATTTTGGCAAATTGTATCTTTGCTTATGCGTTATATCAAGGAGATTACAGACAAGCAAAAACAAGACTTAGAGAAGATTCATAAAGATAGTAAAAGTTATCAGGAACGTAACCGTTGCCAATGTATACTGTTATCCAATCAAGGCTATCAAGTACAGAAGTTAGCAAGCATTTTTCAAGTAAGTCAGTTAAGTATTTATAAGTGGTTTGATCGCTTTGAGAAAACAGGTGTGGTAGGGTTAAAGAACCAAAAAGGGAAAGGCAGAAAACCCATCCTTACTACCAGTAATGCTACCCATGTTGAAGTAGTGGAAAATAGCATAGAGAAAGAAAAACAACAACTTAAATTAGCTAAGCGAGAGATAGAAGCTAAATTAGGCACGGCTATGAGTGAGATGACCTTGAAGCGGTTTTTAAAAAAATTGACTACCGATGGAAACGTTTCCGTAAATGGATAAAGCCATTGCAAAACAAAGAAGCATATGAGCAGAAAGTCAAGCGATTACATGCTTTGCTTTATTTGGCACAGACAGGCAGTATAGATTTATATTTTGGAGACGAATCAGGGTTTTGCCTTACCCCTTGTGTACCTTATGGATGGATCAAAAAAGGCGAACACGCCCCTATTTTATCCCAAAGAAGTACAAGGATAAATGTATTTGGCTTGTTAAGTACAAATAATGAGTTGCTTACTTATCAGAAAAGTGGGAGTCTAAACGCTGACTTTATCATTGAATGTGTAGAGGCCTTCTCAACATCTATTTCCAAGTTTACTGTCATAGTCTTAGACAACGCCTCCTGGCATACATGTGGCCTATGGGAAGTCAAAAAAGAAGAATGGGAACAGAAAGGATTATACATCTTTTTGCTGCCTAAGTATAGTCCTCATCTTAACAGGATCGAACGATTTTGGAAGCAGGTGAAATATCATTGGCTCAAAGCCGAAGACTATCTGTCTGTAGAAGCGCTTAAGGAGGCACTTTATACCATCTTTTCAGGATTGGGTACTTACTTTAAACTTGATTTTAAAAAACTTGAAGTAGATGAAAATATTATACTTAATTGTGTTTAATTACTTAACAAGAAATAAAGAATATGTAAAATACATATCTTATTTCTTTAATTAATTCCTGAAAAGACGTTACACTATCCCTGTAAAAATTATAGTCACCATCAAAAAAGGGTGTAGCTTATTACTGATCTGACAGGGAAACCTCATTTTCATTGCAGTATCTACACAAAGGCTGATTGATTTTCTTACCTTTGTGCCATGAAAGATAAGATCGATACTCGTTTTCACCATCCCAATGCAGTCGACTTAAAACTCAAAGGCTTTAATGTCCACCAAATAGAGAGCACGGTGAGTAAGCTTCCTACCTATAGACGGAGGGACTTTTATAAAATCACTTTGGCTACCAGCCATATGATCATTCATTATGCAGACCAGGGAATTGAAGTGGATGGCAGCTTCTTATTTTTTTCCAACCCCCATGTCCCTTATTCGGTAGAGTTGCTCTCGGAGAAGAATATAGGCTATGGCTGTTGGTTTACAGAAGCATTTTTAAAAAAGAGCGAACGCTTAGAAAGTCTGCAAGAATCACCTTTATTCAAGATCGGTGGCACCCCTGTTTTAACCATCAACAGCGAGCAAAAAGAGTTTATCGAATCGCTTTTCAAAAAGATGCTCTCTGAGCAAAACACCGATTATCTTTTTAAGGACGAACTGATTCGTAACTATATCCATCTGATTATTCACGAGGCATTAAAAGTGCAGCCTTCTGATCACTTTGTCAAACACAAAACGGCATCCTCCCGCCTTACCGCTTTGTTTCTAGAGCTACTGGAACGGCAATTCCCCATTGAAAGTCCTCAACAACCTCTGCAATTACGAACGCCATCTAATTATGCCAACAGACTCTGCGTTTCTATTAACCATTTAAACCGTTCGGTAAAAGAAATTACTGGTAAGCCTACCACTACTCATATTACTGAGCGGGTCATTAGCGAGGCAAAAGCACTCTTGCAACATACCGATTGGAGTATTGCCGAGGTGGCTTACGCCCTTGGTTTTGACTATACGACCTACTTCAATAACTATTTTAAACGGGTGACAGGAACGATCCCTAAGTCATTTAGAGCCTGATTGATTGAATTTCTTACTTTTCTGCTTGATATTCATTAGTAGCAGGCCTCTTTGTTTGCCTACCTTTGCAGTGTATTTAAATCAATCACTTAAAAAGAATATACCATGAAAAAGCGCACACTTGGAAATAGTAATCTGGAAGTCTCAGCGATCGGTCTGGGCTGCATGGGGATGAGCTTTGGCTACGGTCCGGCTCAGGACAAAAACGAAATGATTAAACTGATTCAGGCCGCAGTTGAAAAGGGGGTTACTTTTTTTGACACAGCAGAAGTGTATGGACCCTATACCAATGAGCAGCTATTGGGCGAAGCCCTTGCTCCCCTGCGCCATCAGGTGGTGATTGCCACTAAATTCCTGTACGAATTTGGTCCCAACGGAGAAAATTTAGGTATGAACTGCAGACCAGAGCACATCAAAAAGTCGATTGAAGGCTCTCTGAAACGCCTCAGAACCGATGTAATTGATCTCTACTACCAACACCGGGTTGATCCTGCTGTACCCATTGAAGACGTTGCAGGCACAGTAAAAGATTTGATTGGAGAAGGTAAAGTAAAGCATTTCGGGCTTTCTGAAGCCGGCGCACAAACTATACGGCGTGCTCATGCTGTTCAAGCGGTAACTGCCTTGCAAAGTGAATACTCGCTTTGGACAAGAACCCCTGAAAAAGAAATTATTCCTACACTGGAGGAACTAGGTATTGGATTCGTGCCTTTTAGTCCATTGGGTAAAGGTTTTCTAACAGGTAAAATTGACACTAGTACAGCATTTGCCAGTACAGATATACGCAGTACCCTTCCAAGATTTGAACAGGCAGCCCGTGAAGCCAACCAGGCTATGGTTGAACTACTCACAAGAATTGGTCAAGGGAAACAAGCAACGCCTGCCCAGATAGCTTTGGCCTGGCTGCTGGCACAAAAACCGTGGATAGCACCCATTCCGGGAACAACCAAGCTGCACCGCCTAGAGGAAAACATAGGCGCAGCCAATATAGAACTCACCCCTGACGATCTTAGTCAAATAGAGGAAGCCGCTTCAAAGATTACCATACAGGGAGCCCGTTACACGGAAGCCATGGAAAAACAGACTGGTCGTTAGGAATTTCTAATCACTTCAAACAGATAGACCACAACCGTTCTCTAACATGGAAACTCCTATAGCACTTACTGACAGGCAACAAAAGTTTGTTAAAATTTCCGCTTTTACCAGCAAAGGCGCTTGGGTAGAATTGGAAAAAGAAATGAACGCTGCACTCGATAGCGGCTTAGCTGTCAATGAGATAAAAGAAATTTTGGTATACCTATATGCGTATTGCGGCTTTGGTAGAAGTATCCACGGCACCAATACGTTAATAGGCGTAGTCAAGGACCGGGAAGCAAAAGGAATAAAAGATAAACAAGGCAGGGAGGCAACTCCTGTGACTGATAAGAAGAGTAAATACGAGCGAGGCGAAAAAGTGCAGCAAATCATTACTGGCATGAACGCGGAGCAGCTTAAAAACGGATTCGCTGTTTTTAGTCCAAGGATTGATTTGTTTCTGAAAGAACATTTATTTACTGATATCTTTGGCAGTGATGTTCACACTTACGCAGAACGTGAGACAGTTACCATTTCGTCTTTGTTCACGACAGAAGAACCATTTGCACAGGGGCATGTAAATTCCGGCTTTAATGTAGGTCTAACTGAAGCTCAACTGAGAAGCATAGTTAAACTGATCGAAATCAATATTGGGGAAAAACACGGACAGTTCGCCCGTGAGATACTCGACAGGGTAATCGGTTTTCGTTCAATATCTTATCCGGCTATAAATTAAAAAAACCTCTCTTTGATTTTATCTGATCTGCATTCCAATAGTTGTCGTACTCATTCGATTTATCTTTATCGCTCAAGCGCCAGACTATAGTAGAAACTACGCCATTTTGTTTAAAAATCGCAATGATTGATTTGAATTTAGTTAGAAAAACGCTCGTAAATCAAATTCCTTGCCATGTTAAAAAGCTTTAATCATTAGTAGTTTAATTCCCCGAGGCTCTGCCTCGGAAATACGGGTCCAGGCTTCTACCCTGGGGTATATACCATTGATTTTCTTTTACTAGGTAAAATGGATTGAATCAGAGTACTGCCCTTATACCTTTTTGACAAGTTAATTGATAATGATTAAAAAGGGCCTTGTCTTGATATAGGTTGACAAGCAAATGAAACTCCCTCTTCGGCTACACCTGTCAGGCTCCCTTATTTTGGAAACTTATATAAAAATAAACTAAAGAAAAGATACTGAAGAAAGATTACTTAGGTATTTTCAGCAAATGGAAAGTTAAATTAACTTCCCCTTTCTTGAAACTAAGATATTCCAGAAAGCTACTTAACTTTTGCCCGGTTTATTATTGCAAGTCCAAAAGATGGTATAACAGCAAAAGAAGATATGCTGCTTTAGGTAATAAAGTCCAGAACAGTATCAAACTTTTTAATGGAAAATAGATAGTATGGCTGCCTGAAAAATCCTCCAGTAATTGCTGCAATTCCATACCTAATACTAAATCTGGTGTAAATTTATTGTTCACCTACAGTTTTTCAATTGTTCAGCTTACTTAAGTTCTGCTGAAAGGTATAAATTAAACTATTTTTGACAGCTTTCTATTACATTTAATTTAAGCGGTAACTTTACATGAAGCATGGCCAATTAAAAGAAAACAGACCTTTTTTCAAGCGGTCTGTGTTAAAAAGTAATCCTGATATTACTTATTCTATCCTGCAACCAGTGAAGAAACCTACCTGTTTTATTATTGGAGAAAGTTCATTATTAATTGAATCTGCCAGAAGGTTAATAAAAACCCATTATCAGATAAAAGGAATTATATCTGATGATGTAGCTGTATAATACCTCGGTAAAATCAGACCACGCGTTAAAGTGAAAAGCAATACAAATTAAACGTGGAAAAGATGAAAAAAACGAGGAGAAAATTTACAGCTGCTTTCAAGGCGAAAGTGGCATTGGAAGCGCTTAAAGAGCGGGAAACATTAGCGGCTTTGTCGGCCCGCTTTGAGGTACACGCCAACCAGATATCGCTGTGGAAGCAGGAATTTTTAACTAATTCGGAGCTGGTATTCTCTTCCACAGAAGGGAAAGAAAAAGAAGAGCAGGTAAACTTAGATGCGCTTTATGCTAAGATTGGGCAACTGGAGATGGAACGCGACTTTTTAAAAAAAAGCTTGAAGAAGACCGGACTGTAATGGAGCGTAAATCACTGGTTAGTCCTCAAGCAAAGCTTAGCCTTCGCCAGCAATGCCGTTTACTTTCTATCAGCCGGGCCTCTTTCTATTATGAGCCTAAACAAGAGAATGCAGATAATTTAGGAATGATGCAGCTCATGGATGCCCATATATTAGAAGAACCAACGGCCGGAGTGCTGACAATGCAGTCGATGCTGGAGGAAAAGGGTTATAAAGCAGGTTACGAGCGGATAAGAAGATTGATGCGGCTGGCTAACATCCGGCCTATCTACCCCCGAAAGCAACTGACGCAGTTAGGGGACAAAAAGTATATCTATCCTTATTTGCTCAGGAACTTAAAAGTAGAGCGGGCAAACCAGGTATGGGCTATAGATATTACCTATGTTGCGATGGCTAAAGGGTTTATGTATTTGACGGCTGTGATAGATGTGTATAGCCGCTATATTGTGGGCTGGGGCTTGTCTAATACATTGGATGCTGAGGCTAGCTTGCAGGTGTTGAAAGCAGCGGTAGCTGAGCATGGTAAGCCCGGGATTGTCAACAGCGACCAGGGTAGCCAGTTTACCTGTAAAGAGTATGTAGAATATTTAAAAAGTGAATCTATCCGTATCAGTATGGATGGCAAAGGCAGGGCACTGGATAATATATTTATAGAAAGGTTTTGGCGGACCATTAAATACCAGCATATTTACCTGAACCCGGCCACTGATGGCATCTCCCTCTACCAGGGCATCAGTGGCTGGATGGAGAAATACAATCAAAGGCCACACCAGGGAATTGACCGAAACAAGCCCATTAATCTTTATAAAATGGCAGCTTAATTCAACTAAGAAAACAAGAAAAGTGGTCTAAACTAATCGAGGTATTATAAACCTTAGAGAAATATTTTGATAAATATTTCTCTAAGTAAGATGCTATTTGTTGCTGTCATGTCATACGACATGATTTTATCTCAATATAAAATACTCTACTTTTATTCTGATTTAAAGTTAAAAGGAAAATTTTCTTGAATTGCTGTAATTAGAAGGAAGATAATCCGCGTTAAAAAAATAACAGATGTGCAACACCCACGGGCAATTATGTTAACTAAAACTCTTTTACTTCTAATCTATCTGATTTAAAGTAAGAGATCATCTTTAGTTTTAAAATATACTTTCAATATTAAAAAGCTTAATATCGCATGAATTTCTTATTTGAGAGCATCCTTGATTTATTTTACCTTATAAAAATCTTTAGGATAAACTATCTTAACAGATAATGTATGCTTTGTCTGATAGTGCAATAGAAAGGATTGAGAATTTCTTTGCATAAAATCAAAGCTTTTAATGTCTTTTATATCCGGCACAAGCCCATTTAAATTATAGGAATGTACTTGAATATTTTGCAAATCAGATAGCTGGATCATACTTATTTTGCAATGTTCTTTTTTAATATAGTCTCTGTAAAAAAAACTTTCCCGATTTGTTTGTCTACCAACAGCAGCAAATCTGTAGTCAAATACCTGGTAATCTTGTATAGTATTGACTGCTTTTAATTCTCCCAAATCAACAGGAATAGTTCTCAGGGTTTGGGGCTTTTCTATTTTTTTACCTGCTGTAACATTCCCTTTGTATCAAAATCATATAGCAGCATATCCATCACCTTATAGCTGGTAAGTTGAGGATTGATGAAAGGAGCGACTCCAACCATAGAGTAAACTAATCCTGACCCAATTAAGGCGGCTATGTCTGCCCCATTAAATACTTTTTTAAAGCTTTCAGCCAGAACTATATAGCCCTTTTCTGTCTTTTTGATAGACTGCAAAATGGCTTTTTCTGTGCTTTGCTCATTTATCCAGGAAGCCTCTATACCTCCTTTTATATACCCTTGCTTAACTTCTTGTTGCCAGCTATTAAAAGTCTCAAAGTTTACTTGTCCGCTAGGTGTATAACTGGAAAGAAAGATACCATCGCAGTGAGAATCTTTCAATAAATTCCCTTTCACATATAAACCTGCTACCAGTATATTTTCTCCCTCCACCATGAAAGTTGTTGGCGTTTTAATTACTTGATTACTAGTAGTCTATAAACATTAAATAGTCGGGTATAGTTTTTTGAGTTTAACCCTGGCATCTTGATTGGTGAACTGCCAATTAGCTTTTACTGCTTTGTTATTTCTGCTCTCCTGCCAGGCGCTTAGCTGTTTTATTAACTCATCCTCTGTGGCAATGTGCCTGTCAAGGCAATCTCTTTGTAACACTGATAGCTCTATTTCTGCCATATTGAGCCAACTGCCATGAGCCGGGGTAAAGATAAACTCTATCCTGTCTAAATACGCTTTAGCTTTCTCAGGTTGATAAAGTTCATAAAAAGCACTTGGTTTGTGAGCCGACAAGTTATCCTCTACTAAAGTGATTTTCTCGCATGCTTTGTAAGTAGTATCCAACAACCGGCTTAGAATCTTTACCCAGGTGAAACGGTTGTGGTTTTGCTCCACAAAACAATATCGTTTACCGGCTAATGGCTCAAAGACCATATAGATATCACGCACTCCATGTCTTGTATAGATACTGTCCTGATACTGTTTTCCATCTTTGCCTATGAAGTGTTTGCTTTCAATAAGTTGTTTGGGTGATTCATCCAAAGTGACCAGCAGCTGCTTTTCATCATATGGCCTTTCATAGACTGAAATCACTTTTTCCATTTGATAAACAAACCCTGCATTTTGTTTAGGGGGGATCACCCACATGGGCCTCAGCCAAGGCTTAAGCTCATTTTTTTTAACAGGCTTGCCACACTCGTATGGGAAATGGAGTCAATCACCTTGAGTTCTACTAATCTGTCTGCCAGCAGTTGCAGTTTCCATTTTGCCTGTCCTTGAGGCGGCTCACTACAGACTAATGCCAGCAGATGCGCTTCTACCTTCCCATCTATCTTTTTGTCGCTTCTTAATTTTCTTGTTTTCTTATCAAACATGCCCATGCCCTGCTCACAAAAACACTTACGGATACGCTCCACACTTCTGGTAGATAATTTATAAGTTTCTGCCAACTCAGTCTCACTTTGCCTGCCTGTTGTTTCATCGCTGGCTAACAGCACATAGGCTTTTTGAATATCTTTGGCCTTTCGGCTGCCTTTATTTATCCAACTACTTAAGATCCTTCTTTCTTCAGCACTGAGGGTAATTCGATAAATGACCATGGCTTTTTTGATCAAATTACCTAATTTACCTGACATCTTATATTTTATGAACTACTAGTTAGGTTTTTTTCTAGTAGAGTCTTACCTGTTTTTTCATCAAGTACTAGTAAACTTCCCTGGTAGTTTTTAGAACCAGCCCTTATTTGCTTAAAAATAAATATTTTATCACCTATCTTTTCCAGCTTATCAATCGTAACTGGATCTTTTTCCTGCTTGAACTGCCTTTCCCAAAGCGTGTTGTATTGAAAATCGAGCTTAGTAATAATTATATCCTTCCACTGTTTCTCTGAACGGCTGATAATAAAGAAACCATCTGGAGAGCTAAAAGCAATTAAACTAGGAATCTGCATTGCTTTTTTTACTTCAATCTCTTTTCTATTCACCTGCTGTCCTAGGGAATCCATGGTGAGAAAGACTGTTTTATTGTTGACAGCAGAGAAAAATGATACAATTTTAAGATTTCCGGCTGAAACACTTCCATTAAATACTGGTTGCCAAGGCAGTAAAATAATCTTATTGCTTTGGTCCTTACATAAGGAATCATAAAGTATAAAATTTGCTTCTCCCCTTTGATACTGATCCATATTTATGATCTCGGCCACCATGAAGCTACCATTGTGTAAAGGGAGAATTTGGTATTGAGCAGTCTTATTTAAATTTATACTATTGGACTGCGCTTGTAGATCTTTTAAGAAGGTAAAACAGCAGATTAGACAAAAAAAAGGAAGGAACTTATGTTTCATGTGCCAAGCAATTCAATAAGAGAAAATAAGACTAAACCTACTGGTTATTCGACTCTTTTTTCTACTCATTTCTACATCTTCATGACATCGCTTAGATATGTTTATAAATTGATGTAAACTGGATACCGAATCACGAAAGAGGATATAGGAAAGAATGAATTATTGGGATGAAATAGTTGAGTTATATTTTTCGCCCCTTTCCTAAAACTGTTGAGATAGGTTTCTTAAACTGCGCTCTTTTTTACACTCCATTTTTGAGCCAGAAATCATACTTTCTTTTGAATCTATGTTACACATCCTGTCGACACAGAATAGAAGAAAATTACCATATACTTTTAAAAAAATCATTTTAATTTACAAAACTTAAGCATACAGTTGATTTTTTAATACATGTTGACAGTCGAACAACTCAATAGGTCTTTGTACAACAGTAGGAACAAGGTAGAATACCTGTTAAACCTGTTGACCTACCTGAATTCTTTATTTGCTATCAGTTTACTCATTTATCAATATGGGTTTCACTTAACCCTTGAAGCCATTTCAAGAATTTACACTCTACTAAATGGAGTAGTGATTTTATTTATTATTATTTATTTAATCAGGCTCTTGTATGCCTTCCAGAGAAAGGCTTTTCTACTATACACTCTGCCAAAGACTGTCTTATTATTACTCTTACTGATAAATGGATTTGCCCCTTTCTTTTTCAATGAATCGATTCTATTTAGTTTAGCTCAAGTCTTTGGATTTAACAACTACTTAGCTTTTTACCAGCTAACCTCAAGTCTCTGCATTGTCTTACTGGTAGGCATAGAAATTTCCGCTGTAAATATCCGCATCAGCACTACCAGGCTTAAACCTACGGTGACTTTCATTAGCAGTTTTCTTTTGGTTATCAGCCTGGGCACAGGCTTTTTAATGTTGCCTGCTATGACTAACACCGCTCAATCCATGCCTTTTCTAGAGGCCTTGTTCACAGCTACTAGTGCTACCTGTGTCACCGGTCTTATGGTGGTAGATCAGGCTACTTATCTTACTTTTAAAGGACATCTGGTGATTCTATGCCTGATTCAGATAGGCGGTATTGGCATGGTCACTTTTGCTACCTTTGTTACTATTTTTTTGAGGCAAACCGTAGGGATCAAGCATCAGTCTAATATGCAGGACTTGCTCAGTACTGAGTCCTTGCTTTCTGCCCAGGGATTGCTCAGGCAAATCATCTTTCTCACCTTGCTCATTGAGACTGTAGGTAGTATTGTCCTCTTTTTCTGTTGGGGAGATTCTGTACATTTTGATAGCCTTACTCAAAAAGTATTTTTTTCTATCTTTCATTCGGTTTCAGCTTTTTGTAGTGCAGGCTTTAGTTTATACACCAATGGGCTGTATGAATTACCTGTGCAGAAAGCCTATATTTTACATCTGGTCATTGCCCTTCTGATGATTTTAGGCAGCTTAGGTTTTTCATCATTGATGGATCTGTTTTCGATCACTTCACTCAGAGAGCGGCTTGAAAAACCATGGAAAGATTGGAAACTGAATACGAAAATAGCTGTATATACTACTATAGTATTCATTATTTTTGGTACGGCAGGGTTCTATTTTTTAGAAAGAAATAATGCCTTAGCGCCTTTGAATGGGGTAGAGGCTATTATCGCTTCCTTCTTTCAATCGGCTACCCGCACGACAGGCTTCAATACAGTTGATATTACCCGCCTCTCAGATCCCACCCTTATTATGCTCATGTTTCTCATGTTTGTAGGGGCTTCTCCGGGTTCCACAGGAGGAGGCATCAAAACAACTACTTTTTTTGTCATCGCTGTTTCGGTGATTTCTTCTATCCGCGGCAAGAGAGTAATAACTTTCGGAAAAAGAACCATCCCTACTCCTTTGCTTTTTAGAGCTTATACCGTGATTACCTTTGCGGCTGCTTACAACTTAATAGCAACCTTTGTTCTATCTGTCAGTGAGCCAGATCTTGCCATTTTAAATGTATTCTTCGAACAGGTATCTGCCTTTGCTACCGTTGGATTAACTACCGGGATTACGCCGCAGTTGTCAACTGTAGGAAAAGTAGTGCTGATGATCTCAATGTTTTTGGGCCGGATAGGAACGCTTACCCTAGCTCTTGCCATCAGCAGACAGGTAATCAGTAATGCATATCGCTATCCCAATGCGCACGTCATGGTAGGATAGATAGAAAATAGCAGGTAGCTATAAGCAGTGTTGAGTTATATTTATAACTCTATAGGAGTGCTTTCTACCAAAGGTAATGTTAACTTTTATGAGCATAACAATATTGATCTTCCCTTAATAAAATCAATACTAAATTAAAATAAGTATGTTGTAGTTAAATAAGGGTAATCAATTGGTTGCCAACATGATACCAATAATTAATAATAAACAACCAACAACGATTTAGTATAAGTTGAGAACTGACAGGCTACACCTGAATTGGTAATCAGAGTTAAATGAAAAGGATTAGTTAAAATATACTCCCCTTTCTTGAAACCAATAAACAACAAAGAAATTTTCTTCTTACCCTATGTGCGAAAAAGAGAGAGCCTGACAAGTGAGAGCTAGCATGAAGTGATTTCTTGATTGTAATCAAGCACGAGAAGTAAAAACAAATGACATCTTTGTGAACAGATATGTCATCAAAATCAATTAAGAGAACGTTTTGAAATATTATACTGGTTTTCTTTTAAGCAGTGTGTCAATAAAGGCTAATTGTAGCATAGCTTCCGAACTTTCTGTGCTTTTCTCAAAGTCACGGCTCAATCTACGCTTAAAATTGAGCCATCCGTAACTGCGTTCTACCACCCAACGGCCTCCTGCCGGCACAAAGCCCTTTACGCTTTCAGGCTTTTGTACAATTTCTACCTTCCATCCATAGTCTCTTTCTATCTCTTCTACAAAGGTATCTTTGTAGCCATTATCTGCTTTTAGTGTATGTAGGCGGCAAGACTTACCCTTCAGCTTAGCTGCTAACTCATAACCGGCTGTAGTGTCTGACACATGGGCGGCTGTTACATGCACAGCCCAAGGAATACCTAAACAATCCACTGCTAGATGTCTTTTTCTGCCATTCACCTTTTTGTTGCCATCTATGCCCTTGTCTTGGGAAGTAAACTGTACAATCTTTACACTTTGACTATCAATAGCTAACACGCTTGGCAAGGCTTGTCGGCCTGCTTTTTTTCTTTCTCTGATTGCTAAAAAAGCCAACAGCTCTTCGATGATGCCTCGCTTCTTCCACTGCCTGTAATGGTAATAAATGGTTTGCCAGGGTGGGTATTTACTTTCCATGTTGCGCCATTGACTACCTGTAGTAAGTAGCCATAGAATAGCATTAAGAATAACACGTTTGTCATGTTTGATTTTTCTTTGGTTATCTACTACTTCCTTGATAATTTCCCACTCACAATCAGTGAGTTCGAAGAATCTTTCTTGCATAAAACTTTTTGGTTGGACACCACAAGTTTACTCACTGATTCTTTCTTTTACCCTATTTCTATCCTTTCAAAACATTCTCTAAAATAAAATCTATTATGAATTTTGCCAAATTAATTCCTAATGCCTATTATATAGATATTAAAGACGGATTAAAACTATTTGTTGATTGTCTTGAATTTAATATGGAATATGAAGAATTGAAGTCAAAAAATCCGTTTTGTGTACTCGAAAAGAACCAACTACAACTGTACCTGTTTGAAAATAAAGAACTAGCAAAAGAACATAATCCTGAATTTAGACTTGTAACCCATAGTATTGATGAAATCTACAAAAAAGTAAGTTCATCACATCCAGAATTTCTACATCCAAATCTTAATAAAGTCACCCTTCGTCCCTGGGGAGCCAAAGAATTTGCCCTGAGAGACAACCAAGTATGTATCATAATTCAGCAATGGTGAATCACTAAGCAAATATGGAACGCAATAACGAACCGATAACAAAAGCTATAAAATATATGCTGTATACTAGGTTCTTAAAATGTGAATTATGTTTTAAAACAAATATCCAGGTTAAAAAATTATACCCCAATAATGAATCCTCGTAAATGGACAAGAGGGGAAAATGAACTCCAATATCTTTTCCCTTTCGCCTATTTTCTGTTTAATAAAACGAAAGGGCTAATTAATTTGACTACTCTAATCCTAAAGATTGTATTTGATTACTGAACGCATTGGTTTATTTTACCAATAAAGCTTATCAACCCATTAAAAAAGCTTATCCTCGTATTGCCCTTACACGGCTAGTGTTTATTTTTCTTTTGAAAGAATACCGTAGATACTGGCAAAAACAGCAAAACAGCAACTATTATTAAAAATATAATATGTGCAATCATTTGAGATGTTGAATTGAGTGCACCTATATAAACATGGTAAGCCAGCCAGGCAATGGCTAGCCAGCGTGCCCAACATATTCTTAAAAGCAGAAGACTTCCACAAACTATAGCTAAAATTCGCACAAACAGAACCCAAAGTAATTGGGAAACTTGCACATCCGGCTGGTAGAATTCTTGAACATGATAAGTGAATCCAATACTGCCTGCCAGAATAAACAAAATGGAAACAATAAGAATAGGAATAGGTAAATTTTTCATTGTACATATCAGCTGTGTATGTGGATTTTCTTTTCAATGATCCGTGGATACTCGAATAGGTTCTGGATTTATCCTTTCCAGTAACCATACTCATAGTCTTGAGCAGGCTTTGACATGCCTGTCTGGATCACCACTAGAAATAAAGACTTGAGTTGCAAAAAAATAATTTATTATTCCTTATAAGACATTTTATCAGTCAAAATGCTTTCTTGAAAACCCAGGTCGAGGTAAAACTTTCGTGACAGCTCAATGTTTTTAGCTCCGATAAAAGCTCGAATGGCCTTAACTTTAAGTTCCATTTATTGCTTGTAAACTAAAATACAAACCTAATGCTTGGCAAGGCTTTTATCGCTTGATTACAATCAAGAAATGATTTTTCCTTTAGCAAAACTTTCTCTGACTCTACTCATTGTTTCAGGGGTAATTTTTAGATAGGAGGCAATCCATTTAAGTGGAAAGTGTTGGATCAATGCTGCTCTGTTATCCAAGATGTATTGATATTTTTGAGTAGGTGTCAAACGATTATCAAAAAAATAAGCTTGTGCCGTTGCTTGCTGCAATATTTTCCCCAATTGAAGGAAAGCAGCAGATTCACCGATCAGTTCGTGTATAGATGTTATATCTAACTCTAAGATGTTACCTTCACAATAAGCTTTTATAAATCTATCTGATGGTGTTTGAGAAATAAAACTACCTTGATTTAAAAACCACTCATGCGCTACATGCAAATCAAGTACATTTTCTTCTCCTTCATCTGTATATTTATACTGATAAAAAGCACCTGTTAGGCTAAAAAAAAAGGATTTACAGACTTCTCCTTTATTGAGTAAAATTTCATTTTTGGAAACAGGGCGAAATGTAGTTTTACTTTCAAATAGTTTTACATCTGTATGGCTATAAACCCCAGAAATCATCATACCAATAAAAAGAACTATGTTTATGAAGATGTCAATTAAAAATATGACGCACTTTGTTGTCAGCTAATTCGCCAAAACTAACTGATGCCGAAGCTACTTATGTATGCCCGACATAGCAAAGTATATATTGAAAGGAATATACAAAGATTATCCAAAGAGTGCAAGACCTCTTCTGTAGATGAGTTAAAAGAAAGGGGGAGTTAATTTAACCTCCTAATTCTGTTCCCTGCTATTGTCTTTGAGCAGAAGGTCTTATACCTGCTAAGCAGCAGCGGAAAAATTAAATTCCAATTGTATTTCCTGTGCCTTCTGGCTGATTGCTGTTATAAACTTGCCTGTTAAAAGAATAAATAGTAAAGAAAACAAGGCAAGCAAGGTAAGCCCAATGGTAGGGAGTAATTTCAGGTATCTGTTGTTGAGGTATATGAAAAGAGCCGATGGCATAATTAATAGGCAACTGATATCGAGTATGCGCATGTAGAGGTTGGGTTTTATTATTTATTTGCGAAAATGACTATTATTCCCCCTGTCCAAGAGAAAACCCCCTCTTTCCATTAAATGTATAGAGGTTTTCGGTTTTGATGATTTCCAGACCGGCTCGCGAGAGCACTTCCTGTAGGGAAAGCAACCTTGAATATTCCAGGGGAACATATAAAGGGTCTGCATTCTCTGTTACTGTCCCTTCGGCCACAAAGCGGCATCTCCAGTGATCGGTACAAAAGGTTTCTGCATGCCCTTGTGGATACACTTTTACACCCCGGTTGGTGATCATCTTTAACTTCAGGCCGGCAGGCGTTAACCCCGTAAGCTGATCGCCTAACTGATCGGGTGAAATATTGTCATGGCAAACAAAAATATCAGCTCCGACCAGTTGCTTGTGGTTCACAGGTCTTTGATAAGGTAGTACAACAAAGGGTTTGGGTGCATGGCTGCTATGATTAACCTTTGGAAAATAAGCCGGATATGTATCCAGGTTACCGATCACCTGGTCGGCAAACTGCTGGGTGCCCACCTTTGCTTTACTTACGCCTTGCCGGAAAATATCTGCCGTATGCGAGCCGCTTTCAATCGTAGCCAGCCAAGCGTTATGTATCCTTTCGGCTACCCTGTTTTGTCCGATATGCATCAGCATCAGAATGGATGCCTGTATCAACCCGGACGGGTTGGCTATATTTTTCCCGGCTATATCCGGGGCAGATCCATGAATGGCCTCAAACATGGTGCAATGGTCTCCGATATTGGCCGAGCCTGCCAGACCTACAGAACCTGCTATCTGGGCTACTACATCAGAAATAATATCCCCATACAGGTTCAGGGTAACCACTACATCATACTTTTCCGGTTGATCAGCCAGCAGGGCAGCGCCGATGTCTATAATCTGATGCTCCTTTTCAATTTCCGGATACTGGGCACCTATCTGCTGGAAGGTCTGGTAAAACAAGCCATCGGTGAGTTTCATGATGTTGTTTTTGGTCATGCAGGTCACTTTTTTCCTGCCATACGTTTTGGCATATTCAAAGGCATAGCGGATAATTTTTTCGCATCCCGGACGGGTAATCAGTTTAAGGCATTGCACGACATCGGCTGACTGTTGATGCTCTATGCCGGCATATACATCTTCCTCATTCTCCCGGATGATGATTACATCTAACCTGGGATGTTTGGTAGTCACAAATGGGTGGAGTGACAAACAAGGACGTACATTGGCAAACAGCCCCAAGGTTTTTCTGATCGTTACATTCAGGCTTTTGTACCCGCTGCCAAGAGGTGTGGTAATAGGTGCTTTTAAAAATATTTTTGTTTTTCTCAGCGAATCCCACGCTTGCGCATCAATGCCGGATGTATTGCCTTGCAGGTACACTTTCTCTCCGATCTCGATCACTTCCGGGCTAATAGCAGCACCGGCGGCAGTAAGTATCCGGATGGTGGCATCCATAATTTCAGGGCCTATGCCATCGCCATAGGCAAACGTAATGGGCGTTTTTGGAAGCATATGTATTTTTTTGGTTAAATTTTCAGAAATGATCTGCCGTTACAAATTTGCGCTGCTCGCCTTAGAATAAGATTAGGATAACATTAGAAAATGCTTACCTGAGCGGATACTCATTCAGCAATGCCCGATCCGTACATGCCCTTACAGGTATTCCCTATTCCGCAGGGATTTGCTTTATTACCGGGCAGTGAATTTATCTTTTAGATGGCCTCCCGTTACGCCTGATGTCTGTAGCCCCCTCAGACTAAGGTGCCGGGTGTGTTGCTCCAGGCGGCCGGTTCTTTTGAAAGAAATGATTTCCGTCACCAGCTTTTGCTCATCCAGATGCATTTCTGCAAAAAAATCATTCACGGCATACAAGCGAAGCTCTTTTGTATCGTCAGCATAACTTAAAAGAAAGGGGGCTCTTTCGGTGAGATACTGTTCTCTTTCAGGCATGGAAAGCAGCAGGAATCGAAAATAAGAGATCATAATCGTTATTGTTTTAGAAGTGTAGGTAAGTAAATAGTTGCGATAAGTTAGAAGAAAGGCGTTCGGATACATGTGTTTGTATAATATACCAGTACAGCACCATGCCGACAGATATATTAAAGGGGAAGGCAACCCCCAGGGCCATGGGAATATACAATCCGGGGTCGGCTTTGGGGGCCGCCATGCGCATCGCAGCAGGTACGGCAATATAAGAAGCCCCGGCACCCAGGATAGCAAACATAAAGCGTGTGCCCGGATCATTTGTTACCAGAACACTGGCGAGGGCTACCAGGCTGCCGTTACAGGCTGCCACCAAGATACCAAACAAAGGTAGATACAGGCCATATTTCCGGAATGAAGAGAAACGTCTGGCGGTAACCATGCCCATTTCGAGCAGGAAAATGGCCAGAAACCCTTTAAATATGTCGGTCGTGAAAGGTTTAATCCCTTCTGCTTGTTTGGCATCTGCCAGGTAGCCGATCAGCAGGCTTCCCAGGATCAGAAACACACTTCCGTTAGTAAAGGAATGGCCCAGTATTTTGCCTAAGTCAGTGTTGCCTGCCTGCTGCTTATCATATTTATTTATCAGAAAAACGGCGATAACAATGGCCGGCGATTCCATAAAGGCCATCACGGCCACCATATACCCACTAAAAGTATGCTGATAAGTTTCCAGAAAAGAGGCAGCCGCTACAAAGGTTACCGCACTCACCGATCCGTAGGCAGCCGCAATGGCACCGGCATCAGCCACCCCCAGCCGCTTTCTGAGGATATAGAAAGTATACAGGGGCACCAGGGAGGCAATTGTTAACCCGAACAGAATGGCATAGAGAATCTCCAGGGTAAAAGCACTGTGTGCCAGCTCCTGTCCCCCTTTAAAACCGATAGAGAGCAGCAGGTATAGAGAGATAAATTTGATGCTGGCTGCCGGAATTTCCAGGTCACTTTTTAAGGTGGCCGCCAGCAGGCCAAGACCAAAAAACAGAAGGGTAGGGTTTGTTAAATTACTGACAAATAAGCCAATTTCCATATGTTATATTATAGTTGAGCAAGGGTGAGAATAAGGGTAGCTTTTAAAATAGTATGGAGGGAGTACGCCTGTTGTGCGCATAGAGGCGCTTGTGTAGGGATGGGATTGTATTATTTCTCTTAAGGGTGTAATATAGGTGTATGCGGCTGTCCGTCGCTGGCATTCTCTCAGGCATATATTTTATTTTTTCTCAAAACTACAGCGCCTTTCTTAGAGAACGTTTTGAAATATTATACTGGTTTTCTTTTAAGCAGTGTGTCAATAAAGGCTAATTGTAGCATAGCTTCCGAACTTTCTGTGCTTTTCTCAAAGTCACGGCTCAATCTACGCTTAAAATTGAGCCATCCGTAACTGCGTTCTACCACCCAACGGCCTCCTGCCGGCACAAAGCCCTTTACGCTTTCAGGCTTTTGTACAATTTCTACCTTCCATCCATAGTCTCTTTCTATCTCTTCTACAAAGGTATCTTTGTAGCCATTATCTGCTTTTAGTGTATGTAGGCGGCAAGACTTACCCTTCAGCTTAGCTGCTAACTCATAACCGGCTGTAGTGTCTGACACATGGGCGGCTGTTACATGCACAGCCCAAGGAATACCTAAACAATCCACTGCTAGATGTCTTTTTCTGCCATTCACCTTTTTGTTGCCATCTATGCCCTTGTCTTGGGAAGTAAACTGTACAATCTTTACACTTTGACTATCAATAGCTAACACGCTTGGCAAGGCTTGTCGGCCTGCTTTTTTTCTTTCTCTGATTGCTAAAAAAGCCAACAGCTCTTCGATGATGCCTCGCTTCTTCCACTGCCTGTAATGGTAATAAATGGTTTGCCAGGGTGGGTATTTACTTTCCATGTTGCGCCATTGACTACCTGTAGTAAGTAGCCATAGAATAGCATTAAGAATAACACGTTTGTCATGTTTGATTTTTCTTTGGTTATCTACTACTTCCTTGATAATTTCCCACTCACAATCAGTGAGTTCGAAGAATCTTTCTTGCATAAAACTTTTTGGTTGGACACCACAAGTTTACTCACTGATTCTTTCTTTTACCCTATTTCTATCCTTTCAAAACATTCTCTTATATATTTTTATTTATTATGATATACATATACATTCATTTATGCACTATACCCTTCATCAACTAAAGATATTTACTGTGGTAGCTAAACACAGCAGCATTACCCGTGCCTCCGAACAGCTTAACATGACCCAGCCGGCAGTTTCTATTCAACTCAGGAACCTGCAGGATCAGTTTGATATCCCCCTCACAGAAATAATAGGGAGGAAGTTATACATTACAGAATTTGGCAAAGAGCTAGTAACAATAGCCGAATCTATACTCGCCAGCACCGAAGAGATCTCTCAGCAGATGCTGGCAAGAAAAGGGCTGCTGACAGGCAAGATTAAATTTTCGATTGTGTCTACAGGCAAGTACATTATGCCCTATTACCTGGCTCCATTTTACAAAAAGTATCCCCATGTGAAGTTAGAAATGGATGTTACTAACCGCAGGCAAGTCCTGGAAACAATGCAGGAGAACAAAACTGATTTTGCTTTGGTATCTATCTTGCCCGGCCAGCTGGAAGTAGAAGAAGAGTTGCTCATGCCCAATGCGCTCTGGCTGGTAGCCGGAAGAGACTTTATGCCCGGGACAACTGCGGCGGCCGGCGACATATCCCTTCTAAAGGACATGCCTATCCTGTACCGGGAAGATGGATCTGCTACCAGAATCGTGACGGAAGAATACATGAGTACGGTATCAGTTTATCCCTCCATAAAACTGGAACTTAGTTCTACAGAGGCCATCAAACAGGCAGTGATTGCCGGATTAGGGGCATCTGTGCTTTCTATATACAGTTTACGTTCAGAATTGCTCACGGGAGATGTGCGGCTATTGCCTGTTACAGGGTTTCCACTTTATGCATACTGGCGTTTGATCTGGTTAAAAGGAAAGAGGTTTTCACCGGCTTGCCAGGTTTTTCTGACTTCGATCAGGGAGAACAAAGAGTCTGTATTTGATGCACATTTTGCCTGGGCCAGGCAGTATATTAAATAGGCAAGTAAATCTGATGTTACCTGTAGACTAATAATTCGGTGATGCACTCCTATAAGTGTCAGCCGGATATAATTCACCAATCAACTTATATAGAAATAAAATTTCCTGAAAAATAGTTATACCTGTTTCAAAAGTAAATTAATCAGTATTCACATAACACTATTCTACCTTTCTATTAACTCTAGGATCCGGATGTTAAATCCAAGTTGTTTGCTTCTCCTCTACAATTAGAGGAGTTAAAATAACTCCCCCTTTCAAGTAACTGTAAGTTACAAATTGAGGTAGGAGAAGAGTTTCAGTAGGGCATGGTAAGACATCCGAAGCTTAGGATATTTTGCCCCAAATAATTTATTATCACTCCCCTCGAGATTCAGGTAATTATTCCACTTCCGGCTTCAACCTTTTATTTAATCTATATTTTTCTGCACTAGCAACTCAAAGGTATCTAAATTTAAACAACACAGATTGCCTATTTTTCTCCATAGAAAAGCATTTCGCAGAACATTTCTCAATGAAAGCTTTTTGTAACAGCCATTATCTAAAGGGATGATTGTACTTCTTGTTTTTACTTTATGTATGATCTCATGGAGTTGATGTATCTGATGTCCATGGACTATAACTTTAGAAGTAGGATTGCTGTGTAAATTCCTAACCAATACCATACTTGAATAGTCGGTAAAGGGAGTGCTACTATCAAAGTTGAAACCAGCATGAACTACATAAAATTTATCTAATTCATAGTAATATGGGAATTGCTCCAGCAGCTCAATATACTTTTGTTGAGGTTGACCTCTTTCATCCAGCAGGTCTAAGCTACTTTTCCATTGAGTAGAAAACGGGAATTGATCAGAGGTGTTTTTTAACTTCTTAAATTCATGGCAAGCATCCAGGAACCTTTGTTCATGATTGCCTCTCAGGGGATAGAGCTTGTAATTTTGTTTAATTAATTCGATGATATAATCTAATACGCCTGCACTATTTTTACCTTTATTGATATAATCCCCTAATAAAAACAGCTGATCCTTTTGGGAAAGCTTAATTTTACTTTCTACCAAGGCTTTCATCGTTTTCAAGCACCCATGTACATCGGCTATCACAAGTCTTCTACCACCTGTGAGGTTGGATAATATCTGCTTATACATATGCAGCTGAACGTATTTGCATGAAAAGGGTAGTAACCAATCTTTGAAAAGCAGTCAACGGTCTTGTCCGGCTAGGGGTTGCCTAGAATTAACTAATAAACATGACAGGGCAAAAAGAGAAAAATTGTTAGTGTACAAGTGATAGGTGGCCTACTTTTCCCTCTTGCCTATATGTTCAGTTTCTTCAAAGGGGGGAATAAATCTTACCTGGAAAAGCTTATTGATAAATTTTGTCTGCTTTACTTATCTTTAGCCTACAAACTTTAACAGCTATACATTGGAGGAGTTAATCAATCAAATCGAAGGGCAAGTTCAATTCAACAGAGGAAAGAACCTGCTCTGTAAGGAACCACTTAACCCTTTTGGCTTTTCTCCCTGTCTTACCTCTTACATTAACGAACATCTGTTTGAACTAAAGATTTTAAATACCGGGCAACAAGAAATACTTTTCACTCATTTAGTAAATAAGAGTATTGAGGCGCTTTGTGAGGCAAATCAATTTTACCATTTCAACACTGTCGACAGAATAGCTCTGAGAAAGATTTATCAGAAGTTACACCATCAGATTACATCCCTATCAGCACACCAAATAGAGCAAGGCCTACAGCACATAGCTAAGGGGCATTACCAGGCACTGCAGAGCTGGATAAAAAGATCGAACCCTTTTGTAAAGTCTCTTTACTCTCCCACGATGGCTTACCTAGAGCAGGAGGTGGTCTGTGGAGAATACTCAGCCCCTATGCAATTGAAACTCCTACAGATAGATATGGCTCACTTGCCGGAGCCCATCTTAGATATAGGATGTGGAAAGCAAGCTTTTCTGGTAAATTATCTGAGGACAATGGGCTTAGAGGCATATGGGATAGACAGAAATGCAACTGCCTCTCCCTTTATTTATCAAGCCGATTGGTTTGAATTTGATCTTTCCACTAAAAGTTGGGGTAGCATTATAAGCAATATAGGCTTTTCAAACCACTTTCAGCATCATCACCTCAGAGTGAACAGTGACTACCTAGGGTATGCCCTGCGCTACAAACAGATTTTGCAGTCGATGAAAGCAGGAGGGGTTTTTTACTATGCCCCTGATCTTCCCTTTATTGAGAAGCATCTGGATACGGCTAAATTTGGGATTCAAAAAACAGCTATTAAGGGAACCCAATTTAGTAGAACAAAAATAGTAAGGCTATAATAGCATCTTTATATAGCTTTACTATATTGTATAATCATTGATTATTACTCTAACCGAATGCAATTATATTTGTCCATCTGTGTCAATAACTCAGTTATAAAAATTGCCCTTTTTGGGTAACCAAAAATCGAATTATTAAATCCGCCCTCTTTCCATCCTCTACTTTTATGAGGAAGCCCAATTTGATACTTACCCACAAATTTATCATCATTTAAGAAATATAAATATTAGATATGTTATATTGAGCTAATCTAAAGGTTAGCGGTCCTTGCAAACGACTTTGCTACAGCTACACATAACTAGTTGACCAGAATAATTAAACAGATGATTAAGAAGTATTCGGTTTTGATATGCCTAGTTATTTCAGTAATATTATTAGTAATAGCAACCTTGAGTTATCCAGGCGGCTCATTGCTTGACAAAAATTCTGTAGGGTTTGACTGGTCAAAAAATTTCATAAGCAATTTATTTGCAACAGAAGCGATAAATGGTTCAGAAAACCCCGGTAGGATTTGGGCAATTATTGGTATGGCATTCCACTCGGTTGGTTATGGGATTTTTTTTATCAATATGTCAAAAAAGATCTCTCCCAGACAGTGGGCTGCTATTTTAAAAATTATAGGCCTTACCAACATAATATTTATTTTCTTAATTGCAACACCCTTGCATGACCTGGGAACAATATCGATCATTTTAACATTGGCTGGTTTATTTACTATTACTGTATTTATCCTAATGTCAAAACTTCATTTCCTTAAATTCTGCTGTATTGTTTGCTTATTGACTTATTACGGTTTCTTTTCCGTTTTTGGTTTAGGTTATTTGGGTTTGTCAGTGGTAATGCAGAAAATATATATTATAAGCTCGATGCTATTAGTTTTAGGACTAGAGTATTTTACCAAATATGAAGACTTTAAACAAATTAAATCGGGAGGACAAAACATACAAGCAACGAGCCGCTAACATGGGTTTTGCAGCAAGCGGGGCTGACAAGTAATCTTAGAGCTATTGTAATTCTACTCATCTGTAGCTTGGGCAGACAACTTAGTATGAAGCATTCAACTAATCATCAACATCTAAAAGTTTAACGGCCTGACGGAGTGGGCGACGGTAATTCTAATCCCAGCCTGCGCAATCTTGTAATTTCAGAACGAGACTTCGGCCAATTTTTTTTAGCACGACACAATTACAAATCTAAGTTACCCGAAAGGGGGAGTTAAATTAACTACCTTTTCTTTCTATAACTTAAAATGAAAATAGGCGAAAGGGAAAATAAAATAGTTGATTACAATCATAGATGGTTATTCTATAAGCCCTTTGATTTTCAAACACGATTATTGGGCGATTTTGTCAACCTATTTCCGGACAAGACCAATATAGTTTTACGGCTTATGCTCATTTTAAAGTAAGTAGCCTACTTTGTATAGACTTCATATTAGTAGTTAATTCTCTTCTTCTTTCCATGGAAAGCTTGGGCCAATGTAGGTTCATATTCTGGGCATCCTGATTAAAACTATCTTTCAGTACAGTCAGCCCCTGGTTATCAGTTTCTTCATGTTTCATTAATTCTATATAGTTGCCCATGGCTTTTCTTTTAAAGATACGCTTTATTGCTCATTTATCTAAAAGGGCTAGACTACCCTTGCCATCTTCTAGCTTTCCCGTGATTGGGGTTGTCTGTGTGGAGGAAAAACTGGAATTGCAACAATTTACTGGAGGTTTTTTCAGGAAGCTATTCTAGGTTCTTTTAAAAAGATTGATTCTACTACTGTATTCTCTTCCCTGCGAATCTATTCTGATTCGTTTCACTAAGGGGAATATTCTTTCACTTCTGAAGGTTAGGGATTTCCAATTTTGAGCGCTATAAATTTGTGACTACCTGCCATTATTTCAAGTAAATATACCCCCTCTTTTTTCAAGAAGTGGAGTTGAACAAGGGCATCAGCCGAGAAAAAAAGCTCTGTTGTCTCCGGCAATAACTCTTCTTTGGGGTTGCCTTCCAATTCCACAAATAAAGCATCTCCGTCTTGTGTAATGCTCAGCACGCCGATAGTTGATTGGTAGTTGCCCACATAACTTTGGGCTAGTGGAGCATCAATCATCCCTTGCGGTTTTTCTAACAGATTAATCTTTTTTTCAAGCTTACTGTTGCCTAAAGACAAGGCAAGTGCCTTTTTTAAATACTTAAGAGCCTTGATTTTCTGTTGGCTCTTTAGATAAGCTTCGCCTATCCCTACATGTGCCTCAAAGGAAGTGGAATCTGTAGCCAAGCTAAGAGAAAAAATAATAATTGCTTTCCCATACAGCCGCCTGTTAAACAGTTGCTGCCCCAGCCAGTCTAACTCTTTACTGCTAAACTGGCTTAGTTCATCTTTCTGATGTATCTTCTCCATTGCCTCCTCACTTTGCCTTACAATGTCCTGTAGCCTTTTCTTGAGAGGAGTGTTATAGGGCTGATAACCTAGCCATTCAATCGTATGGGTGGAATGACCAAGGGTGAGTGTTACTAACTCCTCGGCGATAGACAAGCCATTACTACTGTTAGTAAAGTAAACCATAGCATCTTTGCTTATGGGATTGGCTATCGCAAAACCTTTGTAGGTTACATTATCTCCCCAATGCCATAGCCATAGATGGTTTTTCTCTTGTTCAATTCCCCAACCCAATCCCCACGACAGCCTACTTGATAGTTTTGCAGGCGGGCTAGCCGTTAAGCAAGTAACACAACTATTGTCTACCTGCACCTGGCTTTTGATCATCTCTTTGTAAGTCTTTTTTCTCAATCCCTTTCCTTCTAACAGGGCTACTAAGAAGCTAGCATAATCTTGGGCAGTGGTATGCAGAGAACTCGATGCATAGGCTTCTACAGGTTTTTTCCGGCCGACTACTTCCAGGAGTTCATTGTGGGAAAAAGCTTTCAAAGAATCATACTTTACTTGATAAACATAACTGCTACTAACCATGTGTAGCGGAGAAAATACCTGCCTTTGCATTAAAGATTCCAGCTTGGTTTGAGTGATGTGCTCAATTACCTGTTGGAGCAGCAGGATAGCTTCCCCTGAATAAGAAAATTTTTCGCCGGGAGTAAAAGCAAAGGCTAACTCTGAATGATCTGCTTTCGTGTTAGGCAGCCCTGTGGTATGGCTTAAAATCATTCTTACAGTCAGGCGGGAAACTATTGTCAGCTTTTCTTGGCTAAGCCCTTCTCCTATATACTGGATTAGAGGAGTATCTAGCTCAATGACTCCTTGATCCACTAATTTTAACACTAGATATACAAACAGGGGCTTTCCTAAGGAAGCTCCTTCAAAGACGGTATGGACGTTAACCTGTTCTTTGGTAAGGGTATTAGAAAGTCCATAGCCTTTCACATAGCTTAATTTGCCTCCTTTGATGAGGGCAAGGGATAATCCGGGGACATCGGCTTGTTGCATCAAAGAGAGAATTCGCGTATCCAAGGCTGTAAGGAGCTAAGTTGCTTGGTAATTGAACAAAGGAGCAAGCAAAAGAGTTTATACCTGCTGAGGTTGCAGAGCAACCTTCTCCTTTTGCTTCTGTAGAAAAGAGGGCCAAGCCGAAAAGCTGTCCAAGAAACAATCGGACTCATATCAGTATGAGTGATGGGGATGCAAAACTCTCCGAAAAGAGGGGCAAACCTTCCCGTTTGTACTACCTGTCTAGTATGGCTGTAGATACTCATAAGCATGTGATTACCCATATATGGAGAATCCGGAGCATGCTGCCCCCTTTTGAAGCCCCGGATTCCGGCAAGTAAGTAGCTAAAAAGCTGCAGATTATGTCATTCCGGCAGATATTGACCCCACTTTTGAGCAGCTATAGCTACTAATTCCGGACTCTACCAGCCCTTGCAGGAAAGATTCCGGACGATGCTGACCCCCTTCTGCTCGTAAAAGACTACAGGATTTGGTTCTTTGGTGATCACTTACCAAACAGAGCACCGATGGCTGGAAAACCAAAACCTATGAGTCAGATCAAACAACTACTGCTGCTGCATCAGCAAGGTAAAGGCATTAAGTTCATTGCCCGCAGTCTTTCCCTGAGCAAGAATACGGTCAAGGCGTATCTTGCCAAAACAGCCCTGCTGCCATTAAGCGTGGAGCAACTGCTGTCCCTAGCCGATCCGCTGCTGGAAGCAAAATACCATGCCGGTAATCCTGCCTACAAAGACACCCGCTTTGACCACTTCAAAGAAAAGCTCGACTACTTTGCCTCAGAACTCAAGCAGGTAGGTGTCAACAGAAGATTGCTGTGGGAAGAGTATAAAAAAGAGTATGCCCAAGGCTACGGCTACTCCCAGTTCTGTTTCCACCTCTCTCAGCAGTTATTGGCCCGTAAACCTACCATGGTCCTAACTCACAAAGCGGCTGAAAAACTATTTATCGATTTTGCCGGAAAAAAGCTTTCCTACATTGACAAAGACACCGGCGAAGTGATCTATTGTCAAGTGTTTGCGGCTTGTCTGCCTTATTCTGACTACAGCTTTGCCATGGCTGTTCCCAGTCAAAATATAGAAGACTTCCTGTATGCCCTCCGGTGCTGTTTAGAAGAGATCGGTGGTGTGCCAAAGGTGCTGGTACCGGATAACTTAAAGTCTGCCATTGTGAAAGCCAGTCCCTATGAACCGGATGTTAATCGTGCCATGGAAGATTTTGCTAATCATTATGGGGCAGTGGTGATTCCGGCCAGAGTGCGTAAACCACAGGACAAGGCCTTGGTAGAAAACGGGGTAAAGCTGATCTATAACAGGGTCTATGCTAAACTGCGCCATCAACAGTTCTTTGATCTTTCCTCCCTCAATAAAGCCATCAAGGAGAAAATCCGTGAACATAATCAAACCAGGATGCAAAAGAAGCCCTACTGCAGACAAGAAAAATTCTTAGCCGATGAAAAACACCTACTTGGGCCACTGCCAGACTATAGTTTTGAACTCAAGTATTACCGGGAGTTGAAAGTGGCCCAGAACAACCACATCTACCTGGCTCAGGATAAACATTACTACAGTGTACCCTACACTTACATTGGCTTGCAGGTAAAAGTGATCTACACCCGCTCGATGGTGCATATCTACAGCAAAGGCGAGCAAATAGCTTTGCATGTGAGAGATTACCGCATGGGCAGCTATACCACTATCAAAGAACACCTGTGTTCCCACCATCGGCACTACCTGGAACGTAGCCCGGAATACTACCTGAAAAAAGCCCAAAGTAAATCAGAAGAGTTCTACAAGCTTTTGGAAGGACTCTTCCAGCAGAAACGCTATCCTGAGCAGCTATACCGCACCTGTGATGGCTTGTTGCGCCTGGCAAGCAGAAGTGATGCAGATAGCTTCCGCAAAGCATGTTTGATTGCTATTGAACATGGCAATTACACCTACCGCTTTATGCGCAACCTACTGGAAAACAACATGGTGCATGACCAGGAGCAGATTATAGAACGGTCCTTGCCGGAACATACTAACATCCGGGGCAAAGAGTATTATACCCAATTTTTATCCACCCTCAACTAATCTACTCCTAACTAACAAAACAGATGATGCAAATCCAATCCCAACTCAGTCAGTTGCAACTCCACGGAATGAGTCGCAGCTGGCAGGCACTGCTAGAGACAAGAAAATGCCATGAACTCTCCTTGAGCGAGGGACTCGAACTACTGCTGCAGGCAGAAGAAAATGAGCGAAAGGAACGAAAGTTCCGCCGCTTGCAGCGCAATGCTTTTTTCCGCTACCAGGCTTCTATAGAAGAATTGCAGCCGGGTAGCGCACGTGGCTTAGATAAATCCCTGCTCAACGGGCTGGCCACAGGAGAGTACTTAATCAAAGGGGAGTCCATCCTGATTAGCGGTGCTACTGGAGCAGGCAAAAGTTTTTTAGCTTCTGCTTTAGGACACCAGGCCTGTGCACAGGGATATTCAGTAGCTTATTTTAATGTAGCTAAACTGCTGCTGAAAACAAAGATGGCCCGGGTAGATGGCAGCTTAATCAAGTTCTTTGAGAAGCTATCCAAAACCCGCTTACTGATTTTGGATGACTTTGGCTTAACCCCTTTAGAAGCAGGACAGCGATTAGACCTGATGGAGATGATCGAAGACCGCCATGCCCGTGCCTCTACCATTATTGCTTCTCAACTACCGATCAGCAGCTGGTATGAAGTAATTGGGGAAGCAACTATTGCCGATGCCATCCTCGACCGGCTGCTGCATACCTCTTACCGAATAGAGTTGAAAGGTGAAAGTTTAAGAAAAAAACACTAACATTGTCAGACCATCGGGTTCTTTGAACCACTTCCTTTTTGGTGTGTCAGTATCGCTAAAGGGGGTCAACATCACCGGAATATCCAATATACAAGCGGATATGGCAGATGAACGAGACTCTAAACATTTAGTGGCAATAATAGGCAAGCTATCAAGTACACTCAAACACTACGGTCTGCCTCTTCAATATTTATTAGCAGATGGAGGCTTCGGTTCTGGTGAGAACGGACCTGCTACGTGCCTGAGCATCGGCTCCTCGCTTTTCTAGAAGCTAACAAGATCAAAGGTTTTATTGCCTTACCGGGTAGTTATCATCCCATCAGAGAAGGTTTTCACTATGATGCGACAGAGAATGCTTATGTTTGCCGCAATGAAAAGTTGCTCTATTATCATGGCATTAGAATGGAAAATGGCTTTGCCACTCATTACTACCATGCCCGGGTGCAGGATTGTAAAGAGTGTCCGCTAAAAAAAGCATGCTGTGGCAATAAAAGGTGACAAAGCCTCACTTTTAGTGTCTACCGCCACTATCATCAGCGTATGCAGGAGCGAGTAGAAAGCAAAGAAGGTAAAAAAATGAAAGGGCGAAGAATGGCCACGGTAGAACCTGTTTTTGGCAGCTTACTTAACTACTATGGTATGAAAAGAAGCAATGCTAAAGGTAAAGGAGCCGCTCACAAAATGCTGCTGAACCTGCTACGAGTGTGCATCGGCTTCGGGCAGCCACAGCTTATAACCTACAGAAACTGCTCTCTTGCTCTGTTTAGCCCAATGCCAATGTTCAAATCATTACCCTAAAGCAGGCCAATACCTTTATTTTGTACTCCGCTACGTTGTGCAACACCCAGGGGGAGTTAAATTAACTACCCAATGACTACAATATTCCTTTTTCAATTTCTTCTAAATAAATAAAGTCGGGTGATTTTACTCCTGCCTCTATTCTGATTTGCACCAATTTTGGTGATTCAAAAAACTGCCTGGCATTGTCTAAGGAATTCCATTGCGAAAAGTGTACAATTTTATTAGCATCTTTTTCATATTTGAGAACCTGATAGGATATCTCTCCCGCTTGTTTTCTTATGCTGGATGCATGGTCAAATATTTTTTTCCATACTTGATAGTCTTTTACCTGGTGAATGATTAAAACATATTTCATTTCTATTGAATGGTAAGGTAACGCTTAATTTTAGCTATAAATAATGAGTGAATAATTACCAAAATAAATCCATTTCACCAATTGTTACTCAACGATTGAGATTTTGTTTTTTGTTAAAGGTTACTACTTACACTGTTTATGCTAGTTCTTTACTATTGAAGATAGGGCCATGTAGAGCCATTTTCAAGGTTTTTTGTTGTATTGGATGTCTTAAAACGAAGGTAGTTACAAAAGGAGATTGCTTTCCCTTTCTCTATCATTTAATGCATACTTTATGCTCGTAGTTTTAAATCATGCAGGCTGCCTTTAGCTGTAGCGCTATAATGAGGCAGGCCACTGATTGGCCCAAGCAGGTGCCGGCAATTGTACTTTTTATTTTACAAGGTTTTGCCTTATTTCTGCGTAAATTTTTTCTGTTTCCATTACAGGTATATGTAGCGCTCTTCCATAGTGTATGATGGCTCCAGCAAATAGTTCTAATTCAGTATGGGCTTTATTAGAGTGAACATCAAGCTGCAGGGATGTTGGGGTATGATAGGGAAAGGTCGAGGCTTTTTCAAAGGTAAGTTCAATAATGTCTTCAGGGATAGTAATTCCTTTACCGATTGTAATTTGTTGTATTTCACGCATGATTGCCCTTGCTCTTGCTCTTAGTTCAGGTTCTTCATATACCTGACCGATGGGTTTGTTGTACCTTGCCGATACCAAGCCGAAGCTGGCAATAAAGAAAAACTTGATCCATATATCGGGAAGGGCATTCTCTTTATAGATTATATCCACTCCACTCTCTTTTAATACATCCACTACCCATGTAGGCTCCCTACTTTTTTTCTGGGGGTCCTTGCCTACAATGATCTTTCCCCTATTTCCTTTGTGTTCTACTACTCCTTTTTCCTTTATATGCGAGGCTACATACACGCAAGCCGGAAAAACCACACCGGTAGTAATTATGTTTCTCATTCTTTCATAGATATCCACCCCGTTCATTAAGGGCAGCAGTAAAGTATCCGCCTTTATTTTTTCCTTTATTTGCAGGCAAACCTGTTCCAGGTCATATTCTTTTACACAAATGAGGATTAGGTCTGACTCCGGGAGGTGTGCTATCTCATCAATAATAGTATCAGGTCTGACAACCGGGTCTACATGCTCAGGGGAAAGCAGGGTCAGCCCGGATGCTTTTACTCTCGTATAGGTTTCTCCCCTGGCAACGAAGGTAATTTTAACTGTGGGATTATTTTTATACTGATAGGCGAGTTTGAAGCCAAAATAGCCTCCCACGCCTCCAAGTCCAATTATAGTTATTTTTTTACCTTCCATTTCATTTGGTATTTTATTGAGACAAAGCTACAACTCTCACAGAGATGATTTATTCATTGGGTGACACATCCTAAAAAGAGTTACCATTTAGTATTAACCCTTAATTATTACCGGACGAAGTTAGATCGAATTTGAGTTCTACCAATTCCCCCTTTGTGTTAACTCCTTAACTTGAGCCAGTCCCACTTTATGTTTACATATATGGACTTCTAAATAAATTTAGCGAACGTATTAACTGACTTTACCTATACTCATTTTTACAGTTAAATAGTAGAAAAACTTCACCCATCTTGCCTGTTGTTGATTCCTTTTTTTATCAATCTAAGTTTGCAATGGAATTGTACTACGGCTAATGATTTCTCTCAACGGTTGGGGTATAAATCTAATAACTTGATTTAAAATTGATTTATTTATATTACATATGAGGATAGAAGTCAAGATCTATTTTTCAAATAAGGTCTACGATAAACAGCCACCCCAAACTTGATAGACAACTCTTGCTAGTGTATCTTGGTTGAGAAAAATATTTGTGACTGATCCTAGTGTCTGTTCCTGTGTTGTGCTAGTGCAAATTTTTAGGCAAAGTTTATGTCACACATCCCTCTTCTGAGCATCAGCGACTTTTTTCAGGCTTATCGCCTTGGCCAGCCGCTACATCCTGAAATTATGTGTATGCGCCTAGAGGACCAACCTGACACCAAACTGATGGCAATGCCTTTGTACCGATCTGATTTTTTTCGCGTGATTCAATTCACTGACGCTGTATTAACCTATACCACTCATGAGAAAAGAGTTTCGGTAGAAGGGTCTTGTTTGAGTTTTAGTTATCCGGGAAAACTGGAGTCCTGGGAGCGCGAAGGTCGCTTGTATGGGACAGTCATCTATTTTTCGCAAGCATTTGCCCACTTGGATACTACCCATTCAGGTTTTAACCAAGATTATCCTTATTTTACTTTTGAAGGAGATCTTATTCTAAATTTAGATCAAAGGGAGGCTTGGCAACTCAGAGGGCAAGCCCAAGAAATGATTAAAGAAATGTATTCGGATCTCTCTGATAAGCTTAGCATGATTGAAAAGCTACTAGCCCTGTACCTGCATACCATTCGGCGGCTGTATGTGCAGAAAATGGGTGCCCAACCTTCTGAGAGCAAATCAAACCAAGCCTGGTTTAACCGCTTCCGGAAAGCTACTGAAGACTATTTTGGACAACTAGCCCAAGGAGAGCAAAGGGTAATCCTTCTGTCTCCATCTTAGCCCAATCTTTAGGAATAAGCCCAAATTACCTTAATGAAATTATCAAAAGCCTTACCGGACAACCCGCTTCTGCCCATTTACAGCGTAAAATGATACTTGAGATAAAAAGTTATCTGTTGCATACCAATGATCAAGTAGCCGAGATTGCTTACCGGCTAGGCTTTGAGAATATACCTTATTTCAACCGCTTTTTTAAAAACATACAGGACTTACACCAGTAGAGTTTCGCAGGCATATTAGCTGATAACTGCCTGTAAACCCGTAAAAAGCATAAGCATTCCCCTGAAAAGTATTACCGTAGATAGCAGTGGTAGTCATATCTTTGATATTCTAAAAAAACAAGAACTATGAAACTGCTAAGCCCTACCTTCCTTATTTCCCTTACTTTATTTGCGCTGCCCTATTCAACACTACAGGCACAAAAGACTAACTCAAAAGGCAAACTAGCAAATACAGAGCAAAAAGGAGTTGATCTTTCCTATATCCAATCACAACTCACAGAGGAGGAATACAAGGAATTTCAAAACTGGGTGGCTTTAGGTGTAGGTGGCTTGCCACACACTGTGGAGGGCTTCCGTACCTTGCAAAACCTGAATAAGAAACTCAGAGATCCACTGGATATATCCCACCTTACCTCCAAGATGGGTAAGTCTGGGGATGTACAGACGCTTAAGAATCTACCCAAGCGCAATGGCAAGAGACCGACAATTGCTCCATTTGCCATCCCACACCGGCAGATGGATCAGCATAACAGCGATTTGATTCGGCAGAAGCAAAAAACTGTTTTCGAGCAAATAGTAGGTCAAAACAAAGGGGTGGTTCATTTCCAGAAGAGCTACTTTGAAAAGCATAATGAAGCTGTTTTTTTAAATGATAGCACAAAGAGCAATCAGAGTGTAGTGCTCACTACCCATGGCGAAGTGGGACATATGCACCCAAGTGATGGGTCGATGCATTTCTCCTTGAGTCCCTCTGATACCAAGGAGGTGTTGGCACAAGGTTGGGGGGAATTGCATGGGCTAGCCGGGCAGGTATATAAAGAGAATGCAGCCTTGCCTGCTACCTACCTGATGGTGTATTCGCCAAGGACAGAAGGGGAATTAGCGGTGGTCAAACAGATTTTACAGGCAGCTATCCACTATTCTTCCCTTCAGGAAAAAAGGCCCACTAATGCTAAATAGAATGAACTCTATGATAAGCCATATATAGAATAAAGGTTACTACTGTTTCAAAAAACGGGCGAAAAAAATAACTCTTGATTTTTGAACCAACTCACATTTCTTATTTAAACCCATTGCTAATCTTTATGGCTCAGCTCATACTTGATAGATGACTTGGCTAAAAGGTTGATGCCAATAAAGTAGGGCATCAGCATAGTAAAAGCCGGTATATAAGATAAATAGTTTGCGATAGCTAACGGGCCGGTTATGGTGACTGGCAGTAGGTTGAGCAGAGCACCCAGACAGGCAAAAATAACATAGGTGTATGAAGCTGCTTTGGAGAACTGCTTAGATAACCTTAATGCAGTGGCCAGGGCTGCAGTAGCCAAATAAATGAAGGCCACCTCCACCATACGAATAATGGTAAAAGCCTCATCAAGTGGCTTCATCCAGGCAGGTTTGGCAGGTGCACCCTCTATGGAATAGGTCACAAATACATTTGTAAGGAAATACCCCCAGTAAGCCATATTAAGTATAAATAAGGGCAAGGCAATTCTGATCTGCAACTTACTCAGCTTTGCATACCGGCTACCGAGTGTATTTGCCAGAACCTTATTGAGGCGCTCAAAGCCAATAGCCATAAAAATACCACCTGCAATCAGGAAACTATACCTGACTATCTGCTCATTGGCCTCTAATGCCCATCCTGAAGCCGTTTCTGGAGGTGGCCCCATACCACCAAAAATGGCGAATAGCATCCAGGGATAAATTAAAAATGAAGCTGTCTTTGCTTGTAACTCTCCTGGCGCCTGTGAAAGCTTTCGTATGGCCATAGCCATTAGTAGAGCATTTAGCAGCCAAATCGGTATATAGGCCCTGTAATCGATATGCCCAACTAGAAAGGCTAGCGCTGTTACCAGAACAGGGACAGAGAGCAAGTAAACAAAACTGATATTTTTTAAACTATTTTGCAACGACACTATTTTAATTCTCCAATTTAATGTTTTCTGATGCTAACTTCTTTCTTCAAATAAATGAATATAATTTCTTACATGTTACATATGGGAAAAATCGTCAAATTAAGTAGTTAATTCCAATGAGCCACCTTTAGATGATCAAGTTTTGAAAAGTTGAAGATAGCGAGAAAAAAGCTTTTGGTCCAAAAGGCAGAAGTGATCACAGGCTGTGAGTAGAGTTATAGAGTAGAATATAGAAAACTTCACGCTATAGAAAGTTCACTTACTAGCTATTGTAATGGGCAGTTAAAATAACTTCCCTTTCTGTATTACTTTAAACTAGTCTTATCTATTGGGAGGAGGTCATTGTTATTTTCCTCTTTAAATTTTTAGTATAACTCAGCTAGCTAGAAAATAATGAAGCATATTTTGCTGGTTAGAATTCTAATCAGTAAAATATGCTTCATTACATGCAAAAAGTAATTATATTTTCTCCTTTTTGGCTTTCTGATTGACAGAGCCTTCAGCAATTTGAGTCAGCAAGGAATCTGTATCCTTCTCTTCCTGCAGGGTTTGTTCCAGTAGCCCGGCTGCTTGTTTGAATCCCAGTACACCGGCTAATGTTTTTAAGGTTCCATAAGAAGCAATCTCATAATGTTCTACTTTCTGAGCACAGGAAATTAAAGCAACATCCCGGGTTAAGGTGCCTTCCTTTGTGTCTTCAATCATTTCCAGGGCTTCTTTTACTAGTCCATTCATAGCTTCACACTTCTTGGCAGAGGCTTCTTCCCCGATGGATTCAAAGACTTGTTCCAACCTGGTAACTTGCTCTTTTGTCTGAGCCAGATGTGTTTCAAAGGCTTTTAACAAAGGTGCAGAGGTAGTTGCTTTAGCTAATGTGGGCATATTTTTGACCAGGTGACTTTCTGCCCAGTAAATATCTTTGAGTTCTTCGATGAAAAGTTCTTTCAAAGCACTTTCCTCGGAAGAATCACTTTGAGCGGCGGCCGCTGATTTAGTAGTTGACATAGTGGTTTGTTATAGGTTAAGTGTAGATATACGCTTGATGGGAACAATGGTTTGAATAATTAAGCTGTAATCTATTGTACTCTTTCATTAATGATAGATGGAATGGGAGTAAAAATTTATATCAATTGTGGCCTTACTCCAAAGGCTGATTAATTTAATTCCCCCTTTCTTGAAACTACTAATTGTAGTGGTTCCTATCTGCTAACTACCCAAAAAACAGGGAACTGGACAGAACCATTAGTGCTACGTTCAAAGCAGACCAATCTTGTAAACAATAGGCTAGGTTTGTACCTAGTAAATATGTTGATAGTTCCTGCAGATGTAAACCTCGTATATCCATCTAACTGCAGCGTAATCTGTGACTAGATCAGTCAAGACTGGAGACCAGCCATAGTCAATAGCTAACGGGCTTAGGTTCGCTTACTAATACTTCCTTCATAACTATATCCAAATCCAGGAGTGCTTTGGAGCAGTCCCCATAAAAGGAAGAACCATGCATGGTGGCTAGTGTTGTAGGCTGCAAGCTTGCTAATTCCTGCAATATGTAGGCGTTGTTGTGTTGGTAAGGCATGTAGCTATGTAAGGGACTATGCTGCATGGCAATAAGGGTAGTGCGTACCTGTTCGAGAATATCGTTTTTAGTGAGTGCTTCTCCATTGCCAAACTGATGAAACAGGTCTGAGCAGAGCAAGACTTTGTTCGTCTCCTCGAAGAGAACACCAGCATCCCATCCATGGGGCAGGTGAGGGGTAGGGATAAATCGGTAGCTGTACTTCCCGGTTTGCAGCATCTCTGCCCTTGTTAAGCCCTTGGCCGGACGTATGGCAAAATCACTCATGTTCACCATGGCCCCCACTTGACTGCAAACAGCCTGTGCCTGAGGAGCAATCTGTAACCACTCGTTTAAGGCACCACACTCATCTACTTCAAAATGGCTAAAGCCAATCCAGCGGATATCTTGGGGATGTATCAATCTACCTACAGCTTCTTTTAGTAGCGGAAACATGCCACGCATACCGGTATGATAAAGCATAGGTTCATCATCTTTGACCAAAAAGTGATTGAACTGCATGTTTAACTCAGGCACCCACACACTGATCCTGTACAGATCCGGAGCAATTTCATTGATAGTTGTCATAATAATAATGTTTAAGTGGGTTAACTAATAAGAATTACTAAAACTCATGCTAAGCAAATGCAGGCATCCTTTAGGAGTGGAGAATAACATAAATGCCTTTTAGGGCAAAGGATAGTAAAAATTAACTTGAGATAAAAGGTACTCCTCTGCTGCTTGCTCTTTAAAAGGGCAGCAGCAATGGCTATTTGATCTGATCAGCAATCAAAGGCTACTGCTACAGGGGTGGGCTTTGCAGCAGCTATTTACTTGTTAAAACAAAGTTTTCTTTAGCTAACATATACACAGAGGGAAGCTCACCGGTTAAACTTTTAAAGTCTTTATTGAAGTGTGTCTGATCGGAATACCCATTCAGGTAGGAAAGCTGTGCCAGGCTAATAGAAGGATATGTATTGATGTAGTCTAGCACCTTGCCCAGGCGGTTAATGCGCATATACGCCTTGGGGCTTATTCCTAATTTGTTTTTGAACTCACGCTCCAGCTGACGTTTACTGATGCAAGCCCTGTCACTCAAGCTTTCCACCGATATTTCTCCTTTTTGCCTGCGAATCAGATCGGCTGCGTACTGCACATAAGAAGTAGGGTTACTTGCTTTGTAGAGCCTATTAAGTAGGTACTCATCTGCCAGCCTGATTCGTTGTTCAACCGTTTTTAAAGCTTCAAGCTGCAAGCAGAAGCTAATGAAGGATTCACCCAAGACATCTTTTAAATCAGCATAACGATTGATAAATTCTCCAGCCGGCACACCAAATATAAAGTACATAGCTTCCGGTTTGAAGCGTATACCAAAAGTTTCGACTCTATCTTTAAACTGAACAATGTAAGGGTCTGTCCAAAAACCTACCAAGGAAAAAACCGGACTTGTTTGCCAGCCTGCCGCTATCTTTATCTCACAACGGGCATCCGATAAGTGCAAGACCAGATCTATATAGCCGGAGGGCAATACGGTTTGTTCGATGACAGCTGTAGATGAGCCTAGGATGGTGCCTTCCCAGTATTGAACAACAAAGGGTTTTAAGGGGGCTGTTGGCGAATGTTCCTGTACTAATCTTTTCATGCCTTTTTTGTTACTATAGCTTGAAAAAGGATAAACTCAGAGAAGATCAAGCTGGTAAATCAGCTTTCTCTTTAACTGAGCTGCTATTTTCTACTGAACATTGCCTGCTAGGCTCCCTACCCAGAAAAGGTGTACCCATGGCAGTATCATCTACTTGCAAGCCATACTTTTTGTTGAGCAGATCCATTTGCTTCCGGCAAGCCTTTCCAGGCAGGGGTAACAGATGGCTTATTTCATAAAAATAGCTGGCAAAGTTTCCGGGCATATACAAATCAATGAAACGTAAAGGTTGACTACCGCCATTCCAGAAGGCGTGGAAGCTGTTACGTTTCTTTAGGGCAACTTCACCGGCTTTATAGATACTTATTCTGCCCTCCTCCCAGATAGTGATTTCTCCTTCTAAAATAATAGAGATTTCATCTTCACGGGTGTGCAGGTGGGGCGCTTCTCCAAAAGAACCTGGTTCTAATAAGTGTTCTACGATGGCAATCCCTGATGGATTTTCATTGGTAGACATGAGCAGCTTTGTTTGCAGATTTCGATAAGGACCAGTCAAGACCCAAGACGGTGATGTCATAACTTTCTTCTTGTCAGATGAATAATTAATGAGTTAAAAATAGCTCCTCAGGCAAACAGAGTATAGTAGAAATGCGACATCTTTTGGAAATAGGGTCTATTTTACACAGCTAAATGGTAGTTGCTGATTCTTTGAGACTCCAGAAAGAGCTTATATAAAATTAACCTGAAAAGCGTAAGACTAATGCTGCAAATGAATGAATAAAAACAAGTTAAGTAAAAGCAGTAAAAAATCCTACTTACCTTTTGGAAAGAAAGGTCCTCCACAACTGATTGTAAGCTGTAACAGTAGCCAAATCAATTATAGCTAATTAGAAGTGATATCCCTGTTGGCTTTTCACCCCATTTCCTGCTTAAGTACACAATAGCGGTTATGTCAAACCACTGTTAGTAGGATAAAACAAAGCAGAAAATGTTTTCACTCCTTACTCAGATGCTAAGTCTATTATTTTCAATATAGAGTAGATTTTAGTAACTTATTCCTCCCTTTTAAGTTAACTCCTTATAGTGGATGTGTCATCTTAGAAAATGTTGGCCATTAGTTGCTCTATTATCCTTTCTTTATTTTCTTTTCCCGGCTTCTTTTTGTTTGCTAAGTTCTTCTTGCCAAACAGGTATAAAATCATAGGTTGGATAAAATTCAGTTGCAAACGCGCCCCAAGCCCCTTGTTCTATAGACAAATTCAGGGTGCGTAACTGAGCAGCAGGGATCTTAACAGTGACTACCTGGCCAATGCCCATCATCACATACCAGGAAACGACCCTGGCTGATTTAGGGGGAAAACGTTCTAAAAACTTGTTTTGTTGTTGTATTTTTCGAAGTGAATCCAGACTTTTATCTTGTTGATGCTTTAAGAAAATGGTAATTAATATACTATCTGATGATGCATGAGACGGTTGGGAAAAAGAAGGAAAGCTGCTCAGTAAGCAAACTAGGAGCGTATATATTATCTTCTTATAGCTGAATTGAAGCTGAGTGGTCATAGCTTGAGGTGAACCAAATGAGAGTTTATCTATTCCAAGGTAAGGTAAAGTATCTGCTTCTGCAAGAATTAGGCTGTGTATGAACCTTTCTGTAGAACCCTACAACTAATTATCTTTACAACAAGGACTTGAAATTGCAACAGTTTACTGGAAGGTTTTTAGGAGGGACTACAAAAGAAAAAAAACATCCTGAATTTATTACAAGGCCAATAGTTATCTCAAAGAGGAGGTAAATTTAACCATCCTTTCATGATCCTTATACCCTGCCAGAACTTTAAAAAGTCAAAATGTATAAGCTGGCATTACATATGCTGAAGAGGTTAAAGATGAAAAACAACTAATAAACATCAATAGACCAACAATCATGAAAATAACACTCAGTCTCATAAGTATATGTTGTATCTTGTTTCTACTAGGAGGATGTAATTCCTCCCCCACTCAATTACCCACTACTGATACACAGCAATCAAGTGAAGTCATAAAGCAATTATCTATTACAGGTGAGGTACAAGAAGTAGAATCCGGCAAGGATGGCTATACGGCTAAGATAGTAAGTAAAGAAGGGAAAGTATATTGGGCAACGATTAGTCATTCAAATCTGAAAGAGAATGCAAGCCAATATAGAGCAGTCAACGTAGGAGAAACCATTACTGTCAAAGGAGACAATTGGGAGATGGATGGGCAAGCCCATATAACCGTTCGGGAGTTACCATAAACCTCTTTAAGCTTCTTCTTTTCCAAACAAACTCAAATTTGTATAATTCTGTAACTGTTATTATTTGTTTGTAAGGTAAAGCCAAAGGGGGATTTATATTACCGTTCATGTGAAGTAACGCAATGATTAAAAGTAAAAGTTTGAATACTGCAAATACCCTCTTACATCACTTGATAAGTCAATTTCACCTCCCAAAGTATATTTACAGAGCTTTGTTTGATTTCTTATGCAAAGAGTTTTTTTGAGGCCATCAGCTGATTTTAGGATAAGACCTTTAACATTTTTGTATAAGAATTTATCTATCTTGGAGCTATTATAACTACAAATCACAAGAGCAGGAATGTTTAGCGCTAGTTTTAATGGAGCTTCAGGAAAGTCAGAATATTGAATGGAAAGAGTCTTGGCGAGATGAATACATTAAATGGATCTGTGGATTCGCCAACGCCCAGGGAGGTGTACTCTATATCGGCAAGAACGATCAGGGCCAAGTAGTGGGCCTGGAAAATAGTCGAAAGCTGCTAGAAGAAATTCCTAATAAGGTGCGTGACCTGCTTGGTATCTTGGTCGATGTTAACCTTCGATCCGAAACTGGTCTAGACTTTTTAGAAATTATAATAGAGCCATACCCTTATCCGGTCAATTATAAAGGGCAGTATCATTACCGGAGTGGAAGTACCAAGCAGGAACTTAAAGGAGCTGCTTTAGATAAGTTCCTTTTGCAAAAACAAGGTAAACGTTGGGATAGTGTTCCGATCCCTAATGTTTCCGCAGAAGATTTAAGAAATGAAGCCTTTGAGTTGTTTAGACGAAGAGCCTCTAGAAGCAATCGGGTAGATGAAGATGTATTACGAGAAAGTAATTCCTCCCTACTGGAGAATCTGCATCTTTTAGAGGGGGGTTATCTGAAGCGAGCCGCTATTCTGCTTTTTCATCCTGTACCGGAAAAACTCGTCACAGGGTCTTATATTAAAATTGGTTATTTTGAGTCCGACGATGATTTACGCTACCAAGATGAGGTACATGGCACGCTACTCGAACAAATCGAAACGACGCTAGATCTACTAAGGACCAAATACCTAAAAGCTCACATCCGTTATGAGGGGGTAAATAGAGTGGAAGAATATCTTTTTCCAGAAGCTGCTATTCGAGAAGCAGTACTCAATGCTATTGCTCATAAAGATTACAGTGGTGGTGTTCCAGTACAAATTAGTGTATATGAGAACCGTATTCTTTTCTGGAACGAAGGCCAGTTACCCGATCACTGGACGGTAGAGCACTTAACTCGCAAGCATCCTTCCAAACCTTTTAATCCTGAAATTGCCAATACCCTGTTTCGGGCAGGCTACATTGAATCTTGGGGTAGAGGAACAATCAAAATGATTAATGAATGTCGAAAGCATCATCTTCCTGCTCCCCGCTATTATTTCGACTTATCAGGATTTGTTGTTGAGTTCTTTATTTATACAGAAAGCTATCTCAAGGAACGTGGACTGCGGGAGGAACTTATCAAGATTATCCTATACGTGCAAGCGCAGGGGCATATTAATAACTCTACCGTACAACAGCTTTGCAAGGTTAGCAAAGCAACGGCTACCCGTTATCTTTCCGAACTGGAGAAAGAAAAATATCTATATAAAAAGGGGGTCACAGGAGCCGGGACTGAGTATACATTATAAGGGCTTATAATGGACTCACTACTGGTCCAAAATTATACTAATAAAGCTAGCAGAAAGGAGCTTTTCTATAAAAGCACGGTAAATATGCTCATTTTGACTCTGGTTTGTATGGTCCATAAGGGCTCATAATGGGCTCACTACTGGTCCAGAGCTGTACAATATTAGATAGAAAGGACAGTTAAAATAACTCCCCCTTTCTTAAAACTTCTGCTTCATTCATCGTCTCGTTTCGGGGCAACTATGGCTATGGACAGATAAACTTGATCTCAGGTTCATTATCAGGTCCATCTACAAAGGACTTGCACCCTTGGGATAATTCTTGTACATTTCTCTCAATGTACCATGCCATGCCGGGCACACACACCGCATTCCTTCGACAATTGAGTATGCTCAGCGCATAGCTCCAGCTCATAAGCATCAATTGCGAGAATGCTTGCTACATTAGTGGCAAGGCTATGAAACACCCAACTCATTAACAAAATTAGATGTAATAAGTGAAGCGACTTTATTATTTAGATAATCTGATGATATTCTTATCTGCCCTTGTTGTCCTCCATCATGTGAGTATTGGTTATGGGACAATGGGCGGCTGGTGCTATGTTACAGCACAAAAACTAACAGGTAGAACTCAAATTTTCATTTCGGCATTAACCGGACTCGAGGCATGCTTTTCAATGAGCCTTTTCTTTTTCATTTCTGCTTTCTTAACCATTCCATCTTTGGAGAAAAAAGGAGTATCTACATTTATAAAAACAAGGTTAATACGATTGATGATACCTTTGTTATTTGTCATGATTATTTTTGCACCAAGTATTTTATATTTTATTGAAATTCATAATAGCACCACTCAGTTGTCATGGGTTAGTTATTTACTACAACAAAATGCTAAACCTTATACTTCTCATGTGTGGTTTATTTTGGTGTTGATCATTTTTGAGTTAGTCTATATTGGTTATTGGAAAGTTATAAAACCTCATTTTTCCATTTCAACATGGCTATCAAATAAACTCCCCACACATGTAACTATATTGACTAGTATTGTTCTATGCAGTGGTCTTACCTTACTCGTGCGGCAATTTTTTCCACTTGGACAAAATTTTATCGGCATAGAATTTTCCAATATCACTCCTTACATTTTCATGTATGCAATCGGACTAGTAGTTTATCGAAAAGGTTGGCTTGATGATCTTTCTAGAAAGTTGTCAATAACCTGGTTTCCTATTTCACTTATTGCAGCTACTTACTTTAGTGTCATTATTTATCTACTTTCAAACTACCCATCTATCGTTAATAAATTTGTAGTGGGCATTAGCTGGGAATCTGTTTTTCTTTCATTTGCCCAAGTGTTAGTGTGTTTTGGTTTCTCTGGTTTTTTTCTTCATCTTTTTAAGAAAAAACTCAACTTCACAAATTTTGTATCATCAATGATGAGAGAAAATAGATACGGCGTTTATATTTTCCATTCTGCAGTTGTAGTTGGTGTTACTATGATGCTAGAATCGTTAACAGTGAACACACCTATTAAATATATTTTAGCCTGCATTTTAAGTATTGTATTTTCCTACATACTAGTGGGGCTACTTCGTAAAATCCCTGTAGTGAGGCGAGTAATTTGACTATGTAAAGCAAAGTTCGACCAAGCCCTGCCACTAGCATTGATCTTACCGCAAGTGTGGCAGACGGCAATAAATGTTATTTTCATCAATCAATAAAAAATCAACCTTTGCTCCGGGCAGACGGACTACTAATTCCACACTTGCAGTAAGTCCTGGCCGAAATCTATGGGTAAATCAAGGGTTTGTGGCTATATTTTATCCAATTTCTTAATATACGGTTGCCTCATATGAAAACTGATCTACTCCTAATAAATCAAACATAGAAGCAGTTACCAGAAAGGGGAAGTTAATTTAACTTAACTTAACTTAACTAACCCTTACTTATGCCCATAGTGAAAGACTTACAAGTTTTAAGAATGGTAATGGCAGCAGGCAAAGAGGAAATATACAGGGGTTTATTTAGTAGCACTTCCTGCTAAAGTGATTAGAATTGCTCCTGCTGCCATCAATACGGCACCCAAAATGATCTGCCAGTTTACTCGTTCTTTGAGAAAAATGATAGATAAAATAATCACAAACACAAGCGATATTCTTTCCAGAGGTGAAACCTGAGAAGCATTCCCTAATTTTAAAGCCCGAAAGGTGAGTAGGGAGGAAACGCATGTCAGGATGCCGGCAATGATCAGATATATCCAGGTTCGCTTTTCTAGTCGCGTTACATCCGCTAGATTGCCTTGGAAGATGACCACACTCCAGGATACAAGCAGGATCGGTAGTGATTGAATGGCAAAACCAAGGCTGGAATCAAGGTTTTTAATTCCCACTTTTGACAAAATGACTACGATTGCAGCCGATAAAGCGGCCAATAAAGCAAACACAATCCACATACAATATAGAGGAAGGATACAGGTAAGGTGGTTGTTACGATTTTTACTTTTTTTAGTTTCTGCCTCTTTTTAATGCAAATGACCATACCCTTATTCCCTAAAATGTTGTGTAAATAGCACAATTTTACTTTTAGATGAAATCGATTTATTAGGTAGTTAAAATAACCTCACTTTTCCATTACTAACTTAGCAATTCTATCCTTCTTTACATCTGTTAGAAAATAATGGGGTGTGACACTTAAATTCTATTCCTTATCCAGATCTAAGCAATACAAGGACATTTACATTAGTTTTTCTCCTCATCTACAATATCAGGCTGTGTTTGGGCAACATAGGAATCTGCATACTTAAAATCCTCCAACCAATAAGCAGAACTGACAATTTCAAAAATGATGTAATTGTTATCTTTTTCAATGGTATGCAATCGCCAAATAATGTGCTTTGCCTCCTCAAAGGAATTCCCTGCTAACTTCTCACTAAAAAGGCGGTTAAGTAAGGCTCTATCCGGCATTCCCTGGGCTATTAACCGCAGCAATGGTGGCTCCGGATTGCTTTCAAAAAGAAAGAGACTCGCATTCTCCTCAGCAGTAAGCTTAAGTTGAAACGCTACGGCTTCAGCTCCGGGAAACTTTCCATTATAGGCCGTGTACAACAGTTGAGTCGCTTTAAAAAAACCTTCGTGAAGCGAGAGTTCCGGGTATTCTTCCCATAGTTTCTCTGTGAGCATTTGGTGGGATAAGTTTTTAATCTGTCCTTCACTCAGCTGCCCGGCAAACAAATACCCTATTATCACTTGAGCGGCCTCAACCGGTTCTACATCCGTCAAGGACATCAGACACATGGCTTGTAATTCAGCGTCAGGGATTTCTTCCGGCTTGTCATAGCCTATTTGGTTAAGTAAGGCTAGGTAATCCTTATTTTCCCACGAATAGGGTAGTTCATGGATCGTCGCAAAGGTCAACCGTTCTACCAAGAATGTATTCATCTATTTTTTAATTTTAAATTCGTTTTCATAAAAACCTTGATGTTATATTTTTATTAATCCATCTTAGCTCACTCAAGGGTAAACTCCCCTTGTGAAGTTTAGTTGTCCATCACATCAAATAAATTGCATGCCCGGTTTCTCCTTGGCTAAAATCACAGGCCCATAGCTACCAATATAGGTATATGGTCATGAGACAAAAAATACGTATACCTCAACTACGAATCCACCAACTAACAAAAATAGCAGCGCATGGACAAACTAGGCCTAAAAAAACGTATTTTGGAAGAAAGCAGGAGCAATCAACAGCTCTTACGGGATGATTTAAGAGAGTCCTTCCAGGAAAGGGTAGAAAGTGCCAATCAAAATGAGGACGATGACTTCACTGACCACTTTGAATCCACCCGAGAGGAGGTAATGGATGAAATCCATCTGGTAGCTCCTCAAGCGGATGCAGCTCAGGCACAGCTTCAGTTACTAGAGAGAATGGAGGCACAAACCTTACACGAGCAGGTAAAGAATGGGGCAGTTGTGTTAACTGCCCAACAGAACTTTTTTGTGTCTACCAGCCTGCCCCTGTTTGAAGTGGAGGGAAAGCCATACCTTGGTGTTTCTACGGATTCTCCCATTTACCATGCCATGAAGGACAAAAAGAAAGGTGATTCTTTTACGCTAAATGATGTACTGTATCATATTGAAGATGTTTTTTAGTGTAGGTAGTCAGATTTAGGATTCAAACTGAAGTAAACAAAAGGGGGAGTTTAATTAACTCTTTTTTATTAATCTGTTAAGCCATATTGCAGTATAAGGTGGTGTATTGATTCGACCTAATAAAACAGGTATATTCCAGACAGAAGAAGCCATCGGTATAGATTCAATAGCTGTCTGCAAATCTGCGGGCCGTATATCGAGCATCGTTCTCTCTTCCAGCATCAGAAAAGAAATGACAAACAAAACGGGAAACCACACCGATATGCCATAGCCAGCTTTGATCTGCTTATCTTGAGGCCCAGAGATTGTTTCAAAATGAAGCAATTGGCTGTTTCATTTTGAAACAATATTCCCAGGTAAATTCCTGATAATCTTCTTCTAGGGGATGCTAGCGGGCATATTTGATTGTGGCACGTAAATGGTAACCCATCAGGAAATTGGCTTGAACATTTCCAACCCTTAACACTACCGGATATGCTATTTCATTACGTCAAACTCGCCTTTCGCTTGCTGGTTCGAAACCCCCGCTTCTCGCTGATCAACACCCTGGGCTTAGCTACCGGCTTTGCCGCCTTTCTCATCCTGTGGCCCTATGCCCAGGAGGAGTTGCATACCGACCAGTTTCATAAAGATTACGACCAGATTGCCCGGCTAGGCTCCAGGGTGCAGCTGACCGTGGACGGAAAGAACTGGACGGAATGGACTACAGCTGGCTGCTTCTGGGGCGGGGCAACGATGATCAAGAACAGGTTCAGCGAAGTAATCGACCTGACCCGCCTGGTACCCCAGAAAGCTTTTAAAAAAGAGGTGCAGGGGTCTGATCCCAAGGTGCTCATCAGCCTGCGGAAGGAAAACGACCAGAAGGTGTTCTTTTCTGAAAAGACGGTCGCTTATGCCGAGGCAAATTTCTTCCGGTTCTTTTCCTTCCCCCTGGCTCTGGGAAGCGCTGACCAGATTCTGGCCCGGCCCGCTACGGTGGCCCTGTCGGAAACGGTGGCCAAAAAGTATTTTGCCAGTGCCAATCCGATGGATAAAGTCATCTACCTCAACGACTCCCTTCCCTTCCGGGTGAGCGGCGTATTCAAAGATCTGCCAAAAAATACCCATTTCCAGTTGGATATTCTCCTCTCTACGGCTGGCATCCAAAGCATTGACGTCTTTAACTGGGACTTATACAGGGACTGGGGCTCCTATAGTTACGTAAAGGTGAAAGACGGGAATTTTACTGCACTGGAGACAAAATTAAAAGCCAGCAGCAAAGAACTCTTCGGACCACTGTTTGGGGCGCAGGCCCATCCCTCTTACCTGGTGGATCCCTTGACCCAACTATCTTTTATCAATCGGTTTGACTATGCCTTCAAAGTGAAATCCAGGCAGCCGCTGGTCCTGCTCAATGTCATCGCTTTCGTGATTCTGGGCATGGCCTGGATCAACTACGTGAGCCTGTCGATTCACCAGCTGCGCAAGCGCCTCTCCGAGATTGGCACCCGCAAGGTGGTGGGTGCTTCGGCCAAACACCTGGCGCTGCAGTTCCTGGTCGAAGCAGCCTTGTTGAACGGGATTTCCTTTCTGCTGGCCCTCACGCTAGTGCAACTGTCTAACACGGGTGTAGAGCGTTGGTTTGGCATTTACCTAATCAGTTGGGCAGATCTACCCGCCTCATCAGTAACCCTCATCGGGCTGGTGCTGCTGGGCGGCATGCTCATCACAGGCTTATATCCGGTGTGGATTGCCCTGGCGTACAAACCGCTGCAGCTGCTGCGAAAACTAAAAACCTACCGGAGCCCGCGCTGGGTAAACGGGGTGGTCACCCTGCAGTACACCTGCGCCATTGTGCTGCTGATCTGGATTACAGCCGTCTATGCCCAGATCAATTTCATTTTAAACAAAGACCTGGGCATTGACAAACAAGCCGTCGTGGTGGTGGATAGTCCCATCCGAAGATCACCGGCTTTTGAGAGGGAGCTGCGGACTTTCCTCCACCAGGTCCGCACCCTACCGGGCGTAGGGGACGTCACCTTCAGTGTGAGCGTGATGGGGGATGATGTCCGCTCGCAGGACGTGCGGAAGAACCGAACGGCCATGGTGGTGCCCCTCGACAACAGCGGTGGGGTAGACGAGCATTTTATTCCCCTCTACCATATTCAACTGCTGGCCGGCCGTAATTTCGGGCCCGATCAGCCGGCCGATCAAAAGACGGTACTGCTCAGTGAAACGGCCGTAAAAAGGATGGGGTATCGCAGGATACAGGAGGCATTGGGCAGCACCATTTTCCTGCCCGGCGAGGTGGCCGTAGAAGTCATTGGGATTTACCGCGACTACGAGTTCAGACCGTTGCTGAATGGGGTGCGGGAAGAGGGGCGGGGCAGCATCCTGACCTACAAGCGCAATCCGGTTGCGTATATGACACCCGAAAAAATCTCGGTCAAAATCAACACCAAGGCCTATCAAGCCACCATAGAGGGGCTAAAAAACACCTACACAGCTTCCTTCGGTGATAGCCTCTTTGAATGGCGGTTCCTGGAAGAGCATCTGGAAAAGCAGTACGTCGGCGAGCAACTGGCCCGCAATCAGATTGCCCTTTTTACAGTCATTGCCATTTTTATTGCCTGCCTGGGCCTGCTGGGCATGATCACCAACAAAGCCGATCAAAAAATCAAAGAGATCGGCATTCGGAAAATAGTAGGCGCTAAGCCCCACCACATTGCCAAGCTGCTGCTGAAGGCGACCCTCATTCAGGTGGTGGTTTCAACACTGGTGGGCATCCCCCTGGCTAAGTACCTGATCAAGGAGTACCTGGAAACCTTTTCGGAGCGTGTCAGCCTGCTGTGGTGGCACTACGGGTTTGCGCTGCTGATTCTGCTGCTGCTGATGTTTGGTACCATCATCTCTGTTTTACGGAAAGCTGCCAACCGCAACCCTGCGGAAGCACTCCGATACGAATAGTCTTAAAGTGGTTATAGCGCCATTGCAGGTGAACCAGCACCTGGTTTTTGCTATTGACCGGGGTACATGGTTTTCTGGGTAAGCACATGGTTTCAAGTGGGATGAGGCTATATGCGGACCAATTCCGTCTGTCATGGCTGCTGCCCATAAATGGTTCCTAATGGTGAGAGTAGTACAGAAAGGAAGGAGGGAGTCCTACTCAAATGCTTGAAGTATCCGCTTTGCCAATAACCCGCTAGATCCAACCCGATCAACCTATTGCCTCAGGGAGGCTGAACCTGTCAAGCACCATCATATCGTCAAAAGGCCAGCCAACGAAATATTTCCTGCTAAACATTCTTAAACCCTAAGATATTGGAATCACTCCTTCTTTTGCCATGCTGGTTGGGATGGTAATGCCTTCTCAGCTTTCCGAGGGCAACCACTGATTTCTATCCAAAACTCCCTTTTGGTTAACTGGATGATTCTCTCAAAAGGGAGAGTTAAATTAACTTCCCCTTTGGGGTAACTGTAAACATTGATGCATAATTTACAGGTTCATCGTCACATTCCGTGAAATGGCACTAAAGAATTGTTAATGGATGTTTTGCGGAAGTGATACCAACCCTTTTATTACCAGCTTCCCAAATTCTGATAGAGTCAATTGAGAAGCGGGAGCAACTACTTGAAATTACCCTCAGTTCTCAAACTACTATTGCCCTCTGCCCGGATTGTAAAACAGAACAAAACCATGTCCATAGCCGCTACATAAGAAAAGCAGGTGACTTGCCTTGGGCAGCTTTCACTATAAAGTTACAGCTAATTGTCAGACGCTTCTTCTGCTACAATGAAGACTGTAGCCGTAAAACTTTTGCAGAAAGGCTCTCCTTTCTTTCACCCTATGCCAGACGCACGGCACGCTTGAATGAGCGATTAACTTCTATGGCTTTTGCTACCAGTGCCCAAGCAGGTAGCAGACTTTCTGCTCTATTTGCTATGCCTGTAAGCAGTTCTACCATGCTACGCCTGATGCATGGCTACAGGGTTGAACCCGCTCAAACACCTTCTGTGCTAGGTGTGGATGATTTTGCTTTCTGTAAAAGAAAAAACTACGGTACCATCTTGGTAGATAATCTACAAGGACAGGTGATTGATCTGCTACCTGACCGACTACCGGAAACCTTGTCGGATTGGCTAAAAATGCATCCCGAGATTGAGTACATCACCAGAGACAGGGCTGCTGCTTATGGGGAAGGATCTACAAAGGGTGCACCACAGGCCATACAAGTGGCAGACCGCTGGCACCTTTTAGTTAACTTATCTGATGCCTTGAAAAGATTCTTGGATGGGCAGGCAAGTGCGCTTTATCAAGCAGGTATGGAATTAGCTCAACAAGCTATTGATGAAACACCTGCCCCTGAGTCCAAAGAAGCTATCTCTATTGAAGAAAAACCACCTTCAGCTAAAGAGATCATGTTTGAAAAAGTGAAAGAACTGGCAGCTAAAGGGTATTCCGGCAGAGCTATCAGCCGGCTGCTTTCCCTGAGCCGTGTAACTGTTAGCCGCTATCTGCAACACCAAATGCTGCCTGCTTATCCAACTCGAAAAGGAGGCACCAAGTTTACTCCTTTCATTGATTTTATTGCTAAGCACTGGCAAGAGGGTAATGGCAACCGCTACCAATTGTATTTGCTACTCAAAGAGCAAGGCTACAAAGGATGCTACGGGAACTTGTGCAAATTTTTGAACCAATATCCCAAACAAGCTTCAATAACCCCCAAACCCATAGTTGTACCTATTGCATCCAGAAAAACTGCCATGCTACTTTCCCGTTTAGCCGATGATCTGTCAGAGAAGCAACAAAAAGAACTAAGGGTGATTCTTGACCATTGCCCAAAGGCTGCCGCTATACATCCACTTGTGTTAGAATTTGTGATAATGGTGCGTAATAAGCAATCTCAACTCCTGGATGATTGGCTGCAAAAAGCAAGTAATTGCCAAGTTGCCGGAATCGCAAGTTTTGCAAAAGGACTTACAACGGATTATGAAGCAGTAAAAGCTGCTTTGCAATACAGCCACAGTAATGGCCCGGTAGAGGGGCAGGTTAACAGGCTCAAACTAATCAAAAGGCAGGCCTATGGCAGAGCCGGATTTAATCTGTTGCGCAAAAGAGTTCTGGTGAAAATCTAACCCTTTTCACATAAAGTGACGATGAACCAATTTACATTTAATCTTTCTATTCACAAGCGAAGTACAGAATCTCAAAAATAGATTTTACAATCAGACAATCACCTACTTTATATTTGACCCTCTTTAACCTTAACTCATATGAGAGATAATTTGCTCTTTTATGATATCTTTACTTAGCACTGGTTTGTAAGTTCTGTCTTCGCACTTAATCTATGGCATAGTAAGAAACTTATTAACTAATTCACCTTAAATCTTAACTTTCAATGAGACAGAAAAAATGGTTCCCATTCTTCCTAGCTGCTTGCTTGTTTATACTAGCTTCAGTTTTCTCTCCGAGTGCTTATAGTCAAATGCCACAGCGGCAACCCACACCTAACGATACCTTGAAATCGCCACAAGTCTTGTCTGACCATCGGGTAAAAATCAGTATTTATGCGCCTAAAGCGAGTGAGGTTACAGTAAGTGGTGATTTTCCTGGTGGATCCCCTAGTATGAAATTAGAAAAAGGAGAGATCGGAGTCTGGTCTGTAACCATTGGCCCTCTCAAGCCTGATTATTACACCTACACCCTTACAGTGGATGGGGTTCGCACCATGGACCCGAAAAATCCGGTAATTAAGCAGGGGATCAACAGCCTGGAAAATATGATGGCTGTATCCGGGCAAGAAACAGCTTTCCAGGATAATAAATCTGTTCCACATGGAGAGGTGCGCCAGGTTTGGTATCAGTCTACCTCCCTTGATATGCCCCGGCGAATGCATGTGTATACACCCCCAGGGTATGAGAAAAGTAACACCAAATACCCGGTGTTTTATCTGTTACATGGCGGAGGTGACGACGATTCAGGATGGAGCACGGTAGGCCGTGCTAATTTCATCCTAGATAACCTACTGGCAGCAGGAAAGGCAAAACCCATGATCGTAGTGATGCCTAATGGAAGTATGCCCATTCGTAGCACACCCGGAGCGATGAACCCTCAGGCGATGACACAGATGCGGACTATGTTTGCTGATGAGCTTCTCAAAGAAGTGATGCCTTATGTGGAGAAAAACTACCGGATACTTACTGGCCGTGAAAATCAAGCGATTGCTGGACTCTCGATGGGTGGCTTTCAAACGTTGGATGTCACCCTAAGTCATGGGGACCTGTTTAATTATGTAGGCGTATTTAGCTCTGGTTTTTTTGGACCAAGTATTGATGAGGCGGAGACCAAATATGCCAAGGTATTACAAGACCCCAACTTTAACAAAAGTAAAAAACTCTTCTGGGTTGAAATTGGGAAGGATGATTTTGTCATGGAGGCCAATAAAAAAACGCTAGCCTTGCTAGACAAACATCAAATCAAGTATCAGTATAAGGAAACAGAAGGAGGACATACCTGGATCAATTGGCGGCAATATCTGAATGAATTTGCACCATTGCTTTTTCGCTAAGCTTTTCCAAGTAACCCAATCAAGTAAACTCAGAATCCAAACAACGCTATCCCTAAATTAGCTTGTTACAACACTGTCAACACAAATCAGGTAGTAACTTTGCTTTAGCCTATACAATAAGTAGAAACCGGCTTTCACCTATCAAAGTGCAAGGTTCAATAGGAAATAACATTTGAAGCTAAAATGGACAAAAGGGCAAGATAATAGTTTCTATTACTTCCCCTCTTGTCTTAATATGAAGTTTTAACAAAGGGGTAATTATTGTAATTACATTGGAATTTTAGAACTTACTTTAAAACCAAGAAGATTCCGTGGCTCCCATACTACAGAATATATATTATTAAAGAGACTTGCAAAATTCCTCCTCTGTTTCCCTATCATAAAATTGCTTGTTGCGCTTCCGGCTTTAATAAAACATGTTGGCTGGCTGTATGAAAATTTCTCCACACCCGGTTTATTTCGCTCTCTGCCTTGACTACTTCCAATCCGCCATAAGGAAAGAGTAGATTTATACTGCAACGGCAGAGTTGAACTAAACTCAGGCTGCTATCACTGATTGCCTTTAAAGCTAGGTCTGTACTAACCCCTTCTCCTTGCAGCGCTTTCCAGGATAACCATACTGTATCATAAAACCCTTTCCGGCTTGTCTGCAATTGAGCTTTTGTGGTGTTGATTACTTCGAGTATTGAATCTGCTTTGCCTGTATTGCTTTTTATTTTCTGTTCCTGCAGACTTGTAAACAGATCTAAAAAACGTACAGCCATACCAGAAATGGTAACAACTAAAGTAGTTTGGGCAAGTTGTAAAAAGGGATACTGGTAGAGGGAATTAGTAATGGTTGCTTCCTCAGTGCTGATAGAAAAGTAGCGGTTTTGAGACACAGGAATTGATCTTGCCTCAAATGAATGACTACCAGTTGCCTTCATACCCATGGCTTGCCAGGTTGTATGCAGGATTACTTCTTCCTTTTTAAGTAAAAATGCTTGAATCAATGGTGTGCCATCGGGATTATAGAGTGGCTGTCCCTGTTCGTGCACCTGGCAGTTAAGAGTAAAAGCTGTGGCATGCAGGGCACCTGAGGCATAGTTCCAATACCCAGTAATTTTATAGCCATGCTTAATTAAGTTAGCTGTACCGCTTGGGGTTCCACTGCCGGCTATGCAACTCTGTGGACTATTAAAAACTTCATGGGCCAGGATCTAAAAAGCCCCCAAACCATCCGGCCCCACTACATAGTGTAACCACCCAGCCAACGCTGCCATCAGCATAGCTTAAGGCTTCAAGGGTTTGTAAAACTTCCGGAAGGGAAATTTCCTTTCCTCCGTATACTTTGGGAACCAGCATGTACAACCATTGCTGTTGGTAAATGAGGGCAAGCTGTTTTGGATGCAAATGCATAAGACTTTCAGTTTCCTGAGCAAATGCACGGAGGGTATCAATTAATTTTTTGTCTAGATAGGCAGCTGGCTGTTCAAAAAAAAACGTCATAATAATATCTACTAAAAGCGAAATATAAGTCTAAACGTTCAATCCCAATAAGATGACCGGCTGCTAATAAATAAGACAAGTTTAAAGTATATATAAAAGGGGTAGAATTTGTAACTACCCCTTTGCTGCTCATATGTCTGATATTTTAGGATGAGGACAGCCACTGCTGTTTTCCTTTTAAAACTAACAATAAGACTGTTATGGGGTATAGTTTGTGTGGTGTACCTCAGCTTTTAAGTAAGCTTAAATGCAAATGGTAAAACCAGTCGGACTTTGACAGGCTTTCCATCTTTTATTCCTGGCGTCCATTGTAGCTTAGTCTTTATCAAAGCCTTGATTGCAGCCTCGTCACAGCCATATCCGAGCCCTTCTTCAACCTTGTAATCGGTGATATTGCCCATCTCGTCTACAATAAAAGAAACAAAAAGTTTTCCTTCAATATTGTTTATTCTTGCTTTTGCAGGGTACTTCACTACAGAATTCCATTTTTTATATAATGACTCCATTCCTTTCTCCACTGTCGGCTTAGTGTCCACCTCGTCGTAGGAATAGATCGTATCGGATTTATAAGCGTTGTTGTTGATTTTGGATGTTGCAAATGTGAGGGTTGATAGTATCACAAATAAAACTGTTAGAAATTTTCTCATAGTAGTCTTGTATTTTTCGTCCTAAGTTATGGGCAATGTGCCAACTGCAACTGAATACCGTTGGCTAATGCTAAGGTAAAGCTTCGAGATGCCATAGTTTAAGTTAAATTAACTTCCCCCATCTTATTCCCATCAAAAGTAAAATTGGGCAAAAGGGAAAGATGATCATATAAATTAATTTTCCCTCTCGCCCATTTGTTCAGTTTCTCAAAAGGGGGAATTAATTTAACTTCCCTTTTAGTTGAACTTCATCAACTTCTATTCGACAAATAATCATCCACCTAAAATGAATTTTTGTCAACCTATATTAGGAGAAGACCCTTGTATAAAACCTTCTTTGCATCGCCTTCGCTGAACTCCTACACACTTGACTCTATGGTCACGGTTAAAAAGTATTTTCTTATAGTAATTTATTATACACAATACCTATTTTTAGGTATTGTGTATAATAAATGCTTTTGCGATATTGAAAGTAATAAGGTTCAACTATATCAGCTATATTCTAAAAGCAGATCCAATACATAGTTCTGCCTAATGCCCACCAGCAAACATGGATAGATAATTTTTTGAACTATAGTTAATTTTTTCTATCACGCTTAAAACAGACCCTTATGAAACTCAACAAAGAAGCCATTCCGGTAGCAATGCAAGCGCCGGGAACCATCATGAGAAACCTGCCCGGTTATGGAGGGATGACAGTTGCCTTTAATCAAATGCCGGCAGGCACAGACCTTGGTCCCCTACTGCAAGGATTAAAGAATAATAGTTGCCAATGCCCACATTGGGGATATGTCTTGGAGGGGGAGATAGTGATGAAATATGATGATGGGACAGAAGAGACCTTAATGACCGGCGATGTTTTTTACATGCAGCCAGGACATACGGCTGTGGTTAAAAAGGATACGAAATTAATTGATTTTAGTCCTGAGAAACAACTCAAGGAAGTGTTGGAGCATGTGGCTAAAAAGATGGCTGAATTCTCCTGATAAAGTTTCTTCTTTTGACTAAACCAATAGTCAATTTGGGTGATCTTTACCATTTTTCTGATAGCTATACTTAAATATTGCTTAAAACAGCTTAGGCAATAAGATGGGATTACTCTATGTCACCATTTGAAAAATGGTTGAAAATTATCTTAGCAGTAAGCAATAGACTTTTTTGATCTATCAGTCAGTTTCCTTCCTGTTTAATTACAAGCCTCTCCTATGCATCTATTATTGAGTTAATAGTCATCCAATCACCTTTTAAAACTAGTAGTATGAAAAATCTTATTTTTGGCATAATTGCCACTCTTATGGTGGGTGCCATCTTTGGTTTTAGTGGGAATAGCATTAAAAAAGATACACCCAAGAAAGAATGGATAATAGCACCCCGGTTTTTAACCCTTCAGAAAGGAATCACAAAAGAACAGGCTAGAAAATGGATGGAAAATGAATATCTTCCTTTATATCGATATCATTCAGGGTGGAATGCTCAACTTGGTGAACCAACCGCCTCTGGCAAATGGGGAAAGTCGGATAACACGGCCAAAGAAAAAGGAGATTTTGTATTGATCTATTTCTTTGATTCACCAAAAACAAGAGACCATTATTTTCCACCTGATGGCGCATGGAGTGAAGACATCCAAAAAGTTATAGCAGAACACAACTCTACCTGGAAGGATTTCTTTGGTAAATATTTCGTTCAGGAAAAGTATCAAAACGAAGAATATACCATGTTTGCTACTGCAAAATAAAACGGCTGCTAAGCGTGTTTTGTAATGAACCATGCGATGGTAATGCTATTCCTAAGCCTAAAGCAAAGGTTTATGTGGATGAATGATTGGTGGTAGTACCTTGATTTCAAAAAAAACAATCAAACTATGAGGTATTTTAACATTTTAATTGTTTTTCTAATACTTGTTGGTTGCCATCAGCCATCAGAACAAGTATCAAGTAAGGAAATCGAACAAATAAAAAGCGATATCATCAAGCGGTCTGAGAAGCATGCTGCTGATTTGGAAAACATGGACTACCAATCAGTCATGGCCTTCTATGCAAAGGACCTCATCGTTTTTGGAGATGGCTATTATTGGGGAGATTACTTAACTATGGATGGCATCTGGAAGAATATCTTGGGAGAAGGTGGTTGGAAAAAAATGGTAAAATGGGATTTGCAGAACCATAAAATTCATGTTCATTCAGCAAACGCTGCTTCCTATTTGGTTGAGTTTGACCATGCACATTTAGTAGAAAATGGGGATACCGTCAGAAGTTCAGGATGCTTTACCTATGGCATGCAGAAAGTGGATGGGGAATGGAAAGCTGTAACGGCACATGTCTCCCATATTGCTTTCAGAACAGATGATGAAAAATGGTGGTCTAAATACTCACCTTCAAAAACAACAAACATAGCAGAATGAAAAATGTATTACTTACCGGGATTCTTATTGTTTCTTTATTAACCATAATTTTCGGGTTTAAAAGAAGTAAAAGTATGGTTCATACAGTGGATATAGGCGTAGTTGTAACAGATCTGGAAAAATCGTTAGAATTTTACACCCATATTTTGGGAATGGAGCAAACCGGTACCTGGCGCTCATCCAGGGAAATGTCTACAAAATATGATGTAAATAGTGGAAAGGCTTTTGATATTATTGACTTAAAGCTGGATTGCGATGGTTACATTTTAAAATATAAACTAAACAAAACAGAAGGTAACATTCCAAAAGAAACAGTAGCGAGTGGAAAAGAGTATTATGGATTTGAGAAAATTGGTTCAAGATATTTGACTATAAATGTAGAAAGCATCGATCCTTTCATAAAGAGAATGAAAGAGAATCACATTAGATATAAATTGGTTACCCTTCCAAATGGACATCGTGTTGTGCTTCTTCATGATCCGGACGGAGCCTTATTAGAACTAGCAAGCGATTAGTTATTAGACAGTTGTTGCCAGAAACTTAGTGATGCACCTATGAGTTAGATTGAGAGATTATATGCCAAAACTTAGTATTCCCTAAAGGGTCATCTGCTAATAGAGGTTGACACTTCTTATACCATACTTTCCTATAAGAAGAAAAGAACTTATCTGAAAATTATTAACTGCTATCATACCAGTGAACAAGTAATATAATACATCCCTGGCTGTTGCACAACTCAAAACTATTGATAGACTGTTCAATCTTTGAGTTGCAAAGGCCATAAAAGACGATCAAAACAAGCATATTTTTTACAATCAACATCATAGTTGGGGAGGTATCCATTATGGAAAATAGTTGTGCAACAGACACACCCCTTTATGTTAACTTGATAACATGGGCTGAGAAATCAACTTCGTTTCAAGTTTCCCTTCTTACCCTTATTAAAGATAATCTCATAGGCACTTTTCTGTCAACTTATACTAGGAGAGGAACCTTAAGGATCGAAGAAAAAGATTGTCATTTAAGCATTTTATCATTCAATTAGTGTATGCACCCGGTAAAACAGCCTTGATTTGTGATGAGCAGCTTTCCTAACTTTAGGAGAAAAAACAATGACACAAATCAGAACCCAAAAGGAAATGTTTCCGCTGGTAGCAGAGTGGCTAGCAAGCGGCATCAGCCAAAAAGAGTTTGGCCAAAGACATGGATTTGCGCTACATATTATGCCCTATTGGGTGAGTAGGTACCGGAAGGTGCATGGATCAACTCAACCCACACCTGCTGCAAGCACAGGATTTATTCAATTACCCACCTCTCAAGCTACTATAAGCCCTATGGAAGTGGCTTTACCCTCTGGAACAATCATCCGTTTCTCCTCCCTGATTCCGGTCAGTTACCTACACGAGTTACTCACTTCATGTTCGCGTTAACAGCCTCGCAAAGATTCTTTCTCTATGGGCAGGCAGTGGATATGCGTAAAAGTTTTGATGCCTTAAGTGGAATTGTTTCTACAGATATGGGTAAAGATGTCTTGTCAGGGGATGTGTATATTTTCATAGGTAAAAGCAGAGATAAGATTAAACTACTAGTGTGGGAGAAAGCAGGCTTTGTATTATACTATAAGCGTTTGGAAGCAGGCACTTTTCACCTGCCCAAAAGTGGGCAGTATAGTTTATCTTACAGCGAATTGTGTTTATTGATTGAAGGGGTGGAGGTGGAGGTCAAACAAAGGCATAAACGCTATGGGGTCCTGTAGAAAAAACAGCTACACCTGCTTGACAGCTACAGCAGCAAGATTTATCTTGTAGAGATCAAGTAGGATTGATATGTCTGCTACGCCCCTGTTATCTACTGTCCAGCAACAAGCCTTATTAGAGGAGAATGAGCAATTGCGAGAGGAAATCAAAGAACTCAAACGGCTTATCTTTGGTAGTAAAAGGGAACGTTTTGTGCCACAAGTTAATACTGCACAACTGAGTCTAGAGTTAATTTCCTCAAGCAGTGAACCTGCTGTAGTGGTCAAGCAGACCATCAGTTATGAGCGGGCAGTCAAACAAATAGCTAAAAAAGCCATTCGTGGCGGTTTTCCTACACATCTGCCACGCATTGATGTGATCTTACAACCCAAAGAAGATGTATCAGGTATGCGCAAAATCGGTGAAGAAATCACCGAGGAGTTAGATTTAAAACCGGCTTCCCTGTTTGTCCGCCGCTACATCCGCCCCCGTTATGTGAGCAAGGAGGAGACTTTTCATATAGCTGTTTTACCTGCACGCCCGATAGAAAAAGGTATGCCCGGGGCAGGTTTGCTCTCCCAAATTATTGCAGATAAGTTTGTCTCTCATCTGCCTTTCTACCGGCAGGCACAGCGCTATGAGCAGTTGGGCATGAAAATTCCTGCCTCCAGTTTGGATGGCTGGTTTGAAGGGGCTTGCGCCTTACTAGAACCACTCTATCAAGCCTTGCGCTTACACATCCTTGCTTCTACTTATCTGCAAGCAGATGAGACACCTATCGCTGTCTTAGATAAGCAAAAGAAGGGAGATACCCACCAAGGCTACCATTGGGTGTATTACTCACCCGAAGAGAGACTGGTGCTGTTTGAGTACCAACCCGGCAGAGGCAAAGATGGACCGGCTAAACTGCTAAAAAACTACAAAGGCTATCTGCAAACAGATGGCTATGTCGCTTATGATCAGTTCGAAACAAGAGAAGATATCGTATTAGTGGGTTGTATGGCCCATGCCCGCAGATATTTTGAGCATGCTTTGGATAACGACAAAGCAAGGGCAGAAAAAGTACTGCTCTGGATTCAGCAGCTATATGCGGTAGAAAGAGAAGCCCGGGAGAAAAACCTCTCTACAGCAGATCGTTATTTATTGCGCCAGCAAAAAGCTCGTCCGGTAATGGATCTGCTTGGAGAATGGTTAGTAGCAGAGCACAGTAAAGTACTTCCCAAAAGTGCCATTGGCAAAGCGATCTACTACCTTGTAGCCCGCTACAATAAGATCTATTTGTATTTAGAAGATGGTAGACTAGAAATAGATAACAATCCGGTGGAGAACGCTATTCGGCCTGTGGCTCTTGGACGCAAAAATTATCTCTTTGCTGGTTCTCATGCCGGAGCACAACGGGCGGCTATTGTCTACAGCCTGCTTGGCAGTTGTAAACTGCAAGGCATTAATGCCCATGACTATTTACAAGATGTCTTGCAAAGATTGCCTAACCAGCCTATCAACCAACTTAAAGAACTACTGCCTTCCTTTTGGAAAAAAATTAATTCATCACCTCAATTACAGATATAGCCTGCTACTTCACCGAACGGATACCAATTAGTAAGCATTTTGTCTCGCTAAATCAACCCACCTCACTTCTATAAAATGTCTTTTCCTTTTGTTCTTTGCCTGTTTAAGAACAAATTGTACAATAAGTTTTCGTCTTGACCCTCTCCGAAGAGAAGGGATATCTACTCACAAGGCTGATCTGGTATGTTCATTAGGTTTGCAAAGCATATTGTTAGGAAAGCCTAAAGTAAAGCCCTTCAGAAGGCTATTTTCCAATAGTAGCTGATCAAATGTGCTTATCAGCTACTATTGGTTTTGTGCATCTAGGTTAGTAAGATTTCTTTTGGTTTACTCTATTACATGAATAGTGTAAGTAACAATACTTGAAAAAGTAAATTTTTCCTTTTTCGCATCTATTGCCCCACCCACGATTAATGTATGAGTACCAAGCGTGAGTGGCATTTTAGCCCAGTAGCCATCTGCATAAACCGTAGTTGAAGGAGTTTCACACCCACTGTAATCAGGATGAACAGTAAAACTCCATACCCCTGAATTAGCTCTCAATTCATTTGGATTCTTTGATAACAGGGAAACACCATCCCAACTTAAAATTAGCCCGGAAGGACCATTGAGAGATTCTTTCAACGCAATTTGAAAATAGGCCTCGAAAGTCTGACCTCCCTTTGGCCCAGATGTCGGATCACAGGGACCAGCATAAGCGGTTCTTCCTACCAATGGGGTAAACACATATTGATACTGGCTTAAACTGATGGTAACTGTTCTATAGATGGGATCTGGGGAAGCCCCCGGTCCGAGCATAAAAATGCCACTGCTATAAGGCTGATCCAGGTACTGAAACTCACCAGTTGGATCATTGAAGGGAGCTACAGAGAAAGGTCTTGTAAAAACCCATTCATTCCAGGCACGGATTAAAGTTTGTATTTCATCATTCCCGCGTCTGGCTGCCTTAGCTAAAGTAGATAAGGAAGATTGTTCTGGGGCAACCTCTGATTTTTGACAAGAGGTTATCAACAACATCGTCAGGATACATAATAAATAAGTGGTTTTCATTTGATTAAGAGTTTAAAGTGGAAATATGAATTTATGTGTCAATGTTTGGGGTGGAAAGGTAAGCGCTCCCCTATAAAACTATAGTCACAAATGTTTCAAAATGCATCACAGATGTTTCTATCTCGGCATTATTGAAAAAAGTTTAAAGATTTTCTACAGAATGCAACAATGGGTGGATTAATAGAGCATCATTGTCTTATGCACCCAAGTTTGGAGTGAAAGGGAGCAGAAAATAGAGATAAGAAAAGGCTAAAAAGACTGGTTTGGAGACTATCTAGGTGGGTACTGGCTGGGATTTACGCCATAGCGCTGCTTGAAGTTGCTGGCAAAGTAAGATACGCTGTTGAAGCCCACCGCATACATCACTTCTGATACGCTGCCATAGCCTTGCTCCAGCAGAGAAGCTGCCCGCTTAAGGCGAATGGTGCGGATGAACTCACTGGTGGACTCATCAGTAAGCGCTTTCAGCTTTCGGTGTAGTTGCACCCGGCTCATGGCCATCTCTTCTACCATAATTTCTACCGTAAAATCCTCATCAGACATATGTCTTTCAATAATTGCAATGGCTTTATTTATAAACAGCTCATCAGTGGAAGTTATGGCTATATCTTTGGGCTGCAGTTTGACTTCTTTTGTAAACCGTTCCCGTAGCTTTTTTCTTTGGTCAATCAGATTTTTCACCCGTGCTTTGAGCTCCTGCAGGCTAAAAGGTTTGGCCACATAATCATCAGCACCGATCTCTAAACCCTCAATTTTACTCTCCTGAGTAGCTTTGGCAGTAAGCATAATGATAGGAACATGACTGGTAAGAGCATGGGTCTTGAACTGACGGCAGAGTTCCATTCCATCCATTTTAGGCATCATGCGGTCAGAAATAATTAGATCCGGAATGTGTTGTTTGCCTAATTCTAAGCCTTCCAATCCATTAGAGGCTTCTAATACGCGGAAATGATCTATAAAATTATCGCGGATAAACTCCCTGACTTCCCGGTTATCTTCTACTATTAAGAGTAATGGAAAGCCTTCACTAATTTCATTTTCTTCTGTAGGAGTTTGTAGGGGAGAAGTGCTTTCCTCATTTTCTTGTTTAACCATCATGAGGCGATCCGGCATCATTTCTTGCCTGTCTGCAGATAGGTTGAGCTGGGCTATGCAGTCCGTAAGAGGCAAATAGAGGATAAATTCACTACCCTTTCCTACTTCACTTGTGAGCTCGATTCTGCCTCCATGTAGTTCGGCAAGTTCCTTTGCTAAAGCAAGTCCTATGCCTGTGCCTTCTCCTTCCCGGATTTGAGAGCCATCCACCTGATAAAAGCGCTCAAAAATCCGGGACTGCTCTTCAGCAGGGATGCCACTGCCGGTATCTTTCACATGAATGCCAATCGTTTGACTCCAATGTGAAGCTGTATCTTTGATTGCTTCATCCAGAGCTTTTGATAGGGTGACTTCTACCCTTACACTTCCCCCAGGTGGAGTAAATTTAAAGGCATTAGAAAGCAGGTTATGCATTACTTTCTCCAGCACATTTGAGTCAAAGTAGCCAAGAATGGATTGATAGGCTGAACTAAAAGCAAGGTTGATACCTTTGCTTTGGGCAAGTGAGGTAAAAGAAAACGTGAGCACCTTACTTTGACGGTTAATATCCCCATGGGTAAGGGAGAGTTTGAGGGAACCCGATTCCAGTTTTGAAAAATCCATTAATTGATTGATCAGATGGAGCAGTTGCCTGGCATGCCGGTCGATAAGCCGGAGATTTTTCTTTATCTGCGTACTATCCAGCTGTTGGTTAAGGAGTTTTTCAAGTGGGGCAAAGATTAGGGTGAGTGGAGTACGGAACTCGTGGGAAATATTGGTAAAGAAGCGCGACTTGAGCTGGTCGATTTGGTGGAGTTGTTCGGCTTGAAGCAGGCGTAAGCGATGGGCAGCTTTTACCCGTTCACTTCTTACAATGATTTCTCGCCCCATTACAGCTAGACCCAGTACCACCAGCCCATAGAGTCCATAGGCCCAAGGGGTACGCCAAAAGGGAGGGGAAATGACCACACTAATTTCCTTTTGTGCCCATTGACCATATAGGTTCATGACTTTTACCCTGAAAACATATTTGCCCGCAGGAACGTTATAGTAACCCGCTGTTCCCGCTGCATCTGCCTTCCGCCATTTGGAATCATAATTTTCCAGCATGTATACCATATGCCGGTCTTCGCCATTACTGGTGAAATCAATACTGGTGAAGGCTATAGAAAAAGTGTTTTGAAAGTGTTTTAGTCTAAGTTCTTTGAGTTGATAAATAGGCTCCGGAAGTAAAGAACTCTTACCAAAATTTACCGGTTGATCGGATAGTGAGAATCCGGTAAGGGCTATAGCAGGCGGCCTGACACCTTTTAATAGGCTATCGGGATAAAAAGAAATGTAACCAGTCGTATCACCTGATAAGATTTCGCCTGTACCTGTAATATAACTACTAAATAAAACGTAGTCATACTCATGGCTCCTCGTTTCGTAAACACTCGCTTCTTTCTTTTGCACATTCAATTTGATAATTTTTTTGGGCGTCTTTAACCATAAGTTTTTCTGATGATCCTCTGTGATATTGAACACGGTAGTTACCCTGTTGATGACGCCTGTGGAATCATAAAAGGGCGTAAAAACATCCGCTTCTTTGTTGTAGCTGAAAAGTCCAGCACCATCCCCAACCCACAAGTCGCCACCACTATCTTCCGTTATGTTCAAGGCATCACTGAATTCCACTAAAAGATATTTTTTAAAGTGCCCGGTTTTCTTATCCAGCCGGTTGACACCCCAACCCGCACATGTCCAGATATCCTGATTTCTATCTATGAGAATGTCAAACACCAGTGCTCCCCCCAGAATAACAGCAAAGCTTGGATCAGGTACATAATGTTTGAACGTACCTGATGTTATATCCAACGCGTTTAATCCATTCCATGTACCGATCCAAAGTTTATTGTCGGGAGCAAGGGCAAGGGTGTAAAGGGAATCAGAACTTAAGGTTTCCTCGTTTCCGGCCTGGTGATGATAGCCGCTAAATGTTTGGGTGGTGGGGTTAAACCGGTACAATCCGTTGTAGCGTGTGGCGATCCATAAATTATGCGCTTTGTCTTCTTTGATATCTACCATAACATTATTTAAAGAAGATGCTTTTGTATCAATAAGAAACTGTTGCATGGTGCCATCGCTGCTTTTTTTATATAGTCCCTGAGCGGTAGCGATCCATACTACACCATTTCGGTCTTGGTAAAAATTATAGACACGTGTGCCCATATGAGTATAGGATAAAGCGTCTTTGCCGGGATTTATTTTGTATAAATTACCACGTGGGGCGAAAAAATCACCCCATGAGGCCACCCATAGAGTACCGTCAGTGGTTGTAAACGCGGTAGAGAAGGCACTTTCTGTTAACTTTTTCCTACTATCCTGGGCAGAGGAGCCATAATAAATTGTTTGGCGGGTTATCGGATCATACACATTAATTCCATTATCAAATGTTCCGATCCAGATTTTTCCCCGGCTATCTTCGCTGATAAAGACGATGAAGGGGGCAACTATATGAGAAAATTTATTATAAACAGGAGGCCTGCTTAATTTTTGGGGATGTTTAGGATCATACAAATGCCGTGTAAATGTGCCCTTTTCCCTATCCATCGTATGCAGTCCATCCCCGGCTGTACCTACCCAGAAAGTGCCTCTGCTATCTTCAAAAAGTGCGGTTATTTGGTTATCGGCAAGACTTTGAGGATCGCTTGGCTTATGCATGTATCTTATAAATTTCCCCGTTTTAGGATCATACCGGTTCAGTCCTCCTACTTTTGTTCCTCCGTCATCTGGCCATACACTTTTTGTGCCTACCCATACAGTTCCTTCACGATCCAGGTATAAAACACGGACCTGGCTATCACTGAGAGAGGACGAGTCAGTGGGATTATTGTTGAATCTTCGAAATTTTCCGGTTTGAGGATTCCATTGATTTAGCCCATTATGGGTACCAATCCAAAACATACCCTGCCGGTCTTTAATAATGGAGGTTATCGTGTCATTGCCAAGGGTGGTCGTATCATTAGGATTGTAGCGGTAGTGGGTAAAATTGCCGGTGACAAGATCATAATGGTCAAGCCCGTAAGCAGGGGTACCAATCAATAGAAAGTTGTCCTGGCTACTACCATATAGACACTCTATCCATTCGAAGGCAAGTGAGTTTGGGTTTGTGGGATCACGATGGTAGGAGATATAATTATGCCCGTCATATCTGTATAAACCTCCTCCATTTGTTGCCATCCATAAAAAACCTTGGGGGTCTTGAACCATCCCGCTTACACGGCCCCAAGGCTCATTTTTTGGGGGCGTAACCAGATCAAACTCTATATCCTGTGCAATAGAGTAAAAACAAAACAGGATACTTATGCAGAAAAAAACAAAAATTAAACAAAGCTTTCTCATAACATTAGCTTGTAATGAGAGAATAGAAGATTACCGATAAAAGATAAGGAAAACGTCTTACCTATGCTAATGGTCTTTAAGATTTTAAATATATAAACAAGGAGAGGTGGTGCATTCAGTTTTTCACCATGTTCTTTGTTGCTATTACCATTGTTTACAAATAGCCTAATATTAGTCCTTTTTCTGTAGTTTAGGTAGGAAAAAATAAATACTCAGTAGTGGAACACAATTAGTTTAAAGTATAAGTAGGAGGAGAAAAGTGGATGTATAGCCCATCACCTACAGCAGCAAAAGCCCAATCAACGGCATACAACAACTCATCTTTTGTCTGATATCTTCTAGATTGAGCTATTCATATTTGAGCATTCTCCAAAGCATTTCAGCTAAATTCTAAGTAAAAGAAAAGGGGTAATTAATTTAACTAACTTTCACCATAGACTTTATTCCTGTTGGATTGATGTGGCCTGAACCGGACTCCTATAAAGTTTTTGCCTTGTTGTTTCTATAAGTCCCTCTTTGTGGAGAAGCACCGAAATGCCTTTCATTTTTAGATACGCAACACTCAGATACATGTATCCCTGTCTTCCTGCTTTAGGACCCCAGGAATTTTTTGCTTTATAATACAGATTACCATGCTGATCCTGCACCTTGCCTATAATATGAACCAGGTGGTCGTCTGTGGTTTGGAAATTCTCAAAGGCTTCTTGACGCATTTGTAGGGTAACTTTCTTCTCCGGCCGGATTTGAGTAAGAATAAGCGTTTTGTCTTCCTGCTTTTGGGGCAATACTCCTATTTCGGCAGTAAAGGTTGGCTCTGTCCCATCCAGGTCAAGGGCCAGTGAAAAGCCTTCCTCGATCGCGTGATCGATGTTTTCCATAAATTCATCCAGGGGAAGATTATAAAACCGTTCATAAGCCCAGTTGGCAGGTATGCTCAGTACAAAGGGTTTATAGAAAGGCACGTGGGTAAAGGAAGTGATGGTTAGGTAATGATCCGGATTTAACTGCGTATAGTCAAGAAAGCTCATGGGTGTATACCACTTTCCTTTGTATTGAAATTGATCCGGCACTTTTCCTAAAAAACCATCCAGGATGGAAGGGACCTCCTTTCTCCATTCTGCCCCTAGCTTACTAGCCGGATTGGCATAGGGTTTTACCCTGCTTTCCAGGGCTTGGAATAGGTTAAAATGGTTGTGCTGGGTTTCTCCCTTGAGTAGTCCGGTGTATACCGATTGGGGTAGCAACCCAAATTGAGTCGAACTCATCATGGGATCGTGATTAAGTCCACCTTCACTAAAACGGGCAGTACCTTGCCGAAGGATATAATTTTGAGCCTTCAACAAATAAGCACATCTTACAAAATACATTTCTGACAGGTCGATTTTTTCTCCCTTCAAACGCATGATCTCCGACTCCAGGAAAGAAGTCGTGGAAAAACTCCAGCAGGTACCTGAGCTGTTCTGATCTGTGACCGGTAATGCCGGAATTTCCTTTATAGAGGAAAAAACATAGTTACTTTTTGGGGGTACAACTGGAGCTTTTTCATGCTTACTCTCGCAGGCTTGGATAAGAGGTAATAAAAGCACCAATAACAGGGTAAATAATGGATCTTTTTTCATTTGAATAATTTTTTCAAAAAACAAGACGTCCGTGATCATCATATCCTCTATTTTGCATTCCAACAAGAGCGCTGTATCCCGGATATGTCTGTACAAGGTTTGGTATGCCCTAATCTAGCACTGGAAGTGAGCGTAACGGCAACATGCTCAGGTGCTGCCAGGCCCTATAAGATGATCCATCATATAGCGCTGGAGCTGTTATAGGCTTCAATTATATGTGGTTCATATAGCTTCCTTAATATGAAGTATGTAGTTAATTCTTGCAACAAATATAAACCAATACAAGGTACTATGTATTACAAACTATACAAACGGTTCTTACACAGGATGAAATGTAGGGCTCTTGTACAAATTAATCAGATGAAGTACTATTAGAAAAGTAAGGGTTATACTACTGCCAATGTCAGTTAAATTAACTTCCCCTTTCCTGAAACTTCATTATCGGGTAAAAGAGGCACTAAAAATTTTGATCATTTTTTTCAACCTATTGCCGGATAACTCCATTATTTTTTCTAAAGGTAAAAGTATAGTAGTCTTATGAAAAAGAGGCTCTTGAAATTTTTTTTAGTTTAGTTTCTTATCATACTTGTCCGTTTGCAGACATCGATCGTATCAAAACCGAACAGTATGCATAATAATATTCTTATATATTTTTGATTATAAGTTTATTAACTTGTGGCATTGCTTGGGTAAACGTTCTTAGAGAGCAGTGATTTGAGTAAAGAGGGATCACTACTCACTTTTGAGTTTTAGTCAGTCCATCTTATCGTCCATCATTAAACTTTCTACGGCTATGCTCAAAAATTACTTCCTTATTGCCTGGCGCAATCTTATAAAAAGCCGCTTTTACGCCTTGCTCAATATTGCAGGCCTTGCCACAGGGATTTGCTTCTCCTTTTTGATCGGGGCTTATGTGTGGAGTGAATTTCAAGTTAATGCACACTTACGAGAGATTAATCACCAATACATCATCCAAAGTAAGTGGCGTGATGAGACCATGGGCCGTGAACTTACCTCGGTTGGTCCCTTAGCCAAAGCCTTAAAAGAAAATTATCCACACCTAGTGGCTAATTACTTTAGATGGGACGGAGTAAAAACCATTATTTCTACAGGCCAGAAGAGCTTCCGGGAAGCAGTTGCTATTTGTGATAGTACCCTGCTCACCATGTATGGCTTCAATCTCTTGCACGGAAATGCTTCTACAGCACTCGATGCTCCTTTCCAAGTGGTTATCACAGCAGGGCTAGCCCATAAATACTTTAGCAAAACCGATGTTGTGGGACAGACCCTTTCCCTGCAAAACTTCTCTGGCACAAAACATGATTTTCTTATAACCGGAGTATTGGCTAAGCAAGGGAGAAACTCGATAACGAGTGTGGCTTCCATTAATGAGAGCCTCGAGAATGAGGTGTTTATCTCTACGTCCAACCAGCTTTACTTTGGCAGAAACATGGATTGGTCCAATCCATTTATCATCAGCTATATTGAGCTGCAGAAAGAGGTAAGCCCTCAGGAATTAGTGCAACCCATGCAATACTTGCTAACCCAGCACGCACCCGCTCCAATAGCCACTAACCTATCTCCTTACTTAGTATCACTGGGAGAATATAGCCTACAGGCTAATAATGGCGTTGTAAAAAAAATGCTCCTCGCATTATCAGCGATCTGCTGCTTTATTCTGTTGATGGCTCTGATCAACTTCGTCAACCTATCAATAAGCCACTCTAGTGCGCGTATGCGAGAGATCGGCATTCGCAAAGTCTTAGGGGGAGTCAAAAGGCAAATCATCTGGCAATTCTTAACTGAATCTAGCCTCTTAGTGGCCTTAGCCACGCTATTAGCCATATTAGGCTATGAGCTAAGCAGGGATGTAATGGGAAGCATTTTAGGTAAACCTTTACCAGAACTGAGCGACTTCCCGGCTTACTTTGTAGGCTTCCCTATTCTGCTAATCCTGGTACTGGGAGTGCTCTCAGGTATCTATCCGGCATTTATCTTATCCTCGCTGAAGGCAGTAGAAGTACTAAAAGGGAAAGTTACATCCATCAAAGAAAACATACTGCTGCGTAAAAGTTTAGTTGCTTTTCAGTTTGGAACAGCGATGGTGGTGGGTATCTGTGCCATCATCATCGCTAAACAGATCAACTTGTTTTTTAGCGAAACACTAGGCTATGGCACAGACTATATTTTGTCGGCACAACTGCCCCGCAACTGGACACCCGAAGGGGTGAGAAAAATGGAAAATATACGCAGTCAGTTTGCCGCCCTTCCGGAAGTAAGCCATGTAACCCTCTCGTATGAAGTGCCGGATGGGAATCATAGTGGAAGTGTAGCTATCTACCGTGTAGGTGCTGATTCTACAACAGCCATTGCCTGTCTTCTTTTGATGAGCGATGAATATTATGGGTCAACTTATGATATAGCCATGGTAGCCGGTGAATTTTACTCTGCTCCGGGAGCCTTTACCGATTCCTCCAAAGTAGTCATCAATGAAACAGGGGCGAAAGCCTTAGGATGGCAAAATAGCTTTGAAGCAGTAGGCAAACAAATCCGGTTTACCGATGGGGGGCCGCCCGCAGTAATAGCTGGAGTGACGAAAGATTTTCATTTTGGGTCGATGCAAAAAGCCATTGAGCCGATCCTTTTCATCCATGTAGGAGTGACCAATACCTACCGCTATCTAACCTTTAAACTTAAGCCGGGCAATATAAGTCAAACGCTCACTACCCTACAAAAAAAATGGGCTGCTTTGATGCTAGCTAGCCCTTTCGAGTATACATTTATGGATGATACCTTAGCCAAAGTCTATAGAACGGAACTGCAGTTGAAAAAAGCAGCGTATCTAGCCACACTACTAGCCTTCATGATTGTCTTATTAGGCGTTTTAGGTCTGGTTTCCTTGAGTATTCAAAAACGCACCAAAGAAATAGGCATCAGAAAAGTGCTAGGGGCAAGTGTGGTGGACATAATAGCTTTATTTACCAAAGAGTTTATAGCCATCACGTTAGTGGCGGCCTTGCTTGCTTGTCCGCTGGCTTATCTGTTGATGCGGCAATGGCTCTCGGGGTATGTCTACCAGGTAGAGCTTACCATAATGCCTTTCTTAGCTACTCTTGCCCTGCTGAGTGCGGTGATCCTGCTGGTGATAAGCTTACAATCCAGTAAAGCAGCCCTTGATAATCCAGTGAAGAGTTTAAGAAGTGAATGAGTACAGAGGCTATAAAGATAAGCGTAAACCTCACAACACAGGGCTGATGAAATCAATACAGCTGCCCTGTGTTATTAATCATAGTTAGTATAGGGTTAAGTTGAGAAAGTATTTTTTAGCAGTTGTACGCTGCTTGCTTTTATGGGGAGCCATTAGCAGATAAGATCGATGTTCAATATACTGACAAAAGAAAGGTAAGGACTTCCAGTTGCTGGCTTCCTGTTTTTTGGTTGCAAGCCAAGAAGAAAACTTATTTGGATAAAGGTTTACTGCCTTTCTTTTAAGTTACCTGAAAGGGGCATTTAGACTAACTACTCACTTTTGTGAAAATCCTTTAGGGTAAAAGAGAACTTAACATTTTTGAGCTTTTATGTTAACTTATAGTCGGATAAAACCTCAAAATAAGCCCTGAATTTCATAAATCAACTCTGCATTTTGTTCCATTCTTTATGTGATGAACTGCCATTTGTACTTGTACTTTTACTTACAGTGTCCATTGCTAATCTTTTTTAATTTTAGTGTAAAAGACTGCGTCATAAAACCATAATACTCGTGGTGCTTATGGACAGCAGTATAATCTCCAGCAAATAGTAATGTACCGGATAATCCATCTGTACTCCACCACTTATTGGTAATTTGAGGCAAATAAGCTGAATGCCTGGTGCCTCCCCATGGTTTTTCATTATGAAATATCTTCCAAGGTCCCCAGGGATTTTCACTCTCATACAGTTGCATTTCAGATTCTTTATCCCACTTACTCCATTCTTCATTTGAAGCATTTTCCCGGTGAGGTACTATGTCACTATACATTCCAAGTATATAGCGCTTCAAAGCCTTATTATAAGAAATAGTAGGATGGGCTGTGTGTCCAGGATCGCAAAAAATGGGGTGACTTTCCTCTTCTGATGTAGACCAACTTGGAATATTATTTTCTACTCCTGATAAAAATTGCCATGCCTCCCTGTAAATAATACTATCCTTATGTACCCGGGCCATAAAAACATGATCACCGGTTTCCCAGCTCCCGTCGTTTGACATCGCATACACATAGGGTAAAAGATCGTTAGGTACATCGCTGTATCCGGGGCCAAAATTCAAAAAGGTGAGGCCGGCAAAATTAGGTCCGAGAAAACGAGGTGTCTGGGCATTGGGAATGTTTGTCCAGGTTTTTCCCAAATCGGTGGATTTGATGATTCCAGCTATTCCATAATTTTTTGAATACGATGAAGTAAAAAACATATGGCTCAACATAGGTTCACTTGCACCTTTAAAAGGATCATAGTTTTCTAAGCGAGGCCTGATAGAATCAAAATAAGGCATGATGCGTGGGAGGTTCCAATCATAATCGTATATTATAACATACAGCAATGAGTCCACGGCAATAATTCCGTCAACATACCTGTGTAACATCTTATCCTTAGGCAACATCTTACGAAAAGGAATATCCATGAAATCAGTTACCGTTTCCACTTTATGGTGAGGAGGCGTGCCGGTTACTCTAAGCACATGCGCATAGTTGATGGGGCCTCCAAAGTTTTTTCCATCGTCGTCCAACACATACACAGCATCGTCAATTCCCCACGTCCACCAGTGCATATCAGAACCAGATCCAGGATATCTGGATGGATCTGAACTCCACTGGAAAGAATCTATCAGATCACTTTGTGGATAAGGCATCTTGCGGTGATATTGCGTAGTATGAGTGTTGTCTTTTTCTGTCTGAACACATCCAAATATACATGTTAGGAAGCATGGCAAATACACTATATATTTTAGGAGAGTACTCATAAAATAAATTTAAGTAACAGTTTTTATAATCAAATTCTTGTTAGTGCTTTACTCAAAGGTGTACATTCCTGCAACCGTTTAAGACCTTTGCTCCAAGAAATGCTGTCCTTATAAGGTCGGAAGAACTAGCTTCCCAGAATACACACCTACTTTGAGAGAATTTCAATTTGAGCCAGACTTACGCTTCCCATTCCAGCGAATAATTCGCAAGGGTGCCGCATTAGAACCTATCACAAAGCTTTTCTTTCCTTTTACTTCAATCTCAATAGAAGAGCGGGTATCTTCCTGAATAAAGAAACCACTATGGGAGTAAGGTAATTTTGTAAACTGTCCATATCCGTTACCTATAAGCACAAGGCTGGGGGAGGCATCATATCTGCCGGTCATAAAATCAGGGGTATGATCATTGCCAAATAGTAAAACATCCCTATTCCCATCGTTATTAAAATCACCAGTCTGTATGGATTGCACTGGCGCAAACTGCGCTTCTATAGGTAGTGGATGAAATAAAAATTGCCAGTTGCCTTTGTTTTCAATGTACATGGAACGCATTTCATTTGCCTCCAACCTGTTAAAACTAGCAGTTTCCTCTTTCGGGAATATCCCAGCAAATGTTTGTATGGCAAAAGATTGGTAATTATTAAAACGGGCTTTAATGGCGGGGTACACACTAGCTATTTGGTCACGGCCTGCCAAGGTGTACTCTTGCTTATCCAAAAAATAAGTAATTATGGGTAGAACAGAAATATCGGATAATGGTTTGGCATAGAGTCTGACAGGCGTAGCATTCCAACGGTTGTTTAGTCCCAGATTACCGGCGATAAAATCCTGGTCGCCGTCTCCATCAAAATCTCCTTTTTCAATACTATACCACCATCCGCTCCGCTCGCTTAAACTAGAACTTTCTATTTTTTCCAAAGTTAATCCTTTGTTATTTTTAAATATAGAGACGGGCATGAATTCCCCTACAACCATAAGTTCCGGAAAATGATCATTATCTATATCTATCCATAAAGCATCTGTAACCATCCCTACCCTGCTAAGCACAGGACATACCTTTTGGGTAATGTTGGTGAAATTTCCTTTTCCGTCGTTCAATAAAATAAAACTTTCTGGTATAAGCGGATAACGTCCCGGAACTACTCTGCCTCCCACAAATAAATCTGTATCACCATCCCCGTCAAAGTCGGCTGGCTGTACACAGCTACCACTTGCATACTCAACAGGCATACTTCTTTCGCTACGGATAAAGTTTCCACGTCCGTCATTCAGATACAACCGGTCCTGGTAAGTAGCTGTCAGAGGGTTATATTCGTTTCCGCCGGATACTACATATAAATCCAGATCCTTATCATTATCAGCATCAAAGAGCGAGCCCTGAGCATCTTCAAAGCCTGGGTCTGGCATATCTTTACTAATAAATGTTCCATCATTCTGTTGAAAAAACAATTTTCCCGCAATAGAAGCTGCACCACTCATCCAGAAGTCTTGCAGCTCATCCCCATTCATATCTCCACTAGCCAGTTGAGGTCCGTTCCTGGAAAACCGGTGAGGAACTAGCGGCTCCAGATTGAAGTCTTCAAACTTGTTTTCCTGATGAATGATATCCAGGCCTGCGGATGCAGTGATGTCTGTAAAAAGAGGGGATGCGGACATAGTATCTGTCACAATTGAAAAATCAACCGGTTTGGCTCCCGCATTCCCATGCTCCAGAATGAGCGTCTGATTGGCAACAATGCCAGTTATTTGTTGGTATCGGCCATCAGGCCATACAATTTCCAGTATAGTAAGTAGGGTATCTTCTCCTAAACCTATATGCATTTTGTCTTCTTGGGTAGATTGAAAGCCACGGTATGGATTGTGCTCTAGGTATTGCTGGTTTCGACCATGCACTACTTTTACTTTTGTACCTTGAGAGAAATGTCCTTTTAACCGGAGAGCCAGGTAGTTGTTTTTGTGAAATTGCTCACTGTTGTTTCTAAACACAAATGGCTCAGCATTAATGTTATTGGTCACTAGGTCTAGGTCACCGTCATTATCCAGGTCAGCTAGTACAGTGCCATTGGAAAAACCTTTTTTATCCAGTCCCCACGCCCGGCTCTTATCTTCAAATGTTAAATCCCCTTTGTTCCGGAAAACGAAATTAGGCTTATCTACTGTTTCCAGCTTTTCTAACTCTTTTATCAATTGCCTTTTAACTTCGTCGTAATCGTATGAACTTCGGTTGAACTGCCCGCTGCGGTACATGGTAAAATCTATATTGGTGATATCTTTTGGAATGCCATTGGAAACAAAAAGGTCTTTCCAGCCATCATTATCCAAATCAGCAAACAAAGCAGACCAGCTCCAGTCAGTTTTATAAACACCTGCCAGCTGTCCAATCTCAGAAAACGAAATGTCACCATTGGGAAGCAAGCCATTATGAAGTTGCAACGTATTTCTGGAATACTGAGGAAGATAACCCTGTTGCAGCGAATAATTAAATACATAATTACTAATGCCAATACTCATCAATTTCTGGCGTTTGTTATCGTTAGGAAGCATATCTACCACATAGATATCTGGCAGCAAATCGTTGTTGAAGTCAGCTATATCGCATCCCATGGCAAAGCGGGAGGTATGCTTGATGTATTGCCGGGCTTTCTCTGTAAAGGTGCCATCCCCATTATTAATATACACCAAATCATCATAGGCATAATCGTTGGCAACATATATATCCGGCCAGTTATCATGGTTGAGGTCGGATATAGCTATTCCTAAGCCAAAACCTTCATTAATAATCCCGCTAGCCCTGCCGACTTCGGTAAAAGTAGTATTTTCGTTATTTCTGAACAGTTTATCGTTACTTGGAGCCGACCCATCCAGGGTTTTAGTTTTAGGATAATTAGGGTTTTTCTTTTCATGAAAATGGTTGAGCAAGTACATATCCAGGTCGCCATCCCGGTCGTAGTCAAAAAATGCTGCCTGGGTAGAGAATCCCTGGTAGTCAAGGCCATATTCCTTTGCTTTTTCTAAAAATTTTACTTTCCCCCCTTCCTGCTGCTTTCCGGAACTAATAAAAAGCTGGTTAGGCGAATGGGATAACCCGGCATGAGATACATATATATCCGGCCAGCCATCCCCGTTTACATCTGCTACACTCACGCCTGTACACCATCCACTCGTCTGAATGCCAGATGCACCAGTTATATCTTCAAACTGAAAATTACCTTTATTCATATACAACTTGCCCGCTACCTGATTTCCGGAAAAAAATAGGTCTGTGAGCCCATCGTTATTAAAGTCAGCTGCGGCTACTCCCCCACCATTATAAAAATAATCGTATTCAAAAATATTATTGTCAAAATCAGGCTTGAGTGTGTTTTCAAAAAAGATTCCACTCCTTTGTGAAGAAATAAGTTCAAATAATGTTTCTTCCGTTTTTTGTTTGTCAGAATCCCGACATGAAGACAATAAAGCAATTAGTACTCCCAACAATAAATATCTTTTTCGCAGAAACTTCATTAAGTAAATTATTAACATTTTCAGAAAGTCCTCCTGATTTGTGCATTTATAGCTTCCTAAATAGTAAGCTAAAACCTGTGAGAGTTATTAATCCTCACAGGTTTTAGCTTGTCTAATCATTGACTTTACCAAACTTATGTTTCATTATAAAAAACCATACATTAGTTTTTTCTAAAAAGTATAGTCATGTTGCGGCAACAGAAGTATAGACATAAAACCAATAAAAAGCTGTAGTTAAAATTTTAATACTAATAATCAAGTCTGGTTAATAACCTTCATTCTGACAAAGGTTTGGGTTTTGATCACGTTCCGACTGAGGGATAGGAAGCTTGTTATATTTGGGATCGTAGGGTTGGCCTTGGCCATCCTTTAAATCTTTAAGTCTACCGGTACGGGTGTAATAAAACCACATGTTGGGTTCCGTATTCAGTTCCCAACGGCGTTCGTTCATCAGGGCCCTCATAAATATCTCCCTATCGCTGGATACGACCAGATTGGGTAGTTTGGCCCGGCTTCTGACGGCATTGAGCTGAGCGTAGGCTTCCGTGGTTTTGCCTTGCTCAAACAGAATTTCGGCGTAATTGAGCAGGAACTCTGCGTAACGCATCAGCGGAACATTGGAGCCATCCACATCTCCGGATTTCCCCAGCCAATACTTGGTTGAAAAATCGACGTTCTTCTGGGTAAGCTTAAATGTAGTGCCAAGAATAACGGGTTCACTCATCCGCTCGCCTTTGTAGGTTTCCCCTTCTCGCACTATCAAGCTTCGTCTTTCGTCAAGGGGATCCATAGAGTTTCTCAAGTCCTGACCAAGAACCATTTCTCCCCAACCGCCAAACGGAGCATAATCGCCCGAAATACCATCAGGTGCGGTAAAGGCTCCGATTAGGGATCCGGTTTGAACTTGATTGGACCATTCGAAACCGCCATCCCTGTATTGCACTTCAAAGATAGACTCTCCGGTATTTTCAGGGGTTAACGCTTCCGAAAATGCAGCGCGTGGAGTAACCGCCAACTTATAATTATTCATAGCTATCAGGTCTTCAGAGGCTTTGGCGGCAGCTGCCCAGTCTTTTTTGTACATGTAGGCATTGGCCAGGAAAGCTAAGGCAGCGCCTTTGGTAGCCCGTCCATAGTTGGCGTCCCCCCATTCTGCCCGTGTGGGCAGGCTCTGGCTGGCAGTCGTTAAATCAGTGATCACCTGGTCCCATATCTGGTCTTCCGGGATACATCCTACTGTAGTTTGCGAGATAGAATAAGTCTCCAATAGCAGGGGCGCATTGCCGAAGGCGCGTGCAATATTAAAGTAAGCAAAGCCACGGAGAAACTTGGATTCTCCCTCAATTTTTGCTCTGTCAGTCTCGCTTAGCGTTGCCGGGGCTTCCTCCAGTTTTGCCAGAAGGGTATTTGTCCGGCTACCGATCATGTACATGGATTGCCAGTAATTTCTGATGGTTCCTTGCGTAGGAACCATGTAGGCAGTAAGCTCCATGGGTATGGTGCTCTTAGGACGTGCCTCCTGAGAAATATATCCCATCATTTGAGTCCAATCGCTGAATCTGAGCAATTCGGTGTAAGTTCCGATGATGAAGGAATTGAACTGCTCAGCCGTTTTAAAAAATGTAACGTCTGTGAACTGATTGGACGGAGGGTTGAATTCAAGAAATTTATCTTTGCACGACCACACTATAAGCAGGGTGAAAATTGCAGTATATACAAGTGTCTTTTTCATATATTTTTTAATAAGATTATTAAATGTTAAATTTATAATGGGGGGATTCAGCCATTAAAATTGAAAGTTGATCCCACCAGTGAACATCCTTGAGACTGGGTAACGGCCAAAATCAACGCCAGTCTGCAGGGCATTGCCCCTGCCATTGGAAACACGGCTTCCCATCTCCGGGTCATAACCACTATACTTGGTGAAAGTAAATAGGTTCTGAGCCGCTACATATATGCGGGCGCGGCTCATACGCACCATCTGGGAGATTGCTTCCGGAAGCGTGTATCCTAGTTGCACATTACGTACCCTAAGAAACGCGCCGTTTTCGATGTTAAAGTCCGAGAACCATCTGTTGGAAAGGGCAGCATCGTGGGTGTTGCGCGTAAAGGTATTGCTCCTGTTCTCAGGTGTCCAACTTTCCAATAAATCCGTCAAGCCGTTGTTAATTCCTCCGGCGGTGTTGCTGTACTTCATATGGTTCAGCCAGTATTTGGTTTGGTTAGCAATCTCAAGACCTGCCTGGCCATTCAGCAAGACGGAAAGGTCAAAGCCTTTGAAATTCACATTCATATTAAAGCCGAAAGTATATTTAGGCAGCCCGTTGCCGATAATCGTCCTGTCCCGGTCGGTAAGTACGCCATCGCCGTTCAGGTCTTTGTACCGGCGGTCACCGGGCTTTACATCTGCTAAGCCGCTCATGGCACTCGCATCTACTTCTTCCTGGGTCTGGAAAATGCCATCGGTCAAATAGCCGTAAAAACTGCCAACAGGCTCGCCTACTAATGTACGGGTTTCAGCCCCGCCATCATCGCCGGCCGAAATATTTGAAGAAACGTATCCGGTTTCGTTGCCGGTCAGTTTCGTTACTTTATTGGTCAGCGTAGCAAAATTGACGCCGGTAGAGAAACCAAGGTCTCCGAACTGGCGGGTATAACCCAGGGCAACTTCTATCCCGCTGTTCTTCATCGAGAACCCATTTCTAGTTATTTTATTATTCAGAACGCCCACATAGGCGGGAAGCGGGAATTCGCCAAGCATATCATCAATCTTCTTTACATAGTAATCGGCAGTCAGGCTGAGGCTGTTGTCCAGGAAAGTGGCATCGATACCAACATTGGCCTGGGTAGATGTTTCCCAACGAATATCAGCTGTACCAATCCTATCCTGATAAAAGCCCACAACTGGGTCCTGGTTCAGGCCTAAAGGATACCGTCTCCGGTTTCCCTCGTTGGCATATATACTTAGGTATTGAAAAGATGGTATACCTTGGTTACCTACCTCGCCATAACTGGCCCGCATTTTCAGCTGGCTAACAAATGGCATGGATGCCATAAAATTCTCTTCAGAAACCAACCAGCCTACGGAAACCGATGGGAATACCCCGTACTGATAATCGCCGTCGGGGTTGAAGTTGGAGGATCCGTCGCGGCGGATATTAGCTGTCAAGAGGTATTTACCAGCGTAGTCGTAGGTGACACGTCCTAAATAAGACAACAGCGCAAACTCGCCAGGTGCACCACCGGATACAGTCCGGTCGGAAAACAGCGCACCATCTACATATGGCTGGTCATTGGGGTTTTTTTGGGTGTTGATGCTGATCCCCTGGCTGGTGCCTTTCAGTGCATCAATACCAGCAAGGGCAGTTAAATTATGCTTGCCAAAAGATTTGCCGTACGAAATGGTGTTAATCCAGTTCCACTGATTGCCCTGGTTTGGCCCGGTCCATAATTGTGCATTACTTCCGTAAAGCCCCCTGCCCTCCAATATAGGCACCGGCATGCCTTTCCAAAAACTTTCACTGTTTCTATTGTAAAAAGTAAGGTTGATGGCCGAACGGACCTTGAGGCCCTTGATCAGTTCGTATTCCCCGAAAGCAGCGGCCAAAAATTCCTGCGATTTGTACTTTACTTCTCTCAACTTTTCATAAGCGTATGTCGGGTGACTTAAGCCTTGCGGGTACCAAACAGGAGTAGCGACGTTGGTAACGAAAACCGTTCCGTCGTAGCCATAATAATTATTACCAGTCGGATCGATGCTTCCATCAGGATTGATGCCGAACAGCCCTTCCTGGGGAGCAACCAGCGGAATGGTCGGTTGAGAAACCGCCGCCGTTATTAAACCGCCCTGGGTACTACTTCCATTTCCTCCGTCCGTCTGGGTTCCCCTCTTGTCCTCGAAGGCACCGTTTAGCGTGAGGCCTACTTTAAAACGGGGAGTGATATCGAAATCATTGTTTATCCGCGCCGTATAGCGTTTGTAATGTGATTGAGCTACAATACCTCCCTGATCGAAATAGCCCACCGACACCAGTGAGCGGGACTTTTCACTCCCACCCGATACATTCACGTTGTAGCTTTGAATGGGGGCCGATCTGAAGATTTCATCTTGCCAGTTGGTGTTGGGCACCGTGCTGGGGTTACTCCAGGCGGGATTGGGTTCTTTACCTGCGCTAACCAGATTTTCATTGGCGAGCCTGACAAATTGTGGTCCATTTAACAAATCCAGCTTCCGGGAGGCACTTTGGATACCTGCGTAGGCGTCCAGCGTTACCTGGATTTTTCCCGCCACACCGCGCTTTGTGGTGACGATTACTACGCCATTGCTCCCTCTCGAACCATATATGGCTGCCGAAGCCGCATCTTTGAGCACATCTATGCGGTCAATATCATTGGGGTTAATGGCATTCAATGACCCGTAGGGTACTCCGTCAACAATATACAAAGGCTCGTTGCTCCCATTGATGGAGCCCAGGCCACGGATTCTTACCGATACATTACCGCCGGGTTCGCCAGAGTTCTGGGTGACCTGTACGCCAGCTATTCTACCCTGCAACGTCTGATCCAGGCCTGTTACTGCCACACCGGCTATTTCCTTGGTCGTTACTGATCCAACTGCGCCGGTTACTTCGCGTTGTTTTTGCGTACCGTACCCAATTACTACTACCTCTGATAAGGTTTTAATATCGGGTATCAATTTTACATCAATGGTACTCTGCCCGTTAATAGGCATCTCTTCTGTGGTGTAGCCAATAAAACTAAAAAGCAATATACCGTTTTTCTGTTCATCGGGCACAGCTATAGCGTAAGCCCCTTCACTGTCAGTAGAAGTTCCTATGGTTGTACCTTTTAAAATTACACTTACTCCTGGCATTCCGTTGCCATTTTCATCGCTTACTTTACCCCTTATATTTACAGCAACTTGCATCTCTTCCCCTTTAAACGCCTCTTTTTCTGCGGTTTGACTTGCAGTAGCTTCAAGAGAATCTTGTATTAGATTGGGCTTATCAGAATAGACAGAAGCTGTTTTTTTATCAGCTTTGGGAGCCAACACCAGGTAAACATCTTTCCTGGTTTTCTTATACCGCAATCCTACTGCTTTGAGAACACCCGAAAGTTTTTCTTCAAAGCTTAAGTTGCTGTTGAGTACATCGGTTTCTATACTACGGCCATTTACCAATTTATCGTCAAAAACAATGTCTACCTGGTAGCGTTCTTTGAGAAGAAGCAATACATCCCGTAACGATTGTTTTTGCGGGTTTTTGCGTTCAATGGGCGGACTTTCCATACTGAGTGTCTGGGAAGAAACCAATGGAATAGGCATATAGAATGCCAGGCCCAGAAGAATAGCTCGGAGTAAATTAGTAAGTTTTCCGTTCATGTTGGTAGAAGAATAAATTAAAAAACAAATATCTTAACTACAAAAAATACAATTTTTAAAAGAGTATATTTTTATTATGTGCTTGCAGATACAAAGATGATGTAGTTATTCGCTGGCGTTGAGGATGTAAACCTTGTCTTGTTCAGTTACCTGAAGGCCGGATACATCAGAGAGCATTTCAAGCATTTCTTCAACATTATTGGCCTGAAAGGTTCCCGATATGCTCCTGTTGGCCAGGGCAGTATCAGGGATAGACACTTTTACACCAAAATTTTCTTCAATCAGATAAGTAATTTCCTTTAGAGAGGTTCGGTCAAAGATAAAACGCTTGTCTTTCCAGGCTGCATATTTCTCCACGCCTTGTACCAGTTGTTTTTGAAGTGCCCCTTTTTGGTCTAAAGAAACCATATCACCAGGAGCAATCGTGAGAGACTCATTTGAAGCATTGCTTACCCGGACTTTGCCTGTTTGTAGAATCACTTTGCTGCCCCTTGGCCTTGAGTAAACAATGAATTTTGTTCCCAGCACCTCTACAGACAACTGATTGGGAGTAGTTACAATAAATTTTTGATGGGTAGGCGTATGGGTAATTGAAAATTCAGCTTCCCCTTTCAGGTATACTTCCCTGTCTCCATAACCAAAACTAAAACGGGGCACACGAAGCGATGAATTGGCATTCAATGCTACCTGGCTATTGTCTTCAAGGGTGATACTTTTTATTTCACCGAATGCCGTTGTATAGGTTTTGTATAAAATAGCATCTTTCAAAAACCAGGCACTACAGGTCAGTAACAGCAACACAGAAGCGGCTACCATCCATGCCTTTATGTTGCGTTGAGGAGGTGTGTGTAACAACCTGACTTCTTTTTTCCGGCTTCCGGTTTTCAGATTAACCTTAAAGCGCTCGTAAGCCAGGTCCGTATCAGCCAGAAATTGAGGGTGTTCGTTTTCCCATTCTTTAAGCCATTCAAAAAACCATTCCCGGTTAGAGTCTTCTTCCAGCCACTCCTCTATCGCCTTCTTCTGCATAGGTGATGCATTCCCGGAGAAGAAGTTAAACAAAGTATTTTTGGAGAATTTCTGTTCCATAGTGGAGTATAGTCATCTGGTATTAGATAGATGAAAAAAAGCGCTTTTACCCTAACGCGTTAAGAGAAAATATAGTAAAACCGTTAAAACAGTTGTAAACTGGTGCTGCAGTACTTTGTGCAAAAGCTTAAGAACCTTTGTGATATGTGCCTCTACTGTTTTAATAGAAATTTTTAATTCTTCGGCAATAACTGAGTTCTTCTTTCCTTCAAACCGGCTCATCAGAAACACTCTTTGAACAGGCGGAGACAATAAATGGATGGTTTTTTCTATTTCCAGGTACAGCTCGTCATACTGGAGCAATTGATGCGGGGTTAGTACCGGGCAATTAATATCATGCTCACCCAGGGGCACCACTTTCTTACGGCTGAATTCAGTCCGTAAATGTTGAAATGCCTGATGCCGGACTGCCGTAAAGAGATAGGCCTGAAAAGAAGTAGTTACCTGTAGGTGAAGCTGCTTTTTGAAAAATTTTTCAAACACCTCCCCTACCAGGTCTTCGGCCAGTTCTTTGGAGTAAACATACCGGGCAGCATGGCTACACAAAGGCCGGTAGTATGCTTTAAAAAGAAGTTCGAAGCCTTTTTCCGGGTCATCCTCAAAAGTTTTCCGGATAAACCGCTCCTTATCAAGCAAGTTATCCTCTTTGTTTTCGCTTTCTGATCCGCACATGAAAGGGGCTGTCTTCCGATTGTCTTCTTTAAACAAGGTAGTGTTTTTCTGCATCGGTTGCATGAGTTGTAGCCTGGTAGCGCTTCTAGAGGGATAGATGCAAAAAGCACCCCTTTACCCTAATGAAAACAAAAAATTATAGAAATAATCCTGTTAGAAAAGCAAAATATTTTTATTGGTCAAGTGGAATTTCTGTATTGCTTCTTGTAATGATAACGGGTACACAGCCAGTATATTAATTCAGATACTGGCTGCCTGTTTTCTTTTGTTTTAAAACATTCCTATGACTGAACTTATAGATCAGTAGCATTTATGGTATACACGCCTCCTTTTTGGGTAGAAAAGGTGATTTCATTCTGATTGTTCTTTGTTTTCGCAATTTCCTGTCCATTCAAAAACACTTTTACAGGTTTAGTTACCAGTAAACGGCACAAGCCGCCATTGTTTGAAGTAACTCTTGCCTCTGTCAGCTGATTTTTTTCCCATCTAATGTCTACTTCAAACCCATTTCTGGCACGTAGTCCGGATATAAAACCTGCCTGCCAGAACTTAGGCAATGCCGGAAGTAAATTTAACGCACCAGTATTACTCTGAAGCAGCATTTCGGCTACTACATTAGAAGATCCAAAAGTGCCGTCTAACTGATAAGCAGCACCAAAGAAGTTAGGTTTCATGCCATATTTGAGCTGATACTGGTGATGTTTGTAGGCTTCCTCTGCCTCACCTAAACGAAGCCACATCATGGCAATCCATACGCTTTGCCACCCCCCAAAACTTTTGCCATCCAGGTAACTGCCATAACTTTTATAGCGGTTTTTGGCTTCTTCCGTCACCGCATTCGGATTACCCTTAAGCCTTCTTTCCAACGATTTCCGGGCAGCTGCATACAAGTCTGGTGTCTGGGCATTGATCAAATTTCCGGGAAACAAGCTGTACAGATGCGAAATATGTCGGTGTCCGATTTCCGGCTCTTTATAGTCTTCTATCCATTCCTGCAAAATACCTGTCTGGGGGCTTATCTGTACAGGAGCAAGATTAGCCAGCGCTTTTTCCAGTTCGGCTTTAAACTGTGGATCAAAGGGCTTTCCGGGTGTACTCAAATCATCAATAGCTTGCAGGCAATTGGTAAACAATTCGCGGCATATCTGTATATCCATTGTTGCCCCATACGTAAATTGAAACTGACTGCCATCCTCTTTCTCAAAAGCATTTTCCGGCGAATGTGAAGGATTAGTGACTAGTTTACCTGCCATTGGCATCCCTTCTGGAATCGGCACCAGAAAGTCCAGGTAGAACTGGGCAACTCCTTTCATTAGAGGAAAGGCGCGTTCACGCAAAAAAGACTGATCACGCAAAAACAGGTAATGGTCAAACAGATGATGCGCCAGCCATCCCCCTCCCATTGGCCATATGCCTACTACCCCATCAACGGGCGAAGTCCGCCAGAATACATCTGTCAGGTGATGCACCACCCAGCCCCGTGCATTGTACATCACTTTAGCCGTATGTTTGCCATGCACAGCAAGCGAATCTATCAGTGAAAATAGCGGCAAGGTACATTCTGACAGATTCACCGCTTCGGCAGCCATGTAATTCATCTGCAGATTTATATTGATATGAAAATCTGAACTCCAGGGTGGGTTCATGCTTTGGTTCCAGATGCCTTGCAAATTGGCTGGTAATCCTCCTTTCCTGGATGAGGCAATTAACAGGTAGCGCCCATACTGAAAGAGTAGTTCAGACAGGTATGGGTCTTCAAAACTGTTTTTGATTACCCGTTCCAGCCGTTTATCCTGTGGCAGTTCATACGGGTTTGATTGAGCCGAAAGGTTAATCTTCACCCGATCATAGAGCGATTGATAATCTGCTAGGTGTGAACTGAACAGATCGGGCACTGTTTTGCTAACGGCTCTTTTGATGGTTTGAATACAAGCACTGGCAGGATTCTTCTGATAATAACTGGTAGCTGCTGTAATGTAAAGTACGAGTTCGCTCGCATCTTTTACAGTCATCACGCCGTTTTTGGCTACTGTGATTTTACCGGTGTTACTGACAGCTTTGACGTACGAACAGAACCTCATCCCGGCAGGTTTTTTAGTTTTATCGTTCAGGCGGTTTATACGTCCTTGCATGGCGATAGCATTTGGCTCGGAAGTAGAAGCTGAAGACATTGCATCCCTTTCCCGCATCAATTTAATCCGGAGGTTAAGGTTGCTGGGTTTATCACAAACAATCCGGATCACAATCACGCTATCTGGGTTGGAGGCAAATACCTCCCGGCGGTAATTGATCCCCCTATGTTGAAACTGCGTAACGGCTACCGCCGAATCCAGGCTCAGCCAACGCCGGTAATTAGTGTACACCGTATCCGCCTTATCTTGTATCTGCTCAATAAACAGATCGCCCAGGGATTGATAGGGATTGATACGAAGGGGTATGCCAAGCATTGTTTTCTCGGCTAACTGTTCGGCTTCATCTATTTTACCAGCAAACATCAATTGCTGAATCCGGGGCAGCGATTTAGCCGACAGCGGATTAGTGGCATCACGTGGATAGCCGTCCCATAGACTTGATTCATTGAGCTGTATTCTTTCTCCAAAAACACCACCAAATACCATAGCACCTAACCGGCCGTTTCCAACGGGGATAGCTTCAAACCATCCCTTCTCTTCAAAACGAAATGGATTTGTAAATTCTTCTGCTTTATAACTGAATTCTTTCGGCTGAAAGGCTGGCGTATCAAACCACAACAACATAGGTTTTTGCTGCGAAAAAGCCTGGCTAAAAAAAGCTTGAATGACCAGTAGTGCGAAAAAAATATGGCGGTAGTTTCTTAAAACAGTTATGTAAATAAAATGCATATATAGTAAAAGAAAGAAATTTAAAATGCTTTATAAATTTTATGTCCTGATATTCATAAGTTGTCCAGAATAATCCAGTCTGTACATTAAAGGTTTGGATAGAATTTTCTCATAAACCCGTAGGTTGTTTGGTTGCTTCCAGGTCAGACGCTTAAACAGGTTAAGGTTTTTGTGCATCGGTTTGATGAGTTGTAGCCTGGTATTGCTTCTAGAAGTTATAGATGCATAAAGTGCTTGCCTACCCTAATGAAAACAAAAAATATAGAAATATCAGAGTATATTTCTGGATCACCTTCTTCGAATATCTGTCTCGACTGTCGCAGGGCCCTTCTGAAAAAAAGATTCAGGAATAGCTATCGAGCTTATTGATGCCTTTGAGCATGGGTATCGTAAAAGGATAAGAACTTTCTCTGTAAGGATTAGTTGCCTGCTAAAGTTTGAGCGTACTTCAAGGAGCATACCTTGCAAAAGAGGATCTCAGTTGAGTGGGTAGTCTACAAGAAGTAAGTGTTAAAAGGGTTAATAGAACCCCTTACGAGGACGGTAACAAAAACTCATCTTTTTTAGCTAACGTTACTTTGATTTTTTTAACCAGTATTTGTAACTGCTGCCAATATGGCTGATTTTGCAGGAAGGGCATTATGATCATTTGATGGTTGAGTTACTTCAAAGACAGGTATACCTTTACTATCCTTTTATACTATACAGTTGCATACCACATGCCATCACTTTAATAAAATTTGATTCAAGATAGACCGATTGAGAATTTTTTTGGTTGAATGAGCCAACAAATCAATTCAAATTAAATTAAAAGTGAACTATTCGGTGAACTAGTTTTAGTATATACTTGTAAGTATTTGATAATTAAATATTTAATAATATTATGACGCACCCTACACGTCCACTTGATAAAAAGCACTTATGAGATATAATCTTATAAGTGCTTTTTATTTACATACAAATTACATACAAATTACATACAAATATTGAAATTATGTATCTTAATAGACTGTACTTAATTAGGCATCTACTATTAAAAGTAGAATAGAATCTCAATGGGATAATGCTAAGTACCATCCTACCCCTTTTCCAATTAGTATACTATGTGAGCAAAAACTCACTTACAAAGATGAAACCAAAGCCTTTCTGGTTATTCCTTTTTTCAGTCCCTTGGATGGTCAAATCAACGCATTGGCATAGAATTAAACCGTTATGACATGGTTTTATATGAAGATAGTCAAAGGAAAATGCCTGTTGTACTTATTGAAACCAAACGCAAGTACGATGGATCAGCCCTTGCTTTGCAACAAATAAAAAATTATGCTAAAAATGCTGGTGTAAGCACCATGAAGTATCTGTTTGTATCAGATGGATTGCTGTACTGGTTGCTGGAGAGAGACTTCATATATGAACTTTTCTAATTTAATGTTTTGATTTGATTACTTTCTGAAAAATTATTAAGTATAATTCAATGTTAAGACATCCCTGTCATTTTGGTTACAAATGTCCTTGATTTGGTTATCTTGAAAAAATAATAATTTCTGAGTTTTGCACTGTTCATTAATTATTATTCTTATGGAAAATCAAATTGGATCATCCGCAAACAATCAATTAGTTGCCCTTGTAACGGGTGCTAACCAGGGCGTAGGCTTTCAGATCGCAAAAGCGCTTGCCGCTCATGGATATAGTGTATATGTGGGATCGCGTAACTTAAAAAATGGAGAAAAGGCGGCTGCTAAAATGGGTATTAATGCCTATGCTATCCAACTGGATGTAAATCAGCAGGCTTCTATAATTGCTGCCGTAGCGCAAATTGAGAAAGAACATGGACACCTGGATCTGCTTGTCAACAATGCAGGTATATCCCATGCAGGCAAGCCTGGCCGCACATTGGAAGAAATAACTGAGGATGGCCGCGCCAGTACCGCCTCGCTGGCTGAGGTACGGACGGTCTGGGAAACCAATGTATTTGGAGTTATTGCTGTTACACAAGCCATGCTGCCTTTGCTTCGAAAATCATCAGCAGCCCGTATTGTCAATGTATCCAGTGGCCTGGGTTCACTTACCTGGATATCTGATCCCGCATGCTGGGCTAGAGAACATTTTGGTGTTGTGTATGCTGCCTCTAAATCGGCCCTTAATGCCATTACTATGGCTTTTGCTATCGAACTGGAAAAAGAAAATATCAAGGTCAATGCAGTTAGTCCCGGCTTTACAGCCACAGCGCTGAATAATTTTCAGGGCACCGACTCACTGGAGGTAGGTTCGCGTGAACCAGTCCGGGTGGCATTGGAAACCAACGGCCCGACCGCTACCTTTACCGGGCCTGAAGGTTCTCTTCCTTGGTAATCAATGTTCATCAGGTACACTAAAGCACAGTATACCAAAATATAATATATGACCGGTGACTGCAACACTCATCGGTCATAGTTAGTATCTTTCCACATGAAAAGTGAAACGCCAAAAGTCAGAAAATTAGAGTCTATCCCAGACATGCATAAGATGTTGGGACTTCCAGGCCCCATTCATCCCTTGATTAGTTTGCTGGATGCCACAAAAGCACAAATCGATTTAAACCAACTACCGACCAGCTATGTGGCAGGTTTCTATAAGATCTCTTTCATCACCAAATTGAGTGGCAAGTTCAGGTATGGTCAGGGCTATTATGATTTTGATGAAGGTAGCATAGTATTCACTGCTCCCAATCAGGTTGTAGGCAGCGTTCGGGAAAAGTATGAGAATAATCAAGCATATTCGCTAATCATTCACCCAGATTTCCTGCAAGGCTATCCGTTGGCCAACAAGATCAAAAACTACGGTTTCTTTTCATACGCCAGCAATGAGGCGCTGCACCTGTCTGAGCAGGAAAGAGCCACTATGATGTCTATCTATACCATCTTAGGCGAAGAATTAAACAGCCGCATCGATGACTTTAGCCATGAGGTAATTATTGCTCAGATTGAGTTGCTGCTCAGTTACGCCAAGCGTTTTTATAAGCGTCAGTTCTTAACCCGGCAGGCAGTGAGTAGTGATCTGCTTGAGCAATTGGAAGGGTTGCTAAATACGTATTTTGCAGATAATAAGTCACTTAATCACGGTGTGCCTACCGTACAATATCTGGCGGAACACTTGAATGTTACCCCCAATTACTTAAGCGATATGCTGCGTTCGCTCACCGGCCTGAATGCACAACAGCATATCCATCAAAAGCTGATCGAAAGATCAAAAGAACTGTTGTCTACCACAAACCTGACCATCAGCGAGGTGGCTTACCAATTAGGTTTTGAACATCCGCAATCGTTCAGCAGGCTGTTCAAAATGAAAACCCATACATCGCCTGTGCAATTCAGATCAGCTTTCAATTGATGGCATCCACACACAAGTTTGTTGCTTGTAGGCGAACAGATGATTCACGACAAGGTTGAAAGGTTATTCGGGGCTCCTCTTAATAAAACGATTGCCTGAATTCCAAAGGCGAAAGTTGTGTTTTTGCTTTAAATAATTTGCTGAACGATTGCGGGTGTTCAAAGCCTAACTCGTAGGCTATTTCACTCACCGATAAGCTAGTAGTGGATAGCCGCTCTTTGGCCTTCTCAAGCAGTCTATTGTGAATATGCCCTTGAGTCGTTTGCCCAGTTAGTGCTTTCAGCAAACTGCCTAGGTAATTGGGAGATACGTTAAGTGACGCTGCGATGTATTGGGCGGTGGGCAAACCTTTCTCCAGTAGGTTATCGGTTTTGAAACTCTCCTCCAGCACCATTTCCAATTTTTCAAGCAGTTGATGGCTGCTCTTTTGCCGGGTAATAAACTGCCTTCCATAAAACCGGTCACTATAACTCAGGAGCAACTCTATCTGGGCAATAATGATTTTCTGACTAAATTTATCAATATTGGCATGATATTCCTGCCCAATATTCAGCATAAGTTCAGTAATAATAGCCTCCTCCCTTTCCGACATAAACAAAGCTTCATTCACTGCATAGCCGAAAAAATCGTATTGTTTGATAGTTTTCGCAAGTGAGGTATTCCACAAAAAATCGGGATGAAAAAGCAGGAGAAAACCGGTTGGTTTTACGTCGGGCTTTACTACAGCAAGATGCACTAACTGGCCTGGCGCCACAAACGATAGTAATCCTTCGTCAAAATCATATGGCTGTTGCCCATAGCGGAACTTGCCCTGAATATTCCGCTTCAATCCGATAGAATAAAAGTTTTGTACCCAGCTGATTTCCTTTTCATGAGTTTGATAATCTACCAGACCATAATCCACCAGACTCACTAGTAGATGTTCAGGTTTGGGTAATCCGCTCATTTTATGAAACTCGCTGATGGAATTAAATGTGTATACATGTTCGTTTTTCATAGCTACTTATGAAATAGTGAAACCATTACTCTATAAAGGAAGACGCCTGTGGAATAGTTGCCATTTGTACCATATCATGATTAAGCCAAAGTTGGGCTTTTTCCGTTTGTACAATCACCTCCACACGCTTCATAGAGTTCAGGGATTGCGTATAATCACTATTCATACTAGGTACACAGTGGTTTTCCAGGTTATATGTAAAATGTGCCACATCCCCAGCTAGCATCACCGGACCTATTTTGGGTAATCGAATTAATAAGGAGCAATGCCCTGGCGTATGTCCTGGTGTGGAAATAACCTTTATGCTTCCATCTCCATACACATCATAATCGCCATTCATTAACTTCATTTTTGCTCTTTTTAAGTTTTCATAAAGGGAAGGCAGGTATCCATAGCGCGCATAGTCAGGCCCAAACATTGCTTTATATTCTTGATACTGAGTATACCAGGTAGCCTTAGGAAACAACTTTGTATTTCCTATATGGTCGAAATGAGCATGCGATAAAATTACTTTGCTAATAGCTTCCGGAGCTATGCCAATATCTGCAAGTTGGGAACGAATGGTTCTCACCACCACAGCCCGTATGTTATGGGCGATTACCTTGCCTCCTGGTTCTTGTATGATATCATCTTCTATGCCTGTATCCCACAAAATCCATTCATCCTGGCGCCTTATCAGGTAGGCATGGCAGCAAAGGGTGATTTGCTCGCCTTTCCATTTTCCGGGTGTATACACAGATTTATCTGGGGCTATGGCAAATCCTCCATTGAGTAAGTAAAGCCTTTCAATAGCTCCAACATTCCCCACGATGGAACTTCCAGTATCTGATAATGCTTTCATGTGTTTTTGTCCTTTTGAAAAGCTATTCAATATAGTTATTACTTGTGGATCAAAGAATATACTTACCATTCCCAATCCTGCTCTGCCAATAAAATTCCGTCTTGTTTCCATAGTAGAGCTTTGGATATAGAAAAGACTGCCCTTCCCTGGTTTATTATTGCAACAGGGCGATCTTTCCGGTAAACAGTGAATTAACTGGAAAAATCTGTTGACAGACTCATGGCCTCAGTTGCCTCAAGTTCTTTTTGAAGAATTTCTAATTTTTGCTTTGCCATTCCATAAGAATCGCTTCCCATAAAGAAATGCAATGGAGGATTTTCACTTTCGGCTACTTGTATTAATGCAAGAGCTGCTTTTTGGGGGTCTCCAGGCTGGTTACCCGGAATGTCTTCCAGATGCATTCTGTCTAACTCTCTGGCTTCTTTGTAATCAGCAACTTGATGTTGGGCAAAGCGAAGAGAGCTTTTCAGTAAAAAGTTTGTTTTAAAATAGCCGGGATAAACAATGGTTGCTTTCACGCCCAGGGATTTAGCCTCTGCGGAAAAAGCTTCGCTAAGGCCGGCAACGGCGAATTTGGTAGCATTGTAAATGCCCCAGCCCGGAAAGGCACCTAAAAAGCCTGCAATCGAAGAAATGTTAATAATGTGTCCTGATTTCTTCTTGCGGAAATGGGGCATTGCACTTCTGATCACATTCAGCAAGCCAAATACATTGATGTCAAAATTCTCCCGGGCTTCTTTGTCACTCGATTCTTCCAGAGTACCTAATTGTCCATAGCCAGCGTTATTTACAACTACATCAATACCACCAAACGTTTCTATCGTTTTAGCAATGGCATGGCTTACACTAGTTTCGTCTGTCAAGTTTACTTCCAGAGGCAGGAAGTTTGCAGACTGATCTACTTCTTTTTGGAGGCTTTCAACTGTTCTGGAAGTGGCAGCTACCTGATAGCCTTCGGCCAACAATCTTTGTACTAAGGATAAACCTAATCCTTTTGATGCTCCGGTTACAAACCAAACTTTTTTTGTGTTCATTTTTTAAATGTTAAGTTTTGAAATGATTACACTACAAAGTTGGGTATGGAAGAACTGTTGGCTGTAGTCAAATCACAGGTTGTTGTATCCGAAACAATGATTATTAGAGTTACCTTAACTATTAGTTAAATGATTGCCTGAATTCCAGAGGAGTAACATTGGTTTTTGCCTTAAACAATTTGCTGAAGGATTGCGGATGCTCAAAACCCAACTCGTAGGCCACTTCACTTACCGATAAGCTAGTCGTAGACAGCTTTTCCTTGGCTTTCTCAATGAGTTTGCTATGAATATATTGCTGCGCATTCTGTCCGATCAGTAACCTCAGCATATCACTTAAGTAACTTGACGAAAGGTTCAGGTGTTCTGCAAGATAGCCAACGGTCGGTAATCCCTGGCTCAATGATGTATTATGTTTAAAATACTCTTCTACCAGGTCTTCCAGCTTTTGCAGCAACTCGTTACTTACTGCCTTACGGGTGAGGAACTGACGTTTATAAAATCGATTTGCGTAGTTGAGTAATAGTTCAATTTGTGAAATCACAACGTCCTGGCTGAAGTCATCAATCCGGCCCTTCAACTCATTTTGGATCAGCTTGAAAATAGAAATGATCGTCTCTTTCTCTTCTTCTGAAAGATGCAAAGCTTCATTGGTCGAATAAGAAAAAAAGCCATACTGCCTTATCTTTTTAGCCAGAGGATATCCCAGAAAAAAATCCGGGTGTATGAGCAAGGCATAGAGTGAACAGTCTTCTTTCGTATTCTCATCGTCACCAGCGCCGATTATTTGATTGGGAGAAGCGAATAATAAACCTCCTTCATCAAAATCGTAATAATGCTGCCCGTATCTTAATCTTCCACTGAGTTTTGACTTATAGGATATTTTATAAAAATTCAATACATGGGAGCCGGATGGACTGTTTACCACGTCCCCATTATTGGCACTGCCTATCAGACTGATCAATGGATGCTGGGGCTTAGGTAAACCAAAAGCCCGGTGTGCGTCCGATATGGAAGCAAATGTATGATGGTTACTCTCTACTTTTTTCATAGTGACACTTTCTAAAACTAAAACGATAACCGATACTATCGATAAATATCGGCTATCATGGATCTATTATCAAGAGATTTTTGTCCTTTCCCAATCCTTTATTTTGCTTGCCCTTGGGCTGAACTGGAAACTTCTTCCCACTCCTCCCAGGTCGCTAGGCGCTCCGCATAAGCGGTACGCACCCAGGGCAAATTGTGACTGCCGAGGAAGAACCGTAGGGGTGGATTTTCTGAATCCACTACTTTGAATATGGCTTCTGGTGTCGCATTCGGATCGCCTCTTTCCAATCCCTTTAAACGGTCGAAAAACCGGGCTTTGAAATCAGCGTAGAAGTCGAGGCCTTCTGCAAACTTCAAGGATTCTTGACTTCCAAACTCAGTAGCATAGGCGCCCGGTTCTATGATCGTTACCTTAATACCAAATGGTTTCACCTCTGTGGCCAGGCTTTCGTGTATAGCCTCAAATGCCCATTTAGAGGAACAGTAATAGCCAATCACTGGCAAAGTCACATGGCCCAGATTGCTCGACACACCCAATATGTGTCCATTCCCTTGCTTCCGCAGTAAAGGCAGGGCTGCCTGGATAACAGAGACCGCACCTAAAATATTGGTTTCATACAACTGCCGTATCTCATCAGCTTTCGCTTCCTCGATGGTACCAACAAGTGAATAGCCGGCATTATTGAGAACGATATCCAGCCTTCCAAATTGAGCATACGCTTGTTCCAGGGCGGTCTTTACCTGATCAGGCCTGGTCACGTCAAGTTGTAGTGTCAGAACCTTATCACCGTATTTTTCTTTAAAATCGGCAATGCTTGACAACTTTCTCGCAGTAGCGGCAACTTTGTCTCCACGCTTGAGGGCAGCTTCGGTCCACACGCGTCCAAAACCCCGGGAAGCACCTGTGATGAACCAAACTTTATTAGATGTAGCTGGCCTTGAGGCATCTCCAACATTTGCATTTTCATTTTGATGTGCCATAATTTTTGATTTGAAATTTTATGATATGGCAAAGGTGAGCATGTTTGATTTGTTGATTGTATCCAAAATGAGGGTGTTTGTAGTTAAAATGAGAATCCAGTACAATACTGAAGATAAGTTTCGATTCGGGTCATCGTTAAATGATTGCCTGAATGCTAGAGCGAAAAATTAGACTTTGCCTTGAAAAAGTTTGCTGAATGATTGCGAATGTTCGAATCCCTAATTCATAGACTATTTCGCTTTGATGCCCTCTCAATGAGAGTTATGAGCTAGGGATTCCTCACCCTTAAGACCTTCTAATACAATGCGTATTTTCTGTTAGGCTAAATAATTATCGCTTAGTTTGCCTCCAGACATCTTTAATGACAAATAAAACTGGCCTTGCTTTTTGGGCTACCCGGTAGAATTGGTGGTGGGGACATTACTTATTTTGGATATAATCTAGAATATAAATAAGTTAGAAAACTATCTCTTCATTTCCCTACACTCTCTCCAGTTTCATACAACTGGTCTATAGTGTACCCCAAAAATGGGACAGATAGTTAAGATGGAAACTAATAACTTAACTATTTGAAAAATACAACTAATGGAAAACAAACGCAAGCGCTACTCAGCCGAGTTTAAGTTCAAAGTAGCTTTAGAGGCTGTTAAAGAAAGACAAACGATAAGTGAGCTGACAGCAAAGTTCGGAGTACATTCTACCCAAATAGGTCTTTGGAAAAAGCAACTTTTGCAAGAGGGGATGGAAGTCTTTAAAGAAGAAACCAAAGGGAAAAAAGAAAATCAGCAATCATTGTTAGACCGACTATACCAGCAGATTGGCCAGTTACAGGTAGAACTTGACTGGCTTAAAAAAAAATCAGGTGTGGGATAATTCTCAGAAACGATTGCTAATAGATCCGACCCATTCCGGTCTCAGTATCGCAAGGCAGTGTGAACTGCTGGGCTTACATCGTTCGGGATATTATTACCGACCTTGCGAAGAAAGTGAGGAAAACCTATTGCTAATGCGTCTGTTAGACGAACAGTACATGGACACTCCCTATTATGGCATTCGGCGAATGCAGTGGTTTCTAGGACAGAAAGGTTATCAGGTAAATCATAAGAGAGTTTCCAGATTGCTTAGGACAATGGGGTTAGAAGCAGTTTATCCTAAGCCAAACTTGAGTAAAGCAAATCCGACACATAAAATTTATCCCTACCTGTTGAGAGGAGTAAAAATAAAGCAAGTCAATCAGGTATGGAGTACAGATATCACTTATATCCCAATGGCCAAAGGATTCATGTATTTAGTAGCCGTCATGGATTGGTACTCTAGGTTTGTATTAGCCTGGCAGTTAAGCAACTCATTAGAAGTAGATTTTTGTCTGGATGCATTAGAAAGCTCTTTTCAATACGGAAAGCCACAGATTTTCAACTCAGATCAGGGATCGCAGTTTACAGCTACGGCTTTTACTGATAAGTTATCAACTAGAGACATTCGTATTTCTATGGATGGCAGAGGTAGAGCTTTAGATAATGTTTTTATTGAACGATTGTGGCGCAATGTTAAATATGAATACGTATATTTATGTGCTCCCATTAATGGAAAGGAACTTTGGTCGGGTATCGATCAATACTTTACCCGCTATAACTATCAGCGGCCACATCAGTCGTTAGATTACCTTACTCCTGCTCAGGTATATTTTCAGACCAACACAGGAAAAGTGCAAATATAGTGAGAAACTTATCCATCTTATTTCTCACCGATTGCTGTCCGAACATCAGGGTACACCTCAGTCTCTCTCGAAAAAGTGGACATTAAGATAAGAGCTATTTGTGAAAATCTATAGGTAAGTTGATAGATTAAAACTCCATGAGCTAAGTTATATAATATTCCCCTTTCTGTTAACTTAAAAAATAGATTTTACACCTGCACTTTTTCAACTTTTTTTAAGTGGGAACTCCACTTGTGAATTTATTTGGAGATAAGCTATGTTTACAAGCGTGATTTATAAAAAAGAGTATCTGGAGAATGGACTTGCAACAAAATTGTGGACAATAAATTAAGCAACTAACACATATTGATTTAAAAGTTGCTCCATCTGGGCTGGTGTTCTATATCCCAGAGAGGAATGCAGTCTTTTCCTGTTGTACCAGATTTTGATCTTGCTACATTTGGGTGGACATTAAGTTAAGAGAAAATACTTAACTTAATGAAAATGGGACAAAGAAGAAAATTCGACAAGGAGTTCAAACTAATGACTGTTGAACTTAGTAAGAGCAGAAAAAATTTAGTAGATCTGGCTAAAGAATTGGATATCAAAATTGGATTGATTTATCGCTGGCGCCGTGAGTTTTTAGACAAGAGGGAGGGAAGTTTTCCTGGCCATGGAAAACCAAAACAAACCCCTGAAGAAGCAGAAATAGCCCGTCTAAAGAAGGCATTAAAGGATGCAGAAATGGAAAGGGATATGGAGCCGATGCTCACAACGTAGGCAGGTCCAAAAAAGGCGGTCAGCATCTTTTCCAGGAACGATGGGAGATATTCCAATTCATAAAGGATAATCACACTGTATACCCCATTGAGAAGATGTGCAAAGCCTTTCAAGTAAGTAAAAGTGGATATTATGGATGGATAAACAGTGAGCCATCTAAACGAGCTACAGAGAACCGGGAAATTCTTCAACAGATCAGAGTGATCCATAAGGAGAGTGGCCAGACCTATGGTAGCCCAAGAATCAGTAAAGCCTTGAAAGCGAATAACATTTCAGTTTCCAGACCCAGGGTTGCCCGCTTAATGAAGCAGGCTGAGCTTAGGGCAAAAAGAATTAAAAGGTATAAGGTCACTACGGATTCAAAGCATAGCTATCCGGTGAGTGAAAATCTACTGGATCGAAATTTTACAGCTAATGCAACAGGTCAGGCCTGGGTATCAGACATGGACCTGCAGACGATGTCAGCATCGGGTCCACTTATATCAGAACCATTACAGGTTGGCTATATCTTACGGTGGTACTGGATTTGGCAGACAGAAAGATTATTGGCTCTCGCCTTGAGTAAAACCATGAAGGCCAAAGAGACGACAATAGCAGCATTAAAAATGGCTATAAAAAACAGGCCCGTGATCCAACCTCTAATATTTCATTCAGACAGGGGTATACAGTATGCCTGTGATGAATTTAGGCAAGAATTAGGTACATATCCTCTTATTAAGCCAAGCATGAGTCGAAAAGGGAATTGTTGGGATAATGCTGTCGCAGAAAGCTTCTTTAAGACCCTGAAAGTGGAATGTGTATATGATTATAAGTTTGCCCATCAGCAGCAAGCGGCTACCACTGTTTTTGAATATATAGAAATCTGGTACAACAGGAAAAGACTGCATTCCTCTCTGGGATATAGAACACCAGCCCAGATGGAGCAACTTTTAAATCAATATGTGTTAGTTGCTTAATTTATTGTCCACAATTTTGTTGCAAGTCCAATTTCTATATATTCAAAAACTGATCTTCCCCCGTTAAAAAGTACTAAAAGTTAAGCTAATCCTTAATTTACCAACAAAACAAATAACAGGGATGGCTAATAGAAAAACATATCCAAAAGAGTTTAAAGAACAGGCTGTTAGGCTATTGCAAAAAAATGGCAATAAAAGTCAAGTTGCCAGAGAATTAGGTGTCACTTCTGGTATGCTCGCTCGTTGGGAGCAGCAAGCAATGCAGGATGGCGAAAAAGCTTTTCCCGGCAAGGGGAAGCCCCAAGATGAAGAACTGTATCAATTAAAGAAAGAAGTCTCTCGTTTAAAAGAGGAGAATGAAATTTTAAAAAAGGCAATGGGTATCTTCATCAAGCGCCCTCAGTAAGATACCTGTTTATCCACCAACATAGAGGGCAGTTTTCACTTTTGGCATTATTGAGAACGATGCAGGTATCCAAAAGTGGTTATTACACTTGGCGAAAGCAGAAAGAATGCGAGAAAACAAAAGAAAATAAGCAGTTACTTAAAGAGATCCATAAGATACATCAAGCAAGTAAGCAAACCTATGGCAGTCCCCGGATTCACGCTCATTTAAAAGCAAATGGATTCAAGTATGGAGAAAAAAGAATAGCTCGGCTAATGCGTTTGAATGGAATAAAGCCAAAATGGAAAAAGAAATTTAAGATTACTACCGATTCCAGACATTCGCTTCCGGTGGCTAATAATAAATTAAATCAGGACTTTAAAGTAACAGTTCCGAATCAGAAATGGACTGCTGATATTACCTATGTGTGGACTAAAGAGGGATGGCTATATTTAGCTGTTGTACTGGATTTATTTTCCAGACGTATAGTAGGATGGTCTATGCAAGCAAATTTAAGCAGAAAATTAGTAATAGGAGCATTACAAATGGCTACTCAAACACGTCATCCTCCTGATGGATTACTTCATCATTCAGATAGAGGATCTCAATATGCTAGCCAAGATTATCAGCAATTACTTGACCGAGCAGGTATGGTTTGTAGTATGAGCCGGAAAGGGAATTGTTATGATAATGCCCCTACAGAAAGCTTTTTTGCCACGCTAAAAAGAGAATTGATACATCATCGGCGTTATCAAAGCCGGATAGAAGCAAAAGAAGATATTTTTCAATATATAGAGGTATGGTACAACCGAAAACGAAGGCATTCCTCCTTAGGTTATTTAAGTCCTGAGGAGTACGAGAAAGTAAACCAATCATTGAAAATTGCTGCTTAACTAAAAGTTCGTAATAAGGGGGGAAACCCAGTTGGTTATTAAGTTAAAAATACAGCCAATGATATATAGAAGTACTCACCTTCGCCTTCCATTAACAATTTCTTAATTTTAATAAAAATTCCATACAACTTTGAATATTTCTATTCAAGAAAAAATATCGAATATCTTACATTTTAAATAAAAAAATCCGAAAAGATTTATAAGCAGCTATCGAAAAACTACATATGAAAATTCAAGCTATACTTTGCTTTTTAATCCTTTATTCAAATAGTTTATCAAAATGAATTAGAATTATGGTTTAATTATTTTTCTAATTCTTTTAAAGCTTCTGTTGGGATTACTTTATCAATAATATTTTTCATATTATCTTTTTTCTCTAAGAATTTCCAGCCTATATATTGGATATCATTAATTGCATACATTGAACTGCTTACATCAATACTATAAGTATTATCTTTTGGGTCGTATTTTACATTTTCCTCTCCATATTTAGCTTTAAACTGCTGATAGATAGAATTATCTTTTCCGGTTCCATTTCCAGAAATTAAACTATTATTAATTTGTATTTTTAGTTTAAAATTATATTTCAATAATGTATATTTTACTTTATCAACTTCTATTACATTGGAAATACTTTTTATCATAGCATTTTCGAAGTTCATAATCATAGTTGTATCTAATTTCATTTTATCTAATGATTGCATAAGTTTGTCCTTAGATAAATTATCAAAAATTTTAGGGTGTAAATATTCCAATGTAGAAGCATTGTCTTTTTTCTTAACTGTTTCAAAATACTCTTCAAAAACTTTTTCAATTACTTGTTTTTCACTTAAATCTTGACCATAACAAGAAATTAAGGGTAGTGTCATTAGTAGTAGTAGTTTAATCTTCATTTTTAGCATTCTCGTTAATTTAACACATTACAGCTACCAGTTTTTACATAATTCATATTAATAGAAATCTTTAATATACAGAATATGAAGCTAACATTTCCATTGATTGCAGCATACAACCAAAACCATATTTAACGATTAACACTTGTTTTCAATCTTTGTAATTTTTTCTTTTCATTATTTGGTAATTTCCAAGGATATCTCGGACTCCATATAAAAGCATCATCTGCTATATTTCTACGTATGGCTATATCTTTCGCCTCTATTGCTCTTACTTCTGAAGTACATGATGCCATCATTAGAGTCCAATATTTATTAGAATTGTCAGGGGCCCAAACAACAGTATGAATATCTGGGAATTTTTCTTCTAAATAAGTTTTAAAGTCTTCCGTATCTTTTTTGTTAAAGTAAGAGGCAATTACTGTCCAATGCTTATCTCCCAAAATAACAGTATCACATTGATGATAGATAAATTTGTACTGACTTGGATTATAATTTAACCTATCGTTTATTGCAAGATTTGGATTAGTAAGCATTCTACATGTTACATCTTCTAACTTAATAATACCTTCTTCATTCTGAGTTGAAGGATAAAGATATTGGGCACATTCGGGGAATTTATATTTAGGATATTGTAATTCTACTCGTTCACCCAAGGCTCCTAATACCGATCCCTGAAAAAGAGAGCCAAATACTTTTTCTCGCAAATATGGGTCAATCCAAATTTTAAAGCCCTTAGATTTATTTTTATAATAATCATAGCCATAATTAAATGATTCAGGAGAAGATTTGGTGTTATTACGCCGAGGATAAGGTAAAGCATATGCTTGCCATTGATGATTTCCATCAATACTTTTAATAGCTCCTATTAATATAGAAAAGTTAGTTTCATTTGAATGATACACTTCTTTTCCAAAAATAGGTGAAGAATATCCACCACTTAGATCGCTTATGATAGTGTTAATAGTAGCTGGATCAAGTAACGCTAATTTAGCTAATACAACAGAATGAGATAAAGGGTAAAATGTATTCACATTTAGAGTTCCATCCTTTATAGAAAGATCCTTTTCCACAAATTTTGCTACATCATCAAAGATGAGAAGCATTTTTTTTGACTCATCTTTTGAATAAACTTCATTAAGCTTCTCTCTTGTCGTATTATGTGGGTTTGTTAATACCATTAAAAATTCTGCCGTTTGCTTATCTGTTAGTAACTTTGCCAAGTGAAATTTTGCCTTTTCAAGTTCTGGTTCAATTTTTTTGTATCCTGTGGCAGTAGCTTCTTTTGTTGGACTAATCAGCCAGCGTAATATAGTTGGTAAGCCATCATAGAATTTATTATATTCGTTTTTAATCTTATTAAGATTGTCTTCAACAAAACATCCTACCTCACTTCCTTGAATAGGTACTCCAGTAAAAACACTACTATAACATTTGTACCATCGTGAATAATCATCAACGGGATTACCATTATTATCTAGCATCTTTAACCCTGCATTATGACTTGCCTTTATATATTCTTCAGAGGCAATTTTGATACCGGAGGACCAATTCCTAATTAACACTGTAATTAAATTGTATTTATCTATGGCCTTTTTAATTTCATCTATTATAGGATCAAGAATATCCAATTTATTTTTAATCTCATCTTGCAGTTTTTTAACTTTCTCTAATACTTCCTCTGCTTTTTCTAAAGCCTTTTTTTGAATTTTTATGTCTGTTTCAGCAGTTGAAACTGCTACTTGGTAAGTTAGGTCAGCAAGACCTTTAACTGATTGATTTAATTTATTTGTAAGTTCATCGATTTTTTTCTTTGTTTCATCCCGAGCGTTTGATGCAACTTCCGCGGCTCGCCTTGCTACGGCAGCTCTTTCTTTAGCTATACCTATGTTTCTATTTAAGCCTGAAATTTGGTTATTTAAATCATTTATAATATCACAGCCTTCGCCCAATATATCTCCAACAAATGGAATACTACTAACAACATCGCACACTACACCTCCTAATCTACTTTGTAGATTACCAATTTCTTTTTCTAAACCTGCAACAGTTGTTTCGACTTCAGCTACAACCTTAGCGCTTTCTGCTAATAAATCTGCAGCAACTTTGGCTTGTTCAGCTAGAATAACTTCATTATGTGTTATTATCTCAGGGTATTTCTTAACAATATCTTTAGCTTCATTTAAGGCAGAAAGAGCGGCATCATAAGCAGCTTGTTTTACCTTTAATACTTCTTTTTGAAGATTTAAATCAGCTTCTGCTGCAATAATTGCAGTTTTTGCAGTTGCTAAGTCCAATTGTAAATCAATTTGCTGCTTAAAATATTTCGCTCCCCATTCAGTTAATAGTGAAATTAATTTAGTAGTTTCATTGTCCAAATTTTGTACTCCTACTTGCACTCCATACATTGAAGATAAATGTAATCCTGTCTTTGATTTTAAGTATTGTTTGAAAACTTCGCTGTTTAGTATTAATTGATCTCGTATAAAGGGTGCTGATACTTTCAAGTCATCGTTCCAATTTATTGCCCTGCCCTCCAAATCGGTAGGATGTGGGGTCAATCTTTCTATATATTTTTCTAAAACAAAATGCCTCAATTCGACATCTCTTTCTGAATCAAGCAAATAAAAAATATCACCAGCATAATTATTTACATAAGTATGAGCAAAAATATCACCGGCAGCATGCGAAATAAAACCATATGCCATTGCTATTTCTTCCGGAGTTTTAGCAGAAACAAGCAAATGGTTAAGCCATTGGTCTGTTTGCCATCCACCTTCTAACCCTGGGTGAGTAGTTATTTGGCCTACAATTGGGTCAGGAAAAATATCTGGACCTAAGTTCCCCATTCTATAAACCTGAGGATTCGATTTAAGTGCTAGCAATATATGCGGTGGAACAGGATAGTCTTTATTTAAAACTCTGATTTTCCCATCATCAAGTATATCATTTAATACTTGTTGAGCAATCCATATATGAGTTTTAAGCGACCAACCAAAAGCTGTGCCAGGTAACTCAATTAAAGAAAATGTAAAAAACAGACAAAGGTAAAATCTATAATTTATGTATAGTGCTCTCATTATATAAAAAGATTTATATTTTTATAAGGGATAATTATATTTAAATTGATTATTATTTTCGTAGGATAATTTTTAACTAATATTCTGCCTTAGGGTAACTAAATCATTACTATTTTTTGATATTAAGAGGGAATTAGGAAACCAATGAAAATTTTTTCTCTTCTCTTCAAAAGAGAAATTAGACTATACTATAAATGCAATGGCATTTACAACTCGTTAAATTGAATGGTTGTTATACTAATTCAGAGCAGAAGAAATAGAACTTAGTTAATTTGTGACATCAGTAGATATACTTACACTTATATTAAATAATACAGATTAATTGTTGTGATTTACAAAGAATTAAATTGATTGTCAATACCTAATTTTAGGTATTTTTTGCTCTAAGTAACATTTATATTATAAAATTTACTACTGAAGTGTACCTATTCTCATAATTTCTTCTGAAGGTTAACTACTCATTTTAAACAAGTTAACTTATGTCAATAGTAAATTTTTATCTCCGCAATCTTAAAAAGGGTCTCAAACCAACCCACACTCCAGAAGAGAAAAAAGCAATTGAAGAATTCAACAAATCACTTGCAAATAAAGAGACCTTTATTGAACTCCGTTTCCGGTACAACAAGACCAACCTGCTTATTTATAATACAGAAATTAAGATCTTATCTAAACTATGGAATCCTGCCAAGCAACGCATTAAATCACAAGCAAGCAGGCAAACAGATAATCTTCGGTTAGATGCCTTAGAAAAGCAGATCATGGAGATTTACTCAGGTTTCAGATTAAAATCGATTATACCCACTTTAACACAGCTTAGAGAGGCATTAGAAGGATTAACCAAGAAACAAGTCATTACTGCCAAATCATTCTTCCAGTGCTTTGAAAAAGACTTCATCGAGGCAAGGTCTAAACATGCTGTCTATAAAGAGCGAGTAACAGGTTCAACGGTAGCAAAATATAAGATCTGTATCAAACACCTAAAGGACTTTGAAAAGGCGAAACGCTTCTCTATTGCCTTCGATAACCTGGATAAAAACTTTTATAACCGTTTATGCCAGTACCTTTCAACTGAATATACTTATAAGAAAGGTAAACTCATGCAGAAAGGATTAGAGGATAATACTGTCGGTAATACAGTTAAATTCCTTAAAACATTCATGGACTGGTCCTACAAGAAAGGTTTACATCAAAATGTTGCCTATAAAGAATTTAAAACCTTAAAATTTGAAGACGATACCATCATTACATTAAATTCTGATGAGTTAACAAAAATTACCTCTCTCGATTTATTGAAGAATGAAAAATTAGACCGGGTACGGGATATATTTTTATTTGGAGTAGAAATCGGCGCAAGGGTATCTGACCTGTTAAAGTTAAAGGCGGAGAATGTTCTTATCGAAGAGGGTAATTATTTTATCAAGTACATTGCTAAAAAGACCATCAAGCACAGCACAAAACATTTAATTATTCCAATCCGCGCAGAAAAAGTTGCTATCATTAAAAAGTACGAAGGTAAATATGCTACCCTCCTACCTACCATTTCAGATCAGAAATTCAATGAGTACATTAAAGAACTCTGTCAGTTAGCGGGTATTAACAACTATATGGATGTTTATAAGATGATAGCCGGAGAAAAGACGTTTATTGGCAGACTACCTAAGTATGAGCTTATTTCCTCTCACGTCATGCGAAGGACTTTCATTACAGAAGCTTTAAAGAACGGCTTACCGGCAGAATTAGTGATGGAATGCAGCGGTCATAAGGATTTCAAAAGTTTTGCCCGTTACATCAACTTTACCGACAAGAATTATAAGATGAAAATGTTTGATAAGGTCTGGAATGGTTCTTCGATTAGGATCGCGTCGTAAAGCAGGATTAAAATGGGTATAACTCATTAGAAGTAAAAACTGGAATAAGTAACCCCAGAATAATTTAAATTGATTTAAAGCTGTTAGAGCCTTTTATTCTAACAGCTTTTTATTTATTCATTTTACCATCTATATCTTTAATCTTATCTCTTAATGCTAAAATTTCAGCTTGCATATAACCAATAACATTACTATTGTCATGAATAGATCTCCGTTTATGGCTAAAGCATAGATGAATAACCATATGCCACACTTCAAGGATATCTTCTAATGCTAGTTCTTGGATTGGATAGTCTGGATTATCTGTAAGTAAAACAAATTTATTGCGGCTCTGGCTATGGTTGACAATGCGTCTAACTAAAACACTAGAATGTGTAACAATCACATAAATATCTCCATCCTTAATATTATACCAGAAATTTTCTAAATAATCACCCACGATGAAATCTTTCTCAAAAACAGTATTTGCCATACTTGAATCTGCTACCTGGAAACATCTAAGATTAGCCGTACGCATTCCCCGAAATGGCAAGTTGAAAACAGGTAAATCATTAAAAAAATTAGTCTCATGATGATGGGTTGGATAAGCTGTAAGATATTGGTTAGATATAACTACAATGTTCTTTCTGTTTTCATTATCAATTGTGACAATCATTGGTTTTATTTCCGTTGAAAGCTTCTCTTTGCGGGCAACGCTATAGGTTTCTAAATCTCCTCCTATGGCTATTTTAGATATGGAAGTTTCACCTAACTCTTCCAAGTCATACTCCCTATCTTCTATATAATTCTCATTAGGAACTTTTTTTTCTTCTACACTAAGTAAGGCTTGATTATCAAGATCGTTCAATTGAATTTCTTCAACACTAAGTTGATTTATCCCTAACAAATAGTCTGCACTTGTGTCAAGAAAGTTGACTATTTCTATCAAAATACTAAAAGATGGATAACTTGTCTCACTTTCATAATTTGAAATTGTATTTCTTTTAACAATTAATTTATCAGCTAATTTTTGCTGACTAATACCTCTTTTTTCGCGCATTTGGCGAAGTCTTTCTCCAAAACCTATCAATTCTCTTCCCATAATATTTTTTTGTCTACAAATTACTATTTTTCTTGACCGGTCAATAATTTTGATTATATTTGTATTATATACTTAAAATAACGCTTTATATCCTATTTCTCCTATGATACTAAAATACTTGCCTTTCGAAAACACTTGTTAGTTCTACGAATTAATTCACTTATTAAAAATAGTCAGCACACGTCTTTTAACAAATCACTGTAAAAAGTCTGAAACAATAAAAAAGGGAGCTCGCAACTCCCTTAATGGTACTCTATTGTCTAAAATTTAACCAATCATGATCGGCTATGATACTATCAAAGCTCATATAGCAGGCAATCACTATGATGAGATAAAACTCAAAATAAATCTTCAATATATAAACAGGGAACGCCATTATATTTTCACTTATAATAAAAGCGATCTTATTTTCTCATTTGCACATGGAATAACATCAATTCGTTTCAGCATACCGAAACTAATTCATGGAGACAATTTCAAAGTCGCAGGAATTGAAGAAGCAAAACAGGCACTAGTCATTATTTCGGGTTTAACTGGATTAGATTTTAGCCAGTTCAGAATTACCAGGCTGCATCTTACTACTAATATTCATACAGAATACAGTACAAGGAAATTTGCAGTACATTTAAAAAAGCCATCCTATTTCAAAGGTGAAATGCATCTGCAAAATGGATTTTACTTTCATACCAATCAAGATATCAGGAGGTCAGCAAGGGTAATCCTTTTTTACAAAAAGAAGGAAGAATATATTCGGATTGAATCAAAATTCGAAAACAGACATCAAACACATAATTCTGTAGGTGCATCTATCAGGCACTTTCTCAGGCATGAACCATTAGTTTCGGAAATTATTAAAGAGTCCTTCTACCTCAATTGCATTAACTACTTCATTGCTACTTTAGGCACCACTATTAGAGGACCAGTCAGGTCAGAAAAAGACCGGATTTTCAAACAGCACTTCTCTGAACGGTTACAAGATAGCTATAGCCAATCCTTACATATTTTACATAATACAAGTTGAGCTTACCTATTAAGGCAGTAAAAGTTTATATCATTTAACTATATCCTGCTGAATTATAGCTATTTATTAACAATTATATAAATATTAAAAACTAAGGTAATGTATATTATTAAATATGTTGAGCATTCTGACTATGATAAAGAAGGCTCTTATCTCTATGAAAATTTGAAAGTAAACTACCTCTATAAACTGATAGCAATTTTAGTTTCTGTATATAGTCATTACAAAGAATATGATATAGAAGATATTGATTTAGCTATGTATAAAATTATTTATCTGGAAAATCGCAATAAGGATAAACATTCTATTACTATAAATGGCTGCATGTTCCCCGAGTGTATTGTAGATTCACCTATTGAATTAATAAATTTCTTAAAAAGTAAAATAGATGAACATTTATTATTAGTAGGTATAAGAAAGAGTCGTACACCATGGTCTTTTGAAGAGGATATAATCGAGGATTTTTTAGAACATGATTTAGTAAGCAAACTGTTTGATTGTTTTTACACTTGATTTATGTTATGAATTAATACTTGTAGACAAAATAGAATGACTTTTCTATTAATATATGCTTGGAATGAGCATGTTTTGAATAATTGTACAATTATTCGATAGCTGTTTCAGCCTTACTCTTTAAAAAGTAAATTTACAGTGGTTTTTAATTCTAATGATTAAAGACTTCCTTTCTCTTACGGGAATAGGAGTAAAGATCGTACAAAGGCGTTGCCTTCAGACTGTATTTATTGTAACATTTACTGATCTACAAGTATGATCCTCAATACTCCTATCCAACCATCTGTGTACATTATTATTTCACGAGAAGATCTTAGGCAATTATTAGCAGATACCGTTTTTGAGGAACTACAAAAGTTTACACCTCAATTACAGGTTGCTCTTTCAGAAGACAAGAAACAATATTTAACAAGAAAAGAAACTGCTGCATTATTGCAGATTTCGCTTGTTACCCTTCATAATTGGAATAAAACAGAAAAGTTAGTTCCTGAAAAGATCGGAAGAAGGTCTTTGTATGCAAGGAAGACTATCGAGCAAGTCCTGTCTGGAAGTAAATCTTAAAACTAAATTTCCTTAAAAGCAAAAGGGGAGGTTGCAGCCTCCCACTTCAATACTTTGTCTATTACTAACTTACAAATAACATGTCTAAATTACCCAAACGAGATCATAAAGAAAACGATCCAAAGGATGAATTTTCTTCTGAGCATGAAAAAAATTCTAAAGGGTTATGGATACCCGACTCTGTCCTATTTAATGACGACCTGAACACACAGGAAAAGATTATTATTTCTGTGGTATATAACTTTAATAAAGATAAAAAGAAGTGTTTTGCTACGAATGCGTATTTCAGTGAACGGATTGGCATCCATGAGAATGGAATATCTCGCCTTATCAAGTCTTTAGTTGAGCGAAAGTACCTGTCAAGTACAATGATAACCTCCTATAAAGGGACTAACCGGGTACTTACCTTATTAGATTCTGAGGTAGTAATTAAGAAAAAAAGTAGTTCTAAAAGTTACAACCTGAAGGAGCATAATCTGAATAAGAAGGAAGCAAGTAAACATAAGCTCGCACTAAATTCAGTGAATGCTTCCATAGAGGGTAGCACTAATATTAGTGAGTCGGGTATCACTAAATCCAGTGAAAGGCGTCTTACTGGATTTAGTGAGGAGATCGCACTGGAATTAGTGAATAATAATAAAGGAATAAAAAAGGGCTATTTAAAAAGAGAAATAGATATAAAAAGAAATACGAAAAAAAAGAGGTCGAAATAAATTTCGACGTTTAAATTTTTAATAATTACAATTGTTCAGATATCTATAAATTTATAGAAACTAGATTATCTCATTTAACTCCTTCTCATCAGAATAAATCTTCTTTACCACAGAATGAAAATAAGTATCCGATTAGTAGTAGAAAGCATAGAACTGGGTGCCTAGATTTCCTCCAGGATCTCTACTAAACTATCTATTATTTGCAGATAGCTTTAAACATCCAAGGAAAACATTAATACGTTCCCTTCATCTTCAAAAATTAAGATGGACAATTCTATTAATGCTAATTAAAATATGATTTTGTACTAGAAGGAAGCTATGCGTATGATAGGTACTTTTATTATCGCGTTAAAGGACGCGATTCCAAGTATAAACTACAACCTGCGCAGTAAAGCCATATAATCTGCTAACGCTTATTTAAACAAGAATACTACTCCTTTATAGCGCCTTTGCTAATACTACTCGTAAATGTTAATATTTATATCTATGAAAAAGAATTCAAATAAAAAATCAATTATAATCCATCCAAATTTTGATTCAGAATTGAATCTGCAATTATACCAGTACATTTTTGCTTGTGTATTTTATTATTACACAGTAGGTAAAAAACAAGAGTGGCATAGATTACCCCTTGTAACAATCAGGCGTTATATGGGGTGCGATTCAATACTTGTTCAAACTGCAAGGGGAAGTTTACAAACTAAAGGAATATTAATTAAAAACTCAAATAATCTGGATGAATATAAACTCTCAGATAAGTTCATTGAATGGCAATCACCAGGTTCTTCTAATGCTGAAACCAATTATTCTGTAGATATGGATGAGTTAGAGGAAAATAATTATTCTCAAGTGGTGGAAAAAGCCACTAAAGCCGATGAAGTGGAGGAATTATTTGATTATAAATACTGCATAAGAAACAAAGAAATATTAGTAAAGAAATTAACTTCTGTAATTGATAGTATTTACTATAAGTATCCTGAGTATAATGCATTACATGGAGGGTTAGACTGTAAATTTATGATATTAGCTAAAGCCATATGCTATCAACTGACGACAGACAAAGAGCGAGAAAAGGGGTTCAAATACTGGCAAGCACCTTATTTTCTTTTAAACTATCCTGATATTTATAAAAAGAAACTTGTAGATGGCATTACACAACTACTGACCTTTTCTGGCCCACAATTATCAAATACGATTTCTAAGTCGAGAATAATACCTGGCTACAGAATACTTCTCAATAAAAACCGAAATAGGAAGTTGTCAGAATTAATAATTGATTTTATACTTGAAGAGTGTAGAAAGAATGATTATAGGGAAAAAGTAACAGAACTTAATATTAAGTAACTTCTAGAAAACTTATTAGTGTAAAATTCTTTTATTAAAAAAGGCCAGTTTAGTAAAAGCTGGCTTTTTTCCTGTCTATTTTAAAACGGTTATAATTAAATATTAAATTAAGATGGAGTTAGATTCCAGAATTGATAAAAGATTTGATTATAAGCAGTATAAAGTGTAAATAAACTCACATATTGAATTCAAACTCTAATAATATTTTTGGTTCAATCTTTAAAGTTTGTGCAAGCACCAGTACCGTGCATATTGTAGGATTGATCTCTCCCCTTTCTATTCTACCGATCTGGCTAAGTGATAGACCCGCATCCAGAGCTAAGTTCTCCTGGGAAATCTTTTTTGATTCCCGTATCGAGCGCAAATGTCTTCCAAATGCTTTTAAATAAGCTGTATTCTTTATGCCTATCACATAGGCAAATAGGATAGAATTAATTTTTATAATTAGAGCATATATGCGTTATTTAGGGATAATAACATTAACCTAGTAACAATATATGAGTTCGATAAGAATGGTTGTAATATTGATTTTATTTGTACTTGAGGGCACAATTGCTTTTAGTCAAACATTAACTGTTAATCAGATTCAAAACTTTCAGTATAAGGATAAAAGTGTTGTTATTGACTGGTTGCTGAAGCATGGATATAAGGAAGGTGATAAGGTTTTGAAAGGCCATGCCAAAGAATATATAGATGAGGCTTATCTATATGGAAGTGAAAAGCTGCAATCTACAGCTTATTTTAATAGAGAACTTTTGGATATAGTTTATCTTGGATATACTGCAAGTGGAATCTTGAGGCTATTCCACATAACTTATACAAATGACAATGATGCACAAATATTTGATAATATAAGCAAGCAACTTAGTGAATCAGGATTCAAAAAATTTGTGGAATATGATATGAATGGATCATCAGCAAGCTTCGACTATGTGAAGGGTGAAAAGTATTTTCAAATCATTTACCATTACAATAGAGGATATACACTTGCATCTTATGATAAAAAAATTCACGATCTGCATAAATGGGTAGATAAGAATGTGGGAACAAAGTAGCATTTAATTAGTTTTAAATTGATGCCCTAGTTTTTGAAAATTGATAATGAGTAGCAGGCATTTTAATATATTTTATCGCTAACCATTTATAATATGGCCCTATTTGGGCCTTTTTCATTTACATAAAATACATATTGACATTTGAGTTGATTAATTAATTTCTTAAATCAAAGGTCATATAATATCCTTCTATTAGTTGTATATAAACTAAAAATACCTAATTATAGGTATTTTTTCGTATTTGAGATATTTATAAATTACTGCCCTTCTTCTCGGCTTTTCTACTGTTTTAATATCATTTTTTAACGATGAACCACAAAGTAAGAGATTATTTAATCGGACTTGCTAAAAATAGAAGTTTAATTAATTATCAAGAATTAAGTGATGTTTGTAACTTAGGTTTAGATATGGCTAAAAGAAGTGATAGAGGCAAAATAACTAAGATTTTAGAGGATATTGCAAACCATGAGTTCTCGGAAAATCGACCTATACTTAGCGTTATAATAATCGGAAAAGCAAGTAATATACCAGGAAAGAGATTCTATAGCATTCTCTCAGAGATTGGAGTTCTAAAACGCAATCCTGATCAAAAAGAAAAGATAATGTACTTTATTGATCAAGTAAAAGCAGTTCATAATTATTGGGCTACCACAACAAAAACGATATATGAGAATTAATTCTTTCCCTCCAATATCAAATCATTTCTGGCAGTCGGATTGAAATAAACACGTTTAAAACAAAAATTCCCCGCTCTTACCGGTAATACTTTAAATGAAATTTAATTATTGCATTAGAAAACAAAAACTGGCAAATACTAATTAGGGATTACTTTGATATACTTTGTAAATGTTTTATGGGGTAAACTATAAAGAATTAAGATTATATATTTTTCAGATAATAAAGATTATCGATTACGCTTTTTAGAGATTACAAAACGAACAACTTATGTGATAAATACCTAAAATTAGGTATTTTTTTGTATTTCAAATCTTTCTAACTTACTTTCCTCAAACCCCTACATTGGCGTCTTTAATCCTGCTACTTGTTTAGTAATGAGTGGTAATCTTAAATAATTAGCTAATTTTTAACTGAGTAGATATTCTACCTCTAGCTTCTTTTTATAATAATTTTTATCAGATAAACTTATGACTATTGCAGTAATTGTACTAATCCTAATTATTGTAGGGCTGGTCTACCTAGTGTTCAAAAGAAATCAAAAATTTAGTAAGCTAAACAATGAATTTCAGCAGGTAAAAGACCGCTACAAAGATATTATCAATGTGGAAAGTGAAGTAGAGATAAGAAAGCAAGAATTAGCGAATCTTGGCATAAAGATAAATTCATTGGACATAGAATATAAAGCTAAAAATGAACAATTAAATAAGGACTATCAATCTAAAAGGAATGTATTTGAAGGTTTATTAAAGGAAATATCCATTGTTGAAGAAAGTCTTGAGAATATTTCTTTCGGCCTCTATAAACCGCATTACAACTACGATACGTCTGAGGAATTCAAAAAGAAATTAGAAAAGATCCGTGAAAGACAATCTGCATTAATTAAGGCTGATAAGGCTGCTCATTGTTCTGTTCAATGGCAAGTAGGTGGTAGTGCGAAAGAGGGAGAAAAGATGATCAAACAAGCTTCTAAGTTGATGTTAAGGGCATTTAATGGTGAGTGTGATGCTGCTATATCCAAAGTAAGCTGGAATAATATCAGCAATATGTTAGCTCGGATTGAAAAAGCGTATGAGGCGATTAATAAACTTGGCTCAACTAATCAAATATCCATAACAAAAGAATATTTAGGGTTGAAACTGGATGAGTTGAGGTTAGAATTTGAACTGGAAGAAAAACTTTACAAAGAAAGGGAGGAGCAGCGTAGAATTAAAGAACAAATGCGTGAAGAGGAGAAAGCACTACGTGAAATTGAAAAACTACAAAAACAAGCTGAAGATGATGAGTTGAGGTATCAGAAAGCATTAGAAAAGGCTAAAATAGATTTAGAAAAGGCAACTGGAGGACAACTTAACATACTTAATAGTAAAATTAAGGAACTGGAAGAAAGCTTACGATTGGCCAAAGAGCAAAAGCAAAGAGCTATATCTCAGGCGCAATTAACTAAATCCGGTCATGTATATATTATTTCAAATATTGGTTCATTTGGTTCGGATGTGTACAAGATTGGTATGACCCGAAGGCTTGATCCAATAGATAGAGTGAAAGAATTAGGAGATGCCTCGGTTCCATTCGACTTTGATGTTCACGCCATTATTTACTCAGAAAATGCTCCTGAATTAGAGAATATTTTACATAAGAAATTCGACCATAAACGGGTTAATCTGATTAATTCCAAAAGGGAGTTCTTTAATGTGAGTATAGAAGATATTGAAAAAACTGCCAAAGAACTTAACCTAGACTTTCATATTACTAAAATAGCAGAAGCAAAAGAATATCGAGAAACACAATCTATTAGGAATTTAAAAGGTGTGAAGATAGCGCAAGAAGCACAAGAAGAATTACAACATTTTCCTTCTTCATTGAATTAATCATTCATTGTGAATTTAAGTTGTTTTTTAATAGATAAATAGTCCTATATTAATATAAGACTATTTGTAAGGTATTAATATGAGACTAATTGTAATGTCTCTTGAAGATTTACTCTATGAATCAAATAAAAAATATCATATTTATCTTTTAGACTATGATTGGAGTAACCATTTAACCACTCCTTTCTAAAGGCAATAATTAAAATTTCTATGTCAAGAAAGATTATTAAGGCTTTACTAATTTTTATTCTATTCTCTTATACTCTCAAAAAAGAGCAAGTAGCTGATGAAGATCTTTTCGTGATTAAAGTTAACTCTAAACATGGATACATTAATAAAGCTGGAAAAGTCATAATTGAACCTATCTACGATGGTGCTGGAGACTTTTCAGAAGGATTAGCTCCAGTAGCCATTGGAGAAAATTGGGGGTATATAAATAAGTCAAATAAATTAATAATAAGTGCTCAATTTGATCATGCTAGAAGTTTTGAAGAAGGATTAGCAAATATTAAATTAGGCAGCAAACGAGGTTTTATAGAAAATACTGGAAAAATAATTATTAATCCTATTCCAGGAAGCAATAGTAATTTCTCCGAAGGCTTATCTGTAGTACAAATTGGAGGACAGTTTGTTGATAAAGGCAATGGATACATTTCATATGAAGGTGGCAAGCATGGTTATATAGATAAAACCGGAAAAATTATAATTGAACCAAAGTTTGACTATGCATGGAATTTTTCTGAAGGATTAGCCGCAGTGAAAATTAATGATAAATGGGGTTATATAGATAGACTAGGTAAAATAGTGATTGAGCCTAAATTTGATGACGCCGACTTTTTTTCTGAAGGATTGGCATTAGTCGAAGTAAACTATTTGTATGGATATATAAATAAAAAGGGCGTCTTTATTATAAAACCAAAATATGAAAGGCAAACCTCAAGGTTTTCAGAAGGTTTAGCAAAAGTTAAATTTGATAATGATAAATTTGGTTTCATTGATAGAACAGGAAATATAATTATTGAGCCAAAATTGACCTGGGCAGAAGATTTTTCAGAGGGTTTAGCAGTTTATGCATCCGATATTAATGTTGCAAATGGTTACGGTTATATTAGTAAGGATGGCAAAGTAGTTATTGAACAACAATTTGAATCAGCAGGGGATTTTAATAACGGCTTAGCAAAAGTTAGAATTGGTGATCGCTGGGGGTATATTAACAATAAGGGTAAATTTATTTTTAATCCCTCCAAATAAAAATTCTTATGCTTCATTACAAACAATATTTATTGGATAGACCATTTTGGAACAATTATCCATATAATAAGATTTTAGTATACAAAAATGGAAGTTTCAGAACATTTTTCATAGATAATCGATTAATAAGCCCAAGTAAAACATTTTTTGAAATAATCACTATTGCTCAAGAAGTTTTGAAAAATGATGAGGATATATCCAAAATCGAAATTTATCAGGCAGAGGGAATAGATGAGGATATATTGTTGGAAACAATATATAGATAATATCCTATAAGAGATAAAAGACAATAGTAAACTGGTTTTATTAAATAAGTGCTTGTCCATTCAATGGGTATTTGCAGCAGTATGATGTAAAAGAACACATCATTTGGAATGAATTATATTCAAAATCTCTGGCTTTCTACATGTAAGTTAAAACCTTATGATTTTTATAATATTAATCCATCAGAATTCTTGGATTTCCATCATATTACACCCTTATCTCTAAGAAAAAGTTCTGTAAACACAATTACCTCAGAAAAAGATGTTGTATTGCTTTGCCCTAACTGCCATACAGCTATTCATAAACAAATGTCTTCTAAAAGAGTAGCTAGAATAAATTTGATCGATTTCAAAAAGGAATTGGAAAACAAAGTTTAATAAGGTTGAAACAACAAAAGAATAAATTTTATAGATATCACATCAATTTATGAATTATTATATCAACAATTTAATTCCAAGATTAAAGGAATATAGTGCTTCATTAGATAAGATAGAAATCTTTATTGACCATCCTTGGGTAATAATAGATGAAAACAACAACCAACAGAAATATATATTTAAAAGAGATGGCCAGTTAATTATGTCTTTTAATGGACAAGTTAAAATTGGTAAATGGGAATATCTATCTTATGCTAAGTCATTACTTATTGACAGGATAGACGACAAAGTATTACTGAATCAAAACTTTGTATGCCCGGGTGTTATGGTTCTAAAAAAGGATGGTTTTAAAGAAGATCATTGGATTTTAGCTAATGAGACACTGATACCTGACCTAGATGCTGCAAAATATCTTAAAAAACTTTATTACCAAAAGCAAAATATTACTGTAAAAGACCTTAAAACCGGATATTTATTAGAATTAAATGAATATGATGGTATAGGCAGTCTAAAGAATACAAGAGTGTCCATTGATGGTGAGAATGTTTCTGATGGTATTTTAGAGGTAAAAGATGATCTACGCAGGTGGGTTGTAAAAGATAGTAAGATTCATAAAGTTTTAGTTGCATATGAATATAATAGTAATTTAGGTAAGATCATTGTTGAGCAAGAGGAGTATCTTGATATACAAAGGGGCGATACGGTTTATATTAAGAAGACAGGAGGGCTAGGAGAAACTAAAATGGAATTTGCACCAGATGGAAAGTATAATATTGGATTTTTAAATAATTTGATTGTAAAAGATGGAAAGATTGTAAAGTTTTCATCTTTTTGATAATCAATTATCATACGATATATGATAAACTTGTCCGGTAATTTTATTGGATAAAAAAGAGACCATAAATCAAACTGAGTCAGATAAAAAATGAATCTGATTTTTACCTTTGGCTAACAGTTGCTTTATGGACCACAACAAAGAATTTGATTACGATAGCATTAAAAAGCAATCTATTAAATCAAATAGCTCACAATTACAATATCATATTTCAGGGAAGTATAAAATTATTTTTATGTGTCCAAAATCAACTAATATTTGCCAGGAAATATTGGTTACTTGGAGACATTAGTTTCAATACTAACATTATTAGTGAATTATATTAGACTAATATGAGAGAAGATAAAGAAGATAATAATTACCAAAAATGTACTCCCAATGAATTTATAGATAAACTGCATAAAGAAACCCAAAACTATGTTGCTCAGATTGAAAAATTAGAAATTACTGAGCATTTTACGCTGGATCCAACAGTTGGTTTAGGTAAATCTGAATTAACTATTGATAATTGCAGATTTACCTCTGTAGATTTTCTGCCTAAAGAAACTAAAGAAGTAAATTCTTTAATTAGAAATTTACTTCCCTGTGAATTAATTCTGTTGCGTTTTGAAAATTGCAACTTCAACAATATAAGTTTTGGAGCTTTAAGTGTTAATTTTCGATTTGAATTTAAAAATTGCGTTTTTAGATCACTTTCATTAGGAGATTGTGATTTTCAACAAATAATCATCTCTGATTGTACCTTTTACATTTTTAGCATAGGGCGTTGTAATATACCATTGATCGAATTAAATAATAATATTTGTGAACATTTATATATAGGCGAATCTGGTGATCCCAATAAGTTTGGTCAATTTATAATTTCAAAAGGAAAATTTGATTATTTGAGTATTTACAATAACACATTTGAAAACTTAGAGATAAGAGGCCCTATTGAATGTATAGAATTTACACTTGCAGCGCATGATAATCTGGGACATCAATTGAGATCTTATGATGAAATAAACAGATTTACTTTAAGAAATTTTGATTCAAATATTTACGTACTAAACTTCAAAATTAAAAAATTGCTTTTCGAAAAAAGCACTATTAATAAAGGAAGTATAACTTTCGATAGTATAAGTAAGAGTACACAATTAAGTATAAGATTTTGGCAAATTGTATCTTTGCTTATGCGTTATATCAAGAAGATTACAGACAAGCAAAAACAAGACTTAGAGAAGATTCATAAAGATAGTAAAAGTTATCAGGAACGTAACCGTTGCCAATGTATACTGTTATCCAATCAAGGCTATCAAGTACAGAAGTTAGCAAGCATTTTTCAAGTAAGTCAGTTAAGTATTTATAAGTGGTTTGATCGCTTTGAGAAAACAGGTGTGGTAGGGTTAAAGAACCAAAAAGGGAAAGGCAGAAAACCCATCCTTACTACCAGTAATGCTACCCATGTTGAAGTAGTGGAAAATAGCATAGAGAAAGAAAAACAACAACTTAAATTAGCTAAGCGAGAGATAGAAGCTAAATTAGGCACGGCTATGAGTGAGATGACCTTGAAGCGGTTTTTAAAAAAATTGACTACCGATGGAAACGTTTCCGTAAATGGATAAAGCCATTGCAAAACAAAGAAGCATATGAGCAGAAAGTCAAGCGATTACATGCTTTGCTTTATTTGGCACAGACAGGCAGTATAGATTTATATTTTGGAGACGAATCAGGGTTTTGCCTTACCCCTTGTGTACCTTATGGATGGATCAAAAAAGGCGAACACGCCCCTATTTTATCCCAAAGAAGTACAAGGATAAATGTATTTGGCTTGTTAAGTACAAATAATGAGTTGCTTACTTATCAGAAAAGTGGGAGTCTAAACGCTGACTTTATCATTGAATGTGTAGAGGCCTTCTCAACATCTATTTCCAAGTTTACTGTCATAGTCTTAGACAACGCCTCCTGGCATACATGTGGCCTATGGGAAGTCAAAAAAGAAGAATGGGAACAGAAAGGATTATACATCTTTTTGCTGCCTAAGTATAGTCCTCATCTTAACAGGATCGAACGATTTTGGAAGCAGGTGAAATATCATTGGCTCAAAGCCGAAGACTATCTGTCTGTAGAAGCGCTTAAGGAGGCACTTTATACCATCTTTTCAGGATTGGGTACTTACTTTAAACTTGATTTTAAAAAACTTGAAGTAGATGAAAATATTATACTTAATTGTGTTTAATTACTTAGTAGTTGATGAGTTGAAATTCTTTAGGATAATTAATTCTAGAATCCTTCAAATCCTAAACCTGCGTCCAAGTTCTACAAAGGCAAGAGTGGATATAATAGAGTCATCATTGGGAAAGGCCTATATCTTTAATACTTACTTTCAATCATTTTCCATCTTTAATTTAACCAACACTAATATTGAAGAGGTTAAAACTAATAATGTAACTTGGAATACTACCCTTAATGAGACAAGTTTAGTTCAAAAGATCGAAATTTTCAGACAGCTAAAGATACAATCTGAGAAAAAAGCTGATAAGGTACAGTCTCTTCAGTTTGAACAACTTGAAATGGATGCATATGGGCAAAGTTTAAAACTTAGAAAAGGTGAATGGAAGGAAAAAATTGTATTTCTACTAAGCAAATATACCAATGAATTTGGACTGAATTGGTGGCGACCTATGTGGTTGTTATTTGTAACTGCCCTAGTCTTTTTTATAGTAATTGAAACAATCATCTACTACAACTGTTACAATTCTTCTTTAGAAGAAAACTGGTTTAACTTTGTAATAGTTAATAACTGGGGTAACATATTCTACTTTTTAGACCCGGTTCACAAGTTAGCAGATATTCAATCTGGTCTACAAAATTGCAGTATTGCTAAGTCATTAGATTATTTTTCTAGGATATTTTCTGCTTTCTTTATTATTCAAATAATTTCTGCCTTTAGAAAGTATTATAGAAAATAACATCTTAATACCTCAATTTAGGAAATACAGTGCATAATCTTAATAAATTCTAAAACAGAACTATGCAACCTGCGTAATCATTAGAAGAGTATCTCATGGATTACCCTATATCTTGATTGAATAATGTGTTCCTATGTATAATTGCTACAATTGTAATATTACATTAAATGAGACCAATAAGTCTGAAGAACATATTATACCAAATTCTTTAGGAGGTCAAATAAAATCGTACAATCTACTTTGCCAAAAGTGTAACAGCTATTACGGAGAAACAATTGATAGAGAACTACATGAGCAAACTGGCCTTTTTAGCGATCTTTTGAACGTAAAACGGGATAGACCGAATCAAAATATTAAAGTAGAATTAAAGGCAAAATCTGGTGAAAGTCACTATTATGGACCTAATTTATCGCCTTTTTCAAAACTCTATTTTACACCTCCAGGTAAGACAAAACCCATAGTTTTGTTTGCAAGAAATAGAGATGAAATGCTCAAATTAGTAGAAAAGAAAAAGAAAGAGCTTGAAAGTAAAAATTATATTAATTTTTCTTTAAAAGAGTTTACAGAATATCCAGAGGGAGAAGTCAAATATTTTTCTAATAAACTGTCAAAAGAGGTTGGAACTGTTGGATTTGGAAATAAAGACTTTTTTAGAGCACTATGTAAAATAGCTGTTAATTATTGCTTGTATTGCGGTGTCGATACAAGTCTTGTTACAAACGCGATAACATTTATTAAAGGGGAGCATACAATTAACTATATTTCTAGATTTTACTATCCTTCTCATTATAAAATTCATTCATTAGGTAGCGATGAAGTATCGCACTTGCTATATTTAGTTGGTGATTATAAGAATCAAGTTCTTTACTGTTACATTGAACTTTTTAATGTTCATAATGTAATTGTTCTCTTAAATAATGAATACAACGGTCCAGAATTTGAAAAAACTTATTGCTATGATTTAATTAATAGCAGAGAAGTATTGGAAAAAAAGGTAATTATAAGACTTCATAGACTGCATTTTTTAGATCTTTTAAAGCTTACTAGTAATGATAATGCTTTATATGAGCATGATATGAGGTTAAAAAGATTAAATAAAATAATTGAACAGAGGCAAGCAGCATACAAAAAAACATAAAGTGTACCGTCACACGTACGTACAAAACAAAAAATAAGCCTGTAAATATCACATTTACAGGCTATTGCATTTAATTATAAGTTAACATCAGCAGGTTACTCATAACTACTTTCAAATAATATAGAAAAAACAATTAGTGAATGATAATTCAAAGAGTGAAAACTATAAAAAATATTATCATTATATGGTTTACTTTATCTAAGAAAAATAACAAATAATCGAGTAATATTCTTATATTTTATAATATATTTTAATAACCTGTTTAATTTTATGAACATGCCAGCCGAAATATTAGAAACTGTTAATGTGGAAACACAATCTAAGGTTGTGTATGCTTCTACAAGTAAGTCAGATAATTATAGTAGTGTGGAAAGCATTAGTATAAAAGATCCTTTGACTACTATTAATGATTTAAGGAATTGTATTAATAAACTTATTCCTATAGAGCAGGCTGCAGATGAATTTGATTTATTGCACGAACCTCATCCAATAAGTGATGAATCTATAAATGATAGAAAAGAAATTATTAAGCGAAAGAAAAAAATAAAAAAGGAAGAGATTACAGATTTCGAGACAAAGCAATTATACAAGCTTCTAGATAGTTTAAAACAAGCTGAATATAAAATAAATAACTCTTCATCTAATACTGAACGTTTATCTTTATTTGATGATATATTCCATGTTAATTCTCAAGTAGATATTCATATAGCTAGATTAAGAATGCGTTTCCGTAGCCATGCACATGTAAGTGAATTTTGCATTCCTATTGTAGAAAATATGATTCATAAGATTGAACATAAAGACTTTAAGGATGAAGCAAAAATGTACTTAAATAGCATAATTGTGGAAGGTTCAAAATTAAATTTCGATGAATGGACAAAACCTGAATTTGAAGTTTGGTGTGATCGGACTCTTAATATGATTAATATAATGATGGATATGGTTAGAAAACGTATCGTTGTTGAACAACTCGTTATCAAAGATCGTGAGAAACGTAAATACACTTACCTTATCGTAACAATTTATATTGTAGTATTACTATCGGCTACTACAGGCGCTATTTATTTTCAAGGACACAATCTTAATCCATTACCTTTAGATAAAGCAAAACTGCCTCTACTTGGTATACCTTGGCCAGTATTATTATGGAGCTTACTTGGTAGCTTTGCTGCAATGATCCATAGATTAAATAAACAAGCAATTGCTGAACTAGGTAGTATTCATAGATGGTTAATTACAAGACCTATTCAAGGTATCATTTTAAGTGCGGCAGTATATATGATGTTAACAGCAGGACTTTTTGTTATTTCCGGAAGCTCAATTGATATGAATAGTGAGCGGACCTGTTCAGTAATTTTATTTATTAGCTTCTTAGTTGGATTTAGCGATAAGTTTGCTAATAACGTATTTAACACGTTTGTAAAGAATTATTCAACATCAGAAAATGTAAAAGCTAATACTTCAAAAGAACCGCTTCAAAATATATAATAAGAAATAACACAATTGTGTACCGTAATCTGTACCTACCAAACAAAAAATAAGCCTGTAAATTTCTCATTTACAGGCTTATACATTTATATTTCAGTGGACGCGTAGGGAGTCGAACCCCAAACCTTCTGATCCGTAGTCAGATGCTCTATCCAATTGAGCTACGTGTCCAGGATGGATGCAAAAGTAAAGGATTCTTTTTATTTATAAAAACATTTACGGCCTCTCTCTTCATTTTTTTCCACAATAGCTTATCATCCCCCTTGGCAGCTGTAACCCAGGCTATATTTCCCCGTTGACCTCTTGTATCAATAAAGCCATTCTTAAACTTTACTGTTTAAATCAACCCTAAACCTATGAAGCGGGATTAGCTTCTTATCTAACCATCTATGAAAGCATTAGTATTTCACAAACCCAAAGACGTACGTGTAGAAACCGTAGAAGATCCACGCATTGAAGATAAACGGGATGCCATTATCCGGGTTACTTCTACCGCTATTTGTGGTTCTGACCTGCATATTTATAATGGGATGTTTCCGCAGCCACGTAATATGGTATTAGGCCATGAATTTATGGGAATTGTAGAAGAAGTAGGCTCCGGCGTTGGAAATATCAAAAAGGGAGACCGGGTAGTAGTCCCTTTCCCTATTGCCTGTGGTCATTGCCATTTCTGCGATATGGAACTACCTACGCATTGTGAAAACTCGAATCCGCATTACGGACCCGAAGGAGCTTTGTTGAAAGGCAAAGGGGCTGCACTTTTCGGATATACCGACCTATATGGAGGGTATAATGGCGGCCAGGCAGAATATGTGCGGGTACCTTATGCAGATTATGGTCCGCGTAAAGTCCCGGATACGCTTACAGACGATCAGATTTTATTCATGACCGACATTTTTCCAACCGGCTGGTCAGCCATTGACTGGGCACAATTAAAAGGTGGCGAAACAGTAGCGGTATTTGGATGTGGGCCTGTAGGGATCATGGCGATGAAATCAGCATGGTTGCAGGGTGCTAAACGGGTGATTGGTATTGATATTCAACCCTACCGCCTGGATATTGCACGTAAATCGGCCAGAGTGGAGACGATTAATGCCAAAGAAGCGGATGCCGTTGAAGCCATCCGCGAAATGACCAAAGGGTATGGCGCTGATGTTTGTGTAGATGCGGTGGGCATGGAAGCCGATCGTTCTGTATTAGAAAAAGCCCTAAATGTCATTCAACTGGAAAAAGGCACTATGAAGGTGCTGGAGCATTGTTTTGATGCCGTCCGCCGGGGAGGTACTGTAACTGTAGTGGGTGTCTATGGAACGCCTTATGATAATTTCCCGCTACATCAGTGGTTCGATAAAGGCATTAAACTGATGGGCGGACAAGCCTGGGTGCAACGTTATATAGACAAATTGATCACGCTGGTACAAGATGGCAAAGTAGTTCTCGATGATATTATTACCCACAAAGTCCCTTTAAGCGAAGCCTCTAAAATGTATGATATCTTTAATAAAAAAGAGGATAACTGCCTGAAAGTAATATTGAAACCCTAGTTCAACGTTCATACAAAAAATTACTCACCAGCAAAAGGTTGTATACCTATTGTTGGTGAGTTTTTGCATGTAAGGAACTCTACTTACTCATAAATAGTATATTATTGAAAACAAGTTTATATTCACTTCAAAATAAACCCCTTCTTCCTGCAATGATTCATTACCAGCATTTTACCTTAGATAACGGATTACAAGTATATGTACATGAAGATCATACCACGCCTATTGCAGCTTTAAACATACTTTATAATGTAGGCTCCAGAGATGAGGATGAAAACAAAACCGGTTTTGCTCATTTATTCGAACATTTAATGTTTGGAGGCTCCAGACATATTCCGGTATATGATGAGCCGTTGCAGCGGGTGGGTGGCGAAAACAATGCCTTTACTTCTCCGGATATTACCAATTACTATATTACGCTTCCGGCCGTAAATCTGGAAACAGCTTTCTGGCTGGAATCCGACCGGATGTTAAGCTTATCTTTTGATCCTCAGGTGCTGGAAGTACAACGTAAGGTAGTGATTGAAGAATTTAAGCAGCGGTATTTAAACCAGCCTTATGGAGATGTATGGTTAAAACTCCGGCCACTGGCATATAAAGTGCACCCTTACCGCTGGGCAACCATTGGAAAAGATATAAATCATATTGAACGGGCTACGCTGGACGATGTAAAAGATTTCTTCTATAAATATTATCTGCCAACCAATGCCGTAATGGTTGTAGCCGGGCCAGTAACGGTAGAACAGGTAAAAAGTCTGTGTAAAAAATGGTTTGAGCCAATTCCTGCTGGAAAACCCTATATCCGTCAGTTACCGGCAGAACCATTGCAACAAGAAGCCAGATACCTGGAGGTAGAAGCAAATGTACCGCTGGATGGCATTTATAAAGTTTTTCATACACCAGGCAAAAATTCAGATGCTTACTACACGGCTGATCTGCTGAGTGATATTCTGGGCCGCAGCAAATCTTCCAGGTTATATGATACATTGGTGAAAGAAGCTAAATTATTCAATTCTATTAATGCTTATATAAGCGGCTCTGTAGAACCAGGTTTGCTCGTTATTCAGGGGCATCTCAACCAGGGTGTTTCTATTGAAAAAGGAGAGGCGGAAATTAATGCCATTTTGCAGCAGATTGTAGAAGAGAAAGTACCTGAACTGGAACTGGAAAAAGTAAAAAACCAGGCAGAATCTACGATTGTATTTTCGGAAATAGAACTGTTGAACCGGGCGATGAACCTTGCTTTTTATGCCTCATTGGGCAAACCAGAACAGGTAAACCAGGAATCAGAATATATTCAGGCCATTACCCCGGAAAGTTTACAAACCATGGCCCGGGAGGTATTGCGGAAAGACAATTCTTCTACTATGTATTACCGGGCTAAAATGTAATTCTATTATTGCAGGCTTCTCCATTCTATATATTAGCTGAACACCTCAATAATTGGAGTACTATAACCTTTCTATCCCAGTTTTTTTAACAAGAATTAAAATAATTGCGATAGAAATGTTTGTATGCGGTTGGTTAACTCATGGTTATCACTGGCAATATTAGCATGAGACCTTCCTGGATAAGTATAAAACTCCAATATACTTTCCAATCCTGATTCTTTTAATCTGTTATGTAGTAAATCTCCTTGCTCGGCTGGCGTTATTGTATCTTCAGCGCCAAAATGAATTTGCGTTTTGGGCAAAGATTCACAGAAAAACAGCGGTGAACTGGCAATCATTTTCTGTCGGGTTTCTGTCACAGACTTAGAACCATCCATTAGATCTTGCAGAAACTGACTTTTATAGGTAGGATCATTCTGATGTTTGGCGGTAAGCCCAATTAAGGCTGTTGGAAAAGCAACACCTACAGCCAGCTTCACTCTTTTATCCCGCTCTGCCATTAATAAAGCTACTGTGCCCCCTCTGCTCCCTCCTCTTACGGCCACGCTGTTTGCATCTGCCTGAGGAAAATGTGCCTGGATCACATTTAGAAATGCAATCGCATCATCGGTGCCACCATCAAAGGCATCACTATGACGTCCTTCAGATGGGGGCGATGAATATTCTTTTCCATTGATAGTCAGAATGAGTGTTTGCCCCCTGAACGCCGGAATGGCATAGATAAATGGAATGGGGGCTGCTGGAGAAGTATTTATGGTTAAAGTATATTGATTAACCGGATTATCGTTGCTATAGCCATTTAAGAATAAATACACAGGTAAAGGCACTGAAGCATTGGGAATAATCAAGGCACCATACTCCCGGTTGTTATTGACCAGGAATGAGACAAACTGTAAAACAGGTCCGTTCTCTGAAAGAGTACTCTTTTGCTCGATGCGGAAGCTATTCACAGCTAAATCCCTGTTTTGCCAGTCTAATTTCACGGCTTCAATTTCTGCCAGAGTTGGCGGAGCAAATAATATATTTGTATCTATTCCTTTTAAATAGTCATCTTTCTGGCAGGAACTAACTAGTAAACTTATGCACAGAATTAAGAACAAAGTAAGATTGATCTTTGCATCTACCTTAGAGGGAAAATCAGACATAGCTTTTGAGGATTTATTAGTAGGAGCCACTGCTTTCCCAATAGGTTGCGTGCACGGTTTAATTTATTTGTATTCGATCCCAAAATTCCCTAACTAAACTACCATCGTTTAGAGGTCGATGGGTTTTCTTTCGGCTTCTAGCCAATGGTAGTTATTGAGGAAAAGTAAAATCATCTTCAGTTTCAGTGCTATCTTGGTTTTGAATGTATTCGATAATTACCTCATCTGTTACATTACCCAAAGTTGCTACAAAGTAGCCCCAACCGCATATATGCCATCCCCAAAAAAGCTTTTGACAAATCCTTATTTTCTGATAACAACTTCTGTAAACTTTTGCTCTTCAAATATTGCACTACCTTACTTATAGCCAGGTGAGGAAGAACTGACACAAACAAATCTAGATGATCTTTCGATACATGGCCTTTTAATATCTTTACTTCATGCTCTTTACAAATGCCTCGCAGTAGTTCTTCTACCCACTCTGCTACAATACCACTTAGCGCTTTCTTTTCTGCCGATATTTGATAAACAGTACATTAAGTTAAGGAAAAGAAGGTAACGTATGCAGAAGCTATGAACTTGCTACCTTAAACTGGAGGGAAAAGATAGGCAGATTTAGTAATGTATTAAATTTGACACTATGAAAAGACAAGTATTTGATGAGGCATTCAAACAAATGGCCGTATAGTTATCCTATGCAAAAGGATCACTTAAGGTAGCTGCTTAAGAATCAGGGATAGATCCTGGCAGATTAAGTAAGTGGCGGCAGACTGAGCAGGATAGCAATGTAACTCCCATTGAGAAGCCTATCCTTATAACAGAACAGTTAGAAATAAAACCCTTACAAAATGAATTGCAGGATGCCCAATTGAAGTGCGCTATCTGGAACCGATGCTCACATCGTCTGCTGGTCCAAAAAAGGTGGTGGGCATCTTTTCCAGGAGCGAGGGGACATATTCAGGTTTATAAAACCCACAGCGAGATATTTCCTATCGAAAAGATGTGTAAGGTGATCAAAGTAAGGATACTATTTCTGCCTCAAACACCCTGTCAGTTCCACAACAGCCAAAGAACAAGAATTAATAACCGACATTAAAAGAATATATGACGACAGCAAAAAACGCAGACCCGTGGCTCACCCTCCTGGCTGGTCCATGGCAGCTCTAGAATTACCAGTGCGTTAAACGAACAGGGCATTCAAGTCTCACCTCCACCAGTAGCCAGGTTAATGAAAAAATCAACCATTAAAAGTATCATTAGGAGAAAATACCGGGTGCAGACCACAGATTCTGAACACTTGTGAGGTGAGAGCCGAAGCAAGCCAACGTAGTTGTATACGGTGGTCCAAAATCATCTGAACAGAGATTTTTCTGCACAGAAAGTTGGGCAGAAGTGGGTGTCTGATGCGGACCTGCGACAAAGCCTGCATTGAGTCCACTTCTATCAGAAAAGGATGGTTATAGCTACCGGCTATATTAGACTTAGCTGAAAGAAAAGTAGTGGAGTGGGCCGATCTCAAATCAGATTTGATCTCAACTCCAAGTGAAACCATGAAAACTACGGATACTACGATAGTTGTACGGAAAATGGCAATTAATAACAGACCTGTTAGTAAAAATTTATTATTCCACTCTGACAGAGGGGTACAAGCAAACCTGACGATGGCTTGACATGGGGTTTGCATGCATGTATAGATTTCAGAAAGCAGTTGAATGATTTATCTGTTTTGCAAAGCATGAGCCCAAAAGGGAATGGACCCCAAATCAGGCTTTGGTCTGAGCTCCGTTGGGATACTGCGATAGCCGAAAATTTGTTCAAAACGTTAAAAACAGCGTTAATCTACCATATGGATTATCTCACAAAGCAGCAAGCTAAGCTGGCTATAGTTGAATATATTGAGGGATGGTATAATAGGAAAAGAAAACATTCTGCCTTAGGATATAGAAGTCCTTTGCAGTATCAGTTTTATTTAGAAGAAAAAAGAATAGCTGCCTAAAATCCCTCCAGTAAATTGTTGCAATTCCAAGGTTTTCATCTATCCACTTTTATGAGGGAAGTCCACTTTGCCTCTTTCTGCTACGGAAAGATTTGTTAATATATATCTGTCTATGCTATCTTTATCCAAAATTTCCATTGAGTGTGTTATTTTATGCGTTGCAAGACAATATCACCCTTCTTTGGAAATCTTTTTCTTTTTCCTAAACAACTTCATAGTAAAAATCGAATCATTCGTTTGATCGGTCATAATAAAACAAAACGCATAAAGCCTGTGCCTTATGCGTTTTTGTTATTCTAAATTAAAGTTGACAAATAAATCAATACACTGGCACTCTGGCTGTTCTCCGTTTCATCTGTGCTTTCCGGATCTCTTCTAGGTCACCTTTCGGAATGGCATTTACCAGGGTTTTGGTATAGGCTGTTTTCGGACTTACATAAATATCTTCTGCAAAGCCTATTTCCTCGATCTTGCCCTTATTCATCACAATTATGCGGTCGGCCATAAATTTTACTACCGACAAATCGTGGGAAATAAAAATATAAGTAAAGTTAAATTGCTCTTTCAGGTCGTTGAGTAAGTTTAATACCTGGGCTTGTACTGATACATCCAGGGCAGATACAGATTCGTCGCAGATTATGAATTTGGGATTAAGCGCCAATGTACGGGCAATACAAATCCGCTGCCGCTGCCCACCGGAAAACTCATGCGGATACCGGTTAAAATGATCGGCTCTCAGACTTACTGTTTCCAGCAGTTCGATTACTCTTTTTTTTCTGGCAGCATCATTTCCTAAGACTTTATGTATGCGCATCGGTTCCATTATCGCCTCACCAATCGTAATACGTGGATTCAATGAAGAATACGGGTCCTGGAAGATGATCTGCATGTCTTTCCGCAACTGCCGGATCTCTTCGCTTTTGTAATCGGTAATCTTACGTTTTTCAAAAATAACTTCTCCGCTGCTGGGTTCAATCAGGCGGAGAATACTTCTGCCCAGAGTAGTCTTGCCACAACCAGATTCTCCTACCAGACCCACTGTTTCGCCCGGATATACATCAAAACTCACATCATCTACGGCATGTACATAATCTTTCACCTTGCCAAAAAAGGTTTTGTTGATAGGAAAGCTGATCTTCAGGTTTTTCACCTGTAGAATAGGCTCTTGTTTCAGCAAATTTTCCTGACGTTCTTTTATCTCATCCTCATCAATAAAATTGAACAGAATCGCCTCACCGACAGAATTATATTTTTGGGTCTGTTCCGATTTTTCCGTCATTTTACCCTGCTCGTCGGTGTGCATAAAGTCAGAAACTACCGGCAACACCCGCATTTTCATATCCAGACGGGGACGGCAGGCAAGTAATCCTTTGGTATATGGATGCTGCGGATTGGCGAAAATGTCCCAAACTGTGCCTTGTTCCACAATTTTACCCCGGTACATAACCATTACCCGGTCGGCTATTTCAGCAATTACTCCTAAGTCATGGGTAATAAATATAATTGAAGTATTTTTCTGGTCACGCAGGTCACGCAGAAGTTCAATAATGGTTGCCTGCACGGTTACATCCAAAGCAGTTGTTGGTTCGTCGGCGATTAGAATTGAGGGATTACAGGAAAGTGCCATCGCAATCATTACCCGCTGTTTCTGGCCGCCAGAGATTTGATGCGGATAACTATCAAAAATAGATTCAGGACGAGGCAATTGTACTTGTTTGAACAGATCTATGGTCCGGATTTTTGCTTCCTGCCTGCTTACCTTCTGATGTAGCAGAATAGCCTCCATCACCTGGTCTCCGCAGGTAAACACCGGATTGAGCGAACTCATCGGCTCCTGAAAAACCATAGAAATTTCATTCCCCCGGATCTGCCGCATTTCCTTATTGGAAAGTTTAGTCAGGTCAATCGCACCGTGTTCCGGCGAATGGAAAATAATCTCGCCTCCAGCTATCCTTCCGGGAGGATCTTTGATGAGGCGCATTAAGGAAAGAGATGTAACCGATTTGCCAGAACCAGATTCCCCTACAATCCCAATGGTTTCGCCTTTTTGCAAATTAAAGCTAATATCATCTACGGCTTTTACTTCCCCGGAATCAGTACTGAAATAGGTTTTTAAATTGTTTACTTCCAGAATATATTCCTTATCGGACGGTTTTACTGACATGGATATGTTAGTATTTAAGTAATAAATGCTTGGAAAACAGCCTGCAAACTTTTCTTCCATTTAACTTCCGGCTATTTCACCCAGGTAAAATAAATATTAAAAAAAGGATTACAAAATAGTACTCTTCATTCAGATATTTAAAGATGTATGATTGATATAAAAAATACCATAACGTTTTAATAAGCATTGAATCACTTACAAATTATGCGATTCTGCTAATTTTCCTGCTTGAATATGTTATTGTAATTTTAAGATTTTCAATCTTTTTTTAAGAATATGGTAATTTGATTTGACTGTACGCTTCCTATAAAAGATATAGGGTTTCCGCACCAAAGATAGAGAAAAAGGAAAGAGGGGCTAACTTTGTGCATGGAACTTAAAAAGATACTAAACAAAGTAGCTGATTTTCGGGTGCAAGGCCGCTGCTTACATCTATTAGCAGATATTTTAGGCTTAGTTTTATGTGGGGTAATAGCCGATTGTGATGACTTTGACGAGATAGCAGATTATGGCAAAGATAATACAGCGTTTCTGCAGCAAGAACTAGGATTAAGTTTTGTTAATGGTATACCTTCTGCTGACACTTTAAATCGGGTGATCAGACACCTGGATAGCCATAGTTTGGAGCAATGCTTCAAAGCGTGTGTAGCTGGCTTCTCCTTAGCAGGCAAGCAGGTATGTATAGATGGCAAAGAATTGAGAGGTACTATACCTGCAGGCAAAAAGCATGCTTTGGTTCGTATGGTCAATGTATGGGTAGAGGAACATAGCTTAAGCTTTGGACAAGTAGCCGTAGAAGCCAAGAGTAATGAGATTACAACTATTCCTGCTTTATTAGATACCCTTGATTGCAAAGGTAGTATCATTACTATAGATGCTATTGCTTGTCAGCAGGCAATTGTAGAAAAGATCAGGGATAAGCAAGCCCATTATGTGATTGCCCTAAAGGCTAATCAAGGTGTACTCTATGAGCAGGTAGCCCATTTTATGCAAATCAATAAGTCTGCTCTCGCTTTTAATCAGCAACTAGATAAAGCCCATGGCAGAGGAGAAGAACGTAGGGTATATATTGCTCAATGCATTGATTTGGTAGAGGAAAAGGAAAAATGGCAGGACTTACATACTTTAGTCATGGTAGAAAGAAAACGCATTATAGCAGGCAAAAAGCAAGAACAAACCCTGTTCTATATAAGCAGTTTAACAGATACAGACCCTGCCTTGTACAGCCGCTACATAAGAGGCCATTGGGCGATAGAGAATGGCTTGCATTGGCAACTAGATGTTACCTTTAGGGAAGATGAGGCTAAAGTCAGGAAAGATAAAGGACCCATCAATCTGCATCTGATTAGAAAGTGGTCTTTGCATCTGCTCAAAAAAGAGCCTTCTTGCGTGAGTGTCAAACGGAAAAGAAAAAAAGCTAACAGAGACACTAATTTCCTGTTAGCTATTCTTAAAACTTAATATTTAGTGCGGAAACCCTATAAAAGATAGCCTTTCCCATTTTTTATATTGCCAATTATTTTCGTATCGAGCCTGTATTTGATAAGTTTTTCCTGTCTGAATTGATATACTATCTTCTTTTAGATCTTCAATTCTTTTTATATGTAGCCCAAAATTGAATCTAAATTCATGGCTTTTTCCTGGCTTTAACTTAATAAACTACTGTGGCTCAGTCACAATTACATTTTCTATATAGAGTTTAGTCCATATGGAAACAGGTTGAATATCGAAATTGATTATTGCTCCATCATAGATTTTATCTGATAGACCATTAGGGAGCAGATTACTTGTTACTGAAAAATTATGAGGAACATAGATGGTTTTATTGCTGGTGTTTTTTAAGATGGCAATAAGATTGATTGGTTCTGAAAATATAAGTGTATCTTTTTCGGCAACTAACTCAATGCTTAGAATTGGCTTATTTTCTCTCAAGAAAGAGTTATCATAATCTATTAGATTAATGTGAAATAGCGAACTATATAATATCAACCAAGTAAAAATCATTTGCTATTTGTAAAAGCAATTCTTTTCAAAACCTTGAGAAGAGTCTATAATAAAGATTACTCCTTCCACTTCCAGTTACCGGCAATCACCAGTTCCTGCTTCAATCCTTGCTTAATGAGAAAATCTCTGGTCTGCTCATGCGTCATGCGTTTAGCGGGAATTTCACTGGCATTGGCTAAAGCATACAACATCATGGCGGTAAACCGGACTGTATTATCCAGATGGGCTTTATTCACGAGCTTAAAATCGTCGCAATCGGCATGGTAACACTGATAAATAGATGGATCGAGATTGCTCACTGGTGCCATTACCGGAACTCCTTCCAGCAAAAATCCCTGGTGATCGCTATGTAAACCTACCCGGTTGTTAACAGTATTCTTGAAGGCTGTATCTATTTGCTGAATTTGCCTGCCAATCTCTGTGAAGAGAGAAACCATTTCTTCCCGGCCAGATACATTAAAACCAATGGGATTACCACTCATATCCAGGTTGGCCATATACCGTACCCGGTTAATCGATTTATTCTTAACCATTTTATCGAGCATGGCTTTAGAGCCTAGCAAGCCTTGTTCTTCGCCCATAAACATCACAAACTCTATAGTACGTTTTGGTTTCAGGTTTAAAGCCTTAAAAACTCTGGCGATTTCCAGTACAGCAAAAGAACCAATCCCATTATCAATAGCGCCAGTAGCCAGGTCCCAGGAATCCAGGTGGCCGCCGATGATGATCTTTTCTTTAGCTAACCCTGAGCCTTTTAAAGTAGCAATCACATTCCGGGCTTTAATCATTGCGCTTTTGTTACGCATCGCAATGTGGGCTTCCAGCTTCTTTTCTTCCTGCATCCAATGGCGAATCATTTCGCCGTCTTCCAGAGAGATACACACAGCCGGAATAGAGATTAATTGTCCGGTTACAGAAGCTGTCCCAGTAAGTAATACGCCACCTTTTACCTGATTAATAATAATAACACCTGTTGCGCCATACTTAATAGCCAATGCCGTTTTTTCAGAACGGTGCAAATTCTTCAATTCCTTATTCGGCGGCGAAATGCCAATGTTCATCAGAGCAATTTTCCCTTTCACAGCATCTTTTACTTTCTCAAAATCGCTTTCAAGGCCGTTGCCAACATCTATGATCAATCCTTTCAGGGAAGCATTTACCGGCGAATGTGCCAGGGAAACTACTTTTACTTGCTTAAAATTATCGCTGCTTCGAGGCACAATCTCTAAGGAAACCGTATCTCTCGACCAGGCTTCTACCTCAAAAGGCTGGTATTTTACGTTCGTAAATCCATAACTTTTAAACTCATTAAAGGTGAATTCTTCTGCTTTCTCTCCGTTTGCACTTCCTGTAAGCCGGTGCCCGATAGTAGAAGTAGCTTTTTGTAAGGTTAAGTAGGCATTCGAGCTTTGCAATACTTCCCCATTGATACGTTTAAATACAGCCCCCACATCATCGTTTGCCTTTCGGTATGCCGACAGGAAAGAAAAGCCAATAAAAATGAATGTAGATACGTAGAGTTTTTTCATGTAGGTGCTTCCTGAGTAAGTACAGTATAGGTGACAAATATAGGATTCGACAGGCAAAGCTTTCAAAAATAGATATATAAATCCATTGGATAAGCATTGAACACTGCTATGAACTGGCATTTATGTAATAACCATACAGGATGTATTACCTGATGCACATAAATCGTTAACTTGATGGTGATTTTTAGTAGCTTGTGAAATTGCCGTAAGTTACAACACATTCACAGTAAAAAGAAATATTCACGCAGAATGATTGAAGCAAGTATTTTTTACCGGTCTATGCCCGGCGGATATTTCCTTAAGTTACTGGAATCAAAGGATGCTTCAGCCTTATTTACGACCATTGAAGCGAATAAAACAGAATTGAGCCAGTGGCTACCCTGGGTAGAATCTACCCGTTCGGTAACCGATTCCAGGGCATTTATAGAAGAAAGCCTGCGCAAAAACAAGCGGAATGAAAACATGATTGCCGGTATCTGGCACGGGCAAAAGCTGGTTGGGTGTATCGGCTTTAATGAAATCAATCTCCACACTCGGAAAGCGGCCATCGGCTACTGGCTGGCCAGAAATTACCGCGGAAAAGGAATCATTACAGAATCCTGCCGTGTATTGATAGAATACGGTTTTGGAGAATTAATGCTTAATAAAATTGAAATCCTGTGTGCCGACCAGAACCTTAAAAGCAGGGCAATACCACAGCGCTTGCAGTTTAAAGAAGAGGGCACCTTGCGGGATTACCTCCGCCTGCATGACCAGTATGTGAACATTATTATTTACAGCCTCTCCCGCCGTGACTGGCATGCAATGAGCTAATAGACTTATTTCTCCTTCTCCGGCTGAAAAGCCAGGGAAACTGAGTTCATACAATACCGCAAACCGGTTGGTGCCGGACCATCTTCAAATACGTGTCCTAAATGGCCATCGCAGCGGCTGCAAACCACTTCTATACGCACCATACCGTAAGTTCGATCTGAAATCTCACGCACGCTCTTTTTCTCTAAAGGCTGATAAAAACTCGGCCATCCGGTACCAGATTCAAATTTGGTTTTAGAAGAGAATAGAGGGTTCCCGCATGCAGCACATACGTATGTACCTTTCCCTTTAAAGTTATGGTATTTTCCGGTAAACGCCCGTTCGGTCCCTTTCTCCCGTAATACATAATAGGCTTGCTCACCTAATTGTGCTTTCCATTGTTCTTTAGTCTTTATTACTTTGCCAGTAGTATCACCGGGCATAGCTACAGTTTCAGCAGACTGACTTGAACGAGTCCTGGAGCTAAAGATGAAAAAGCTAAAAACAAAAAGGAAAACAATCAGAAGACCATTGATAAGAAGTGACTTATTCATATACAGCTTTATTTATATAACATTTTGATTGAAAAATAGTTCTGGAAAACCTACGATTATAAAAGCTGTTCGGTTTATTTAGTATCTTTGCAGGCCATTTATTTTATTGATCTTATAATTATTATACGTAACACTTAGTCTGAAACTAAGCTTAGGTTAGTAGTCATGAAAAAATACAGTATTTTACTTTACTATTGCTATACGCACATAGAAGATCCTGAACAGTTCAGGGAAGCACACCACGTTTATTGTCTGGAAAACGGAATTTTAGGCCGCATCATTGTGGCACAAGAAGGACTGAATGGAACCGTTTCAGGTCTTAGGGAAGATTGCGAAAAGTATATGCATGACCTGAAAGCTGACCCCAGGTTTTCCCATACGGAATTTAAAGTGGAAACCCACGATACGCATGCTTTTCAAAAATTGCATGTACGGGTAAAATCTGAAATTGTACACTCCGGCTTACAGCACATTCGTCCGCAGGAGAACACCGGAAAGTATGTGGAACCTGAGGAATTTAAGCAGATGAAAGATTCCGAAGATGTGGTATTGCTGGACGTACGTTCTAATTACGAACATCAGATAGGCAAGTTTAAAAATGCCGTTACCCTGGATATAGAAAACTTCCGTGATTTTCCGGAGAAAGTACAGGAACTGGAGAAATATAAAGATAAGAAAATAATCACCTACTGCACCGGAGGCATTAAATGTGAAAAGGCAAGTGCATTTCTGCTGGAAAAAGGCTTCTCAACTGTATACCAGTTGCATGGCGGAATTATCAAGTATGGCCTGGAAGCTGGTGGGGAAGATTTTGAGGGCAAATGCTATGTATTCGACAACCGCATTGTAGTAGATATTAACAAGGTGAATCCGGCTGTTATTTCCCGCTGCTATATGTGTGATACGGAATGTGACCGGATGATCAATTGTGCCAATCCAGTGTGTAATAACCATATTCCTGTATGCGAAAACTGCGGCTGGAAAATGGAAGGTGCCTGCTCGGAGGATTGCAAAGAACACCCGGAAAAAAGGCCCTATGATGGCACTGGTTATTATCAAAAACAAACGAACGGCTATAATCCCTACAAAGGGCTGATCAGAAGTAAATGATGTAAATATAAATACAGAGAGAAATTGTAATTTCGAGAATATAGCTTCTCTCCTGCCCTTGTCTGTTCAATCTATTACGTCTGTTATAACTCATTCGCATGAAGCTATTTTCAAGTTCTGCCGAACCTATGAACATCATTCCGGAATCGGAATTGATCCTCAATAAGGACAGCAGTGTATATCACCTGAATTTACAGCCGGAACATATTGCTGATACCATTATTACCGTAGGCGATCCTGGCCGGGTTCATAAAATTACCCAGTATTTCGATGATATTGATTTTGAGATGAACAAGCGGGAGTTTATTACTCAGACTGGTAAAATCAATAATAAGCGGGTGACGGTGATATCTTCTGGTATGGGGACGGATAATGTGGAAATTCTGATGACCGAACTGGATGCGCTGGTGAACATTGATTTGAAGAAACGCAGGCTGAAAGAGAAACAAAAATCGCTTAATATTATCCGTATTGGCACTTCTGGCAGTTTGCAGGGCGATATTCCTATAGACAGCCATGTTGTGAATAAAGCGGCCGTTGGCCTGGATACGCTGATGTGCTTTTATCACCTGCCTCAATCTGAGCAGGAAAACAGGATTACCAGCAGTTTACAGAAGAAACTGAATTTGCCCTTTCAGCCCTATTGCGTAAGCGGCTCTGCAGAACTGAAAACCCAGTTTGCTGCTGATATGATCGAAGGAAATGCAGTTACCTGTCCTGGGTTTTATGCACCTCAAGGCCGTAGATTAAGGTTTGAACCGAAAATAGGTAATCTCATCAATGAATTAAATCATTTTCATGAGCATGATTTCTGGCTTACCAACTTTGAGATGGAAACGGCTGGTTATTACGCCCTGGGCCGTTTGATGGGCCACCAGATGCTATCACTCAATGCGATTGTAGCCAACCGGATCACTAACCAGTTTTCTAAGGATGCGGAAAAAACTATTGATGCGCTGATAAAAAAAGTACTGGAGCGGCTATGATGAAAGTATGTGGGCTGTAGTTCTCTTATCTAGAAGAATATCCTATTAAGTGTTCACGTACATCATCGAATTACGCATATTTACCAACAATCAATAACAATCAACCAACAATACTCGAGGATGCAACCAACCTTACTAATAATGGCTGCTGGAATGGGAAGCCGCTATGGAAGCCTTAAACAGTTAGACACTTTCGGTCCGGGAGGCGAAACTATTATTGATTATTCTCTATACGATGCCATTCGAGAAGGCTTTGGGAAGGTAGTATTTGTGATCCGGCAGGCACTACTGAAAGACTTTGAAGAAACCTATTTTCAGAAGTTATCCGGTAAGATACAGGTAAGCTATGTATTGCAGGAACTTGACCGCCTTCCGGAAGGCTATATGGTGCCAGCAGACCGGGTTAAACCCTGGGGAACGGCACATGCTGTATGGGTATCAGCTTCCAGCATACAAGAGCCATTCGCTGTGATCAATGGCGATGATTTTTATGGCCGCCAATCGTTCCGGCTTATGGCAGAAGAATTAAGAAAGATGGAAGTACCGGGTCAATACTGCATGATCGCTTATCCGCTGAACCATACTTTATCTGAACATGGATTCGTATCCAGAGGAATTTGCGAAATAGATGCACAAGGATATCTGAAAAGTGTAACCGAACGAACTCAAATTGCTGCCAACGATAAAGGAATATTTTACAAAGACGCAGAAGGGCAACTCCTGCCGCTTTCAGGAAATGAAAATGTGTCGATGAACTTGTATGGATTTACACCTGATATTTTTGGCCATCTGGAAACTCAGTTAAAGGATTTTCTCCGGAAAAATGCCAATAACCTGAAAGCAGAATTCTATCTACCTGAAGCAGTAAATTTCCTGGTAAATACCGGAACGGCAAAAGTAAAAGTATGTATCAGCCCGGAAAAATGGTTTGGCGTTACCTATCCGGAAGACAAACAAACCGTGAGGAGCCGGCTCAGAGAACTTATTGATACCGGAGTATACCCGGAAAAACTGTGGGTCTAATGCTTGTATTTTTCTCACGTATGCTCAGTATATTGCTTGCATGAAAACACCTACCGGCAATTATAATTTACCTCAGATCATTCAGCAATTCCGGATCAGCGGAAGTATACAAACCGTTCTTCCGTATGGTTCTGGCCACATTCATGATACATTCCGTTTGCAAAATACTGATACTTTACAGCCAGATTATTTATTGCAACGCATCAATCACCAGGTTTTCCGGCAAGTACCTGAGCTAATGTCCAATATGGAACGGGTGATAGAGCATATCCGGCAAAAATTGCATGCTATACCAGGAGCAGATATTTCACGGCAGGTTCTCACGCTAGTGCCCATACACGATGGAAAAAACTATCTGGAACAGGATGGAAATTACTGGCGGGTATTCCTGTTTATCAAAAATGCCAGAAGTTACGACCAAGTACAAACTACACAACAAGCCTATCAGGCAGGTAAAGCATTTGGCAAATTTCAGTCTTTTCTGGCCGACATGCCAGTAGGTTCGATGCACGAAACTATTCCTGATTTTCACAATGTAAAACATCGCCTGAACCAGTTCCAGCAAGCCATTGATGAAAACCGGGCAAAGCGGCTCGATCAGGTACAGGAAGAAGTTGCATTTGTCAGGCAGAGAGCCGAAGAAATGAAAGAAATACTCCGATTAGGACAAGCTGGCAAAATTCCCTTACGTATTACTCATAATGATACCAAGTTCAATAATGTATTGCTGGATGAAAACGACCAGGCGCTGTGTGTAATTGACCTGGATACCATTATGCCCGGATATGCAGCCTACGACTTTGGCGATTCCATCCGGACTATTGCCAGCACCGCCGCAGAAGATGAAAAAGATCTCAGTAAAATTGAGTTTAACCTGCCTTTTTATAAAGCCTATGTAAAAGGATATCTGGAAGAAACGCATTTATTTCTGAATGAAGAAGAAATTAAATCACTGGCTTTTGGATGCAAGTTACTCACCTTTCTCATGGGCCTGCGCTTCCTGACCGATTATATAAATGGGGATGTGTATTATAAAATCCATTTTCCGGAACATAATCTTCAACGTTCCAGGGCACAATTCAGGCTGCTCAGCCGGATGGAACTTAAATATACAGATATGCAAGACATTGTACAGTCATTAATCAATGACCAGTAGTCATTTGTAGTTATGAGATATGGCAGATAAAATTCAACTCAGTTTACTACATAGCAAATTCTACGAAATCCAGATTCTCTTATCTGATCCCGGATTGAATAGACTACATCCATTTTGGTATAGCTAAGTAATTAAACACAATTAAGTATAATATTTTCATCTACTTCAAGTTTTTTAAAATCAAGTTTAAAGTAAGTACCCAATCCTGAAAAGATGGTATAAAGTGCCTCCTTAAGCGCTTCTACAGACAGATAGTCTTCGGCTTTGAGCCAATGATATTTCACCTGCTTCCAAAATCGTTCGATCCTGTTAAGATGAGGACTATACTTAGGCAGCAAAAAGATGTATAATCCTTTCTGTTCCCATTCTTCTTTTTTGACTTCCCATAGGCCACATGTATGCCAGGAGGCGTTGTCTAAGACTATGACAGTAAACTTGGAAATAGATGTTGAGAAGGCCTCTACACATTCAATGATAAAGTCAGCGTTTAGACTCCCACTTTTCTGATAAGTAAGCAACTCATTATTTGTACTTAACAAGCCAAATACATTTATCCTTGTACTTCTTTGGGATAAAATAGGGGCGTGTTCGCCTTTTTTGATCCATCCATAAGGTACACAAGGGGTAAGGCAAAACCCTGATTCGTCTCCAAAATATAAATCTATACTGCCTGTCTGTGCCAAATAAAGCAAAGCATGTAATCGCTTGACTTTCTGCTCATATGCTTCTTTGTTTTGCAATGGCTTTATCCATTTACGGAAACGTTTCCATCGGTAGTCAATTTTTTTAAAAACCGCTTCAAGGTCATCTCACTCATAGCCGTGCCTAATTTAGCTTCTATCTCTCGCTTAGCTAATTTAAGTTGTTGTTTTTCTTTCTCTATGCTATTTTCCACTACTTCAACATGGGTAGCATTACTGGTAGTAAGGATGGGTTTTCTGCCTTTCCCTTTTTGGTTCTTTAACCCTACCACACCTGTTTTCTCAAAGCGATCAAACCACTTATAAATACTTAACTGACTTACTTGAAAAATGCTTGCTAACTTCTGTACTTGATAGCCTTGATTGGATAACAGTATACATTGGCAACGGTTACGTTCCTGATAACTTTTACTATCTTTATGAATCTTCTCTAAGTCTTGTTTTTGCTTGTCTGTAATCTTCTTGATATAACGCATAAGCAAAGATACAATTTGCCAAAATCTTATACTTAATTGTGTACTCTTACTTATCAATCTTCAAGTATGCTATTTTTTTTACTGGCGGACAACGAAATTGATAATCTGAAAGATATTGGGGTATTTGTTCAATGGGAATCAAAACATCACCTACCTGTATCTGAGGTTTGGTAAAGGGAAAACATACGATAGGGTCTAAAGGCCTTCCTACGTAAATCCAGGGATAGTCGTACGTTTTGATCTCCTCATGTGTTAATGTAATGGTAGAAGCAGTTGAATCTGGCAATTCTATTTTTACAAGTTGAGCCCTATCCCTTAAAGTAGCAAAAGAAATAATGAAGAAGAATACTAATAAAAACAGGATATAAGAATATGGAACTCCTGAATAGGTATATTGCAAAGAAGCCCGAGACTTAGAAAAAATTGGTTTCATAGGTATAATTTTTACTTATGATGCATAGAATATCTGCTTTCCATAAGTCTATATCTTAAGCTGCTATTCAGGCAGAAACAGATAAGCCCACATACCCATTAACAAATAGCTGATATTGTTTATCAGTCAACCTCCACCCTTGTTTATCCGTACATACCTGAATATAATACCAGCGTTGAGACTGGAACCATTTTAAACCTGAGCCACTATGAATATTATAAATTTAACACCTTCCAGTAAGATGATTTCCGGAAAGGTAACCGATAAATTAGGCGAACCTTATGGACATATTACTGACCTGCTGGTAGACCCGGCCAATGGCAAAATAGCCATGGCAGTGCTTTCCTATGGTGGAGTATTAGGCATGGGAAATACTTCCCGGCTCATTCCCTGGGAAGCTTTGCAGATGAACCCCAATACCTTTGATTTTCAGATCAGCATTGATAAAAAAATCCTCGAAGATGCGCCTGCTGCCGACGCCAGCGATGTAACGGATTATAAAAAATTAACAGATATTTTCCAGTATTACGGTGTACCTGCGTACTGGGAGAAAAATCTAAATTTTGATACAACAGACGCGGTTTACAAAGAAGCCAAAGTAAACGACCATCAGCAATATGAAGGTTCTTCACAGATCAGCGACCCCAGACGCACACCTGAAAGCAATAACCGCTTTGTAGAAGACGTTGATACAGATAAACTGGAAGGACGGCCTTCTTCCCAGTCTTAAAGATAATTGTTTGCGATTGTTTACATTGAAAATCCTGTATAGTACATACAGGATTTTTTATTGACTATTGTCTACAGATCTACCTAAAAACTTTTATTCCTGGCTAATTTCTGTTTTTAACCATTGTTAAATCTGCAATAAATCTTTTCATTTGCTGGCACATTCATATACTAAACACGTATGCCAAACCAGGTTTTAGCATTCTTACAATCACAACTCCATCAGCCTTTGCATAAAAGCCCTTCTCCCTTAGCCAGATGGCTACAGGGTATACTAAGAGAGGCTGAAGAAGGGCAACTAGCCATAGAATTTACAGTACGCGAAGAGATGACTAACCCGATGGGCATTTTGCATGGGGGCGCTATAGCTGCTATTATTGACGATGCCATCGGAACCACTACATTTAGCCTGGGACAGGAAAATTTTTACACGTCTGTAAACTTAGTGATTGATTTTCTGGCAAGTGCCCGGCAGGGTGAGGTAATAATAGCAAAGACCAGAATCATCCGGGCCGGAAAAACAATGGTAAATGCGGAATGTGAAGTACGAAATGCGAATGGAAAGCTACTGGCCAGAGGTACTTCCAATCTGCTTTACACCCAGACGAAAGTAAGTCAATAATTATAGGAAATACATCGATATACTTTTGATCTATGGCTACTGACCGGATTTTAAACCTTTTGCTGGCGGATCAACTTTCTGTAGAGATTAACTAATTTTTTTTGATCCACCCCAAGTTTGTAAAGGAAGTAGATCAGGAAAAATATGCCTTGCAGTTTATAAATACCATTCTCCAGATATTTTCTGGCAGAAGTAGTGATGGCTCCCGGCAATACAATAAAACGGCCTAACTTTTTTATTCTTGCAATAATTTCCTGGTCTTCCATAATAACCAGACTTTCATCGAAACCACCAGCTTTTACAAATATTTCCTTCTGCACAAATAAACTCTGATCGCCGAAACGGATGGCATTCATATTAAATCTGGTAAACCACGCATTAGCCCTCAAAAACCAGTGTGCATAATCGAAAGCCAGCTGGTAACAACCACTCCCGTAGCCATCTTTAACTGCCTTGATAATTTCTTCATAGAAGCCAGCTGGCGGAAACGAATCAGCATGCAAAAAGTACAATATCTCTCCGGAAGCCACCAAAGCCCCTGCATTCATCTGCGCTGCCCTGCCTTTTCTGATCGAACGGATCACTTTGGCGCCAGCCTGCTCAGCAATAGTAAAGGTATCATCCGTACTGTTTCCATCAGAAACAATGATCTCACACTCCGGGTAGTCCTTGATACAATCTGCTAAATAAAAAATCAATTTTTCAATCGTTCCTGATTCATTAAAAACCGGAATAATGATGCTCATTTTCATAGACTGGCCTGCAAAAATTCTCTGTTGATCAACATATGTATTTCCTGGCTTTTATTTCAGCCACTTACCCGTTTTATTTTCCGGCTACCCTTTCCCCATTGACAAGAAGCATACTTTTTAACAACTTACAGGTTCGTTCACCTTTTTATATTCCTGTTTATATGCGTTATTATCGCCGGATTGCTGCTATAAAAGTGCTATGTCTTCTACTGGTTTGTCTGCTTGTAGGTTCCTGCCGGGGGCAGCAAATGAGCTTTGAAGAATATGAGCCGAAATCTTCCCTGGTTGTTCCGGAACATCCGGTTACCAGGGCTAAGTATCCGTTTATTGATATACACAATCACCAGAACGGCGAAATGGCAAAGGAAGACCTGGATAAGCTGGTAAAAGAAATGGATGGTATTAATCTGCGGACGATGGTTAATCTAAGCGGTGGCCAGGGTGAAAAGTTTCAGAAGGGTCTTCAGAACATGAAAGGAAATTATCCGCAGCGCTTTATCCTGTTTGCTAATATAGATTTTACCACAATAGATGACCCGGAATTTGGCCGGAAAGCAGCCGAACAACTCGAAAAAGACGTAAAGAATGGCGCACAAGGACTAAAAATTTTCAAAAGCTTAGGCTTAACAGTGAAATATAAAAATGGCAACCGCATGCCAGTAGATGATCCTCGCCTGGATGCTATCTGGCAGAAGTGCGCTGAACTCAACATTCCGGTGCTTATCCATTCCGGCGAACCTAAGCAATTTTTCGATCCCATTGATAAGAACAACGAACGCTGGCTGGAACTGAAACAGTTTCCTACCAGGGCAAGACCACCTAAACAATATCCTTCGTGGGAACAGGTGATGTCGGAACAGCACCGTATGTTTGCCAAACATCCGAAAACTATTTTTATCAATGCCCATTTAGGCTGGCTGGGTGGCAATCTGGAAGAACTGGGGAAACTAATGGATCAGTTGCCTAATATGTACACTGAGATTGGTGCAGTGCTGGCTGAACTAGGCAGACAACCCAAATTTGCCCGCCAGTGGATGATCAAATACCAGGACAGAGTATTGTTTGGAAAAGATGCCTGGAATGCGGCTGAATATCATGTGTATTTCCGGGTACTCGAAACCGGCGATGAATATTTTGATTATTACCGCAAACGGCATGCTTTCTGGAAAATGTACGGACTGGAACTGCCCGATGAAGTACTGAAGAAAATCTATTACAAAAATGCCCTCCGCATTGTTCCAGGTATAGATGCCAGTGGTTTTACGTCGTAGTGGGCATTGGTCGGTTGTCATTTAGCTCTTAATGAAACCCGACCAATGAATATAAAACTATTCTTGCATCGTTCTGAAAGTCAGGTTTACTCTGGGTGTAGTTATTTTTTTTGTCGGTGGCAAGCGGTGTAGCCAGTATGTTTGCGTCGTTCCTTTCATCACCAGCAAACTCCCATGTTCCAGCACGAGCGAAACGGTTTCTTTGGTCTGTTTGTGCTTGAATGAGAATTTGCGTTCTGCACCGAGTGTGAGAGAGGCAATTGCAGAATCTTTTCCTAATGACTTTTCATCATCGCTATGCCAGGCCATTCCTTCCTGTCCGTCGTGGTATAGATTCAGCAAACAGGAATTATATGTAGTGCCGCTTGATTGTTCTACCATTGCTTTTAATTCAAGCAATTCTTTCGTCCAGGGCAAGGCTTGCTTGGTCGTGTTGGAATAGGTGTATTCATACGTTTTATCTCCATACCAGGCAGCTTTCCGTTTGGTAATCAAGTGCCTGCCAAAAATTACGGCCTCGTCATTTTTCCAGGCAATAGTCGACAGCATCTTTTCTAAGTAAAAATTTGCATCAGTAGGTTCCAGTATTTTCCCATAATAATTGACGATACCATCTGCCGGTAATAAGTTAATTGTAGGTTCAAAGGTGAGTATTTCCATGTGTTTGTTTCCAGAGTTGATATGCTTGTTTCATACAATGTCCGCAAGGACGGAACTGGTGCTGTAAGGCTTCTTTTTCAGAAGTAAAAAACACCCGGTTTTCCCGCTTCATTTGTTTGCTGGAAGAACAACTTAGCGTTCCATAAATTTTCAGTTTGCTGTTTCCACCCAGACAAATTTGTCCTTGTTTGAGTAATAGCCGCAAGTCAGCATCTTCGATTTCACTGTGCCGGATCATTTGTCTGAGCTTAGATTGATTAAAGCAAAGGGGTCATTTAAATAAAGACAGGTTTACAAGACTGTTTCTAACCTGGCGGCTTCCCATCCAATAATAGCTGCTTTTCTGGTGCTGCCCCACATATATCCACCCATCGTACCACCCGATTGAATCACCCGGTGACAAGGAATTAGAAAGGCAACCGGATTACTTCCAATAGCGCTTCCAATCGCCCTGGAGGCTTTGGGACTTTTTATATTATTGGCAATCTGGCCATACGTTGACAGTCCTCCCATCGGGATCTTCAACAATGCTTCCCATACTTTTAATTGAAATTCTGTCCCTTTCAAATGCAGTTTTACCTGATCGAGTTTTGTCCAGTCGTGGGTAAAAAAGTAGAGAGCATTTTGCTGGACCAGGTCCGTCATTTGTTTGAAAGTGGCTTTGGGAAAACGCTGTTTTAAATCTGCAAGTGCATAAGTTTCTTCATCGGCAAAAGCCATGTAGCAAATACCTTTGGGTGTAGAACCTACCAGAATAGTGCCGAATGGACTTTCTGCAAAACTATAGTGAATCGTAAGATTTTCACCGCCGTTTTTATACTCGCCGGGTGTCATTCCTTCAATATTGATAAACAGATCATGCAGCCGCCCAGTACCAGAGAGCCCTGTTTCGTAGGCAGCATCTGCTAAACTTACCTGCTTGTCCTTTAATACCTGCTTGGCATGTTCTACGCTGATGTACTGCAGAAATTTCTTCGGGCTCACGCCTGCCCAGTCGGTGAACAAGCGCTGAAAATGATATGGACTGATATTTACTTTTTCTGCTACTTCATCCAGGTTAGGTTGTTGCTTAAAATTCAGCCGGATGTACTCTATGGCTTCTGCAATGCGGTTATAATTAATATAGGCTTGTGCGTTCATTGGAGTAAAAATTTATGATACAAATGTACCCGGCATCCGGTCTGTTTAAAACCCGGAACTTGCTCACTTGGATTTGAGTGGTCAGGTTAACACACTACGTTTATTATCTGGCAAGCAGAAACTCTTGAGTACGTTTGCTGAAGATCGCTATTTGTACAAAAATGCAGAAAGTCATAATTTTTCTGTTTTTAATTAAATAATTAGAAAATCTGGAAAAGGTTTAATACATTTCCTCACGGTCAATTTTATACTAACATCAAATTACAGGCATTATGTCAGCATTTTTAGGGGAGCTGGTAGGCACCTGCTTACTCATTATTTTTGGAGGCGGTGTAGTAGCCGGCTCTATATTAAAAGGCACCAAGGCAGAAAATTCTGGCTGGATCGTAATCACCATCGGCTGGGGTCTGGCGGTGGCACTGTCTGTATATGCTGTTGGTGATTTCAGCGGCGCACATCTTAACCCGGCAGTTACCTTATCGCTGGCTGTAGTGGGTGAATTCCGCTGGGTAGATGTGCCTATGTATATAATAGCCCAGCTGATTGGTGCTTTTCTTGGCGCTACCCTGGTGTGGTTGCATTACTTGCCCCATTGGAGAGAAACCCAGGATGACACCACCAAACTGGCTGTATTTGCTACCAATCCTGCTATCCGCAAACCGTGGGCAAACCTCTTCAGCGAACTACTTGGTACATTTGTTTTGATTTTAGGTTTGCAGGCGATTGGAGCCAATAAGTTCTCTGATGGATTGAATCCGATTGTGATTGGTCTGTTAATTACTGGAATTGGCTTGTCTCTGGGTGCTACGACCGGATATGCCATTAATCCTGCCCGTGATCTGGGGCCACGTATTGCTCATTTTGTTCTTCCTATTTATGGCAAAGGTTCTTCCGACTGGTCGTATGCCTGGGTTCCGATTGTAGGTCCCTGCCTGGGAGGTATGCTGGGCTCGCTCGTATATAAAGCTGTATTTACGAATCAGGTGTTTGGCCTCTTATGGGTAGTAGTTGCGCTGACGCTTATCGTGATTGTGGTAGCTGTCATCAAAGAAAGAGAAGTAGTAACGGCGGAGGAGAACTTGAAAGAAAAAACCAAAGCGTAAAGGCTTCTAAGCAGCTTTGGCGCAAATTTTCTCTATCTTACCGGTTATGTATGTATCCAAACTCATCCGATCTTTCCGGCACACCTATTTTCTACTGATAATTCTATTCTGCCTGACCGCTTTCAGCAAAAAAGAAAATCCTGAAACAGTAAAAGCGCCAATACCTGCGGTTAAACCCCGGAATGTGATATTCATTCTGAGCGATGATCACCGCTATGATTTTATGGGTTTTACCGGGAAAGTACCAGGCTTGCAAACGCCGAATATGGACCGGCTTGCTAAGGAGGGAGCCCATCTTAAGAACGCTTTTGTCAGTACAGCGCTTTGTTCACCTAGCCGGGCTAGTATTCTTACAGGCTTGTATGCGCATACCCACACGATTGTAGATAACCAGGCTCCCTTACCTAAAGGACTCCAGTTTTTTCCGCAATATCTGCAAAAAGCAGGTTATAAAACTGCCTTCCTGGGCAAATGGCATATGGGTAACCAGGACGATCAGCCGCAGCCTGGATTTGATCATTGGGTGAGTTTCAAGGGACAAGGCGTGTACTATAATCCGACATTCAATATCAATGGTAAGCAGGTACCTCACAAGGATAGTAGTTATACGACTGACCTGCTGACTAATTATGCGGTAGAATGGATGCGGAAACAGGATAAAAGCAAACCTTTCTTTCTGTATCTATCTCATAAAGCGGTACATGCAGAGTTTAATCCTGCCCGCAGGCACCGGGGAAAATACAAAGATATGCCCATTGTATATCCTTCTTCCTTCTATCTCACAGCCACGGATACGAGTAAAGTTTTTGGCGCAAAACCAGGCACCAATCCAGAATTAAAAACGCCTGTGCCTAATCTCAAAGACATGCCTGCATGGGTGAAAAAACAGCGTTACAGCTGGCATGGGGTGGATTATATGTATCATGGACAAACGGATTTTAATGCCTTCTATAAAGATTACTGCGAAACCCTGCTCGGCATTGATGAAAGTATTGGTAAGGTACTGTCCTACCTGAAAGAAGCTGGTCTGGATGAATCAACGATGGTGATTTATATGGGCGATAATGGGTTTTCGTTTGGAGAACACGGGCTGATCGATAAACGGCATATGTATGAAGAATCGATGCGCGTACCCTTACTGGCTCGCTGTCCGGAATTGATAAAACCAGGAACGCAGGTTACCCAGGTAGTGCAGAATATTGACATTGCGCCTACTATCCTCGAACTGGCAGGAACTGCGATTCCCAAACAAATCCAAGGCAAATCGTTTGTGCCTTTGCTTGCCGGAAAAAACATATCCTGGCGGGATAAGGCCTTTTATGAATATTACTGGGAATATGATTTTCCACAAACACCTACCATGTTTGGCATCCGCACCGACCGCTATAAGTATATTTTCAACCACGGCGTTTGGGATGCCAATGAATTGTATGACTTGCAGGAAGATCCAATGGAAATAAATAATCTGATCCGCAGTCCCCTGCACCAGGAAATTGCCCATTCTCTCCGGGATCAGGTGTGGGACTGGCTGGAATCTACTAGTGGTATGCAAATTCCCCTCAAACGTATTCCCCACAAACGGAATGATCATATTTACAAGGGTACTTATTAGTAGAAAATCGTTGCTAGTTGTTCGTTAATAGTTGTTAGGATAACATAGTTGTATGCAAGTAATAAAGCTTAATTTATATACATGGGAATGACAACGAGTTTATATGGCTGTATTATAGAACATGGTGTTTATAACGAACTCAGAGAAAAGATTTGTAGCCATAATGATTTAGCAATAAACTCTTTACCAAGCTATGATGAATGGCCTCCGTTAACTAAGCAAATGTTTGCAATAACTCAGGATTCAAACTTTCCAAGGACACCTCCATCTTATGAGTATTGGGGACGTGCCATTCATTTTGGTGGGAATTTCAAATCTATAGAATATGAGTGGAAAGAATGGAAAGCAAAGTTTGAAAATCTGTTACAAAAACTAATCTGGAGAGAAGCATTTGTCCATTTCAAAACTGAATATACAGATGTACAAACATTTCAATGGAAAATTGACTCAAATAAATGGTCACCTTACGATAAGATTGAATTCGGTATAATTAATAAAGAGTTCTGGAATTTCCAAGGCGATCAAACATGAGAGAATATGAAATGAAACACCGGTATACAATAACTTCAACTAGTTAGCCGCCCATTCCAAATCATATCCATAACACAAAGGCTTGTTGCCAGGAAACTTTGAGGCATCGTAAATCAAATTTCATATATAAAAATATCTTAAACACCTGTTCTGGTTGAAAGTTTCTTTGGTTGGAACAGGTGTTTATAATTATGGTACCTCTAATTCTAATTCTGTTAGGTTTCTTTTACAATCTTCTCTCTATAACTACTGGTTCCCAATCCATTGTAAGCTACAGATTTATTCCTAGCCTTTTTCTGTAGGAGCTTTAATCCAAAAAATGGCCGCAGAAAATTAATCCGCCGGATACATTCAAACAAAAGCCAGCAAACCAGAAACATAGCTACACTAATCACAAAGAATTTCATCGCAATACTGGCTTGCCAGTCGATGAGGTAATAAGCAATGCAGATAATTACGGTCTGATGGAGAATATAAAAAGGATAAACAGCTTCTGTGGTGTATGTCAGCAAAGAATTATTAAAAGTCAGGTATTTACGGGCATATCCGAGTATAGCCATCAGCCAGCACCAGATATTAGCCACTTTAAGTAAATAATACAATACCATACCTGCCGGTGAAGGGTCTGGCCAGTTGTTCCAGTAGAAGACATATAAAACAGTAGTGAGTACAATAGCAGAAAGTAAGGAGAACATACGCTGGTTTTCTATGGCTTCACGGATTTTTTCCTGGGAACAAATAATAAAACCATAGATAAATATTAATATACTAAACGTAAAATTTGCCCAGTCTTTAATCAGGTTTTGCTCGGTAGGCCAGTGCGGACGCAGCAATGCCTCAGCGATAAACAATGGGATAATGAGCAGATAAATACTGCCTTTTTCGGAAAGAAAACTGGCAATTTTTCCCATAACTATCTTTCCTTTTTCGCTTCGCAGATAGATAAATAAAGGCAGGCACACTAAAGAATAGGTGAATATATATGCCAGATACCATAGGTGATGCCAGCTAAAACTTCCTTGCGGATAAGGCTGAAATTCGAATACACTTTTGTAGAATTCGATATAGGAATAGGTATTTCCCTGTGTCAGGCGTTCATAATAAATCTGCGGAGGCACAATTACAAACATGCCGAATATGAGCGGAAGCAAAATTCGTTTCACTCGATCTCCGGCAAAACTACTTGTAGATCTGCTTCCCAAAGCGAAGAAAACGCCGGCACCAGAAATGAAAAATAACAGCGGCATCCGCCATTGAGATAGAAACCGCATGGGATATTCCATTAATTCACTGATCTCGTTGTTTTTAATATGCCATCCCCAGCTCACGAAGAACATGCCGGTATGATAGAATATAAGGAGCCCGAAAGCGAGTACCCTCAGCCAGTCTAAATCGTAACGCCGGGTAGATTTAATAGAAAGTGGATTTTGTACTTGTGCCATATTGCTTTGTTTTATTAGCAACAAAACTATGATACAATCGCCCTATAAAAGACATTCCCGGTAAAACAGGCGTTCGGACCGACCGGAATGTACTTAAAAAGATCCTTTGTATGGGAAATTGAACTACATATCCACTGAATTAGCTTTTTATTTGAATAAAAACTATCCGTACACAGTTGAGAAAAATGAATCAACTTTATATTGGTCTTCCGGAAAATTATAGACTTCAACAATCTTATTCTGCTCAATTCTCCATAATAAGCAAGACATACTATTGAGATTTTGCTCATTTTCTACATTACTCCAGTTCCGGTGGCAATCGATAACAAAATTATCATTTACGCCCATTACGATGGGTTCTGCTTTAAAGGCAGCTTTGCTGAGTTGTTTAAAATAAGCCAAAACGGCTTCTACACCTTTCTTAGTACCACTCAATGGATGATTACCAGGAATGTGCCATGAGATATCTTCGGAAAGTATATTTTTTATTCCGACGAGATCATTGTTGGCATAGGCTTGAAAAAAATCATGGATCAGGGTGAGATTTGGGTGAACAGGTATCATAAAGTTAAAATGGGTGATTTAGTAATTGGGGTATAATTGCTGTACTCATCTGGTAAGCACAAAGGTAAACCAATGAAAACTGACTTATTTGTTGAAAAGAGACAAACTTTTGTTATTATTGGCCATGATCCGAAAACCTGTTAGCTGTACCCAAATTACGAATCCGGATAAAGATGAACCAGTTGTGTATCATGCTAAAATGGGCGCTTTCCATGCTGACTGGCATCAACATGATAAGGGGCAACTGATGTTTGCAGAAAATGGTTTGTTACACATACATACAGAAAACCAAAAGTTGTTGTTGCCAAGCTGGTATTGCGCCTGGATTCCGGCTGGCACTTCGCACCAGATATGGTCGAGCAGTACAGATCTATATATCAGAACCATCTACTTTGAAGCACCTATTTGCAATCATTCTTTCTTTAGACAGGCTGTTGCTTTCCCTGCTTCTAATCTGTTGAAGGAGATGATCGGATATACTGAAAAGTGGAATTTTAAAAATGAAGCCGGAGAAGAAAAAAAAGATTTTTTAAAAGCCTTGATTCAGGTCTTACCCGGAGAAATGGCAGAAAAGGTAAATATCTGTTTACCTTCTACCACACATGAACAATTGCTGCAGATAGTAGAATATGTACAAGCTCATGCACACCAGAAATTAAGTATCAGTTCTTTATCTAAAGAATTTGGATTTTCTGTGCGTACATTAAGCAGATTGTTTAACACACATTTGGGTATTACTTTTTCTGGGTATATCAAAATAGCCAGGATGATAAAAGCCATGGAATTAATCAAAAATGGCCACACCCACGTTTCCCATATTGCTTACCAGTCAGGCTACGAAAGTCTTTCTACCTTCAGTAATAACTTTTTAGAGATCTGTGGAAACCGCCCTTTGTATTTCATCAATAAAAGGAAAGTGTAAACCCATCTTATAAGACCTGCTTAACCAGCGACAGCAGTTAGTTTTCGCTTCACACCAAAATTCAGGTATAGAAAAGCCATTAGAGGGAATAAGGAAATAATCCAGAAAGTATAGGGTAGCATAGCCACATTATTGGCATAAATAGCACCTGACAGGAAAGCTCCTAAGCCAATTCCAGCTTCCATCGCCACATACATGGTAGCTAATCCACGTCCCCGGTGTTCTTTCAAACTCAGGTCAACCGTCCAGGCAGAAACAGTAGGAGAATTCATACCTTGCGCAAAACCGAATAAAACAGAAGCCGCCAGCAAGGTAGCCGCATTGTAGGCAAATCCTACCAGAATCATAGAAAGGGTAAGCAATGCCGTAGAAATACGCAATACAGCTACCCTGCCATACCGGTCGGATATTTTACCGGCAAAAAACCGGACACCAAGAGAAGCAAATGTAAAGCACATAAAAAACAAGCCTTTGTTGGTCAGATTTAACGATTCACTTAGGTCTGGGGTAAGCGTAAGAATAGCCCCGAAACCAAATGAACTCAATATAATCACCAGGGAAGGAGGAATTACCCTGGGCTCAAAAATTTCCTGTCGGGAAAACTTAAGCAGTGACCAGTGAAAAGGAATACGGTCTTGTACGGTTTCTTTCATACCAGCCAGTATCAGCACTGATAATAATGAAGCCACCGATGAGCAATAAAACATAAATTCTACTGAAAACATATCCGCTACTAAGCTGCCAATGGCCGGACCCAGTGCCATTCCAGAACTGCCACATAAACCGAGGAAACCAATGGCTTCTCCCCGATGTGTTTGGGGAACAATATCTGCGGCGTAGGCCGAATTGCCAGTAGGCGTAAAACCAGTAGATAAGCCATGAACCAGGCGCAACATCAGAAATCCGGCTACCGAACCCATCACCGGATATAAAAATCCACATATAAAACAAACCGCAGCCCCAAATACCATTACCGGAATCCGTCCGATTTTATCTGCCAGCTTGCCACTCACCGGTCTGGAAAGTCCGGCGGTTAAAGTAAATAAGCCAATGATAAAGCCTTTGAACTCTGCTCCGCCCAGGCGCATCAGGTAGCCTGGTAATTCCGGAATAATCATATTGAAGCTGGCGTAAAACAGAAAGGAGCTGAAACAAAGCAATCCGAATTGCAGCGTATAAAAACTGGTATGTTGTTCTTTCATAAAATTGACCGATGCGGCTAAAATCTACTCTTAAACCGGTCAGGTGGTATGGAATGTATTTAATTATCAAGTTATACGCATCGCATATACTTTGTATACAAGCTACTCAGAAATAATTGATTTTTTATAATAGAACTATATTGAAGTGTAAATATTAAAAATACTTCTTGTTATAGTTATAGTTACTATACCTTTAGAAAGCATACCCAATTACTACGCCCAGCCGGATATCCCGCTGCCATTTAGATCTGGAGAAAGTATAAGGCAAACTGGCATCAATCACCTCCAGGTCATCATAATACACAATGGGGTTAAATCCGGCACCAGCATATATGTCTACAGTAAATCCTTTTTTAGCAATCCATTGTTTACCAGCCTGTAAACCTGCTCCTACGGTGCGAATGGTAACCCTGGCCGTTACATCTCCGCTAAAACTCTCTTCGGTATCTTTAATCTGCTGATACTTTACATAAGGAGCAAGATACCAGCCCACAATGGCGTTTTCGGGCCTGGACATGTATTTACGCAGTTCAAGGCTGGCGCTTATCCTTTCTACGCCCCGGAACATCTTACTTTTACTATAATAACCGCCTGCCTGAATACTCATGGTTTTACTCAAGGCATGCTCATACCCCAAGGACACAGACCTGGTGAGCAGACTAAGCAGGTTGGTTTTGAATATATGTTTCCGGTTGCTTTCATTATCCAGGGTAGCCAGTTTTTCTTCTTCAGAGAGCTGGGCATAAGTAGTGCTGCTTGCTGAAAGAAACAAGAGTAAGAAGCAAAGTAGGGTAAAGTATATCTTCATTAGCGGTATCAGAGTCTAAGAAAGAAATATAATTACTTAGTTTGAATTTCTTTAAAAAATGTATCTTGGGAGTATTTGAGTTATGTAATTTTATGTGATTCTCTGGTGAGTTATTTATCATCAATTGATTCTATAAAACCAATAACTAAATGTATACTCAGCACTCATAATGCGGCTCAGATGAAATTTATTATCCGAATCATAATGAAAAATATACATAGCACTGTTAAGGAATAAAGCATTGTCTCTGATCTTATATTTCCCTTTCTTCTGACCTCTATTTATTAGAAATTCCTTTTTATTAAAGCTGATGAGAGTATCCCCTTGTTGAAGTAATTCTGCTTTTGGATCTAAAGAATGATGAACGGCTGGGTGAATTTCCCTTATAATAATGGGATAATGCACTATTTTCCATTCACCTATTAGCGTTTCCGGAGTAAGCTGTTTTTGAGCTAATCCTTCATAGCTTAATATTAAAATGTAGAAAATTACTAATAACAGCCTCATAGAATTCTTATTAGTTTACTGCGCCACATACTCACTCACAAAATCTGATAGATATTTATATCTTTCCGTCAGCTGGCCATTTCTGGTGATGGTTGCTTTTTCCAGTACGCCCTCTTTATCTCCATTTAGTAAATGCGGCAATACCTGGTTGATGAGCTGGTGGCCAAAATAGCCGGACGCATCATAGGGAAGTTCACAGGGCAGGTTATCAATGGCCATTACTGTAATGTGTTCAGCGGAAGAAAAAGGCGGTTTTACTTCCCGGCTTACTACATCATAATCGTAAACCGGATCTGTAATGGTAGTTGTACGAACCGTACAGGGCACCGAACCATCCACATCACAGGAAATGTCTGCCACTACTTTTATCCGGAAATCTTTTCGCAGCATATCTTCTTTCGAGAATAACAAAGGCGCTTGTGGATGCCAGAAAGCAGAAGTAATTAATATATCTGCCTGGGCGGCAAAGGGATAAAACGAAGAATTGTATTCCTGCGGATTCAGATGGAAGCTGGCAGCATTCCAGGAATTACCACTTTTATGGAGATGATAATCCTGCGAACGAAGTACCGTAAACACAGGTTTGTTATATTGTTTTTGCAAGAATGCATCCGGGGAAACCTGTTGTATACCAATGGCTTCCAATACTTCTACTACCCCCTTCCCTACCCGTCCGCTTCCGGTTACAGCAATTTTAATGGGTGGCAATTGTATTTTCAGATATTCCTGTCTCATTTCCTGCATATCCTGGCAATCTCTGGCACGTTTCAACTCAAAAAGCTGATATTTTTTGCCATACGTCCAGAAAGCATTATAGGCACCCACAATGCCGGCATAGCGGCCAAAAGCAATAATACGCTGCCGGTTTGTATCATTATCGATCAGGCATTCATAATCAATCAGGGTAATATTCCTCTTCAAAATGGTTTGCAGCAGCAGGCGGTTGTACTTTTGTTTCTTTACGGTATGTGAAAAGAAGAAATACGTTTTATCCGGAAGGAGTTGGGCAACCGGCACTTCTTTAATGCCGAATAACACATCACACTGGCTCAGATCTTCCATTACTAGAATTCCTGCATTTGAATATTGCTCATCGGGCACACAACGGATCGGGCTAGGCTGTACAAATATCTGAACTTCAGGATATAGCTGAACAATTTCCTTGCATTGATGTGGCAATAAGGCAACCCGTCTGTCAGGCGGAACTTTCCCTTCTCTTATAATTCCGAATTTCATAACTCACTTACAATTATTTCTCTTCGATAAAAACTATATCTAAATATGGTTAACTTATAGATGGCCTGCTAACAAGCTTACGTCCAGCAATTCAATGTTAAGTTTATAACAAAATTTTTTATATTGGAAGCTTACATGGATAAGTAAAGTACATCACAAAACAAGGATAAAAAATTGAATTCCCTCTGATTTCATACAATACGCTTTGTGCAGGGTACAGGTGAGGCAGATGAGTTCAAGAAATGGTTACAAATCTGTACGGATGATCGTGCAAATAAAGTACCTTATCCATTTTTATACAAAAATACTTTTAAAACCGGTTCCTACGACCAATGAAACAGATAAACTGGGGAATTATCGGCACAGGAGATGTGACTGAAGTAAAAAGTGGGCCTGCCTTTAACAAGATAGCAGGTTCTAAATTAGTAGCTGTTATGCGCAGAGATGCGGAAAAAGCGGCGGATTATGCGAGGCGACATGGCGTACATACTTGGTATAGCGATGCGCAACAATTAATTAATGATCCGCAGGTAAATGCTGTTTATATTGCTACTCCTCCCAGTTCGCATGCGGAATACACCAAACTGGCTGCCGCTGCCGGAAAACCAGTGTATGTTGAAAAGCCGATGGCAATGAATTATGAGGAATGTACACGAATGATTGAAGCTTGTGAGGAAGCCAATGTGCCTTTGTTTGTTGCGTATTACCGCCGGTGTTTACCCAACTTTGTAAAAATTAAAGAACTCCTGAATAATGGCACCATTGGAGAAATACGTTGCGTAAATATTCGTTTGTTTTTTCCGCCGCCTGCGATTACCAATGGACAGATTCCCTGGCGGATAAATCCGTCGATTTCAGGTGGTGGTATATTTTATGATTTAGCTCCTCACCAGTTAGATTTGCTCGATTACTGGTTTGGACCCATTACTGCCGCCACAGGAATGGCTGCAAATCAGTCAGGGGTATATGCTGCCGAAGACATAGTAAGTGCCATTTTCTCATTTTCTAACGGGGTATTAGGCACTGGCCTCTGGTGTTTCACCGTTGATAAAAGCCAACAAACCGATCAGGGTGAAATCATTGGAAGCAAAGGCCGCATTACTTTTTCCTTTTTCGACTTAGCAGTTCCGGTACGGGTAGAAACAGGCTCGCAGACAGATGAGCTTACTTTTACTATGCCGGTAAATGTACAACATCCATTGATTCAAACCATTGTAGAGGAATTACAGGGAACAGGCAAATGCCCCAGTACTGGTGTTTCCGGTGCCCGTACAGCTAAGGTAATGGATGATATTATGGGAGAATGGTATAAACAACAAAAGCGAGAGATTTAAGTCCCTCGCTTTTGGTCCATCAAATAAAGTCTATTTACTCCCTTTCCTTATCCTCATGTAGCATGGTGGCTTCTGAGGCATTATAAGTGATTTTATTTAGGTAGAATACCTTGCGGTTATTACGGACTCCTGCATCTTTATTATTACTGATTTCCTGCTGCCCCCAGGTAATAAAATATTTCCCGTACCATTCACTTACATTCACATCTTCAGAATCGAGTATTTTATCTCCTTCATAATTGGTTTTGATCGGATAGTTTTCCTTGCCCTTAATTACTTCATTACCCTTAATTAGTTTAGTATTCAGGGTTTCGTCTTGTGGATATACCAGAATAATCTTTTCATCATCTACCGCTACTTTTACGATTTCTTCCAGGTCATAACTGGTATAATCCTGAATCTCGAAACAGTTATCCCACAGCAAGTTTCCTTGTTTATCGAACCCACTCACTACCGCATGGGTATATTTGTATCCATCAAAAATACGGTCGTTGTAAGAACGGGAATACATGCCCCCGTAAATAGAAGAAGAGCGGTACTGCGGAAAATAAGCTTCTCCGATCAGAATATATTGATTGTCTTTTTCGATAATGTCATGTAAGAGTACCCGGTAGCGCAACTGGTATTCCTTGCCTTTTTCCCGTTTTTTCACAATCCTGTTCTTTACCCTGGCTTTGCGTCTGGGCTTCATGAAATTAAAGAAATTCTCAAAATCATTGAACTTGAAATACTTAATAAATTCCTGGTCGTCGCCATTGAATTTAGCCATATACATTCCCTGGGCATAGGGAGAGTTACGAATAGAATAATTACCGATCAGGAATTGCTCGTTCTCGTTCAATGAACTGATTTTTCCGGTTTGCAGGCTCTTTTCCTTTTGCGACTCTACAGTGATATTTTTCAACATGCGGCCCCCATAATCAAAAGACCTGATAATCAGATTACTCTTGCGCCGGTTGATATTATAGGTAACTACATCTACCACGTTCTCATAGTTATCTATTTCAAGATTATCCAGTTCAGAATTAGGTTCATACAGAGCCGGAAGCACCCTGGAACGCTTGTCGAAAAAGTTAAAGGCTACTACGACCGGCCTATACCGCACCAGGCCGCCGATGTAGGCTGTATTACTTAATACTTTAAAATGAGTTACATCAATATAGGCCAGTGTACTCCCTTCAATCATCTCATATTCACCATTGGAAAAATCGAGGCGGAAAATGGCAATTTTCAGTGATTCTTTCTGGGTAAGAAGCACATAGAGAAAATCGTCGTTTTTATATACTTTGGTCGGAATGAACAGCGATTTAATGGCATACTGTTTTTCCCACACTTTATTGAGCATAGTATCGTAGCGGGCGATACGCCAGAGGTGGTTGCCGAGTTCCGGGTATATAGTCTGGGTAGAAACCAGTAAGCCCTTCTCCTTCATAGAAATCACATTGAACAACTCATTATCACCATCTGGCTTTTCAGGAGCAATTTCCAGACGGAGTACCTGATCGAGTTGGGCATAGGAGGACAGGCTACCTGCCAGCAGGCAAAACAACACCCACATACTCACTATAATTTTCCTGTACATCTTATGGGAAGATACTTTGGTTACATAGGATATGTTACTAAAATACGATAAAAAATTTGTATTTATCGGCCTTCTGCCTATATTTTCTAATTTATACCTGAAGAAATATTACTCAACTTGTATCAGATTTAGCTTTTTGCCTGCATTCAAATAAAATTTTAGCAGAAATGACTGTTCTCTCATCTTTCAATACTTATATAACTATGCTACCAACTGGAATGTTTAGTGAATGACCTGGCTGTAGAAAATTTTAAAATTCTTTGTAACCTTTCCCTAAGAGTGAGGTTTCCACTGCCAGATAACACAAAATAGGACGACCATTGCTGTAGAGGCTGTCATCCGAGAAAAACTAGATCGTAACCTTACAACTTTGAATCAGGCACCCGATAATGATATCATGCTGGAAGTAAAAGCTGGTCAGCTAGACAAGCTGGGAATCCTGTTTGAGCGGCATTCAAAAAGCTTGTTTGGCTTTTTCTACCGGATGACAGGCGACAAAGAAATCAGCCAGGATCTGGTGCAGAACGTGTTTTTCAGGATGTTGAAATACAGGCATACATTCACAGCTGAAGGAAAATTTATTACCTGGATGTATCACCTGGCCAGAAATGTAAGTGCCGATTATTTTAAGAAGAGTAAGAAGTTCAGTTTTTCTAAGAATCTGGATCTATGGGCCAACCGCCTGAGTGATCCCTCAACCAGAGAGGAAGACTTTGGCAAGGAACAGGAAATAGCCTTGCTACAACAAGCGATGGACCGTTTACCGGCTGATAAACGGGAAGTTCTGGTGCTGAGCCGCTACCAGGAATTAAAATACCAGGAAATTGCCAAAGTGCTCAATTGTACGGAGGGCAATGTAAAAGTAAAAGTCCACCGGGCTTTTCAGGAACTCAGGAACATATTTATGAAACTGACCCAGGAAAGAAAATACGAGGCCGGCGGAAAAAAATAAATGAGAAGTACAAATGAACCCTGAACAAAAACATACTCCGATGAAATGTGAAAAAATGATGTACCTGATGGTGCTGTATCTCAACGGGGAACTCAACGATATTGATAAGCTTTCCCTGGAAAGCCACTTGTCTGAATGCCAGTCGTGCAAACAGGAATTAATGCAAATGCAACTCGTACACCGCCATATGGCAGCTATTCCGGTAGCCGAGCCTGATGCCATTAAAATGCGTGCTGATTTCAATGATATGCTCTATGAATACAAGCGTGCTACGGTTCAGGCGCGTTCTGGATGGTTATCAAGCCTGAGAGAAAAAATAGCCGAAGTTTGGCAGCCTGTGTACGCCATGCAACTGCTTACCGGAATTTTGCTTTTACTGATGGGCTGGGCAGGCGGTTACTGGTTTAGCCCGCAACGGACAGAAACTCAGCAAATATCTCAGCTTGCCCTGGAAGTACAGCAAATGCGTGAAACCATGTTGCTAACAATGCTGGAAAAACCGGCGGCAACCGAACGGCTCAAAGCAGTGAATTATACCCAGAATCTGGATAAGGTAGATGAAAAAGTAATTCAGGCCTTGCTGCAAACCCTCAATAATGATCCCAATGTGAATGTTCGCTTGGTTACAGTAGAAACATTGAGCCAGCTGGCTTCTTATGCCAGTGTACGCGAAGGCTTGATTCAGGCTATTCCACAACAAGAATCGCCGCTGGTGCAAATTGCGCTGGCTGATGTAATGGTGAATCTACAGGAAAAACGCTCGGTAAGCGCTTTGAGAAACCTGCTGAAACAAGAAAATCTAAATGCTTCTGTAAAAAGTAAACTCGAACAAAGTGTAAAAGTGCTGATGTAAAAATTACTGAATTACTGAATTATATATTTTATTTTTTCTATTCCGGCCTTCTGTAATCCTGTCATTCTAACATTCCTAACACAAACCCATATAATTTATGAAAATGAAACTGATTTGCCTGGTACTTGCTTTCTTCCGGCAGCTGGCGATAGCCCAGGAAGACAAAGAAAATATTGTGAAAGAGCTCTCTTTTCCCAGACTCAGCGAAGCAAGTGTGCTCTATGTAGAAAATATCAATGGGTCGGTTTCGGTGGAAGGGTATAATGGCGATAAAGTGATGGTGGAAGTAGAAAAAACCTTAAAGGCCAGTACCAACGAAGACCTGCAAAAAGCGAAAAATGAAGTAAAGCTGGGCATTGAGCAATCCGGCGACAGCCTGACTTTATATGTGGATAATCCCTATGTATACCGCCGCAAAGACGGAAAATTGCGCTACGACTTTCATGGTAACTGGAATGAGGATTACAACTATGTATTCAACTTTAAAATCCGGGTACCCAATCAGGTGAAACTGGCTGTATATACGATTAACAAGGGCAATATTAATGTAAGCAATACCAGAAATAACGTAAACGCCGGGAATGTAAATGGCTCTATTACGCTGGAGAAAATTGCCGGAACAACCAAAGCCACCACAGTAAATGGAGATGTTAAAGCCGCATATACAGCGCTTCCGCCCAGTAATTCCTCGTATAAAACCCTCAACGGCAATATAGAAGTAAGCTATCCGGAAAATCTGTCGGCAGAACTGAAGTTCAAAACCACCAATGGAGAAGCCTATACCGACTTTACCGTAGCTGAAATGATAGCTTCTAAAGTAGAAAAAACCAGTGATGGAAAGGCCAGAGGAGTTTCTTATAAAATTGAAGGGCATTCAGGTGTGCGCATTGGAAAAGGAGGCATGCAACACAGTTTTGAAGTATTTAACGGAGACATTACTGTTAAAAAAGCTAAATAATTACGAATTCAACATTAGAAAATTTAAAGATTATAAAACTGGAATTTTATAAAAGCACATAATAGACAATCTTACAATTCATTAATCAAACAACAAGGAAAATGTCAAAATTTATATATCTGCTGATATGTGTATGTATTTCTGGCAGCCTTTGGGCGCAGAATGCGGAAAAACAACAAATAGTAGTGCCGCTTACCAATCCTGGAAAGACCGGGAGGCTGGAAGTAGGGCTTACCAATGGAGCAATTAAAATAAGCGGCTATGATGGAAAAGAAGTAATCGTAGAAGCCAGTGTACCTTCCCGCAAAAGCGAAGATTCAGAGGAAGGCGATAAAATAAACACCTCTAACCGAAAAAATGATAAAAGTGGCTCTACGGAAGGTATGAAGCGCATTAATTCAAACTCGTTTTCCTTAGAAGTGGAAGAAAACAATAATGAAGTAGAAATACATACCGATTCCTGGAAAAGAAGAATAGATGTAACGGTGAGGGTTCCCAAAAATTTCTCTCTCAAATTAAGCTCAGTCAATTATGGAGTGATTACTGTAGAAGAAGTAAATGGTGATATGGAAATCAGCAGTGTAAATGGGGGATTACGCTTACCAATGTTTCAGGCTCTGCTTCTGTGAATACAGTGAATGGGCCTATTACAGCTACTTTTAAAGAGGTAACCAAAGATATGCCGATGGCATTTACTACCCTCAATGGAAATGTAGATATTACTTTCCCTTCTAACGTGAAAGCGAATGCCAAGATCAAAACGGACTCCGGTGATATTTTCACCGACTATGATATGACAATGGATACGAGTAAACCTAAAGTAAATCAGAAAAGCAGCAATGGCACTTTCCGGGTGACCATCGATGATTGGGTATATGGAAAAATCAACGGTGGCGGGCCTGAAGTTATGTTCAAAAATATGCATGGCAACATCTATATCCGGAAGGCAAAGTAATACGTAGAGTTTTTAGTCCCTCTCCTACCAAGAGGGGCTATTGTTTTTATATATTCAGGTTATCTCTTTAAAAAGATCAAAATGAATTTTTTAAGCTAAGCCATCTAAATTCTGCCTCAGAATCATAAAATTTTGAATAAATCAACCTAAAAGTTTGCCTTTTTCCCGATTAATTAGCATTTTATGAGGAAAATTTTTCACTTAAAAATTTCAGTCATGAACACCGCTAAAACCTCTGCTTCTCTTTTGACCAAATTCTGCATGGCCTTGTTTGCCATGATATGCATTAGTACCGGAACACTGTTTGCTCAGGCAAAATCTGGACAGGAACTTACTGTAAAAGGAGAAGTACTTGACTTATCCTGCTATATGAAAAGTGGTGCCAAAGGTCCCGAACACAAAGGCTGTGCTACAGGCTGTCTGAAGAATGGAAATCCGGTTGGCTTGCTCACTGCCGATGGAAAAGTATATTTATTAGTAGAAGACCATAAAAATGCAGATCCGTATACCCAGATCAAAACGCTTCCTGCCGAACAAGTAACTGTAACCGGTACTTTCCAGGAAAGAAATGGCTTGCCAGGCATAGTACTTGCCAAAATGGAAATGGCCAAGTAAAACTGTTATTTAGTATTAAGTAGTGAGTATTAAGATTAAAGTTTTGCTTGCTTCTATAGACATTTAATGTAAAAATCTATATACTAAAAAGCCCTGATGTACAGGGCTTTTTAGTTGATTGCAGAGAGAAAAGTTACAGCCCATCTTTATCAATAAACCCTAGTACTCATGTCAGCCACTATTCGATAAATCAACAGTGCCTCCCGATTAGTAATTTGTTTAAGAGATAAAATTCCCGGAAATTTGTATAACGCCATTCATAAACAGGAATCATTTTTGCCTGTAGGCTTTGCATGTATTCTCAAACCTATCTGTTCAATGAAATTCAAATCTTTTAGTATTGTTGTGTTTTTGCTGAGCCTGGTTACACCTTTGCTGGCACAAGTAGATTCCCTGCAAGCCCGTTCGGATGTACAAACCTGGGCCCAGGTACGTAAAGCCTATTTCCGTACTACCAAAAACGATTCTTTGTTTGTAAGTCTCAATAGTGAGGCACCTTATGAAATCAGTACCTACTATCGTGGCGATCTGGCTGGTCCAATGGAAGCCATGTTTTTTAATGCCAATATCGGCGATGTTCTGGGACCTTTGTTTGTGGATAATTATGCAATGATCTTTAAAGTAGCTGGTTTCGACAGTACATACCGGGTAAGAGCCAGTCATATTTATATAAAACCCGATGGCAGTAAACAGAAAGACTCTTTGCAAGCCGTAAAAAAGGCCAATCAGTATTTAGAGAAGATCAAAAAAGGCGAAGATTTTACCCAACTGGCCACCAAATATGGTAATGATGAATCGGCAAAACAAGGGGAGATTTAGGCTGGCTTTGGGAAGGAACAATGGTAAAAGAGTTTGAGGAGGCTTTAACCAATGCAAAAAAAGGAGATATGTTTGTGATAAAATCTTCAGTAGGTGCGCATGTGGTAAAAGTGACAGAAGACAAAGTAGTAGAGAGAGGCAGGGTAAGAGTAATTCCGGTAGTTAAAAAAATCTAATGAAATCCATTCTTTATCTGGTCTGTTTTCTTAGCTTTTCCAATCTGGCAAACAGTCAGATAGCATATTCACCCCAGGATGTAGCTAAATGGAAACAAGCTTTTCAATCATTCCATACACAAACTGATCTTCCGTTTGCTCAGCTGGTTGTACAAACTGGAAAAACCTGGATAGGCACTCCGTATGTGGCTCACACTCTGGATAAGCAGCCTACCGAACAACTGGTGGTAAACCTTAAAGAATTGGATTGTACGACCTATGTAGAAAGCATGCTCGCCATGGGAATGGCCTTGAAGGAAAAAGATTCTTCTTTTCAAAATTATACGAACCACTTGCAACAAATCAGGTACCGCAATGGGGAAGTAAACGGTTATGGTTCCAGGCTGCATTACTTTTCAGACTGGCTCTATGAAAATGAAAAACAAGGCAATTTAAAGGTGATAACCGATCAACTGGGTGGCAAACCAGTTCCCAAACCCATCAATTTCATGTCTACACACCGGGCAGCTTATCCAGCTTTAAAAAGCGATGAATATTTTACTCAGATAAGCCAGATTGAGAAAGAAATAAACACCAGAACTCTGCTATATATCCCTAAATCCGAAGTGAGTAAAATTGAAAGTAAGCTGAAAGAAGGAGATATTATTGCAATTACTACCTCCATCAAAGGCCTGGATGTTGTACATGTAGGCTTTGCAGTTGTGCAAGATAAACGTATCCATCTCTTGCATGCCTCCCTGGATGAAAAGAAAGTGGTGATCAGTAAAAAGCCTTTGGCAGAATACCTGCTTGGAAACAAAAACCAGGCTGGCATTATGGTAGCCAGGGTTACACAATAAAAAACGGGCACATGCCCGTTTTTTATAATTCTATACTAAACTCTCCTTAATTAAGATACCAATTCCAGTTCATTCAGATATCCACGGATAGTTTGTAATTCCTGAGGAGATAGTTGAAGTATTTTTGCATTTTCCTCCGCTTGTGCAGGATTACGGGCACCTACCAGGGCACAGGTAATCCCAGGCTGCTGAATCGTCCAGTTAATAACTAACTGTGACAAGTTAGCTCCTGTTGAATCTGCCAAAGGCTTAATTTTATTCAAAAATGCATTGGTACGACGGCGGTTTTCTGGTTTGAAAAAGGTAGTACCTGGCCGGTGATCACCGGAAGCGAATGAATAATCATCGGTGATTTTTCCGGTTAACAAGCCTCGTTGTAAAGGGCTATAGGCCAGAATTCCAATGTTTCTTTCCAGGCAATACGGCACCAGATCAGATTCTATACCCCGGTTCACCATGCTATACGGTACCTGGTTGGAAGCGATAGAAACAACTTTTTCTGCCGTTTTAAGCTGTTCTACCGAATAGTTAGAAACCCCGGCCGCCCGGATTTTTCCATCTTTCAGCAGGGTAGCAACGGCTTCCATAGTTTCTTCAATAGGTGTAGTAGGATCTGGCCAGTGAATCTGGTATAAGTCAATATAGTCAGTTTTGAGGCGTCGCAAACTGTTTTCGCATTCTTCTATAATACCTGGTTTGCCGGCGTATTTATTAATTTTCACAAAGTTCCCCTTGGCATCCTGTGAGTCAAAGTAAAAAACGCCCCTAGCCGTATCCCAGCGTAAACCGTATTTAGTCAGGATTTGTACCTGATCCCGTTTCCCGGCTACCGCTTCTGCTACTATTTCTTCACTTAGCCCAAAACCATAGACTGGCGCTGTATCGATGGTACTCACCCCTAACTCAATAGATTTTTCAATGGCGAGAACGGCTTCCTTTCGGTCGGTACCTCCCCACATCCATCCGCCGGCTGCCCATGCTCCAAAAGCAATAGCTGAGATCCGGATATCACTATTTCCTAGTTTTCTGTATTCCATATAAGATTAAAAGTTTGAAGTGCTTGTTTTACGCAATAAAGGTAATAAAGGCTGAGCAGGCAGTAAAAATTATTCATTTTATCGCTCAGAAATATACTATTTTACGTAGTAAAATGAGCCTTTCCCCTATTTCACATGAGAACCATCAGAAAAATTCATACAGCCCAATATGTACCCATGGGCGACCTGATTACTTATACTCCCTTGCCTTCGCGCACCTTAAGTAGTTTAGATCCTTTTTTGTTATTGAACCACCATGGCCTCAAACATATAAGCCGCATAATAATGGGTTGCCTTTTGGTCCGCATCCGCACCGGGGTATGGAAACAGTAACCTTTATTATAGAGGGTGATATTATGCATAAAGATTCCGGTGGTCATGAAAGCATAATTACTGCCGGAGGTGTACAATGGATGACAGCCGGTAAAGGCCTGATCCATGCAGAAACTTCTTCAACTGCTTTTAAAGAAAACGGCGGAAAACTGGAAATTTTACAACTCTGGCTTAACCTGCCAGCCAGATTAAAAATGACTACTCCTTTCTATCTGGGTTTGCAGAAAGAAGAAATTCCAAACTTGCTACTTGATAATGGAAAGGTACAACTGAATCTGATTTCCGGTACTTGGGGTGAGCATGCTGGTGCTTTTCAATCCCTTACTGATGTATGTATGAGTACCGTATATCTTACTGCTGGCGGTAGATTGAGTATACAAATTCCAGCCGAACACACGATTTTTTTCTATGTAGTAAGCGGAAAACTTATCGTGAATGAATCTAAAGCCGAAACCAGGCAAATCATTGAATTTGACAATAATTCTTCCGAAGTACAAATACATGCTGAAGCAGATAGTGTGCTTATACTAGGGCATGCCCAGCCATTGAATGAACCGGTGGTAGCACAAGGGCCATTTGTGATGAATACGGAGAGAGAAATACAGGAAGCTTACCAGGATTACCGAATGGGTAAGTTTGGGCAGTGGAGGTAAATTAAGAAACTATAAATCAGGTGTATAAAGAATAGCGATGGGCTCAAAAACCCATCGCTATCAACAAATCCATTAAAACTCCACTTCTAAAATGGCATGAACCGGAATAGTTACGCCGCCTTTCAGCACAATATAATCTCCCTCGACCGCCCAGACTGTGGTTTCTACCTGCTGAATTTCTCCATCTCTCAGCAAGTATACAATATTCACTTTCTGATGGTATAGATTACCCAGCGTTTGTGCCCTTAATAAAAAATACTGCCTGATTTTGCGGCTATCTTCATTTTTTAAAACTTCTTCTTTATAAAAGTGTGCTTGTCCGATGATTTCTTTCGGAACAGTTGTTATGCCTTGCATAAGAAATGTAGTTAATTATATTAGTTAAATAGGACTAAAAAATAGTGTACCTGCAAGCTTATTAAGTCACATTGGGATACTTAGACTGGAGTGCGGTACAGAAAATGAGGAGAGAGAAATCCTATATAATTAACACACAATACAGCAAATAGAGAATATTGGAGAAGTAAGCCTGGCTTGAAAACCGGTGAATGTACACACTCGCTAATTGCGCATATACATCCGAACCGGGATGGGAAACAATATATTTAACAGATGGCTTACTTTTATCTTCTGCAGCAGCACTTCTTCCAGAAATATAGATGCCATCAAAGGAGGCAGCTTCTGCGGTAAATTTTAAAGAGTGGCTCTGTTGAAAAGATTGGGTAACAGGAGTAGTCTGCCTGGAAGCCCGTGGAATTTCCTTGTATTCCGATATATTGCTTTGTCCGTAACCGAAAAGCAATATACCGATTGTAACAAGCCAGTAACAAAATCTGCTTTTGTATGCTTCCACTGCTTATCTAAAGCTAAAACTATATCTTAAACGCAATACTAAACTAGAGCGTTCCTACAAATTTAGAAGTATATTTGAATAATAAAATTTTTAGTCAACATTTACTTTTTCCTATATATTCCAGGTAAAATAAGGGCTGACCAAACCGGCAGCACTTCAAAAAATATATAAATCAGGGCAGTTAAGAACGATGAAAGACGTATTAGCCAGGTTACGCAAATATGAGATCCGGATACGAAAAGCCGTAAATTCCCAGATGCGGGGCGATTATCATTCTGTCTTTAAAGGTTCCGGACTGGAATTCGATGATGTACGGGCCTATCAATACGGCGATGATGTACGCACCATCGACTGGAACGTAAGTGCCAAAGGGCATGGTACTTTTATTAAAATTTTCAGGGAAGAGAAAGAGCAGACTGTCTTTTTTCTGATGGATGTAAGTGCTTCCCAGCAAATTGGGCAACCCAATAAACAGAAAATAGATGTGGCCAGGGATATTTGTGGCGTTCTGGCCTTATCTGCTGTAAAAGAAACTAGTCAGGTTGGGCTTATCTGCTTTTCCGACCAGCGGGAGGCGTATATGAAACCGGCCAAAGGACTCAAACATGGTTATGAATTGATATTAAATTTATTCAATCTGGTCCCTGTTTCCATTAAAACCAATCTATCTAAGGCAATCGCTTTTGCTTTACAAATTATTAAACGCAGAAGCGTTATTATTCTGATTTCAGATTTTATAGATACTGGCTACGAAGCTGCGCTCAAATCCCTCGCCCGTAAACATGACTTAGTGATCATCCATCTTTCTGACAGGCGTGAAATTAACCTGCCAAAATTAGGTATCATTCCGGTTTATGATAAAGAAACCCGGCGTACCTTATGGGTGGATACTTCTTCTAAAGACCTGCGAAAAAATATTACAGGCTATTTTTCTAAAAATCAAAGTTATCTGGAAAGGTTTTGCCGGCAAAACAAAGTAAATTACCTCTTCATTGACACCAGCGAAGACTTTGTCCCTAAACTTGTCAGGTTGTTTAAAGTGAGAAATGTTAAGCAGAAATAAGTTTTATAAGGGCCCGGTAATTGTGCTCAGATATTATACCTATTGTTTTTCTACCCTTAATCAGCCGGAGAGGCATGATTTAAATACCCGGATGTGACATGAAAATAAATTGTCTGGCATGTAGCCTGATACTTTTGATGGCAACTCTTTTACCTGTACAGGCTCAAACCAGTAATTCTTCTGTTTCTGGTAATATTATTCCGCAGGGAAAATTTCTGTCAGACAGCATAAAAGTTGGAATGCCAGTGCAATATGTATTGAGTTTGAAGCATCCGCCGGATATGGAAATTATTTTTCCTGATTCGAGTTTCAACTATGCTCCCTTTGAATGGATAAAAAAAGAATTTTTCCCTACCAGAACCAATCTCAGCGGAAGTACCGATAGTGTGATTTATACGCTCGCTACCTTTGAAACTGACACCATTCAGAAACTAAGCCTGCCTGTTTACATCATTACCAGCCAGGACTGTACAGCCGTATATACTGGTCTGGATTCGGTGTATTTACAAAGGCTGATTACGACCCCGGCCGATACTTTACAGCCTATAGCAGATACGGATTATTTTCCTGTTGACTTATACTTCAATTATACCTATTTCTTAGCTATTCTGGTAGGTGTAAGTATGCTTACGCTGATTGTATATCTGGCTTTTGGCAAACGCATCAGTAAGTTATATAAACTCTACCGGATGGGCAGGGAGCATAGCCATTTCAGAAACGATTATGAGAAACTAACCCGCAATATGAGTCCTGATCTGGCGGTGCAAACCATTGAACATGCCGTAATTCTGTGGAAAAAGTATATGGAAGAACTGGAAGATAAACCTTTCAGCACTTATACTACCAAGGAAATTGCAGAAGTAATGCCAAACCAGCAATTAGCAGAAGCCTTGCAACATACCGACCGCATTATTTACGGACAAATGAGTACGGATCAGTCTATACGTTCTATGCGGATACTGGCCTATATCGCTAAAAGGTCTTATATCGAAAAACGTACCTATCTGGAAAAGCAAAAGGTGTAGAAAACAGTCAACGGATATTTGTTATATCGCCCGTAGGTGATAGTTTGTATACCTGGCCAAAAACAAAAAAGCGCAGACAAAAATCTGCGCTTTTATAAAGGAATAGAATCTGAATTATTAGCGAACCATTAATAATTCTCTGTATTTCACAAGTGGCCAGTCTTCATCGTCAACCAGTAATTCCAGCTTGTCAACACTGTAGCGGATTTTGTCGAAATAGCCTTTTACTTCATTGCCATACAAAGCGGCACGTTCTCTTACGTTTTCGGTATTGTTGGCTTTTTTACGGGCTTCTGTCATATCTTCTACCGCGCCTAATAAGGTATCTACGTATTCAGCGATTTTTTCAATCGTATCTGTCGTATTTTTGGTATGCTTGGCTTTAATTCCAATGCTTTTCAGTCCTTCCAGGTTTTTCACCAGAATGCTCTGATATTTTACAGCCGTAGGAATGACATGGTTCAGCACCAGGTCACCCATCACCCGGGATTCGATCTGAAGCTTCTTGATATAGTTTTCAAGCATGATTTCGTAGCGGGCTTCAATCTCACGGTGAGAGAAGATGCCATATTTCTCAAATAAATGAATGCTCTTATCATTTATATATACATCCAGTGCATCTGGCGTAGATTTAATGTTAGACAATCCACGTTTAGCCGCTTCCTGTATCCATTCTTCAGAATAACCATTTCCTTCAAAGATAATCCCTCTGGCAGATTTTACATACTCACGCAGTACGTTTACAATGGCTACTTCTTTTTTCTCTCCTTTGGCAATCGCAGCATCCACTTCTTTGCGGAACTGAAATAACTGATGAGCCACAATCGTATTCAATACAATCATGTTGGAAGAACTATTAGCAGCACCACCTACGGCACGAAATTCAAATTTATTACCGGTGAAAGCAAAAGGCGAAGTCCGGTTACGGTCAGTGTTATCCAGCAGAATAGAAGGGATTTTATCAATGCCCAGCTTCATATACATATTATCTCCTTTGTCAATTTTAATGGTCGCATTTGTCTCCAGTTCTTCCAGAACGCTGGTTAATTGCGAACCAATAAACACAGACATGATAGCTGGCGGCGCTTCATTGGCACCTAAGCGGTGCTCATTGCCGGCAGAAGCAATACTCGCCCGTAACAGGTCAGCATTGTCGTGTACAGCTTTTATAATATTGATAAAGAAAGTAAGAAACTGCAGGTTTTCTTTAGGTCTGGTGCTTGGCGAAAGCAGGTTTTTGCCTGTGTCGGTTCCCAGCGACCAGTTGTTATGTTTTCCGCTTCCATTGATACCTGCAAATGGTTTTTCATGAAACAGCACTTTAAAATTATGACGTTCTGCTACTTTCTCCATCAGGTCCATCAACAGCAGGTTATGGTCTACGGCTAAGTTCACTTCTTCAAAGGTAGGCGCACACTCAAACTGACTGGGAGCTACCTCATTATGCCTGGTACGGATCGGAATACCTAGTTTTAAAGCTTCAATTTCAAAATCCTGCATATAGGCATGTACCCTTGAAGGAATAGAACCAAAGTAATGATCTTCCAGTTGCTGTCCTTTGGCGGGTGAATGACCAAATACGGTACGGCCAGTCATTACCAGGTCAGGACGGGCATTATATAAGGCCCTGTCTACCAGAAAATACTCTTGTTCTGCTCCTAATGTAGCAATTACACGGGATACACTTTTATCAAAATAATCACAAACAGCAGTAGCGGCTTTGTCTACCAGAGAAAGTGCCTTAAGTAAAGGAGCTTTATAGTCAAGCGCTTCGCCGGTATAGGATACAAATACGGTAGGAATACATAGCGTACAACCGGCAGCATTTTCTATAATGAAAGCCGGAGAAGTAGGGTCCCAGGCAGTATACCCTCTGGCTTCAAATGTATTGCGGATACCACCACTTGGAAAGGAAGAAGCATCGGGTTCTTGCTGCACCAGGGCGCTTCCTTTAAATTTTTCAATGGCTTTCCCATTAGGCATTACATCAAAGAAAGCATCATGCTTTTCGGCGGTAGCACCAGTTAATGGCTGAAACCAGTGGGTATAATGGGTAGCCCCTTTAGAGATAGCCCAGCTTTTCATAGCAGCTGCCACGGCATCGGCTGCGTCTTCGTCAATTCTTTCACCAGCTTCGATGGCACGGGATACTTTTTTAAAAATGTCTGCGCTTAGGTTAGAGCGCATAGCATCCAATCCGAAAACATTGGTGCCATAATAGTCTGATACTTTGGTTGAGGGAGGCGACACTACCACCGCAGGTCTGTTCTGGGCATACTCTAATGCTTTAAACCGTAATACTGCCATATGTGAGTTTTTTGATTAAAGGGTTAAAATCGAGGCTAAATCTACAAATTTTATAGCAAATACAAGTGATCTACCTATTTTTTTTAAGGTTTTTTATAAAAATTTATGCATTTCTAGATAAAAGTCTATTTTTTGTTGGTTGCATGAAATATATTTCCGGAACATGGCAGGAAAAAAATTATTGGATTCTGCTTTGAAAAAGTATTAGGAATGGAGGCCGGAAGTAAGCAAAAATAGAGCAGCTGCATCTACTAACTGCAAAAGAATAAAGTATTTCGGCAATACCAAAGTTTGTAGCTAGAGGTAGATTATTTCTTGAGGGAGTAAATAGCTACTAAAAGTCCACAGACATAGCAATCAGCCGGCTAAAGTAAGGGCAATAAAAAAGCATTACAGAAATCATCCAGGCGTCTACTCCTTTCCGATGTTCTGTAATGCCTATATGAAAAGATGGTCAAACTTGAGCTGACTTTTTCTCATAGTGATGGAGATCTATACGGAAGGTAAAAACCAGAGTTACAACATTTGTTATTTTTAAAATTGTCTGATTTTATTCTTTTTTACCCATAAATACATCTATAGCTTCTACCGCCTTTACAAACCGGTGTTGATAGCTTCCCCAAATTTCAGCAAAAGGCAATTGTAATTGATATAACTCCTTTTTGAACAATGCATACATTTGCTCCCGGTCATCTGGTCTGTCACGGATACCATCGGGAATCCAGGGCAAATCTACCTGTGTTAACAGATACAAATCTGCCAGCCGCCTGGGAATCGTATCCAATAGCCATGGCGGACAAGCGCCGTTATACACTTCACTATACACTTTGGTTTCCAGAATATCTGTGTCACAAATCAATATATTATTGGCTTTGGGAAAAGCTTCTTCTTCCAGGCGGATTTGTCCCCGGGCGATAGGAATCACATCTGAGATATTGAGTGGCCTGCCCTGTTCCTCCTGGTAAGTTCTGGAATATTCGGGTATCCATACGGTATGATAATGTGCTGCCAGTTGCTGTGCTAAGGTGGTTTTACCGGTAGATTCCGGGCCAAATAAAACAATCTTTTTCACCCTAAGGTTAGTCATTCGTCAAAAATCAATCTTCATTGATGTAAATTGTAATGATAGTATATAGTTTGCCAATAAAGATTATTATGGGGGAGATTTAGAAATCTTATTTTCAGATGGGTTGATTGGAGGATTATATAATAGCATAAATCCAACAGCTATGTAAGCCCTTTTCTTGTTGGCTTGCTATCAGAAAATGACTTGAAACAGGCAAGGATATTCCTTATATTGGTAAATAACCTCAACCTTTAGTAAAAGATGTGGTTATATACATGTTGGTTGCAAGTAAAAAGATGTTAAAACAGATTTAATGTTGAATAACTATAAAAAAGGAGGGCCTGTAATTACAGGTTATTTCATCCTTCTATTAACACTAACTGCTTGTGATTTCTCAAAAGGAGGGCCTGGAAGAAGTACAAGTATTAAAGAGTCAAAAGATAGGAAGGTTTTTCTAAGTGAGTATGTTCCCCTAGCCAACCCCATAGTCATTAATGATACAATTCAAATTACTGTTGAAGAAGCATGGATAGAAGAAGATTGGGGATATGAAAAAAATCACTCTACGGTAAAACAAGGGGGTGAGCAGGTTAGAGTAGTAATTAATACAAATAAAAAAAGTATAAAAAACTACGGTATTGATCTTGGAGAATGGTTTATTGGAACAGATGAGTATGATACTTTTGGATCACAAAGTTGGTGGAGTTGGCCACAAGATGAGGCTGTGTTATCTAAAAAATTAGATTCCTTTCCTGAAAGTGATACTATTTCTTGGAAGGTGAAAACAGGAGACAGATTTGTTGGGGAAAAAGTAGAAGGAGCTCAAAAAGTAATAGGACAATTTAAGCTGGTGCGAAAAAACTTGAAAGTAAAATTGCTAATTTAAGGTTATTGCATCTATAACAATAAGATAAAAAAAGACCAGCATAGAACATCAGCTTCGACCGATAACAGCTTTACCTTAGCTCAAGGCTGCAACACAAAAAGCTTGGTATACGGGAAGCCATGCTCCATTCATTAAGCAGGAGAAAAAATTATTACATAGAGGTTCCAGTAAATTAAATATAAAATCAACAAGGTTTTCGCTATTGATGAGTAAAATGACCTTGCCTCCAAAGAGACTCTTTTTGATAGACAGCCTGGGAGGATTACTTTCTGCTTTCCTGTTAGGCGTAGTGTTGGCAAGGTTTGAAAATATGGTTGGAATGCCACAAAATGTACTTTACCTGCTATCCTTCATAGCTTGTGTATATGCCGTTTTCTCTTTTATAAACCATTGGCAAATGAAAGGAAACTGGAGACTTTATATGAAAGTACTAGCCAGTGCAAATGGGTTATATTGTTGTCTGACAATAGCACTGGTGATTTACTACCGTCAACAACTGACTACGTTAGGATTAACTTATTTTTTACTTGAAGTAGTAATTATCATCCTTCTCGCATACCTGGAACTAAAAATAGCTTCGCTTTGATCAGAGAAAAGCTTTGAAAGATAAAGGGCTATTTCAAACACTCCTAACTACGCCTGGGATTGAGACGTTTGATAACAAAACTACTACAGGTCTGCAGCGCTAATACCGTACACACCAGCATAATTCCCGGAAATACCACCAGCCACCAGGCTGTAAAATTACTCCGAAAACTCATGATCATTTTTCCCCAGCTAGGTATATCTGAAGGAATGCCTATTCCCAGAAAAGACAGGGTAGACTCTAGTGCAATTAAACTGGTCAGACCAAACGTGAAAGCAACAATAATGGAAGAAAGTGCATTAGGCAGGGCATGGCGAAACAGGATATATACATCGGCCAGTCCCAAGGCTTTAGCAGATTCAATATAATGCATAGCCCGGATACGCAGCAATTCTGCCCGGATCAGCCTGGCAGGCTCCGTCCAGTAGGTGAGTCCGGTGATAAGAATAATATTTGTTAAGGATGGTTTTGCAAAAGCCGTAAGGCACAGAATAAAAATAATCCGGGGAATAGATGAAAGCAGTTCTATTAGTTTGAGTACGATCTGATCGATAGGGAGAAATACCGATTTTTTCCCAATACCCCATCGGTTGAGCAATTTACTTACAAAATAGCCAATGAGCAGAATACCTGTGAAAATAGCAAGGCTTACCAGTAAAGCTATCAATCCTTCTCCTGCCGCAAAAGCATCAGCCAGAATAAATTGCCGGGTGTAAAACCCATAAAAATACCCCAGGGGAAAAAAAAGTAAGGTAATGAACAGTGTACTGACCGAAACTCTAACAGAGTTGTCTCCATAATACCCGGCCATACTTCCCAGAATCAATCCAATTAATAAAGCTACTAACATTGCAGGTACACTTACCAGCAATGCCGTACGGCAGCCATACACCAGATTTGCCAGCAGATCATGACCTAGTTTATCAGTTCCCAGCCAGTGTATTGCCTGTCCGGAAGTAGTTTGCTGCCACTGAAAGGGTGGCTGGTAAATATGTTGCAGGTCTAATTGTGCCGGCGTAAATCCCAGAGATAAAACATCGGCCAGTAGGGCACAACCCAGAAAAAAAGTTAAGTACAGGATAGAGAGCACCAGTGCCCAGTTCTTTGTCAGCACAGATTTGTATGTAGCAAAATAATAATAGCCGATGCTAAAACCTTACCCTGGGATCTGCCAGGTAATAGAGCATATCGGCTACAATATGGCTCATTACTTTTATAAAAGCCAGCACCAGCACAATTCCCAGAATCAGCGGAAAATCTCTGGCCAGAATAGAATCAACCAGCAGGCTGCCCATGCCTGGAATCGCAAAAATAACTTCAATGACAAGTGCCCCACCCAGTAAGGCCGGAAAAAATCCGGTAAATAAAGTAATCAGGGGTAATAGTGCATTGCGGAGTATATGCCTGGCAACAATACCTATTTCCATCACACCTTTGGCTCTGGCTGTAATAATAAAGTCACTAGTAGCGGTTTCCTGCATGGCCTGATATAATTGCACTGTAACGTACGGAAGATTAGCTATACTCAGGCATAAGGCTGGTAATAGCAGGTAATACACATAAACCAATAGTGATTGCAACCAGAATTCATCTGTTGAGGTATCGCCCAGGCCATATACTGGCAAAACGTTTAAGCTATCTCCGGAAGCCAGAAAAATCAACAGCAATAAAGCAATCAAAAAGACAGGTACAGTATCCAGCATGTATAATACCGTTAGTACAGGTTTGCGCCAGGCGCTAAAATCTTCATGTACAATAAATATATTCAGCAGAATGGCTAATGAAAAAACAATAAGAACAGTAAGTATGGTGAGTAATAAGGTAGGAAAAATGGCTTCTGAAATAATTTCAACAACTGGTCTTGCATCCCGGTACGATTCACCTAAACTCCCTCTCAATAATCCCTTTATCCATTGGTGATACTGGTTCTGTACGCCATGCCAGCTAAGGGCAGGTATAAAGTTTAGATAAGGCGACTGCGTACTGGTTACAGTTACAAATGCCTTTTCTGCTGCTTGTAAATTATCCCTGAGTAGGTTGGTGGAAGGAACACTGTCAAGCTGATCTTCCAGTTTGCTAAACAAGCGTTGGATTTGTTCCGGCTTTGACGTTTGCCATAAAGCATCTGTTTGCGCTGATATTGTTTTTTTATCGGGCAGAAGCAATGTACTGCTTCTGATATGCTGCTGTAACACCCGCAGTTTTTCCATATAGCTGGCAATGGCAGGCCAGTTGCCATATTGCCAGATCATGCGTTTGGCAAGGCTGTATTCTTGAACTGAAAACAAACGGTATAAGGTATCCGGTTCGGCCAGGGTATGCAGGCTAACATAGAATAGCGGAACATCCTGCCCGGTTCGCCGGAGGTAGTGCTGATAAGCTTCTCTGTCTTGTTGCAGATTTCCGGTAGAGGCGTTTTCTTCTGAAGAAAAAGTATCTCCGGGAATAAGCTTGCTCAATATAAATACCACCGAAGTAATAAACCACAGTGTTGGGATGATCCATATTATTCTTTTCAGCAGATATTTGAGCATACAGCGCTTACCTAATAAACTATTTAGCAGAAGGAACTTATCTTTTACATCCTGTAACTGGCAGCGATTTTAACTAAGGTAGAGAGAAAAATTGAGGAGGAAAAGCGGGAGAATTATTGTATATTTAAAGGAAGAGTACGCCCATAATTTTGTTTTTGGAATAATGTTTGTTTTCCGTAACCTATTCTTCGAAGAATGTGTACTACTTACCACGCTTTTACCTTTTATTAATATGAAAAAATATATTCTGTTGGGTTTACTCCTGGCTTTTACGCTAAGCATCTGTGAGGCGCAAGTGCGAAGAAAACCAACTTATGACCGCCGTCCGGCATACCGCACTAATAAAAGAGTGATTGATATAGATGATATGCCTAAAAATATAATCAAGGTGAATTACCTGAGTCCGCTGGCTGCGACTGGTTCATTTTTTTACGAGCGGGTGATCAATGAAAAAATGAGTGCACAGCTGGGCTTTTCATTTTCCAGATTTACTACCGGTTCTATTCTTCCGGCGCTATTTGGTGATACACGGGTGAAAATGCGGGGATATGCCATTACACCTGAGTTCAGGTATTATCTGTCTTCTACCGAAGCGCCCCGGGGCTTTTTTATAGGCCCGTTTCTGCGCTATCGTCATTCTGATGCCACAGCCAATATAGACAGGGAAAATGCCGCTCCTATTCAGGCAGATGCCCAGTTTACAACCATTGGAGCAGGAGTACTCATTGGCGGACAATGGGTGTTCGGAAAACATTTCTCTATGGACATTTTTATGGGACCTTCGCTTAATGCCCGCTATACGAAAGTAACTACGCCGGAAGTGGAAGAAAGGGAATTCCCGGTGCCTAATCTTTTTGGGCCTTTCGGATTCCGGGCAGGCGTTACTGTAGGCTTCGCTTTTTAATATAAATGGAGAATTGAAAGTTGATAATTAGAAAATTATCAACTTTCAACTACTGTTACTTCCTCTTCTGCAAAATCAATCAGTTCCTGTATATTCCGGACAATGGTAATGTTTTCCGGAGCCGATATATCCTGAGATACTACCTGAAAGCCGCTTAAAAGTATCTGTGTTCCAGGGAACTTTGCGGCAAGCTTATCTACATAAGGCTGTACCTCATGCTGGCTCGGCATTGATGTAATAATAGATAACAGATATTCGGGCTTATGTACCTGAAAGGCGGCACATAAATCGTGAAAAGGCAGGCTTTGCCCCAGGTAAACTACTTTGTGTTGCCTTGCCCGCAAAATGTAATTGGCAAAAAGCAGGCTCAATTCGTGCAATTCCCCATCCGGCAAGTACAGCATAAATTTCTTTGGAACCACCTTACGTGAAGGAAGCTGCCCATCTATGGCTACGATCAGTTTCTGGCGGATCAGATTGGAAATAAAATGCTCCTGGGAAGGACCAATAGCGCCGGTTTGCCAGAGTACCCCGATTTTAGTCAGGAACGGATAAATGATCTTGATCATGGTCTGCTCAAAGCCCTGTTGCAGGATATTGGTCGCCATAATCTTCTCAAAACGGTCTTCATCCAGGTCTATCATCGAAATGGTAAGCGCCTGAATCTGGTCGGGATAGTTGAGCTTTTTCTCAGTGATTGTCATTACTTCCTGCGTTATATCATCCGCAGACATTCTGGCGATCTCAGATATTTTAAAGCCGTGATCTTTCAGCAGGGAGATATTAAGCACTAGTTTCAGGTCTATATCATCGTAGAGGCGAATATTTGTATCCGTACGTTTGGGAGTAATAATGCTGTAGCGTTGTTCCCAGATACGTAATGTATGAGCCTTAATTCCTGATAAATGTTCCAGGTCTTTAATCGAATAAACGCTCATAATAGTATGTGTCTGATTAAATTACTCGAATGTGTTTCAAGTTGACATTAGAACTTAATTTGCATTAAAATGTTTAAAAAAATAGCGCCAGTGCCATAAAAAATAGTAGTTGAATCGCATACACCAGCATGGCAATTGTGTTTTTTTTTGAAAAGCTGAAAATATGAAATAAAGCCGAAAGTACCAGTGAAGCTATAAACCAGCCTATATAATTTTGAAAAGGGACTTTATTGTCCTGCCATGCCCACATATCGTATTGTATCGCCATCGGTTCAATAAAAAAATCGAGACCCACCATCAGGCAAGCACCCAGCAAGGCTTTCACCCACCACGGAAAAGGAAGTTTATTGGTAATTATATTGGTGCAATAAATAAGCACGAGCCAGTTTAATCCGATCAGTAGGGGCACATTCAGCCATTTCAACCCCAAGGTAGCGCCATAGGTATAAACACCGAAAACATGGCCGGTTGCTACGCCAATCACTTCAATAAAAAACCCGGCCAGAAAGGTAATAATGCTGAATACAATAAAATTGCGGTTAAAATCGGTATGAAAATAAAACACGATAGCTGCCGTTACCAGCAGATTAAAGGCGATCAGTTGCTGAAATAAAGGCCGGCTGAGCGGATGCTGCAAACCAATAATACCAGCTATATGCATAGCAATTAACAAAGCCAGAGCTATTTTGTAGAAATACGTCTTCCTTTCCATTTATTAGTATGGGTAATGCGCTTGTAAATAGAAATCAACAATAATAGTTGAATGGTAATCATGTGTACAGGATGAAACCACAGATTAACGAATATGTTCTGATTGCTCAGCCAGGAAACCATTACACGAATGCTAACAATGAAAAAGAGAACTGATCCATAAAATAGAAATAAGGCTGACCTACCGGGAAAAAGTTGAGTAACATCTGGCGATAAAAAAGCTAAATATCCCACCGTAATAAGCATTATGTATATCGAAGTAACCCAAACCCTGTTTCCAAAACCCGCCATCAGGTTTTTGCTAAAACCGGCGATTGCTTCTTGATAGCTACTATACATCCGACAATGAATCAAGCCATTGGCCAGACAAGCCGCCCCAGTAAGGCCAGCTTTTTTAACTCGTTGCATAATATAAATATCTTCTACTACTTCTGCTTTGGCCTGCTGATGGAATTGATGGGTATGGTATGCCTCTGCTTCAAAAAGCATACATTGCCCGGAAGCAGCAGCAATCTGGTGATTTTTTGTGCTATACACCAGCCGCAACGGGAGCAAGGTCAGCAGCAAGTAATGCATCAGTGGGACGACCATTTTTTCGCCGGCCGACAGCATGACCTGGTCATTAAATACAGATAGCAAACTCAGGTTTTTACGCTTCATTTCCTGAATTGCCGACCGGATAAAGCCCTCCCCAATCCGTACATCGGCATCTACAAACAACAGATACTTTCCGGAAGCTAACATTGCCAGCTGGTGACAAGCCCAGTTTTTACCCAGCCATCCTTCAGGCAACGGTTTCCCGGAAATAAGCTTACATCTAGGTTCTGTAGTCACAAACTGGTTTATGATAGCCGCCGTTTCATCCGAAGAATCATCGTCGAGAACAATTAACTCATAGTTACTATACTCTTGTTGTTGAATACTTGCCAGTAAGTGCGGAATATTCAAAGCTTCATTGCGGGCAGGTACCAGAATGGAAACCAGCTCAGTATGAGGCTGACTGGAATAGGGAAGAAATGGTTTGCTAATACAATTGTTGAGGGTGACCACAAACCGGATAACCAGGAAGCAGTAAACGAGTATCGCAATTGCAATCAAGCTGTGTTATAATTTTATTAGGGTTAGGGATAGAAGTAAAAGTAAAAAGTAATTATAGCCATTCGACACGTAAACAATACATTCAGGAACCTTTGAATTTTTTCCCCCTGGTCTTACTACCGGATTTTAGATCTGGCCGTTTCCTGTTTTTTGCTTTTTTCTCATGAAAAGCCCCCTGGTATGTAGGGTCTTCTTTCTTGCGTTGCTGATCTATTTCCATCGCCATGGCTTGTGACTCCTCAAATGGTGTTTCAATTACTTCTACTTCCGCAGGCAGGCTTTTCCTGGGAATAGGCATGCGGATGAGTTTTTCGATTCTGGCTATATGATAGGCTTCCGGTTCTGTCATAAAGGTAATGGCTTCACCAGTCTGGTTGGCCCGGCCAGTACGGCCAATGCGGTGCACATAATCTTCATAAATCAGGGGTACATCAAAATTAATCACATGACTTACCAGGCTTATATCAATGCCCCTGGCCACTACATCGGTCGTTACCAGTATCCGTACATTTCCTTCCTTAAAAGCTTCCATGGAATTAATACGGGTATTCTGTCCCTTATTGGCATGCAGCACCCGGATGTCTTCGGTAAGCATTTTCCGGGTGAGAAATTTATAAATATTGTCGGCGTTTTGTTTCGTCCTGGTGAAGATGATAACCCGGTTAAATGCTTGTGCATCTTTCAGCAGAAAGCTCAGCAGATTAATTTTTGTTTTCAGATTAGGTACTTCGTATAATACCTGCGTTACAGTTTCTACCGGTGTCGATTCCGGAGTGGCTTCCACCCGCACCGGAAATTCCAGGAACTCCGCAGACAAACGTTCTACTTTTTCGGGAAAAGTGGCCGAAAAAAGCAAATTCTGCCTTTTCACAGGTATTACTTCCAGTACTTTCCGGATCTGGGGCATAAAACCCATGTCCATCATTTTGTCGGCTTCATCCAGTACCAGGGTTTTTATTTCCTTCAAAACCAGATCTCCTTTGAGGTAGATATCCAGTAAGCGGCCTGGCGTGGCTACCAGTATGTCAATTCCCTTTCCAATGGTTTCAATCTGTGTTTTTGGTCCAATTCCGCCATAAACAGAGGTATGCCGAATGTCGAGGTATTTGCTTAAAAATGTAATATGTTCGTCAATCTGCATCACCAGTTCGCGGGTGGGCGCTAAAATCAAGGCTCTTGGATGGGTTCCCTGTGCATATTTTACTTTCATCAGCAGCGGAAGCAGATAAGCTGCCGTCTTTCCGGTACCGGTCTGGGCAATGCCCAGTACATCGTGCCCGGCCAGAATAAGCGAAATGGCTTTCTGTTGAATTTCAGTAGGTGTTTGAAAACCTGCATCTTCCACAGCTGATAGCAATTGCTTGTTTAACTTAAAATCCTGAAAGGTGGTCATTTTTAAAATGTATTGATAAGCATGCTTAATTATTTACTAAATATGCAGGATAGAAGTTGGAATTACAGCCTTCTGTAAACCTGATTCAGTCGCTTTTATTTGTTGAATATGAATTTGCTAAGCAAACATGCGTGAATTATAGTGCTCAAACTTACGATAAATTACCAAGGAATCCGGGTATCTTCCCATATGCAGCATATGAACTTCTGCAGTATAAAACCTATCATTCGCTGAATATTATTCATATGTTAAGCATTTTGCAATTACTTCATTATTAGTTAAATAATAGGTATAAATAGAATAAAAACATATTAATAAATTAAAAATCAGGTAATTCATACGTTACAATCAAATAATAACTTTGTTAAAACACATTGTTATTCTATTGAAGACGCATTTTAGAACCATTGTAATTTCAGATGTGCATTTAGGTACATCAGGCTCCAAGGCCAAGGAACTTATCCATTTTTTGAAGCAGAATACCTGCGACAAGTTAATCCTCAACGGCGATATTATTGACGGATGGCAGCTTAAAAAGTATGGGACCTGGAAGAAAAAACATACCCGTTTTTTCAAAACTGTACTCAAAATGATCGAAGAGTACGATACAAAAGTGATCTATCTGCGGGGCAATCACGACGATTTTTTAGACCAGGTCCTGCCCCTCAAAGTAGGCAATTTTTCTATTCAGCGGGATTATGTACTGAAATCAAAAGACAAGCAGTACTATGTTACCCACGGCGATATTTTCGATTCCATTACTACCAAGCTCAAATGGATGGCCAAGCTAGGCGACCTGGGTTATACTTTTTTACTGTGGGTGAACAAACTTTATAATAATTACCGTACCAGCCGGGGTCTCCCCTATTATTCACTTTCCCAGGTGATCAAGCACAAAGTAAAATCGGCTGTATCCTATATCTCCGATTTTGAAACCCAGCTGGCAGCCGTAGCGAGAATTAAAAATTGCGATGGCATTATTTGCGGACATATTCACCAGCCCGCTATTAAGCAGTTCGACGATATACTGTACCTCAATTCCGGAGACTGGGTAGAATCTCTCAGTGCTTTGGTGCAGGATGATTCCGGTGAATGGAGCCTGCTATATTACAATGAAACCAGTGGTTCTGCTTATGTTGAAGAAGATATGGAGGATGCCGCAGAAGGTGAAGAGGAAGTTAATCCGCTGGAGCAGTTGAATACGATCAAATTGCTCAAAAAAGTATCCTGAGGTATTTTTTACAGTAGACTACATGGATGTTTACTTGTAACTCAGGCAGCCATATGTTTCTTGGTGGCTTCCGGATAAAAAATATAATTCAGACGCAGCAGCCAGAATGCAGAAATACAGGTAAAAACACCAATACCTATGGTTACTGCCATAAACCAAACGGAGGAATAGGCCAGATAAACACAAAAAGCACTGCTGGCAACGAGCCGGATAAATTCAGCCACATATACCCATTTTTTCTTTTCGAACAAAGCACCACAGTTCACAATGGCAAGTACAATAAGAGCAGCAGAAAACATTTTCAGAAGAAAAGGCAACTGCTCAGCAGTGAACAAAAAAAGCGAAGCGCCGATTAGCGTACACACATATTGAAAGAAAACATAATAGTTCAATTGAGCCGGTGAATCCGTATTGTATTTGTGGTAACGGCTCCGGTCTACTTCCGGAATAGGAATAGTGCCTCCCATATACGCCGGACGCCAGCCTGGAGGCATAAATACTACCCGGAGTTTGTCAGCCCATCCGGGAGTTTGTTTGATGGTATGCATCATATCTACCCAGTGCTGCATATTGGCCCAGAACGGATTCCAGCTGTTGAGTGGTTTAGTTATGCCATACACTGGTTCTTCTTCCTCCTGCTGAAAAGTACCAAACATGCGGTCCCAGATGATGAGCGCTCCTGCATGGTTTTTATCAATGTATTTGGGATTTACACCATGATGTACCCGGTGGTGCGAAGGTGTATTCAATACCCATTCCAGCCAGCCTAATTTACCAATGGCTTTGGTATGAATCCAGAACTGATACAGTGTAACCAGGGAAGCAACCGTAACAAATAATAAGGTCTCGAAGCCGATCAAGGCCAGGGGCAGGTAAAAGGCAAAAGAGAATACTTTCTGAAACCAGCCTTGCCGTAGAGCCACCGACAAATTGTATTCTTCGCTCTGGTGATGTACCACATGTCCGCCCCAGAATAAGTTAATTTCATGGCTGTAGCGGTGAAACCAGTAGTAAAAGAAATCTACGGCTATAAACAGCAGAATGCCGGTAAGCCAGGTGGTAGGAATATGAAAGATGGCATATTGTTCATAAATATACTGGTAAATAGATACAACAAACAATTTCATAAATACCCCGGTCACCTGCTCACCAATACCGCAACTGATGTTGGTAAGTGCATCATTAAGACGATATAATTTCTGTTGCCGGAAACGTTCGACCAGTAACTCTACTCCGATCAGAATAAAAAATACAGGAATAGACAATACAATCGGATTGATATTCATGGCACACCTAATTTATATCTAAACTACTAATTTTTATTGAAATAATTCAAGTGTGATCTCCTGATAATTCTGTTTTAGGAGAGGAGTTTTTATTTTTCTAATTTCGCTCTTAGGCAAACCTCCTTTTTTCTTATGCAGCGCAATATTTTGATCACCAATGCACAAATCGTAAATGAAGGCCAGATTATAAAAGCCGATGTATTAATTAAAGACGGCCTGATATATAAAATAGAAAAAGAAATTTCTGCCGGAAACAGCCAGGTAATAGATGCAGAAGGCAAATATTTGTTTCCGGGCGTAATAGATGACCAGGTACATTTCCGCGAGCCAGGACTCACCCATAAAGCCACCATTCATTCGGAGAGTAGAGCAGCGGTAGCCGGTGGCGTAACGTCGTTTATGGAGATGCCTAATACGGTACCTAATGCCTTAACCCAGGAACTGCTCGCGGATAAATACCGGATTGGGGAACTTACTTCCCTGGCTAATTACTCTTTCTTTATGGGTGCTTCCAACGATAATATGGCGGAAGTACTCAAAACAGATCCGGTGAACGTATGCGGCATTAAGATTTTTATGGGTTCATCCACCGGGAATATGCTGGTTGATAATGAAAAGACCCTTTCTGGTATTTTCAGGGAAAGTTCTATGCTGATTGCCACCCATTGCGAAGATGAAGCTACCATCCGGGCTAATGCCGAGAAATACAAAAAGCAATACGGAGATACGGCTTTTGCTGCCATTCATCCGATTATCCGCAATGAAGAAGCCTGCCTGAAATCTTCTTCTATGGCCGTAGAAGTAGCCAAAGCCTATAATGCCCGCTTACATATTCTGCATATCTCCACTGCCGATGAATTACATTTGTTTACCAACCAGATTCCTCTAGCCCAAAAGCGAATTACGGCCGAAGTATGTGTACACCACCTCTGGTTTGATGCCGGTGACTATGAAACGCTGGGAAACCTGATCAAATGTAATCCGGCCATTAAAGATATACATCACAAAAAAGCCCTGCTGGATGCGTTGCTCGACGACCGCCTGGATATTATTGCTACCGATCATGCGCCACATACCTGGGAAGAAAAAAGCCAGGGTTACTGGCAGGCGCCCTCCGGTGTACCCCTGATCCAATATGCATTACCTATGATGCTGGAATTTTATCACCAGGGTAAAATCAGTTTAGAAAAGATCGCCGAAAAAATGAGCCATGCGCCAGCCATCTGTTTTCAAATGGATAAAAGGGGATTTATCCGGGAAGGCTACTGGGCAGATCTTACCCTGGTGGACCTACATAATTCTACCCATGTAACCAAAGAGACTATTTTGTACCGGTGCGGATGGTCACCTTTTGAAGGCAGGAGTTTCCGGTCGGCCATTACACATACCATCGTATCGGGCCATCTGGCCTATGCCAACAATAATTTCGATGAAAGTGTAAAAGGACAAAGGCTCTTGTTTAAACGATAAAATTGTAGCTGTTTGCTTTAAAATATCTGCTTATTTTTTTGCCGGATACAATAAAATCGTGTAGTTTTGCCATTCTTAAACGGAGGTTGTAGCTCAGCCGGTTAGAGCGCCTGATTGTGGTTCAGGAGGTCGCGGGTTCGAACCCCGTCTCCCTCCCTAAACCGTCTAATTTCTAGAATTAGGCGGTTTTTTTATGCCCTTAAAGGAAGTTTACTTATCATTATTGTTGCTTTTCAACGCTTACTTTTCTTCTACTTCTGATTTTTCTTAGAGTACCTTCCTTAAAAAATACAGGAATGTGTTTGAGCACATTCCTGTATAGGTATAGAATAATAATATACTTTCTCAACTATTTCTCTTGCCAGGCAACACCAGTATCTTTCCAGCTTCTGGAACGAGCTGAGTCAATAACGGCTTCGCACACTTTCTGAGTTTCCAGGGCATCCTCAAAGGTAGGATGGCAAGGCTCTCCTGTTTCCAGGCTTTTCATAAAGTCGGCTGCCTGGTGAATAAAACTATGTTCATAGCCAATACCCAGGCCCGGTACCCACCATTTGTTCATATACGGTTGGTCGCCATCGGTTACATGAATAGAGCGCCATCCACGCACAATAGATTCATCCCGGTGATCGAAGTATTCCAGGCGGTTGAGGTCATGTAAATCCCAGCGGATAGAGGCATTAGCCCCATTTATTTCGAAGGTATACAAAGCCTTGTGTCCACGGGCATAGCGAGTAGATTCAAATAATCCTAAAGAGCCGTTATCAAAATGGCAATGGAATATACAGGCATCGTCGATACCTACTGGTTCTACTTTGCCAGTCAACTGGTGCATCCGCTGTTTTACAAACGTTTCTGTAACAGCCGATACATCTTTTATACCTCCATTGAGCCACATGGCTGTATCAATACAATGTGCCAGTAAATCACCTGTTACGCCAGATCCTGCGGCTTCTACATCCATCCGCCAAGTTCCGGTGCCGCCTTGTGGTACATCTGCACTGATGGTCCAGTCTTGCAGGAAGTTGGCCCGGTAATGATAGATTTTCCCCAGTTTGCCTGAATCCACCAATTGTTTGGCCAGCGAAACGGCTGGTAAGCGGCGGTAATTGTACCAGACAGTATTGCGCACACCGGCTTTTTTTATCGCATCTACCATTTTCTGCCCTTCTGCCAGATTTCTGGAAAGAGGTTTTTCGCACAGAATCATTTTACCGGCTGCCGCTGCGGCAATGGCAATTTCGGCATGGGTATCATTGGGTGTACAAATATCTACGGCATCAATATCTTTGCGGTTGATTACGGCTTTCCAGTCGGTTTCGGTAGATTCGTAGCCCCACTGCTCGGCAAAAGCCTGTACTTTATCTTTGCTGCGGGCACATACGGCTTTGAGTACCGGACGGTAGGCCAGATCAGGGAAAAAATCACCGATGCGTTTGTATCCGTTGGAATGGGTCCGGCCCATAAAACCTGTTCCTATTAATCCTATTCTTACTTCTTTCTTTTGACTCATGTGTTTTAGTGTGATTTAACAAGTAGATGAAAAGGCATTTGGGTTCATAATTAAGTGAATGAATGAGTGATTGAGAGAATGAGTGATTACTGATTTAAGTATTTTTTATAAAAATCGTCATTTACTTACACACTTATTGACTCCTACACTATACTTCACTCAATCTCTCATACGCTCATTCACTTTACTGCCCGACTGCTACTAATTTCTCTTTTTCTGCCTCAGACCAGCCATGTGCCTGGCGTACTTTAATGAGGGTAGCCAGAATATCGTTCCAGGTTTGCTGACGCATCATTACCTCATTGGGGAACATACAGCCATCCCAGCAGATGTGTTTAAATGCTTTGGTCAGGTTGCCGTTTTCATCCCGCAGCCAGTAGCCTGCATCGTTTACTACATCAAGTTTTCCATTGGGATCTGTTGCCTGGCAGTGGCGGCCAGTTTTATCATGAGAACCTGAACCGAATACCGTTCCATCATTCTGCGCTACGTGAAAGTCAAATGTATACGGGCGGAGGGCTTTTGTAATGGTTTTCAGGCCATCAGTTAGGGTGTTGCGGTCTTTCCAGTCGAAGTTTTCCGGCAAAATGCGGTCTTCCGGATGGTTATAGCCCATCAGGTACAATAAGGTATGTGCCATATCTGCCTGGAATCCCATGTTCGGGCGGTTTACTTGTTGCAGTGTATTAAGCATGGTGCGCCAACTGTGCATTCCACCCCAGCAGATTTCTCCTTCGGCAGCCAGTTTTTCGCCAAAATCTGCGGCTACATCGCAGGCTTCCTGAAACGTTTGCACAATCAGTTTCTGGTTATTTACCGGATCTTTTTCCCAGTCATGCGGAGAACTGGCAGAATCAATCCGTACCACACCATAGGGACGAATGCCTATATCACGTAATACTTTTCCAAAATGGCAAGCTTTACGAACCATTTCTACAAATGTGGCCCGGTCATCCTTACTTCCTAAAATCGGACCACCCCAGATGGGTGCTACCAGGCTACCAACTTTCAGGTTTAGGTTGCCTATTTTCTCGCCCAGGCGCTTAATATCATCATCCGACATATTGATGTTGATGTGTGGGTCTAACAGACCCAGATCTACGCCATCGAATTTCACCCCATTTACTTCTGCTTTGGCTGTCATATCCAGCATGGTATCAAAGGGAATGGGTGGTTCTGAGTTGGCACCTTTTCCTACAAGGCCAGGCCATGTGGCGTTGTGGAGTTTAGGAAAATTATTTTCGCTCATAAGTTTGGATGATTTGAGGTTAGAAACTTATTTATTAGGAGTTATAGATAATATTGCGTTATACCAAAAGATAACATAAATGCCGGTTTTGAATATCGAATATCCAACAAGGAATATTGAATGTAGAATTAATTTTTACTTCATTATTCTGCATTCCTTGTTCAGTGTTCATCATTTTAAACTTAAGTAGCTTACAGTTTCAGATCGGGATTATTTGGGCCGAAATGTTTGAGCATGACGATAGGGTCATTTTTAGAATAATTGGTGATCTGAACGCCTTCTTTAGCCGCCTTTTCGGTAATAAAGAATTCGTCGTTGGTAAGCTGACCATAGCGGATTAAGGTAGGAGTTTCAATGTCCCAAACGCCCATTTTGCCATGTCCCTGCATCATAATGATTCCATAAGCCGCACTGTCTTTAATAGTTACGGTAGCTCCAGGCAGTACCGTGAGTTCTTTGGCGCTATACGCTTCGGATTTATAGCAGATCCAGTTTTCGCTGTAGCCTTGTGATTTCATTTCATCTACCGGACGTACTGGTTTTGGACGCATAAAGTGATTTTCCATAAAATTAGGATCTACGTTAGCGTCCCAGTCGATCACTTCTACCAGCTGGTCATAGTCGCCCATTCTTTCTTTGGGTGTACCATTCCATAACAATTCTTCGGGAATTACGGCATCGTTTACCAATGACTGATACATGGCAAAAATATCGGATGCTTTCTGAGGTTCATACGTACACAAACTTCCAGGTGCATGCAATATTCCCGGAGGTACATCCCAGCCAGTGCCTGGTTCTAAGCGGTAAGCCGAAGAGAAATTAGTGATTTTATTGTCGCCTTTGGTAAAATTGGCCAGACATTCCCGGATCTGTGCTTTAGTTGTTCCAGGGGCAATGCCAAAGAAAGTATAAGGAAAATCGCCACCATGATTATTGAGTTGAGGTGGGAAATAATACGCTTCCGGCTTCCCGTTTTGGCCTACCAGTTTGGCATGTTCATCATTATGATGGATGTGGTGCGGAAGTGGTCCTTTGTTATCGAAAAACTTAGAATACATCGGCCAGGATTTATACTGGTTCCACAAGCGGTCACCAATAATAGCTCCTTTTAATTCATCAATGGCATCTTTCAGCAATATTTGCACTTCTTTGTTTCCATCATTAAAAACGATGGCGCTTAAACCTTCATTTTTGCCGGTTAGGGGACCATTTTTTGCCGGAGTTGTGGAAGAAAGCCAGCGTTCATCAATGCCTCCCCGTTGTCCGCCCAGCACATAATAATCGTCCGGATGGAGTTTAATGCGCCTGCCAGGAACACAGAAGGAACGGGGTACCCAGGTGGGTGCCAGCCGCAATATGCCTTTTCCCTGGTCTAAAGCTCTTTCCGCTACACTTGTTTTTTCCATTGTTTCCATATCAATTATGCGTTAGGTATGTTTGATTGTTTTAAAAATTCATTAATGGTTTCGGATGTATGTAATACTTCCATTTCCAGGTCGTATACTTTGCTTTCGCCTGGTTGCAAGTGGATAAGCGTGTTTTCTGCCCTTGCTTTTGCTTGCCCGATGGGTGGATGGGTACCTGGTTCGAGGCCGAGTACATATTCGCCTTTGCCCCAGTGCTGCCAGTTGGTAAGCCAGGGCAATTGCCCTTTCTGAAATTTCATTTTAACTGCCAGACCAATAGAAGCATTATGCAAACCACAGGTCCAGAATCCGGATTGGTCAGCAGCAGGCTCTATAAAGCAGGCTTCTTCCCCACCACCGCTATGATCATCCAAAGGTGCCGGACATTTCCGGAAGTTGTTTCCTTCCCTGAAAATTTTATTGGGCTTGCCATCGTAGCGGGCTTGCCAGTTGCCGTTCCAAAGAATATCTGTTCCTTCATCTACCAGCGGCCATCCAAAATTCAGATGATAGAGCAGCATATGTGGCGTAGCGGTATTTGCCCGATTAATTACTTCATCCCGGATACGGATAACTGCCTGTCCTAAAGTGCCGGAAATAGTTCGTCTCAGTTCCAGACTGGGGCCAAAGACCTGGGTTTGTTTGATAATTCCGGTAATACTCATTTCAAGTTTACCAGCTGCCGGATCAGGTTGAATAATCGATTCTATCTCTGCCGGGGTATTGCTGATACGCCCGTGTAAGCCCCGTTCACCAAATTCATCTTTCTCAGGGCCACCTACATGATTCAACCCGCAGGTAGTAAGTAAACCTCCGGCGAAGGTACGGAGCCAGTCTATGCCCTGGTCAGAAAACGCTTGTGGCGTTGTAATTCCTACATGACTGATCCATGCTAGGCTGTGCTGGTTGTAGAATGCATCCACAATATCCATTGCCCTATCTATCACTACTTTGTATCGTAAACCAGTGCCGGTATTAATCCAGGCGATACGGTTTCCACGCCCTGGCCCATTGTCGATAACGGACGTTTCTATGCCTCCCAGTTGTGCCGGATTAGATATCTTATTATGCCAGGATTGAGATGCCACCTATATATGTACTTTAGTTTTGAGCCTTAAGTATAGCTTAATTTTACAGGAAATAAAACAAAAAATATATCAATATAAATTAATAAATTCTTGTTTTAGTTATAAATGTAAGGAGCAAACATAAAGCAACCTTCCTGTACTCTCCTGAGAGAACAATATTTTGGTGGAAATTAAAAGTTTGAAGGATTGAGGTTGGCGAGCAGGATTAGAATGGTGTTTAATATTATTAGCTGCCTGATCTCAACAATTAAATAAGAAACGATTTTAGATGTCTTAATCCAGCTTTGTAAAGCTGAGTGTAATAACTTTATTAAGCAAAATGGCTGAATCCCAAAGTGAATCGTAATTCATTAGTCATGCTTTCTAAAGTACTTTTCACCAGAGAAGATACAAATAAATAGATTGAATCATACTTCCAAATCTGAGTCTCATCTCCTGTTATATCCTGGATGGTTGTAGGAGTAATAGCATCATAATATCTAATTACGAATATTCATTCCATATTTGCCCAGTAACATGATTGATGATAGTTCTTGGACGGATCGTCACCTGATCAGAACTCAATGCCGAAAATGGAGCCAGAATAGAATGATGTACCAGAATGTATTGATAACCGTTAATGAGCGGAGTTAACTCTCCCGCTTGCATAATGCGAAAATTCTCATCTGGCAATCTCCAAAGTAACAGCTGGCTAGACTCTTTATTGGATACATTCCAAGGTTTAACCATATAGTTTCTTATGCAAATAGTGCCATTTCAGGTTTTCCCAGGCCATCAGGCGTAGTATAGAATGGGCGTTCTTCCACCACATAATGCGCATCGCCTGGAATACCCAAAGCATGGTAAATGGTCTGGTGGATTTGGTCTATTTTAATAGGTTTTTCAATAGTTTTACAAGGCCGTTCATCTGCAGTTTTTCCATGCACATTGCCTTTTTTAATGCCTCCACCAAACATGAGTATAGAACAACCATCGGTAAAATGCCGGTGCATGCCGTAATTTTTTATATCGGTAATTACATCCGGCTGGTCTACCTGGTCTTGTACTTTAGCACCAGGGCGGCCTTCCATAAGCATATCCCGGCTAAATTCACTGGCTAAGATCACGATGGTACGGTCCAGGCGGCCTGTTTTTTCCAGGTCTTTGATCAACTGGGCTACCGGTCCATCAATTTGCTTTTTCATGTCTTTTAGCCTGGTGTGCCCGTTTTCGTGCGTATCCCATCCCATGAAAGGTTCGTATTCCGTGGTTACACTGATAAAACGTGCGCCTTGCTCCGTAAGCCTGCGAGCCATCAGGCAGCCTAATCCAAAGCGGCCAGTATTATAAATATCATAAATCTCTTTGGGTTCCTGGCTCAAATCAAAAGCTTTGGCCTCCGGAGAATTCAGCAGGATATAGGCCTGTTCCATCGATCGTTTGAGCGATTCTTTCTGGTAATCGCTACCAAATTCCCCAAAAGGACTCTGGCTGACCAGTTCATTATACAATTGATTCCGCCTCTCAAATCTTTTCGCAGACATGCCTACTGGCGGACGCACACTTTCCAGGCCTTGTGATGGATCTGGAATAAGGAAAGGACCAAATTCGTTGCCTAAAAATCCGGCAGTATGAAATGCTTTTAACTCTTCCCCCTCTCCTACTGTAAACCGTTGCCCAATATCAATAAAGGCAGGAATGACCGGATTCACCGGACCCATTTCTTTGGCTATCCAGGCACCGATATGCGGAGCGGCTACGGTTTGCGGCGGTTCATAGCCAGTATGCCAATGGTACTGATGCCTGGAATGTAAAATGTGGCCCAAATCCGCTGCTACGTAGGAGCGGATAATAGTCCCCCGATCCATTACAGAACCTATAGATTGTAATCCTTCTGAAAAAGACACACCATCCAGGGCAGTTGGGAAAGATTTAAAAGTACTCAGCACCCGGTTTGATTCCAGGCCCTTATCGAAAGGCGTATACTTTTTGGGATCAAAGGTTTCGGTATGTGCCATTCCTCCGGCCATCCAGAGCAAAATCACAGTATCTGCCTTTGTATCTACTCCTTTTTTTGTGTTGCACGAAGATAAAAAACTCGTCATTGGAGCACCTGCTGTCATAGCTGCCAAAGTAGCGGCGCTGGCTTTCTTCAGAAAATCTCTTCTATTCCAATCCGTCTTCATAGTAAAAAAATTTATTAAACATGCATTCTATTTCTAATAAATCAACTGGAACTCTGGGAGAAGCACCACAGCCCAGAATAAATCCTGGATTCCTTCTGTACTGGGAGAACTGCCCAATACTTCCTTCGCTGCTTTCAATTCTTTAGGTTCAGGTCCCCGGTTCAGTGCCCGTTTGTATAATTCATTGATCAGGTCTTCACTGTTGGTATATTTATTTTTCCAGTTTTCTGCGCCTTTTTTGAGCACTTCGTTTAGTCTATCACCATTAGTCAGTTCCAGCGCCTGTAACAAATTAGCCCTGGATTCTCTTCCCGTAGAAACCGTTTCCCGGTTAGGGCGGCCTAAGGCGGTAAGGAAACTATTATTTTTCACGAGGGAAGCCCTTGCGAAAATGAACTCAGGTTGTTCTCCTTCTTCCGCATTGGCATTCTTAAAAGGATTGTACACAACAGCAGAATCCGGGAAAACAGGTTCGATCACATTGCTTACCGCATCAGCAAACTGTTCGGCAGCCATGCGACGGCGGAGCATCCCTTTAAATTCAAAATCCTGGGCAATAATCTTATTTGCATCTTTTATTCCTACGGAAGGCAACTGATATGTTTTGGAAGTAGCTATCTGATAAATCAACTCTTTCAGATCATAGTTTTTGCTTACAAAATCAGATGCCATCCAATCCAGCAAGTCCTGGCTCCAGGGTTCGTTGTCCATGGCATCTACCGGTTCTACAATACCCCTACCCAACATTTGTGCCCATACTCTGTTTACAATCGTGCGGTACAAACGGCCATTTTTCGGCTGGGTCAGGTTTTCGGCTAATTGTTGCAGCTTTTTGGCAGTAGGTGCGGTGCTATCAATAGAACCAAGTTCTTGCCATAGAATTTTAGTACTGGCAAATTTACCGGTTGGCTTATCACAGCGGTTGATTTCCAGGGTAGTATCGGCGAAAATATTAGCGAATGCATAGGCATCTTTCAGCTTCCAGTCGCTGATAAAACTATCGTGGCAGGAGGCACATTTTAAGTTAAGTCCTAAAAATACCTGGGCTACATTCTGAGCGGCCTGCATTTCTGTGCGCTGGCTGGCATTAATCGTACCCCGCCATTTAATACCCGCAATAAACCCTTTGGATTCTTTCGTTGGACTGATAAGTTCTTTTACAAACTGGTTATAATTTTTGTTGGTTTTTAGAGAAGTATAGAGCCAGTCGGTAATATTATACCGGCCATTGGTAATGTATCCGGTACCTGTATAATCGTTCCGCAACGCATCATTCCAGAAGGTAAGCCAGTGCATGGCGTAATCATCATTCCGGTTGAGTAAGGTGCGAACCCATTGTGCACGTTTATCTGGCCTGGTATCCTGGGCAAATGCTTGCAATTCTTCAGGAGCGGGAACCAATCCGATAATATCCAGGTAGATTCTTCTCAGGTACGTCCGGTCGTCTACTACTTCCGGCCAGGCAGCTTTTTTTGCTTCAAAATACTTATTCACCCATAAATCAATTGGATTTTGCAGCGCGTTGCTAGCAGCAGGTAAAGCTGGCATTCTGGGTTCCAGTTTGGCTACCCGGAAAACACTTTTCTGATCGGCATTATCTGGCCAGGGAGCGCCTTTTTCGATCCAGAAACTGATCAGTTCTATCTCATGCTCCGATAATTTTTTACCTTTTCCGGGCATTACTTCTTTGTGATTATGTGGTAAGGAAATCCGGCGAACCAGCTCACTTTTATAGGGGTCACCAGGAATAATAACTGCCCCGGATTTACCCCCTTTTAAAGCCATCCGTTTCTTATCCAGCCGGAGTTCTCCTTTTATTTTTTCAGCACTATGGCAACTGTAACAATTGTGGGCAAAAATAGCCCGCACCTGTCCATTCAGATCCATTTCCTGTTGCTCGCTAAGACGGGTAGTATCGCTTTTCAGAGAAGTAAAATTGAAATTACCGGTGCTGGCTGGGGCACCTTCATAATCTTTACTAAAGGGCAAGACACTGGTGAGATAATCACTTCCGTGGGTTAAAGAAGCGCCATAATGTCCGGCTACAGATACGCCGAATGCTGTAAAAAACAGAATTCCGCGGTAGGCTTTTACAAAACTGACCTGATGTTGACGCTCGATCATCAGCAGGAAAGACAGGGTAATAATACTCAGGAAAGCAGTTGCGATACCTGTCCATTGGTGAACGGCTAATACATCTCCGCCATATTCTTCCTGGCTGAATAATAATAAACCTAATCCGGCAGCAATCAAGGCTGAAACAGCCCCAATATACACCAGCAAGTTTATTCCCGGCCGCAATTTTGACTGGTACTGGCGGATGGTAAACAGCTCAAGTACAGCAGCAAATAAAAGCAAGCTCACCGGAAAATGAACAGCTAAGGGATGAAGTCTTCCCAGAAATTTCCAAAGCCAGAAGGTTTCTGCTTCTGCCGCCGGTGCAGCCGACTGGGCAAAACTTTCCAGGAGAAGCGCCGGATGTAAGCTACAGACTAAAAAGACGATCAGGGCAATGATACATCCTCTTTGGATTGGCATTATTCTACTATTCAATTTATTCATTAAGCGTACTATTAAAAAATGTACTATAAGCTTACCAGCTACCAGAACTTATCTAATTTATAGAGGCAAACTCTTCACTATAATTTAAAATAACCCGAATTTAAGCAAATACCTTCTAAAAATGAAAGATATTCTTTGAAATATGCTTCCCTATCAGGAACATAGCTATACTCCGTTACGTTCCTGACAGGTGCATAGTATAGCTTAATAGCCAGGATTCTGCGTTAATTTATTGTTAATTAAAATCTGCGGAGCCGGAATCGGGAACAAATATTCATGTGGTTCATACACATAATCCAGCGCATTAAATGCTACTCCACCTCTCTCTACGGTGGGAGTTGCTTTTTCTTTGGCAGCATAGGTATTCAAAAACTGAGCTAATTCCGCAGGAGTTTTGGTGCGCTTTAAATCAAACCAGCGGCTGTTTTCAAAAGCCAGTTCAATTCTCCGCTCATGCAAAACAGCTGTCCGGAAAGCAGCCTGATCCAATCCAGAAAGAGGATCTAAACCTGCCCGGTCACGCACCGCATTCAAGTGGCCATAGGCTTCTGAATCAGGGCCTCCCTGCTCATTAATGGCTTCTGCCAGCATCAGCAATACATCTGCATAGCGGAATACCGGCCAGTTGGTATCGGTACGGCCAGCAATGGTATGTGCATAATTGTATTTATTGATATAGGGAATCTTGATAAATTCTCCTTTGGCATTAGTATATCCTTCCTTCAGGGAAACATCCTTACGCAAATCACCAGGTTCGTAAGAAGCAATAATATCGTTGGTAGGAATATTACGTCCGCTGGGATTAATGCTGGCATATCCGGTAATAGAAGCCTGCGACAATCTGGGTGCAAATACATACATAAAATTGCTCCATTCCCCCAGGTCATTTCCGCCCTGATACTGAACCTCAAAAATAGATTCAATGCCATTCTTCTTGCCAGGATTAAAGTTATCTGCGTAACTAGGATTAAGTGCATATCCCAGGGGCAATACTTGCCTCAACGTAGTAATTGCCTCACTATATTGTTTTTTGGTCAGATACACCTTTCCCAATAAAGTAAGTGCAGCGCCCTTCGTAACACGACCGGCATTGGCAGCATCGTATTTAGCCGGCAAAGACGCAACCGCATCAGTCAGATCGGCAATAATCTGGGTGTACACATCCGCTTCCGGAGAACGAACCAAGGCAAAGGCTTCATCAGGGGTATCCAGGGTGGAAGTAACCAGTACGACATCGCCGAAATACTGCACCAGGTGAAAATAATAATAGGCCCTGATAAACTTCAACTGTCCGCCAATAGTAGCTTTGGCAGTAGGATCAATGGTACTGGGTTCTAGTTTTTCAAGGGCAAAATTAACATTGTACAAAGCGGCATAGTAGATATTCCACATGTTTGAAATTTCGCCATTTCCGGAATTTACGGTAGAAAACTCAAAGGCTTCCCATCCGGCAGCTCCCCCACGGTCCAGCGGATTAAAATCAAGGGTGGTATTATCCGTATTAAATTCCTGGAAAATATAGGCCGTATTGGTTATTCCCTGTAACTGGCCATATACCCCATTTAAGGCCTGCTCAAATTGTTTTTGATCTTTGTAAAAAAGATCTGAACCCACTCTGGTAGGGTCGGTTGTATCCAGAAAATCATCTTTACAGGAAGTGGCTACCAGGCAACAAAAGAGTATACTAAGAAGAGTTATATTTTTCATAGATCAGGTGATGGCTAGGTGTTAAAAATTAAGTCTGGCTCCTACGGAAAAAGTTCTGGGCACCGGATAGGTCTCATCATCATTATTCAGTTCCGTTCCCCCACGAACACTCGCATCCGGATTTCCGCCTGGGTATTTGGTAAACAGAAACACATTGTTGGCATTTACAAAAATTCTGGCACTACCTATTGCCGGAATTAATTTAGGCAAGTTATAGCCTAAGGTGATATTCCGTAACCATACATGGCTTCCATCATATACATACCGCTCGCTGCTCTCTCTGGACCATTTGAAATAATTAGTACCGCCTTGTGAGTTTTTAGCATTAGGATTGGAACCAGGATTTTCCGGGGAACGCCAGCGGTCTTTGGCCTTGTCCAATACATTGAACACACCATCCATATTCATGGTAGAAGCTTCAATATTCCGGTAGATATCATAATCATGGGCACCCATAAACAGGATACTTAAATCAAAGCCTTTGAAGTCTGCTCCTATGGTCCATCCCCAGGTAAAGGCAGGGTTCGGATTACCAATCTCCACCATATCTCTGGTATCATAGGTAACTTCTCCATTGCCATCGGCGTCCAGGAATTTCATACCTCCGGGAATTACACCGTCTTGTTTTGGCCAGGCATCAATTTCCTCCTGGGTATTAAATATGCCCAGCTTTTTGTATCCATAAATCATCCCGATAGGCCGGCCTACTTTCTGCACGTTATAGCCTCCATAAAAACCACCATAATAAAGCATATCATTTTCTCCTTTGATGGCTAATATTTTACTGCGGTTGAAGGAAATATTGGGGCTGGTACGGAAATTTACCGGACCGATTTTCGTATTAAAGTTCAGCGCTAACTCAACCCCCCGGTTCTGCACTTTTCCGATATTCGCTAAACTGGTTGTAAACCCGGAAACAGAAGGAATAGAAATAGGCAATAACATATCATTGGTTAACTTATCGTAATATTCTGCGGTAAACACCACCCGGTTATCAAACAAGGCCAGATCCAGACCCAGGTCAAGCTGGTTTGATTTTTCCCATTCCAGGGCAGAGTTGGCAAACGAACTGATTACCCTTCCAGAGGCGATGGCATTTCCCAGGATGTAATTACTGGTGTTCATGAAGGCCAGGTGAGAGTAATTACCGATATCATTATTACCGGTTTTACCCCAGCTTGCCCGCAATTTCAGATCAGAGAGCCAGGTAGTGGTGGGCATAAATGGTTCTGCTGAAAGCCGCCAGCCGACAGAAAATGCCGGAAAATTTCCATACTTATTCTTTGCTCCAAACCTGGAACTTCCTTCCCGGCGCATAGAAGCCGAAAACAAATACTTGTCTTTGAAGGAATAGTTTACCCTTCCCAGATACGCCAGCAATGTCCATCCATATTCATACGAGTTAGAAGAGCGGATAATGGCCGAACCCAGGTAAGGAACCAGGTCGTCGGGATAGGTATTGCCGGCACCAGAGACACCTCTTACTTTTTCTTCCTGGGCAGTATAGCCTACCAGCATATCTAAATGGTGGTCTTCTCCCAGATCAGGGGCATAAGAAAGCAACTGATCAGCAGAAATATTAGATAACTGCTCTGTAACTTCTGATCCTGTTGCCAACCTTGGTGGAAAGCCATTGAGGGGCGTACCAATGGTAGAAGGAACATATTCTTTATAGGTATTATAATTTAACTTGGCATTTACAGAGGAGCGGAATTTTAAGCCTTTCACAATAGTAAGCTCTATGTATCCGCTGGATAATACTTCGGCGATATTCCTTTTCCGGATGGCATTATTTAATACATATACCGGATTAGGAAAGCCAAATACACCATCTACGCCGCCTATATAGGGCCGGAGATTTCCATTTTCATCGTACATGGGTTCCCTGGGGTCCATCAACAAAGTGGAACCTACCAGTGCACTACGTCCCGCAATACTTTCATCATTGCTGGCTACATTCTTTTTGGTATAGGTACCATTCAGGTTAAATCCAACCGTGATAAATTTGTTGATAGCCCCTCCTAGATTGGCCCTGGCCGAAATACGGTCGTAATTGGTTTTGATCACAGATCCTTCCTCTTTATAATACCCTAGTGACAGCAATGTTTTGATAGGTCCTCGGCCTGCCGAAAGCGTCATGTTATAATCCATATAGGGCGCATTGTCATTCAGGATGGCATCGTACCAATCGGTAGAATGCTGGGTTTGCTCAGGGAAGCGGTAGCTGGCAGGTACTTCTTCAATGGATGGTTCTCTTTGCTGAAAATACCGGATGCCATCCATAAATACATCCTTTTTAAACTGGGCAAACTCCACTCCATTCAGCACCTTCACCCGGCGGGATTTTGGAATATTCTGTACGCCATAATCTACCGAAAAATTGAGATTCACTTTATCTGCCTGGGCAGTTCTGGTGGTAATGAGCACTACCCCATTAGAACCTCTGGCTCCGTAAATTGCCGTAGATGCCGCATCTTTTAAAACTGTTATGGTTTCTATATCATTGGGGTTCAGGTTAGCGCCCACATTTGTGCCTACCGGGAAACCATCAATTACATACAACGGATCACTGCCGGCACCCAGAGAACCAATACCCCGCACCCTTACCTGGAACTGCCCTCCCGGTGAGCCATTGGTCTGACGTACCGATACACCAGCCGCTTGCCCCTGCAATAACCTGGTCAGGTTGGAGGCAGGTACTTCACCCACATCTTCCAGATTAATATTGGAAACCGCTGAGGTGATATCCCGTTTTCGTTGGGTACCATAGCCTACTACAACTACTTCTTCCAGCGACTGGACATCGGCAGCCAGCGCAACATTTAGTGTAGCCTGGTTATTTACCGGAACCTCTTTGGTGAGATACCCAATAAAAGAGAAGACCAGTATTCCATTTCCATCTGGTGCCGAAAGTGTAAAATCGCCCTCTGAATCTGTAGTAGTGCCGGAGGTTGTACCTTTTAATAATACGTTTACACCAGGTAGTCCTTCACCCTGGTCATCGGTCACTTTCCCGCTAATGGGAAACGCTACCTCTTTTTCGGCTACTGGGAGTTGTTCTTCCAGTAGGCTGGAAGCTGTATCCGAAGCAGGTGAGTTTGTTTCAGCCGCAGGTATGGTAGAAGTTTCCTTTTTGAGATAAATCAGGTAAGAATGCTCGTTGTATTTTGAAAAAGATAAATTCAAGGGGGATAGCACCCGGCTTAACACATCTTCCAGATTATTGTTTTGCAACTCTTCTCTCCTGACAGTAACAGCTTTGTCTTTCAGTACTTTGCGGTTATAATCAAATATAACCCCATACTGTTTCTCCATGGTTTTAAGTAAATCCAGGAGTTGAACGGTCTGGAATTCCTGCATTAGGCTTACCGGGTGCTTTGCTACAAAGGCTACATCCTGCGCATGTGCATGTTGCAAGCTGAAAGAAAACAGAAGTAATCCTAACGCATGCTTTTTGAATAGGAATAGATTTTTTACCATATAATGGACTGGTTTAGATGGAAAATGATTAGTAATCAGCTACCTTCTGTTTGCTTAAAAGAAGCAGACAGAAAGCAGAATATTTTATTATTCGATGATATACACGCCATTAAGTTTAGTTACATTGACCGCATATAGTTTTTCTATTTTATCAAACAGGAGTTCAATAGAATCATTGGGAACCGACCCATTAAACACTTCATGTTTGATCGATTGATTTTTATATTCTACCCGGATGCCGTGGCTTTCCTGCAATTCTTTGAAAATATCCTGAATAGACACATCCCGGTACAGGCGGATCTTATCTTTCCAGGAAACAATCGGCTGCACCTGCACTATTTCCGGCGTGATGGTATGCATCTGGGCAGAATAACTAACCGCTTCGCCTGGTTTCATCACATAATCTTTCGTAGGATCAGAAACTTTTACTTTTCCCTCCTGCAATACAATTCTGGTATCTCCCTGCCGGTTAAACACATTAAACTTTGTACCCAGTACTTCTACTTTCAGCCCGTCGGATGTATGCACAATAAACTTCTGGTGACTGGCGGTATGCTGCACAGAAAAGTATGCTTCTCCTTTGAGCCATACCTCCCGGATTTGCGCCTGATCCCATTCTTTGGCAAACCGGACCGAAGAATTTCCATTGATAATAACCAGGGATTGATCTGGTAACTTGATCTGCCGACGTTTTCCGGCTGGCGTACTGATGGTAAGCCAGGCAGATTCGTAATAAAACTTATATAGCGCAGGAATTCCTATGGCCAGCAACAGCACCAGGGAAGCAGCCGCCATCCAGAATGTTCGCCTGGCGTAAAGAGGAACTTTTTTAGCAGGCTTTCTTGCCGGTTGCCTGTTTTTTTCCTGTGCATAAATCCCTTTCCACACATTCTGAAATGAGGTAGTGCGCAGGTCTTCTCTTTCCTGTTCCGGAAGAGATTGGAGATAGGATTCATCCTGAAGGGCATTATTCCATTTTTCCTCCAGCTGTATACGTTCATCTGGCGAAGCTTTACCTGCTACCCATTTTTTAATCAGTTTTACCAGATGCCTTTGTTCCATGAATAGGTGTGCTATATTTAGTAAATAGGATGAAAAGAGATTTACCCTAACCAGAGGGTCAGTTTTTTTATAATTTTTCTAAAAATTGTCTTACTTATTGGCATCTGTACAGATCCAACCAGAGACTGTCCCTTTGCAATGTGCTGAATCAAATTATTGGGAGTGGTTGGATAATGATAAATTACTCTAGAGGAAATAGCTGCAAAAAAATAGTCAGTAGCCACTATGTGTCTTCCACATAATAACTACTGACTATTTACTGTATAGAGCTTTTAGAACTGAACGATAAAAATCAGAATAAGCAGATCTGCCAGGCTATACCGCAGGAATTTGAGGGCCTTACTCAGATGATATTCAACAGTTTTAACCGGCATTTGTATTTCTCTGGAAATTTCAGGAATGGTAAACCCATGCATCCGGCTCAGGATAAACACTTTTCTGGTTGTTTCCGGGAGTACTTCAATCTGCTGATCGAGCAAGGTGTTCAATTCATCAAAAGCGACCTGCTGCTCTGTTGTATTGGCCATTACCGGTTCATGTAATGCTTTATTCACCGCATATTGTTCACGGACAACCTGCTTATCATAATGGTCATAGATCTTATGACGAATGGCCTGGTACAAGTAGCCTTTTAAATTCAGTTGCTCCGGGAGTGTAGTACGTTTGAGCCATATACTCACAAAAACTTCCTGCAGGATTTCCTGTGCCGTTTCTCTGGACCGGGTATAATTATAGGCGATGGAAAAAAGCTTTGCCCAGTAATGATTGTAGATTTTTTCAAATCCTTTGGCATCACCACTTCTCAGGCTTTCTACCCATTGGCTCTCTTCAGCAAAGGTCACTTGTTTCATACCGTTCGTTGATAAAGAATCCTGATTATACTCGAATCAATACACTATTTCCATTGATAAACCTACAATTGCTTCAGCCGGATGTTGCGGTACTCTACTTTCATAGGAGGGCCCACATGCACCTGTACACCCAGATAGCCGCTCATTTTCCGGTTAGCCGCATCGTTATCCGTTACATCACTGATCAGAGTTCCATTGATATAATGCTGCAACCGGTTCCCTTTTATTACCAGATGAATCTCATTCCAGTCCTGGCTTTTCACGACCTTTTCCAGGGAGGCAGCCGTTCCTATGGAATCCGTTACGCTCAGTCCGCTCCAGGCATTTCGCTTCACATCGTCGCGCAGGTTGGCCGACGGATTTTTTAGCGGATCAATGGTTGTCTTTTGTCCACGGTAAGCCAGGGTAGTTCTGCCTCTTTCCTCATAATTCTGACCGGTATAGCGGTTTTTTCCATCAATATCAGCCTGGTAACCTTTGAGGGCAAAAGGTGGATCTGATAGTTTTTCGCTGCGGTAATTGATGCCACTATTGCCGGTTTCTGTGATTTTAAAATCCAGCTTCAATTCAAAATCTCCCGGCTGGGCACCCTGGTAAATAATAAAAGTATTTGCTTTCAGCAGTTTATCCGGCGTAATTTCCCCCACCAGCGTGCCGTTTTCAGCTCTCCAATAGTTAGCATCTCCTTCCCATCCGTTCAGGGTTTTGCCATCAAATATCTGCACAAAACCTTCCTTGTCTTTTTTAGCCTTAGACTGGCTTACAGCCGTTGTTTTGCAACCACTGGTTAGCAGCACTGCCAACAGGAGTGCTACTAACGAAAATGGTTTATATGATTTTTTTATCATGTGATCAACATTTTTAAATATCAAATCTATCTACTTAGCCGTTCCGGAGGCTGCTGCCTGGCCATTACCTTTGTATACCTGGTGATCTTTATTCCCGCCTGCCATCAGATAGGCCATAAAGTCTTTTAGTTCCTCGGCATTCAGGCGGTTAATTAATCCAGCAGGCATCAGCGAAACACGGGAATACTTGGTACTTACCACATCTTTCTTAGGAATTTCGCGAAGCATGTCTGGTGCAAAAGGGTTTTGAGAGACGGAATAATTCTGCTCATTCTCGTTGATGAGCCTGCCTAATACAGAACTGCCATCTTTCATCAAAAACACGGTAGAAGCATACTGGTCAGAAACCTCTTTATTGGGGTCCATAATATGCTCCAGCATGTCGCCAGTAGAGAACCTGGTACCTAATTGTGTCAGATCGGGGCCCATGTTGCCCCCTTCACCCTTCATGGTATGGCAGGTATTACAACGTACGGCTGCAAACATCAACTTGCCATTTTCAAAATCCCGGTTCACCAGGCCACTGTCTATTACAGCTTTGGCATCTTCCATGGTCCATCTTCTGTAAGGGCCTTTGGGAGAAGGACCACTTGCCAGGTCATTGCCAGACTTAGATAATAACTCCTCTCCGGATAGTTTGCTGTAATAATCAAATTTATCTTTCGAAACATTAGCTAAAGCCGACTGACGGGCTTTGTTGATAAAGCCTACATAACTCATTCCTCCTTTGTATTCGAAAGCTTTCTTAAACCAGGCAAAATACTTCTCTTGCAGTTCTGGAGTCCATCCGGTTTTTGAGGTACTCAACACCGTGGCATAATAGGTCTGCTGGGCTGGCGGCACTTTTGCCAGCATATTGGCAATATCCATTCCGTATTGGGGGTTTCTCAGAATCAGGTCCTGGGAAGCGCTCACCGTTTTATCACCCTGATCGTCTTTTGCATTTTCCAGTAAAGCGAGGGTTTTTTCAACCGCACCCGGTGCTTCTATATACACAAGTACTTTGCTGAGAGAGCGGTTTATTGCATTGGTTTTGCCAGGATAATGAGGATTAATATGAGCGACTACTTTGTCTTTAGCAGCACCTTCCGGTTTTCCCATGCGGGCAAATACCAGTTCGTAGGCACGTAACAAATCAATCTGCTGTGATTCAGATAATTTACCATAATCAATACCCGATAGGGAAGTAAGAATCTGGTTTTTTACGTCTGTTTTTCCCTGACGCGCCAAGGCAATAGATGCCTGAATTAAGGCTTGCGGATCTTTTTCTGCCAATGCACGTTGCTGCCACTCAGCAACAGGCTGGTGTTCTATGGCTATACGGGCGGCATAGCGGATGTGGCGGTCTTCATGTTTGAGGTTTGGCCAGGCAGCATCTACCGCTCCCTTTTGAGGAGTTCCATGATATTGCTCCAGGCTTCTTCTTAACTTGGTTTCTTCATTTACATCTTCTGTCGCCGTATTGGCTACCAAGGATACATTCTTCTGATTGGAAGCTACATTGCCTTTAGCATCTCCATAAGACACTCTGTACAGATCGGAATCCAATCTACGGCCACCAGTAAGGAAGTATAAAGAACCATCCGGACCAAACGTGCCATCTGTTAAGGGCAGCGGCGAACCAGAAATAAATTCTTCAGCTTTGGCACCATAAGAAGCACCTTTTGGGTCAATCTGAATGGCATAGATAATACCAAAACTCCAGTCAAAGGCATACAAGGATTTTTTGTATTTTTCGGGAAAGTGAGAGGTTTTGCCATGTTCCAGACTGGTAGGAGATCCTTGTCCGATGTTGATAATCGCAGGCAGGTTATCTGGATAATCTGGTGACCACTTGCTGTTTCCGGTACGCCAGCCAAATTCAGCACCGCTGGTAACATGATTAATACGGGTTGGCCGGTACCAGGGCATACCAAAGTCCCACTCCATATCTGCATCATAGGCAAACAGTTCTCCTCTTTCGTCAAAAGCAATATCAAAGGCATTCCGGAAACCGGCCGCAATTAACTCCCATTTGTTGGTATTAGGATCTACTTTGGCAATCCAGCCACCAGGTGCCATCCGGTCGTTGGCATGACCTCTGGGGTCTTTGATCAACGGGAATATATTGTCTTCCTGCCAGTTGGTGGGCAAGCGATGCGCTTCCATAGGAGGTACATCTGTATGGTTACCGGCAATTACATACAAAGATTTTCCATCCGGAGAAAGCTTAATACTGTGTGGTCCATGTTCTCCTTCTCCTTTCAGTTGTTTCAACTCGGTAACTTTATCAAACTGATCGTTGCCATCTGTATCTTCCAGGCGATAGAATCCACTTAGTTTATCAAACTCTTTATTTTCCCGTTCGGCAGTACCCCGGCTGTTTACCATTACATACAAACTATTGAACGCATACAATAAGCCCTGGGCATATCCCATCCCCACAATGCTATCTGCTACCTGGCCAATGGCCAGTTTTTCTACTTTGGGTTTGGAAGAATCGCCTATAGGAGGCAGTTGCAACCGATACAAAGCGCCATACTGGTCAGAAGTAATCATGCGGCCTTTGTCATCGAAGGTCATGGCTACCCAGGAGCCCTGCTCATTTTCAGAGGGGCTGTACAGGTGTTCGATCCGGAAACCTTCCATAGACTTAATCTTGTCAATTTTCGGATTACCGGTATTATTACTCTGTACATTAGCCTGTTTGGTATCTTTCTCGTTATCGCAGGATGTGCCTATTAGACTACATACTGCCACCGAAGCGAGAAGTTTAAGAAAAGGAATGGTTTTTAACATATGCGTATAAATAGATTTGGCAAAAGGGGTTTAAAAACAGGTAAATCATAGACTGTTAAACAATGTACACGCTGTTCAGCAGTCTATGATCTTACAATTTACTATAAAGCTTTTAAATACTATTATTTTTATAATTTTTTAAATTTTTTTAATCAGTGATTGGCCAGTAGCCACTCTTTAACCTATCTACTGACCAATCACTTTAAATTATTTTAAAAATTAGGTGTGAGTGCAGCTTCATCTGCCGGAAGCCCATAGTATATGCTTATGTTATTAAAGGCATTTCCACGGGGAGCAGTACCTTCCGGATAGTAATAGGCTTGCGGGTTGGCTTTGATCCGGTTTCCATAGGCTGTAATGGTTTCGATAGCCCGTCCGGTTCTCACCAGATCAAACCAGCGTTTGTTTTCAAAAGCCAGTTCTACTCTTCTTTCTCTGAAAATAGCTTCTTTCAGGTCTCCGCCTGCAAAATTTCCCAGGTTGGCACGATTTCGTACCTGGTTTAAATACCCTTCTGCTTCTCCATTTTTGCCCTGCTCATTTAAGGCTTCTGCTAAAAACAGTAGTACTTCAGAATAGCGGTAGATATGCCAGTTGGTGCCGTGGTTATTATTTAACGAGTGCGTTTTTGCAAGCTTTTTAATATAAGGATATACCTTGTTAAGTCTGGCACTACCGCTCAAAGTCACATATCCAATAGAAGCATCTTCCCGCTCGTCTCCATCTTCGTAGGCAGCAATAATATCAGGAGTAGGCGTATTATTTCCTTCTCCATCCAGTGGCTGCGGATTAGAGGTACCAGTAATAGGCGCAATTTCAGTCGGGCTGATGGGGCGAGGCAACATCTGGTAAATAAAGTTACCGTTCAAACCGGCAGCTCCTTCCAGAAACTGAACTTCAAACACAGATTCACTATTATTCTTATTAGCTGCATTGCCGGAGAAGGCATCTGCATAATTAGGAATTAAAGCGTATTCATTACTATTTACTACTGCTTTCAATAGTGTTTCGGCTTCAGCCCACTTTTTCTGCACAATGTATACATTGCCCAATAATGTCTGGGCGGCACCAGAGGTAACCCTGCCAGCTTCTTGTTTGGATTTTAGCGGCAATAATGGAATCGCTTCCTGAGTATCTTTGATGATCTGCGCAAATACTGCCTCTCTTTCGGCCAATGGCTGGGCAGCATCCGCACGTCCGGTAGCCGGAGTAAGGTGCATAGGAACTTTTTCAAAAAGCTGTATCAAGGTAAAATAAGCTTGCGCCCTCAGAAACAAAGCCTGTCCTTTTATATTGTTTTTGGAATCCGCATTAAACTCTACCTTATCAATCTGCGACAAAATCTGATTGACACGGGCAATAATCAAATATTCCTGCCGGTAGGCATTCAGTACGTGCGTATTGGAAGTAACGCCATTGGCTGTAGGAACTGCAAAATCAGCGATGTCTTCCTGCTGCTCAGTAGCACCAAACAGCGGGTTCCGGGAATAATATGTATTATCAGAGTGCATTTCACCCAGCAGCCACATCCTGTCATTCACAAGGGTGCGCAATGGTACATAGGCGGCATTCACAGCTTGTTGAAAATCGGCTTCTTTGGTGAAAAAGACAACAGAGCTCAACTCAGTTTCAGGAACTATGGTTAAAAAATCATCTTTGCAGCTGGTAAGTGTAACCCCTACAAGCAGACCAGATAATATGAGTATTTTTTTCATTTGAATGTTGTTAAAATATAAATGATTACATTTTATCTGATTAGAAATTCACGTTAACCCCCAGGCTGTAGGTACGTGGAACCGGATAATTGGAAAAATCAATCCCCTGGCTTAAGTTACCACCATCGCCGTTTCCGTCTCCTTGTGCACTGGTTTCAGGATTTGGTCCACCCCAGTATTTGGTAAATATATATACCTGCTGTACAGAGGCATACACCCTGGCTGATTTGATAAACTTAGTAATGCCGCCAATGGTATAACCCAGCGTGATATTTTTAATGGTAAAGAAAGAAGCATCAGCAATAAAGCGGCTGTTCATCCAGTCTCTTTCGATACCGGTTACGTTGCCACCTCCAACCGTAGTACCATACATTCCTTTGCCTGGATTCTCAGGAGAGCGGAAGCGGTATTTTACGCCATCCACTAAATTGAATACCCCATCCAGGTTAGCAGTGCTATACAGGTGGCGAACCAGAAGTTCATTGCCATAAGAACCGGAACCTACAATGCTTAGGTCAAATTTGCCATAATTAAAGTTATTGGTAATACCATAAGTGAATTTAGGGAAAGGATTACCGATAATAACCCGGTCGTCAAAATCACCTCCATTGGTAATAATGCCATCTCCATTCTGATCCGTTAACTTGATACTGCCCACTACAGAGCGGCCAGGTACTTGTGGTGAATTAGCCAGATCCTCGGCATTCATGTACACGCCTTGCGCCTGATGTCCATAGAACTGGCCAAATGGTTTTCCTACCTGGGTAATGTGGAAAGTGCCATATACTCTATCTATGCCTTCTGCCAGGGCTACTACTTTGTTGCGATTAATGGAAACGTTGGCATTGGTGGTCCATTTTAATTTGCCTTCCAGGTTCCTGGTATTAATGGCAAATTCATGTCCCCAGAATTTAATTTCACCGATGTTATCATTAAAGTTAGTAAATCCGGATTCCTGAGGAATCTGTACGCTGTAGAGCAGATTGGTCGTTTTCTTGGTATAAAAATCATACAGGAACTGGATGCGGTCGCTGAACAAACCCAGATCGATACCGGCATCAAACTGACTGGTGGTTTCCCATCCTAAATCAGGATTAGCCAGAGAGATAATGCCTGCTCCGGGTGCTACATTATTTCCAAACACGGCATTAATTGTATTGTTAATACGGGCATACTGGGTATAATTACCAATATTGTTATTACCGGTTACCCCAAAGCTAGCTCTGAGTTTAGCAAAAGAAATCTGAGAAACATTCTGCAGGAAAGGCTCATCAGACACTACCCAGCCTACTGATGCAGATGGGAATACGCCCCAGCGGTTATTGGCACCAAACCGGGAAGAACCATCACCCCGCACAGCAGCCGTAAACAAATATTTTCCTTTAAAATTGTAAGTCAATCTGGAGAAAAGTGAGGTTAAACTCCATTCCTGCACGTCGCTAATGGTGCCTGCCCGGTTGATATTGATACCGCCTTGAACAGTAGGGAGCCGGTCGTCGGCATAGGTATCTGCCTGAATACGGGTTCTGTCTCTGCGGAACCATTGATTGGAGAATCCACCGAGTAATTCAAAATTATGACTGCCAAAGCTCTTGGAAAAGGTAGCCAGGTTTTCGTTCAGCAGGGTAACATCTTCCTGGTTCTCCCGGATCGAAACAGCCGTAGTAGGGATAGGTGTATTAATGTTGCTAGTGGCTGTAGATGGGTTAAAGAAGAAAAACTTCTGGTTTAATGTCTGCACATTCACTGTAGATTTGAGCGCCAGACCTTTCATAGGCGAGTATTGAATATAGGCATTGGATAATAAATTAATCTGCCTGGTTTCGTTGGTCAGTTCATTGGCCGCTCTTACCCAGTTAGGATAGGCAAAAATGTTCCCTGTATTTGCTGGAAGCCGGTTGAACAAAGTAAGTTCTCCGTTTTCATCATAAATCGGCATGACTGGCCAGGTATGCAGGGCATTAAATAAAATACCTGTTCCCCTGTCTCCGTCTGTTCTGGGCGTATTGTCAAACACATAATTGGGGGCAATATTTAAACCCACGCGTACTTTATCAGATATTTCATAGTCCATATTTAGGCGGCCTGAATATCTCTTGTATTTGTTATTTAATACTACACCTTGCTGATCGTATATACCGGCAACCAGAGAGGTACTCAATTTTTCTTTATTAGAGGTAATGCTCAGGTTGTAGCTTTGCAGCGGAGCTTCTCTGAGTAAAGCATCATACCAGTCGTTATTTTTACCTCTGTATATCGAAGGATCTTTGAAAACGTCAGGTACGGGGTCGGCTACGGGACTAGGGGAAGCGGCATTCTGATCCGTGTAGTATTCTTTTTTAAACTGGGCAAATTCTTCTGCATCCATCATATCAATTCTGCCCCGCATCGGCACTTTCTGAATACCGGCAAAAGTATTGAAGCTCACATTGGTTTGGCCGGGTTTACCTTTTTTGGTAGTAACCAATACTACGCCATTGGCTGCCCTCGATCCATACAAAGAAGTAGAAGCGGCATCTTTCAGAATGGTAATCTCTTCTATTTCATCTGGGCTAATGAAATTGATATTTCCGTTAATTGGGAAACCATCCACTACATATAAAGGATCGCTGCCACCAGTAACCGATAACTGGCCACGGATACGGATATTCATGCCCTGGCCGGGTTTACCTGTGGTCTGGTTGATCTGAACACCTGCCAGTCTGCCTTGCAGTTTCTGGGCTACGGTAGATACTGGTATGTCTTTCAGGTCAGCAGAGCTCACAGTTTGTACAGCACCTGTTACTTCTTTTTTCAACTGGCTGCCATATCCTACTACAACTACTTCACTCAGCGACTGGATATCAGCCACTAAAGATACATCGATAGTAGAGCGGCCATTAATGGCAACTTCTTCAGTGGTATATCCGATATAAGAGAAAACCAATGTGCCAGTAGCATCAGGAACCGACAGCGAATATTTTCCGGTACCATCAGTAGTTGTACCGTTCGTAGTACCTTTCAGAAGTACGTTCACACCAGGTAAACCTTGATTAGTATCGTCGGTAACCCTACCTGTAATGGTAACGGCTACAGGTTTGCTGGCTGGTATCATCGCCAGCAACGATTGGGGTTGCAGTACCCGATCGGCTTTAAGCGATTGAGCGCTGGCCGGGAGATACATACACCCTGCAAGCGCCAGCAAAACCAGTGGTTGTAAGGGGAGTTTATGTCTTTTCATAGATTGTTTTATTAGTGTTGGTTTAGGAATTGACAGATAAAAACTGATTTGTAAGAAATATTGATTAAAAGCGCATCTCCTTAAAAATCTTCTCTGCATTATAAGTTAAAAGTGTATTACAACTTCCATTTTAAACACAGACCGTAGTGCATTAAAAATTAAGCAGTATTAAAGCATCTTCTTAAATTGAAACTATTTACGTAAAAAATCATATTGAAAATTAGTGGGTTATGGCCCTTTAACCTTCCTGTACTCACCTGTTTTATATAAAATATTCAAAAAATACAATTTTTAAACAGGCATTCTAAGGCATCCATTTTATTCATCTCTTCATATTATATCTGTAGTTTGAGTTACTTTGTTAATCATTTGCTATGGTTTTTGCACACCAAGCGGAACAGAAGTAAAGCAATATTCTAGCAAAGTGAGAAGAACAAGGAATATCAAAAAGTATGGTTTACCCATTTGTTATTCCTTGTTCAGCATTCATTAAATCTTTACCGTATTACCTCGCAAAAACAGTAGAAAGGCCTCCGTCTACATTAAGCATATTGCCGGTCGATTTATTTAACAGACTACCTACAAAAACAAAACAGGCATTGGCAATGTCTTCCGGCAAAATAATCTCATTCAGAAGCGTCCGTTTGGCATAATAGGAAGGGAGTTCTTCCACAGATATTCCATAGGCTTTGGCACGGCCTTCTGCCCATCCGCTTTGCCATATTTTACTATCTGCAATCACAGCATCTGGGTTTACTACATTCACCCGGATTTTTTCTGGTCCGAGTTCTGCTGCCAGCAGGCGGCTCATGTGTAACTGGGCTGCTTTTACAGAACCATAGGCCACATTATTAGGGCCAGCCATCAAGCCGTTTTTGCTTACAATATTTAAAATATCGCCTCCCAGTTGCTGCTTCCTCAGGATTTCTACCCCATATTTACTTACCAGGAACTGGCCTTTTTGCATCACATTATAGAGCAAGTTCCAGTCTTGTTCGGTATGTTCGGTGAGTGGTTTTGATATACTGAGTCCGGCGCAATTCACTATAATATCTACCCCTCCAAAAGCTAAGGCAGCTGCTTTAAAAGCTTCCTCTACCGATTGAGCAGACGTAACATCCAGTGAAACAGACGAAACAGTATCTTTTCCAAAATTTTTCAGAAATTCAATATTGGCCGTTTCCAGCCGTTCGGCATCGTTATCATTGAGAATCACACAAGCGCCTTCATCGGCAAATTTTTTGGCGATGGCTTTACCTATTCCGCCTCCACTGCCAGTAATCAGGGCGATCTTACCAGACAGAGGTTTAGGTTTCGGCATTCGCTGCAATTTGGCTTCTTCCAGCAACCAGTATTCGATATTAAAGGCTTCCTGAGGTTCCAAGGCTACATATTCAGATACCGCCTCCGCCCCTTTCATCACGTTAATGGCATTGATATAAAATTCACTGGCTACCCTGGCGGTTTGTTTATCCTTGGCAAAGCTGAACATGCCTACGCCTGGATACAGAATAATAACCGGATTGGCATCCCGGACAGCGGGGCTATTGGGATGTTTGCACTTTTCATAATAGTTCTTATACATCACCCGGTATGCCTCAAAAGCTGGTTCCAGCTTAGACCGGATGGCTTTTGCATCAGATAGATTTTCGTCTGGTGATAGTGAAAGCACCAGCGGACTGATTTTGGTACGAAGGAAATGATCGGGGCAAGAGGTGCCTAAGGGTGCCAGTTTATCTACATCATGCGAATTAATAAATTCCAGTACCCGTTCATCATCCGTAAAATGGCCAATCATGCGGGTTTGAGAAGAGCATAATCCCCGTAACACAGGTGCCAGGGCAGCCGCCTGTTCTTTCCGTTTGTCGGCCGGTACAGGCTGCGAACGCCATCCGCCAAATACTTTTCTCTTCTTATTATAATTATCCTGTAGAAAAGCAGAATATCTTTCTATGACTTCTAATGTATTCACATAGCTTTCATAGGCTGTATCTCCCCAGGTAAATAAGCCATGTCCACCGAGCATAATACCCCGCAGGTTAGGATTCTCCTGCACAGCGGCATCCAGTTTCAGGCCCAGGTCAAAACCCGGCCGTTGCCAGTCTACCCAGCCGATTTGTCCACTGAATAATTCGTGATTAATCTGTTTGCCCTCTTTACTGGCGGCAATGGCAATAGCTGCATCCGGATGCAGGTGATCGATGTGTTTGTAGGGCAGAAAGGCGTGAAGAGGTGTGTCAATAGAAGGTGCTTTAGATTTAAGATCATAGATGCTGTGGTTGAACAGTTCTACCATTTCGTCTTCAAACTGGAGTCCCCGGTACACTTTTTTCAAACTCTGCAGGCGGTCGAGGTATAATCCGGCCAGTCCGCTTTTTTTGAGTGTGCCCAGGTCACCTCCTGAGCCTTTGATCCACATGACCTCTACCGGCTGTCCGGTGAGCGGATCTTTTTCTGTTGTTTTTGCACTTGTGTTCCCTCCTCCATAATTGGTCAGCCGCAAATCGGCGCCCAGCAAATTGGAACGGTATATGAGCAGGGCTACTTCATCCCGGCCTAAAGACGCCGCATACTCTTCGTCCCAGAGGTAGCTTACGTACTGGAAATGTGACTGAATGTTTTGCATACCACTTAGCAGTTTGGTTGAAAATAATATTGCATATTCAATATTATTTATTACTTTTCCTTCCTGTACCTTCCTGCCTCTTACTAAAATTTTATCAGGTGCCGCTATATGATGGTAAGCATGTGGTTGATTTTTACATAAGTAGTATAGTGCAGGATGATATTTGTTTCGTGTTATTTATTCAGCAATCATTTATTTCAGATATTACAGATTCTTAATACAAAGAAAAGGTATGTACCAGCTTAAGTTAAATCCTGTTGATAAAAAGCCTAAGTACAAACAGATCGTTGAGTCTATTATAACAGACATTGAAAAGACAGTACTAAAAATCAATGAGCAGTTGCCCTCTATCAGTGAACTGAGTGAGGAGTATTATTTAGCCAGAGATACGGTTGAAAAAGCATACAAAGAATTGAAGGAACGGGGGTACATCACCTCCGTACAAGGAAAAGGCTTTTATGTAGAAAAAAATGTAGCCAGCAAACTCAAAATCCTGCTGGTGTTTAACAAACTGAGTTCCTATAAAAAAATAATTTACTATTCCTTTTTAAAAACCCTGGGCGACAAAGCCAAGGTTGATCTGCAAATCCATCATTACAATGCTACTCTGTTTAAGGAGATCATTGAAAATAATCTGGGCAAGTATAATTATTATGTGATTATGCCTCATTTTTTCCAGGATATAGATAAAGTGGATTACATGAAGATCATCCGGAATATCCCCCCTGATCAACTGGTACTGCTTGATAAAGATCTGCCTGGACTTGACAGTGATCATCTGGCCGTTTACCAGGATTTTGAGAAAGACATTTATTCTGCCCTGGCTTCTGCTACCGACCTGCTGGAGAAATACAAAAAGCTGGTACTGGTTTTCCCGAGTGAAGTAAATTATCCATTCAATTATCCCTTTGAAATTGTACAAGGCTTCTGCCTGTTTTGTATTGAATACAATAAGGAATTTGAAATTGTAGAAAGCGCCTACGACCAGATCATTTATCCCGGCACGGCATATATTGCAGTAGAAGAAACCGACCTGGCAGAACTGATTAAAAAAGTGCGGCAGTCAAGCTACCTGCTTGGCCGGGAAATCGGAATTATTTCATTTAACGAAACTACCCTAAAAGAGCTTTTATCCATTACTGTAATTACCACTGATTTTGAAACCATGGGCCGGATGACGGCAGCCTTACTGCTCGAAAAGAAACACATTAAGATTAAGAATGCTTTCTCGATGATCCGGCGGAATTCGCTGTAGTCGAATTTCCAGAGCGTATATTATTAACGGTAAAATGGCTGGCTTACATTATTACGGGGACCATATACTGGCATCGGATCTCCCGCTTCTATGGCTCCCAGATCTGGTGCTTTGCCTTTAAAGCTATCATTTACTGTAGGTAGTTTTACTCCTGCATCGATGGCTTTGCTTTTCGGTTTGAGCCTGAAATTGATATCCGTTGCATAATAAATGCCATGCGGCTTTTTAGCATCTGGAGCCACAAGATTTTCGAAGATAGTATAATCCAATTCAACTCCATGCGATTCCAGACCGCTTCTCTGAGCAAGGGTAGAAAGCGATGTAAAAGACTTAGCATCCTTACTGGTTAGGGCGTAATCCCGCAACTGGCTTTTTTCCGGAGAAACCCATTTATACTGTTCCTCACTCGAGCGGTTGGGGCGGTATCCGTTGTAATCAGAAGTTGAATAGGCAGTAGCATTGGGGAAAACAACGATGGGCCGTTTTGGGGCATCGGTTCCCAGAAAAAGATTGTTGCGAAAATGTGCATTAGAAAATGTCTGGGGATTCGTATTCTCGGAGATAAATGTATTGTGATATACAATCAATCCAGCAGGCTTAGACATAAATTTGAGCGCACAGCCAGTAGGAATATGGTAGAGCACATTGCGGATAAAGTACGCCGGACCTCCAAAAATAGGCTGTGCGCTCAAGCCGCACTGGCCCGCATTTACCCCTCTGTTGCGCATCACCCGGATATTATGTACCCCTCCATCGGCTTCAATAAAATCATCGGCCATCAGGTGAATATCATTGTTGTAAATATCAATAGACACTGCCTTTAATTCTTCCTGCGTTTCCGGGGTTCCATAGGTAGAAACAGTAATGGCATCATGAAAAAAAGCCACCGCATTGTGGCAGATCACATGACCGGAACCATATACTTTAATGCCGATATAGCTTTTCAACTGGTTGGCCCCATACACCCCAGGACTTGCCCAACCTAACAGCCGGTTGCGATCATCCCTGCCTAGAATGATATTATCAGCGATATAAAAATTTTTAGAACCGGCATATTCCGTGATCACACCAATACCTACTTCTTCCATCCGGCAGCTCCGTATCGTAAGATGACTGGCACCCAGTACTTCTTTTAAGCCGGCAGAAAATGCTACATCCGTATTGCGGATGGTTATCCCTTCAAAAATATGATGCTCGGTAGCCGTTACATCAAATAAGCGGTGGGCACCTGCGCCATCAAAAATCACTTCACCATCTCCAGCTGAGCGGATTACAATAGGCTTATCAGGCGTACCTTTGGCCGTTAATACATACGTACCATCGAAAGGAATTCCATGGGGATCTACATAATTCATTCGGTCGGCTTTATACAGTCCGGCATGTACGACAATTACATCTCCAGGCTGCACTTTCCGTTCACCCACCACAGACCAGTCGCCCAGGCCGGACCCATAATAAGCCGCTTTTAATCCCATAAAACTGGGTATCTGTTTTTCGCCTTTCCAGTCGGGTGGATATACATGCAAGGTGCGCCTGCCTTCGGCAGCTTTTGGTTCGCTTCTGGTTTTTACCTTCACGAGTTGCACACTTTCACCCTGCACCCCATCCGGATCGCTCATGGTTAGGCGGCATTCATACTCTGTGTCCGGAGAAAGATCGAGAATACTTCCGGCAAACATTGGCGGCACCGTATAATCCAGATATTCTGTTTCCCGGATCACCCGCTCCCCCCCCATTCTGAGCAAAGGCAGTGCCTCTTTCCAGTCCCTGGTTCCGGCTATTCTATAGGCTACCTGCACTGTTGCATTCCGGTTATCGTCTCCTTCAATCTTCCAATGAAAGCCCAGATTAATCAGCGTTGGTGGCTCTACCACCAGCGGTCCTGCGCGGACTCCATCCTCAGCCCATGCTGCTACAGAAGAGAAAAGAAATACAAGTAGCAAAACTCCATTTCTATAATTGTTTTGAAGGGAATTTTTATCCTGGATATCATTAATTTTTGTAATCACAGAAAAGAAAAAAGGAGAGTTTGAGGAAATATAAATCATTGCCAGAAGCCACAGAATGACAGCAATTACACCTTGATATACACTTTCTTCTTGTCCATTGCATACCCAATCAGCCATAGCGACAGCATGTAACACACAGCAAAGGCCAAAGAAGCATTTTTACCTTCCAGCCATGAGGCAAACAGGTTTTGATACACCCAGCCAGTTACACTCCCCTCTCCTATACTAATCAGGCTTAATACCTCCATAATCATACCTGAAAGAATGTAAATAAACAGGGGGTTTTTCCCGAATACCTCAAAGAAATAGGTCCATTTTGTAACAGAGGCACCATCTATGATCAGCATAAGCACCGCCAGAATGAGCAAATCCAGACCTACGGTCAGAAGCACGTAAGAGCTTGTCCAGATAGGCTTATTAATAGGAAAATACACATTCCAAAGTAAGGATAAACCAGTTAATACAACGCCTGCCACTAAAAGTTTTATTACCTTATTTTTAGTATCTGTTTGTTGCTGGATAAATTTTCCGGCAAAATAACCTCCTATCACATTTCCCACGGCAGGCAACGTACTCAGCAGTCCTTCCGGATCAAATGGGATTCCATAGCCTTTGTACAGGTTTTCAATGGGAATTACCAGCAGATCAAATTGTAGGGCAGCGTTTGTTTCCAGACTGTAAGGGTCAGGCTGGCCGCCATATACATACATCACCACCCAATAAAAGACCAGGGCTGTGACACCTAAGATAAAAGCACCTTTCAGTTTAAAATAATGTATAACCAGAGAAGCGATACCATAGCAAAGAGCAATCCGTTGGAGAACGCCCATGATGCGGATATTAGAGAAGTTAATGAAGGTTAATTCTCCGGCACTGCGGGTAACAAAAGGAAAAGCATTGAGAAAAAGGCCAATGAAAAATATCAGGGCAGTACGTTTAAAAACAGTAGTCAGAAAAACCCGATCATCCAGTTTTTCGAATTTCCGCATGCTGAAACTCATCGCATTGCCCACCACGAAAAGGAAAGTAGGAAAAACCAGGTCTGTGATGGTAAAGCCATGCCAGCGTGCATGCCGGAATGGTGCATACACTGTCTCCCAGTTGCCGGGTGTATTCACTACGATCATTAAGGCTATGGTCATTCCTCTTAAAACATCCAATGACAGATAGCGCTGCGCAGATTTTGCTGGCAATACCTCTGTGCTGGCAATGGTATTTGCAAAAGAAGATTTATTCATAAAATATGGAAGTGTTTAGTCACAAGTTATAGGTAAGTAGCAATTGGCTTCGCTGAACTAGCAATTAGTAAATTAATTGATCTGAAAGGATAATAAACACTCAAACACCAAATATTTTTTACTTATGGATTTCACTTACCTTTTGGAAGGTACTTTATCACCTCTGGTAAAAAACCAGAGAAGCAGGGCTATGCCTATGTTAAAAAGCAAAGCCAGCCAGGCATTGTCGAAAGAAGTAGAGTAAGCTCCGGTAAAAGAATAAATAAAACAGATGGGAACAAGGCCAATCAATGAATATACCAGCATCTTTTGAAAGCGCCATTTCAGGGTTCCACTCATAATCGCTACAGCTTCGGCCAACACCGGTATAGGTCTGGAGGCGATTATGGCCAGGGCACCATACTTTTCTAAAAATGCCCTGGCCTGCGCTTGTTGTGGAGAAGGAATATATTTATTGATCAAACCTTTCGCCCTTAGTCCGATAAAATAGCCTAGTGTACAGGATAGCAAACCGCCTGCAAGCGATAGTAAACCTCCAGGCAAAAAGTTAAATAAAGCCCCATTGCTTACCATAATAAAACTCGAAGGAATCGGTAAGAGTACATCTGTTGCCAGCAGCAGTAAACTCAGGAGAGCCAGCCAGGATTTAGATGAATTATTGGTGAGCAAAGCTTCAAAACTATATCCACTTGTCTCAAAAACAACAAAAGTTAAAACAGTAAACAGGCAGATAAAAATAAATATATAGATATACCGGTTCATCAGGTGTATAAGTAAACCTTATAAGGGCCTCAATCAAAATTACAAAGTGTACGAATGTTTTGAAGACGAATAAAGTAAATTTTATGTGTTTAGTCAAAAGAAAAGATAATGAGATTCGTATTCTTTTAGGCTTCCTCAAGATACGGGAACTGCTAAAGTTATAAGTATAGTAAAGGCAATAAAACCACAATACAATGAAGGGTTTAATTTACATTTCATGTGACTGATGGAATTACATAGGTTTGATCAAGAGGTAGATGAGCTTGCTACCTTTAAGTAGAGAAAAAGATAGGCAGATTGCATAATCTATTGAATTTGACCCTATGAAAAGACAAGTATTTGATGAGGTATTTAAATGGATGGCTGTAGAGTTATCCTATGCTAAGTGATCAGTAAAAGTAGCGGCCGCAGAGTTAGAGATAGATCCTGGTTGATTAAGTAAATGGAGGCAAAATAAGCAAGAATTCCCATCTATCTCCTGGTGATAAACTGGGCCTTACTGCACAACAATTAAAAAGGAGACGATTACCAAAGAAACTGAAGGATGTCCAGTTGGAAAGAGAGATGGAGAATATTTCAATTCATAAAGGAATACCTCTTATTGTTTCCCATTGAAAAGATCTGTAAAGTTCTTAAAGTGAGTGTAAGTAGATACTATTATTGGTTAAGAAATCCTATTGGTTTAAGTACCCTTAAACCAAATATGTTATTAGCTGACATTAGAAAAATATACAGTGATAGTAAAAAACGTGGATTCCGATCAGGGTTTAGTCTGAGATATACGAAAGGCCCAGAAATACTAATGAGTTAAGAGACCGGGGTATTTGCGTGTCATGTCCACAAGTGGCAAGAGTATTAAAAGTATTATCCGCAAGAAATACGGGGTTCAGACTACGGATTCTAAACTTGCGTTTGCTGTAGCGGATAATCACCTGAATTGAGATTTTTCTGCACAAATCATTATCCAGAAATAATTATCAGATCCGGACCTGCGATAAAGCTTGCATTTGGGTCCACTTATATCAGAATAGGGGAAGGATGGTTGTACTTGACAGCAATACTGGATTTAGCGTATCAGCAGGTCTGCTGGGTTAATGCAATAGCAGAAAGCTTCTTTAAAACTTAAAAAACGGAGTTAGTATATCATGTCCATTATGATATACTAGCGCAGGCAAAATGATCTATATTTGAATATATCGAGGGATAGTATACTAGAAAAAGAAAGCATTCTGCACTAGGGAATAGAAGTCCGTTGCCGTACCATTTTTTTTAGAAGAAAAAAGATTGGCTGCCTAGAAAATCCTTCAGTAAACTGTTGCAATTCCAGCTTTCAAACTATGCTTAGCATAAATAACTATTTACATATTTCGGTCAGGCAAACCGCTTCGCCACTTCTTCCCTTACAAACTGCGGATGCAAGGCTACTACCTCTCCAATTACAATCACAGCCGGATTAATTAAACCTTGTTTTTCTGATAAGTCTGCAATGGTTTCTATCGTACCTACGGCTACTTTTTCTTCTGCCCAGGTGCCTTGTTGAATAATAGCCACAGGCGTTTGGGTTTTGCCTTCCGTTGTAAAAATTTCTACAATCTGGCGCAGGTTTTTCATGCCCATCAGTATGACCAGCGTAGCCGAACTTTGAACCGCTACCTGAATATCATTAGAAAGCTGGTGATTCATGGTAGTTCCGGTCAATACCCAGAAACTTTCATTAATGCCCCGGCAGGTCAGAGGAATATGCTGTGCTTCCGGTACGGCAATACAGCTGGAAATACCTGGAATTACTTCAGTAGCTATATTAAAATTGCGGGCATGGGTAATTTCTTCATACCCCCTTCCAAACACAAACGGATCGCCGCCTTTCAGCCGTACCACATGCCCATGATGCAAAGCATGATAGACAATCAGGTCGTGAATGTCTTTCTGGGCAAACTCACAGAAACCGGATCTTTTGCCTACAAAAATTTTTATCGCCTCCTCCGGTGCATGCACTAACAAATCAGGATGAACCAGGGCATCATATAATACCACATCGGCCTTAGACAGGGCTTTAATTCCTTTGAGAGAGATCAATTCCGGATCACCAGGACCGGCTCCAACCAAGGTAAGCGTAGGGATTGCCATAGTATTACGTTTAGCTGCGCTGTAGAAAGAATAGAATTTTTTAAGTATATCTACTCAAAAAAAAGTATTTACAAATATATATCATTATTCAAATATTGCCTAAAATTTAATGTATAAAATTTTATATATACCATTTTTTACAAAATTTGTCATCAAATTTTAACCTGTTTTAAGAATTTATATAAACTTTTCCGGAAAATGACATTTAAATTTGACCCGTATTTTTTTTCTAAGTAGTTTTAGCATAAGTATAAATTTAACCAGTAACAAATAACCTACATCATATGAACATAGTAGTTATAGGCAATGGCATGGTCGGATATAAGTTTTGTGAAAAACTGGTTGCCAGGTCTGCCCCACATACTTTTACTATTACTGTTATTGGAGAAGAACCCAGACCTGCCTATGACCGGGTTCATTTAAGTGCCTACTTTTCGGGAACTACTGTAGAAGATCTCACTATGGCATCAGCGGACTGGTATGCCAACAATGGAATTCAGCTTCTCACCAGCGAACTGGTTACTGCCATTGACCGGACTGCCCAAACGGTGACTACCCAGCATGGCCGGACTTTTTCCTATGATAAACTTATTCTGGCAACCGGTTCGGGAGCGTTTGTACCTACGATAAAAGGCGTAGAAAAAGATGGGGTATTTGTATACCGCACCATAGAAGACCTGGAAGCCATTATCAGCTATAGCAGAAAAGCAAAAAAAGCAGCAGTTATCGGAGGGGGTTTATTAGGACTGGAAGCAGCCAAAGCAGTTCTGGATTTAGGATTGGAAGCACATGTGGTGGAATTTGCCCCCCGGCTAATGCCCAGACAGTTGGATGAAGCAGGTTCTAAAATTCTGCAAAGCAAACTGGAAAATTTAGGTATCGGGATACATCTGAATAAAAATACGGGTTCTATTGAAGGAGAAAATTGCATCTCCGAAATGAAATTCACGGATGGCACCTCCCTGGAAGTTGATATGGTGGTGATTTCGGCAGGTATTAAACCCCGAGATGAACTGGCTACAAAATCTGGTTTAGCTATTGGTGCCAGAGGCGGAATTGTCGTAAACGATTCCCTGCAAACCAGTGACCCAGCTATTTATGCCATTGGGGAATGCGCCTTACATGGCCAGATGATCTATGGACTGGTAGCTCCAGGATATGAAATGGCAGATGTTGTGGTGAGCCAGTTGATGGGCAGTGAAAAAACATTTACTAGCTACGATATGTCTACCAAACTGAAATTGATCGGGGTAGATGTAGCCAGTTTCGGAGATCCGTTCTGCATGGGTGCCGCACACCGCACCATTGTATTGGAAGATAAAGTAAAAGGCATTTACAAGCGGATCAATATTACCGAGGATGGAAAACGCCTGCTGGGAGGTGTGCTGGTAGGTGAGGCAGAAAGCTATAATATGCTGCTGCAAACAGTTAAAAATAATATCCTGCTTCCTCCCAATCCCGAAGACATGATACTAGGTGCCCGGGGTGGCAGTGAAAGCATTCAAGGAAGCGGCGTATTGAACTTACCAGATGAAGCCCTGATCTGTTCCTGTGAAAATGTATCGAAAGGGACTTTGTGTTCGGCTATTACAGAAGAAGAATTAAATGATATAAAAGATATCAAAAAATGCACGAAGGCTGGTACCGGTTGCGGCGGCTGCATTCCGATGCTGAATGACCTGCTCACCGAAACCATGAAAGCACAGGGAAAGGTAGTCCGGAAAGTATTGTGCGAGCATTTCAATTATACCCGCCAGGAACTGTTCGATGTAATTAAAATCAGCGGCATCCGCAGTTACGATGCACTAATTGATGAATATGGCAAAGGACATGGCTGTGAAGTATGTAAGCCTGCTGTTGCTTCGATGATGGCCAGTATCTGGAATGAGATGATCTTAAAACAAGCGACCATTCAGGATACCAATGACAGATATCTGGCTAATATTCAACGCGGAGGTACTTATTCTGTCGTTCCCCGTATTCCCGGTGGAGAAATTACGGCTGAAAAACTGATTGTCATTGGCCAGGTAGCCCAGAAATATGGCTTATACTGCAAAATTACCGGTGGTCAGCGGATCGATCTGTTTGGTGCCAGAGTAGACCAGTTGCCAGATATCTGGGAAGAGTTGATCGATGCCGGATTCGAAAGCGGACATGCCTATGGAAAATCTCTCAGGACCGTAAAGAGCTGCGTTGGTTCTACCTGGTGCCGGTTTGGTGTACAAGATTCGGTTACATTTGCCATTGAAGTAGAAGAACGTTATAAAGGATTACGGGCTCCTCACAAGCTTAAAAGTGCCGTTTCCGGCTGCGTACGTGAATGTGCCGAAGCTCAATCTAAGGATTTTGGCATTATTGCCACCGAGAAAGGCTGGAATTTATACGTATGCGGAAATGGTGGCGCCAAACCCCAGCATGCCCAGTTACTGGCTTCCGACATCGACAAAGAAACCTGCATTAAATATATCGATCGTTTTCTGATGTTCTACATTAAAACGGCCGAACCGCTCACCCGAACTGCTCCCTGGCTTAACAAACTGGAAGGGGGAATTAACTACCTGAAACAGGTAATTGTACAAGACTCTTTGGGTATGGGTGAACAACTGGAAAAAGAAATGCAATTCCTCATAGAAACCTATCAGTGTGAATGGAAAGAAGTAGTGAACAATCCTGCTTTACGCCGGCGTTTCAAACATTTTATTAACTCAGACGAAGCCGATCCGCAAATTCAGTTCCGGGAAGAACGGGGACAGAAAGTGCCAGTTGCCTGGAGCAGATAATATTATCAGTATTCAAAAAAGTCAGTAGTGATTTACTCAATTATTACTGACACCAGTGTCTTTCAAAATTAGCCCTAAACCTTAACTCCCTACCCTAATGCAACGGAACATAATGACCTCTACACAAAAAGCTAATTATTGGTATAAAGCTGCTCCGGTAGAAGCTTTCTCTGAAAATGGAGGCGCATGTGTGCAATATAAGGGCATACAAATAGCTGTGTTCCATTTTAAAGCTACCGACGAGTGGTATGCAAGTCAGAATATGTGTCCGCATAAAATGCAGATGGTATTATCGCGTGGATTGATTGGTGATGCCTGTGGAGAACCAAAAGTAGCTTGCCCCCTTCATAAAAGAACTTTTTCGCTTACCACCGGGCAAAATTTGAATGGAGAAGAGTACTCCATACAAGTCTATCCGGTAAAGGTAGAGGATGGGTATGTGTATATTGGCGTAGAGTAAAAGCAGAATTAAAGAATATTGGATAAGAAATAAGGAGGGCTAAAGTAGATCACCTTCGTTATTCTTTGTTTAATATTCAGGATTTGTCAAATTATTATGCTTCCCTCCTCCGACACTACTGTTACACGCAAAATTACGAAGCTCTATTTGCTGGCGCTTACCGCTGTAGCCTTATTATCAATCGGAGGGCAAGTATTGGTGCAACGTTCCCTGCGTAACCAGCTAAGTGATTCTAGAGTAATTAATATGGCCGGAAGACAGCGGATGTTGAGTCAGAAAATCAGTAAAACTGTACTTTTATTAACCCGCACACCAGATAGTATACAAGCCGCTTTGTACCTATCTGACTTGAGAAAAGATGTAAAAACCTGGGAAGACAGCCACAAAGGGCTGGTGAGCGGACATGTTAATGCTATAGAAACACCTGTTAATAATAGTGACTCCATCCGTCAGATGTTTGCCAGGATTGAGCCGCATTTCAATAAAATGCTGACCAATGTACAGCAAATTCTCCAGACTTATTCTAACACTTCTGCTCCCTCCTATCAAGTAGTAGAAAAAAATTTAAATGAGGTACTCCGGAATGAACATCCCTATTTGCAACTCATGGATAAGATTGTATTTCAATATGATGCAGAGGCGATACAACGGGTGAATACATCACAACGGATAGAAACTATTTTATTGATAAGCACCTTGATAGTATTACTGCTGGAAGGTATATTTATTTTCAGACCGGCCGTTTCCCAGATCCGGCATACGATCCAGATGCTGGTGAATTCAGAACAACAGACCAAGCAGGTGAATGAGGAGTTAATGCAGGTAAATCAGTCGCTGGAGGAAACCAGAGAAGCTTTGCTGGAGGCTACTACACAAAAGCACCAGCAGGAAATGAATGAACAGAAGCTCCGTTCCTCCTATCTGATTGAAGGACAGGAAGAAGAACGCAAACGTATAGCCAGGGAAATTCATGACGGACTAGGGCAAATGCTCACTGCGCTAAAGTTCAGCATCGAAAAAGTAGGCGACTGGGTAGAAGATTCCGAAAAAGGACAAAAAAATCTGAATCAACTCCGCCAGTTAATCACCCAAACCATTACAGAAGCCCGTACCATCTCTTTCAACCTAATGCCTGCCGTACTGAGCGATTTTGGCATAGCTTCGGCTTTAAAATTACTAACCGGCCAGATAGCCACAAGTTCAGAAATTAGCATTACCTTCACTACTAACCTGACAGGAGAAAGGCTAGTAAAAAACGCAGAGATTGGTTTATACCGCATTGCACAGGAAGCCATTCATAATGCCATTAAATATGCCAAAGCCAGTGAAATTACGGTTGATCTTTCGCTGAAAAAGAAGCACATTCACCTCAAAATCGATGACAACGGCCAAGGTTTTGCCTATGATGAGTTTGCATCGAAGCCCGGAAAAAATAATCCGTCTGCCGGAATCAGCAATATGAAAGAACGGGCGTTTATAATTAACGGAGATATTAAAATCACAACTAAACCAGGCAAAGGCACCCAGATCCACGTAAAAATTCCCTATATCACCCTCTATCATGAACAAGATTAAAGTACTGCTGGCAGATGATCATACGATTGTACGGAACGGAATCATGTCCTTGCTGGAAAGCTATCCTGAAGTCGAAATTGTAGGAGAAGCAGAAAATGGAGCAGAGGCACTTCAAAAGGTAAAAGAACTATCGCCAGACGTACTCATGATTGATATTGCCATGCCCATCATGAATGGAATTGAAACGGCACAGGAAGTAAGCAAGCACTACAAGCAAACAAGGTCATTGATGCTTTCTATGCATAATAACGAAGATTATATTCTTAAATCGGTGGAAGCAGGCGCTTATGGATATTTGCTAAAAGACACCACCAGGGATGAGATGCTAAAAGCTTTGCAGACTGTAGCAAAAGGAGAAAAGTATTTTAGCCCTTCGGTATCCAATATTATTGTGGCTTCATACCTGCAAAAAGTAAAAGATTCAGAAAAAGCTAATCTGAAAAAATCCAAGCTTTCCAAAAAGGAAAAATCCATTGTTAAATTTATTATACAGGGAGACAGCAGCCGGGAAATCGCCGAAAAACTTGATTTAAGCATACGCACCGTAGATAATCACCGGGCTAATATGATGAAACGACTGAGCGTTAAAAATGCGGTAGAACTCGTAAAAAAGGTTCTGGATGAAAAGCTCATGTAAGTATGGTTCTGCAAAATTATTAAGCTATGATCAGTGTTCAGGAAGCGCTAAGCCATATAACAAGTCAGGCCAGGTCTTTTGGCACCCAGACTATCTCTATTGAGCAGGCCCTTGGACGTATATGGGTGCAGCATATAAACCCCAACCTTACTTTTGCTTTGAATGGACATCCTGCTGAGTATATACACAACACAGAATTTCAGCTACTTACCCATTCATTGACACATTCTTATGCTAACAGAAAACATGGGTCAAATATTTTTGTTTCTGATGGGGCTGTTCAAATAGAAGAAGATTTAGTACGGTCTTCCATGCTTTGCAAGAAAAATCAAGTGCCGTTCGCAAAAAACAAATGGATAAATGATTCCTGCCAGAGTATCCTTGCCATAAATGGGCATAACTATGTACAGGTAGAGCAATTACCGGAAGTCGCTATTGTTTCTACCGGCAACGAAATTGTGGCGGCAGGTAGTGTGACATTACCTCATCAGATCCGGGATTCAAACTCATATACAATTTCTTCTTCGCTTAGAAGATTTGGTATTCATTCTCCTGCAAAAGCTTTGGTACCTGATGATAAAGAGGCGCTCCGAGATACTATAACCAGTTTGCTCAACAAAGATATATTGATCATTTCAGGAGGAGTATCCAAAGGAGATGCTGACTATGTTCCGAAAGTACTTGCCAGCCTGGGTGTGAAAGAGCTATTTCATGGCGTAAAATTAAAACCAGGCGCTCCTTTCTGGTTTGGCCGTACACCAGCAGGTGGTGTGGTATTTGGGTTGCCTGGAAATCCGCTTGCTTTACAGGTCGCCTGCCGGATATTTCTGGAACCATATATATGTGCTTGTTTTAATATATCTCCCCGTTCTCCCATTTTGCTGCCACTGGCTACAGAGCAAATGAAGAAAAGCAAATATGATGAGTTTTTTCCCTGCAAAATTGTAAATACGGATGCCTATTCCAGATTGCTTCCCATCCGGTACAATGGCAGCGGCGACATTGGTGCGGCGCTGCAAAGCAATGGAATTGCCTTACAAAGAGAAATGCATAGTAATTTACCGGAGGGAACATTGCTGCCCTTTTATGCTTGGTAATCGTAGCCTGGCTGAATAAATGAACTATACAATGATTGCTATATCATGCAAAAGCCATTTTTGTTAAAAGTTAACAAAAATGGCTCAAATACCTTAACAGGAAAATGTTTAGAGTTTTATTTGAAAGAAGTGATAATATGGCTCAGTACCAGGTTGGCATTATTCCGGGCACGGCTGAATTCAGAGATCTTATCTATTTTGCTGTGACTCTCCCAATATCCTTTTAAATGTCTGGAAAAATCACTTTGCAGATCACGCAGTGCTCCTCTCCGGCGGCTTTCAAAAAAGTCGTCGTGTGGATTACTCATTTTGGTGATAATTTCGATAGACTTGTTGATTAAATTTTCAAATTCTTTTGCTTTGTCATCATCAATGGACAGGTCATTTACCTTATCCCGAATGTGCCTGAGTTGAGTTACGAGTTCACTTGCCATACTATTATTGCTTTTACAGATTAGGGATACTAATATAATAATTGCACCGCACTAAACATAGCACCTGTTTAAATAATTATTCAGGGCTTTAGACAACAAAAATGCATGGATTCGCCCTGCAACAAATCTGGCCTCATTTTTAATTTTCAGTGTTATAGCTCACCTCCCAGGTATGGTCGGCCAGAAGCAGAACTTTGGCAACAAAACGTTTGAAAGAAATAGAACGCCCCCATTCTTCCGGAGCGATCATCGAAAGCAGATCGGTGCCATCTTTTCTTTCATACAAATAGTAGGTATGCCCCACCAAAGGCTCGAAACCCATATCAGCAGAATAAATTCTTTCCGAAACCTCCACCCTTCTTTTAATTTCCTGCGCTTGCTCTGCCAGTACCTGCATCTGCCTGTAGAGTTGAGACATTTGTTTTTCGGTTTGCTGACGCATGGCAGCTACCGCACGGCCTTTTATTTTACCTTTATCTTCTGGTTTAATTACAGCACTGCCAATAGTATGGGCATAGGGCAGCAATCCTGGGTTTTGGGCTACTTTATCTTTGTCGATGGGATTCTCAGTCATAAAAAAATATATTTCTCCTTATTAACAAGACAATGACAGGAATGTTCCAGAAGAAATCATAGAACTTAGTTATACTCCATCTGAAGGTAAATATATCTGCTTGTCAAATTTTTAACTCATCCATATATGCCTGGCTAAGATCGAAAAAGCCAAAAGTTGACTGATAGGCTTTAAAAAGATTAACCGTACTCTGGTTGTACATTTCCGAAAGAGCAGTCAGCATTTTTGCCCGGATGGCAATATGCGCCTCAAAAATCTCCATAATATTCACTTGCGGAATCACATACAGATCGCAATAATCTGAATCTACGATGGCATTATATACCCTGGTTGTGTCGCAAAGTAAGGCATTGTTGCCAAATGATTCGCAGGGCTTTGCAAATTTGAGAAATTCAAATCTATCCGCCACATCAATGTTAATAGAAACCCTGCCGGTTTTTACAATGTACAATGCCCGGCTGGGGTCGTTCCTAAAAAAGATGGCTTCATTCTTCTGGAAGTTACGTATGTGTAAATACGGGATAAAGACTGCCATTTCTTCTTTAGAAAGCTTCTCAAACAGATAATTTTTAGCAAAAAACCTAAACAGATTCAGTTCTTTAATGGAATATGATTTTTTAAATAGACTATTGGTGATATTGAACATGGTCAGCAGCTATTTTTAAAGGTATATGTTATGCAAGACTGATTTGCAGTACCTGCTCTGTTTTATCAGTAATTTTAAAACGGTTATCAATCCGGTGGCCCACAATCCAGACTATGGACCCATTGGAAGTAAGCACCCAGATACGGCTTTTCAGATTTACAGGCACTTTCGTATCAATCAGGAAATCGCTTATTTTTTTCTTTTTATTCATCCCTAGCGGACAAAACCAGTCGCCTTCTTTCCACCGCCGGAGTTTTAAGGGAAATTGCAATGTAGCCAGGTCCAGACAAGCTACCTGAGAATTCGGGGTAATCGTAAAATCTTTGGCATCCATAGTTTCAAAATGTAAATGAATAAACTCATTTTGAAAAGAAAGTTGTTCTTTCTCAATAGATGTACTGATAAATTCATTCAGCGCTTTTGGTGTAATAATCAGCGAAGTCCGGTCTTTTACCAGCGTATGTGTAGGTGACTCAAAACGGCGTCCTGATTCTGCTCCTAAGCTTTGCCAGATGTCCTTTGTCTGTGTAAACGAAAATTGATATTCTTTTAACAGGTACGACAACTTAATAACAGGTTCAAATTCCTGTTGCAAAGCAATAAAATCAATATACATTATATCTGTTTTCTGTTGCACAAGCCGGGATTTGAGCTGATGCATATCCTCCTCAAAAATCCGTTCAACACTTACTACTTTCTCAATCGTATGCTGAATAGTTTCTTCCAGGTTAGGATTAATGGTTTTCAGCAAAGGAATCACCTCATTGCGTATCAGGTTACGCTGGTATTTAGAACTTTGATTGGAAGAATCTTCCCGCCAGGCTAGTTGATGCTCTACTACATAGGCGTATATTTGTTCCTTATCTGCAAACAAAAGTGGCCGTATAATTCGGTTCAGTTTGGGCTGAATGCCATGTAAGCCTGATATACCAGTACCTTTCGTCAGGTTAAATAGCACAGTTTCTAATATATCATTCAGATGATGCGCTGTAGCCAGATACTGGAAACCATGATTATTAAGCAATTGCTCAAACCAGCGGTAACGCAAGGTACGGGCAGCCATCTGGATAGAGATTTTTTCCTGCTGAGCGAAAGCTTCCGTTTCAAAGGTATCTGAGTAAAAAGGCACTTTGTATTTTTTAGCGAGTTTTTTCACAAATAACTCATCCTCATCCGATTCGGCTCCCCTCAATCCGAAATTACAATGTGCTATAGCAAAATTCAATTTAGCTTTATAAAATAAATGGCTCATCACTACTGAATCGATTCCTCCACTCACCGCCAGTAAAATGTGGTCTGAGGGTTGGAATAATTCTTTTTCAGATGTGTAACCTAGAAACTTCTCAAGCATACTTGGCAATTTTTTCTCAATATACCTCATTTTTTCCGGGAAATGTACGGGAACTGGTATTGTGGTATCCAGTGTAAAAATAAGATATCCGGCTTGATTTCATACGTGCAGATTAACCGTTCGTCAAAATGTAAATAAAACGGGGTACTTTTGCACAACATCATATTTTGAATGGCTTAATTATTGTAACCTGTTCTTTAAACAAGCCCGTATAAACAGGAATTTCTTTGTTGCACATGAGAATTTTACGTGTTATCGCTATAATTATTTTTACATTCATTGGTGGATACCAGGTATTTGCACAAACGGAAGATAAAGTACATTTGGACCAAGCTGACTCTCTAATAATGGTTAAGCTCAATGGTAAAGAGCTAAGAAAAGTAGTAGGAAATGTGGTTTTCCGGCAGAAAGGAACCGTATTGTATTGCGATTCTGCCTATCAGGATGTAGTAGCTAATGCGCTGGAAACTTTCGGGCACGTGCGCATTGTACAGGGCGACAGCGTAACCATTACTGGCAATAAAGGATACTATGATGGAAATACTAAACAGGCTAAAATGCGGGGAAATGTAGTGCTGGTAGATAAAACCATGACCTTGTATACCGAGCAGCTGGATTACGACATGAATGCCAGTCTGGCATATTATTTTGGAGGCGGCCGCATCATTGATGGAGATAACATACTTACCAGTCAGAAAGGTTATTATGACACCCGAACAAAGCTTTTTTCTTTTAAAGAAGTGGTAAAGCTGGTAAATCCGCAATACACGCTCGATTCGGATACGCTGCAATACAGTTCGACGAGTAAGATAGCTTATTTTAAAGGCCCTACCGATATTACTGGTAAAACCGGCAATAAGCTTTTTACTACCGATGGGCAGTATAACACCATTTCCCAGTCATCCAATTTTACGGCCAGAACCACCATCGATTATGACAAATACACTTTAACCGGCGACAGCGTATATTATGACAAACAAAATGAATATGGGCTTGCCAGAAGAAATGTAGTATTGTTTGCCAAAGAAGACAGCACCATCGTAGAAGGAGACATTGCCCGGTACAATGGCACAACTGGTATTTCTAAAGTGTATGGCAACGCTGTTATGAAAAATATCGTATCCGGTGATACCCTGTATCTTACAGCTGATACGCTGGTTTCTGTAGATGATACGGTCAATCGTACCCGAAGGCTATTTGCCTATCACCATGTAAAAATCTTTAAATCGGATTTGCAGGGTAAGTGCGATTCGCTGCTATACAATTTTACTGATTCTACCATTTATTTTTTCCGTGATCCGGTATTGTGGAGTACAGGCAATCAGATGCTGGCCGACTCTATTCATATTCAGATGGCAAACAATAAGCTGGATAAGATGTTTCTTAAAACAAATGCTTTTGTGATCAGTGAGGATACGCTGCTTAATTACAATCAGCTAAAAGGCAGAAGTATGACAGCTTATTTTAATAAAGATAGTAAGATGGATAGGGTATTCGTGGATGGTAATGCAGAAAGCCTGTATTTTGCTTTGGGTGAAGGTGATACCTTACTCATGGGTATGAATAAGATGGAATGTGCTAAAATGCTTATCCGGTTTACAGAAAATAAAGTAAGTACAATTAGAGCCATTACTGCACCTGATGCCGTATTTATACCACCTCACGAGATTGAAGAACCGGCCCGTAGATTAAAGGGGTTTGCCTGGCGGAAAGAAGAAAGGCCTGTACGGGCTGATGTACTGGTGAGAAATAAAGAAGAATAAGGTCACTTATGTACGAAAAGAATAATAAAGAGTGGGTCCGTTTGTATATATTTTAACCCATTTAATGAAATCTTGAACAATTCATAACATAATATAACAAGACTGGCATAATTTTATTATATTTACCGTATATAAAATTTTGTTCAACCTGCTGATAAACCATGAAGAAACAACTACTTATTTTATATATTGCACTAGCTAACCTGAGCTTCATAGGAGGCATCAAGGCGAACCATACATATTCTCCTCCATGTCAGGTGAAAAATATTTCTGCTAAAGAATTACGCCCCCAGGTTAAAAATAATGAACCTGTGCAAATTGCTTTAGTTAAACATAATTATTCGGTTTCTCCAGTATCCGATAGTCTGCGAGGAACAAATGCTGACCTTCTTTTTTCAAACGATAAAATTAGTATTTCAAGTGTGTATCCCAATCCGGCAAGTGCCATTGCTTCTATTGATTATGTACTGGCCGGGAGCACTACTCATGCAAAAATTATTTTGTGTAATGTACTTGGTAATGTAGTAGGTGAGTATACACTCGTAAGGGATGCCCGTAGATTAAACATTTCTACATTAGAACTTACATCAGGGGTTTATTTCTATGCCTTGTATGTCGATGGAAAAAATCTTGTTACCCGCAAACTGATTATCAAGCATAATTCCTGATATACTCAACAAGTTGAGCAGGCACTTAAAACAGATTGTATAGGATATAATCTGTTTTTTGTTTTTACGTTTATTAGTAAACCTATCAGATTGTAAGTCTGTTATAAATAGGTTATATTTGCGCCCTTATGCAAAATTCAAAATTCATATTCACGTCTTTCCTGGTCTTATCCCTGCTCTTCTTTTCGTGCAGTAAATTTCAGAAGATACAAAAGAGCACCAATGTGGATGAAAAATACCAGGCAGCTATAAAGTATTATGAAAAAAAGGATTATGATAAAGCCAGTCTGCTGTTTGAAGAAATTATTCCCATAATTAAAGGCACAAAGGAGTCAGAGCTGGCTCAATTCTACATAGCTTATTGCCACTATTACCAGGGCGACTTTATATTGAGTTCACACTATTTCAAGAAATTCTACGAAACATTTTCCAGAAGCGAATATGCGGAAGAATCTATGTACATGTATGCCTATTCCCTATACGAAGATTCCCCGGCCTACAACTTGGACCAGACCAATACCTTAACAGCTATTGAATCTATGCAGAATTTTATTAACACCTATCCGGAAAGTAAATTCAAGGATAAGTGTAATGAAATTATTGGTCAGTTGCGTACAAAACTGGAACGCAAAGCCTATGAGAATGCAGAGCTGTATTCCAAAACTGAAAACTATAAAGCAGCAGTGATTGCGTTTAACAACTTTCAGCGTAATTATCCGGATTCAGATTACAATGAAAGAGCAGCCTATCTGAAGTTAGTGAATGCCTATAACCTGGCCAAATCCAGCACAGAAGATAAGAAAAAGCAGCGTTATCAGGATACAATTGAATATTACGAAAATTTTATTGACAGATATAGCAATAGCCGCTATCTACGGCAGGCTGAAAATATTTATGATACCTGCATAGACATAGTAGGCGAGGCTGCCGGTGCTGAATTACAAAGCAATAAAAAGTAGTTCATTTCTGACCCATAAATCAACTTAGTATTCACCCTCTAATTTTTAAAATTATTAACTCAACAACGAATAATATGGCCACATTACCCTCTTTAATTACAAGAGATGTAGAAAAAATAGCAGCGCCCACAGGAAATATTTATCAGTCTGTGTCTGTAATTTCAAAAAGAGCAAGGCAAATTTCTACCAAAATGAAGGAAGAACTGAATAATAAATTGTCAGAATTCGCTTCAACCGTAGATAATCTGGAAGAGGTTTTTGAAAACCGTGAACAGATTGAAATTTCAAGATTTTATGAGCGCATGCCAAAACCTACTTCGGTAGCTACCGACGAGTTTCTGGCTGGTAGAATCATGTTCAGAAAACCTGAAGTAGAAGATACTACAAGAAATAATAATATATAAGCTAAAATCAGATCCGGAAAGCAATTTTGGTATACTGTTTTCCGGATGGTTGCTATTCTTTTCTCAGGCAGTCCTGCTTTTCTTTCCCACTCTATATCATACATCAGCCGTATGGTCAAAAAAAAATCCTGTATAGCCTTTATTTTCTGCCTAATTCTGGGAAGTTTTTCTGTTTCCGGACAGGAACTCAGGTGTAATGTAATTATTGATACTGACCAGTTACGGACAAATCAGGTTACAGAAAAGCAGATTTTTGCAGATATGCAGAAAACTATTGCCCAGTTTATGAATACCCGCCGCTGGACCAATGATAATTTTACGCAGGATGAAAGAATCAATTGTAATCTTGTTATCAGGCTTACAGATATGCCTTCGATCAAAACCTTTGTAGGTACGGCGCAAATACAATCATCCAGGCCAGTATTTGGATCAGACTATGAATCGGTTTTGCTCAATTACATTGACCGGGAATGGCAATTTGAATATACCAATGCTCAACCCATGGATTTCAACCCTAATACATTTTCGAGTAACCTGACATCCATGCTTGCTTTTTATGCCTATGTTATCATTGGCCTCGATTATGATTCATTTAGTAAATTTGGTGGTAATACTTATTTACAGCAAGCTCTTACTATTGCCAATAATGCCCAGCAAAGTGTAGGAACGGAAAAAGGATGGAAAGCCTTTGAAGATACGCGTAACCGCTACTGGCTAATCGAAAATCTAATGAGTCAGCAGATGCAGCCACTGCGCGAAGGTTTATATACCTATCATCGTCAGGCGCTGGATACTTTCCTTAGTAATCCTGATCAGGCTAGGGCAAAAATTCTGGAAGTGCTTAATTCTTTAGTAAAAGTAAATCAATTGAAGCCTGCCGCTGTACTTACTAACACTTTTTTTGATACCAAAGGCAACGAGCTGATTAATGTTTTTCTGCAAGGTTCTCAGCAAGAAAAACAGAACGCCTATAATGTACTGGTTGAACTAGATCCTACCAAAACGGACCGCTACGAAAAACTAGTCAAATAAATAAAATAACTACCCATCCTCGTATCCCATTTCTCCTTATATGGGTAAACGCCAGATAAGAATCCCGAGTAAAAACATTCCTGCAAACACTGCTGTATTATCAGGCAAAGAAGTAAATTTGCTTATGAAGAACAATACCGTTTTTCATGGCGTACTAACTGGTTGGGATGAAAAGTCAGTAATAATGAAAGATATGCGGTTTAACAAGCATACATTTCTTTTGAGCCACATTGAAGAAATTATTATCGACAAGGAGTCGTTGTATTGAACAAACCACTACCATATCCCTACAGGATACTACTCCGTTAAATAATTTACACAATAACCCAAAACTTATTATTTTGTAGCAGATTTTGTACACATATATGTACAAATCGTACTCGTATTGTCAGAGAATATTATGCTCACACATCTTCTTATAAAAAATTACGCATTAATTCAGCAGCTGGAAATGAAGCCCAACAAAGAGCTGAATATCATTACAGGCGAGACTGGTGCAGGTAAATCTATTATGCTGGGCGCTATCGGATTAATGTTGGGCAACCGGGCAGATACAAAAGTGCTGTTCGATACCGAAGATAAATGCGTGATTGAAGGAAATTTTGATATTTCAGACTACAAACTGGAATCTTTTTTTGAAGAAGCTGAGCTCGATTACGAAACTTCCTGTATCATACGGCGGGAGATCAGTCCGAATGGGAAATCCAGGGCTTTTATTAATGATACGCCTGTTAATCTGGATCTGTTAAAAAAGATAGGTTCGCAGTTGATGGATGTGCATTCCCAGCATGATACCCTGCAATTAGGCTCTAACATATACCAGTTAAGTATTCTGGATGCCTACGCAGGCAATCAAAAATTATTGCAGCAATATCGTCAGCAGTTCCGGCTCTTTCGCAAAAAAGAAGAGATATATCGTACGCTGCAGAATGAATCTTCATCGGCTCAGAAAGAACTGGATTATAATAGTTTTTTACTTGAAGAATTAACCAGCGCTAAACTAGAAGCCGGAGAACAAGAAAGGCTGGAAGATGAACTGAACTTGCTGGAAAATGCGGAAGAGGTAAAAATTAAACTAAATACTGCGCTCGAATACCTGGCGAATGCAGAATTCTCGGTCAATGGCGGTCTTCGTTCGGTGGTGAATAGTTTAAGCCAGATTGGAAATCTGTCTGAGCGGTATATGACCCTAAAAGATAGGGCTGACAGTTGTTTAATTGAACTGAAAGACATTGCTTCGGAGCTGGAACGGGAAGAAATGAATGTTGAGTTTGACCCAACCAAAATTGAACAGATACAGGAACGGTTGAGTATCATTTATCATTTACAACAAAAACATCAGGTAAAAACGGTAAAAGAACTGCTGGTGATACAGGAAGACCTCTCGGAAAAAGTACGTAAAGTGCTCAACCTGGATGAAACCATTGCAGAAGCAAAAAGAGAAGCTGAGAAAGCACAACAGGAAATGCTACAAACCGCTCAACATCTGTCACAAGCCAGGATTAATTGTATCCCAGGCATTGAAAAAGAGTTGCAGCAGCTGCTGGCTGAGGTGGGTATGCCGAATGCTTCTGTGAAAATTTCTCATACTCTTGTAAAACCAACCTCAGATGGCATCGATGAAATTCATTTTCTGTTTAGTGCCAACAAAGGCATCAAACCACAGGAACTTAAAAATGTAGCTTCCGGAGGTGAATTCTCCAGACTGATGCTATGTGTAAAGTATGTACTGGCCAGTAAAACGTCTCTGCCTACCATCATTTTCGATGAGATTGATACTGGTATTTCCGGAGAAATTGCCATTAAAGTGGGCCGGATGATGGAAGATATGGCCCACAATCACCAGGTGATCGTAATCACACACCTGCACCAGATTGCATCCAAAGGGGGACACATTACTTTGTTTATAAAGATAACTCATCTGATAAAGCCAATACCAAAATCCGCCGGCTTACGGAACAAGGAAGAATCAACGAAATTGCCAGAATTATTGGTGGAGAGCCACCTTCTGAAAGTGCCATCCGGAATGCCAGAGAGTTCCTGGAATATTAATCATTGGCTATCAAGCCAGTACGCCTGAAGTTGCAAACAGCATAATATCATGTTCAGTCCATTGCTTTATAGGTTTAATCCCAGATAATTCTCCCCGATGCATAACCGCTAGTGTATCGCAAATGCCTATAAGTTCAGGCAAATAAGAACTAATCACTACGATAGCTTTACCCTGAGAAGCCAGCGTTTGAATAAGCCGGTATATTTCCGCTTTGCTACCCACATCTATTCCTCTGGTGGGCTCATCCATAAACAAAATATCGCTGTTGTGATTCAGCAAACGGGCTATAGAAACTTTTTGCTGGTTACCGCCGGAAAGAGCACTTACCGGCTGCTCAGGATTACGGCATTTTACATTCATCTTCTGGCACCATTCCAGTGCCGTTTGCTGCTCTTTCGCCAGATTAAGCCAGCCCTTACGGCTGATATGCTGAAGGGCTGATAATGTTATATTAGAAAAAATAGGCAAATTCACGGCTAATCCTTCTTCCTTCCGGTTTTCACTCAGTAAATCCAATCCACTTTCCAATGCCCGGCCAGGAGATATGTATTCTGCATGTAAATTTGGCTTGCCACTAATTTTAACCTGTCCGTTTTTAACGTGGTCTAAACCAAACAAACATCGGATCATTTCTGTGCGTCCGGCACCTACCAAACCTGAAATGCCCAATATTTCACCCCGATGTAGTATAAATGATGCGTTTTTAGGTAGAATGTTTCTCCCCTGCAGATTTTGTACTTCCAGAACAGGCTTGCCAATCTCGTGCGGTATATGTGGATACATATCCTCTAACGAACGTCCTACCATTTGTTCAATCAAGTGCAATACAGGTGTACCCGCCATATTCCCTTTGCCCACCGTCTGTCCATCCCGTAGCACAGTATACCGGTCGCATATCTGTTGTACTTCTTCCAGAAAATGACTGATATAAATTACAGCAATGCCTTTGGCTTTTAACCGCCTGATTACTTCAAATAGTGCCTGGGTATCAGCCGCCGTAAGCGAACTGGTAGGTTCGTCCATAATTACCAGGCGGGTTTCCAGTACCAATGCTCTGGCAATTTCAACCAGTTGCTGTTTGGCAATGCTTAATCTATCTACTCTGGTAGCGGGATCTAAGTCTGGTTGCCCCAGGATAGCAAGCGCCTCCTGCACCGCTTTTTTCCGGCTTTTGGCAAAACCAAACTTTGATTGTTCTATACCTAAAGTAACATTTTCCTCAACGGTAAGATGTGGCGCTAAGGTAAGTTCCTGGTAGATCATGGCAATACCTGATAAACGGGCATCAGCCGGATTAGCCGGATGATAGGATTTACCATCATAGATAAGTTCTCCTGAATCTGGTTTTTCAGCCCCGCTCAGGATCTTCATCAACGTACTTTTCCCGGCACCGTTCTCTCCGATTAAGGCATGCACTTCACCGCGGTTTACTTCCAGATGAACGCCTCTTAACGCTCTTACTGGCCCAAATGATTTAGTGATGTTGTGGAGTTGAAGCAGGATCTGGTCTGACATAATTTATCAAGCAATACATTTTTGAAAAACGTTTTTATTAATTTTCTACTCATTCAGCCATTTAGCCAGGTCAGGATTAAGCAATTCTTTTACTTCAGGAGTATTAATATTTTCGCCAGTAACCAGCATCACACCGGTATCAACTTTTTTCTCGTAGGGTTCTTTTTTTAGAACAGCTACCACCGTTAATACACCTTCGTAGCCCATCTTGAATGGATTTTGTACAGCCAGTCCATGAATTTCGCCATTGTTAATCCCAGCGATCAATGCATCATTGGAGTCAAAACCTACAAATTTTACTTTTTTAGCCCGGCCGGAAGTTTGTAATGCCCGAAGCATGCCCTGGGTAGAAGATTCATTCGGACAATAGATTCCATCTACTTCCGCAAAACGGTTTAACAGGTTTTGTGAAGCCTGAAAAGCTTTTTCCATTGTGGCTCCGGCATATTGGTTAGTGGAGATCAGCTCTATAGTTGGACCATATTCTTTCATACCTTCCAGAAAACCAGCTTCCCGTTCTGCTGTACTGGCAGAACCCTCCTGATAGCGGAGCATAATTACTTTTCCTTTTCCATTCAGCAATTCAGCCAGACGCTTGGCACAAAGTTTTCCTCCCTGCTTATTATCTGTAGCCACAAAACTTGAATATTCTTCTGATTGCAGGCCAGAATCTATAATTACTACCGGAATATTCCGTTTAACAGCAGAACTTACCGGTGTAGCCAGGCTACGGTCGTCTAAAGGAGCCAGTACAATACCGTCTACGCCACGGCTGATAAAATTCTGTACTACCTGGATTTGCATCTGCCGGTCATCCTCTTTTTGTGGTCCCTGCCAGATGATTTCTACCCCTTTTTCCTGGGCTGCCTTCGCTGCACCTGCATGAATAGACTTCCAGAAAGAATGCGTAGAACCTTTGGGGATTACTGCGATTTTCAATTTTGTGGTTTCAGTGGTAGTCATACCTGTACTTTGATCTTCTTTAGGAGAAGAGTTACAACTGAGCAGCAATGTTAAGCTTAGCGTTAAGCTCAGTAAGGCAAAATACTTTTTGAGTTGCATAGAAGAATAATTAGAAATACCAAAGATACGTAAAGCATAAGGCAGGTTTACAGCCTGCCTTATGCTTTCATGAATAAATATAAAAATTGTTTATGGCTATCCGATCAGTTTACATGGAACTTCCAGGGGCAGCTAATTCTGTTCCATCTACATGAGATCCCTTCCGGCTACGTACCCAGAATAACAGGACAGTAAAAGCAATAACCAGAACAATAGGAAAGATTGTCATTGTAAGCAAAACATTTTGACCTACAGCTAATTCAAGCTCATTTCCTGTTAAACCTGCTGCGGTTTGTTCAGCACGCTCATTATCAATCCAATTGCCGATAAATGGATTAAAAATAGAATTTGAAAACATACCCATACCCCCTACAATGGACATACCCAGGGCACCACTTTTTGGAATGCGCTCAGCCACAAAACCGATCATAGTAGGCCAGAAATAACATAAACCAATGGCGTAGATTACGGCAGCAAGGTAAGCCAGCGGACCAGTTACGGTGCTGAACAAATAAATACCAATGAGCGTAAAAATTGCTCCACCCAACAATACACCAGTCTGGTCAAGCCTGTGGATAAGGGGACCACCAAAGTACCGGCCAAATGCCATTAAGAAAGCAACCAAGGCGGCAATATATAATGGTTCAACTCCGCTCTGTGCTAAAACCAACGTATACCATTGCGATGGACCAAATTCAGAGATAGCTGTAAATGCCATTAAGATAGCTATAAATATAAATAGCGGAGTAGCCATTGCCCGTAAGTTCTGAGCTAAAGAAGTAGACTCAGCCACTTTGGCTTTTGGGAATGTTTGCCCGAAGAATAGGAAAGCATAGATCACAGTTGGAATTATAATCACCAATATCTGAGCTTGCCAAGGTAATGCGGCATCGGTCATAAATTTGGAAATCAAAAAGCCCAGAAACAGACTTCCCGGAAACCACATATGAAAGCGGTTCAGCATTTTATTCATTTTTTCTCCTGAATACATATCTGCAATCATCGGATTGCAGGCTGCCTCAGTACAACCATTACCAATGCCAATAAGGAGTGTAGAGATGAGCAATGTTGCAAATCCCCCTGCAAGAAGGGTAAGTAAAATACCCAATGCGTGGCAAACAAAAGCAACCTGCATAATGATTTTTGGACCAATAGAGTAATATACTAAGCCTCCGATGATCATGGAGATAGGAAAGCCTAAAAACCACATGGAATTAATAAAGCCTAATTGCTCAGCTGAAAGTCCGTATTCAGCACCTAATTGTGGTAGTATACCAGCCCGGATACTAAAAGAAAAGCCTGTGGTAATGAGTGCGAAACAACTCCCATAAAATAGGCGATCTGCATTTACAGCTGATGTTTGTGTGCTAATTGCTGTTGCCATAATCAAAAGTTTAGAAAAGGATAGGTTTAAAATGTAGAACTATAGACAAATGATACTATTAAAAGATTTTAAAAAATTAAGTCAATTATATGAATTTTTGATAAATAAACATAGATATTCAATAATTTTATCTATAAAAAATTATCTTTTTCTAATGAGAAAGAAGGAACCATCTATTTATTGCTCTCCATAAAGCTTTATTTGGTAAACAGTTAAGAAAATATCAATTCGTCCAGTAAGCATCAGTTGAGCTATTTTGAGCATATTCATGCCGCCAAAATATTTATAAAAACATTGCTTGAATTTATTCAGGTTATAGATGAACGTAACCAAAGTAAATCAGCGGGCAATTATGGATATAGAAATAATCATATTGCTTACTAAACGCATACTTCATCTGCAACCCCATTTATATCGTACGTAGACTGATTGAAAAGTTCAGTTTTTTCCTATGCTGTCTATAGGAAGAAAGACACTCATCTTCTGAATCAGAAAAAATTAAAATAACTTGCAGGCAGACTACCAGCGTGCCATGATTAAGTTGTTTCAGCGCAATACTGCCTTTTTTCTGCCTTACCTGTTTTTTCTATTAATTGGAGCTATCCTTCAGTTACTTTATTCAAAGGAGGAGATTTTTTTATACATCAATGGCAATTACCATACAGCGGCTGATTATTTCTTCCAGTACCTGACACACATCGGAGATGGAGTTTTTTATGTAGGGGTTATCCTTTTTCTGGCTGCATTTAGCCTTAGAAAAGCCTTGATTGCCTTAGGCTGTTTTATCAGCAGTTCATTATTTTCTCAATTACTAAAAAAGCTTGTTTTTTTGGATGAATTACGCCCTAAAGCATTTTTTGAACACAAAAATATCTCCCTTCACACGATTGAAGGCCTGACCGTTCATTCTTTTAACAGTTTCCCATCCGGACATGCCACCACGGCATTTTCAGTTTTTTGCTTATTGAGCATATTGCTTAAAAATAAACAAATGGGCTATTTGTGGTTTGTATTAGCCTTACTGGCTGCTTATTCGAGAATCTATTTATCACAGCATTTTTTCGCAGATGTATATGCCGGTTCGTTGATAGGAGTTGGTACGACACTGCTTGTCTACTACTGGCTTACTATATATTTTAATAAACGCGACTTTCCATGGCAATCCAAAGGTTTTCTGGATTATATAGACGAAAGAAAAAAGCAGGCGGCTAAATAAAATATCCTTTCCAGCCTACTTTTTTATTAACATACTACCATCTGTTTGTAAGCGCAAGGCAATGTCACAGCAATAAAATTGATTTTTTCGTGTTATTAAAAGATAAATTTTATGCAGTCTGTCGAATTACATTTACTTTTGCAGCTTAAAACGAACACCTGTGAACACTATCCTGAAAGACAAAGAAACCATCTTTGATTTCCAGACATGGAATGCTTCTCTGGCTGAAAATAACCCCAGATACAGGCAGGCACAGCCTTATCCACATATTGTATTAAATAATTTTCTGGAAGAATGGGCGGCTGAGAAAGCGCTCAGTGAATTTCCGGCCGTGAAAGATGCTGGCTGGATTCATTATGTACAGGTAAATGAGAAAAAGCATGGACTTAATAAAATGGATATGCTTCCCCTCTTCATTAAGCAGCTTATTCAGGAACTGAATTCATCACCATTTTTAGAGTTTATAAGCAAACTTACCGGCATAAAAAACCTTGTGCCCGATGATATGCTGGAAGGAGGAGGTCTGCATCAGTCGAAAAGAGGTGGGTTTTTGAATGTTCATGCTGATTTTACTGTACATCCGCATAAACGAAACTGGCGCCGCCGGGTGAATTTGCTTATCTATCTAAATAAAGACTGGAAACCAGATTATAAAGGAGACCTGGAATTATGGGACCGGCAAATGAAAGGACACCAGCAGAAAATCAGCACTGTATTTAACCGCTGTGTTATTTTTAATACAGACGAAGATTCCTACCACCGCTTGCCTGATGCGATTGAGTGTCCGGAAGATATAATGCGCAAGTCGATCGCCTTATATTATTTTACAGAGGAAAAGATTACGCCGAAGCTGCGGCCTACCAATTATCAAGCCCGGCCACAGGATGGCGCTAAATCTGCGTTGATTTATTTAGATAAAAAACTGATTGCCGGATATACATTTATAAAAAGTACCTTTGGTATCAATGATGATTTTGTGAGCCGTATGCTGATTCTGCTGAACAGAAAGAAATATACGTAACACAAAGCAGTTGACAGAAGTTAGCCGGTAGATGCCTGTAGAATAATAGGAAAGGTTAATTGGCTGTATTTGTTGGGCCTATGAATCTGCCTGGGCTTATTTTTATGATATAAATAGCGTAACACCTTTGAATAGCGCTTATTTTTCACTGAAACCCTTAACCCTGTTTTGTCGCCTAAAGTTATATATTCGATCATTATTGGCCTGCTGGCAGCTTTGTTTTTTCTGCCTTTTCTGGGTGGCGTACATTTATTCGACTGGGATGAGATTAATTTTGCGGAATGTGCCCGGGAAATGATCATACTGAAAGATTATCTGCGGATATATATAAACTATGAACCTTTCTGGGAAAAACCCCCTCTATTCATATGGATGCAAGCCTTTTCCATGAAAATATTTGGTGTGGGTGAATATGCAGCGAGGTTTCCCAATGCTGTTTGCGGCATTCTTACCCTTATTGTGCTATTTTTAATTGGGAATAAGCTCTACGATAAAAAATTCGGACTATTCTGGGCTGGCGCTTATGGAGGGTCTATATTACCGCACTTGTATTTTAAGTCTGGTATCATCGATCCGTTTTTTAATCTATTCATCTTTCTGGCGATTTACCTGCTTATTCTTTTTTACTGGAAGAAAGACAGCTATTCCAATATTTTTCTGCCTAAAAATGCCTATTTATACCTGATCAGTGGTGGTATCATTCTGGGCTTAGCTATTCTGACAAAAGGCCCGGCAGCTTATATTATTGTATGCCTGACTTTATTTATTTACTGGATTCTGCAGAAATTCCGGTTCTATATAAATATACTACATTTCCTGTTGTTCACAGTTTCGGCTACCCTTGTCACCCTTATTTGGTATGGGGTAGAAACTGCTGTTCACGGTCCTTTTTTTATTAATGAGTTTTTTACATACCAGTACCGTTTGTTTAGTACGCCTGATGCTGGCCATGCAGGTTTTCCGGGATACCATTTTGTAGTGTTGCTGATTGGTTGTTTTCCGGCATCCATTTTCTGCATCCGGGCATTTGGCAAGCAAGACCAACCGTACATATACCAGCGGGATTTTAGAATATGGATGATCATTCTCTTCTGGGTGGTGCTGATTTTGTTTACCATTGTAAAATCCAAAATTGTCCATTACTCCTCTATGTGTTATTTCCCGCTTACCTACCTGGCAGCACTCACCATGTACCAGATTACCGAGCGGAAAATTGCTTTTACCAACTGGATGAAATATAGCCTGATTGCCATTGGAGGATTATTTTGTTTAGCAACTCTTGTACTCCCTTTTGTGGGAATGAAGGTTGAGCTATTAGCTCCTTTATTTAGCAAGGATCCTTTTGCAAAGGCCAATCTGGCTGCCCATGTAAACTGGACAGGATTTGAATCGATTGCCGGATTATTTCTTTTTCTGGTATTGGGTTTAAGTATCAAATGGCTCTTACAAAAAAAATATGACCAGGGATTTGGAACCCTGTATATCGGAACAGCCATGTTTGTAATGCTTACCCTGATCTTTTTTATAGGCAGGATAGAGCTTTATTCCCAGGGAGCAGCCATACGTTTTTTTGAAAGTTTACAAGGAAAAGATGTATATGTAATTACAGATGGATATAAGAGTTATGCGCAGTTATTCTATAGCCGAAAACCTCCGGTAACCAATCCTAAAAGTTATGATTATGATTGGCTGCTCCGTGGCGATATAGATAAAGATGTCTACTTTGTTACGAAAGTAGACCGGAAAAAAGAACTGGAAACGATGGAAGGTCTGGAAAAACTGGGTAGCGAAAATGGCTTTGTTTTTTACCGCCGGAAAGCTAAGAAATAAGTGGTTTCCAACGCATAATGCCTAATTTGGTAAGCATATAAAATAACGATACTTTCAGCACACCTACGCCATAGGTAACACTTCTGGAAAAATTAATGGAAGAAGCCTCTTCAAAATATTTGGTAGGACAGGTAACTTCTGCAATCTGAAAGCCTTTATAGAAGATCTGCGCAATCATTTCATTATCGAAAATAAAGTCATCGGAATTGTGGCTCAGATCGATACATTGTAGTACTTCTGCAGAAAAAGCCCGGTAGCCAGTATGGTATTCAGATAATTTCTGATTCATCAGCGTATTTTGGGCGAAAGTAAGAAAGCGGTTGGAGATATATTTATACAAAGGCATCCCTCCTTTTAAGGCGCCTTTTCCCAGAATGCGCGAGCCAAACACTACCGGATACAATTCCTGGCCAATAATGGATACCATAGCCGTAATCAGTTTGGGTGTATACTGATAATCCGGATGCAGCATCACCACAATATCAGCACCAAGTTCCATAGCTTTTTTGTAGCACGTTTTCTGGTTTCCTCCATAACCTGTGTTTTTCTCGTGCCGTATCCGGTGAACAATACCTATTCTTCGGCCTACTTCCATTGTATTATCCCGGCTGGCATCATCTACCAGTACGACTTCATCTACAATATCGAAGGGAATTTCGCGGTAGGTTTGTTCTAAAGTGAGGGCTGCATTATAGGCAGGTAATACAATTACTACTTTCTTTCCGTTATACATAGGGCAAAACTAAATAAACTAGAACCTTTTTACAACCAAAATCCTATTATGCCAGTGCATACCATTACAGGCTACAAAAAAATATTCTGAAATATATCTTATAAAAGCCAGGCAGAGTTTCTTATATACGCATAGGATTTGAAAAATTATCTTTTACTTTGTCATATGATATTACTTCTCATGCAGGGAAGGAATATACTCTCATACACGTAGCTGGGTAATGATCTCTAACGAAATTATCTTTTTTAGTGCTTTTTTGGCATTTATTCTGGGAATGCTCCTGCTGGACCTGGGTGTTTTCAGCAGGAAAAATCATATTGTTTCCTTTAAAGAAGCAGGAATCTGGAGTGCCGTATGGATAACTTTTGCCCTTATTTTTTACTTCATCATTCGAACGCATGGTGACTTGATTCATGGCGTTGAGAATTTTGATGACCTGAAAGTAATACAGCAACGGTATGCGGAGGAGATTACCCTATATCCGGATGACTTTGAAAGAAGCCTGGAAAGCTACCGCAGCAACATGGCACTCGAGTTTATTACTGGTTATCTGGTAGAATATGCCTTATCAGTAGATAATATCTTTGTCATCATCATGATTTTTACCTCTTTCGGTGTACGGGAGAAGTACTATAAAAAAGTATTATTCTGGGGCATTTTGGGTGCGTTGATCATGCGCTTCCTTTTCATATTTGCTGCCTCCTCCCTGATTTTGAAAGCCGGATGGGTACTGTACCTGTTTGGGGCATTTTTGGTTTTTACAGGTGTTCAGATGTACCTCAACCGCAATAAAGAAGACAAAATAGAACCACAGGAACATCCGGTAGTAAAGTTTGCGTCCAGGTATTTTGCTGTGGTTCCCAGATATGTGAACGACAGGTTTTTTGTGCGGAAACGCGGAAAACTCATGCTGACTCCCCTGTTTGTAGTGGTACTCATTATCGAATTTACCGACCTTATTTTTGCTGTTGACTCCGTTCCTGCCGTTTTCGCCGTTACTACTGACCCATATGTTGTATTTTTCTCGAACATATTCGCCATTATGGGTCTGCGTTCCATGTTCTTTTTCCTGGCCAATGTTATGCATTTGTTCCACTACCTGAAAGTCGGGCTGGCTGTTTTACTGATGTTTATCGGAACTAAAATGCTGGCACATTCTTACCTGAAGGAAATTGGCTTCAAGACACAATATTCTCTCTATATTATTATTGGCATTCTATTAATTAGTGTATTGGCATCTCTGGTATTTCCAGCCAAACCAAAAGAAGACCCTGAACAATCCTCTGAAAAACCTTCTTCTGCACCAAAAAAAACTATTAAACATTAAAAATACAATCAACAAAAAAGCCTGGTATCACTACGCAGGCTTTTTTGTTGATGAACAGATTAAGCAGTCTATACCTATATAGATACCCTGTATTAGCTATTTTCTTTCTTCAACTCTTCTTCCAGGTTTTTTGAAAGTGTCCGGCACAGATCATCAATGGCTCCAGCCATTTTTTCGTCGCCAGTAGCTGTACGCAACGCATCAGCCATTCCGCTAATGGTTTCTATATAAAAACGTTTCATCTCACCGATTGGCATTTCCTTGGTCCACAGGTCGATTTTCAGGGTATTCTGGTGAAAATGGTCCCACAAGGCAATGGAGATAGCTTTGGTTTCCTCCAGGCCTTCATTCGGATTATCGGTAGCATCCCAGAATATTTTTTCAGGAATATTTTTATTATCTAATTCTATATTGAATATAATTTCTGACTTTTTCATAACAATAATTGCAAGGTTAAAATTTCCTGCTAGTTACGAATCTATTGTTAAAAATAACAGCTTATCAAGTGTACGCTTATATAACTGCCAGAGCTTGATTAAGGCAAATAACCTTTAAATGTCTGGTATTGCGTATTGGCTAAAGGACTAGTATTACAGCCTTCTTCCTGGGCTTTCTGTTTGATGGATTCAATGCGGTTATCAGGATTGGGGTGTGTACTTAAAAACTCAGGTACCGGAGCACCCTCGCCTTCATTCTGTATTTTCTCAAAAAAACCAGCTGCCCCATCCGATTTGTATCCCGTCGGACACAAGTATACGACAGAGGCATCGTCCGCTTCCCGTTCGGCAGCCCGGCTATAACTTAAATTAGCCAGACCTTTCGCAATTTCAGTGGCTACATTCTGGTTGCTCCCCAGCACAACATCCAGCAACAATTGAATCCCGTATTGTTTGGTGAGATTATCAGTGGTATGGCGCTTATCGGCATGGGCAATCTCATGGCCCATTACCCCAGCCAGCTGGTCTTCGGCATCTAAGTATTTAATAAGCCCGGTATACACATAAATATATCCGCCAGGTGTACAAAAGGCATTTAATACTTTATCATCCTGAACAATTTTTACTTGCCAGGCAAATTCTTCTTTATACGCTACCTGGCCTGAATTTAAAATTTTAGAAGTAATGGCTCGTATATACTGGTAAGCTTTTTCATTTTGTCCATTTCTGCCGGTTTCGGGAAGTAAAGGATATCCGGCTGGATTAGCTTCAATTTCAGTACTTACCTGCTTTCCCAGTTCTACGTCTTGTTCTACGCTAAAAACATTGATACTGCCATCTTTATCACAGGCAGGCAGGACAAAAAGAAGCGCACAAGCATATAAATAAATTATGTTTTTCTTAATACTCACTGATACATTCATGTGTTGGATTGTGGACTTTTATCTAATCAATATAAGTTAAACGAAAAGAGCGGCTTTTCTGTTAAATCAAATTTCCGCAAAATTGATAATTTCAACGCTAAGTCAAACAGAATATTTACGAGCGGCCTATTTTCATAACATATTTTATTCCCTTATTTTGCAACGCTTTCCGTATATAAATATTTGCATAATCTGTTGGCTCTTAAGGCCAGCTTCATCATACAAGTATATAATCAATCTAATCATCACTTAACTAAAACATTCCTCCTGTGAATTTAGAAGCCATTTGCAAACAAGTTACTGCTCTGACCAAACAAGTTGGCACGTTTATCTTACAAGAAGCGGCTGCATTCGACATGTCGAAATTGGAATATAAAGGTACCAATAATCTGGTTTCGTATGTTGACAAAGAAGCTGAAAAAGCAATTATCAAAGGCTTATCAGGAATATTGCCCGAAGCCGGCTTTATAGGAGAGGAAGGTACTTCTGAATTCCGTTCCGAAACCACTAACTGGATTATTGATCCGCTGGATGGCACCACCAATTTTATACACAAACTTCCTCCGTTTGCCATCAGCATTGGTTTGTTACACAAAGGCGAACTGCTGGTAGGGGTTGTACATGAATTAAATCTGGACGAATGTTTTTATGCCTGGAAAGGGGGCGGTGCTTTCTGTAACGGTAAACCAATTAAAGTATCGCCAGCTACCAAATTAGCTGATAGCCTGATTGCTACCGGCTTTCCCTATGACACCTCTGGCAAAATGGAGACCTATATCTCTATTCTCAAAGAGTTTATGCACCGCTCGCATGGCGTACGCCGACTAGGCTCAGCAGCTACCGATTTGGCCTATGTGGCTTGTGGGCGTTTTGAATCATTTTATGAATTTAATCTCAATGCCTGGGATGTAGCCGGTGGTATCCTTCTGGTGCAGGAGGCAGGAGGTAAAGTAACTGATTTTGCAGGGGGAGAAGATTATATTTTTAGCGGTAGGGTAATTGCTTCCGGACATATCGGACAGGAAATGCTCGATGTAATTAAGCTGCACTGGAAATAAGCTGTATCGAACTAACCTACATACTCTAAATGATCGTAGCGGAATCCGGCAATGTACATTGCCGGATTTTGTTGTCTAGAGCGTTATAGTTTTATAAGTAAACATACCCCCAATTGAAGTTTCTCCCTGTATTTTCATTTTTTGACTGTATTCAGGCTTTGTTTACCTTTTGTTTACCTGGTTTTAAGTCCATGTCCACGACTTGTATACACTATATTATTGCAAGCCTTTTTCCTATCCCCTTACTTTGCTTCCATAATTCATATCGGCTGCTACAATCCATTGAAAATAATTTAATTTCTTAAGAATTTACCACTATGACCGACAGACAGATATTACTGGTCAAACATTCATGGAGTTTTGTTATTATCCGCTCAGAAGAGGCAGGAGAGCTTTTTTATAACAAACTATTCGAACTTCATCCGGAGCTAAGACCCATGTTTAAAAATGACCTGGTATTCCAGGCGAAAAAGCTAATCGCTATGGTTACTGTAATGATCACCAAACTCCAGAAAATGGATGATATTATGCCTGAAATACATGCTCTGGCCCAACGGCATGTAGGATACGGAACCAGGCCCGAACATTATGCGGTGGTAGGAAAAGCCCTGGTATGGATGCTGGAGCAAGGCTTAGGCAACCGCTGGACGGACGAAACCCGAGTAGCCTGGGAAACATGGTATAATCAACTGGCCAAAGCCATGATTGAAGCAACAGAGCAGCCAGGTTCCTACATTTCTCCATTTAAACCTGTTGAATCTAGCAATGCCTCCGAATAAAGCTCCGGGGTTAACTCAATTAGTAAAATCACCAGATTTCCTATTGCTGTAAAAGCATATATAAATTCCTTTTGCTGAATGTGTTAGCAATAAGGAAACAGCTCCATACACTTTACGGACTGATTATCCATTTATTTTCCCATCCAACCATTTTGTTGCCATATTTTCGGTTACGATTTGCAAAAAAAACAATTAACACACACTATGAGAAACAGATCATTCAATTTTACACAAGTTTTCGGCTCTATTTTCACTCTGGTAGGCCTGGTTTTGCTGACGGTTTGTGTAATTAGTTATTATAATGAGCAACAATTCCTCAATAAAGCAATTAGTTCTTCAGGTATAGTAACACAATTGGGTGAAAGCAGAAGTTCTAAAGGCAGTTCAACGTATTATCCCATCGTTGAATTTACAGATCAAACCGGTAAAAAAACAATTTTTAGTTCCAGCTATAGTTCAAGTCCGCCAGCCTATGAAGTAGGAGAAACGGTAGAAGTATTATATGAGCCAGGAAAACCTTCGCAAGCAGAAATCAAAGGTTTCTTTTCACAATGGCTGGCTGCCCTGATTACTGGTTTTCTGGGCATGATATTCAGCACAATCGGTCTGGCCAATTTGTTTGCAGCCAGCAGAACAAGAAAAAAAGACGCATGGCTGCTGAATAATGGCCGGAAAATCGAGACTCAATTGCAATCAGTAGCTAAAAATACGAATGTTAGGGTGAATGGCCGCTCTCCATTTGTGGTATATTCTCAATGGCTCAATCCACATACGCAGCAAGTACATGTATTCAAGAGCGCCTCGATCTGGTACGACCCTTCCGAATATATTTCGAATCAGAAGGTGCCAGTATGGGTAGATCCTAACAATTATAAAAGATACCGGGTTGACCTTTCTTTTTTGCCTGAAATAAGTAACTAAACTATAAAACTGATACTAAAAAAATAAAATCAATGCTAAAGCCATGAATAAAGAATTAATGTATGCCGGGAGGCCCTATTTGTGGGCATTATACTATGCCTTATTTATATTAGTTATCCTGAATTTTATCTCAGGCTTCCGCTTTGTGTCTATAGGAATTATCTTTCTGATTCCCTTATTACTTAAATCGTATGCGGGCAATAAATTAGTAATGGACTTTTTTTTCCGGAATAAAAGCAAAGAAAAACTGCCTCAGTATAAAAAACAGATCAAGCTGAATAGTGCAATTGTCGGAGGTTTGTTAGTAATGGATATACTCTTGCTGGTAAACTTACCGGAAGTATTCAAGCAGACCTACACACTGTCAGCATTTGTGTTATTCTTATTTGTTTGCGGATTTTGTATCATGAGCCGGTGGAACACTAATATTACAGACACCTATGCAACAGAAAATGCTTCTACAGATATATAACCCAGATAAAAAGTTTCAACATATACTGACTTAACAAAAATTAGGCTTGTGTAAATAAAAAAATTGACGGATATTTTGCAAGGTATTTAAAGCAGTCAACCTTGATACATGTCTTTACTTTTATTCTTTGCGGAATACTAACCATGAGTATACACGAAAACACGCCTCCGGTACATCCCGCCGATCCATTAACAATTAAGAAGACTTCAGATTTTACGATTACAGGCGATGGAACAGCTTCAAACTGGCAACAAACCGACTGGGTAACTATTCCGGTCAGACAAAATCTGGATAACCCTCATGCAACCAGAATAAAAATATTGTACTCAGAAAAAGGAATGTATTTTCTATTTCTCTGTGAAGACACTAAGCTGACTTCTACCATTACGGAAGATTTTGGTGATTTGTATAATGAGGATGTAGTAGAAGTATTCTTATGGACAGACGAAAAACATCCTATTTATTTTGAATATGAAGTGTCGCCGCTTAATTATGAACTCCCGATTATAGTGCCCAACAATGGTAGAAATTTTTTTGGATGGCGGCCCTGGAAATACGAAGGCGACCGGAAAACTCAGCATCAAACCAGTGTGCAAGGCGGTAAAAAGGAAAGTAATGCAACAGTGAAAAGCTGGATGGCAGAGTTCTTTATTCCTTATACACTGCTCTCACCACTCAACAATGTTCCGCCCAAAAGCCAGACTAAGTGGCGGGCTAATTTTTACCGCATCGATTACGACGATAAGAAATATACCACCTGGCAATGGCAACCCACCAGCGGCAGTTTCCATGAGTACCAGAAATACGGCACTATTGTATTTGAGTAGTTAAATATTTTTCAAGTTATACTAGATAGTGAATTATTCGAAGGAGATAATTCACCATTTATACCTAGATATTTTTAATTTGAGTTTGAATCTTTATAAACAGTTATGCAGGCGTTAGGGTTAGTACAAGTAGTTAATAATATGGGCTGAATCCTGTATAATCTTTATGTTTAATGTGGTAAGCCTTATCAGAATTCCAAAAGTCATTATTTAAACTAAATTCGGTAGTTGGTAAAAACACAGATTCGAAATGCTTTTCTTCAATGATTTTACAACTACACAGGCTTGTTTTGATTGCTGTTGCCGAAATAGTTACTTTTTCATTTAACAACTTACTAAATCCATTTTTCTTCTTTATAACCTGAATAAGCTTACTATTCTTCTTAAGAAATTTCCTTAAATTTTCTTGTTTATTATTAAATTCATCAGTGAATTCGAATTTTGATTCATCAGTTAAAGTATAAAATCTGGCATCTCTTCCTTCGCAACAGTCATCATAAGAACTACTTGGATAAAACAATCGTAAAAAAAGGGGCGAGAAATTAAATTCATATTCTTCATTCAAGGTATCAGATGCTGCAATCCAATAATAAATCTCTCCTGGGTGTAAAGGGTCTTTTCTCTCAATGTTTACTATTAATACTATGTATTCCTTTTCACTCAGGTTTTGAGCTTTTCCGTTAAAACTTATAAACAATAAAGATACAAACGATAGTTTTTTAACAATTCCCATTATTCATTTATAATGTGCGCTAATGTTATTGGTTTAGATTTAAACTGACATGTCTTAGAGAAATATTGTTGATTTACACCAACAACTTTCAACCAAAAATACTAGAGCTACTTTGCTGATAACATCGGAAACATTCTTCGGATATCCTCATCCGTTGGCCGGGCACCATATTCACAAATTTCGAAAGCTTCGGCATGTTGAACCTGGGCAGCTTTACCGGAGCCATACCATTTTTCCAGCGATTGCCTTACTTCTGGTGTAATGGGAACAGCTCTGGTCTGGGCCAGCCATTTTTCACGGTCTGCTTTATTTTTTGGTACCTGATCCAGATGCTGTCCAATCCAAGGAAGCCATTCATACATTTGAGACACATGTGCGTCCATGGCATGTATTTTCTGAGTAAATACGCTGCTTATATCGACTGCAATATCCGGCCGGAAAGGATTTGGCCGCTGAAATCCATCCTGGTAATAGAGAAATACCGGATTTTTTTTCAAAGGAGGTGTATCTGGTGCTACATTAGGAACTGCCACCATATAAGAAGCATCCTGTACCAGAATCCCAGTGTACCGGTGATCCGGGTGATAGTCGTTGGGACGGGGGGCAATTACTACATCCGCATTCCACTCCCGGATTTTTCTGATAATCTGTAAACGCACTTTTAAATCTGGCATCAGCTCGCCATCGTGGTTATCTAATACATCATAGGTAACACCAAACCGTTTTCCGGCTTCCTGGGCTTCGGCTAGCCTGCGTTTAGCCAGTGAAGCTCCCTTATCTGCCTGATGACCTGCATCCCCATTGGTAACTGATACAAATTTTACAGCATACCCCATTGAGGCAAAAAGAATAGCGGTTCCCCCACCCTTCATGTCGCAGTCATCCGGATGAGCGCCTATCATAATAATCCTTACTTTCTCCGGTTGAGCCTGGGCAGCCAGAACATGGATCATTCCTATACATAACAACAAGACAAAACCATTCGCAACCACAGTTGTTGTCCGTAACAATAGAGTAAGATATCTTTTCATATGTGATAAAGGTTGGTTGGCTACAAATGTCAAAAAGTTACACAATATCAGGCAGTATGAAAACTTTTACAGTTTTTAATTTACTTATAAACTGCAATCCGGATATTGCAGGAAGAATTTGGAGGATTATAGCCGGGATTAGTTAGCCCTTCATCTATTTTTATCGTTTTTATAGTACTTATTAAAAGTTTATACATGGCACAGGCAAAAACATCCCCTCCACAACCACAGGCAGCTAAAGAAGAAAGGTATTTTCTGGAAGGCCCCAAATCCAGGCGGAGAGAATTATTTTTTATATGGGAAGTAGTCAAAGAATTTATCAGAGGCTTCCGGGTATTTCATTTTGTAGGCCCTTGCGTATCTGTATTTGGCTCTGCCAGGGTATTACCCGATTCTCCTTTTTATGAACTCACCAGGAAAGTAGGTGCCGGATTGAGCCGGCTGGGTTTTACTATTATGACTGGAGGCGGACCAGGTATTATGGAAGCTGCGAACAGAGGAGCCAGAGAAGCTGGTGGCCGTTCAGTAGGTTGTAATATTTTGCTTGCTAAAGAACAACAGCCCAATCCATATCTGGATAAATGGTTTCTATGCAAATACTTTTTTGTGCGTAAAGTGCTGATGTTTAAATATTCCTATGCTTTTATAATTATGCCTGGTGGTATGGGCACAATGGACGAGCTGTTTGAAGCACTTACATTAATCCAGACCAAAAAAGCCCTGGATTTTCCGGTAGTGGTAATGGGCACTGAATACTGGCGCAACTTACTCGACCTGCTCAATGATATGGCTCACTCCGGCATGATAGACAAAAACGACCTGAATCTATTATTATTTACCGATTCTGTGGAAGAAGCCATGCAACACATTCAGGTAAATGCCATTGATGAGTTTAAACTTAAGAAGATCAAGCCATATAAGCGTTATAAAGTGCTGGGAGAAAATTAAATGTTCATTTGCATAAATAATAGAGGAATTTATTGAAGAAAACAGATATGTTTGGTATCATCGCAGGATATCCGCTGTGAGTATCAGAATTTTTATTATTAAGTCTGAAATCTTCAACTTTATTGCGTTATGCGCCTGCTACCTAAAAAATTTACCCTCCTGTATATAGCTCTTATAGCCATTACCCAGACTAAAGCCCAGGATTATCCCATTCGTCCGGTAGATTTTACACAGGTGCATTTGCAATCAGCTTTCTGGTCGCCGAGGCTGGATACCAACCGGAAAGTAACTATTCCATTTGCTTTTCAGAAATGTGAAGAAACCGGCAGGATCAATAATTTTGAGGTAGCAGGCGGATTAAAGCCAGGTAAGTTCAAAGGCATTGCTTACGACGATTCGGATGTGTTTAAGGTGATTGAAGGTGCGGCTTACTCCCTTGCGGTACAACCAGATACAAAATTAGATGCGTATTTAGATGAGTTGATTGCCAAAATTGCAGCCGCCCAGGAACCAGACGGCTATCTGTATACCATCCGCACCATTCACCAGCGGAATCCGGAAAGTAAGTTAGATGACCGGGCAGGCAAAGAACGCTGGATTAATTTACAGGATAGCCATGAACTCTACAATCTGGGGCATTTATATGAAGCGGCTGTAGCCCATTATTTAGCCACTGGCAAAAAGAATTTGCTCAATGTAGCGACCAAAAGCGCAGATTTACTGGTAAACACATTTGGGGAGGGCAAACGCTATGCCGTACCAGGACATGAAGAAACAGAACTGGCTTTAGTAAAACTATACCGGGTCACTAATAAGAAAGAATATTTCAACCTTGCAAAATTCTTTGTTGATCAGAGAGGAAGGCATGAACACCGCAAACAATTTATTGCAGACTGGGCTAACCCAGTGGATAGTGCCTATTACCAGGATCATATTCCGGTAATTGAGCAAACAGAACCAGTCGGGCATGTGGTACGGGCCGGATATTTATATTCCGGTATGGCAGATGTAGCTGCACTCACTGGTGAAAAAGCGTATGCGAATGCCATCGAAAAACTTTGGGACTATACTATTAATAAAAAACTGTATCTGACTGGTGGCCTGGGGGCTGCAGCTGGCGTAGAGGGTTTTGGTCCGGCTTATGATTTGCCCAACCTCACCGCCTATAACGAAACCTGTGCGGCTGTGGCCAGTATGCTGTGGAATTACCGGCTTTTTCTGCTAAGTGGAAAAGCAGATTATATGGATATTTTTGAACGTACCCTGTACAATGGATTTTTATCTGGTGTATCGCAGGAAGGCAACTTATTCTTCTATCCAAATCCCTTGGCTTCCGATGGCAAATCCAAATTCAACCATGGACAGGTTACCAGAAGTCCCTGGTTTGGCACTTCTTGCTGTCCTTCGAATGTAGCCCGTTTTCTGCCATCTCTGCCTGGATATATGTATGCGACCAAAGGTGAACAGGTTTTTGTGAATTTGTTCGTAGCCGGAACAGGAACCGTTAAAAACGCCAGCCAGTCTATTCAAATTACGCAGCAAACCAATTATCCATGGGATGGCAAAGTAACGCTTACGCTAAAGCCAGAGAAAACAGGCGCATTTCCGCTTTACGTCCGCATTCCTGGATGGGCACAAAACAAGCCGGTTCCCGGAGAATTGTACACTTATACCGACAAACAAAAGCCAACTGTAATGCTTCTGGTGAATGGAAAAAAAATGGCAACTACTGTGAAAGAAGGCTATCTGGTATTGCAACAAAACTGGAAACCGGGAGACAAAGTAGAACTAGATATGTCCATGCCAGTCAGACAAGTGGTTTGCAGTGATCAGGTAAATGAAAACAAAGGGAAAGTTGCCTTGGAAAAAGGTCCATTGGTATATTGTGTAGAAGGTGTAGACAATGGTGGAAAAGTAAGTAACATTGCTATATCTTCCAATACAGCATTCAGTATTGAAAAGAAATCTTCCCTGATTAACGGAATTACTGTTATCCACGGAAAAACTGCTAACCAAAGAGGCTTTATGGCCATCCCCTATTATGCCTGGTCACATAGAGGCCCTGGAGAAATGGCTGTCTGGCTACTTAAGAAATAATTCTATACGCACGCATTTTATCATTTACAAACCAATATGGATTTACAGCTTGCAGGAAAAGTAGTGCTCGTTACGGGAGGTGCCAGCGGAATTGGCGAAGCAATTGTCAGAACATTTGCCCAGGAGGGTGCTATTCCGGTAATTATAGGCCGTGATCCATCGAAAGCAGAAAAGCTATTACAGGATTTACAGCAGCAAGGCGCAAAAACTTTATTTGTGAAAGCAGAACTCACTATCGAAGCAGAATGCAAACAAGCTATCGAACAAACCCTACAAACTTTCAATCGCATAGATTGCCTCGTCAACAATGCAGGCATTAACGATGGAGTAAGCCTGGATCAATTGCCGTCGGAGTTTGTAAAATCTCTGCAAAAAAACCTGGTTCATTATTTTACGATGGCCCATTATGCCAAACCGGCACTGGCGGCTTCTAAAGGCTGTATTATTAATATAGGTTCAAAAGTCGCCAATACTGGCCAGGGAGGCACCTCAGGATATGCTGCTTCTAAAGGTGGGATTCAGGCACTTACCCGAGAATGGGCAGTAAGTTTATTGTCCGAAGGAATACGGGTAAATGAAGTCATTCCAGCCGAAGTATGGACTCCCCTCTATGATTCCTGGATCAAAACCTTTCCCAACCCGCAGGAAAAACTGGACGAAATCACCAGGCGTATTCCATTGGGCAAACGGTTCACTACTTCCGAAGAAATTGCAGATGCAGTTGTTTTCTTAGCTTCCAGCCGGGCTTCCCACATTACCGGACAACATATTTATGTAGACGGCGGCTACACTCACCTCGACCGCTCTATTGGAACATAATTTTAGTTTTCTTGCAAACTAAAATTGTTTAACTGATATTTAGCCCATGAGAATGGCTCCAATGATTTAATTTCCTTCCAATTGTCGCTCCGACAACTGCCTTACTTTAAGGCTTATTTTATTATTGTCTGAACGTTAGCTTATTGATTCCTTTACAAGTGATCCTCTACCAATCATTTTGTACTGATTATTTGTTTATAAGCTCTGATTTAAGCTGAGAAAGACAATAGATTTTTCAATGAATTCACTTGAAAAAATAATTATGGAAGAAGTATTAAATCAACAACAAATAGATCAATTTATTCATGAGGGTTTTGTCCGCATAGATCAGGCCTTCTCCGAAGAAATAGCCGCACAAGTAAGAAGTATTCTCTGGAAAGATTTAGGTTGCGATCCCACTGATCCTACTACCTGGACTAAACCTGTGATCCGGCTGGGAATGTATTCGCAGGAACCTTTCATCCAAGCTGCCTGTACACCTATTTTACATGCTGCCTTCGACCAACTGGTGGGTCCAGGTAAGTGGATACCCTGCAAAAGTATGGGTATATTTCCAGTTCGCTTCCCTTCTCCCAACGATCCAGGCGACACTGGCTGGCATGTAGATGCAAGCTTTCCGGGTTCTGAACCTACCAATTACTTTGAATGGCGGGTTAATGTGCAGTCAAAAGGCAGGGCATTGCTGATGCTGTTTCTCTTTTCTAATGTTTCAGAAAATGATGCGCCTACCAGAATTCGTGTAGGATCTCACCTGGATGTTGCTAAAGTATTACAACCAGCAGGTGAAACCGGACTCCCTTTTATGGAACTGGCTGGAAAACTCGCAGAATTGACAGAGAGACAGGAAATTCTGGCTACCGGCAAAGCAGGTACTGTATACTTATGCCATCCTTTTCTGGTACATGGAGCCCAGCCACATCATGGCAATGAGCCTAGGTTTTTAGCCCAGCCTCCATTAATATTAAAAGAGGATCTGCAAATCGAAGGAAAATCAGGTAAGTATACACCCGTAGAAGAAGCGATCCGCTTGGGTGTTAATTTGCAATAAAGCATATGCGAACTATTGAAAACAAGAAAGGGCAGAAATTCTGCCCTTTTTATATCTGCTATCAACGATCAACCAACAACCGAATTAGAATTTCTCCGTTCTGGCAAAGAAAAAGTTGCCTTCTATCTCGGCATTTTCATCAGAATCCGAACCATGAATGGCATTGGCTTCGATAGATTTTGCGAATAATTTACGGATCGTACCTTCATCTGCATTGGCCGGATTGGTAGCACCGATCAGTTTACGGAAATCAGCTACAGCATTGTCTTTTTCCAGAATCATTGGAACAATGGCACCAGACGACATATATTTGCATAGGTCATTGTAAAAACCTCTCTCTTTGTGCACTTCATAAAACTGTCCGGCTCTTTCTGGAGTAAGTACTGTTTTTTTCAATGCAACGATCCGGAAGCCAGCTTCCTCAATCATTTTAATAATTGCTCCGGTATGTCCGTCTGCTACTGCATCCGGCTTGATCATGGTAAATGTTTTGTTTCCTGCCATACGAGTATATTGTTTTGCCGGCAAAAATAGAATTAATTTTCAGGAATATCATCAGGTATACAGGTTAACTTATTTTTAAATAAGGTAACCTATACAAACAGATACTTATTAAATATTTCAGAATATATATAACTATATAGGTAACCAGTGCGTAATTACATTCAATAATTAATCATATTTTTTACTTCCTTTAACCTAAATAGCTATGTATCATCACATCAAAAAATTAATGTATACCGTCAGGGTAGGTACGCCAGATCCACGATTCGGAAATATGCTGCTTGAACAATTCGGTGGGGCCAATGGGGAGCTTGCGGCAGCCATGCAATATTCTATTCAGGGAATCAACTGCGAAGATCCGGGTCTGAAAGATTTACTGATGGACATCGGCACAGAGGAGTTGAGCCATTTGGAAATAATAGGCACGCTGGCCAGAATGCATTTAAAGCCCGCTAAAAAATCCAGAGAAGCTGCTGAAGCTGATCCGCTTATTGCCATTGCAGGTGGAGGTGGTGTAAATCTGTATAATTCTCAAGGGAATGCATGGACAGCTGATTATTTAAAAATTACCGGCGAACCAGATGTAGATTTACGTAGCAATATTGCTGCAGAGGCCCGTGCGAAAATTGTATATGAGCGCTTGATTAACTTTTGTGATGATGCCGGAAGTAAAGATGCACTTCAATTTCTGATGACTCGGGAAATCACACATTTAAAAGCCTTTATGACCGCTCTGGATAGCATGGGTAAAAATCCACTGTCTATCGGCCTAATTCCCCCAACACCCGGCATTGTTAATCAGTTTTATAATGATTCAACTGGTGAAGGAGATTATGGGGCAAGGGATATGCGGGGACCCTGGAACCAGGGAGATGATATAGAATTTATAGAAGCACCGGCAAAGATGGAAGCTCAGGTTACACAACAGCAGATCGTACAAGAAATTTCTAAAGCAGCGCGCTAAATACAAAATTAAAGCAACCCATAGAAAGAGTTGCTTTAACATGAATACTATATTCGCTCAAAAAAATTAGGCTGGCATTTATACAAATGCCAGCCTAATTTTTTACGACATCGACTGATTTTCTACAGAAGCCATTTCCAGAATCTTTTCGTATTCGCCTGGCGTGAGTTCGTTAAAGAAGAAGTGAACCGGGTTTACTTTAGAGCCATTGTGAATAACTTCATAGTGTAAATGCGGAGCTGTAGAAGAACCAGTGCTGCCTACATAGCCTATACATTCGCCCCGCTTTATTTTCTGCCCGGCTTTTACATTGAAATTTTCCATATGGGCATATAGCGTAATGTAGCCATACCCATGATCAATCTGAACTTCCTTGCCATATCCACCCAGATTACTCCGTACGATGGTAACTACGCCATCGCCGGTAGCATAAATCGGAGTACCTCTGGTAGCAGAAAAGTCGATGCCGGTATGCATGCGTTTTACTTTATAGATCGGATGAATACGCATACCATAACCGGAAGCTAATCTTTTCAATTCTTTGTTGGAAACTGGCTGAACCGCTGGAATACTTGCCCACATATGCGCTTTATTCTTGGCAAATTTCAGAATATCGTCGTACGATTTGGTTTGCACATACATTTGTTTTTTGAGTTTGTCTACTTTCTTAAAAGCATCCAGTATCATTTCTTCCTGATCCAGGCCTTTTTCCAGTAAGTCTTTGTAACGCTCGCTACCACCTACCCCTGCTGACCTAACAGAAGAAGCAACTGGCTCCGCTTCAAAAATAACCCGGTATACATTGTCATCCCGGTCCTGGAGAGATGCCAGCATATCATTGGCTTGCTTCATTTCTTTGGATAACATGGTATAATATAACCGCAATTCCTCGTTCTCTTTATGTAAAGCCGCTTCACGCGAAGATTTAAAATAAGAATTATACACCGGAACAATAGCCAGAGCAATCAGAAAAGCTACGGCCAGAAAGCCAAGCAGGTTTGAAATTACATCAGACGTACGTGTTTTGATACGCTCATATTTGCAGGTCTCTGTGTCATAGTAATATTTAATCCGTGCCATATGCTGAAATTCCTGGTTTACTGTTAAATTTGTCCTTTTCTAAAAAAATCAAGAAGAATTTGAATGAATTCGCTATTGATTTTTGCTGGATTGACAATTTAACGCTAATTCTACGCCGGGCATATACGCATAACTATTTACAACTTTTAATTTAGGTAAGATATTCTGATGACATCTCACGAAATACGCAGTCAGTTTCTTGATTTTTTTAAATCTAAAGGACACCAGATTGTTCCCTCCGCTCCGCTGGTAATTAAGAACGACCCTACGCTGATGTTTACCAACGCGGGGATGAATCAGTTTAAAGATTATTTCCTGGGTAATAAAATTCCGCAATTTAAACGTATCGCCGATACACAGAAGTGTTTGAGGGTTTCCGGCAAGCACAACGACCTGGAAGAAGTTGGTCATGATACCTATCACCATACCATGTTCGAAATGCTGGGTAACTGGTCGTTTGGTGATTACTTCAAAAAAGAAGCCCTGGAATGGGCCTGGGAACTGCTGACTGAAGTATATAAACTACCTAAAGAACGTTTATATGTATCTGTATTTGAAGGCGATACAGATGATAATCTACCTGCTGACGATGAAGCCCGCGACATCTGGAAAACCATGATCGACGAAAGCCGGATTCTGTATGGTTCTAAAAAAGACAACTTCTGGGAGATGGGTGATACCGGCCCTTGCGGCCCTTGCTCTGAAATTCACATTGACTTACGGCCTCAGGAAGAGGTAAATAGAGTACCTGGTAAGGATTTAGTGAATAATGACCATCCGCAGGTTGTAGAGATCTGGAATAACGTGTTTATTCAGTTTGAAAGGCAATGGAATCCGGCTAAAGGTGGTGCCAATGCTTTACTGGAATTTGAGACAAAATACTCTGGTGATAAAACAGATTCTGCTTTCAAGAAGGCAAGAGCAGGTAAACATTCTGAGGTAACTATGTTGAAAGAGCTACCTGCCAAGCACGTAGATACAGGAATGGGGTTTGAACGCCTCTGTATGGCCATTCAGAAAAAACAATCTAATTACGATACGGATGTTTTTCAGCCCTTGATTCAGTTTATTGCCACCACTTCTGGTAAAAAATATGGGCAGGAAAAATGGGCTGATATTGCCATGCGGGTGATTGCTGACCACATCCGGGCCATTTCTTTTACCATTGCCGATGGACAATTACCTTCCAATAATAAAGCAGGCTATGTAATTCGACGCATTTTGCGCCGGGCTGTCCGGTATGGGTATACCTACTTAGGGTTTAAAGAACCGTTCTTATACCGTATTGTGCCGGTGTTAGCTAATCAGTTTGCCAATGTATTTCCCGAACTGAAAGCCCAGGAAGATTTCGTAGCCAAGGTAATCCGGGAAGAAGAATCTACATTCCTGAGAACATTAGGAACCGGTATTCAAAAATTTGAAGATTACATAGAAAACGAGTTCACTAATCTTGATGACAGCGTTGCTTCAGTTATAGAGAGCGAATTTGGAGAAGCTACCCTGAAGACAATCAATGGAGAATTTGCTTTTCAATTGTATGATACATTTGGTTTTCCTAAAGATTTAACTGATTTACTAGCCAGAGAAAAAGGCTGGTTAGTAGACGATGAAGGATTTGTTAAAGCGATGCAAGTACAGAAAGAACGCTCCAGGGCAGCTGCATCTTCTGAAACCGGCGACTGGATTACGGTATCTGATGAAGAGGATGTGCAGTTTTTAGGCTATGATGAACTGGAAACCTATAGCCATATTATTAAGTACCGGGAGATTAAAAATAAAAATAAAACCCAGTACCAGATTGTGCTGGATAAAACTCCTTTTTATGCCGAAAGCGGTGGTCAGGTAGGAGATACCGGATACCTGGAAGCCAATAGTGAAAAAGTATATATAACCGATACCAAAAAGGAAAACGACCTGATTATTCACTTTACAGATAAGCTGCCAAGCAACCTGGAAGCTGATTTTCATGCGGTAGTGAATGCCAGTAAACGTTCACTTACCCAGAATAACCATTCCGCTACGCATTTGCTGCATGCGGCATTGAAGCAAGTGCTCGGAAACCATGTTAATCAGAAAGGCTCACTGGTGAACGACAATGTGCTGCGTTTCGACTTTTCACATTTCACCAAAATGACAGATGAAGAAATTGCCAGAGTAGAGAAGATAGTAAATCAGAAGATACGGGAGAATATTGTATTGGATGAAAAACGGAATGTGCCGATTGCCAAAGCTACTGCTGAACTGGGTGCTACTGCATTATTTGGCGAAAAATACGGCGATTTTGTCCGGGTGATCACGTTTGACCCAAAGTATTCTGTGGAATTGTGTGGGGGTACCCATGTAAAAGCCACCGGCCAGATTGGTTATTTTAAGATCGTTTCTGAAAGTGCCGTCGCTGCCGGTGTACGCCGGATTGAAGCCATTACTGCCGAAAAAGCCGAAACGGTAATTAATGAGCAATTAGCTGTATTGAGCGAACTGAAAGAATTGCTTAAAAACCCTAAGGATCTGGTGAAATCTGTTGAAAGCCTGCTGGAAGAAAAAAACCAGCTGAGCAAACAGATCGAAGCATTCCAGTTACAGGAAGCCCAGGCTATTAAAGCAGATCTGCTGAATAAGGTTATAAAAAATAATGGAGTAACGGTTATTGCCGAAAAAGTAAGCTTACCTACTACTGAGAGCCTGAAAAAAATTGCGTATGAGCTGAATGCCAAAGTAGACAATCTGTTTCTGGTACTCGCTGCCAATGTTGAAGGTAAACCTCAAATTGCAGTTATGATTTCGGATAACCTGGTGCAAGAGAAAAAACTGAACGCCGGAGCCATTGTAAAAGAACTCGCCAAAGAAATAAAAGGCGGCGGCGGCGGACAGCCTTTCTTTGCCACAGCCGGAGGAACAGACATTAATGGGCTGGATAGGGTTGTAGAAAAAGCCAGAGCATTACTTGGTTGAAATAGCTAGAATCAAAATGACAGCGTTGGGTGATACACCCAACGCTTTTAATTTATACCTACATGCAGGAAGCCCTCCGTCCTTCTGTTAAGAAAATAGTGATTATAGGCATGTTATCCGCTATCACTGTTCCTTTCATCTTGCTAACGGATATATATCCTTTTTTCCGTTTTGGTATGTTTGCTGAGCCGGTGAAGGAGGAAATCCAGATGGAACAGTTTGCCATCCGGTATACACATCATAATCAGGCAACTTATCTGTTAGATCCGGCGGAAGTTGGTTTAAGCAGCCTAGCCTACCTGATGCGCAATTATTATTACCGACAACAATCTCACATTTTTCTGCAACGGATTCATCAGTTATATACCCACAAAGCCAACGTAAAAGAATGGCACTTGCTCCGGATTACCGGTTCGCTTCAACAGCCTGCACAAACAGATACAGCCACTGTTGCTACTTTTATCCCAATTGCTGCCTTATGAAAAAAACAGGCTACCTGATATGGCTTTTATTGATAGGCTTACAGGTAGCTGTGTATTACATGCTGTTCCGGAATCTGGTGGAAGCTGCTTACCAGAACCAAGCGCCAGCCTGGTTTAATAATTTAGTTCAGGCCATATACCCCAGGTTTACTGTCGAGAAACATCGTTTTGATATCCATTTTTTCCTGCAAAAGGCAGATCAGGTCGTCTGGCGGTTTTATGGCTTGCAAGTAATGGTTCTGGCTGGTTTATACAGTTTCCGGTTTCTACCAGGTTTCAGAACTAGATTCATAGATTTCTGGCAAAGACCAGTTTCAGTAATGCAAGTCCGGATATTGAGCATAGTGTTTTACAGCGGCATACTATTTTTTACCTATGAATGGTATGGTTATTTGTCAGAATTAAGCAAGGCAAAGGCATTTTACCAGCCACTTCAATTATTAAGACTATTGCATATTGGTTTTCCTGCACCAACACTTTTGCTGATACTATGTATAATGCTGTGGCTAAGCTGCGTTGCTGTTATCTTAAATTTCAAGCCAGTAATAAGTGCCAGTATCACCACTTTTTTATTCATCCTGTTACAAGGGTGGTTGTATAGCTTTGAAAAACTAGATCATACCTTTTCTACCCTCACCTATGCAGCCATGATAATGCCATTTCTGATATATGAACAATACAAATCTATTGAATTAAATCAAAAGTGGTTGAGTGGCTGGGCATTACAGTTAATTTGTGTATGTATCGCGCTGGCTTACTTGTTGGCTGGTCTGGAGAAAATATTGATTTCAGGCTGGCATTGGATAGATTCTGATACGTTCAGGTCGTATATTTATCTGCATCAAGCGCCTTTGGGCTTAGAGATAGCAAAAAGCCAGTGGCTATGTAAGGTGCTTCCGGCGCTGGCATTACTTTTTCAAATAGGCTTTATTGGTATTCTGATACTCCGCAAATTTATAATACTTTTTCTTATAGCAGGTGTAGGCTTTCATATAGGCACTTACTTACTATTAGGTGTAGGAGGGTACGCAAATCCCTGGATCTTTGTCTATATTTTTTTTATAGATTGGGATAAGTTAAGTATACCTGATACCATACTAACTTCTAAAAAATCATCTGTTTAACATATTCACTGTCCACAGAAATTTATCAAAATAATTCCAAGAAAAATCATATTTCATAATCAGCTATAAATGATGTCTCAGCCATGAGAATAGCAGCAATTATCATTCACTGTAGTATAATAGTTAAAATGCAGCTGATATATATGTATGTGGAATGAATATAAGAATAATCAAAAAAGTGTTTTGAATATTGCGCTAAAATATTACCTTTGATTTTGCAATATTTTCCTGGCTAATTTCTTAAATAGTACGATTTTTAAATATTATTTGGATATTTACGATATATTAAATTTCAACTTCATTTGTTAACATTACGTAACATATCTTACTCTTAATTATACAGTTTTATAGAAATAATATAATTTTATATCTATTTATATTATTTTCTCGCGATTATAACTGTAACTATTGTAAACTATTTTCAGTATCAATACGCATTGTCATCTCGCCCATTAATTTTTATCATTAAACTATTATATAATTAATATAATTATATTTTTCATGGTCATATCCTAACCATTCAATAAATTAATTCGTAGGTATAGTTAACCTTTTTGTAAAATTGCTACATATCTATTTAAACACCTCTTACTAACTCTTGTATATGAAAATATTATACGCCATTCAAGGGACAGGCAACGGACATTTGAGCAGAGCCAGAGATATTATCTCTGTTTTGGAGAAGAAGGGCCAGTTGGATGTACTCCTGAGTGGTACACAGGCTGATCTGACAATTGATTACCCTATTGCCTATAAACTGGATGGTTGCAGCTTTATTTTTGGCCAAAAAGGCAGTATCAATTTCCTTAAAACCCTCTCGAGAACAAACGCACTAAAATTTATAAATGAGGTTAAAAATCTGCCGGTAGAAAAATACGACCTTATTATAAATGATTTTGAGCCGGTTTCTGCATGGGCTTGTTATTTAAAAGGAAAAGATTGTATTAGTCTGAGCCATCATAGTGCTGTATTGTCTCCAAAAGCACCAAAGCTTAACAATTTTCTGAGCCAGTATCTATACAAGAAATACGCTCCTGTTAGCAAAGAATATGGGTTTCATTTTGATAGATTTGATAACAATATCTTTACACCTGTTATTCGTAAGCAAATAAGAGAAGCGAATATTTGTGACCAGGGGCACTATACAGTGTATTTACCTGCCTATGGTGATGCCGAACTTTATAATTTCTTTTCTACCTTCAGTAATACTAAATGGCAGATTTTTTCTAAACATAACAGATCTCCATTTACATTAGGGAATGTACAAGTAAGGCCGCTCAACAATGAGGCATTTATCGAAAGTATGGCTTCCAGTACAGGTATTATTTGTGGAGCAGGCTTTGAAACACCTTCTGAAGCCTTATTCATGAATAAAAAACTGATGGTAGTACCCATGACCAATCAGTATGAACAATTATGTAATGCAGAAGCCCTGAAAAGAATGGGAGTACCAGTGATCAAAAAGCTTCATAAAAAATATGTTTCCTCTATTGCCGACTGGATTGAAAACGGAAAGGTTATTTATGTAGACTTTCCGGATATCACTGAAAATGTAATCGACATGATTATTGATAAACATACGGCAAACCGCAGGGTAATAGATTATGCCTGGGAAGAGCAAGCTTTCAACATTGGTTCTGTAAGTCCGGTTTAGTTCCGGATTTATAAGTTATAGCCTGGCAGCCGCCGTAAGCAGGCTCATATCCTTATATTTCATATTGAATTTTCTGGCAATGTGTTCATTGGTAAGGCTTCCTTTGTAGGAATATACCCCTTTCATGAACCACTTATTGGCAAAGATCATTTCATCGATGCCACCAGAATTTCCAATTTGCAATAAGAAAGGGGTAAAAATATGGCTAAACGCCGTTGTGGCTGTTCTGGCAACCCTGGAAGCAATATTAGGAACGCAATAGTGAATGACATCGTACTTTTTGAAGATCGGATTCTTATGCGTCGTAATTTCAGAGGTTTCAAAACAACCGCCCTGGTCAATACTTACATCAATAATCACTGAATCCGGCTTCATCGTAGAAACCATTTCTTCTGTAACTACACAAGGGCTTCTGCCTTCTTCTGCCCGTATCGCACCAATTACCACATCGGCCCGGCTGATGGCTTCACCCAGCATGTATGTATTATCAATAGTAGAGGTATAGGCCTGATGATCAATGGCATATTTGATACGCCGGAGCTTATAAATGTGTTTATCGAATATTTTTATTTCAGCGCCTAAACCCAGGGCCGTACGGGCTGCAAATTCAGCTACGGTTCCGGCACCTAATATCACAACCTTGGTTGGCGGTACACCTGTAATTCCACCGAGAATAATTCCCCGGCCATTATTTACGCTATTCAGGTATTCAGCGGCAATGAGCATCACCGTACTTCCGGCAATCTCACTCATGGCTCTTACAACCGGCATCCCCCCTACTTTATCCTGGATGAGCTCAAAACCTACGGCAGTGATTTTTTTTGCATTAACGGCCGTAATGTATTCAGGCGTCAGTTTAGCCATCTGTAAAGCAGAAATTAGTGCTTTTCCCGGCTTTATATAACCGATTTCTACAGGCGTAGGAGGATCTACCTTGAGAATAAGATCGGATTCAAATGCTTCTCTGGCTGAATAAACGATGTTAGCACCGGCATCACTGTATTCCCGGTCTGAAAATTTAGAGGCTTCGCCGGCTCCGGTTTCTACCTGCACCTGATGGCCGTTCTGCACCAGAATAGCCGTAGATTCCGGCGTAAGCACTACCCTGTTTTCATAAGCATCCAGCTCTCTGGGGATACCGATACTCAATTGTTTGCCACCTTTTTTTACTTCCAGCAATGCTTCCTGTGGGTATAAAGCACCTTGTTTGGCTAAATCCTGCAAACCTGGTTTAAGAGTGCTGCTCATGCGTGCTCAGATGTATGTTCCTCTGGTTTTGACCTACGAATGTAATACTTATTTTCAAATATTTCGAGGGGAGAAATGAGGGAATTTTGGATGGCCATTCGATAAAACACAACTCATTCGAGCTTAGATACTCCTCAAATCCAATATCCAGTGCCTCTGATTCATGCTTAAGCCGGTAAAAATCGAAATGATACACTTTGCCAGCAGGGTAGTCATACTCATTCACTAACCCATACGTAGGACTCTGCACGGTTTGCTGTACACCAAGCACTTTACTGACAGACTTAATTAATGTAGTTTTTCCACTGCCCATTTCACCTTCCAGCAGCCAGACTTTGCATTTCTGATCTTTGGCAAAGCTAATTACTTGCCGGGCAATTAAGGGCAGTATCGTTTCTGAACTATACGTAATAGTAAACTCTGACATATATAAATAAAAGCCTAAAGGATAAATCAATAAAAAAGTTGATGAGTAGCAACTACTCATCAACTCATATACTTTATACCTATATTATACTCTATTTTGGGATCAGAGATACAAAAGGAATGATCATTTCTTCCAGAGAAACGCCTCCGTGCTGGAAAGTATCCTTATAATAGTTTACGTAGTAGTTATAATTATTAGGATAGGCAAAGAAATAATCTTCGATGGTAAAAACATATGCTGTAGATACATTGATTTTAGGCAGGAAAAAACGTTCCGGCTTCCGTACCACCAGTACATCATCTTCATCAAAGCCTAAGTTTTTACCTTGTTTGTAGCGCAGGTTAGTATTAGTATTTTTGTCGCCAATAATTTTATACGGGCGCTTCACCCGGATGGTGCCATGGTCAGTGGTAATGATTAATCTGGCTTTCTTCTCTGCAATTTTCTTCAGTACCTCCAGCAATGGAGAATGCATAAACCATGAACTGGTAAGCGAACGGTAGGCAGATTCATCTGGCGCCAGCTCCCGGATCATGGCCATATCCGTACGGGCATGCGAGAGCATATCCACAAAATTATATACCACCACATTCAGCTGGTTATTCATCAGGTTATTCACATTATCGACCAGCGATTTGCCCTGGGCAGTACTAATTACTTTATGATAGGAAGCTTTCACATCCAGCCGGTTTTTCTGCAACTGGCGCATCAAAAAATCTTCTTCCTGGTTATTTTTTCCTTCTTCTTCATCGTCATTCACCCATAAATCCGGATGGTATTTTTCCATATCGCTGGGCATCATCCCGGAGAATATGGCATTCCGGGCAAAAGCCGTAGTAGTTGGCAGTATCGAATAATATGCTGATTCTTCTTCTACGATATAATACTCACTGATGATGGATTCGAGAATTTTCCACTGGTCATAGCGCAGGTTATCGATTAGGAAAAAGAAAAGCGGCTCATTGGGTTTGAGCATCGGAAATACCTTTTTCTTCATCAGCTGGTGCGAAAGCAGGGGTTTATCTGCTTTAGGATCATTGAGCCAGGATTCGTAATTCTCCATCACAAATTTGGCAAAATTGGAATTGGCTTCACCTTTCTGCATATCCAGCACTTCCGCCATACTTTTATTAGCCGTATTGTCAATTTCAAGTTCCCAGAAAACAAGTTTCTTATAAATATCCACCCACTCATTGTGATCAATCCGCTCATTGTAGGCCATGCTGATATTGCGGAAGTCCTGCTGGTAGCCCAGATTGGTTTTTTCAGTGATCAGGCGCTTATTGTCGAGAATTTTTTTAACAGAAAGCAATATCTGATTGGGATTCAATGGCTTGATGAGATAATCGGCAATTTTAGAACCAATGGCCTCTTCCATAATATGTTCTTCCTCACTTTTGGTGATCATTACAACAGGAAGGCTTGGTTTAGTCGATTTAATTTGTGACAGCGTTTCCAGGCCAGTCATTCCTGGCATATTTTCGTCCAGAAAAACAATATCAAAATTGGTTTCATTGCATTTATCCAGGGCATCGGCGCCACTGTTCACCGGGGTAACATCATATCCTTTATTGGTCAGGAACATAATGTGTGGTTTTAACAGATCTATTTCATCATCGGCCCACAAAATGGAATATCTTTGTGCTTCAGGAATGGGTTTCGTGTTGTAATTTGTTTTAAAATGGGGCATAGTCGTGTTTTTAAGAAAATGTGCAAATTTGTTAACAATTAGTCATTGGGCAATAGTATACGCTTAATTAAAATACGTTACCGGAAACAATCAGTTTATCTGACGAGTTCTATTGCAAGCAAAATACATGTATAAGAGAAACTATTTGTAAAATTAGACCAATGGCTACCGATGGTTAACTGCTCTATCCGGATTATTTAGAAACGAAGTAATTGGTTTTTAAGTTTATGGAATGCACAAACTGTATAGCAAGATAGATTTTGCTGAACTAAAAATATGCCATGATTGCCAGTTGTATTAAATTTTTCCAGCATTTTGAATAAAAAAAAATTATTTAATGATCCTGTATACGGGTTCATTACCATTCACAGCGAACTGATTTTCGACATCATTGAAGACCCATTATTCCAGCGACTGAGGCGCATCAAGCAAATGGGACTTTCCGACTTTGTATATCCGGGCGCTTTGCATACCAGATTTCATCATGCCCTGGGTGCCATGCATCTGATGGGTGTTACCTTAAATACTCTCCGCAGCAAAGGTCATGATATTTCTGAAAAAGAATACGAATCCGCTTTAATTGCTATCCTGCTGCATGATGTAGGCCATGGGCCATTTTCTCATGCCCTGGAAGCCAGTATACTTACTGGTGTACACCATGAAAAGATTTCGTTTCTAATAATGAAAAGCCTCAACCGTAAATTCGATGGAATGCTGGAGATGGCCTTGCAGATGTTTTGCAATACGTATGCAAGGCCTTTTTTTCACCAGCTCGTTTCCAGCCAGTTAGATATCGACAGGCTCGATTACCTGCAACGGGATTGTTATTTTACTGGCGTATCGGAAGGAACTATCGGTGCTGACCGTATTATTAAAATGCTCGATATTGTAGATGAACGGATTGTGGTGGAAGAAAAAGGTATTTACAGTATTGAAAGTTTTTTGAGTGCCCGCCGTTTTATGTACTGGCAGGTATATCTGCACAAAACTGGTATCAGTGCCGAAGAAATGCTGATACAGGTAGTGAAACGGGCCAGATATTTACTCAGAAATGGAGAAAAAGTATTTGCCACACCAGACTTACTCCGGTTTATGGAACAAGACATCACCCTGGAAAATTTTGAATGTGATGAAAGCTGTTTACAATCTTTTGCCGCCATTGACGACTATGATATATGGGGAGCGATTAAAATGTGGGTGAATCATCCGGATAAGGTTCTCTCCACCATTAGCCGGATGCTGTTGGATAGAAAGATTTTTAAAGTAATTTTGTCTGGAGAGGAGCCGGAAAGAGCGTTTGTGAAGCAAGTGGCTAAACAGATCACTCAGCAATTTAATTTAAGTGAAGAGGAACTTCCTTACTTTTTAATTGAAGGCTCTACGAGCAATGCCGCCTATCTGGCCGGTGGCGAAACCATAAACATTCTAACCAAAAAGGGTAACATCATGGATATTGCCGAAGCCTCTGACCTTCCGAATATAAAAGCCATGAGTAAAATTGTAAAGAAATATTATGTATGCTGGCCAAAATCAACCAGCATAAGCTATGAGCGATAGAATAAAGATTTTTGTTTTATTTCATTGCTAATGGCTCATAAACCACCTAAACATCATGGAGTTTACTGTAGAACAAATTGCAGGTTTATTACAGGGAAAAATTGTTGGAGAAAGGTCGCTGAAGGTAAATAAGCTTTCCAAAATAGAAGAAGGAACCCCAGGCAGTATATCCTTCTTATCCAACCCCAAGTATGAGCCGTACCTCTATACCACTAAAGCTACGGCTGTTATTACCAGCGAACAACTGGCTCCCAAAAAAGATATAGATACCACCCTGATACTCGTTAAAGATCCTTATACGGCTTTCACCCTGCTGCTCGATGAATATAACAAACTGCAGCAATCTCAGAAATCCGGTATAGAGCAACCTTCATTCATGGGTAATCGTACGCAAACCGGCAATAATTTATACCTGGGCGCTTTCGCTTATGTAGGTAATGGCTGCAAGATTGGTGAAAATGTAAAAATTTATCCGCAGGTATACATTGGCGAAAATGTACAGATCGGTGATCATACTATAATCTATGCCGGGGCAAAAATTTACGCCAATACTGTTATTGGGAAGCATTGTACGATTCATGCGGGTGCTGTGATCGGAAGTGATGGGTTCGGATTTGCTCCACAGCCAGATGGTTCCTATAAAACAATTCCACAAACCGGTAATGTCATCATGGAAGACTGGGTAAGCATTGGTGCCAACACCGTAATTGATTGTGCCACCATGGGAAGCACCATTATCAGGCAAGGCGTAAAATTAGATAACCTGATTCAGATTGCACACAATGTTGAGATTGGAAAAAATACAGTAATGGCAGCTCAGTCCGGCGTTTCAGGTTCTACCAAAATCGGAGAAAATTGTATAATCGGCGGACAAGTAGGTATCGTAGGACACATAAAAATTGCTGATAAAACAAGTATCGGCGCACAATCAGGAATTGGCAAATCTATCACTAAAACCGGAACAGCCATACAAGGTTCACCTGCCTTTGACTATAAAGAAAACCTCAAATCTATGGTGATTTTCAGAAAGTTACCGCTTTTACAAAAGAGGCTTGATGAATTGGAAGAAAAAGTAGTAAATTTGCCGGATAAAAAGTAATGAGTATGGAGAAGTGCACCTATAAAGAAGAAATAATTGCGGATATAATTTAGCAAGTTTACGCCGTACTATTTGTTACCTCTACTGCCATTACTCATCACTTACACATGCCCTCAACTTCTAAATGAATATTAAGCAACATACTATCAAAAAATCGGTGACTGTATCTGGTGTAGGCTTGCACACAGGGGTTCCGGTAAATATGACATTCCTGCCGGCCAAGCCGAACCATGGATACAAATTTCAGCGGGTAGATTTACCTGAACAACCTATTGTAGATGCGGATGTAGATAACGTAGTAGATTTATCCAGAGGAACCACCATTGAACAGAGTGGTGCCCGCATCAATACTGTAGAGCATACACTGGCGGCTCTGGTAGGCTTGCAGATAGATAATGTACTCATTCAGTTAGATGGCCCCGAGCCTCCTATTATGGATGGCAGTTCCCTGCAGTTTGTGGAAGTACTGGAATCTGCCGGTATGGAGGAACAAAATGCCCTGAGAAACTACTACGAAATCACTGAGGAAGTCCGTTACCGGGATAATGAAAGGAATGTTGAAATAGCAGCCCTGCCCCTGGATGACTATCGCATTACGGTAATGGTAGATTACAATTCTCCGGTATTAGGAAGCCAGCATGCCTCTCTTACCGATATCCGCCAGTTTCCGAAAGAAATAGCCGCCTGCCGTACCTTCTGTTTTTTACATGAACTGGAAATGCTGCACAAACAGAATCTGGTAAAAGGTGGTGATTTAAATAATGCCATCGTCATTGTAGACCGTATTATCCGCGATGATGAATTAGATTATCTGGCCAGTCTGTTTAACAAGCCAAAAGTTGAGGTAAAAAAAGAAGGCATTCTCAATAACGTAGAATTACGCTATAAAAATGAACCTGCCCGGCACAAATTACTTGACCTGGTAGGCGATCTTGCTCTGGCTGGAAGACCATTAAAAGCCCAGATTCTAGCTGCCCGTCCCGGACATGCAGCTAATGTGGCCTTTGCCAAAAAAATTAAAAAGCGGATGGTAGAATCTGCAAAAAATAACATTCCGCATTACGATCCTAAACTGCCGCCTGTTCTGGATGTAAATCAGATTTATAAATTACTGGCCCATACCTATCCTTTTCAGATGGTAGATAAGATCTTTCACCTGGATGAAACTACAGTAGCCGGGATTAAAAACGTCACCATCAATGAGCCTTTCTTTCAGGGCCATTTTCCTGGAAACCCTGTATTTCCCGGGGTATTCCAGATTGAAGCCATGGCACAAACCGGTGGTATTCTGGTCTTGAATACCGTACCTGATCCCGAAAACTACTGGACTTATTTTCTAAGTATAGAAAGTTGCCGGTTCCGGAGAATGGTAGTGCCCGGCGACACCATCATCTTTAAATGTGAGTTACTTGCTCCTATTAAACGAGGCATTGCTAAAATGCAGGGCCAGGCCTTTGTGGCAGGTAATTTAGTTTGTGAAGCAGTTATGTCAGCTAGTATTGTACGAAAAAAATGAATCAACCCTTAGCCTATATTCACCCCCAGGCAAAAATCGCCGAAAACGTAGTAATTGAACCTTTTGTAACCATTCATAAAAATGTTGAAATAGGAGAAGGTACCTGGATCGGATCGAATGTTGTAATTATGGAAGGTGCCCGCATCGGAAAAAACTGCCGTATCTTTCCTGGCGCTGTAATTTCTGCTCCTCCCCAGGATCTCAAATACAAAGGTGAACCCTCTACAGTATGGATTGGCAACAATACCACCATTCGTGAATGCGTAACTCTTAACCGGGGTACGGCACTCGACAAAAACTCCACCATTATTGGCGAAAGTTGCCTGCTGATGGCATATGTCCATGTGGCACATGATTGTATCATCGGAAATAATGTAGTAATTTCTAATTGTGTGCAACTGGCCGGCCATATCGAAATACAGGATTATGTAAATATAGGCGGTACTTCTGCCGTTCAGCAGTTTGTTAAGATTGGAACCAGTGCGTTTGTATCCGGCGGAACCCTTGTACGTAAAGATGTACCTCCGTTTGTAAAAGCTGCCCGTGAACCTCTGGCTTATTGTGGCATTAATTCAGTTGGTTTACGCAGAAGAGGATTTACCAACGAAAAGATCAACGAGATTCAGGAAATTTACCGCAATATATATTTGCGCGGACTTAACAATACAGATGCCCTGGATCTAATCGAACTGGAAATGCCCCCTTCTAAAGAAAGAGATGAAGTATTGCAGTTTGTAAGAAATTCTGAAAGAGGTATCATGCGGGGAATAGACAGTTAATTACGAATGACTAATTACCAATTACGAATTGATTATGCCTATGTCTTCCAATTGCCTCCAGGTATAAGAAATCCCGCAATTCAGTAATTCATTCATTCAGTAATTATATAATATCTCCACATGCAGATTCAGGTTGAAAATCTGGGCCGTAAATTTAACAAAGACTGGATTTTCAGGAATTTTGATACCACTTTCCAAAGCAACCAGCCTGTTGCCATTACTGGAGCGAATGGCAGTGGAAAATCTACTTTGCTGCAAATTATCGCAGCCATTCTTCCGGCTACGGAGGGAAAAGTAAAATACACGTACCGTCAGAAGAATATAGAGGAGGATAAAATTTTCCGGTATCTTTCCTTGGCAGCACCCTATCAGGAGCTCATTGAAGAATTTACTTTGCAAGAATCTGTGGTTTTTCATCTGCAATTCAAACCTTTCAGAAACCAGCTGGCTGCCGGTGAATTTATAAAAAAAATCGGCCTGGAGAAAGCCAGGAATAAGCCGGTAAAGAATTTCTCTTCAGGCATGAAACAGCGTTTAAAATTAGGATTGGCTTTTTTTTCAGACACACCAATCTTATTACTCGACGAACCAACTTCCAATCTTGACAAAAATGGCGTAGATTGGTATCAGCAACATCTTTCTGATAATATAGCCGACCGGCTGGTACTCATCTGCTCTAACCAGCCTTATGAATATGAGATTTGTAAAAGAATAATTCACATACAAGATAGTTTGATATATATACGTTAACTGCTTACGCTTTACCTCTTAACACACAACACTACTTATGAAATCCATTCAATTATTATTGGTACTGGCATTATCTCTGGCGCTGATCAGCAGTTGTAAAAAAGATGATGATAAAGAAGCCGCTCCCACTAAAACACAGCTCCTCACCGCCAAAGCCTGGAAGATTAAAGCTATAACCACCAATCCTGCGGTTCCGGCCGGACTTGGTATTGATGTAGATGCCCTCATCGAACAAGCCCTGGGCGATCTGTCCAATTCCGATGTTAAATTCGAATCAAATGGGAATTATGTTGCGACTAATCGTACTACAGGTACTACTACAACTAATAAATGGGAATTTCTTAATAATGAAACACAGTTGAAAATAACTTCTGAAGGAGAAGATTATACATTCGATATAAAAGAGCTTACAACCACTACATTAAACTTAAGTCTTCCATATTCAGTAACATTTGGAGGTTTTCCATTAACGATCACAGTCCTGATCAACCTGATTCCAGTATAAATTACCTGTAAAAATACTTTTATTAAATGCCTGTTCTTGAAAAAGAACAGGCATTTTTGTTCGTAGTCAGATAATATTATTTTCAAATTCCTGCTCCTCACAGTGCTACCAACTCTCTGAAACAAAGTATTATTCATAGACTGAAAACTATCTTGTTATACTTATAGCTGCTTCTTCATGAGAAAATTATTATGCCTGTCTGCTTAAATTCTTCTGTATTATTTGCAGTTATCCCAGCCGGCATCCGCCTGACGGTTCGATAGAACAAAATCCCCCGATAACCATTAGTGGCGACACATCCAGTAGAACGCGAACCAGTTTTCTGATTGCTCTCTACTGGATGGGAAAGGACCTGAGTATAATTCCCCAATCGGCTGTATCAGACAATTTCCGGGAAATGATCGGTTATTTCGCAAACTGAGTAAACTTATACGCAAAACACGAAAGTTTACAGCGCTAATTTTGCTATTCTTACTTATGTATTCCAGGTATTTAACATTTCATCCCCACGCTTTCAGTATTATGAAATCTTTCCTACAGAAAGTTTTGATGCTATTTTTGGCTGTATTTATCATTTCTTGCTCTACTAAACTCCCTAACCAGCAGGCAGGTTCTACGCAACCGATTCACAAGGATACCGGTTTTCAGCAAGATTTTAGCATTAAATATACCCTGGAAAACAATAATACTATTCTTAACAAAGTAGTATGTGACCGGAACGGGAAGATCAATGTTCATTCTTCAGCAGGAACATTTACTACCCATGCCGGTGCCTTTTTGTATCCCGGTACACTGGTGCCAGATATATCTTACCGCCCGATGAAAGACAAAAAAATTGCAGCCATTGGTTTGTATGAGGAACAGCTGGTATACCTGGATGATAAAGCGGTCCTGAGTAATGCCTGGGCTGGGAAACTGAATACCAAACACAGCCTTCCTGGTGCATCACAGTTTGCCGGAGGGGAGAATTTTTCTTTTCTCATTTCTGATGGGACATCATTACAATACTTATCTAATGAAAAAATAGCCTGGCAGGGAAAAAATACCCAACCTGTTAAAGATATATTGTTTGATAAAAACCGCAACACATTCTGGTTACTGTCTGATGATGCTGTTTCCACGTTTTCAGTAAAAGATCAGAGCCTGCGTACGGTATTCCAGGGGCAACATCTTACTTGTTTTACGCTGGCAAATAATAATTCTGAACTGGCTGTAGGTACGACCAATGGGTATTTTCTACTCGATGCCTCTACTCATACCCAGAAAGGCGAATTACAAACCAAACTTCCCTGGACCAATCTTACTGCAATGCATGAAATAGATGGGCAGCTATGGTTTGGCTCAGAAAGAGGAGCTTTTATTTTAAGGCCAGATGGAAAATACTCGTATTACGCCTCCAGGCGCTGGCTGCCCTCCGATACAGTAAAGCACATTGCCAAAGGTACTAATAACCGGATACTGATTCTGACAGATAAGGGGCTTGGAGAAATTAATTTCCGTAGCATAACCCTCCATGACAAAGCCTTATATTTTGAACAACAGGTACGCCAGCGCCACATCCGGAATGGATTTAATGCCACTATTATCAATATGACAGATGGAAATGTGAATACTGGCAGCATGGAAGATTCCGACAACGATGGATTATGGACTTCTATGTACTTGGGTTCGCAGGTATTCAGATATGCAGCCACCAAATCGCCGGAAGCCCTACAAAACTGCCGGGAATCGCTTGATGGCATGGAACGGCTATATTCCATTAATCCGGTGCCTGGTTTTCCCGCCCGGTCATTCGAAAGACGAGGCTATGCCTTGCACGACAAATCCCGCTGGGTACCAGCACCCGATCCGGAATGGGACTGGAAATCGACTACCAGTAGCGATGAGGCCATTGGTCATATTTTTATTTTCGGCGCTATGGCTGAGCTTCTGGATGATGAAGAGTTGAAGAAGAGAGCTATTGTGCTGATGGATTCGCTCATGCAACACATCGTCAGCCACGACCTGTATCTGATAGATTATGATGGTAAGCCAACCCGATGGGGAAAATGGCACCCGGATTATGTAAACGCCCGTCCGAAAATTGTGGGCGACCGTAAATTGAATTCTTCCAATATCATTGCCATGCTGCAAACAGTCTATCATTTCACAAAAAAAGAAGTATATAAAACCAAAGCCTATGAACTGATGGAGAAACATGGCTACCTGGAAAACCTGATGCGTCCGATTAAGGATATTGGCGTAGCCCCCGAAACAGCTGACACCCTAAGCAAAATTCTGTCCGAATCCTGGAACCACTCGGATGACGAAATGTATTTTCTGGGCTATTGGGGTTTGTACCGCTATGCTTTTACTGATTCCCTGAAAAATATGTACAAAGAAGCCATTATTGACCATTGGGAAGCTGAACGGCCTGAGAAAGAAGGAGCCTGGAATATGTTTACTGCTATAACAGGTGTCAAAGAATTTGACCTGGAAGAAGCCATCTGGTATTTGCAGGAATATCCCCTGGACCTGGTAAGCTGGCAGGTAAACAATAGCCACCGGAAAGACATTGAACCCATAACACCTAATTTCCGCAACCAGACCATTAAAGAAATATTACCCCCCGATGAACTTCGCATCAGCCGTCACAATGCCAACCGCTTCGACCTCGATGGCGGACATCAGGGTAGGGAAGAATACAGCGCCGGCGATATATGGTTACTACCTTACTGGATGGGAAGATACCTAAATGTGATTTCCGGCCCTGAGACTGCTGTACGTCCGTATAGTACTTTGCCTGCTAAAAGCTTACTATCAGATTTGTAGTAATTTTGTTGGTTATATAGTTATTGGTTGATAGAACAACGTTGTTGTAGGCAAGCAAAAAATGAAACATTTCATTAATATATTATTAAGGCCGAGCAAAGAGGTGTTAACAGTTTATGGCTTGTTTTCACTTATTTTTCTAATTGGTTACGTTTGGTTATTCTCATTCGTTTGGGAATATTATAGTAGTGTGACTTATTATGTACTTGGATTACTTGTAGTTCTTCTGATTGGGGTATTGGCTACAGAAGAAATCGATAAAAGGTACCAAGGGCAATTAAAGTTGTACTTTCGGATTTCGTTTTTGCAATTACTTCTTATATGGATAATTGCCAATCCAATTAGAAGCTGGCAAATTGAAAGTTCTTTACAGAAGGCCAAACGCATTACTAATAGTTTGTCGCTCTATAAGAAACGGTTTGGGGTATATCCTTTCACTTTAGCTGAATTGGAAGAACGCTTAAAGGAAGACCTACCTACAAGATCAAACTTGGGCACCCAATATTGGTATAAACTAACAGAGAATAATCAGGAATATGAGTTAAAGTTTCTTTCCTATTATGGAAATACTGCTTATTATAATCCTTATCAAGATAAATGGCTAATAACAGACTAAATAATAATTAGTTAACTCGATAACTGAGCTTGCCTGACCACAAAGCTTCAGTTACAAGAGCGCTTGGCTCAATAACCAAATATTATCGTCACAACATTTTGCGGCACTCAATTTAATCTACTAATAACCAATTTATACTTCTACTTTCTTTTTCTGACTTTTTCCGGCAGCAACAGAGGCCAGAAAACCTATCAGAAAAATAACTATAGTACCGATCACAATAGTGAGGTAGCCATGCAAAGGGCTCGCTAAGGATTGTAGTGGACCATCGGCAAACAATACCGGAGAAAGGCTGAGCCACAAAATTACCAGAATACCGGCTATTACTCCGGCAATGGCTCCCAGCTTATGAATCTGTTTCACGAAAGCTGCCAGTAGAAATAAACCCAGCATGCCCCCACTAAAAATGGAGGCCAGTTTCCACCAGGCATCCAGGGCACTTTTTACGTCTATCAGGGCAATGCCAATTCCAATTCCCAATATACTTACCAGCAGGGAGGTCAGATAAAGTACCCGGAGCGACTGTTTGTCTGTAGCCTTGCTCTTTTTAAACCGTTGATAATAATCTATCAGCACTACCGTAGCTGAACTATTGATGCCAGTTGAAATGGTACTCATACCGGCAGCAAAAATGGCAGCAATCAATAACCCAGTAAAACCAGGAGGCAGGTTATTCACAATGAAATAAGGGAAAACCTGGTCGCTTTTATCGGCTGCCTGCAACGTTGACGGTAATGCCTCAGGCATGGCTGTGTAATAAGAGAACAGGGCTGTGCCAATCATAAAAAACAATAGGGAAACCGGAATGTATAACATCCCCCCAAAAAAAGTTGCCCTTTTTGCCTCTTGCTCAGTTCTGGAAGCCATGTATCGTTGTACATAATTCTGGTCGATGCCATAATTCTGCAGGTTTATAAATATGCCATAAATCAATACTACCCAGAAGGTGGGTTCCGAAAGGCTCAGACTAAAACTGCCCAGGCTGAATTTATTGTACTGGGTGGCAATAGAGAAAACCTGTGCAGGGCCACCCGGTATGGTGAATAAAATATATCCCAGACAGAATAAAGCGCCCGAAATAAGAACAATACCCTGGATAGCATCTGTCCAGATGACTCCCTGAATGCCACCCAGCAGCGAATACAACATAACTGCAATGCCTGTGATGATAATTACAGTAGTTATATCCCATCCGAACATCAGATTTACCGGAAGGGCAAGCAGGTATAAAATAGTCCCGATCCGCATGATCTGGGTAAGCAGGTAGCAGGACGAAACATAGATACGTGCCCAGGGACCAAAACGGTATTCGAGATAGGTATAAGCAGATGGGCTGTTGATTTTCCGGTAGAGCGGCACAAAAAATTTAACCGCCATATAGGAAGCCACCGGCAAAGACAAACTGAATACAAAGGCATTCCAGTTGCTTTGAAAGGCATTTCCGGGCAAGGCAATAAAACTGATGCTGCTCACAAACGTAGCAAAGATAGACATGCCCACCACCCAGGCCGGCAAGTTGTTGTTACCCAGGGTAAAAGCTTCAGATGATTTATTCTTGCTGTAAAATGAGCTTCCAAACAAGGTGATGCCCAGCATGTATACCAGAAAAACAATCAGATCCAGTGTATTCAAGGTAGTGATATAGTATTAAGTGGTGAGTAGAGAGGGTAAAAAGTCTACGATAATGTTCGGGAGAGAAATTACTGAATTACTGATGGAGAGAATTACAAAATGTATGCTTTCTATTCTGACCTTCTATAAGTCTGTAAATCACTCATTCAGTAATTCACCAACGGATTTCCGGCTTACCACCAGCTCAATCTCATGGGTACTGGCCAGAGACTGAAACATATTAAACAAGGCATCAAACCGCAATTTATCTGCCTGAGTCATGGCTTCAGTAGAAATACGTGAGGTGGCTGTAATTTTCAATCCTCTCTTTTGCAGGAATAACTTGGCTGAATACGGATAAAATGTATGGACCAGCCTATCCATCACCACCAGCATATCATACAACTGATTGAGTTCTGGAGTACGGCCGGAAGTGCGGAACTTCTGGAGCAGATAGGTAAACAGTTCGGGATAAAAATTAGCAGAAATTGGTGAAATACCTCTGGCTCCCATCTCCAGAGAATCCAGGGCTGTAGGTGTATCTGCATTGTATAATCCAAATATACTTCCCTGCACCGCCTGCATTTTTTTCTCCATCGCTCCGGTATTACAACTGGTATCTTTGTGATAAACAAACCGGCCGGAATCTGCCAGCCATTTCATCAACTGAGGACTTACCAGGCGTTTGTAAGGAACCGGACACTCATACAAACCCAGCGGAATATCGCTAGTCTGCTGCATGATTTCCTCTATTCGTTTTTTCAAAACATCTTCCGGCTCTTCAATTCCTGCCAGTATGCCAGTAATCAATATTACCGCAGAAGCGCCGGTATCATATATTTTCCTGATAAATTCGGTGTTTTTCTGCGTATTCGAACTGAACGTGCCAGTAGCCACAACCGGTACCCTGCCATTACTTTGTTTCACTACGGTACGGGTAATAGTCAGCCTTTCTTCCTCCGTCAGCTGGTACATTTCCGAAGACAAACAATTGGTAAATAATCCATTCACTCCGGCATTCAGGTACATATTAGTGAGTTCCTGCAAACCGCTCAGATCTAAGGAATTATTTTCCTGTAAAGGCGTTAACATCACAGGCCATAGCCCTTCAGGTAGTGGGGAGAATGATTTCATCATGGGTGAAATAAACAATTACTGAGATTAAAAAGTAAAAATTGATAGTTTGACAATTTAATTGTAAAACTTCAGGAAAAAACGCCTTTTTCCGTAAATATTTCCTCAAAGCACGAAAGGAGCCATAGGTCAGAACAACTGATAAGGGCATTGTCATGAATAGCCGGTAGGCAATGAGAATAATAGCTCCAATCCATGCCTGTTTTTTTGGCCGTGTATATAAAAACAGGAAAGAACAAGCCAGACACCTACGGCAAAAATTTTCAGCGAACGGAAAATAATCTTTTTATACAAATCTCCTGTTGGCACACTATCTTCCAGACGTTTAGAATGCCAGAACAATCGAAACCCCGACTATAAACAGGAAAAACGGAAAGATCAGTAGGAGTAAGCCCGTGCCATGCGTCATGTTCAGGTAGTTCAAAAATATATTCGCTTCCCGGAAAATTTACCAGAATCATCGCGGCAATGGTAAAGCCCCGCATGGCATCCAGTGAAATTAATCTGCCGGATGGGTGCGTTTCTTGAAGTTTTACTGACTGCAATTCTTGTACTGGATTTGTCATAAACTTTTAGTGGAAAGATGCTAGTATTTGGTATTTGATCAAAACCAAAAACCACTAACTATTTTTAATTAATCATAGTCAGATAGTTATTCATTAATTCATTTCCTTTTATCTCTTACGCCGTCCTTACTTTCTTTGTCTTGACACAAAGAAAGTAAGCGAAGAAAAGTCAAGAATTCTCGAGGCGAGAGCCGAAGAGAACCAACGTAGTTGCCATGCTTCCCCGCTCAAGGCTTACACGTTGCCCGCTGTTTTTTCGGGCCACCTCGCATGGAATGTTGTTTTATTTTAAATATTCGATATTCAGAACTAAGAATTTACTGAATAGAGCATATAAAAAAATCTTGTACTTAAAATATGTAAGCTCATATATCCTGAATAATTAATTTAACATGAGATTGGAGGTATACTATAGGATTGTTTAATATATATTCTTTTGCGGGCAGGGGCGCAGCAATAGTGTGGCCGGGTTTGGCCTGTGCGTAAGCCACAATCGAGCATGAGAATGCGAAGATTGCCAACAAAGTTGTTTGTGAGAGTAGCCATTCCAAGCGTAAAAGCGGCTTTGTTGGTGTGGTCCTTTTCTTTTGTTACTGTCACACAAGCTGGCTCAAACATTCGCATGTTTGCCCTCTTTTGGACAAGCAAAAGAAAAGTAAGACAGCATCACTGGTTTAAATTAGTACTTCACACTAGCTTTTGCTTTTTCAAATACTGCGTTTCCTGCAGAAAGTACTATTGCTATAAAAAATATTTTTACTCGCTCAAAAACAGTATTTTTTTCACAAACCAGTCATTACATTTGGAAAGAAACATACCCAAACCTTCTCATATCCATGAAGTCATCTATTTTTTCTTTACTGGTCGTTCTGGCATTTCTACTCCTGTATAGTTGCAAGCCAGGCAATTCAGAAAACAATACTACCTCAGAAGCCTCTACTTATGACAAGCTAGCTGTCCGCTGGGAACAGGTCAGTAATCTGGCCGGAGAGGATAATGTATTTGAAGCAAAGTTTACCCTCACCAATAATAGCAATATTACACTTACAGGTAATAAATGGGCTCTGTTTTTCAGTATGTCTCCCAGGCCTATTCAGCCGAATAAAACGCCTCAACCAGCTACTGTGCAACACATCAATGGCGACTGGTATAAAATGATTCCTGAAGCTAATTTTTCTCTGGAATCAGGTAAATCTGTCGATGTCACCTATTGGGGAAAAGAAGGAATGATTAAAGAAATTGATGGACCGCTGGGGCTGTATGTAGTTTGGTACGACGAAAAGGGAGCTGAAGAAAAAATTACCCAGATCGCTGACTATCAGGTAACGCCTTTTACCAGACCTGAGCAAATGAACCGCAATAAAGAGGATGTAGAACCTATCCCTACAGCAGCCTTGCGGTATAAAAATAACCAGGCAATGAGCCAGATCCCAGCTGATCAATTACAGAAAATTGTGCCTTCGCCTGTTAGTCTGAAATTAGGTAAGGGAGAACTGGAAGTAAGCGGAAGTATGTCTGTTGAGGCTGGAAAAGAGTTAGAAAATGAAGCTACGTATCTGGGCAAAAGCATGGATGAGCTAACTGCCATGTCTTTTAGTACTGAAAAAGGAAGTGGCAAGCCCATCCGTCTGCAACTCGGACAAGTTAAAGTAAACGGCATAAGTAAGGAAGCATATAGGCTCAGTATTTCAGCAGAAGGGATTACTATTACTGGCAGCGACCCAGCCGGTGTATTCTATGGAATCCAGAGTTTAAAAGCCTTAGTTCCTTACAGTGTATACAATAGACCTAGTGGTACTGTAGTGTCTTTTTCGCTGCCATATCTCACCATTGAAGATGCCCCCCGGTTTGAATTTCGGGGATTGCACCTGGATGTAGGCCGTAATTTCCAGACCAAAGAAACGATTCTCCGCACCCTGGATATACTGTCTTTTTATAAGATCAACCGCTTTTTGTTCTACACCACCGAAGATGAAGGCTGGCGGGTTGAAATTAAAGGATTGCCAGAACTAACAGAAGTTGGCGCACAGCGGCAGCATACTACCGGAAAAGAAACACCTGTTCTTCACCCCTCCTATGGTTCCGGGCCCGTGGCCAAAGAAAAGGGCAAGCATGGCAGCGGCTATTATACACGTCAGGATTTTATAGATATTCTTAAATATGCCAATGAACGGCACATTAAAGTAATACCCGAAGTAAATTTTCCGGGACATGCCAGGGCAGCTATTAAGGCCATGGAAGCCAGGTATGAACGCCTCATGAAAGAAGGCAAAAAAGAAGAAGCAGAAGAATACCGCCTGATTGATCCGGATGACAAATCAGAGTATCTGTCGGCCCAGGGCTATAAAGATAATGTGGTAAGTGTAGCTAGAGAATCTACTTACCGTTTTTATGAAAAAGTAGTGGATGAAATCGCCGCCATGTATCAGGAAGCTGGTCTGACAATGGATGTATTTCATACTGGTGGCGATGAAGTACCGGAAGGTTCCTGGACCAAATCACCGATGGCGAGTGAACTGATGGCCAAACAACCAGAAATAAAAGATCCTAAAAATCTGCAGGCTTATTTCTTCGGCAGATTATTGCCAAGGCTGGAAAAGCGGAATCTGCAGATCCATGGGTGGGAGGAAGTTGCTTTGCTCAAAAATGCGGAGGGAAAATACATACCTAACCCGGCTTTTGCTGGTAAAAATGTAGTGCCTTATATCTGGAACAACATATTTGATTATGACCTGGGTTACCGCCTGGCGAATGCTGGCTATAAGGTAGTGCTGTGCAATGTAACTAACTTTTATTTTGACATGTCCTACAACAAAGATCCGCAAGAGCCTGGTTTATACTGGGCCGGTTTTGTAGATACCCGCAATACCTGGACTTTCGCCCCGTACGATATGTTTAAAACTACCCTAAAAACTTCCTTAGGCCGCGAAATTAAAGCCAGTGAATTTGAAGGCAAAGAACGATTGAAACCGGAAGCGAGGAAAAATATCTTGGGTGTAGAAGCGCAAATGTGGTCAGAAACAATTAAAGGGCGGGAGATGCTGGAATACTATATGTTGCCTAAGCTGATGGGATTTGCCGAAAGTGCCTGGTCACCACAAAGAGTCTGGGAAACCATAGACAATAAGGAACAAAGAGAAGTTGCCCTTAATAAAGGCTGGAATATCTTTGCCAATACTTTAGCGCAACAAGAACTTCCCAGGCTGAGCCGCCTCAACGGTGGTTATAACTACCGCATTCCTTTACCAGGAGCCATTATTGCCAACGGCATGCTGCAAGCCAATACAGAATTTCCAGGACTTATCATTCGCTATACTACCGATGGTAAAGAGCCCGATAAAAATTCTCCGCAATACACAGCTCCGGTACAGGTATCTGGCCCGGTGATGCTGAAATGCTTTGATGCTGCAGGAAAATCGAGCCGTACTGCTATAGTAAAACCAGGTGAAGGTGAAGCGCTATAATAATAAAGGCTTTATCTGCTACTCTCACACAAGTAAAGTCCTAATTTACTTGCTTGGGAGTCATTATTTATTTCAAACCAGGTAGCCTTTCATGGAACAATATTCCTGACTGATGCACCTTGAGAAAAGATACATCACACTTTCACATGTGGTTTTGCTTGCGTATATTGAGGCATCTAATACGCAAAATACGTAGCCGGAAAAAAGTAATTTTTATTTAGCTTTTGCCGGAAGCCAGTATAAAATGGCTCTCTCTTTTAGCTATCTATAGTTTGTTTGCTATAAATTAATAGGTGGCTCTTCTTAATACGCTGTACTCATTACTTGCTGCTACTTATAAAGCTATGATTAAGATAATTTTACTCAGTGACTTTGCAGAAGAATATTTTAAATGCCTGCTTCGGGGCATTACCCGTTATTCAGTAGATCATGGCCCCTGGGCTTTTTGCCGCATGCCGCCTTTCTACAGGGAAACCATTGGTATAGAGGGTATATTGTTGTGGGCGAAAGACTGGGGTGCACATGGAATTATCGGCCAGTTTTATAATCATTCGGAAGTAGGAAAATTTACAGAAGCTGGCATTGCAGTTATTGCGCAAGATCTACAGGAGCGTTTTGAAGGAATTCCTAATATCACTGGCGCCTATCAGGAAACCGGCCGGAAAGGTGCTGAATACTTTCTCAAAAAAGGATTTAAAAATTTTGCGTTTTATGGTTTCCAGAATATTGTATGGTCCCGGGAGAGGGCTGAAGGATTTGAAGCCGAAGTACAGGAGGGTGGCTATAAGGTTCATTATTTTGAACCAGAGGAGGCTACTGCTATGGGATTATGGTATTATAAACCTTCAGCCTTAAGCAGATGGCTAAAATCGCTGCCCAAACCTATTGCTTTAATGACTTGTGACGATAACCAGGGTCATCACATCAGTGAAGCTTGCCGCCATGCTGGCATACGCATTCCGGAAGATGTAGCGGTATTAGGCGTAGATAATGATGAAACGCTCTGCTGTATTTCTGATCCTCCTTTGTCCAGTATCAGCCTGGATGCCGAAAAAGGAGGATATGAAGCGGCCAGGCTGATCGAATATATGATCACTAACAGAGATTTTAATCCATATGATATTGTAGTGAAGCCCACCCAGGTGATTACCCGGCAGTCTACAGATATTTATGCCACCAACGATAAATACATTGTAAGTGCCCTCAAATACATTCATCAGAATATAGACAAAAACCTGAAAGTGGAGCAGGTATTAAAGGAAGTCCCTTTATCGAGGCGGTCACTGGAAAAACGGTTTTTGCAAATTACCGGCTATCCGGTATACGAGTACATCTACAATCTGCGCATAGAAAAATTCACCCAGAAACTGCTGGAAACCGATATGACCATTTTTGAAATTGCCCTGGACTTAGGTTTGAACGACAGTAAAAATATCGCCCGCCAGTTTAAACAGATCAAAGGCCTTACGCCGGTAGAGTACCGCAAGAATTACCTCATTAGCAAGTAAATAACTTAGGAATTTTCAAAATAAATGATGAAAAATAACTACGACTATGTTGAGTTTACTTATACAGATAAGGTTTCCTTTGAGAGCTTCAGAAAATTGTTTACTAACATGCAAGAGTATAAGAATCTTTCTGCTAATGAAGCCAAAAATTATGAAGATGTAGATTGGGAGCAGTTTTTAACTGAAAAAGCCAAAGAATGCTTTAGCCATGCTTTTGACTTTCGAAGTGAAGAAGGAAGGATATATCAGAAATTATGGGAGTTAACTACCCCAGAAATACGTACAAGAAGTTTAAAACTTATTCCACCCGGTCCTTGGGAGTTTGAATCAGTTATCACTGCTATTTTCAACTGTGACTATTACTTGGTAGAATTGGAAGACAAAGGGGAAGGGAATGCTATTTTGTATCTCGATTTCTGGGCATTTCCTTTTGGTGGTATGGATAGTATGTGGCAATTATTACAGGCATATGGGTTTGAAATCAATTATGATTCGTATTTTGAAGGTAAACCTCCATTTGAAATTAGTCAATGGGATTATGCCTTAGCTAAAGAATTAGTAAATCAGAAAAAAGGTTTAAAAGATTAATCACCGAACCTAATTTCGCATTGAGAACGCCAACCTATTAATTTCTAATACATACCTTATAATAGCAAAATAGGCATGTGTTAGTATGTTGAATGCTCAATGAAACTGGTATTACATCCATTAATAGCCAAAACAATAATTAGGCTTTCTGAGTAGCTTAATACTTTCTTGCTAATCCATCACTACTGATTTTTCACCAAAACGTTTCTGGCTTCCAGGTAACTCCCCATGCGAATGAATTGCAATAAAAGCAAGTACGGCAAGTATAGCCATGATACACAAGCTGCTAACTACCCATCGTTGCGCATGACTTGGTGGGGCTTGAACTACCAAGCCAGGTTGTAATTTGGACAGACCAAACAGAACAATGCCCAGGTTTACAAGATACAAGTATTGTTCAGGCAACTGCGTATGAAAAGGCGTACCGGTAATGAGAAAACTCAAGAATATGTAAACTCCAAAATACCAGATAAAAACAGTTCTAACAGATGAGTAAGAGATAAAACCGGATGTTTTCAGATAAATGACATATAACAGATAGCCTGCCATTCCTATAATCGAAGCAAGTGCTACACATTGGATTAGCCAAACAAAGTCTACAGTGCTATACTTAAGGAAAATCTCCTGCAGCTTTTGCTGGGTAAATGATTGCTCCCAGACCACAAATGGAATAAACACAAATACCAGCAGGAAGGGAATCAGAACTCTGTTTTGTTTTGATGGAATTTCCGATACAGGCCAGCTGGCAGTGAAAGTACCATAAGCCATACCTATTCCGCCAAAAAATCCGATCGCATATTCCATTACATTCCAGAAGTTAAAGGCTATCCCCGAAACTGTACCAAGTACCTGTAGAAAATTTCCGAAGGCAAATCCAAAACCTGCCCCCAAACCGGAATATAAAGCCACCCGCCAGGCAGCAGATTGCTGATTCCGCAACAGATACCATCCTAACGCAATCGCCATTCCCAGGCAGGCTGCCCATAACTCTGACCTGGGTGGAGTCATCAGCCATTCCAGCTGGTTAATTAACAGGCCATAGGTAATTAGTGCGCCAACTGTCATTTCTACCACCAGTGAATGCCATGTTACTTTGTTTTTTTCGGAATCTGCCAGGGCCAAACCAAACAATCCACCACCCAAAAATCCGTACAAGCCTCCGATCAGAAATAGCATGAGCAATCCATAATACACATTGATAAAGTCATCGGCACGTCCAAATCCTACTACCCTACCATAACTGATGATCCCTCCTACTCCCCATCCAAAAGCCGCTACCCAGGTAATTTTAAACACGTTGGCATACCAGTCGGCACGTTTAGCCAGTAAGAGAATAACTAATGCGCCTATACCGCCAGCCCAGGCGGCTCCCTGTTCATGGCCGAATTTACCCCTGACAGCCCATGCCGTACCCAGCGTTAAACCGGAAATCAAACAACTTAAGTATACATGTTTGTCTCTCATGAAATGCATGAAGCTTGAACAGAGAAATTTTATTGAATTGAAATGGTCAGTATGTATTTTAATCAAAGTATACATCTGATATATAGTACAATACCAACAACTAACAACGAATACCCTACACACGATTTAAAGTTATTTTTTCACTGCCGGCTGCTCCTTTACCCAATCAGCAGGCAAACTGGCATATTTGATGGTTTTATGAGGCTGTCCTTCCCTATCGTTATGGTGATAGCTATATACCACATGAATTCTTCCATCCGTTCCCTGAATAATAGCCGGATAATGGCTGGCAGTAGTCTGGCTGGCTCTGGTATCATTCTCCAGGCTTCTCCGCCATTGCCATGTTTTTCCGTCATCTGCCGAAAGTGCCAGTTCCAGGTTATGCCTGCCTTTTTCAGTATGGTTATACACCATTAGCCAGCTACCGTCCTGTAAAGTCACCATATCAAATCCGGCACCAGGATTAGGTAGCAGGTCATCTTTAGCAATGGTCCAGGTGAGGCCTTTGTCTTTGGATTCTGTGCGCTGCATCCGCTTAGGAAGTGGTCCATTATCACGTAAGTAGGCAACCAGCGTACTATCTTTCGTGACAGCAATTGTAGGCTGAATACCTGCTCCACCCATTACCGGATTGCTGAATTGCCAGGTTTTACCCCAATCGTCTGATAAGGCAAATAGGGAACAATCCAGGCCATCGGAATACAAAGGCACAATCAGGCGGTTTTGAAGAATAAAGGGTTTATTTTTCGTCTGCCAGCCCATGCGGATAGATAAAGGGTAGCCTAATTCCCTGGTAATCGTTTGACCATTTTCTTCAACACGACCACTTCTGATCATGTTTTTACCTGTCGCCAGACTATCCATCTTGACTTTGTATCCCTCCCATTCAGCTAGTAGAGGTGTTTTCATACTGTCAGGAATTTGTGGCAATAAAGTTTCTTTCAAATAGCTTTCATAGCTATCTAACTGCTGATGCACGGCATGTACAAAGCGGTCATTGGCTTGTATACCTCTTTCCGTTTTATCGCCTGGTTTTACAAATAAAACGTCCTGCCAGTCCCATTGGGGAGCGCCAGCAGCCTGATAATTGGTGCTGATGCGGTACATAGGAATAGAGGTTTCCCACTGATTGGCAATTACCGGATACCACATGAGCCACAAACGTTGCTGTTTATCCATAAATAACATGGGGTTAATATCCGGAAAGTCCGGCACATCAGCCATCAAAAAGGGAGCCGACCAGGCAGTATCTCCTTTATTTAACCTGGCACCCATAATGCGTACATCATCTGCCCAGCGTTCGCCAGAACCTTGAAACCAGGCTGATAATAAATCGCCATTGGGAAGTTCTACAATGGTAGGTCCATGTACATGTTCTGTTTGCAGCGGAAAAATGATATTGGTTTGCAAGGAATCTGCGGCTTGATGCGTTTCTTTCTTGTTCTGGCAGGAAAGCAATATGCCCAAAAATAAAGTGATAAAAATCCGGTAAGTCATTATAGGTTAATAGCCAAGTTTTGTATGAGCAATGAGATTATTTATGATTTACGCCGTCTTTACTTTTATTTTGCATGCCCAAAATAAAAGTAACAAAACAAAAGGGCAAAATGAAAAACGCTTCCTCGCTTATAGCTCATGCTCACCCCGCTTTTCATTTATCCTCCCGCGCATGGAATATTTGTTTAATTTTTGTTGTGATTCCCACTTGCAGCTTGATTATAGTATTTCTTGCTACCCATAATTTTGAGGATAAAATCAACCAACAATTAGCAACGAACAACCAATACTATTACTTTTCTGCCAGGGGTGCCGGGCTGTCTTTCAGCCATTGCAATGCTTCGTTGATATATATTTCTCCGGTCATTTCGCCCAGGCTGGTGCGGCTAATATATTCATATCTTTTGAAGCTATTAAAATCTACTTTAGTCAGGATGTATCCAAAGGCATCATTGGTTAGTCCGAACAGGAAAGGGTGAGTGGTCCGCATATTCCGTTTCAGGTAATAGCCAATATTGGGTAAAGCTTCTCCGGGAATGGTGAGTATCTGGGCAGTGCCAATGTTGAGCAGATTAAGCCTGGTTGCCACTACATTTTCTTTGGCCATTTTATATTTCAGAGGTGATTTGGTAATGATATAGCGCATCATCGGCGAATCTACTGGAAATTCAACTGTCCGAGAAAAACAGGATATCGGAGGATTTTCCTGAAGAGGTGCTTCCTGAATGATACGTAAGGCTTCGTCTGCCAGTAGTTCTCCAATTCGGATACATTCTTCCCAGGTATTGGCTTCTTTGCCATTTCCCAAGCGGACATCCGCCGTAACCATACCACCTTGTGCGCCATTCATGAACAAGGCCATTCCTCCGCCTTTTGCTTCAATCCGGTCATACAAAGGTCCGCAAAGATCAGGGCTAAGTATGCCTCTGTCTGCGCCAATCACTTCCGGATGAACGGCATAATCGATAAGCGTCGCAATGGCTTTTCCCTTGTCTTTTCCAGAACTGGCTACTGCCTGTAATACGCTACAACGGGGATCATATAATTGGTCTGCATAAGCATTATAGGCGATTTTTCCTTTGGCCTCTCCAACGGCAATTTTGAGTGAGGCTGGCTGTAATCTTTTAACCGCATCGTTTACGGCATCGGCTACCTGTGTTACACACCAGTCCAGATAAGCCATGTCGGCCAGAGATTTTCCAGTCTCATCCGGGAAAGCATAGGCATCGGGGGCACTATGGGTATGGGTTGCACCAATGAGGATATTTTCAGCCGGAATATCTTTGATCAGTGCCCTTGAACGGTCGCCCAATACAGCAGGCCAGCCCAGGTTATCAATAGAAACAATGGCAATACGCGTGCTTCCATTTTCCAGTACCAGCGCTCTGATATACAAGTCGCCTTTTTTTGTGTGGGCTGGCTTAGGTGTACTTACTCCGCCGGATACCGGCAGCAAGGGATCAGGGGTAATCACCCTGAGGGCTGCTCCTGCTTTAAATTGTTGTGCATAAGCCTGTATGGCCACAGCCATTAGCAATATACAGACTATCATACAAGCTTTTCTCATGGCTTGATTCATTCAATATTTTTACAATAAGTCTGAATAACAGAAAAGGTGGAGATATTTTCCACCTCTTCCAATGAATGTAGTAAAATAGTACAGGAATTACCAGGGCTTGTTGGTTCCAGCAATAATCCAGGGTTTAGACCACTGGCTATTGCTGCCCCTTAATCCTGAATGTGGCGTAATCTGCAAATTATTGATGGCGTTTTGAGAATTTTTTGCATTCAACAGCATTTCACTATCTCCATAAATAAAGCGTACTGGCAATACATTCTCAGGAGAAGCTGGTCCTGGTGTTAAGGCTGGATAACCGGTTCTTCTGAAATCAAACCAGGATTCGGTAGCGGCTGTCCAGCTGGCAATCCATTTTTGCTCCATAATCTGCGCTAGTGTGCCATTATAGGCTACATCTGGCTGGGCTATATAGGCTTCATATTCATCTTCTACCTGCCAGGTTGCCAGAGAGTTTTGAATGCCGGCATTATAATGATCGGCTGCATTGCCCACAGACCAGCCTTTCAAAGCAGCTTCTGCCAGTATAAAATGCGTTTCAGCAGCAGAGGTAAGCCTGGCTTTTAACAGATCGCCACTGCCTTTCCGGTAAATATCAGCTAGCTGGGATACATGCTGATTTTGTAATACTTGGCCTGTTGTTGGATTACCATTGTAAGCATCTGGCAACAAAATTCCTACTGGCATGCCTACATATTCGCCAGCATCTAAATTGCCATTATACAGTGTAGGATTATAATGACGGGTATAATTGCCCGGTGCTTTTTGGAATTGCTCATCGGTGATAGATGCTACCCCTTGTTGAATCACGCCATCTTTGCGGATAAATTCATCTACAGCCGTAGGTAAGGCAGGATCAGCTACCCAGCGGACACGTACTGGCGCAAACCATACAGTTAATCTTGGATCTTGATTGGTCAGAAGTTTACTTAATAATGGATTAGCCGGTTTGCGGTTCCGGATATCGGAGCCATCGCCGCCGACTGTACCAGGCCATGCATTATTGGTACTGGCACCGATATAACTCATGGCGGCATCTTCGTCAGCAGAACTTATATACACACCGGAAGAATAAATACCCTCTATACCAGCTTTGGCTACGTCAGGCATTTTATCAGAAATACGCATATAATAGCGCAACAACAAGGAATTGGTAAACTTCTGCCACTTTTCCGTATCTCCTCCATAGTATACATCATAGTTAGAGAGCACTCCGGTTTCATCTCCGCTAGCAAACAGTTCTGAAGCCGTTTTCAGGTCATTGATAATGCCGGTATAAATCACTTCCTGGCTATCAAAAGCCGGCGTTGCAAATTCGCCTCCGCCCAGATTACCTTTCACTGCATTGGTATATGGCGCATCGCCCCACAAATCGGTTATCACCCCAAATATGAATGAATTCATGGTTAAGGCGACTCCCTGGTGGAATTTAAGATTCATGGTTACGGCCCGGTCATACATTAAATTGTTGCTTCTCAGCAGTCCATACCAGCCAGACCAGTCCTGGGGAGTCCAGTCGTAGGTATTGTGGCCGCTGTACCAGCCGGATTTCTGGGTATGCTGCATGACCCCGGCAATATCGCCAAAACCCAGATCCAGGTAACTCATAGCTGCGCCAGTCATTACCGTAGGCATGAGTAAATTAGGATTTGCCGTAGTTGGATCAATGCCATTCGGATTTTCATTCATCTCCGTCAGCTGATCCTTACAGGAGGAAATCACCACCAGCGAAACGATCAGGGCGGATTTATATATGAGTTTGAAGAAATTCATGAGTAAAAGAGTTAATGTGAAAGCATTACTTTAATAGAAGTGCCTAGAAGCTCAAATTCAGCTTAAATCCAAAAGGAATCGTCCAGGGCATTACGTTCTGTAACTCTATCCCTTGCCTGAATCCATTCACCGTATTGCCTTGTGCACCACCGGTAACCTGAAAAGCCCGTTCCGGATCTATCCCAATTTTAGCCGCTGTCCATAGCATAATATTGCGGCTGAACACCGAGATGTTGGCATTGCGTAAGCCCAGGAATCTTGGAATGTCATAGCTCAACGAAATTTCTCTGAGTTTAATAAAAGAGGCATCGAAGGTAATCTGTTTGTTAAAGCTCCAGGGATACATATTGGAGATCGGATAGATATTGGTATTAGCACCTCCCAGATGTTCTTCATATACGCCATCGGCTACTTCAACCACACCAGGAATAAAAGCACCATCATAACCATCATCTACCTGGAATCCGCCAGTTTCCTGGGTATAGCCTCCTACTCTGGGGAAGTTGCCGTTTTGCGGAATAATGTATTTATCCGGATCAGATTTCAGCAGAGCGATCAATTCCTGTTCTGAATAAAGTCCACCAGCGATCAGGTTATCAATTTGCCGTTGCGATTTCCAGTCAGATTCTCCATAACGATAGGTATAGGATTGAAACTCACCGCCTGCCCTCCAGTCGAAGCTGGCACTCAGCGTAAAGCGTTTGTAAGAAAGCGTAGCTTGCATGCCCATCAAAAAATCCGGGTTAAAATTTCCTACTTTCTCTCTGGCATCACGGTCGTTTACGGCAATCCATTCGCCATTTTGATCCAGAATGGGCCAGCGGTAATAGGGAGAATTGGGGTCTTTTACAGTCGCATAACCTCTGCTGTATAGATTGCCTATTTCTTCACCCACTCTGGTGAAAGAGCCGCCGCCATTATCATCCCATAAGGTAACAAACTCCAGACCGTCGGCTAATTCTTCTACTGTTGTGCGGTTTCTGGTAAAGTTTACATTCAGTTCCAGGTTCCATCCATTGCTGTTCCGGATAGGCGTTCCACCCAGGCTAAGTTCCCATCCCCGGCTTGCTAATAAACCTGCATTTACCATGCGGCTGGTATAGCCTGAAGAAGACGGAGACGAAATACTCAGGATCTGATTTTTATTGGTCATGTAATAGTAGGTTCCTTCAAACCGAACCCGATTGTTAAACAGATTCAAATCCATCCCTATTTCCTGTGAAGTAGCAATTTCAGGTTTTAACTGTGCATTGAGCAGGGAAGCTGGTACACCAGTCGTGATCAGGTTTCCCCAGGCACCGGTTTGTAGGGTATTTTGCAATTGATAGGGTTGCGTATCATTCCCTACCTGCGCCCAGCCAGCCCGGAACTTAAGTAAGGATATAGCCTGTGGCAGACCAAATGTATAATTGGCCAGCCAGCTGAGTGAAGCGGAAGGATAAAAATACGAACGGTTGGCAGGCGGCAAAGTACTTGACCAGTCATTACGGGCGGTCAGATCCAGATACAGCATGTCTTTAAAGCCGATAGAAGTCATTCCATAAAGGCTATAAATAGCTTTCTCATTTGTAAAATTACCGGTCGTTAATTTGTCTGCCGGAATATTGGATAAGCGGTATAAGCCCGGCACAATCAGTACCTGGTTGCTGTTTAAGCTGCCAGTATACATATCCCGGTAATTCTGCTTCATATAATTACCGCCTCCGGAAACACTCAGGTCAATACTGCTTATGGTTTTCTTGTAGGTAAGAAGAAAGTCTGCATTGGTTTCGTTGCGGGAAACATCTTGCAGGTGATACCCTCCGCCTCTTACCCGGCTGTAGCTTTGGGGTATTTTGGTTTCCCGGTTTTCAATATAAAAATCATGTGATACCCTGGCAAAAGCAGAAAGTTCCGGGGTAAAATTCCAGTCCAGTTTTAAATTTCCATATACCCGGTCGCGGACAAAACCATTGGTAAGCGCATGTGCCAGGAAATACGGATTGTCGAAAGAAGGATGGGGTGTACGCTGCTGAATTTGTTCTCCCCCAGGCACCCAGTAGTCTTTCAGGTCATTTACATTTACCTGTGGCCAGAAATAAACGGCCTCCACAGGATTTGCCCCCCGGTTACCTGTAGAAGGCCGGCTATTGGAGTTGGACCGGGCAAAATTCAGGTTGGCATTCAGCCGGATATTCTTGGTAATATCATAGGTAGTGGCGGTAGATATGGCATTTCTATACAGATCAGAATTAGGAATCAACCCTTTATTGATCATATTATTCAGCGAAAGCCGGAAGGTGGCTTTTTCTGTTGAACCAGTAAGGGCTATATTGTTGGTAGAGGTGATCCCGGTCTGAAGGAAATTTTTCATATTATCCTTGTACGACCTGAGTTCTGTAGGTATTTTGTTGCCGTTTGCATCCAGCGGACTATTCCATTGTGGTTCCATATTGCCTGCATTCAATTGTGGACCTGCCCAGTAGGCGGAACCTTCATCGAAGGTATTATTTCTCTCGCCATTGGCATAGTTATAATGAAAATCCAGGTACTCCACGGGTTTTTCAAACACGTTGCTGGTAGAAAAAGTAATTCCGAGCGGCTGTCCTCTTTTGCCTTTTTTCATAGTAATCAGGATTACCCCATTACCTGCCCTGGAACCATATAAAGCAGCGGCGCTAGGTCCTTTCAATACCGATACACTTTCAATATCATCCGGATTCAGGTCCGTAATCGCATTGCCATAATCTACCTCATTGCGGTCGCCCATCACCCGGAAGTTGTTGAGTCCATTGGCTACAGGTACGCCATCAATTACAAACAGCGGCTGGTTATCACTGGATAAGGATTTAGCGCCCCTGATCACCACACTAATGGAAGAACCTACCCCACTGGTCTGGTTGATGGTAACACCTGGTATTTTTGCTGCCATGCCATTAAGTACATTTTCCTGGGCAACTTTGGTAATAGAAGCGCCTTCTACTTTTCCTACCGAATATCCCAGTGACTTTTGTTCCCGCTGAATACCCAAAGCTGTTACAACTACTTCATTCAAATTGCCTACGCTGGGCGATAAGGAGACATTAATAACCGTTCTTCCGTTAACGACCTCTTCTGTGCTATTATAGCCTACATAGGAGAAAATCAGTACGGCCTCTCTATCCGGAACAACAATAGAGTATTCACCATTGATGCCGGTAATGGTACCAGAATTCGTCCCTTTCAGTAAAACATTCACACCTGGAAGGGCTTCACTTCCGTCTTCGGAAGTAACCCGCCCGGTTACGGTAAGATCAGCCTGACCGGCCCACACAGTACTAGTCAGCAGAACAGCAATAAAAAGCGAGCCCAGGTACCTGAGCAAGCTCTTTTTCTGGTAATTTTTCACATTCATAGGGATAGTGGTTAAAAGTGAACGATGGTAAACGTATAAAAAGAGTTGACTTTGTTGAAGTGAAGCCTGGATCAATAAGGAATCTTGAACCTTATCGATCCATAGCTGCTGGATTGATCGTATGCTGCAGGTATTTTTTTGCCTGCAGCATCTGGTTTTTTACAGTACTTACAGAAATATCCATTTCTCTGGCTACTTCTTTATGGCTTTTGCCTTGTTCTATAATTAAAGGAATAATCCTGCCTCGTCTGGGAGGCAATAGTTGCATTACCGTTTCCAGAGAAAATCCACTGTATTCATCCGGAAGCGTTAATAGTTCGCTGAATGCCTGGTAATCGCCTTTTTGTAATAAATCTATCAAGGAATGGTCAGATTCGTTCATGGCTATACTGTTATAGAAACTTAAAAAATGATAAATCAGCCTGAATTTGGTGCTGGCAGTCTGGCAGGATTGCCCAATATGTGTTGATAAAGGTTGTGATAGTTGACAGAAAATGACTGCAAAAGCGCTTACTGCTGATATAGCAGCCATCATCAGACTCAATTATATCATTTTACTGCTATAGAAGCGTATTACATCTCCCACACACGACTTGTCGATGAATTAAATTTAGGGATTCTGCACTGGGTGATATGCGCTTTTTACGTTAACCTATACAGATTTTGCGCAAACTGATGGTATATCTGCGGGAATATTGCTATGTAAGGAGAGGAGATAGAAATTATTGAGCGTTACTATAGAAAAACAACATCCGCAACTGGGCATACAGCAGAATTGAAATCTCTTGGTTGATTGCGAATTTATGCGTTTGTATAGAAACAATAATCCCTGTTTTTTGTTGCCGAAAAGGGTAAAATTTTATAAATGTTTGATTCTGTTCTCGTAGCGCAGATACAGTTCTTCATTACTATACCCATCAATATTCTGGCTAAAGTAGACAGGTAGTTTACAACCTTTGCTGGCAACTATTTTCATGGCTTCGGTAGCGATGGCGTTCACAATAAAAATACCCGATAACGAAGATGCCGGACCCGCCAGCGAACCATCAATACGCATCAGGCCATCGCCGGAGGGAACACAATTATCAATTACCAGGTTTGCCAGTTCATATAGCTTTTTGCCGGAATCATGCCTGGAAGGATATTGCCGGGATTGCTCCAGAGAAGTAATGGCTATCACGGGAATGCCTTCTTTTCTTGCCCGCATGGCCATTTCAATGGGCATGGCATTCCGGCCAGAATTCGAGATCACGACCATAATATCACCTGGCTGAATGGCATATTTTTCCCATAAAATGTCTGATAATCCACTTACCCGTTCAATTGCAGCGCCTCTTCTGGCACCACTTACTGATACAACCAGATCGTCCATAATAGTATTCACATTGGCCAGCCCACTGGCTCTGGTAAACAGTTCCAACCCAATCATCTGGGAATGCCCGGTTCCGAAGGTATGAATGATCTTATCCTGAATTATGGCCTCAGCAAATAAATAGGCTGCCTTTTGTATGTTTTCAGTTTGAGTGGCTGTTATTTTTTGTATTTGTTCTATGGATTTTTGGGCGTATTCCAGCATAGTCTTGTGTAAAGTTGGGGTTACAGGTTGTGAATAAGTGTGCTTCGAATTTAATATTTTCTTGACTCCATACGCCGTCTTACTTTTATTTTGCTTGCTCAAAATAAAAGTAACAAAACATTTGTGAGGCGAGAGCCTAAGCAAACCAACGTAGTTGTGGCAGCACCAATAGAGACTTTTTTCGCGCCAGATAAAATCATCACACACCCTCCGGCTTACCCACAGGCCAAAAAAGTCCGCGCTATTGCTGCACCACCAGCCGCACTCTTTCTTTGTCTACTATCAATGTAAAATTTGTAGGTTTACTATCCTTCGTTAATGATATACAATAATTTATGGCTGTTATGTTTAAGCTCTATAAACCTTAAATTCCCTGTCCATATCCTTTGTCCTGTAAAGCGGCATCGGCAGAACTAAAGGCAAATCTCTCTTTGAAATTAATTAACTCCTGTTTCAGATTGGAATCTGGAAGCTGAATATATTGGTGTAATTTTGTTTCCGGACTGATTCTGATTTCTTTCATGCTCAGGTGCTGGTTGATAAAGATAAATTCCAGAGATGGGAAAATTTCTTTGAACACATCTATCAGGTCGAGCACCTGTATATTTTTGTCAGTAAGGTTGTATATACCTGCCGGAACATCCTGGGTAAGCAATTGCCCCAACGCACTTACCAGTTTGTCGATATGGATAAAAGAGCGGGTTTGTTTACCATTGCCATGAATAGAGAGGCGGTTATTAAAGTTGGCATCAAACATAAAGCGGTTAATTACGGTATCGAACCGCATGCTGGGGCTATAGCCATATACATTGCCGCAACGCAGGGTAAGTGCATTCATTTTATCGAACAGGCGGTTCACATGCGATTCGCCCCGGAATTTAGAAACCCCATAAAACGTCTCCGGATTAGGCGTACTTTCTTCATTGAGCAATTCCTCCGACGAACCATATACCGAAGAGCTACTGGTAAAAATAAACTTGGCAATATTACTTTCTTCTACCGCATATACCAGTTCGGCTGTACCCCAGTGATTTACCTGCTCATAAAAATGCGAATCTGTATTATCAAAAGGGGTAGTAACTTTAGCCGCCAGATGATACACTACATCTATGCCTTTGAGGTTTTTCCTGAGTTTGCGTGAATCAAGCAGATCGCCCATTACAAACCGGATCTTATGCGTATCCAGCTGATTACCGATAAATAAATTATAATTGCTCCGGCTCAAATTATCGTATACCACGATATAATCTACTTCAGGTAATGATACCAGATGGCGTACCAGTTCTGTTCCGATATAGCCGGCACCTCCGGTAATGAGTACATTCATAGTAAAAAAGTCTTTAGTAGTTGGTCTCTGGTCTTTAGTTTCTGGCAGTCTCTATATTTAAATAAATCCGTTTATAAGATTGCGCCCATTTTATGCATAAAAATGGAATGGAGATGCATCATTTGTAAGAAAATGCTGGCAACCTGTAAAATTAATTTACCTAAAGACGAACGACCAGAGACTAAAGACTGCAAGTAAGCTATTTATTAATTAATTCGGTATGTAAGCCACATTCTGTTTTTTGCAAGCCATACCATCGGCCTTCCCGTTCAAGCATTTCTGCATCAAATTTGCGGGTACAGGGTTCACAGCCGATACTGGAATAGCCCTGTGCTTCTAGCGGATGACGGGGAATATTATGTTCTTTGATATATTGCCAGATCATTTTGCTGTTCCAGTCGAGCATGGGATGAAATCGCAAGGTTCCGTGAGGAGCGGGTTGCTCAATTTTCATTTGTTTACGTACAGCACTCTGGTCAGCACGTACGCCATTAATCCAAACATCGTACTCAGCTAATACGTTATCGAGAGGCTGGACTTTGTTAAGATGGCAGCAAAAATCAGGATCAGAAGTAAAGAGTAATTTACCGGCAGCATCTTTTTGTAAATGTTTAGAGGTACCCGAATGTAAATCAATTAAATTTAAACCCAGGAGTTCTGTGATCTGGTCACGGTACACAATCGTTTCAGGAAAATGAAAGCCTGTATTAATAAAGTAAATAGGAATAGAGCGGTCGATACGGCTCAGAATGTGCAGCAATACAATGCTATGCGTTTGAAAAGAAGAAGTGGAGAAAAGCCGCAAGCCTTTTTCCTGATACCCTTCAATATATTGGCGGATGAGTGAAGCTTCCAAAGTAAGTGTTTGGGTTTGGTGTAAAAAAGCAAATATATATAAAGTACAATTTAATTGTCCGTGTGGTTCATTAGAATTCCCTTTAATTGTTGTAAGCAGATAGTATGCGTCATACTGGTGTTAGGAAGTACAGCTACCTGGACTCAGGCACAGGTACGGGGAGATACGATACGTACCATACAGGATACCACCAGGAATGCCATGGTGGTTGGAGACAATGAGCTGATAGAATCCATAGAAAAGCAAATCAATGAAGCGGATTCTTCCAGATTTTTTTATGAAAAGCTCAAGCGGACTTTCTCCAAAACGAAAGTAACCAGAGAATTGTACCGGCTGCTATTCCGGGAACCTTATCAGAATATTACTTCCCGGACGGTATCTAAGATGGAAGACCGGTACCGGCGGTATAATGGCAAAATCATTGGTCAGATCGATATTCAAACCCTCGATCCGTTTGGTGCCAGAGTAACTGATACCCTCCGGAGAGCCAGTAACTGGTTTGAACGGGCAGGAAATTCAGTACACGTTTCAACACGCAATTATGTAATACGCAAAAGCTTATTGTTTACAAAAGGTGATCAACTTAATTCATCGGAAATCAGCAATAACGAACGTATCCTCCGCCAGCAATTACCTTTCATCCTGGATGCCCGTATTTTTGTATTACCCCGTATTGAAAATAAAGATACTGTAGATATACTTGTACTTACCCAGGACACCTGGTCTATTTCGGGTAATGTGGGTTTGTCAGGATTGAAAGGGGGAAGCATAAAACTGGACGACCGGAATATTTTTGGGTTTGGGCATGAGTTTCAGAATGGAGTCTCCTACAACTCCGATCCGGAAAGGGGCTGGGGGTATAGGGGTTTGTACCGGGTGCCTTTTATCGGTAAAACCTTCATTACCGGAGAACTGAGCTATATAAATGAATGGAACCAGAATATTTATGGCCTAAAGCTCCGGCGGGATTTCCTTACACCTACTACTAAATATGCCGGTGGACTTGAAGTGAGTAATACCCGTTTGCTCCGGGATATCATTCCCTTTGGTTCAGATACAGCTATTATCCGGTTTCCGTTTGCCTATACCCTTGCCGATGTATGGCTGGGCCGGTCTTTCCAGATCAAAAAAGGAAGTGCCTCTTTCCGGGAGCGTTCCAGACTTATAGTAGCCGGCAGAATCACCAGCACTGATTATAATGAACGTCCGGAGGTACGACCGGATACCAATCAACTGTACTGGAACCGGATGCTGGTACTGGCAAGCATTGGCATTTCTAACCGGAATTATTTCCGGGATGTGTTGATCTATGGATTTGGACGTACGGAAGATGTGCCCTATGGAATGCTGGTGTCTGTAACTGCCGGTACAGAAAGGAATGAATTCGGGAACCGTTTCTATGCCGGCATGAAGTTTTCCAGGGGGAAATTTTTTAATAATTTCGGCTACCTGGTTACTACTATTGATGCTGGCAGCTTTATACGGAACAGAAAATGGGAACAAGGGGTACTACGCTTTGAGGCAAATTATTTTAGCCGGCTGCTGATGCTGCGTACCTGGCGTCTGCGGCAGTTTGTGAATTTGCGCTATACCAAAGGCATCGGCCGTTTCGATACAGAGTTTATTGATATCAGCAGCAATAATGGCATAAGAGGAATAGGAAGCAATGCATTGAGAGGGGCTAAAAGTGTGGTTCTCAACCTGGAAACTGTGTTTTTTACGCCTATTAACCTCCTTGGTTTTCAGATGGCTACCTTTGCTTATGGCGATCTGGGTTTTATCACACCATCGGGAACTAACTTATTTGCGGGCAGTTTATTTCAGGGGTATGGCATTGGGTTCCGGTTCAGAAATGAGAACCTGACATTTAATACTTTCCAGATCCGCCTGGGCTTCTATCCGAATATTCCGGGCAATAATGCCATTTTCCGTACCCAATTCTCAGGTATACCCAGCATACGGCTCAGCGATTTTGACATTAAAGCGCCTGATATTGTCAACTTCGGCAGGCGATAAGCATGGTCCTGTTTAAAAATATAAGCTGAACGTACTGCCCTTGTCTTTCTGCGATTGCACCGAAATATTCCCTTTATGCAGCAGCATAATCTGTTTGCACAAACTTAAACCAATACCCGAACCTTGCTTCTTGGTAGTAAAAAATGGAATGAAAATGTGCTGCTGTACTTCCTCACTAATACCTGCCCCATTATCAGTTACCTGAATGATTATCTGGTTTTTACTGGTTTTTCCGGCAATTAGTTCAATGACTGGATTTTCTCTACCCTGCACGGCATCAACTGCATTCATCACCAGATTAATTAATACCTGTTCGAGCAGGTCTAAATCAGTTTGCAGATGCAGGTCTGGATCGGTAAATATACGTTCTAAACGAATGCCTTTTTTATCTATACCTGGCTTCAGTAGTGTATAAATGCGCGAAAACAATTCTTCAACTTGTACTTCCCGAAAGGTGGGTGTAAGGGTTTGTGTCAGGCTGGAATAGGCTTTTACAAAACTTACCAGACCTTTACTTCTGGATTCTATGGTTTGTAAGCTATTACGGATATCGGAAGCATCTTCTTCAGAGAGTTGTGCGAAAGTATTTGGCTGTACCTGGCTCTCTGTCAGTAAGCCATTGATAACGGAAGTTAAGGTAGCAATCGGAATCACAGAGTTCATGATTTCATGTGTAAGTACCCGGATCAGTTTCTGCCACGATTCCACTTCCTGTGCCTCCAGTTCGCTCCGGATATCATGAAAGGAAACAAGCTTATAGTATTTTTGCTGTAACCTGAATGCACTTGCCTGTACTGATAAATTCATCAGACTTCCATTCAGCTGCACTTTTATCAAATCTTTCTTACCAGGAAGCAGATGCCGGATCATTTCCGGTAATTCCGGATGGATATAACTTAAGCTCTGGATATTTTTCAGATAGGGTTTGCCAAACAACGAATGTCCAGCCTCATTGATTAACTGGATTTCTTCCCGGTCATCAAAACAGATGAGTGCTACATTTACGTGTTCTACAATGGTTTGCAGGTATTGGTAATTAAACTCTTTCTCGCTGCGCAGTTGCTGAAATACCTTCAGGATTTCCTGATACGCCCGTTTCAATTCATCCTGCGAACGTTCGCCACTTACCGGATAGACGGTTGAAAAATCACTCTGGCGGATGGAAAGCAGAAAATTACTCAGGTCTTTGTGCGAGCGTTCGATATAGCGGATCAGTTCGAAAATAAGTATAAGGGCAAGTAAAATAATCCAGAGGGAAACCAGCCAGAAATAGGTTTGGGTTGCTACATAAATAGCCATAAATCCTGCTGTCAGAATGAGCAGAATACGGATAATTACATTGATCCGGAAGTTTTTATAGATCACAGACTGGAACTGAAATTAAGCAAACAAATAGGACGAGACTCTGAAATTATTATGCTAATATAAACATACCTTCTTTTACCAACATTCTCGGAAATAAATCCGCTATGAATCTGTTAATATCTCACAAAATTTTGAATCCCCGCTAACTCTATATTAATTTCCTAAATCCGTGTAATCCAGATACCTGGCAAACTATAATACTTTAAACTCTATCCGGCGGTTGAGCCGGCGGTTTTTATCCGAAGTATTGGGTACAAAAAACTGGGTTTCACCATATCCTGCAAAGGTGAGTCTGGAAGCAGGCACGCCAGCTTTGATCAGGTAATCATATACATTCCGAGCCCGTTTCAGCGAAAGTTCTTTGTTGTCCTCATCTTTTCCCACATCATCGGTATGTCCGGAAATCTCCAGGCGAATATTTTTGTATTCGTTCATAAAGCCGATTAGTTTGTCAAGCTCCGTTTTCGACTTTTGTTCAAGGGTATATTCGCCGGTGGCAAAGAATAAATTATTCAGAATATCTTTGGCGCCAGTTTTTACAGGTTCCAGGTAAATATCGAGCGTTACCGATTCAGTTTCCTTTTTCTGGTCATAATCAAAGTATAAGCTTTTAAACAGATACCCATCTTTATTAATATATAAGGCATACGAAGAACCTTCTGTCAGTACGGTGAGGTATTCACCAGTCTTGCGGTCAGATTGCATCAGGGCATCGAGTTTGCCGGAAGCCAAGTTGAAAAGTTCGATTTTTGCACCCAGTTTCTGTTTGGTTTTGGCATCATACACGGTCCCTTTCAGGTAATCACTTTTGCGCTGTACAGCAATCTGCTGGGGAATTTCAAACTCATGTAATACGCTGCTGAGGTATTTTTTACCCATCTTTTCTTCATGAGAATAATATCCACGGCGGCCATCGGCGGTTACAAACAGCGAAACCTGGTCGTCATAGGTGTTAATCGGGTATCCCAGATTCTTGGCAAGCGCCCATTTTCCGTCTTCCTTTTCCGCGTAAAACAGATCATATCCGCCTAAACCCAGATGTCCTCTGGAAGAGAAAAACAAGGTAGTTCCATTGGCATGAATAAAAGGCGAAAGGTCGTCGTCAGTAGAATTTACGCTTGGTCCCAGGTTTACGGCTTGTCCCCATCCACCATCTTCACCCAGTTCGCTCATCCAGATATCCCGTTTGCCATAGCCGCCCCGTTTGTCGGAAACAAAATAAATGGTACGTCCGTCGGCAGACAAAGCTGGCTGTGATTCCCAGGCAATAGAATTGATTTTTCCACCCAGATTAATAGGCATAGTCCATTCGTTGCCGGTTTTATAGGTTACAAACAGATCGCAGCTCCCGAAATTCTCCCTACCCTGGCAGGAAGTAAATACCAGTGTTCGTCCATCAGCAGAAATGCTGCATGTGCCCTCATTTTCAGGGGTATTGATATTTTCCGCCAAAGGAACCGGATCACTCCAGCCTTCGCCGTTCCTATAACTGATGTATAAATCCTCGTCATTATCGGTAGGTAAGGTATCGCGGGCGGTATAAATAAGGGTTTGCTGGTCGGCAGTGAGTACCGGAAAATATTGTAAGGCAAAACGGTTCACGTTTTTGGGCAATGGCTGCGGACGGAAAGACAAAGGATTGGCAATCGCTTCTCTGGCAAACTTGCAGGTGGCAATCGCCTTATTAGCTTCGGCTACCTGCGGCGCCCGGCCTGGTTTTAAGTTCAGAAATTCATTAAAATAGTTTTCTGCCTGATCGTATTTACCCCGCTGCAAAGCATAATGTCCCAAGGTATAATACGCACCCACAAACGGACGGTGTTTCGGCTTGATCTCTATGGTTTTCTCATAATGATACTGTACCTGCTTTTCGTCCTGAAGAATTTCATAGAGGCTACCCAAACGGAAATGTGCTTCTGCAAACTGAGGTTCTTTTTCGATAGCCTTTTGCAATACAGCAACGGCCTGATCAAATTTGCGGTTGGCAGCCAGTATTTCTGACTGGGCATAATATTTCCGGGCTTTCTCCGAAATGTGCGACAGATCATTAGGGTGTTGTGCAGAAGCTATTAAACTGGCTATACACAGAAAAAAGACAATTAAAATATGTTTGTACATATCGATTTGTAAAATTTATTCCGGAAAACAGGCTTACCAGATTTCTGTTCGTTTAAATGTACGGAGAAAATCACGTTGCTATTTCTATTTTTTCCATTCATTTCATACATTACCCTTCCAGATTAGACGCTTTAGGCGTCAATATACACGGCTCACTATCTGCTTTTTCTTCATCTCAGCAAACAATGTCTGCCATTCATGGTTGATTAACAACAAGCTTTAAAGATTGGGTCAAACGTATACTGGTAAACAATACTTTCGCCCTTTATTGTTTCCGTATGATGGAATACTTCATTTAAGGTTACGGATAACAGAACTGTTATCAAGAGAAAATATTACGGATATTTTGTTCTCAAATTCGGTCAAAGAGGTTCATGAGAGGTTTTCACTCACGAACATAACTTATTCAAATTTCTTACATTGTTATGATGGCTAAAAAAATTATAATGCTCCTTTTACTCACCGGCCTGTATTTCACAGCCCTTGCCCAATCGCCTGAACTGACAGCATTCAACGAAAGCCGCTTACAGATCAACAAAATAGGCATGCTTACCCTGGGTAGCTGGGCACTAGGTAATATGGGTACAGCCGCTTTTGCCATAGGAAGGGCATCTGGCAGCAACAAGTATTTTCACCAGATGAACCTGTATTGGAATGTAGTAAACCTGGCTCTGGCAGGCTTTGGTTATTATGGAGCCGTTTCAGGAAAGGCTGGTTCTTACGATTTATTCCATTCCATAAAAGAACAATATGGCATGGAAAAGATATTACTATTCAATGCCGGATTGGATGTGGGCTATATGCTGGGAGGCTTGTACCTGATAGAGCGAGGTAAAAACAATATTAACAAGCCGGATCTTTTTAAAGGATTCGGGCAATCTATACTTATGCAAGGGGGCTTTTTGTTTCTGTTTGACCTCAGTATGTATCTGATTCACCACAGCCAGGAGAATAATCTTAGAAACCTGATCGATAATGTATCCTTCCAGGGAAATGCCATTCAAATCGTATTATACTTTTAACAAAAAGGCTGCATTTTTTTAAATTATACCCTCAAAAATTAACTTTTTTCTTCAAAAGTTACATTTATCATAACACTAATATTTGCTCTGTAAAAAATAAATAGAGAATTATATAAAAAAAATAATATTTTTTATAACTTTTTTATGTATTATTAATTGTATTTTATAATTTTGTGAATAAATTGTATTAAAATTTGACAATTCGCCTATGTATGCTTCACATCAGTTAACAATTCCTAAAGAAATATCATTAAATGATACCCATAGTGAATTAACCATTAGAAAGAAATGGTTCGAATATGGGCGTTTGCTTCAACTGGCATTTGCAATTATTTTTAACAGTTGTATAGGTTTTTTCATATATACGCTTGCCCAATACGATACCAATGTGCGGATTTTTGTGGCCGGTATTATTGCCGTTAGTGTGATCGCCTTGTTTTTGCAAGGCCTGGGTTTATGGATGCTTTACCAGGCCATATGCGGCTTGTTCAATACAACGGTGATTAAAGTGGATCATTCTGCTATTTCTATTTATTTTAAACCGCTGCCCTGGTTTGGTGCCAAAACCATTAACCGCCAGGATATTGTACAATTACATGTGTCAGAGAAAGATTATTCAGATGCAGACCTGCAACATGTTTCGTATCAGCTTCAGGTGATTTTAAAAAACAGCGATTCTATCTATTTGCTTAAGCATTTGGAAACACCAGAACAGGCTCAGTTTATCGAAGAAAAGATAGAACAATACCTGTTTGATGTTCCTACCACAACAGAAAACAACGAAGAGGATACCCAGGAAAACAAAAATTAAGGATTTCAGAATAGTCTTTCACGGTATCATTATTTGCCATATGAAGCGTAATCTTTTTTGATTACGCTTTTTTTTGAAGGCACCACTATACGGATAGTTGGCATCTTCCATATTTCCATAGTCAGGAGATACCCAGCTTATACCTTACACGATTGCCATAAAAGAATGCCATATTTTGTATACGCTAACTTTTTGTTTGAACCATATAATTATTTATGTTTAATGCGGAGGTAGCAAGAGAAATCGTGCATGTTTAGATTTATTGATAGCTGTGAAGCAGTAGAACGATTGATTCATCCGTTACCAATCAGTTTTGGAAGATGCGATTATCGCAGTTTTTATTAGCTTGATTGTGAACGGAATTAACGCTATTTTTCTGCATCATCCGGATGAACAGGACGGTGCTGTAGGTGATAGTGAACGGACTTACCAGCCTGATAGCTATTTCTGCACCACTGGCCAGAATGTTTAAATTGATTTATTGGATGTCATTAGCGGAATTATTAGTTTTTTTTGTGATCACCAGATGGGCTGTTGATTTGATCAAAGGCTCAGGCAGCGAATTCATAGAATTTACAGGCAAGCTTTAATACGACTATTGTAAACGCTTATCATTACTCCATATATCTCTCGAAATATACTTGAATCTGTTTACTCATAGATTATATGACATACTGTTTAGGAATAAAAGTAAAGGAAGGACTGGTAGCTATTGCAGATACACGAATTACCTCTGGTACAGAAACTACTGTAAAAAAGAAAATTTTTATTGAACAAAAAGACAAACATGTACTCTTTATCATGACCAGTGGGTTACGGTCGGTACGGGATAAAGCCATTACCTATTACCAGGATATGGTAGATGAAGGAATGGTGTTTAATAAACTATATAAAGCGGTAAATGCCTTTGGCGAACAAGTACGCAGGGTAGCGCAAGAAGATGGACATGCCTTAGAAAAGGCTGGCCTGAGATTCAACCTGAATACCATCATTGGCGGCCAGCTCCGTGACGACGACGAACATAAATTATATCTGCTTTATCCGGAAGGAAACTGGGTGGAATTAGACCAGGGTTCGCCCTTTGTGATTATCGGAAATTCGGGCTATGGAAAGCCTATTCTTAACCGTACACTCAATAGTAATTCCAGTATGGAACTGGCGCTCAAAACCGGATTTCTTTCCTTCGATTCTACCAGAGTGAGTTCTAATGATGTGGAATTTCCTATTGATGTAATTATGTATAGAAAAGATAGTTTTCTGATGGTAGAACACCGCTACGAAAAATCAGATCTGGAGAAAATATCTTCTTTATGGGCAGAAGAATTAAAAGCTGCTTTGAAGCAAATACCAGAAGAATGGATGGAATCTGTACTTAAAAAATTGCCTAATGAGGTTCCTGAAGGATAATACTAAATAGTTGTTGGTTATTCGTTGCTAGTTATTAGCAAAATGTTTGATAGTTAAACTATTGAAGATCATAAATTACGTAACATCAATTTTGAATAGTGTAAAACACTTCAACAGAAAATCCCTCTTACAGCAGAGGGATTTTCTGTTGGTATAACCTTGTGTGAGTTATCTTACTTTGCTGCCAGCAATACAATAGAATAGGGTGAGTTTAGGCTGATCTTTCCTTCTGTTACGGTGGCTGTCTGGCCGGAATAATAGTCCTTTACCTGCACTCCATTCTGGAATACATCAAATGCACTGATGGATTTGTTTCCGGAAGGGGCATTAAGCGCTACAAGTACCTGGTCATTGTAGTTATCTTTGGCGTAACTTCTGGAAAATACATAGGGTGCATCCTGTAATTTTTTGTGTCTTCCATCTCCTACTGCAATATGATCCCGGCGGAAGCGGCTCAATTTCGACCAATGCTCAAAAGTGGATTTCGCTACAGAATCCTTTTCATATTGTTCCCAGTTCATAAACGAACGCAGATTCGCATCGCCTTGTGCCCCTTCAATCACCAGCGGACGGGCGGTTTCGTCGCCATAATATACCTGGGCAGCACCGCTGGAAAGTAATAGTTTTGTTCCTGCATCCAGCCGGTATTGCCGCGTTTTGTCGAAAGGGTCGCCATCGTCGTGGGAACTGAGGTAATTGAGTACATTTAGGCCTTCCAGAGTGCCGCCATGCAATACCGTATCATACTTCACAAACAGGGAATCATAACTGCGCCGGGCATCATATTTAAAACCAAAATTTATTAATGATTCAAAACCATTTGCAAAAAAATCTACTTTGCGGTCGCCGTAGTCATATAAGTGACTTCCTCCAGCACCAAACCCATATACTTCGGCTACCATAAAAAAGCTGTTATCATCTAACTGCTTGGCGGGGTTTTGCTTTTTCCAGTCTTCAAAGGCTTTGGCCGCTTCTTTTTTCAGTTCTGCCCAGATGCCAGCCTCTGTATGTTTGGCCGTATCTACCCGGAAACCATCTACCCCATATTTGCGCACATAATCAGTAAGCCATTTAATAATGTAAAAACGAGCTGCTCGGGGATAACCGGTAGTTTTAAAAAATTCATCCAGTTCTTTCATTTCCTGTTCCAGACGGCCTTCTTTCTGCCATTTCTGCTTCAAAGCTTCCGGCAACTCTACTATTGTATTGCTTTCTGTATGAATATCGGGCAGGTTTTCTACCAGGGTGCAGGAAACAGTAGTTTCGTAACCTTTATAACTACAGATAGGGTCTTCTCTTACCCAGGATTTTGGCCAGACCGGATCTTTATCTGTTACCGGCCCGGTATGATTCATGACTACATCCAGCAGAACACGGATGCCATGCTGGTGAGCAGTTTCTATCATTTCCTCCAGATCTTGCTCGGTGCCAAAATTGGGGTCTAAGGCTGTCCAGTCTTTTGCCCAGTATCCATGATATCCATAGGTAGCGCCGGTGCCTTCATCTGTTTTGCCATGCACTTGCTCTACTACCGGCGTAAGCCAGATAGCGGTAATACCCAGATCATCAAAATACCCATCCTTAATCTTTTGTGTCACTCCTTTTATATCTCCCCCTTCAAATCCCCTGAGTGTGGCAGCTTTACTCGTGCGGTTAAAATTTACATCATTGGCTTTATCGCCGTTATTAAACCGGTCGGTAAGCAGAAAGTAGACCGTAGCATTTCGCCAGGAGAAAGGTGGCTTTTCTTTTTCAGCTGTGGTAGTTGTACTTTCAGCAGCCTGGGATTCTTTTTTTTTGCACTGGCTGAGAAAGACAGCCAGGCAAGTAAAGAGTATAAGTCTTTTCTTCATAAACGGGTAAATTTATACGAATATAAATATTCAAATGATTTATTGCAGGATTCTTCCTGATATTCTGCCCGTTAAAGAAAAAATGTATACGGCATATGATTGATTTCAGCTCTAACAAATAGATCAGTAAGTGATAAACTATAAATATTTATTTAAAAATGGATGCGGTAGCCGAAGTAAGGCACTATCCCGATTTGATACAATGTGTCTATACTTTCCGTCTGTGGGTTCCAGTATTGCTCCAGTATATTTCTTGCCCTGAAAAGATTATCTGCGGCAATAAATACATTGTGTGTGGCTTTAGGCAGATTCACGTTGTAAGAAATGCGGAAATCGAAACGGAACTGGTCTTTTTGCCTGTGGGCATAGGCGTTTTCAAGATCTAATACCAGGGTTTTGTGTTTCATGGTTGAATCCACATTAACGGGAAGATACCGGCGGCCTCCCTGGTAACTGGCTTTAATGTCTACCGAAAGCACCCGGCGTTTTCCCTCATCCAGTCTGAATTCCCTGCCAGCCAGAAGGTTCGATATATGTCCAACACTAAAACCTGTATGCCGTTCTTTACCATTGACATCTGTATATTTTGATTCAAATAGGGAAGAAGTGACCAGCACATAAAAATCACGATTAAAATACCGTTCAGCTGTAAACTCGATGCCATAGTTTTTACCGGTCCCTTTGCTCACCAGACTATCAGAGAGCCATAAGTTATTATTTCCGCCGGTATTGAGAATAGAAAATATTTCATTGCCTTGTTGCATACTCACCGGCACATCATACAGATACTGGTAATAGGCTTCCGTTTTGAACTGGAGTTTGCCATTAAATTGATGCGTATAACCGGCTACCAAATGATGGCTCTTCATCACTTGTAAATTTGTATTGGGGGTATTATACGTACCAGTTCGTGAATCTCTAAACTGCATCAGGGTATATTGCAATGGCGGAATCTGGCTATGCAGCCCGTAAGCAAGGCTAAATCGCTGGTTCTGGGTAAGCTGGTAGCCGACAGAAAAACGGGGCTCCAGTGTAAATGAATTTTGCATAGCGAACCATTGGGCATATACACCAGTGTTTATCTCCAGTTTTTCAGTTGCCCGGTATTGCCAGTGCAGAAAAGATTGCAGCAAATGTGTATGTCCCCGGTAATTTATAAACCTGAATTCAGTGCTATCATTCTCCCAGAAAGCACCGCTTTGCTTATAGAACATTTGCCGGTAAGTAAATCCACCTTTTAATAAATGTTTAGCACCTTCTTTATGGGTCAAGGTATATGAAGCCAAGTGATGCCCTTCCATTCCGTCGTAAGCTGAATAATAGCGCAAAGTTTGCTTCTGGACCACATCTTTCACTTCTTCAATATACTTGCCGGCAGAGGAAGCAATGGTGAGTTTACCAAAAGTATGTTCGTTGAACAGCCAGGTATGGGAAATTCCGGTCGCATACATGCCGGAAACAGCAATATCGTCTGTCGCATAGCCCGGATTCGACCAGAAACTACTGTCTTTACGGCTTTGGTAATCATTGAGGGTATTATAGCCGCCCATTCCCCAGATGGTAAAAATTCCGGCTTTCTTGGTGGGCAGGTGGATTTTGAATGTTCCGTCTCCAAACCTGGGATTGCCGCCGCCTGTTCCAAGGTCTACTCCCATCTTTTCCAGGGGAGTAAAATCAAACACCCGGATACTGGCTAAGTACGAACTGCTCTTTTTATCAGATAAAGGTCCTTCAGCTACGTATTCTATTCCATTCAAGCCCAGCTGAAATGTATGTTCATGCTTTTCATTATTGCCTTTCCGGAGTTGCACATCCATTACTGAAGAAACCTTATTGCCATATTCCGCAGGAAAAGCACCGGTCAGAAAATCTGAGCTCGCCAGCAGGTTATTATTAATTACACTAAAACCGCCACCAGTATTCGCTACAAAGGTGAAGTGATTCGGATTGATAATGTCTACGCCTTCCATCCGCCATAGCAAACCTCTGGGTGAATTCCCACGCACCACAATATGATTTACCTGCCCATCGCCGGATATAACCCCGGCATAATTTCCGGCCATCCGCAAGGGGTCTTGCCTGGAACCGGCAAAACGGTTAATATCATCAGGCCGAAGGCTGGCTACGCTGGTAAGCACGAGTTCATTATTGGCCCTGGATTTGTCTTTCTGGGCAGTTACTACTACTTCTGCACTTTGTAATACCTGCTCTTCCAGGGAAATAGTGAGTACAGATTCTTTGCCGGAACTTACAATGATATTAGAAATCACCAGATCCTTATAGCCGGTATAGGAAACTTTTAATTCCTGGCGGCCGATGGGTATTTTTTCCAGCCGGAAATTTCCTTCCGCATCTGTAGCAATTCCCCGGAAAGGCTCAGAATTAACTAAAATAATATTTGCTCCCGGCAAAGGCGTTTGCAAAGCTTTGTCGAGCACCACACCCCGGATAGTTTGGGTAAGCTGAAGCTGATGAGGTTTACGATTGGCATCTGTTGATTTTTTAAGTACAATCTGGTTACCTACCTGTTGGTAAGTAATATTTGTCTGGCGGAATAGTTCGTCCAAAGCAGAAGATAGTGACTGGTTTTTAACTCGGACAGTTATCTTCTGGTCTAAAGAAATAAAATCATTTACATAGGAAAAATGAATATTGTATTCTGAAGTCAGGTAGCTGAGTATCTGTGATAGAGGAGTTTGCTTATAATGTAAGGTAATTTTTTTATTTGTTACCTGAGCCTGTATAAAGGCTTGCAGCCCGAGCGACAATACGAGAATGATTGCCCATTTCTTCATAGTTGAGTAACGAATCCTGGCAGTTTCATAGAAACAAAGATACTGAATACGATGCACTTCGAATATTACAGTTTAATGAGCGGCTGTTTTTATATTTGAAAATTTCTTACTTTAGAAATTTACGCCGAATCTATCTCCACCATTATATGTCTGTTAAGCTCAAATGTTCTCTCCTTTTTATATATAGCCTGTTAATTATATCCTTCGCTGCCTGTACTTCTGATCACAAACAAGCTTCTGAGGAGGAACTCCGTAAACAAGCCCAGGAACTGGCTCAGAAATATATTATCACCGATGGCCATATTGACGTTCCTTACCGGCTGAATGCGAAAATGGAAGATGTTTCGGTGCGTACCCAACAAGGGGAGTTCGATTATGTACGCGCAAGAGCAGGCGGGCTGGATGCGCCCTTTATGTCTATTTATGTGGATGCAGTTTACCAGGCTAAGGGTGGTGCCAAAGCTGCCGCTGATTCACTGATAGATCTTGTAGAAAACATAGCCAAAAAGAGTCCCGATAAATTTGCGCTGGCTTATTCAGTAGCAGATGTAGAAAAAAATACTCAGGCGGGAAAAATTTCTTTGCCGATGGGTATGGAAAATGGGGCACCTATCGAAAGTAAGATTGAAAACGTGGATCATTTCTATAAAAGAGGCATCCGGTATATTACCCTGGCACACAGCAAAGATAATTTCATTTGTGATTCCGCCACCGATACCACCCATACCTGGAATGGAGTCAGTCCGCTGGGAGAGCAGATCATTGGGAGGATGAACCAGGTAGGAATAATGGTAGATGTATCTCATATTTCTGACAGCAGTTTTTACGATGTTATGCGCCTTACCAAAGCTCCCGTCATTGCTTCCCATTCTTCCTGCCGGCATTTTACACCAGATCAAACCCGCAATATGACAGACGATATGATCCGGAAACTAGCCGCCAATAAAGGAGTAATCCAGATATGTTTCGGTACCTACTTTCTGAATAATGAATCTATTAAGAATGATAACTATATTAAAAAATGGCTCAAGGAGAATAACATTCAACGGACAGACTCCACAGCAGTAGCTTATATCAAGCAATTTAACGAGGCACACACCGTAACTTCTGATATTTCCCAGGTTGCCGATCATATAGACCATGTCGTAAAACTCGTTGGCATTGAGTATGTAGGTATCGGTTCTGATTTTGATGGTGTAGAGGGTAAACTGGCCAAAGGCCTGGAAGATGTGTCGAAGTATCCTAACCTTATTTACGAATTGCTCAAACGTGGGTATTCTGAAGAAGACATCCGCAAAATCTGTTATACCAATGTGTTCCGGGTATGGTCGGAAGTGGAACGGATAGCTAAAGAGCAGGGTACTTCTAAAGTAGGTTCGTAAGCCACTATCTTTTACCAGCTTACTCTTGGCAAGGCAAAATTAGTAACCTAAAAATAGGTACTCAGATAATCAGTTTATAAGCAAGGCATATTGAAAAGAATTTGTGCAGTATTCATTTATTAAATGGCTCTTTATTTTTGGTACTTATATAAGTGGTGCATTTTTCAATGAATGCGCTGCCCAATCCTATGCGCAACAACAAAGACAGATTGCTGCCTATAATATTTTACTGAATGGATGTATCGGAGGAATTGGGGGCGTAATTAATAAGAAGAAAGAGGATAAAGCACTGGCTGCATTTGGCAGAAATTTTCTAAAAGGAAGTCTGGGCGGATTGGTTAAGTATACAGCTAAAAGCAGTTTATACGCTTTACCTGAGAAGAACCGGGCATTGGCCAGTTTTGCTAACCGGGCCTACTATTATCTGGGCCATTCTTTCACCATGAATGCCAGCCTCAACAGAGAATTGCTTCATACCTATAATATTCAACTATATGGTATTGACCTCAATATTCAATTAACAGACGATGTAAAAATACAACCAAGGTTATCACTATTAACTAGCTACTATTTCTTGTTAACTATAACTAACAAACATACATTTAACCTAAGCAACAGTATAAAATACGGCGTATTTTACTTTAATCAGCACCCTAAATACAACTATAGCTCAGATGGTAATGCTTTCCAGAATACTATCATACTAAACCCATTATCGTTGGATTACAACAGCACCGTTTCGCATGAACTAGTTCACACTTATCAATTCCCAGATTATTATTTGATCAGCAATTTTGGGAAACCTTGGGTTAATAAACTCAATACATACAAGATATATAAAAGCTTGAATAAGTTTCTATATATGGATATTTCATATATTCAATTGCTTTATAACTTAAAGCCAAATTTTCTCACTACTTCCGCTCATTACTTTAAAAATTTTTATGAGTTTGAAGCGCAACATTTTGCTACCAGAGAATATATTATGAGATAAACAAAAAGCCAGGAAGAAGCCTGGCTTTTTTGTTATTTGATATGAATCATTAATTACTGTTTCACTATTTTCAGCGTTTGGGAACGGCCATTGCCCTGCACTTTCAGCATATACAGTCCGGCAGGCAGATCCGTCATATCCACTTGTTTTTCGGGAAGACCAGATTCGCGGAAACTGCGTACCAGTTGCCCTTTGGGATTATATAAGTTTACATCTACTGGTTCCGAAGTACGGTTCAGTTTCAGGGTGAACTTATTGGCTACAGGGTTAGGGAAAACCTGCAAACCGGCATCTGACCCGTTTTCTTTAGCAATAGCTTTTCTCGCTACTACATAATTACTGCCTGTTACTTCAAACTCAACTAATAGCCCTACACCTTCGCTTCCTGTTCCTCCGCTGCCTGAATACGGCGTAGCCAGAAGCAAATATTCACCTGGACTAAGGGCAGGCTCTAACACCCGGTACTTCTTACCTCCATTATTAAAATCACCGCCCAGGGCAAAAGGCCACCTGTTTTCAGTAGCAGTGATAACATCCATTACATCAGGCCGGTAAAAATCAAAGATCACACTTCCGGTTCTTTTGTTATCCGTATTTGCCCGGATGTTCAGATTTGTAGTGGGCAGTTCATCCAGATTAATTTCAGCACCATCCTCAATTTCATAGATGTCCTGAGCATTGTCTGCATTCACCAGTGTAAATGAAACAACTGAAATTTGCTCGATCACCGTAAAGTATATCGACAGATTAGCTCCTGCTTTTCCTTCGCCTCTGGCTAAGCTGTAAGGGGTAGCTGATAAGGTGTAATCTCCGGGCATCAACGGGGGTACGAGTGGTTTATATTTAAGCGGACGGACAGTATGAGAATCTCCGCCTAAGGCATAAGGAGGTGTATTTTCTGTTATTAAATTCCCATCGAATTCGAAAACTACACTGCCTACTTTGCCATTTGTATTCGCCCGGATGTTGAGGTTAGTGGTAGGCAGCAAGGCCAGGTTAATTTCGGTACCTTCTTCTATCTCTAACAGGTCTTTTCCATTATCTGCATTGACCAGCGTAAAACTCAATACCTGTTGTCCTTTAAACACAGCTGCTACTGCCGCATCCGTCTGAATAAAGCCGCTTCCGGTCCGGTAATCATATCCTTCCTGAAACTCCGGCATTAGGGGATCATCCATATCCAGGGAAGTAGATTGTAAGGTCTGCACGATCTGAGCTTTACTCAAGGTATAATTACTGGCTTCCATCATCAAGGCTGCAACTGCGGTGGCATGCGGAGCGGAGGCAGAGGTACCGAAAAAGTTGGGGTACTCGTCAAAATCACCTATAAAGGAAATAAACTGTCCAAAAAAGGTAGTATTTCCTCCATCCGGCGCTGTAAAGGCAGGCTTCTGGCGTATCTGGTTAATAGGATTACCTTGGGTATCAAACAGGGTAGATACGCCACCAGCTGAAGAATATTCTTCTACAATAGGAGGATTATATCCATATTCCGGGGTGAAGAACCAGAAGGCAGCTCCTACAGCAATGGCATTTTCGGCATTATGATGACCAAATATAGTTGGGCTATTGGTTTGATGTTCAGTGATCGCTCCTCCGAAAACAATGTATTTAATCTTAGCCGGGGCAGGACCAGAGTATTTTTCAATCAATAGATTAAAAGTAGTCTGGAAGCCATAATTGGTAAACTCAATGTACTCAAAGGGATCGTTGCCTTCATTGCTCTCAAAAGAATGAGCCAGTACATTGAGTCCCAGGCTATCCATCAGGTAAATATCCAGATCTGACTGGGCTCCATCGCCACCGCTTACGGAGTAAAAGGGGTCTGACCACTGGAATACAATCCGAACAGTAGAGAAACGGGGAACGGTAATGTTCTGCAACTGATCGCCATTGGCAAAACTATGCGCCTGGCCATAAATATAGGTGGAATCGCTTGGAGCAAACTCAGCTTCATAGGAATCACGGCCATAATTACCGGCAGAACAGAAATAGCCTACGCCTTTGCTGCTCACATAATCTACTGCCTGTGCAATAATGCCATCCTGAAATAAAGGTTCATCCAGGTAGATAATATCATCCACAATCAGATCACAGCTATCTTCCTGCAGGGCAAGAATACCCAGGGCGTAGTTAGCCTGTCCGCCGTCTGCTGTATGAAAAGCAAGGCTTGCGCCCGGTGCCACATCATGTATAATCTCAGCCATTCCTCTTCCTTCGTCTGTGCCTGTAAGAGCAGGCATATCTTCCAGTACTTCAACTTCTGTAGTATCCCCATCCGGATTTCCTTCTCCTGGCAGGTCGCCAGATTCTACACCCTCTTTTGCACCGGATAGGGAATTATAACTATCTGAAATTATTCCAATTTTCACACCTTTTCCCGATACATTATATTTACTCCGGGCCACATCCGAACGCTGGGCAACATCTCCCTGGCTGGTCGTTTCGCCAATATTAGCCGTACTATACGCCGCTCTCGCAAAACGCAGGCTCTTCAGCCCGGATAATTTATCCAGCCGCCCAACAGGCATCTTGCCGGAAACCAAATTGCCAAAGGCAGCCCCATTGATCATACCTGCCGCTTGTAATTCAGCCAGTAAAGTTTGTGTATTACCCTCAGCCGCCGCATGAATGGTTACATATCCCTGATGGATCTGTGCCGACTTGTTGGATGGTTTAAAAGGACCAGTTTTGGCAGCGCCTCTGGTAGTCGTAAATGAGTCATATTCTTTTTTCAATACAAGCAAGTCGCTGCTTACCTTAGAGGCAGGCTTCGCTTGTTTTTGCATGGCATTGTCGTGGTAAAGTCCTTTCCAGACTGTGGGCTGCTGGGCATAGGCGCTTAAGCCATACATAAGCAGAAAAAGAGCTAATCCATAACTCAACAGGGGTTTCAATAGATTCTGGTATTTCATCTGGTTAAGAAGTTTGAAGGTTGTCTTGGATAATGGCAGTACTGTTAAACATGTTTTTTATTTACCGCTGACAGGTAAAAACAGAAACAGGGAAATAGCACAATAACCTGACAGATGAAATATGGGTATTTTACTATTTTATAGATCAGCTTGTATGGGGTAAAAACTCTACTGATTTTTTAGCCTATATGGGAACACAGAAAACTACTTGCTTCGTTTGTATGGTGGAGAGGTAGTCTTGTGCTTTATAACACCGGCAAATGGAACTTGCTAAAATCGGCCGGGAAATCCGGGTGTATGGCTCTTTGTAAAAAGAGGTAAAAACAGTGTGTAGTCATTATTTTCATAGCAAAATATTTAGGTGGAACAACTTGCTAAATATAGAGAATTCTTTCATTCTCTATCTGAAGATTGCATATAATTTTTTACTGTACTTTTGTATTGGTTCCAGCCATATAATCAAGGGTAAGCTGGCATAGTGTTTTTACGCCCAGTTTCATTCCGCTTTCGTCTAAATAGAAGTCAGGCGTATGGTGAGGAGCCGCTTCTTCCGGTTTTTTACCTTTAGGCATCCCTCCTACAAATACAAACAATCCGGGTACTTTCTGCTGAAAGAATGAGAAATCCTCTGCTCCTGTAACCGCTTTGGCCAGTATCACATTTTCCTTTCCAGCCACTGCTTCCAGAGAAGGCAGCATCCTGGTGGTTAAAGCCGGATCATTAAAAGTTACCGGATACTGGGTTTTGATATCTACCTGGGCGGTAGCACCGGCGCTTTCTGCTATTTTGGTAGCCGTTAGTTTAATTTTCTCATGGATTTTCTGCTGCATTTCTGTATTAAGTGCCCGGATGGTGCCTACCATTTCTACTTCTTCAGGAATAATATTGCTGCGAACGCCCCCATGGATACTTCCAATGGTAATTACCGCTGCTTCTTCTACCAGTTCTGTCTGTCGGCTGATAATAGTTTGCAGGCCATTAATGATCTGGGCAGACACCACAATAGGATCTACCCCCAGCCATGGATAGGCGCCATGTACCTGTTTTCCTTTTACTTTTATGCTGAGAATATCGGTACTGGCCATAGTACCTTCAGGTTTATATTTGAGCTTGCCTACTTCCGTTAATGAGTTTACATGCAGGCCGAATACCACATCTACTTTAGGATTTTCGAGTACGCCTTGTTTCACCATCAGTTGGGCACCTCCTTCTTCGCCATTTGGAGCACCTTCCTCTGCCGGCTGGAAAATAAATTTCACTGTTCCTTTTAAGTCATTTTTCATACCGGCCAGAATTTCGGCGGCGCCCATCAGCATGGCCATATGCGTATCATGTCCGCAGGCATGCATCACTCCTACTGGTTGCCCATTATATTCTCCTTTGACTTTTGAGGCAAATGGGATATTTACCCGTTCTGTTACTGGCAACGCATCCATATCTGCACGTAAACCTATAACCGGGCCAGGTTTTCCGCCTTTTAAAATTCCAACCACACCAGTATGCGCAACACCTGTTTGGACTTCTATTCCCAAAGAACGCAGGTAGGCAGCCACTTTTTCGGCCGTTTTAAATTCCCGGTTCGAGAGTTCTGGGTTCTGATGGAAATCCCGGCGCCACTCAATTACTTTAGGTTCGATTTTATCGGCTTGTTTGGTAATAATAGCTTTCCACTGGTTTGGTTGAGCTACTACCATAGAAAATGAACTGAGAAGAAAATTCAGGAGAAAGGCGGCAAATAAAATCTGTTTGTGCATAGGTTGGGAGTTTGCCGCATAATTTATAAATAAAGGCGCAAACCTGAAATATTTTTTCACGTTTAGCAGGTAAACTTTTCTATCATAAATTAATCCAGGTTGGCTTAATGTAAGGTTAAGTACGCGAACTTGTTTTTTATATACGAATCCATTTACATATTTGAATTATTCACATTACACACATATTCTTACCGGTAATCAATATTTATGAACCCACTGGATCATCTCAGCAAAAAAGGAAAAAGTTATATCAAACAATTGCTTCAGGTAGCCATGGCCGATGGCCAGCTGGACGAAAAAGAATTTAAAAATCTGATGAATACAGCCCACAGATTCGACTTTTCAGAGGAAGAAGTGTTACAGATACGCCACAACCTGGATACCATTCCCTTTACCCCACCCACAGGTACAAAAGATACCTTTCATCTGATTTTCGATCTGGCCTGGATGATGATGGTGGATGGACATGTGTATGAGAAAGAAATGCTGATGTGCGAAAATTTAGCGATGCGGTTAGGATTTGCGCCGGAAATGGTGGCAGACCTGGTAGGATTTATTAAGCAGAATATTGCTGTTGGAGCCACAGCTGATGAAACGTATCAGAAGCTGGAAAAGATGCTGTAGAGCTATTAAAACATTTTTAATAGACTTTATAAAATTCTTAAATGTTATTAATGAAGCTATTCTTTAGAAGGAAAATACCTTTCAGATATTTCTTCTTGACTAGACACGTCAGTTGGCCAGGATAATGTATCTCCTAAATGATTTAATCCATAAGCAAATATTATTGAATCTGCTTTATTGATTGTTATTTTACATTTATTATCTTCATACCAATCTAACCAATTCATTAGATCTTTATAAAAATAATCTATTTCTTCGGGTGGGACAGGGTAAAAATAAGGCATATCACCATTTTTATGAACATAACTTTTTTTACCAGTTATAGCTTCTAGACAATAATATGCATTTCCAATATATCCTGCGTGAATTCCATATCCTGTTTTAGGGTTTCCGCACTAAATATTAAGTTTTAAGAATAGCTAACAGGAAATTAGTGTCTCTGTTAGCTTTTTTTCTTTTCCGTTTGACACTCACGCAAGAAGGCTCTTTTTTGAGCAGATGCAAAGACCACTTTCTAATCAGATGCAGATTGATGGGTCCTTTATCTTTCCTGACTTTAGCCTCATCTTCCCTAAAGGTAACATCTAGTTGCCAATGCAAGCCATTCTCTATCGCCCAATGGCCTCTTATGTAGCGGCTGTACAAGGCAGGGTCTGTATCTGTTAAACTGCTTATATAGAACAGGGTTTGTTCTTGCTTTTTGCCTGCTATAATGCGTTTTCTTTCTACCATGACTAAAGTATGTAAGTCCTGCCATTTTTCCTTTTCCTCTACCAAATCAATGCATTGAGCAATATATACCCTACGTTCTTCTCCTCTGCCATGGGCTTTATCTAGTTGCTGATTAAAAGCGAGAGCAGACTTATTGATTTGCATAAAATGGGCTACCTGCTCATAGAGTACACCTTGATTAGCCTTTAGGGCAATCACATAATGGGCTTGCTTATCCCTGATCTTTTCTACAATTGCCTGCTGACAAGCAATAGCATCTATAGTAATGATACTACCTTTGCAATCAAGGGTATCTAATAAAGCAGGAATAGTTGTAATCTCATTACTCTTGGCTTCTACGGCTACTTGTCCAAAGCTTAAGCTATGTTCCTCTACCCATACATTGACCATACGAACCAAAGCATGCTTTTTGCCTGCAGGTATAGTACCTCTCAATTCTTTGCCATCTATACATACCTGCTTGCCTGCTAAGGAGAAGCCAGCTACACACGCTTTGAAGCATTGCTCCAAACTATGGCTATCCAGGTGTCTGATCACCCGATTTAAAGTGTCAGCAGAAGGTATACCATTAACAAAACTTAATCCTAGTTCTTGCTGCAGAAACGCTGTATTATCTTTGCCATAATCTGCTATCTCGTCAAAGTCATCACAATCGGCTATTACCCCACATAAAACTAAGCCTAAAATATCTGCTAATAGATGTAAGCAGCGGCCTTGCACCCGAAAATCAGCTACTTTGTTTAGTATCTTTTTAAGTTCCATGCACAAAGTTAGCCCCTCTTTCCTTTTTCTCTATCTTTGGTGCGGAAACCCTATATCCTGTTTGCCTAAGCGTTATTAACTGAATACAGTTGAGAAAGTTTGACTTAAACTCATAATCAATTTCACATCGATTAGCTTCATTTTTTTCACTATTATATGTACATGAATTTGTTATTAAGCTTGCTAAAACGGCTAATGCTATTCTATTCATACATATTGTATAAGTTGGTTGTACGAGCTTATCATTTCTCCTCACAACCCTTTCGTCCTATCCGGATAATCGGTGATAATGCCATCTACGCCCCAGCTTTTAAGTTTTTTCATCGTACCTTCTTCATTTAACGTCCAGGGAATGAGTAGCATACCAGCTTTGTGAATCTTCTCAACTGATTCTTTACTGAGTAATAACATAAAATAAGGGCTGTATATCTGCGGGGTAAAACCCAGGCTTTTCAGGTTGCTTTCCAATGATTTTGTATTTTCAACCAAAGCCGCCAGCTTTACCTGGGGGTATTTCTGATGCCAGTATTGCAGCACCCGGAAGTCGAAACTTTGCAGGGTGATACGTTCCCAGGAAGTATGTTTCCCTATTAGCTTATATACCAGGTCTGAAAATTCCTCTGGTGCCGGATGAAATACATTATCACCTTCAGGTTCGCATTTGATTTCAATGTTATAAGCATACTGGGGCAGGTTTTTCTCTTTCCGGTACTTTTCCATTTCGGTAAATACTTCGCTCAATAAGGGTTTATACACCTTCATTTTCTGCTGTTCCGGAAAACGAGGATTGCCTTTTGAGCCACAATCAAAGCTTTTAATCTGCTCATAAGTATACTGGTAGATATTATGTTTTTTCTCATCGGCTTTTGGTATTTCCTTTCCATCAGTATCCAGGCATATACCAGCAGAAAAAAATGGTTCGTGCGACACTACTACCTGTTTATCTTTACTGATCACTACGTCCAGTTCCAGAGTGGTTACGCCCAGATCTAGCGCTTTTTTAAAGGCAGGGATAGAATTTTCGGGCATGAGTCCCCGGCAGCCCCGGTGTCCTTGCCAGTCGAATTGTTGAGCCATAGCAGAAGTAAAAATGCAGGTATGCAGTATACACAGAAAACAACAGGCAAAAAATCTCATGGTGGGTAAATCTATAAAAGTGATTATTTAATGGTGGTCATTTCTTTAGGAATGATATCAGATGGTGCCATTTGTAAAATTTCTTCCATAAACTGTCTGGTTTGGTCACGCACATTTTCCCAGTCTTTGGAACGGATATAGGATGCAATTACATGATGTCCGGCTTCCGGAAAAGCAACTTTTCTTTTGAGTGCAGCAGGTGTTCCCAGTTGCTCATACATGTCGAGCATGGCTGGTACTGAAACGATATTATCCTGCTCCGTTTCATTTTTATAATAATACCCCAGAAATACCGGGCATTTTACTTTCCGGAAAGTTTCTTCGGTCATGGTGGTGGCGATAAACGATTTCAGGGCTACTAATCCTTCCAGTCGGTATCTGGAATGCCAGTACTGGCTCTGCAACGAATCGTTTCTGGTAAATTCCATATACTCTGAACCCATTACCTGGCGCATAATTTCCAACCCCCAGGGCTTATCTACCAATACTGTAGCCTCAGCATAAAAGTCGATCAAAGGAGAGTAGGCAATAACCGCTTTAATAGAAGGATCATGGGCTGCGGCATACAAAGCAAATGCCGCACCGGTAGAGGTACCGATCAGAATAACAGTATCGCCCAGCTGTTTTCCCCTTTCTATGGCTTGCCTGGCGGTTTCCCACATATTCTCAGCCGTTAAATCTGCAAATACTTCCGGTTTGTTTACCCCATGATCCCGAAGCCGGGCTAAATACAAATTACAGCCAAACTGCCGGGCAAGTTGTGTATGTACTGGTGCGCCTTCTGCCTGGCTGGCACCAAATCCATGCAGATATACCATGCTATACCTGGTTTTTTGTTTCCGCAGGCTGTCTGCCCAGATAATTCTTGCCTGGTTATCTTTTTTGATCTCTTTCACCGCCTGTTCTGTTCTATTAATATTTTCTTCCAGGGTTGTAAGCGTAAGCGGCAATGTTTTCATTTCATACGAAAGCACAGGCACAGCAGGTTTTGGACCTGACAGATATAGAATCAGTAACAGAATCAGCACCACTGCAAATGCGAATAAAAACTTTTTCATATTTTCTATACCTTCTCTAAGATACACATAGCTCCTGAAAAACAGGTTTCGCCAGGATTAATTTTTTTGCAAAGATTTTAATGCCGGGGCTATATATTTGCCTGTCTGCTGATTCAGTTGAAATCATTACTTTTGCCTTCCGGCCAGTAGCTTTTTTTATGCCTCATAAACCAGAACAAGTATTTGCTTCGCTCAAAAACCGCCAGTTTGCCCCTGTATATTTCCTGCAGGGAGAAGAACCTTATTATATTGACCTGATATCCGACTATATTGAAAAAAATGCCTTACCCGAACATGAAAAAGGCTTTAACCAGATAGTAATGTATGGGAAAGATATTAATGTAGGCACTTTACTCACCCAGGCACGGCGTTTTCCGATGATGGCAGAAAAACAGGTGATTATTGTAAAAGAAGCACAGGATATTCCCGACCTGAACCGGGAAGATTCCCAGAAATTACTGGAAACCTATCTGGAACGTCCGCTCCCTTCCACCATTCTGGTGCTCAACCACAAATATAAAACCCTGGATGGCCGGAAATCTCTAGCTAAAACCGTAGATAAACATGCCATACTGGTAGAATCTAAAAAGCTTTACGACAATAAAATCCCGGAATGGATTGCTGCCTACCTGAAAGACAAAGGGTTTGGTATACATCCTGCGGCTACCCAGATGCTGGCTGATTCTATTGGCAACGACCTGAGCCGGCTGAGCAACGAAATAGACAAGCTGCTGATTAACTGCAAAGATAAAAAAGAAGTAACGGCTGAATTGGTGCAGCAATATGTAGGCATCAGCAAAGAATATAATGTATTTGAGCTGCAAAAATCCTTCATTCAGCGGGATGTTTTAAAAGCCAATCAGATTGTACTGTATTTTGAGTCCAATCCCAAAAATAATCCACTGATTGTGGTAGTGGCTACTTTGTTTACTTTTTTCAGCAAAGTACTGGTAGCGCATCATAGCAAAGAAACCACAGAAGCCGGACTGGCAAAAGCATTGGGTGTCAATCCCTTTTTCGTAAAAGATTATATGCAGGCCATGCGTACCTTTCCGCTTATTAAAGTAATCAGTATTATTCACCATCTCCGTATCGCTGATTTGCAGTCTAAGGGTGTAGATGCTGGCCAGGCTACTGAAGGACAGATTTTAAAAGAACTGGTGTTTAAAATATTGCATTAAGTTCACGCCGCAAAATCTGTTGCGTTTGTCAACAATTACCTATATAGCCGGTAAAAATCTCATTTGCCGGAAGTAGCATTATCTGGCAGTTGACTGCTGTTAGGAATGATTTTCTCCATTTCTGCTACACACCTTATTTCTTAACCTTACATAATTAAAGACGCATAAATACAAAACTACCGCTGAGTTCCAATAGTTTAGCCGTGCGCCAGCCATGGTAAACAAAATCACAAATACCCGCCATTGACCGCTTATCCAGGTAATTCCTAAAGTACAATTTTAACTTAAAAAATTTTACCCGAATCTATTTGTTATTGTACTTAATAAATAATAAGTTTCATCTGAATATGATCTGGTGTAAAAGGCTGGTTGAATAGTCCTAGTATTGATTGCACAGATCTTTTAATGAATAATCCGATGGATTTGATGGCTTTTCGCTGTTGGCCCTGATTTTTTACAAAGCCAGTTAAATCCAGATAAATGGAAAAACGGCCGTTCTCGCCATCTTTCTATGTTCAAGTAGTTAATTCCAGTGCCCTATTTCTCTTGCTTGACCTAATCTTTTGATACCCTTAAAAATTCAATTCTTATTCACTTAACCAAACCAAAATTTTATGAAAAGAATTTTTCCAATTCCTCTCAGCAGACTCGCTCTGACTGTTGTACTGTCTATCTTTTCTGTAGTAGCTTATGCCCAGAGCAGAACTATATCAGGTAAAGTAACCTCTCAGGAAGATGCCAGTGAATTGCCCGGTGTAAACGTAACTGTAAAAGGTTCTACCACCGGTACCGTTACAGATGCCAATGGAACGTACAGTTTAGCTGTGCCCGAAAATAATTCCACCCTGGTATTCAGCTACATAGGTTTTACCACCCTGGAGGTAGCTGTTGGTACGCGTAGCAGTATTGACGTACAGCTAATTCCGGATGTAAAAACATTGCAGGAAGTAGTAGTAACCGGATATGGTTCCCAGTCTAAAAAGGATATTACCGGTGCCGTAGCCACGATTGATTCTAAACAACTGCTTTCTACACCTTCTACCAACCTGGGACAAGCCATGCAGGGCAGAGTAGCCGGGGTAACCGTAGGGAATGAAAACAGCCCTGGTGGTGGGGTAATGGTGCGTATCCGGGGTTTTGGAACTATCAACGATAACTCACCTCTCTATGTAATTGATGGTGTTCCAACCAAAGGTAATTTAAATACCCTTAACCTAAATGACATAGAATCCATGCAGATTCTCAAAGATGCGTCTGCGTCTTCTATTTATGGTTCCCGTGCAGGAAATGGGGTAGTGATTATTACGACTAAAAAAGGAAAAGTGGGGAAACCAGTATTTACCTATGATACGTATTATGGCACCCAGCGGCCAGGAAAATTCCTCGATCTGCTCAATACCCAGGAATATGCACAACTGGTATGGGAATCCCGGATTAATGCAGGCGCAGTAGGCCCGAATGGCAATCCGATACATGCCCAGTTTGGCAACGGACCCACTCCGCAAATTCCTGACTATATTTTTCCCGCTGGTGCCTCTGCCGATGATCCCAGGGTAGCCCAGGATGCCAATGGCAATTATATAAATTACAGCAATAATATTGATGGTCCGGATTTTAATAAAACTAAATTCCTGATTACCAAAGCCAATAAAGAAGGCACCAACTGGCTGGATGAAATTTTTAATCCTGCTCCTATCCAGAATCATCAGCTGGGTGTTTCCGGCGGAAACGAAACCGGACGGTATGCCATGTCTGTAAACTACTTCGATCAGCAGGGTATTATGAAATATACCAATTTCAAACGCTATTCTTTGCGGGCCAACACAGAGTTTAATATTACCAAACGCATCCGGGTAGGCGAAAATTTCCAGGTAGGGTATAGCGAAAGAGTAGGGCAACCAAATGGCAACAGCAATGAAAGTAACCCAGTTTCGTTTGCCTTCCGGATTCAGCCTATTGTACCTGTATATGATGTATCGGGAACAACTTTTGCCGGAACCAGAGGAACAGACCTTGATAACTCCCGTCAGCCGGTAGGCGATTTGTGGCGCAATAAGGATAATAAACAGAAAGAAGTCCGCTTGTTTGGAAATGCGTATGCAGAGATAGACATTCTGAAAAACTTAACCGCCAAAACCAGTTTCGGTATCGACTATAACCTGTTCAACTTCCGGAATTATACCATCCGGGATATAGAATCTGCTGAATCCAGAGGGTCTAATAGTTTACAAACCAGCAATAACTATGAATGGACCTGGACCTGGTATAATACCTTAACCTATAACCTCAATCTGGGAGATGCCCACCGGTTTAACTTTTTGGTGGGAACAGAATCCATTAAGGATTATTTCGAATCATTTGATGCTTCCCGGACTAACTTTGCTTCCGATGATATTGAAAACCGGTATCTGAGTGGGGGTACAGGGGTACAAACCAATAACGGAGGTGCTTCTAACTGGGCATTGGCTTCAGAATTTGCCAAAGTAAACTATGCCTTCGCGGATAAATACTTATTAGAAGGTACTATGCGCCGGGACCGTTCTTCCAGGTTTGCACCCCAGTTCCGGGTGGCCGTTTTCCCAGCTGTGAGTGCCGGATGGGTATTTTCCCAGGAAGGATTTGCTTCCGGACTGAGTTCATTTCTAAGCCGGGGTAAATTAAGAGCTGGCTGGGGACAAACCGGTAACCAGGAAATTGGTAACTACAATGCCTTTACTATTTTCTCTACCAACCCAATTACCTCTTTTTATGACCTGAATGGTTCCCGTACTTCTGCGGTACCAGGCTATGAGTTAACGCAATTTGGTAATGCCAGAGCAAAATGGGAAACCACTACTTCCACCAACCTAGGGCTGGATGTTTCATTATTCAACAATAAAGTTGAGGCTACTTTCGACTGGTATACCCGCACAACCAGCGATATGTTGTTTCCCGTACAAGCCCCTCTTACTTCGGGGGTAGCTACGGCTCCATTCCAGAATATTGGCTCAATGCGCAACCGGGGTGTTGACATTGGGGTGAATTATTATGGCGATGCGCTGGATAATGAGCTTACGTATACAATCGGCGCTAATTTTAGTACCTACCGCAACGAAGTAACCAAAACAACCGGCAATCCCAATACCCAGTATTTTGGAATTAACGACGAACGTATCCAGAACTTTGTGGTAACCCAGCAGGGTTTCCCTATTTCTTCTTTCTTTGGCTATACCCTCGATGGTATTTTCCAGTCGGATGATGAAGCGGCGGCTGCTCCGGTAAATAACCTGGGAACCAATCAGAACAAAGCCGGCCGGTTTATTTTCAAAGACATCAATGGAGATAATGTGATTGATACCAAAGATCTGTCGATTATCGGCAATCCCCATCCTGATTTTACCTATGGTATTAATGTAAGCGTAAATTATAAAAGCTTTGGTTTAACCCTTTTCGGACAAGGGGTTCAGGGCAACCAGATATTTAATTATGTAAAATACTGGACTGATTTCCCAACTTTTGCCGGCAACAGAAGCCACCGCATGTTGTATGATTCCTGGAGACCTGGCAAAACCGATGCTATTCTGCCACAATTGACTTCCAGTGATCAGGTAAGTATTCTTCCTTCTACTTATTATCTGGAAGATGGATCGTATTTCCGCTTTAAAAACATCCAGTTAACCTATAACCTGCCTGTAGGGCTGATCTCTAAAATAGGCTTGGGTGCCACCAGACTATACATTCAGGGACAGAATCTATTCACCTTTACCAAATATTCAGGGATGGACCCGGAAATCAATTTGCGAAACTACAATTCAGGAAACGACCGCCAGATTGGGGTAGATGGAGGATCTTATCCGGTAGCCAAACAGTATATCATTGGTTTAAATGTTAGTTTCTAATCAATCTTATTTATACGGTAAATAAAAATTATAAAGAGATGAAAAAAATAGCAATAATCACAAGTGCCTTCTTCCTGAGCATATTCAGTAGTTGCTCAGATAAGTTTCTGGATGTGAATCCGAAAGCCGCACTTAGCAGTTCTACTTTACAAAATAAAAATGGGGTTAACTCCCTTCTGGTAGGAGCCTATTCCTTGCTCGATGGATGGGCAACCGCCGAAGGAGCTTACCGTTCTTACCAGGTGGGTGCCGATAACTGGGTATATGGCAGTGTCGCATCCGATGATGCCTATAAAGGCACCATTGCCGGTGATCAGCCGCCCATTTCCTTAATCGAACAGCACAGCATTGCTTCTGATAATGTGTATTTCCGGGGTAAATGGCGGGGGATGTATGATGGAATTGCCCGTACCAACGACGTATTGCAGATCTTGCCAAAAGCGGCTGATGTAACCGATGCAGAACGGCAGCAGATCATAGCAGAAGCCAGGTTTTTAAGAGGCCATTACCATTTTGAATTGAAGAAGATGTATAACAATGTGCCCTATATCGACGAAGTAGTGTATGATCCCAATAACCTGGAGAGTACCAAGGTGCCAAATAGCACTGACATCTGGCCTAAAATTGAAGAAGACCTGAAACTTGCTTATGAAACGCTTCCTACTACCCAGACTCAAAAGGGTCGGGCAACCAAATGGGCTGCGGGTGCTACCTTAGCCAAAGCCTATTTATTCCAGAAAAAATATGCAGAAGCCAAAACCATTCTGGAAGCTATTGTAGCCAGTGGCCAGTATAAATTAGCTGATAGATACCATGATAGTTTCAAAGCGGTTACCAATAATAATATAGAATCTATTTTTGAAATCCAGTATTCTGTAAATGATGGGGCCTCGGGCGGCGAAAATGGGAACATTGGTTCTACCTTGAATTATCCGTATGGTGGTGGTGGCGTAACTACCTGCTGCGGTTTCTTTCAGCCCTCGCAAAATTTAGTGAATGCCTTTAAAACAGAGAATGGCTTGCCTATGCTGGATACCTTCAATGCTGCAGATGTTACCAGCGATCAGGGCATTGAGTCTACCAATCTTAACTTTACTCCTTACGCAGGTACACTCGATCCGCGCCTGGACTGGACTGTGGGCAGACGTGGCATCCCATTCCTGGATTGGGGTGTGCATCCTGGTAAAGTGTATGTGCGTGACCAGGCATATGGCGGGCCATATTCTCCAAAAAAACACGTGATGTACCGTTCGGATGTGGGAACCAATACATTTGCAAGCAACCCCCGTTTAAATGCCAATAATTACCGCATGATCCGCTACTCTCACGTATTACTATGGCTGGCTGAAATTGAGGTGGAACTAAATAATCTGGAAGCCGCCAGAGGTTATGTTAATCAGATCAGAGCAAGAGCAGCTAATCCGGATGGGTTTGTGAAGAAAGCAGATGGAACCCCTGCCGCCAATTATGTAATCAATCAGTATACTGACCCTTGGGCAGATCAGGCCACCGCCAGAAAAGCCGTACAATTTGAACAAAGGCTGGAGTTTGGCATGGAAGGACACCGCCGGTTCGATCTGGTACGCTGGGGAATTGCGGCTGAAACGCTGAATGCCTATTATGCCGTAGAAGGCAATAAACGTCCGTATCTGAAAGGTGTTCAGTTTGTAAAGGGCAAGCATGAATACTTCCCAATCCCATTACAGGAAATTCTGAACAGTACTGTGAACGGGCAACCTACCCTGGTGCAGAATCCACAGTATTAATATCTTAATAACCAGTAAACAAAAGCCTTTGAACTTGATTGTTCAAAGGCTTTTGTTTTTTGAGTAAAAAGTATTCCTGATGCAGGCCGAGTATTATACAGCATCGGAAAGACTGGTAAAGGTAAAGTCCCGGATTTTCATAGGTGGAACCAGATTACCGCTGATACGTTGCGGTTTACCTAAAGCTTCTAAGTTATTGAGCATAATAATAGGGCTTTCGTTGAAGCGGAAATTTTTAATCGGGTGTTTGATCTTTCCATTTTCAATAAAAAATGTACCATCCCTCGTAAGGCCGGTATAGAGCAGCGTTTGTGGATCTACCGAGCGAATGTACCAGAACCGGGTAACCAAAATACCTCTGGGAGTACTCCGGATCATATCTTCTATGGTTTCTGTACCCCCTTCCATAATAAAGTTAGCCGGAGGTGGAATAGATTTGATCTTCTTATTTTCGGCCCAGTAGCGGGAAGAATACAGATTTTTTACCACGCCCTTTTCAATCCAGGTTATTTTCTCCTGTGGCCTTCCATCGCCAGACCAGGTAGCATCCGGTACTTCCGGATGAGTCGGATCTGAATAGACAGTAATCCGCTCGTCGAACATTTTTTCACCTAGCTTGTTGCCGCCTCCTTTTTTACTCAAAAAACTCCGGCCTTCGTCGGCAGTACGGGCATCCATGCTGTTAAATAAAGCGCCTAGTAAACTGGCATCCGTATTGGAGAGCAGTGCGGCTGGTTCGAGTATCACCGTATATTTTCCTGGTTCAATAGCTTTGGCACCAGTAGAAGAACTGGCTTTGGCAATGGCGATTTGAGAGGTAGCCGCTGTATCCAGTTTGCTTACATCATTAAAATCGCTGGTCGCATAGCCTGATCCGGTTCCGTCTGTGGTACGCATGGTAACAGAAAATGTAACGCCTGTCTGCCGGGAATAAGCAAACAAGCCTTTGGAATTGAGCATAGCAGAAAAAGTAGCCGCATCCTGCAAAAAGCCTGCTGCCTGCACATTTTTAGCCACGGCAGGTTCAATACTTTTCATGGCTGCATCTGCCCGGAAGTCAGGAGTAATATTAGCGGTAGTTTCTATATAAGCCGGTGAAGTTTTATAGGTTTGTGGACCCAACAGAGGCAGATACTCCGGATCTTCAGGAGCTAGTTTGGCCAGTTCCTCGGAGCGGCGTACTACTTTTTGCAGCGAAGCATCGTCGAATTCATTGATGGTAGCCGTACCAGATTTTTTCCCAAAATAAGAAGTAACGACCAGGGATGTATCGTTATCCATACCACTGGTAGACACCGAGTTGCGTGCATACCGGATATTTCCGCCTACATTTCCATTGAGATTGAGTTCACATTCATTTGCGGTGGAATAACCCAGTGCCTTCTTTAAAATAGCCTGTGCTTCTTCCTGCGTTAGTATTGCCATAATTTCGTAGTTCGTTGTTGGTTATTATTAGTGGATTTGAACCGTATAGTTCGCATAACAGTGCTCTACACTTTAAATTTTCCTTGCGGTGTTGATCACATTAATTCCATCGAAACGGGTGGTCGCACTGCCATGAGAAACCGCACTTACCTGCGAAGGCTGGCCTTTTCCATCGAAGAAAGAACCAAATAACCGGTAATCGCTTTCATCGCATATTTTAGCGCAGGAGTTCCAGAATTCCTGTGTATTGGCCTGATAAGCTACATCCTCCAGCGGGCCCACAATTTTTCCTTTGCTGATCTCATAAAATAGCGTACCGCCAAACTGGAAATTATACCGTTGCTGATCAATAGAGAACGAACCCCGTCCGGCAATGTAAATGCCCTTATCCACATCTTTAATCATATCATCTACGGAGTATTTTTCCTTGCCGGGAGCCAGGGAAATATTAGGCATCCGCTGAAATTGTACCGAACTCCAGTGGTCAGCATAGCAACAGCCATGCGATTCTTTTTCGCCGATCATTGCCGCCTGATCCCGTATCGCCTGGTAATTCACTAACACTCCATCTTTGATCACATCCCAGCGTTTGGTTTTTACCCCTTCATCATCGTAGGCAACTGCACCCAGAGAACCGGTCTGTGTTTTATCAGCAAAAATGTTCACGAGTTTACTGCCATACTGGAAAGTTTTGGTTTTCCATTTGTCGAGGGTAGCGAAACTGGTTCCAGCATAATTGGCTTCATAGCCGAGTACTCTATCCAGCTCTGTGGGGTGGCCTACTGATTCGTGTATGGTTAATCCCAGGTGATCTGGATCAAGCACCATCGTATATTTTCCGGCTTCTACAGATTTGGCGGTAAGTTTTTCTTTGGCCTGACGGGCAGCAGCAGTTGCATCTTCCACCATGTCGTAAGAATTTTTATACCCGAAAATACCTGTTCCGGCCGGGCCTGCAATTTTCTCTTTCGGATCGCCATCCAGGTATTCGTAGCCCATTCCTCTGGGTGCACTCAGCGCTTGCCTCGTACGGAATTTTCCTGAAGTACGGTCTACACAGGTTACCCCAAAGTTTGGCCAGATGCGGTGAACATCCTGGTCTATATAGGAGCCATCAGTGGAGGCAAAATATTTTTGTTCGTTGATCTGGAAAAGCTGTGAATTTACAAAGCTAGCTCCCCCTTCTAATGCCCTGGCATTTGCCCGGAGCATCAGCTCTACTTTTTCAGCGATGGGTATTTCAAAGGCATTCTTTTTAATAGGCGTTTTCCAGCTTACTTCTCCTACCCCTTTTACCGGTGCCAGCACAACTGGTTCTTTCTGCACTTTGGCATTGGCTTTGGCAATCGCTACTGCCTGTTCGGCTGCTTTGGCAATTCCCTTCTCACTTACATCGCTGGTAGCGGCAAAACCCCAGGTTCCACTGGCAATCACCCTGATCCCTACGCCATACGATTCTGTGTTGGTGATGTTCTGAACTTGTTTTTCTCTGGTTATGATAAACTGGTTCAGGTAGCGGCCAATCCGGACATCAGCATAGGTAGCGCCTTTCGATTTGGCTGCATTCAGTGCGGCATCCGCCAGCCTTTTTTTCTGAACAACATCCACCTTTTGCAGCATCTCTTCCGGTGAAATGCTTTGACCGAACAGGTGGTTAGGCAGAAGAATAGCTCCTGTACCCAGACCTGTTAATTGAATAAAATCACGTCTTTTCAAGATATCCTCCTCTTATAGTGGGTTTGTTGATAAAAATAAATGAAGCTTTAATAATATGTAATTTTGAGGGGAACTTAAAATATATTATTATAAATATATCTACTCAAACGCTTTTATTTCGAAATTATAGCCGGTTTAGGGTATATCTAACTTCTGAAAATAATTTTTCATCTGTGTATGATTTACATAAATTTTGTAGATTGTATACATACATTATCAGGAAATATCTTACATCCATCTTACTAGCCTAACTTCTTATGACTTTAAGCAATTTTACTCCTATTGCCTGTTCTCTGTGCAAATCCGTTTGCATTATTTTTTTAGTATATGTTGCCTCTGTATTTTCAAATCCCTCCGTTGCCCAGCAAATACACACCAATGGAGAATTACCAAGTGGTGGAGGTATTCCGGAAGGCTCATTCATTATGCTGGCCGATGGCAGTGAAAAACGGGTAGAGCATATTCAGGCAGGAGATATAGTTGCAGCCTATGACCCGGCCATTGAACAACTCGTATCTACAGTAGTGCTTTCTAAACAATCTCATCCGGGCGAACATCAGGCTACAGTATCCGTAATGCTGGTATTGGAAGAATTAACGGCTTCTTTACAGTTGAATGGCGGAACACTCGGCATTATACTCCAGGCAGACTTTACCCAGTCGCTGCTGACGCAATGGGGTAAAAAAGAAGCTGGACAATTGCAGGAAGGCGATAAGATATATTGTTATGAAGAAACCTCCAGACGTTTTCACTTATACAGTGTGTATGGCGTTAGTGTGAACCAACAACCTGCCACTACTTCCTATCAGTTACTGACAGACAAGCAGAATTACCTTGCCACTGGTGTGGTAGTGCTGGGTAATTGAGCTTATGCTTACTCAACCAGGTGCAATTCAAAATAATTTTGTCATTGTATAAGTGACAGAAGCCTTGGATTTATACTGCAATATTCCATCATTGGAAATCTCTCAACTAACATTACTTCGTATTTTTCTTGCAACATTCGTAAACATAGCTGCTTTAGAAGCGTTTAGTTATCATATTTCAAACCAAAACCCTTCAACCTATGAGTTACATTAAAACTGCATCCGGCGTAAATTTATTTTATGAAGATTGGGGAACTGGACAGCCAGTGGTTCTGATACATGGATGGCCTTTAAGCCACGAAATGTGGGAAGCCCAGCTGACCGAACTGCCTCAACAAGGCTTGCGCTGTATCGCTTATGACCGCCGTGGCTTCGGAAAATCTTCTAAACCCTGGCAAGGTTACGATTATAATACGTTGGCCGATGACTTAAAAGCCGTACTGGAAGAATTGGATTTGAATGATGTTACCTTAGTTGGCTTTTCGATGGGCGGTGGAGAAGTAGTTCGCTATTTGAGCAAATATGGCAGTGCCAGAGTTTCCAAAGCCGTATTGCTAGGGGCAGTTACTCCTTTCCTGCTCAAAACCGCTGACAATCCCAATGGAGCACCTCAGGAAGTATTTAATGGCATGATTGAAAAAATCAGGGAAGATCGTCCTGCTTTTCTGGCTGATTTTGGTAAACAATTCTTTGGGGTAAGTCTGCTGAGCCATCCGGTGAGCCAGGAAATGTTAGACTGGTGCAGAGTATTGGCTTTACATGCGTCTCCCAGAGCTACTATTGATTGTGTACGTTCTTTCGGCATGACTGATTTCCGCCTGGATATGCCTAAGGTAGATGTGCCTACGCTTATCATTCATGGCAGTGCCGACCAGACAGTTCCCATCGAAGCTTCTGGTAACCAATCTGCCAAAATGATTCCGGGTGCGAAATATATTGTATACGATGGTGCCCCTCACGGATTCTATCTCACAGAAAAAGAACGGCTGAATCAGGATTTACTGGCATTCATCAAAGCACCAGCTTCCCAGCCTTCAACCGCTTCTGCCTATTAATATCTTACTATAATATATCTCAATCGCCTTGCTTTTTTCGCAGGGCGATTTTGTTTTCCTCATTCTATGTTTTTCATCGAAGATAAAGGATGCAACCAGGTGTAAAATTCATTTCTTTTATTTATTCAGATGTTAGTAAAAGACAGTATTTTGCAGCTATGTTTGAAGAAAAATGGGAAAAAAGATGGCATCCACTCCGTCAGGAATGGGTGGTATATGCCGCTCACCGGAATTCCCGCCCCTGGAACACTGGTGCTTCTACGCTTGAAAAAAAGGTAACTCCAGCCTATGATTCCTCTTGTTATTTATGTCCGGGAAACAAGCGCATTCATGGCGGACAGAATCCGGATTATACCGGAATTTTTATTTTCGACAACGATCATCCGGTAGTAGGCAGCCAAGCGCCTGAAATTGATCCATCCAGACAAATCAGTGGCAATAGTTTATATAAACGGGCAAAAGCAGAAGGTATCGCCAGAGTCGTTTGTTATGATCCGAGGCACAATGTAAGTCTGGCTGAGGTAGATACCAAACAAGTAACCAATGTATTTATAGCCTGGCGTTCGCAGATGCAGGAATTTTACGACAATCCGGCTATTAATCATGTGCTTATTTTCGAAAACAAAGGAGAATTAAGTGGTGTATCGAATCCGCATCCGCATTGCCAGATTTATGCCACTGACTTTGTATTTAAGCATACCGAACAGCATTTGCAGGTTGCCCAGCAGCACCAAACAGATACTAGCCAGAATATTTTTGAGCAGATCATCGAAAATGAACAGCAGGAAGGATTACGAGTTGTTGCTGAAAATAAGGGTGCTATTGCATTTATTCCATTTTTTGCCCGGTATGCTTACGAAATGATGATTTTTCCCAAAAAACGCCATGCCACACTCATTACAATGTCAGATGCAGAACTTTACGATCTGGCAGCTGTATTTCAGGAGGTGATCTGGCGGTATGATGCGCTGTTTGAAATGAGTTTTCCCTACGTCATGAGTGTGCAGCAAGCACCGGTAGACGGAAGTTTGTATCCGGAATATCACTTGCATTTATCTATTCTGCCTCCCTTGCGCCAGCCAGGATTGATTAAGTTTTTGGCAGGACCGGAAATTGGAGGGGGTAATTTTATGGCAGACACCATGCCGGAAGAAAAAGCCGCCGCCTTACGGAATGTGATGTTGCCCGGAATGTAAAATAAGGCAAATATGTGAAAGCTAAAGGTTTTAATAGTTACACATCTTTTCATTACCTTACCGGCCTTTTTATCAACAATCTTATGGTCAATGAAGTACAATTGACCCATAACAACTGGACTAACTCACCACTCACCTATGAATCATAGCTTTATCAGGGATGTATTAATTGAAATTGGAGAAGCCGTTTGCCGGAAAGTTCACCGTTCATTACAAGAACAGACGGTAGAACAGCGGAGTGCGATATATAAAGAAGGCGACGACGATACCATTTACCAGATCGACCGGGACGTAGAAGAAATTCTGGTTCCTATTCTGGAGAAAAATGCCAGAGTTTTAAATGGAATCGTACTGGTTGCTGAAGGTATCGGAGAAAACACCAATGGCGTAGTATTGCCGAAAGGCAAACGTGCAGAATCAGCCGCCCTCCGCATGATTATGGACCCAATTGATGGGACCAGGGGCATTATGTATGATAAACGTTCTGCATTTTTTCTGGCAGCGGCTGCTCCCAATAAAGGCGTAGCCACTTCACTGATAGATGTAGAAGTAGCTGTCATGACGGAACTTCCCACTTCCCGGAGTATTTTAAGCGATACGCTGTGGGCCATTCGCGGAAAAGGTGCTTATGGCTATACCAGGAATTTAATCAATAACGATATTACCAAACGGGAGATCAGCCCTTCCAAATCAAAAACCATTATTGGCGGGTTTTCCCAGATTGCCCGGTTTTTTCCTCCCGGAAGAGATTTGTTGGCTAAAATTGAAGACGAACTGATAGAAACCCTTGCTCCGGATATTCCGGCTGGCAAAGCGGTGATTTTTGAAGACCAGTATATTTCCACTGGCGGTCAGCTCTACGAAATGCTGATGGGCCATGACCGTTTTATAGCCGACATCCGCTATATTCTGTACAAAAAACTGGAGAAGGAAGGCAAGCGCCCTGGACATGTGTGCCATCCCTATGATATTTGCACAAAAATGATCGGTAGTGAAGCCGGAATGATCATCACCGATGTATATGGCCAGAGACTGGATGCACCACTAGATGTGTTATCGGCAGTAGACTGGATTGGTTATGCCAACCAGCACATCCGGGCAGAAGTAGAACCTGTATTACAACACCTGTTAAGGAAATACGGTTTGCTGGAATAACCTTATACCCGTTCAGTCGATTTTTCTACACTCTGTTTTGCGGGTGTAGAAATAACAAAAGCTGGTTTATCTGATATATTCTTCGGTTTATACATCCAGAGAATAATAATAGCCCAAACGGTAATGAGCATTCCCATATAATTGCTAATCTCTCCCTGTGCTGCTGTTGAGGTGAAAGCTACATCAATGATCGCATGAAAGATACTTACAATGATAATGCTGCCTCTGGTGGAATTAAATATCCAGGTTAATAGAATACTGCCGGTAAATAAACTTAACAGCCAGCCAATACTATCAGCCATTTCCATGCTGGTGTACCCCGGACGGTACAAAAACAGAGGAATATGCCAGCCGGCCCAGATAAAGGTAAGTATGATACTTCCCCATAACGCATCATATCTGCTTTGTAACCTCGGCAATAAAAAACCACGCCATCCTGTTTCTTCGCCGTATCCAAAAGAGAAAATATTATACAACGTAAACACAATAAGTCCAAATTTAGGAAATTCCCTGGAAATGCCTATGCCAGAGAGTTCAATAGCTTTTCCTTGAGAAAAAGATTCTATAAATAGAGCCAATACCAATAACACAAAAGGCCCCAGCCAGACAATGAGATGCCATTGTATACCGACTTTCCATCTGAACAAACGGCTGATTAATTCTTGTACGCCATTTTCTTTATGAAATATATATGTAGTAATGAACGCCGCAGCAAATGGTCCTATAGCGCCCAAAGCATGATGATAGGGTAGAATTGGCAATCCTTGTATTCCTAATTTAGATGCATACAATGGAAACCAGATCAGCCATGATAGTGCATACGCTAAGGCGATAAAACAAGCTATAGGCAACCAGTATGTTTGTTCCCGGTTTTTCATGATGGAGCCTTTAAAATACTTATAAGTGCTTGTTACTGTAATACTACAATTTTGCTGTCTCTGTCTGCCTGTAATGAGAACGTACCATAAGGAGGGATGCGGATAATCTCTTTAGAAAGCAATGGATATTCGTACTGATCGGTCGTGATGGTAACTTGTCCATCCATCATCATAATGACCATATCTGCCGGAGAAGTGTTATCCTGGAATAATTGTCCTTTTTTCAGGAGCAGACTTACGGCCTGCATGTTTCCTCTTTCAAAAATAACATGAGGTTTTAGCGCCTGATTTACTTGTGATACAGGTGCCACTAAGGCCCGTTCTTCCCGGGCAATAGCTAAGGTAGCTTTCATGGTTATACTTGTTTATGTGAACTTTCTTCTTTCTTGTCCTCAAATAACATCCGCACCGATGGAGAATAGGTATCTTCATATTGGCCGCTTTTCATTGCCCAGATAAAAGCCCCCAGAAAACTCCCGGCTACAATCATACTTAAGGTGACTAATACTAAAATGACTGACATATTCTTACAATAATTGATAATGGACAATTGAAAACGGATAATTATTGCGCACTTCTAAAGGCTTAATTCTTACTTTTTCATACTTAGTACTTGATACTCAATACTCAATACTCAATACTATACTTATAACTTCCTGAACCTGGCATACAGGCTGCTCACTCCTACTGCAAAACCTACTACCGACATCGAACTCAAGGGCATAAAGATGGCTGCAAATACTGGAGAAAGACTTCCGGAAACCGCCAGGCTAATGCCTATAAAATTATATACCAGCGAAAGCAGGAAACTCACTTTTACAATGTTCACACTCGTCTGGCTGAAGCGGATAAAATCAGGCAAGCGGCTGAATTGCTTGGCATCCATTAATACATCGCAGGCCGGGAAAAACGCATGTACATCTTCTGTCAGTACCAGTCCTACATCACTTTGTTTTAAGGCACCAGCATCATTCAACCCATCACCAGCCATCAGTACTTTTTCGCCTTTGGCCTGCAACTGGGCAATATATCGAAGCTTATCAGAAGGACTTTGTTCAAAATGCAGATTACTATTACCAAACAGCGGTTGTAACAAAGGCACATCCACCGGATGGTCGCCGGACAGCAAAGAGAGTTTGTATGTAGATTTCAGTTTCTCCAGCACTTGCTGTAAACCCTGGCGGTAACGAACATCAAACTGGAAATACCCTTTGTATACACCATTGACAGCCACATAAACTCTGGAAACCCCAACTGCTTTGTCTTTCTCCGGAATAGGCACAAAACTCGCTGAACCTAACCGGATTATCTGACCGTTTATTACACCTTCTATTCCTTTACCGGTTTTTTCCTGAAATATAGAGGGTTCAAGAGCAGTGTTTTCTGATAAATACTTGCTTATTTTCCGGCTGAGCGGATGGGTAGAGTGTGCGGTAAGCGAAGGTATCGCTTGTTTTTCTTCTGCTGTAAGTGGGTTTCCAACGAAAGATACGCCTGCTTCTTTATTTTGCGTAAGTGTACCTGTTTTATCAAAAACCATGTGGCGGATGGTAGCCAGGTGCTGAATGACACCAGGATTTTTTACATATACCCCGTTTTTACCGAAGATACGCATGGTGTTTTCCATGGTAAAAGGCATAGACAGCGACAAAGCACAGGGACAAGCGACAATCAGAACCGCTGTAAAGGCATTCCACATCAGGGATTTGTCTACAAAAAACCAGAAGATAGCGGCAAGAATAGCAATACTTAACGTAATATAGGTGAAATAGCGGGCAAAATTGGCAGCCAGCTTAGTAACAGGTGTAGTTTTTTCTTTGGCAAACGCCTCATTATTCCACAGCTGGGTAAGATAACTTTGCGAAACTGGTTTTTGAACTGTAAGCTCAATATTCGTTCCTACCTGGCGGCCACCGGCATATATATAATCGCTGGCTTTTTTCTCTACTGGTTCTGCTTCGCCGGTTACAAAGCTATAATCTATCTGAGCAGTAGTACTCACAAGCAAACTATCCGCCGGAATCAGTTCACGGTTCCGGATAATAAGTGTATCACCTGTTTTTAATTGCGATACCGGTATACTTTCTTCCTGGCCATTTTTCAGAATGGTAGCTGCCAGCGGAAAATAGGAAGTATACTTGCGCTCAAACGATAGATTTTCATAGGTTTTGTTTTGCAGCCACTTGCCGATCAATAAAAAGAAAATCAATCCAGCCAGGCTATCCCAGTATCCAGGACCAACGCCACTTAGCGTTTCGTACAGGCTTCTGCCAAACAATGCAGTAATACCGATGGAAATAGGAACATCCAGGTTAATCACCTTTTCCCGCAACGATTGCCAGGCTGAAATAAAATAGCCAGAAGCCCCATAAAAAAATACAGGCAGCGATAATACTACATTCAGCCAGGTAAAATATTGTTTGTGCCCGCTTTCCATTACGTCATCCAGGCCAAAATACTCCGGAAAGCTGAGCAGCATGATATTGCCGGTACAGAAACCAACAATACCCATTTTCAGGAAAATACTGTAACTGGTTTTCTCCTGGGTTTTGTTGGTATATTCTTCCAGGCTGATTTCAGGAGCATAGCCGAGTGTGGCCAGTAATTCTACTACTTTTTGCAGAGAGAGTATAGTAGGATTAAAGCTGATGGCCAGCTCTTTTTTCATGAAATTTACCCTCGATACAGAAATTCCTTTCCGGAGCTTATATAGGTTTTCCAGCAGCCAGATACAGGAACTACAATGGATGGTAGGAATATAAAAAGTAATTTTATTTAAGTTTTCGCTGGCATAATTAAGCAATGACTGGGCGATTTCCTGGTTGCTCAGATAGGCATACTTACTGCCAAAATTCTTTCCTTTCAGGGTGATACCAGGATTTTTGGAAAGATCGTAATACGAACACATGCCGTTCTCCGACAAGATTTCGTACACAGTTTTGCAGCCTTCACAGCAAAAAAACTTGTCGGCTTCCAGGTGTATACTGGTATCCGGACAAGTATCTCCGCAGTGGTGGCATTTTATATCTTCGGCAATTAAGGTTTCCATAGGTGAATGGCCAATCAAGTTGTTAGTTGTTCGTTAATGGTTGTTAGTATAATGTTGATCGTAAACCATTAAAAACGAGTCTGAGTAAGTAAGCTTTCAACCCTATTGACTATTGACCAATGACTAATTTTCTGACAGCCAGCAACATCTTGCGTTCTTTGGCCCAGAAAAATTTGAATTGCCCCAGCAAAGCCCCGTATATGAGTAATAAAGCCTGGTAAGTAGGAAACAGGAAAAGAATATAGACGATGGTTTTCAGCCAGAAAGCGGTATGTTCAGTAATGCCGATTAATTCAAAAAAGGATTTCCGCAGGAATACGGCAGTACTGCCTGCCAGGCTGAATACCAGAATAATTAATAGTACTTGTATCGCTGATTGAACGCCCCATTTTTCTTTCAGGCGGTTTATAAAGCTTGGTTTTTGCCTCTCGTTTGTCATATCTGATTGTTTTACTGGATGTAAAGTTGCCACCTGTGCTTGTATTTTTCCATGAGGTGCATCACTCCGGAAATTGATATTGGTCATGTTTTTATCAGGTTACAAGTGCTTGTTTGCCCACAGTAAGTTGAAAATCAATCAGTATTCCAGATGATTATTATCATATTTTCCTGCAATGGTGCTTTTTAGTTTTGAAATAGTGCATACACACTTTTCAGATAAACTATAGCATTATGAACACACACTTTACCAGAATTAAATTGAAAACCATATACCTTCTTTTTACTCTTCTGCTAGGAATCATTATCCTTTCAGGAATAGCTGCTTTATTGTATATAGATGAGTGGTTTCAAAACAAAACCATGTTACAAACTGGCTTATTGGTGGGGACACTATTACCTGTCGTATTGCTTGTTTTCACATGTTGGGCCTTTCCTGCTTTTCTTTTTAAACCCTTGCAGCAGTTACAACACAGCATCCATCAAATGGCTCAGGGTAATACCTCAATACAACCCAACATATCTGCTACCCATGAAATCGGCGAAATAACAATAGCTATGCAGCAATTATCTACTAATATTCAGGAAGCTTCCCTGTTTGCCACTAGTATTGGAGAAGGAAAACTGGATGTTGAATTTACACCAGTCAGCAAGCAGGATGTGCTGGGAAATGTATTGATACAAATGCGGGACAAACTCCTGCATGTTTCCGAGGAAAGCCAGCAACGGAGCTGGGTAAATGAAGGAGTGGCTGTTTTTGCTGAAATTCTGCGTTCTATCCACAACATAGATGAACTAAGCCATAAAATCATTTCGCAATTAGTCAGCTATATGAATGCAAACCAGGGCGGATTATTCATTGTAAATAATGAGAATACAGAAGATATTCATCTAGAATTAGCAGCTTGTTATGCCTACCAGAAGAAAAAACACCTCAAGAAACGTATTGATATTGGCGAAGGTCTCGTCGGACAAGTATATCTGGAAAAGGATACTATTTATATGACCGATGTACCAGCCGAGTATGTACATATTACATCCGGATTAGGAGAAGCAACTCCAAGGAGTATTCTTCTCGTACCCATACAGGTGAATGATACTTTCGAAGGCGTGATCGAACTGGCTTCTTTCCAGCAAATGCTTCCCTATCAAATTCAGTTTATTGAAAAGATCTCAGAAAATATAGCGTCTACCATTGCCAATGCTAAAATCAATGAGCGAACAAAACATCTTCTGGAATCCTCGCAGCGACAGGCTGAACAACTGCGAGCCCAGGAAGAAGAAATGCGACAGAATATGGAAGAACTTTCTGCCATTCAGGAAGAGATGGGACGCAAACAGATAGAACTTTCCGGCCAGATTGCGGCGCTCAACCATGCAGCTATAGTATCGGAAGTAGACTTAAAAGGCAATATCATTTTTGCTAACGACGAGTTTTGCCGGATGGCTAAATATACCAGCGAAGAGTTAATTGGCCAGAAACAGAGTATCGTACGCCATCCGGATATGCCAGCCGAAGTGTTTATAGATTTATGGGCGACTATTACCAAAGGAAAAGTATGGAAAGGTGAAGTTAAAAACCGGGCCAAAGATGGTTCGCACTATTGGGTAGCTGCCACCATTACTCCTGTTTTGAATGAACATGGCCGTCCCGTGAAATATATTGGCGTACGTTTCGATATTACGGCCCAGAAAGATCAGGAGGATCAGATTAAAGAAGATTTTGTACAGCTGCAAACTTCGGCTGAAGAATTACAGGCACAGGAAGAAGAATTACGCCAGAACATGGAAGAACTGACTGCTATTCAGGAAGAAATGACCCGTAAACAGGTAGAACTCGATGGTCAGATTGCAGCGCTTAATAATGCCGCTATTGTATCAGAAGTGGACCTAAAAGGCAATATCATTTTTGTGAATGATGAATTTTGCCGCCTGGCCAAATACAGCCGGGAAGAATTAATAGGTCAGAAACAAAGCATCGTACGTCACCCGGATATGCCAGCCTCTCTATTCGATGACTTATGGGCTACCATTTCCAAAGGCAGGGTGTGGCAGGGAGAGGTTAAAAACCGGGCCAAAGATGGTTCGCACTATTGGGTAGCTGCCACCATTACTCCTGTTTTGAATGAAATGGGAAGACCTGTAAAATATATCGGAGTCCGCTTTGATATTACGGCTCAGAAAGAGCACCAGGAAATAATAAATTCGAAGATAGTTTCAGCGTAAAAGTAAAAATACTCAGTCAAAGAAAAAGGCTCCTCAAAATATGAGAAGCCTTTTTTATATTTTGATAAAAGAAAACGCACCGGTTAACCACTCCGGTGCGCACCTTACACTTCATCAACAAACTAAAAACCAAATAAATTATTAAATTGCTGTAGGAGAAGGGCTCGAACCTTCACGGAGCAGTTAGCCATAGCTCAAAATTGATTAGTGGTCAACCCGTTAAGCTACGTTTATCCCTTACCTCCACCCCCGAGACAGGAGGGCACGTCTGCCAATTTCATCACCCTACAGTGTGTGTTTCCTAATTGGATGATACAAAACTAATATACTTTACATTATTTTGCAAATTTCGTATAAAAATTTCTTAAAATTTATATTATTATTAATTTTATTATATATTTATTGTAAATTTTATAAATCGCCTATTTAAAAATGGACAAAAATTTAGAAATTGACAATGTAGATCTGCAGATCCTGTCTTTGCTGATGGAAGATGCCAATATGCCCTACACAGAGATTGGTAAAAAAGTATTTGTTTCCGGGGGTACGGTGCATGTACGCATGAACAAAATGGAGCAAATGGGAATCGTAAAAGGTGCCCAGCTCGTGATCGATTATGCGAAATTAGGCTGGGACATCAGTGCATTTCTAGGCATCTACCTCGACAAAAGCTCCTTATATGAGGAGGTTTCTAAAGAATTGGAAAAAATTCCTGAAGTGGTGAATGCGCATTATACCACAGGAAATTATAGTATCTTTGCCAAGATCATTTGCCGTGACACCCAGCATCTGCGGGAAGTACTTCACGACAAAATTCAGAAAGTAAAAGGCATACAACGTACAGAAACATTTATTTCATTGGATGAAAGTATTAACCGCTCGATTCCTTTACATAAAAAAGAAAACACAGTATTAAAATAATTTATCAGGCATTTAGACAAGATTTTTGACTGCCTGCTGCGAAATATTCCCACAGAATGAATATTTCTTGAAAAATATTTAATAATATGTGAGCTTTTTAAAACAATTATTGTTATAGTTTTGTACTTAATAAGAATGAATCTAAATAACACCTTTTGAAATGAGCAAAGACACTCAGTTACTGGAGAATATTACGCAGTCGGAATATAAGTATGGCTTTGAGACGAAGATTGAGGCGGATGCCGCACCTAAAGGTTTAAGCGAAGATATTGTACGGTTTATTTCCAATAAAAAGAATGAACCCCAATGGATGCTGGAATGGCGGCTAAAAGCCTACAAAACCTGGCTTACCATGCAGGAACCCAGGTGGCCGAATGTAAAATATCCAGAAATTAACTACCAGGATATTATTTACTACTCAGCTCCCAAACAGAAAATCAAACCAAACAGCCTCGACGAGATTGATCCTGAATTGAGAGCTACTTTTGAAAAATTAGGCATTTCCTTAGACGAACAAAAACGACTGACCGGAGTTGCGGTGGATGCTGTAATTGATAGTGTATCTATTGCTACCACTTTTAAAAAGAAGCTGGGCGAACTGGGTATTATCTTCTGCTCGATGAGCGAAGCAGTTGAAAATCACCCGGAACTAGTCAAAAAATACATAGGCTCGGTTGTACCAGCTGGTGATAATTATTTTGCTGCCCTGAATTCAGCCGTATTTAGTGATGGTTCTTTCTGTTATATTCCCAAAGGTGTTCGCAGCCCCATGGAACTGTCTACGTATTTCAGGATCAACGCCGCTAATACTGGCCAGTTTGAACGGACATTAATTGTAGCTGATGAAGGTAGTTATGTGAGTTATCTGGAAGGTTGTACGGCTCCCATGCGGGACGAAAATCAGCTACATGCGGCCGTAGTAGAGATTGTAGCCCACGAAAAAGCGGAGGTGAAATATTCTACGGTACAAAACTGGTATCCCGGAAGCAAAGAAGGCAAAGGCGGTATTTATAACTTTGTAACCAAACGGGGTATTTGTGCCGGAGCCCATTCTAAAATCTCCTGGACGCAGGTAGAAACCGGTTCTGCCATTACCTGGAAATATCCATCTGTAATTCTGAAAGGCGATTACTCTATCGGTGAATTTTATTCTGTAGCTGTAACCAATAATTACCAGCAGGCAGATACCGGCACTAAAATGATTCACATTGGTAAAAACACCAAAAGCCGGATCGTTTCCAAAGGTATCTCAGCCGGAAAAAGCCAGAACTCATATAGAGGGTTAGTACGTGTATTACGCCGTGCAGAAAATGCCCGTAATTACTCTCAATGCGACTCTTTGCTGATGGGCGACCGCTGTGGCGCTCATACGTTCCCTTATATTGAAGTAGATAACCCGACTGCCCAGGTAGAACATGAAGCGACTACTTCTAAAATTGGCGAAGACCAGATTTTCTATTGCAACCAGCGGGGTATTAATACCGAAACAGCCGTAGCACTTATTGTAAATGGCTATGCGAAAGAAGTATTAAACCAGTTGCCGATGGAATTTGCGGTGGAAGCACAAAAGCTCTTGGCCGTCAGCCTGGAAGGTAGCGTAGGATAAAATCTTCTAAAGACCTCAAAATTTTGAGGTCTTTTCATACATATATTTTGAGAATAATACCAGATTACAACCAAACCTAAGCGTAAAAATGCTAAGTATAAAAAACCTACAAGCCTCTATTGGAGAGAAGCAAATATTGAAGGGCTTGAACCTGGAAGTGAAAGCAGGCGAAATACATGCGATTATGGGACCAAATGGCTCCGGCAAAAGTACACTCGCTTCCGTACTGGCTGGCCGGGAAGACTATGAAGTAACAGGCGGAGAAGTATCATTTCAGGGAAAAGATTTGCTGGAACTTTCTCCTGAAGAAAGGGCCAGAGAAGGAATATTTCTAGCTTTTCAATATCCGATTGAGATTCCCGGCGTAAGTACTACTAACTTCCTGAAAACGGCTGTAAATGAAATCCGCAAATCACGTGGACAGGAACCATTGGATGCGGTTCAGTTCCTGAAAAGAATGAAGGAAAAAATGAAGCTGGTACATATTGACCAGGCCTTACTCAGCCGCTCTTTGAACGAAGGTTTTTCGGGTGGAGAAAAGAAGCGGAATGAGATATTTCAGATGGCCATGCTCGAACCAAAACTGGCTATTCTGGACGAAACTGATTCAGGCCTGGATATAGATGCCTTGCGGATTGTAGCAGAAGGCGTAAATCAACTGCGGACCAAAGAAAATGCAACTATTGTAGTTACCCACTATCAGCGTTTGCTGGATTACATTGTGCCCGATTTTGTGCATGTGCTCTATCAGGGCCGGATTGTAAAATCAGGTACCAAAGAACTGGCCATGGAGCTCGAAGAAAAAGGCTACGACTGGATAAAAGACGAAGTATCAGTTTAATTAGTGATCAACTTTTTAGACTGTTAATCAGATACAATTAGCCCCAGAGTCAAAGAAGATGCTTTGTTTCATTTAAAGCATTTTTTCTTAACGGATAGATTTTAACCAGAATTGATATAGATAAGTGATGAGCGATACCACCTTATACCAAACCGATTATAAATCAAAATTAGTAGCAGCTTTCGAAAACAGAGAAAAAGTGGCTGATACGGCTGCTTTATATACCCGCAGACAGGAAGCCATCCGGCACTTCGACCGCCTGGGTTTTCCTACTACCAAAAACGAGGAATGGAAATACACAGATGTAAAGAATCTGCTTAAGAAGGATTTTGATTTTACACCTGCCCGGAATACACCAACCATACAACCCGACAAACTACATTCCCTGCTGATACCAGATACTGATGCGAATGTAATTGTATTTGTAAACGGAGTATTTAACTCTTCACTCTCCAATATAATTAGTCCGGCTGAAGAGCTGACGATACAGGATTTTTCTAAAGCAACCCAAACAAATACAGAAATTGTAGAAAAATACTTTGGTACGCTGGCTTCTTATGATAAAGAAGCTTTTACCGCATTAAATACGGCTTTCGCCCGGCATGGCGCTTTTATTCATGTGCCGGCTAATAAAGTGGTGAGCAAGCCTGTTATCCTGTATTTTATTGCGGACAGCGAAACACAAGCTGCCGCTGCTATGCCCAGAAATTTGTTTGTAGCCAGCCGCAATAGCCAGGTAACTATAGTAGAAGCTTTTCTTTCAAAAGGAAACCAGCCAAGTTTTACCAATGTTGTGACGGAAATTGTAGTACAGGAGAATGCCAATGTAACCTATACGAAAATCCAGAATGAATCAGAACAATCCTATAATATAGGAACAACACAGGTACATCAGTCCAGAGACAGCAAATTTTCGGCTATCACGGTTTCACTAAGCGGCGCTCTGATCCGCAATAATCTCAATATTGTACTGGATGCAGAGAATTGCGAATCTCATTTATATGGCTTATATATGCTAAATGGTTCGCAACATGTAGATAACCATACCTTAGTAGATCATGCCAAGCCGCATTCCTATAGCAATGAGTTGTACAAAGGAATTATGGACGATAAATCTACTGGTGTGTTCAATGGAAAGATATTTGTCCGGCAGGATGCCCAGAAAACAAATGCTTTCCAGTCCAACAAGAATATATTGCTTTCTAAAGAGGCTTCCATGAACACCAAACCTCAGCTGGAAATCTTTGCTGATGATGTAAAATGTTCGCATGGCGCTACTACCGGACAACTGGATGAAGATATGTTGTTTTATTTGCGCTCCAGAGGTATTGGGGTAAATGAAGCCAAAGCTTTATTAATGTATGCATTTGCTGCTGATATTATCAATCAGATTTCGATTGAAGCAATCCGGCTGTATGTAGAACGAGTAATAGCTAACCGACTCAATCAATAAGTGAGTATCACTTAAAATTCTAAATGTTGTGCCATACTTTCTCTGGCATAGTATATAAACAATACTCCTATGTATAAAGTATTTGATGTGGCCGAAATCCGGAAAGATTTTCCCATTCTCCACCAGACCATTCATGGAAAACCCCTGGTATACTTTGATAATGCAGCTACCACCCAGAAACCTCAATCTGTGATTCAGGCGCTGAGTGATTACTATAATGAAATCAATGCCAATATCCACAGAGGAATTCATACATTGGCAGAACGGGCTACCGCAGAATATGAAGCCACCCGCGAAATATCTCGCCAGTTTATCAATGCTTCCTCTACAGAAGAAATTATTTTTACTCGGGGTACCACCGAAGGTATCAACCTGGTAGCGGCTACGTTTGGCAAAAGCCTCAAAGCTGGTGATGAAGTGCTGGTTACTACGATGGAACACCATTCCAATATTGTGCCCTGGCAAATGCTGTGTGAAGAAAAAGGAGCTACGTTAAAACCCATTCCTATTAATGATGCCGGTGAAGTTATTCTAGAAGAATATGAAAAACTACTGAGCGAAAAAACCAAAATCGTAGCCATTGTATACGTTTCTAATAGCCTGGGAACCATCAATCCGGTAAAACAGATGATCGACATGGCGCACCAGCATGGCGCAACTGTATTGATAGATGGGGCACAGGCTTCGGCTCACCTGGAAATCAACGTACAGGATCTGGATTGTGATTTCTATGTATTCTCTTCTCATAAGCTGTATGGCCCTACCGGCGTAGGCGTATTATATGGCAAGAAAGCCTTGCTGGAAGCCATGCCTCCATATCAAGGTGGTGGTGAAATGATTAAAGATGTTTCCTTCACCAGAACAACTTATAACGAGTTGCCTTATAAATTTGAAGCTGGTACTCCTAACATTGCCGATACTGTCGCTTTCAAAAAAGCCCTGGAATACATCAATGAAATAGGCAAACCAGTGATCAGTGAATATGAACATGAATTACTGACCTATGCAACGGAATCTTTGCAGGAAATAAATGGTTTACGCATTGTAGGTACGGCCAAAGAAAAGATCAGTATTGTTTCTTTTATTGTAAAAGGCATACATCACCAGGATATTGGAATTATTCTGGATACACAGGGAATTGCCGTTCGGACTGGGCATCATTGTACACAACCTTTGATGAACCGCTTCGAAATTCCAGGTACTTCCCGTGCTTCGTTTGCGATGTATAACACAAAAGAGGAGATTGACAAACTGGTAAAAGGCCTGCATAAAGTAATTAAGATGTTTGCGTAACCTTATGGTGTTAGAAGAGATCAAAAAATCCCCAGAGCTACCCCAGTTGCTTAACGATTTGCAAGCATTTTGGATAGCAGAACAGGAACGTCGGCATCAGTTCTGGGATTCTGTATGCGATGACCAGAAGGCAGAATTTATTAACGGGGCAGGGGTCATCTATCAGTCTCCTGTAAAGCGGAGGCATATTAAGGTATATCATAATCTGCTTACGAAACTTATCCCCTACGTGAAAGCAGGGCAATTAGGAGAAGTGGGTTCGGAAAAGACAATGGTAAGAATGCTTCGGAATGATTATGAGCCTGATATTTGCTTTTTCGGCAAAGAGAAATCAGATTTGTTCGACGATGACCAGTACATTTTTCCAGTTCCGGATTTTGTCGTTGAAATTCTTTCAGATAAAACGGCAGCTATTGATAGGGGAATTAAATTTGAAGATTATGCACTGAATGGAGTAGCTGAATATTGGATTATTGATCCCAAAAAAGGAGAAGGAGAACAGTATTTGCTCGATTCAGCTACCAGAAAATACGTTCTGGAATCAAAAAAAACAGATGGAACATTGTCTTCCCAGGCTGTAAAAGGTTTTCACGTACAAGTAACAAGCCTTTTTGAATAATTAGCGATGACGATAAACGAGATACAGGACGAGATTATTGACGAGTTTTCGATGTTTGATGACTGGACGGATAAGTATGAGTATATCATTGATATTGGCAAGAAATTGAAGCCTTTACCGGAAGTATATAAAACAGAAGAGAATAAAATAAAAGGTTGCCAGTCGCAGGTATGGCTGCATCCTCATATAGAAAGCGATAAAGTGATTTTTGAAGGCGACAGTGATGCAGTGATTGTAAAAGGATTAATAGGCTTACTGATTCGTACTTTATCAGGTCAGCGGCCGGAAGATATTGCGGGTTCAAACCTGTATTTTATAGATAAGATCGGAATGAGCCAGCATCTGGCACAAACCCGTTCCAATGGGCTGGCTTCTATGGTAAAGCAGATGAAATTGTATGGCCTGGCTTATCAGGCAAAGCAGGAAGTGAAGTAGTAAAAGTTATAGTACTTTAAAGAGATGACTGAAGCAGAAATCAGAGAGAAAACAATTGATGCCATTAAAACCGTATATGATCCCGAAATTCCGGTAGACGTATACGAATTGGGGCTGATTTACGATATTAAAGTGTATCCGGTTAATAACGTATATGTACTGATGACGCTTACTTCTCCGGCTTGCCCTTCCGCAGGTACAATACCGGGTGAGGTAGAAGAACGGATTCGGGCAATTGAAGGCGTAAATGATGTGAATGTAGAGCTTACCTTTGATCCGCCGTATACCCAGGATATGATGTCGGAAGTGGCTAAGCTGGAATTAGGTTTTATGTAAACCAACCTATAGATTGCAAGCTGGAAGTGTAAGAAGCTTTTGAAGATATAATTAAATAAACTTAAATTTTTTAACTTTAATCATATGTATCCCGAACAATTAGTAGCTCCCATGCGCCAGGATTTAACCATTGCTGGTTTCCAGGAGCTGAAAACTGCCGATGAGGTAAAAAAAGTACTGGATGAAACTTCAGGAACTACGCTGGTAGTCGTAAACTCTGTATGTGGCTGCGCTGCCGGAGCTGCCAGACCAGGTGTAAAGTTAGCTATTCAGAACAGTGAAGTAGCGCCAGACCGTCTGGTAACGGTGTTTGCCGGTGTAGATAAAGAAGCGGTGCAGACTGCCCGTGAATATATGCTGCCTTATCCTCCCTCCTCTCCTTCTATCGCTTTATTCAAAGATGGGGAGCTGGTACATTTTGTAGAAAGGCACCACATCGAAGGCCGTTCTGCCCAGATGATTGCCAATCATTTAATCAATGTATTTGAAGAATTCTGCGACGAAGAAGACTAGTAAACAGATTTTATAAAAATAAAAGAGCAGTGAAATTAATTTCACTGCCCTTTTATTTTTAAGCCATAACCGTAATCTTATAACTATAATCCTCCATAATCAGATTAGCCAACAATTTTTTACAGGCAGACTTTACTAATTCTTCGGCTACGTTTTCATTATCTGCTTCCAGTTCCAGGCTAATGTGTTTGCCTATCCGTACATCCTCCACCTGCGAAATTCCCAGGTTTTTTAAACCCAGTTTTACAGCTTTTCCCTGAGGGTCCAGAATTTCTTTGAGGGGCATTATATCAATTTCGGCAACAAATCTCATACGGCTTTTCGGTTTGTAAATAGTGATAATACGATGTATAATAATATAATAAAGGGAATGGCAATAAATTGTAAAGCAAAAATCAAAATTAAGGATAAAATCAGGAAAATATACTTGGTTCTGTTCGCAGCGAAAGAATAATTATCAAACTTTAAGGCAAACAGCGGAATTTCAGCTACCAGCAAATAAGACATCACCAGCGTAAGCCCAATCAAGAAATACAGGTTCAGAATAATCTCAGACGAAGCCGGATATTGCCACAAAATAAGCGGAAAAGAAGCGATCAACATGGCATTGGCTGGTGTAGGAACGCCGATAAAAGAACTCGTCTGCCTGGTATCCACATTGAATTTAGCCAGGCGCAGAGCAGAGAATATAGAAATGACAAAAGCGATATATGGCACTACCACAAACTCAAATAATCCATATTCTTCCCCTCCCATACTTTTGCGCAGCAAAGAAAAAATAATCATGCCTGGTAATACGCCAAATGTTACGCAATCGGCCAGAGAATCGAGTTCCTTCCCAATAGATGAATACGCTTTTAGCCAGCGGGCGACAAATCCGTCGAAGAAATCCAGTACAGCGGCAATGCCAGTCAGGTAGGCTGCCAGCATCAACTCATTATTCAGGGCGGCTACAATACCGACACACCCACAAAACAGGTTGCCACACGTGAGCGCATTCGGAATATGCTTTTTCAAATAGGTATGTTGATCTAGTAAGTATGATCGATTATCCGTACAAAGTTAAGTATAATCCAAAAATAAATGCGAAGTTACATTTTCGCTGGTTATAATTCTTCTATCAGTTTTATAAATAACCTTGAAAGTTTGGCATCTGCTTTTCCGGCTACCTCAATAATTTCAGCAATATTCACCGGCTGCAAGTGGTCTGGATCACATTCATCAGTAACCACCGAAACAGCGGCACAAGGCAAGTTCATATGATTGGCTACAATTACCTCAGGTACCGTAGACATGCCTACTACATCTCCTCCGATCAGCCTCAAAAAACGGTATTCTGCCCTTGTTTCCAGGTTAGGCCCGGAAACAGAAATGTATACACCTTGTTTTAAAGAAATATCTTCTTGTGAAGCAATACTTCGTAGTTTTTCATTCAGCTCAAGAGAATAAGGCTGGCTCATATCCGGAAAACGGGGGCCAAATGCCTCAATATTCGCTCCGGTAAGTGGATTGGCAGGTTGCAGGTTAATATGATCTTCAAGCAGAACCAAGTCACCTTTTTTGAAACTCAGGTTCAATCCGCCAGCCGCATTAGATAAAAGCAAATATTTAATACACAGTAACTTCATCACCCGCACTGGAAAAGTAATCTGTTGCATGGTGTATCCTTCATAATAATGAAACCTGCCTTGCATGGCCAGTACTTTCTTTGTGCCGATCGTACCATAAATCAATTTTCCCTTATGCATTTCTACGGTAGCTTCCGGGAAGTGAGGAATTTGTTTGTAATCAATGGATTTTTCAATCTGAATATGGCGCACCAATTCGCCTAAACCAGTACCCAATACAATACCCACTTCCGGACTGGTAATGCCTTGCGCTTGGAGGTAGCGTACTGCTTCTTCGTATGTTTCTTTGGTCATATATTTACTATCTTCAAATCTTCTTCGGTATCTATGTCTCTGAGCTCATCCAACAGGTAAAAAGAGTATTCCAAACGATTGAGGTCAGCTAGTGTTTGCCGCAATACCTGATCAGAACTCCAAGCTTTATTTATAAATAATTCCGGTATGAATTCACTCATTCCCAGTAAATAATATCCACCATCTACTGCCGGGCCGATTACTGCTCCGAAAGCATTTAATAAATCGAATGCTTCTTCAATATGTGCAGAGGTAAGCTGCGGACAGTCGCTTCCAATGATTACTACTTTTTCAAAACCTTCGGCAAATGCTGCAGCAAAAGCATTTTTCATTCGTTCGCCTAAATCATCGCCAGTTTGCAGATATTTCTGGAATTGATCTTCTGGCCAGATATCGTTACTATCTATAAAATCTGTGTAGTACACCGCCCGGTTGGCTGCTACCTGTGAACTTATATCTTTTGTGTGATCAAGTAAGCGAAGATAAATCTCTAATGCCTGTTGGTTGCCAATTGTTTGGGCAAGCCTGGTTTTTACCTTGCCCAATTGGGGATTTTTTACAAATATAATTAAGCGGTTTTGTTCGTGCATAGGCGGCAAACAAGCGGCCTGAAGATTATAAATTATCCGTGAAAGTGCTAGTATTCTTACACAATTTTCTGTATATTGGATAATATCTTTCTGTAAGTCTTTTATTTCGACTGATCAATATTTTTCTATCCACCTGGAATTCAACTTATTGACTTACAACCAACTATCTTTATGCACATCTTATCCACACTTTGTCAACATTAATTTGTGGACAACCATATGTTGATAACTTCTAAGTTTGTAGAACTCTTATGGAGAATTATGGTTGATGTAAGGAAGAAGGTTAACTCCATTTTATTGTACTACTTAAATTGTTACACGCATGAATTTAGCTCAAAACACCGAACCGCTCTTAGTGGAAAATAAAAACAGGTTTGTTTTGTTTCCCATCCAGCACAATGATATATGGCAAATGTACAAGCAAGCCGAAGCCAGTTTCTGGACAGCTGAAGAAATTGACCTGTCGCCCGACCTGAAAGACTGGGCTACACTCAATGATGGCGAAAAGCACTTTGTTTCGCATGTACTTGCCTTTTTTGCTGCCAGCGATGGGATTGTGAATGAAAACCTGGCGACCAATTTCATGAACGAGGTGCAGTTTCCAGAGGCTAAATGTTTTTATGGATTTCAGATCATGATGGAAAACATCCATTCTGAAACCTATTCCCTGCTGATTGATACCTACATTAAAGATTCCCGCGAAAAAGATAAATTATTTAATGCGCTTGAAACCGTTCCCTGTGTAACCAAAAAAGGCGAATGGGCGCTGCGCTGGATTCAGAGTGAAAGCTTCACAGAACGTATTATTGCTTTTGCCGCTATAGAAGGTATTTTCTTTTCCGGTAGCTTCTGTTCTATTTTCTGGCTCAAGAAAAGAGGATTAATGCCTGGCTTAAGCTTCTCTAACCAGCTGATCTCCCGCGATGAAGGCCTGCATTGTGAATTTGCTTGTTTGCTTTATAATAATTATGTAGTAAATAAATTGTCACAGGAACGTGTATACGAAATTATAACAGATGCGGTAAAAATCGAAAAGGAATTCATTATAGATGCATTACCGGCTGCACTAATCGGCATGAATTCTAACCTAATGTCGCAGTATATAGAGTATGTAGCGGATTTCTGGCTCAGCCGCCTGGGTTATAACAAATACTATAATACACCCAATCCATTCGATTTTATGGATGCGATTTCTTTGCAGGGTAAAACAAATTTCTTTGAAAACCGTGTAGCAGAATATCAGAAAGCGGGTGTGATGGGCGAGAAAGAAGGAACCAAATTTAGTTTAGATGAAGATTTTTAGTATATCATATAACAAACCACTTAAAATGCCCCATCGCATTCATTTCATGGGGCATTTTCATTTTCTTTAAAATTTCTTTTGCGATTTACTTATATAAATGCCATATATTTTATAATATTAAATCTTTAAACTGATATTTATATACATAATTTTATCTGTTGAAGTAAGCTTGTGGCGATACCAACTTAGTATCAAAGGTTTACCAGCTAATGCAGTTTAATATGTCTTTGAACTAATATAATTATTCACTTATAATCTTAACCTTATGTTTGTAATCAAAAGAGACGGAAGGCGCGAGTCTGTCAAGTTTGACAAGATTACGGCACGCATAGAAAGGCTTTGCTATGGCCTGGATGCCAATTATGTACAACCTCTTGAAATTGCCAAAAAGGTAATTGCTGGTTTATATGATGGAGTAAGCACGGCGGAGCTGGATAATCTGGCGGCTGAAACGGCTGCTTCCATGACCACCACTCATCCGGACTATGCCATACTTGCGGCCCGTATCGCTGTTTCTAACCTGCACAAAACTACGAGTAAGTCTTTCTCCAATACCATGAAAAGGCTGTATACCTATGTAGATCCGAAAACAGGGGAAAACGCCTCAATGATTTCAAAAGAAGTATATGAGGTGGTACGTAAACATGCTGCCCTTTTCGACTCTTCTATCATCTATGACCGTGATTTTGGCTATGATTATTTTGGCTTTAAAACCCTGGAAAAATCGTATCTGCTTAGAGTAGATGGCAGAGTAGCCGAGCGTCCGCAGCACCTGTTGATGCGGGTGGCAGTGGGTATACACATGGAAGATGTAGAAGCGGCGGTAGAAACCTATAATCTGCTTTCAGAAAAATGGTTCACCCATGCTACGCCTACCTTGTTCAATGCCGGTACACCTAAGCCACAATTATCCAGCTGCTTCCTGCTCACCATGCAGAACGACAGTATTGATGGCATTTATGATACCTTAAAACAATGTGCTAAAATCTCCCAGTCTGCCGGAGGTATTGGCTTGAGCATACACAATGTACGGGCTACTGGTTCCTATATTAAAGGCACCAATGGTACTTCTAATGGTATCATTCCGATGCTGAAAGTATTCAACGATACAGCCCGTTATGTGGATCAGGGAGGTGGCAAGCGTAAAGGTGCCTTTGCTGTATACCTGGAACCATGGCATGCTGATATCTTCGAATTCCTGCAACTGAAAAAGAACCACGGGAAAGAAGAAATGCGTGCCCGTGATTTGTTCTATGCGCTCTGGATTCCCGATCTGTTTATGAAACGGGTAGAAGACAATGGAACATGGTCGCTGATGTGCCCCAATGAATGCCCTGGCTTGTCGGATTGCTATGGTGACGAGTTCGAGAAATTGTACGAGAAATACGAACGTGAAGGAAGAGCCAGAAAGACGGTGCAAGCGCAGGAACTATGGTTTGAAATCCTGGAATCGCAAACAGAGACAGGCACACCATACATGCTGTTTAAAGACCATGCCAACCGCAAGTCAAACCAGAAGAACCTGGGTACCATTAAATCGTCGAATCTGTGTACCGAAATTATGGAATACACGTCCCTAGACGAGGTAGCGGTTTGTAACCTGGCTTCTATTGCGCTGCCTAAGTTTATTAATAATGGCAAATTCGACCATCAGAAGTTATTTGAAGTAACCAGAGTAGTTACCAAAAACCTGAATAAGATCATCGACATCAACTATTATCCGGTACCCGAGGCCCGTAATTCCAATATGCGCCACCGCCCGATTGGATTGGGTGTACAAGGTCTGGCGGATACCTTTATTATGCTGCGTATGCCTTTTGAGTCAGACGAAGCACAAGGCCTGAACCGGGATATTTTTGAAACCATTTACTTTGGTGCCATGACGGCTTCTATGGAGCTGGCTAAAAAGAATGGACCTTATGAAAGCTTCAAAGGCTCTCCCATTTCCAAAGGTATTTTCCAGTTTGATATGTGGGGCGTAGAACCCAAATCCAACCGCTGGGACTGGAACGCCTTACGTAAACAAGTAAAAGAACATGGCGTACGCAACTCTCTGTTATTAGCACCAATGCCAACCGCTTCTACCTCACAGATCCTGGGTAATAATGAGTGCTTTGAGCCCTATACTTCCAATATTTACACCCGCCGGGTATTATCCGGTGAGTTTACGGTAGTGAACAAACACTTGCTGAAAGACCTCGTTCGTTTGAACCTGTGGAATGAAGGGATGAAGAATAAAGTAATTAAGTCAAATGGCTCTATTCAGAACATCAATGAGATTCCGCAGCATATTAAAGACCTGTACAAAACCGTATGGGAAATCAAGCAGAAAACCATTATTGATATGGCTGCTGACCGGGGTGCGTTCATCTGCCAGAGCCAGAGCCTGAACATTCATATTCAGGACCCGAACTTTGGTAAACTGACTTCTATGCACTTCTATGCCTGGAAGAAAGGCCTGAAAACCGGTATGTATTACCTGCGTACCAAAGCTGCTGCCGATGCCGTGAAGTTCACTGTGGTAGAAAAACAAGCCGAAGTAGCCTTACAACCGGTACTCGTAAGCCAGGAAGATACCCTGCGCCTGAAAGAGCAAAATGCAAGCGACATGACTTGTTCCTTAGACAATCCGGAGGGCTGCGAAGCTTGCGGAAGTTAATTTTAAACTAAGAAATATCCTTAAACCTTAGCCTGTCATAAACTATATGGCAGGCTTCTTTTAAAGACTTATTTATATTAAGTAGAATAAAAACAGTACTGGATTCAGATGTAATGCTGAATAGAGTATTATTAAAATATTGCTTTGGGTGAGAGCAAAAAGAAACCTAACCAAGGTCGCAACTTGATTAGGCTATTTAAATTTCAGGAAAATGGACAAATCGCAAAAAGCGAATCACCCAGATTATGTTGAGATTTATACCATGTTTATTACCATTAAAGGTAAGCGCGTGCACCGTGCAAATGGTAGACCTTTCCATTTTTACGTAAAACGTAAAAAGTAGGTTTCTCAACTAGTGTTTTAGCAATTTAATTTTAGTTATTAATTTTGAGGATAAACTTTTTATTCTCATGGCACGGATCGCTACTAAAGTAAGTTTGTCAGAATCAGAAAAAACCGAACTGAGCTCAATTATAAAAAAAGGAACGCACAAGAGTCGCAAAATAACTCGTGCAAGAGCCTTATTATTAATGAATTCAGGTAAATCAAGGATTGAAGTTCAATCAGAATTAGGCATCGACAGTAACCATTATTATCGCATTAAAAAGCGATACTTTGCCGGAGGGCTATCTAATGCTTTGGAAGAACGCCCCAGAAGTGGTCAACCCCCTATCGTTACACAACGCTTGGAAGCACAGATTACCAGTATGGCTTGTAGTGAGTCGCCTGCCGGCTCTGCCCGTTGGACTTTATCCTTATTGAACCAAAAAATGGTTGAACTTAACTATGTTGAAACTATATCCAATGAATCCATCCGGCAAGTTTTAAAAAAAGCAGGCTTAAGCCTTGGTTAAAGCAAATGTGGTGCATTGGTATCATCAATGGCGAATATGTTGCCACTATGGAAGATGTTTTAGATTTGTACGCTCAACCTCAAGAGGAAGGGATTGTCCGTTTATGCTTTGATGAACGTCCTTGTCAACTTATTGACCATGTGTTGACACCCATTCCGGCTAAAGCTAATTGCACACAAAAACAACATCAGGAATACCTAAGAAATGGCGTTTGTAATGTGCTACTGGCTTACAATATGGATACCGGGCAACGGCATATAAAGGTTACCACCACAAAAACTAAAGCTGATTATAGCCACTTTATGCAGTGGGTGGTCAAAGAACATTATCCAACTGAAACTAAAATCAAACTTGTTCAGGATAATTATCAAACCCATTCCTATGGGGCATTTTATGAAAATTTACCCTTCGAAGAGGCCCGGCAACTCAAAAATAAGCTGGAATTCCATTTTACACCTAAACACGGCTCGTGGTTAAACATGGCAGAAATGGAATTTTCATCCCTTGCACGCCAGTGCTTAGACAGACGAATCGCAAATCAGGAAATACTTGAATCCGAGACTCTTATTTGGCAAAAGAATCGAAATCTAAAAGCGGTAAAAGTCAACTGGTCGTTTACAACTGAGAAAGCTCGTGTAAAACTAAAAAACAGATACATAGAAATTAGCAAAATTAATACATGAAATTAAATTGCTAGAACACTAGTTGGTTAAGGGGCTGTTTCTAGGAAACGGTCCCTTTTCTTTTTCGTTGATGTAAATAAAGAAGATAAGAGCCACATTTGCAATATCAATATTCGTTTTTATGTAAAAATAAAATTTATAAAAAACGGTTTGAAATGTTCAAATAAATATTAGACAAGGATAAATGTGGTTTACTCTACCCAACTAAAAAGCTACTATTATGAAAATAAAAAAGGGAAGTGGAATTTTGTGGTGACCAAACTACAAAAAACACATTCCCTATGAAGCAATACTTCACCAACGAAGTTAAACAAGTTTTGGACAAAGTAGCAATCGTTAAAAACTTAGCCCGCAAGAAATTTATTACCAGCTTTGTGCTGGCTTTGATTCAGAGCAGAAAGGTACAGTTTTCTCATCTGGCTCATTATCTCAATGATGAAGCCAAAATAAGTTGTAATCAGGTAAGGATACAGGATTTCTTTCGGGAAGTAGACTTGGATTATCAAGCCTTAGCCTGCTTGCTGTTATGCTTTCTGCCTCAAGGAAAGATTAGCTTGTGTATAGATCGAACGGAATGGGATTTTGGTCAGTGCCAAGTCAATATATTGATGGTAGTTGCCACAAGTGGAGTGCTGCATGTGCCGCTGTATTGGCAGTTATTGGAGAATGAAAGTGGTAATTCGGCTACAGATGATAGGAAAGCCTTCCTTAGTCAATGCATTGCTTTAGTAGGCAAAGAACGCATTGGTATGGTAGTGGCTGACAGAGAATTTATTGGCCACAACTGGCTTTCTTACTTGAAGAGCCATGGTATTCTGTTCTGCATCCGTGTGCCCAAACATCATCTGATCACACGCCTGGATGGCAGACAGCACCGGGTAGAAGAGTTGCTTACTAAAGCTAGCGAATTGTCTTTAGCCGATTGTCTGGTAGATGGTGTCTGGGCTAATGTATATATAAAGAAACTCAGAAGTGGAGACATTCTGTTTTTATTAGGTACAGTTAAGGTAGGTCTGCTTGGACAACTCTATAGAAAAAGATGGACCATTGAAACCTTATTTCAGAATATGAAAGGAAGAGGCTTTGATTTGGAGTCTACTCACTTGAAGCTTACAGACAAACTCAAAAAATTGATCGGTCTGGTAAGCATTGCCTATGGCTTTTGTTTAACTTATGGCTTGTATTGTCATCAAAAAATTAAAGCCATACCAAAAAAGAAACACGGTTACAAAGCTAATAGTTTTTTCAGGTATGGTCTTGATTGTATCGGCTATGCTATCAGAGTAGAATGGAACAAAGATTTGATTGCTTTTCAAACCCTTATGCGATTGTTGAGCCGGACTTTAAGACAAGTATTTCAGTCTAGTAGATTGCCTAATAAAATAGTTGGGTAGAGTAAATGTGGTTACACAACCAATATAAAATAAATATTCCATGCGTGATGGCCCGAAAAAACAGCGGGCAATGCGTTGGCCCTGAGCAGGGAAGCATTGTTTTTTCTAGATTTTTCTTTGCTTACTTTCTTTGTAGCAATGACAAAGAAAGTAAGGACGGCGTAAGAGTTAATCGACTATATAATCAACTAAATTTAGATATTACCTCAGATAATCACATGCAGCAGATTCTGCTGGCTGTCCATGTGACGTGCGTATAAGATCGTATCGGTATAGCCGATCCAGATTTCCGTATTATCTGCCAATTTGTATACATAAATGTGAATGCCGCTGCCTAAATCCTGATCCGGCTCGCCAAACCTCTCCACAATAGCCTCATACTTCATTTGGGAATGTATCTGTGTAAAATTTTCGTACTTCCGGCTTTTTACACCGACTTCTTCCTTGGAACAGGCGGTAGTGGTTAACACCAGCAGAAGGGTGATCAGGAGAATTCTATTCATGGCTTACGCTTAAAGGATATATACCTATGACCCGCTTTTGCCGGAAAAGGTTGTATGGCTTGCTCTGTAAGCAAGCTTTTTCAAACAGGGTTAAACAAGAATTATCCAGTTTGTTGTTTGATACATACAATTTCATTTATTTGCAGAAAACCATTTTTTTCAATTATGAGATTGCTACCTATTCTTAAATCTATTGTTTTCTTTATTACCTTAAGCGTACTGGGAATTCTTTCCCAGCCTTATACCGCATTTGCCCAGAAAAAAGACAAAGCCGGTAAATCATCCGGTTCTTTTACCAGCGAAGTGGGTTTACAGTTATATAGCCTCCGGGCAGAATTTCCCAAAGATGTAGAAGGCACCCTGGCTAAAATTCAGCAGATGGGCATTAAAGAAATTGAAGGAGGAGGTTTCTATGATATGAAACCAGAAGATTTCAAAAAACTGACTGAAAAATACGGCTTGGTTTGCCCCAGCATTGGTGCAGGCTATGAACGGTTCGATAAAGACATGGAAGGTATCATCCGGGATGCCAAAACTATGGGTGCAACTTATATAATGGTTGCATGGATTCCCCACAAAGGCGATGATTTTACAATTGAAGACGCAAAAAAAGCTGTAAGCGATTTTAACCGCTGGGGCGAAAAACTGAAAGCCAGTGGCATTAATTTTTGCTATCACATTCACGGCTACGAGTTCAGGCCCTATGAGAATGGTACACTGTTCGATTATATCGTAAAAAACACCAACCCCAAGTTTGTAAATTTTGAAATGGATGTATTCTGGACATTCCATGGCGGCGAAGATCCATTGAGATTGCTCAAAAAATATCCAAACCGCTTTAGCCTGATGCACCTGAAAGACATGAAAAAAGGCGAAAAAGGAAATAATACCGGCCATGCACCAGATGAATGGAATGTGCCTCTGGGAACCGGTCAGATCGCTTACAAGCCCCTATTACTGGAAGCACAGCGCCTGGGAGTAAAACATTATTTTATTGAAGACGAACATCCGGAAGCCATACACCAGATTCCGCAATCGTTGGAATACATCAAAAGCCTGAATGCGAGTAAGTAATATAAGTATGAAGTAGTGAGTATTATCTGTGCAATATTAATTTGATAATCGTATTCGTATTCTCTTAATAAATATCATAGTAAGCCGGCTTGCATAAAACTAGCCGGCTTTATTTTCTTCCAAGCACTTCGTATACCTGAATCTTATCCCGCTTTCCTTTCAGGCTCATCGGCTCCCAGGTTTTGAGTTGCAACAGGTGTTCTACTTTATGGCATACGGAGTCGCTGATGAGAATAGTATCCGGAAAATCTTTAGTAAGGCTTTCAATGCGTTTGCCGGTGTTTACCGTATCGCCAGTAATAGAATAACCTATATGGTCTTCGGAGCCTGTATTTCCAACAACTACTTCGCCAGCATTAATGCCGATGCCAATTTCAATCTTTTGCCCCAGCTTATCAAAGAAAACTTCATTGAGTTTATCGAGACGTTTCATCATTTCCAGGGCACAAAATACCGCATTCTGCTCGTTGTTCACCTGCGAAACCGGTGCTCCAAAACAAGCAAAGATCTCATCACCCACAAACTGGTTCACGGTGCCATTATGCCGCCGGATAGATTCCGTCATGGTGCCATAATAGGCGTTAAGCAGCGCCACCACTTCTTTTGGCGTAATTTGCTCACTAATGGTGGTAAAACCCCGGATATCGCAGAATAATACGGTAACTTCCTTTGTTTCTCCCTCAAAAATAGACTCTTCCGTGGATAGCAGCGCTTTTCGTACCACTTCTTCCGGAACGTATTTTTGAAATAGTTTGAGGGTTCTTTCCTGCTCATGCACCCTGGTATGCAATTCTTCCAGCAACGACTTATTATTCTGTTGCAGTCGGAATAACTGGCAGGCATTATCAATGGTCATTTTTAGTTCGCCACTGTCCCAGGGTTTTGTAATATAGCGGAATACCCGGCCAGTGTTAATGGCATCAATAATTACTTCAATATCACTGAAACCAGTCAGAATCATGCGAATGGTATCCGGATAGGCAGGAATCACTTTTTCCAGAAACTGTACGCCGGTCATCTCAGGCATACGCTGGTCAGTAATGATCAGGCTGACTTTTTCATTCTGGAGAATTTCCAATCCAGCCTTGCCGCTGTTGGCTGTATAAATGGTATAATGCCGGCGGAATGCAGCCTTAAACGAAATCAGGTTCTGCTCTTCATCGTCCACATATAATATACTTAGTTTTTCGTCTTGCATCTGTTTGATAATAGTTTATTCTGTAGTCGGTTTTCCTTCACTTACATTGTATTTCCCATGTACCACATATTTAAGGTAAGACAGCAAACCAGTCATTTACCCTCCCTTATATCCTAAAAAAATTCATGTAGCCTTATGTAACTGGTAAAGTGATGATGAATTCCGTTCCTTTACCTGGCTGCGAAAATACCCGGATTTCTCCTCTGTGTTTCTGAATAATGCCATAACTGATAGATAAGCCCAGGCCAGTTCCCATCCCCACTTCCTTGGTGGTAAAAAAAGGCTCAAAAATACGTTCCTTCACCTCCGTGCTCATGCCCGAACCAGTATCTTTGATAGAAATATGCACCAGCTTGCCTTCCTGCCAGGTTTTAATATAAATATAGCCTTCGCCGGAAATTGCCTGAATCGCATTAGTAAGAATATTCATAAACACCTGGTTCAGCTTACCCGGATAACTTTCGATCAGCGGAATGTTGCCATAGTCTTTTTCGATGGTGACACGGTTTTTAAACTTATGGCGTAATAACATTAAGGTAGAATCCAGTCCGTCATGGATGTTGGCAAGTTTGGTTTCACTTTCATCCAGCCTGGAAAAATTCCGGAGGCCGATTACAATTTCCTTGGTCCGTTTGGCACCTTCATCAATGCCGGTGAGAAGTGCTTTTATTTCCTCCATCAGATAAGGAACATCTATATGCTCCATTCCCTGCTCAATGTATTGCAGATCAGCCGGTACATCTGGCGACTGGTGCAAGGCAATATACTGTTCAAGCAACGTTTGCAATTCCTCAAAATCGTGTTTGAGCGGGTCAATATTGGCCGACACAAAGTTGATCGGGTTATTAATTTCATGGGCAATACCGGCCGTAAGCTGACCCAAAGAGGCCATTTTTTCCGACTGGATAAGCTGCATCTGGGCATTTTTCAGGTCTTCCAGAATAGTATGCAGTTCTTCATTTTTTTTCAGCAGTGAATCTGTTTGCCGGGCTACTTCTGCTTTCAGCACTTCATTGTAATCTCTAAGTACCTCTTCGGCTTTTTTCCGCTCAGAAATCTCCCTGGAATTCATCACAATACCTTTTACGTCTTCATCCTGCAGCATATTTTTCAAGATTACCTCCAGAAATACATAGTGCCCTTTTTTATGCCGGAAAGGAAACTCAATTTTAGCCAGTGCGCCTGCCTGTTGTACTACACTAATATAAGTATCACTCACCATGGGCAGATAATCGGGGTGTACCAGTTCTGCGCCATTCAGGGTAATGTATTCGTCCATCGTATAGCCAATAATCCGTTCTACTGCCGGGCTGGCATAAAAGAAATTTACATCAGCATCTGCAATAGAAACTATATCAGTGGAATTTTCTATCAGTGAACGGAAGTATTTCTCTCTGGTAATGAGTTGTTTTTCAGCATATAAGCGGTCGGTAATATCATGCAGGGTAATAAGAAAACCCTGTACCGTTTCTTCCTGCAACAGATTCCGGATCATGGCTTCTACTTCTATCGCTCTTCCGTCTTTGCGTATCATCTGAATGCGTCTCAGGTAACTGCCGGTATGAGGAGCTTCCTGAGTAGTAAATCGTACATAGTCATCCAGAATGCCTTGTATGGCTTCAGGATGATACATATCCATACCAAATCCTCCGATCAATTCTTCTGGCGCATAGCCTAATACCCGTTCTACCGAAGGAGAAACATAGGTAATCACCCCATCTGCATTCCTGGTAAAAGTAACATCGAATGAATTTTCGAGCAGCGTTCTGAAATACTTTTCCTTCCGCACGATTTCTTCTTTGGCCTCTTGCTGCTCGGTAATATCTCTGAAATTAACTACCATTCCCTGCACCGCTTTATCTTCCAGTAGGTTTTTGCCAATTACTTCCAGACTCCGGTACTGTCCATTACTCAGGCGTACCCGCATCATATCTCTGAAAACAGTGCCCGGCTGAATAACGGTCTGATACATTTGTGCTTCCATACTCTGCCTGTCTTCGGGGTGTATCAGTTCCATTTCTGACTTGCCAATCAGGTATTCTGGTTCGTAACCATACTTGCGGATGCCAGGCGTAATGTAGGTGATAATTCCATTGGCATCGCACACCATTACATCGTCAAAGGTATTTTCAAGCAAGGAGCGGTAGAACTGTTCTTTCCGGCGCATTTCCTCCTGAGCTTCCATAAGCAAATTTTCATAGGCAGGTGGCTGAGCGTCTGTTTCAGATGGCAAAGAATCCATAGGCTGAACAGTAATCAGATACGTTGCCGGATCATCTGGCCGCCTGGCTTTATAGACCCTATGCGTTTGGCTGGTGTCAACCTGTTCTATAATGGTAAAATCATGCAGGTGTTGCATACATATTGAATTTTGGAATCCTCACCCTTGAATTGCCTGCGCAAGGACCAATACTGGTTTTGGCCTGTGTCTCTAATGAAGAGACTTTTACATGTATGGCTCCCTCTCAATTATCGCTGACTATGGGAATTCAAAAAGAAGAAGCGTAACTCAGAAACCCAGGGATGAGATTACAATGATAATCAAAAAGCACCGCATTCTTCTGAATCTGCCTGACAATCTCAATAGCCATGATATTAACCTACCCTTCGGTCTGTGATTGGAGAAGTATGATATAAATCATATTTTATTTTGCACTTTATCATTGGCTTCATAAAATTTATGTGTAAAATTTGTAAGGCAAATGCACCTGACCGTGCTGGCAAAAAGCCGTTGCAATTGATCAGCGAAGGCTGTAGTTATTGCATAGACTTTAAATGACTGATCTGCTCACCTATTTTCTCTGAATGCCTTATGAAAACCATTCTTGTACCTACCGATTGCTCCAAAGAAGCCATTCATGCCCTGGAAACGGCCGTTGTTATTGCCCGGCAAACCGGAGCTTCTGTACAGCTACTGCACGTAATTCAGACAGCTTACGACCGTGAGTATAACAGTGGATCCAGTATTCCAAAGGATATGAAAGAGAAATTAGACTATGCCAGAGAAGAAGTGTTCAGCAAATTAGAGAACATTATTAAACCGTTCCGGGAAAAAGACATTCAGATAGCGCCATATATTAAAATGGGCAGTGTGTTCCAGCAGGTATCTGAAATAATTACCAAAGAGAAAATAGATATGATTGTAATGGGTACCGGAGGTGCCAGTGGCTTGCTGGAATTGCTGGATGGTTCTAATACAGAAAGAGTGGTGCGCTATGCAAATTGCCTGGTATTGACAGTGGCCAGGAAAATTAATGACTTCAAACTCCGGAAAACAGTACTGGCTACCAATTTCAAAGATATTCCAAAAGCGTTTATCAGCAAGCTCAACCAGTTACAAGATAGTTTTGGCTTTGAACTACAAATCCTCTACGTAAACACTCCGCTCGACTACCAGACTACTTTTGCCATAGAAAAGCGCCTGGAAGCATTTTTAGATAAGCATGAGTTTAAAAATTATACCACCCATATTGTAGACCATTACAGCGTAGAAGATGGCATTACGGCTTTTGCCAAAAAAACAGGTGCCGATATTATAGCAATGGCTACCCACGGACGTACCGGATTAGCACACCTACTGGATGGCAGCGTAACAGAAAATATAGTGAATCATGCTGATAGGCCAGTATTAACATTTCATAGCTAAGTTTAATGCTGAAGGGAATAGCCTGACAGCCATTTCATCATTTATTCAACTATAACCTGCTGCATTTTCCACTATCTGATAAAGCTGCCATGAAAAATATACTCTGCCCCATAGACTTTTCTGAAGCGGCTACCAATGCCCTGTTGTATGCCAGCGATCTTGCCATAAAAAGTGGTGCCTGCTTACACTTGTTTCATACTTATTATTTTCCCAGCATCATTCCCTTTACGGAACTGTACTTGCAGCCGGAAATAAACCATGAATATGAGCCGGAGGTAAAAGCCAGACTCGAACACCTCATCAACTGGATCAATAAAGTAAATGCGCCTGCCAGTTTACAGGCTTCCTGCACAGTAAGATGCGGCCTGGCGGCTGATGGGATTGCAACCATGGCCAATGAAATAAAGGCAGATCTGATTGTAATGGGTACGGAGGGAGCCAATACTATAGCAGAAGAATGGATGGGAACGCATACCTCTAGTGTAATTAAACAAACCCGTTGTCCGGTGCTGGTGGTTCCGGCAAAGGCTATTTACCGGGAAATCAAACAGATGGTATACGCCACAGAGCTGGATGAGGCAGAAGAAAAGCAGGTAAAATTTGTTGCCAGGTTAGCCGGATACTTTGGCGCAGAACTCTTATTTCTGCATGTAGAGAAGGAGGAAATGGAAGCGGTACAGAACAATACCCTGCATAACATCCGGAAGTTATCCCGCCAGTTGCCTTATGATCATATCTCTTTTTTTATAAACGGAAACCGGGATGTACAGAAAGGAATTGACACCTTTGTACTTCAAAAGCAAGCGGATTTACTGGTAACAGTTACACATCACCGCAATTTTCTTCAGCAGCTGGTTGATAAGAGCCTGAGCAAAAAACAGGTTTTTCACAGCCGGATACCTGTACTAGTATTGCATAAATAGAAAACTTGCTTAAAATCATTTCAGAGGACAGACTCAAAAGCGGCACCTGCCGCTTTTGCATTTTCAGTAGCTCCGTACCTTTTCCATGAAAATTACAATACTTTGGAACGGAAAGCCTGTTAATTTAGCTATTACGATTGCTTGTTTACCAATTGTCAACCCACCATAAGCAGATGTAAACCTGCAGTACACCTTTGAAAATGAATGTGTTTACCTGGAGTGTACCCTATAAAATTGAATACTGATCTGTTGCGCTTTTACTTTGCCGGTACAATCTGACACACAAATTTTTAAGCCATCATGACACGCGTATCCTACAAAACTACCAGTTCTACCTGTCCATCTGCAACCACATCCGTTTCCAAATATTTACTTACGCATACAAATAACCATCCTCTTACCCAACCAGAGGTGGTGACCAATAATAAAAGTATACTTGACAAAACTGGTAGTTTTATGAAAGGAATCTCTTATAGTGCATTTAATATCTATAATATATATCTCCGGCTATTCATCATCTTTCTTTGTTTATTAACCGCTGCCATCATGCCTGCATTTGGCCAGCAAGCAGCTCAACCTTCTGCAACTGATAGTGTAACAAAGGCCTATTTGCAGCTAAAATTGTATCACCAGTTTTATAGCCAGATCGATGCCGAACAACGCTGGACCTATTTCCCGGCTGATACCGTGATACGTCCCGGGCAAGCCAGTGATCTGATTTATGGCATTCGTTCAAACCTGCTGCTGACAGGCGATCTTTCTGCCACACAAGACCTGGCAACCAATACCCTGGATTCATTGCTGGTGAAAGCACTTGCCAAATTCCAGTTTCGACATGGGTTAACGACTGATGGCATTTTCGGAAATAGTACGCTTCAGGCGATGAATGTGCCGGTAAGTAAACGGGTAGAACAGATTTCAATCAATATGGAACGCTGGCGGACTTATACCGGTGTAGCCACACAACCCTATATATTTGTAAACATTCCTGACTTTACCCTGCAAGTAATAGAAGGTGATTCGGTAGCCCTGAAAATGAAAGTAATTGTAGGCAAAAAAACCAGCAAAACGGTGCTGATGCAAAGTGAAGTAAAATACATCGTACTCAATCCTTCCTGGAATGTACCCCAGGGGATTGCAGCCAAAGAAATTTTACCCTTGTTGAAGAAAAATCCTCATTATTTGACGGATCACCAGATGCGTATTTACAGCAAACAAGCTGGTCAGCGTACCGAAATTCACCCCGACTCTGTAGACTGGCAAAGCATGACTCCGGCTAACTTCCATTACCTGGTTGAACAGATTCCCGGAGAAACCAATGCATTAGGCAAAGTAAAATTTATATTCCCCAATGAGTATGATATTTACCTGCATGATACGGCTCAAAGAGGCTTATTCAGCAAAACGGTACGTGCGATGAGTCACGGATGTGTCCGGGTAGAAAAACCTATCGAACTGGCCGCTTTCCTGCTACGTAATGATGCCGCATGGTCTGCTAAAAAGATCAATGAGTTTATTGCCAAAGGCACCGAAAGTACTGGTATCCGTTTGCGTACGCCTGTTCCGGTTTCTATCAATTATTTCACTGCCTGGACAGATAACAATTCTCAGCTTCATTTCCGCAATGATATTTATAACTACGATATTCCTGTTACAAAACCTGCTTTAAGCAGCCTGACCAGCAAAAAAATACAAGCAGACTAATATTAAATCATTGGTGGGTATTGATGGATATTTGTTAGAAGTATAGGGTAAATAGATAAAATATAGGAATCAAGATACGTAAAATTCATCTGTTGTTTCGAGTCAAACCTCACAGCCTGACAAGTGTTGTGAGGTTTTTTCGTTATCTCTTGACCAGCTCATTTATACAGTTATATTGCATAAAAAGTGTATGCAGTACTTGAGCAAAAGTATGGATGAACCCAAATTATTTACTATTGACTGGTACTACCTACCTATTATGTACCTTTACAATAAACCATCCTTTCGATTATGGAAATAAATGAGTCTGAAAAAACCGAAAGTCTTGTTGCATTTAGGCAAATTCTGGAGCATGTAACGGATGGCATTGTTACTTTTAATGAGACAGGCATCATTGATTCTGTTAATCCGGCCATTACAGTGCTGTTTCACTATACAGCAGAAGAGTTAATAGGGAAAAGTATCCATGAAATTATACCTCAGATACAGGTAACGAATGATCAAACTCTGGCTTCAGCCTTACTTGCTTTTACAGAAAAACCGCAGGAAGTACAAGGCCGGAAAAAAGATAGCTCGTTGTTCATTTGCCTTTTGCAGATCAGTCAGATGGAAACTGTAGGCAAACTCAAATTTACGGCTATTATTCATGATATTTCAGAATTGAGGCGGGTAGAATCTGCCCTGCGGGTGAGTGAAAACAAGATAAACGCCATTATTCAGAGTGCAGTAGATGGCGTAATTACCATTAATGAACGCGGCCAGATTGAAATGGTGAATCCTGCTGCTTCAAAGCTTTTTGGATACCATCCTGATGAACTCATGGGCAAAAGTGTAAACATGCTGATGCCCGAACCAGATAAGAGCCGTCATGACGGCTATCTGCATAACTATTACCGTAGCGGCATTGGCCGGATTATTGGCATCGGCCGGGAAGTAACCGGCTTGCGAAAAAACGGAACTACTTTTCCTTTTTACCTGAGTATAAGCGAAGTGAATCTGCCGGATAAACGCGTATTTACCGGTTTTATTCATGACATTACCAACCAGAAAATGGCGGAAGAAAAACTCCGGCGTTATGCGGCCGAACTGGAACGGAGCAACCGGGAATTACAGGATTTTGCTTATGTGTCGTCGCACGATTTGCAGGAACCTTTACGCAAGATACAGGCCTTTGGCGACAGGCTGAAAGCCAAAGAAGCAGAACACCTCAGTGATCAAGGCAAAGATTATATCGACCGTATGCTGAATGCGGCCTTCCGCATGCAGCGGCTCATTAACGATCTGCTTTCTTTTTCCAGGGTAACTACCCAGTCGCAGCCCTTTATCAAAGTAGACCTGAATATACTCCTCCGGGAAGTGCTTTCCGACCTGGAAGTAATGATTGATAAAACCGGAGCCAGAATAGAATTTGAAACCCTGCCAGCCATTGAAGCCGAAGCCATTCAGATGCGGCAGCTTTTTCAGAATCTGATTTCAAATGCGCTTAAATTCCGAAAAGAGGATGAAGCGCCTGTCATAAAAATATCTTCAAAACTTATTCAGCGTAAAGCACACCTGATCAGTACGCCCGGCGACGAGCAGGTGCAAATTTATGTGCAGGATAATGGAATCGGGTTTGATGAAAAATATTTAGACCGCATCTTTAATGTATTCCAGCGGCTGGATGGCCAGAAATACGAAGGTTCCGGAATCGGACTGGCCATTTGCCGCAAGATCGCTATTCGGCATGGAGGGGATATAACGGCCAGAAGTGAACCCGGAAAAGGTTCGGTATTTATAGTAACCCTGGCTTTAAAACAACCTAAAGAGGCAGTTTCTTAATTTTCTGTTGCAAATTTCCTATTGCATGTAAGCCGGCAATCTGCTTATTTTGGCATATACATGTGGTTACTGGTTTATTTTAGTAACGCTTACCAGCAGCCATGCATCCTTTTTTCGGGGTGTGAAGCTTATATAATTATTTTTTCATATTTCCTGCCATTAACTGAATGATACAAAAAGGGGAAGGAAACTAAATAACAACGCATCATTGAAGTATACACTTAAACTTCTGATTTCTTATGGCCAGTAAAAGACCTATTGTAATATTAGTAGCCGATGATGATGAGGAAGACCGGATGCTGGTAAAAGAAGCCCTGGAAGAAAGCCGGCTTGCCAATAACTTACAGTTTGTAGTAGATGGCGAAGACTTACTTTCCTATCTGCGCAACCAGGGAAAATATGCCGATAAACAGCGCTATCCTACTCCCGGACTTATTCTACTTGATTTGAATATGCCTCGCAAAGATGGCCGGGAAGCGGTACGGGAAATTAAAGCTGATCCGCATTTGCGTATTATTCCCATTGTCGTGCTTACTACTTCCAAAGCAGAAGAAGATGTAATTAAAACCTATGATCTGGGGGTAAGTTCTTTCATTACAAAGCCTATTACGTTTTCTGCCTTGGTAGATATTATGCGGACACTGGGCAAATACTGGTTTGAGATAGTGGAGCTGCCAAAAAATTTCTGATATGGAGACAAGCCACCATGTTCTCAATATTTTGCTGGTAGATGATGACGAAGAGGATTTTATTCTGACCAGAGATATTCTCAGCGACATTCCCCAGCGGAAAATGAAACTTCACTGGATTGCCAATTATCAAGATGCCTTGGAAGAGATTCCCAGAAATGCCTATGATGTATACCTGATCGATTATCGCCTGGGTGCAGAAAGTGGCCTGAATCTTATTAAAGAATCGCTGCGGGAAGGCTGTACCAAACCACTCATTCTGCTTACCGGGCAAGGCGACCTGGAAATCGACCAGCAAGCCATGAAGGCTGGTGCTGCTGATTATATGGTCAAGGGAAATTTTAATCCTTTTCACCTGGAACGTTCTATCCGCTACAGCATCGAACATACCAAAAATCTCAACCAGATCCGGAGTTTAAATGCCGACCTGGAGAAACGGGTAGAACAACGTACCCAGGATCTGGCGCAAGCATTAACCAAACTGGAACAAACCAACCAGGACCTGAAACGGGCAGAAGCCGAAATTCTGAAAGCACTCGACAAGGAACGCGAACTAAATGTAATGAAAACCAAATTCGTTACCATCGCCTCACATGAATTCCGTACGCCACTCAGCACGATTTTATCTTCGGCTTCATTGATTGCCAGGTACAATAACCCGGATGATACAGACAAGCGCCACAAGCATATAGATCGCATCAAATCTGCCGTACATAACCTGACTAGTATTCTGAATGACTTTTTATCTATTGGCCAGCTCGAAGAAGGAAAAACGGCTTACAACCCCGTATGGCTGGATGTGGTACACCTGTCAGAAGAAATAACAGAAGAAATGTCTACAGTAACGAAAGAAACCCAGCATATTCTCTACCGGCATACCGGCCCGAAAAAAGAACTGCTGGTAGATAAACAAGTGTTAAAAAATATCCTGATCAATCTGCTTTCTAATGCCATTAAGTATTCCGGACCAGGCCAGGATATAGCCTTTACAACTGTTTGTACGGAGAAAGAGTATATTTTTTCTATTACGGATAAAGGCATTGGCATTCCGGACGTAGATAAGCCGCATTTGTTCAGCCAGTTTTACCGGGCACATAATGTAACCAATATCCAGGGAACTGGCCTTGGGCTGATTATAGTAAAAAAATATGTAGAGCTTGCCCAGGGCACCATAGAATATACCAGCCAGGAACATAAAGGAAGTACATTTACCGTAAAAATTCCGATGACTACTTAAAAGTAGCTTGGTTTGAAATTGATCACTTTACTAAATATTTATTAGCTTCACCACCAGCCACTAGAGAAAGTTTAGGTATAATTTAGCCCTTTTGAGTTGATTTTAAGTAATGTATAGGCAGCCTTGTTATGAAAAAAATATTATTAATAGAAGATAACACGGAAGTCCGTGAGAATACAGCTGAAATCCTGGAACTGGCCAATTACCAGGTATTTACAGCGCCCCATGGAAAAATCGGGGTAGAACTGGCCAGAAAAGAACACCCCGACCTGATCATCTGCGATATTATGATGCCCGAACTAGATGGGTATGGGGTATTGCATTTGTTAAGTAAAAATCCTGCTACGGCCGGTATCCCCTTTATCTTCCTGACTGCCAAAGCCGAGAAAGATGATTTCCGCAAAGGCATGAACCTGGGTGCCGACGACTATCTCACCAAACCTTTCGATGACCTGACCTTGCTGGATGCCATAGAAATGCGCCTGAAAAAGAATGACCTGTTCCGGGCAGAATCACGCAAAGAATCGGCCGGGACAGCTGGCGAAGGGAGCCGAGGTCTGGCTGAACTGAACCGCCTGCTGAATGAGGACAAAAAAACAGTGCATATTAAAAAGAAACAACAGGTATTTTCTGAACACAGCTTTCCGAATGCCTTGTACTATATTAGTAAAGGAAAGATAAAAACATACAAAACCAATGAAGAAGGCCGGGAATTTATTACCGGATTACATGCTGCCGGAGATTTTATCGGCTATATAGAACTACTGGAAAATTGTAATTATAAAGAATCGGCTACGGCCCTGGAAGATTCTGAATTATGCGTGATCAACAAACCGGAGTTTTTTACCTTGCTTGAACAAAACCGGGAAGTTTCACAAAAATTTATCAAACTACTTTCCAATAACGTAATAGAACAGGAAGAGCGTTTGTTGCAGTTAGCCTATAATTCTGTCCGCAAGCGGGTTGCCGAGGCTTTGCTACTGCTATACAACCGCTATCATGGGCAAGAAACTGGTGAAACTGCTATTCAGGTATCCAGAGAAGATTTATCCAGTATTGCAGGTGCTTCCAAAGAAACGGTTATCCGCACCTTATCTGATTTTAAAGATGAAAAGTTAATTGAGATTTCCGGAAAGAGCATAAAGATTCTCAATATGAATAAACTGTTGAAAATGAAGAATTGATGCCAGTATTAAGTAGTGAGTGCTAAGATTGGAAAGCCTTACATTCATAGCATTCATGTTAAACCCGTTTAATATTCAATTGCCATTCCTCATTCCTGGGAATGAAAGCCCATACAAAATTTCAGAATGATAATACTATATTTGACCATTCATGAATAAAACACACAAAGGAGCCAATCAGACCTATCTGGGGAATATCAAGGAAGGTATTAGCTCTTCCTGGCAAGGGTTAAAGATTTCTATCAAACATATTTTTGAAGCCAGGAAAAGCCGTACGCCTATAGGTATAGCTAATGAAAAATACTTTGAACAGGAAACTGGTATTGTTACCTTACAATATCCCTATGAAGCCATTCCGGTACCAGATAACGGCCGCTACCGCCTGCACAACGAAATGGAAGATTGTATTGTATGCGATAAATGCGCAGAAATCTGTCCGGTAAATTGTATTGAGATTGAGGCCGTGAAATCTACAGAAGAAATCCGTAAAACTTCCGATGGCCATTCCGTTCGTTTGTATGCGGCCAAATTCGATATTGATATGGCCAAGTGCTGCTTCTGCGGTTTATGCACCACCGTATGCCCGACCGAATGCCTCACTATGACCAAAGCCTACGATTTTAGTGAGTTTGTGCTTGCCAATATGAACTACCATTTCTCCGACCTTTCTCCAGAGCAGGCCGAAGAGAAAAAGAAGGTATACGAAGAACAACATGCTGCTAAATTAGCCGCAAAACAAGCTGCTAAAGCGGTAAATGAAGTTGCAAAACCTGAAGAAGGAGCCACACCTCCGCCAAGCAAGCCAGCTATTAAACGGCCGATGATAAAACCTGTGATTAAAAAACAAGACCCACCTTCCGGAGAATGAATCTGCTACAGCTTCTATTTTATGTATTTGCCGGAATTACCATTATTGGTGCGCTGGGCGTTTTACTGGCACGGAATATTTTGTATGCCGCTTTTTCACTGGTAGCTTGCCTGCTGGGGATTGCGGCTTTATATGTACTGGCAGCAGCTGATTTTCTGGCTATTACCCAGATTATGATTTATGTAGGTGGTGTACTGGTGCTAATTATTTTTGGCATTATGCTTACCAGCAAAACGTCTGAAACCTATTTAGTTTCACAAACTTATAACCGGCTGGCAGGTTTACTGACCGGTGGAGCGATGTTTGTCGTATTTATATTGGCTATTACCCAGGCGAATTTTTCAGCTATTGGGCGGATACAAACTGCACAGCCTACAACCGGATCATCCCTGTCTGGCATTGGTATTGGCTTAATGACACATGCTTTACTGCCTTTCGAAATTGCCGGTATATTAATTCTGGCGGCATTAATGGGAGCTGCTTATATTGCCGGGAGGAAGTGACGATCAAATGCTATTCTTCTTATACATGATTCTTCCATCAAATAGCCATACTCTTTCGAGAATAAATACCTCATTGTCATATAATGTTATACTCTTGGGAAGATTTTCATAGTAAATAGGATAATCTAATGCTTGACTCTCTATTAATTTTTCAACGCTAAAAACAGCTTCTTCAAATTCTCTGAAAGCTGTATTTATATTATCTACTCTAATTGTTCTCCAATTTGGTTTTCCTGTTATTCCTGTCTCATAATATTGGATAATAAGTTTTTTAGTAGGGTAATTTTCGGAATAATAAATGATTCTATCTTGTTTAAAAATCCCCAGTTCTCCATAAAATAAAGCAGCCCAGAAACCAAAGAACAACAATAAGATCCCCGATCCACTACTAATCAATAGGCCCTTTATTACCTTACCATAAAAAAGCAGGTATAGTCCTCTAAAAATTCCAAATATAATTACTAACAAAATCAAAGTGATAAAAATATAACCTTCTACAAGTATTTGTGCAAAAATAGTTCTGGGTTCGGTATGTGCTGAAAATGTAAATGGGAGAATAATTGAACCTACAAATACCATAGCAGGAATATATGCTAAGGCTCTAATTACGAAAGGCTTTATTTTATTAGTAATCATTTTAATAAGTAATCTAATTCTTGTTGCATCATTACCTTACTTCTCACTCCAGGTCGACATCAATTCAATGGCATAGCGATTTACTACTTCCTGCGTAATTTTTTTCTCCTGCTTCACCCGAAGCAAATAAGGATAGCCGGAATGTTTGAGAATAATATCTTCGGTTTCGGTATTTTCCGGTCCATTGAATACAATGCCTTTTACTTTTATTTTTCTTCGTTTCAGCTCGTTAATCGTAAGCAGCGAATGGTTAATGCTGCCTAAGTAAATATTACACACCAGAATTACTTCCAGCTTAAACTTCGCCGCAATGTCAATCACAAACTGTGTATCGCTGATGGGTGCGAGTATTCCTCCGGCGCCTTCTACAATCAGGGTATTTTCTGTTCTGGGCATTAGTATATTGTCCAGATGGATTTCTATATGCTCCAGCCTGGCTGCGGCATGCGGCGACATAGGAGCTTGCAGTAAATAAGCTTCTTTGTGGAACCTGGATTTGTTATTATGAACAAATTTCATCACGGTATCCGTATCTCTTGGATAACCGGCTTGTATAGGTTTCCAGTAATCGGCATGGAGTGCCTGGGTGAAAATAGAACTTACCAGCGTTTTGCCGCTATCTGTATGAATGGCTGTAATAAAATAAGACTTGCTCATAGAGATAAAGGGTTAAGAATACATATCATAAATGTATTAACTCTGCGAATATGAAGCTACAATTAAAAAACTAAGCTTTATTTTTCAACAGCCATCATATATGCATTATCCCGCGCCTACAATAAAGTTTTTATCCGGTATCCAACGTCCATCTATATATATTAACTGCCCGGATGCCATAAGCCCAGTCATATCTAAGGTTACTAATACCTTGGCAGCATTTTCTGTATAATCAATTATTTTAAATATATAGCAAGGTTTGTCAGGAGTAGGATTAGTATTCAAAACCTGAAGTGAATAGCCTGCCTGAATAATAGGAAAATGTATATCTTCAGATGGAAGCTGGTCTATATAAATAAAGATGCTGCCATATTTATTTTTAAGATTTTCAAACTTTGCAAATCTGATTACATCCGGTATATTCAAAACAGTTTCTATCAGCTGCTTCTTTTTAAAATCCGAAGAGATAGAATTGTCCCTTGTTACTGCTGAATCACTGCGGGAATTAATTGAATCATTAACGTGCTGCTCATTAACCTTAGACTGAGAACATGCCCCCAAAGCAATGATGAGAATACTTGTTAAAAAAGAATGTTTCATTAATTGCCAGATTTTATTCCCAAAAACCAATAATCCAATAATAGCGGCCATAATAGAAGTAACTAGAACAGCCGCAGCAGCAATGTCTTTGATAGCACCAGCTTTGGGATTAAATTCTGGAGAAACCAGATCTACTATTTTCTCAATGGCTGTATTAAACACTTCAGCCGTCCAGACTAAGCCAATCTGCGTAAGGATGATCGCCCATTCTACAACGGAGAATTCAACCATAAAACCAGCTCCTATTACAGCCAGAGATGCAAACAAATGAAATCTGGTATTATTTTCAAAGCGGAGCACCAGATACAATCCATGAAAAGCAAAGCGGAAGCTTTTAATTGTTTTAATCAGGCTATTACCGGCGCTTTTCAGGAGACGCATTTATTTTCAGGTGGATGAGGCTTAAAAATAACAGGTAAAAAAACAGAAGCAAACAGGTAAATCCTATTGTCATCTTAATAGCCACCGGATTGGATATTTGTTGCAGGGAATCCATAAGCAGCTGGACAGGATTGGTGAATAAATCCCAGCTGTTCCATCGTTCCACCCGCCCCAGATATATTCCAAACCCGGTAAGCCCAACACAACCTACAATACTCAGCCAGCCAGTGATTTCATTAAATAGCCGGTCGATGATCAGATGTGCCAGATACAAAGAAAATAATCCACATAATAAACCAGCCAACGCAAAAGAAAATACCAGAATAGAATCAAACCAGATGGGCACATGGGTATTGCCTTTCAGATGCAGCAGGTCGGTAATAATGTACGGCGAATTGGGCAGAAATAATAACCAGACCAGTAAACCCAGGCCAAAACAATACCTGTTCTGTGATCCGGTTTTCAGGCGTTCACTCAGAAAAAGCGTGATGAGCAAAGGTACCCAGGCCAGAAACAAATTCCAGGCAAGAAAAATATACCTGATCTGGTCGGCCACGATCATTCTGACCAGTAAAATACCGGTACAAAAACAGGAAAAGATGAATAATAACACAACAGGATTTATAACACGCTGACGGGCGTAACGGATTACTTGCATATGCAATATTTATTTTTTAAAGTACTTTGCATTACAAAGTTATTAGTAATATTTGAATTTGCAATAGGCCTATCAATATTGATTTACAGACAAATATTAAAAAACTGCAACAGCCGTTTAACATTTCCATATTACAGGAAGATATCACTACAGGACTGTACAACTTAATTAAAGATAGAACCTATATATCCCGGTAACTAAGTACGTTACGGATACTATCTTCGGTAAGAGGCTTTTCCAGATAACAGGCAACTTTATATTTGCGGGCTTTTTCTGTATCCCGTTGATTACTGGAAGTGGTCAGCATCACAATAGTAGTATTTTCATGTTTGAGGGCCGACATTTTATAAAATTCTTCCAGGAATTCAAATCCATCCATCACAGGCATATTCACATCCAGCAGAATTAAGTCAGGGCAAAAAGTATCAGTAGCCAGGCAATTTTGTTTCATAAAATGCAGCGCTTCTTCCCCGTTGGTAGTCGTATGGATTTTCTCGGTAATATCCATATCCTGAATGATGGTACGTGTCAGGTAGTTACTGGCAAAATCATCATCAATGAGCAACACACTTTGTAATTTTTTCATATTTCTTTAAAATAAATCATAAAGGTGGTTCCAACACCTTCCTGGCTTTCTACTGTTATTTTACCTCCACTGTTTTCAATGATTCTTTTTACGATATATAACCCGATTCCGGTTCCTTCTACATGGGTATGTGCCCGTTTAAACATCATAAATATTTTATCTAACTGATCTTTCCGGATTCCCAGGCCATTATCCCGAACCGATAACCGTATATATTCATCTACTTTGTCTGTAGCAAGGCTAATTTCCGGTTGCCGGCCGGTTGCTTTGTATTTAATGGCATTGGTAAGCAGGTTATACAATATACTTCTTAAATTTTTCCTGGCAAAGTGAATTTGTTCCACCTTAAAATCTGTAGTAATCAGCGCACCCGATGTTTCTATAACGTCGGCAATATCAGTTTTGATATCTGCAAATATTTCTGGGAACGATAAAGGCTCTACTGAACTTTCTACATCTTTCTGTACTTTGGTGATTTCCGTTAAGTCAACTATGGTTTGTTTAAGCCTGGTTACTGAAAGCTGGATCATGCGGAAAAGTTCTTTTTCCGGCTCACTTAACTTCCCACGGAGTTTATTGCCCATCATGGTAGTTAAGCCTTCAATATTAGTAACGGGTGCTTTCAAATCGTGGGAAGCTGTATATATAAAATTATCCAGGTCGGTGTTAATGCGGTTGAGCTGCTCGTTTTTCTGATACAATTCCTCCCTGGATTGCTCTAAATGTCCGACTAGTATCTTCTGTTCATGAATATCTGTACAGGTACCAAACCACTTTATAATTTCTCCATTCTCATTATACATGGGCAGAGCCCTGCCCAGAAACCAGCGGTAGGTTCCATCGTATTTTTTAAAGCGGTATTCTATTTCATATTGTTCACCAGTAGCCAGGCAATGGCTCCAGATTTGCTGTGTACGTTTAAAATCGTCGGGGTGTAATACCAGCGCCCAGCCTTTGTCTTTGGTTTCTTCATAGGTTAAGCCGGTATAATCGTACCATCGCTGGTTAAAATAATCGTGATCGCCATTAGGTTTGGTACGCCACACCAGTTGAGGCATAAATTCAGCCAGAAACTGAAATTGTTTTTGGGCTTCGGCCAGCTGTTCATTATTTAACCGGAGGGCTATATTGGCCTCATTGAGCAAATGTGTACTTTCCTCCACTTTTCGGCGGGCCATAAGATGTTCGGTTACTTCATACCCAAATGTGATCAAGCCAGATACTTTGCCATCCGATTCATGCAAAGGTTCATATATTAGGTTAAAATACTTTGTATAAGGTTTTCCATTATGTTCCCAATCTATCGTGATAGGCATTTCCTTGCCGATAAAACGTTCGCCTGTCTGGTACACCTGCCTGAGAATATCCATAACAGCAGGTTCCAGATTTGGAATTGCTTCTGCCAAAGGTCTGCCATCAATCGACTGGTCTGCAACGAAGGTTTTCAGGTACAAAGGATTAGCCAGCTCATAAATAAAATCTGGTCCTTTGTTTATGGCAAGCAATGCTGGCGCCTGTAAGAACAAAGTTTCCAGGCGATTGCGCTGTGTTTCCGCTTCCAGCAAGGCGGCTTTTTCCCGTTCCAGTAATATACTTTTAGCCTGGTTTGCTCTTTGCAAGGATTTAGTACGCTCTTGAATCTTGGTTTCCAGTTCAGTATTCAGATTGAGCAGGAGTTGTCTGGCCAGGGTCAGCTCTTCATTGGTTACGATTAATTCCTCATTGCTGGCGGCAACTTCTTCATTGCTTGACTTCAGCTCTTCATTCACGGTGCTAAGTTCTTCATTGCTGGTTGCCAGTTCCCTATTTAATGTGTCCATTTCCCGGGCATACACCTCTCTTTCCTGCAATTGCCGTTTGGTAGAGAAATATAGAAAAACAGCAATACCAAAAGTAGTGGCCAGAACGATCAAAATAAGGTACCTGGTAAAGGCAATAGAACGATTCAAGGCAACGGTTCTGGCAGCCAGAAGTCTGCTTTCTTCGTCTGCGATGTTATCAAATGTTTGCTGAATCTGCTCCGTCTTTCTCAAGCCCGGTTTGGCAGAAAAAAATTTTACCAGATTATCTGAATTACCAGCTTCTCTCAGCTGAATGGTCCGTTCAAAAAGGGCATATCTGTCCTGGATAAGTTTTCTCAGGGTTTGAATCTGCTTTTGCTGGACAGGGTTATTTCCGGTGAGCGAATCAATCAACTTCAGTTCATTATCTATAAGGGCAGTGCTGTTAATATACGGCTTTAAATAAGCACTATCCAGGCTGAGCACATACCCCCTAACAGCAGATTCAGCTTGAGTAATTACATTATCTATACTGGCACTGGTAGCAATGATCTGGTTTGTATTTTCTACCAGGCGGTTTCTGTCGGCCAATGAAGTAAAGCTTACATAAGCGGCTGATGAAATAGTAATAAGTACCAGAAATCCTATCACATAGGCTATTTTAATATAATACTTCAGGTCTTTTTCGGGCGCTTGCATCAATTTTTTTGTAGCTTAAATCTCTTCCTGGTTATTTATGAGTTAACTATTTATTTTTCTTTCAGATCTTATTCCCGGCAAATATTCAATATTTCCTGTTATTCATTATTAGTTACTTGTAAACTTTAAATTTAGTTATTGCGTAAGCATTAATTATCTCAAGCAACCAGCATAGTACTACAAACCAGCCTATTATATATGAAATTATGCATACACAACCCATCGGCTTACCCAAGCAATGATAAAACTAACCGAAAATGCTGAAAATTTCTTCATTTTAGAACAGGTAGCAGAAAAATCTGCACAAGCTTTTTTCATATTTGATGTTACTCAGCAACATTTACATTATGTAAATCCTGCCTTTGAACAGATCTGGCAACGGAGCAGGCAATCTATTTATCCAAACCTGCACGTAATTATGGATACGATCCATCCTGAAGACAGGGTGTACTTATCCGAACAATATCAACGTTTGCTTCATCATGAGGAGAACAAAAGTGTAGAATGCCGGATTGTTTTGCCAGATGGTTCACTCAAATGGGTATGTTTTACGGCTTACCTTATCCATCAGCACAGAACGGTCCGGTATATAGCTGGTTATGCCGAAGATATAAGCAAAAGCAAAGAGTACAGCTATAATTTATTAAAGTTCAATGCAAAAAAAAATGCAGTGCTTGAAATAATCTCTCATGACCTGGCTGCCCCTTTTAATACCATACAAGGCATTGCTGGTCTGATAGAAAATAAACTGGCACAACAGGACTATACCGGTGTACAAAATTTATTAAAACACATCAAGGATAGCAGTAAGCGAGGTTCTGATTTGATACGTGATTTTGTGACCCAGGAATTTCTGGAATCTTCTGAAGTAGTGCTTAATAAATCCAGAATTGATATTGTAGAAAAAATCAGGCTGATCATTGAGGATTATAAAAATGGGCAAAAACTCATTCCCAAACAGTTTGAACTCACTACCTCTCATGATTCTATTTTTATAGAATTAGATGAAATGAAATTTGTACAGGTACTCAATAACCTGATTTCCAATGCTATCAAATTTACACGTGACAATGGCACCATCAGCCTGCATGTAGAAGAAAAGCAGGATACCATTCTGATTACGGTTGCCGACAATGGGATCGGTATTCCTAAAACATCGCAGCCGGTATTATTCGAAAAATTCACCAAAGCCCGGAGGCCAGGTTTACGGGGAGAAAAATCTGTTGGATTAGGAATGTCGGTAATAAAAACCATTGTAGAATTGCACCAAGGCACTATCTGGTTTGAAAGTGAAGAAGATGAAGGCAGCCAGTTTTTTATCGAAATACCTAAAATAGATCAGACTCAGTAATACTAAATCGTTGTGGGTTATTAGCTTCGCTGAACTGACGCTATGTTGTTAGTTATGGGTTGTAATTCCTCATTATTGAATAAACTTTGCATGTTTGCGGTAAGCCTGAATTGGCTGGCCATTAATCCCAACCAGTAAGGTATTATTAATAGTAACTATACTTCTGACATCTCCTTTAATCTGTAATCCGGAGCTGCGTTGGGGAATATAGGTAAAATTTCCATTGCCCTCCCCTTTGAGTAATACGCCATAATTGGCATCATACTTTCCGAAACGCAAACGGGCTTTATTAATATTGCCACACAGCAGCAGATCTTCATGGCCATCTTCATTATAATCCAGAGCAGTAATACTAAAAACCGGCGAAAGCTGCGCCTCCAGTGGTAGTGCCTTTTCCTGGAATTTCCCATTAGCATCCTGGATAAATAAAACAGTTTGCAGATAGTTTGCCGTTAAGTGGCCTGCTCCTTTTAGTTCTTCCGGTGAAAATATATCGTTTAGCGTAGCATCTGCATAGCTTTTATAATCTTTAAAACGGGTACGCATAATGCTCATCTGGTCGAGTAATTCATCGCGGGTTACGTAGGGATACGATTTATCCTGAATATAGAAACAGAAAACAGGATCAATGGAACCATTGTCATCAAAATCCTTGTAGTACAATTCAGCTGGCTGTTTTTCACTGGCCCGGCACTGGGTATTCAGCCCCTGGTTTCCGATCACCAGATCAGGTTTTCCATCTTTATTCAGGTCTTCCACGAGCAATTTATTCCACCAGCCAGAATAAGTTTTAGAAAAATAAGCACTGGTCTGATCGCTGAGTTTTCCATTGACCAGGCCAAGAACAGTTATAGGCATCCACTCTCCAACGATAATCAATTCGGGTTGTTTGTCTCCATTCAAGTCATGCCAGGCCGCATCGGTAACCATCCCTATCTTCTGCATGGTTGCGGCCAGAGTAGCGGTCATATCTTTAAAATGGCCTTTTCCATCATTGATTAACAAATAACTCCTGGGTATTTCGGGATAGCTACCTGGAATCATTCTTCCACCCACAAATAAATCCAGGTAGCCATCCTGGTTTATATCTGCTGCCCTTACGCAGCTGGTGCTGGTGTGCATTTTCGGCAATGCTTCTTTGTTTTTTGTATAATTGCCAGTCCCATCGTTGATATAGAGTCTGTCCTGCAACAGTGCATCGTCGGGCATAAAGTTGTGGTAGCCGCCACTGGCTACATATAAGTCCGGAAATGTATCGCCATTGGCATCGAAGAACAAGGCATTTGTATCTTCACTTAATTTATCCGCCTCAAAAGCTGCAACAGGTTTGCTGCTAAACTGCCCGGTTTTCGTTTGCAGATACAATCCTCCAGCCTGTCCGGCGCTACCGCCTGCGAAAACATCTTCCAGGCCATCGCCATTCACATCGCCTTTTACCAGGCATGGCCCGGAATATGATAAAGGATTGATCAGCAAAGGCTGGCGTTTAAAATCATTTATCTGACTGGCCTGATGTACAAACTTGAGGGGTGATTGCGCTTCTTCAAATACCGGAACCGGAACAGGTTCTGCTACCGGCTTTCCTGATCTGGCCTGTTTTTCCTCCAATACAAGCAATGTATCCGCCTTCACATGGGTCAGGAGCTGTGTTTTGCCGCTTTGCCAGGTTACATACAACGAATCTATATTTTTTTCTGTACCTAAGCCAATATGTAAAACCGGCGAAACACTGGACTGATAGCCTCTTGCTGGCATTTGTTCCAGATATTGAATTTTACCTTTGCGATGTACACGTATTTTGGCACCGATACCTGAAGTATTTTTCCCTTCTCCCAGCAGTTTCACTTGCAGATAATGGCGTTTGAGCAGTTTTTCAGCCTGGTTCTGATACACAAAAGCAGGGCTATTGATATTATTTACAATCAGGTCAAGATCTCCATCATTATCTAAATCTGCATAAACGGCACCATTGCTATTAGATGCGGCAGTCATTCCCCAGGCTGTTGTTTGATCTATAAAGGTAGAGCCACTGTTATTTTTATAGAGGTAGTTTTTTACATTGGAAGCAGGGATCTGGTGAACCAGTTGTAGCAGATCGTTGCGCACCATATTGCCTGCTTTCTGCTGAATGAAATCGCTCATGTATTTCATAAAATCCATATTGGTAAAATCCCTGGTAAAACCATTGGTTACAAACAGGTCTTTCCAGCCATCGTTGTCATAGTCAGCAAAAAGAGGTGCCCAGCTCCAGTCGGTATTGGAAACACCAGATAATTGTCCTGTTTCTGAAAAAGAGCCATTGCCATTATTTATATGCAACATATTGCGCATATACTGGTAATAGAAACCGGAGCGAAGGCTGAGATCAAATTTTTCATAATTATCTGGTGCAAAGAGCAGTTTTTGCCTCCGGTTATCTTCCGGCAACATATCCAGGGTATAAATATCAGGCAGGGCATCGTTGTTGATGTCTGCTATTTCATTCCCCATAGAGAAGTGGGAAGTTTGTCCCAGATGCGCCTGTACTTTATCAGTGAAAGTACCGTTTTTGTTATTGATATATAGATAATCTGGCACCGTATAATCATTTCCTATATAGATATCTGGCCATCCATCTGCATTGATATCTGCAATAGCAGCTCCAAGGCCATAAGAAAGGGTTGAACTATGTATTCCTGCCTGCTTGGTAATGTCAGTAAAAACATTGTTGTTATTTTTAAATAACCGGCTTCCACTCTGAGTATCTGCTTGTTTTAATAAATGTGCTGTAGATACATCGTCGAGTATGGGTAATCTCTCAGGATTATGATTCAATAAAAGCAGATCAAGATCAGTATCTTTATCAAAATCGAAAAAAAGTGCATGCGTACTGTAAGCAGTACTGGCCAGGCCATAAGTTGAGGCCTGCTCTGCAAAATGAGGTATGCCTGTTGAATCCTTTCCCTGGTTAATAAATAACTCGTTTACCCGCTTAGGAGCTGGCAATTTACCGGAATAGCATACATATATATCCAGTAAACCATCTCCATTCACATCAGCCATGGTTACACCTGTTTTCCAGGGGCCTTCCCTACCAGCCACACCAGCTTTAGTTGTAACATCTTCAAAGCGCATATACCCCTTATTGAGATACAGTTTATTAGGTTGCATATTCGCTGAGAAATAAATATCATCCAATCCATCTCCATTTACATCGCCCACCGCTACCCCGCCACCATTGTAAAAGTATTCGTACATCAGCACATTCGTGTTAGGCCCTTCTGTTAAATTATTGCTAAACGTAATTCCGGTTTCTGCTGACGGCAGTAAAGTAAAAAGTGGAGGAGTTGAAGGAGCAGTTTCAGACGTTTTTGCAGGCTTTTCTGCATCTGTAGCCGTTTTCTGTCTGCAAGCATCCAGACTCAAAGTCAGAATGATCAGACAGACAAGGAATAAATGATATCTGATTTGTAACAAGTTAATAAAATAAGTATTAGCCCTAAAATAAAAAATCTATGCCAGTGATAATAAACTGGCATAGATTATAAAATTACTCAAAAAATCTTACTGTTGGTGACCAGGATTGTTAACTAATTTATTATTTCTGTTCATTTCATCCCGGTGAATAGGCATGAAGTACATTTTATCGTCCCACTTACGGTTTTCTACGCCCGGATCTATATCCTGCACAGTATAAGTATATGTATAATTATCTTTGCTATACGCATACGCTGGTACCGTTTTTCCTGGTTTCAGTGTACCGGAAATTCTGATAATTCTTGCTTTCTGGCCAAGAGTTTCAGGCGCAATCATCCAGCGGCGGGCATCATAGAAACGTTGCTCTTCAAAGGCCATTTCTACATTCTTCTCATTTCTGTAACGATCCATCAAAGCAGGTCCGGAATCATCAACAGCAGGCATGCCGGCCCGGAAACGGATTTTGTTTAACCATGCCAACGCTTCTGCTTCTTCACCTAATTCAATACAAGCTTCTATGTAATGGAACACAATTTCTGTAAACCTGATCTGAGGAGAAGGCACTGACTGTCTGGTATTCTGATCCTGAAAAGTTACGTTATCAATGGTATTGTTGATAAATTTCCGTATTCCATATCCGGTACGGGTTCCATTCCAGTTTTCTATAGAGCTTTGCCGGGTATCCAGTCCCTGGTGAACAGTTGGACTGGCGGCACTTCCTATCTGGTATGTACCCATTTGTATCTCACCTCTTGGATCTATACCTTTTCCATCGGGGGTGCGGGTCTTAAAGGGTGCACCATCATACAATACAGTAGCATAAAAACGTGGATCTCTATTGTCGTAAGGGGCAGCGGCATGTGCAGGATTAGTCCAGTCGAATTTGGTACCATCCATCATTTCATAATCATCTACCAGGTTTTGAGTAGGCTCAGAGGAGGTCCAGCCGTGATAGCCATTAGGCATGTTATTGCGGGCAAACCAGGCGCCGTCTTCACTTTTTAAATCATTAAAATATCTGATAAATATTCCATCTTTCTCGCCACCACCTGTAGAAAGATACATATTTGTGTAATTCTGGCGGCCTTGTTCAGGGGTAACCGGGGCAGCTAAATCAAGTGAATAGCCATATTGATTCAGATCGATTACAGCTTTAGCAGCATCTTTGGCCTTTTGCCATCTGGCTGCCTGATCACCACTGGTATACCCTAGTAATTCTTTATTGGAATACCCAGCTATTAAACCAGATTTAGCACTGGCAGCAGGAATATCATGCAGGTCGCTGGCTGCATAGGTTAGCACACGGGCTTTCAAAGCCAGTGCAGCGCCATAAGTTGCACGTCCTGCTTCCATAGATTTGCCCTGTAAGAGCAGAGCAGCTGAATCCAGGTCGCTCACAATAAAGTTCACACACTCCTCATAAGTATTTCTGGCTATGGTATAATCCGGATCGCCTAAAAGATATGGTGTTTTTACAATAGGAACTGCTCCATAATAACGCAGCATCTGGTTGTAAAAATAAGCTCTCATAAAATAACTTTCTCCTTTCAACCGGTCAGCAATTCCATTTGTACTTTCAAATTTAGGCACTGCCAGGTTTTGTAAGGCAAGATTTGCTGCCCGGATCATAGCGTACATATTACCCCAGGCATACGTATCGTTTACCCATCCGGTATTGGCAGGGCTAATAATAGATTCCATAATATCCTGTTTGCCAAAATTGTACAAGGCATTATCTGTAATGGTTTCCATATTCTGCTGGTCCAGTATTCCATCACGTAAGCCATTATACAATTCTGTAACAGCGGCATCAGCAAGTGCAGCATCGCTCCAGACTGCCGTTCCCGGAGCTTTATCCAGGGGCTGTGTATTTAAGAAGTCATCCTTACAACCTAGCAGGACGGCTCCAGAAATCACCATGACTACAATATAATTTAGTATTTTTTTCATCTGTTTAGATTTTAAACCTTTTATGTGAACCTTGCTATTACTTAGTATTTTATTAGTAGACCGCTAATAACAAGGTTCAAGTATGTACTTTTAATTAAAAAGTTAAGCTTATACCAGTATTAATAATTCTGGATTGTGGATAGTACTGCACATTTCCGTTGAGTGATTCAGGGTCGAAAATGTCTGTTTTATCCCAGGTAAGCAGGTTCAGCCCATTTACATATACTCTCAGGTAGTTCAATCCTACTTTTTGTCCCAGAGTTACTGGAAGGGTATAGCCTATTTCCAGGTTTTTCAAACGGATATAATCTGTATTCTTCAGCCAATAAGTATTGTTATTAGAGAAGTATTGATTATTTCTGTCAACGGTACGTGGATGCTCAGTGCTGGGATTATCTACGGTCCAGCGGTTTTCATAGCTCCAGGCCAGGAAGTTACCAATTGTACCTGATTCTGTTTGCAAATAGATTTCTCCTCCGGCAGCTCCCTGAAACAACACTGATAAATCAAAGTTTTTATACCTGGCTCCAATATTAAGACCTCCCTGGAAAGTAGGCTGGCTGTTTTTGTTTCTTCTCACCATATCATCCCCATTTAGTTTGCCATCCCCATTTATATCCTTAAACTTCATGTCTCCCGGACGAAGTGTACTAGCACCTACGCCACTATAATCCAGTGTATTAGCATCTATATCAGCTTGTGTAGCAAAAATACCGTCATACTCATAAAAATTTCCGGTATTAATAGGCTTTCCGGTAGATCTCTGATATTCAGGTGCGCCTGGTGTTTCATCCCAGAATATAATTTTATTCTTAGCATATCCACCATTTACACTCACGTTATAGCTGAAATCACCTACCTGGTCATTATAGCCAATATTGAATTCAAATCCGCGGTTTTTAACTTTTCCTATATTTTCGGCAGGCAATGTCATACCTGTAGTTTGAGGAATAGAAGCACTTCTGCGCCATAAGATATTAGAACGGTTATTCTCGAATACATCAAGTTCAAAGAATATTTTTCCGTCCAGCATTTGTCCATCTAAACCTAATCCGGCATTATTAGCTACTTCCCAGGTAAGAGCAGTGTTAGGTACTCCATTTTCACGCAGGGTTTTTGCAAGCTGTCCTCCTATAGGATAGGTATTATAAGCATAAGTAGCCAGGTAATCGTACTCCCTTAATGCACCTTCAAATTCTACATAATCATTACCCAGCTGCCCCCAGGAACCTCTTAGTTTTAAGTTACTGATAAAGCGGATATTGTTTTTAAAGAAAGCTTCTTCAGAAATTCTCCATCCGGCTGTAATTCCTGGGAAAAATCCGTAGCGGGTATTTTCCGGGAACATATACGAGCCATCATAACGCCATAAAAATTCTGCTATATATTTCTCTTTAAAGTTATATCCGACACGGCCGAAATAGCTCAAACGGGCACGTTCCCAGGCACTTCCACTATTATCTTTTTCACGGTCGCCCCCGGCAAACAGCTGATCAATAGCTGTTGAGGGGAAGAATCTGCGGCTTGCATTGAAAAATTGTCTATTAGATGTTTCTCTGTTTATACCAGCGAGTAAGGTTATCGCATGCTGCTCAGCAAAGGTACGGTCATAGGAGATGATACCTGTAAGCAAGGCATTAATCTGATCGCCGCTGCCCTGATTCATCTGTGCCTGAGAAGGCCCACGTTGTACCTTTTGCAATTTAGGCGTTACTCCGTCAGCTTCTAATGTTTTATTATCCCAGCTATAGATATACCATGGAATCTCAAATCTTTTGGTTTGCTGTATATATTTATCAAGGGCGGCTGTTCCGCTCACTTTCAATCCCTGTACCCAAGGAATGGAGATATTGATTGTACCATTGCTCTGTAAATAATACCGGGTATCTTTATCATATCCCGACTGACTTGTAGTGATTAACACAGGTTGTTCACCATTCTCAATGTCAGGACCTGGCAAGCCATTAGGCCAGTAGGCCGGGCGGTAAGGATACCCACGCATTAACATCCTGAAAATTGTTCCGGCCGATCTGGTAGGAAATTCACGGTTTTCCTGGCGGCCTACCACACCGAGTGAGGTAGTAATGTATTTATTTACTGTTGCATCCAGATTTAAACGCAGGTCGAATTGCTTGTAGCCAGTTGCTGAATTTCTATAAAAGGCATCCTGATTTTGATAACCTATAGAAGCCAGATATTTTACATTTTCAGAACCACCATTAAGTTGCAGATTATGACGTGACTGAGGAGACCACGGCTTTAACGCTGCATCGAACCAGTCTGTATTTGGATGTGTCCATTGATTAGAACCATCTCTGAACTTCTGCATGTCGTCCGGTTTGAATGTAGCATTGGTTACTGCTCCATTATCGGGCCTTGTAAAAGTTCCGTTAGTTTTAAAAGCTTCGGAGGCTGCACTCCAGTATTGAGAAGGTAGATTATACAAATCTATTTCATTTACCATCTGGGCATATTGTGCAGCTGTAGCCATTTTAGGTATAATGGTTGGTTGCGCCCATCCCTGATTAAACGTATATGACAACTCAGGTTTGCCGGTTTTACCACGTTTGGTAGTTACCAGAATAACTCCATTTGCTGCTCTGGAACCATAAATAGCGGCAGCTGCATCTTTTAATACAGAAATGCTTTCAATATCAGCCGGATTTAACCTTTCAAGACCACCCTCTCTGGCGGGAACCCCATCAATTACAATTAAAGCATTATTATTTCCTAAGGTATTAGAACCTCTGATACGGATGGTAGATCCATCATATCCTGGTTCACCGCTTCTGTTGGTAGCAATAACACCGGGCATACGGCCAGCAATGGAATTTGAAATATTAACAGAAGGAGATTTTTGTAATTCGGCTCCCTTTACAGTAGCTACAGAGCCAGTTACTGTTACTTTTTTCTGTTCGCCATAGCCTACTACTACTACTTCTTCCAAAGATTGTATATCGTCAGCCATAGTAATATTTATGGAAGTCCGGTTGTTAATCGGAACTTCCTGTGTAGCATATCCAATAAAGGAGAACACCAACGTTCCATTACCATCTGGTGCAGTCAAAGTATATTTACCGTCCGCATCAGTAGTAGTCCCAGTTGTAGTTCCTTTAATAATTACGTTTACACCGGGCAAGCCACTATTCTGGTCATCTACGACTGTTCCTGTAATAGTTACATCAGCAAATAAACTTCTTGTTCTTTGAAGCGCTATTTTTTCCAGCGAAACTCTACTCACCTGCTGCATTGCTTCGGATTGGGAATTGGAAGCCAGCAGGAAATTGTTTTCTATTTTTTGCAGGCCGGATGTTTCTTTGTTGGCTACTATAATATAAAAGTTATCAGCTGTCTTTTTATATTTTAGAGAAAATGACCTCAGCACTTGTGTGAGCGCATCTTCCAGAGAATTGAACTTTGTTTCAGATATACTTACTTCTTTGTCTTCTATCAGTTCCGATTTATAGGCAATAGAAACCCTGTATTTTGTTTCCAGGTCTTTTAAAATACTTTTTAAAGTACGCTTACTGGCTTGCTCTACTGCATAGGTTTCGCTTGCCACATCGGGTTTGTAGGAAGCAAACACCTGTCCGCTGGAAGATAAACCGTAGCAGCACACAACCATGATGAGGCTGCAGCGTTGTAGGATTTGTTTCATGAGGTTAATGGTTTAGATAAATACATTTTAAATAATAGGAAAACTTAGAAATATACAATTTTTATCCAGACATAAGAGTAGAAAGATTTAGGTTCATACTTGAAATTATTTAGTTGTTTGCATTTTACGAACAGTAACCTGGTTGCCGGTACGGGTAATTTTTATTTCGAACGTCTGGGCAATGTACTGTAGCAGAATATCGGTATTGCCTAACGGAATGGAGCCCGATACCTGTTGCTGTAATAACTCAGGGTGAATCACTTTCACATCGAATCCATAATTGGTTTCCAATAGCTGTGTAATCTCAAGCAGGCTGGTGTTATCCAGCAGAAGTTTTTCTGATTTCCAGGAAGAATAAATTTCGGGATCTACTTTCTTCTTGATATACCTGTCAGAATCTTCGTTAAATTCCACTAGTTCGCCGGGTTGCATCAGAAAGCTGGTTTCTGTCTGGTTCATCTCATGGGTTTCTGAAATATTTAGTTTGATGCTGCCTGACTGAAGTACAATACGGGTTTTGTTTTTTCTCCGGGATACATCGAATTCTGTTCCCAGTACTTCTACCTGCAGAAAATCATCCGTATGTACAATAAATTTCTGGTGGCTTGCCGTATGCACAACCGAAAAAAATGCTTCCCCTTCCAGCCATACTTCCCGCAGCATATTTCCTGACCAGTCTTCCGCAAAAGAAAGGGTAGAATTGGCATTCAATGTGACAACAGACCCGTCTGGCAAGGTTATTTTTTTAGTTTCTCCATAAGCAGTAGTATACTTATTTGTATGTGTCCAATCTTTCAGCAGAAAATAAGCCAGGGCTACTACTAATATACCAGCGATACCGGCAGCAATCTTTTGCATATTGAATATAAAGCTGTCGGCCTGTTTTTTTACAGAGATTTCAGAAAAAAATGTTTTGTCTCTGGCAATGGTTTGTGCAGTAATCGTATTTTCCAGAATAGTCCATATCTGATTTGCTTTATGTGCAGGCATTATTTTGCGCTCAAACGGAATAGCTTCAATAATACTTCTTGCGTCGGCGATGGCTTGCTGCTGCCCGGGATGTTCCACAATCCATTTGTGCCAGAAAGCCTCAGACTCCCTGGTCGGACGCTGTACCCATTCCTGGAAACAGGCATCCATTACAAAATCATCGGTGGTATACCCTTCAAACTGCATAGAGGTCGGTATATATTGTACCAGAATGGTGTTGATATAGCGGTTGTATTACTAAAGAGGGAAAGTATAGTGGTTTGTCCCTGCTTTTCTCAATAATATTTTCATTTTTTTCTAAAACCCCAAATACCTGCCTGGTTTCTTGTATATGCGCATAATAAGGTTAACTATTTCTATGAAAGTGGAAGGCCTCACGGCTGTGGTAATGTACAGAATGTATAGGTAAAGGAATTAAATACCAATAAATACACTAAGCAGAAGACTGTAAAAGAAATCCTGTTTGTGTAATTCTTTGCGTAGCACTTGTATGGCCAAAGAAACCAGATTTCTTACCGATTTATAGGAAAGTGACATCACCTCCATTATTTCTTCGTAGCTCAATTTCTCGTAATAACGTAGATAGAGTGCTTCTTTCTGACGTTTGGGTAAATGATTCATAGAAAGCGCAAGCTTATCGTGCCCCTCTTCCAGGATTTGCTCATGAATTAATTCGGCTTCGCTAGATTCAGCATGGGTTGTCTCCAGGAAGTCAGCGGCTTGCCGGGATAGATTCATTTGTTTTTTTCTGTTTTCAATTTTACTAATTAACTGCCGCCTGAATGCAACCAGCAAATAATATTTGATTGTTTTCACCTGAGCCAGATTCTTTCTTCTCAGCCACAAATCCAGAAATAATTCCTGAATACAATCGCATACCATTTCCTCGTCTGAAACTATGGTGAGCCCATATCCATACAGCATATCCTTGTACTGCACAAATATGTACGAATATGCCTGCTGGTTGCCTCCTGTAAAAGAACGCCATATCTCAGGTTCATTCTCAGGAATGAACAGATCAGGGATGACAGCAGGTTTTTCTATGGGCGTAAACATAACATAACAATTAGATCAGGCGTGCCGGTAAGACTATAGAAATAACTGGCAATAATTATAAATTAAAACAATAAAATCAAATCAAACAACTTCTAAATTTTAGCTTTAGTAAAAGCCAATAAAAAACAGCTATGCTCTTGCGGATAGTAATACTTCTTATTTTATCAATTCCATTTATTTTTTTCACAAAAGGCTATGCTCCATCAACCAGCATAAGACACAGAATAGGCAATTTATTAGTACTATAGTTTAATAACAATAATAGATACTTAAAGAATGAAAATCTTTCTATATATTATCCAGTTCTGACTATATTTTATCTTTTTGAAGCGCCTTATTTAGTTGCCAGGCTATAAAATTATAAACCTTTGAATGATGAGCAACAAAGGTTAGCTCTCAATGTTATAGAAACAAAAAGGCTGAAACCTTGCGATTTCAGCCTTTTTGTTATAACTGACGATAACCTATTTCGCCACCTCAGTCTCCTGGCGATTTTGTAAACGGATCAGATTAAGCGCAGAACCAGCCTTAAACCATTCGATCTGGCCTTCATTGTAGGTATGATTGGCCAGTACATAATCCTTAGAACCGTTGGCATGATTCAGGATAATGATCAATGGAACACCGGGCGTAAAATCTTTCAGACCTATAATGTCAATCGAATCATCCTCCTGTACTTTATCATAATCCTTAGGATTCATAAATGTTAGTCCCAGCATCCCCTGTTTTTTCAGGTTGGTTTCATGAATACGGGCAAATGATTTCACCAGTATCGCCCGAACGCCTAAATGTCTGGGTTCCATCGCTGCATGTTCCCGGGAAGAACCTTCTCCATAATTCTCATCTCCAATTACTACAGAACCAATACCAGAAGCTTTATAGGCACGGGCAACGGCCGGCACTTCCGCATACGTTCCAGAAAGCTGGTTTTTTACACTATTGGTGCGGTCGTTATAGGCATTGGTAGCTCCAATCAGCATATTATTAGATATGTTATCCAGATGACCTCTGTATTTGAGCCAGGGACCAGCCATAGAAATATGGTCAGTAGTACATTTGCCTTTCGCTTTAATCAACAGTTTTAAGCCGGTCAGGTCGGTGCCTTCCCAGGGTTTAAATCCTTCGAGCAGTTGCAGGCGGTCGGAAAGCGGATCTACTTTCACCTGTACGCCAGTGCCATCTTCTGCGGGAGCCAGATACCCGGCATCTTCTACGGCAAATCCTTTAATCGGCAATTCCAGTCCTTTTGGTTCATCGAGTTTTACCTGCTTGCCTTCTTCATTGGTTAACGTATCAGTTACTGGATTAAAAGTAAGATCACCTGCCAGGGCCAAAGCTGTAACAATTTCCGGAGAGGCTACAAAGGCATGTGTATTGGGGTTGCCATCATTGCGTTTGGCAAAATTCCGGTTAAATGACGTAATAATAGAATTTTTACGGTTGGGATCATCCATATGCCGTGCCCACTGTCCGATACATGGTCCGCAGGCATTGGCCAGCACGACACCGCCCATCTCATCAAAAGTTTGCAGCAAACCGTCTCTTTCAGTGGTATAACGCACCAGTTCAGAACCTGGTGTAACAGTAAATTCAGATTTTGCCTTCAGATTTTTAGAAACGGCCTGTTCAGCAATAGAAGCTGCCCTGGTCATATCTTCATAGGAAGAGTTGGTACAGGAACCGATCAAACCTACTTCCAGTTTAGCCGGCCAGCCATGCTCTTTTACCGCTTTTGAAAACTGCGATAAAGGCCATGCCGCATCAGGCGTAAACGGTCCGTTGATGTGTGGTTCCAGTTCAGAAAGGTTGATCTCAATCAGCTGGTCATAGTATTTAGCCGGATCAGCATATACTTCATCATCAGCCCGTAAATATCTGGCTACTTTGTCCGCTTCAGCCGCTATATCCGCCCGTTCAGTACCTTCCAGGTATTCTTTCATTTTCTTATCATAGGCAAATACCGAAGTGGTAGCTCCGATTTCAGCACCCATGTTACAAATAGTGGCTTTGCCGGTACAGGAAATACTTTCCGCTCCATCGCCAAAATATTCTACAATATATCCGGTTCCTCCTTTTACGGTCAGAATGCCAGCTACTTTCAGAATTACGTCTTTGGCAGCTGTCCAGCCACTGAGTTTACCGGTTAGCTTTACGCCAATAAATTTAGGAAACTTCAACTCCCAGGCCATTCCGGCCATTACGTCTACCGCATCAGCACCCCCTACCCCAATCGCAATCATTCCCAAACCACCGGCATTGGGCGTATGAGAGTCCGTTCCGATCATCATCCCACCAGGAAAAGCATAATTTTCCAGTACCACCTGGTGAATAATACCAGCACCGGCTTTCCAGAAACCAATGCCATATTTATTAGAAACAGAAGCCAGGAAATCATATACTTCCTTGTTCTGGTTATTGGCGGTTGCCAGATCCTGGTCTGCACCAATTTTTGCCTGTATCAGGTGATCGCAATGCACCGTTGAAGGCACAGAGACTTTGGATTTACCGGCTTGCATAAACTGCAATAATGCCATTTGAGCCGTTGCATCCTGCATGGCTACCCGATCCGGCGCAAAATCAACATAGGTTTTACCTCTGTCGAAAGCTTTGGTAGGCGTGCCTTCATACAAGTGGGCATACAATATTTTTTCGGACAAGGTAAGCGGACGGCCAACTACTTTTCTGGCTGCTTCTACACGTTCCCCGAAACGGGCATATACTGCCCTGATCATTTCTATATCAAAAGCCATATTTGTTATATATTTAAAGGAATAACAATTGTATTATGCAAAATGGTGCGAACAAAATTATTAAAATATAAATGATTTAAAAATAAATCATATGGACTTATCCACAGAACCCAAAAACAGTTTCTAAGCAAAAGAAGTAAGAAATAGCAGAGAAAATTATCAGTTTAACTGAAAACTTTATATAAAATTCTGCCGTCGCATCATCCTGAAAAACGAACTCTTTGCCTGATTTTATTATTTCTGAACAGGCTTTGCCCATATCAGATAAATGATTCCCATAAACTTGCGTTCACATTTTATAATTTCCAATCCGGCCCGATGAACGAGCTGCAACATATCACGGTCGGCATGACAGCCGATAAAACGGTATTGCAGGGGATCATAGGCATGCTGCACCCATTGGAGTAGCTTGTAAGAACTTTGTCCATGTTCCATCAGCAATATATTTCCGTCTTTTTTACACCAGCTATTCATTTTTTGTAATACACTCACCGGATCAGAATAGGCACAAATGGAGAGTGTAGAAACGATGGTATCAAAAGAATGTGGTGCAAATTCCAGTTCTTCCAAAGCTGAAACTATGAATTGGGCAGGAATGCCGGTTTCTGCGGCAGCTTCTTTCGCTTTTTCAATCATGGCCGGACTTATGTCTACACCGGTTATGACAGCATCTGGCGGATAAAACTTAAAATTAGCTCCAGCTCCTACTGATACTTCCAGAATATTGCCCCTGGCAAAAGCCAGTAATTCTTTTCGCCACTCCTGGTCAAAGCCATTTTTGCGTTTCCGTAAGCGGGCATATTGTTTTGCCTGTTTATTATATAGGGTAATAATCCTTTCCCTTTCCTCCATGACTCAGCTATTTACAACTTTTCCGGAACGGCTTCTGACTGGGTATGGCAAAGAATTTTGCTGAGGCATTTTAGGGTAATCAGATAGGTAGGTTTCACTCCCACCGTACCCAGGCTTCCCGAAGCCAGCGTAGCCCCGGTCACCAGCGGATTATCCGAAGCATAATAGGCATAACGGACTTTTACATTATGATTGACGCTGCTGCGGATCATGGATTGTGCCTGAATGGCTTTCTGATAATGGGCACCCTCCATCTCCAGGCCAATGGCTTTCCAGGAAGAATTGCGGAAATACGACAATACATCCCGGTTTTGCAGCGAAGTACCCAGCACCGTAATCATCGCTCCTTCATAGGTATCAATGCCATCTCCATCAAAATCGGCTTTGGTAAATTCATTCTGCAAGGGATAATTATCTGCAGTACCTTCAAAAATATGAGCAGTTGGAATCATCAGGTCGCCTTTGCCGCCGGTAAGAATGCCTGCTTTTCCCATAATAGAAATGGAAGCCACATTCATGAGAAACCCATGAATAGCATCGTCAAAAGGTTTCAGCAGCTCATCCATCGTTTCAAAAGCCTGTTCGCCAAAAGCATAATCCATCACCAGTATTACCGGCTGGCTTTTCTTTACATAATCTGCCTGGCAGGCAAGCTGGGCAGGCAATTTTTTAAGGTTGATCCTGGCTGTGTCTATCAGTTGTATCAGAATATTGGTTCCTGAAACATCTTCCAGCTGGTGCAGGCCATGCTCCGTGGCATATTGCATCACTTGTTTGCGTAAACTTCCATTTTCTGCTCTGCTCAGCGTCATTGCCAGTTCATACATATCACCCTCGGCCTGTGCATCCCTGAGCGCTGCTGGCGCATACAAACAATTCATCACACTATGCGGATTGGCAGAAATGATATGAAGCGGGCGTTCATGCAACTGTTTATCAAGTAAATACTGCTTAATGTGCCTTGCCCAGCGTTCCCCATACATATGGTGGCCTATGCGTTCCCGTAAAGTAGGCGTAAAGCTGATTTCCCGGTCCAGACGTTGTTTTTCTTCAAGCATCGAAGTTCTGCCCAGAGCATATACAATCTGGAATAAGCCACTGTTTGCACTTGCATTTTCGTTGAAACGATGGTAAGCTCTTTCGGTCTCATGAAAAGTACGTCCGAGAATGGTGCTTACATAGGTTAAGGCAAGCTCTCTTTCCTCATCTTCCACAATACCGCCAGCCTGAATAATAGCCTCCAGTTTTTCCCATTCCCTGGTCATGCCGCCTCTTTCATGAAAAGCATGTTGACGGATTTTGTCGGCTTCCATGAACATAAAGGTAAGATGGGTAAGAATATCATAAATTTCACTGCGGCCATTGGTTACTTCAATTACCATTTGTTCCTCATCCACCCGGTAACAGTTGCGGCGGCGTTTGGCAGGCACCAGTACCGGAAAACGTGAAGACTCATATCCTTCCCTGGAAGTTAAGGTAATAAACCGGCAGGATTCTATGCCTTTGGGCAAACGGTCCATCACATATACTAATCCTTCCAGTTCCACTTTCTGCGGATCATTTACCGAACCATAAATTTCAGGACGGAGCGTAAGTAAAGACCTGCGCATTTCCTCACCAGATACTTTGGAAGGTTTATAATATCCCCGGTTAAACAGGTGACGCATCGTAACATATAGGCGCTCAATAGCAGCCCTGGACTCTTGCGCTCTGGTCAATATAGGATCGTGGGTATGTTTCATACACTATGTTGTTTTTATGGAATCTGGCAATCTCCTTTTCAGATTTTATCTCTGGCTGGATCAAAATACGACGACGATGTTCTGTAAAGAAATCTACATTCAGCTATGCCTTGTTAGATAATACCTAACTGTGTTTTGAGAAAGTGATGCCTTTATTTCGCGGTGTAAGTTTACTCAATAAGTATAGACTAATAAAATTAAACAAATTAGAACATGGTAAAACCCTTATACTTTATTCCTATTAGCCTTTTGTTATTATTTCTAACAAACTAATTTTTTTGGGTAGATTAAGTAAATGGAGGCAAAGCCAGGAGAATGATTTAGCAAGTATTGAAAACCTGTACTCTCTACAGAACAGTTAGAAATTAGACGTTTGGCAAAAGGAAATGAAGGTGGCTCAGGCAGAATGAGATATACTAAATCAGCATCTTTTGCAAGGACAAGGGGAAATACTGGGATTTATAAAGGAGTATAGAATATGTATACAACTATATTAAATTGCTTCGGCTCCCGCCATGCAAGCGTTGAAAAGATGTGTAAAGTGATGAAAGTAAGTGTTACTGGCTCTACAATTGCAATGTTCGCCTCTGGGCTCTATTGTGGCTCAAACAACCTGTCGGTTGCCCAATAATCAACAAAGAAAAATTATTAGCAGATATACACAAAGTATATAATAATAGCAAAGTGCGGAACCGATGATGCTTACGGGCATGGAAGGTCCATGTATACCTTAGGATCACCAGTGAATTAAGAGAACAGGTATCCAAGTTACGGACATCGGTAGCCAGACAGATCTACGACAGATGCTGTACATCTGTCGTTGGATTTATGAAGAAAACAAACATTAAATCATGTATTATGAGTAGAGAACTGTTGGGATAAGGCGATAGCAGAAATCATCTTCAAAACCTTGAAAACTGAATTGATTTATCATGTTCATTACTATACAAAGCAACAGGCTAAACTAGCCGTATTTGACCATATAGAGGGATGGTATAACAAAAGAAAACGCCATTCTGCCTTAGGAAATAGAAACCCTAAACAATTTCAATATTATTTAGAAGAAAAAATAGCTGCCTAAAAACTTCCTATAATAAACCCTTACAATTCCAACTTGAAGGATTGAGCTCCCATTTTATGCTATCTACAACCGATCTGGCCGATAGGTTACTGGAAAAGTCAAAATAGCTTGCGCAAGCGAGTGAAAAAGAAAAACGGCACAAGGATTTACAAACCCTTAGAAAAATTATACTTGAATTTACCAATAAAAATTATTTAATCACATTTTGTATGTATAATAAAAATATTATACATACATTTACGTAATTAATCTTAGAAATGAAGGGTACAAACCTTGGCGAATTCGAAGAACTGGTATTGCTCACTGTTGCGGCATTGATGGAAGAAGCATATAGCGTAGCGGTATGTGACGAACTCTCCAATCATACGGGACGTTCAGTGAAACTTGGCGTGGTCCATGCGGTGCTCAACCGGCTCGAAGAGAAAGGATTGGTGAAAAGCCAGCTGGGTGAAGCAACGAAAACACGTGGTGGTAAACGCAAAAGATTCTATCAACTCACCATACCGGGAAAGGCAGCATTGGTCAACGCTAAATCTATGCGTGATCAACTGTGGGACCGGATACCGTCGCTTGCCTGGAAAAACGTGTAGCATGAAAGAACAACGCCAACACCATCCACCCTCCTGGGCACAGCGATTTGTAGAGTGGTATTGTAAGCCCGGGCTCGCCGAGGATCTTATCGGTGACCTCAACGAATACTTCGAGCGGAATGTAGAATCCATCGGACCAGCTCGTGCGAAGTTAATCTACATGATTGATGCCTTTAAGTTCTTCAGAAGTTATACGGTAAGAAAACCAACATTTGTCAACTTTTTTATCAACTGGATCATGATTGGAAGCTACATTAAAATATCGGCACGCAACTTAATGCGCAACAAGTTGTTTTCGTCAATCAATATCGTTGGCCTTGCCATCAGTATGTCCATCGGTTTATTGCTGATCGCGTTCGTGCTCGACCTGCATTCATACGACAGGTTCCACAAGAATGGGGAGAGGATCTACCGCATTACCAACGTACTCACTTTCAATGATGAACAAAGCAAGTATGCATCTACTTCCATAAAGGCCGGAAAGCTTATCCGGGAGAAAATGACCGGCATTGAAGAAGTGACGATTGTGCGCGACTTTTCGCAGGATGCCAAGGTTGGCGATAAGATTCTTCCAATTGAGGGGTACTGGGCGGAGCCGTCGCTGCTAAGGATATTTACATTTCCCATGCTGGAAGGAAATCCTGAAACGGTGCTGAAAGATCCTTACTCGATCGTTCTCACGGAGGCAGCAGCAAAAAAACTATTCGGGAATGAATCTGCGCTTGGCAAGGCGGTCCAATTCGATACACTCACTTACCAGGTAACTGGTGTAATGAAGGACGTTCCCTTCTTTTCTCATATCAACTTCGAAGCCTTGGTATCGCTATCGACGGCCGAGCAGCTTAACAGGAACGACAAGAACTTCGAGACATGGACAAGCATGGGGTCGAACTACGTGTACCTGCTGCTGCCTCCAGTTGCCAACATGGCTTCCATCCAGTCGCAGCTCGATGCCCTTGCAAAGGAAGAAAACCGCTTCGATGAAAGCACGAAGATCCAGCTTGAGCTTCTTCCTTTATATAAGATCGTTGTTGGAGAGAACCTCGGGGATATGCGTGGCTCTGTGCAGGTTCACATGCCTCCGGTTGTGCTTTGGATACTTGGCGGGCTTGCACTCGTGGTGATTTTGTCTGCGTGTTTCAACTATACCAATCTCTCGATCGCTCGTGCCATGCGCCGCTTTAAGGAAGTTGGCGTTCGCAAAGCGATTGGTGCCGGCAAGAGCCAGATACGGCAACAGTTTCTTGCGGAGGCGATTCTAATCTCGCTGGCGGCTCTTATTCTTTCATACTTCATTTTTCTTGTATTGCGGCCGCAGCTAATAAACCTGGCTCCAGAGATGCAGCGCACAGTAAAGCTTGAGCTTACTCCGTCTATGGTGTTGGCTTTTATTGTCTTTTCGGTCACCGTAGGTGTTATTGCCGGCTTCATGCCTGCCCTATTCTTTTCGAAAGTCAGCGCGATCAATGCGCTTAGGAATGTATCGTCGGTGAAAGTATTCAAACACACAACTCTCAGGCGTGCATTAGTACTGATTCAATATACGTTCACACTGATCTTTATCACAACAACTGCCATCGGCTATGTGCAGTATAAAAACATACTTGCCTTCGACCTGGGATTCAACACGGAAAATATTCTGAACATCCATATGCAGGGCAATAAACCGGAAGTGCTTCTAAAAGAACTAAGCGAGATACCGGAAGTAACCGAATTATCCCGGTCGTTAATTATTACCAGCGTTGGGAACGCCTGGGGCGGCTTTATGAAATACAAAGATTCGGGTGACTCAGCACTGGTCTTGACCAACCACGTCGACGAAAACTACTTGTCTGTGCATGAATACAAGCTTATTGCCGGGGGAAATTTTAAGGCACGGCCCACAACCGCCAAAGGGGTCAGAGAAGTGATTGTTAATGAGCAGGTCTTAAAACAATTTAACATAGGTAATGGCGACCCTGGGAAGGCAATCGGGGAGGAAATCACATTCAGTAGTTTCGCAATAAATGGACGCAAGATGACCATTGTTGGTGTAATGAAAGACTTCCACTATGGCAAGGTCGACAATCTCGTTGGGCCGGTAGCATTCATGTACTGGACACCGGAAAACAGGGGAATCATTAATGCCAAAATACGAAGCACTGACATGCCGGCGACCATGGCTAAGATTGAGTCGGTCTGGAAGAAGATCGATCGTGTTCATCCATTTCAGGCTAAATTCTATGACCAGGAAATAGAAGATGCATATAGCGAAATGTCATCCATGATCAAGATCATCGGCTTTCTTTCATTCCTCACTATTTCTATCGCCTCCATGGGATTGTTCGCCATGGTCGTATTCACCACTGAGACAAGACTAAAAGAGATTGGCATTCGCAAAGTGATGGGGGCCAGCACCGGCAATCTTATATTCCTATTAAGCCGTGGTTTTCTATGGCTCCTGTCGATATCAGCACTGATTGCCCTGCCGGTCACTTACTTCTTCTTCAAAAAAATTGTGCTCACCAATTTCCCCTATCATACACCTGTGCAAATCACCGAGCTATTCGCTGGCTTGCTGGCGGTATTGCTGATCTCATTTATTATGATCGGGTGGCAAACGATGAAGGCGGCGAGAAGTAATCCTGCGAAGGTCCTGAAGAGCCAATAGTTTACTGACTTGCACGTTCGCGCCATCCATTCTGAGCCATTCAGAAGCCAGGAACAGAATAGTAAAAAGAATGAATACTCATTTGCTATTTTGGGCATCGAGTACTAGGCTGTTATTATTTCGCTTGGTTGCCAAATATGGCTTGGCCATCATAATCCTTATAGGGCAGCATTTTAGTGAGCGATGTTCCCAGCAGCCTGTATAAAGCGCCAGGCTGTAGTCCTATTTTTATCATCAGATGGTTATGGCCTAGGGAAAGAATGTTGCTTTCCGTTTGCGGACCGGTAAGGGTGCAGGCTACAGTGTGCGAAACTTTTTTGTATTGATATCTTGGGTAGTTGGTTTATTAAAAGGATAAAATACTGAAGCTGTTTAGGATAAATAAAAAGATTTCCAAAGAAGTGCGAATTTTGTGTTGCAAAGCATAAAAACACACTCCAATGAAAATCTTAGATAAAGATAGCATAGACAGATATATATTAGCAAATCTTTCAGTAGGAGAAACAGGCAAAGCATGTAGCAAAGAATTGATGAGAGAAGTGGTAGCATTGATTTTATATCGGTTAAAAACAGGTTGTTAATGGCGAATGCTGCCTCTACAGCAGTTTTTTACTACAGAAAGCTTAAGCTGGCAAGGCACTTATTATCATTTTAATGAATGGGTCAAAGATGGTTCCTGGAGTAAAGTATGGATTGCTATTCTGTCTGCTCATAAAGATAAACTGGATTTGTCAAGCATGCAGTTGGACGGCAGTCATACCCCTTGTAAACAAGGTGGAGAGGCAATAGGCTACCAGGCAAGAAAAAAGACAAAAACCACTAACAGTTTGTTTTTAGCCGATAATCAAGGAAACATGCTAGCCTGTGCTACACCACAAGAAGGTCAGCATCATGATTTGTTCAATATTCAAACGCTATTTGAAGAGCTTTGTCAGATGCTTACCAAGGCAGGGATTGATTTGAAAGGTCTATTTTTAAATGCCGATGCAGGCTTTGACTCAAAGGAACTAAGAAAGATATGTAAGGAAAAACAGATTGAGGCTAACATAGCTCTTAATTCCAGAAATAGTGTATCACAAAGTGAAGAGTATGTATACTTTGATGAAGAGCTATATAAATGCAGAACAGTGATTGAACATGCCAATGCCTGGATGGATAGCTTCAAAGCACTGCTAGTCAGGTTTGAAAAGAAAACCACTACTTGGCTAGCCTTATTACTGTTAGCTTTCTCAGTCCGTTTTTTACGTAAAATCAAGCAAAAATCTAAATCCTAAACAGCTTCAATATCATATATTCAGGCAGCGGTGGGAACGAAAAAGACAAATTTGTTTGCAAATCATCTGTAACTGTATGGCCTATCATGATGTTATTGACCACATGACCAAGTGCAGGATGAGGAGCCAAGAATAATTGATAATTGATCATTCTCACAAAGCATTTATGATACTATACTTCTTTGAAACTACGAGAAGGTTATCTATGACGCACAACATGCGTATATTCTAAACTTTAATTACCGAAAATAGCAGAAAAAGTGAAAATGGTTTAATGTAGTGGAGAATCCGGAGCATGCTGCCCCCTTTTGAAGCCCCGGATTCCGGCAAGTAAGTAGCTAAAAAGCTGCAGATTATGTCATTCCGGCAGATATTGACCCCACTTTTGAGCAGCTATAGCTACTAATTCCGGACTCTACCAGCCCTTGCAGGAAAGATTCCGGACGATGCTGACCCCCTTCTGCTCGTAAAAGACTACAGGATTTGGTTCTTTGGTGATCACTTACCAAACAGAGCACCGATGGCTGGAAAACCAAAACCTATGAGTCAGATCAAACAACTACTGCTGCTGCATCAGCAAGGTAAAGGCATTAAGTTCATTGCCCGCAGTCTTTCCCTGAGCAAGAATACGGTCAAGGCGTATCTTGCCAAAACAGCCCTGCTGCCATTAAGCGTGGAGCAACTGCTGTCCCTAGCCGATCCGCTGCTGGAAGCAAAATACCATGCCGGTAATCCTGCCTACAAAGACACCCGCTTTGACCACTTCAAAGAAAAGCTCGACTACTTTGCCTCAGAACTCAAGCAGGTAGGTGTCAACAGAAGATTGCTGTGGGAAGAGTATAAAAAAGAGTATGCCCAAGGCTACGGCTACTCCCAGTTCTGTTTCCACCTCTCTCAGCAGTTATTGGCCCGTAAACCTACCATGGTCCTAACTCACAAAGCGGCTGAAAAACTATTTATCGATTTTGCCGGAAAAAAGCTTTCCTACATTGACAAAGACACCGGCGAAGTGATCTATTGTCAAGTGTTTGCGGCTTGTCTGCCTTATTCTGACTACAGCTTTGCCATGGCTGTTCCCAGTCAAAATATAGAAGACTTCCTGTATGCCCTCCGGTGCTGTTTAGAAGAGATCGGTGGTGTGCCAAAGGTGCTGGTACCGGATAACTTAAAGTCTGCCATTGTGAAAGCCAGTCCCTATGAACCGGATGTTAATCGTGCCATGGAAGATTTTGCTAATCATTATGGGGCAGTGGTGATTCCGGCCAGAGTGCGTAAACCACAGGACAAGGCCTTGGTAGAAAACGGGGTAAAGCTGATCTATAACAGGGTCTATGCTAAACTGCGCCATCAACAGTTCTTTGATCTTTCCTCCCTCAATAAAGCCATCAAGGAGAAAATCCGTGAACATAATCAAACCAGGATGCAAAAGAAGCCCTACTGCAGACAAGAAAAATTCTTAGCCGATGAAAAACACCTACTTGGGCCACTGCCAGACTATAGTTTTGAACTCAAGTATTACCGGGAGTTGAAAGTGGCCCAGAACAACCACATCTACCTGGCTCAGGATAAACATTACTACAGTGTACCCTACACTTACATTGGCTTGCAGGTAAAAGTGATCTACACCCGCTCGATGGTGCATATCTACAGCAAAGGCGAGCAAATAGCTTTGCATGTGAGAGATTACCGCATGGGCAGCTATACCACTATCAAAGAACACCTGTGTTCCCACCATCGGCACTACCTGGAACGTAGCCCGGAATACTACCTGAAAAAAGCCCAAAGTAAATCAGAAGAGTTCTACAAGCTTTTGGAAGGACTCTTCCAGCAGAAACGCTATCCTGAGCAGCTATACCGCACCTGTGATGGCTTGTTGCGCCTGGCAAGCAGAAGTGATGCAGATAGCTTCCGCAAAGCATGTTTGATTGCTATTGAACATGGCAATTACACCTACCGCTTTATGCGCAACCTACTGGAAAACAACATGGTGCATGACCAGGAGCAGATTATAGAACGGTCCTTGCCGGAACATACTAACATCCGGGGCAAAGAGTATTATACCCAATTTTTATCCACCCTCAACTAATCTACTCCTAACTAACAAAACAGATGATGCAAATCCAATCCCAACTCAGTCAGTTGCAACTCCACGGAATGAGTCGCAGCTGGCAGGCACTGCTAGAGACAAGAAAATGCCATGAACTCTCCTTGAGCGAGGGACTCGAACTACTGCTGCAGGCAGAAGAAAATGAGCGAAAGGAACGAAAGTTCCGCCGCTTGCAGCGCAATGCTTTTTTCCGCTACCAGGCTTCTATAGAAGAATTGCAGCCGGGTAGCGCACGTGGCTTAGATAAATCCCTGCTCAACGGGCTGGCCACAGGAGAGTACTTAATCAAAGGGGAGTCCATCCTGATTAGCGGTGCTACTGGAGCAGGCAAAAGTTTTTTAGCTTCTGCTTTAGGACACCAGGCCTGTGCACAGGGATATTCAGTAGCTTATTTTAATGTAGCTAAACTGCTGCTGAAAACAAAGATGGCCCGGGTAGATGGCAGCTTAATCAAGTTCTTTGAGAAGCTATCCAAAACCCGCTTACTGATTTTGGATGACTTTGGCTTAACCCCTTTAGAAGCAGGACAGCGATTAGACCTGATGGAGATGATCGAAGACCGCCATGCCCGTGCCTCTACCATTATTGCTTCTCAACTACCGGTCAGCAGCTGGTATGAAGTAATTGGGGAAGCAACTATTGCCGATGCCATCCTCGACCGGCTGCTGCATACCTCTTACCGAATAGAGTTGAAAGGTGAAAGTTTAAGAAAAAAACACTAACATTGTCAGACCATCGGGTTCTTTGAACCACTTCCTTTTTGGTGTGTCAGTATCGCCAAAGGGGGTCAACATCACCGGAATATCCAATGTATTAAAGAATGAAAGATTTGTGTCAATAAAAATATTACAGGATTTATAGGCCTATAAGTTAATGATTATGAGTATTTAGGACGATTTTCTGATCTGCTCCCCAATTAATGGAAAAAGTAATCTTTTCACATATATTTACTTGAATGGCTACTTTTCAATTCTTTTAATCTATGCAATACATTGGATCATTCCTTAATCTTTATAAACAAAACAACAGACTTCCTATTCTTCTTATCTCCCCCACTTTTGGCCATTTTTCCCCCGAAATAATCGATCTATATGGCGGCCTTACCCACCGTAAACCTCATTATTTTCTGCTCTTTATGATAGAAGGCCTCACCCGGCACGGCGTCGATCTCCAGCAATACGAAATAAAAGATAACGAACTTCTCCTCATTTTCCCAAACCAAATCCACCAATTACCATCTACAAAACAAGGCACTGACTATTTCAAACTTGGTTTTGATGAAATCTGTCTTTCCCTCTTACCAAAACAATATACCTTCCTAACTAATCCTTTCAACAAGCAAAAAATTGGCTTCACTCCATCTGCTGCTTTAAGGTTAAAATCCATCTTCGGAATACTACGCGACTTATTAAGCGAAATGGACACTAATCCAGAACTCATTCTCGCGCACCTCAATAGCCTGTTCACAGAAATCAACGCAGCTTATTTCTCTACTGACAAAAATCCCACAGACGACAAGCTATCCAAATATATCGGTTTCAAGCTCTTTGTAGAAAATAATCTTACCGATCACACAACAATTAAAGATATCGCCCAAAAACTCGCTCTCAATACGAATAGTTTATACAACCTTGTAAAACACTACTCTGGTCTTTCTCCCAAGGAATTCATCACCAACCGGCTGTTACTAGAAGCAAAACGCCGGCTCTATTATTCAGAAAGTTCTTCAATCAAGGAACTGGCCTACGACCTCGGTTTCAACGATCCGGAATACTTCTCTCGTTTGTTTAAAAAAGTAACTGGCCAAACAATAGCCACGTTCATTCAGGATTTGTCAGGGAACTAATACGTTTTGTCCGGCTCCTTCTCTCATATAATCTGGATCTTTGTTCAACTAAAAATAACTAAGATTATGAACAGAAAACTAGGAACAAATGGTCCCCTTGTATCAGCAGTAGGTTTAGGATGTATGGGCATGTCTGGTGCCTACGGACAATCAGATGAGAAAGAATCTATTGCTACTATCGAAAGAGCTCTTGAACTCGGACACAACTTTCTGGATACGGCCGATTACTATGCATTAGGCCACAACGAAGAACTAATTTCCAAAGCCATTACCGGCAAACGAGAGAAAGCCTTTCTTTCTGTTAAAACCGGTCAGTTAGTTGCTCCTGGACCTAATGGAGCTATGGGGCCGGGATCGGTAAGCGGCCACCCTGATTACCTTCGAAACGCCGTGTTTTACAGTCTTCGCCGGCTTAAAACAGATTATATTGATCTTTACACCCAGGCGCGTGTAGATCCAAATATCCCTATCGAAGAAACAATCGGGGCATTATCTGAATTAGTCCAAAAAGGTGTGATTCGTTACATAGGCCTTTCTGAAGCTTCAGCAGAATCAATTCGTAAAGCTGCCTGTGTACATCCCATTACTGCACTCCAGATTGAGTACTCACTCTGGAGTCGTGACATTGAAGCTGAAGTTCTGCCAACCATCCGCGAATTGGGTATCGGTTTGGTTGCCTATGCCCCTTTAAGCCGGGGTTTTCTAAGCGGTGAAATCAGAACGCCCGAAGATCTCAAAGACAGCCGTATACATATGCCACGTTACCAGGGTGAGAACTTCTATAAGAACCTTGAACTCGTAAGGAAGATCAAAGTATTGGCGGCTGAAAAAGGGTGTACAGCATCTCAGCTAGCGATTGCCTGGATACTTGCCCAGGGTGATGATATTATTACCATACCCGGTACCAAACGTGTCAAATACTTGGAGGATAACATTGCATCGGAAAATATACAACTCACTAAGGAAGATTTAAAGAGCATCGCATCGATCATGCCAGCGGCAATTGTTTCAGGAGCCCGCTACCCCGAAAGGTTTTTAAGCGCCTTAAATCGATAAATAATTATTAATCGGGCAGACCCAAAGTAAAATAGTGCTTTTAGGTCTGCCCAACAGGTTTTAGCATGCTACTAAAACCATTATAAAAAGCAAGCATCCGATGAGGTATATTTATTTCACCGATGTATATAATAGTTATAAGTTTGTTCCTAAGAGTGAGGATATAATTTACTCAGTAAACTTTATTCTTGATACATTGGGTCATTTTATTACAATTATGGTTGTTTTGTAGTAGGGTAGGAATTCTGATGAGTCGAAGCGTATTGGTAATAAAACTCCATAGCCAATTAATGGCTAGTTGTATATAATTCTGAGAACCCGCCAAGGGGATAATGTGACTGAATAACCAAACCAACCGGGTGACAAAATCTTAAAATATCTTCTAGTAAATCCACAACATCTCAATACTTTGGAAAAAAGCCATATTTCTTTTATTAAAGTATATAAAAGAAATATGGCTTTTTTATAAGCCAATCAAAAGTGTGGGGTAATTCCTTGTCTCGTGAATGGCTATCTGGGCAATTTGAGGATGCCACTAGAAAAAGCTTGTCAAAATGTTTAAAACGTTGCTCTCTAATGGCAAAAATGTTACCATAGCCTGTTGCCCGTTTTATTTCATCTATCATTATTGGTCTGCTTCCGGCAATAACTTCGTAAGGCAATCCATTTAATCTCTGGCCAGTATTCCTAAAATCCAGATGAGGATAGTCTTTTCTATTTGTATGAAAAACCTACCAGCCATCTCCAAATCCCTAGGAGCGCCTGTGGTAATGATTAATATAAGCTATTATGTTACAAGAGGAATCTTTGATCCCTCTCACTAGATAACTGCTAACCAAGAGCTATAAATTTTAACTATTTATCTGCAAAAAGTATAATATAATTTATAACTCAATTAATCTATACTAATTCTATAGATTAATTGAGTTAATCAAAGTTTTTACTACATTTGTTTTTTAAAGATTTGACAGGAGTCTCTAAGTAATAGATGTCAGTACTCTTCTTTGATTTAATGACATACATTATCTAAGCTTATTTAAGAAGATATATCTATAAAGCCGGAATGATTTTAGAATGGAATTTTGCTTAGTAATAAAATCATATAAATTAGAAAATAAATACTAAATTATACATTTAAGTTAATTAAATATAAATCACATCGGCTCTGGCAGGAATGAATAAAAATACCAATACACTTTCAGACGATCAGCTCATTTTGCTACTTCAACAGGATGAGGAAGCAGCGTTTGACGAGATTTATAACAGATATTGGTCAAGAATTTTTACAGCCGCTTACAAAAGGGTACAATATAGAGAAATAGCAGAAGAACTCGCGCAAGATTTATTTACAAGTCTGTGGGCGAACCGGAGAAAAAATACGGTTCATACTTCACTTGCGGCTTATCTTTCTACTTCTATAAAGTATATTGTTTTAAATTATCAGCAAAAAGAACTAGTCCGTAAAAACTATTATAGTGAATTAAAAGTAACAGCCGTAAACCATAGCAATGCTACAGATGAAACTGTGTTGTTACATGATTTACAGATGCAAATCGATAAAGAAGTAAATAATTTGCCTGCCAAATGTAAGTCAGTATTTGAATTAAGCCGTTTTGAAGAAAAATCTATGAAAGAAATTTCTGCAAAGCTTAACATTTCTGAAAAGACGGTTGAAAATCACATCAGCAGAGCTTTAAAAGCATTAAAAGTAAGTTTGAGAGGTTTTGTACCTTCTCTTATACTTATTCCCTTCTTTTTTTTGTAAGGCATACCTTTTCTACAAATTAGATTCATCCAAAAAATTATTGAAAATATTTTATGCCTGACTAGTGGATAGAATCGCCGTGGCTGACTATTGTATTTGAAAGCCTACTCTCAGTCATACGATAGGAATGAAAAAAGAAATTACACCCGAACTGATCAGAAAATATTTAGCGGGAGAATGTTCCTATCAAGAGAAACAACTCATTGATGACTGGTATGCCTCTTTTGAGAATGAGGATGATTATCTGCATTCGTTAGACGATGCGCAAAAAGACAAGTTGAAAAACAGAATTTTATGGAGCATAAAGCAGAACAGGCAAGCCCAAGGAAAAAAAGCAACCCAACCGGCATATTTATCCCCAAATAAGAATACGACACCAAAGAAACCGTTCTTCGCACGCTATGCTAAAATTGCCGCTGTATTGATTGTAGCACTGGGAATCGCATTCCTGATGTTCAATATCCCTCAGCAAAAAACTCCGGTCGCAGAGATCGTGCCCATGAAGAAGATGGTGAACAGCAGCAATCTTATAAAAAAATATACACTTACTGATGGGTCTACAGTCTGGTTGCATGGCCATAGCAGTATAAGTTTTGTACCCGGTTTTAAAGGAAATAAAAGAGCGGTTTTTCTAGCTGGAGAAGCTTTTTTTGAAATCGAAAAAGATAGCTTAAAGCCATTTGAAGTACATAGCGGCAATCTGATAACCCGGGTATTAGGAACCAGCTTTACTGTAAAAGCCCATGAACAGGATAGTTCCATAGAAGTATCTGTACTAACTGGCAAAGTTTCTTTATATGCTATTGATTCCCAGGAAAACAAGCAGCAATTTTTAGAGAAAAACCTGGCTGATGAAGTGCCCCAACTTATTCTGATCCCAAATCAGAAAGGAACCTATTCCAAAGTAAATAAACACTTGATCAAGGAAAAACTGCCGGAAGCCAGCAAGCAGACTGTCTGGGCTGAAACTTCTCTTTCATTTGATAATACCCCTGTTCATGAAGTAATAAATGTTTTAACCCAGAAGTTTGATATACATATTTCTATAGCCAATCCGGATATTGCCAATTGCACGATTAAAGGAGATTTTACCCAGCAGAATTTGCCGGTAATTATTGATATGATTTGTAAATCTATTGATGCAGAGTATCGGATGAGTAATAACCAGATACTTATAGAAGGAGAAGGATGCCAGAGTAACTAACCAACCTAACCATAAACCATGCATGATCACATAACCTCCTCACACCCTTAGCAGCAAAAAACAAGGGTGTCGTCACCACACTCGTTTGCAAATTGCCCCAGTTTAATGCACATCTCCAGAGAGATGCAGGGCTTCTTTTTGTCTCATTTTTACCCGAAAAATAAAAAACAAACGATCAAAGTATGAATCATCTACAAATTACCTATGCAGATATTGGCAAAATGATGAGGGTTACTATAGCTCAAATAACTGCCCTTTTGCTCTTTACAACATTATCCTATGCAGGGGATAGCCAGGCACAAGCTGTGTTGGACAGGGACATTACCTTGCATGTGAAGAAACTCAGTCTGGCTAAGGTATTAACCCAGATAGAAAAGCAGGCAGACGTAAAATTTGTGTATAGCCAGGAATTTATCCGGGTTCATGAGAAAATTACCCTGGATGCTTCCAACAAAAAGCTTTCTGCAGTGCTGGACGAACTACTGGAACCGCTTCAGATCACCTATGAAGTAGTAAGCCAGCAAATTGTATTGCGGAAAAAAAAGGAGAAAAAAGAAGCCATTCAATCAATTCCGATTCCCTCTGTTACGTTGAACGAAGCTGCTTTTAGTGTAAGCGGTAAGGTAAGTACAGAAACAGGAGAAGGAATTCCGGGGGTAAATGTGCTGTTAAAATCCTCTGCGACTGGTACCACTTCAGATGTTGATGGCAATTATTCGCTCTCTGTTCCCGATGGAAATGGCACACTGGTATTCTCCTATATTGGATATACAACCAAAGAAATACCGATCAGCAATCAGAATTCCATTAACGTTACCTTATTGCAAGATGTAACTTCCCTAAGTGAAGTAGTAGTAGTAGGATATGGTACGCAGCGTTCGGAGGATGTAACGGGATCTGTAGCCACTATTGATCAAAAAGTGATCAGCAACCTGCCGGTTTCAACGATCGATCAAAAAATAATGGGGCAAGTGGCAGGGGTACAGATACAGCAATTATCCGGCGCGCCAGGATCAGGTACCTCCGTAAAAATCAGGGGAAGCGGCTCATTGGGTGCTGGCAACGAACCTTTATATGTAGTAGATGGCATGCCGTATTCTGCCGGGTTAAATCAGAATTTAAATCCTCTGGTGTTTATCAATCCCAACGACATTGAATCGGTTACTATATTGAAAGATGCTTCCTCTACAGCGATTTATGGCTCCCGTGGGGCCAATGGGGTAATTATGATCACCACCAAAAAGGGCAATTATGACCGCACCGAAGTAAATGTTTCCTCCATGATGGGTGTACAGCAAGTGCCACATAAGGGAAGGCCAAATATGCTCAATCAACGGGAATTTGCAGAATTACAACGCGATAAAATTGGTATTGTCGTTCGTCAACGCGAAAACCGCGATGCTACTACTGAAGATTACCCGGTAGAATACCAGAACCTGGATGCCTTAACAGGAGAGGGTACAGACTGGTACGATTTACTATTGCAACCAGCTGTGATACAAGACCATAATGTGAGTATTCTGAAAGGAACAAAAGAATCAAGGCTGAATTTTAGCCTGGGATATTTTAAGCAGGAAGGTACCATAAAATATACTGGCCTGGAGCGGTTTAGCAGTAAACTGGGAATGGATTTAAACATTGGCAGGGCGATTAAGGTAGGCGCATCTTTGCAGCCAACCTATATTCAGCAAACCAGGACCAATACCAACTCCGACCGGGCAGATATTCTGGGTGTGAGTAACTGGGCTAATCCGGTGATGTCGCCCTATGATGAGAATGGAAAGTTAACTCCTTATATTGTTTCTCCTCAGAGTAAATATCATTCCGCCTGGAGTTTTGCCAATCCTTTATTCGTGTTGAGAGAAACCACCCAATCACAAAAGGATTTTCAGAATCTGGGATTTGCTTTTATAGAATGGAATATTATTCCTGATTTAAAATTCAGATCTTCTTTAAATACCATCTGGTCTACCTCAAAATATACACAGTTTGTCCCCAGCACCGTAGGGGCTCCAAACCGGCCTCCAGCCGCTGGAACCGGAAGATCGGCTAATTCCCGCGGAGAGAGTTTTGACTGGCTCATTGAAAATACGCTTACCTATGAAAAAACACTTGGCAGCCACCGGGTGAATGCACTGGTAGGATATACCACGCAAAAAAGTACCGCCAATATCATTAACCTGAATGCAGATCCGTATTCCAATGATTTATTGCAGACTATTAATGCCGCACAAGCCATTAAAAGCTGGGGGCAGAATGTAAATCAGTGGAGCATGGTTTCCTATCTGGGCAGAGTCAATTATGCGTTTAAAGACCGCTATTTGTTCACAGCTACCTTCCGTTCTGATGGCTCATCCCGCTTTGGTGCCCAAAACCGCTATGCCTTATTCCCTTCTGTGGCAGCTGCCTGGCGGGTGTCTGAGGAAGCCTTTTTGCAAAACAGCACCCTTATAAATGACCTGAAACTACGGGTGAGTTATGGAAAAAGTGGCAACAATAATATTGGTAATTATGCACACTTAGCTGCTATCAATGCTGGCTCATATGTTTTTGGAAATACGCAGGTTACAGCTTCCAGCGTTGGTTTAGCAAATCCTTTTTTAACCTGGGAACAATCCAACCAGATAGATGCCGGAGTGGATGTGGGTGTATTCAATAACCGCCTCACGTTAGCAGTGGATTATTATTACCGGAAAAGCATGAATATGCTGCTCAATAATGTAATTCCAGCCATCACCGGATTTAATTCCCAGACAGTCAATAAGGGAAATGTACGCAATACCGGGGTTGAAATAGCATTAGGCGCTACACCTGTTTCAGGCAATTTTACCTGGGATCTGAACATGAATGTGGCGTTTAACCGGAACAAAATTTTGTCTTTAAATGACAATAACGACCGTATTCTGGCCGGAAACAACGACAATAATCCTACGCATATTTCGGTAGTAGGCAAGCCAATTGGTCAGTTTTTCGGCTACATATTCGAAGGTTTGTATACAGCAGAAGACATGGCCAATCCGGAGATCATTAAAACACCACAGGTATATGAAGGAAACGTGAGATATAGAGATATTAACGGAGACGGAATTATTAATGATTTGCTGGATTACACCATTATTGGCAGTCCGCATCCGGATTTTATTTTCGGCATTACCAACAGCTTTTCTTATAAGCGATTTAACCTGAATGTTATTTTGAACGGCCAGTATGGAGGCCAGGTTATGAATGGCTTGCGGCAAACGGTAGATAATCTGCAAGGTTTCTTTAATGTAAGCCAGGAATGGACCAACCGCTGGCGTAGCCCTGACCAGCCTGGAGATGGCAGGCATTATGGAGTACCTAAACTTACGCCTAGCCTGGGCCACAGGGTTTCCAACTTATGGGTTGAAGATGCTACTTTCCTCAGAATTGCCAATATAACGCTGGGGTATTCACTTCCAGATACGTGGATGGAACGTACGCGTTTTATCAAAAATTGCCGCCTTTACCTGACCGTTCAAAACTTAGCCTTATTTACCAGATATGGAGGGGCTAATCCGGAAGCGCAAAGTGCGAGTGTAAGCAATACCCTGGCTCCTGGTTTTGATATATCCTCCTATCCTTTGGCCAGAACATCTTCCATCGGATTGAATCTGACATTCTAGCTTTTATTCATCATTGGTTTAGTTAACTTATTACCACATGAAAAAAATATTATTTTTACTCTCACTCTGGATTTTATCTTCTTGCTCCAACGACTTTCTGGAAGTGTATCCGGAAGCAGCACTCAACGAAGGTACTTTCTATCAATCGGAAGCCGAATACATTTTACTGGCCAACGGATGTTATGTGCCTATGCGCGATTATGAAAAAGTGGAACATTGGGTGATGGCTGAACTCCCTTCCGACAATGCCAGTTTTCAATATAACACAGCCACTGGCGAAGCCTCTAAAGGCGTAATCGATCAGTTTGTGCTGGCAGCCGACAATGTGGCCTATGCCAATTTCTGGAATCTGTCTTATAATGGAATCACCCGCTGCAATAAACTGCTCAGTGAAGTTGACAGGCCTGGTGTTACCTGGTCGAAAGAATCCTATAAAGAACGTTGCAGTGGAGAAGCCTTATTCTTGAGGGCTTTATATTATTTCAATCTGGTGCGTCAATTTGGAGGCGTACCCCTCGTATTAGAACCTATTACGGCACAGGAAGCAGTCGGCATTAAAAGATCCACGGAAGAGCAGGTATATGAAACCATTATTAACGATTTAACACAAGCTGCCGCCCATTTTGCGAATGCTAATGATGTGGCAGAAAATGGACGGGCCAATGAAGGAGCCGCTTTGGCCTTGTTAGGGAAAGTATACCTTACTACAAAAAAATATACAGAAGCCGAACAAGCGCTTAAATCTGTAGTTGCCTCAGGTAAATATATACTTTTGCCTAATTATGCCGATCTTTTTAATCCTGCCAGCAAGGACTTTAAAGAAACAATTTTTGCCATTCAATATTCAGAAAACAGTGTAGAACTTGCCAACCGGTTTATATTCTGGTTTGCTCCCTGGACTTCCGCAGGCGCTGTTACCAACCGTCCCAATATTAGTCTGGTAGGTGGCGGATGGAACCAGCCTACAGATGATCTGATCAACGCCTTTGAGCCCGGCGATAAACGGAAAGATGTATCCATTAAATACTGGACAGGGAAAGACTGGGATGCTGTAGTTAGGGCTATTCCCTATTGCGGAAAATACCAGGCTCCTCTTGCTGCTGCCGATGACCGTACCAGTGATAATCTGCCTGTCCTTCGCTATTCGGATGTGTTATTGCTGCTGGCTGAAGCACTCAATGCACAGGGACGTACCGGAGAGGCGATTGGGTATGTACAGCAAGTGCGGGAGAGAGCAGGTTTAACAGAACCTTTGACCAATTATGACCAGGCAGGCTTAGAAATTCTTATTGCCAAGGAGCGCCAGGTAGAATTTTGCTTTGAAAACCAGCGCTGGTATGATCTGAAAAGAACCGGAAAAGCCCTGGAAATAATGACCGCCCATGGCATCCGGGAGAAAGCCAAAAAATCATTCTTATATGGGGCATCTTATACTATCACCCCGCAAAAACTGTTGGCACCTATTCCTCAGGAACAGATTTTACTTAATCAGCTGGAGCAGAATCCGGGATACTAATCGGTAAGTTATTATTCAACTTTAATGATGATGAAAGAAATGATAAAGAGAAATATACTATTGGCGATTCTGTTCATACTTGCGCCAGTTTTACTCTATGCTGGCAAGCAACAAACGCCTAAAAAGCCGAATGTGGTATTTATTATTGTAGACCAGTGGCGGGCACAGGCAACAGGCTACTCTGGTGATAAAAATGCCATTACACCCAATCTCGACCGCTTAGCAGCAAGAAGTATTAATGTAAAAAATGCGATCTCAGGAATGCCTGTTTGTACGCCTTACAGAGCTTCTCTGATGACTGGCCAGTATCCGTTAACACATAGGGTATTTATGAATGATGTTATGCTGGACACCACTAAAACTACGATTGCCAAAGTCTATAAAAATAGCGGATATACGACTGGTTTTATTGGCAAATGGCATATTGATGGTCATGGAAGAAGCAGTTATATTCCCGAAACCCGGCATCAGGGATTTGAGTATTGGAAAGCACTGGAATGCACGCATAATTACAATCAATCAGCTTATTATGAAGGGAACTCAGATAAAAAATTATTCTGGGATGGCTACGATGTAATTGCTCAAAGTAACGATGCCAGTACATACATTAGTGAACAGGCCAAAAAAGATAAACCGTTTACCCTATTTCTTTCCCTCGGTCCTCCCCATGATCCCTATCAGTCGGCCCCCGAGAAATACCGCAGCCTGTATGCAAACAAGGATATGCAGATTAATCCAAATGTTCCGGCAGAAATCCGTGAAAAGGTAAAACAAGATCTGATAGGCTATTATTCACACATGACGGCTATTGATGACTATATTGGAAAAATATGGCAAACCATTCAGGAAGCCGGCATTGAAAATAATACCATTATTGTGTTTACTGCCGATCATGGTGATTTATTAGGGGCCCACGGTTCCTGGAACAAACAGCAGCCCTATGAAGAAAGTATCCGGGTTCCTTTCCTGGTTCATTATCCGGCCTTATTCGGGACAAATGGAAAAACTTCACCTATCCTGTTAAATTCACCCGATATTATGCCCACCTTATTGGGATTAAGCGGTTTGCCTATTCCCAAATCTGTGGAAGGCGTAGATTTTTCAGGTGTATTAAAAGGAACTAAAAAAGACAATATCACCCATACACTCATCTCCTGTGTACAGCCATTCGGGCAATGGAACAGGAAAAGAGGCGGAAAAGAATACCGGGGCATAATAACTACACAATATACGTATGCAAAAGACTTGAATGGGGCATGGCTATTATTCGATAATGGTAAAGATCCATTTCAGTTAACGAACCTGGCTGGAAATCCAGATTATGCGGACACCCAGAATAAACTGGAAAAACTACTGCAAGCTACTTTAAAACAACGCAAAGATGAATTCAAACCAGGAATGGAGTATGTGAAGCAATGGAACTATGTGGTAGACGAAACGGAAACCGTTCCATACAATACAGTTAATTTTGAAGGAAAAAAGATCATTGAATAAGTGATTTATATATTCCTTTAGTTTATTCTAATTTTAGCCAGATACCATTCATGAAAAAGCAAAAAATAACAGCAATCATCCTGGCATGTATTTTACTGATTCCAGCAGTCTTTTTTTCTTTTAAGCCAGCTCCTCCTGAAAAGCCTAATATTATTTTTCTCCTGACAGATGATCACCGCTGGAATGCATTAGGGGCCATGGGCAATAAAATTATTCAAACGCCCAACCTGGATAAGCTGGCCAAAAGCGGACTTATGTTTCGCAATGCCTATGTTACTACGGCTATTTGTAGTGTAAGCCGGGCAAGTATCCTGAGCGGGCAATATGAATCCAGGCATAAGATCAATGATTTTGTTACCAGTTTTAGTCCGGAAGCCCTTTCGAATACCTATCCGATGCTGCTGAAAAAAGCAGGCTACCAGATTGGGTTTATTGGTAAATACGGCGTAGGCGAACCCAAAGAACAACCCAAAGACCAGTTTGATTTCTGGGCTGGTTCCGACAAAGGGCAACCAGATTACGAAATGACGGATAAAAACGGACAGTTCATTCATCATACCGATAAGGTAAGTGGAGACATACGTGAGTTCTTACAAGAGTTTGGCAATAAAAACAAAGAGCCTTTTTGCCTGTCAGTGAGCTTTAAAGCACCCCACGAACAAGATGGTGATCCGCCCAGGTTTATCGTGCAGGAACGGTTTAAGAAGATGTATGCAAATGCTACCATTCCTGTACCCGAAACAGCAGATCCTAAATATTGGAATAGTTTTCCGGATTTTTTCCGTACCGATGATAACATTGCCAGAAAAAGATGGACTCCGCTTTTCTCTTCGCCTGAACTGCATCAGGAAACCGTAAAAAATTACTACCGGCTTATTACAGGCGTAGATGAAGTAGTGGGAAAAATCCGGGAACAGTTGAAAGAGCAGCAGATAGATGACAATACCATTATCATATTTATGGGGGATAACGGCTTTTATCTGGGCGAACATGGCATGGAAGGCAAATGGTTTGGCCATGAAGAATCCATACGGGTACCTCTGCTTATTTATGATCCCAGAAGCGGAAATCCTACTAAAGGCAAAACTCCGGATCAGATCGCCCTTAATATTGACATTGCCCCTACTATTTTAAATATGGCTGGCATTTCTGTGCCTAAACAAATGCAGGGTATCAATTTAATGGAACTAGTGGCAGGCAAGAAAAAGCAATCAGACCGGAAGGATTTTTTTTATGAACACACCTTTATGGGAAGCCCCAGGCTGCCAAAAATAGAAGGAGTAGTAAGCAAGGAATTAAAATACATGAAGTTTATAGAACATAATTATGAGGAACTCTATGATTTGAAAAAAGATCCTCAGGAGAAACAGAATTTGGCCACTAATCCGGCATATACAAACCAGCTCCAGAAAATGAGAAATCGTTATCAGGAATTTAGAGAAGGCGTAAAATAATTGTAAGGATTTATATATTAAGGCATGTGGACGGTTTGAGATACTATTGCCAGAATATAATTCTCTGATAAATACTTGAAAAGTCTCTTAATTGCTCATTTTTCTGATTTTCAGAACAGAAGCATCATTGGAGTATATCTAACTTCTCCTCTTGAATAGAAAAATAGTTTGTTTAAAGTATGGAGTATTTCTTGCCAGGAAGCAAAATTTACATGAATTCAATAGTGATTAGGCTTATTATAGGCGGCTGATTTTCAGTCATTTCTTAATTATGTAGTTTATTTAAATCAAAAATTTTTAAGTATACTAAATATATAGGAATTATATTTTTATATTTAAATTTTATTTAGTTTGTGGAAGTAGATACATCTTTAAATTGATGAGGATTTCTATATAGCAAATGTATTTGACCACCTTTTACTATACAGATTTATGTTAACCAAAAAAGCCAAGTATGCGTTGAGAGCCTTATTTGTTTTAGCACAAAATACCAATAAACCTATGATTTCTGCTGAAATTGCTCAAAGGCAACAAATCCCTAAAAAATTTCTCGAAGCTATTCTCATTGATCTAAAAAGGAATGGATTATTAAGCAGTAACCGGGGAAGAGTGGGAGGTTATCTGTTGATGAAAAAGCCGGAAGAAATTACGTTGGGCCGGATCATCCGCATTATAGATGGCCCTTTGGCACAGCTGGCCTGTGCCAGCGTTCATGCCTATACTCCCTGTGTAGAATGTAGTGATCCTGATAAATGTAGTATTCGGCTTACCATGATAAAAGTGCGCAATGCCACAGCTCATATATTAGACAATACAACGCTTGCTGATGCACTTGTCCTGGAAAATGATTTAACCATTGTTTAGCAATAGTCTAAAATAAACGCTAAGCTCAAAGAGGTAAGTGCAAACGAATGTCTAAGTAAGCGGACAATGTAAAATGGAGTATGGATAATTTTTAAAGCATTTATTATCAAATTTTATGCATTTTATAAGTATTTATGAGTCCTCTTTTAGTCATATTCATATATAAACCTATACAAAACTGAAATTAAACCTCTTCTCGAAAAATAAAACAGGTTAAAAGTAGAGAAGTTAGGCAACTATGATCCCTATAAACAAATATAATTGCCATCCAAAAGACCAGATTAACCAAAGTTCAAATTGTTCAGGCAACACCGGAACAGCTATTACAGAATGAAATAGGATAGAAATTAACAGCGTTGCTTTTATATAGTTGAAATTTGCTATAAAAGTGTCTTGAAGAAACCTGTTTACGACTCAGAAGGCATTCTACATGTGGACCTGTAACATAGGCTGTATCTTGGCCCTTAGTAATAAAGGAGTCCTTATAACGAGGGTGCAACCAAGCAGTCAGACTACCAATAATCTCCTTCAACAGTCTGCCATTATGGAGCAAGGCAGGCTTTTAACAAACTTTCACTAACCTCATTTTACTCATAGAATTACATGTATACCGCCCATAAACCCAATTGTGAGGGCTTCCATATTTCTACCTCCTTTATCATCCCAGATTGTATGCTTTACTAATTCTTTTCCTTCCGTAGTATCAGTCATAATAAAGTTAAAGGTGGGTCCAGCATAAATCTCCAGGTGGCGGCTCGGTTTCCAGGAGGGCAAAACCCGTAAAGGAATTTTGGTATATCCTACATCTTTAAAATCTGACAGATGGATCATTACCAGTTCAGTATTTAATCTGAAGGTGTTGCTTCTGAGCCAATGAGCGCCCATACCACCTTCGAGTGCATATTTTGCCTTTTCATTTTTAAAATTATAACCGGCACCTACTATGCCATATAGTACTTTTCCGCCGGATCGGAAGGAAAGAAGTGCCGTCTGGGTTTCATCAATACTTACGCCAATGCTCATTTCCCCATTTTTAATGATGTTAATAGGCCCTATTGGGTAATCACTGCTATCGGCTATATTGATAAACCCTGCGATCTGAACCCCTTTCACAGAGGCAGCCTTATTCATAAATCCGGCTATTTGAACACCCTTTACCTGTTTGGCTATATTAGTAAAGCCAGCCACCTGACCTCCTGTTACATTTCCTGCCTTGTTTATAAATCCTGCTGTCTGGAAGCCATGCGTATCTCCTGCCTTATTTAAAAAACCAGCCACTTGCATTCCCTGTACCTGGTTCCGGGCAAGGTTAGTAAACCCGGCTATTTGCCAGCCTTTGCCACGCCCATAGGTATTCATAAACCCGGAAATGCCCAATCCCTGCATATATTGCCCGATATGATTGGAGAAACCAGCCAGTTGAAAGCCGCTTGCACTGTCTTTCACAATATTTGAAAACCCTGACAGGCTAAAGCCTTTTTCCTGCCGGGAAAGGCCAACTGTGGCATTAAAGGAGAATATATTGCTATACTTTGCTGCCTGCGTACCATGGTTGCTTACCGGATAGCCTAAGCCGAAATGTACTGAATTTGATTTTTCTAGTAGTGAATCAGATTGGGCCAATGATGGAATAGTAAAGTAAATGAGCAGACTGCTTGTTAAGAGTGCAACAAAAATCCAGTTACGGAAAGTAGTGAAGATAGAGTAAAACATATGTTGTTTGTTTAAATTCTGTGGTGAGACACTTTACAAAAGACTTTCCCCTATGTAGGATGAAAAAACATCTTAACATTTTTGCAGGCCTTTTATAAAATCAAGAACATACCGGCCTTAACAAACTGCGGCTCTACCATTTTTTACCATCTTCTTTCCCAGTTTCAAAACAGGTTTCTGTTTGCAGGATAAAAAATGGTTAGATAAGAATTAAAACAAGGTGATACCGGCTTCCCAGCCTATCCATCCTTTCAGATTTGCTTTGTTGATAAGCAAGGGGTAACTACTGGAAGGGACCACCTTTTTATAGCCTGCTTCAGAGACGTTGGCAGGGCCTGGATTTATACTGAAAGCAGGACCCACAAAAATACTCAGCCCTTTTAAAAGCTGCAGATTGAGACTTGTTTTGGCCCGTTGCAAGGACAGCGTATTTTCCCAATCGCCCAGATACAGGGTCTGGGAAGATAATTCGGCAGAAAGTGAAAATCGCTTATTGAAAATAAAATCATGACCCAAACCAAATCCAAACGCATATACCTTGGCTGAACCAGATAGATTGGCGCCAGCTATTAATATGCTGTATAGTTTTGCATTACCTGTTTTAAAAGCGATATTGGTATTCGTTATTTCATTGGAAGAAACAGAAACTTTATGATAGCCACCCCGGATAAAATTAAGTATGCCTATACTTACGCCAGATGAAGTATCAGCTATATTAATTACGCCAATCTGCACCCCCTTCAATTGTCTGGCATAATTAAACAGACCAGCTAGTTGAACGCCATTAGTTTCTCCCTTGCTTATATTACCCGCTCCTGCCAGTTGCATACCTTTTAGGTTATTTGTAGTTGTATTGAAGGCACCAGCCACTTGCACTCCCTTTACTTCTCCCTTATTCAGGTTGCTGAACCCAGCCAGCTGTACACCAAGTATAGAGGATTGAGTGTAATTATATAATCCTGCTGCCTGTACCCCGGCTACCCGGCCTGTTACCATATTAAATACGCCTGCGAACTGTGTGCCCTCTACAACATTGGTAACCTGGTTAAACACACCTGCCGCCTGTAATCCCTGAAGCCTTCCTTCTACTCTGTTGTAAACACCCGTAAGTTGCACGCCACTTACACTATCCAGTACCGTATTGTTAACGCCTGACGCTTGTAGCCCCTGCACCTTACCCCCCACAATATTAAACACCGAAGCGGCCTGAAAATACCTGACACTCTTTTTGTTAATATTAAACACACCGGCCCATTCTACACCATTTACACCTGCGGTATACCCCCCTACCAGGTTGAGGGAAAATTTATTAATTACCTGGCTGCTAAGCATGCCATGCGAACTAAGTCCCGGCGTTAGGGAAGCCTGAAAAGGAGTTCTGGCAAAAAAGTTAGCCAGATTCAGGCTTTGTATCTTTTGTCTGGAAGAAATAAAAAACCGGCCAAAGGCAGTGCGTTCTACCCGGCTGCCATTCTCATCTACTTCATAGCCGTAATTGGTTTCTGCTCCTTGCTGGGAAACAGTTACAGAGGAAAGAATAACTACCGTAATATCTTTATAATATTCCTTAGTAGCCGTTAGCGCAATGGCATTTTCCGGATTTTTGGCCTTGAATGAAAAAAAACCTGCCTGGTCTGTGAGGGTAGACACGAGTAATCTTTTATCATATACACTTGCCTGGCCAATGCCTGCGCCTGTACGTGCATCTATTACATATCCGCTAACAGTATAGGCATTGTCTTTTTCGGTTACGCTTTCTGCCATGAGCGATAAATTGTAAGGTGCCCGACGCAGAATAATATACCTGGGTGCCTCTTTATAATCAAATCCGTTTTGCAACAAGGTATCCAGCACCTCTTTTACATTGAGGCTATCCGCAGTAAAATTAATAAGGCTGTCTTTGGGAATAATATCGCTGCTGTAGGAAAAGTAAAAACCGCCTTTTTTGCTCAGCGTATCCAGGGCAGCCGATAACTGTTGCTGCTCGATACGTATGGATATAATTTTAGATAGGTAGCCCTGTCCTTTGGCTACCTGCATTAATGATAGTATACCACAAATACACAGGCAAAAAAAAATGGGTTTGTACTTCATGCAAAACTTCTTGTTTGAAAAGCAAAAATAAGATTATCTCAGGATAATCTTATTTTCCTTTTTTACTACTTTAATGTCGAAGGTTTGGCTGATAATACTCAGAATATGATCAAGCGATTCGTTCTTAAAAGTAGTATTAAGTTTTAAGTTCCGCAATTCTTCCCTTTCAATCACAATGTTTGCATCATAGGCTTCATTAAGTACGTCTACCATCCGCCAGAGTGGGGTATCATTGGCTATAAATTCCTTGTTACGGTAATAGGTATATAATTTATCCGGGTTGTTCTCCTTCGTAAAATCAGCCACATTCTCTTTGACCAGCACCTTTTCCTGAGGTTTTAACAAGGCAATTCTGTTGTTCCGGCTTACTTCTACCCGGCCGGTTTCCACAATTACTTCTGTAGTTTCTGCGGCTGCTTTGATATTAAAAGAAGTACCCAGCACTTTCACCTGTACATTATTTACCTGTACCACAAAGGGTTTATTTTTATCAGGTATAACATCGAAAAAAGCTTCTCCAGTCTGAAGGTTAAGTTCTCTGGTATTGCCCTGGAATGCCTTTGGATAAGTAAGTGTTGAATGTTTATTTAAGGTAACGACTGATCCATCCGGCAATGTTTCGGTGCGGGTTTCTTCACCAGTCTGGATGCTCATCAGGGCAGATGGGTTTTGTGTGGACTGATAGCCCCAATAGCCAGCCCAGCCCAGGAAAGCAATAACAAAAACGGCTGCCACCCGCATCAGGATAAACCGGGAAATAAGTGGTTTTACCTGTGCTTCTTTAGTAGTATGCTGTGATCTTTTGTTCTTAAACCGCTGCCAGGCCTCCTCCTCATTTGCCTTACTTTGGAAAGCTAACTTTTTACTGGTCTCCCATATGAGCTGGAAATCGGCAAAATGTTTTTCATGGGCTTTATCTGCCTGGATCCATTGCTGTATTACCTTGTTTTCTTCCTGGGTAGTTTCACCCAACATGAATTTTGTCAGCAATTCGTCGTTCATGTCCGGTAAGTATTTCTCTGTTAACATACCAATAATACGAATAATAGTGAAGGCAGAAAGTCTACTAACTTTAAACGCAGGATTTTTAAGGCTTTCCCCATCTGATTTTCTACCGTTTTAATGGAAATCTGTAATTTGTCGGCAATTTCCTGGTATTTGAGTTCTTCAAACCGGCTCAACTGGAAAATGGTACGGCATCCTTCCGGTAGTTCATTAAGGGCTTTATGCAGGCGGTCTTCCAGTTCCTGGTGCTGCACCTGATTAGAAGCGTTATCCGTTTCATGCTTCATCTGATGCGCGGCATGTGTTTTATATTTTAATTTCACTTTCTGGTGCTTTAAATAATTGATACTCTCATTGTACACGGAGCGATACAAGTACGCCTTTAAAGAGGTTTGTATAGACAAGCCTTCTTTCTTTTCCCATATTTTCATAAACACTACCTGCACCATTTCTTCCGCTATTTCGTCCTCCTTCAGGATGGTAAAGGCATAAGCATGTAAGGCTTTGAAGTAGGATTTAAAAACCTTTTCAAAAACGGCTTCATCGCCGCTGATCAGCAGTTCAATCGTGTCGGCGTCGGTTGACCGGGCTGATGTATAAGTTGTATTCATTCAATAATTTTTATAGAAGGAATGGTTGTACTGCTCATCTGAACAGGAGGCAAATTTATTTCTGTAAGCATTACACTCTGTTCGTAAAGGATGTACAAAAAACTGCTTTTATATACAATAAAACTCAATAACAAAATCTGGCTGTATGACACCTATATCCGGTTTTACCCCTATGATGCTGGTAAAAATAAAGAATAACTTATTTCACTCTATCTAACTACATTGATAGTAGAAATTTATCTTTCTTAATCAACATTTTTTGTATATAATGATTTTTTTATAATTTAATTTCAAATTCGCAATCAATATTAAGTATTGTTTCTTCTCAATGCATAAAACGCTATATAAGCGATTATAACTTGAATCACACTTATATTATTTGTCGCAAATACCCTATATTTTGTCGCTTTTACCCCATACAAATAACAAAGACTATTGTACATTTGTATATGATTATTTATTAAATATACCATATTATTTGTATAAAACAGGGGTATAAAATATTTAAACTCTATTAAACTACTTAAAAATAAAAATTATGGCAACTAAAATTTTTGTAAACCTTCCGGTTAAAAACCTAAACAGATCAGTTGAGTTCTTTACCAAACTTGGCTACAGATTTAATCCTCAATTTACCGATGAAAAGGCCACCTGCATGATTGTAGGCGAAGATATTTTCGTGATGCTGCTTGTAGAACCTTATTTTAAAAGTTTTACTAAAAAAGACATCCCTGATACGTCAAAAAGTTCAGAGGTGATCATAGCACTATCATCCGATAGCAAGGAACAGGTAGACGAACTGGTAAACAAAGCAATCGCTGCAGGTGCCACTACACCCAATGCAAAACAGGATCAGGGATTTATGTATAGCTGGGGTTTTCAGGATCTGGATGGGCATCTCTGGGAAACAATGTATATGGACCCAAGTGCTATCCAATAGCTATCGTCTTATCATACAGTAAGGGTTAACAAATGTTTCTTTAATGCATAGGGGTACAAAAGACAGCAAATGCCCTGTAATTAAAATGCTATTTTACCTTCTATCCAAATTAATATGAGGGCAGGTACCTGGATTATACATTTGTGTATCATTGAAAATAACCTTATGATATAAAATAGTTATAACCAGCCGCCTGATATAAGTAATATCCAGTAACGCAGCAAACCACTCTTTAAAAATAGACAACTCATGATAGAAGTTTTTAAGACTAATGTGGAATCTCGGGATCAGGCCAGTATACTCGTTGAGCAGATAAACAGCGCTTTTCCCGGCTATAAAGCAAACTTTGATCTGGAAGATTGTGATAAAATCCTGCGTGTGGTATGTACAAGCGAAAGTATAGAGGCCTCTTTAATAATTAACCTATTGAAGACTTCTGGATGGACCGCACAGGTTTTAGAAGATGATATCCCTTCCTGGCCATTTGTATGGGCGAATGAATTATCCTTTGATCGTTTAAAATAACATTATCCATTCTTCTTTATTGAACATGCATCAGTTCTGATGGCTGATGAAGTGTTTCTTTTTATAAACTACCCCTTACTAACCAGACCATGATAACAAAAGACAGACGACTTACCCTCTCCTATATATTTTCAGTAATTAAACAGTCGCTTAATGGCGAGCAACAGGACTATACCCAGGGAAGTATCCGCAAGGCAATCTTTCTGCTGGCTATTCCCATGATTCTGGAATTAAGTTTAGAAAGTGTATTTGCCGTAGTAGACATGTTTTTTGTAAGTAAACTAGGGCAGAATGCCATTACTACGGTTGGCCTGACAGAATCAGTGATCACTATTGTTTATTCCATTGCCATTGGGTTGAGTACAGCTGCTACGGCCATGGTAGCCCGCAGGATTGGTGAAAAAAATCCGGAAGCGGCCGCGCATGCCGGTGCCCAGTCTATGCTGATTGCGCTACTAGCTACACTACTAGTAAGTATCGCAGGAATGGTGTATGCCGGTGAAATCTTAGCTTTGATGGGGGCGAATGAAGAGGTAGTCAGGGATGGAGCTATTTTTACACGCATCATGCTGGGAGGAAGTGTAGCCATCATGTTACTATTCCTGATCAATGGTATTTTCCGGGGAGCCGGAGATGCAGCCATGGCCATGAAAAGTTTATGGATTGCCAGTATCATCAATATCATATTATGCCCCCTGCTGATTCACTTTTTCGGGTTGAAAGGCGCAGCTATTGCAACGGTTATCGGCAGAAGTACAGGGGTGCTTTACCAGTGCTATCATTTGTTCAAGGGAAGTGGCATTTTAAAATTTTACCGGCATCATTTTAAGTTGAATCCAGGCATTACTAAATCCATTGTAGCGATTGCCTGGCCTGCTACTTTTCAGTTTATTATTGCAAGCGGCAGCTGGATTATTTTAACCAGGCTGGTGGCAGAAACGGGTGGAACAGCTGCCTCTGCCGGTTATCAGATTGCCTTCCGCAACTTTGTTTTCTTCATTTTACCAGCCTGGGGATTAAGTAATGCCGCAGCTACCTTAGTCGGTCAGAATCTGGGAGCCGGTCAGATACAGCGAGCAGAACGAAGTGTATTGCTTACGGCCAGATACAATGCGATTCTGATGAGTTTTGTAATGGTTTTGTTCTTGTTTTTCTCAGCGCCCATTGTAGCCGTTTTTACGCAGGATGTAGAAGTAGCCAGGTATGGCACACAAGCGCTACAGATCATCGGATCAGGGTTTATATTTTATGCTGTTGGTATGGTAATGATACAAGCCTTCAATGGGGCCGGTGATACCAGAACGCCTACAGTAATTAACTTTGTTTGCTTCTGGCTTTTTCAGGTTCCTCTGGCCTATCTGTTAGCCCTAGGTTTAGATATGGACTCAACCGGAGCATTTATTGCTATTCCGGCAGCAGAATCACTAATTGCCTGTGTAGCCTGGTATTATTTCAAAAAAGGCAATTGGAAGCAGGTGAAGGTATAAAACAATAAGATAGAACAGGATTCTATCCTTGTAAAAACTAAAACTTTTGCTAGTATAGAATTCTGTTGTTATACTGAATAATTTGTCAGCATCAAATATGGATTCAGGTTATACAATATGTTAATCAGAGAATATCAAGCTACAGACCGGGAAGGGTGTATTGACATTTTCAAGAGCAATATACCCGTATTTTTTACTCCTCAGGAACTGGCTGAGTTTAAGAGTTGGTTAGATGAACAATTGCAAGAAAAGTCCTCTCCTACAGAAATAAACAGATATTATGTATTGGAAGAAGAAAACAATGTAATCGCCTGTGGCGGATTTCACATCAATACGCTTACCTCTCAGGCCACTATGACCTGGGGAATGGTAGCTAACAGGTGGCACCGGAAAGGTTTTGGTAAGAAACTCCTCGAATACAGAATATATAAAATCAAGGCTTTACATCCGGCTGCAATCATTCTTCTGGATACCACTCAGCATTCCTACAAGTTCTTTGAAACCCTGGGTTTTGCGGTCACAAAAATTACCAATGACTATTATGCACAGGGATTAGACCGCTATGATATGCTGCTTAGTCCTGCCGGTTTGGTGGCTTCAAAAAGATCAATTGCCCCAGGTGATTTGCCAGATGATTAGTTCTGTTAATAATTAGATTTAACTTGTTTCTGTGCGGCTCTCTGGCAAAATCATCTTCCGATACGGCATTGTGTTTCCGGAACCACTCATCAGGTGTTATTCTTGAAAAATGCTCCGTTAAGGCACTATTCACCTTTTTCCAGGAAAGTTTTAGATCGCTAATGGACGGAATGTCTGTTCTGGCTTTATCAGGGCTCGTTACAAATAGTTCATACAGCTCAGGATACAGTGATTCGCCCAGGCCAAGTAATGGCAACATTTTATCATGTATCGCAGTAAGATGGCCTAATAAGTATATGCCTCTGTTTCTGCCAGGTGATGCTTCCCTCATCAATTGTTCATCGGATAAGCTGTTAAATAAATCATCCGTTCTTTTGATATGTATATTCCAGGCATCCAGTACCATTTTTATAAATAGTTCTTGTTGGGTTTTCATCCGGGTTAGAATTTAGGTATGTTGAAAAATAGAAGCGGCAGATGGTGCAGTTACATTAATCTATCATAAATATAGGCTGAAAATATGTCATATGTTCAGGAACTGCTAAGAGAATATCTCAATATACCATTTCATTGATTGAATCCAGGTGATAGCTTAACTGATTACAAGAATCAGAGTTAATTAATTACTGTATTCAGGTTAAGAAATTTACCGTACTGCTCAATACAAGCAGCAAACAGATCATAACTATTTTCCAGCTCCTTGTCAGAAAAATACAACTGGATAGCAACGGTATTCTTTTTTATCGTGCGTTTCCAGAGTCCAACAATTTTACCATTCATTACCAGAACAGGCTTAAATATACCATTGCTCGATATAGCTTCCCTGGCAATAGTTGGGTCCAGACAAAGACTTCTGTCTGTATAACTAATCAGAAACTCATCAAAGGCAGGTAGCAGATAGGCCAGGTTTCCAGCAGGGAATTTTTCAGCCTGCCGGGAAACAAAGTAGTAGGTTTTTTTGTCGAAAATAATGTGGTTTAAAATCGGCTTTACTAGTTCCAGTCCCTGCTTTATTTCGGTGATGGTTAATCCGCTCCACCAGGCAAAATCATGAACAGTAGCCGGGCCATGACTGGTAAAATATCGTTGGACAAGTTTGGCCAATGCCTCCTCCCGGCTGTGCGGTTTTCCCGGAGGAATTCTTTCTTCAAATAAGGCATAGGTAAACTGTTTGCCACGTCTGGCGCCACTGCATACGATCTGATCCAGTTCTGCCCGGAACATGATATGATAGGATCTTAACTCATTGGTTGTGATGTTTTCGCGGCTAAGGGCTGCCATAATCTCTTCCCGCGTCAGTTGCTTTCCTCCTTCCAGCAAGCGGATCAGTATCTCATTGGTCTTACTTTGTAAGGCTCCATCTATCTCCAGTTGCCGGTACATGGTTGCTGCCAGCCGGTTTACATGGGGAGCAGTCAGCTGCATCATCCAGCGGATGTCATCAGCAGCCACCAAATGCCAGGTAGGTCTTAAAATATGTGTCCGGATAATGTCGCCTTCGTCAATGGCTTTTTCAATCAAAGCCTCTGTTGAAGCTGGTAAACGCACACCAATAGCCCATTTAGCCATCGCATAATCCTGTGCCTGCATAGCCCCCATATGGCTGACAACCGCTTTGGGAGTTGTACAGGTGCTATTAACCAGTTGCTGATTAAGAATCCGGCTATTCAAAATATCACCGGGAACAGACAGTTTTTCGTTCATGTGTAAGGCGTTGCTAGGATACAAATTAACGATCCGAAAGTGACAACCCTATGTCAGTAAAAATAGCTTACTATGCTTATCGGATTGAAAATTTATATACAGTAGTAGACCGATAGGTTTCTCCTGGTCTTAAAGTAGTGCTCGGAAAGTCAGGATGATTAGGAGCATCCGGAAAATGCTGGGTTTCGAGGCATACTCCAAAACGGCGTGTGAAAGCAATGCCCTCTTTCCCTTTCACTGCTCCATTCAAATGATTACCAGTATATAGTTGTACCGCTGGTTCAGTGGTATACATTTCCAGGAAACGTCCACTGACTGGCTCATAAAGCGTAGCCCCTGATTTAAGTCTGTTTGAGGTATCGGAGAATACAAAGCAATGATCATAGCCAAAGCCATAGCGGATTTGTGTATCAGTGGTATCGTTGATGCGGGTGCCAATGGTTGTAGATTTAGTGAAATCAAGCGCAGTACCGGCTACTTTTCTGCGTTCTCCGGTAGGAATCTGATTTTGATCGGTCACCAGGAATTGATCGGCCTGTATCATCAGTTCATGCTTGAGTATGTCCTGCTTCATTCCGCTCAAATTGAAGTAGGCATGATTGGTCAGATTTAAAATGGTAGGAGCATCGGTAGTAGCGGTGTAATCAATCCGTAAGGCATTGTCTTTTTGCAGGGTGTAAACTACCTTCACTGACAGTGTTCCCGGATATCCTTCTTCCCCGTCGGGTGAGGTATATTGTAATTCTAATGCGGGTTCGTTGCTGTTTACCGGAGTGGCCGACCAGAGTTTTTTATCAAAACCCTCTTTTCCTCCATGCAGATGATGTCCACTCCTACCTACATGCAGGCTATATTCTTTCCCATCCAGGGAAAACTTCCCATTTGCAATCCGGTTTCCAAAACGGCCGATAATCGGTCCGAAAGCAGGCGTTCCTTTCAAATAATCGGCAAAAGTGGGTACACCAAGGGTGATATTTTCCTGCTTCCCTTTCCGGTCGGGTGCCGTCCAGGAAACGATATAGCCGCCATAATTGCTAATATTGACTTCCATACCGGCCTGGTTACGCAAGGTAAATAAGTGGGCGACACGTCCATCGGGAAAAGTTCCAAACACCGATTTTGTAATTCCTGCTTTTGCCTGTATTTGTGGCACCTTATTCTTTGTAGCTAATGGAATATGATCAGGCGGATAACTAAGAATATTATACAAAAACAGCAGGAGATGGATGAATGTCATTGTAAGCTAAATTAAATAGGTTATGCCATGTATGGATTTCTTCTAACGCAATTAATAGAAGTTTTATATAATTCCTATAAAACTCTGACATATTTGAATTATTTGCAATTTAATTGTACACAATTAAATTTTTTACAATATATTTGCAACCTATGGAAAAGCTTTGTTTAAGGAATCAGGTATGCTTTAAGTTTTATGCCTTATCCAGGTATATCACGGCATTGTATCAACCATTACTGGCAGCGTTAAAGCTTACCTACCCTCAATATCTGGTGATGCTTGTTTTGTGGGAAACACAGCCTATTTCAGTGAAAGACTTAGGCCACCAATTAATGCTCGACAGTGGTACACTTACTCCTTTGCTTAAAAGGCTGGAACAAAAAGGACTGCTCAGCAGGAAAAGAAGCACAGAAGATGAACGGAAAGTTGAGGTAAGCCTCACTGAAAAAGGGATACTAATAAAGCAAACGGCTTCTTGTATACCAGACCAGCTGAATCAGGCTATGGCCATAGATGCCAATGATTTTCAACAATTCAATACTATTCTGACAAAGCTAATGAAGCAAATACCAGATTGATAAAAATACAATTTATACCTACTCTAAAATTACTTAACATGGAAATTCTATATAGTACCTACGCTACAGCTACAGGAGGCAGAAACGGACACGTAACATCACAAACCGGGATATTGGATATTGAAGTACGCACCCCGGAATCATTGGGAGGCCCTAAAGGAGATTTTCTGAATCCTGAAATACTATTTGCCGGTGGATATGCCGCTTGCTTTGACAGTGCCTTGCACCTGATGATCCGTACGAAAAAGATTAAAACTGGTGTTACTACTACAACAGCGCATGTAAAACTGGGCAAAGCAGCTAATGGTGGTTTTGGGCTTGCTGTTACTTTAGCCGTTAATATACCTGGAGTAGATCAAGAGATAGCTCAGCAACTGGTAGAAGCCGCACATGAAGTATGCCCGTATTCTAATGCGACCAGAGGCAATATACAGGTGGAATTATCTGTCACCACCGACGAAAAAGTGAGTGCCTGACAGACCTGTTGAATGCTTCATAAACAGCGGCAGACTCTTTCTCTTCCGCTGTTTTAGTTTCTTATTTAAATGAATAGGTATTTTCCTGCCCAGGCTTAATTTATTTCAGTATAGGTCAGCAGGCAGAAAACACCACAATGAGTAAATATACATATGACAACCAACCCAAAGATTATACCTTATTCTGTATTAGAACTGGCCAGTGTTGCCAGTGGCAGCACACCTGAAGATACATTCAAAAAAAGCCTTGATCTGGCTCAAAAAGCGGAGGAATTCGGCTATACCCGTTTCTGGCTGGCCGAGCATCACAATATGATCAGCATTGCCAGCTCGGCTACTTCTGTGCTTATTAGCCATATTGCCGGAGGTACAAAAAAAATAAGAGTAGGTTCCGGCGGAATTATGCTGCCCAATCACTCACCCCTGATCGTAGCCGAACAATTCGGAACCCTGGGATCTCTGTTTCCTGGCCGGATTGATCTGGGCCTGGGCAGGGCTCCTGGCACAGACCAGGCTACAGCCTATGCGATCCGGTCCGACAGAATGCAGTCGGTATACCAGTTCCCGGATGAAATCAGACAGATACAGCAGTATTTTTCACCCGATAACCGGGGTGCCAGAGTAAGAGCGACTGTAGCCGAAGGAGTAGAGGTACCGATCTATATTTTAGGCTCCAGCACTGATAGTGCCCACTTAGCCGCCAGATTAGGATTGCCCTATGCCTTTGCCAGTCATTTTGCGCCTACGTATTTATTTGATGCCTTGAATATTTATTACAGCGAATTCCAGCCATCCGAATTTTTACAGGAGCCTTATACCATTGCGTGTATCAATATTATTGCGGCTGATACGGACAGAGAGGCGGAACGAATTTCAACTTCTATGATCCGCATGATTGTAGGGGTACTTACCGGAAAAATTGATTATATGCAAAAACCGATAGAGATGACACCCGAATTATGGGAGATATCTCAGGACCCTGCTTTTCAGCGTATGCTGAAATATGCCTTTGTAGGTAGCAAGGAAACAGTAAAGCAGAAAACAGCCGAATTTCTCAAACAAACCGGTGTAAATGAACTTATGGTAGCTTCACACATTTATCACCATGAGGACCGGGTACATTCTTACAGGATAGTTTCAGAATTAATGAAAGAATTTCTCTACGTGGTGTAAACTAATATGCGTAGACTTATGTATACTTTGTTTCATTCCAGGTATACCTATGCACAGGAATGTTTAAACTGCACTTTACAACTACATGGAGTTATTGATTATTTTACTGCTGATTCTGCTGAATGGTGTTTTCGCCATGTCTGAAATCGCTATTGTGTCTGCCAGAAAAGCAAAACTGGAAATAGAAGCAAAAAAAGGAGATAAACCATCCCAGTTAGCCCTTGAAATAGCAGAATCTCCTAACCGCTTTCTTTCCACCGTACAAATTGGCATTACCCTGATCGGTATTTTAAATGGTGTGTTTGGAGGCGCAAGTATTACAGAGGATATACAAGCTTTTCTGAATGGGTACCCGCTTGCACAACCTTATAGTGAAAGTATTGCTGTTGGAGTAGTGGTACTAATCATTACTTATTTTTCCCTGGTGTTAGGAGAACTTATACCTAAAAGGATAGGGTTGGCTTACGCGGAAAGTATTGCAAGAATCGTGGCTCAGCCTATGAACATTCTTTCCAGGGTTACTGCGCCATTTATCTGGTTACTGGGTTCATCCTCTACTTTAATTTTGAACTTGTTCCGCATCCGGACAGATCAGGAAACTCCAATTACCGAAGAGGAAATCAGAGCATTGGTAGTGGAAGGAACTACGCATGGGTCTATAGAAGAGATTGAACAGGATATTGTGGAAAGGGTATTTAACCTGGGAGATAAAAAAATAGGTTCACTCATGACACCCAGGCAGGATATTGTCTGGCTGGATATCCTGGATGAGTTTTCTGAGTTAAAAACTAAAATTATTCAGGGGAAACATGCCGTTTTTCTGGTGTGCGAAAATCAGCTCGATCAGGTGCTGGGAATTGTATATGTGAAAGATCTGCTGCCAGCCTATCTGGAAAACCAGGTGATTGACCTTGCTTCGTATATTAAACCAGTATTGTTTGTTCCGGAAATAAGCAAAGCCTATGATGTGCTGGAAAAGTTTAAAGCTAATAAAATTCATTTTGGGGCGGTTTTAGATGAATATGGGGTAGTTATAGGAATCGTCACGATGAATGATATTGTCAATTCTATCGTAGGAGGCATTTCTACAGCGAATGAATTTGAATATGAGATCAAAAAGCGCGAAGATGATAGTTACCTGATCGATGGACAGTTACCCTTTGATGAATTTTTAGACCGTTTTAATATAGAGAAAGTGGATACAGAAGCCTATGAAGGTTTTCATACGCTGGCAGGTTTTATATTGAACCAATTAAAACATATCCCCACTACGGGAGAACAATTTAAATTCGATAATTTTAAATTTGAGATCATCGATATGGACGGCCATCGGATAGACAAAGTACTGGTTAAAATAGATAAAGGCAATTCTTAAGGTATAAGCTGAAAAGAAGCGTATCAGGCAAACAGGTTTTTATTAATTTCGCCTTTCAACCTTTCCTGTATGCATAGCCTGCTCATTCAATATGTTTTCCTCATTTTAATTATTCTGGCGCTGGTGATGATCGCCAATAAACTCCGGCTGGCTTATCCCATTGTATTGGTAATAGGCGGACTTGCGCTTAGTTTCACATCTGCATTTTCGCATGTAACGATTGATCCGGAGCTGGTTTTTTTTCTTTTTCTTCCACCCCTTCTCTATGAAGCAGCCTGGCAAACCTCCTGGAAAGAATTCTGGAGATGGCGGCGGGTTATTACCAGTTTTGCTTTTCCCATTGTTATCCTTACCTCCTGTGTCATTGCCTTTGTATCCAGTGCCTTTATTCCGGGCTTCACATTGGCATTAGGCTTTCTGTTAGGTGGCATTATTTCTCCTCCCGATGCTATTTCTGCTACTACGATTATGCGGGGGGTAAAAGTATCTAAGTCTCTGGTGAGCATTGTGGAAGGGGAAAGCCTGCTTAATGATGCCTCCTCCCTGATTGTGTTTCGTTTTGCTCTGGCAACTATAGTTACCGGGCAGTTCCACTTTCGAGAGGCGGCTACCAGTTTTGTACTTGTCGTTTGTATGGGTATATTGATTGGGTTGCTGGTTGGGTTGATCTTCTATGCTATACATCGCTGGTTACCTACAACTACCAGTATAGAAATTGTTCTAATGCTGATCACTCCTTATTGTATGTATTATTCAGCAGAGCACTTTCACTTTTCGGGGGTACTGGCAGTAGTAAGCGGCGGCCTTTTTTTATCCAGTAAACGGCAGCATATGCTTACTTATCAGAGCCGGATTCAGGGAATAACGGTGTGGACCAACCTGGTTTTTGTATTGAACGGACTGATTTTTTTGCTTATCGGACTTCAATTGCCTTCCATTACCCAGCAACTCGGAGATATTAGTATAGCCAGTGCCATCGAATATGGGCTGGGTATCTCTCTGGTACTGATTTTCACCAGACTTCTCTGCACATTTGGTGCTTCTTATTTTACAAGGTTTATGAGCCGTTTTATTACTGTAGCAGACGACAATCCAGGATGGAGAGGCCCTTTTGTGCTTGGATGGGCAGGTATGCGTGGGGTGGTATCTCTGGCAGCAGCACTTTCTATCCCTCTACTTATCGATGAAGGACAGCCTTTTCCTTATCGCAACCTGATTCTCTTCATTACCTTTATCGTCATTCTGGTTACCCTGGTTTTTCAAGGATTAACTCTTCCCTGGGTAATCCGGAAAGTAAGGCCTGAAGATAAGTACTCACCAATTCCGGAACACAAGCAGGAACGCATTATTCAGAAAAAAATGGCTCAGGCATCCCTTCAACTTCTGGAAGAGAAATACAGCGAGGAACGGGTGAAAAACGAACATGTAAATAATTTGTTTGCAAGGCTGCAAATAGACCTGAATTTTTTTCAACAAGATTCTGAAGAATCAAACCATGCTATTCAAAATACCCTTACTAGTTTTCAGCGCATTTATTTAGACCTGTTAGAGCAGCAGCGAAAGCTACTTTACCAGATGAACCGGCATTCTGAATTTGACGAGGAACTGATCCGGAAATACCTGTCACTCATTGATATTGAAGAGTTTAAGCTCCGGGAAAAATTAGCGCATGAAGTTGAACCTACTTAAAGTTACTCCAAAGGCACAAATTTCAACTTAATCTGAAATAGTCTATTCCTCTAAGCAGAAAGAACTTTGAATTAGGTTTTCTATGGTTACAATAACTTATCAGGAGTAATAGGCAATTCACGAACCCGTTTTCCACTTGCATTAAAAATAGCATTTGCCACCGCTCCTGCTACGCCTACAATGCCTACTTCACCGATACCTTTTACACCCAGCGTATTTGGTTTAGTGTCTATTTCATTAATAAAAATAGTTTCAATTTTTCCAATATCCAGATTGGAGGGAACGTGGTATTCCGCCAGGGAACGGGTAACAAAATTTCCCCATCGTGGATCGAGTATCGATTCTTCGGTGAGTGCCATTCCTATGCCCCAAACACATCCCCCGATAATTTGTGAACGAGCGGTTTTTGGGTTCAATATCTTTCCAGCACCAGTTACCGCCAGAAAACGGTGAACCCGCACCATTCCAGTATATTTGTTCACCCATACTTCCGCAAAATTAGCATTAAAACTATGGGCAGAATATTGATCGGCATCTGCAGGTGGTTTGGCATCCATCCTGGTCTGAAATTCGGCAATATTTTCAGAAATCATCAAAGCGGCAGCCGTCGGCCTAACCAGAAATTGTTTGCCGGATCTGGCTAGTAGCTCATCAGTAATTTTATTGCAGGCATCATTTACCGCATTGGCAAAACTGGCGGCTCCTACTGATCCCACCGAACCAGCGGCTGGAGGTAAGGAGGAGTCTCCAATATGTACTATTATATTTTTGATAGGTATACCCAATGCATCGGAGGCAGTTTGTGCAATAATGGTATGTGTACCGGTTCCCAGGTCGGAGGCAGCCAGTTCAACAGTGGCTTTTACGTCGCTGCCTTTGCGAGTTAATTTTACCAGGGCCGAAGTATCCCGTTGCCGGGCAGGATAAGATCCACAAGCCACCCCATAGCCAATTAAATATTCTCCCTGCTCCTGTTGCCGTGGTTCCATTTTGCGTTTGTCCCACCCAAATGCTTTGGCACCTTCCTGTAAACACTGAACGGTAGTGCGTGATGACCAGGGTTTGCCATTGGAAGGATCTTTGGCAGGCTCGTTTTTAATTCGGAATTCAATAGGATCTATTTTCAGTTGATAGGCCAGTTCATCCATAGCCGATTCGAGCGCAAAACTGCCAGTAGACTTTCCTGGCCCACGGGTATAGGTGGGTAAAATGATGTTCATGGGAACTACCCGGTAAGAAATGAGAGAATTAGGCGTCTCATACATCACTTTTGAACAGTCGCCACATGGTTCCACAAACTCATTATTAATGGCACTATGCGTCGTTGTTTCGTGTGCCAGGGCAGTTAGTTTACCATCTTTGGTTGCCGCCAGCCGGATTTTCTGGTGATTTTTCTGGCGAAGTCCCACTGAATTGAACATTTGCTGACGGGTGAGTGCTAATTTAACCGGACGGTTCACTGTTTTAGCTGCCACAGCTGTAAGCACTAGGTTTGCCCATTGTCCCCCTTTTGACCCAAATCCTCCGCCAATATGCGGCGTAACAATGCGGACATTTTCAGGTTTTATGTTGAGCGTTACTGCTGCGGCAGTTTGTGCCCCATTCACAATCTGAGATCCATTATACAAAGTCACTTTTTCCCCTTCCCAGAAAGCAATGGTCGAGTGAGGTTCCATCGGATGATGATGTTCAATCGGCGTTTCATACACAGCTTCCACTTTAAACTCCGCAGTATTGAAAGCACTTTCTACATCCCCACGAACGGCATCAGCTTTTTCTTCTTCTTTAGGCAAAACTGCTTCTTTGGCATGTTTTGCAAAATCGACTTTCGCTTCCCCTTTTTCATACTTCACTTTCACAAGTTTCGCTGCATAACGGGCTTGCTCAAAAGTTTCGGCAACCACTACACCAATATGCTGGCCATAAAATTCAATATCCGGATTTTGCAATAAAGCTCCTCCCCGGATGCCGCCTTTCGCATTTAATTTGGGTACATTTTTATGCGTAATCACAGCCAACACACCAGCTGATTTTTCTGCGTCCGTTGTATCCATTTCTGTGATCTTCCCTGCGGCGATGGTACTCTTAAAAATAACGGCATGTGCTGCATTTTTGAGAATATAATCTGTGGCATAAGTAGCAGTTCCGGTTACTTTCAATATGCCGTCTATGCGGTTTATGGCCTGACCGACATTCTTCACTTCACTCATCTGGATAAGGTTTTTTGTGTGGTTAACATTGTAGTGTTTGCTGCAAATAGTAGGAGAGATGCAAATCCTGCTGTTTATTTTGTAAGGTAACTTACGCTTTTCCTCCGGTCATAGCCTGCATTAAAGCTCTGGTTATAGCACGCTTGCCCAGTTCAATTTTAAATTCGTTGTGTTCCAGTGGTTTTGCACTTTTCATTTCCAGTTCAGCCGCCTGTTTAAAATTGGCTTCAGTAGCTTCTTTGCCAACCAGGAATTTTTCGGCTTCCAGGGCTCGCCAGGGTTTATGAGCCACTCCACCCAAGGCTATTTTAGCTTGCTTAATGCGGGTACCTTCCAACTCTACGCCGGCAGCTACAGAAATAAGCGCAAAGGCATAACTAGCCCGATCCCGTACTTTCAGGTAATAAGAGGTATTGGCAAAATTATTTTTTGGAATTTCAATGGACGTAATCAGCTCACCAGGATTCAGATTATTGTCTTTCTGGGGTGAATCTCCAGGCAAGCGATGATAGTCAGTAAAAGGAATGCTCCGTTCTTTTCCATCTGCACCTTGCACTTTCACCACAGCATCCAGAGCTGCCAGCGCCACACACATATCCGAGGGGTGAACCGCTACACAAGCTTCGGACCAGCCAAAAATAGCATGCATCCGGTTGATGCCTTCAAGGGCGCCACATCCGGTTCCTGGTTCACGCTTGTTGCAAGGCATAGAGGTTTCGTAAAAATAAGGGCAACGGGTACGCTGATTCAGATTCCCACCATTAGATGCCATATTCCTGATCTGGGCAGAGGCACCGGCCAGTATAGATTGCGTAAGTAGTGGAAAGTTCTGCCGGATTAAAGGATGATTGGCTGTGTCTGTATTTTTACCTAAGGCACCGATCGTTATACCTCCTTTATTTACACCAGTTATGATTGTTTTCACCTCAGTCAGTGCCAGCCGGGTAATATCTATCAGTTCAGTGGGTTTTTCTACATCTTCCTTCATCAGATCAAGCAGGTTTGTGCCGCCTGCCAGGTATTTTGCATTGGGATTTGCTTTCAGCTTTTGGGTGGCAGCAGGTACAGTGCTTGTGGGCGTATAAGTAAAAGGTCTCATTTGTTGTCGTTTTTGGGTAGATCAGAGGTGTTGCTTGCTTGATTGTCATCCACAAATTGCCAGTTTTGGGCTACTCCTTTGCCAGTATGTACTTCGCGGATGGCATCTACAATGTTAGGATACGCCCCGCAACGGCAAATATTCCCCGACATTCTTTCCCGGATCTCCTCCTCTGACAGACTAACGGCCCCTTTACTCGTTTGAACATTGGCTGTTACATAGCTGGCTTCTCCATTTTTTGCCTCACTGAGTAGAGCTACGGCTGAGCAAATCTGGCCAGGGGTGCAATAGCCGCATTGAAAACCATCGTGTTTGAGGAAAGCGGTCTGCATCGGATGTAATTCGCCGTCTTTGGCTAAGCCTTCTATGGTAGTAACCGATTTATCCGTACAACTTGCTGCCAGCGTAAGACATGAAAGCACCCGTTTACCATCTACCATTACAGTACAGGCACCACATTGTCCATGGTCACATCCTTTTTTTGAACCGGTTAATTGTAACTTTTCACGAAGGGTATCCAGTAAAGTCATTCTGGAATCCAGGGAAAGAGATTTTTTTGCACCATTTACTTTAAATGAAAGGGTAACGGCATTTTCTATACTTTCTGTAAATGGTTGAGTAGCTGGGCTGGCAAGTAGTTCTTGTCCCCCAAATAACTCAAAGGCCAGAATACCACCACCTGCCATGGTGAGTTGTTTCAGAAAATTCCGCCTGGATTCTCCAAACTCCGAAAGGTTTGATGAATCTTCTGATAAGATTTCTGAAAGTAATGCTTTTTCGTCTTCGGTGAGTCCCTCGTTTTGATTCTCTTCTGTCATTGATTCATATGATTTTGAGTGGGCAAAATTAAATCTGCAAAACCTGAAAGCCTTACTGCCTGGCTTGTATACAACCGGTTTTTGTTGATACTTGTTTTGGACTATCACCTCGCTCACAAATCCGGAAACCGGTATCGCACTTGATAAGACAATTACCTCAGTAGGGACTCAATTGTGAAGGGAGGGAAAGTAAAACATAGGCAGGCCGGAATAAAAGAAAAGGATTAAAAGAAATCTTCACTAGCCTAAGCTCCTTGCCGATTTTCCTCTAATCCTTTCATAAGAGTTAATATTTATTTCTAAAGTATTAACTACAGAATAAATACTTATACGGGGTTGAAAAACAAAAGTTACAAGAGAGATGCATAATTTTTCAATTTATTTTTTACGCTTATCCTTAGCAAAATCACTAATTTACAAAGAGTAGCCTCTTTTCAATTAGTGTATAGGGGTACACTTGTGCATAAAATGAATGGATTGGTACTTCTGTCAGAATTAGTTGCTTTTTAACAGTTAATATTATTTGACCGGAGATATATTTCACAGGCATATCCTTGTAGGTAACACACTATCCATATATACAACGAACTTTTCCCATTATTGATTAAATCATAGCTTCTGTAGAAATTTACAATTCATGCGTAACCAACAAAAGAAAGCAGAAAGCGATCAGGAATTAAATGTATTTCGCCAACAAAAGTGGCAACTATATATGCCTGTTCCGCACAAGCCATGGTTTATTGAAGGAAAACAATACTTGCTACGGCCCGGCTTAACGTTTACGCCCTTTGCAAATGCCGTTGCCTGTAATGCACATTGTGCCTTTTGTTCTGAAGAACTTTTACGGGACCAGCATCACCAGCTCACAGCCAAACAACTCATCCGGGATTATCCTTCGTATTTCAGCCGCTTGCAGGAAGTTTTAGCCGCTTTTAAGGGTTTTCCTTTGGGGCTTAGCGTATCCGGATTAGAGCCAACAGCAGACAGAAAATGGTTGCTACACCTGCTTGAAACCATTCAACAGGCCGAAAAAACAGGCGTGATTTTCGACGAAAAAGTGATATATACCAACGGCTCGGGTTTAAGCACCCATCCAGATTTGATACAGGCATTGCTACAAAACCGGTTTGACCGCATTGAATTGTCCCGTTGCCATTTTGATGAAACAGTTAACCAGCAGATCATGCGTTTTAACCGCAACCAGCCTGTCTGGCGAAATGCTGCCTTTGAAAAACTCGTTTCTGATCTTCCTCAGGCTGTACACCTGAAACTATCCTGCATTCTTACCAAAACTGGCATTCGTGATATAATCAGTCTGGAAAAATACCTGCAATGGGTAGCTAGATTGGGTGTAAAAGAAGTGGTGTTCCGGGAAATGAGCCGCTTAAACGGCACCTATCAACTCAATACCTTTAGTGCATGGGTTGAAAAAAACCGGGTTCCCATTGAGCCCTTATTAAGTGAAGTAGTTCCTATACTTTCCAGACCGAGAACTGGCTGGCAGTATGCCTATAGTACTTTCGGATATTATTATTATAATGAGCATTTCAGGTGGAATGATCAGATTGAGGTTATTTTTGAAACGTCAAGTTATGAAGCTTTACAGGCAGCCAATACCTCCCAGGTAATCCAAAAGCTGGTATTTCATTCCAATGGCAACCTTACCGGCGACTGGGACCCTAATGCAAAACTCGTGATGCCTGCTGATAAAAGCGTTCTGATATGATATATACTGATCAAACCTTATACCTGCAAACGTTACAACAACTACAGGCTGCTGGCATACAGTATTGTGTAATTGGCACATTTGGCTTAGGGCTATATAATGCAGATTTTCTCTTATATTCTGTAACAGATTGTGATCTGATTGTAAAAAATGAGGCGGAAAACCTGAATAAACTGGCTAAAGCATTACAAGAATTACACTGGCAGCTTTACCTCTGGGAAGAGCCAGTTATGTATCCTTTGCCACTAGAAGAACTTGCCGGTAAGTACTACATCCGGGCCAGGCAGCAGGAAGCTATTTTAGATGCTACGTACGAATACGAATCTATTTCCTGGTCAACCTTTGAGGAGCAAATAAACTATATCGAGGGTATTCCGGTGGCTTCCATGAATCATATTCTTTATATGAAAAAGCGCCGCAATCTGGAAAAAGACCGCCAGGTAGTTGAGCATGTAGAGGCTTTACTTTCGAATAGGAATATAGTAAAATAGCCTGATTCTATTTAGCTTCTGGTACAGGTATGCCAGGCTTCAAATCTACATTATGATAAGCGGTGATTTTCCATCCTTCTGGCTCCTTTACCATCACTTGCAACAGCCGGGTATATAAGCGACCTTTTTCATCAAGTTTGATACCTGGCAGTGAGCTTGTTTTTGAAAAGCCGGAAACCCATGTAAGTGTTTCCACAATGGCCGCATCCGGACCTAAGAATTGCAGAGAGACAACCTTCTGGTCAATAGTGGTTTTATTAAATACGCCTTTAAAAATCTGCTCGTGTCTTTCCAGAAAGTTTTTATGTCCGGTATAAAACATGCCCATAATATTGGTAAACGTGCCATCCTCTGCAAAATGCCGTGAGTAAGTTTGCGCATCGCCCTTGTTCCATGAGAATACCTCTTCTTGCAGAATAGCCTGAATAGCCATAGTATCTGACTGGGTTTGTGCATGTACTGTTGCAGTAATGATCAGAGCAAATACCATAACAATTATTTTCATAACAGAACCTAGTTTCATCAGTAGTATATTTGATTAGTAATTTATGTATTTAAAAGTTACGTATCAAAACTGATATTCTGCGTAGAGGCGTTTCTCCTTTTGGGCCGGAGAGGCCCCGCTTCTACATCCGCCACTCTATACAACCCGCACATGCTCATGCTGGCCCAAAGGTTGTATAAGATGGCTCCTGCAAAAGCTGTTCAGCTAATACGCAAATTGGGTTTTATAATAGCACAAGCTAAAAGATGCTACAACTAACAAACTCACAATATTCTGATTTACTTATTATTACATATAATAAATAGATCACCAATAACTCACGTTAGTCTACTAACAACTCCCTACCAATTATTATGCTACTTGGCAAAGGTCAGCGTTTCCTGTACTTCTCCGCAGGTAAGCATGGCATCTCCGAAATAAGGATTTTTTATGTCACTCTGGGCGCTTAGCCAGTAAGCACCTTTATCATTCAGCGCCATCGGACAATATTGTTTGTAGAGGGTAGAGGTAGTACCAAAATCAGTTACCAACTGATATATATTAGTGGATAAATCCTCAAAAGCAGTTCTTTTAGCTTCCAGTCCCTGAGCGCTTTGTACCTGCTGTGCGGCTTTTTGCAGAGATTGCTGATGTGTTTGCCATTTCTGCTGTACTTCAGGCGATAAAGAGGCTGCGTCTAGCTTGCTTATTTTTTCAAGCAGGGTACTTACTTTTGAGTTTGTTTGTGCCGAATCGGAAGCTACCAGTGCATCTTTTGTGGCCAGGTAATCTGTTGCTATCCCATCTATCTGACCTTTGAAAGCTTCAGAAGTTTCGACAGCCGGTTTTATCTGAGTTGTTTTTTCCTCTGTCTGGCTTGCTGTTTCCGCAGTAGAACTATCTTCTTTTTTGGTTTCATTGCAGGCGGCAAGAGATACGCTAAAAGCTGTATATAAAGCGAGTATCCATTTATAATTTGTTTTCATACAGAAATAGGTTGGTAAAACAATGAATTTATCCATACAAAGATGAGAAGATTATTAGTTGAATTACAAGCTTTTCAATGTAAAGCTGAATTTACTGCCTACATTTACCTGACTGTCTATCGTGATTTTTCCATTCAGGCTGCTCACCAGTTTATCTACAATGTATAGACCAAGCCCGGAACCTCTGGAACGTTCGCCTCCTTTAAAAAACATAGTAAATATTTTCTGATGCAGCTCTTTGGGAATACCTATTCCATTGTCTTCCAGTTCTATGCGTGCCACTTCCTGGTCGGCATCTACTTTAATGAGTAAACTTGGATTAGGTATATCCAGTTTGCGATAGGATACTGCATTTTCAATTAATTTTTCGAATATATGGCTGATCCCCTGTTTGTTGCTGATAAAATTGTTAATTTGTTGTATATCCAGCTGAATGGAAAGGTTTTCTAAGCCATTGGTATAGTTCATATTGTCAATTACTTCTATAATCAGTTCCCTGAAATCTACAGCTTCGTATTTTTCGTCGGGTTGCGTAATGCTGGCTACATCAATCAGCGATTTTAAAGTTTTATCTAATTTCTGGGTGCTTTTATTAATATACGCAAAGTATTGAAGCGCCCGTATATCAGTTATTTCCATATGAGCCAGATTAGTAATGCCTAATACAGAAGCCAAAGGACCTCTCAGGTCGTGTGAAGTGCGGTAGATAAATGTTTTTAATTCTTCGTTGGCTTGTTTGAGTTTCTCTTCTGTGCCTTTCCGATCGGTGATATTTACCAACGTACCCATTGCTCCGATTTTCTTCCCCTTGTTATTTGTAATCGGGTGATTGTGGATAATAACCCATACTTTTTCTCCATTCTTCTTCCGGATCGGAATTTCATATTGAGATTTTAAAAGTAAATCCCGTTTGCCTGAGAATAAATTAAGCCCTCCACTCATGAGACCTTCGCTATGGAACAGGTCATTTAAAAAGTTTTTACCGATGATCTCATCATACGTATAGCCTAGCATATTACACATGCTCTGATTGGCGAACTGGATACGTTCGTCGAGCCCCACATAAATCAGTCCTTCATCTATGTTTTCTACCAGAGAACGGTATCTGCGTTCACTTTCCTTTAATTTTTCTTCGGTTTGTTTTTTCTTGATTGCCCTGTAAAAAACTTCTCCACTGGTATTGAGTAAAGAAATAGTTTCTGTATTCCATTGTCCGGGTTTGCCTACAGTGGCTAATCCAATAATTGCTCTTACTTTATTCTGATTAAACAACCCGGTGATCATAAATGACCGGATGTTCTGGGTTTGCAGAACCTGGCGTAAATGGTCAATATTTGAGGGCAGCTGGCTTGTATCATAAAAACGAATGACTCCTTCCGCATGCAACTTTTTCATGAGCCACCAGTACTCACGAAGAGGGATATTTGACAGGATATAGTCAATAGGTTGATTAGGCTCTGGCCACTGGTAATAGGCATGGATCGCATCATCAGTTTCACTTAGCTCAAACACAAACACTTTATCAACCTGTAAAAAAGTACCAATGCTGTACAAAGACTGAATAATAGCAGCGTCAATCTGTTCGGAGGAAAGGTTAATAAAGGCAGATGAAATATTGGTGATCAGTTTGAGTAATGCATCCTGAGCCTGGATATCCTCCTGAATCTTTTTTTGCGCATTAAGCAGTTTAGCTCTTTCAATGGCATACCGCATGGTACGTTCCAGCAGTTTGTCATCGATTTCTCCTTTTACCAGATAATCCTGTGCGCCATCTTTAATGGCAGATAATGCCAGTTCACGGTTATCAATACCTGACAGGACCACAACAGGTATTTGATTATGTCTGGCAATGAGTGTTTCAAATGTTTGTCCGAGCTGGGAGTCTGGTAACATCAGATCCAGAAGGATCAGATCTGTAGACTGATTTTCAAGAAAAGTGAAAGCCTCGGCCAGCGTAGAAACGGTACTTACATGGACGGAGAATCCATTTATGGCAAGAATCGTGTGTTTTATTAGTAAGGCATCTGCCGGATTATCTTCTATCAACAGTACTTCTACTTTTTTTTCAATCATGCCTTTACGCTTTGCCAGGGATTTTGACTACTGAGAGCCAGAAGTCATCAATAATTTTAATGGCATTTACAAACTGGTCAAAGTCCACCGGCTTGGTAATATAACAGTTGGCATCATTGGCATATGTTTTTAGTACGTCCTGTTCTGAGGAAGAAGTAGTAAGGATAATAACAGGAATAGATTTTAAGGCTTTATCCTGTTTGATCTCTTTTAATACTTCCTGACCATTTTTGCGTGGTATATTCAAATCAAGCAGAATCAGATCAGGTGTAAAGGCATCTGTATAGGGTGGGTTTTTCCGGAGAAAATCCATAGCCTGTACTCCATCTTTCACTGCGTATAAGGTATGCAGTATTTTTCCATCCGTCAGCGCTTCCTGAGTAAGCCTGACATCACCTGCATTGTCCTCTACTAACAATATATGAATGTTCCTCATGATCTTAGAATATCGTCTAAAAACCAGATGCGCTTTAAACTTATAAGTATTGCTTATGTTAAATTAAGAATCAACAAAACCCAATGTCTGTATATATATATGAACTGAATTTGGAGAATTAAAACTACCAATTAAATAATAAAAATGCAATACAAGTAAGTATAAACAATATTATGTAATACCAGCCACAGAAGGGATCAAAAGTAGGTTTTTTAATAAAAAAGTTTTCCGTTAAGTTGCGTTATGTAAAACTATAGCAACAAGGATTGTCTTTTAAATAATTTTTAAATAGTGATACCTTATTGAGTTACAGCGATCTTTAGTAATATCTGGAATAATAGCTTTACTATTAACTTTATTCGCAGATACGTAAAATATTCATACTTATTTTTTTATACTAAACATTTCTGCTTAAATTTGCGCTCTTTAATTTTTGCGTGTTTAATTGAAAGATTTAAAAGCATATACAATTGAAATACTCAACCTCAGCAACAAGCGGCATGAGTATGAATTTGAATCCGGTAATAGCTTTTTTGATCATTTTGAGCAAAGCCTGATTCATAAAGGTACGTTTACGGTAAAACTGATATTAGATAAATCTGAAACTATGATTCAGCTCAGTTTCCATATTACCGGAAGTGTAGAACTGATTTGTGACAGAACCCTGGAACCATTTGACTATCCGTTGAATATCAACCAGAAGCTGATACTGAAATATGGAGAGGAAGATGAAGAGTTAACCGATGAGATAGAAATTATCTCCCGGCATACCCAGCAGATTAATGTAGCGCAGTATATTTATGAGTTTATTGGCCTGGCTATTCCCATGAAGAAACTGCACCCCAGGCTTGCTCAGTCAGCGTTACAGGAGAATGAAGAAGGTATACTGGTATATAGTTCGGGAGAAGCTTCTAATGAAGATACAGAACAAAAGGATGAGGCTGTAGATCCCAGGTTTAATATCCTAAAAAAGTTAAAATAAGATTACTGCCCAATGGATGCAGATTGCTATCCTGGAGGGCGATGTGTAAAGCAATCATTTCGTGTGTAAAAACTATAAAAATTTAATATCATCATACAATGGCACATCCTAAGCGGAAGATTTCCAAAACAAGAAGAGATAAAAGAAGAACCCATTACAAAGCAAAAGAAAGACAAATTGCTATCTGTCCTACTACCAGCGAACCTCATTTATACCACAGAGCATACGTGGTAAATGGTGATTTGTACTACAAAGGCAAGGTGGCAATTGAGAATTATACATCTATTGCCTAAAGGATTGAATGACAAAATTATTGATTTATAGAATAAAGTATTTTGTAATTCAGTAATTCTGTCATTCCTTCATTCATTCCTGTGTATGTATAAACAAACCTTTCTTTTTTCATGAGAATTGCCTTAGATGCAATGGGCGGTGATTTCGCTCCTCAGGCTGTTGTTGAAGGAGCTTTGCTAGCCAGTGAAGAACTTTCCTCAGATATACAGATCGTATTAATCGGACGGGAAAAAGTTATACACGAACTTTTACATACCCACACCATTACTTCCTCCAGCATAGAAGTAGTTCATGCAGAAGAAGTGATTGAAATGGGCGAACATCCCACAAAAGCCCTTTCTCAGAAAACAAATTCCAGTATTGCTATTGGTTTCGGATTATTAAAAGCCGGAAAAGTAGATGCCTTTTGCAGTGCAGGCAATACAGGGGCTATGCACGTAGGTGCGATGTTCAGCATTAAAGCTATTGAAGGTGTATTGCGCCCTAGTTTAGCCAGTTTTGTACCTAAAGAAGGCAACAAATACGGCGTTATCCTGGATATAGGTGCCAATGCTGATTGTAAACCTGAATTTCTGGAGCAGTTTGGACACATAGGTTCCATCTATGCCAAATATATCCTTGATATTGATAATCCCAGGGTAGGTTTGATGAATATTGGCGAAGAGGAACAGAAAGGCACTGTTGTACTACAGGCAGCGCACCAATTGCTCAAAAACAACCCCAATATCAACTTTATCGGCAATATCGAAGGCCGGGACATATATAACGATAAGGCCGATGTAGTGGTTTGTGATGGATTTACCGGGAACGTAATTTTGAAAATGGCTGAAGCCGTATATACTACCATGCACAGCCGTGGCCTGGAAGATGAGTTTTTTGCCAAGTTCAATTATGAGGCAATCGGAGGAAGCCCAATTTTAGGCGTAAACGGGAATGTAATCATCGGCCATGGAGTATCTTCTCCACTGGCAATCAAAAATATGCTTTTACTCGCAAAACGGATGGCTGAATCAAACATCCATATAAAAATCAAACAGGCACTGGCCGGATAATTTTCCCCTTTTTATTATACCTTGCTGGTATAGCTAATTTACCATTCCTTTCAACCATTGACAATGACAAAAATCAGAGCAGCCATCACAGGAATTTGCGGATATGTCCCGGAATATATATTAACGAACGCAGAACTGGAAAAGATGGTAGATACCACCGACGAGTGGATTACTACCCGTACTGGTATCAAAGAAAGAAGAATTTTGAAAGGCGAAAATATGGGCACTTCATTTATGGGTGCAAAAGCGGTAAAAGGCCTTTTAGAAAAAACCAATACTAATCCTGAAGATATAGATCTGCTCATTTGCGCTACCACCACCCCAGATTATATATTTCCGGCTGCTGCCAATATGATATGCGATATGGTTGGCGCTAAAAATGCGTTTAGCTATGATGTACAGGCTGCTTGTTCTGGTTTTCTGTTCTCGATGGCTACAGGTGCTCAATTTATAGAAACTGGCAAATATAAAAAAGTAGTCGTTCTGGGTGCTGATAAAATGTCGTCCATTGTAGATTATACCGACCGTTCTACCTGCATTATTTTTGGAGATGGAGCAGGAGCCGTATTGCTCGAACCTAATACAGAAGGCAATGGCTTAATAGATAGCGTATTAAAAACTGATGGTTCTGGCGTAGCACATTTATATCAGAAAGCCGGTGGCAGCCGCAGACCGCCCTCTCAAGAAACCATTCAGAACCGTGAACATTATATATACCAGGAAGGCTCTGCTGTATTCAAATTTGCAGTGACCAATATGGCGGATGTTTCAGCAGAAATTATGAAGCGCAATAACCTGACCGGTGATGATATTGCCTGGCTTTCTCCTCATCAGGCCAACAAGCGTATTATTGATGCCACAGCCGGCCGGATGAATATAGGTCCGGAAAAAGTGATGATTACCATTCACAAGTATGGGAATACAACCAATGCCACCATTCCATTGAATCTGTGGGATTATGAAAAACAGCTAAAAAAAGGTGATAATATTGTGTTCGCTGCCTTTGGAGGCGGCTTTACCTGGGGTGCTGCTTACCTGAAATGGGCTTATAATTCTTAGTATACGCCATTTCTTTCATTATTCATTTTCAATTATACAATATCAACTTAGTAATATGGCAACTACTGCAGATTTTAAAAACGGTTTATGCCTCGAATTTAATAACGGATTATATACTATTGTAGAATTTCAGCATGTAAAACCAGGCAAAGGTGGTGCTTTTGTGCGTACCAAGCTGAAAAACCTTACCAATGGAAAAGTAATAGAAAATACCTTTAATGCCGGTGTACAGGTTACAACAGCCCGAATTGAAAGACGTCCGCATCAGTTTCTCTATAAAGATGATTTAGGGTATAATTTTATGGACAGCAGTACTTTTGACCAGGTTGTATTACAAGATAAACTAGTACCGGCTGCTGACCTGATGAAAGACGGGCAGGAAGTAGACGTTATTTATCATGCCGAAACAGAAACCCCGCTCATTTGTGAATTGCCATCCTTTGTAGAGTTAACTGTAACCTATACTGAACCAGGTATCAGAGGCGATACGGCTACTAATGCTTCTAAACCGGCTACGATGGAAACAGGTGCTATTATACGTGTGCCTTTATTCATTGACCAGGGTGAGAAGATACGGGTAGATACACGGGATTATGCGTATGTAGAACGCGTGAAATAAACAGATTTAAGGCAAGCCAAGTAAAAGAAAAATGCCGGCTTAGTGTTAACCATACTACTATTTACCGGTTGAATAAAAGTAAAATTTATCTATATTTTGATACTTCCTGGTTTTAATTAATTTTACCCGTTTCCAAACCGGAAGTCAGCAAATACACTTCAGGCAACTAACCAAAAAAACCATGATGAAAGCGAAAGAGATACAAGAACTAATAGATTTTATTGCCAAGTCAGGGCTGGATGAGGTAAACATAGAAACAGAACAATTTAAAATCAGTGTCAAACGCAGTGCAGGTTCAGTGTTCCGGCCTGTGGATACATTACAGCAACCTGTACTTCCAGTATTGGCTTCTGCAGTGACACCTGTACTTTCGCAACAGCCTGTGGTGCCAACTACACCTATTCCGCCACAAACGCCTGCTACCCCTACCCCAACTGCTACAGAAAATAAGGAAAGTAAATACATTGCTATAAAATCTCCTATGATTGGCACTTTCTACCGTTCCTCTAATCCTGATTCTCCCATGTTTGTGAATGTTGGGGATGATGTAAAGAAAGGGCAAACGGTTTGTATCATCGAAGCCATGAAGCTGTTTAATGAAATAGAATCAGAAGTTTCAGGAAAGATTGTAAAAATACTGGTTGAAAATGCTTCTCCGGTGGAATACGATCAGCCCCTATTCCTGGTAGATCCTTCCTGATTGAGTGTATAGTTTGACGATTGTGAGGATTTGATACTCCTATTCTGCTTTCAAATCTGTACAATGCTCATCAACTGAGTTACTCTTTAACATTTTACTTCAATTAGCGCATGTTTAAAAAAATATTAATTGCAAACCGGGGAGAAATTGCATTGCGGATCATCCGTACCTGCAAGGAAATGGGAATAAAAACAGTAGCGGTATACTCTACTGCAGATAGAGAAAGTTTGCACCTGAAGTTCGCCGACGAAGCCGTTTGTATTGGTCCTCCGCCCAGCAAACAATCATATCTCAATATACCTAATATTATTGCTGCTGCCGAAATCACCAATGCCGATGCCATTCATCCTGGCTATGGATTTTTATCGGAAAATGCAGAATTCTCTAAAATTTGCGAAGAATACAAAATTAAATTCATAGGTGCCTCCCCGGAGATGATTGGTGCGATGGGAGATAAGTCTTCTGCCAAAGCCACTATGAAAAAAGCTGGTGTACCTACTATTCCCGGTTCTGATGGCTTACTTGATTCCATCGAGCAGGGCAAAAAGCTGGCGAAAGAAATTAAATATCCAGTAATTATTAAAGCTACAGCCGGCGGTGGTGGAAAAGGAATGCGCATCATCCGCAGTGAAGAAGATTTCGAAAAAGCCTGGAACGATGCCCGCATGGAAGCCGGTGCCGCATTTGGCAATGATGGTTTGTACCTGGAAAAATACGTAGAGGAACCCCGGCACGTAGAAATACAGATCGTTGGCGACCAGTATGGAAAAGTGTGTCATTTATCAGAACGGGATTGCTCCATTCAGCGCCGTCACCAGAAACTGGTAGAAGAAACGCCTTCGCCGATTATTACACCTGAGTTGCGCCGAAAAATGGGTGAAGCTGCGATTAAAGGCGCTTCAGCTATTAATTATGAAGGGGCAGGCACAATAGAGTTTCTGGTAGATAAACATGGTGATTTCTATTTTATGGAAATGAACACCCGTATTCAGGTAGAACACCCCATTACAGAAGAAGTTACAGATTTTGACCTGATTAAAGAACAAATTAAAGTTGCTTCAGGCATTCCCATTTCCGGCAGGAATTACGAACCAAATCTTTTTGCTATCGAATGCCGCATCAATGCCGAAGACCCGGCTAATGGATTCAGGCCTTCCCCAGGTAAAATTACCAACCTGCATTTGCCGGGAGGAAGGGGTGTACGGGTTGATACCCATGTATATTCAGGCTATACTATTCCGCCCAACTACGATTCTATGATTGCCAAGCTTATTGTAAGTGCACAGTCCCGGGAAGAAGCCCTGGTACGGATGAAACGGGCATTACAGGAATTTGTGATAGAAGGAATTAAAACAACCATTCCTTTCCATATCAAACTGATGGATGACCCTGGTTTTAAGGCCGGTAAGTTCACTACATCTTACCTGGATACATTCGATTTTTCAGATCTATAGGGTATACAAACTCATTATAAGCCGTAGCAATTATTTGTTACGGCTTTTGTTTTTATATATGGTTACTCAGCCGGTTTGTATCCATTAAGACATGTATTTCGCAACAAGCAACACTGCTTTTTTGATCGAAACAAACCCAGATAAACTAAACAACATTATTAATTTCTATGAAAAAGCCTTTTCATTTTTTTGCATTCACTGCCTTAATGGCCACTTCTTATGTTGGTGCATCTGCACAAATTGTTACTGATTCTGAGCTTATTACCATGTTTGTGGATGGTTATGTAGTAAAAGCTGATCAGGATACGTTGCGCGGAAAAGTCATGGTAACACAGCAAAATAACTATGCAACCCAGATTTCTTTCAAGGATAAAGATGGAAACAAAACCAAATATGGCGCGGATGATATTGTAGCCTTCGGCCAGAAACGCCCCAAACTGATGCGTGATTTTACTGACTTGACTACCGTAGATAAAGAGCAGGTACATTACGAAAGCAAAGCGCATCCCAAAAAAGAAGGTAAAATAGTGTTTATGGAGCGCCTGATGAATGGCAATAAAATTAAATTATACAATAATCCTGCTGGTGGAGAAGGTTCTACGTCTATTGGAGGTTTTAAATTGAATGAGAATGAAGCCAGTTATGTAGTAGTAAAACAGGGCGAAAAACCTTTCATCTTAAAAAAGAAAAATTATGAAGATGAGTTTGATAGCTTATTTGGTGATTGCTCAGATTTTATGGCTTCAGCCAAAAGCAAACCCGAATGGAAAAAATTTAAGCAACTTGGTACAGTAGTAGAAACCTATAATAAAAACTGCCAGTAAGCTCAATAGAGATTGTAAGACAAAAAATATAACATTTTTTCTGCCACAAGCGGATGTTTCTTCATGAGAACGTCCGCTTATTTGTTGTAACTAGACTAATTGCCAACTCATTCTGGCAAAATTTTGAATTTTTACTAACAACAATCAACGAACCACCAACAACGATTTCATATACTCTTTTTATTCTATAGACCTTTGGTTAATTTTGAAAACCGATTTCACTAGGTTTTTGCCACTCCATGACCAAAGATATATTACAAACCCTTGCTGCCCAGTTAGAAGGAGAATTACAATTTGATACTACTATGCGTACCTTGTACGCTACAGATGCATCAGCCTACCGGGAAATGCCGCTGGCGGTTGCTTTTCCTAAGAATGAAAGCGATATTAAAAAGCTGATCCAATTTGCCAGACAGCACAAAACATCCCTCATTCCCCGTACAGCCGGTACTTCGCTTGCCGGACAGGTGGTAGGAAGTGGAATTATTGTAGATGTATCCAGAACATTTACCAAAATACTGGAGGTAAATACAGTAGAAAAATGGGTACGGGTACAACCAGGGGTTATCCGGGATGAATTGAATCTGTTTCTGAAAGAATACGGCTTGTATTTTGGTCCGGAAACTTCCACGGCTAACCGGGCTATGATTGGTGGTATGGTAGGAAATAACTCCTGTGGTTCTAATTCAGTAGTATATGGCAGCACACGTGAACATTTAATTTCAGTAAAAGCGATTTTAAGTGACGGTTCAGAAACAGAATTTAAATCACTCAATGCTGCTCAGTTTCAAGAAAAATGCAGGGGTGGAAATGGTACCACTTCATTAGAGCAGCAACTGTATCAATCTATTGAGAAGATACTCAGTGTTCCGGCGCATCAGGAAGAGATACGAAAAGAATTTCCCAAGAAAAATATTCAGCGGCGTAATACTGGTTATGCCATAGATCTATTGCTGGAAACCGATCCGTTTACGCTAGGTGCCGAAGATTTTAATTTCTGCAAACTGATTGCCGGATCAGAAGGTACCCTGGCATTTCTCACAGAAATTAAGTTGAATGTAGTGCCTTTACCTCCGAAAGAAGCGGGATTAGTGTGTATTCATTGCAATAGCATCGATGAAGCTTTACGGGCTAACCTCATCGCCTTACAATATAAACCCAGTGCTTGTGAACTCATTGATCATTATATTCTGGATTGTACCAAAAACAACATTGAGCAGAGTAAAAACCGGTTTTTTGTAAAAGGGGAACCAGGCGCTATTCTGGTAGTAGAACTGTCCAGAGATACCAGGGAAGAGGTATCTGCATTGGCAGCCGCCATGCAGGCAGATATGGAAAAAGCTGGATATGGCTACCATTTTCCTTTGCTGTTTGGCGAGGATACTAAAAAAATATGGACACTCCGTAAAGCTGGTTTAGGTTTACTTTCCAATATGCCAGGCGATGCCAAACCGGTTCCTGTTATTGAAGATACGGCTATTGATGTGCAGGAATTACCAGAATATATCCAGGAATTTAATGAGATTCTGAAAAAATACAATCTGTATTCAGTGCATTATGCACATGCTGGTTCCGGTGAATTGCATCTGCGACCTATTATCAACCTGAAAACAGCAGAAGGAAATGCGCTGTTCCGGAAAATTGCCGAAGAAATTGCAGCACTGGTGAAAAAATATAAAGGTTCACTCAGTGGCGAACATGGCGACGGACGGTTACGGGGTGAGTTTATTAAGTTTATGGTGGGCGAGAAAAATTACCGATTGCTGGAAGAAGTAAAACGTACCTGGGATCCACAGAATATCTTCAACCCAGGAAAAATTGTAGATACGCCGCCTATGCACACCATGCTTAGGTTCGTTCCTGGCCAGGATACACCACAATTCAATACTGTATTTGATTTTGGAAAAACGGAAGGCATTTTACGGGCTGCCGAACAATGTAATGGTTCCGGTGACTGCCGCAAAACCCAGCTTAGTGGCGGTACGATGTGCCCCAGTTATATGGCTACTAAAAATGAAAAAGATACGACCAGGGCGAGGGCGAATATTCTACGTGAATTCCTGACGAATTCTGACAAAACCAACCGCTTCAACCATGAGGAAATAAAGGAAGTAATGGATTTGTGTATCTCCTGCAAAGGCTGTAAGTCTGAATGTCCTTCGAATGTAGATATGGCCAAAATGAAGGCTGAATTTTTGCAGCATTATTATGATGCCAACGGCATTCCGTTCCGCACCAGAATGGTGGGTAATTTTACCAGGGCTAATCATCTGGCGGCGATTGCACCTTTTATGTATAATACTGTTTTTTCGAATGGATTTACGTCTGGTATCGCCAAAAAAGTAATGGGTTTTGCCCCGGAAAGAAGTGTTCCCTTGTTGCAGGAAACTACCTTACGCAAATGGTACAAAAAGCATAATAAACAAAAAGCAAGCAGTACGGCAAAAAGTCCATTTGGAAAAGTATATCTGTTCTGCGATGAATTTACCGATTTTAACGATACACATATCGGCATTAAAGCCATTCAATTACTCGAAAAACTAGGGTATGAAGTGATTATTCCAGAACATATCGAAAGCGGACGTACCTATATTTCCAAAGGCTTATTACGGGACGCTAAAAAAATAGCTGTTCGCAATGTGGAAATGCTGAAAGGATTAATTACCCCGGAAACACCTCTCATTGGCATTGAACCTTCTGCTATTCTTACCCTGCGTGACGAATATTTAGACCTGGTTGATAACGAACTGTTGCCAGAAGCAGTAAAGATCGCCGGAAACACACTCCTAATTGACGAATTTATCGCCCGGGAAATAGACAAAGGAAATATCACTAAACAATCTTTCACACAGACGGAGCGGCTTATTAAATTACACGGACACTGTCACCAGAAAGCATTATCGTCCTTAACACATACCAAGAAAATGCTGTCTTTGCCAGAAAATTATACCATGCACCTGATTCCCTCTGGTTGTTGTGGTATGGCTGGTTCATTCGGCTACGAAAAGGAACATTATGAAGTTTCCATGCAAATCGGCGAACTGGTTCTATTCCCAACCGTCCGGAAACAGCCGGAAGATGTAATCATTGCAGCCCCTGGCACTAGTTGCCGCCACCAGATTAAGGATGGCACAGGCCGGAAAGCCTTGCATCCGGTAGAAATTTTGTATGAAGCGCTTAAATAAGTTATGGAAGCGGCTTTATGTTCTCCTCAAACAGTTTGCCTGTGCCCTGATACATGAGTTCCATAAAGTCTCTGGGAGATTTATCGCGGATAATAGAAGTACGCAGGTTGGTGAAAATGCCATCCAGATAAGTAAAGTCTACAGCCGTTTTAAATACCTTTCCTTCTTTAATCGGCTTACCACCGTTAATTAACAAACTCAGGTCACCATTAAGATTAAATAAACGTAAGGCCCGGTCATTGTCATGCAGTTCTTTCAGCCAGGGATAAAAATGATTCTGGAAAAAAGTAGTTAAATCTTTATAAAAAGGCTCTGTATCCAGTTTTTTGCTTAGTTCCAGCGTTTCATGATATGGATGACGGCTGGCATTGCGGAGGTGTTCGGTATAATGTTTAGCAAATACCATCAGTTGAGTAAGTGGCTGACCGATCAGGTTTTTGGTTTCTGCAGACAAATGCCCAAAACCAATCTGGCTTACCTCTCTGGCATCGCTCTTTAAGCCATATTCATGATACACGGTACGGCCTTCATTTAATTCGCTTTCGCGGTAATCCAGAAAATCAATTATCGACAGCGCACCTATTAACTCGACAATGTGTGCCTGGTTTTTTTGCTCTTCGCCCCCTTCGCTGTTCTGGTAACTTTTATGCATAGTATCAGCCAGGTAATACAGCGCATTCAGGCCTTTCAGGTTATGCAGGTAATAGGAGAGGGCAGCCTTGGTTTTGGTGATAAATGTATTGGAATCAATTGCACTATTATCGCTGTCGTGCAGGCCAAAATAGGGCTTTACGGTAAGTGCGCCAATAATAGAATTAGCAATAGCTCCGGCACCGGCATAAGTAGATTCGGTACTCCTGAATTTTTTCAGCAGCAATGGAAAACCGGAAGCGCCAGTTCCACCAAAAATAGAACTGATAATAAAAATACGGTCGCCAGGGGTAAATGCTTTTCCGAATGAATTAAATTCAGGTGAATCAGTTAGCTTGTTAAGTACAATACTGCCAATATTAGGATTTCCTTTAAAACCTACTTCCAGGGTGCTTTCCCGGCTTTGTTTGCCAAATAACAGGCTTAGCAAATCCTGCGAACGGTTGGATAGATTATGGTAATCTATAAAATTTTCGAAGGTTTCGTTATTGGCCAGAAACGGAAAGTTGAAGCCAGAACTTAGTTTGCCGTCTTTGTCATTCCACACATCCTGCAGGGTAGCAATGTCTGTTTTGAAAAAACCGTGTTCCCGTTTGCCAATTCCTGCATGAATATTTTTATAAAGTTTCAGTAAGTTCATCGTCCGGACAGTATCGCCATTGCGGGCATCCGGGTCAATCAGGATGGGCACAATCCGGGAAGCATTCACAGGTACACCTGCAGCCATTAGCATCGCCAGCGATTTAATTACCCTGGCACCTGTTCCTCCAATACCAAATAAAAATAATTTACTCATTAGCTTATTCCATTCCAGTTGTACACCTAACAACAATAATTAGTATGAAAATGTTTTTGCTTATTTCAAGGGAAACTTAAATGGTACATAAGGTGCATGTCTCGACCAGGTTTTCAGCAGTAAAGAGAACAGCACAAAAAATAGCATACTATAGAAGGCATTTTCTACCGCAAAGAAATAGAAATAAGGTTCGTAATCGTCGAAATGCACTTCCAGTCCATTGGCTATTTTGTTCAATGCAATAATGAAGCAGATCACTGCATTCACCAGCAATACCGCAAACCAGTATCCATTATAATTGAATCTTGCCCTGGTACTTAAGCTGTTCATGCCATAGTAATAAACAATCACAGCAATTAAGGTAATAAACAGCGTAAGCAGCCCTACCGATGGAAAAATCTCGCCCCGGATCAAAGCCGCTTCGTTTGGGTGTTCCCCAATAAATAATTCGTATAAAAACGTGAATAGTTCCTGCATACAACTAAAGAACTGAAAAAATCGATGTATCTGATTAACTTATATTTTTCACTAATATTGCTTTTCAACCAAGAGCCTGATTATGCTAGGCTTCTTTTTGCTTTTTAGAAAATCTCTCAAAAATAAATCCAATAGGGATTTGCAAAACATACATAATAACCAAGGTGCCAATCAACATATTAATGAATAATTTTTGATTTCTATTTTTTGGATAATTAATGAAACTGTAATACTTCCAAAAATCCTCAGGTTTGTCCGGATTATAAATGACTTGTAAATTTTTATATTCTTCATTGAATTTAATTAATGCATCCTTTGCTCCCTGTGATCCAATCTTACCTGATCTGTAAATTGTTTCGCCTTTCACTGTTGAAAATTGGTATCTATAAACATGTGGTGGAATGCGATTTTGCTCAAATTCAGCAGTAACCTTTGTAACAATTCCATGTTGCTTCAAATCATTATAATGTAAATATGCATGGTATTGCATATAAATATTAATTAGTAATGAAATAGCTAATGCAATCAGATATGCTTTTCGAGTTTTGCTCATCTTTACATGCACTACTAAAATCAGATCATTCTTTTACAAGCGGCACCGAAATCGTAAAATAATCAGCATCATCCTGGTAAGCTTGTTTTACGCCTTCAATTAAATAGGCCAGAGCAAACGTCTTGCCTTCGTTGTTCTCCTGGTTACTGTCGTCATTGGTGTTCCATTCTTCATACCAGGGAGCCTCTTTTTTTGCCAGAGATAAATCAAAACTGCCTTGTTTGCCTTTAATACTGCTGATTTCAATAGCTACCAAATGAGTGAGGTTATTTTTTTGCGCCAGCGTATTATCGCTTTTCTGCAACGAAACAGCATCTATGGGGTCAACAGAGACAATGCTGCCTTCTATATTTTTGCCTTCAAAAAGCAGATTACTTGTTAAATAACGTTTGGTGGTTAAGTTATCCGGAAAAGCCGACAGATCTAAACCAATACCCAGTTCCAGAGTGCGGCCTTTGTATAATTCAACATCTTCTATGCCCTGATTATTCCGGGTTACCACAAACTCCCCTTTTTTACCGGCATAATTCATTACGCTAAACATAGGTTTATTATTGAATGCAAATCCAAAGTGTAATTCTTCTTCGGGCGCAAATCCACTTTTTTTCAAGGCTTTATTGAGCGCATCTACTTTCTGGCTGTTGCCGAAAATCCAGATATAAAATGGCCGCTGTACTTTGCTATATTGCTGTACGCCTTTGGGATAGGGATAATATTTACCGGTAAAATCAGATACAAATGCATATACTGAAGTAGCCGTATTGGCTTTTTCATAGCGGTTAAAAATCCGGTTTACCTGCCCCTGAATGATAGATTTATTGTTAATATCAAAATCGGAGAGGATAAAATCGGAAATAAAAATATTCACCGTTTGGGAATTATTCCGGGATTGCAGCATAGTAAATATATCTACAATGAGTGAATTAGCTCCGGCAGCTACTTTAGGTGTTTTTAACAGATTCAAAAAGGCTTCCGCATTTTCGATCTTTTGTAGGGTAGTATCTTTGGGAATCAGGAAAAACCCGGTATTGGAGATCATCCCGTCCGTTTCGAGTTCGTCTAGTTTAGAAGTCAGGTCTGCTACGATCTCTTTAAAATCAGTCGCTCCATTCAGATAGCCATTCATACTGGCAGAAGTTTCCAGGTACAAATTCACCCGGTTAATGGAAACTGATTTAGTCGGCTGTGCTTCTTCAGCCGTTGCCTGAGCTTCTTCTGATTTTGAAGGTTTAGTTTTGTTTTTTTTAGATGAATCACTGCCTCCGGAACAGCCTGCTATGAGCAATGCCCAAAAGAGAAGCGCATAAAAAAATATAGGTTTATAATGCATTTGCACAGTAGCCAATAAATACCCTTGTTTTATTCTGATGAAACGTAATTATATGGCATTTATTGATGGAACGCAACAGTTCTTACAGAGACGGGAATATAAGTTGATAAATTTGCAATTTTTGACTCGGCTCCTTTGCCTTTTATCTGTTTTTGAAAGAAATGAAGGAAAGGAGCCGGGTAAGAAGATTAATTATTAGCATCTCCGCCATCTCTGGTATCCTGCTGGGTTTGTTCTTTGGGTGTAGCTGTATCTTTTCTTCCATCTTGCTGAGGGTCAATGGTAACAAAAAATATAATTGCAAATATCAACACCAGCGAACCATAAATAGCCAGCACTTTTCCTCTTGTTTTAGTATTAGTCCACCATAATACGATGAATGGCCGGATGAGGCCAGCCGTGAGTAAGAAGGCAGAGAATATCAGTATAAATCCGGCAATATTATGTAATACCTGCGAATCCATTTTTATAGGGTTTAAAATGTGAAATTAACCCTGGTATGTACGGATAAGTAGTTATGGTAGTTGCAGCCTCGTATTTTACCTGCCCGATTGCAACGGTAATTTTACCTGGTAACTTTGGCGGGCTATACCTGGCAACCCTTCTCCCGAAATTCCTTCTATTTGTATCTGATAGGTAGTGATATTATCCGGATTGTAGAAGCTAACAGAAGCCTTTCCATTTGCATCACTGATCACTCTGGAGTTCCAGTAAGCCACTGGCCTGAAATCGGGTTTGCGGGATGTCTGGGTATTTTCGTACACCGGCGAATAAAATTCCCGGCCTGCGAGGTATCCCCGCATCGGAATCTGGAATAGGTTTTTTGCATCCTCGGGATAATAATCCTGGGTCCGGGTATGAATGGCTAATACTCCGTTTTTGCCTAACTGTTCAAACCTGGCTAACTTTTCCGGTCTTCCATATACTTCAATGGTTTCTACCATGCCTGGGTCTAGTTTGAAAACATCTTGCGCACTGTATACCGGAATACCGTCTATAAAATACATAGGGTTTTCTTTAAAATACAGCTTCCGCTTAATATCGAGAATGCGTAAGCCATTAATTACGCCTTTTTTGCTCTGTAGTAAAATGCCCGGTACAATTTCCCGCAATACTTCAATCATGTCTGGAAACTCATTGTAATTATCAAGTTCAATGTTATGATCCGGAGCAGCATCTATCAGGGTATAGGGATTTTTTTTGTTTTTCCCGGGTGTGGCAGCTTCTACAAATATAGTATCAGTATCCTCCTGCTTATACATCGTTTCTATTTGTATCCGCTTCTTGCTTTTTTCTGTAAATTCCTTTGCCTGAGCCGCATCAATGGCACTTATATAAGTGCCGGCAAAACCCACCTCCATTGTAGTATCTACTTCTGCTTTTACTGCAACATCATTAATAGTTGATGGAACTTGCAGGAATACTTCTTTATCATCGTTAAAATGCAGGTCTGAAAAATAGAAATTGCCAGACTGGTCGGTGTACTGCTGCTGAAAGGGTGGAACAGCCCCTGGTGCGGATAGTATCACAAGCTGGTTAGGTACGACTGCCGCATCATTTGCATTCTTCAGGCGGCCACCAATGGAAATTCCGCCTTCCATTTCGAATTTCTGTTCGGGAAATATATTATTGTTGAGAATATCCTGCCAGGTAAATCGCCGCCAGCCTTGTGTCATCAGCAGATAGTCCAGGGCTTGTTTGGCTTTAGGATCTTCGGAAAAATAATAAGAAGGCTGTTCGATATTTCCTTTCAGATCAGAACTAAGCAGCAGATAACTCAATATGTCGGGCTGATGTACCTGTGGCAATCCGGCATCTGTAACGGCCATCGACAGGTTAGCACTTACCGGATTTCCCTGGGCATCGGTTACTGAAATATCAAGGGTGATTTTTTCCCTGGGCTCATATATTTTTTTGTTGGGATTTACCTGTATGCGCAGATTCTGTTGTTTGTTCACGAAACTCAATCGTTCGGCTTGCGGATTTCCCAGTTCGTCAAAAAGAGTAATGGCCAGAATACCGTCTGGAATAGTGGCAGTAGGAATATCATATACTTGTTTAGCAGCCAGGTCTATCTGTTCTGAGAAATAGAGCGTACCCCTGCTTTGCGCTACTAATATTCCTTTTTGCCGCGCATTTGATTGTATCCGTACTTGTATAGTGCCTGGTGTAGTATTACTCGCATGTAAAACCATGCCACTGCTAAGGGCTTGCCCTAATGCAAAAGTGGCGGCTGTACTATCTGTCAGCCGGACGCTAGCCAGGTATTTCTGGCCGGAAACAGGCTGTAATTCAAAGGCACCCATGCCTGCATGGAAGCTTTTAAAACTGGTAATAGTATCTCCTTTGGCTGTCACAATGGTCCCTTCTACCGGAATACTTTCTCCTGCTGTATTTACGGCTTTAAACGCAATGCTACTTTTCAGACCTTCTATAAGGTTGCCGCCTTCCGGGAAAAATTGCAGGTCGAATGTAGAATTAGTGGCGAGTGGAAGTGTGTTGGTAGGTTCTGTCTGAGCGAGATTAAACACTCGAATTGTTTTAGTAAAAAAGAAATCATCAGATGAATTACGCATCCAGTTATTAAATGCCCGGAGTATATAGGTGCCGGAAGGCAGATTGTCAGGAATGGTGAATTGTCCGTAGCCATAGCCATTTTCTACCCTCATTTTCTGCTTCAATACAGCCTGGTTCCGGGAATTAAGTAACTCAATATAGATCACCCTGCTCAAGGCATGGGGCCGGTGGTCAGCCGCATGTACCTGGTAGGCTTTCAGCCAGAGTGTTTCGCCATTTGTATAGGCCGCTCTATCCGTGTGCAGGTAGACTTTATCCGGCCGGGCATAATCCTGATAACTTTCCAGCCTGGTTTTTATCCGGGCAATAAATCCATTATCTGGAAGCTGAAAGGCAGATATTGCCAGAAAGCATAAGATAAAGGTTGCTAAAATTAAGTTCTTCGGTGATTTTCTAAATTCTTGCATTGAGTATGTATTTGCGTAGAGAATTTTTTAAATATCTATTAATCTTCCCAGAAAGGTGGGGTAATGGCTGTACGAATATTACTTTCGATACAGGGATAGCAAGGGATAGGAGGTCCTCCTGATGGTGGAATAAGTGTAACCAGGGGATTAGAAGGAGGTTTGTTTACAACCGAACGATCCACATTTATAAATCCTGGTTTTACATCAGATGCACCAAAAAAGCCCAATACTATCTCATCTTCGTCGGCTACATTGAACATATTGCCCCGGATAATGGCCGGAGGTGCATCAAAAATGCCTCCTACATTGTTAATCTGCTGATCCAACCCTTTCCAGAACTTATAGGCATCTTTGGATAAGGAAAGTTGTTCATAATAGAGAAAATACTTGGAACGGGAATTATAAGGAACAATGGCCAGCAATTGCCGGCTGATAGCACTTCCATTGGAGTATACATCTGAGGCAACGTTCACACAGCCATTACACCTGATTATATTCCAGCATTGCCCGCAACAATTCACAATATGGATTTCAGCATTTGGCCTGACAACTTCTTTTATACAATACTCCTCCCGTTCATAGTGTATCCAGTTCCAGCGGTAAAAATCTTCGGTTTCTACCGGATCTTTGGTGTCTACATACACATAAAAGCTTTCTTCCACCCCATCCTTAAATTCAGCATAGATATTTTCTACGCCGCTTGTCGGACGCAGCAATTCGGGCATAGACTGATATTGTTTGCCTTCGGTTTCTATGTGTAAAGTATAGGTCCTGCCAATCTGGCCCTGAATGCCATTTGCATTTGTGCTATAAGATCCGAGTGAAACTTCGGTTAATTGTTCGCTATAGCCTGTATCATCGCTAATACTTACCTTAGCACCTCTTACCAGATAGTTGGTTCCTTCAGACCCGATATTATATTTAGCGGTAGTGGTGAGTTTTACAGTATAAGGCCCTGGTTTTGTGGTGATCATTCCATCTACGACCAATCGCTTAACAGGCTCTCCCAGATTTACATTCACCGGTTCCACGCAGGTAGTAAACAGGATAAGAAGTGAAAGCAAGATGGTAGAAAAAACGCGCAAAGGACTTATAATTTAAAGCTGTTGTGTACGAAGTTTAAACACATTAATAACCAAAAGACCGTAAGCTGATAGTAGACATATGAATTTCTTTCCAATATTTTTCTGTGAATTAATCCTGCCATAAAGGAGGCGTATTGGGTGTACGAATAATACTTTCAATACAAGGATAACAAGGAGGTGGCGGACCTGAAAGCGGAGGTCTCATAACAGGCGGTGGTTCATTAGGCGGTTTAGGAATACCCGACCGGTCGATGTTTACAAATCCTGGTTTTACATCAGAGGCACCAAAAAAGCCTAATACTATCTCATCTTCGTCGGCTACATTGAACATATTGCCCCGGATAATGGCCGGAGGTGCATCAAAAATACCTCCTACATTGTTAATCTGCTGATCCAGCCCTTTCCAGAACTTATAGGCATCTTTAGAAAGAGAAAATTGCTCGTAGTAAAGGAAATACTTGGAACGGGAAGTATAGGGAGCAATGGCCAGCAATTGCCGGCTAATGGTAGTTCCATTTGCATATACATCAGAAGCTATATTCACACAGCCATTGCAGCCATATATATTCCAGCAATTTCCGCAACAGTCCAAAACGGTTGGTTGTGTGCCAGGGGGTACGATATCATTGAAACAAATCGTTTCTCTCGCGTAATGCACCCAGTTCCAGCGGTAGAAGTCTTCGGTTTCTACCGGATCTTTGGTGTCTACATACACATAAAAGCCTTCTTTCACCCCGGGTGCTTCGTATTTAAACTCAACAGATACATTTTCTACCCCAGTGGTAGCCCGCAGCAGTTCGGGCACAGATTGATACTGTTTGCCTTCGGTTTCTATATGCAAGGTATACGTTCTGCCTACCTGCCCCTGAATGCCATTTGCATTTGTGCGATAGATTCCAGAAGAAACTTCAGTCAATTGTTCGTTATAGCCTGTATCGTCACTAATACGTACAGTGGCTCCTTTCAGCAGAAAGTTAGTTCCTTCCGAACTAACGCTATACTTAGCAGTAGTGGTGAGTTTTATAGTATAAGGCCCTGGTTTTGTGGTGATCATTCCATCTACGACCAATCGCTTAACAGGCTCTCCCAGATTTACATTCACCGGTTCCACACAGGTAGTAAACAGCAATAAAGAAAGTATAAGAAAAATTGATAATCGTTTCAAAATCACTAGAATTTAAAATTATAGGTAATAGAGGGAAAAATAGAAGCGAAGATAGACAGCTTGTAAGCTTCAGGTAAAAACCCGTTTTTAGCCTTGAAAAATACGGAGAATGCATTATCCCGGCTGTACACATTGTACACAGAAAAAGTCCAACTGCCATCCCATTTTTTATTTTTGCGGTGGTTGCCATCTACGGTAGCTGATATATCGAGGCGGTGATAATCCGGAATTCGGTACTGGTTGCGGAGGTAATAATTGGCAATGCTTACTCCGTTTACTACATATTTAGATTCCGGATACGTTACCGGCCGGCCAGTACTATACACGAAATTTGCAGATAAGTTCCAGCGGCGGTTTTTCTGGAAGGTAAGTACCATATTGATATTATGCGGCTTATCGTAATTGGCCGGATAATAGGCTCCATTATTAATACGTTCTTCCGGGTAATCACCATTTACAGAAATCTGTGTGCGGGAATAGGTATAACTCGCCCATCCGGTAAGTTTACCAATGGTTTTCTTCACCTGTAGTTCCATGCCATATGCCCTTCCTTTGCCGGCCAGCAAATCTGCTTCTACTGTCTGGTTGAGCAGCAAACTGGCTCCATCCTTATAATCGATAATGTTTTCTATCTGTTTGTAGTAAAACTCAACAGAGGTTTCGAAGGTGTTGCCAAAAAAATTCTTAAAAAAGCCTACAGCCACCTGGTCGCCTATCTGAGGTTTAATGTAGCGGCTGCTGGCTTTCCAGCGGTCGGTAGGCGCTGCAGCAGTTGTATTCGAGATCAGGTGAATATATTGCCGCATGCGGTTATAACTCAACTTAACCGAACTGCTTGGATTAAGCCCTATTTTCACGGCTAAACGAGGCTCTACTCCCTGATATTGTTTGGTAACCTGGCCGCTGGAATAATCGGTGGTATCTATAATGGAAAAAACTTCTCTGGGCATTCCTTCCTGATAGGTATATACCGGACCAGGACCCAGGTTCTGGAAGACAGAGTATCGCAAGCCATATTGCACTGTAATGGCCGGACTCACATTGTATTCATCACTGATATACAAAGCCGACTCCATGGCATTTTCACGGGTTAAGCTAACGGGTGATATTACTGTACCAGGCTCTGGTTTTAAGCTTCCAGGGTCTATGCGGTAGCGGATGGTGCTGGCTCCCAGGTCTATTTTGTGTTTATCACTGGCGAAGTAATTAAAATCGGCTTTTACATTTTCATAGATAATCCCGGAAGGCAGCGTAAATGCATTTGGTCCATCGGGATTGATGATACTGGATTTATAATTGCTATATACAGCCGTTACATTTGAAAAAAGCCGGCTATTGAAAGCATGACTCCACCGCAAGGTAGCATTGGAGTTTCCCCAGCGGAATACGGTACTGGATGCATTAATGGCCACTGTTGCAATCGAATCGGCAGGCAGTTTATATACATCCCTGCCCAGATACCCAGATAGGGAAATCCGGTTTCTTTCATTAAGGATATAATCTATTTTTACATTGGTATCATAATAATGCGCCTGCGTGCCTTTTACTGACTGATTAGGTACCTGTTTCAGAATCCAGTCGGCATAGGTTCCTCTTGCTGCGGCTATGATGGAGAGCTTATCTGGAATAATAGGTCCTTCTAAGGCTAAACGGTTAGAAACCAAGCCAATCCCTCCTTTGCCGCTCCATTTGTTAATGGTTGCCTCTTTCAAAGTAACGTCCAGTACGGAAGAAATTCTGCCGCCAAATTCGGATGGAATTCCGCCCCGGTATAAGGTAACATCTTTCACCACATCTGGATTGAACACTGAAAATAGGCCAAACAAATGTGAAGAGTTATATACTGGCGCATCATCCAGCAAAATCAGGTTCTGATCGGTACTGCCGCCACGCACATTAAATCCGGTGGATGCTTCTCCTACACTGGTTACTCCTGGCAATAGCAATAAACTTTTTACAACGTCTACTTCACCCATCAGGGCAGGCATTTTCCGAATGGTTTTGATATCGAGGCGGTTTACACTCATTTCTGGTTTAGATACGTTCCGGTCGGCGGCTTCCCCCCAAACCGTTACCTCATTCATCTGGATAGATTGATCTGTTAATTCCACATGGATGGTCTGGCTTGTTTTAAGGGTAAGTTCTTTTTTCTCCTGCTGATAACCGATAAAATTATAGGTGATGGTATAAGTTCCGGAAGGAACAACGAGGGCATAAAATCCTCTGGCATCAGTAACTGTACCGGTTTTGAGTTCCTGCACATATATTGTCGCTGACAACACTGGTTCAGCAGTGCTTTTCTCCCGTACATATCCGCTAATTCTGACTTTTACACCGCTTTTATCAGGCCCAAACCTTCTGCCTGCAGTTCTTCCAGCAGGCTGGGGAGTAGTAGCGGCACTTTGTGTAACGGTGTCTGACTGAATTTGTATATCTGTAGTATCCCGGCGGTTAATCACTTGTGCATTTGTGTCTCTTAATAGTACCACCGAATAGGCATCATACGAAAGAAAAGTAAGTCCTGTATTAGCGAGAATTTTTTGCAAAGCACTACTTAAAAGCTCTTTATCGAACCTGGCTTGTACCCGTATACCTGATATCCAGTTTTCCTGGTAAAAAAAACGTACCGGATGTTTTTGTTCTATATCAGCTAATACTTCCTGCAAAGGCTGGTTCTGGTAATTGCCTGTAATGTATACTTGCGGAGTATCCTGGGCTATTGCGGATAGGTGGAAGGCAAAGGTAAAAAGTAAGAAAAATAATGCATGGAATGCAGGCAGGGGTAAATAATCCTTCATATAAAACAGAAGCTGGAATGGTAAGGTTAAGGCCCCTTAAAATATGAATAATTTTTGTAAAATGTATTATACTCTACAGATAAAATATTCATATTCTTATGTAAAATTTACCCAAGCCAATAAGAAGGAATTAAAAAGCTAATTTAAGAGAATGTTTTGAAAGGATAGAAATAGGGTAAAAGAAAGAATCAGTGAGTAAACTTGTGGTGTCCAACCAAAAAGTTTTATGCAAGAAAGATTCTTCGAACTCACTGATTGTGAGTGGGAAATTATCAAGGAAGTAGTAGATAACCAAAGAAAAATCAAACATGACAAACGTGTTATTCTTAATGCTATTCTATGGCTACTTACTACAGGTAGTCAATGGCGCAACATGGAAAGTAAATACCCACCCTGGCAAACCATTTATTACCATTACAGGCAGTGGAAGAAGCGAGGCATCATCGAAGAGCTGTTGGCTTTTTTAGCAATCAGAGAAAGAAAAAAAGCAGGCCGACAAGCCTTGCCAAGCGTGTTAGCTATTGATAGTCAAAGTGTAAAGATTGTACAGTTTACTTCCCAAGACAAGGGCATAGATGGCAACAAAAAGGTGAATGGCAGAAAAAGACATCTAGCAGTGGATTGTTTAGGTATTCCTTGGGCTGTGCATGTAACAGCCGCCCATGTGTCAGACACTACAGCCGGTTATGAGTTAGCAGCTAAGCTGAAGGGTAAGTCTTGCCGCCTACATACACTAAAAGCAGATAATGGCTACAAAGATACCTTTGTAGAAGAGATAGAAAGAGACTATGGATGGAAGGTAGAAATTGTACAAAAGCCTGAAAGCGTAAAGGGCTTTGTGCCGGCAGGAGGCCGTTGGGTGGTAGAACGCAGTTACGGATGGCTCAATTTTAAGCGTAGATTGAGCCGTGACTTTGAGAAAAGCACAGAAAGTTCGGAAGCTATGCTACAATTAGCCTTTATTGACACACTGCTTAAAAGAAAACCAGTATAATATTTCAAAACGTTCTCTAAGAATAGAACTCATTTAGTAATCCGAAATAGTGCGCCCGATAAAGCTAACTCGCTAATGCTTACTGCTGTACATTACCATACTCCAGGAATGCACTGTTAACTCATTTCCAATACTGATTTCATCAGGCAAAGTACTTCCGGAAAGTAAGGAGTTTTCTTCCGGATTCTGCCATTGTTGCCCACAAGAATCTAGATTTTTTTGCCAGGTATGGTATTTTTCATCCACTGTATAAGTAGCCATGGCATCGGAAAAATTATATAAACATATACAAGCCTGATCGCCGGATTGACGCCGAACCAGAATCAATGTTTCCTGCACTACTTTTGCCTGAATGGTACTTTTATCATAATTATGTAAGGCCGGATGCGTTTTTCGCAAACGGATTAATTCTTTGTACCAGGATAATAATACCTGATGTTTGCCTTCTGTCCGCTTATGCCACTGTAGTTTGGAAGATTGAAAAGTTTTGTCAGCCTGTGGATCTGGCGCTTCGCCCTCAAAATTAAACTTGGCAAAATCACTTTTACGGCCTTCCTGTACTGCTTTAATTAACTCAGGTTCTGAGTGGCTAATAAAGTATAAAAATGGATTTTCTTCCCCATACTCTTCCCCATAAAAAACATTGGAATATAGGGAGAAAGTATAACCGCTGCTGCTGCCAGCTTTAAGGCTTCAAAAGAGATCAGGATGGATAAGCGTTCACCCAGCATACGGTTGCCAATCTGGTCGTGGTTTTGCGAAAACACAATGAATTTATCGCCAGGAATTCCTTCCGAAGAACGGCCATATTTTCGTTTGCGGAACTGTACATATTCACCGCTAAGCACAAATCCTTTCTCAATCGCTTTGCATAATTGCTCCATTGCTCCAAAGTCGGAAAAATACTGTTGCCCTTTTTTATCGAGCAGCACATATAAAGCATGGTGAAAATCGTCGAGCCACTGGGCATCAAAGCCAAATCCTCCCATTTTCGGACTATTAATCACTTTTGGGCTGTTCAGATCGCTCTCTGCAATCAGGTGTATAGTGCGACCTGTTTTTCTGGACAATTCCTTTACCTTTTCTGAAGTATATTCCCAGAAATGGATAGCTCCATTGTCGTACACGGTATGAATGGCATCCAGACGCAGGCCATCCAGGTGGTAGGCAGAAAGCCAGAACAAAGCATTTTCTGCAAAGAAATCCCGTACGCCATCCGAGTAGTCACCGTCAAAATTGATAGCCGAACCCCAGGGGTTTTGTAGGCATCGGTGAAATATGGCCCGAATAAACCAAAATAATTTCCTTCCGGACCAAGATGGTTATACACCATATCCAGAATTACGGCAATTCCATGGGCATGACAAGCATCTACCAGTTGCCGAAGGTCATCGGGAGTGCCATAAGAATTTTGAACGGAATAGGGATGAACCCCATCATAGCCCCAGTTGCGGTTACCAGGGAACTGCGAAATAGGCATAATTTCAATGGCATTTATACCAGTATCCGCCAGATCAGCCAAACGGTCAATCATAGAATTAAATGTGCCTTCCGGTGTGAAGGTACCCAAGTGCATCTCATAGAGAATCATGTCTTTCGACTCAATTCCTTTCCAGACCTTATCTTTCCACTGGTAGTTTGAATGGTCAATCACCTGAGAAGGGCCATGTACACCTTCTGGTTGAAAATGAGAAGCCGGGTCAGGGAGATCCTGACCGGAATCGAGGCGATAGAAATAGGTTGCCCCAGGATAAATATTTTCAACTGTCAGTTGAAAATAGCCTTCCTTCGTTTTGTTCATCTCCAGAAACTGTTCTTTTGGAGAGACAATATGTACTGTAGCAGTATTTTTTTCAGGTGCCCACACTGTAAATGAGCATTTCCCATCTCCCAGATATTCCGTGCCGACTTTCATGTATAGCTAAGGATTCTTAAATTAATCGCTTGTTTTGTCGCATTTTATACTTGTAAAATGATAAAAAGGTTAGAAGTGAGTTTATGAAGCTTATTCGATCTAACTAGCCTTGTTTTTATTTACCGTTATTAAAATAACTCAATCAGTAGGCCTTCATCACCGTTTAAAGTGATTTTTCCCTGTACCTCATTCAACTGGCGGTCAGCACAGGTACTGAGTAGAATACGGCCATGAATTTCAACATCAGTTGGGGTAAAATATCCGGGGGCATGGCTCAGATTCAACACAACCAGAAAACGCTTGTCGGCTTCCCGGATAAATGCCAGCAAATCATTTTCTGTATAAACCGGGATATAATTGCCAATGTGTAAAGCCGGTTCCGTATTACGTAATTCAATCAACCGGCGGTATAAGGTCAGCATAGATTCAGCGTCATCTTTCTGCGCCTGCACGTTATTGCGCTTGTAATCCTCTGCCAGCCGAAGCCAGGGTTTTCCGGTAGTAAATGCGGCATTCAGGCTATCATCCCATTGCATAGGAGTACGGAAAGGGTCACGGCTTAAATTTAATCCAGGCATGTTTAATCCTTGTGGATCTTGTACTTCTTCCTCCGGAATGGCTACATCGTGCATGCCAATTTCGTCGCCATAATAGATAGTGGGTGTTCCCCTAAGCGTAAGCAATAGCATAGCTGCCACCCTGGCCTGAGATTTGCCTACCCGGCTTGCAATACGTGATTGGTCATGGTTGCCTAATACCCAGTTAGGCCATCCATTTGCGGGCAATGCACCTTCATACTGGTCTATAGTTGAGGAAATCTGGCGGGCATTCCAGGGAAGTGCAATCAACTGGAAGTTGAAAGGCAGGTGAGCCCCCTGATTATTAATGCCATAATAGGTAACCAGTTTGTGTATAGGCAGATAAATTTCTCCGATGATTAACCGGTCTTCATACTCATCCATCAGGCGGCGCATCATGCCTACAATCTCATGTACTTCAGGCTGGTCGGTAGAATACGCAGGAGTCAGTTTTTCGTAGGTAGCCATATGGGGCTTATAATCTGGATTAGGTGGATTATTCCGCCACTGGTTATCCTTAACCATATGCCACATCACATCAACCCGGAAACCATCTACACCCCTATCCATCCAGAAACGCATCGCATCCAGCATGGCTTGCTGCACCTCCGGATTGCGCCAGTTTAAGTCTGGTTGTTCTTTCAGAAAGGCATGGTAATAATACTGGCTGGTAGTTTCATCCCATTCCCATCCGCTGCCGCCAAATACGCTCAGCCAGTTATTGGGCGGACCACCATCTTTACCCGGATCGTGCCACAAATACCAGTCACGTTTGGGATTATCTCTGGAAGAACGTGATTCCAGAAACCAGGGGTGCTGATCGGAACTATGATTGGGAACCAGATCCAGAATGAGTTTCATCCCTCTGCCATGTACCTGTTTCAGCAAGGCGTCAAAATCTTTAAGGGAGCCAAACAAGGGATGAATGCCGGTATAATCGGCAATATCGTATCCGAAATCAGCCATGGGAGAAGGGTACACCGGAGAAACCCAGATAGCCTGTATGCCAAGCCATTGCAAATAATCGAGTTTGGTAATAATTCCCTGAATATCGCCCACCCCGTCGGCATTGCTGTCCATAAAAGAACGGGGATAAATCTGGTAGATAATTCCTTTTTGCCACCAGAGGTGCTTAGGTTGTTGTGTTTGATCCATGCATTCGTGTACGATGTCGCTCCATATTGGATACATTCGCCTCTCAATTTCCCCATTTTGCTGAGAATAATATTTGTTTTGTGCAGAAAAATAGCAGAAATTTATTATTAGTTTAGGAGTTATAGAGAACAGGGAAAGGTGGTCATCAGCATATATATTCTCTTTAAAAGGAGGCGCAGAAATGTAGTTTCCTTAAAGAAATTGTGACAACTCTACCAACAGAATTATTAATTTCTAAATCTTTCAATCTTCTGAATCAATTATGCATACTACACCCTCCAAAGTAAAAGACCTTTCCAAAGTTCAGGGCTTGATCAGCGATCTATTCCGGAAGCCGAAAACCGGGCAGGAATGGGAAGCTTACAGAATTTCGCAGGAACAAATTAATTTTTTTCATGAAAATGGCTATCTGGCAGGAATCAAATTACTTACGGATGAGCAGATTGAAGTACTACGGAATGAGTTGAGTTGGCTGTTTGATCCGAATTATCCGGGGAATGAATTATTTTATGAGTACCATTCCAACGAATCAAGTGATCCGAATGCCGTACTGTTTCATGCACTAGGTGCCTGGCGCATTACGCCTGGGTTTCATGATGTACTCTGGAATCCGGCTTTTGTGATGGCAGCCAGCCAGTTGCTGGGTGGCTCGGTACGTTTCTGGCACGACCAGCTGTTTTGCAAACCGGCAAAACATGGAGGTGTAGTGGCCTGGCACCAGGATTATTCATATTGGACCCGCACTAAACCCATGTCGCATCTTACCTGCTGGACGGCCCTGGATGATGCAGATATACAGAATGGCTGTTTATATTATATTCCTGGTAGCCACAAATGGAACTTGCTGGATATGCCGGAACTGGCCGGAGATATGAATGGCATTCAGCGTTTTCTTTCCGAAGAACAAAAAGCACAATTTAAACCGGTAGCTATTGAGTTGAAAAAAGGATATGGCACTTTTCACCATCCGCTAATGGTACATGGTTCCTACGAAAATAAAACCGACCGCCCCAGAAGAGCCTTTGTGATCAATGTGTTTAAAGACGGCGTGATTTCAGATTCTGATCAGGAATTACTGGCTGGCGTACCGGCTATTCACAAAGGGCAGAAGATGCAGGGCGATTTTTTTCCATTACTATACGAGGCATAATGCTTTTTAAGCCGGTTTTATGAAAGAATTCAGGATACTATTCTTTGTGGCGACTTTCTTAATGGTTGTGCTGGCTATCCAGATAGAAATAGCCTGGTTGCTGTATGTAGTGGCAGGTTTTTATCTGATGGAAGGCATAGTGGAACGTATCCATGAGGAAAAAAAGAGAGCCAAAGCCATTTTCTTTTTAAAAGATCTACATAAAACGATACTGAACTACGCTATTGTTTTAGGTATGCTCGCCATAAATTTTGTTTTCCTTTTAAAACAAGATGCAGTTTCAGTTTCAGTCACTTTTTATATTACTTCATTACTTTGGATTATTATATCCAGAGGGGGAGAGGCTTACTTTCTTTTCGATCAGGAAGGAATCAAAACAGCGAGAAAATTGCTGAATTATTCACAAATCCAGGAATTGCAATTAACTGACAAAGGCCTTACCATAGAGACGAATGACAGATCGGAAGGAATAGAGATAGGCAAGAAATTATTAAATGCTGATGTATTAAGTTTTCTGGAGAGTAAGATAAAGGTTATTCATTCTGCCTGATACTTCGGATGGCACAAGCTAAATATGCTTATAGCAGAGAAAAGTTTAAACAGAAAAGCCAGCTCTGATTGCTGGCTTTTCTGTTTAAAGGACAAAATCATAATTTATCTTCTGGATTTTTTGAGTTCGATTTCCAGATGTGAGATTTTTTTCAGCAGTTCTGCTTCTTTCTCACTGGCTTTTTTAATCTGTGCCTTGAAATGATTCTCCATTCTTTCTTTTTCGATGCGTTTTATCGCCTGTATTTCTTTATCTTTTTGTGCTAACTCTTTTTGTGCAGATGCCAGAGCATGTATATGTTGCTGCATTTGTGTTTCCTGAGATTTCAGTTCTTCCGCTTTTTGCTGAGCTTCTACAAGTAATTTCTCTGCTTGCTTCTGGTCTACTATAGCCTGTGTTACGGTCTTACTCAATATAGCTATACCTATGATCTCGCCACTACCATCTTTCAGGGGCTGTAGGTAAGGTTAACATAGGAATCTATTTCCCCATTTTTGAAATGATTGGATACTTCCACAGTTTCTCCGGCTAATGCCCGGTCAAAATAGGATTTATATAACGCTTTTTCCTGCTCAGGAATTAAAAGCATCATATCAAATCCTATATCTACTTTGATGTTGTATTGAAGATAGGTGTCTCTTAAAACCTGGTTACAGCAAATAATCTTATACGCTTTGTCGAGTGCCACAATCGAATCGTCTGTGATATTGATCAGATTATTGAGCATATCTTCTTTAGACTGTACTTCTGCTAACAGTTTTTCTGTTTTCTTATGGGCAGCAACAGATTGCGTTACATTTCTTGAAATAAACAATACACCTGTTACCTGGCCGGCATTATTTTTTAGCGGGCTATACGTAGCTGTAATGTGTAATTCGTTGCCTGCTCCCAGGTCATAGGTTTCATTTTCCTGAAAACCTTCTCCTGCTATAGCTCTGTCATACTTGCTTTTTATTCCCGGACGCTGATACTCCTCATACAAATGCAAAATATTAAAGCCTTTTTCTACCTTCAGATTATAGCTTTTTTCTAATACTTCATTCCAGGTAATAACTTTGTAATCGCAGTCTACCGTATAGATCACATCAGGCATGGCATTAATTACTTCACGCAGATAGGCTTCTTTCTCCTGCGATTCTAATAATACCCGCTGTATCTCTTCCTGGGTAGCAGAAAGTTCCTCCATGTTCTGGCGTAACTCTTCTTCTTGCGCCTGCAATTCATGGGTTCTTTCTTTTACTTTTTCTTCTAACTCTAACTGAAAGGCATTCAAATCTTTTAAGGCCTGAATATCGATCAAGGTGCCGGCTATCCGTAAAGGCTTGCCTTGTTCATCCCTTAATGTATTACCTACCGCCCTGAACCATCTATACTGACCATTCTTTAATTTGAGTTGATATTCTACATCATAAGGAGTGTTACCTGAAAAATCTATCAGGTGAGCGTTGAAAGCAGCCAGCGTGTATTCTTTATGATCGGGATGCAACAAATTTGCCCATGAATCCAGACGATTCGGAAAATCGGTTTCATTGGAATAGCCTACCATCTGCCTGAACTTGTCTGCCCACCAGAATGGAGTATCATCATTAAATTGCATGCTACTGGGAACAATCATATCCCACAAGCCTTCGGTAGTAGTTTTTACAACCAGATTAAATCTTTGCAGCAAATGGGTTAACTCTTCCTGCCTTCTGTTCATCTCTTCCTGGGTGGTAGAAAGCTCTTCCAGATTCTGATGAAGTTCTTCTTGCTGTGCTTTTAATTCTTCGTTCTGAAACTGATTTTCCTTGGCCAGTTGGTCTGCCTGATTTTTGGCAAGTATGGTTTCAGTAATATCCTTTCCAAAAGCAGCAGCGCCAATAATCTCGCCCTCAGTGTTACGAAGGGGGCTATAAATAGTAGAGAAATATTGCTCAACCTCTCCAAAAAGGTATTTTTGTGTAATTTCAAAATACTCACCTCCCAAAGCCCGGTCGTAATAGCTCTTATACGTTGCTTTCTGCTCCGGATTAAATAAACTTAGAATATCATATCCTTTTTCCAGCGTAACCCCCATCTGCTGATAGGCTTCTTTAGTGGTCTGGTTACAGATTATAATTTTGTACGTTTTATCTATCGTAAATATCCGGTCCTTGGTCGCATTCATGATTTCATTCATGAAACGCTCTTTGCCCTGCACCTCATCCATTATGCCTTTCATCACTTCCTGGGTAGAAGAAAGTTCTTCTGTCTGCCGCTGGGTCTCCACTAATAAACGTTCTGCTTTTTTCTGGGCAGCCATCGTTGGCGTTATGTTCTTCGAAATAAGGAGCGCTCCGATTATTTCACCCGAGGTATCTTTTAAGGGGCTATACGCAGCCGCAATGTATAACTCATTTTCTTCGCCTCCCTCCAGATTATAAGTCTCTGTCACCTGAAAAGTTTCTCCGGCCAATGCACGCCCGAAAGCAGCTTTGGCTTGTGATTTTCCCTCCTGGGGATAGAGATGTAAGGCATCGAATCCTTTATGTACGGTTATATTATAGTTTCTTTCTAAGGCTTTGTTCCAGCTAACTATTTTATAACTCAAATCAATCGTTAGAATAGTATCATTTATAGAGTTGATTAATTCATTCAGGTACAGTTCTTTTTCCTGCGATTGCCTTACAATCCGCTGCATTTCTTCCTGGGTAGCAGAAAGTTCCTCCATGTTCTGGCGCATTTCTTCTTCCTGCGAGCGCATGCTTTCTGTCTGCAGTTGGGATTCTTCCAGCAGTTTGCGGGTTTTATCGTTTATTTTTACACTGGAAATAGCAGAGGCTATACTTTCGCCCAGTTTCTCTACAAATTCAATCTGGTATTTCTTAATAGAATGGAAAGAAGCCAGCTCTACTATGCCAAAAACCTGATCATTTAGTTTAAGCGGAACAATCAGTATATTCCTGGGCAAGGCATTTCCTAAGCCAGATGTAATTTGTACATAATCATCCGGAACGGCAGTCATATAAATGGTATCCTTTTCCAGATATGCCTGTCCTGCTAGTCCCTGGCCAATGGAGATTTTTTTATCAACAAATTTTTTTCTGTCATAAGCATAACAGGCTACCAGCTCTAAATAAGGATTATCCTGGTCGTCTTCGTTCACTATAAACAGGCCACCCTGGTTGGCATTCATGTATTTTACCAGATGGCTGATGATATCGTCGGCCAGTGATTGATTTTCGTTGGTATTAGACCTGAGGATTTCTACAAACCTGGCAAGCCCTTCGGTTACCCATTTTCTTTCTTTTTCATCTTCTGCTACCTTTTTCATCTGGTCACGCATACTCAGCAACGATACCGCCAGGCCATTTGATTGAGCAGAATCAGTTTGTGAATAGGTAAATTCCAGATTCCCCTTTTCGATTTCCTTGATAAAATCAGTAGCAGATTTAATTTCTGATTCTCTTTGCTCAATAATCAGTTTGAGGTTTTCTAAGGTAGTGGATTTAACTACCCGAAATGAAAGTAAATTGCTTTTCATACTATTTTATAATGAACACCTGTTGTTTATTTTAACATGATAAAAAATAGTAGCGCCAAAAAGGATTTACCTGAATTTGGAGCAGGTAAATGTAGAGCTAATATCTGTTATGAAATTTCTTTTGAAATTATAGCCTGCCAGAGTCTTAGAAAAATCGTTATTGGCAATAATTATAAGCTAGTAATGAATTTGGGGAATGCAGCAGGATAGAAGAGCATTTAATAAGAGAATGACCTCATTTTCTACGGTTTGTATCGTATTTGCTAAAAAAGTATCCAGTTTTGGCCTTACGTCCGTTCTTTTTGTTACAGACAGCCGTTTTGTAAGTATTCATTTTTATAACATATAGAGATGAATCTTACAAGCGCATGGCTGTAAGCCTCTCACACAAAAGATACAGTTAACCCATTATTATATTGATTTAGGTATTAAGCTCTGCCATGTTTTATTCCAGCCGGGAGCCATAGCAACCTGAATAAATAATCAGATTTACTCAATAATTGCATCCAGCCAGTGAATGGCGTTTAACAGAAATTGAGCGTTTTGCTTGGCTGAAGAAGCGTTCATTCCCACTTTATTTTTGCCCCCAGCGAGCTGGGCTGTAAACATGGCTGCTTCTCCGAATACAACGATTCTTCCTCCTCCAAAAGGCATATAAGCGCCTTGTACAAAGTTGCTCGCCGGAATAACGGGTGTTTCTTTGGTAAATTCCCAGGCCATTTGGGGCATCAGAATCTGATACTCGTCATTAAGGATAACTACTGCTTGCGCTGTTGTCGGGATTTGAAAAGCCTGCCCGGTAAAAGATTGTAGAGAAGAAACCTTTTCCGATTCATTTCTGCCAAGCGTTAAAGCACAGGATTGTAAGCCATTCTTATTAGTGAAAATATCTTTGCCATGATTTCTCTTTTGCATAGCAAATCCATTGTAAAATTTTATTCCAAAGGATGCAGCCAGCTTTTCAGCCGCGCCAGGAAACGGCATATGGTCGGCGATCAGAAATAGCGAACCTCCATTATTTACCCATTCTGTTACGGCTGTTATTTCTTCCTCTGTAAAAGCGGAAGGAGTAGGCAATTTCCATTGGGTTTGATTATCTGGATGTAAGGAGTTGGCAATGACGAGTATTTTTCCCTGGGCCAGTGTTTGCGGTGAAAACGCTTGTGATAAAGATTTTATCGTATACCCATCCCGTTCTAAAAAAGAAGCAAAAGGCTTAAAACGGCCATTGGCTGTGTGAAAATTCTGGTGTGCTTCATCTATAAGTATAACCGGACCTTGCCCTTGTGAATATGCAGGATTGGGTATAATCGGATTAAATAAAGTATCTGCTACTTGCTGTGCTGGCAGATAAATTGACAAGAGAAGAAGAATAACTGTTAGCAGTGTTTTGGACATGTGGATTGTTTATACCTCTTAAAGTAGATTCAGATCGAAAGATTGCTATAAGTAAAAATTACAATTTGGGTATATTTTCCAGACTTTGGGAAACAATGGAAATGGTTTTGCGTTGTTTAATATTGTATACCATAAGCTTTGCCTCCGCTGACAAACTTACCCTGGCATGTTCTTCTCCTGACTTTGTCTTTGTTAATTGTTGTTTGGCCGTGCCATCTGGTTTAATCCTATAAATGGAGTATGTTCCCTTTTCCATGGAAGAATAATAGATCCATTGCCCATCGGCGCTGAACACCGGCCATCCGTGGTATACATTCGGTGTGTTACTGAGGTTTGTAAGTGCTTTAGAACTGGCATCTACCAGAAAAATATCGTCGGAGAGCTGGTTGTTTTTCAGCAATACCAGGGTTTTCATGTCAGGGGAATACCGGGCACAGGTTTCTTCGTCGGATGAGTGAATGAGCCGTTCGGTCTGGCCGGTTTCCAGCGTATAACGGTATATGTCTAAAGAAGGACCTTCCCGGTCTGAGTTGAATAACAAGTATTTTCTATCCGGACTAAAGTAAGGATGAATATCTCTGGATGTATCCTGCGTCAATCTTTTCAAACTGGTCCCATCTGGCTTCATCAGGTAAATTTCTTCATTGCCATCCCGGTCACTTACAAAAGCAATCCATTCATTATCGGCACTCCAGTCGGGGAAATTGTTATTAAAAGTATCGTTAGTAAGCCTTTGTTGAGACTTATCGGCAACAGTCATCACATATAACTGCCATGTGCCAGTACGGTTCGACTGGTACAAAATACGTTTCCCATCCTTTGATAAACGAGGATAAGCGTTTTCAATACCATTTTCAGACAGCAACACAGTGGGAGATTGTGCGAAAGCTTGTGCATACGCCAGCAGCATCCAGACAATAGCATAGGTTCTCATACAATTTAACTTTAGTGTGGAGTGTTTTCACTTATCAGCAATTTCCTATGTATGGGTATCAAAACCTTCCGGTAGCTTAATTCAGCTTAAAAGCGATCGGCACAGACATCCGTACGTTTACCGGTTTCCCTTTTTGCTTGCCAGGTTTCCAGGAAGGCATCATTTGCAGGGTTTGCACCGCCGCTTCGTCGCAGCCATATCCTAAAGATTGTACCACTGCAAAACTACCAGGTTTTCCATCTTCGTGGATTATAAATTCGACCAGCACTTTCCCTTCAATCCCTTTTTTTCTGGCTTCCAGCGGATACTTCTGCTTCCTGCGTATCATTTGACCTAAAGCTTCGATTCCACCAGGATATTGTGGGGCAATTTCTACTTCTGTATAAACAGGAACATCCAAAAGGCTTGCTTCTATATTATTTTCAATCTCCGGGGTGTAGGTGAGGGTATATTTGTAACTGGCATCTTCCGTTTGTACTGCCAGGCTCAGCACCATTTTGAAAGGAGTTAAGGCCAGTATAGCATAATGGTCTGTAGACTGATTGAAAGTAAGGCTTAGTACAGCTTCTTTTTCCTGCAGTTGCCAGGTTCCTCTCTGGTATTTCTGGGCGCTGTTGCTGGTGAACTTAGATTTTCCTTCTTCAAACAGAAAAGTACCATCCGGATAAAACACGGTATAATCATCCCGGTCAACGGAGGCAAATTGTTTGGTAATGTCGTATTGGATGGTATCTCCTTTAATAAATTTATGTACTTCTACCGACATTTCTTTCCAGGTATGTGCGGTAAGTAACCTGCCCTTTTGAGTTAAAGGCAGGTTATTATATGCGGCAGGAAAAGAAGTTTTCTTTGTACAGCCAGCTAAACTCAGAAAAACAATGCATAGAAATAGATACTTTACTCTCATATTCAGATTAGTTTAAGTAGCTATACATTCCTGATTCAGATAGTATTTCAATTCAGCTTAAAAGCAATCGGCACTGCCATGCGTACATTTACTGGCTGCCCATTTTTCATACCTGGATTCCATTTGGGTGCATTGGTGATCACTTTCACTGCTTCCGCATCACATCCACTTCCGATACCTTTCAATACCTGCACATTTCTTATGCTGCCATCATTGTGTACCACAAACTGCACAAATACTTTTCCTTCAATGCCTTTTAACCTAGCCTCTTGTGGATAACTAATATTTTCGCTGATGTATTTGAAGAAGGTATCATATCCTCTAACCGGAGTTGGTTGCTCATCTACTTCCTGAAATATTTCTTCCGCTAAAGGAGCATCTGGAGCATTTGGGGCTGTAGGCGGAGGAGATACTGCTAATTGACTAGCTAAAAAGGCCTGGGCTGCCTGAGATATTTCTTCCTCTATTTTCAGTTTATCAGTAATATTATCTACATTTTTGATTGTTAATCTTGGATTGGACGTACCATCAGGATTTTTGAACATATTGATGTCACCTACAGTAATATTTGGATATTTTGAACGGTACTTTTCAAGTATTTCCTCTATGGTTAGCTGTGATTTAGTACTGGTTATATTTTTATCCACCTGCAGATCAGATAAATCACTTTTCTGACATGAATACACAAATACCAGCGCAACAATAATAGGTAAGCTAAGCGCAATCTTCCAGAAAGCTGGCCTGGCTTGTTTGAGTTTTTGTAACATATAGATTCTGTTTTTGATGGGAGGTTGATGAAAAGACGTACTTATAGATATAGATTGGGTATGTAAAGTTTGTGAAACCAGCAGTTGAATATAATTTCCGGCAGGATATTGCTGTACGACAGCGGCATCGGCTAAGTATTCATGTACCTGCTGAACAGATTGTTTGAATAAATACACAGCTGGATGAAACCAGAAAAAGGCTTTTACAATCTCTACAAACAAAATATCTGCGGAGTGCCATTGCCGGATGTGGGTAAGTTCGTGTTTCAGGATCTGCGCCTTATCGGTTTCAGAAATATCCTGGCTGTTGTCCCAGAAGAATAGCTTAAAAAACGAAAAGGTAGGCAGTTTTCCTTCGGTAAGGATGAGCTTGTAGTTGGTAGCCCGGCTGGCGCTGAAATTTCTGGAATAATACCATAGTTTTGTGATCTGAAAAGCCAGCTTGCCAAGTAACAGCAAACTAATAGATAGGTAAATATACAATATCCATTCCTGCCAGCTGAATGAATAAGTTCCGCCGGATGAAGTTACAGTAGTACCTTGCAGTTGAATAACAAATACCTCTTGAAGGGCTATGCCTTGCGTAGTTTGTAGGGGAATATTAATGGCTGGGATAATCAATGAAAGCGCCAGTGTTCCCAGAATGTACATTCGGTTCCAGACAAAGAAAACTTCTTTCCACAATAATAGCCGGAAAAACAGGTAAAATATAGCCATGCAAATGCTGGCTTCCAGCAGGTAAGAGAAAAATTGATTAATCATGACTAAGGCTTAGATTTAGGTTGATTATATCGTTTTATGGAGCGCTGGCTTTGTTTATCAAGCGCCAAGCTTAAATGAAACAGGAAATAATACTTTACTGGCTTGTGCTTGCCCGTTAAGCATTGCTGGTTTCCAGGATAAGCCAGCTTCAGAAACTACCCTGACTACTTCCTGGTCTAATTCAGGATGCAAAGATTCCGCTATTTCGATCTGGGAAAGGCTGCCATCAATGTTTACCGTAAATTGTACCCATACCTGTCCTTCTATAAAATCTCTTCTGGGTGCTCCAGGATACCTTACAGTTTTGCCTATTTTCTTATAAAAGGCTTCCAGGCCTTCTATAGGAGCAGGCTGGCTTTCAGTATGTGTTTCAGATATAAGTGTGGCTTGAGTAAGTGAAGTTTCAGCATTAGAAGTTCCGAAAGAAATAGGTACTGTTTTCCGTACTGCTACCGATTCTCCATTCTGTTTTCCAGATTTCCAGGCAGGAGCATTTTTAATTACTGCAATGATTTCTTCATTATAAGAGGCGTCCGGGCTTTTTACCACCGAAATATCACTGAGGCTTCCATCTGTATTGACTGTGAACTGCACCCATACTCTTCCCTGCACTGTTTTGTTTGCCCGTAGCAGATGTTGTATATTCTGGCGTATATAGTGCTGGAAACTGCTCATCCCATTAACTGGTTCTGGCATTATCTCTGCCTGGTTATACACTTCTATAACTGGTTTTTTCTCAGAGGTTCCGTAGCCGGTTATGGTTTCATCCAATTGAATTTCTTTTATATCCGGTTTATTTGAGTAGTAGCCTACCACTACTACCTCACCTAAGCGGTATACCCCTTTTGCATTTGCAAGAGCAGTCGGCTTGGGCTCTGTAATTTCACTTGTTTTGCAGGAATACATAAATAGCAGTGTAGCCAAGATGGGTAGTGCAAAAGCCAATTTCCATACAGCTGGTTTTGCAGAGTTTCGGACAGATTGTATCATAGCAATGCGTTTATTGAGTTGTGACCGGTTGAAGGAGTGTGTAAATGAAAAATTGAATAGATGTAGTTGCTGCTTAACTAACAGTTGGATATATGCACTGCTGGCAGTGTTTTGAAGTACTTGCTGGTCGGCCAGGTATTCATGTACTTCCTGCATAGCCTGTTTTAACAGATAAATAGCAGGATTCAACCAGAAAATAATTTTTAGCAATTCCAGTAACATAGTCTCCCAGGAATGTTTTTGCCGGATATGCACCAGTTCATGCTGAAGAATCAGATTTTCTTCAGTTGCAGAAAGAGCCTGGGTATTATTCCAGAATATCCAGTGGAAAAATGAAAAGGTCGGCAGTTTCCCCATCGTAGGAATTAATGTATACCCAACTTTTTTCTTGCCGCTTTTTCCTGCCATTCTGTACAAATACATTATTTGAAAAAAAAGTCGTCCCAGCAGGAATAAGACAACCATACTATAGCCATAAAATACAAAGTCCCGGAAGCTGAGTGTGCTTACTTCCGTAGTTTGTATGATTACTGGTGTAGCCAGGTTCTCTTTAAAAGGAATAAAGGCTATATATCTATCAATATCTGGCTGCTGAGACAAATAGATAGCTTGCCGGCTCAAAGGAATCTCCATTACAGGAATCAGCAGCGAAAACAGTACTGCGAAAAGAATAAATATCCGGTTATAAGCAAAGAAACGCTCTCTCCGCAATACCAGATAATAGAATGCATAGAATACAGCCAGGCAAATACTGGCTTCCAGCAGATAATTAAGCAGGAGGGTTTTCATCGGCCGAAGGATTTTTAGTATCCGGATTTTGCTGGATATGCTTTAACATTTCTTCCAGTTCCTGAACATCCAGGTTATCTTCTTTGGCAAAAAAAGAAACCAGACTGGTGAACGAACCGCCAAAATAACTTCCCAGAAAATTCTTAAAGTAGAAATGTGTATAAGCTTTCTTTTCGATCAGCGGATAATATTCATGGGTTTTGCCGTAAGCCCGGTACCCTACAAAACCTTTTTTCTCCAGAATCCGGACAATAGTAGACACCGTATTGTAAGCCGGTTTGGGCTCAGGCATTTGCTGGAGAATATCATTTACTACGCCTTTACCCAGTTTCCAGAGTATCTGCATAACCTGTTCTTCCGCTTTGGTGAGTTCTTTTATGTTCATAGAAAGGAATATGTTGGTTGCTATTTAATTCTAATTATAAATATGAATACTGGTTTTGTGTTTGAGTAAAATAAAATTAAAACTAATAATTTAGTTTTGCAACTAATTGTTTAGTTATTTTTTTTAAATCATTTTGTTATAAATAGGAGTGGAAGTAAAAGCGAAGAAAAGACCTTAGGATCGGTACATAGTATGCTATTTTGCCAACTGCTAGCAGCCTATAGATACAGATATAATTAGGCAGTTTTATGGGATAAATGTTATATATAATTTAAGAATTCTTAGATTTTACTCGTATCTTTAAGGCATATTGCCATTTTTTTAATAAGCCTTTTAACCAAATTCTTCAATTACATTTTACATATGCACCCTTCAAAAATAAAGTTACTTACAAAAAGCCTTTATATACCTTTACTGGCGTTTTTAGTGGCTGTAGGCTTTTCTTCCTGCCATAAGGAAGAGAAAGGAGATCCCAGAATTCTGGTTTTCTCCAAAACTACAGGTTTCAGGCATGCTTCCATTGAAGCTGGTGCGGCTGCACTCATGAAACTGGGTACAGAAAATGGCTTTAAAGTGGATACCACCGAAGATGCCTCCAAATTTACTGAAGCCAACCTTAAACAATATAGTGCGGTAGTATTTCTGAATACTACCCAGGATGTACTGGATTATGTGCAGCAATCTAATTTTGAGCGCTATATTCAGGCTGGAGGTGGCTTTGTAGGCGTTCACTCCGCTACTGATACCGAATACAACTGGCCCTGGTATAATAAACTAGTAGGCGCTTATTTTGATAGCCATCCAGAGCAGCAGGAAGCAGTTATTCATGTGGCTGATCAAAATCATCCGTCTACCGAAGGTTTACCCAAAGACTGGAAACGTTTTGATGAATGGTATAATTTCAAATCTCTGAATCCGGATGTAAAAGTACTCGCCTGGCTGGATGAAAAAACATATAAAGGCGGAAAGAATGGCGATAAACATCCTTTTGCCTGGTATCATGACTATGATGGCGGACGTGCTTTCTATACGGCTGGCGGCCATACGGACGAGAGCTATAAAGATGCTCAGTTTCTCAAACATCTCCTGGGCGGGCTCAAATATGCAATGGGGGGAAGCAAGCCGGTAAACTTCACCTTGGCTAAAACGGAAAGTGTACCAGAACAAAACCGCTTTGTTAAAACCGAACTGGCTTTTAAACTGGATGAACCTATGGAACTGGCTGTAACCAGCGATGACAGGGTATTTTTTGTGGAAAGAAAAGGCAAAGTTAAAATGTATGATCCCAAAACCGGTCAAACTTCTGTAGTCGGAGACATTCCGGTAAATACCAAATACAACGGGGGCAAAGAGGCCGAGGATGGATTGCTGGGTATTACTTTAGATCCCGGCTTCGACCGTAATCGTCAGATCTATTTGTTCTATTCTCCGGTTGGCAGTGTGCCTAAACAAAATATCTCCAGATTTACGCTTACCAAAGACAATAAAGTGAATCTGGCTTCTGAACAATTAATCATCGCCATTCCTACCCAGCGGGATGAATGCTGCCACTCAGGTGGGTCACTTGCTTTTGATAGAGATGGAAATCTGTTTATATCCGCTGGTGATAATACCAATCCTTTCGCATCGGATGGATATTCTCCGGTAGACGAACGTCCGGGTAGAAGTGCCTGGGATGCTCAGAAATCTTCTGCCAATATGAATGACCTACGGGGTAAAATCCTGCGGATTCATCCGGAAAAAAATGGCGGATATACTGTTCCGGATGGCAATTTGTTTCCGAAAGATGGTTCTAAAGGGAAACCAGAAATTTATGCGATGGGTATGCGTAACCCCTATCGTATCGCCATTGACCATAAGCAGTATTACTTATATTGGGGTGATGTAGGTCCGGATGCGGGCAAAGACAGTCTGCAAGGTCCTCGTGGGCATGATGAAGTAAACCAGGCACGTAAACCCGGATTTTTCGGATGGCCGTATTTTGTAGGGGATAATAAAGCATATAATAAGGTTAATTTTGCTGCAAACCAGATTGGGGCACCGCATGACCCGAAAGCACCTAAAAATACTTCTCCTAATAACACTGGTTTGCAGGATCTGCCTCCGGCACAAAAAGCCTTTATCTTTTACCCCTATGCCGAATCAGCCGAGTTTCCGGAAGTAGGCAAAGGCGGACGTTCAGCTATGGCTGGTCCTACCTATTATTACGATGATTTCAGTGCTGATTCCCAGGTGAAATTCCCCAAATATTATGATGGCAAACTGCTGATTTATGAATGGATGAGAGGATGGATACAGGCAGTTACCTTGAAAGACAACGGCGATTTTGACCATATGGAGCCAGTAGCTTCACATATCAAAATGGAGAAACCCAGTGATATGGAATTTGGCAAAGACGGAACTTTATATATAATTGAATATGGAACCAACTGGTTTGCGGCCAATGATGATGCTAAACTGATAAAAATTCAATATGTACAAGGGAACCGGGCACCTGTAGTTTTGGCTAAGGCTGATAATAACGTAGGCGCTGCTCCCTTGAAGGTAAAATTTTCCAGTGAAGGTACCCACGATCTGGATGGAGATCAATTATCCTACGACTGGCGTTTTATCGATCAGCGGATTAATTCGAATGATCCTAACCCTGAATTCACGTTTGAAAAGCCTGGTGTGTATAATGCAACGCTTACGGTAACCGATGCCAAAGGCAAAAGCACTGTTTCTACCATTGAAGTAAAAGCTGGCAATAGTATGCCAATTATTGCCGTAAATACTGGTGGTAACTCTACTTTCTTCTGGGACAATGCGCCCGTGAATTATACCGTAGATGTAACCGATAAAGAAGATGGCAGCATGAAAGCTGGTAATATTGATGCTTCCCGTATTAAAGTATACCTTGATTACCTGCCACAGGGCCAGGATATGGTTCAGGTATTGGGCCATCAGACCAAAGATGCAGAAACAGAACCTGCCAGTACACATCCCGGCCTGGAACTGATCAATAAGAGCGATTGTAAAGCATGCCATTCTATTGATAAGAAATCTATTGGACCGGCTTACCGGGATGTAGCAAAAAAATACAAAGAAGATAAGAGTGCAGCAGACCGTCTGGCCAGGAAGGTAATTAGTGGAGGAAATGGCGTATGGGGCGAAAATATGATGAGTGCCCACCCACAATTATCTCTGGATGTTACCAAAGAAATGGTAAGCTATATCCTTACGCTGGCTGATGAGAAGCAAGCCAAAGAGAGTATTGAGCCGGTAGGTTCTTTTACAGCTAACCAGCATCAGGGCAAAGGCGAAGAAGGTTCTTATGTAATTTCAGCCTATTATACCGACAAAGGCAGCAAAGAAGTAGGTCCGCTGATGAGCCGGGGAATGTTGATTCTGCGCCATCCTAAGGTGCAGGCTGAAAGCTACGATGAAGCCAGAGCTGCCCAGAAAACCAAATTCGGAGATGAGTTTCTGGTTACCGGTATGACAAACAACTCTTATATTTCCTTCAAAAACATGGATCTGACAGATGTAAGCAAACTTACCTTCAGCTATAATGCCATGAAGATCACAGGAACAGTGGAAGTGCGCCTGGATAAACCGGAAGGAAATGTAGTTGCAAGCGCTAGTGTTTCGCCAAGTGCCGAAATGAAATGGTACGAAATGGCTGCTCCTGTAAATGCTACCAGTGGAAAACATACTCTCTATGTAGTATTTAAAGCAGAGGGTAATCAGCCAGGCGGAAGCTTTAACCTGAACTGGATTTATTTCCACAATGGTCAAACCCCTGCCAAAAGCCAGACAATATCCATGAAGTAGTTTTGGTTTAATACTATAGATCACATATTTTGATAGCGCAGGCTGAAGGGCTTGCGCTATTTGTTTATCCCTTTTTAATCTACAAAGAATTTTTAGCCTTTTATTATCGCCGGTTACTTATATAAGTTATACACAAACCGGATAATGGTGTTAAGCAGATGTTCGTATGTATTGCATACAACCACTAATACACAGGCACTATTGTTGTGGATGCTGTCTTACTGATTCCCGGATAGAAAGTATAGGAATCTTACAAGTACAGAGGCATGAGTTACCAGAGAAGCTATTTAAAAACAGAATTTTAATGGTACATTTGATGTTCTGACAGTATAAATTTTTTACTGATTCTTTTTCAATCGATGCAACCCATACAACAGAAATTTAGTGTGCCTTTTCAGTATACAGTTCATTTTACAAATGGGCTGTTTAAACTAGATAATCCATTATTTAAAAGTATTTTTTCCCAGGATGTAAACGCTGCCATTAGAAAATTGCTGTTTGTGATAGACAGCGAAGTAGCTAAATATCATCCGTCATTAATAAAAGAGATATTTACCTACACCCAGCAACATACAGATACATTTAAGCTTGCTGCTGAACCCATTGTGATGCCCGGGGGAGAAGCCTGCAAAAATGACTATGCGTTGGTAGAACAATTACAGCAAGCCGTAAATGATTATGGAATAGACCGGCATTCGTATATAGTGGCTATTGGCGGAGGTGCCTTACTGGATATGGTAGGTTTTGCAGCGGCTGTTTCGCACCGGGGAATCCGGCTTATCCGTATTCCTACTACGGTACTGTCTCAGAACGATTCCGGTGTGGGGGTAAAGAACAGCATTAATGCTTTTCATAAAAAGAATTTCCTGGGCACATTTGCTCCCCCGTTTGCCGTATTGAATGACTTTGATTTTCTGCTTACCCTTGACGACCGGGACTGGCGGGCTGGTATATCTGAAGCAGTGAAAGTGGCATTAATAAAGGATGTGAATTTCTGGCAATTTCTTCGCAAAAATGCCAAAGCATTAGCTGCACGGGATATGCCTGCTATGCAAGTACTGATTCACCGCTGCGCCCAGATGCACATGGACCATATTGCCGGAGGCGATCCTTTTGAAATGGGTTCTTCCCGTCCGCTTGATTTTGGCCATTGGTCGGCCCATAAACTCGAGCAGCTTTCTGAGTATAGCATTCGCCATGGAGAGGCAGTAGCGATGGGAATTGCTCTGGATTGCACGTATTCCTATTTTACTGGTCTGCTTTCTAAAGATGAACTAGATGAGATTTTAGAAACGCTGGAAGAGATAGGATTCTCTTTATTTTCTGAGTATTGGTTAACCAAAGACAGTAATCAGACACTAACTGTTATTAAAGGTTTATCTGAATTCCGTGAACATTTAGGCGGCAAACTTACTATTATGCTGCTATCAAAGATTGGTAAGGGAGTAGAAGTGAACCAGGTTGATCCGGAGCTGGTAAAAAAATCAATCTATTTTCTACAGGAATACAGCCTGAAGGTAAAAGTATAAATCATTTCAAATTAGTAGCAGGCTATATCATTTTCAGCGATATTTGTAATCCGTTTAGAGGTCATCCGGCCGGATCAGGAGCATCACTCGAAATGATGTAGTACGCCCAAAAGTGTATTAGGGGTTCGAGTCCCCTGGCCTCTGCATACAGCCTTATAATCTAGAAAATTATAAGGCTGTATTTATTCTGGGGTAACATCAAGGAATTTCTCTTGTTAACTTTTACAGTTAATCAATTACAAGCCACTAATTTGGGTTAACATCTCACCTGTTACAACCTGGTAATACACCTGGTTTAGTTTTTCCCCTTTCTTTGTATAGGCCACTACAATACGTTCTTCGTCCGAAACTGTTAATACCGGGTGTGTGGTAACTATGGTATCTGCATGGATAAAGCTTCTGTGAATAGGCTTTCCTTCCTTACTTCTTAGCTGAAATCCAATCCGGAATGTGTTATCCTCACCGGTTTGCTCCCGCTCATCCCATACAATGGCCAGGCGGTTGTCTGGTAAGGTGGCCATCTGCGGATGTTTGGCAGAAGCAAGCGCACTTATATTCTCTCTGTCAGAAAATGATTGTCCTTGCTGATCTGCATTTGCATAAAATACGCCATGTCCGTTTCCCATCGTATACCAGGCAAAATGCAAACCCATCTCATTGCTTGCCATACTCGGACCAGTATGCGGACAGCCTTTAATTATCCAGTTATCAGCACTAATACGTTTAGGTTGAGAAAAATTTTTACCCATGTCAGCAGAAACTACATGCATCATATCGCGAATGCTGTCATTTAAAATAGCCCGGTAAACTACATGTAAAGCCTCTTTCTGATCTACATACAAATCGGTTCGGCAGCACTGACAGGTTTGTTTGTCTATTACTTTTTCTCCTTCAAACCCATTTCTGCCTTGCGTAACTGAAAAATATAAGGATGAACCTTCTTTATTGGTATCTTTTCTGGAATCCAGCCAGACTGCCCCTATTTCTCCATTGGGCAAAAGAGCAATATCAAAATAGCGTTCATCTATACTATTGATGGTATCCCCAGCTAGTTGCCTGGCTTGAGTCCAGGTTTTTCCGCCATCAAAAGACTGGGTATAGCGCACCAGTCCGGCATAATTGTTTTCAGGATTAGGATTACTTACGGCAAACATGGCCAGCATATCGCCATTGGGTTTGTAGATGATTTTCGAAAGATTTTCATCATGGGGGTACACACCTTTGGTTTGGGCAATAGCCTGAGGTCTATTGAAATTAAGCCCTCCATCGGTAGAAATAGCATAAGTAATCAGATATGTTCCGGCACTGTCCTGGGCTTGTATCCAGCTTAACACAATATTCCCCTGGTGGTCTTTTGTCAGATAAGGGCAGGAAGCATTTTTATTTGCCTCAGAAATCAAAACTGGCTTTTCAGGGATAACCGCTGTAGCTGTATTCGTCTGTTTCTCTTGATCCTGGGTTTGAGTGGTATTTCCACAAGCGTTCAGGAGGAATAATACCAATATGATGCTTAATATATTATTAATAATTGATTGCATGGCTGGGTGGTTTAGTTAGATTTTCCTGTGAAATTGTAGGCGATACCTATATTGAAAGTACGAGGAATGCCCTGACGGTAACTCTTTCCAAAGGCCGTTTTGTCTACCGTAGTGGCATAGAGTTCATTGGTCAGGTTGATGGCATTTATCCAGAGTTCTGCTCCTTTCCAGGTATAGCCCACCCTGGTGTTAAATAAGTGATACCCATTATACTGCTCAGTATTGGCTGCATCCATGTAAAACTTTCCGATGCGCTGCCACTCCGCACTGAGGCGAAGCCCTTTCAAAAAAGCAGGTTTGTAAATTACTTCCGCATTAGCCATAAACTCAGGAGCCGTATTCATGGTTTTGTCGGTATAATCTGCTCCTCTTTCGATGTACTGCACAAAAGTATGCCTTGCATTAGTCCCGCTGAAACGTAGAGACACAGATTCTACCGGCGCATATTTGATGGTATATTCTACGCCTCGATGCCTGGTTTTTCCTGCATTCTGGTTTTCATAGGAACCATCAGGCAGCCTGACAGAAACAATTTCATTGCGTCCATCCATCTGATAGAAGCTTATATCCAGATATCCTTTTCCCTGCATCAGATTAAGCCAGCCGCCTACTTCATAATTGTTGAAATAGGCTGGTTTCAGCGTTGGTACTTTTACTCCTCTATATAAATCTGTAATCTGTGGTGGCGCAAAGCCTACACTATAGTTGGCATACATCCCTTTGTCTTTTCCAAAATCATACGTCAAGCCTAACTTGGGTGTCAGGTTAGCAAAATGGTTGGTTTCATCGGGAGCACCAGTAAATGCACTTGGAGCAAGATTATTGTCAAATCTATAATCCAGGCGGTCATAGCGTAGCGCACCCACTATTTTTAAGGCCTCCATCGGACTGAGTTCCAGCTGACCATACACAGCTGTATTGAGTAAATTAACTGAGTAATCTGTAAGCAGGGAATCAGTTTTAGTAAATCCGGTATATACGCCATCTGCATTTCTGTCTACATCAATAAAGCTAGCTATATAACTTGCCGGACTGTAATCAGCACTTACCCCGACAATCAACCTTCCTTTCCAGAAAGGAAATGATTTGCGGTGCTGGGCAATTAAGCCATAGCTGTCAAATGCATCGTCATTAATTTCGCCTCTGGCTTTCAGCGGATTTCCCTGCACATTCCGGATGGCATAAAACGGGTTCTGGCCAATGCTATTATGGCGGAAGAATGCTGTGATTTTACTGCTGTTGTTTTTATTCCAGGTATGATCAAAGGTGCTCTTGATGCGTAAGGCTTTTACCTTCCTGTAAGAAAATGTGTGCAGGCTGGAATACTGTTTTCCATAAAAATTAGCACTATCTAGTCCACCTGTCTGGTCGGTAATGTAATCAATAAGGCTGGCTGTGGTAATCAGTTTGCTTTTTTCATTGATCAGGTAATCGAGGCGGAATGTTAACGCCAGCTTATCAAAATCGCTGTGACTGAAATAGCCTTTGCGCTGTCCAGTATAATAGCCTCCGGCAAATATCCCAACTTTTCCAATCGTGGTAGAAGCACTAAAATCTGTCCGGCGGTATCCCCGGTTACTCATCTCTAACTGAAGCTTAGCTGTAGGTAGCAGGGAAGGTGCCTGGGTAATAAAATTGATGGCTCCCCCAATGGCTTCACTTCCATACAAAGACGAGGAAGGCCCCCGGATCACTTCTATGTTTTTTAAGGCGGCCATATTAATTTCAATCAGCGCATTGTGGTTAAAATCTCCGGTCGTGCGGATAGGAACACCATCTTCCAGGTACAGATACAAACTTTTGGTGCCAATTGGCTGGCGTATGGCCATTGAATGCTGCTCATTTCCTAAATTCACCATATACACCCCACTTACTTTGTTTAAAAGCTGGTCCAGCGAAACGGCTTTGGTTTGAGTAATTAACTCTCTGGAAATGGTACTGATGGCAACAGGTGCTTCTGTTCTGGATTCTCCTTCCCGGCTGGCAGACACAACAATCTGATTCAATTGTAAAGAGGAAGGTTCCAGGGAAATAAGCATATTTTGTCCGGAGGTAGATAAGGTTTTAGTTTTGTAACCGACAAATGAAACGGCAATTTCCGGAACAGATTGATCGGTTTTTAAAACAAAGCTGCCATTCGAAAGCGAAGTACTTCCCTGGCTCGAATTGGAAATAAGAATGTTTACACCAGCTAAAGGTTCTTTGGTTTGGGCATCAATAATTCGTCCGGAAATGGTAGTTTGGGCAAAAGTTAATGTATAGAGGGAAAACAGAGCCAGCAGGCAGCTCATGAGCTTTTTCATAGCAAAAGGTTTAATAGATGTTGAAGAATTCACATGAAAGCAGGTGAACTACGATGGTAGCTACCAGACAAGAGGAATCAGTTGTCCATTAAACTTTAGGAGGGGTAAATACAGCCTGCGAAGGTGCCGTATATGTGCAGGACAGATAGAAGGATACCGGCGTTATTAAAGCAATCAATCCTGTAAAGCGGAAATTTATCCCCTGATGAATAAATAATACATCTGCTTTTGCTTTGACATTTCCAGAGGGGAGATGTTCATGTTTGTCGGCTTGCTTTAGCTGTTTGGCCAAGTAACACTTTCCCTGACAGGTATTCTCTGGTTCGGCTTTATTGATGCAAAGTACCCTGGCAATAATATCTTTATTTAGCTCATAGCCGGCAATAATAGAAAGCCTGCTGAAGCTTTGCATCAGCACACAGAAAATCAGCAATATGGATATGGCTCTCTGCAAGGTATGATTGATCGTTCAAAGATATGAATCTGCCTGTTAATTAAACGTTAAATTATTTTAAAGTTAAGATATATCTTAATTTTTGGGTTCTAACTACACGAATCCAATACGGATACAAACCTAAGGTAAGATTCTGTATGGTAAAATGGTACTTTTATACTAATACTTACCACCCACCGTTCTTCCAGCGGTAGCTAATCTTCGAAAATTTTAATTCTGCTGGAGGTGTAAAAAAGGACAGCGGCTGAGGCAACGACTATAACCAGGTAGATTAATACCCTTGCCCATTCCATAAAAATGAGTTCTCCAATCAGAAAAAGCATAGAATAGGTCATAACCACCGAACTGATCCAGCAAACAAATAAAATTCCGATACGGCCTGAACTTCCGCTATTGGCCTGTTGAAAAGGCCCCCAGGCTCCATCTGGCTTGATCTTATTGTAAAAACTAGCCAGTACTGACCTATCTGTTGGCTGTGTCACAAACGTGATTACCAGCCAGGATATGGTGGTTACCCCTACGGTGAAAAAGAAACTTCTCGGGTTTTCGATGATAGGTTCTGTCCAGCCTAATACAAATTTAGAAACGCCATAGGCGATAAAAGGCACCAAAGTCGCCGTAATCTCGGACCAGGCATTAATACGCCACCAGTACCACCGTAAAATTAAGACAAGCCCCAGTCCGGCACCGCATTCTATGATAAACTGCCATACAGCTGAAATAGAATTAATACGGGAAGTAGCAAACAAAGCCACCAGCATCATAATCAGTGTAGCCACTCTGGAAGCAGTCACCAGAGATTTTTCGCTGGCATCTGGTTTTACAAAGCGCCTGTAAAAATCATTGACTAAATAACTGGTACCCCAGTTCAACTGGGTAGAAATAGTACTCATATAGGCTGCCAGGAAAGCCACCAGCAGCAAGCCTTTCAGTCCGACCGGCAGAAAATCCTTCATGGTCATCACAAAACCTAATTTTTTATCTGCCACACTTAGTTCAGGATATAACACAAGAGAGCAGAGACCCACCAGAATCCAGGGCCAGGGACGCAGGCAATAATGGGCAATCTGAAAGAATAAGGTGGCAATAATGGCATGACGTTCATTTTTGGCGCTCATCATCCGCTGGGCTACATAGCCTCCGCCTCCGGGTTCAGCACCAGGATACCAGGCGGCCCACCATTGTACGCCTACAAATGCCAGAAACGAACCTAAACTTAAGGTTAACGTAGTGAGATTGGAGGCAGTACCATCTGTCGTTTTTCCGCCAATATTTGGAAAGAAGCTTAATGACCAGGAAGGTAGTTTTTCTTTCAGACCTGTAATTCCCCCTATCTCATCGGAGCTTACCACAATGATGGCCAGAATAATACAGCCTCCCATAGCTATGATAAACTGCACCACATCGGTAATAGCCACCCCTAGTAAACCCGACATACTGGTATATATTACCACAATAAACATTGCTGCTGCTACATACCATAAAGATTGCTCATTGGGAATATTAAAAAAAACCTGTAAGATGGCAACGAGCGCTACATTTACCCAGCCGATAATAAGTGCATTCATAAAAATGCCCATATAGATCGCCCTAAAGCCTCTCAGAAAAGCAGCTGGTTTGCCTGAATACCGAATTTCAATCAGTTCAATATCCGTTAAAATATTAGCTCTCCGCCAGAACTTGGCAAAGAAAAAAGTAGTAAGCATTCCGCCAGCCAGCATGTTCCACCAGAGCCAGTTACCGGCAATTCCTCCCGTAGCTACCAGTTCGGTTACTGCCAGAGGTGTATCAGCGGCAAAGGTGGTAGCCACCATAGAAGTACCCGCAATCCACCAGGAAAGATTTCTGCCCCCAAGAAAAAAATGACTGGTATCCTGGCCTGCCTGTTTGGTGTATTTTAATCCAATCAAGAGTGAAATAACAAAAAAAGCAGCGATGATCAGCCAGTCCAGTAGTGCAAGTTCCATAAATGAATTAATAGTAAGTGTTTAAGGTATAATAATCAACCTAGTTTTCAATAGTTTACTTATCTCCGCTTTTACCTTTTAGCTTTCGCTTACAAAGAACAGGGATACATTTATTGATTGTTTATTGCCGAAAATTAGAGATTAAATGCCAATAAATAGTAAATCCATTCAAATATCAAAAGAAATTATTTGAGGAAGATCATTACTGGCAAATGGAGGAAAACTGTGCCTTTGTCAAATGCTAAAACTAGCATTCACTTTATAAACTTATGTTTGAGCCCTTTCTTATTGAGATTTGTAAGGTTTAAAATGGTTCTAGTGAAATAATTACAAAATTATTGTGCATATTTTGCCTTTTAAAGCTTACTATCGCTCATACATCGTCTACTGAATGGATAAAGTAGTAATCAATGGCATAAATATTCCCAGAGAAAAAACGGTACAGATTAATATCACCATTTCTCAATTACCGTCCCATACCGTAATAGACTTGCCTGTATTTGTAATGAGAGGTAAAGAAGATGGCCCTTCTCTCTTGCTTACTGCTGGTATCCATGGTGATGAAATTAATGGCATTGAAGTAATACGTAGGCTGCTGGTAGAAGGTGTGCTGATGCCTGACAAGGGTATGGTGATTGCTATTCCGCTGGTAAATGTATACGGATTCATTTACAATTCCCGAAATTTGCCTGATGGCAAAGACCTGAATCGTTGTTTTCCTGGCTCTCCGAATGGATCTCTGGCCAACCGGGTAGCTTACATTCTGATGAATGAGATACTTCCCCATGTTGATTATGGCATTGATTTCCATACAGGAGGCTCCCGTATTACCAATTATCCCCAGATCCGGTGTGTACTCAGCCAGGATGTAAACCGGGAACTGGCAGCGGCCTTTGGTGCTCCCTATATCGTTAATTCCAACCTGATTGACAAATCGTTCCGTAAGGAAGCAGCCAGAATGGGAAAGACGATTCTGGTATACGAAGGCGGCGAATCTCTGCGTCTGGATGAATTTGCCATCAATCTTGGAAAAGATGGGATCAGGCGGTTAATGCAATACCTGGAAATGAAAAACTACCGGCAAAAACCTCAGGTTTCGGTGGTACTGCAAACCACTACCTGGCTTCGGGCTAAAATCTCAGGCATCTTCAACTGTTTTGTAGAATACGGAACCGCTGTCAGGAAGAACCAGCCTCTGGCAAACATCACCGACCCTTACGGAAACACACAAATGATCATGAAAAGCCCTCATGATGGCTATGTGATCGGGCTCAATAATATGCCTGTGGTGAATGCCGGCGATGCATTGATTCATCTGGGAGTATAATTATATCAGATTTTTACTTTCCTGCAAAGAATCTAAGATTTATGTATAATGATTAAAATATAATCGCAGGAGTATGATGAAAAATATACCAATTGGTATATTTTTGCAGTAAAGATTCTTATGTCTAAATCGGAACGGACAAAAAAGTTTATCATCGAAAAAGCAGCGCCCATTTTCAATACTAAGGGCTTTGCCGGTACTTCTTTGTCCGATCTCACAGAAGCAACTGGTTTAACGAAAGGGAGCATTTATGGCAATTTTGAAAACAAAGAAGAAATAGCTATTCATGTTTTCAAATATGGTGTAGCCAGAATGAAACAGGCTATGGAAATAAAGCTAGATACAGTAGCTCAGCCATCCCAGCAAATCTATGCTTTTCTGGATTTCTTTCTGGAATATGTTTTTGAACCTCCTGTAAGTGGTGGATGTATCATATTAAACACGGCCGTAGAAGCAGATGATAACCAGCCTGTTCTAAAAAAACATGTTTCCCAGCAACTCACTTCCTTAATTAAATATGTACAGTCGTTGCTGGAAGGAACTTCCATTGATTGGGAACAAAAGTATGAGTATAAGCCCGAAACTTTATCCTATGCTATATTTAGCTCGATTGAGGGCGCTGTCATGATATCTAGGGTACAAAATAATATCCGTCCCATGCAACAGGTGGTTAGTTACTGGAAAAAGCAGCTTAAACAATTAGAAACCCAATAATTTTTTTTATCACAAAATATACCAATTGGTATAAAAATTCAATATTATGAAAATCAGAAAAGTCGTTGTAACAGGTTTGGGTGCGCTAACGCCCCTGGGTAATTCATATCAGGCATTTTTCAGCCAGTTGCTGGCTGGCAAAAGTGGAGCTGCTCCCATTACTAAATTTGATACTACCCATTTCAAAACAAAATTTGCCTGTGAGATAAAGAACTTTATTCCAGCTGATCATTTCGTTGTGAAAGAGCTTCGGAAAATGGATTTGTACAGCCAGTATGCGATGGTAACGGCTACGGAAGCGATGAGTGTATCGGGCCTTGATCTGCAAAAAATTAATCTGGATCGGTTTGGGGTTATCTGGGCATCGGGCAACGGAGGATTCAAAACATTTGAGGAGCAGATTGCTGAATTTACCCTCAATAACAATGTACCCAGATTTAATCCTTTCTTTATTTCCCGGATGATTGCCAATATGGCTGGCGGATTAATTTCTATTAAATATGGCCTCAGAGGCATCAATTATTCAACAGTTTCGGCATGTGCTTCCGCTACCAATGCGATTATTGATGCGTATAACTATATTAAATGGGGAAAAGCCGATTTTTTTATTACCGGCGGTTCTGAAGCGCCAGTTACCCAGGCATCAATTGGGGGCTTTAATGCGATGAAAGCATTATCAACCAATAACGACAATCCACAAATAGCTTCCCGGCCATTCGACAAAGAAAGAGATGGATTTGTGATGGGAGAAGGAGCAGCTGCTTTGGTGCTGGAAGAATATGAGCATGCCATAAGCAGGGGTGCGACCATTTTTGCAGAAGTAGCAGGTGGAGGTATGTCTGCGGATGCTTATCACATGACGGCAACCCATCCGGAAGGAATGGGCGCTTATTTAGGAATGAAAGCAGCTTTAGAAGATGCAGAAATTCCGGCCAGTGAGATTGATTATATTAACGCCCATGCAACCTCTACGCCCTTAGGGGATGTATCTGAATTAAAAGCGATTGCCAAATTGTTTCAGGAGCATGCCGGGAAACTTCATATTAGTGCGACCAAATCTATGACCGGGCATTTATTGGGAGCTGCTGGTGCCATTGAGGCAGTGGCAAGTATACTATCTGTGTACCAGAATGCCATTCCTCCGACCATCAATACGAGCGAAGTTGATCCGGAAATACCCTCCGGCTTCAACCTGACATTAGGGAAAGCTGTGGCAAAAGAAGTGAATTATGCCCTAAGTAATACGTTTGGTTTTGGCGGACATAATGCAACAGCTATTTTCAAAAAACACACTGATTAGACATATTATGACTTATTATTTAGTAAAGCTTAGGTTACTATTTTAATAATATTTATAACTTTTCAAATAATATATATAAATAAGTATAAAAATGATTGATAAAAAAGTAGAATAAATTCTGTAAATAATATAGAATTTTAAACATAAGTTGTTCAAATAAAATAATTTATTAACTACTTATCTAAAAAAATTATGTAATTAGTAAAAAAATATTTTATTTTGCACAGTAAACAAAATATAACTTAACTAATAAAGAGGAAAGTTGCTTTGTTTGCGCTTATTTCTAACCAAAACAAATGTTATGAGTATTAAGAAAAAATTCCTCAAAGGCAAGCCTGTAGTGAAAATCACTTTCGAAGTAGCGAAAGAGATAGCAAATTCTGCGAAGTCCGTTTCTCTGGTAGGAGAATTCAATAACTGGGACCCTTCTGCTTCTCCAATGAAATCCACAAAAGAAGGCAAATTTTCAACAACTGTAGATCTGGAAAGCGGCAAAGAATACCAGTTCCGCTACCTGATTGATGAAACCCGCTGGGTAAATGATTCTGAAGCTGACAAATTCGTTCCTACTGTCTACGGCGATAGCGACAACTCTGTAGTAGTTGTATAAGCATATCCGCAATCTTTAAGTTTATTTTTTAAGCTTCCCAACAGGGAATCTATCAGGTTTGCTATTTTTTATTTCACCTCAGCATTATGGTAGCTTCCCTTTATTTTTTACTTTCAGGGAACTGCCGTAAGCTAATTTCTTATTTGCTTACCGGAAAGAGCTAAATCTATACGCATAATTTGTAATTTCAGGTTTTATTATCCTACTTCCGGCTGCAAAGGCTAATATTTATATTGGTAGTTATAGTTAGCGGAAAATACTTTTATCAGTTCATGCGTGCATATTTACAATTAATGCGGCCTGCCAATATTATTACAGCTATGGCTGATATTATGGCCGGTTTTGCAGGCTCAGGCTTAATTACTGAAATTATAGTTCATTGGGAAAAGTTTCCTTTTCCAACGGTTTTACCTCTATTACTACTTTCAACCATTGGCCTGTATGGTGGAGGAGTAGTATTTAATGATGTATTTGATGCCAAACTGGATGCTATAGAAAGACCAGAAAGACCTATACCCAGTGGAAGGGCTACTTTGCAAGGCGCTATTTTCTTAGGAGTAGGTTTATTACTATTAGGAGTACTTGCAGCTTTTATGGTGTCTGCCATCAGTGGAATTATTGCCATCCTCATTTCTGCCTTAGCCCTTTTATATAATAAGTATGGCAAGCATCATCCTTTTCTAGGGCCTATCAATATGGGCGCATGCAGGGGCGGGAATTTGCTGCTGGGTGTAAGTGCTTTTCCGGATGCGCTTCATGAATGGTGGTTTATTGCCCTGATTCCGATCGCTTATATTGCTGCTATTACTTCTATCAGCCGGGGCGAAGTACATGGAGGAAATAAATCTGCACTCCTGCTGGCATTTATATTATATAGCCTGGTTATTCTTAGTATTGCAGTTCTCGGATTGATACAAAGTTCACAATCCTACAAATGGCTACAAGTATTGCCTTTTCTGGCATTATTTGCCTGGCTAATCTTTCCACCGCTGAGCCGGGCATGGAAAGACCTTAAACCTCAGAATATCGGGAAGGCCGTGAAAGCCGGTATCATTGCCTTGATCGTAATGGATGCTGCCCTGGCTGTGAGTTTTGGTGTATGGTGGTATGGCCTGCTGATACTGCTGTTACTGCCGGTATCCAGGTTTTTAGCCCGTCAATTTGCCGTAACTTAAGCCGTTTGATTGATTTATTGTAATCCTAAAACCTCTTTCCCCTGTTCAAACACTACATCTACCGGAATCTGTGCTTTACTCAGGCGATCCAGGTCAGTTTGTAATTCTGCATCAATTTTTCCTTTTTCACTTACTAATTTGCCAACTTCAGTATAGTTTCCATCGCCTTGTAAGGTGAGTATGGTTTCGGATAATTCATTCATGGCTTCCTGCATTTTATCAAAATTCACCCGGTAAGTACCGCTAGAATCCCGTTCAAAGGCTCCTTTCTGCTTGAAAAAATTAAACCGGATCATATTGGCTGTTCCATGGGCGCTGGCTGCTCCAAATCGTACCGACCGGAAAATGCCTGCCATAAAGGTGGTATAGTAATTTTTAAGATCTCCCTGCAACTCGCCTTTTTTGTGTAACTGGGTAATCATATACAAACCCAGAATATCCGCTTTGCCTTCTTCCAGCGCAGAACTATGTTCTTTTAAGGCTTCTCTCACCGTTCCTTTTTTGTTGATTGTATTTTTGATACCTAATCCATGCGCCACTTCATGAAACATGGTGTTGGCAAAAAAAGCATCAAAGTCGATGTATTTCCTTTGTTCCGAAACAATCAACATTTCAGCAATGGGTATCATAATTTTATCAAACTTGGCCTGCATGGCATTTTTTAGTTGCAGTCGTCTGGTTCCTTTTTTTAACTGTACTTCTTCATCGTTGGGCAAGTTGATAGCAATGGTTTTACTGCCTGCATTACAATCTCCGGCATAATATACCACATCATAGGCATTCAGGTCGGCATCAGTGCCGGGCATTTCTTTTTTGTAGGCATCTTTTACCGGCAAACCATTTTGTAATTCCGGCAGAAAGGCAGCATACTTTGCCAGGCGTTTGCTCCATTCCTGGTCTTTTATCAGTACATATGCCTCATGGGCCGCTTTATAGCCAAAAAGCCTGTCTTCATAGGTTTCAATAGGGCCAATCACCACATCCAGTGTATTATTTTTCATGCTCATCCAGGCCAGATCACTGGGCTGATAATTATCGGTGAGTAAGGCATCTGCCCGTAGGGAAAGATATTTTTTTAAACCGGCATCTTCTGCCAGTTGGGAAGCCTGGCGAAGCAAACCGGCGGCTTTGTCTACCTGGTTTTTGAAAGCTACATGATAAGGTACAGTTCCTAATTTTCCATCGGTATTTCTGCGCAGTAAGGTATACTGGCTTTTTTTGTCCGGCAAATTCGCTTGTTCAAATTCTTCTTTGGTCATATCTGCCGGATAAAAACCAGCTCCATCCGGCTTTTGTCCAACACCCTTAATGAAGGATTCGTTGTTTTCTAGCCTGTCCCAGGGACCATAGTTTATTTGCACATATTGTTTCTGCTCCAAATCAGTAATGGCTTGAAGCAAAGAATCTTTATTGCTGTATGCTTCCATCCAGAAAAGCTCATCCATCACCTGGGCTGCCTCAATCAATAAAGGGAGCATTTGTTTTTCTTTGGCAGTAAGGCTCAAAAGAGAAGCGTTTAACCGCACAGATACATATTTGCTAAGTCTGGCTTTCATGGTGGTAGAGATATCAGCAGGCTGGATCTGAGATGCCTGTTGTTGATTTTCAGTTTCAGTTTGTTTACCTGAACAGCTTCCTAACATAAGAATAGCTATGAAGGCAATAGATGGAAGAAAATTTTTCATGGGTGGCAGTAGTCAGTATTATTGTTTTTGAACGGCTAAGTTCAAATATTTTTTATTTAAAACTATTGTATTATTCCTGAATAAAATATACTTTCAATTTCATTACACAAAATTTTTTCTGCTAATTATTCAACCTGCTATTTATATATAATACGTTTGAATAAAGCCAAAATTTACTTTATACGCTTATACCCAACGCATTAGTAAATTTTGACAAATTGGTTGGTTACTTATCAGCTTAAGTAATTAATCCGCCACTTTCTGTGCCATTACCATACTTGCTTTCTGATACTTTATTATCTATTAAACCTTTAAACCATTCTTTATGAAAATGAAGTTCTACTTCTCATTTGGCAAAATCTTGCTGCAAATGGGCATTTTTCTTTGGTGCTTCCAGGCTTTTGGGCAAAGCAGGGTCATTTCAGGTAAAGTAACAGCCCAGGAAGACAATACCCCACTCCCCGGGGTAAATGTAATTGTTAAAGGCACTACGACTGGAGCAGTTACAGATTCGAATGGTTCTTACTCAGTGACAATACCGGGTAATGATGTCTTCCTGGTATTTACCTTTATCGGTTATACAGCCCAAGAAGTAGCAGCAGGCAACCGTTCCTCCATAGATATCCAGATGGCGTCGGATGTAAAAGCACTGCAGGAAGTAGTGGTTACGGGCTATACAACCCAAAACCGCCGCGACATTACCGGTGCCGTATCAGTAGTAAAACCACAGGAATTATTAGCTACTCCGGCTGGTAATGTGCAACAGCAATTACAGGGACGGGTAGCTGGCGTAGTTACCAGTGGAACCGGAGTTCCAGGCGCCGGTGCAAAAGTACGTGTACGCGGCTTCGGGTCTTTCGGTAATAACGATCCGCTCTACATTGTAGATGGAGTGCCTACCTATAATGTAAACAACATTAACCCACAGGATATTGAGTCTATGCAGGTGTTGAAGGATGCCTCGGCTGCTTCTATTTACGGTGCCCGGGCTGCCAATGGGGTAGTAATTATGACCACCAAAAAAGGCAAAACAGGGGCACCCACGGTTAGTATAGATTCCTATTATGGCTTCCAGAAAGCACCTAAAGGCCCTAATATGTTGAATCCTACTCAATTAGGACAGTTATTCTGGGAAAGTCAGTTGAACGCTGGTCAGACACCAAGCCATGCTCAATACGGTTCCGGTGCCGAGCCCCGTTTTCCGGATTATGTGATTGCCGGCTCTCTTGCCGGAGTAATGGAGGGACATCCAGATACCGACCCTGCACTCTATAATATTGATTATGCTCGGCCCATTCACCGGATTGTACGGTTTAATAAAGAAGGCACTGACCAATGGAATGAACTATTCCGGACAGCCCCTATTCAGAGCCACCAGGTAACCGCCAACGGCGGCACAGAATTCAGTAATTATTCGGTGGGTCTCAACTTTTTTGATCAGCAGGGCTTAATGCATTATACCGGATATAAGCGCTACTCTCTCCGGGCAAACACGCAGTTTAAGGTGAAAAACAGAATCCGCTTGGGTGAAAATGTGCAGGTGAGTTATAATGAAGCCAAAGGAAGCCGTTCAGGTGAAGAAGGTGGGGAAAGTTTACTGCTAAATGCCATCCGGATATATCCATTTATACCCAGAAATGACGTTATGGGCAACTGGGCTGGTACGGCTGGAGCCGGAGCCGGTACTGGCGCTAATTCATATGCCGACCTTTACCGGAGTAAAGACGATATAAACTCAGCCATGCGTCTGTTTGGTAATGTATATGCAGAGGTCGACATTATCAATGGTCTTACCGCACGTACCTCATTTGGAGTGGATTATGAAACCCGTTACGGACAGGACTATGAATTCCGGACCTACGAGAGAGCGGAAAATATAGGTGCGAATGCCTATACCGAGCAAAACGACTGGACCCGCAACTGGACCTGGACCAATACGCTAACCTATAAAAAGGTATTTGCTGAAAAACATGATATTACTTTGCTTGCCGGTACAGAAGCCGTAAAAGAAACCGGCCGTGGCGTATCCGGCAGAAGGATTAATTTTTTCTCTGATGATCCTTATTTCCGCGTATTGACCAGAGGTGCCCCTGTAGGCCAGAACAATGATAGCTATGGCTTTGCCTCTACACTGTCCTCTGTTTTTGGCCGGGTCGATTATACGTTTAACGACAGGTATATAGTTAATGCGACCTTGAGAAGGGATGGCTCCTCCAGGTTCGGGAGCGAAAACCGGTATGGTGTATTTCCGGCAGCCAGTGTCGGATGGCGTATTTCAAGTGAGAATTTTATGAAAGGAGTCCCTTTTGTAAACGACCTGAAACTGCGTGTAGGCTGGGGACAGATGGGTAACCAGCTGAATGTAGACCGTGAAAATGCATATAGTTTTTACCGTTCTACACCTGGCAACTCTTCCTATGACCTGGGAGGAACAGGCAATTCAGTAATGATGGGCTTTGATATGGACCGGATTGGGTTTAGCCGTACCAAATGGGAAGCAGCCACTACCACTAACCTGGGAATTGATGCCGTACTGTTCGACAGCCGTCTGGACGTTGCCCTTGATGTGTATAACCGTACTACTGAAGGCCTCCTTGTCCGGGCACAGGCAGCAGGTACGCTGGGCGATGCTACCCTGCCTTTTGTAAATCTGGGCGATATTCGTAACCGGGGTATCGACCTTACCCTTGGCACCCGCGGAGATATCGGAGGCTCGGGTCTCAAATATGATGTAGTATTGACCCTGGCCCACTATAAAAATGAAGCTTTACGGGTAGGGGCAAATGCAAAGGATTTTATTCAGGGTTCTGTTTTACGGAATGTGGAAATCACCCGCAGCGAAGCTGGCCAGCCTATTTCTTCGTTCCGTGGCTATACTATTGATGGATTCTACAACACGCAGGAAGAAGTAGACGCTGGGCCGGACCAACCCCAGAAAGGGATAGGTTCCTGGAGAATCCGCGACCGGAATAATGATGGAGTAATCAATGCGGATGATCAGTCCTATATTGGCAGCCCTCATCCTGATCTTACGACAGGTCTTAATTTTACCCTTGCTTACAAAGGTTTTGACCTTAGCATCTTCCTTTATTCAGTGCTTGGGAATGAGATCTATAATAACACGAAATGGTGGACCGATTTTAACTCTTTCCAGGGAAACAGAAGTGTGCGGATGCTGGAGCAATCCTGGAGAGCAGGAGCAGATAATTCCAAAGCAGTACTGCCGATCTTAAATGCTACAGACACTTATAGCAACAGTATTGCCAATACTTATATGGTAGAGAGTGGTTCTTATTTAAGAGCCCGTACGATGCAGTTAGGTTATAATTTTCCTAAAACCCTCATAAGCCGCCTGGGTATGAGCAATCTAAGGCTGTACGTGCAAGGCCAGAACATATTTACCATTACCAATTACACCGGGGTTGATCCCGATGTAAGTTCACAGAGCCAAATAACGGGTCAAGAAACTGGGATGGGTATAGACATGGGATGGTATCCAAATCCGAAGCAATTTCTTCTGGGATTAAATCTGAGTTTCTGAGAAAAGCCTTTAGAGAAAAGGAGAAGTTTAATTAATAATTAAAACCATTCGCTTTAAAATTAACATTGATAAAATATGAAAAATATAATCACCATAGTTGCAGGTTTTCTCCTGGCTGGTGCGGTCCTGGTGGCCTGTAAAGAGTCTTTCCTCGAAGAGCCACCCAGGGGTACATTTAGTGAAAGTGTTTTAAAAAACCGGGCTGGTATTGATGGACTATTAATTGGTTCCTATTCCCTGCTTGATGGGGTAGGAGGGCCATCGGGAAACTGGGAAGCAGCCGGTTCCAACTGGGTATTTGGTAACGTAACTTCTGATGATGCTTACAAAGGTACAGATGCAGGTGACCAGATTGAGATTAATCCTATTGAGCGCTATGAGGCGTTGCCTACTAACGGATACTTTAATTTCAAGTGGCGTCATCAATATGACGGTGTATCCCGGGCAAATGATGTGCTGCGCCTCTTACCTGAAGCCAAGGATATTCCTGAAGCGGAACAGCTCCAGATTACAGCAGAAGCCCGTTTCCTGCGTGGATATTATCATTTTGATGCGAAGCGGATGTGGAATAAGGTGCCTTATATTGATGAAAACACAGTGAAGTTCACTGATTTCACTACTGCTAATGTTCCTAATAACACCGATATATGGCCACAGATTGAGGAAGACATTAAGTTTGCTTACGATAACCTGCCTGAAACCCAGTTGCAGGTGGGCCGGGTAAATAAATGGGCGGCTGGTGCTTATCTGGGCAAAGTGTATATGTACCAGCGCAAATTTGCTGAAGCCAAGCAAATATTTGATAATGTGATTGCAAACGGAAAAACCAGTGGTGGTAAAAAGTATGCGCTGAATCCACAGTACCACGATAATTTCAGGGTAACCGGGAATAATAGCGCAGAATCTGTATTTGCTGCCCAGACATCTGTGAATGATGGCTCAAATGGAACAAATGCCAACTGGGGAGATATTCTTAATTTTACCTATGGAGGTGGTCCGGGAGGTTGTTGCGGCTTTCATCAGCCTTCGCAAAATCTGGTAAATGCCCATAAAACAGATGCAACCGGCCTGCCTATGCTGGATACCTTCAACCAGGCAGATGTAAAAAGCGACCAGGGGGTGCTTGCCACCCAGACCTTTGAGCCATACCAGGGTAGCCTGGATCCCCGGCTTGATTGGTCAGTAGGCCGCAGAGGTATTCCCCACTTAGACTGGGGCAATCACCCTGGTGCTTCCTGGATCCGCGACCAGGTATATGCCGGTCCATACAGCCCTAAGAAAAACCATTATTACCAATCGGATCTTGGCAAAAACACAGATGGGTCCAGCTGGACTAGTGGGTTAACCAATATTAATATTAACCTCATGCGTTTTGCAGATGTGTTGCTGATGGCTGCTGAAGCTGAAGTAGAGGCAGGAAGTTTAGAACAAGCCAGAGCATATGTGAATCTGATAAGAGAGCGAGCTAAAAATCCGGAAGGCTTTGTAAAGAAAGCCGATGGTACGCCTGCTGCAAATTATGTGATCAATACCTATACTGCTCCATGGGCTGATCAGGAAACAGCTCGTAAGGCTGTACGCTTTGAGAGAAGGCTGGAGCTGGCTATGGAAGGTCACCGCTTCTTCGACTTAGTCCGCTGGGGTATTGCTGCCGAAACGATCAATGCTTACCTGGCCAAAGAGAAGACTTTACGCCAGTACCTGATTGGAGCTACATTTACTGCCGGAGTTGATGAATACTTCCCTATTCCTGAACAGCAGATTGTACTAAGTACAGTAAATGGACAACCTACCTTGCAGCAAAATCCGGGTTATTAAAGTCACCTGTACTAGCTTTATGAGCTGACAATTGAAACAAGAGATATTTAAATATATGCCAGGGGGTATACCTGCCTTTGCTTTGGTAGAAATAATGATTCTCTCCAGGTTTATCAGCCGGTAAAAAATAGGGACACTCCCTATAAAACAAAAGTTCTGCCCTCGTAAGGCAGAACTTTTGTTTATGATATAAAGAAGGGCTTTAGTTTTAATACAATTGCTTTAACTCTTCTTAAACTTAACAGGATTAACCAGTTTGAAGCCGGGGTTTGCATAACTATAGGTATGCATATTTTCACTGCTAAACTGTTCTTCCAGCTTAAATGGCCCTATATTGCATAATCTCTTACTATCTATCGTAATTTCATACATAGCACCACTTACCGACTTGTACGGAATGTGGTAAATATACATATTTAACCCATTTACAATTCCATAGGGAAAGCGGTTAGAGATCTGAAAAGCCTGGGCTTGATGTGTGCCTTTCTCTTTTATCTGCAAATCTATTACTTCATAACTAATGTTCTGATGAAGCTGAACAGAGATATAAATATGGAGGGAATCGCTTCCTTTTGATTTAGAAAAAGCAATGTAAAAATCGTTTGGATTCTGCGCAGTAGCAAAAAAACATAAAGACTGAAATAAAAAAACAAAGAATAGTATTCTTTTCATAAATTATTGACTGTTACCAGCTAATATCAAAAACTGCAAATTATTATCATACAAATAAGCACAATTATGAATGCTTTTTGCTGGAAAGATGTATATTATCTTACACAAGAGATGAACCCTTCATATCTGCTGGAGGTTACTATTTTAGAGTAAAACAAAAATATTTGCAGCATACATTCGTCTACAGTTTTACATGAAAGCAGCACTTACTATAACTCCGGAAGTTCAGCTCCGGAATAATGAAACAATCAGGCAGACTTTTCAGCAGGAAAAAAACCGGCTGCTTGCTTTTATTCGTAAAAGAGTAGCCGACCAGACAGATGCAGAAGATATACTACAGGATGTTTTTTTCCAGTTTACGGAAAGTTTAAGTTTACCTGTCCCTATCGAAAAAGTTACTTCCTGGCTGTTCAGGGTAGCCAGAAATAAGATTATTGACCGTTACCGCAAGCGGAAACCCGAATCGTTAGACAAGCATTTTCATACGCCGGAAGATGATGAATCGCTGAGTCTGACAGATATTCTTACAGATGCGCAGGACAGTCCGGAAGATATGTATACCCGTGAACTGATCTGGACACAGCTGGCAGCAGCTCTGGAAGAATTACCTGTGGAACAGCGCCAGGTATTTGTGTGGCACGAACTGGAAAATAAAAGTTTTAAGGAGATTGCCGAAATGACAGGAGCAACTGTAAATACCCTGCTCTCCCGGAAAAGATATGCCGTATTATATCTGCGCAAACGTCTGCAGGATGCGTATAATGATCTGTAATCTACATTTTATCGTATAGGATTGTGGAAAATTGCATAGGTATTCTGTAGAAGCAGGAATATATAATAATTAAAAGATTTTTTAGTACAAATTATAAATATAGAAAATATGAAAAGTGGATGGATTTCCCGGGCAGCAAAGATTACTGCTTTGGTTGTGCTGAGTATTGCTGGAATGGGTTTTTTACTGATGGTATTATGGAATGTGCTGATACCAGATATTTTTAATGGTCCGCAGATCACATTCATGCAATCTCTGGGTCTATTGCTGCTAAGCCGATTATTATTTATGGGTTTCAAACCCTGGGGCTGGAAACAAAATTATGTGGCCAAAAGTGAATACTGGCGCAAAAAGTTTGAAGAGAAAGTAGCAAATATGCCCCCAGAGCAACGGGAAAAAATTAAACAAGCCTATGCCCGCAGGTGTGGAGGCTGGTACCGAGAACAAAACAAGCAAGAGGAAATTACAAGTGTTCCACAAACGCCTACCCAGGAATACTCACAAGTTCGCTAAACAAGATATAAAGTTAAATTACTAAATATTTAAGCTTGTTTGCTCCGGATACGGCTTAGGGTTTCTGGAGTTATACCTAGATAAGAAGCAATATGCAATAAAGGAACCCGCTGAAGCATCTGTGGATACTTTTCCAGTAAGTTCCGGTAGCGAATTTCCGGGGAGTCCAGAAGAAAAGATTCTTCCCGCAATGTTTTCCGATTAAACATTCCTTCTATCATGATACGTCCGATTTTTTGCCATTTAGGATATTGGTCAAATAAATGGAGAAGCAGCGACCGGCTGAAACAAACCAGGGTAACTGGTTCCATGGATACTATATTAAATCTGGCTGGCAATATAGCCATATAGCTATGGTATGCGCCTGTCGCCATAGATTCAAAATTGAAATCGTTGCTTACTTCTCGTCCGTCTACCAGATAATAGTGCCGTACATAGCCTTGTATAATAATAGCGCATTGCGTACAAATTTCACCTTGCCTGAGAAAATGCTCTTTCTTTTGTAAGGTTTTTACTTTAGCTTCACTGGCAAAAGCTTCCCATTCTTCATCACTGAGTGGCACAATTTTATCTAAATAAGACCTTGCTTTTGCCAAGGCTTGCAGGGTTGATAAAGGCGCTTGCATGCTTCCTAAAGAATGTGATGGCCACACACGTATCTGATATTAGATATGTAAATGAATATCAGCAGATTGGGAAGCGAAGGATATTATACTTTTTTAGGCGGTAAATCAAAAGCAACCGCATTGTGCTCAAAATGGCCTTTGTGAGAGCCATCGCAAAACGGTTTATTCTTCGACATCCCACAGCGGCATAACGAAACAAGCGTACGGCCTCCCAAGCCATACGGCTGGCCGTTTTTATCTACGATCTCAAACTCACCTTCTATTTTTAGGGAACCATTATCGTTTACAGTAATTTTTGTTGTCGGCATAAGAAAATCAGGTTTAGGTTACGCTTGCATATTATACAAAATAATCCATTCCTACGATATCCGGAGAGTTTAAGTTAATGCCTGATCTATCGAAAACAAATAAAAAATTAGCTGAGTTCGTAACCAGTGCCTGTAGCCTGAAGGATTATATAATCATAGTTTCAGCAAAACCATTCAACCCACAGCCATTTGACCATCTTTTGCCTACTGGTTCTTTTCCATATATTCCTTGATTTTTCTTTCTTCCCACTCTCCGGCAATAGGAGAGAAACTACTAAAGGTAGAAAATGCCTGAAAAGCCAGACCAATTCCCCAGCCAAGCAAAGGCCAGTAAAACCACAAATGGTCTGGAGAAGTCAGCAGGTTAATAACAATAAGCGCTGTATTGATAATGACAAAAGCAATCAGGTTTCTATAAAAGTTCAGGCGCTTCTTTACGTGTCTATGTGCTCTTTTATACGTTTCGGGCGTTTCATTCATAGGATGGGTGCGTTAAATGATTGATACAAATGTATGTGCTCCTGTATGTAATAACATATTAATTCGGATAAACCCTGCAAACTATGTGATAAAGCTGCGTATTTTTGGAATGAACTGAAATGGGACGGTTAGCTTTCTAATCAGAAAGTATCTGTAGACAGATAGGAATTTATTCTGATAAAACAGGTGTATACTTGCGTCCTATTTCAATCGTATTTATTCTTTAATTTTTTAATTGCATAGCATGTTTGAACCTCAAACCCTACCCCCTCTGGCCGAACGGATGCGTCCCCAAACTCTTGATGATTTGCTGGGGCAAACCCATTTAACAGGCGATAAAAGTGTACTTCGAAAGGCGATTTCTACTGGGAGTGTACCTTCTATGATTTTATGGGGACCTCCTGGTGTAGGAAAAACCACCCTGGCTTCTATCGTTTCAAGGCAAGCCAACTTGCCATTTTATACATTAAGTGCCATTAGTGCCGGCGTAAAGGAAGTGCGGGAAATTATTGATAAGGCCAGGTCAGGTGGGAAAGCTATTTTATTCATTGATGAAATCCACAGGTTTAATAAGTCGCAGCAGGATGCCTTACTGGGAGCTGTAGAAAAAGGCGTTATCACCCTGATTGGCGCTACTACCGAAAATCCTTCTTTTGAGGTGAACAGTGCCTTGCTCTCCCGTAGCCAGGTATATACACTAAAGCCTTTGCAGGAATCGGAATTGATTCAGTTGTTGCACCGGGCCATGAAAGAAGATGAATACCTGCGGGAGAAAAATATCATTCTCAAAGATACGGCTGCTTTACTAAGTCTTTCCGGAGGAGATGCCAGAAAATTGCTGAACCTGTTTGAACTGGTGGTGAATGCAAACCCATCCGACAAAGAAATAATTATTACGGATGAACGGGTGATGGAAATAGCCCAGCGCAAGGTAGTTTTATATGATAAAAGCGGGGAACAGCATTATGATGTTATTTCGGCTTTTATTAAATCAATTAGGGGAAGCGACCCAAATGCAGCTGTATACTGGCTGGCTCGAATGATCGAAGGAGGAGAAGATGTAAAATTTATTGCCCGCCGCCTGCTGATTTTAGCTTCTGAAGATATCGGAAATGCCAATCCGAATGCTTTACTGATGGCTACCAATTGTTTTCAGGCAGTAAGTATGATCGGTTATCCGGAATCTGATATTATCTTGTCACAAACGGTAGTGTACTTAGCCTCTTCTCCTAAAAGCAACGCCTCATATATGGCCATCCGGCAGGCGCAGGCACTGGTGCAGGAAAAAGGAAGCTTGCCGGTTCCGATTCACCTCAGGAATGCCCCTACCAGACTCATGAAGCAACAAGGCTATGGCAAGAATTATAAATATGCCCACGATTATGAGAATAATTTTGTAAATCAGGAATACCTACCGGAAGGACTGGAGAATACAAAGCTGTATGAACCGGGAAATAATGCCCGTGAACATGAACTGCGTAAAACGTTGCGGAATTTCTGGCAGGAAAAATATGGATATTAAGAAATGATCCAATACCCATCGTTAAATTATCTGACTAAATGGTACAAATAAATAGTTGAAATTGAATTTTAAAAAATAAAGAACCCCGCTTTTATGATCATTCACCTGATTTCTGGTCCCAGAAATATCTCCACAGCCTTAATGTATGCGTTCGCCCAGCGCCTGGATACAGCAGTACTGGATGAACCGTTCTATGGATTTTATCTGAAATATACCGGGTTGGTTCATCCGGGCAGAGAGGAAATTATTCAATCGATGGAAACAGATACAGAACAGATATTCAATACTATTGCAGAGATAGAAAAGAAAAAGGGCAATGTATTTATCAAAAACATGGGTCATCATTTGCAAGGATTTGATTATACACCTATTCTGGCATATACCAATGTTTTTCTGATCCGGGACCCTGCGCAAATGCTGACTTCGTATGCAAAAGTAAGAGAGCAACCTACCTTGCAGGACATTGGCCTGCAGCAACAAGCTGAATTATTTACCTGGCTGCAGCAATCAGGTAAACAACCTATTGTAATAGATGGCAATCGCATCAGAACCCACCCGGCAGCCGAACTTAGCGCTTTATGTTCTCAATTGAAACTTCCTTTTACAGAAAGAATGCTCCAGTGGCCAACCGGACCTAAAGCGGAAGATGGAATCTGGGCCAGATATTGGTATGATAATGTGCATCAGTCTACAAGTTTTAGCCCGCCTGATAAAAAAGTTTTATCATTGCCCGAACATTTGCGAACTATATACGAGGAAGCATTGCCCCATTACCGGTTTCTAAGCAATTACGCTGCAAATTGATCTAAACTTCTTGCAAACATTTTAGGAAGTGAACTTCGTATGCAAATTAATATTAGTTCCGCTGCCAAATGCAGATTGGATAGTGAGTTTTCCGTTGATTTCACCTGCCCGTTTATGAAGATTTTGTAAGCCCTTTTCCTGCCTAACAGCCGCTGGTTTAAAATCTTTTCTATTGACAGTTATGCGCAGAAGCAGGTTTAAAAAAGACAAATTCTCTACTACTTCTCATACTTTGCTTTATGCTCAGCCATGAGTTGACGGTAAAATATGTTTTCTCTGGCAGCTACCCATTTTTGCTTAAATATAGCCGCGGCAGCCGCTTTTACTGGGTCCGGGTCTAGAGGAAGCAATGCATCTGTTCGGGCTTTTTTTTCTGCTTCAGCCGTAGTTTCATGCTGGGGATTATGCGTGTATTTCCTTCCAGACTTATGATTAGCATACCGGCGGGCACGGGTATAGCCCATTTGCAGAAATTTTCTTGCCATATCCGCTCCCACAAAATCATGTATTTGTAAATATTCCAGGAACATGTCGTATATCTTTTCTGAAGAAACAGCCGCAGTTTCAGGATCTTTAAAACGCCAGTGAGGCAGAATTTCTGATTTATAAGGTTCTACCATAAGTACTCCTTGTTCTCCTTTGCCCACTCTGTACAATTCTGGATGCTCTCGGAAATTTACACCGAATAGCTGCTGGTTGTAATAAGAAGGCAAGCGCTGGTAGTGAGATTCTTTTTTACTTTCCATACTCATTTTACGGAAATTCCCTACCGATACGTTGCATTCCCATATGCCAAAGGTATATTTGCGTTTTGAAAAGCTGAATCCATGAAATACCTGATCGCCGGCCTCGGAAATATTGGCCCTGAATATGAGCTAACCCGCCACAATATTGGCTTCCTCACCTTAGACCAGCTGGCAGATAAAAATGGAACGGATTTTACTACCGACCGCCTGGCATATACAGCCGATTTTCGCTATAAAGGAAAAAGTATATACCTTATTAAACCAACCACCTATATGAACCTGAGTGGCAAAGCTGTAAATTACTGGATGAAGGAGTTAAAAATTCCGCTGGAGCAGGTGCTGGTGGTTACAGATGATATTGCCTTACCTTACGGAAAATTACGCATGCGTCCAAAGGGCTCGCATGGAGGACATAATGGGTTAAGAAATATTGAAGAAACCTTAGGAACCCAGGAATTTGCCAGGTTGCGGTTTGGTGTTGGGGGAGATTTCCCCAAAGGAAAACAAATTGATTATGTATTAGGCAACTTTGATAAAAATGAATTTGCTGAACTTCCCCTATATATTGACAAAGCCAACGAAATGGTGCTCTCCTTTTGCACAGCAGGTATTCAACATACGATGAGTCAATTTAATAGCTAAGCTGTTCAGATCAGCAATTATCTTTCTGTGATTTTTTGATTATTAACCTTTTAGCAATTGATATAATTTCTATCTGTAGGTATCTACATTATTTTAAGGGTAAATTATGTAATTTTTTTGCAAAATCAGGAGTAATCCAGTTTTTAACATTCCAAACATAGAACAAATATCTGCCTGCTGATATTTTACTACTGATTACTCCAGTCGTTCAAAATATGCTCTTAAATATAATAGATCTGCGGAATTATTGTCTGTTAGCAAGCCGTGAACAGAAAGTTTAGTAACTCCTTCTGCAAACCATTATAAGGGCAATCGGCAGAATATACCAAGTAAGTACTCAAAACCCATAAGTGTATGTGCTTAAATACATATGTAGGGTAATACCAGATAAACACCTTCCCATTTTTGCTTTTACCCCTACTTTTAAAAATAATTTTTTACAAGTAGTTCATTCATGGTTATTGCACTGGTTAATCAAAAAGGGGGCACTGGTAAAACAAGCTCTGCAGTAAACCTTGGAAGTGCGTTAGCCAGCTTACATAAAAAGATTCTGGTCGTTGACCTCGATCCACAGGGAAGCCTGACTTTTTCATTGGGTATACATAATACAAGCCAATCTCTGGCCTCTTTATTTTTAAATGAAGCAAGTGCAGAAGAGGTAATGGTAAGTAGAGAAGAAATGGATGTGATACCAGCTGATATTAGGCTGGCTGATATCGAAATAAGTTTATCACAATCGGCAGAAAGGGCATTTTTTCTGAGAAATATCCTCAGTAATCTTCCTCATTACGACCATATTCTGATTGACTGTCCGCCTTCGCTATCGTTGCTTACCATTAATGCGCTAACTGCAGCTAATCAGGTGATTATACCTTTACAAATGGAAGTGTTGAGTATAAAAGGCTTACATCAAATATTACAAACTGTTGAAAAAGTGAATCTGGCTTTTCAACACCAGCTGCAAATACTGGGTGTATTGCCGGTAATGATAGACAGCCGAAAAAATCTGAATGGGGAAGTACTCAGCTATATTAAGCAACATTACCCGGTAAACTTATTTCAAACGCATATCCGCACCAATGTAAAAGCCTCTGAAGCACCTTCGTTCGGAAAAAGTGTAATCGCTTATGCCCCACAATCTAATAGTGCCAGGGATTATATGGCGCTTGCCAGTGAAATTGTCAATCTACATCATAATTAATTCAGAACTATTAAAATAATATCTGTATGGCTTTAGGTAATAATATCAAAAAGGACCAGTTGATTCCTGCCAATAATCAACCAGAAACGAAAAAGGGTGCAAAAAACAGCATGAAATCTTCGGTAAGTGTAGATGATCAATACTCGCAGATTCTGGAGGCCCTCAGCAAATCGCAGGCAGTTATTGAGTTCAACATGGATGGAACTGTTATTACAGCCAATGAAAATTTTCTGAATCTGCTTGGATATACACTCGCCGATGTAAAAGGTAAACATCACCGGATATTTTGCCAGGAAAACTATAGTAACAGTACGGCTTATAAAAAATTCTGGGAAAACTTAAATAAAGGCAGATTTGATGCTGCCCAGTATAAGCGAATAGGTAAAGACGGAAAAGAAATATGGATTCAGGCAACCTACAATCCAATTTTGGATGGATCAGGAAAACCTTATAAAGTGGTAAAGTTTGCTACAGATATTACTGAGCAGAAAAAAATGGAGGCCGAAATTAATGAAGCCTCCGGACAATTAAAACGACAAGAAGCAGACTTGCAGCAGAACATGGAAAAACTGCAGGATATTCAGGAGGATATGAAACAAATCATTCGGGAATCTCAGGCTAAAGAACAGTATCTGAACGACCTGATCAATGTTTCTAAAGACTCTATTTTTACAGTAGACAGAGAATATAAAATAATTAGTTTTAATGAGACTTTAAAACATTCTTATACAAGTCTGGGCATAGATCTTCAGAAAGGGACTGACATGCTTCAAATCCTGGGTGAAGAAGAAAGAATCAAACTCATTGTTAATTATCAGAAAGCTTTTCAGGGGGAAACCATAGAAGTTACGCAGAGTTTTTCAACGAATAATGTTGAAAGCCATTATTTAATGACTTATAGTCCATTGCGTAATGAAAATGGAGACATAATAGCAGCAGCAGTATTCTCTAAAGATATTTCTGCTTTGGTACAAGCTCAGAAGCAAGCTGAAAGTTTATTGAAGGAAGCCAGGCAACAGGCTGAAGAAATGAAAGCCCAGGAGGAAGAATTGCGGCAGAATATGGAAGAGGTACAAGCTACTCAGGACGAAATGGCCCGCAAACAAATTGAGTTAGATGGCCAGATTGCTGCGCTGAACAATGCAGCCATTGTATCTGAAGTAGATTTGAAAGGCCATATTCTTGCCGTAAACGACGAGTTCTGCCGGTTAGCTAAATACACCAGAGAAGAACTCATTGGCCAGAAGCAAAGTATAGTGCGCCACCCAGATATGCCAGGTGCTGTTTTCGATGATTTGTGGGCAACCATTACCAAAGGCAAAGTATGGAGAGGCGAAGTAAAGAACAGAGCCAAAGACGGTTCGCACTACTGGGTAGCCGCTACCATTACTCCGGTGCTCAATGAAAACGGCAGGCCGGTTAAGTACATCGGTGTTCGTTTCGATATCACGGCTCAAAAAGAACAGGAAGAAGAAATTAAGCGGAATATGCAGGAAATGGCCCGCAAACAAATTGAGTTAGATGGACAAATGGCAGCCTTGAATAATGCAGCCATTGTATCTGAGGTAGATTTGAAAGGCAACATATTAGCCGTAAACGATGAGTTCTGCCGGTTAGCTAAATACACCAGAGAAGAACTCATTGGCCAGAAGCAAAGTATAGTGCGCCACCCAGATATGCCAAGTGCTGTTTTCGATGATCTGTGGGCAACCATTACCAAAGGCAAGGTATGGAGAGGCGAAGTGAAGAATCGGGCTAAAGATGGTTCTCATTATTGGGTAGCCGCTACCATTACCCCTGTGTTGAATGAAAACGGCAGGCCGGTTAAGTACATCGGTGTTCGTTTCGATACTACTGCTCAAAAAGAACAAGAGGTAAAAATTAAGGATAATGTAGAGCAGATGCAAAAAGCGGTAGATATGCAAAAAGCAAATCTGCTTGGCTTTGAACAGGCTACCAAATTTATCCAGGAGCTTACTATAGGTAATTTCAATTCGCAGATGAATGTAGCAGGCCTGGAAATTGATGAAAATGTATCAGGAGTGATTAGTAATCTGAATTCATTACGAAATACACTAAAAGAGATCATAAGTGAAGTAAATCAGGTAGTTAAACTCGCCGGCGAAGAAGGTAAACTGAATGCCCGTTTGAATGTAAAAGAAAACAAAGGCGAGTGGAAAGTATTACTCGACTCTATGAACCTGTTATTGGCTTCTATTTCCGAACCGGTTCTTGAATTTAATTCGATCATTGCTGAAATGGCCAAGGGAGACCTCACCAACAAATTCCAGATGAAGGTGAACGGAGATATTCTTAATATGGCTAGTTCGCTCAATACAGCTATTACTAACCTGAGTGACTTGCTAAGTACGATTGGATTGAGTTCAGATGTAGTAGCAGATTCATCTAAAGGCATGATGAAAAAGAGCGAAAGCATGAAGAATAATACAACTGAAGTAGCTTCTGCTATTTCGCAAATGGCTAAAGGCGCCCAGGAACAAGCTATTAAAACAGATGCCTCTTCTAAACTTGTGGAGGAAGTATTAAGATCTGCCAATACGATGGAACAGAAAGCCAATGTGATTAATAAAGCGGCTGAAAAAGGGCAGAAAGGCTCAGAAGATGGACTAAAAATCGTAAAACGACTGGTAGAAAACATGGGTGAAATCGGGGAATCTGCCAAGAAAACGTCTGGTTCGATTGATATTCTTACCCAGCGTGCGGAAGAGATTGCCAGAACCCTGAATGTAATTACAGATATTGCAGCTCAAACTAATTTACTGGCACTGAATGCGGCCATTGAAGCTGCCAGAGCTGGAGATGCAGGCAGAGGTTTTGCCGTAGTAGCTGAAGAGATCCGGAAGCTGGCGGAAGATTCCAGAAGGTCGGCAGTAGATATTGAGAAGATCATTAAAGATGTACAGAAGGATACACTGGCAGCCGGTAAAGCCATAGAAACCATGCATTCAAGTGTAAAAATGGGGGATAATGCTTCCAAAGAGGCCGAATCTATTTTCCAGGAAATTGCCAAGTCGAGCAATGAAACCTTTAGTTTCTCCAAGGAAATTCAGGAAGCTACTTCTGAACAGAAATCTTCTATCAGTGCGGTGGTGAAAAACATTGAGCAAATAGTAGTGGTAGCTGAAGAAACAGCAGCCGGTACACAGCAGGTAGCCAGTTCCTCTCAACAGTTGAACCAGGGTATGAATGATATTACCGAGGCAAGTGCCAAGTTATCGCAGGTAGCCGCTGAATTACAGACAGGTGTAAGCAAATTTAAACTAAAAAAGTAAGCGATTGACTTAAGCAATGGTATCAGGCCTCTTCCAGTACAAAAAGAGTCCTGATACCAATAGCTAAAATTTAGCTTCATACCAATGAATGAATTATTCATTTAACTAGAGCGGAATTATGGAAATCAAAGAAGAAGGTATAGTCACAAAGGCAAGTTCACATAAAGAGAATGAAAAGTTTAACCGGCATCAACTTATTGTTTTTAAACAAGGCAATGAGGAGTATGGCCTGGCAATAGATCAGATTAAGGAAGTAGTGCTAACCCCAAAAATTACAAAAATGCCGCAGACACCGCATTATGTGAAAGGAGTAGCTAACATCCGGGGAAATATCATTGCCATCATTGATCTGGAAGAAAAGTTTGGTATCACTGACAAAAATACAGAAATCAATACTGAAGGAAAGTATACCCTGGTAGTTGCCAGCGAAGAGTTTAAGGTAGGTATTCTGGTAAAGGAAGTACCTAATACTCTGGCTGTTTCTCAATCAGATATTGATGAAACTGTTAATATAATTCAGGATGAAATACAGGAGAGTAATTATATCAAAGGAATTGTAAAAGTAAATAACCGGCTGATCATTCTGATTGATATCTATCAAATTATGAGCAAACAAGAGTTAAACCAGGTAATCCGGAAATAAGGCATATTAAGTTGTTTGATATGAATCTGACTAGCGGAGAAAATACAATCAGAGAATTTGTGCTGCAAATGGGAGATATAAAAGTATCTGCTGGGTCAGGTATTTTTACCTGTTTTGGCCTTGGTTCTTGCGTAGGTTTATTTCTGCATGATAGAGTTCATAAGATTGGCGGTGGCGCTCACATTATGTTTCCTGATTATCATGCCCGTACCGTGATACAGGCAAAATCCTACTATGCTGAACCTGCTATCGAAGAAGTGCTTAAGCAGATGAAAGAGGCTGGTGCTGATCTTGAAAAGCTCCGGGCAAAATTAGTAGGAGGTGCACAAGTAATGGATGCCAAACTATTGGACATGGGTTTTCAAAACACGCATGCTATAAGAAACGCTTTAACCAGGTATAAAATTTATATCGCTGCTGCGGATTTAGGAGGATATACCAGCCGGACAGCCAGATTCAAAATCGCCGATGGAAGCCTGTCAGTAACCTCACAAACAAATACATATATAATTTAATCAATTTAATTCGAATCAGCATGGCAAAAAATGTTTTAATCGTAGATGATTCTCTTTTTATGAGAGCTGTGATCAAAGATGCACTGGAAAAGGCAGGATACCAGGTAGTAGGCGAAGCAGCCACAGGTGAAGCAGCTATTGATCTGGCTCTGGAACTCAACCCGGATGTGGTAACGCTTGATAACATTCTGCCGGATATGGTAGGCACAGATATACTAAAAGTATATAAGCAGGAAAAACTTCCGGCCAAAGTGATTCTCATCAGCGCTGTAGGTCAGGAGTCGGTAATTGAAGAAGGGATGAGCCTGGGAGCCAGTGCTTACATTGTAAAACCTTTTACATCAGAGCAGCTGGTGCAGTCTATCGAAAAATCATTTACCAGTTAAATAATCCCTTATCCTAGTGTCCGGTAAAATAAAAGTATTGTTGATTGAAGATTCCGGGCTGATGCGTCTGATTATCTCTGATATTTTGCGGACAGATAAAGACATAGAAATTGTAGATACAGCAGAAAATGGCAAAGATGGGGTAGAAAAAACGCTGAAGCATACACCTGATGTGGTGGTTACCGACTTAGTAATGCCATATTATGATGGAGTATATGCTGTAAAGCACATCATGAAACAGAAGCCTACACCCATTGTAGTGCTTAGCAGCCTTGGTAAAGCCGATCCGATAGTATTTGATGCTTTAAAAGAAGGTGCCGTCGATTTTATAGACAAACCCAAAGAAAAGGTAATTTCTAATATACGTGACGTAAATCATGTGCTGATAGAGGCAGTAAAAGCAGCTCAGAAAGCAAATGTTATGGCTTTACCCAAGCAGGATAAAACTATTACTCATGTCCATACTTTTGATACGCAGCTCAATTACGACGTAATAGCCATGGGTGCTTCTACCGGTGGCCCGGGTGCTGTGGAAAAAGTAATAGATAAATTACCGGCTAATTTGTCCATACCAGTGGTGATTGCCCAGCATATGCCGGAGCGTTTTCTGGAATCGTTTGCTAAAAGGCTGGATATACTGACACCATTGAAGGTTAAACTTGCTGAAAAAGGCGAGCTTCTCACTGGCGGAACAGTATATATTGTTCCGGGTAATAGCAATACCAAAGTAGGACGGGATGCTTTTACAGGTAAAATAACTTTCTCCTTTACCAAACGTGAGTTTAGGGAATTTAACTATCCTTCGGTTGATTGCTTGTTTTTATCAATTGCAGAAACCTATGCCAGCAAAGCCATTGGTGTTATTCTCACTGGCATGGGAAAAGATGGCACAGAAGGAATGAAAGCTATTTACGAAGCTGGTGGTTATACCATTGCCCAGGATGAGGCGTCGTCAGTAGTATACGGTATGCCCAAAAGCGCTCTTGAAAGTGGTGTGATAAAAAAATCTGTTCCCATATACGACATTTCCTCTTTTATTATCGGATGTCTGTAGTTTAAATTTTCATTATATGGATTCCAAAGAAGAAGAATACAGGGAAATATTTCTGGCCGAAGCCCTAGAAAATTATGAAGAGCTCAACCGCCTGATAACAGAACTGGAAAAAAATACTTCCAACAAGAATGCTATCAATGCAATTTTCCGGATTACCCATACCCTTAAAGGAAATGCGGCCGGAATGGGCTTTGAAGATATTACTAAAATGTCGCATACGCTGGAGGACTTATTTGTAGAAATCCGGGAGGGTAAATTGCAGGTAGATGCAGCTATTTTTACAGATATATTTAAAGCCATAGATACACTTGGCGCTTTGATCGATGCCCTCAAAACTGGAAAAACAGTTCGCTACCTGGGTATCAAAACCAAGCTGGAAGTTATTTTGAAAAAAGCCGCTGAAGCTGGCATGCCATTATCCACCAATGATAATCACGATTCTCAGAAGAAAAACACAGATCAAAATCAAATAAAGCAGCAGGTTGAAAATACAATTCCTAATGAAGACCGAGTTGTTAACAATGAACCTGAAAAAATAGCCACAGAAATAGCATCAGATCCATTAAATCAGCAAGTGCTGGAAAATACCCAGGCATTATTAGATGATATTTTTGCTGCTAAAGAAATTTTGACCTCTGAAAAATCAGCTGAAGCAGATACGGTAGACACCAAACTTACTTTCTCTGACCTGGTGCAAGTGCCGGTAAAAAAACTGGATAACCTGCTTAATCTGGTAAGTGAGCTTACCATAGAACGGGACCGGATTATAGCCATGAATTCCAATGGATTTAGCCGCAATGAATATTCCCGTTTGCAAAGAATATCCTCAGACCTGCAATATTCTGTGATGGATGTACGCCTGGTGCAGGTGGGGTTTCTATTCAATAAATTCCATAGAGTAGTCAGGGATGCAGCCGCTCTGGAACACAAAAAAGTAACTCTTAAACTTGAAGGCACCGATGCTGAGATTGACCGGAATGTCCTGCAAATTATTAGCGATTCTCTTATTCACTTAATCCGCAATTCGGTTGGGCATGGTATTGAAACGCCTGAGGAACGCAAAAAGGCAGGCAAATCAGAAACTGGTACCGTTACTTTGCGTGCCAGCAACGAGAGTGATGCAGTTATAATAGAAATTATAGATGATGGGAAAGGCATTGACTCCCGCATTATCAAAAAGAAAGCCATTGACAAAGGACTTGTTTCCAAAGAAACAGCCGATACCATGTCGGAGGCAGATATTATCATGTTCATTTTTGAGCCTGGTTTTTCGAGTGCTGAGCAGGTTACAGCTATTTCGGGGCGTGGCGTTGGTATGGATGTAGTAAAGCGGGCGCTGGACTCTATTAGCGGCAATATAAGCGTATTTACAGCTGTTGGCAAAGGTTCTACCATCAGATTATCGCTGCCCTCTTCTATGGCTGTTAAAGGAACTTTATTGTTTGAACTGGATAAATCGGAATATGCTATTCCACTTACCTATACGGAGGCAGTCGTTTCGTTATATAAATCTGATGTGCATAAAGCTGGTAATGGGCTCATTGCCACACATCTGGGTAAAACTATTTCCATTGTTTTCCTCAAAGATTTGTTTTCTACAGCAGATTATTCACACCATTCGCAGAACACTATTTTCCACACCAGCTTCGATCAGGTTAATGCCAAAGAAAAACTGGCCATTATTATTGTTTCCTATAACAACCGCAAAGTAGGATTTGTGGTAGATAAACTTCTGCAACAAAAAGAAATTGTTGAAAAACCATTGATGAAGCCTGTAGATCATGTAAAATTTATCAGTGGGGTAACTATTCTGGGAAATGGAAATATCTGCCTGGTGCTCAACATTGCCAATATTATCAGTTATATTTTTAAAATCAGCAATACAATTGCCGGTAAAGCCCTCTGTTGATAGTAAAAAATCAAACTGACTTGCCGAAGAACTATTTTTTAATCTTACATACGTGGTAGAGTTAACAAACGAAGAATTGAACTCTCTGAACAGGGTTATTCTCACCAGATATGGAATCGACTTTACCAGTTATGAAACCGGCTCATTTAAGCGGAGAGTAGCCAGGGCTATTTCTGTATTTAATCTTGAATCTGTGCATAGTTTGTGGGCGAAACTGCTCAAAGAAAGAGATTTTATCTATCCATTTATTGATGAACTTACAGTTGGTTTAACGGCCATGTTCCGTGACCCTATTTTATGGATTTCCCTTAAAAAAGTATTGCGTACCTATCATGAAAAAGATCCTATTCATATCTGGCATGCTGGCTGTTCTACCGGGGAGGAAGTTTTTACGATGGGCATTTTGCTCGACGAACTGAATCTGGCTTCTCAGGCTAAAGCACTGGCCACAGATTTAAACCAAGGTGCTGTTAAAGCTGCCAGAGAAGGCAAATATAGAAAACAGGTGATGGATGAGTATATACAGAATTTCAGGGAATACAATTCGGTTAAAAGATTTGAAAGCTACTATACGCCTCATGGAGATACGGTCTGTTTTAATCAAAGTTTGATCAGGCATGTAGAGTTCCAGAACCACAATCTGATAATGGATAAGATGGAACAGAAGTTTGATATAATTTTTTGCCGGAATGTGATGATCTATTTTGATACGGCTACAAAACTTCGCTTACTTCAGCAATTCTATGATTGTCTGAATCCTGGTGGGTATTTCATCATCGGTTTTTATGATGCGCTTGTGCCACTAATAGATGAGAAAAAGTTTGAATTTTTCGATTTAAACGCTAAAATCTTCAGAAAAATATAAGTTTCCCTTCCTGCTTAGATAAGACAGATTACTGAAACGGAGTATTTACAAAACTCCTTCCAGCAGAATCCGTAAGTACATGCGTGAAACAGATAATCCCCGGGCGCATGACTCCCAAAAATTTACTGGCCATTGTATGCATGCTTTGCACAATCAGTTCTTGTACGGTGTTAAAAACTGGCAAAGACCGTGTAGTGCCTGATCTGCGTGTACAATTGAAAGTAAATTCCTTGCATGCAAAAAAAATACAGGAACAAGGTTTATTGGGTACTGATGCCGGTGACGAACCTTCATTGGTTTATACTATTAATGGCTACGATGAAAAAGGTAATTTGCTTTCCGTCAATAACGGTTTCTGGGGCACACGCACGATTCAGCAAGATGCACTTATACTGGCAGAAGAATTTTCTAACTTAACTGTGAATATTCCCACTAATGGAAAAGTGATTGCTGCCTTTTCATTGGTTGAAATAGATGATTATAAAGGAGAAAGAAAAATAGCCAAGATAAAGCCTTTTACAAAATCGGAACGGTATCCGAAATTTCTGAGCATTTCTTCTTTTGATGAAGACCGTAATATGCCACCTATGGAATTTATTGCCAAGTCATTGAAAGTGGCTGGCTACAAAAATTTCATCACTAAGCATATGAATGTATCTATCAATGATGATCTGGGAGGGACTATTCAAGTATTAGATACAGAAGATGTAAAAAAATTGGTGGAGGGTGCAAAATCTGGGAAGGAAACCTATGAGATGGATGGAAGCCAGATTAATGAAAATTACCTTTACATACTCAAATATGGCCTTTCTGTGAGCCGGAATAAGAACTAACTCTAGATCGTTGTTGGTTGATATTATGTAGTTGGTTGATATTATTTAGATACTTAATAAAGCTTAACATATTGTAAAATAAAAAAGGCAACCAGTTCAAACTAGCTGCCTTTTTTATGTTTTAAAAATAATCTAAAAATCAAATATCATTTTAGTAAACTCCAGAAAACTAATGGGTTCTGTATATTGAGGATCTGTCTGATAAGTAGCCATTAATTTAATATAACTCGGCTTGTCATCAATGGTAATATTTTCAATAAGAATGTTACCATATAACTGATGGCACTTTTCTCCGGCTTCTACTACATCGGGAAATTTCAGGTAATGCCGGTCAATGGTTTCCACATATTGTGTACGGTCTATAATCTCCCGGTCGGAACGGTGTAAAATATAACCAAAGCCAATCACAGTATTTTTCAGATAATCGAAGTAATGCTGAAAAGACTTGGGATCTATGTATTCTGCACAGGAAATAGAAAAAGCGTTGGCAGACCTTGAATTAAAAATATGCACGTTGGCTGAGCAGGTAATATGCTTTTTCTTTAAAAAATAAGACAAAGAATATATCTGGCTCAGTTCTTTATGCTTATTTTGTTGCAGCCATTTTTTATAACCTAGCTTATCGTTTTTGCTACGTTCCAGTACTTCGCTCACTAAGGGTTCATTGGGAGAAACCGAAGGAGGAAAAAGCTTTATAATAATATCGTCTGCAAAAGACATAATTTTTTTCTTCTTAATTGACTAACAGGTATAAAAAGTAAACAATCAGCCCTGTCAAAGGTTAAGATATCCGCCTGCTTTATCTGATTTAACTCTTATATTCTATAACTGTTATAAATATTATGAACTATAATTATGCCATACTGTAATAAGTACCAGCTAACTATATACGTTCCAGAGCATCATTCAGATTTCTGTGCATCTGATGAAAACGTTCCAGAATCTGATTCATAAACACATCATCCAATAGTTTTTTTATATCATTATCACCTGTTATATCAAATTCATTCACCTTGTACGTCTGTTCCAGCATAGCTTGTTCAAACTTAATTAAGTACTTTCCATTCCAGGCAAATACGGTTATTTTACATGCCTCATGTGGGATGTTGGCTACTACTCTCATATTATGATTGCGGGATTTACTTAGGGAATGCTTGAATAAGAAATGAGTCTGTTTACTTCAAAATTATGGTTTATATCAATCTTTGACAGAAGTGCCTGTAGCCTATAACGTAATTTGAAAGATTTTTATTCCCGAGGATTACAAAAATTATAGTAGGTTTAGAGAAGAATTATCTTTTTATTGATTTTGAAATACATTTCGCATGGAACAAACTTCTGCACCTGCTGCTTATTTTACCAATGATGCAGTGGTTTTAGGTATTTTAATAGCAGTTCTTGCCTTCGTTTTTGAAACATCGAGCCGTACTACCGGATTCTGGGCAAAGTTTTACAAATATGTACCCTCTCTCATTTTGTGTTATTTTATTCCGGCCATTCTCAACTCACTCAATATTATTTCCGGTGAACAATCTGGCTTATATAAAATAGCTACTCAGTATTTGTTACCTGCCAGCCTGGTTCTGCTTACACTGAGTATGGATCTGAAAGCAATTCTGCGACTCGGCCCCAAAGCATTAATCATGTTTCTGACTGGTACAGTTAGTATTATGCTGGGTGGGCCGCTGGCTATATTTCTAGTTTCTCTAGTAGCGCCTGAGGTAGTAGGTGGGAGTGGCCCTGATGCAGTATGGCGTGGGTTTGCTACCATTGCCGGAAGCTGGATTGGAGGAGGAGCTAATCAGATTGCCTTGAAAGAGGTTTTTGAGCCTTCTGGCAATTTATTCTCCGCCATAATCGCTGTGGATGTGATTATAGCCTATTTCTGGATGGGAATACTTTTGTTCGGGGCTGGTATTTCCAAGCGTCTGGATGAGCGAATGAAAGCCGATACATCTGCGATTGAAGCTGTCCGGAAGAAACTAGAAGATTATAGTCTCAATATCATGCGGATTCCTTCCTTACTGGATTGGGTACGATTGGTAGCTGTGAGTTTTATTTCTGTAGCGGTCTCTCATGCCATTGCAGATATTGTTGTTCCCTGGATAGAAACTCATGCAGGTTTTCTGGATAAATTCAGCCTTACCTCTAAAGTTTTCTGGATAGTTGTACTCACCACAACAGCCGGGTTGGTACTCTCTTTCACAAAAGCCAGAAATCTGGAGGGAGCCGGCGCTTCCCGATTAGGGACTCTATTACTATATATGCTCGTAGTAGTAATCGGAATGCAAATGAATTTGTTTGCTATATTCAGTAATCCGGGCTTATTAATAGTAGGTGCAATCTGGATGTTATTTCATGCCATTATCATGCTTTCAGTGGCGAGACTCATTAGGGCACCCTTATTTTTTACAGCGGTTGGCAGTATGGCGAATGTGGGAGGAGCTACCTCAGCACCAGTCGTTGCTTCTGCTTTTCATCCTTCACTAGCAACAGTGGGTGTATTATTAGCAGTTTTTGGATATGTACTGGGTACCTATTGTGGTTACTTATCAGCCATACTCATGCAAATGGTAGCACCATCATAATTTTTAGATTCTAATTGTATTATAGTAAGATAACTTATAAATAAAAACTTTAAAAATTCATTTCAGTGCAATAATCGGTATAACAAAAGCTATATTTCTTATTTTTGCATCTCAACCGGATTATTACGCCCTTGAAACCTACAAAATATACATTGGCCGCTATCAGCGCATTTATCGTATGGGGCTTTATTGTTTTTCCTCTAAAAGAGCTAAGCCAGTATGCGAGTACACAAATATTATTCTACCGCATTTTACTGGCGCTCCTATGTCTGCCTGTTCTGATGCTTCTCTTTAGAAGGAAAAGTATCCTTGAAACTTTCGGGCAACTAAAACAAGATTCTTCCAAAGAACGCCGCCTATTTATGGTTTGTACCTTGCTGGGAACTACTTTTCTCACGCTTAACTGGCTTTCGTTTATCTATGTAGTAAACCAGATTAATATTCAGACGGCTTCGTTTGCTTATTTGCTTTGTCCGATTATTACAGCCTTGTTAGGTTATATATTACTTCGGGAAAAGCTACAAAGCCAACAATGGATGGCAATTGTTATTAGTCTGGGGAGTTGTTGTTTGCTAGGCGTGGCTTCTTTATACAACTTGCTGTTTAGCCTTTTTATAGCATTTACTTATGCTTTATATCTGATTTCCCAGCGGATACTAAAAAAATACGATAAAATGGTATTGCTTACTATACAAGTGATTCTATCGTTTGCAATAATCCTTAGTTTAGGTAAAGAATTCCGTGGAACGGCACCAGTAGATATGCATTTTTACATAGTAATATTTATCCTAAGTACCGTATTTACCATACTACCGCTATTCTTAAATTTATTTGCCTTAAAAGAGCTCAAATCAGCCACAGTGGGTGTGTTAATGTACATCAATCCGCTTGTCAGCTTTGGTATTGCATTTCTGTATTTTGGAGAAAAGGCAAGCCTTACTCAACTCACTGCTTATGGACTGATTCTCATTTCGATTATCATTTATAACGCGAGAATCAAACGTGTGCCTGCTCCTCTGGTCACAAATTAGGATTTAATCTTATATCTATTAAAACTCACCGCTGATTTTTGCGATTAGTACGTTAATAGAATATTTTTTAATGTTTGATACAAGAAAGTTAATTTACTGAACAATCGCCTGCCCAACAAGTTAATGAATGGATGAACACTATTACCCGTAAAGCAGCTGTGATTGGTGCCGGAATTGCCGGCATAGCAACTGCCATACGTTTACAAACTAAAGGATTTCAAGTAACGGTTTTTGAAACTAATTCCTATCCGGGTGGAAAATTATCAGCTTTTGAACAACAAGGCTACCGTTTCGATGCAGGCCCTTCGCTGTTTACCATGCCACATTTAGTAGATGAGTTATTTGTACTAGCAGGCCGCAATCCCAAAGATTATTTTGAGTATATCCGGCTTCCGGTGGTATGTGAATATTTTTATGAAGATGGTTTACATATAAGGGCGCATAGCGAACCGGAAAAGTTTGCAGAGGAAATTGACAGGAAAACCAGGGACAGTAAAGAATCAATTATTGATTTTTTGCAGGATAGTCAAGAGAAATATAAGATTACCGCAGATGTATTTCTTCACCGTTCTCTGCATAGAATCTCTACTTATTTTAATCCTCAGGCTGTAAAAGGCTATCTAAACTTTGGTAAGCTCGATGTTTTCCGCACTATGGACCAAGCCAATAGTGCCAGGTTTAAAGACCCACATACAGTTCAGCTTTTCAACCGCTACGCTACCTACAATGGCTCTGACCCATATCAGACACCTGCCACGATGAATATTATTCCGCACCTGGAATACAATATTGGCGCTTATTTTCCTAAACAAGGCATGTACGGTATTACGCGATCGCTGGTGAAACTGGCTGAAGAAATAGGAGTGAGTTTTCAGTATCAATCCAGGGTAGAGCAGATTATGGTGGAAAATGATCGAATTGCAGGCTTGAAAGTGAATGATACGATTCATCCATTTCACACAATTGTGAGCAATATGGATGTAGTAAATACTTATCAGAAATTATTGCCTGATGTAAAACAACCCAAACGGATACTTAGCCAGCCCAAATCCAGTTCAGCACTTATTTTTTACTGGGGTATCAAGCAATCATTTCCGCAGCTGGATCTGCATAATATTTTTTTTAGTAGTGATTACAAAAAAGAGTTCACTTGTTTATTCCAGGAAAAAACTATTTCTGATGACCCAACGGTTTATATTAACATCAGTAGCAAATATAAGCCAGATGATGCACCACCAGGGGGTGAAAACTGGTTTGTAATGATTAATGTACCCAATAATTCCGGCCAAAACTGGGATTTGCTCATTCAGCAAGCCAGGCAACATATACTTCGCAAACTTAGCCGGATGCTACATACTGATATGGCAGCGTTAATTGAATGTGAGTCTGTTCTGGAGCCAAGAACTATTGAGAGCAGGACTTCCAGCTGGCAAGGTGCTTTGTATGGCAATAGTTCTAATAATCGCTATGCCGCTTTTCTGCGTCATGCTAATTTCTCTTCCGGCATTAAAAACCTGTATTTTTGTGGGGGAAGTGTACATCCTGGCGGAGGTATTCCGCTTTGCCTTTTATCTGCTAAAATTACGGCGAACCTGGTAGAGTAAGCATCATCGTTTTCGATTCTATAAAAGCCGATATGCTTAACCCACAATTTTGAAGGCTATCAAAATAAGCCATACATTTGTTTCAAAGATTATAAAAACCTGTCTGTGTTTGCAAGAACATTAACAATGTGTTTGTAATTTCATATTTTCTTTTGCAAAGCCCGATGGCATGATTAAACCTGCCCGTTACCTGCTGACTGACTGGTTCTGGCGGCAGTATTATAAGTTCATCATCCAGGCAGACTTTTCACAGTTTTCCTTTAATCAGGATATTGATATTAGCCGTGAAAAAGCTTTACTCGTACTGGCGAATCATTTTAGCTGGTGGGATGGATTCTTACTTTATCATCTCAATGAGTTGTTTTTCCATAAGCGCTTTCATGTAATGATGCTGCAGGAACAACTGAAACAATATTCTTTTCTCCGGTATTCTGGCGCATATTCGGTTCAGCGGAAAGGCAAATCATTATTAGAGTCTCTACAATATACTTCCCGTTTGCTGGAAAATCCCGGAAATATAGTACTCATTTTTCCACAAGGTAAAATTGAAAGTATGCATACGCCCTACATTCATTTTGAAAAAGGAATCAAACATATTGCTGATCATTGCGAAAAAGACATACAAATACTTTTTTCTGTTGCTCTTGTAGATTATGCATCACAACGGAAACCAGCTCTGCAACTATACCTAAAAGAATATACACATCAAAAAACCTGTTCCCTGGCAGAAATGGAGATGGCTTTTAATGAGCATTATCAACAATCGTTGCGCTGTCAGCGAAACAGGCTTTCAAAATAACTTGACTATTTCTCTAATTCCAGGATTAGGGTAGTCTGAGCCGGAATATCAATTACAGAAAGATCAGTAATTTTTTGACTAGTTAGGGCATTCTTTGCCATTTTAAAACCGTTGGTGCGTTCGGCAAAGCGTTCTGTAGATAGTTTTTTTGCACTTGTATTCCCATTCATCACTACCATTACCGTTTCTGCATCATTATACCGGAAATAGATATAAATATTATCTTCCGGAATAAACTGCATCAGCTTTCCAGTATGAATAACTGATTTGGTTTTACGCCAGCTTGCCAGCGTTTTGATATAGTTTATAGCCTCATCTTGCTCAACAGTGCGGCCTTCTTTGGTGAATGCATTTACTTTATCATCTGGCCAGCCACCGGGAAAATCCAGACGTACATCTGCATGAGAAGCCCCACTCCGGTCCATTAATAATTCTGTGCCATAATACAACTGCGGAATGCCTCTGGTGGTAAGCATAAAAGCCATACCCATTTTATATTTATTGAGGTCTTTCTGCACATCATAAAAGAAGCGGTTGGTATCATGATTATCCAGAAAGATCACATTCCCCGATGGGTTAGCATATACAAAATCCTGGCTGAGTAGATTATATAACCTGGTTAATCCGGTATCCCAGCTGCCTGGTTCAGTTAAGGCTTTAGCAACTGTAAAAAAGAAGGGGAAATCTGTGGCGCTGGGTAACGTTGAATGGTAGGCATCTTTGGTAGGTGAATTAGCCACCCAATACGCTGTCGTGGGTATGCTTTCCATCCATACTTCTCCCACAATATTAAACTTCGGATATTCTTCTAAAATAGTTTTACACCAGCTGGCCATAAAATCTTTGTCCGGATAGGGATACGTATCCATGCGAATGCCATCAATACCAGCGTATTCGATCCACCAAAGGGAGTTCTGGATGAGATAGGCAGCCATAAACTTGTTTTTCTGATTCAGGTCTGGCATGTGGTCATCAAACCAGCCATCATTCATTTTACTGCGGTCAGCCTCAGAAGCATACGGATCGCTTGTCACGTTCAACCTGAAGTTGGAACGGTAGTCAGGCCATTTGGCAGTATATTGATGTATCCAATCCTTAAATGGCAAATCTTTCATCCACCAATGGCCAATTCCGCTATGGTTGTGTACCAGATCCATAATCACTTTCATGCCCATGCTATGCGACTTTTCCACGAATGCTACATATTCATCATTGGTACCAAACCGTCGGTCTATCTTATAAAAATCTGTAATAGCATATCCATGATAGGATTGCTTATACTGGTCATTCTCCTGCACCGGATTAAGCCATATGGCCGTTATACCCAGGTCTTTTATGTAATCCAGATGATCAGAAATACCTTTTAAATCGCCGCCATGTCTGCCAAATGGTTTATCCCGCTCCAGTCCTTCGAGCATGCCTTTTACATTATCGTTAGTAGGATTTCCATTGGCAAAGCGGTCGGGCATAATTAAATAGAGTACATCCGAAGCAGTAAAGCCCTGAATGCGGTTGCTGGCTGTAGATCTGATTTTTAGTTCGTACGAATAGGTAAATGTTTTTTTACCATTTTTAAACACAAGCGGCACTTTTCCAGCTTTGGCTTCTGTACCAATACTAAGTGTGAGAAACAGGTAGTTTGGACTTTCTGCTTTAGTTATCTCCTGCAAGGTTACACCAGGATAGGTAAGACTTACGGTTTGCTGAGATATGTTTTCACCATGAATTAGTAATTGTAAGCCTGGGTTTTTCATCCCGATCCACCAGAAGGCAGGTTCAACCCGGTCAATAGGTGTTTTCTGGGCATATACACTAAGAGTAATTAAAGTGTATATAATAAGAGTAGCTATGCGTTTCATGAGGAATTTGCGACTAAAGGTTGCCAAATCATTGAAAAGCAAATGTGTATAAAAAAACAAAAGCTCCCAAACAGGAGCTGTCAAATCAGATTAAAAAGTAGAAATTCTATGCCCGTTTCACATTCACTGCACTCAATCCCTTTTTGCCTTCTATAATTTCATAAATCACTTCATCCTCCTCTTTTACCTCTTCTAAAAGGCTGTTTACATGGACAAAAATTTCACGGGCCGAGTTACCATCCTTAATGTAACCGAATCCCTTTTGTTCGTTAAAAAATCGTAAAGTTCCAGTTTTCATAGTGCTTCCAATTGAATAAATCAAATGTAATAAAAATAAAGCTTGTATCTATCAAAGTATCACTTTATTTCGATTAAAATAGACTTTACCCGGACAGATTGAATAGCAATACAGACTAATTCAATATAAACAGCTAAGTGATATTTTATTGCGCTGTTAATTATTTGTCATTAGAATATGCTTCTTTGAAAGGTGATACGTCTACATGTCATATTACGTTGCAAAAATTTCATATTTTCTGACAAATTGACCTAAAAACTTCCATTACTATATCTGCAGCATTATTCTGGACTGTAATGGCACAGCGCTTGCAAAATAACGATTGAATTTAACAGTAAACCATAAAACTAAGGAGGATAAAACTATGTCACTTACAAAGTGGACCAATCCGGATGTAATGTTTCCGGCTTTTTCAAATGTATTTGATGAATTTTTAGGAGATTTCTCAGGACGGGCAGGTGGAAGTATTCATAAATTTGTACCTGCAGTAAATATTTTGGAGAATGAAAATGACTTCCTGTTAGAAGTAGCAGTCCCTGGCATGAGTAGAGAAGCGTTTAATTTACATGTAGATCATAAACTGCTTACCGTTTCTGCCAGTCAGCAAGATGAGAATGAAAACAAAGGCAAGTATGCACGTAAAGAATTCAGCTATCATTCTTTTAAACGCACGTTCGCTTTGCCTGATTTTGTGGAGGTTGATAAGATCCACGCTACCTATGAGGATGGTTTATTAAAAATTGTAGTACCCAAACGGGAAGAAGTAAAACCCCGTACTATTCAGATTTCATAATGTAGATAAACCAAAAAGGCGTGTATTAGTACACGCCTTTTTGGTTTATACTTTATAGTAAAGTTTATATCATTCATTAAAGTTTGGTGAGAGAGAGATTTAATTGCTTCTGAAATTGTATTCGGACGAATACTGAATTTTTAGCCCCGTTTTGCCAATATATTCATGCAGTAAATCCTTTGTTTGAGCAGCATTAAATACAAATAACATTTCCCGGTAACTCAATTCCCGTTTCACCGACTGACTGAACTGGCGGTCCATTTTACGGCAATATTGATAGAGGGTATTATTTGTTTTTAGTAATTCTTTCTTCTCATTTTCCAGTATTTCTATTGTTGCTCTCAACAATTCGATCTCTGCTTCCAATTGTTTCTTGGTCATTTCCATAGTTGTAAGTGTTTGACTGTGGCTAAAGGCTAGCGTGGGTTAAAATTATTAAAATCTTCGCGTACACAGAGGTCAAAAACAGAACTTTAATTACATATAACTATTTTTATTCAATTGATTCGTTTTTATAAAAAACGAAGGGATGAATTTTACAAAATTTGTTTTAAAATTACACTATTTTTTGTCTATTATTTTCAAAAAATCTTTATAATTAGTGAATTAACCCCACGAAATGAGAGAATTTATTGGAATCTGGTAACTGATTCTCTTTTGTTTTTATAGATTTATCTACTTCTCAAACCAGCATCTCTTTCACCAGCTGCTCCCATTCTTCTTCAAGTGTATTAGCAGGTCGTTTTCTATTTGCTCGTTTGTACCAGTAATCCGCATTCCATATATCGCCTTCTTTTCTGTGCAGATAGGCATGAAGCAGGCAATGTGCTGCATCGTTTGTTTCCTGGGCAATGTTATGAGCCTTTTCCCAGTCTCCTTTTGCATCAAACCATAAGGCTTTTACTAGGTCAGGCAATTCTTCTTGTGGCTGCGATGCCGACAATGATGTTTTGAATTCTTGGAAGGTCATGATGGAGTATTTTAAGATTATGTTAATGGAATAATATCTATAATTGTAGAAATACCCTGATCTGCTGTAACATCCGGTCCCAGTTTTCTTTTCCTACAGAGCGTTCATCCAGAATCAGGTGTGCATAGGGCAATTGTTGATCAGAAGTTTTAGGCAAGGTATACAACTGCCAGGAAGGCAAATATTCATTTATATATCCGTTCATTTTTTTTACGCTTACCATTTCATCCTTTGGATGGATCATAACAAGCACTGGCATAGAAACACTTTGATTAATTGATTTTTCTACCCGGACAGCCATTGTATTTAAGAGTGTATAGGCTTTTACAGGCAACGAAGTACCAGCCCGGTAAGGTTTGGGTGTAAAGCTGGGAATTTTCATCTGAGCCGGAAGAATATCTGTTGCTAGTTGCAGAAGTTTATTTACGGGTTTTCGTAAGGCAAAAGCGGGTGCCAGTAACACCATCTTGTCATACTGAAACTTTCCTGGATGACTCAGGATAAGATACAAGTTGAGTAAGGCACCTAAAGAATACCCCAGGAAATACAAAGGTTTTGGTTCGCCTGATTGAATAAGTGTAGTGGCTTGCTGAAAGGTATCCTGCAGATTAAGACACCAATCGCCTTCGGTAAACGGAGTAACAGAAGAATCTACGGTGTGCCCGGTTAATTGTACCAACAGCACGTCTGACCCCCAGCTGCGCAACCGGTCGGCTAAAGGCATCATTGCTGAAGGCTTATTATTCAGTCCATGTACCACCAAAGTTACTGCTTGGGTTATTCCTGTTGTAGCCGGAAGATGAATATAGGATTGCCTCATAAATCAGACTGGCCGCATGATCAAATTTTTCCGCTTTCGAGTGTGTGTAATGCTTTTGCTGCCATTTCTTTTACAATGAATAATAAACTTTCAAAACGGGCATCCTGAGTGAGACCTTGTTTCCAGCGGGTATAAATCTGTTGAGCAATCACTGCATTTTTGAACAGGCCAAATATATAGTAAAACGCAATATTTGAAAGATCCCGGCCACTTTTCGCCGCATACTGTTCAACTACTTCTTGCCTGGTAAAGTTGCCGGGAAGCCATGTTAAATTAAATGATCGTAGAGCTGGTGAATCTCCTGCCTCCGTCCAGTAGGCGAGTGTAGCACCCACATCCATTAAGGGATCGCCTACTGTTGCCATTTCCCAATCGAGCACTCCAATAATTTGCGAAAGATTTTCCGGATTCAGCATAACATTATCGTGCTTATAATCATTATGCAAAAAAGCAGCAGAATGGCTCATTGGTTGATGATGCTGTAGCCAGTCAGCAAGGATATTCATTTCTTTAATGCGATCGGTTTCGGCTTGAAAATAACGCTTGCTCCAGCCTTCCACTTGCCGTTGCATATATCCCTCTGGTTTGCCCAGCTGGTGAAGTCCGGTGGTTTGTATATCCAGGCTGTGAATTACAACAAGATTATCTACAATAGATTCGGATATATGGCGGAGCTGTTCAGGGGATAACTGTAAGCTGGGAGCAGAAGCAGCTCTGAGAATCACACCGCTGATGCGTTCCATCATATAAAAAGGTGCACCCATTATCTCATGAGAATCACAATATAAAACAGGCCTGGGCACCTTATCATAATGGGGTTTGAGTAAAGAAAGTACCTTATATTCTCTGCCCATGTCATGCGCAGATTTGATATTGGCACCAACCGGCGGACGGCGAAGCACATATTCTTTCCCAGACGTATGCAAACAATAAGTCAGGTTAGAATAACCACCCGGAAACTGGCTGATGCTGGTAATTTTACCTATTTCAGGTGCATGTTCCTGGAGGTAGCTATTTAATACAGCTAAATCAATTGCTTCGCCCTGGCGTACAGGTTTGGTTGAATCTATTATAATTTCGGGCATCTGTTGCAGCGTTATGAGAAAAACGATAAAGCACAGTTGAAGAGGCTCTACAGCCTATTTTTGATGTGACTGGATCTTTGCTGCGTTTGCTTCTCTTGTTTTCTTCTTCACATCCAGGCCATAGATTTTCAGAATACTCAAAGCCAGATTCTGTTTGTGCACTTCATCAGCTCCATCCCAGATTCTGGCACCCCGTTCGTGCCGGTAAATCGCAGATAAGATGATATCATCAGTCACACCCAACGCTCCATGCACTTGAATGGCCCGGTCGAGCACCCGGAGCATCATATTAGCTACAAATAGTTTAATTCCTGAAATCTGATTCCGCACCTGAGCAGCACCATGTATATCAATTGTATGGGCCGTATTCAATACAAGTAATCTGGCAGCATCAATTTCGATACGGCTTTCGGCAATAAATCCCTGAATAAACTGTTTTTCACCTAATAGTACATTTTCTTCTATTTCACGACTGGAAGCCCGTCTGCACAGCATATCAAATGCTTTTTCAGCAATTCCTATCCATCGCATACAATGATGAATCCGTCCTGGACCCAGGCGTTCCTGGGCAAGCCGGAAACCGGCTCCTTCTTCCCCAATCAAATGTGATACAGGCACCCGGCAATTCTGATAACGGATTTCTGCATGGCTGAACCATCCGGAACCACTTTCGCCAAAAACCGGAATATTTCTTTCATGAATAAAACCTGGTGCATTAGTTGGCACAATCAGCATACTGGCCCGCTGGTGAGGAGGCGCTTCCGGATTGGTTACAGCCATTACTACGGCGAAATCAGCCCCATCTGCCGAGCTCGTAAACCATTTATGGCCATTGATCACATACTCATTTCCTTCGCGCATTGCTGTAGTAGCCATTCTGGTAGGATTAGAACCGGCAAACTCAGGTTCAGTCATAGAAAAACAGCTTCTGATCTTGCCTTCCATGAGCGGATGGAGGAACTTCGACTTGATTTCGGCACTGCCAAACTTACTAATCAGTTCCATATTGCCAATATCAGGAGCCTGGCAGTTAAAGGTATAATGGCCATAAAAGGGAGCAAGCGCCAGTACTTCACTTACCTGCCCGAATTCGCAAAGGGTTAAACCCAGGCCACCTTCTTGCTGAGGCAAATGCAATCCCCATAAACCAGCTGCTTTTACTTTCTCACGTTTCTCATCTAATAAAGCAGTCGTTTCGGCAAGTGGCCGTTGATGGAATCCTGTTTCAAGCGGAATCAGCTCCTGCTCTATAAAATCATGTATTCTGGGCAAAAGGTCTTGCAGCCGTCTGGTAAAAAATACAGTTTCTCTCATATCCTGAAAATAAAATGTATGCCTGAAAGGTAAGTTAGATAATCTTTTTGTAAAGCGTTTGTTACTTTAGTGTGTTTCGTTAAAAACAATCCATTATGTCCTCCTTCCGAACCATATCCCCAACAGATACGACTTCCGCTGTTTTCCATAGCTATTTACTAGGTGTAGTAGCGCCTCGTCCGATTGCCTTTGCCAGCACCGTTGATTCACAGGGAAAAGTGAACTTAAGCCCCTTCAGTTTCTTTAATGTATTTGGCTCTAATCCACCTATTCTCATCTTTTCCCCTTCCCGCCGGGTACGGGATAATACCATTAAACATACGTTGGAAAATGTGCAGGAAGTGAAAGAGGTGGTGATTAATATAGTCAATTATGCCATGGTTCAGCAAATGTCTCTGGCCAGTTGTGAATATGAAAAAGGTGTAAATGAATTTATAAAAGCCGGCTTTTCCGAAGAACCCTCTATACTAGTAAAACCACCCAGGGTAAAAGAAGCACCAGCTGCCTTTGAATGTAGAGTAAACCAGATTATCGCCACCGGTACCGAAGGCGGTGCAGGAAACCTGGTGATCTGTGAAATTTTGCTGGCGCATATTCAGGAAGATATTATTAATGCTAAAAACCAGATTGATCCGCAAAAGTTAGATGCCGTAGCCCGTATGGGAAACGACTGGTATTGCCGGGCATATGGTGATGCTATTTTTTCAGTACCCAAACCCAATCAAAAAAAAGGCATAGGATTCGATAATATACCTGCCCAAATCCGCTATAGTACGGTGCTTACCGGAAACGACCTGGGTATGCTGGGAAATATAGAAGCGCTGCCTACAAAAGAAGAGATATCAGAATTTACCAGCCAATCTGCGATTCAGGAAATAGTAACAAATAAACATAACTCATTAGCAGTAAAAGAAGCTCTTCACCAGATAGCCAAAGCCTATTTATTGGAAGGAAAAGTAAAAGAAGCCTGGCTTACTTTACTGCAAGAAGGTAAGTAAATTTTGCTTATACTTAGAGAATATCTTGGACTCTGAAAAAGAATTTAACTGTCTGATTTCTAATACCATCCTTCGTTTCTTTGTCTTGACACAAAGAAACGAAGCAAAGAAAAATCAAGAAAGAATAATGCTTCCTCACTCAAACCAACGCTCACCCCGCTATTCTTTCAAGCTTACCCACATGGAATTTTATTTTTGATAATTTTCGCATCCTTCATTGATCTTTTGCTAAATAATATTTCAAAACATACGCTAAATGTAAATTTAGTAATGCTTAGCTCAATTCATGTAAAGTGTTATGATTCAATTTGTTCTTAACAACCAGCAACTAACAACGACTGATTAGTATATTTTCTATCGAATGGGTTTGGCTTTGATTTCTTTTACTAGTTTCAGATCAGAATTATCCGGCAGAATCAGCACACAATTGCCTCTTCCTTTTTCGGCCAGGGTTTGCAACATGGGAGCTGGTGTGCCAGACTGGTTATTATTACGGCTGAAATCAAATACGCTGAGAAAAATTTCTTCCCGGCTCTTTTGCTCTATTAACGTATGTACTTCCGGATGCACTGAAAAACTTCCGTCTGTTGCCAGAATGATCCGGTTATTGCCTCCCCGGATATAACTTTTACCAGCAACTTTATAAGCTAAGGTAAGTCCGGCATTGGCATCTGTGCTGCCATCTGATTGTAATTGATCGATTACCTGATTGATTTTTGCCGTTTCGCTTCCTGCTACAGCCTGTAACATTACTTTAGCCTTACCCGAATAAACCACTATCGTTACTTTGTCTTCCGGTCTCAATAAAGGCAACAAACGCTTCACGGATTGTTTCAAGAGAGGTAATTTTTGGGGCGAATTCATCGAACCAGACACATCAAGCAGTAAAACAAGATTGGTAAACGCATAGTTGGTCAGCGGAGAAAAATCCACTTCCTGGACAGATGGACGAGTATATACTGTGTCTACCCTAAGACGATTTACAAACACAGTATCCACACGCACCCGGTCTATATACACGGTATCATGAACGATTGTTGCCATAGGAACTTTGGCTGGTTTAGCTGTAATAGCTTGTCTGGAGATTTTATCTTTTGGCTGTGGCGTTGAAACCTGAACTACCTGCGGAATGGCAGGCAATGTATAGTGGATAGTAAGTCTGGGATGAAGGGCAGGATCTATATTGTCGCTGGAGGAAAACATCAAGGCACGATAGTATGATTCTGTTTGCAAACGGATCATAAACCCATAATTAGCCTTTGGATTCCTAAACATTTCCTGCACTAGTTTGGTTACCGCAATAGACAGATAATCCTGATTGGCTCTGGAAGAAACCGGTAAAACTACTTGATGTTGCGAAGTAACTTTGGGTTGATTGTCCCAGGTAACGGTATTTTCCTGCCAGGGAGAAACTATCCGCTGAATGAAAGTTGTATTTGGCCCACTGAGGGTAGAGTGCAGTGGATTTGCCCGGTCAGTACTATGATAGAGCGAAAGCGTAGCCTCAGAAATGACAGCATCAGGTGGAATTACAGTAAGATTGAATGCAATGAGTCCTCTTAGAATACCGGGTGTACCATCGTAGGTCCAGGCGGATGCAGGCAGTTTACTATCATTGCCAAAGTTCCGGTCTGGCATATACTCATGTATGTAGGCATCTTTTCCCACTTTAGAATCAGGTTGCAGGGTAAGTACCTGTTGCGTTTGTGCAAACAATAATGAGCCCATTAACAAAAAACTAAATGTATGCAAGAGAAATACCCGGAGCTTTATAAACATATGTTTGTATCAGATATAATTGTTTCGTAACGGCCTGTAAATGAGAAGCCAGACGAATCTGCTAAAACAATAGCTACTAAATTCCTTTAAATGCCCGGAGTTCTTACCTGTGTTCAATTTTGGGAAATAAGTATAAGGAAATAGTTGTTTCACCATAAGCAGCTTCTAAGCATAATGTGAACTCGGAGATAAAGAAGCTATTTTCCTTTGTGGGTAGGGGTGCAGCAACAGTGTGGCCGGTTTTGGCTTTGTGCGTAAGCCGGAGGTTTGCGCGACTATCAGCCATTCCAGCGTAAAACAGGCTTTGTTGGTGCTGCCACAACTACGTTGGTTTGCTTCGGCTCTCGCCTCACAAATGTTTTGTTACTTTTATTTTGGGCATGCAAAATAAAAGTAAAGGCGGCCTGAGTAGAAAAACTGTTGAAAAGAATCTAAAACGCTATTTATATACTAATTTATCTTTGAACTCAATTTAAGACATAAGTAATCAATCATAGAATATCTATAGTCAATAATTATCCATTTTACATTCTCCATTTACTTATATTTTTGCATTTTTACAGCCCAATTATACTTTTATGAAAATACGCGTAGGACAAGGATATGATGTTCACCAATTACAGGAAGGCCTTCCTTTCTGGCTGGGTGGTATCCGGATCGAACATACACACGGAGCCCTAGGTCATTCAGATGCCGATGTACTCATTCATGTGATTTGCGATGCCCTGCTGGGAGCTGCCAACCTGCGTGATATTGGTTACCATTTTTCCGATAAAGATCCGCAGTACCAAGGCATAGACAGCAAAATACTCCTGAAACGGGTTATGGACTTAATACGCACTGAAGGCTATGAGATCAGCAATGTTGATGCAACCATTTGCTTGCAAACACCCAAAATTAATCCGCATGTGCCTGCCATGAAAAAGGTACTTGCCGAAGTAATGGCCATCCGCGAAGAAGATATTTCCATTAAAGCCACTACCACCGAACACTTAGGTTTTGTGGGCAGAAAAGAAGGTGTAGCGGCCTATGCTGTAGCTTTAATTTACCGGATAGAAGATGCGACTCCCCTCAGCGGCATGACTAATAGCAATATTAGATAAGCTTGTTACTATTTTAATGATTAAGAGGCACTTATAGAGTGCTTTTATATTGCATTATATATGATGCTTCTAGTAACTATTCTACATAACGAGACTACTCATAAAACTAACCCATTTTCAGATTTATCCTTCACAAAAGCTTTCAAGCTCCTGTTTTAAGAAAAATAGTTAGATAAAATACCTATTTTTAGGTATTGCAGGCTGAGAAAAAAGTTTATAATATTGCTCTGCAACCAGCTGCAAAACAGGTTATTTTTTTACAATCAATTCCAGGATTAATTAGCACGCCTGGCAATCGCCAGAATAGTCATCCCTTATCATATTGCACTTTTTGTAAAAGCACTACAGGTGTATAGGTAGCTTTTTGTGCCTGTACTAAGCCCAGTTATTGGTATAGCCAGCTTAAGAAGCCAGGCTATACCTCAGCAATGCCTTTGCCCATAATTTAATAGCTATGGCAATGATTAATTAACATACCAATACAACTAAATAATATTAACCAGCCTTCAAACCAGTGTATATGTTCAGTAAAGTACATTTCTCTACAACCAAAATACAAGGATACCTACAAGTATGGAATACTGCTATCCGAACCCTGGCAAATGTAGGAGCATATATCTGGTATAGAGATAAGCCAATACAGGCAAAGCAGGCCTCTGGTATACTTTCCATCACAGAGGCACATGAAGACTTTTCCAGGAATAGCATACCTGAAATGCAGCCAGACGATTCTAGTGCAACGACAGACAAAACTTATAAAATACCCTCCCGCTTTGTATTAGCAGAAAACCTTTGCCGGAACTACAGTGAGCGGATAGAGACGTACTTTGAGCAGAAAAAGCCCTATTTAGACCCTGAGCTTACTATGCAAAAAGTAGCCGCTGAGCTGAATATGCCTCTGCACCATCTTTCTATGGTACTCAACGAATGTATTGGTTATAGCTTTACCGACTATGTAAACCGCTATCGGATTGAAGAAGTAAAGCGCAAATTAACAGAAATGCAGTACCTCAAAATAGAAAGCATTGGCTATGAAGCTGGCTTTAACTCCAAAGCTACTTTTAACCGGGTGTTTAAAAAACACTGCCGGCAAAGCCCTTCGGAATACCAAAAAGCTTTACGGATCCCGGTAAGCACTTAATTAAGTTTCATAATCTTAAGAAGCTTTTTACTTTGTTGGCTCATTTTATAAAATGAGCCTTTTTTACCAGTTATATATTTTATCATTAGCCTTATCTTAAAAACAATGAAAGTTTACATCTCAGCCATAGCAATATTACTATCATTTACTGTGATGGCACAAACAACCATACAAGATTCTGTAATAGGGGTTGTAGCTATGAACAATGATACGAAAGATAGCCTGAAGTCTTACCTTAACCAGAGAATAATAGTTAAAACAAGAGGAATAGATTCATTAATTTTTATTAATGAATCTATAGTTTTATTTATCAATGGTATACCTATCAATTCTTCTATAGCAACTCCAAGCATTAAAAATAGACAAAATCTGATATTCAATATTGGAGATACAGCAGTTGCTAATGAGATATGGAGTTTATTTTATGTACCTAATAAAAGTGAGCGGAAATTCACAATAAGTGCCGGAATTAACGATGGAGACCCCTTGCCCGCCTCAAAGGATAATTTTACTATCATTTTCTACAGTAAGAATTGGTTATATGGCGCATACCTTACTATTGTTCTACTCTTAATAGCATTTATAATATTGATTAGAAAGTCCAATATTATTAAAGAACCGAATACAAGTATAGATCCTCCATTTAGTTTAGCTCGGACTCAGTTTGCATTCTGGACATTTATAATTGTTAAGTAATTAAACACAATTAAGTATAATATTTTCATCTACTTCAAGTTTTTTAAAATCAAGTTTAAAGTAAGTACCCAATCCTGAAAAGATGGTATAAAGTGCCTCCTTAAGCGCTTCTACAGACAGATAGTCTTCGGCTTTGAGCCAATGATATTTCACCTGCTTCCAAAATCGTTCGATCCTGTTAAGATGAGGACTATACTTAGGCAGCAAAAAGATGTATAATCCTTTCTGTTCCCATTCTTCTTTTTTGACTTCCCATAGGCCACATGTATGCCAGGAGGCGTTGTCTAAGACTATGACAGTAAACTTGGAAATAGATGTTGAGAAGGCCTCTACACATTCAATGATAAAGTCAGCGTTTAGACTCCCACTTTTCTGATAAGTAAGCAACTCATTATTTGTACTTAACAAGCCAAATACATTTATCCTTGTACTTCTTTGGGATAAAATAGGGGCGTGTTCGCCTTTTTTGATCCATCCATAAGGTACACAAGGGGTAAGGCAAAACCCTGATTCGTCTCCAAAATATAAATCTATACTGCCTGTCTGTGCCAAATAAAGCAAAGCATGTAATCGCTTGACTTTCTGCTCATATGCTTCTTTGTTTTGCAATGGCTTTATCCATTTACGGAAACGTTTCCATCGGTAGTCAATTTTTTTAAAAACCGCTTCAAGGTCATCTCACTCATAGCCGTGCCTAATTTAGCTTCTATCTCTCGCTTAGCTAATTTAAGTTGTTGTTTTTCTTTCTCTATGCTATTTTCCACTACTTCAACATGGGTAGCATTACTGGTAGTAAGGATGGGTTTTCTGCCTTTCCCTTTTTGGTTCTTTAACCCTACCACACCTGTTTTCTCAAAGCGATCAAACCACTTATAAATACTTAACTGACTTACTTGAAAAATGCTTGCTAACTTCTGTACTTGATAGCCTTGATTGGATAACAGTATACATTGGCAACGGTTACGTTCCTGATAACTTTTACTATCTTTATGAATCTTCTCTAAGTCTTGTTTTTGCTTGTCTGTAATCTTCTTGATATAACGCATAAGCAAAGATACAATTTGCCAAAATCTTATACTTAATTGTGTACTCTTACTTAGTTCCTATATATATATATGGATTGTAAAAGATAATTATAACTCAATTAATGCCACCGCCCTTATTTTATTAGGAATAAGTGCAGTAACAGCCGTTTCAGGTGCCCTCATTAGCAATACCCAGGCAAGACAAGATGTAACTAATACCCTTGAGACTAAATCCTCACAGGGCTTCATATTAGATATTCTTTCAGATGGAGAAACAGGAATAAGTATTCACCGGTTTCAAAATGTACTATTCAACCTTGTGCTAGGATTTATATTTATCATCCGCGTATATGAAAATCTAGAAATGCCTTTATTTGAAGAAACTGTACTTATGCTAATGGGGGTCAGTTCTGGAATGTATGCAGCCTTGAAGCTTGGGGAAAATAGAACGCTTACCAATACAGCTGTAGCAGTAAATAATACGGCTTCTCTTTCCTCTTTATCAACAGCTACAAATGATGAATCTGAAACTGTAATAGATGAAGCAACAATCGCTGAAAAAGAAACAGCGGGTTAATAATATGAAATAAATATTAATAATTCTATGATTACTGTTGATAAACGTATTCCTAGTCCAAATTTCACACCTGGACGTCGTTCTTTTAAACCTGAAGCTATTGTTATTCATATTATGGAAGGTACATTAGCTGGGACAGATTCATGGTTTGCTAATCGTGCCTCCAAAGTATCAGCTCATTTTGGCATTGGCAGCAATGGAACCCTTCATCAGTATGTAGAAATAGCAAATACGGCCTGGCATTCCGGAAGAGTAAATAATCCAACATGGATTGGGATTAAAGCAAATGGCTTAAGAGCATATTTTAATCCTAATTACTATACAATTGGAATTGAGCACGAGGGGTTTGGTATGACTGCCTGGACCAGTGCTATGTATAATAAAAGCGCTGAGTTAATTGCTCACTTATGCCTAGACCATCATATTCCTTTAGACAGAGCACACATAGTAGGCCATCATGAAATTTATTCAGTAAAATCTTGTCCAGGTCATAGAGTAGATATTAATTCTTTGATTGACCTGGCAAAGCAGCACCTTACTAAAGTTATTAACCCAGCTTCGCCTGTTCCTATAGCGTTAGTTCCAGTAGCATCTACATTAAGTATAATAAATCAGTCAGGTACAGTGGTAGTAAATAAGACATTAAATATACGGGAGAAAAGCCCAAATACCGCTGTTAAAATAGTGAGCCAGGCATTAGCCGGGACTATATTGAGTTATAATGGTTGGGTAACAGATGGCCAACCAGTTAATGGCAACCGCAAATGGTACTTTGATGCGAATGGTGATTACTTCTGGAGCGGCGCCACAGCATAAAACTACTTTTTATTCTTTTACGACTTTTCTTGGTCCTTCTCTTCTGCCTATACATATGAATAAGCTGCGCTTTATTGTGCCATTAATAATAATTCAATTTATTACCTATACTTTATTTGCCCAGAGCCTCATCCATAACTTTGATGGAAAAAAGGTAATTAGTATGGGAGGCTATTATAGCTATTTTGGAGCAAGTAATAATGGTAGCTGGCTTTTTCCTTTTATGGCTTACCAGCATAACCTCCGCCTGGATAAATTTCAGGCAGACGGCAATTCCATTATCCTCCAGCTAGGGACTTCTATCACCCCAAACCAGAATATGGATTATGATACCAGCAGCAATTACACATTTATGCTGCCCGGCTATGTCAATCCTTTTATTACATTCTATACCGTTCAGAAAATAGGCAATAGCGGATTTACGTATCACGCCAATCTTTCAAATGGGCTAAAATTATTGCCATATAGCTCAGTAAGTGATTCTACTATTTTAAAAAATAGTATGCTTCAATATTATATCGGCTTTGGTACAGGAATTAGGTACAGAGAATACTTAGACTTTAATATCCAACTCAACCGCATCTTTCATGATATTACCGGCCATACCAAAGAAAATTTCAAAGATAGTCACCCAGGTAAAAAATTACATGGCGGTTTTGTTAGCATGAACATGAGAGTATATCCACTTAATAAAAATATACCTGGAGGTAATTTATCACTGTTTACTGAGATTGAGTGGAGGAGTTTAGGAGAGTCTTATTTAAATGATAAAACTCTTGCGTTTGGTTTTGGGGGAAAATACATAATTAAAGAAAAGACTCAGTGGAAAAAAGAACAGTTGGAAAGGCAAATTAAAAAGTTGATTAGAGATATTAACAAAGAAACAGAGGTTTCTGATACAGAGAAAAGCACTTTTAATGAAAAAATAAAACAGATAAAAGATGATCTGCAAATATTAAGAAACAATCTTCCATCAATCGAAGCCCAAAAAATAGAAAGTAATTTAGAGAATTTAGAAAGAGATTTAAATAAAAAACCACTTCAAATTACTGATGATACTGGAAATAAAGAATCTCAAAAATAAAATGCACAGTCTGCTCAAACAAGTAATACCAAGAAGCAGGAAATTGATGCTCCCACAGACAAGAACTAAAAGTAATTAATACAGCAGAAAAGACCTAAAAGCTGTGAAGTGAACTAAAATACAAACCTCTAAAAGAACTTATATTTATGCTATTCAAATATATTTTACCTTTATTAACGATGATTTTGCTGTTTAGCTATAATGGATACAGCCAGACCACTAAACCTACTTTAATCTACCAGGAAGAATTTACATTTAGTCAAAAAGTATATAGGATAAAAGTAGAGAATGTGAGTGATGATTATAAATACAAAATCACTATGAATGACTCTACATTTAATCTGATTGAACTAAAGCCGGATGTTTTTAAAAGAAGGTTTATAGAGACGATTGGCAAATTAGAACCTTCTATTAAAACTAAATTAATTTCTGACACCACTCTGAAAATCGTAGTTGAAGATAAAGCAGATGAATATTTTTTAAAAATAGTTACACAGGTACTTACCACCATAGACAAATCTCCTACTTCCGGTTATCTTCTTATTGAGCAACCCAAAGTAGTAACCTATGATTATTTCGAGTATTACGGCACCATAGGATGGAGCAAAAAAAAGCTGCTGGAGAGTATAGCAAAATATTCCCTCGAAATGTACAGGTTAAAAGATTATCTGTTGGAACATGATTCTTATTTTGGTACCAATAACAAAATAGATTATATAAACAACTATTTTAAAGAATTGAAATTTACTAAGGTAAACCGGGGACTTACTGAACTACAAAAACAACGTTTGCTGGCTGCCGGTTTCACTAATAAAGAGCTTCATATTATTTTCCCCGATTCTCTTCCCAATTTTAATATTGATACACTTTGTATATCGGCTGATACACTTTATGATTTTGATTCAATTATAATTAAAGATTCAATAATGACTAAAAGAGATTCAGCCAAAGCAAAGCCTGATACAATTAAGATAAAACAAAGATTTAGTTCTCGTAACCTTTCTTATAGTCAGATTCCACAGAAGTTTGAAAAACCAAACAAATACCTCGCTAATGTACTTGAGAACTTGCAACAAGTAATTTCAAAGATGACAGGAAGGATTCAAGACAATAACGAAGAGCGAATTTTGCGAAGAGATAGTACTGATAAAAAAGAGAAATTAGAATTAATAAATCGTAAAATCTCAGATATAAAAACTTATGTTGAATCATTTAGAGCAGATAGTGTTAAATATAGAAAATTACTTGCAACCGATACGCTTGAGTCAAGAATAAAACAACAAGATTTAGTAAAACTTAAATTGCAATTAGCCACTTTACAACAAAAAGATACCTTAGATCTTTGGAAAGCAAAAGATAAGAAAAAGAAATTAACCCCTGAGCAAAGAAACTATTAAAATGAAGTTTATACTCTTATGGATGAAATATATTTTGTTGAATTCGAGATAGAAGAACTAAGTGAGGCTTTTCAAAATTTATCAAGAATAAATGACTATGTTATAGATCAAAAGAAAAAAAACCTTTCAGACGCAAAAAGAAAATTAAGATTTTTAGAAAGCCAGAAGAAATCCCTTAGAGATACTTTATCCATAAATACGGAAATTAAAAGGACTAAAGATTTAATTACAAATTTAGATACTACGATAATCAAGTATGAAAAAATAGATAGCCTGCGAGAAGCCCAAAAAATTGCAAATAATGAAAAAATAGTTGCCCAGAACCGTTTGAAAGAAATAGAAGATAAATTAAAACAGTTCCCTACAAAAGATGGACTATTGATAGATTCTGTTCAAATAGAGTTTTCAGCAGGAAACCTCAAAAATATGATTGTAATAGGCCGGAACAAAGATGAAGCTCATACTTTTGTCAATCCTTATCCTATTCCTTTTTCAGCTATTCGTGATTATAACTATGCTATTCAACTGTATTCATTTAATCATCGCAATCCGCCGGATAATTATCATTACTGGATTCGTTTAAGCGATGTTATAAAATATATACCAAAGTTCTACAACGATTCTGAAGATTATAGCCCAGCTGATACAGCTTTTTTCGTTAAACCGGAGAAGAAAATGGCAATTATGCACAAAACTCCTGTTGATCGGATTTTGGAAGCGAAGGTCTTTAGCGACTTTGTAGGGTTTGATGATGATAGCCCCAATGGATTGGTACAGGCAGAAGTAAGCAAACGTCTGATTCTGCGGCCCAACCGCCGCCCCATTATCGTTGATAGAAGGCCATTTGGATTTATTGGTATTTTAAATCACCTGGAGCCTGTGGCTTCACTTAATAAGATTGAGGATAAAAATAAAGAGCTACTCTTAAATCAATATAATCCTTTAGATACAAATCAAACTTATCCATTCAAAAATGCACGTTCCATTGATTTATTACGATATGCCAATTTCACTATTGGAGCAAAACTAAATTTGTTTGTAGTTGATTTTCCGCAGGTAAAATCTTCTTTCTTTCTGGATATAGGTTCTGGTTTGTTAAGAACAGCAATACTCGATTCAGTAAGATTATCAGATACAATAACATTAGTTAGCCGGTACAATGCCAATTCACTGCAATCATTTTTAGAGTTAACCTGGCAAATTAAACCTGACCACCGTTTTGGCTTTAGTATTTCACCCCGAATCAGCTATTTTGATTTAAAGTCACCTAAGTTTCAGCAAGTACCCAAATTAAATGATGAATATGCAGACATGGCCAGAGGCAACCCCTATTGGATGGTAGGAGTTCACTTAAATGCACATATTCTTCCCTCTGCTAATGGCAGAATTTTCTTCCGGGCTACTTACACTACCATGTACGATAACCTGAAACAGGATTTCTTTCAGGCACAGCTAGGATATGCCTTTAATATTCTCAAAAGAAAACCAGGACAATAGTTATGTGTATACTTAATAGAAGCTTTAATAATACCTGGGTTTGTATTATTTGCTTTGCCTGTATTGGGATTGCCTGTAATCCAACTATTAATACATTCAGTTGGAAAAAAGCTACTTTCAGGAATAACACAACAGGTAATGAACTACAAATAGCAAGCACTATTACCCATGACAAGAAAACACTAACTGTGTTATTTGATACAACCGTTATTCTTCAATATGCTGCTGCAACAATTATAGACACTACGCTTTCTTATACATTAACAGTGCCTTTCACAAAACCGGCACAAGAAAAGGATAGTATTGCAAATGTATTAGAATACTTTGTATCCAAAGATAGTTTAACCACGGTACAGTTACAGATAGCTGTAAACAATCAGTTATTAAATGTACCAATACCTGAAATAGATACTACAGCTGGTACTTTACATTACGGATTTCCACTTACACTCACCCAGGAGCAGGTTAATGCTTCTGATTCTTTTATAGCTTATACATTTACAGTTAACATTACCAAACCTGTTACAGAAAGCGATATGTTATTTCAGCTGGAAGGATTAGATTTAATTGCAAAGAAAGAGGAATAACAATCATTACCTATCATACTGTGGTGTTTTACTGCTACACTGTAGATAGACAGATATAGAAATTGACAAGTACTCTGATATAATATCATAATACTACTTTATTATGACGTATTCGATATTAATTATGGCAGGGCACGGGTTTAAAATGGACAGCATAAATCTTATTATGAATAACTGAACTTTTAAAATAGGCCTCTGAAAGCTTATTATGAGCAATCAATAATGTAAAGTGTCTGGCAAAAGCCTTATCACAAACATATGAAGCTTTATTATAACCTTCGGATAAACTAAAATGAATGTCGCATCATTTATGATAATCTTCAAATCATTGATATTGGTATTTTGGTCTTAACTTTAATCTACAAGACCTTACACATACCATCTGTTGGCCTCGCTTACCTTCCAGAGGAATCTGCTATCAAACTCAAATCAAATTTTATCCCAATGACAATACCTCAGAGCAACAAGCTTACCATGTACGAAGGCGTACTGGAAACCCTTAATGTATACAATAGTGTATGGAAGAATACAATTGTTATCAGTGAGGCGGTAAACGAATTCAGTATCCTGCTTCCCCAGATCCGGAAGACAGGTGCTACTAAAGCTACTTCTACCAAGGGCATTACACAGGCTAAAGTAGCTAAAAAACAGGAAATGGCAGACCGTGCTTACAAATTAGCTGGGCTTACATCAGCGTATGCGTCTAAAAGTAATAATGTAGCCTTACAGGCATCTTTAGATTATTCTCATTCCGATTTGTTTCAGACTAAAGATAACCTGGCTATCGACCATTGCATGGTTATTTACAACCAGATTCGCCCATTAGTAGCTGAACTAAAGCCATATGGCATTACAGCTGCTGAACTGGATGCCCTACAAACAACTATTACTGCATTTCAGACACTAATTGGGCAAAAAGGGCAGCAACAAAGTGGGATGAAAGTTATCAACCAGTCTATAGAAACTCTGTTTCAACAGGCAGATAACTTGCTAAAAACACAGCTAGATAAACTGATGCTCCGTTATACAGATACTAACCGGGAATTTTATGATGCTTATTTTTCTTCACGTATCACCCGTCATCTGGGAGGCAGCCGCAAACCGGCAAGTGTTAAAGCAGCTTAGAATAAAGGTAGGTTTTAAATACATCGCTGTTCAGCGTTTATTATAGTAACGCATCTACGAATACCTACACAAGCAGATAGATTGAGTAACGCTATAGTACTCATTCATCTGCTTTTCTATTATGCGGATACTAGCGTTGCTTTCCTCATGCAACGAATCTGCGATTAAATGGGTCATACTACTGGCAGACCTAAACTCAGCAGATGATGAAAAGCTTCTACCTAATCATAGTAATGGTATGGGTATTCTTTTCCTGTACCAGGGAAGAAAATCTTTCCACCCTCAGCGGCACCTGGAAACTTACCGCCTACCAACAAATAGAGACCGGAGCAATAGATACGGAACCTTCCAATCTGGAGCGGTCTATTGAAATTCAATTTTCAGATAATGGATCAACAGGAACCATTTCTGGTCATACGGTTACGAACCAGATATCTGGGAAATATGCCTTACAGGCTGGCAACCAGATCAATGTAGAATCATTTGGTGGAACAAAGGTCGCAGAGCCAGCATGGGGCAACCGGTTCTGGACTGCCATCTATCAGGCCGGAATATATCAGGTCAATTCAACAAAGTTAGTGATCACTAACAAGCTGCATACGGAAAAAATGATCTTTCAGAGAAAGTAAATATTTTCCATACTTTACTTGCAAGGAAATATTGTGATAGGTGAACCAAATTTAAAAGTCCTTATAAAATGACAGGCTTCTGGCTATGTGAGTGAGGAATATTAAGATTATTACAGGCTGACTGTGAAATAGTGCTTTGTATCTGATGATTTCATTATAAATTTACCTATACCTACGTTTACCAGCCAGCTATGAAAATTTTGTATTCGATTGCCTTGCTATTTATTTGTTTTCCTGTTTTTTCCCAAACCAGATACACCATCAGCGGCTATGTTTCGGAGCGAGGCAGCCGGGAATTGCTGATTGGTGTAAATGTATACCAGCCGGGCACTTCTGTTGGCACCGTTACCAATAATTATGGTTTTTATTCCATTACTTTACCAGCAACCGATACCCTTACCCTTGCTTTTTCTTATGTAGGTTACCAGCCGGAACTGCGCAAAATCGCACTGAACCGGAATGTAGAACTCAACATAGAATTACTATCCGATATTCAGCTAAAAGAAGTGGAAGTAGTGGCCAAACGGCAGGAACGTATCAGCGAATCGCCGCAGATGAGTGTGGTAGAAGTGCCGGTAGCTCAAATCAAAGATATTCCGGCTTTACTGGGTGAGAAAGATGTACTGAAAGTGCTGCAACTGATGCCAGGTGTACAAAAAGGCAGTGAAGGCAACAGCGGCTTATATGTACGTGGTGGCGGTCCGGATCAGAACCTGATTATTCTGGACGATGCCGTGGTATACAATGCCTATCATTTGTTCGGCTTTTTTTCTTTATTCAATGGCGATGCCTTAAAAAGTGTGGAACTCACCAAAGGAGGTTTTCCGGCCCGTTTCGGAGGCAGGCTTTCGTCGGTGGTAGAAATGAATATGAAAGAAGGTAACAAGGAGAAACTGCATGGAGAAGGCGGAATAGGATTAATTTCATCCAGGCTTACCCTGGAAGGACCCTTAAAGAAGGAGAAATCTTCCTTTCTGATCTCCGGCCGCAGAACCTATGCTGATGCGCTGATCCGGCCGTTTATGCCTAAGGATGAAAAAGGCGGATATTATTTTTATGACTTGAATACGAAAGTAAATTATGATTTTGGCAGGAAAAATAAGCTCTATCTCAGTGGTTATTTCGGACAGGACCGTTTCTTTTACCGCTCTAAATACGATGGAGGTACTGAAAAAGCCGGGTTTAACTGGGGAAACGCCACTGGTACCTTGCGTTGGAATCATTTGTTCAGCGAACGTTTGTTTGCAAATACATCATTAATCTTCAGTAATTACCGGTTTAATATCTATTCCCAGGAAAAAGACCGGGATGGGGCTGAATATAACCTGGATTATTTCTCCGGCATCCGGGACATTGGCTTTAAATACGACCTCGACTTTTTTCCAAATCCTAAGCACGCCTTTAAAGCAGGTGTGCTCAGCACCTATCACCGGTTTACGCCGAGTGCCATTGTGCTGAAAGATTCCGATGTAAATGAATTTAAGCGGGAAATAGACGCCATTCATGTAGTGGAATCTGGTGTGTATGTGGAGGATTTATATAAACCTATTCCGCAGCTACGTATCAACGCTGGTTTTCGCCTGAGCCATTTTGCAGCCAAACACAAGCAATATTTGCGTCCAGAGCCCCGTTTGTCAGCTTCTTATGGCCTGCGTAACGATCTGTCGGTGAAAGCTTCATATGCCGTGATGAACCAATATGTACACCTGATCTCTAATACAGGTATAGGCCTGCCAACTGATCTGTGGGTGCCTACAACCTCCCGCATTGCCCCACAGCAATCGCAACAGGTAGCAGCCGGATTAGCCAAAGACTTTACAGAACAGGGCTTAACGTTAACTCTGGAAGGATACTACAAGAAATCTAAGAATATTCTGGGCTATAAAGAAGGCGCCAGCTTTCTGTTAATTGAAGATGGCCCGGAAGGAGCCAATGAAGTAAGCTGGGAAAATAACGTAACAGCTGGCAAAGGCTGGTCGTATGGGGTAGAATTCCTGTTACAAAAGAAAATAGGCCGTTTCTCCGGGTGGGCAGGCTATACGCTTTCCTGGACACAATTGCAGTTTGATTCTCTGAACTTTGGCAAAAAATATTATGCCCGTTACGACCGCCGCCACGATATTTCTCTGGTAGGAATTTATGAACTGACTCCTAAAATTACAATATCAGGAACCTGGGTATATGGCACCGGCAATGCCATTACACTTCCTCTCGGTGAATATTTCGCCTATGAACATCGTCCTGGCCGGGGTGGCTCCTTTGCTCTGGCATCACAAAATGATTATGGACCAAAAAATAGCTCTCGTATGGCCGCCTATCACCGCTTAGATTTCGGCATTCAGTTTCACAAGAAAAAAAGATGGGGAGAACGTACCTGGGAGATTAGTTTGTATAATGCCTATAGCCGCAAAAATCCTTTCTTCTATTTTATCGATTACAAATACGACGATAAAACACAGACACAGGAAGGAATTCTAAAACAGATCACGCTATTCCCGATTATACCTTCTTTCAGTTATTCTTTCAAATTTTAATGCAGCCAGCCATGATAATATTTATAAGTTTTAGCAAAATCAATAATAGAAATCAGCTTTCTGCCCGAATATTTCATAGGTCAAGTGTATTTTTACTCCTAGTAAGCTTTTTTCTGATGGCTTGTGAGAAAGAAGTAAGCAATATAAAAATACCTCAGTCGCCACCAAAACTGGTCATTGCTGCGTTTATCTCTCCTCAGGATACTATTCTCCAGGTATCTGTTGGAAAATCGCTGCCAGTACTGGGAAAAGGCAATCTGTCATTTGAAAATATCAGAGATGCTGTAGTAGTCATGTCGGATGGAACAAATTCTGTTACACTGTCTCTTATAGAAGGGCGAAGTGGATATACAACGGATGCCTCAAATTTACCTATTATTCCTGGTCAAACTTATTTCCTTACAGTGAGCAATTCCGAAGGAATGCAGGCTACTGCTTCCTGTACCGTGCCAATTACTCAGAATAATACGCTTGAGATAATAAGTGATTCTACAGAAAATGAGTCTGGTGGGAAGGAATATTTTATGCAATTAAAATGGAAGGATACGCCAGGAGAAATAAATTATTACCGGGTATTTGCCGAAACTCAAACTGCATATCTTTTTCCAAATGATGGCAGTGGTGGAGGAAATGTGACAACCAGGTATGAAGATATTTACTGGGATGGAACACAATTTTATAGTGACAGCCGCCTGGATGGAGCAGCATTTTCTTCTTCCAAAGGTAGTTTATACAGTCTTGGTTATATAGGGAAGGACCCTAACGTGTATTCAGCCACATTACATGGCTATTTGTTCAATACCGACGAGCCTTATTACCGCTATCATCAGTCGGTACGGAATAATAGCAATGAGAATCCTTTTGCGGAACCTACGCCTATTTATTCTAATGTGAGCGGTGGCTTAGGAGTTTTTGCTGCCTATAACCGGAGTACTGTAAGTGTCAGGTTGAAATAAGCATATTTTCTAAAGATACATCTTTAGAAAATATAAATCAGTAGAGATCAGAGAAGGCTTTCTCATGAGAATTACATTGAATTCAAGGTTCATTTAGGTATATTAGCTTTTTCTATTTACTGATCTATGATTACTTCTGATGCACTCTCGTTTCCTGCTATTGAAGAAGATATATGGCGTTTTCTAACAGCCGGAAGCAAACATCCTAAAGAAGCATTTTATACCGGAACACTGGGTACGCAATCAGCAAGTGGCATTGAACTCAGAATGGTGGTATTACGGGAAGTAAATGTAGACGAAAAAAAAACCATTTGTTATTCAGATAAAAGAGCGGGTAAAGTAGCCGAAATACAAAAAAATCCTTTGGTAAGCTGGTTATTCTGGGATTCTGAAAAACGGATTCAACTCAGGCTTTCAGGTACAGCTACTGTAGAGATAAACAATCAGTTTACGGATACACACTGGGCCAATACCACTCCCAGTAACCGGAGAAGTTATATGGCTATTCCGGCTCCAGGCAGTTTCTTAGATCATCCGGCTTCCGGATTGCCCTCAGAACTGGATACCAGAGAACCTACCTTAGAAGAGAGTGAGAGAGGAAAAATGAATTTCGCTGTGATTGTAAGCACGATTCATCAGATTGACTGGCTGCATTTAGGTAGTAAAGGCCATCATAGGGCTATATTTAACTATGAGAATGGTGTTCTAGCAAAATTTTCGTGGATAGTGCCCTAAGTTGAATATTGAAGATCTAAATTGAATTTCTTTTTACCATTTTCACGTATAGGGTAGAAAAGCGTTTATTTTTTACATATTTGACAACGTATGTCTAAGAAATTAAATAATAACGAATTAAAAGCCATTGGCTTTTATGATGTAGATCTGCTGAAAAGCGGAGGTAAATTAGCCAAGGGTTTGCTCAAGCAGAAATTATACACGAAAGATGAAATCCTGGCCACCTTTGCCCAACTGATAGAGAACCCGGCCCAATATGTAGATGACGAAGTGTTTGGTGCCTTGGCGGCAGCTATACAGATAAAACAGCCATTCATACAAGCAAAGAAGAAGCAGGCTAATGAATTTACTTTAAAACCCCAATCTCCGGCATATAAAGTATATGGAGCCAAACAAATAGAAGCTGGTGCTTTGCAACAAATGGATACCGCTATGCGCTTACCAGTTTCATTGGCAGGTGCGCTCATGCCAGATGCGCATCATGGCTATGGATTGCCTATTGGTGGTGTATTAGCCACTACCAGCAATACGGTGATTCCCTTTGCTGTAGGCGTAGATATTGCCTGCCGCATGTGTATGTCGGTATTTGATATAGATGCCAGTTTTCTGGAGCAGAAAGGAAATATGCTGAAGAGTTATTTGCTGGAAAACACCCTATTTGGACTTGATACCAAAGCCAATCATCCTTTGCCTGATGATGTATTCGACCTGCCGGAATGGAAAGCCACTGATGTAATCCGAAGCTTGCGATATAAGGCCGAAGCACAAATAGGCACTTCTGGTACCGGGAATCATTTTGTAGAATGGGGTATTATAGAGATCAGCATGGAAAGTCCAGAACTGAAACTACCGGCCGGAAAGTATCTTACTTTGTTATCACATTCCGGGTCAAGGGGTTTTGGGGCGAATATTGCCAATCATTACTCAAAACTAGCCATAGAACGCACCAAATTACCTAAAGAAGCGCAGCATCTGGCATGGCTGGATCTGGATTCGGAAGAAGGACAGGAATACTGGATCGCCATGAACTTAGCCGGAGAATATGCATCAGCTAATCATCACCAGATTCACCGGAAAATGGCGAAGGTACTCAATGTAAAACCGGCGATTATCGTTGAGAATCATCATAATTTTGCCTGGAAAGAAACCTTATCTGATGGTACGCCGGTAATTGTGCACCGCAAAGGCGCTACACCTGCCGGAAAAGGAGTACTGGGAATTATTCCCGGTTCATCGGCACAACCAGGATTTGTGATCAAAGGAAAAGGAGATCCGGTTTCTATTAACTCTGCTTCGCATGGTGCCGGGCGTTTGATGTCGCGCACCAAAGCACTAAATAGCCTCAATAAGCAGGATGTAAAGAAAATGCTGGCAGACAAAGGCGTAACCATGATCGGGGGTGACCTGGACGAAGCACCCATGGTATATAAAGATATTCACCAGGTGATTGAAGCCCAGCAAGACCTGGTGGAAGTGCTGGGAAAGTTCACACCCAAAATTGTGCGTATGGCCGACCCGGACAGGCGTAAAGGCAGCCGGGAGGATTAGAGAGTTATGTAAGTAATAATTCTCTTCAAATAGTGGATAAGTGTGTAAAATTTAGGTAGATTAAAAGTTGACTTAGGAGAAAAAAGTTGACTAATACATGTGAAGTTTTGAACTTGCATTCAATCTGCTACCTACTATGTTTCAGGCTACTGCACCCACCCTTCAGGAGAGATTACCTGATATAAAAATCTCTGGGGAAAGAGTTATTTCCATTGATCTGCTTCGGGGCATTATCATTGTGATTATGGGTTTAGACCATGTCCGTGATTTAGTTGCTGTCACTCCTTTTGCACCCGAAGATGTAACTCAAACCACGCCTGCCTGGTTTTTTACCAGATGGATCACCCATTATTGTGCCCCAATTTTTGTATTCCTGGCAGGCGTAAGTGCATATATGTATGAGGTGAAAGTAAAAGATAAAAAGGAACTCGCTTCTTTCCTGATCAAGCGGGGTTTTTGGTTGATTCTCATTGAATTAGTAGTGATTAACTTTACCTGGAAATTCACCTACGACAGCTGGCATTTTGTGCAGGTAATCTGGGTAATCAGCTTATCAATGTTCGTACTGGCAGCACTCATCTGGTTGCCAATTTGGGCAATAGCTGTATTTTCAGTTGTTCTTATCACTAGTCATAATTTGCTGGATGGAATACAAAATGATTCTCTTGGCTGGGCATTACTGCACGTACAAACCTTTAAAACAGTGCCACTTATTGAAAGAAACCTGATGATTATCTATCCACTGATTCCCTGGCCGGGAGTAATGGCAGCTGGATATATAGTAGGAAAATGGGTTATGCAACCATATGAACTGCGAAAAAAATATTTCACTATCAGCGGACTCACACTTATTGCTATGTTTGTGGTTTTGCGCTTTAGCAATGTATATGGCGATCCTCATCCCTGGAGTGTGCAGGAAAGAGGAGGTATCTATACATTTCTTTCTTTTCTGAATACCACGAAATATCCGCCTTCTTTATTGTACCTGTGTATGACTTTAGGGCCGGCTTTACTTATTTTACCCTATCTGGAAAAAATGCGTGGGAAAATTGCTTCCTTCTTTCTGACCTTTGGCAAAGTGCCTTTCTTCTACTACGTCATTCATATACCATTTATTCACCTACTGGCCATTGTGATGCATGGCATCTGGTATGGCGAGTGGAGAACCTGGCCATTTGTTAGCGTAGATCAATGGCCAAAAGACTATCAGCCTAGCTTGCTGGTCTGTTATGCCGTTTGGATCGTAGTAACCGGAATTCTGTATTTCTGTTGCCACTGGTTTGTACAGGTAAAACGCACACGTAAAGAATGGTGGCTGAAGTACCTGTAATGTTTTTCTATTATTGATCGTGAAAAGTTAACAGGGGAATGGTGGTATTACAGGCGGCTTTTTTAACCAGGCTCCGGCTGGTATACGATTCGAAGAACCCCTTTTTGCGCACCACCATAGCCATCATATCTATGTTTTCTGATGCTATAAACTGGTCGAGCCCATCCAGAATATCTTCATTTTGAATTTCATGAAAGGTGAGGGCCGATTGTGGTAGTTCGGCTTCAATCTTCTTCTTGAACTGTTCGGCTACAGGATTAATCTTATCCGTTTTACGGATATGCAACATATGAATAGAAGCATTAAATAATTTTGTAAAGCTTAGTAATTCCTTCAGTGCCGGAACATTATTGGCTGAATAGTTAGTAGCAAATACAATTTTTTTGATGCCAGTATATTTAGCTTTATTGGGTACAGCCAGTACCGGACAAGCTCTCACTTGCTCGATCACATCAGCAGTATTGCTGCCAAAGAAGAGTTCTTTCACGCCGGTAGCGCCCTGGGTTCCCATCACAATCAGGTCTATATTGGCGGCAGCCCTAGCAATGGTATTGATCTGGACAATCAGATTTCCGTACCTGGAAACAGTATGTATTTCTACATCTTTATAGGCCGGGTCTATTTTGTCTTTTAATTGCACCAATGCCTGTTCAGAATCCTTTTTCAAAATATCCCGGATATCCCGGCGCATGGTGGTACTGCCAGGAGGAACATGTGCTACATTGAATAGCGTGATTTCAGCGCCTGCTTTCTGTGCGATGGGGAGTATATATTCAAGCGCATTCTTGGCATTATCAGAAAAGTCGGTAGGTAACAATATGTCCTTCATGCAGGGATTGGTATAAGGTTTAGTATTGAAAATTCAAATGCAAGTAGTAATTAATTATTAAGAATATCTCTGGAATCTGCTAACATCTTTAATTTTAAATGCTGTAGCTGTTGATACTTTAAAAAAAAAATTATTTATCAATTTTCAACTATCCACTATCCAATTTACTCAGCTGCCTTTTTTTGGGCAAAATACGCTGTATATTCTTTTCTGGCCTCTTCCAGCAACTTTACAATGGCTGATCTTTTCTGCACTAACAGAGAAGCAATTTCTTTCCGGCGGTAAAATAATGAAAAAAGCATCCATTTGTTATAAAAATTTATCAAATGATTCCAGTAATGTAACACCAGAAAACCGCTTACCGGCAAACTTACTGCATATAGCCCTGTAAGCCACCAGATATGGCCGGTAAAGCGGTGAAAAAATGTGATAAGAATAGCATAACACACACTAAAACTAAAAATTCCGGTGGTCATCATAATAGGAGCCATATACACCTCATCTTTGGTAATCAGCCTGGCAACCTTTGAGGGTATAATATAAGGTATATAATTATGGAGAAGTCCATAAAGGTATAGGGGAAAACCAAAAACAATGTACACCAAGGAAGCGATCACTGATAAGAGATTATTTTTTTGCTTCTCAGCGGCAAAAGCACTGTCTTGCAGGCGGAGTCTTTTCAGGTTAAGTGTATAATCAGCCATCTTCTGGCGGATAGTGGTGAGTTTTTCCGGCTGGTTTGACTCAAAATAGCGGATGGCTTCTACAATATGTTGCGTGAGTAAAAATTCTTCGGCTTCACTGTCTACATCCAGTACATCGGTCAGGCGGTCTTTGTACACCATTTCAATATCTTGCACCAGCTTATCTTCTTCCTCATCTCTGGTAATGATCAGGTGGCTTTCCAGCCGCTGGCGTAATTGTTCAGTTAATTGATTTACCGCTTCATAAGGATCTTTTAAGTAGCTTTCGGCAAACGATTTAACCAGAATAGGTTTATCTACATTGACGAACAATTCACTCCGGAAATGCACCGGATCGGAATAATTTAAGCCAATGGTAAGGATTTGTATACCCAGGTTGAAATTATGTTCGGCTTCGGCACCCAGGGCAATACGGGCAGTTCCGGTTTTTAACTTCCGCAAGCGCCGTTCGTTTACGCTGCTGCCCTCCGGAAAAATAAGCAGCGTGCCTTTGTTGGCCAGAAAATCGAAACACTTGGCAAAAGAAGCCCTATTATCTGGTGTTTGCCCTTCTACATCTTGTTTCCGGTAAATAGGAATCATATTCATTTTACCCAGTAGCCAGCCAATTACTGGATTTTTGAATACGGAACCATTTGTGAGGAAATATACCTGCTGCGGCAGAATGGAGGCAATTACAATAGGGTCCATAAACGTATTCGGATGGTTTGCCACCACAATTAATGGCCCTTTTGCAGGAATGGGAGCTTTTGTTTTTACCTCTACATTGGTATAAAATACCCGTAAAGCAATTTTTACGACCAGTCTTAGTAAAGCATAGAGCATAATATGAATGAGTGAATGAGAAATTGAGTACTTGTCTGCAACCGGGGTTTAGAGATTTTTAGGATTGTTTATTACAAATAGTGAATAGATAAATATAAAAGTCTATACTATTTATTATGCTCAGGCTTAGGTAATCTTGCCATCATCAGAAATATAAATCCTGCAATGAAAAATACAATCATAGAAGCGGCACTGTTGCGCATACTGCCGGTAAGCTGTAAAATAAGTCCGTAGGAAAAAGTACCGAGCACTATAGCCAGTTTTTCGCTTACATCATATAAGCTGAAATACGAAGCGGTATCTTTGGTACCAATGGGTATCAATTTAGAGTATGTAGACCGGGAAACGGATTGAATACCACCCATCACCAAACCTAAAAAGGCAGCCAGAATATAAAATTGTATCTCGGTAGTGAGGAAATAGGCTGCAATACAAATACATGCCCAGATACAGATAGCAATGGCAATCGAAAGTTTATTGCCCTTATTAGTCGCAATTCTGGCAAAGAGTTGCGCACCCAGAATAGCCACAATCTGCAAAATAAGCACAGTTAAAATAAGTTTATCCCCAGGCAAATGGATTTCTGCTTCGCCAAAAAGTGGTGCCAAAAGCATCACCGTTTGTACGCCCATACTGTAAAAAAAGAAAGCAGATAGAAACCGTAATGTTGGCTTTTGCTCTCTGAGACTGCGGAGTACTTTAGATAGTTCATGAAACCCTTTGGTTAGCAGGCCGGAAGTAGCTTTATTATGTGTAGGCTGGTCTTTAAGGAAATAAAAAGCAATTTGCGAAAAGCATAACCACCAGATTCCCACCATCAAAAAAGCCAGCCTGGTGGCCTGCAATTTCCCAGCATCTGTATCCGGCAGGCCTACCCAGCCAGGATTGGAAATGATGAGTACGTTCACCAGCAAAAGTACCACACTCCCGGTATAACCCATCGAAAATCCTTTGGCGCTGATTTTATCCATACGGTCGGGCGTAGCAATTTCCGGCAGGAAAGCATTGTAAAAAACGAGGGCACCTGCATAGCCTATACTTGCCAGTACTGAACATATAATGCCATAAGTTACGTTTTCGCCGGTAAACAAAAATAATCCTAGGCAAGCCAGAGAACCTGTATAGGTAAAAAACTGCATAAACCGCTTCTTTTTCCCACTATAGTCGGCAATACCAGATAGTACCGGTGATAAAAATACAATTACCAGAAAGGAGAAGGAAATGGCATAACTGTACAACACCGTATTCTGCACCTGTATCCCCAGAAAATTTACTGTCTCTCCTCCGTAGGCTTCCCGGGTTACGGCACTATAATATACCGGAAAAATAGTTGCTGTAATGGTAAGATTATATACAGAATTAGCCCAGTCGTACGAACACCAGGCATTGATTACTTTAGGGTTATTTTTATAGGTAGGTTTTTGAGCCTGAACTGGATGGGTAGAATCTATCATGTGGTAATTTACTGATTTGGCTCTATTTCTGACTCAAGGCATAGAAATTATTTTGACCCAATAAAACCAGCCAACATCAACTCAACTCATACTTATTTCAATCAGTAGCAGAAAGTATCCCATATATTAATGGAGCAGTTTCAGCGATTTTCGAGCGCTTTCCGCAAGTCTTCGGGCGTATCAATCCCTGAAGTGTCGTAGGGGGTGATAGCAACTTTTATACTGAAGCCGTTTTCTATCCAGCGTAATTGTTCCAGTGCTTCGGCTTTTTCCAGAAAAGATACCGGCAATTTCGTTAGCTGGGCTAGTACATCGGTACGGTAGGCATACATGCCAATGTGTTTGTAGAAGGTACTTTTTTCCAGCCATTCCCAGGCATCAATTCCTCGGATAAAAGGAATTGTTTGCCGGCTAAAGTAGATGGCTTCCTGGCGAATATTGAGAATGACTTTAGGTTTATTGGAATCAAATAATGTTTCTGTATCTTCTATCTTTTTTACCAGCGTTGCCAGTTCTATGGAAGAATCTTCAAGAACAGAAGCCAGAATATTGATTTGTTCCGGTTGAATGAAAGGTTCATCGCCCTGAATATTAATTACATAATCGAATGATTTACCTGTTTTTTGAAGCGCTTCATAACAACGGTCGGTGCCACTTGGGTGCTGATCGCTTGTCATTATCACTTTACCACCGAAATCTAATACATGATCGTGAATCATCCGGTGGTCGGTGGCAATTATTACTTCCTGTAACGAATTCGCCTGTAAAGCCTGCTCATATACCCGTTGCACCATGGTTTTCCCATGAATCTGTGCTAAAGCTTTTGCCGGAAACCTGGAAGAAGCATAGCGGGCTGGAATAATACCAAGAATGTTCATAGGGCAAATATAAGGAAAGCCACTACAGTAAACGGGCTATTTAAAGAAGTATTGATCTACTTTACTCCTTTTACCTGCATAGGCAAAATGTATACAGACTCTGAAGCGGTGATAAAAAGAATGTCCCTGTTTTTCCCACTGAAGCAAACATTGGCCGTCCAGCCCGAAGGAACCTCGATCTGCTGAATTTTTTTACCTTCCGGATTATAAATGCTTACACCCCTTCCTGCCAGATAAATGTTGCCTTTTTCATCGATAGTCATTCCATCGGAGAGGTCATCAGCAAAAGTCTGGCGGTTTTTCAGGCTGCCATCCAGAGCAATTTCATACTTGTATATCTTTTTTGGTCCCATATCGGCTACATACAGATATTTTCCATCTGGCGTACCGATCAGTCCATTGGGTTTTTGCAGGTCTGCATCAGCGATTACAGGCTCTTTACTTCCTTTGGCGAGATAATATAATTTTTCACCTCCAATGCCCGGATCAGGACTTTTTCTTTCCCAGTAATCCCGCTGAAAATAAGGGTCCGTAAAATAAATGCCTTCTTTCGGATCTATCCACAAGTCATTGGGGCCATTCAATCGCTTTCCTCCAAAATCGGTAAGCAAAACCGTTACTTTCCCTTTCGGACTAATAGACCACAATTGACTATTTTCATCGGCACAAGTAATCAGATTTCCTTTTTTATCGAAATACATCCCATTCGACCGTCCGGCTTTATCCATAAAAACAGATAATTTACCATCTGTACTATACTTCCATATTTTATTGTTGGGCTGATCAGTAAAGAATACATTGCCTTGTTTGTCAACCGCAGGCCCTTCTGTAAATTTAAACTGGTCAGATATCCGCTGCGGCTTACCATTTCCGGCAACTATACTTTCTGCAGCTTGTCCATATACATGGATCATTAGACTTACCACTAAAATCAGTAAAAGAAACGGCAGGATTTTATACAATAGTCTCATAATACAATGATAGTCATTCTTAATTGCTCTTTCTGGATTTTGTTTATAAAAATGCTCATGATAGTAGTTCTGAAAATTTAGTTATTCTTGTACATATAATATTCCTTGGAGAAATAATTATACAAAAACAAGTAATACTTAAAAAGATGATGAAAAGATCAGGTAGACAAACACAAAATTTATGAAGTTTAACGTATTTATAGTCAACACAATATAAATAGTCATTAGGTAGACTAACTAATTTGATAGAATGGTATTAATAGTACTTTTTAGTGAAAAAACATATGAGACACATTTTCATAGATGTGATTTTTATTCATTCTTTCTATAAATGCAAGTTCATTAAACTTCTCTTTTTCCTGTAAAAAAAATGAAAATGGTCTAAATGTGTTAAAGATTGCAAGATTTGTGTTAATAAAAATCGAATCTCAGCATGTAATTTTACTTCACATCCAGCAAGGAAAGAGAAAGTAAATTTAATCTATTTAAATGTTCAATACCACAGACTCTTCATCAATAAAGTATACAAATGCCTCTTGTTAGTTTTTAAAGTTTACCTAATCAGAGGCATTTTAGTGTGCTATAACCCGAAAAAACCTACTACTTAAAACTATGAAAGTTGCTCATCTTATAACCGTTGCTGAAGACTGGCCAGCCAGAAAGAAGCTAAAAAAGGCGCCTCCAGTACTGCCTTCTAACAAGGATGTACTTACCAAACGCGAAATCGAAATTATTAAACTCATGTTTGATGACTATAATACTAATGAAATTGCCTGGGAATTATCTATTAGCACCAGAACAGTAGACACTCACCGCAAAAATATGCTCAGAAAAACTGGTATTCAAAGTACCATCGGGCTTATTAAATATGCACTTGTAAGGGGTCTGATTCGCCTTGAATAACCCAAGCGCCCACCTATGTTCCACATAAATCAGACCCCTGCAAACACTTCTATCTAGCTAACGATAATTGCAATCATTCAACCCAATGTATCATTTATCAATCAGGTGTTTCTCTATGAGAAGCACTTGATTTTTTTATACATACTCCCACCACCTACCTAATTAAGATTATATCAGTTTCTTATCCACCGGAACTGAATATTCCTTCTTAAATTTAGCCTGTAATAAGCTGATTTTCATTGTTTTTACCTACAATTCTCTTATAGTTAATTGCTGATTTACTATGAACAACACCCAAGGGTTAGGCCTGACTATCCAGGTAATGAATAATTTTAAAGCTTTATGGCTGGGCCAGCCGGAGATACGCCAGGTGATTAATATGTTGCGTGAATTGTATACGCAAATAGAATTATTAAGCAGCTTACTGATAGAAGGCAATGTTCAAAGCGAAACCCTACAGATTTGTAAGCAACAAATGGCATTACAAGCGGTAGCTTTAATGGAAACAATGTCTGTTGGCTTTAATCAGCGGCAAACCTCAGCTTCTAAGCGTATAATGGTTTATACCTATACAGATATTTACCTGGCCCCCCCAAAATTGCCTTAAGCCGCTGTCAGGAGATCTATCAAAATGTAATGCAACTGCTGCCTGTTTTAAAAGAGGATGGTTTGGTTACTACCGATCCTGAACAATTCAATAATACTATTAGTCTCTACAGGTTAAACCTGGAAAAAGAAATAGTTACCAAACAAGATCTGACTACCTATACATATACGCTGGCAAAATTGTATCAGGAAGCTGAACACTTACTGCAAACCCGTTTAGATGTGCTACTTGCTCCTTATAGCGAGTATTATCCGGAATTTTATAAAGCTTACCAGCAAAGCCGTATTCAAGAGCCATTTTAATGTAGAAACTACACCTTTAACTCTTCAGATTACAGCTTTTTAACTGCTGTATAGCATCCATTTGCAAAATTATTCCATTTTGTTTGCACTTTTTCAATAATTTTTTCAACTTATTGGTTACCAGGGGTATAAGTTGCCATTAACCCTAAACAATCTCCACAGGTATGAAACCTACCCGACTTATTCTCTCCATTGATGGTGGCGGAACCAGAGGTATTATTCCAGCTACTATTCTGGCTATGCTTGAAAACAAATTAGGAAAGCCTTGTAACCAGATTTTTGACCTGATCGCCGGAACGTCTACCGGAGGCATTATTGCCCTGGCCTTGGCTGCAGGTGTAAAAGCCCGTGCCGTGCAGGAACTATATTTGGATAAAGCAGATGATATTTTTAATGATGATTTCTGGGATAACCTTCGGGATGGTTTTGGCAAAAACCTGGGAGCTGATTACAAGCAGGATAAACTTAAAAGAATATTACAGGGAATCATAGGAGATTTAACAATGGGTGATGTGCATGAATCCTCAAAAAATTCTTCCCATCCCTTTACCGTGATGGTGCCTACATTTGACTTGTCTCCGGAGAAAGATATGACTAAAATGGACCGCAATTACCGGCCTAAGATATTTACTTCCTTTCACTCTCACGACTTTTCAGCCCGTCTGGTAGATATTGCCTGTGCTACTTCGGCTGGACCAACCTATTTCCCGATTTTTAAATCACCTGATAAAAACCTGCCTGGCAGTTATATAGATGGCGGAGTTGCCATTAATCATCCGGCTATGTCGGCTTTGGCTATGGCTGTGAATGAAGAAAGTGGTTTAGGATGGCCTATTGGAGAATGTAGGGTGCTATCCTTAGGTACTGGTACTTCTAATACCAACTGGTTTGACCGCAATAAAATTGGAGATGGCGACTGGGGAAATATGCAATGGGTAAAATACCTGCCTGACTTACTAGTAGAGTCGAATATACAGGCATCTGAATATTATGTAAGGCAGATGATACCCAATTGCAACAACAATTACCGCCGCATTCAGCACGATCTGAGCAATTTACCCGGCGCCAGAGGCAAAACCATTGGCATGGATACTGTAAAACGGGAGATCCTGGAGGCCATGCAGCATAAAGCAATTACCTATTTTAATGATGCTGCCAATCAACAGGAATTGATAGATTTTGTGGAGATGAAGGAAATGGCTCCTCTACTCGTGTGAGATTCCCTCAAATTAAAAAGTTGCCTAATAAGATAAATAAGCCAGGAAGAATATTCCATACGGTATTTCTTATTCAAAAATAGTTGTAAACTGGTTTTCTAAAGCCTGCAACCGCTCATGGTGTCTGGTAGGAGGCTGCATTAAAAGGATGTTAATCCTCCCCTCAACTGCATTAAGTTACAACTTAATGCAGTTGTATGCTCTATTTTTTCTCAACCAACATTCTAATCATATGAGCTTTTTTCCTGAAAACGAGGCTATTTTATTCATTCCTGGATTAGCTAACCTGGAAATGAATCAGACAGTAGAAGCATTTGCCTACCGGCTCAAAAAGTCGCTCGACATAAATTCTCCTGAAGAAAATGACAAGTTTATAACTGAGTTGCGAAAAACAACTTACGGCAAGGATAATAAACAGGAATGCCAGATTGTTTCTATTTACCGGATATCAAATAATGAAAAGAAGAAGGTATACGACATTTATGAATTGAATTACTGCCGGGATCTGATCCGCAGGTTCGAACAAATGAATGTTCTGTTTAAAACAATGGTATTATTTACTACGGTCACTGCCAAATTGCCCAGGTTTTTCTGGGTAATTATCCGCCGGACCAAAGGCCTTCACCTGAGAGACAAAATACAGTCACTCTATGTAGGACTTATTTTGTTGTCGATCAGTTTGTATGGGATTATGCTGCTTACCGCTTTAGTTGCCAGCATCGAACAGCCCTTGGCGAATCAAAACTGGGGTTCACTGAATCTGGGAAATGCCATACAAACCGAAAAACAAACCATATCAGCCATTCTACATACGTATTTTGGTTCGTTTTCCTTGCTTCCGGCTGCACAAGAAGTATTCTCCTGGATTGGAAATGTATTATTACATATTTACCGGTTTTTTGCTGACATTTTTTTACTCCTCTGGCAAATTCCGCTGATGGTATTTCATGTCGCCCTTACATTCAGAGACTGGATTATTGGTTCGGCAGCTATATTATTCTTGCTACTCCCCAATATCCGTACTTTTATTACCAATACAGCTACTCAATATATCTGCTATTTTAATTATCTGAACGTAGGTGAACGCAGGCTTAATATTATCGGGAAACTTGAAGAAATATTAGAATGTGCTTCGGAAAGCAAGGAGAATTACAGCAAAATAAGTATACATTCTTTCAGCTTTGGATCTATTGTGGCCTTAGATGCCTTATTTCCCTACGATGGTGTAATTTCAGAACGGATGAAAAATATCCATACCTTAATCACCGTAGGCTGTCCATATGATTTTATCCGTGTGTACTGGCCTAATTATTATAACCGGCAAAAACTGGCTGAAAACAAACCTCTTCAATTACAACGGTGGTACAATGTGTATTCGTCTATAGATATTCTCTCTTCCAATTTCCGGGATGATTCTTCCCAGAAAGAAGCCGAAAAAATGATAGGTGCCCAGAAACCAACCAATGTTCCTTTCAATGCGATTACTCCAGAAGATGTTTCTACCTGGGATAATTTCACCTTGCTGGGTTTACGTGCACATACTTTGTACTGGGAGGATGAATCTTATAGCGCCTCTTATCTGACTAACCTTTTTCAGCAGATGAAAAAAGATGAGGAGAAGGCAAATAGAGAACAAATAGTGCAGGAAAACGCTAGAACAACTTTTGATTTAACTGTATCTACGGCTGCATTGGTTGATGAAGTTGCATTAGCTAAAACATAAGGAATAGAACCTAGCATTCTCCTGCATTCAATATATAGCCTATTCATCACTGCTCACTTGTTTCGCCAGTAGGCATACTATCTTCTGAATTTCGTGCGACACCACCCATTGGAAAACCGGAAGCAGGATTAGTTGAATGTTGCAATTGCTGTGTAGGAAGATCCGGATTATCTTTCATAGCAGGATCATCAGCTGGCTTCTCTGCAGCGGCATCTCTTGCCTCCTGTAAACTTTCAGGGCTCACATAATCATTGATAGCTGGCGTACCAGCTGTAGTAGGCCGGTTGGCATCCGGGCTTATTTCTCCAGTACCAGGTCCGGAACCTGCCCCACTAATGGATTTTCCATCTACCCCTGCTATATTCCACTGATGCGTATCCATAAAGGCGGCTCCTTTGGTCATATCCAGTAAGTCTTCCTTTGCCATACCTAAAGGCGTATTCGGTTTTTTATCCAGGTCTATCGCATCTGATTGTTCATCTGCTTGCTTGCGTGCTATTTCTTTTTCTGGTTGTTCTTCGTGATGTTGATTAGGTTCCATAATAGGTTGATTTTAGAATTGGTGCTACTACATACGTATTTTGTCCAGTCTTGGTACAAATTTCCTCGAAAAAAGAAAAATTTGACCAGTCACATTTGAATTTTGCCGCTGAACAAATCCAGTCATAATAGCTATATAATGTAGGTTACTCCAGATATGCCATACCATTAAGAAGGTGTTTACAATATATAGTAAGCATTTTGTATCGCACCCTCTAAAACACATAACTGATCAATGAAAAAAATACCTTTACGTGCCCTATTTCTGGCAGGTTTATCTCTTATTACTTCTATTGCACAAGCCCAGACACCTGTTTTTTACAGCGAACCTTTAATTCCTTATTTCTCTAAAGTGCCTACTCCGCCAGCTTCTGTTGCTGAAGCTTTTAAAATGAGTGCATATGATGCCAGTACCTATACAATTACATCTCCTGCCTACCTGACAGAATTCAGATCTAAACTATCAAGCATACAGGAAGATATTCAGATAAGTAGTGCCATGTTAAGCATGAACGCAGGACCTTCTACAGATACCCAGATGAAACTGGCGGCTCAAATGCAAGATCCGGTTTTTCAGAAAAAAATAGAAGCGATGAGCCAGCAGGAAAAGATGGAGTTTGCCATGAAAATGCAACAGGAAATGGCGGCTGGCAGCGCACCTGTGCAGGCAGAAGATGAAGATGTAGCAGAGGTTATTAATGAAATTGCTGAAATTACCACCAATCTGAATACGAAACATGGCCTATTGAATTTTGAAAACAGCCTCAATGGAAAATATAGTGCATATAGCCAGAAGATAAAAGAATACAATCTGAAAATGCAGGAATGGGAAATGGCTGAGGTAGCAAAGCTTCCAAATCTTCCTCAAAAAATGGGAGTATCTGCTGGAAAAGACCCGCAGAAAGTAAAAAATATCAAACTGGCCTCTATTAATAAACAAATTGAATTCATGGACCAGCAGTTAAAAGCGTTCAATATAGAATGGAATAAATACCTGCAAGCGGTTCGGCCACAACTCACCAAAGCCGACCAGAGATTTGCCAAGATTGAATATTATAAACGGGTTCGTAACAATGCCTTTAAAAATACACTTCTGGCACATCAGGGAACCTTACTGAGCTACGTACAAACTATGGCCGAAATTTCAGAACTTATTATTAAAGAATCTGCTGAGTTACAGGCGTTAAAGTTAAAAGTTGAACATGCACCGCTTACCGAATACGAAGGAAACTTATAAATAGCTGTAAAACTTATTTTTTAACAGTGTTGATCGCCCAACATCTGTATTGGAACCAGGGACTTTTTAGTTCCTGGTTTTTTATGTACTGCATTTTGATGTTCTTTCACATTCTTCAGATAGTGCGGCTTATTCATTTTCTCCAGCCTTTTCCTGAAAAAAACTAACTTGCCTATACTTTATGTTGATATTGAAGGTACTATGCTTTGCCTTTTCATTCGTGGAATGAATAGTGCCTTGACGTTGTGAGAAGCAGTCTTACAAACCAATGTCAAACGACCAGTGATCACCACCTAAAGACTTTATTATGCAAGCTGCTCAGATCAAACCCTACAAGCCCATACATCATATCCGCATTGTTACGGCTGCCTCACTTTTTGACGGCCATGATGCGGCTATTAATATCATGCGGCGGATCATTCAGGCTTCCGGGGCAGAGGTTATTCACCTGGGGCATAACCGTTCAGTGGCTGAAATTGTAGATTGCGCCATTCAGGAAGATGTACAGGGAATTGCCATTACTTCGTACCAGGGAGGCCATGTAGAGTTTTTTAAATATATGTATGATCTGCTAAGGGAGAAAGGAGCCGGGCATATTAAAATTTTTGGTGGTGGCGGCGGCACCATTCTGCCCACAGAAATAGAAGAATTGCATGAGTACGGCATTAATCGCATCTATTCTCCGGACGATGGCCGGGCTATGGGCTTACAGGGGATGATAAACGATCTATTAGAGCAATGCGATTTCCCAACCAAAACACCGCCATTGAATGGAGAAACTGATCATCTGCCACAGAAAGACCCTAAAGTAATTGGCTCACTCATTTCTATTGCTGAAAATTTTCCGGAAGAAGCAAAAAAACTTCAGGAAGAACTCAATAAGCTGATTCGCAATAAAACCATACCAGTGCTGGGCATTACAGGTACTGGTGGTTCTGGTAAATCATCGCTGGTAGATGAACTGGTAAGGCGCTATCTGAAGCAGTTTACGGATAAAACCATTGCCATTATCTCTGTAGATCCTTCTAAACGAAAAACCGGGGGTGCTTTGCTCGGCGACCGTATCCGCATGAACAGCATTCATAATCCCAGAGTATACATGCGTTCACTGGCAACCAGGCAATCAAACCTGGCTCTGAGTCGATATGTGCAGGAAGCCATTGATATTTGTAAGGCCGCAGGGTATGATTTTATTATTGTGGAAACCTCTGGTATTGGCCAGTCGGATACTGAAATTACCGAACATTCGGATGTGTCACTTTATGTAATGACTTCTGAATACGGCGCTGCTACCCAGTTGGAAAAGATAGATATGCTCGATTTTGCCGACCTGATCGCAATCAATAAGTTCGACAAACGAGGCTCTCTGGATGCCTTGCGGGATGTACGCAAACAGTATAAGCGAAATCATAATCTGTGGGAAACACCAGATGATCAATTGCCGGTGTTTGGTACCATCGCTTCGCAATTCAATGACCCAGGAATGAACTTGCTGTACCGGAAAGTAATGGAGAAAGTAGCTGAAAAAACTGGTAGTGAGCAATGGAAAACAGGAAATGGGATCTTCTCTTTATCAAATACCCAGACTTCAGCTATCAATTACATTATTCCTCCTGACCGGGTACGCTATCTTGCTGAGATAGCCGAAACTAGCGCTTCCTATGACCAGTTTGTAAAAGAGCAGGCAGCCATTGCCCAGCAATTATTTCAAGTAAGGGGAGTTCTTGACTTATTAAAAAAAGGCGCTGATTATTCAGTTAATTCTCAGGTAAACAACCAACATCTGGTTGAAGGTCTGGAAAATATGTATAGTGAGCTGGAAGCTAAGTTGCATTTTGAGTGTCGGAACTTATTGCAAAGCTGGGAGGACACAAAACAACGCTATACAGCCAATACCTATAAATTCCAGGTAAGAGATAAAGTAATTGAACAGGACTTATATATCGAAACCCTGTCGCATCTTAAGATTCCGAAAATTAGTCTGCCGGCTTACCAGAACTGGGGCGATATACTTAAATGGCTGCTCACCGAAAATGTGCCTGGCGAATTTCCGTATGCAGCCGGTGTGTTTCCACTGAAGCGGGAAGGCGAAGATCCTACCCGCATGTTTGCTGGTGAAGGAGGCCCGGAACGCACCAATAGGCGTTTTCACTATGTTTCCAAAGGAATGCCGGCCAAACGCTTATCTACTGCTTTCGATTCAGTTACTTTGTATGGCGAAAATCCGGATCACCGGCCAGATATTTATGGGAAAATTGGTAACTCCGGTGTAAGCGTAGCCAGTCTGGATGATGCCAAAAAGCTGTATTCCGGGTTTAATTTATGCGATCCGGCTACTTCCGTTTCCATGACCATTAACGGACCGGCTCCTATCTTGCTTGGATTTTTTCTCAATGCCGCTATCGACCAACAATGCGAAATCTATATCTGCCAAAATGGATTAACAGAAGAAGTAGAAAGAAAAATCAAGCAGCACTATGATACGCTTGAAAAAGAACAGGGAGCAGCCTTACGGCCAATATATCAGGGTGCATTACCTGAGGGAAACAATGGCTTGGGTTTGCTATTGCTGGGCGTAACCGGTGATCAGGTTTTGCCTGTAGCCGTGTATGAAAAAATCAAATCTGATACATTAAAAGCCGTCAGAGGTACAGTTCAGGCAGATATTTTGAAGGAAGACCAGGCACAAAATACCTGCATCTTCTCCACAGAATTTTCCCTGCGGCTGATGGGCGATATTCAGCAGTATTTTATTGACCAGAAAGTGCGGAATTTTTATTCGGTATCTATTTCAGGTTACCATATTGCCGAAGCTGGAGCCAATCCGATTTCTCAACTGGCGTTTACCCTGGCCAATGGATTTACCTTTGTAGAATATTACCTCTCCAGAGGAATGCACATTGATGATTTTGCACCGAATCTCTCATTCTTCTTTTCCAACGGCCTCGATCCGGAATATGCAGTGATTGGCAGGGTAGCCAGGCGGATATGGGCAAAAGCCATGAAATATAAATACAAAGGAAACGACCGATCTCAGAAATTAAAATACCATATTCAGACTTCCGGCCGCTCACTGCATGCCCAGGAAATTGCCTTTAACGACATCCGTACTACTTTACAGGCTTTGTATGCGATTTATGATAATTGCAATTCCTTGCATACGAATGCCTATGATGAAGCCATAACGACTCCTACAGAAGAATCGGTGCGACGGGCGATGGCCATTCAGTTGATCATCAATAAAGAATCTGGGTTAGCTAAGAACGAAAATCCCCTGCAGGGTGCTTTTATTATCGAGGAATTAACCGACCTGGTGGAGCAAGCGGTATTGCAGGAATTCCGGAATATTTCGGATCGGGGAGGAGTATTGGGTGCGATGGAACGCATGTACCAACGGTCTAAAATTCAGGAGGAATCTTTGTATTATGAGACCTTGAAACATAATGGAAATTTACCTATCATTGGCGTGAATACTTTTCTGGACCCCAAAGGTTCGCCTACCATTATTCCGGCAGAAGTGATCCGCTCGACCAGAGAAGAGAAAGAATATGCTATTGCTTCCAGGGACGCTTTTCACAAGCGGAATGAGAAAATGGCTTCAGTGGCTTTACAAAACCTTCAGAAAGTGGCTGTTGAAAACAAAAATTTATTTGGTGAATTGATGGAAACCACTAAATTTTGCACTTTAGGACAAATTTCTAATGCTCTTTATGATGTAGGGGGCCAATACCGCCGCAATATGTAACCGCTATTTTTGTAACAAAAACATTCTCATGTAAGTATAAAGAATTTTTTAACTTATTATGGATGGAAAAATTTACTGTATTTTGTAAAAATTGTAAATTTAAAAGCGATAGAAATGATAACTGAAGTTCTTTGTGAAGAAACCCATATTGAGATTGGATATAACCCAGATGCTAAAACACTTCATGTAAACTGGAAAGGCAGCCAGACAATAGATTCTATGAAAAAAGGCTGTGATAAAATTCTGGAATTTATGAAAGCCCGGGAGTGTAACAAGGTATATACTGAATCTTCGGTAACTGAGCCTGCTTACGCATAAGGTTTTACAATAAACTATAATTTCATTAATAATCCATAAAATGAAAGAGGCTGGTTTTTGAATCAGCCTCTTTTGTATTTTTTATATATTCGATAGGATAATTATTGGTTAGATTTACTTAGTGCGATCGTATTTTTACGTGTTTCCAGCTTCTTAACTAAATAATCGCCTACTTTTTTGCCTTGGTCTGCTCCGTTTTCGATAGCAGAACGATAGTGAATCCCACCATATAAGCGGCTGATAGCTGCCTCATCTGCTGCCGCTTTAAATGAATGAAAAGTTCGGGCAGGCAACCCATATTCTACTTCCGTAGAATCTACAAACGTGAATGTATCGCCATAGATGTGTGTAAGAACAACAGCAGCTGAATTAGAAATCACACTATGTCCGCTGGGATATTCTGGAAAGGGAGGCGTAGTTAATAAGGGTTCCCAGGTTTCATCAATGTGCTGATTAATTACCGTTTCTGGCCGTATAAGTTTACTGCGGTACTTTTCATCCCAGCAACTGATAAATCCATCTATAAGCGCAATAGAAACCAGCGCATAGGTTTCAGCCGAACGTATAAAATCGGATTTAGCTGTTTTATTGGCAATGTTAGCAATACTCATCCAGTGGCCTCCAGGCGACATTTTCTTTTTTCCCAGCATAAAATGCCCGGTATGTTGCACCACAAAAGGGTTACAATCCCAGAAGCTGGCAATAGCCAGCTGCTCTTCTGAAAGGTTTTTGCCAGTTTCGTATGTTTCCAACGTCTCTTTATAAAAATCACTTGTTTTTTCCAGGCTATATTGAGGTGGGCGAGCCGGTATGAACTGATTACAAGAGTCTAAAGCAAAAGTCCGGATTTTATACCAGTGTGGCTCCACGGCATCCATGTAATCTGGAGGAGTAGGAACCCAGGTTCCGGGTGCATTGGTAACAGTATATCTTTCAAATCCTCTGGTTTGTTTATAGTTATCCTTGGAAGACCAGGCTACAATAGCATCTGCCACTTGCTTTCCGTATGCCATCGACCGCTCATATACTTCATCTGGCATCCCTGTTTCCTCAAATTCCTTATAAATTTCTGTTTCAAATGCTTCAATTTTCTCTTCAGAAAAAGTAAAAGTCCGGCCTACGGTCAGAAATGCTTTTACACTCGCTAAGGGGAAACAATATTCCTGGCCAGCTACTGGTTTGGGCATATCCACTAAACCTTTTACCTGACTGGCTAATGAGCGGTAATCCGGATTAGAGTTTACCATGGCTTCGTAAGCAGCGATACTGGAATAAGCATAAATCCGGCTGGCTACTGGCGGTGAGAATATGTCGTATACAATGACATCAGTAAGCTTTTTAACGGAGCGATGCAGAAAGGCCGGGTCATTTGCCTGAACCTTGTATTCACCATTGTTCTGTTTGCATCCAAAAGGCAGCATAATCAGCAAGGCAAGCAGAAGAGGGAAGTAGTGTCTTTTCATTGTGAAAAGGAAATAAGTGGTACACTAAACAGCAACAACTTATATTATTATCGTACAGCTGTACATAAAAATAATTATACTCCAAATATACATAAAATTCTATTGTTCAGAAACTCCTGGCTGTTTATATATGATCATTTTCCTGAATCCGCAAAACTGATTCAATTAGATTCAGAAAACTATTTTGCTCGATTAGGTTGCAGGCTTACTGAATAATACCTAATTTCAGTTGGCTCATTTGTGTTGAAATTTGTTCATTTTAAATCTATACTGCATATCTGCCATATCTATCATTCCTGTTGATAAAACCATTTTTATTCCTCTATTGATATGAATAAACACTACCCGTATATTTTATTTGGATGGCTGATCATGCAATGCGTTCTCACCGCTTGTGATACAAAACAGCAAGCCACCACTGAAACAAATTCCTCGGAAAATAAACCTGCTACCAACATGACTAATACTCAGAATTTTAAGGAAGGAAATGATTATGTTTTGTTTGAAAGAGTGAGAATGTTAGATAAAACTGCCTTTGCCGAACCAGCCGAAGCCTACAGCCTTTTGTTGCCTAAAGGCTGGCAGCAAGAGAATAATATTATCTGGAATATGCCAAACAGTGATTGTGCCGGTACATTTAAGGACTTACGAGCCAGATCTGTAGATGGAAAATACAGTTTCCGCCTCTTTCCGGATATTGTGTATAACTGGAACACCGATCCACAGATGATACAGTTTTATATGAACAGTGGAAATATATCGCCCTTTTGTGGGTTCAGACAGCCCATGAATGCTGAACAGTATCTGAGATCTGTATTTGCTCCCGGAGAATTGAATAACCCGCAGATTATAAAAGTAGAACCCAATGCTACGGTAGTAGATGAAATGAAGCAGAGTAATGAAAAAACCCGGATGGAACTAATGCAATACGGATCTGCCCAGATAAATTTCGACCAGTCGGCTATTCATGCTAATGTACGCTGGAAAAATGGAAGCGAAGGTATAGTTGTATTGGGTACATCTATCATAGAAAATACAGTTCCTAATGTGTACAATGGTACATATAATAAAATTTACACCACCATGGTGACCAAGCGCATTGTGTATACTTATCCGGATACAGAAAAGCAGCAGGCACTCAATCAATTTAGTGTCATTATGGGGAGTTTCCGGACGAATCCCTCCTATACCGAAACGGTAAACAAATTCTGGAAAGATGTACGGCAACAAAGGCAAATCGCTCATATTGGTAAACTCCGTATGATGGATGCCCAAACCAAAGCCATGGGTGAAGCCGCTATCCGGAGCGGCCAGGAAAGGCTGAAAGCCATGGATGCAAACATCCGGAATTGGGAACAACAGCAACAGTCTTCTGACGACCGCATGCATACGAATTTTATAAAAGCCATCCGGGAGGTAGAACATTATCAGGATGAAACTGGTAAAGTGGAACTGGCATCCGGTTATGACCATGCCTGGAGCCGGGGAGATGGCAGCTATATTATGAGCAATGATCCTAATTTCAATCCTGGTTCCGTATTACAGGACCATAACTGGAAGGAGATGAGAAAGATTGATTAAATGGTTATTTGTTGTTAGTTGTTGATACGCAACTGTTAGGCTTAATTAAAATGGAAAAATTAAAAGAATATATTAAGCAAAAGTGGTTTACAGCTTATAGGAGATTGTCCACATCTGAAGTTAATGATATTTATGTTTTTTCATTTTTTGTATATGACGATGAAGATGACCCAAGAAGACCTACCTTAACGATTGGATATAACACTTTAACTAATTTTCATGAGCAAATAAACGATGCATCCGATGAGCAGGAGGCTAAGTGGAATTATGCTTTTTGGTTACAAAATGAAATTGAATCCATAGGTACAGAAGAAGACAAAGTTGGGAAGAAATTGATTGAAAATTGGGTAGTTGAAAAAAAGCTCTACTATACGGATAAAGAAGAAGATCGTGACTTTGATGCTTGTATGGAAAAAGCAGAGCAGATAACAAAAAACTTTATTGATCTACTCATTCAAATAGTACAAGAAACCCATCAAGCACAAATAACAAATCTGCCTATACTCATTCATGAACTTGAATACTATGATTTAATCAGAGATCAGAATATACAAGCGAACGGAAGGGAAAGAGTGAGCGAGTTTAGTGAATGGATAAATGAAATGTAAAAGTACTAAGCCTAACACCTAACCCTATTCCCAACGCTAAAGTTTAATCAAAAATAAAGGTATGTTAGGATTCGTGTTCCATTGACAAAATGCATGCTATCCATTTTGTAAGTTGCCGTTCTCCTTCTAAATACATCTTATATCAATATAATCAGGTTTTTGTTAGAATGAAAGTTATTAGTAGCTTCAGTATCCAGTCAGAAACTTGGTATAATATCGCCACATTTTTCTGGCAAAACCCTTACTTTGCAACCAACCTATATCATTCCTTTCATGAGAAACACTGTACTTACTGCCTTCTGCTTCGTTTTGTTGATGTCCTTACAAGTCCATGCACAAACTACTTTGTTACAATCCGGGCCAATGGTGGGATATTCGGATATGAAAGAAGTAGCCTTATGGGTGCAAACCACCCAAGATGCCAAAGTAAAATGTATGTATTGGGAAAAGGATGCTCCACAGAAAAAATTCAGTACTGAAGAAATTACTACTACCAAGAACACGGCATTTACAGCTACATTAAAAGCAGATCAGGTATCTCCAGGAAAAAAATACACCTATGAATTATATATTAATGGTAAAAATGTAAAGCGTCCCTATCCACTGGAATTTCAGACCCAAACCTTGTGGCAGTGGCGCACCGATCCACCGGAATTTACTTTTGCTACCGGTAGCTGTACCTACATCAATGAAACTGATGTAGACCGGCCGGGAAAACCATATGGAGGTGATTATGATATATTTACGACGATTTACCAGCAGAAACCGGATTTTATGCTCTGGCTGGGTGATAATACCTACCTACGGGAAGTAGACTGGAATACCCGTTCTGGTATTATGCACCGCTATACCCATACCCGTTCTACCCCTGAAATGCAGCCTTTACTGGGTTCTGTACATAACTATGCCACATGGGACGACCATGACTTTGGTCCCAATAATGCCAACCGGAGTTTCTGGAATAAGAATATTACCCTGGAAGCCTTTAAGTTATTCTGGCCCAGTGCCAATTATGTGTTGGGCGAAAAAGCCGGTGTTACCAGTACGTTTCAGTGGAATGACGTGCAGTTTTTTTTGGTAGATGACCGATACTTTAAAACGCCGAATGAGAATTTTGTAAGCAGCGACCGCACCTTACTGGGAAAAGAGCAGTTACAATGGCTGGTCGATGCCCTCATTTCCAGCGATGCGCCTTTTAAAATTGTAGCCATTGGCTGCCAGGTGTTGAATCCTGCCAAACTCGACGATAGTTATACCTATTACCAGGAAGAAAAAGACTATTTGCTGAAAGCGATCCAGGAGGCCAAAATTCCGGGTGTTATTTTCCTTGATGGCGACCGTCATCACAGCAGCCTTACCAAACTGGAGCGCCCAGGCACCTATCCTTTATACGACATTACCATCTCTCCCTTAACAGCTGGTGTATATACACCCAAAGCCGATGAAAATGCGCTGATGATACCCGGCACCTTAGTAGCTGAGCATAACTTCGCCCTTATCAATGTAAAAGGTCCTCGTACAGACAGAACACTGACCATACGGGTATTGAACACCAAAGGCAAAGAAATGTGGACACAGGAATTGAAGGCTAAGGAGTTGAAGTGAATTAGGAATATTCTTATTGTTTGAATAGGCAGCTTTCTGTTCAACCAAGCCTATATTTAGTTTTTCTTCTAATCTTATTCTCGAATATTTCTAATTTCATTGAACGACTCCATACATTAATTTTTGGCTTATTTACGAAAGAGATTAGAATATCTATTGCATTGATTCGATTTTCATTACTAATTATTAACGCTGAAGTAACACATCCTGCTGCCACATATCCATGTAGACTACTTTTATAGGGCGAGTTTACTAATCCTAATACCAATTGGGTACCTGAATCAATGTCAAAAGAGAGGAAACAATCCATACCACCACTAACAAGCTTTATTGTGTCTTGCTTAATAGCCCCTTTATAAATATTTTTAATAATAAGCATTTGTCCGCCGTTACTGCCTTTGTAAAATGTTCCAATGACCACATAATCAAAGTTTTTAACCTGGCTCAGAAACTCCCGGCCAATCATAGACCTGCCACAAGAGCATGCCATAGTTTCGAAGCTTACAAGGGTAAATAGAATGAATGATAGGGCTCTTTCATAATAGATAACTATGTGGAACATACTCAATTTACTAAAAAATAAACAGCCGGACGCTAGAAGTGCCCGGCTGTTTGTATAAAGGTGGTATGCAAATATAGAATAAGTCGTTAAAAAACCTTTTATTTTATCGTTACAGTTTCAGTGGCGACAGCAGATGCCCTAAAAATTCCCAGTGCGCCATTGCTGATGGTAGAAGGTGGGTTAACAGGCGGAGGGCTAAATAAACCTCCATCGCTATTGAGCACATTTAATAAACCATTATAGTATTCATATTCTTTCCGGCTCAGTGAGTGCATTTCCAGTCGTACCACATCATTCAAATCAAAAGGATAGCCTAATTCCAGATTCTCAATATCCCCTTTGAGGAAATCGTCGCTTGAAATAATCAAGTCGTTTACACTGTTATATAGTGAATCACCTTCATACACATAAAAGCGGTAATAATTTGTTTCGCCCTGTGGTTCTTTGGCAAAGAAATAAATATAATAGCCTTCATCTTTGGTAGGCGACTCTTCTACAAAACGGATCTCCAGTTTATCAATATTGGTAACCGGGAGCAGTTTAGATTCTGCCTGATAGCTTTGTCCATTGTGCTGAATATTCAGGTAGTACGTCTGGCCCACTACGCCTTGAATGGTGCTGGTTTGGTAGGTACCTGGTTTATCCGATAAATGGGTGAGTACTTCGGAATTTCCGGCATCATCCGAAACTGTTACTACAGCATCTGTTACTTTGGGCGCTGGATCTGTACTATAAAAATCTCCGGTTTGAGAAAGGGTAATATAATACGGTCCTGGCTGGCTAGTGATCAAACCATCTACCACGAGTTTGGGATTGGTATTATTGAGTGGCACTTCTACTACTTCCTGGCAGGCAGTAAACAGGAAGGGAAGCGCTATAAAGAATAGGATAAATTTAATGTTTTTCATATAATTAGTATAGAGCAAATGCTGAATGTTAGAATTTGAAATTATAAGTAACAGAAGGAATAATGCCGAATAAATAGGTTTTTACAGCTTTAGGCTCTTTTGTATTGATTACCAGATCATCGTCGCCTTCATTTACACCTGGGTCTCCATTAATTACATCCCGGAACTGAACGGTAAATGCATTTTTACGAGCATACGCATTGTACAGAGAGAAATTCCAGCTGCTTTGCCATTTCCGGCCAGGCTTTTGTTTGCCATCAATATTTAAAGACAAATCCATACGGTGATAAGCGGGCATACGGTTTCCATTGCGGGTTTCAGGATAATATGGGGTACGTTTACCATCAACTTCATAAAATCCTTGCGGATAGGTTACCGCACTACCAGTGGTGTATACCCAGTTGGCAGAAAGCGTCATTCTTGGCTTGATTTCGTGTGAAAGTACTACTGATACATTATGCCTTCTATCATAACGGGGGCTATAGGCCTGCCCCAAGCTAATTCCTTCGATCTGGCGCTGTGCTTTAGATAAGGTATAACTTACCCAGCCAGTGGTGCGGCCTACATTTTTTTTCACCATAAATTCTGCGCCATATGCCCAGGCATCACCAGCCCGGAGTTCTGTTTCCAGATTATTGTTCAGCAGGATTTCTGCGCCGTCTTTAAAATCAATCTGGTTCTGCATCCATTTATAATATACTTCCACCGAAGTCTCAAACATGTTCTCTTTAAAGTTTCGGAAGTATCCAAGGGCTATCTGGTCGCTGATCTGTGGTTTGATGTATTTATCAGCTGGTACCCACCGGTCAATAGGCAAACCGGCAGTAGAGTTAGAGGCAATTTGTAAATACTGGCGCATGCGGTTGTAAGAAGCTTTCACTGAACTTCTGTCATCTACCAGGTAACGGGCAGCAAACCGGGGTTCTAAGCCATGATACAAATTGATGCTTTCATAGCGGCTGTATTTCACTGTGTCTGTAATGGTATTATCGTCCATTGGTTGGCCAGGAGCGTATTGGAACACCCTTCCCGGACCTACATTCCAGAACATAGAGTAACGTAAGCCATACTGGAAAGAAAGTCTTTCGCTGATTTTCTGGTCGTTGCTGATATAGAATGCCTGTTCCAGGGCATATTTGTTATCCAGTTTAAAGGTTTCAAAAATAGAATTAGAATTTTTTGGCTGGATCGTAGCCGGAGAAAACCGGTGAACAATGGTATTTGAACCAAATTTCAGTTCATTATTCGGATTGAGGAAATAATTAAAATCCAGTTTTAGGCCATATTCCTGCAAGTTTGATTTCCATTCAAAGTTTTGTGCGCCATCGTTGATATTAAATCCATAATTAAAATCGCTGAAAAGTACTGTTGTATTCAGGAATAAACGCTGGTTGAACAAGTGATTCCAGCGGAAAGTAGTAGTAGTATTTCCCCAGTCCAAGCCGAATACATCGTCGAAGCCAAATTTATCTTTTCCAAAATAACCCGATAAAAATATCCGGTTTTTGTCATTGATCTTGTAATTCAGTTTGGCATTCAGGTCGTAGAAATACAGCGTATTGCTGTTGATATTCTCATCCGGGGAAAGCTTCAGAAACACATCAGCATAAGTGCGGCGACCAGAAAGCATAAACGAAGACTTATCTTTTACCAATGGACCTTCCAGGGTAAGGCGGCTGGAAATAGTACCAATCCCACCAGAGGCCGTAAATTTCTTGGAATTGCCTTCCTTCATCCTTACATCCACAATCGACGACAACCGTCCGCCGAACTGGGCTGGAATTCCACCCTTATACAATTCAATATCTTTAATAGCATCAGAGTTGAATACAGAGAAAAATCCCAGGAAGTGAGATGCATTATACACAGTAGCCTCATCCAGCAACATCAGGGTTTGGTCGGCAGAACCACCGCGAACAAACAAACCGGTTGTACCTTCACCAGCGCTCTGAATACCTGGCAACATCTGAATACTTCTGAGAATATCTACCTCACCAAATAGAGCCGGCATAGATTTGATCCGCTCAATTTTGAGATTTTCGCGGCTCATTTTCACTTCCGTTACGTTGCCATCGATCTTTGTAGAAGAAACTACTACTTCTTCCAGGTTCACACTTTCTTCAGCTACTTCAAAATTGAGCGTTTTGTTGGCATCCAATTTAATAGACTGGTTCTGGGTAACAAAGCCTACATAGCTTACACTTAGGTTATATTCTCCTGCAGGCAAGGTAAGCGAATAAAAGCCATAGGCATTCGTAGTAGTTCCATTGCCTAATTGCTGCACATATACGCTCGCTCCAATTAGTTCTTCACCTGTTTTTGCATCTTTAATATATCCGCTCACTGTAAACTTGCTTTGTGCCCATAGCTGGCTCAGGCTCCAAAACAATAAGATCAAAGTTAATCCTGTAATTTTTCTCATGTGTGTTAAATTGACTTATTTCAAGATAATATTTATGTTTATTTAGTTTATATCCGATTATATTATTAATAAACCTTTGATTAGCAATGCTATTGTGATGTATTATTTAGCTTCCTGCGAAAAAATAGGCATATGCTAGTATAAATTATTGAGGATGATTTTTGAGTATAAGACAAGTTAACCAATACTTACCCCTACGGTGCAGAGAGATTTATTAAATAAATTTTGCAGGAAACGGATAAGTGGAAATAATGAAGGAGGAACGGCAAAAACGGCATGAAAAATTCAGCCGAAATACTAACCTTTGTATCTGATAACAGAATTCCGAAATGAATGGATACTAAACCTCATGTTTTAGTTGTATGTGGCCGCAACAAAAGAAGAAGCCGTACTGCTGAATATATCTTTAAAAATGATATGCGGTTTATCATCAGGTCGGTAGGATTAAGCCCAAGAAGTGAACGGCAACTCAGAGAAGAAGATCTTAGCTGGGCAGATTTAGTTCTGGTAATGGAGCAAAAACAACGGTCAAGGATTACAGAAGCGTACCGTCAGTTAGAGTTGCCCTCGATTGAGGTATTATATATTCCTGATGAATATGAGTATCTGGATGAAGAATTAATTGAGTTACTCACCGATAAGATCAATGCCTGCTTACAATCGGCGTATGGTATATAGTTTCTTATGAGATCTGACAAAATCATGCAACAGTCAGATCATTTCTTAGGCGAAGGAAGCTTGTTTCAGCAGCCAGTCTTTCAGATAAGCCATTACCTCCGTCCCTTGGGCTTCATTGTGGGTTTCATGTCGTAAACCTTCCCATATTTTAAACGTTACTCTGTCTTTTACTTTTGCTACAAACTCTTTGGTAGCAGCAATAGAAGTGATGGGATCTTCGCTGCCATGCATGATAAGGGCAGGAATTTTGAACTCCGATGCATGTTGGATTGCCCATTCGCCTCCTTTAAACATGGCTACAAATAACCCGGCTGAAATATCGTGGTGTACGAGGGTATCATCTATATAGGCTTTGGCTACTGCCGGATCGTGGGTGAGCTGATAGGCATTAATTTCATTTGGCTGCGTAAAGGCCGGATATATTTTACTCATCATCGTACCTAATGCTACTTTTACAACGGAGGGGTTAAAACTGAGCTTAAACCAGGGAGAAGAAATAACAACGCCAGCCAGAGCTGAGGTGTTCCGCTTTAGTACATAATTGGCCACTACATTACCACCCATACTGTGGCCATACAAAAATAAGGGTACCTTTGGATACAACTCTTTTGCTTTATTCAGCACTGCTTCCACATCATCCAGTAAAGCATCATACGAAGGAATATGGCCTTTTTTTCCATCAGAAGTGCCATGCCCCCGTTGATCGTATAAGAATACAGCAATCTGGTTGTCGCATAAGTAACTGGCTACATGGGCATGACGCATCATATGGTCGCCTAAGCCATGTACTACGCATAAAGCAGCTTTAGTTTCAGCCGGTTGCCAGTATTTGCCTTTCAGATGGAGGTGGTCTTTGGTAAGGAGTTCAAAATCTTTCAAGAATGTATGAGTTTATATATGGCAGTTATGAGTAAGGAATTAATTTCAGGTATGTTTAAAATCCATTTTACTTAAAGGAAGTTTCATGTTATAATGCTGAATATAGGAATAATATCGATCAGTTGGCTATTCACGTAGAACCTCTGCTAGTAGCTTCCTGCTATTTATATAATCCTTCTTCGGTGCTTTGTTTTTATAATGAGCGTGTTTATTTTGTGATGTTGTGTAAGTGAACTGTTCTCTGTCACAACCCGTTTTATAAGGCAATTATTTCATGTATTTTCATTCATAAATTCTTGACGCAGTGGAATACAAAGACTATTACAAAATATTAGGTGTAGACAAAAAAGCATCGCAGGAAGAGATAAAAAAAGCCTACCGGAAGCTGGCCCGGAAATACCATCCGGATGTAAATCCCAACGATAAGGAAGCAGAAGCTAAATTTAAAGACCTGAATGAGGCCAATGAGGTATTGAGTGATGAAGAGAAACGGAAAAAGTACGATACCCTCGGAGCCGACTGGAATCGCTATCAGCAGGCTGGTGGAGCACCAGGCAGTGGCGGATTCGACTGGTCGAAATATGCCCAGCAAGGTGGAGGTGGCGGAGGTTATACCAGGTATGAAGGAAATATGGAAGATTTGTTTGGGGATGGTAACTTCTCAGATTTCTTTAGTACTTTTTTCGGTGGTGCAGGAGCAAGTGGCGGTGGTTCCAGGCAACGGGCGAGAGGTGGAAATATGGCTTTTGCCGGGCAGGATTATACTGCCGAACTACATTTGAGTTTACAGGAAGCGTTTACCGGAACGAAAAAAACGATTACAGTTCACGAGAAAAACCTGCGCATCACGATTCATCCTGGTGTAGAAGATGGCCAGACGATCCGCCTCAAAGGAAATGGTGGCCCTGGAATGAATGGAGGGGAAAACGGCGATCTGTACATTACCTTGCGTATAAATCCTGAACCAGATTATACCCGCAAAGGCAACGACCTGTACATCGAAATGCCAGTAAGTTTGTATACTGCTATTTTAGGTGGCGAACAGGTAATTAATACTTTGTCTGGTTCGTTGAAAATTAAGATCAAGCCCGAAACCAAAAACGGAACGATGCTGCGGCTGAAAGGAAAAGGATTTCCGGTTTACCGCCGGGAAGGCGAAACTGGCGACCTATATGTGAAAATCAATGTGCAACTTCCTGAAAATTTATCGGCACAGGAAAAGGATTTGTTTACACAACTAGCTAAACTCAGAAATGAGACTATTTAAATATTAACAACGAATAATCACTATATCCCATGGCTCACTATATTTCTATCCGGGAATTTTCTACCCTGCATGGCGTTGAAGTTGCACTGATCCACGAATTTGCAGAATTTGGCCTGGTGCAAACGCATTTCCAGCAAAACCTGGAGTGCCTGATAGCTGATGATATTGCCCATGTGCGGCGATTGATCCGCTTGTATCAGGATCTGGGCATTAATAAAGAAGGCATTGATATTATTTTATCCATGCGGGAGCAAATCTTATCGTTGCGGGAAGAACTGGAAAGCCTCCGTTACAAAGCACAACGCCTGGAGCAGGAAAGACACCAGCGACTGACAGATTTTCCTTCAGTACAAGGCTTGATTATTGATCTGGATGAATAAGGCGTTCATTCTCTAAAAGATGTCGTTTTTTTACTTGTCGTTTTTTGTTGATAGGAAATAGATTTGGTATAGATCAAATTTCCTAATCCATGAAAACGAAATGCTCTTTACTATTATGGCTATGCCTGTTCGTGACAGCAGCCAATGCTCAATCTAAAACATACATCCTCGTACACGGCGGCTGGCATGGTGCCTGGAGCTGGAACAAAGTAGTACCCCTGCTGGAAGCCAAAGGAAACAAAGTACTCGCCATTGATTTACCAGGACATGGAGATGATAAAACACCAGCCAGTTCAGTTACTCTCCAGGATTGTGTGCAAAAAGTTGTTTCTGTAGCCAACAGCCAGACCGGAAAAGTGATCCTGGTCGGGCACTCAATGGCAGGTGTAATTATTGCCCAGGCAGCAGAAGAACTGGGAAAAGAAAAAGTAGCTAAGCTTGTTTTTCTGGATGCTTTTATGCCTAAAAATGGGGAATCGGTGTTTGCCTTAGCTGGAAAAGCCGCTCAGCAAGCCAAGCCAGTCAACAATTCTCAGCATTTTCCCTCCCTTCAGGAAAGTATGATTTTTTCGGAAGACCAGAAAGCATCCCAGCTCAAACCCGAAAATGTAATGGCACTTTTTTACCACGATTGCTCAAAGGAAGACATTGAATTTGCCAAAAGTAAATTAGGCTGGGAGTCTATGGCCGTGTTAGCAACACCAATCACTGTAACAGAAGCCCGGTATGGGGCTGTACCAAAGGTGTATATTTTATGTACGAAAGCAAAAGACCTGGATAAAAGCAGCTTATCCAGCAATGTCCCATGCGAAAAAGTATATACCTTAGCCAGCAGCCATTCTCCATTTTTCTCTATGCCCGAAAAACTTACCACCATTCTGGATGAATTATGATCTTCCAAGATATACTCCCCTGTCTTGCTTTACAGCCCTTCATCTGTACCTTCAGGCTGGTACACCTTCAATTTGAACCAGATGCCTTTCCGAAAACACCTTATCCAACAAGGATAGAACAGGCGCTCGTGTTTTTTGCCAGAGGGCATATTGATTGTTATGATCCTATTTCTGGAATGACCAGGACTATTCCCCGAAATGCACTTTTTGGCCAGCAGGTGAGCCGGCTTGATTTTTATCAGAATGTTACAGCCGACTTCCTTATGCTAATGGTGGTATTCCAGCCGGGAGGCTTGTACCGGCTGCTGGGTTTTTCAAGTAACGAACTTACCTGCGAATTTTGTGATGCCGAACCGGTGATGAGTACAGAGTTGCAGGTGGTAAACGACCAGATTGCCAATGCCAGCGATTACGCAACCATGATTGATCGTGCCCAAGAATATTTTCTGCGAAAGCTACAGAAAGTTAAAGCAGGAGCACATCCGGTAGACAAAATCGGTCAACTCCTGCTGAACAATCCAGGCAGTTGCTCTCTCGATTGGCTGGCAGATCAGGCTTGTTTAAGTCCCAGGCAGTTTGAGCGGAAGTTTTCAGAAAGGGTAGGAGTAGGCCCCAAATTATACAGCCGCATCAACCGCTTTTTTCATACCCTCCAATACAAAGAAAAACATCTTCACCTGGACTGGCTTTCTATTGCCGTTCATTTTGGCTATTCCGATTATGATCATCTGGCTAAAGATTTTAAACAGTTTGCCCATGTCAACCCCAATTTAACTTTTAAAGAATACACTCAGCGCCCTGAGTTTATTGTACAGGTGCGGAATCTGTAAAACCACAGTTTGGTGTATACCTGGAGGTAATCTTTACATAAATAGTCTTCAAAGAACTGGGCTGCATATAATATCTTTAATAAAGTAAAAATGCAGCACGTCTTTCCTGCAGTATTCCTGTTGAGTGTTAGCCTTGGCTTAGGCATAATTCTGATAGCCTGAAGCAGGTATTGTCCATTGTACTTCTTGCTTTTTTAAGTTACAATGTACTAATGCTTTATAAACCTGCGAACAAATTGCATCACACCAATACTACATGCTGTATATAATCCCAGACTCTATACATTATTGGTTGAAAAAAACTGTTGTAAAAATACTGGTCTTCAAGAAAGACATATGAAATGAAATTGCTGATAAATATACAGAAGGTCCGGATGAACCAGCAGCTAATGTTAAGATTGCAAAGCGGAATCGTAACGTATATAAGGACATACAGGTACGGCTTACAGTTAAAACAGAGTTGACATTAAGCAATACTCAATAAAAAGGATAGTAATGGGATGCGAAGAAGCTTTAAATACTACCCTTTTTATTCTTATCAGAAATACAATGCATGCACTCTGAATCCCTGTTTACGGTTCCATTCCAAAGCAGGAGCTGGAATATGGATAGTGTTCAAGGCAAAGAAGAGGCTTTTGAGAAATTTGTTTTTCACCCGAATTCGTGTCAGGTTAATATCCAGGGAAAGGTAATATTGCCGGTAAGAATCATATCCATTTGACTGATTCTCATGAGAACGGGCATATACCATTTGCTCGCCTCCGTATCCTAACGCAACGCCCAGCCAGGATGGAAACTTGCTTGTTTCTCTTAGCCAGGGCTGAATATCAAATGCCAGCCAGTAAGTTTGGCCATTGTAATCTTTAATCATTTGCTGCGGTAGATTTTCTCCCAGCACATTGGGACGCATGGAAGCCAGAGAAGTCTGATGAAAAGAGAACTTGGGATGAATGCGAGGTTCTTGCCAGAGCAAATTTTGTAAGGATAGCGCAACTCCTGTTGAATTAGCCAGTAAATCACCCCACGAGGCACCATATTCTGCCGAAAATCCATCCAGAAATTCGATAGGGATAAGTAAAACCATACCAGTTGCAGCACCTAGCCAGGTGGCTTTTTGCTTGTCCATACCTGTCCAGCGGAAAATACGGGCACCGGTATGGCTCAGGTGATAGGCTGAGTAAAAATGCCCTACCTTATCTATTTGTAGCCACTGGGCATTGTCGTTAAAAAAATGAAAATTCGTGCGAGGGCTTTCCTTATACCATATTTCATTTAAGGCAAGTAATGAACCTGCATATACAGTGCTTGCGCCTATATATACCATTCTAAATCTTTTTTTGTTAAACCGGGTACTGTCTCGCAATGTATCCTGTGCAGAAGCAGGAAAAACCAACAGGATCATCCAGAATAAAAACATTACCCACAAGAGTCGACTCTTGGATTTGTTTTTTTCTTTTCCAGGTCTATTGATTAATACATCCATTTTGCAAATATCCAATAAAAAAGATTCTTCTTGATGGGAAGAATCTCTGTCATGAGTTCATTTAATAAAAAACTGAGCCTTCCTAATATTGTCCTCCGGCACCTCCGCCGCCAAACTTACCCCCACCAAAATCAAAGTCTTTTTCCGGTACAACAGATGGGCCAAAAGTTTGAGCATGAATCAGAGACTCTGCCTGAGAAAACGAAGGTGTTTCATCGGAAATATCTTCCTGGTAAGTATATGGGGTAGGATTTTTTTTCAGATAGCGGATACATCCATAGGCAATGCCTACCATAATGGCTCCGGCAATGGTGAGTGTAACTTCATGATGCCCCAGGCTGAAATAATATTTAAATGTAAGTACAGAAAGGGCAATCATAATTAATCCTAGTCTGAGCAGTAAGCGGTCGAAATTTTTAAGTCCGGCATATACATATACCAGAGGAATAAGTGCTGTCAATATAAAAACCAGAATGCTAAACGGAAGGGCATATCCTGGAAATAACATTTCACCCACTTCGGTTACTACAAAATAATTGCCGCTCATGTAAAACAACACCAGACTACATGCTTCTGCCATCTCGAGGCAACCCAGCCAATAGCGCAGTTCCTCTCTTTGTTTGATTTTCTTGATCTGAAAATAACTCACTCCTGAAAACACCAGGCAGGCAAACGGAATAAGCGCCCGGGTAAATGGAAAAGGTTCTAAAGCCAGGAACAAAATCCCAGCCAATGTAGCATACGCCAGCAATGCGGCCAGCCGGTCAACATAGCGGATGGTGATGGCTACTAATAAGGGAAAAATAAGCAGCAGATAAAAGATAAAATGATCGTCGAGAACAGGTTCCAGCAATAGGCAAATACCGGAAATAGCAAACCCGCCAGCCGTATATAACAGGGCATCATCAATACCAGCTTGGTAATACTTCTTTTCTTTGATAAACATTTCCAGCAGGAAAAAACAACCTCCGCTGAATACCATACATATAATGGCTGCACCTGTCTGGCTGTCAAACCCATCCAGCAGTGTCAGGCCAAATAGTCCAAATACACTCGATACCAGTATCCAGGTAAAGATAAATAGACCAATCCGGACGAAAATATTGGGTGTATAGAAGCCTGTTTGAAATTTGGTGCGGACATCTTCCCATTGCTGTTGAGGTAGCCAGCCTTTTTTATACCATTTCCAGGCTTGCGCTTGTACGGCTAAGGCATCCAGCCATTTTGCGTTGTAGGCAATCATTTGTCTTGAATGTTAAGGATTTTTTTATACCGGGCCAGAAAGATAATAATACCGATGCAGGAAAAGATGAAATAATAAAAGACCAGTTCCGACCGCATGGTATCAATCTGGAAAATCAGGTAACTCACGCCCCAATACGCATATACTACCCCAATGATCAGAAAATAAAATGATTTCTCCTGTCTGGCATACCAGATGGCTAGCAGAGTGAGTACCAGTAGCAAACCGGCAAATAAAAATTCCTGTTCCAGCACCATTAATCCCGACAGGCAAGCAATAAACAGCAGGTGAGCGCCAAAATTGAGATAAGTAAAAGTAAAATGCTTTTTAATGTTTTTCCTTTCCGTAAAGAAAGCCACTCCACATAAAGCTGTACCCAGCACGATTCCAGTATAGATTAGCCTCGCACTGGAAAAGTCGTTATTCTGGAATATTTCCATAGGTGTAACTGCAATCCCCAGCCATGAACCAAGTGCTGTAATTGCCATAGCCAGTACCCCAATATGATCGAAATAATAGGCAACAAAAAAGAAAAGTACCATCGGAATAAAAGTGGCTAAACCATATTTTTCTCCGAAGAACTTGTACTGATACTGCAAGTAGCCTTCCAGGATTAGAAATGTAAAACAACCCAGCAGTACGATATAGTCGAAATAAGGCGATGGGCTTTCTACTTTCTGATACGAAAAAGGCGCTTTATGTGTATACGCGTACCAGAAGGCAGCTGCACAAACGGCGGCAATCAGAGCAATTACCACCTGGTGACCGATCGTGTCAATATTGAGATAGATAAGCAAACCTAGCCCGGTATTCAACAGCAAAACACCCAGATACAAAATCGTTTTAAGCTCCCAATGCACCGACCAGGGCGCCTTTTGCTGGCTTTCCTGTATAAATGCAGCTTGTTCAGTATCAATGCACTGCTGCGCTGCCAGTTCTTCTAAAATTTTATTTGTCATAGATTAAATAAATCGCTATTAATCTCCTGTATATCTGCATATAGCAATTTCCAAATAAGGAGGATGGATTTCAAGTTAACAAAATAGAAGCCACAACTCAAAAAACAACAGAATTTTAACTGCGCTTTGAATGTAAGATATTTTAGCACTGCATTTTATCTATTGAATCCTTCCTTATCTAATATTTCTTAGCAAATGCGCTGGTAAAGCTTTTTCCAATACACAGGAATCCGTATTTTAGTCAATTGTTGCCCGGTTTTTATGAAAAAAACAATATTCAGTCTTCTTACGCTACTCTTTGTTGCACACACCTTTTGTTCGGCCCAGAATGCTACGCTTGCTCCCCTAACGGTTGAAAAAATCATGCGGGACCCTATACAATGGATGGGCACGTCTCCCAGTGATATCAACTGGTCGGAAGATAGCAAAACAGTTTATTTCAAATGGAATCCTGATAAAAACAAAGCTGATTCGCTGTATATGATTTCATTGAACAAGCCGGTACCAAAAAAAGTAATTCCTGTTATCCGGAGAGACTTGCCAGCTTTTACTGGTGTATATAATCGAACCAAAACCCAGAAAGTCTTTGAAAAAAGCGGAGATATTTTCTGGATGGATATAAAAAAAGGCACTATCCGCCAGATTACACAGACCATTAGTAAAGAAGATGATCCGGTTTTCAGCTTTGATGAACAGAAAATACTTTTCACCAGAGAGGATAATCTGTTTGCCTGGCATATTGCTGATGGAAGTACCATTCAGCTTACCAATTTCAAGAAAGGTAAACCTAAAGCCGAAGATAAAAAAAGCGAACAGGACAAATGGCTCAACCAGGATCAGCTGGCCTTTTTTGAGATTGTAAAGGAAAGGAAAGTTAAAAAAGATTCTACCGAAAAATATACCAAAGCCGACAAGCCCAAAGCTCCTAAAGAAATATATGTAGAGGATAAAGCCGTTGCCAGCATTAGGTTAAGCCCCGATGAAAAATTTGTTACCTACCGCCTTACGCAGGCAGCCAAAGGTGTAAAAACAGCTGTGGTGCCTAGTTACGTAACTGAATCTGGCTATACCGAGGAATTAGTTGCCCGTACTAAAGTAGGCGGCGTACAGGAGAGCTATGCTTTTTTTGTATATGATATTGCCCAAGATACTGTACTGGAAGTTTCTCCCCAGCAGATTCCTGGCATTACTGACAAACCAGATTACCTGAAAGACTATCCGCAAAAAGCCACCGAAAAAAAAGATACTTCCATAAAAAAGGAAGAAAACCGCAAAGTTGTATTTCATGGCCCTTACTGGAGTGACAATGGCAAGCAAGCAGTAGTAATTATCCGGGCTGCAGATAACAAAGACCGTTGGATTATGAGCCTGGATATAAAAACACGTATGCTGAAATTATTAGACAGGCAACGGGACGAAGCCTGGGTAGCTGGTCCTGGCATAAGCGGTGGCTGGACTTCGCCTGGAGAAATAGGCTGGTTGGGCGATAACCAGAATCTCTGGTTTCAGAGTGAAGCCAATGGTTATTCGCATTTATATACAGTAGATGTAGTGAGTGGCAAAAAACTACAACTGACCAAAGGGAAATTTGAGGTTTCAAATGTGGGTTTGTCTAAGGATAAAAAGCATTTCTACTTTGTTTCCAATGAAGTCCATCCCGGAGAAAAACACTTCTACAAAATTCCAGTTCATGGTGGCAAAGCTATTCAATTAACTTCTGGCACTGGTGCCTATGAACCCAAACTTTCGCCCGATGAAAAATACATTGCTCTCCGCTACTCGTATAGCAATAAGCCCTGGGAATTGTACCTGATGGAGAACAAAGCTGGCGCTCGACTGAAACAGGTGACCCAATCAACAACCGAAGAATTCCGATCCTATGACTGGCGGGAGCCGGAACTCATTACATTTACGGCCAGGGATGGAGCAGAAGTATATGCCCGCTTATATAAACCAGCCAATGCAAAGCCAGGTGGTCCGGGAGTTATTTTTGTTCATGGTGCTGGCTATTTACAAAATGCACATAAGTTCTGGAGCCAGTATTTTAGAGAATTCATGTTCCATCATTTATTAGCTGATAATGGCTATACGGTGCTTGATATTGATTACCGGGGAAGCGCAGGTTATGGCAGGGATTGGCGTATCGGCATTTACCGGCATATGGGTGGTAAGGATCTCACGGATCATATGGATGGCGCAAGATATTTGATAGAAAAGCAAGGAGTAGATGCCAAACGCCTGGGGATTTACGGAGGATCGTATGGTGGATTTATTACCTTAATGGCCTTATTCACCCAGCCAGATGTATTTGTCGCAGGTGCAGCTTTGCGTTCAGTAACCGACTGGGCACACTATAATCAGGGATATACCTCTAATATTCTTAACGAGCCCCATACTGATAGCCTGGCCTATGGCAGAAGTTCACCCCTTTATTATGCCGAAGGATTAAAAGGCCATTTGCTGATGTGTCATGGTATGCTGGATGTAAATGTTCATTTTCAGGATATTGTGCGTTTGAGCCAGCGGTTGATTGAGCTGAAAAAAGAAAACTGGGAGCTGGCCGTATATCCAATGGAAGACCATGCCTTTGTAGAAGCCAGCAGCTGGACAGATGAATACAAGCGGATTTTTAAGCTGTTTGAAGAAAAATTAAAAGGGAATGGCATGGGGAATAAAGATTAGCAGGAAAGTGGATTATGATACTAAAACCATTCTTATAGCATCGTTCCACAATGTTTACAATAAATAGCATCTGTCTCATGGTCTTGCAGTAAACAAGTAGGACAGGTTTGGGTACTTGCCTTTCTGGCATTGGCCCTGGAAAGTTCAGAAGTGACAATACCAGTAGGTACAGCGATGATGCCATAGCCCATAATCATAATAAAGGAAGCAAGGGTTTGCCCCAGAGCCGTCTGAGGGGAAATATCGCCATAGCCTACTGTAGTAAGCGTAACAATTGCCCAGTAAATACTAATTGGAATGCTGGTAAATCCATTTTCCGGGCCTTCTACTAAATACATTAAGGTACCGGAAATCATCACTATACTTAACACTACTCCCAGGAAAACAATGATCTTATGGCGGCTTGCCTGTAACGCCCTTGATAAAGTATCTGCTTCGCCCAGAAAACGGCTTAATTTAAAAATCCGGAATATTCTTAGCAAACGTACTGTACGGATCACCAGAAAATACTGGCTGCCCAGAAAAAATAAACTCAGGTAGCTAGGCAGTAAGGCGATCAGGTCTATCATTCCCAGAAAGCTGAAAATATACCGCCCCGGATACCTGACAGCAATGATACGGGCCAGATATTCTACGGTAAAAATGACTGTAAATCCCCATTCAATTGCTTTTAGTATGTTCCCATACCTGGCCTGAATATGGGGAACACTTTCCAGCATGACGGCAAGTACACTGAAAACAATGGCCCAGAGCAAGGTAATATCAAATGCTTTCCCTTCAGGGGTGTCCGCCTCAAAAATGATTTCATACAGTTTATCACGCCAACTCATGATCGAAAGAAGCTATAAGTATTTCAAAGATGGAAATATAACTTCTTACGGTGAGCTTAACAATCACTAAATGGTTAATCCAGGTTTTTTACAAGCAGTTCTGAAGGGCTTTTCCTGAGATCATTAAGGTGAGTTGACCGGTAACGGAAGCTTATACCCTGATTCCAAATTTTTCGAGGCGACGGTATAAGGCAAAGCGGCTCATGCCCAGGGATTCTGCTACTTTACTGATATTGCCGGCATGATGGGTAATGGCCTTTAGAATCATGGCTTTTTCTATATCTTCCAGCGACATAGTGCCTACTTCTGGCAAATTATCTTTGGACGGCGTACCCGGCTGAATGGCATTGGCGAGGTTAAAATCATCCGCCTGTAATACTTGTCCTGGTGACATAATCACTGCCCGTTCAATAGTATGTTTGAGTTCACGTATATTGCCGGGAAAAGTGCGGGATTGCAGCCAGCGAAGGGCATTTTCACTCAGTTCCATATTGTCTCTGCGGTAGGTTTTAGCAGCCATTTGTAAAAAATGTCTGGCAAGCAAAGGAATGTCTTCCCGGCGTTCCCGTAATGCTGGCAGATGCACAGAAATCAGGTTAAGCCTGTAATACAGATCTTCCCTGAATTCTTCTCTGGCTATCATGTCCATTAAGTTCTTATTGGTAGCTGAAACCACCCGCACATCTACATTACGGCTTTTGTTGGAGCCTACTACTTCAAAGGTCCGTTCCTGTAATACCCGTAATAATTTTACCTGGCAGCTAAAATCCAGGTCGCCAATTTCGTCGAGGAAAATAGTACCGGTATGTGCTTCCTCGAAACGGCCTTTACGGTCAGCACGGGCATCCGTAAAGGCACCTTTTACATGGCCAAATAATTCGCTTTCAAACAAAGTAGAAGGTATGCTTCCCAGATTCACTTTTACCAGTGGCCTGTTTTTGCGCAGACTATTTCTATGAATAGCATCTGCTATTACTTCTTTACCAGTACCACTTTCGCCGGTAATCAGCACAGAAGCATCTGTTGCACTCACCCGGCCAATGATTTGTAATAACTGAAGCAGTTTAGGATCACGGCCTACTACACCTGAAAAATCATATTGTTTATCGAGTTCCTCCCTTGAAAAAGCTTTGAGTGGTACATCAACACTGGCCAGTTTCAAAGCCGTACGCACTGATTGTACAATTTGCTCATTGGTCCAGGGTTTGGTAATAAAGTCAGAAGCACCGGCTTGCATACCAGAAACGGCCAGAGAAATGCTTCCCCAGGAGGTAATGAGAATCACTGGTATAGCTGGAAAAGTAGTTTTGATCTCCTGCAATAAAGCCATTCCTTCATTACCAGTCGTTTGCCTGGAAAAATTCATATCCTGCAATACCAGATCTATTCTTTCCTTTTTCAGCACAGCCATGGCATCTGTAGGAGATTTAGCGGTACGTGTTCCATAACCAGCCTGTTTGAGCACCAGTCCTAAGGATACCAATACAGAGGCATCGTCGTCAACAATCAGAACAGTTTGCATGGAGGAAGTAAGTGATTGAGAGAATGAGTGATTAGTTAAGTTATATTATTTCTTGCTTTTGCAAAGACAGATAATAGTTCCAACGTTTCTTTTTTGAGCTCTGTCAGTTTTGTAGCTTGTACCATTTCTGTCTCTTCTAGGATCTCTAACCAGAATAATGTTTCGTCTGCTTCTTCTACAACAATGCTCATTTTAGCAAAGAAATCTGCTTTCGACCGGGCTCTGCATGCTGCTCTATAATTGGCAGCAACTGATGTTGAAGAACGTATAAGTTGTTTTCCAACAATTATTAACTCATCCGTTTTTGGCAATTTAGCATACATTTTAATAATACGTACGGATAGTTGTTTTGTCCGTTGCCTGAAGATTTCATTGAATTTTTCCTTTTCCATGATAGATATTTAAGTACATACTGAATACAGTATAATACCTAAACATCACTCAATCACTCAATCACTCATTCTCTCAATCGCTTACTCCGCATGTAAGGCTTCGGTGGGCTGAATTTTGGTAGCAAGCATACTGGGATAAATGCCGCATAGCACAGTTACTGCATAAATAGATAGTACCGAAATCAAAAGTGCAATTATGTACACTTTCGTAGATACAAAACTCAACACACCCAGAATCGGAAATTGTATCACCAGTATTAATGCAGCCAGCATTCCTAAGCTGGTTATCATCAGTAGTTCTCCTAAAATTTGCCAGTTAATATCCTTTTTGGTAGCACCTGTTGCCCGGCGTAAGCCAATTTCGCTGATACGGCCCATTACATTCTGCCAGATAATGCCTATTAAACCCAAGGCTACCATGGCAATCAGGAAGGCAGCGATTAAACTGGCAACAATCAGTGGAGTAATGTACATACTGATTTTATCTTCCCTTTCACGGGTGAGTGATTCTACGCTAAACGTCCATTCCTTCACAGTGCCTTGTAATAATCTGGATAGCTTTTCCTCAAACTGAGCCGTGGTGCCGGGACGAACTTTTATCACCAGGGTTTCAGGAATGCGGCCTGTTGTATCCTGCAAAGTCATTCGCTCGAAGTAAAAATTGGTAGACGCTGCATATTCACCATCCTTCTTATAGTTAGTAATCACGCCAACAATTTCGGTAGGTTTATCAGTATTATTCAGATCAAATAAAGGTTTACCAATAGGATCTTCTGCGCCAAAAACGGCCTGGGCAAAATGTTCATTAATCACAACCGGGTTTTTATTACTCATCCCATCATCCGGCGTAAACCACCTGCCTCTGGTTATATGTAAATCGAGCGTCTGCACAAGGTCATCAGTTCCGCCTGTTGCTTCATAATCGTACCTTTTTCCTTTAATTGAAGTAGAACCATTCCAGTTATTTGAACTAAATGGAGTAATGGACATCCCGGATACAGACACTACTTCGTCCATGGTACGCAGATTAGCAAAGAGCTGACGGAATGAAGCTAACTTACTTATATTGCTACTCCCTTTTGTATCTATTTCTACAACCCATTGATTTTCGTAGGTAAAACCTAAAGGATCTTTTTTATTATCGAGATAAAACACGGCCATGGTCACTACGGCATAGAGTACGATAAAAGAAAAGAATATTTCCGTCATGATCAGAAAGTTGGCTTTTCTGCGGTTCCAGATGAGTTTAAATATATGCCGTATCATTTGGAGCCTCCTTTCAGTGCATCAACCGGGTTAAGTTTAGACATTTTCCAGGCCGGATATACGCCGGATAGTAAGCCAAAGAATACAATAGTAAGTAATCCGTAACCAAAGATGCGCACATTCAGTTGCAGGTCGGCATAGCGAATCAGTGCTTGCTGATTAATATATTGTAGCACAAAATAAGATAACATAAAGCCTACTATACCACCTACTAAGGTGAGCAAGAGGTTTTCCACGATAAACTGGCCCACAAGTATATTGGAAGAGGCGCCAAACGCTTTGCGTACTCCTATTTCTGAGGATCTTTCAATAATGCGGCTAATGTTAATATTTACCAGATTGATAGTAGGCAAAATCATAAATAAGATCATAATACAAATAATAATAGTAATCATCATTCCGGAACGGTTATCCTGGTCAGAGCCACTGAGCAATTGCCTGGATATGGTTTCGAAGAAAGTATCCGCATTTACCTGGAGTTTATTAAGGTTTTTATCTGGCAATTCTACTTTGGTGAGCATAGCAGCAAAATCAGATTTAATAAGCGGAAGATCATCAGGGCTCTTTGCTAAAATACTCGCCATAAAATTATCCATGAATTTATCTTTATAAATTGAAGAAGGCTGTGTACTAATGGGTACCCAAACATCAGAAAAACAAGTAAAACGCAGGATAGAAACATTATTCACCACACCTACCACCTGGTAATTCCTGCCACCCACATCAATTGATTTGCCCAACGCAGATCCCTCACCAAATAACTGCCGACTGGTAGCCTGGTTAATTACGGCTACAGCATTGGCATTCTTTTCATCGTCGCTTGTTAAAGGACGGCCTTCTATAAACTCAAATTCCATAATGTTCCAGAACTCGCCGTCGGTATACTTCAGATACAGAGGCAACGCTTCACCATTTTTATAGATATCTACTCCTTGCATTACGGAGTGTATGGATATTTTTTCAGCACCAGGCAAAGTGCGTACATAGGTATTTAAAAATTTGTATCCTGGTGGGCCATTCATGTTAAAACCTTCATCATTATGCATCCGCATAAAATACACTCCAAGTGTGCGGTCTGTTTTTATTTCAGGTGCGTGCGAACCAAATATATTGTCGAGCATGGCAGTGGCTACCATAAGCACCACCAGTGTAAAGCTGATGCCAAACAAGCTGATGAAAGTGAAGAACTTGCGCCGCATAAGTACTTTCGTGGCGATTAATAAATAATTTCTTAACATAATTGTCTGGAACCTGGAGTTGCAGGATTAAAGGATTTACCGGAATATTTTAGAGTGAATTTTTGTCTGGAACCTGGATTACACAGAATATTGGAGTTGCAGGATTAGGAATTAAGTGAAAATAATAATCCCAAGAATCCTTTAATCCGATGAATCCAGGTTCCAGAATTACGCTACTTGTCTGCCATCGAAAATACGAACAATGCGGTCGGTCATGTCGGCCATGCGTTTATCGTGGGTAACCATAATGATCGTGGTTTGCTCCTTGCGGTTCAGCTCTTTCAATATTTCCATAATCTCCTCGCTCATCTGGCTATCGAGGTTTCCGGTAGGCTCATCGGCAAACAAGATGCTGGGTTTTCCTACAATCGCTCTGGCAATTGCCACTCTCTGCTGCTGTCCACCAGATAACTGGGAAGGAAAATGTTTGGCTCTGGAAATTAAACCCACCCGTTGTAAAGCATCTTCAGCCAGTTTATGCCTTTCACGATTCGACATACTGCGATAGAGTAGGGGAATCTCCACATTATCCACCGCCCGTAAATCATTAATGAGGTGGAATTTCTGGAAGATAAACCCAAGTTCCCGGTTGCGGATCTGTGCCAGATCACTGTCTTTGTGCGATTGAATCGGACGTTCATTCAGGCTGATCATTCCTTGAGAAGCCGTATCCAGTAAGCCCATAATATTGAGCAAAGTGGATTTACCGGAGCCGGAAGGACCCATAATGGAAATAAATTCTCCCTTTTTTACATGCAGGTTAATTCCCGATAAAGCTACTGTTTCCAGGGTATCAGTGCGGTATACTTTTTCGATGTTTTCTAAGCGGATCATAAATATGTGTTGTATATAATTTGTTGCGAGTTATGTTTAGGCCAACTATAGGCTATTTTACTTTCAATTCTTTTAAGTGTGCGAATTGGCTCATGTCGGAAATGATGATTTCATCTCCTTCAGCCAGGCCGCTTACTATTTCCTGGTAATCAAAATTGAAAATACCGGGAGTAATTACCGTTTTTTCTGCTTTTCCATTCCGGATCACAAATACTTCAGATTTACCTTCGGTGCTGGCAAACAAGCCTTTTTTCACTTTCAGCACGTTTTGTTTAGAAGCTGTTACCACATATACATCCACCCGCATATTGGAGCGCAAAAGCGTATTCGATTTATCTTCCAGGGTGATTTGTGCCCGTACAATGCCATTTTCGATAGTCGGTAGAATGTTAGATACAGTGCCATTCAGGAATTTTTCATTGATTTTCACCCGGACTGGCATGCCGGTAGTGAGGCGGTTGGCATGAATATCTGAAATGGTGGCATCTACCCGGTAGGTATGCAAATCGGCTACTTTGGCAATTACATCGCCTTTGCGGATGGTAGCGCCTTCTGATAACGTGACCCAGGTCAGGATACCTCCCTTTTCAGCTTTGGTAGTGGCCAGCTCCAGTTCTTGTTTCAGTAAGGTTCTTTCACTCTTATATATTTTGATTTCCAGGTCTACACCTTCCTGCTGCAATTTTTCTGTAGATTCCAGATTCTTTTTGGTTTCTACCAGTTCATGTAATTGTTCCTGGGCGGATTTGTAATCCAGCACAATAGCATCGAAATCGCTTTTGGAGATATACTTGGAATGATACAGCGGTTCGTTTTGCTCTACTTTTAATTTTTTAGCGGCTAGGTCCAGTTGTTTCACTTTAATCTGGCTATTCACTTTGATGAGTTGGTTCTCAAGCGTAGCCCTGAGTTGATGTTGCTGATTTACTTTTAATGCCAGGTGGTCATTTACTTTTTCGTAAGCCAGCATAGCTGTTTCCAGATCAAGCAGTAGAATAGGTTCCTGCGGATGAATGGTATCTCCAGCTTTTTTCAGAATCCTCAAAATACGGGTATCTATAGGACTGGAAATCACTTGCTCAAATTCAGGAACCACCAAGCCGGTAGCAGTAATAGTCGCTTCCAGATCACCTCTTTCTACTTTGGCCGTACGAATCTGAGTCCGCTGCACAGAGGGAGAAACCCAGGCCACAAACCAGAATATAACAGCCAAAGCGATAGCAATAGCTCCCAGCCATTGTACACTTCTTTTCATCTGGGTTTTGCGGATTACACTTTGCTCGAGAGGCCGATCAGTATTCATAAAATTGCTTATTTTCCTCTCTATCTATCCAAAGGCTGTGCCATTACATTAATAATCTGAAAGTCAGATTATTAATGTAACAATTCCTTCAATTTTTTACTGAAAAATGTGCGTTCTATTAGAGCTCATGTGCGGATTCGCACGTGGATAACTTAGCAGAAACTTATTCCCAGCAACTAATAAATGAATTTCAAGAAAGCTTTATAGAGCTATGTAGGTGATAATCCGTTTGTGTGAAGATTAACTGTATCACCCTTTTAAATGAATCATACTATGAAGTCCAACGCTGCTTATTCACCAGTTAGCTCACAAGAGAAACAAATCCTGCAGGCTGCTTATCAAGCTTTCAATGTCCGCGATGTTGATCGTGTACTCACCCTAATGAGCCCAGATGTAGACTGGCCGAATGGAATGGAAGGCGGTTATGTAAAAGGGCATGCTCAGGTAAAAGCCTATTGGTTGAGGCAATGGACAATGGTAAATCCTAGTGTCCAGCCGGTTAGTTTCCAGAAAGATGAAAAGGGAAGAATTATAGTGGAAGTTGATCAAGTGGTAAAGGATTTATCAGACAATATTCTCCTTGATGGAAAAATTCTTCATGTGTACAATCTGGAAGCAGGATTAATTCAACATATGAAAATCCGCCATCCAGCAGTAGAAAAATAAAATATCGCAAATGATTACCAAATGTGCCCACTATGTGAGGACTTAAATCAAGGTATATAATACATATTTACTGATAAACACCACAACAAAACCGCACAAGTACTGTCCGTTTCCGGACAGTTTTTAATTACCTATTTTTTAGAAAAAGTGCCTTCCATGGTTCCTAAAGGCGTTTTTTGGCATTGGCAAATGATTTGATTAACAAAATTTAAACAAATCATTTTTCAGATGCGAAAAGCCTACCTGGGAGAATTTGAAGAACTGGTATTACTCACTACTGCCATTCTCAATGGAGAAGCCTACGGCGTATCGGTAGCCAAGGAGTTAAAGAAGCTCTCTGGCCGCTCGGTTAGCATTGCTGCCGTACATATTTCCTTGCACCGCTTATTAGACAAAGGACTGGTCAACTCTCATATGGGAGGTGCCACCATGTCCAGAGGAGGCCGCAGAAAGAGAATATTTACTGTCACGGTAGCCGGAAAACACATCCTGCAAGAGATTCATGATACCCGCAACCAGATGTGGGAGATGTTACCTAAAACATCATTTAATCTGGAACCAGGATTTAAGGATTAGCAGGCTTAACAATATTTATTCTCCATGAACCACTATCATAAATCACCTCAACCACCAAAATGGGCTACCACACTGCTGGAATGGCGCTGTCCGGATGAATTACTGGAAGAAATCGGGGGTGACTTGCAGGAATTATTTGAAGAACAAGTAGAAGAAATCGGGGAAAAGCAGGCCAGAAAAGAATATATGCTCGCTGTACTCAGGTATCTACAGCCATTTGCTTTTAAACATCAACCTAAAATCTATCCATCGACAAATTATACAACTATGTTTCAGAATTATATAACGGTTGCCTTGCGGCATTTGAAGCGGAACCGGGTGTTCTCAATTATTAATATTTCCGGTCTGAGTTTAGGCCTTGCCTGCTGTATGCTTATTTTCCTCTATACCAAAGATGAAGTCAGCTATGACCGCTTTCATGACAACAACCCGAATATCTACCGGATCACTAAAAAATTTATTAAACCCGGGAACAGTTCAGAATCTAAAGATAGTAATACAGGATACCTGCAAGGACCTATCTTTGCAAGTGGTGTACCCGAAATTCAATCCTTTGTCCGTTTTCAGTCGCACCGGAGAGATATAAAACTAGGGAATGATATTAATAGCCAGGAAGTATTTCTGACCGATCCTGATTTCTTCTCAGTATTTACTTTTCCTCTGCTGGCTGGCAATCCTAAAACTGCTTTACAGGAGCCTCCTTCGGTAGTGATTTCAGAGGATATGGCCAGAAAGCATTTTGGCAGCACAGATGTGGTAGGTAAAACACTTCTACTCAAAGATTCTTACGATTCAAACAGCCAGTTTGAACCGTATGCCGTTACAGGAGTTGCCAGAAAAAGTCCTCAGAATTCCTCCATTAAGTTTGATGTATTATTGCCAATCATTGTAAAAAACGATGAGATAGCCAATAAGGAAAACTGGTTCAATTCATTTTTAAACACGTTTGTGGTACTCCAGTCAGGTGCAGATATAAAATCCGTAGAGGCTACTATGGATCGGGTATATCAGGCTGATGCGAAAGAAGGCATGCGGATAATAGCCGAAAGGTTCGGCATGAAAGATAAAACCGTGTATGCCTTACAACCTTTTACCGATATGCACTTGAACAAAGAACTACCAGCACAAAACGGACTGGTAGACAGCAGCAATCCTATGTTTTCTTATATTTTATCTGGTATTGCACTTTTCATTCTACTCATTGCCTGCATCAATTTTATAAATCTGACCGTAGCCCGTTCACTGAAACGGGCCAAAGAGATAGGGGTGCGGAAAGTGATAGGCGGCGACAGAACGCACTTGATGATACAGTTTCTGGGCGAGTCGTTTGTGTTGTGTTTTATAGCCTTTGTGCTGGCCATTCTGCTGGTTCAATTGGCGCTTCCTACTTTTAATCAGCTTTCCAATAAAGCCCTGGCGCTCTCCTATTTATTCGATGCTAAATTAGTACTGGGTTACATTGGCCTTTTCCTGATTACCGGATTACTCGCCGGATTTTATCCTGCGGTCGTATTATCCAGCTACAATCCTGTTCAGACTTTATACAGCCGCTTTAAACTTTCTGGCAAAAATTATCTGCAGAAGATATTGGTAATACTTCAATTTTCGCTGGCTTCTTTTCTGATCATGGGTACTCTCACCATCTATTCCCAATTTAATTATTTAACCACCAGAGAATTAGGGTATGATGATAAGAATGTAATTGGTATCAGTAAATCAAATTTAACGCCTAAAGAAGCCCAGCTATTCCGGCAGGAATTATTAAAAAATCCCGCTTTTGTGGAAGTAGCGCCAAAAAATGGAGGAAACTGGTATACTATTGCCAAAATTAACGGAGATATTCAAATCAACTTCAAGTATGAAACGGTAGATCAGGCGTATCTGCCCTTATTCAACATACCTATTGTTCAGGGACGCAATTTTTCTGCTGATTTTCCTGCCGATTCTACCCAGTCGGTGCTGGTGAATGAAACTTTTGTTAAAAAAGCAGAATGGAAAGATCCTATCGGGCAAGAAGTGAATTTCTGGTATGATAACAATCAAAAATACAAAGTGATTGGCGTAGTAAAAGACCATCATTTTGAAGCGTTAAATACAGAAATTAAACCGCAGCTATTCACCATGAAACCGTCAAATGGCTATGGCATGGCGTTTATCAAAATCAAACCAGGTACCGAAACCAGCAGCCTGAACCATCTTGAAAAAACCTATAAGCAATTATTTCCGATCAATCCATACAGCTACGAGTTTAAATCCGAGGAAAACCTGAAAGCCTACGAAGCCGAAGCTAAATGGAAACAGATCATTCTCTTCGGAACTGTACTTACCATTTTTATTTCCTGCATCGGTTTGTTTGGCCTGGCTACCCTATCTGCCGAACGGCGGACGAAAGAAATTGGCATCCGCAAAGTATTAGGAGCTTCGGTAACAAGTATTGTACAATTGCTAACCTGGGATTTTCTGAAATTGGTGAGTTTCTCTTTTCTATTTGCTTTTCCAGCTGCCTGGTATGCCATGCAACAATGGCTTCAAAACTATCCTTATCAGGTAGATATAAAAGATTGGGCGTTTATCCTGACGGCTGGAGTGGTTATTTTGGTTGCTTTCTTTACAGTGAGTTTCCAAAGTATTAAAGCTGCCAGAATCAATCCGGCAAAAAATCTGCGATCTGAATAACTCCTGCTGACATGGAATCTTCACACTTCCCTCAACCACCAAAATGGGCTGCTAAGCTCCTGGAACGTTTGTGCCCAGATGAATTATTGGAGGAAATTGGGGGTGATTTGCAGGAATTATTTGAAGAACAGGTAGAAGAAGTTGGCATTTCCCAGGCCAGGAGGGAATATGTGCTCGCTGTACTTGGCTATTTACGGCCATTCGCTTTTAAACAAAAAACTCATACGCTCCATCCTATAAACTTTTCTACCATGATTAATAACTATCTGAAAACAAGTGTACGGAACTTGTCCAGGAATAAAGTGTATTCTCTTATTAATATATCAGGTCTGGCATTGGGTATTGTTTGCTGCCTGGTGATATTTCTGGTCGTGAGGTATGAACTGAGTTATGATACATTTCATAGCAAAGCCGACCGAGTTTACCGGATAAACACCAAGTTTCTTAGTGGAGGCTTTGCCAGTGGGGCACCACTGCCGGTGGCAGAAGCATTAAAGCAAGATTTCCCGGAAGTAGAAGAAGCCACCACAGCCATTTTCCGGGATGAAGGACAGGTAACAGTTGGCGATCAGCTATATAAAGAAACAGGGATCGCTTATGTAGCACCTGCCTTTTTTTCTATACTGGATGCCACATGGCTGGCCGGAAATCCTAAAGCTTCCCTCTCTGAACCTAACACCGTAGTATTAACCAAAAGTATTGGTCAGAAATATTTTGGTTCTCATACAAGTATAGAAGATATGGTGGGTAAATTTGTTAAAATCAGTGGCAGTTCTACCCTACAAGTTACCGGTATTCTGGAAGATTTTCCTGCCAATACCGACATCCCTTTTAAAATACTTATTTCCTGGGAGCGTTTTAAAACCACTACAAAACGCAACCTTAACGACTGGATCAGCTTTTCCGGAGGTACGACTCATCTTATTTTATTACGTGAAGGGACAGATGTGGCCTCTTTGCAAAAAAAGATTCCAGCCTTCGAAAAAAAGCATATGGGTGACCTGGAAGCCAGCCGGCGTACACATATATTGCAGCCTTTGCTTAATATGCATTTCGATGAGCAGTTTAATAATCTAAGCAACCGGATAGTATCGAAAGAAAACCTGGGCGGCTTATCGTTAATTGGCGTATTCATCCTACTTACAGCCTGCATTAATTTCATCAATCTATCTACCGCTCAATCTGTAAAACGCTCCAAAGAAGTAGGCGTACGGAAGGTATTAGGTGCCAACCGTTTTGAACTGGTCAGGCAATTTTTATCAGAAACAGCCCTGTTTAGTGTATTAGCGATGGGAATGGCAGTAGCCATAGTATATCTGTTAACGCCCAGCTTACAAACTCTTCTTGACCTCAATATTGAATATAATCCTTTCAAAGATTTATCGCTGCTCGCTTTCCTGGTCATTGTTACTGGAGCAATCTGTTTGCTGGCAGGTATCTATCCGGCTGTGATGCTATCCAGATTCAAACCGGTCACTGCCTTAAAGAATAAAATTGTATCACCGATAAAAGGAGCGCTGCCTTTACGCCAGACCTTAATTGTGGTACAGTTTGCCATTACACAGATCCTGATTATCAGCACCCTGGTGGTATCCGGGCAGCTTGACTATTTCCGGAATAGTCCTTTGGGTTTCGACAAAGAAGCTATTATAACTATTCCTTTTCTTCCGGATAATCCGGTGGAAACCAGCCGGGCTTTGCGTAACCAGCTGGAGCAAATTCCAGGCGTACAAAAAATAAGTTATGCGTTAATGGCTCCTTCCAGTGATAATAGCTGGTGGAGTAAATTTACCTTCGAAGGCCATGACCCGACCAAAGAGTACTATGTGCAGGAAATTGTGATTGACCATACCTACCTGGAAACTTTTGGATTACAATTACTGGCTGGAAAAAATTTAGGTCCTACGTCCGATTCCTCCGACTTGCTGGTAAATGAGGCCGTTTTGAAAACTATGAATATACGCACCCCGGAAGAAGCCATCGGAAAAACCATAGGCTGGGTTGGGCCTAAGCCACATACCATAACTGGGGTAGTGAAAGATTTTCATACCAGGTCTTTTAAAGAAGATATTCCTGGTGTGATCATGCATAGGGGAAAGAATCCCCTGATGGCAGGTGTTAAAATCGAGCCTACAAATATGCGGAATACCATTGCTCAAATTGAAGGTGTGTGGAAGAAAGTGTATCCTGAAACTATTTTTGAATTCACCTTCCTGGATGAAATCATTGCCAACTTTTATAGGGAAGAAGTAAAAATGTACCAGCTTTTCCGGATTTTTTCAGGGATTGCCATTTTTATTAGTTGCCTTGGTTTGTATGGCTTAATTTCCTTTATGGCCGTACAGCGGACCAAAGAAATCGGCATCCGCAAAGTATTAGGGGCTTCGGTGGGAAATTTGATTACGCTACTTTCTAAAGATCTGCTCAAGCTGGTACTGATTGCAAACCTGATTGCCTGGCCGCTTGCCTGGTGGCTGATGGATAAATGGCTGCAAAACTTCGAATACAGTATTCCATTGAGCATCTGGATATTTGCTTTCGCTGGCATCCTCGCTTTGCTTATCGCCCTGTTTACAGTTGGTTTCCAGGCGATGAAAGCAGCATTAGCCAATCCAATTAAAAGTTTACGCACCGAATAGTCTGATACATACCTTCAACCAGTGAGTTGATTTACTGCGATACGTTAAAACCATACTATGAGCGAACCTAACAAACTTCCTTCTCCGCCTAGCTGGGCAAGCAAACTACTGGAATGGGTCTGTCCGGATGAATTGCTGGAAGAAATCGGAGGCGATTTGCAGGAATTATTTGAAGAACGCATAGAAGAAGTGGGAGAGAAACAAGCCGGGAGAGAATATGTACTCGCTGTATTAGGCTATTGTAGACCGTTCGCCTTTAAAAAACAAACCAAGCCAACCACCAAACCTCTTTACACCGATATGCTGCTGAACTATATAAAAATTGCGCTCCGTTCTTTTCAAAAAAACAGGATATATTCTTTCATCAACTTAACCGGACTCAGTGTAGCCTGTGCGTTTTGTTTGCTGGTGTATACATTTGTTCAGCATGAACTTTCCTTTGATCGATTTCACCAGAAAGCCTCCTCGTTATACCGGCTAGAAATTAAAGGGTTAGGAGAAGTGGCAGAGATGGGAACCCGGAGTTTTTTATCTAACCTGACTACACCTGATAAAAGCCGCCTTACCAGGGTCACCCCCGATTTAGCTCCCGAACTACAAGCTATTTTTCCAGAAGTAAAGCAAATTTCTCGCCTGATGGACAATTACAAACAAATCATGGGAGTGGGCGATAAGAGATTTCACCAGGACAATATCTATCTGGCAGACAGCAACTTCTTCGATGTATTTTCATTCCGTTTGTTGAAAGGAAATCCAAAAACAGCCTTATCTGATCCGCAAAGTATAGTATTATCTGAGAAAGTTGCCTTGCGGTATTTTGGTGGCAAAGACCCAATCGGGCAGCGCATAGATGTATTGGGAGATGGAGCAAATCATATATTTACGGTGACTGGTATTGTAGAAAATGCCCCTTCCAATTCGAGTCTGGCTTATGAGGTATTAGTGCCTTTAAATAGTAAATTATCTCCGGTCTCACTTGCTCCCAAGCAGAATCTGAATATGCTCTTTACTATGTGTATAGTAGAATTAGATGCAAAAACGGACATAGCTGCTTTCAAACATAAGCTGAAAACCTTTGGCCAAAACTACTACAAAGATGAACTGGTGAAAAGAAATGTGCCTATTGAAAGATTGAGCCTGGTTTTAACGCCTCTGACAGAAACCCACCTGGATTCGATACCCTGGGGATGGCCCAGAATGGGTAAAAAATTAAATATATACGTGCTGAGCCTGATTACCTTGTTTGTACTCGTGATTGCCAGTCTGAATTACATTTTCCTTTCCCTTAGCCATGCTTCGGCCAGGTTGCAGGAAATGGGTGTGCGGAAAGTAAATGGAGCTTCCCGATTACAGCTAATTATGCAATTATGGACGGAAACGTTTATGCTGGTTCTGTTTTCGATGGGAGCCGGTTTCATATTATCTTACCTGTTGCTTCCAGTATTTAATACCCTGCTAGACAGCGGACTGGAAACCCATTTATTGTATTCCCTACCTGCCATTGGTGCTGCGCTAATGCTGGCATTTGTGATCAGCCTGCTTACTGGTATTTATCCTGCCTTATTGCTTTCTGCCTATAATCCGGTTCGCTTACTCAAACGCCATTCTACGTACCGGATCAACCCAACACTATCGCGGTTTATGGTAGTTGTGCAGTATGCCTTGTGTCTGTTCCTGGTCATTACGACGGTTATTATGAAAGAGCAGTTTAACTACCTCACCCATAAAAACCTTGGATTTGACAAAGAAAATCTGCTGGTCATTAATTTGATGGAAAACCAGTCGATGAGTAAGGGGGCTTTTCTGCTTGATAAATTCAAGGCAATGGCTCGTACGCAACCTGATATTGTGGCTGTAAGCGGAGGAGATAATATGACCAGGCCCAGTATGATAGTTTTTTTTACCATTAATAACCAACCTGCTGTCATTAATAAGCTTTCCGGTGATTACGACTATGTGCAGATGATGGGTTTACATATGATGGAAGGCCGTACCATTTCTCCTCAGTTCCCAACAGATACCTCTGGTACTGGTGCCATTATCATTAACGAACAACTTGCCAAATTGATAGGAAATAACTGCAAGGTAGGAACCCCTTGTAAAGAACTAGATAATGCTGTGATTGTGGGTATTGTGAAAGATTTTCATTTCGCTTCCCTTTCCCAGCCTATTGGCCCGGCCATGCTGCATTACAACCCAAAATATATACCCAATATTCTCATCAAAATCCGACCTGGAAATATACCAGCAACCATTGCCAGCATTGAGCAAACCTGGAAACAAGTGAATGAAGGCAGACCCCTGAATTATACGTTCATGGATGAAGATATTGCCAATATGTACCAGGCGCAACAAACATGGATGAACATTATTGAAGCAGCTTCCTGGTTTGCTATTCTGGTGGCCTGCCTTGGTTTATTCGGTTTATCCGGATTAAATGCGGTGAACCGTACCAAAGAAATTGGCATCCGCAAAATACTCGGCGCTTCTGTCGGCCAGATTTTTCTGCTCCTGAATACAGTTACCATCCGGCTGGCATTTGTTTCCTTCCTAATCGCATTCCCATTAGCCTATTATATTGGCTATCATTGGCTGGAAGATTTCACTTACCGGATTGACATGAGCTGGAAAATTTTTGCCATAGCAGGCGCCGCAGGATTATTGATTGTACTGATTGCTGTCAGTTATTATTCCATTAAAGCTGCGATAGCCAACCCTGTAAATTCTTTGCGGAATGAGTAAGCCTGTCTGGAACATGGATTAAAGGATTTTTCAGGATTTTCAAAAGCGAAGAAATTGATTTCTTCGCTTTTGATTTATATTGCTTTGATTAAGAAAATGACTATTAAGTCTAAGAAACAAGCTTACCTTTGCAACCCATTCTAATTTAAAATCCCATAATCTGAAAAATCCTGGTTCCAGACTACTTAATCTTTACTAGTGTAGCACCATACCCAAATTTCTCTTTCATGGCATCTTTAAAATATTCGACTTGCTTGTTTTTACTCAGCCGTTTGTGAATTTCGGTACGTAAAACCCCATTTCCAACCCCATGAATAAAGATAATCTCCTCCATTCCATTAGCAATAGCCTGGTCTAAAGTACTCTCAAAAGTTTGTAACTGCAGTTGTAATATCTGCGGACTACCCATTTTTGCATGATCTTTCGAGAGCTTTTCTATATGCAGGTCTGTTTCGCGGGCGGGAGCAGGCAAGCGGGCTGGTTTTACTTCAGCAGTATTTTCTCCATACAAGGCATCTGTGATTTTCTGCGGCTGTATTTCAGTAGCTTCTTTATCAACTTGAAATACATAAGCATCTTTGCCCAGTACTGGAGCGGTTTGCTTGCTCTTGAAAAAGGTATTGGCCCGGAACCTGATTTTCTTAGTCAGGGGTTCTTGTATGGCCCCAGCACCAGCCTTAAAGAAAAGAAACTGCAACAAATACGCCGGCCAGTTTTCAAAGTTTTTAGTATTTACCTCCTGTATCTTAACCGAAGTCCTGGCTTTTAATACCCCAGCCTGCAGGCCTTTATAATTTTCCTGTTGTACTTCGCCAATCGTATAAGGTAGTTCCAGGTCAGTATTATTAATTAAGTATAAAGCCAGTGCTGTATCATTGATAAGTAAAAAGGCCATATATACCCCTTTGTTAGCAAATACTTCTCTGGATACAGGCTGCCTGTCGTCTACCGGAGTCTCTCTTTTAAAACGCACAGCTTCTTCCGCAGAAACGATGGCCAGCTCTGTGCGCAAAACCGGAATGCGGAATCCATCTTCAATTTCAATTTCTACCAGTTTATTGTCTAAAAAACGGGTGATTATGCCTTCTTCCCGGCCATGCAGCATCCGTACTTTGTCTCCGATGTTCATTTCAGTGGTTTGTTAATAATTTATCCATTGCAGGTTGTACATACGTAAAGCCATTCAGGAAAACGGAAATCTACAAAGAATTTATGATAGCTCAGACTTCAACAGATGATTTGCAGGTTATGTAATCCGATAGCCTGTTTCTGACAATGTATTATATAATACAGGAACTTGTTAACCTCTTCCTTTCTGTTCTTGGAAAAGTACCTTTTTACCTGCGAATACAAATTTTCTGGTTGAATTAACTTGAGAAGCTCTTCTTCAAACCATAGTTTCGCTAATAAAAACCGCCAGGTTTTCTTCTGAAAATGTTTATTTATTAAGAATAGCGCCAGCAGAGGCACTTTTTTGAGTGTAGGTTTGGCGGTAAATTTGTTTCATATTTACGGAGATTAAGTCCTAATTTGCTTCACAATTACAAAGCTGTTATTTTGGCCCTTATTGCATAAGGCCGGGAGGCGAAACAACGCAACAGCTTTTTTCTGAAAAAGCACCATACATATATGAATGATACCAAATACGTCTGTATTCACGGACATTTTTACCAGCCACCCAGAGAAAATCCGTGGCTGGAAGCCATAGAACTACAAGACTCAGCCCGGCCTTTTCATGATTGGAATGAACGCATTTCCTATGAATGTTATGAGCCTAATACTGCTTCCAGAATTCTGGCAGAAGATGGCGATATCACCGATATTACAAATAACTATTCCAAAATCAGCTTCAATTTCGGCCCCACCCTGTTATCATGGCTGGAAAAATATGAACCTGACGTATACAAATCCATTTTAAAAGCAGATGAAGAGAGCCAGAAGAATTTTTCTGGTCACGGATCAGCGATGGCACAGGCTTTTGGACATATTATTATGCCGCTGGCCAACCTTCGCGACAAACACACACAGGTAGTATGGGGAATCCGTGATTTTGAATACCGGTTTAAACGCAAACCAGAAGGAATGTGGCTGCCCGAAGCAGCGGTAGATACAGAAAGCCTGGAAGTGCTGGCTGAACATGGCATTAAATTTACATTACTTGCCCCCAGGCAAGCCCGAAGAGTACGCAAGATCGGCCAGACTCAGTGGATGGATGTTTCCGGTGACCGGGTCGATCCTAAAATGCCCTATATCTGCCGGCTTCCTTCCGGAAAAAGCATAGTACTGTTTTTTTATGACGGCCCTATTTCGCAGGATGTAGCCTTTAAAGGAATTCTAAAAAATGGGAGGGATTTTGCCAACCGTTTTCTGGATAATTTTACCCATGAAAGTGATTATCAGCCTCAGCTGGTACATATTGCTACGGATGGCGAAAGTTATGGGCATCATCACCGGCATGGCGATATGGCACTAGCCTATTGCATTCATTACCTGGAAAGCCAGGGTTTGGCACGTATTACCAATTATGGAGAATATTTGTCTAAGTTTCCACCCACCTATGAGGCCGAAATATTTGAAAATAGCTCCTGGAGCTGTGTGCATGGCGTAGAACGCTGGCGGAGCGATTGCGGGTGTAATACCGGCGGCCGGCCCGGCTGGAACCAGTTATGGCGCGACCCTTTGCGGAAATCCCTCGACTGGCTCCGGGATGAATTAGTTAAAATATATGAGAAAGAAGCAGGCCTCTTATTAAGAAAACCCTGGCAAGCCCGCAATGCTTATATGGATATTTTGTTGCAGCGTTCTAAAAACCGCATGGAAGGATTCATTAAAACGCATGCCAGCCGTGACCTGAGCAAAGAGGAAAAAATCAAGGTGATCAAACTTCTGGAAATGCAGCGCCATGCCATGCTGATGTATACCAGTTGCGGATGGTTTTTTGATGAAATTTCGGGCATTGAAACCATACAAGTAATTATGTATGCCAGCCGTGCCATTCAACTGGCCGAAGAGGTAACTTCACGTAAACTGGAGAAAGATTTTATTACCCTGCTGGAGAAAGCACCCAGCAATCAGCCTGAATATGGCAATGCTGCCCAGATTTATGAAGTGTATGTGAAACCTGCCCGCCTGGATCTGCTTAAAGTAGGCGTACATTATGCCATTACATCCCTGTTCGAAGATTACCCGGATAACCTTCCTATTTACAGTTATATCTTTAAAAGCGAAGTATACGACCGCCTGGAAGCTGGTATACAAAAATTAGTGATTGGTATTGCCAAAGTGCATTCTACCATTACCTGGGAAGAAAGTGAAGTAAGTTTTGTGGTGTTGTACCTGGGACAGCATACGGTAATCGCTAATGCCATGGAAAATATGCCCGACGAGCTTTTTTCGGCCATGCATAGCAAAATCAGAAAAGCATTTTTACGGAGCGAAGTGGCCGAAATTATTCACCTGATGGAAGGGTATTTTGGTCCGCAACGCTATTCGCTTTTCCATCTATCTAAAGATGAGCAGCGCCGGGTACTGGGGCAAATTATGCAAACGACCTTGCAGGAGATTGAAAATTCATTCAGGCAGATTTATGAGCACAATTACCACATGATGAACCTGATGAACAATGCCCAGGCGCCGCTGCCCAGTGTGTTTAAAACAACCGTGGAATTTATCCTGAATGCAGATATCCGGCGGCTTTTTGAAGATGAACATGTGAATCTGGATGATTTACAGCGCTTGACTGAAGAAGTAGAACGCTGGTCGGTGAAACTAGAACCGGATAGGGTAGGGTATGTGATCACCAAAAAGATGAATGTGTTGATGAACCAGTTGCTGATTAATCCCAGAAATACGGAACGCCTGCGGTATATTCTCGAAATTTTCAAACAGCTCAAGAAACTTCCACTCAACCTTGACATCTGGATGATTCAGAACCTGTATTTCTCAGTGGGTGATAAATACCTGAAGGAGATGCAGAAAGCTGCCAATCATGGAGATGCATCTTCCAGCAAGTGGCTTACCTACTTTTCTGAACTCGGCGACGAACTGGAAATTAAAGCAAGCCGGTTGATTTAAAGCATTCCTTAAGTATTGACTAATAAAAAATGGCAGGGGTAAAGCCTGCCATTTTTTATTATAAGGATATGAGAAATTAGTATTAGCAGGCAACTCCCGATGTGAATTATCACATTCATTTATTAGGGAAAATTTTATGCCTTATTGGGCGGTCGTTTACAAAGAATTATTCAAGAAAAGATGGTATTGTCCTGTCATTATGCCATCAAACTGTATATTAACAAGTAGGAAAATACGCCAGCAAAATACCCAATCAGGGCAATGAAAGAAATTTTCTTTACATACCACATAAAATCAATCTTTTCCATCCCCATTACTGCCACCCCGGCAGCTGAACCAATAATCAAAATACTGCCACCTGTACCAGCACAATAAGCCAGGAAAATCCAAAGTTTGCTATCGGTAGGGAAAGTAGTAAGGTCATACATACCCATAGTAGCCGCTACCAGGGGCACATTATCAATTACAGCAGAAGCCAGGCCAATAGCTACCACTATATAATCCAGGTTACCAATGGTCTCATCCATTAAAGTGGCCAGGTTACTTAATAAGTGAGTAGCTTCTAAGGAACCAATAGCAATCAGAATACCCAGGAAGAATAAAATACTGGATGTATCAATTTTACCCAAAGCATGCGCAACTGTAAAAGGCTTGCGCTCTTCTTCATCTTTGTCGCTATGAATAATTTCGGATACCAGCCACACCACGCTTAGGCCCAGCAACATACCCATGTAAGGAGGCAAATGTGTAACCGTTTTAAATATAGGCACAAATAACAAGGCACCTAAACCAAAGCCAAGCATTATATCGCCCCCAGTTACTTTTTCATGCGTATGCAGAGCAGGCATTCCTTCTTCGCTCCCCACCAGTTTTCCTTTCATCCGGAAAGATAAAAATATAAGGGGCACTACCAGAGAAAGTAAACTTGGAATCAACAGGCTCTTTATAATAGTTAGTGAAGTGATCTGCCCGCCAATCCAGAGCATAGTGGTAGTTACATCCCCGATCGGTGACCAGGCACCCCCGGCATTGGCAGCAATAATAACCATACCTGCATAAAACTTTCGCTGATCGGGATCTGATACTAATTTCCTAAGCAAAGATACCATTACAATAGCCGTAGTCAGGTTATCCAGAAGCGCCGAAAGAAAGAAGGTAAATAAAGATAATACCCATAACAAGATACGGCTATCCTGGGTGTTGATCCGGTCAGTAATCACGCGGAAACCCTGGTGTGCATCTATAAGTTCTACAATGGTCATGGCCCCCAGCAGGAAGAACAGAATTTCGGCAATGCTGCCCAGGTGATGGGATAATTCCTCTACAACCGGGTCTTTCTCAGCGCTGAACATAATGTAAACAGTCCAGCAGAGTACACCAGTAAGTAAGGCCGACGCCGTTTTGTTAATTTTAATGGGGTGCTCAAAGGCAATGGCTAAATAGCCTAATACGAAGATAATTATAATGGCTGCGTACATGGGTTAGTGTAGTAGGTCGGAGGTTAAAAGCGGGTTAATTAAAGCAAAAAAAACCATACTTCACTATAGGGCAGCAAAAAAAATTTGGTTAGACAATCCTATAAAATCCATTCTTAGTACAATATACTAATGCTTTATATTGTCTGTCAGCCTATTTCATTGGTTAATATATACTTTCTGTAGCTATTCTTTTGGGCTATTAATAAAATTTGCCTTTCCAAAAAGCTTTACTATTCTGGCAATCTCTTATTTTGCAGACTGCCTTTCACATCTTATGTTCCGGTTTTTATTATACAGTGGTGCACTCAACCGACTGCTTTGGGCTTTATTTCTGCTGTTGATCAGTATAGGTACCGGCATTCTGCTTTTTTATACAGTAGGGAAGTATTCCTTTGTGAATGCTTTTTACATGACAATTATTACCATTTCTACCATTGGGTTTGGAGAAATTGAGCCGCTTTCGCCTACCGGCCGGATGCTTACATCTATATATATTCTCATTAACCTGGGTATTTTTGCCTATTTTATTTCTATTATCACCAGATATGTGCTGGAGGGTGAATTGCAAAAAGCTTATATTAAATATATGTATATACAGGAACTCAGCAAGTTGCATAACCATGTGATCGTTTGTGGCTATGGGCGCAATGGCCGTAAGGCATGCGAAGAATTGATGCGTAATAAATATACCTTCGTAGTAATTGAGTCTGATGCTGTAGGAAAAGGACTACCTAATCTTTCCAGAGAAACTTTTTCTTTTGTGGAAGGTGACGCTACCCAGGATGATGTACTGCGGCTTGCCGGAATTATGCATGCCAGGGCAATTATAACAGCTTTGCCTAAAGATGCCGATAATGTATATATAGCCTTAACCGCCCGTGAGTTTAACCCGGATATTACCATTATTGCCAGAGCGACCGACGAAAGTGCGGTAAAAAAGCTTTACCGGGCAGGAGCTAATCATGTAGTAATGCCAGATTATATTGGAGGCATGCATATGGCACACCACATTACACAACCAGAAGTAGTAGAGTTTCTGGAGATGCTTTCAGGTACTGGCGAAGTAAAACTAAAAATGCAGGAGATCTCTTATAGAGAATTAAAAAGTGAATTCAGAGATAAATCGATCCGGGAACTTAACATCCGAAAGCATACCCATGTAACAGTACTTGGATTTAAACATGCCGGTAAAGGCTTTATTATAAATCCCGGTGCTGATCTGCTTGTGCATGAAGGAGATGTGCTTATTATTCTGGGAACTGAAGACGATCTGGATACTTTCCGGAAAATGTATGCTAATGCCGCAAAATAACCTTGCTAGCTGATATATACTCCGAAATTGCTGGAATCTTCCAGGTTTACCTCGATGTGTTCCTGAATGGTAGTAGAGAGTGAATAGCCCACATAATCTGCCGAAATCGGGAATTGCTTGTGGTTTCTGTCTACAATCACCGCTGTCTGGAGTTTTTTAATTTCCACATTTAGAAACGGTTTCAGGCTATAGGCCAGTGTACGTCCGGTGTTCAATACATCATCCAGCAAAATAATTACTTTGTTGCGGACTACTTCGATATTACAATCCAGGTCGATCTCACTTTGCAAGGGCGTAAACTTATCCAGGCTCACTTTTACCAGCGTGGTTTTTAATGGGGCAATAGCCGAAAGTTCTTGTTGCAGGATACCTGCAAACAGATAGCCTTTGTCGTAAATACCTGCCAGTATGATCGCATCCTCCTGAAAATTATTTTCATAAATTTCAAAAGCGATTCTTCTGATTTTTTGCAGGGTTTGTGTTTTGTCCAGTATTAGTGTTGTGGTGCCAGCCATATTCCTATACATTCAAGGTACAGGTTGCAAAGTAAAGCGATAATTTGGTAAGCAGAATATAATTTTTCAGCTATTTTAAGGTAATTTTATAGACTTTATATTCTGGTAGCACTATTGGGCAGTCAGGTTAAATATTGATTCCAGCCCATGGCAAACCTATATGTTTTTTATTCACGGAATATGCTTTTACAAGGTATGGGTTAAAAATGATTTGACTTATGAGATCAGAATGGAATTTTGAAAGCAGGCTTATCTGTCAGCTAATGGAAAATAAGGATGTTTTCGCAGTGATAAGATTTAAACTTTCAGATGCCAAAGTATATAGAAGAATGATACGCAAAAAGAATTTTTAGTACTTTGCCTGATACAAAATAAACCTGTATTGATCTCTTTTCACTATGTTAAAAACCTTTAGAATTCTTTGCTTTTTCTTAAGCCTCTCCTGGATAGCACAAGCAGCTAAAGTGGATACGCTGGTAGTATACAGCAAAGCCATGCAAAAAAATCTCAAAAATGCAGTAGTATTGCCTTCAGGTTACCAGGCTGGCAAACCAATGCGGGTTTTATATCTCTTACATGGATTTAGTGATTCATTCGATGCCTGGCTTACCAAACCCTTGCCTGATAAGCAGCTTTTGTCTCAAATGGCTGATAAATACAATACCATTATTGTTTGTCCGGATGGTGGTTATGGCAGCTGGTATCTGGATAGTCCGGTTAGTAAAGAATTTCAGTACGAAACGTATATCATTAAAGAACTTATCCCTAATGTAGACAGCAAGTATAAAACCATGGCTTCCAGAGAAGGAAGATTAATTTCTGGCTTAAGTATGGGTGGCCATGGGGCTTTGTACCTGGCTGGCCGGAATCCTTCTATATTTATTGCAGCCGGAAGTATTGCCGGCGCCCTGGATATTTCAAGCATTAATGCTGAAAGAGGGGGAGATATTGATAAATGGTTTACTAAACTGCTGGGGCCGGTTACCCAATATGCCGACCGCTATAAAGCACATTCAGTGATACATATGACCGAAAAATTCAAATCTTCAGGCTTGAAACTGATTGTGGATTGCGGCACTTCTGATTTTTTATATGAAGCGAACAAAGCTTTTCATAAGAAAATGCTGGAAGAGGGTATTCCACATGAATATACAGAAAGGCCCGGAGAACACAACTGGACGTATTTTGTCAATTCTCTGGAGTATCATATGATCTTTTTTCAAAAAGTGTTAGCCCAGTTGCCACAATAAATATTAACTATCTAGCTCATATTCTATGAAAATCATTTATCTGTGCTTCATACTGGTCAGTATCTTTTGCAGTAGTACATGCTGCCAGGCACAAACCAAAAGCTTATTCAATGGCAAAGATTTAAGCGGGTGGCATGCAGATGTGCCGGATATGGATAATAATCCTTCTGTAAAATCACCCTTTATTGTCCGCAATGGCATGCTGGTGAGTATGGGAAATCCAGGTGGACATTTAATTACAGATGCAATTTACCAGAATTACCGCCTGGAAGTAGAATACCGCTTTGCCGGAGAACCTGGAAATTGTGGCGCTCTGGTGCATGCTTCTACTCCGAGGGCACTATACAAAATGTTTCCCAAATCCATTGAGGTACAAATGATGCATGAAAATGCCGGTGATTTCTGGTGTATTGTGGAAGATATTAGTGTACCGGATATGGAAAAGCGCCGGGGTGACAAAAATAAATGGGGCACCACCGAAGATAAATTGCGCCGCATTCTTAACCTGACAGATGGTACAGAAAAACCTCTGGGTCAATGGAACCGGATGGTGATCGAATGCCTGAATGATTCTGTTAAAGTCTGGCTTAACAACGACCTGGTGAATTACGGCTTCAACTGCACTGCACAAAAAGGACAAATTGCCTTGCAAGCGGAAGGGGCTGAAGTGGAGTTCAGAAAGGTGGCACTCACGCCTATTACCAAACTAAGTGAAAAACAATAGAAGCTACTTTATTTTTTCTGCAGGTAAAAAGTAAGTTCAAGCAAACTCATAAAATTCAGAGAGTTTTCGGCTTCAGAGTTAAAATAGCCCAAGCCGGTTTCGGCAGTCAGGCTGAATCTTTTGCTTTCAAAAGGGAAATACTCAATCCCAACCGGCACTTTTATATACACAGTATTGAACCGGTCAAATGACTGGTCAGCTAGGATATAGCTACCTACGCCAACACCAAGATATAGCTTTGCTTTATCTTCATTTACCAACCGTTTGATTCCATTGATCTCTGGAATGACAAGTATATCATTCCCAATTCGAAAGTTAGTTCTGAAAATAAGTCCAAGGTTTTTGTCCGGAGAAGTTTTCAGGTTAAATCCAGAGGAACCTACGCCGAGACCGATTTGAGAAAAAGTGAAGGTGCAACTCGCAAACAATAATAAGGCGAGGAAAACTAGTTTTTTCATGGCTGGTTAAATTGATTTCGCAAATAACAAAAAAACCTGTTATGTATATAAATAACAGGTTTATGTAATCAAATTTTAAGTGTCTTTACTCCGATTTTTTGATGCTGGTCACACTGGTATGATTCAATGTCTGGTAATTGATAATGGATTTGTAGATCACATCCTGTACATTCCGGCGCACATTGTATTTCATTAGTTTCTCGTTGTGTGCAGTGGGATATACCCGGTTAGAAAGGAAAATATATACAAGCTCCTCCTCAGGATCAACCCATGCAAATGTGCCGGTAAATCCGGAATGCCCAAATGAATTTCTGGAAGCAAGGTCAGAAACTTGTCCACCACCTTCTGGCCGGGGTCTGTCCCAGCCTAAGCCTCGCCGGTTGCCTTTGTTATAGCTTTTGGTGAAAACCGGAATAGTAGGTTCGAGAAAATAGCGTCTGCCTCCGTAATCTCCTTTTTGTAAGTTCATCTGCATCAGAATAGCCAGATCGTTGGCATTACTAAATAAACCAGCATGGCCGGCTACACCACCCATCATGGCTGCACCCTGGTCATGAACACTTCCTCTAATGAGCTGTCCTCTGAAAATTTTATCTTTTTCTGTGGGCGCAATACACGATTCAGTAAACTTGCAAAGCGGATTAAAAGTAAGTGTATGTAAACCTAAGGGTTGATAAAAATTCTGGCTTAAAAAATCTTCAATAGGCTGGTTTAGTAATCTTTCGGCCACTTTTTGCATCATGTAAAAACCTAAATCACTATATTCAAATCGGTGTTGAGCCTGTTTTTTAGGTTTATACAATAACCTGGATTGAATGGTCCACTTCCAGAGAGAATCTTCCAGAGCAGCCATGCCATACATGCCAGGCGCAATTTCCAAAGGATATAAGTTATTTTGAATCTGACTATAAAAGGTAGAACTCAACCCAGTGCGGGTTTTTGTTTTTTCCCAGTGGGCAAGATAGGCGATAAGTCCTGCCTGATGCATCAAAATATCCCGGATGAGCATATTTTCTTTATTGCTGCCTTTCAGTTCCGGAAGGTAAAAAGAAGCCTTCTGATTTACGTCCAGCAGTTGTCTTTCGTGTAAAAACATCACCGCCTGCAAGGTTGCTGCTACTTTAGTTACAGAAGCAATATCGTACATAGTGGTAGGCAATACTGGCTCCAGAGAATCATAGGATAAATGCCCATAGGATTTATTGAACACCACTTTCCCGTTCTTGGCCACCAATACCTGACAGCCGGGCATTACAAAATCTTTGATGGATGCATTTACAATACTATCTATTCCGGATTCCAGGAAAGTAGAACTCATTCCTGCATCTTCAGGAGCAGTATAACCTAGTCTTCTCAGGGATTCTGTAACGACACCTGTACCTGAAACATAGGGCTCGCCAGCCGTTACCGGCAGTTTTCCTTTTGCTTCAATAGCGCCAAACAACACCTGAGCTGCCAGACTCTGGGTAAGTTCATTGTCTTCATAGGCACAAACCAGGTGATTAATCCGATCAAAATATTTCAGGCTATATGGATTTCCAAATACAACCAATGACATCTGTGTTTTAGTGCGCAGCCTTTCAATGAATGTACGGGTTTGCTGGCTTATTCCATATGACTTTGAAGCAGCGTTATTCATCTTATGGATACTTACCATCACCACCTTAAAATTGCTCAATTTTTCCAGCAGAATTTCATATTCAGCATCCGTAGCTTTGTCGGCAGGCAAAGTATACTGTTGGACAAAAGTGTATTTGCTTAAGGTTTGCTGAAACTCATTATCCGCTGATAATCCAATAGAAACTGAAGCAAAGCTAGTAGTATCCAGCATACGGTAAGGAATCAGATTACGTTCATTTCGTACCACTGTTAGCGCCTGCTGATATAAATTGCGATTTACCAATCTGGCTTGCGGATTATTGAGGTCAGCATGCAAATGTGCTGTTTCTATAGGATCTATGGTATGTAAGCCTGCCCAGTATTTGCCGGATAATATTTTTTTCACTTTCGCATCTACTTCAGCCTGAGTTATTTTCTTACCCCGGATCGCTTTCTTAATCTGCTTAATTGCTTCCGGAACATCTTCTGAAAACAATAATACATCGTTTCCTGCCAGTAGCGCGAGCATATCTACTTCGCCGGCTTTGTGCGACTGGCTTACACCCTTCATATTTAAGGCATCAGTAAAAACTAAACCTTTAAAGCCTAATTCTTTTTTCAGCAGGTCTGTTACCACTGGTTTAGAAAGGGTTGTAGCCCGGTTTTTAGTTTCGTCATAGGCCGGCACATACATATGTGCTACCATTACACTCATCAGGCTATCAGCAAAAAGCTTTTTAAACGGATACAATTCTGTTTCGCTCATCCGTTTGCGGGAATGATTAATTACAGGAAGGGCCACATGAGAATCGGTATCAGTATCACCATGTCCGGGAAAATGTTTGGCATTGGCCATAATCCCATTGTGCTGTAAGCCTTGCATATAGGCAATTCCTTTGGCCGCTACATTTTCTTTATCTTCCCCAAAAGACCTTACACCGATGACAGGATTATTCTGGTTACTATTTATATCTACGACCGGAGCAAAATTAATATGTACCCCCAGCCGTTTACACTGACGGGCAATTTCTTCGCCCATGCGGTAGATATTGTCGTTATCAGCAATGGCTCCCAAGGTCATTTGCCGGGGATAACTGATGGTACTGTCTAAACGCATGCCCAAGCCCCATTCTGCATCCATACCAATCAGTAAAGGAACTTTAGAAATAGACTGGTATTTGTTAGTTAAATTGGCTTGCCTTACTGGTCCGCCCTGAAAAAATATAAGTCCGCCAATACTCTGGTTGCGAATTAATGATTCAATTTCCTTCTGATGTTTCTCATTCTGGTTAGAATAAGCAGCTACCATAAACAATTGCCCGATGCGTTCGTCTGCATCCAGAGCGTTAAAAACGCTATCTACCCACCTGCTTTGGTTGGCTTTATAAGCATATTTTGCTGGCTCTTTTTCAGAGGCAATCGATAAGAAAATAATAGACGGTAAAAGAAACAGCACCAAAACTTTTTTCAACATAGCAGGGTTTCTTAGATAGGTAAAGGTTTTAGAATTAAGCCATGAAAATACTTATTTTTACAGAAATAACCGACAATAATTAACCCGAATATGAAAATTCCATCACTTGTTCGTGTACCAAAATACAGACGATTTAATTTTGAGCCCAGGCATTACGACCCTATCAAAGAGGACCTCAAAAACCGTACAGAACTCATAGAACAGCAATTAAAAAACCAATCGAGCGATTCCGCAACCAAACACCGTATTTCTGAAGCTTTCATTAGAGATAAGTACCGGACAGGCGGAAAAGTGAATATTTTGCAGCTGGCGCTTGTGTTTATACTCAGCGCTACCTTTGTCGGATTCCTTTACATTGGCTTTTATGCTTTCTTTATTACAGGTGTAATTATTCTATTATATGTGCTCTTTCAGCTGGGCACCTTTAAAGGAATAACAGAAATGCTAAACCGCAAAGAAGAACCTGAAGAAGAAACAACAGCTGCTAAAAAAATTGCCGCCGGACAAATGCGGGAAGGCCAGTATTTTTACCGGGAACGTACAATTAGCAAAAAAGGTAATTACAAATTATTATTGCTTGTAGCGGCAACGGCAGTAGCGGCTGGGTATTACTTGTTTGCCTTAAATGGAATTATGTGCCTGCTGCTCATTTTTGTACTACTCATTATGTTTGTAAAAGAATCCAGTAAAGGCTAATGACAGATATTATCCGTTTGTTGCCGGATGCAATTGCCAATCAGATTGCAGCAGGTGAAGTAGTGCAGCGCCCGGCATCTGTCGTGAAGGAATTACTTGAAAACTCAGTAGATGCTAAGAGTACTTCCATTCAGCTCATCATCAGGGAAGCCGGAAAATCGCTGGTGCAGGTAATTGATGATGGTATGGGCATGTCGGAAACAGATGCCAGAATGAGCTTTGAGCGCCACGCTACTTCTAAAATCCGCACGTCTGATGATCTGTTTTCCATCCGCACATTAGGCTTCCGGGGAGAAGCACTGGCTTCCATCGCAGCGGTAGCCCAGGTAGAATTACGTACCCGACGGTCCTCCGATGAACTGGGAAGTCTGATCCGGGTGGAAGCATCGCAGATAAAAGTACAGGAAGCCACAGCCAGCCTGCCAGGTACAAATCTATCCGTAAAAAACCTGTTTTTTAACGTACCAGCCCGGCGTAATTTTCTGCGTTCCAATGCAGTGGAAATGCGGCATGTGCTGGATGAATTTCAAAGAGTAGCCCTGGCGAATCCGGAGATTAGTTTTGCGCTATATCATAACGATGCAGAAGTATACAACCTGCCCGCAGGTAAGCTAAGTCACCGGATTGTAAGTATTTTTGGAAAGAATTACCGGGAACAATTAGCGCCCTGCCAGGAAGAAACACCTTTTGTAAAAGTGACCGGGTACATTGGTAAACCTGAGTTTGCCCGGAAAACGAGAGGTGAGCAATTTTTCTTTGTAAACAACCGGTATGTGCGTCATAATTATTTGCATCATGCGGTAATGAGCGCCTTTGAAGGATTATTGCCTGACGATAGTTATCCGTTTTATGTGTTGTTCATTGAAATAGATCCGGTTCATATAGATATTAATGTGCATCCGACGAAGACAGAGATAAAGTTTGATGACGAGCGTTCGGTATATGCCATTGTGCTGGCTTCGGTGAGAAAGGCTTTAGGTTCGCATAATATTGCGCCTTCTCTGGATTTTGGGTTCAATGTTAATTTTCCAACGCTAGATACAAAGCCCATCTTCGATAATGGGTTTAGTAGTGAAGGTAGTTCGGACAGTAATTCCTATGAAAAAACGCCTAGGGAAAAATCTAACCTTCAAAACTGGACGGCTTTGTACCAGGAGTTTCAGCGAAGCTTTCCAAAAGAACAAATTCCGGAAGAAACCCCTGAAACTGTAGTGCGGCAATCACTCACCTTTGAGAGTAAAGTAAATGTGACTCCGGCTGATTCGCCGGTACCAGAACCTGTGGAAACAGAAAGGGTAATGCCTGTTTTTCAGTTACACAACCGGTTTATTATTACGCAGGTAAAAAGTGGTATGATGCTCATCGATCAGCAGGCGGCTCATGAACGCATTTTGTATGATAAGTTTAAAGCCAATTTGCACGAAGCCAAAGGTATTTCCCAGCAATCTTTGTTTCCGGTAACTATCGACCTGAATCCTTCAGATTTTCAGTTGCTAATGGAAATTCAGGAAGAAGTGAGCCAGCTAGGGTTTGTATTGCGTGTCCTGGGAAAAAATACTGTCGTGGTAGAAGGGATTCCGGCAGAAGCAGCTCTGGGCAGGGAGAAAGAGTTGATTGAAGGCTTAATTGAACAATTTAAGTGGAACCAGGCGCAGATTAATCTTAATCCCAAAGAGAACATTGCCCGTTCAATGGCTAGGCGGTCGGCTATGAAACGGGGCATCCGATTATCTCATGAGGAAATGAGTAAGCTGGTAGAAAAATTATTTGCCTCCTCGAATCCGAATTATGCGCCAGATGGTAGCCCTACGCTCACCGTGTTGAATTTAGAGAAAATCAATAGTTTTTTTATTAAATAATTGGGTACAGCCAAATGCTTATGTATTTTAGCAAGCAGGTACCTCCGGCCACAGTATCTTACTTTCCGGATTAGTTCACCCAGTTTTTATTTATTAGTTGACTTGTAAGCTTTCTGTGGAATCAGAAAAGCTATACGCATATACACTTAGCGCATGGGATTTAACCTGACACCGATGGTTAGAAATTTATTGCTACTGAATGTAGTAATATTTATTCTGCAAAAATCGGAATTATCATTTATGGCATATCTGCCGCTTAGGCCTCTCCAGTCAGATTTTTTCATGCCACACCAGCTGCTCACCTATATGTTTCTGCATGATACTTCTGGCTGGAGGCATATTTTGAGTAACATGATCGGACTGGTCATATTTGGCCCTTTACTGGAACAATTCTGGGGGCCTAAGCGCTTCCTGTTTTTTTATTTATTTACGGGAATAGGAGCTGGTGTGCTTCATTCGGGAGTTACTTATTACGAAGTAAACCAGATCCGGGAAGCGACTGAAATATATTTACAAGACCCAACTCCCGGAAAATTTGTATCTTACATCAGTAAGTATGCTTCTCAATTGTATACCAATAATTTTGAGTTTATCAACAACTTTGAGGAGAATCCTTCTAACCCACAGATTATCCAGGAAACTAAGAACTTTGTCAGACAATATTATAGTGAGCGTTCAAGTATTCCTACTATGGGAGCATCAGGTGCCGTATTTGGAATTCTGATGGCATTTGGCTTACTTTTTCCGAATACGGAAATATTATTGTATTTTCTTTTTCCAGTAAAGGCTAAATATATTGTAGCCCTATACGGAATTTATGAGGTATTTGCAGGATTTCAGCAGGCACCAGGCGACAGCGTAGCACATTTTGCCCACATCGGCGGAATGCTTTTTGCGTATATTCTCGTTAAACACTGGGGTAGTCAGCGAAATAAGTTTTATTAACACATATAAAAGCATGTTTGAAGATTTTAAAGGGGCATTCAGCAAACCCAATAACGGATTGATCCAGATTATTCTGATCAATGTGATCGTATTTTTGCTGCTCAATATTTTTATGCTTATGTTCAAATGGACAGGCTTAGCAGGATGGTATGTGTATGTGGAAAGAAACCTGATGCTGCCTGCGAATCTGTCTGTGTTCATTACCAGGCCATGGACGCTTATTACCTATTTTTTTTCGCATGAAAACATATTTCATATTCTATCTAATATGCTATTTCTATACTGGTTTGGCAAGTTAATAGAAGAATATTTAGGTAACCGGCGCTTGATTAATTTATATCTGTTGGGCGGGCTGGCAGGTGGTATATTGTATCTGCTTATCTATAACCTGATTCCCTATTATAATAATCAAATTGAAAAAAGTGTAATGCTGGGTGCTTCCGGAGCAGTATATGCGGTGGTAGTAGGCGCTGCTACCTTAATGCCTAATTATACCTTTTTTATGTTGCTGCTAGGGCCGGTTCGCATTAAATATATTGCAGCTTTTTTTCTGGTATTGTCTTTTGTGCAGCTTTCTGGTGATAATAATGCAGGTGGGCAACTGGCTCACTTAGGTGGTGCTTTGCTAGGATTTATTTTTATCAAGCAGCTCAAAAAAGGAACAGATTTGGGTCAGCCGCTTACAGCACTTGCCGAAAGTATTAAGAAACTCTTTGCCAAGAAACCGGCTATGAAAGTAACGTATCATAAGAAAGAGTCGAACCGTAGTACAGTATCTTCTTACAACCAGACTACTTATACACCTAACCAGGATGAAATAGATGCTATTCTGGATAAGATTTCGCGGTCAGGATATGAGAGTCTGACGAAGGAAGAAAAACAAAAGTTATTCCGGGCAAGCCAGAAGAATTAATAGGCCGGAAAGTAATGCTGGTTGCCGTAAATATTTATAAGCGGTTCTGGCACATATAATTATTGACTGTATCTGTCCACGTATTATCTGATCTGATTTGCGCTTTATGGACCTGAAAGAATTAAAATCCCTGGTCAAAAAGGGAGAAGGAGCCAACCTCGAATTTAAGCTCAAAGCTTCCCATCCCGAAAAGATTGTGCGTGAAATAGTTGCCTTTGCCAATTCAAATGGCGGCACTTTATTAATTGGCGTAGGCGACGATAGATCAATCCCTGGTGTAAAGTTTGCCGACGAAGAAGAATATATTCTCGAAAAAGCCATTGAGAAATATTGTACCCCGGCGATTGAGTACAGGCTGCAAAGGCTTACGGTAATAGCCGAAAGAGAAGTACTGATTTATACGATTCCCCCCAGTATCCAGAAACCTCATTACGTTATTCATGACTTTGAAAATAACCTGGGAAAGGCCTACGTTCGTGTACTAGACAGAAGTGTGCAAGCCAGTAAGGAAATGCGGGAAGTGCTGAAAGGAGAACGCAAGCAACGGAACATTCGCTTTACGTATGGTGAGAAGGAACATAAACTCATGCAATATCTGGCTACTAACCAGGTAATTACGGTCGATCAATTTTCACAGGCTGCTCATATTCCAAGGCCTATTGCTTCCCGGACTTTGGTATTGCTGGTATTGGCTAATGTGTTGAAAATTCTCCCCAATGAGGTGCAGGATTATTTTACAGTTGCTGGTGAAGCCTGGCAATAAGTTTTTTACATATATGTTGCTGAGTAGCAACTTAATTATTATGGCAAGACATAATCAGGCGGGAAATAAATTCGTGAGGCGTAGTGCCATACTGCTCCTTGAAACATGTGGAGAAATACGACAGATTATTGAAACCTACCTGATATACCACTTCCGATACATTTCCTGCCTGCATTTCCAGAAGTTGTGTCTCTCTTTTCATGCACATCAGCCTTAGAAAATCTCTGGGAATTTACCGTTAATGGCTTTTAGTTTACGATGCAGTTGCATATAGATTAGGCCTACTTCCAAGTCGGAATATTTCATATTTTAACTGTTTGAAGGAATGAATACCTAAGATAAGTTAGAGGATGGAGGATAGTAATACAAAAAACTTTTTAAGGCAGAATGTAGCAACATATATTTGGGTTAACATCAGCATACTGAGTAAACAGCATTGTAAATCGGAGTTTTTATAGTAGCTATATATTTTATAGTCAATAAGTTGACATGTTTCAAGTATAAAGTAATTATAAGTAATCCGTAGTGGCATATCTTTTTTGCAATTTTCATCAGGTATTCCCATAATTTTCCGGTTGATGTTAGATAAAGCCTTAGATTTGCGTGTTTGTAAGAAAACAGTCTACCATTATTTACATGAGAAATTCACTTTTACTATGCTTTTTTCTGGTATCCCTGCTCATTGCCTGCACAGAAAATCCCTCTCAGGAAGGAACATCAGATACGCTCAGCACGGTTGTAAGCCAGAAAGCAGCGTTTGAGGCATACAGCCCTAAGTTTAAAAAAATAATCAAAACAGAAGATGGCATACTCAGAGGGGTAAACTTCGGCGATAATCTCGAAGAAGTGATTCTAAAAGAAGATACCATTCCGCTTGAGGACAGTACTCAGTATATCAGTTTTACGGTAAAACTGGATGAGGAAGAAGATGAAATTACTGACGTTTTGTATTTTTTCGACGAAAACAAAAAGATTAAAGGCTTCCGGCTTGATATTTACCTCAATAATAAGAACGCGGTAGATAGTCTTTCGCAGGAATTTACTACTTATTTTACCGATAGGTATGGTAGCCCGGTCATGCAGGAACAGAAAGCCAAAGCCTGGAACGGCCTGAACCAGACAAAAATCGTAATGAAAGATGTAGGTATTAAAGAAGCGCCCGGCCTGCAAATTCAAATTGCGAAAAATATGTAAGCAGATAAATGTCGTATTTTACCTTTTGTAATTCATAGCTTGAAATTTAACCACCGCATTCCAATTAGCCTCTATGAATTTATCCGGACAGGTAAGTTCGACTATGTGAAGATCGGAATGAGGAAAGAGCAGTTATTGCAACAATTTCCAGATCCGGAAGATTGGGGAATGGGAACTAACCAGAATACTGCTAAAATATGGCGATATGGCAATTTTGAATTGCACTTTCAGGATCAAACGCTTACGATGATTTTTAATGACTACTTTCCTGAAATAGATGGCGGAGAATTCTTAGATATAGATGGGTGGATTTTAACTGAAAAGCAGTCATTACTTTCTGTCCAGGCTGCTTTGAACCAATCCTGTATTGCTTACCAAACGTCACCAGGTCAATTTGATCTGGTAATAATCAAGATTTTACAAAGTGGTGTAGAATTATTTTTTTACCTAGAGGAACGCAACTCCTCCGTTGACCCAAACCTATATGTACTGGGAGCAATGTCGAAAAAATGATTGAGTAGCATTGGCTGAATTTAATATCCCTCTGTTTATAAATACTGTGTATAGGGTTATATTTTACCTGCCCTCTAGCCTTGCTCTTCCAACTCTCTACCAATGTTTTCGTAAACATCCCTTTATAAAACAAATTCCAACGTGGCATTATTAGGCAAAATAATAAAAGGGGCTGTTCAGTTAGGGAACAACCTGATACCAGATGTAAGTGATCCAATGGCAGCCCAGCAGGCAACCCTCAAAGAATTGCTCACCAAAGCATCAGAAACAGCTTTCGGCAAACAATATGATTTCGAACAGATTCTGCAAAGTGAAAACATAAGCGGCGAATTTGCCAGACAGGTACCCATACACGATTATCATGCTATTTTTGATCAATGGTGGCAACGGCAGGTAGCTGGCGAAAGTGATATTACTTGGCCTGGCAGTACCGAATATTTTGCTTTAAGCTCCGGCACAACTGGTGGTCCCAGTAAGCATATCCCAGTTTCTGAAGAAATGATAAAAGCCATCCGGACCACTGGCATCCGGCAACTTTTGTCACTTGCCAATTTTGATTTGCCAGCCAGCGTGTTTGAAAAAGAGATTCTGATGCTGGGCAGCACTACCGAACTGACCGATAAAGGTGAATATAAAACAGGCGAAATCAGTGGCATTAGTGCCAGCCGGATTCCTTCGTGGTTTGAATCGTATTATAAGCCTGGAAGAGAAATTGCCAGCATCAATGATTTTGACGAGCGAGTGCAGGAAATTATTGCACAAGCGCCTTCCTGGGATATTGGCGCTTTATCTGGCATTCCTTCCTGGATACAACTCATGCTGGAACGGGTAATTGAATATCATAAACTCGAGACCATTCACGATATCTGGCCCAATTTAAGTGTATATGCAACCGGTGGGATCGCATTTGAACCTTATCAGAAAGGATTTGAAAAACTATTGGCCAAGCCGCTTATCTATGTTGATACTTATCTGGCTTCCGAAGGATTTTTTGCGTTTCAGAACCGTCCGGATACCAGGGCTATGGCATTGGTGCTGAACAATGGAATCTACTTTGAGTTTATTCCTTTTACAGGAGAGAATTTCACAGCCGATGGTTTAGCAGAAAATCCCACAGTACTTAATATCAGCGAAGTGGAGGAGGACCAGGATTATGCCTTACTTATCTCTACCTGTTCTGGTACCTGGCGTTACCTGATTGGTGATACCATTAAATTCACAGATATCCAACGTTCCGAAATTCTGATCACTGGCCGAACCAAGCATTTCCTGAGTGTTACTGGCGAGCAATTATCGGTGGATAATATGAATGAAGCTATTCAGTTACTGGAAAAAGAGATGAGTATTACTGTACGGGAGTTTGCTTTGTCTGCGATTCCTCATGAGCAATATTTTGCTCACCGCTGGTATATTGGTACGGATGACCCTGCCAATGCAGCGGTGGTCAGTGAAAAGCTGGACACAATTATTAAGGGGCTCAATAAAAATTATGGCAGAGCCAGGGGCAGGGCATTAAAACATGTATTTATCGAACTAATTACTCCTTCACTGTTTTACAAGTGGCAAGAGAGCAACAATAAACTCGGCGGACAAACCAAAGTACCCAGGGTAATGACCAAAGAGCAACTGGAACAATGGGAAGAATTTATTAGCGGCAGAAAAGAAGTATAAATCAGTTATTTGATTCTTTTCCAGTCTCTGTCGAAAAGTTTCTTGATATCGTTCTTTTCCTTTGCATCGAATAATTCTCTGGCCGGAAGTGTATCCTTTATACTTGCAACAAACGGAATAACTTCATCCAGGGCATCTATCTTTTTGTTGTTATTACTATCCTTGCTAACGAGCATTACTATTTTATCATGGCCTTTCATAACTTTCCAGGAAGATAAATGGTAATTGGAGGGAGAAAGCTGGCGGAATTTTTTTCCTGCTCTATCAGAGACATACAAATAAATGAAATCTTTTTCATTCAGGATTTTATCGCCGTTTGAATCAAAACTGGTGATTGTGTAAAAGATATATTGTTTGTGAAAAACTGCTTCATATTCTCTGTAAACCTTTTCATTCATATCAAATGTATGGATGAGCATTTTCTTCTTTTCATCCAGCAAATGAAATGTATCAGTTTCGGTATTGTAAAAGATAATATTCCAATACCCTAACCTATCAGTATCCTTGTATGTACGGCTATCTATAAAATTTTCTTCATTTGCCTTTTCATTCATTAAAAGGGGAAACATAACATAGCTTGAACTATCCAGTTGAATAGCATCTTCAAATTGAATAGTTAATTTTTCTATTGCTTGTACAGAATTCTGCGCGTGATTTGTTGAATCCGGGCTTTGCATTGAATTTTCCGGTTTACAGCTCATTGAAAGCCAACCAGCACAGCACATGATGAAAATATTCATTACAATGACTGGTAATGCTACATCTCTGTGAAACCAGCGTTTAAGGCACATACGACTCCAGCAGTTTGGCAGTGTCAGAAGGAATTAATTCTATATGTTTAATAGCAGCAGGCAGCAATATGCTTTCTCCTTTGACAAGTGTAGTTTTTCTGCCATCGTATTGTAGAGTAGTTGAGCCCTCCATCGCCATTAGCACAATAAATGAATCTATCGCTGAATAATCCCGGTTTAAGGCTTTGTCAAAATACAATAGGTTAGTAGCAAAATACTGACAGGAAGCCAATGCCGAAACACCATTCAGCTGCTTGGAATAGGTAGATTTTATATCTGCATAATAATTATAATCTATAGCATCTACGGCTTGCTCGGTATGCAACTCACGAGTTTTGCCATATTTATCTTTACGGTCGAAGTCATAAACCCGGTAGGTAATATCAGAAGTTTGCTGAATTTCGGCGATTAATAGCCCTTTACCGATGCTATGTACACGTCCGGCTGGTAGGAAGATCACATCATCTGGTTGTACCGGAACAATATTGAGAATGTCATCCAGTTTTCTTTCTTCCAGATGTTTCAGGTAAATGTCTTTATCAATCTGGCGGTTAAAACCACTCCGTACACTGGAACCTTCATCGGCCTGAATTACATACCACATTTCAGTCTTGCCGAACGAGTTATGGCGTTCTTTAGCGAGTTCGTCGTGTGGATGTACCTGAATAGACAAATCTTCCTGGGCATCTAAAAACTTAATAAGTAAGGGCAACTGGTTTCCAAACTGTTTGTATACTTTATTCCCTACCAGATCGCCTTTAAATGTATCAATTAACTGCGTGAGGTTTTTTCCATCCAATGTTCCATCTTTTACTACCGACACATCATTTTCTACTCCGGATATTTCCCAGGACTCTCCGGAAGGACTATCAGCAGGAATTTCTTTGCCCAATACAGTCTGTAATTTGTTGCCTCCCCAGATTCTTTCTTTAATAATTGGATAAAACTTTAGCGGATATAATGCGTTTTTTTCGGCCATATTTATTTCTATTTGAATGGCATAGATACAGAAAAAACAGTTTTCTTAAAAACGCAGTTTCAGCAAATATGTAAGGTTTGTGAAAAAACACATTTTACATGAATATTAGTTTTTCAGTTATTAGCCTAATTGCCCAAAATAGAAAAGTAGAATTACCAGGGCAACTATACATAAAGTCCATTTTATTACTGAGTAAATACTGGGTCTGGGTGGAGCAAAGAGAATCCGGATGCCGAGTGGCACAAGCGCCAAACATAATCCGGAAATGGCTATGATAGAAACTACTGAACTGCCTTTTAATACACCAAGCATTAGTGCAGCCATTGAACTTAAGGCAATAGAGGCCCATAAATTAAGTGTACTTGAACGGTAAGCCCCGATAGCCAATACAATCCAGCCCAGCATAATACATGCAGACAGGCTGGATACAATATGAAAGGCACCATAGGTTTCGGCAATAACCTTGGTAGCAGGCTCAACCTGGAGTATATCAACAAGCTGAAAAGCCAGGTGATCAATACCGGCATGAAAAGTACGGGCAAACAGGCCTAAAACTACCATGATGCCACCCCATACTGCCCAGGCAGGCTGGCTTTTGCCTATTAACTGAACTAAGGTGAGAATCCCCGGCCACAGTAATATATTTCCGGCGAGAAATAAACTATAGGCAATAAAAAGTAGCGTAGGTTGCTTGTCGAAAGCCTGTAACTGTTGAGGAAAAAAGAAGTGGAATGGTAGCCTAAGCAAACTCCCGGATAATAACAGCAAGGGTGCCAGAATCAGTGAAACGCCTCCAACCCAGCGGCCTGGAAACCAGAATGCTTCCTGGGATCTTTCTTTTTCGTTGAGTGGACGAGCATCAACAAGTGATTTTGTTTGTGGAAACATATAAAATGATGTGTAAGTATAAAATTCAACGATACATAAGGAGAGGGGCAATTACTTATTACAAACAAGGATAAAGCGATTTGCTCAATGGAAAAATTAAATGTGACGGAATGAAAAGAAAATGTGACTAAATCCACTGACCATCATAAAGTGAGTAAATCTATTTTACATACCACCTGTAATTTCTGCTTTGGCCGTTCCACACTAAAATAGTAACTTCTCTTCAAAATTTCTTCAGGAAGTGAAAGTAGAGTTTACATTACTATGAAAGTACTGATCATCGAAGATAACAAGGCAGTGGCCAGCAATATATATGATTACCTGTCTAAGGAAGGATGCCTTTGCGAAGTATGTCATACCTATCATGAAGCCGAAGACAAATTGCTGTCTTTCTCCTACGACACTATTCTGCTGGATATTATGTTGCCCGATGGAAATGGACTGAACATTTTACGCTTTATTCAATCGGAAAAGATAGAAACCAGTGTACTGATCATATCCGCTAAAAATGCCCTCGACGATAAAATTACCGGACTGGATTTAGGCGCAGACGATTATATTATCAAGCCTTTTCACTTACCCGAATTACATGCCCGGCTGAAAGCGGTGTACAGGCGCAAAAATCTGAAAGGAGATCAGGTCATTCAATTCAATGAAATAAGTGTAAATACCAGCACCATGGAAGCCAAAGTAGATACTACGGTGATGGATTTGACTAAAAAGGAATATGACCTGCTTCTCTTCTTTCTGATCAACAAAAACCGGGTGCTTACCAGGCAGTCTATCGCTGAACACCTGTGGGGCGATTATACCGATAATCTGGCTAACTTCGATTTTGTGTATCAGCATGTAAAAAACCTCCGCAAAAAAATCAGTATGGCTGGCGGAAAAGAATACATCGGAACGGTATATGGCCTGGGATATAAGTTCGATACCAATGTGTAGCTATTTGCTGGTTGTCGATAGTGATTAGGTAAGGGATACCCTGCTTATATTTCTTAATAAAATAATAAAATGGAAAAGCTTTACTAATCAATACCGGGGTATGTTTTTTGCTAGCGTACCATTCTGATTCAATCCTGATCCTTGTTTTGACCCATACCTAAAGAAATTGTCAAACGACCACTGACTTTACAGAATGAAGCTTATTGATAGATTTACTTTATGGTACCTGTTTATATCTGCCATTGTGCTGGTGATAGGAGGAATGCTGGTATTTAACAGCGTACAAAACGAAATCCTGGCCGAAGAAGACCGCAGGCTCAGAGATACCGTAAAACTAATTGCCCGCTCACTCGAAGCAGGCACAGAAATAGATGATATTGCAGGGCATCAGGTAGCCATTCATGAACTGGCTCAAACGGCTTCGCTTATCCCTATGCATGTAACGGATACACTGGCTTGGTTTGCCCCACACCAGCACTACGAACGGGAATTAAGAGCCACGGCTTCCTATAAGTTTAAAGACAAGCATTATTTTATTTCTGCCTCTAACCTGATTGCTGAATCAGATGATTTGCTGAAAGGTGTTTCAAATTCACTCTGGTGGACATTTCTGCTATTGCTACTGGTCGTAGGTATTTCCAGCCGGCTTATTTCCAACTGGGTATTAAAGCCATTTCAAAATACTTTACAGGTGATACAATCCTTTCACCTCAAGCAGCAACACCCTATTGAATTAATGCCCACCACTACCAGGGAGTTTAAAACTTTAAATCAGTTTTTGAAGAAAATGACTACCAAAGCCCTGGAAGATTACCGTTCTTTAAAAGAATTCTCCGAAAATGCTTCTCATGAATTGCAAACACCTCTGGCGATTATCCGGGGAAAACTGGAACTGCTGATGGATCAGACTATCGATGATAATCAGGCCAGGCTCATTCTGGAGGCACACAATGCAGTGGATAAGCTTTCTAAAATTAATAAATCGCTTACCCTGCTCACTAAACTCGAAAACCAGGAATTTGAAGCCATACATCCCATCAATTTCAGTAAACTCACTGAAGATACCTTACAGTCATTCGATGAATTGGTGGAAATGAAATCGCTTGCGCTGGAAAAGCAGATCGAACCTAATATTCACCTCACCTTAAATCCGGAATTAGCCATTATTTTGCTCAACAATTTACTGGCAAACGCCATCCGCCATAATCATGAAAATGGCTCAATCAGGGTAATCCTATCTTCCGCCGGACTTACTGTTCAAAACACCGGAAATCCTCCTGAAATGCCTATTGAGCAATTGTTTGAACGCTTCAAAAAGAGCAACCAGAGCAGTGACTCCATTGGGCTTGGTTTGTCTATTGTGAAGCAGATCTGCGAGCTTAATTACTTCAAAGTAAACTACCGCTATCAGGATCAGTTGCATACCCTCGACATTGTCTTTTATCCGCCAGTCTAGCAACTTCAAATTTACTTCAAAGTGTTTTTAAAACTTTGACACCTAATATCAGTTGAATAGGTAAAAGGTGTATTGTTATGAAGTTTTTCTGGACATTGTTGTTACTCATTTATTTTTCTTCCTTAAGCCAGGCTCAAAATACGCCGGTTACCCAGTTTATAATAAAAGGTAAGATTGTAGATGAACAGAAACAACCGGTTCCTTTCGGCAATATAGCTTTATACCAGACCTCAGATTCTACGCTTACCACCGGAGCTGTTTCCGAAGAAGATGGTACCTTCTCTATCAGCACCAAACCAGGCTCTTATTATATCAAAATTACTGTTTTATCTTATCGGGAGCGGGTAATCAAAAATGTGCAGGTATCTACGCAGGATGTACAACTGGGTGTGCTTACGTTGAAAGCCAGTGCGGAAATGCTGGAAGAAGTGGTGGTAAAAGGGCAAAAAAGCCAGATGGAAATGCAACTGGACAAACGTGTGTTTAACATCGGGCAAGACCTAGCCAATATTGGCGGAAATGCAGCCGAAATCCTGGATAATGTGCCTTCTGTAGCTGTAGATGTGGAAGGAAATGTGAGTTTGCGGGGTAGCCAGAATGTGCGTATTCTCATTGATGGCAAGCCTTCTGGTCTGGCTGGTATCAGCAGTCCGGATGCCTTACGGCAATTACAGGGCAATATGATCGAACGGGTAGAGGTAATTACTAATCCTTCGTCCCGCTACGATGCCGAAGGCGAAGTAGGTATTATCAATATTGTGCTCAAAAAAAATGTTAACCAGGGAGTAAATGGCTCCTTTACGGCCAATGTGGGATACCCAGATAATTATGGCGGCAGTTTTGATGTGAGCTACCGCAAAAACAAAATAAATCTGTTCAGCAGTTACGGATTTAATTACCGTTCTGCGCCTGGCTATGGTTCTTCTTTTCAACAGTTCAATGATGTAACGGACAGCGGCATAGATACTACTTTTTCCTATTCAGAAACCAACAAACGAACCAGGGGTGGCACTTCTCACAATTTCCGGGTGGGCATGGATTATTACCTGAACGACAAAAATATCCTGACAGGCTCCTTTCTCTACCGCAGGTCAGATGGGCGTAATTCTTCCAGGTTTGAGTATTCCGATTTTGATGGCACGGGTCAGTTGATACGTACCGTTTATCGTTCAGAGCAAGAGAAGGAACCGGAAGATAATATAGAGCTTGCCTTAAGTTACCGCAAAGAATTTGCCCAGAAAGGCCGTTCGCTTACGGCAGATTTTAAATGGATAGAAACCAACGAACTGGAACTGGCCAGTTATATTCAGGAAGAACCGGATGCAACAATTTTTCAACGTGCCAGCAATACGGAGGATGAACGCAATGCATTGTTCCAGGTAGATTATATTCATCCTATCGGCGAAAAGGGCAAATGGGAAGCTGGATTAAAAAGTACCAACCGCCTGCTCAATAATGATTTTCTGGTAGAGGAACTGGCCGGAGAAAACAGCTGGGTAGGGCAGGAAGGTTTTGACAACTACCTTACTTATACCGAAAACATTCATGCGGCTTATCTGATGGCTGGCAATCAGTTCCGGAAGTTTTCATTGCAGGCTGGGGTAAGAGGCGAATTTTCGGATATTATTGTAGAACGGCCGGAACTGGATGAGAAAAATATCCGCAGGTATTTTAATCTGTTTCCCAGCGCTCATTTGTCTTATGAAATTAATAAGAGCAAATCTGTACAACTCAGTTATAGTTACCGGCTAAGCCGCCCGGGCTTCAGAGAATTATTGCCTTTTTCAGGAATCAGCGATGCCCGTTCTATTATGGTAGGCAATCCCCGTTTGAATCCTGAATATACACATTCTCTGGAAGGCGGATATTTGCTCAATTTTGAGAATGGTTCTCTGCTTTCCAGTGCCTATTACCGCTACCGGACAGGTGTAATTCAGCGGATCAGTATTGTAGATTCAATAGGTTTCCGGCGGATGTTCCCGGTAAATCTGGCTACCCAGAATGCATATGGCCTCGAATTTAATGCCTCTTATACTATTCAAAACTGGTGGCGGCTCAATGGGAATATAAATTTTTACCGGGCTATCACCAGTGGTTCCTTTGAAGGACAATCCCTATACAGCGATGCCTATACCTGGACTACCCGGGCTACTTCCAAAATGACTTTTTTCAAGCGGCTGGATTTTCAGGCTGGTATTAATTACCGGGCTCCCCAGGATATTCCACAAGGCAGGGAATTATCCAGCTATTCTATTGACCTGGGCTTATCTACCGATGTGCTCAAAGGGAGGGGAACACTTACCTTAAATGTGCGTGATCTGCTTAATACCCGTAAAAGAAGGCTCATTATTGAAGAAGAGGGGCAATATTCCAACTCTGTTTCTCAGGGGCGTGTGCGTCAAACCTTGCTTACATTTACCTACCGCCTCAACCAGCAAAAGGATTCCAAAAGCCGGGAACGGGATTCTGAAGATGATTCTGAAAATGGCGGATAATTCTTTTAATGAAAAACTATTCTGTTGAATTGCCGTACCTCCCAGCTATGAAGAAATTATTTGATACCACCATCCATGCCTCCGCTGTACACATTTGCCTGTTATTACTCAGGGTCGGATCTGCCGCTTTAATGCTTACCCATGGGTTGCCTAAACTCAGTAAAGTGATGGATGGGGATTTTCAGTTCGGCGATCCCTTAGGTATAGGAAGTACTCCCTCCTTATTTATGGCCGTTTTTGCAGAAGTAGGCTGCTCCATATTACTGATACTTGGCCTCGCCACCCGACTAGCTACCATTCCACTTATTATCACCATGTCGGTAGCTACTTTTATTGTACACACCAAAGATCCCTTTGCCAGGCAGGAATTGCCTTTACTGTATCTCATGATTTTTATCGTACTTCTCGTACTAGGTAGTGGCAAATACTCTATCGATTCGCGGATTAAAAGGTAAGATTGATAGATTTTATGTATTCATGTAGTCAACAGAGTTTTGCGTTGCAGACTATTGATAGTACTATCTTTGATGTTGTACACTGTTATTTTTGAATATAGTATCCATCCTTTCTCTGTCGTAGTCAAGTAGCCAATCATTGAATTGCTCATATATGGGCTGTAGTGTATTTCTATCACTCGCAATTATGTCAAGTCCTCGGTCATCGTACATATGGAAAATAAGCTGTTTGTCAATATTTAGGAAATACAGTTCTTTGTCTGTTAATATTCCTCTGTTATCTAACCTTGGCTGTCTGCGTGGAAAATCTGAATGAGCAATAGCCATTAATATATTTCTATAGCTTATTTTATTGGCTGTAGTTTTTATGATAGCCATATTTCTTAAATCAAATCTATCAGTAGGCTCATAAAGGTGTTTAACTTTAAAAAAAGTGATTTGAGATTTGTTAACACCTTTTATTTGTTTGAAACTGTAATTTGATGTTCTGATTTTTCTACGTTTCCATTTGAAGTCAAGCAATATAAAAAAGACGTTATCAGAAGAATCAAATATTGCTTCAAACAATACTGAAGCTCTTTTCACGACCTCTGTAAAATATTGGTCTGTATTTGTCTTGCCTACTTGTAAATCAAACCGCAATCCATATGACCCATTGTAAAATAAAGGTTCTCTGATAATAAGACCTCTGAAATTGTCAGCTAAAAATTGTCTATATTCTTGTTTTAAAGTAGGCATTTAAATTACTCAGATGACATATAACAACCAATAATATTACCAGCCTGCGCCTTTAGTAGAAGTTTTTATGCGGCATACATACATATCAGCCGTAATATATAAAACCGAACCATCTTCGCCCCAGGCGCAGTTAGCGGTAAGTACCCCGGTTTCGATGCGGCCTAATAACTTGCCTTCCGGCGAAAAAATCCAGATGCCCCCAGGACCAGTCGCAAACAGATTTCCTTTGTTATCTACTTTTAAACCATCCGGCAAGCCAGCCATTTTACTGAGTTGCGCTGTTGCATCATATAAAATTCTGCTTTTGCCTAAGGTACCATCCGGATTCACTGGAAACGCTTTCCAGATGGCTTGTTTTTCATCCGACTGTGCTACATACAAGGTTTTCTCATCCGGCGAAAAAGCAATTCCATTCGGACGTGTCATTTCTTTGGTAAGTAAGGTTACTTTGCCATCGGTAGAAAGTTTGAAAACACCGCAGAAATCCATTTCCCGGGTGGGATCATCCTGTTTTTTGGGCAAACCATAAATCGGATCGGTAAAATACATATCCCCATTCGATTTAAACACCACATCATTGGGGCTGTTGAGTCGTTTGCCCATATAATTATCTACTAAGGTGCGTTTGCCTCCTTTCCAGTTCATCTGAGAAATGCGGCGGTCGCCATGTTCGCACATCACCAGATTGCCTTGTTTATCCAGTACTAGTCCATTGCTGCCTGGTTCATCCCCATATACAGCCACTCCAGTATACCCTGCCGGTTTCATAAACAGGCTTACTCCTTCGCCTGACTTCCACTTCATAATCGAATTCCTGGGAATGTCGGAGAATAATAAGTAGCTGCCATCTTTGATCCAGACCGGGCCTTCGCTCCATTCAAATCCGGAAGCAAGCACCTCAATTTTGGCATCTGCGGGAATCAAGGCATCCAGTGCCGGATTCTCCCGGACTATTTTTCCTAGCGTTGGATAAATGGTATTGTCCTGCGCATTTGACTGATTGAAAGAAAAAGTGAGTACAGATACGGCGAAAAGATAAGTAAATAGGTGGCGCATAGTTTACAGAATAATAGCTTGTTTTCGAATAAGAAAATTCTGGTCGTAAATAAAAGAAAATATTAGTTTTTCGAAATGAAACTGAAGTAGAAATCTGCTTATTTATAATTGGCTTTTACTGAGGAACTGAAAATAAAGGTATTTAAAAATTCAATAAACCATTTGTTTTTTATAATTTAATCTGCAAAGCCATTTCACCTAACTTCCATTCCTTACTATGTCAGATCATCACGCTTCCGAGCCACATTTACAGCGTTCATTAGGACCATTTATGCTCTGGGGCTTAGGTGTCGGGCTGGTGATTTCAGGCATGTATTTCGGCTGGAATTTAGGGCTTGAAAAAGGCGGAACGTTGGGTTTTGCCATTGCTACATTTTTCATCATCATTCTCTACATCACCTTTACTTTCTCTTATGCCGAACTAGCCTGTGCCATTCCAAAAGCCGGTGGCGCATTCGACTATGCTACTCAGGCATTAGGCAAAGGTCCGGGCTTTATTTGTGGCGTTGCCCAGCTCATTGAGTTTATTTTTGCACCTCCAGCCATTGCAGCAGCTATCGGCGCTTATTTTCATATCTACTTTCCGGATATTCCGGTAGTAGTCATAGCCATTATAGCCTATGTATTATTCACCACACTTAATATTATTGGCCTGAAGCCAGCCACCCTATTTGAAATGGTGATTACGATTCTGGCCGTAGCAGAGCTCTTGCTATTTGCCGGGATTACGCTGCCGCATATAGAAGTGAGTAATTTTTCAAAAAATGCGCTTCCCCATGGAGTGGCTGGTATTTTTGCTTCCGTACCTTTTGCTATATGGTTTTTTCTGGCGATTGAGGGAGTCGCTAACCTGGCTGAAGAAACAGTAAATCCCCAGAAAAACATCAGTACTGGCCTTACCTGGACTATAGCCACACTGGTTTTTTTATGCGTTCTTACTTTTGTAAGTGCCGTAGGCGTGAATGGGTGGGAAAGTATTGTGTTTACGCCTTCCGGACAAACTTCTGATTCTCCCTTACCTATGGCATTGGCACAAGTGGCTGGCAGTTCTGAATTGATGTATCACTTACTGGTAAGCATCGGCCTGCTGGGATTAGTAGCTTCTTTTCATGGAATTATTCTGGCGGCTGGAAGGGCTTCTTTCGAATTTGGAAGGGTAGGCTATGCTCCTAAATGGCTTGGAAACATTCACCCTCGTTTTAAAACGCCAGCCTATGCTTTGCTTGTGAATATGGGCATTGGCATTATTGCTTTACTGACTGGCAAAACCGGAGAGATTATTACGCTGGCTGCTTTTGGAGCGATTACTTTGTACATCTTTTCCATGATTTCCTTGTTTGCCCTGCGGAAAAAGGCTCCACAATTACCTCGACCATTTAAAGTACCTGTATATCCCTGGTTTCCTGGTATTGCTCTGATATTAGCTGGTATCGCCTTACTTGCCATGTGTGTGTATAATCTGAACCTGGCTGTTATTTACCTGAGTATGCTGGCACTGGCCTATATTGGATTCCGTTTTGTGAGTAAAAAGGAATTGAAGGTGTATAAGTAACTGTCTGGAACCTGGATTTATCGGATTTGGGGATTTTTATGGTTAAGGATTGAATAGCTGAATGTTACATTGTTGAATGGTTGAATTATATCAATCTATTTGTAAAACTAAGTATTGTATTTCATCCTACTAAGACCCATACATAATAGAGTTAAAATCCGGATAATCCTTTAATCTGATAAATCCAGGTTCCAGACTAAATCAATTGCCATATCTTAACAGCATACTATTGCAGGCAAAGTATACCACTTTCCGGATTTGAAAACATTGTAATCTTTAACTCCCGCTATTTTTTAACCTACTTTATTTTTTTGTTATCTGCGGGATTTTTTTCAACTTACCTGCCATCGATTTAGCACATTTTCCAAAAGCCTTACTCTATGACGATTGATCAAATTCTGGAATTTGTCCGGAAACATCCACTGGCAAAAGTAAAACTGGCAGTGACTGATATAGATGGCATCTTACGGGGTAAATATATTTCTGCGGAAAAATTTGCTGGCGTGGCAGAGAGCAACCTGGGTTTTTGTGATGTAGTTTTCGGTTGGGATGCAGGTGATGTGGCGTACGACAATGTAAAACTAACCGGATGGCACACTGGCTACCCCGATGCTTCTGCTCAGCTTGATTTAAGCACCTTCCGGAAGATTCCTTGGGAGCAGGAGGTCCCCTTTTTCCTGGGTGAGTTCATAGATAGTCAGGGCAAGCCAGCTTATTTTTGTCCGCGGCAATTATTAAAAAGAATAAAGAATGACACGGAAAAGGAAGGATACAAGGCGTATTTTTCACAGGAATTTGAGTGGTTTAACTTCCGGGAAACGCCCAACACCCTGCAAGATAAAAACTACCGGAATGCCACACCGCTAACCCCTGGAATGTTTGGCTATTCTATTTTACGAACTACTCTTGAAAATCCCTTTTTTACTGATTTATTTGAGCTGTTACGTCAATTCAATGTTCCGCTGGAAGGATTGCATACGGAAACTGGCCCAGGGGTTTACGAAGCAGCCATTACGTATTGTGATATATTGGAAGCGGCAGACAGAGCTGTGTTATTTAAAACAAGCGTAAAAGAAATAGCCTATAAGCATGGCATTATAGCCACCTTTATGGCGAAAATAGATGAAAATTTACCCGGATGCAGCGGCCATGTGCATCAGAGCATCTGGGATAAAGATTCAAAGCATAATCTTTTTTATGAGGAGGCCGCTCCCCATAAAATGAGCAAATTTATGGAAAGCTACATTGCCGGGCAGTTATACTGCTTACCTCATATTTTACCTATGTATGCACCTACAGTAAACAGTTATAAACGCTTGGTGCAAGGAGCCTGGGCACCTACCACACTTACCTGGGCAATAGATAACCGGACTGTAGCACTCCGGGCGTTACCAGCCAGCAGTAAATCAACCCGGCTAGAAACGCGTGTGGTAGGCTCGGATTGTAACCCTTATTTAGCGATGGCCGCTTGCCTGGCTTCAGGTTTATATGGCGTACGGAATGGCTTGTCTTTACAGGAAGCAACGATAGGAAATGGGTATCAGGACAATTCTCATGGGTTACTCCCTGGAAATCTACAGGAAGCTACTGCCAGAATGAAAGAGTCCGCTATTGCAAAAGAATTACTGGGCGAGTCGTTTGTTGAACATTTCTGTCTCACCCGTGAATGGGAATGGCGGCAGTATGCCAAAGTTGTAACAGACTGGGAACTCAAGCGCTATCTGGAAATCATTTAGGAATAAAAAACTTTGATTGCAGCGAAATTTGATAAATAAGGTTTTCTTATCTTTAGCCCTCCAAGCTGTGTATTTAACCAGTTGCGTATGGGCACCCAATAGACTATATTTTTTATATACTACCACCTAATTATCAGCAATTCAGCACCTCTAGATATGACCTTTGATAAAATATACCAATATAATTTTCCTACTACGATTCGCTTTGGAGCCGGGGCAAGCCAGGAACTAAGTGATTATTTGAAGAACCAGGGCTTAACAAGGCCGCTGGTGGTAACAGATCCGGTGGTGGGAGAATTGCCTTTTCTTAAAACGATACTAAAGCAACTGATAGATAAAGGGCTCTCTCCGGAAGTATTTAAAGATATACACAAAAATCCGGTGAAATCTGATGTATACAAAGGCACAGAAGTATGGGACCAGACAAATTGTGATTGTGTGGTGGGTATTGGTGGAGGTGCTGCATTAGATGTAGCACGGGCTATTTTGCTTAGGATTAACCACCGGGAAGATTTATTTAAATACGACGACTTAATCGGAGGCGATGTATACGTAACCAATGATGTCCCCCACTTTGTAACAATTCCTACGACTTCAGGCACAGGAAGTGAAGTAGGCCGGAGTGCCATTATTTCGGATGATGAAACCAAGCAGAAGCGTATTTTATTTTCACCCAAGCTGCTTGCTAAAATTGTATTTGCCGACCCGTTGCTTACGATGGAATTGCCTGCCTTTATTACAGCAGCTACAGGCATGGATGCACTCACGCATAATATGGAAGCTTTTCTGGCAAAAATGCCGCACCCGATCTGTGAAGGAATTGCACTGGAAGGAATTACCCTCATTAAAGATTCTCTGGCAAAAGCGGTAAACAAGCCGGATGTGGAATCACGAAGCAAAATGTTGCTGGGTTCTATGATGGGCGCTATTGCCTTTCAGAAAGGTTTAGGTGTGGTACACTCCCTGGCGCATCCGCTATCCTCTCTGCTGGATACGCATCATGGACTGGCTAATGCAGTAAACATCCCATATGGAATGGAATTTAATATAGCAGGGTTTGAAGATAAATTCAGAAGAATAGCACGTACGCTTGAACTGAAAGAGGAAACAGGCAGGGCAGTCGTAGCGTATTTGTTTGAGTTGAATTCCCAGATTGGCATTCCGCATAAGCTCCAGGAAATTGGCGTAAAATCTGAACATATCGAAACCTTAGCTGACCTGGCTATTGCCGATTTTGCACATCCGAATAATCCAAAGCCTGTTTCCAGAGAAGACTTCAAACAATTATACCTGAAAGCACTGTAAGATTAGCCATTCGTTCGCTTCATTGGTCAATATTTTTTGTGAATTTTCATGAATAAAATCAATATAGGGGTTACTGATTGCAGCAAGTATGAGAACTATGCCCGTTGGATACAAGCCTATGGAACCGAGGTAGCTATAATAAAACTAAGCGAAAAAATAAACAATGTAGCAGATGCCCAGCGGTGCCATGGTGTGGTTTTCACTGGGGGAGAAGATGTGCATCCGCGGTTGTATGGCAAGCCAGAATATATATCTTTTTGCCATCAGGATGATATAAACGAACCCCGGGACGAATTTGAGTTAAAGGTAATGGAGTATACCGAACATAACCATATCCCTGTACTGGGTATTTGCCGGGGTTTGCAAGTATTCAATGTTTTTAAGGGAGGCACTCTTATTCCGGATATTCCTGCATGGGGGAAACCCACACATGCGAAATTGCCTGACGGTTCCGACCGCTATCATCCAATCAACGTTGTTTCCGGCGCATGGCTCGAAAAATTAGTTGCACAAACCAAAGGAGATACCAACAGTAACCATCACCAGTCTATAGACCGCATGGGCAATGGTTTGGTAGCAAGTGCCTTTACGGAAGATGGTATTGTAGAAGCAGCCGACAGAAAAGAGGCGGACGGAAAAGGTTTTCTGTGCCTGGTACAATGGCATCCCGAGCGGATGAACGATCAGCAAAATCCTTTTGTATACAACATACGGGAAGCATTTATAAAAGCAGCCAATGCTTTGGTATAAAAATCAGATATATGCATGTAATTAATCCGGCAACAGAAGCAATCATTGCCACACTTCAGGAAGATACAGCCTCTTCTTTACAGGAAAAATTTCAACGGCTCAAAAAAGCACAAAAATCATGGGCACAACAGCCAGTACAAGAGCGGACTTCTATTCTTAAAAAATTCAGCAGCCTGCTCACAGAAAACATAGAACACCTGGCAAGTGTACTTACTTCCGAAGTAGGCAAGCCTTTGCAACAGTCCCGGAACGAAATTAAAGGCGCTATTACACGCATTGGGTGGCTCACAGATAATGGAGAAAAATACTTGTCACACGAATGGATGACACAGGAAGAAGGTCTTGGAGAGCAAATAGCCTACGAACCACTAGGTGTCATCTGCAATATATCAGCCTGGAATTATCCCTATCTGGTGGGGGTAAATGTATTCATCCCGGCATTGCTGGCTGGAAATGGCGTCCTCTATAAGCCTTCAGAATATGCCGCACTCACAGGTTTGGAAATAGAAAAATTGCTAAAGTCAGCAGGTGTTCCGGATGAAGTATTTCAGGTGGCTATTGGTGCAGCTCCGGTTGGAGAAGTCCTGCTGGATATGCCATTTGACGGGTATTTTTTTACTGGCTCCTACCGCACCGGAAAATATATTTATGAAAGAGTAGCACCTAAAATGGTTCCCTGCCAACTGGAACTCGGTGGCAAAGATCCATTATATGTGGCAGATGATGTAGAAGATATAAAATCTGTAGCGGCTGGCACGGCAGATGGCGCCTTCTATAATAATGGACAAAGTTGCTGTGCTGTGGAACGCATCTATGTACATGAGTCTATCTATGACCGGTATGTAGAGGAGTTTGTAAAAGAAGTAAAATCTTATAAAGTAGGAGTGCCGACAGAAGAAGGGGTCTATGTAGGTCCGCTCACCAGAAAAGACCAGGTAAAAGTACTGGAAAACCAGATAAAAGATGCCGTTGGAAAAGGTGCCAGCCTTCTTACAGGTGGGAAACCTATGCAGAAAAATGGGTTTTATTTTGAACCCACCGTTCTAACCAATGTAAATCATCAGATGCAAGTGATGCAGGAGGAGTCGTTTGGACCCATTATCGGCATTATGAAAGTAAAAGATGATCAGGAAGCATTACATCTGATGGAGGATACCAGTTATGGCCTTACAGCAGCCGTTTATAGCAAAAGCATGGAAAGGGCTGAAAATATCTTATCCAGATTAAATACCGGCACGGCTTACTGGAATTGTTGCGACCGGGTTAGTGCTGCCCTCCCCTGGAGCGGACGCAAAAATTCAGGCTTTGGCTCTACTTTATCCTATACTGGTATCCGTGCTTTTGTCCGTCCTAAAGCTTATCATCTGCGCGGGCTGAAAAAGTAAGATTACTCAAACTGCTTAATGCTTTGCTCGAAAAACAGATAATTAACTAAAAAGCTACCAGAATATCGTTTAACTTATTCTGGTAGCCCTGTTATATTACTGTTCTGTCTTATATTATTGTACTATTGCCGGTAAATTCAATATCCGCTTATCAAACATATTGCTACCTCCGGCTTTACGCTCAATAGACGAACCAGCCATAGGCAATGTACGTTCACTCACACCTAATCTAGCCGTTCGGACACCAGTAATATGGCTTAGGGTCGTATTAAGAACGGTTTCTTCCACATCTCCTAAAGGCTTGAGATCAATGGTTTCGTTGGCTTCTATAGTTGGTGTAAATCCTGTGGTATAGTCAGATTGGCCAAGGCTGTTATAAGATTTAAACACAATCGGCTGTAAAGCCAGTTTAAATCGTTCGGTATCATCCGTAATGGTGATAGAGCCCACGTTTTTACCTACGGTGGTAGAACCCACCGTAATTACCTCCATATATGGACGCAGCCCATTAATGATCAATTCGCTGGCTGATGCTGTATGATCAGAAGTGAGTACATAAACCCGGTTGAGGTGATTACCAATGTTCTGAGGTTTGGCTACAAAATATTCAGTACCATAATCCGCTCCATATTCTTTTTCCAGTTCTGGTGCAAGCACACTGTTCCATTCCTGACTGTAAAATACCTTATTGGCATCAATATTTTTACCAATCAAACTAGCCAGGTTAGTAGCCGAAGAAACGTATCCACCAGGATTATATCGCAGGTCCAGAATCAGTTCATTGATTCCCTCACTTTTGAAATTACCGAAAATCTGGTCGAGTTGCTTGTCATACTGGCCGTTTTCTGTACCACTGGGCGAAGGAATAAACTGATTGTAGACTACATACCCTATTTTCTTATCACCAACAGTGTAGGTAGAATCCAGGTATACCGGATTTTCCTGTACAACTGCCGTGCTTACATTTTTGGTCAAGTTGCCCTTCACCAGTTCATTATTCTGCCAGATTCCTAAGCCTAAAGTCTGCGAACTCTGGCCAAATAAGAGTGAATAATAATTGCTTCTATCTAATGTCTGGCCATTCACCTGGAAAACAATATCACCTCGTTTCAGTCCGGCCTGGTCAGCAGGCGAACCTGGCAACACATAAATAACCTGGGCTATTACATCGTTAGAACCCTGGCTTGCCAGATAAAAAGTATATTCAGCACCGGTAGTTTGCTCCTGTCCGCTGAGCGAAGCCTCCAGTTCCTCTGCATTTTCAGACATAAATGAAAAGCGGTCGCCGTCCGGACGGGCCGTAGCATCATACGTATAAAGCAAGGAATTAAAGAAATCTTCGGCTGACTGGCTTTTATCTGGATTAGCTGGTATTTGCTCATTCCAGTAATAATACATCTGCATGTTCTCCAGAATCCAGTCGTTCACCGTTTGGTTTTCAGTGGTCGGAGTGGGACTTGTTTCGTCTATCTCCTTTTCACATGCACTTGCAAACAAAGTAAAGGCAAGTAAAGCAAGCCAGATACTTTTTTGATTGAAAGAATTAAAACGACGCTGTAGCGTCTGAGCATTAAGTTTTATCATACATTTTATTAATAATAACAGGCTATGACAAAGGCTGGTTTTGTAATACTGTCATAATAACGCCTGCAATAAATTCCTGTTGTAATAACCCCAAAAAGACTATACGAATTCCATTTTTACCTCTATAATTCTGCTTATTTTACCGACAAAAAACGGCCAGATAGGCACTATACGCATTTTTTGTATTCTATAATCTGGGTTCAGAAGGAAGAGATAAAAATTCACAATCTATGTAATAAGCCCATCGGTCGGTACAAAAAGGCTATTGGTCTAGTATAGCCGGAAATCTGGACACAAAGCTTTTGTTTTGTAGATAAATCAGTATATACAGGGGACTTGTTTCTTTATCACAAGAATATCAGCCTGGATTATAACCAATATAGAGTATGACAGTGCCATGGCTTCACCTTCCTTATGTAAATGTTAAATATGTAGCAAGCAGGTTATATGGAAGCAACAGCCGCTTACATACGTACCGGCTACAGAAAAAAATGAAAAGTGCTCAAGCGTTTGAACCCTGGGAAATACAGAAATTGAATCAAATCAAACAGGAGCTTTTTTATCAATTAGGCCAGGAAAATCCGTAAAAAGGTTTCTGATGATGAGGCTAATTGTAGATCCATTTTATATAATTTGAATTTGATTCGTCCGAACGGTATATTAATTGTCCATTATCAGCCATTTACATGTTTCCGGCAGGTGATACATCCCAAAAATGAGTAGCATGATTAATTCAGGTAGTCTAAGTCACGAAAAAGCATTACCCACTCCTACAGAAACCGCTGTCTCTTTCTCGCGCACAGGTTTTAGCGCTACCTCCATGCAAGTGTTAATCCACATATTAATGTGGCTTTTGCTGATTTCCCTGATCATGACGTTCCATCTGTTTTCCCGTCCGTTTGGGGCAAATAGATTGCCTTTGCCTTTTGTATATAAAACCGGATTTCTGTTTCTGCTGAATGTTGGCTTATTTTATTTCAATGCCAATTATGCTATACCCAGGCTGTTATTTAAGAAAAAATTATTCTGGTTTGTAAGTACGCTCATTATTGCTGTTATCATCGTACAAGCAGCCAATTACTGGTTTTCGAGCTTTATGCAATTAGAAGCCAGAATGGTGAGAGAATTCCGCCTTCATGCGATCCAAGGAGCCGTATTACCAGCAGCGCCGCCTTTCCCTTTGAAAATTCCTCTTAGAAACCCCGAACCCCGAATTATTGACTTATTCGCCTGGCTCAATACATTCATCATCCTTGGGGTGAGCACCAGTCTGACCGTAACTATGAAGTGGTTCAGGGATGCTGAGAATCAAAAGAATCTTGAGAAAGAACGCCTGTTTTCTGAGCTTTCTCACCTGAAAAACCAGATCAATCCTCATTTTTTCTTCAATACGCTAAACAACATTTACGCCCTTACAGAAACCAATCCGAAAGATGCGCAGGAAGCCATTTATACGCTTTCCAAAATGATGCGCTATATGCTGTATGAAACCGAGAATCACCAGGTATTGCTGAGCAAGGAGATTGATTTTATTAAGCACTATATCGAACTCATGCGGCTGCGCCTAACCGATACGGTAACAGTAGAATTCGATTACCCTTCTGATGTAGGCTCACTTACCGTAGCTCCACTTATTTTTGTCACTTTTATTGAAAATGCATTTAAACATGGCGTGAGCTATAATGAAAAAAGCTATGTACGTACCCAACTGAAGATAGAAGACAAAGCCATTCATTTTACCGTCAGAAACCGCTTGCTTAAGCAGTCAAAAATCAGGAAACTGGAAGGCTCCGGCATTGGGCTTGTGAATGTAAAACGCAGGTTGCAATTGCTCTATCCGGAAGAACACCAGCTGCGGATAGAATCGGACCAGAATGAATATATTGTACATGTAACTCTATACCTATCTTGAAAATAAGATGCTTAACTATTGATGACGAGCCACTTGCCTTGAACCTGGTTTCGAGTTATGTGGAGCGTACGCCTTTTCTGGAACTAGCTGGTAAATGCAACAGCGCCCAGCAGGCTCTGGAACGGATGAATGAGGAAGTAATCGATCTCCTGTTTATGGATATTCAGATGCCCGACCTGACCGGAATTGAATTTGCCAGAGCAATGGATAAAGGCCCGAAAATTATATTTACGACTGCCTTTGAGCAATATGCTCTGGAAGGGTTTAAACTGGATGCAATGGATTATCTGCTCAAACCGTTTAATTACCAGGATTTCCTCAGATCAGCTAATAAAGCAAAAGAGCATTTTGAACTGGTGCACAAAGCAGCTCAATCCGAACAGGTGCATACCGAACATGATTTTCTGTTTGTGAAATCTGAATACAAGCTCATTAAGATCAAATTTGAGAGCATCCTTTACATTGAAGGCCTGAAGGATTATGTAAAAATACTGCTGGTGGGTGCTAACAAACCCATTCTTTCGCTGCTGAGCCTTAAAAACCTGGAAGGCAAAATTCCTACCGACCGGTTTATGCGGGTACACCGCTCCTATATTGTGGCGCTGGATAAGATCAGTGCTATTTCCAATAATGTGATAATCATTAACAATACCAACATTCCGGTAGGGGAGATGTACAAAGACGATTTTTACAAATTCCTGGAAAGACGTACCTTGTAAGGCAGAGATCTATAAGTTGATAGCCTCTTCATGAAATTCCGCAGGTTAATCAAAGTACTTTTCATCATTTTATCAGTTTGGGTATTGCTACACCTGGCCTCTATTACTATAGATGGACTGACAGACACAGGACAAAAGGCTGATATGGCTGTTATTATGGGCAGCAAAGTGAATGAAGACGGCACCCTTTCAACAAGGCTGGAGAAACGCCTGGCATGTGGATTACATCTGTATAAGGCCGGACGGGTAAATAAATTATTGGTAAGTGGCGGACTTGGTAAAGAGGGCTTTTATGAAGGTGATAAAATGAAGGCTTATTTACTTGAACATGGAGTTCCGGCTACATCCATTATTGTTGATAATTACGGCAACAATACCACAGCAACTGTTGAAAACACACTTCAACTAAAAGATAGTCTGCATTACACAAGCCTGATCGTGGTTTCTCAATATTTTCATGTTACCCGAACCAAAATGTTGTTTAGAAAACGGGGCTTTGAAAATGTAAGTAGCGTAAGCCCTTTATATTTTGAATGGAGGGATATTTACTCGCTGGCGAGAGAATTTGCAGCTTATTATACCCAATAAAAACATCTTTGAATAATTCATTTCCAGAATATTCTTTAATTTTCCCGGAAAGAACGATTCATTCTCATGATCACTTACCAACCCGTTAGCAACGATTCAGAACTTAAGCAAATTCTGGCATTGCAGCAGCAAAACCTGGCTGTTAATCTTTCTGATGAGCAAATACAAACCCAGGGATTTGTAACCGTTGTACATAACCTTCCCCTGCTCCAGAAAATGCACCTTCAGGCGCCAAGCATTATTGCCAAAGATGAAGATACACTAGCCGGCTATTGCCTGGCCATGACTAAGGAATTAAAAGCAGATGTTCCTGTACTAGTCCCTATGTTTGATACCTTAGAAACTCTCAATTTCCAGGATGTGCCGCTTAAAGAGGCAGCCTATATCGCAGTAGGCCAGGTTTGTGTAGCTGCCGCCTACCGGGGAAAAGGAATTTTTGAAGGAATGTATCAGGCTTACAAAAAGGAATATAGCCGCCAATACTCATTTGCCATCACAGAAATTGCCCACCGCAACAAACGGTCTTTACAGGCGCATACAAAAGTAGGCTTCCAAATCTTACTTGCCTACCTTTCGCCAGATGATAACCAGATCTGGGAAATTGTGGTCTGGGACTGGCGACAAGATTAGTCATTTATTGGCATTATTCATTAGTGAATCAAAAATAGAATATAATTACAAATTAATAGTTCAATGACTACTGACCAATGCCCAGTATCTACCTCAGCAGCGAAACCGTACCTTTATAAACAATAGCGCCATAGTTGATCAGGTAAAAATATGTACCTGTTGGAAAGCCAAGGCCAGACCATTGGAAATCCCGGATGTGTGAAGAATACACTGGCTTGCCCCAGCGGTTGAATACTTCTATACTCTGAAATACATACTGGCAATTATCAGAAGGGAGATTTGGAATCTGGAAATAGTCGTTGGCACCGTCATTATTGGGCGTAAATACATTGGGTGGCATAAACTGGCTGATCACTTTTTCAAAGCTTTCAATAGTCAGGTATACCGTAGTTGTATCGAAGCGGTCCGTTGAACAGCTGTTATCTTCTGTAATAAAATCTATAGCAAAAGTATTCTTGTTTTCCATAAGCTCGCAGGTGGGTGTCCATACAAAAGGCTGGGTAATTGTACCAACGCCACTGCTATTGGTAAAACTCATTCCCATTTCAGCTAAAGAAAAGCCCCGGCCAACAGCATATAACTTTATTTTATCTCCATCCCGGTCGGTAGCCGTTACATTAAAGTTTATAGATTGGACATTTTGCACCATAACTGTGTTATCAGGCAATGTTGTTTCTACATCCGGAGATATAGAAGGAATAGGCTCCATGTATACCTGCACCACCATAGTATCCCGTTTGGGAACCGGACAGCCATTATCGCTGGCAATTATCTCTATAAGTAGCGGCTCCTGCATGGAATGAGGAATACACTCTATAAAACAAACTTTTGAATGGAGGGTATCTTTTGGATTGGTAATCCTGCCTAAGGTAGAAGAAACCGTTAGGGCGGCAGCAGGGAAATTAAGTGCATTCACCTGGAGCTGGATGGTTGCACTGAAGTCCGGATCGCTCACCAGCACTTCAAAACACGGCTGGCCGCTATAGGATAAAGTCATGATCTGCCCCTGTTGATAAAGTGCAGTTGCATTTTCCTGTTTTATTTGTACAACAGGCGCACTATTCTTCGGACAATCGATCACCAGCAATTGAAAATCCCGTTGAACCGCTCCAATTTTAACGCCATCTCGGAATTCTTCGCAAAGCACCGAAAACACATATAGTCCCAGGCGGTTGGTTGTAAAAATGAGCTGCCCTGTGGTAGCATTCACCTGTAAGGGTACAGGGCCACCCATCACATTAGACAGATTATAGCCCGCCAACCAGTTCAAGGTTTTATAGGGAGCAGGATAAAAAACTTTCCCCTCACCAGGATTAGGCCCGATACCAAATGGTGGATTTCTTAGTTCGCTATTACCTGCGAGCGGAGCAACCAGCGAATATTTTAACGCATCCCCATCTGCATCAGCAGCACCAAATTCGAATATAGAAGGTTCATTTACACATATGTAATCACCTTTAGGCATGGTAAACGCAGGAGAACTGTTGATAAACCGGCGACCATCTTTGCTCAGAGCCGGAAATTCCAGATAAAACACCATTCCCTGATTGCCGGGATTGATACTGTTTGCGATGGTTTCATTCCGGCAGCATCGTTCCCAGGTAAAATAATATCCTCCAGCCTCTGTATATATATTAGGGTCCAGGGTAATTTCAGTACTATAGCGGATCTGACGGGTTTGCAAGCGGCCATTGACACAGGATGCACTGGTATAGGCAACCTGTGAACTTCCACTCTGGGATAAAGCAAAGTAATTAATCCGCTGGTGAGTGGTTTTGCTGAAAACTGCCACAAATATCTCATTATCCTCTGCCTCACTTTCGCCATTAATATCATCAAAATACAGATTCAATGATAAGGTATACCTGTAATCCCGGTTGGCATATTGTACACTCAGTTCGCCTCCAACAATATGTGTAGCCCAGGTGGGAATGGCTAAAAGAAGTAGCAGACAGAAAAGCTGTATACTTTTCATGGAAGCAGGATTTTAACACAAAAAATGAAGTTTGTATAGGTTAAATCCATAGCTTGTTATCTGTATGTGAATACCTGGTGTAGGATGTTATATAGCCTCTTGTGCAATTTTCTCAGAGGCACAAGGGGCTATACTAAGTTACAAGTATTTTCTCTAATAACTAACAATCAACCATGATTCTAGTATTAGTTTAGCAGTTGCAGACTATCCAGTTCCTGTTTGCTTACCGTAGGAGGTAAAATAGCATGTTTAATTTTATATACCACCAGTTGTCCGGCTTTGAGTGCTTTTTCTCTGGTGCTGAATCCTTTATTACCTTCAACCACCGGAATATTATCCTGCCGGATATAGGGTTTCCCTTTCATGTAGATAACATAGCCCCATCCGGCTTCCGTTACGAAGGGCTGAACGTCTATTTCATCAGCTATAGTAGCTTTAGCAGGTGCCCGGATTTCAGATTGGGATTTAGACGAAACAGGCTCTTTCTTCCTTGTAGAAAGCCATATACCTGCAGTCACTATGAGCAAAGTTGCCCACATAAATGGACTAAACAGTTTCATATAGCTTCTGATTAATCTTCTTCATTATAGGTATCAAAAGGGGCAAACTCCCAGAAATCGTCGAAGCGGTAGGTACTGCTTGAACCAGTTCCGATATAGCCTTTTTCCCCAATGGCAAAACCAACTGCATTTACCCTGGCTGTACCTTCAAACGAAGTTTTCTGTTCCCATACATTGGTAGCCGGCGTGTATTCCCACAAATCGGCCAGGTTAGAACCACTGGAGCCAACGCCTACATAGCCCTGTCCATTGATAGCAAATGCAGAACCATAGGCTCTTGGATAGCCGGTTTCATCTGCATCTTCCAGCTCTGCGATTTCGGTCCATTTGTTTCCTTCAGCATCATACGCCCAGAAATCCTTCTGGGTAGAACCATTGCTTTCGCCCGTGCCCACATAGGCCAGGTTATCGATTACAAAACTAACAGCACCTCTTCTTTTTGGATTTTTACCGCCATAACTAGCCACTTGTACCCAGCTGCCCATCGGATTGCCATAGGTATCGTATCCATTGCTGGTATCATTAGGATCAAAGCGCCAGAAATCGCTCACATAATTTCCAGTATATCCAGTTCCCAGATATCCAAGACCGTTGAGAGAAAATCCTGTGGCTTGCTGCCGGGCTGTACCGCCAAAATCTGTTTTCTGACTCCAGCGGTTATTGCCCGGGTCATATTCCCAGAAGTCTTTGCGGTATACATTATCGTAACCAGTACCTACATATCCTTTGTCGTTGATACTGAAACCTACAGCATTATTCCTGGCGGTGCCCCCAAAATTGGCAATCTGTTTCCAGGTGCGGCTTGCCGGATCGAATTCCCAGAAATCGGAGAGCCGTTCATCGCTGTCATAGCCGGTGCCTACATACGCTTTATTGCCGATCACAAAAGAGACAGCGGCACTTCTGGCAACGCCCTCAATAGGAGAAATCTGTGTCCAGTTACCTACAGGGTCGACTTCGTCTTCTTCGTTATTACAAGACACAAAACATAGCAGGCATACCAGCAGGAGGTAGTACTTAAAATTATTCATACTTAAATTAATGAAATGGTTGTAGATATCTGATTGCTGACAGTGCATACAACAATTAAGATAATACCGGGTAAAAGTCTACCCGGCTTATCGTTTACACCATAGTATTTAGATATCTACCGTAGTGAAGAAAAATAATTTATGTATGATCTATCTGGGGTAAAAATGAATGATATGAGTTATTTATGAAAACGGAATATACTAACCTTATTAAATTATAGATGGACCAGTGGATTTCATCTATTAAACATGACCTTATTAAATTGAGTAGTCACGCAGGAATTATTGCACATCCTCTTGATAGATTGTTATACCCTGCAAATGGCCTAAATCCCTCTGTATTTTCAGCCAATCAGGTACAGCCTTGTTTTTACTGAACGTTATTGTACTTCAGCTACTGATATAACCGCATAAAGCCATTTTTTCATAGACAGATTTTAGGGGTTGATCTCTGAATTTACGGAGCCTGTATATTCAATTTTTCTTTCAGAGCTGCCTGGCCTATGTTTAGTGCCTGATTCAATTTTGGTGTATGATGCGGTTTATTTTAGTTTTTATTATTGTTATTCTGAGTACTCTTGTTATTTCCTGCCAGCTTCAGGGCGATGAAGATATTGGTTTAGAACTCCCCCTGGACACAGACAATTTTGGCATGTACTTTACAGATACCATCACAGTTACAAGCTCTACTGTGCTATTGGATTCTGTAGCTACTACCAATACCGGCTATCTGATCACCGGGCAATATATAGATGGAAAAGTAGGCAAAGTAACGGCTAAAAGCTATCTGGGTGTAGGCCTGAATGATGCTGCTCCGGATATTGAGGAAAAGGCGGTATTTGATTCGCTGGTATTGATGCTGGATTATGATACCTATAACTATGGCGATACAACTCAACTTCAATCCTTATATGTACAACCGTTAACGGAACAACTCAATGAATCCGAAACCTATTACGGCTTTGACCAGGCAATCTATGAAACCATTCCTATTGGCAGTCAATCGTTCCGGGCCAGACCGTATACGCAACACCCTCTCCGCATCAGGCTGGCAGATGATCTGGGTTCAAAGCTGTTTGAAATGGCTAAAAACAATCTTTTGTCTTCTGAAACTGATCTAAAAACCTATTTACATGGACTGGCACTTATTCCGGGAAGTGATGACAATGGCTCTATACTCCGCTTTACGGTAGCCAGCGATAGTACAGTAATCAGGTTGTATTACCACGAAAATAACCTGGATACAGAAGCATTTACCTATGATTTTAAAATATCCAACGGAGGTACTTATTTCAATCAGTTTTCCAGCGACCGTTCTCAAACTTCACTGTCGTCTCTGCAACAAACTTTTCAGGCGGTAAAGTCTGAATTGACGCAGGAAGAAACTTATATACAGGGCGGCATCAGTTTGAATACCCGAATAGATATTCCTTATTTACACAGCCTTAAATCTCTGGGTATGTTTGCCATTAATAAGGCTGAACTGATTGTAGAACCAGTAGCTGGCAGTTACAGCACAACGGTTCCGTTACCACAATCGCTTTTTTTGCAGGAGGTGAATGGCTCGAACTGGATTATTTCGTCGGCAGAGGAATATATGTATATAAAGGCTGATAACATCAATAATACCCGTTTCTATAGCTATGACCTTACCTCTTATGTAAATGCTGTTCTGGAGGAAGGTTTACCTTCTAAGAGAGGTTTATTATTATCTTTGCCAGCTACAGAAAACCCTACCAGTCTGCAAAGGCTCGTGTTGGGAAGCGGAACTCATGCGGAGTACAAAGTTAAAGTTAAGATTTATTATACACTGGTGCAGCTGGAGGAAAAATGAGTCATTTATCCCTCATTTCATCATTAGCTACTCTTTATTATCTAGCTTTTGGTCTACATCAGATTGACTTCCAAATTTCATATCTCTGGAACTCTCTTTTATAGGCAAGTAAAAACTACATAAACTGTAATATTTTCCAATATCGGGTTGAGAAGTCATCTGGGCGATGTCAGGTACAGGCTTTTATATTTTCGTCACTTTAATGGCAAATTCTTTAATCACCTTATCAATGTCATAAGGAAAATCTTTAGGTACCGTAACGGAGATAATTCCTCCAAAATCAACCTGAAATTTTCCACCGTGCTTATGAAATTCCTCAATAAAAATCTCAAGGTCTTTTAAGTTCTGATCAAGTGCAGCGAAAAATCGATAAGTAACTCTATTAGATTTTCTAAAATCGATAATTTCGTAAAAACCATCCGAATTTATTCTTGTTTTTATTATAGTCCCAGTGTTATATCTATAGTCAAAGGGGTCACTAAATACTAATTCGTATACATTGTCCTCAATTTCGATAACCTCTAATTCTGAAAAGCAACCAAGTCTTTTGTTGAAATGTTTAATTTTTTTCACATCAATTTCTTTATATTAAGCCTAATAGGTTACGACTTTCCTGCGGAGAGCATTAGCCTTTATTTTCTTGTTAATGACCAGGCCACATTGGCTATAAACAATACCTGGCCCAAAATCAGTATCAAGTAACTCCATATCGTAAATTGATACATCAATATTCCTGCTCTATTGTCGAATACACTATACAGATAAGCCTGCGAAACTAAAAAATATACTGGCAGGAATGTCCACAGGCTATGAATGAAAGTCAGGAAGGGATTTACTTTTCTATTGGCCTTATTTAGTTGCCAATATACTGATCCCACTAAACCCAAAATTATCAATATTGAAAATGTGTAAATGGATCTGGCAGGTACTGTTACTGTTTGCCATCCTGGAAAAACGATATAGTCAACAGTGGGCCAAAGAATGTACACGATCAGCGGAATCATACCGACTAAGAATAATGTATGCCCTCTCATATTATTACTTGGGTACTCCTAATACAGGAATAATCACAGTTGTCATTTGACAAACTGAATTAATAATATTTATTTCCAGGAGTTAAATTAAGGCTGATTTACTAATCATACGTTCGTCACTTCTTCTTTTTGAAATCGCCCCGCTTAACTTGTTTGATGAAGTTTGCCCAGGCAAAGGGGTTGAGGAACTGTAGGGTAGGAGCAAAGTTGCGGTTATACATCATATTAGACTGCTGATTGCTATAATACCGAAAGCTTTCGCTGCCACTTGGACCAGCATTCAGGGCCATTTCCTGCATCAGTTGTTGATTGAGATTTTTACGCATAGCAGCCTGCGCTTTTTCGTCCGGCAGATTCAGGGCAAGAAATGCTTCTTTGAATAGTTCCTCAGTTGGATAGGGATATACTTCAACCACCGGCAACATGGTCGTATCGGTGAGCAGTTCAATCACCACCGAAAAACCTTTTTCATATTTCAGCGGCACTTTATAATACTGTTTCTTATACCCCACGGCACTAATCAGTAAACTATCGCCAACCATAACAGGCAAGGCGAAAAAACCATAAGGATTAGTAGTAGTACCACGTCCTGCCTTCGGTACATAAATGTGTGCTCCGCCTACTGGTTCAGAATCTTCACCGCCAATAATAATACCAGAGAATTGAATAATATGGGCTGAACCTTGAGCCTGAGAACGTTGAATACCCAGCAGGGAAACAAAACCTACAATCAGGAAGAGAATAACTATTGTATATCTGCTTGTATTACTGATGCTTTGCATGGGACTCTATTTTTGAATCTGAGTAGCAGCTGAGCCATACCCGGATTATCTGACAATTAAATATACGTAAATTCCATCTAAATAAGTAAAAACGGCAGGCGATTGTTCTTTGTTTTATACAAATATTCTTAAAAACGTAACGATAAACGGCGCTGATAACAGCAATCCATCGAACCTGTCGAGGAAGCCGCCATGCCCTGGTATAGTGCTGCCCGAATCTTTAATAGACATGCTCCGCTTAAACAGTGACTCTACCAAATCCCCATAGGTACCAGCTACAACAATAATAATGGCAATACAGTGCCACTGCCAGAGTACCAGATCAGTAAATGAAAAGGAGAGCAATACAGCAGTCAGTAAAGCGGAAATAGCGCCGCCGATCAGGCCTTCCCAGGATTTTTTCGGAGATACTCTTTCAAACAACTTGGTTCTTCCGAAGTTCACCCCAGCAAAATAGGCACCAGTATCACTAGACCACAAGAGAAATAAACACCCTAGTATGATCTGGTAGCTATATGGCCCTTGCGAAAACACACATAGGTTGATAAGGGCAAAAGGAATAGCTACGTAAATAATGCCCAGAAAGGTGAAAGCAATATTAGTAAAGGGCTTTTGCTCCGTCTTTTTATAAAGCTTGATGAAAAAAATGCACGAAACTACTGGCGAAATCAAAAAGTAATACTGAAAATCCAGGTAATTTTTTTCAATTAGGAAGGTAAGGGTAAAGATGAATAAACCGCAGATGGTCCCATACGTTTTCAGGGGAGTGTTACCATCCAGGCCGACAAGTTTGTAAAATTCCTGTAAGGTAAAGGTGCAGAGCAGGAAGAAAATGCTGAAATAAGCCCATTCATTCCACATAATAGCACCTACAATAATTAACCCGCCAACCGCTGCCGCTATTACCCGTTGCTGCAGGTTGGAAAGGTTATTCAAAGTTGATCTCATCGGCGATTACTTTAAGGGCGGTGGTGGCATCTTCTGTGTTTACAAATACTTCAAAATATCCGAAAAGATATGAAGAATCTTTTCGGTTCATCACTACGGCCGGAAGTTCGTGGGTTTCCAGTACGGCTTTTACAATTTCGGCCTGATGACCATTTGGAGTGGTATACACTTTTTGCCAGTTATTCATCAAATATAGTCTTTAATCTGTGGTCTTTTGCCTCTGAAGAGGAAGGACAGCAATCATGTCAGGTTAATTCTCCGCCCAATATACACTGATTCCATCTGCTGCCTTTAGACCATTTGTCTTTTGTTTATTTAGTTTTTTATATTCTCTATTATTATCCTCTGCTACATACCCTGCGAAGTCCGGTTTTTAAAATAATATTGTTTCAGTGCCAGTATCAGGGTAGCACAAAATGCCAGGGATAAGATAGATGTACCCATTGGAATGGCTGAAGTACCTTCAATATCAATGTCTACCATTTTTGATTTGTACAAATAGATCATGAGCAAGGTAAAACCATTGTTTACAAAATGCCCGATAATGGGGTACCATAAGTTTCCCGACCATACATACACATACCCAAACAACACGCCCAGCAGCATCCTGGGAATCAGCCCATAGAACTGCATGTGAATTGCACTGAAAATAAAGCCGGTGATCCAGATGGCCGCATGCATATTTTTTGTAATCCGGAATACTCTGGGCTGCAACAATCCCCGGAACAATAATTCTTCGCCAATAGCCGGGATCAGGGCAATTACCACCAGCCCAACAATGAGTTGCGGAATGGTATCAAAACTAGTCAGGTACTCGGTAAGTTCTTTCAGGGCATTTTCTTTATCCTTCATCCAGTTCTCTATACCATCCAGCCAGCCGGGCAAATCCATCTGGTTATTCCATTCTATAAAAAAAGCATTCAGGGGCATAAATGCAATAATGAGCAAAGCGCAGAGCAAAGCTGGCACCAGCCAGATTTGCTTGTGAGAATTTAAGGAAGAAGTGGACTGCCGGGCAATAAATCGCATAAAAAAGAGCGGAGCTATAATAAAAGCACTCAGAGAAGGAATAGCTTGTAAGGCCAGAATAATATTTCGCGATTCAGGGTTTGCAGTCGGATTACTCAGGGCTGATTGTAACAGATTGATGTCAAATCCTATAAAGAACAATACCAAAAATACACCTGCAAAATAGCCTACAAACAAGCCAATAAATACAAATACCACCAGCAACATAATTTCATACAACGCATTCCGCTTGGTTCTTACCGGCGTTCTTTCATATATTTCTGTCATAGCTATTCTTTTTTCAGGATTTTATATGGTGTTTACTAAGCACTTGCTGAACTATCGTTTGACTCATTCTCTTCTTGGATACGAAAGTAGTTATTTAAGATATAGGTTCAGAATTTTTGGAACCATACATCGCATCAACTGTTTATATCCCAACAAGCTGCACAATTTATTGTAAATTTACGGCAAAAATTGAAGATGCAAGTTTCATTGTACAAGATTTAGAAAGGATTTGCTTTGACCAAGATCAGAAATATAGAATTAGGTGATTTCCCTATGCTGCTGGCTCCCATGGAAGATGTGAGCGATCCGCCATTCCGGGCTGTTTGTAAGGATAATGGAGCAGATTTAATGTATACCGAATTTATTTCTTCCGAAGGCCTGATCCGGGATGCAGCCAAAAGCCGACAAAAGCTCGATATTTTTGAATACGAACGGCCTATTGGTATTCAGCTATTTGGCAGCGAGATAGATCATATGCGGAAATCGGCCGAAATTGCTACCCAGGTAAATCCCGATCTGATAGATATTAATTATGGCTGTCCGGTGAAGAATGTGGCTTGCCGGGGTGCAGGAGCAGCTTTACTACAGGATATTCCTAAGATGGTAAAAATGACCGAAGCTGTGATCAGAGCCACGCATTTACCGGTAACAGTGAAAACCAGGCTGGGCTGGGATGATGCTACCAAAAATGTACCTGAAGTAGCCGAACGCTTGCAGGATATCGGTATTGCTGCTCTTACTATTCATGGCCGCACCAGGGTACAAATGTACAAAGGCGTAGCCGATTGGACCTTGATCGGAGAGATTAAAAAAAATCCACGCATTCATATTCCTATTTTTGGCAATGGCGATATTGATTCTCCTGAGAAAGCGCTGGCGTATAAGAATCAATATAGTGTTGATGGTGTAATGGTAGGCCGGGCTTCTATTGGCTATCCCTGGATTTTCAGGGAGATCAAACATTTTATTACTACCGGCGAAAAACTAGCGCCACCTACTTTGCAGGAGAGGGTAGATGTTTGTAAAAAGCACCTGGATTTCTCTATCCGGTGGAAAGGAGATAAGACTGGTATTTTTGAGATGCGCCGCCATTATAGCAATTATTTTAAAGGAATCGACCACTTTAAACCTTATCGTATGCGCCTGGTAGAAGCTTCTACTTACGAAGAAATTGAAGCAATACTCGATGAGGTATCGGAAAAGTTTATGCATTCAGTTATGTCTTAAAAGACTTATAAAAGCATATGAAAAAGTAGTATAGAAACTTTTGTACATCCCGAGTAAATGTTTTTTGAACCAAAAGCTAAAAAGAAAACCAGGGAGTTTGTGAAATATATAAACTTTCTATCCCAAACTTGTAGTAATGAATATATAGATACTTTTGGACTTACAAAGAGACAGCTCTTGCAGAAATTTATAACTGAAACTGAGGAATATATCAAATATAATGAGTGGGGAGTAGGGCTGGAGCACATATTAGTACAGCTCTATGAAGTCGAATTCACTATAGATGAAAAGGCAATTCAGTTAGCAAAAGATGCTCTCCATGAATGTGGGTTCGAGTTAGATAAATGGAAAATTATTGATGAGCTGAAAGCAAAATAGTTTAATTTTCAATTAGTACGTTTTTTTAAACCCAGTTATAAATTCGTCAGCTTTTTATCAATACCCAGCAGTACCCGGCGGATTTCATTGGCCTGCTGCATCAATTCTTTGGATTTAGCCTCATCCTGGTTATCTATAATTTCTTTAAAGTATTGTAGCTTTTTGATGTAAGCATCCAATGCTACCGATATATTTTCAGTATTGTGTGTAAAAATGGGTGCCCACATTTGCGGTGAGCTTTTCGCTAAACGAACGGTGGAAGAAAAACCACTGCCAGCCATTTCAAAAATACTTTTCTCATCTTTCTCTTTATCCAGTACGGTAATTCCTAAGGCAAAAGAACTGATATGGCTTAAATGCGATACATACGCCAGATGCCTATCATGTTCAGCCGCTTCCATATAGCTCAAATGCATTTCCAGGTGTTTGGAAAGATTTACTACCTGCTCAAAAGCCTGATGATCACTTTCATGCCGGTTACACAAGATCATGATTTTTCTTTTCAGCAAGCCAGGAAAAGCTGCTTCCGGACCAGAATTTTCCGTACCAGCAATGGGGTGAGCGGCTACAAACTGTTTCCGTTTCGGATGTGTTGATACAGCCTGACAAATGGTATGTTTAGTAGAACCTACATCCATTACTATAGTTTTGTCTCCGATTAAATCCAGTACCTGAGGCAATTGCCTGATAATTACGTTTACCGGAGTCGCTAACACCAATAGATCTGTCGTCTGAGCAGCTTCTTCCAGGGACACAATTTCATCTACAATCCCCAGTTGCAGGGCTTGTGCGGCATGTTCAGGATTATTATCTACACCTACTACTTTAGTTGTAAGCCCTTTTTCCTTCGCCTGTAATGCCAGAGAACCGCCCAGCAAGCCAATACCCACAATGCTTATTTTCATTATAATTGGAAGATTTGGAAGATTAGAAAATTCAAAGATTTGTAACGTTGAACTACTGATAGCAAGAGATTTCTTTTAAATATTCGCCAGATCTATATTCCGGAATTGTTCTACCACCTGTTGTAACCTGTTTTCCGGGGTACACAGAGATACTCGCACAAAACGGTCGCCTTTCGGGCCGAAAATAAAACCTGGGGTAATAAATACATGGTAAGTATACAGCAAATGGTCTACTAATTTTTCTACCGATTGTATTGATATTGGTACTTTTGCCCAGATAAACATGCCTTGCTGGTCTTTTCGGTAGATGCAACCCAATTGATCTAAAATTTGGTAAGCGAATTCCCGGCGTTTCCTGTAAATATCATTCCTTTCTTTATGCCATTGCTCTGAATTTTGCAAGGCAGCCACAGCCGCTTCCTGTACTGGCAGAAACATACCCGAATCCACATTGCTCTTTACTTTCAGAATCGCATCAATATAGTCTTTGGCACCACTTACCCAGCCAATACGCCATCCGGCCATATTAAACGATTTACTCATGGAGTTCATTTCCAGACACACTTCCTTGCTTCCCGGAATAGAGAGTAAACTGATAGGCTTCGATTCATTCAACACCAGGCTGTAGGGATTATCATGGCAGATAAGGATTTTTTTCTCTGTCGCAAATTTTACCAGCCTTTCAAACAAAGCTACGCTCGCCGGTGCGCCAGTAGGCATATGCGGATAATTAACCCACATGAGTTTTACCTTGCTCAGATCCGCTTTTTCCAGGAAATCCCAGTCTGGTTCATAGTTTTTATCTTCCTGTAGCGGATATTCTACTACAGTAGCGCCCACCATTTCAGTAACCGAACGATACGTAGGATATCCCAGTTCTGGCACCAGAACCTGATCACCTTCATTTAAAAATGTAAGAGAAATATGTGTAATGCCTTCTTTAGAACCAATCAAAGGCAATATCTCTGTTTCCGGATCAAGCGTTACCCCATAGGTTTTACTATACCAAGTTGCAATTCCTTTGCGGAAAGCAGCAATTCCCTTATAAGACTGATAGCCATGATTCTCTTTTTTTAGGGAAGAGGCAATCAGCGAATGAATCGTTTCAAGGGAAGGGTATAAATCCGGACTCCCAACACCCAGGTTAATTACATCTTTTCCGGAATCCTGTAAGGCTTTTACTTCTTTCAGTTTTACGGAAAAATAATATTCTTTCAAGCCCTTCAACCGGCTAGCCGTTTCGATAATCATTTCAACAGAATTTAAAATTGGCCGCTATTTTAAAAAATAAAATTAAATTTTACAGGTAAGCGGCAGAATAAAACAAAATTAAAATAATAGACAGGAAATTCCTGTGTGTTAAAACTTGTAAATTAGAGAAAAAAGCATCTATGCTTATAAAAAAATTTCGGCCTAGCCCACCTCTTGGAGAGTACGTACGGAGTTTTGGCATCGTGCAATTTTTGTTTCCTGCCAACATAAAAATACCTATTAAGCCTTTCTCCCCACGTCCTGAAAATTCACTTTGCTTTATTCCAAAAGATCCTGAATACATCGCTTACCCAGGCAATGATACAAAAATAAAGCGGCCTCCTATCACGGTTTATGGACAGCATACCTTACTCAATTCCAGGAATCCGGGCCAGGATTTTTTAGCTTTTGTTGTGGATTTTCAGCCTGGGGTTTTATACCGGTTAACAGGGGTTCCCCTGCATGAACTCACCAATACCTATGTAGAGGCTGAATATATTATTTCCTAAAGAAATAACATTCGTTAATGAACGCTTATACCATTGCCAGTCACCTCAGGAAATGATTGATGTGGTCGAAATCTTCCTGATCAGAATGATTCTCCAAGCAAAAAAGCAGGCACACAGAATTGAGGAAGCTGCTAAATTATTGCTGCAACACACTGAGCATATCTCAATTGACTGGTTAACAAAAGAATCCTGTTTATCCACTAAGCAGTTTGAAAGAAAATTTAAAGAAATTACAGGCGTTAGTGCCCCAAACTCGCCAGAATCACTCGCTTTGACAAAACCGTTAAACTGAAAAATGCGCAACCTGATACCGACTGGTTAACTATTGCCGTACAGTGTGGGTATTACGATTATCAGCACCTGGTGCGGGATTATAAAGATTTTACCGGCCTTACACCCACTTCTTATTTTCAGCTCGATGTAAAAGCGCCTGAAAGCGTTTTTGGTTTGCATGAAGAAAGTACACTACACTCCCGGTGAAAATGACGATTCCTTACCACCAACGACGCCTAAAACTGTTGCAAATTGCCTGTCAGATAGTCAATCTCTTTACCACGAAAAGCACTACATGATATGCAACACTCATCCAGAAGAATAGCCCTTGGGCAAATGGCTGCTTTATTTTTCGGCAGCAGTATAGTTATGGAAGGCTGCGGACCTTCACATTCAAAAGACAGCATAGATAAAACCGAAAAATCATTAAAAACAGTACATATACCCTCTGGATCTTTTCCTAAAGCACCTGATGGCGTAAGTTTTGGAGATGGTGTTAAAACTGGTGCAAAAGTGAGAAGTGAATACACCAATGGTCAACTGTGTTGTCAGGAAATATACCTGAAGGCCAAACAGGCCGGACCACCACCCCATTTGCATAAGGAACTGGATGAAGTGATGAGAGTAGTGGAAGGCACCGTACATGTACTGGTGGGCGATACTGTTACAGCGCTGAAAGCAGGCGACTGGCATGTGCGGCCACATGGGCTCGTACATACTTTCTGGAATGCCAGCGATCAGCCTGCCCTGTGTATTGATCTATATCTCAATCAGGATTTCTTGAGTTTTTTTGAGGAATTTATGCGTATTATGAATCAGTTACAGAAGAAAGGACTTACCTTAGAATCCAATGAAGGTCAAAAGTTAAATAATGCATTATTAGCGAAATATGGCATTGAGATGTTTCCCGAACAATTTCCTCCCATCATAGCAAAATATGGTCTGACAATGTAGAATTCTGGTAAAAACGGGTTTCTACCCATTCAAAATCCATAATCCAACATCCAAGTTCTTGTAGTTCAGCTTCTGGGATGAAAATCTTTGATAACCTGCTTCAGATAATCCCGGTCTAAATGGGTGTATATCTCGGTAGTAGTGATGGATTCATGCCCCAGCATTTCCTGAACAGCCCGTAAATCTGCGCCTCCTTCGATCAGGTGTGTAGCAAATGAATGCCGGAATGTGTGCGGACTAATATTCTTTTTGATGCCTGCCCGGATGGCTAATTCTTTAATCATCATAAACACCATTACCCTGGTAAGATTACTGCCACGTCTGTTGAGAAAAACATAATTCTCAGAATCTTTTTTTACCGGCACATGGCAGCGGATCTGATCGATGTAAATATTCATGTATTTCAAGGCATCTCTTCCAATGGGAACCAGCCTTTCCTTGCTGCCTTTCCCAATCACCCGTAAAAATCCAATATCTGCATATACATTGGTCAGCTTCAGTTCTACCAGTTCAGAAACCCGTAAGCCGGAACTATATAAAGTTTCAATCATTGCTCTATTCCGTCCGCCTTCGGGTGTAGAAAGATCAATGGCATTGAGCAACGTATCAATATCTTCAATGCTCAGCGTATCTGGAAGTTTTCGTCCCAGCCTAGGGGTTTCTATTAAATGCGATGGGTCATTGGAAATCACATTTTCCATCAGCAAATACTTGTAGAAGGATTTAATGCCCGAAAGTATTCTGGCCTGCGAATGTGCCGACATACCCAGTTCGTTGATATACTTCAGAAAATCCATAATATGCCCGGAAGTAATCTGTTCTGGCTGCACCTGTAATTGGGATAATTCTACAAACTGCTGCAATTTTTCTATATCATGAACATAGGCTTCGATAGAATTACCAGCCAGAGAGCGTTCCAGTTGCAGGTAATTTTTAAACTCTTTGACGGCACTCTTCCAGTTCATGAAAATTTATTTATTGGCTTTACGAGCTTAAACTTAGCAAATTTTGTAATAGCCAGCCGGAATCTGTTAATTTGTTGCCTACAACAACTATATCCATGAAGATAGTTATTATTAACGGACCTAACCTGAACCTGCTCGGTGTACGGGAAAAGAGTATTTACGGCAAAGAATCATTTGAGCATTATTTTGACAAACTGAAAGCCCGAAACCGCCTGATCGACCTTACCTATTTTCAATCGAATATTGAAGGAGAACTCATCAATAAACTGCACCAGGAAGGCTTCTCAGCGGATGGAATCATTTTGAATGCTGGTGGCTATACACATACTTCTATTGCCCTGGCCGATGCGATCTCTGCTATTACCAGCCCTGTGATGGAAGTACATATCTCTAATATTTATGCCAGAGAATCTTTCCGCCATCATAGTTACCTGAGCAGCCGTTGTGTGGGGGTAATTTGCGGTTTGGGATTGGAAGGGTACAGATTGGCTTTGGACTATTTTCTGCAGAAACGGGAGAAGGATAAAGCTGAGGTAAGCTAACCTTCTGAGTATTTAATGGTATCTATTTAAAAAGCCTCACTATTTAATTTGTGAGGCTTTTTAAATGAGTTAAGCATTTTTATTTTGATAGCGTAAAATCTGGCAGTTTTATAATCTCTCCTCCTTTCATAGCCGATTCATGTGCCAGAATACCTACACAGGTGATATTAGCCGATTGACGGGCATTCGGATAGGGTTCTCTGTTTTCTACCAGGGCACTTAAGAATTCATTCACCAGATGTGGATGCGAACCGCCATGTCCCGAGCCCTGGATGAATGATAAATGCTGATTCTCATCAGAATCATATACGCCCTGTGTAGTAAATGACTGAATCTCTTTGGGTAATAAGTGTGCATAATCAGGTATTTTTACCCGTTCAGGGTTTTCGCCGGTATGAATCACACTATCCTCATGTTCGATCTGCGTCCACTCAAATGATTTTTTGGAGCCATACACATCAAAGCTTTCCCTGTACTGACGAGCAGTATTGAACAGTGACCTGGTCACTTCTGCTGACAAATCGGAGTTTCTGAATTTGATATGGCAGGTTTCAATGGCGAAAGGTGACCCATACTTGGAGATCAGGTTTTCATCAATGCGTCCGGAGCCAAAACAGGAAACATATTCTGCTTCTGCTCTAGGTAAAGCTAATACAGGACCTACACAGTGCGTAGCATAATGCATAGGAGGCAATCCTTCCCAATACCCTGGCCAGCCAGCCATTTCCTGCTGGTGAGATGCCCTTAGAAACTGAAGTTTACCTAGTTCCCCTTTGTCATACATCTCTTTCACAAACAAAAATTCCCGGCTATACACCACCGTTTCCATCATCATATAGGTCTTCCCACTTTGCTTTACAGCTTCTACAATCTGCCGGCATTCCTCAACGGTAGTGGCCATCGGAACGGTACAGGCTACATGTTTTCCTGCCCTCAATGCCGCTATAGATTGCTCAGCATGGCTTTGAATAGGACTGTTAATATGCACAGCATCAATGTTCGGGTCTTTCAGTAATTCGTTATAATCCGTATACCGGTGTTCAATGCCAAAAGCATTGCCGATCTCATCCAGTTTACTTTGTGTTCTCTGGCAAATGGCATACATATTGGCATTCGGATGCTTGAGGTAGATGGGAATAAACTCGGCACCAAAACCCAGTCCGACGATGGCCACATTAATTTTTTTGGATGACATAATGAGGGGTTGCGTTTAAAATTTAGAGGTAGAAGTAAATTTATATTATTAGGTGTCTAATTATAATTTAGATATTTTTTCAATGGATTTTAAATAGAAATTGAAACCGGTAAACTAAACACCATTAGAATTTGCCCAGCGTTTTAAAAAATTCAATCCTTCCTGTGCAAATCCATCCTGACTGGATGCTAACGGACGCCAGATACAAACAGCACCAGCCAGTTCTTTAATCGCTGGTGTAAAGCTTTCAATGGAAACCACGCCCTGGTAATTTATCGCTGATAATCCCCGGTAAAAAGCATCCCAACGGGTTTGGCCAGTGCCAGGCGTACCCCGGTAATTTTCCGAAACCTGCACATGTATAAGCTTATCTCCGGCTAGCCGTATGGCTTTCTCGATGTCTGGTTCTTCAATATTCATATGAAATCCGTCCAGAATCACATTCGCAGCCGGATGGTTAATGTCTTGAATAAGCTGCATTACATCTTCAGCTGTATTGATCAAATCTGATTCAAAGCGGTTCAATGGTTCCAGCGCAATTTTTTGGCCTCTCTCTTCAGCCATCCGGCAAACTTTACGCAGATTGCTTACGGCTCTGTCCCATTCCAATTTTTTCTGTTCGGCAGAAATCAAACGGGCTTTCCCAACGGCTGAATACATCGGGCCCGCTACAAAACTAGCTCCCAGTTGCTGACTGATATCTAAACATGCCTCGATATAGCGGAAACTATTCTCATGATAGGCTGGATCTTCATGGGTAAGATCACGGCTGGTGCCAAAAGCGCCGCAAATAATAGGTAATAGTTCATGATTGAATAGCGCCTCTTTTACCTTTTTTACATCCAGTAAGGCAGGGTCTTCAACCGGGATTTCTACTGCATCATAGCCCATTTGTTTGATCTTTGGAAAAAGTGAAATGGTTTCTGTAGTAAATGGAGAAGTCCAGAGCCAAGTGCTTACTCCCAGTTTTATGTTTAAAGGCATGCTGAATATGTATAAATAAAAATAATTGGATTTGCTGGCCGAAGATATGGAATACAAGAGAAAAGTCATGAAATTCATGACTTTTCTCTTGTATTTATCTATTTCTCAACTATCATAATACCATTCATCACCCGCCAGTGTCCGGGGAAAGTACAAACAAAAGGATAATTGCCCGCTTGTGCCGGAGCTGTAAATCTGAACCGGTATGTCTGGTCGGGATTGACAAGAGGCGTAGCCGCAACTATCTGCGGAATTGAAGGCACATAGTTTTTCTCTGCACCATCTTTGGCCGTGATCATTTTGTCAGCGGCAGCGCCAATAATTTCGAGCGTTTTGGGTTTGCCGATTACCATGTTATGCTGCATTGCATCAGGGTTTTCGAGCACTATTTCAACTGGTTTTCCAGCTCTTACGGTGAATTCTTTTTTGTCGAATTGTAAAGCTTCCCGGACTACTTTAATAATCACAATTTGCGCATCCAGGTCAGATTTTTCTTCGGCAGCTTTCAGTCCCCATGCCACCATAAGGCGGTTGATCCGTTCCTGGTTATCAGCACTGGCAGTTTTACTCAAGCTGGCAACAAATGTTTTATCAGCCGCTTTTACTTCCGCTTTCCGTTTGTTTCCCCAGCCATCTGCTACGCCTCTGATAATTGCCTGACCAGCCATTGGATCTAGTTTTTGTGATTCGCGTAACATGGTTATTACTTCATCTACAGAGGCGGTGGAAGCATAACTACGGGCCGCTCTTTCCATGGCATAGACTGATAAATTTTGAGGGCCTTTGTAGTTAAGCTTATAGGTGAATACATTATTGGTTTCATTGGATTCTGCAATCTGGTTATCACGGTCTGTTACAATAGTTACAGTATAGTCGCCGGCTTTTTCTGAGTTAAAGGACAAAGGACCAGTCCAGGGGCCATTGGTACCGCGTTCGATAGTAACGGTTTGCCCTGCCTCAATGCCGTCTGTATGAACCATACTTACCAGGTTAATCACCCTTCCCAATCCGGCAATACGAATAGAAAGTGGAGTAGGAGTACCTTTAGGTAAAGCGGCTCCACCCTGGTTTTTTACTTCTACAAACATCCGCACACTCTCCCTTACATAAGGCATAGCTGGTTCTGTACGGATATTGGTTACTACCAGATCCGGCTGGTTTCCTGGTGAAGATGTTTTTTGTATAGTAGGTGTATTGCTTTGCGTCTGGTTCGACTGACTCATGGCCATGTGATTATGCGCAGCAGAGGCATTTGTGTTGGCGGCACCCACTGAATTTTTGGATTGCGAACCTGCTTTTCCAGCTGCTTGTTTCAAATAGGTTTGCATCAGCTTGCCATTATTACTGGTAAGAACAGCAGCAAAGCCATCAGGCAACCAGCGGTCTTCTACTTCTTTGGCTTGTTCCATACGGGCCAGAATCGTTTTTTCTGCATCCGGAGACAAAGGTAATTCTGAGAAAGCAAGCAGTGTATTTAACACAACCAATGGTTCTTTATCACTCAAGGTATTCGCTTGTAGAAGTGCAGAAGTAGTTGCTTCCGTACGAGGCAATACTTGTACCGCTGTTTTACGCACGCCATAACATGCATGAGTCAATGCTGCTTGTGCGGCCTGTAAAGCAGTTGCATCTGAACCATCCAGAGCACCTAAGCCATGTAACGTCCAGAGGGCATGAATGGCACCAGGATTTATTCCAACTTCATCCAGAGACTGGTCTTTTACCAAGGCGATCAGTTGGGGTACTACATCTTTCTGGCCGCGTTCTACCAGTAAACGCTGGGCTTGTTGCCGCCAGAACATGTTGTTGTTTTTAAGCGCAGCTACCAGTTCTTGTGGGCGGTCTTTGCTTAAAGCAATAGGTGTATAGGCAGGCGCTTCTTTATAAGACACCCGGTAAATCCGTCCATGGGTATAATCCCTTAAGTCTGTATCGTAAGCATTACCCAGTCCATTTTCAAATCCTTTAGGCGTTGGATTATGCTGAATAATAAAACTATACCAGTCCGCTACCCAGACGGCTCCATCCGGACCCACTTCGGCAAATACTGGTGAAAACCATTCATCGGCACCGGCCATTAAGTTAAAGTCTTCTTTATCTTCGTAATCTGTACCGGTTTTTACCATTCTATTCTGGTGCAGCACGTGTCCGGTAGGTTCTGCAACAAAAGCTACAGAATTCCAGTATTTTTTGGGGAAAGAACGGGCGGTATAGAAATTATGTCCGGCTGCCGCGGTAAATCCTCCGAATACGTCTACCTGGCGTACTTTCGAAGTAATAGGTTTCATGTCTTTATGCGTATCGGTACCCCGGCTACCATTGTCTACGCCAGGAGCTGAATTAAAATAGCGGTGAGGAATCGCCATATACCAGCCATGTGAGTTATTAGCAGTAGAACCAAACACATCACCTGTTTCATTAAAGGCAAATCCCCAGGTATTGTTAGAAGTAGTGGTAATATGTTCTATCTCAGAGCCATCTGGCTTAAAGCGGAAAAATGCCTGGCCAAATTTAACTGAATCGCCTTTGCTTACACCTTTAAATCCGGAATAGCCTACACATCCCCATATCCAGTTGTCGAATCCGTAATGAAGGTTAGAAGGGCCGGCATGGGTATCGAAAGTGCCAAAGCCGGTAAATAGAATCTTCTTCTCATCCGCTTTATCATCGCCATTGGTATCTTTCAGATAGAGCATGTGAGGAGCCTGAGAAACAATAAGTCCACCATTGTAGGCTACAAGGCCAGTAGGAATACTTAAGCCATCGGCATACTTAGTGAATTTATCAGCTTTACCATCTTTATTGGTGTCTTCACAAAGCAGAATATAGTCGCTTCCTCCGGTTTCTTTGCGCTCATTGGGATAGTCTTTGGTAATGAGTACAAATAAGCGTCCTCGTTCATCCCAGGTCATGGCAATTGGGTGCATTACATCTGGCTCTTTTGCAAATAATTCCAGATTAAAATCTACCGGTACCTGGATGTGTTTCATGGATTCTTCAGGCGTAAGTGCATTCTGCTGCAATTGCGGGCCTGAACGTTGTTCGTAGTTGGGTAACTTAGCTTCTTTGTAAGTGAATGGTTGTGGATTCAGATCGTCCCGTAATTTTTTAACCTGATCTCCTACTGCCCATAGAATACCATTTTCCATGAGTTGATGAAATCCTGCGTTCTCCCAGGTATGTTCGTCGTGCCCATAAGCAGTATAAAACACTCTTCCATTGCCATATGAGCGAGTCCAGGTATAAGGCTCTGTTTTCTGACCGGGTTTATCGCTAGCCTGCTCTGCTTCAATCTGACGTTCCATCAGCACATTATTATCGGCCTGTAACTGGCTATGAAGATAGGTTTCGTCCAGGGTCGCAATTGGTTTGACTCCAGCCATAACCGGATGATTGGCCTGGGTGATCGTAGCCTGAATAGTATCCATTTTATGCCGCCAGAACTGTCCGCCTACCATTTTCACATATTCGGACGAATTACGGAAACAATACGAAGCACAATGCACAGCAATTAATGCTTTTCCACTGTTTACATAATCTAGTAGTGCTTTTTCTGGTGCGGCAGGAATACTGTCCCAGTTGGCATAAACCAACAGGCCATCGTATTTGGCCAGTGTAGCAGCATTAAGGTCTTCCAGCTTATCGGTATAGGTGAAGTTAATACCTTTATTCCCCAGCGCTGCCATCAATGAAGGTATGCGTTCGATAGGCCGGTGGTGCCCATTGTCTCCCAAAAATAGGATTTCGGTCCGCCTTGCTTTGCCCTCAGCCTTTGCTGTACTTTGGGAAGCCTGTGAATTTAGATCTGAGTATGTTTTTTTAGTACAATTACTCACTACTAAAATCATGAAAACCAGAAAATAATTTAGCTTTCTCATTTTTATTACAAATAAACTTGGAAAATACATACAATTATCATCATAATTTATTACAAAGTCTCACTGTTTATTATCAAATTATGACTGTATTTTGTCTAACAATGAGAAATTAAAGGCTTTTTAAGATAAAGAATTAAGAAAATTGATCCTATAAAGTAAAAAATGTATGTATAACCGGGGATTATCAAATTTTTTATCAGTAGTAAATCCTTTGCTAAAAAATTGATGTAAGAAAAAATATACGTTTATTACTTATATAAAAGTACCATTCTGATAAAGTAAAATCTATATAATAGCAGCTAACTATTTATCTCACAAATACTATTTGTTTGACTTGATATCAGTAAAAAATTAATAAAAAGGGAACGAGTAAGTAGGAGGGAAGTAATTAGAAAAGGTATATCCCATAAAGGAATAATCCGGGCAAATTATTCCTTTATGCGTAGAACTAATAAGGTATAAACCTGATGTCGAACCTAACAATAAGTTTATATTACTATAGAGTTAAATGTCGTCAGTTACTTTAAGGGGAGTCAGGTTAAACTGTTTGATAATCTGTATCGCTGTTATAAACTGAGGAAAATCAAAAGGTTTGCTAATGTAGCAATTGGCATTGGCATGATGGGTACGCAGAATATCTTCTTCTGATACAGAGGTAGTAAGCACAATTACAGGAATATGTTTCAAGCCTTCATCTTTGCGCATGGTTTCCAGAACTTCGAAGCCATTTTTCTTAGGCAAGTTTAAATCAAGAAGCAATATATCGGGGTAGTAGCTTGATTAAATTCGCCTTCTTTGTTAAGATAACGCAGGGCTTGCTCGCCATCAGTTACAACTTGTAGAGTAGTTTTTGCTTCGTATTGTTTTAAAGCTTCTTTTGTAAGACGAATGTCACCAGGATTATCTTCGACTAAAAGTATTTGTAATGTGTTCATAATATTTATAACAAATCAGCAGCTAATAGGTTTATTTAAGATGAGTTTTTTTGGAAATTATTTATACCTTTTTGATTTATAAACGTTTATATCTTCGTAATTATTTATAGCAGAATAGCAATTTACAAAATTGTCGCCAGGATGAAAATTATAATAAGAGCAGAAGATATTAAAAAACATCAGTCACTAAGAAATAGATTTGTATCCATTTCACAGAAAATGACTTTATCGGGTAAGTATTTAACCCTGTTTTTCAAGTCAGAAAAGATGAAAGAATTCATACTGCCCTTAATTGAGAACAAGCTGCCTTATCTGCTGGTGAATGATTCCTTTAGCCGCTAGAACTACTGCGCATTCTACTTTTGGGCTTCTAAAACAATCATAGGCGCACAAAAGATAATCTGATGAAAAACTAGACTGCTGCTATTTTATTAAGATATTTATGAGCTGGTTGATTGTAATCTTCTGATTTATTGCATCTTTTCCGATTGTCTTTATTTCTAAAAATGACCTGATCATTCAGCAAAAATTATTCTATAAATAAATGCAAGTAAAGCCTATTAACAAACTATAAGCTTATATTGGATTTGTGTACTTTCAGAAAGTAAATGAGAAAAACCTGTTATAAGTTTGCTTACAACAGGCTATAATTTTATTATATTGATCTCACCCACCTCGCCATTTGATAAAAATATGATTATCAAACAATATTAATACGCACAATTATTATGTTGGTTGCTAGTAAATAAAGATTAATTTTAATCAGTATTTTTACCTTATACATTCATCTGAACACACAATACTATGCACAAAAATCTGATAGTATTCCTAATTATTTTTTTCGTAAGCCCTTTCGCTGTTGCCCAGGATATGGCAGAAACTGAGGTGCCAGCTGCGGTTGTAAGTACCTATAAAACTAAATTCCCACAGGCAGCTGAAGCAAAATGGAAGAAGAACAAAAGTGGCAAATATGAAGTTGACTTTAAACTGTCGGGTAAAAAAGCAGAGGCCAAATTTTTGTCAGATGGCTCCTGGGATTCTTCGCAAAAACGAATTGAAACCAGTGCTTTGCCAGCTCTAGTTTCAGAATACCTGAAGAAAAACTATGGCAGCCACAAAGTAGACCATGTTACCTTTAAAGAGGAGAATACGGCTTCTAAAAATACTTATGAAGTAAAACTAAAAAAGGACAAGGCCGAAACTGAACTTACTTTTGATGCAGATGGAAAGTTTCTGAAGAAGAAAGAGAAACAAGACAAGTCAAAGAAAACGACTTAGATGTAAACATTATAACATTAAATTATTATCAGTTGATCAATGCCGGTTTATAGTATCTGACTAAAAATCAGCATCTTACATTTCTACAGATACCTTTGATAAGATTTGTAATCTGTTAGCTATATCTTCAAAGTCAATATTCCCTTTATATGGAGTGGTTATCTCCAAACAGACATACTTTATAGCAATTGCGAGATTGACCTAACCCTTTTACAGGTTAAAAAAATTGGCACTTTATCTAATGAAAAGATAAGCTACCAATTTTATTCAGAAAATGTTTTCAATCATAGTTATAGTTATTTCTTTATTAATTTAATAACTCTTTCCTCAACAATTGCAGTCTGTATTTTTAAAAAGTAAAAGCCAGCTTTTAGCTTGCTACTAGATAAATGAATAGCTATCCTGTTGTTTCCTTTGCTTAATGATATAGTATTAAAATAATATACCTTACCTAATACATCTAATACAGTTATTGTAGCTTTTCGGTCTTCATTACCTTCCAGATTTACTGTTATTTCCTCTTCAAAAGGGTTAGGGTATACTGTAGGTGCTATTCTTGCTGATTCTCCTTCTGAAATATCAATTCGCGCAACGCTATTAATAAAAGGTGACAATACAGAACCTGGTATCACTGCTATAGATGAAGAGCCAGGGCGTATCCAGCCTACGGCCAGATTATCATTTCCAGTGCCTTCTTTATGTAAAGCTTCTATATAGTATCTTCTTCCCGCCTGCAGGGTTACTGAAGCAGATTTCTGAGAACTATATTTAGTCCATTGCTTTACATTTGTATTTCCTGTTACGGAAGCTATTCTTTTTTTATTCACCGGATTATCATCTGTACTTAAATATAGCTCACTGTTGTCATCTGAGGCAATATAGAATGTATAACTTCCGGTTGCTGGAGCGCAAATATAGCCTCTTATCCGTTGCCCATAGTTATTAGCTACGTTGGAAGGCGCTTCGAAAGTTGATAGCTGTGAAGTAGAGGTAGGTGTTTTAGTTAAAGGTATAGCTGTTAGAGAAGTACCTGAAATATTTGCCCAGTATTCCCGTAAGATCTTTCCACTTGCCGAACATGGAGGGGGTATGTTAACTACAGAAAAAGAAATAGACATGCCTGTCCCTTTAGTGCCACTGCCATTTGAAGCCGAATAAGGAGTTGCAGCAAGCGTATAACTTCCGACGACTGGAGTCCATGCATTATAATTTCCTAAAACATCTCCATACAAGGCATAGGGTAAACCTGAATCTATAAAAGATTTGCTTTGCGCTCCGGTTAAATTAAACACTACACTTCCTACTGAAGCAGGGTTAGTATTAGCTCTGATGTTAAGGTTTTTGGTAGATAAGGTTGCCAGATTTAGCTGTTCTCCAACTACTAAAGTTTTAATAGGCTGCTCTGTATCAGCATTTATCAAACTGAAACTTGCTACTGATTGACTTACAGGGGCGGGTTTTACTAGTACTGTAGCTTCGTCAAAATGTGTAAGAGCGGGTGAGGCGTTATCACTTACAGTAAGTCTGAAAACGTATGTTCCTTCTACCAGATTCGTTAAAGTAAGTGAAGTTGTGCTTGCGCCGCTTATTGTGGCTGCTGGGCCGCTTAGTTTAGTCCATACGGTGGAGGCAATAGTTGTATTACCATCAGGATCAGCGGCTGTGCCCAGCAATGTAACATTGTTAGTAGGTAGTGTAAGCGTAATGTCTGCGCCTGCATTAGCTACAGGAGGCTGGTTAACAGGAGCTGGATTTACCAGAATACTTATTGCGCCGGAATTTGTAACGGCACCTCTATTGTCCGTGGCTTTGGCTGTTATAGAATAAGTATTCACGCCAACATTTGTCCAGGTATAACTATATGGAGCCTCTACATCTTCTCCCAGCCTGGTGGTACCGTTATAGAACTCTACTTTGGTGATTTCTCCATCTGTGTCTGATGCATTAACTGTGATTGTAACAGAGGCAGGGTCAATAAAGGCAGAATTGTTTGCAGGAGCTGTGATAGATATTGCAGGAGCTGCATTTACTAGTATAGAAACTTCATCAAATGAGATTGCATCCTCATTATCAGTTACTGTAAGTCTGAACACATATGCACCCGGTATTAAGTCGTTGATTTGTAGGGTTTCCGAACTTATTCCGCTCATACTAACTTCAGGTCCGCTTTGTTTGGTCCATGCATAAGTCGCTATCATACCATCAGAATCACTAGCCGTTCCGGTAATGGATATACTATTAACAGACAGGTTTATTGACTGATCATCGCCTGCATTTACTATTGGTAACTGATTAGGTGCCTTTATACGGATACTTAACTCACCAGATGTAGCTGATTTTTCCTCATTATCTGTAACTTTTGCAATGAGGGTATAAAGTCCTATAGTAGCATTAGTCCAGTTATATGTCCATCCATTACTGCCATCTGTATCTTCTCCTAATAGTGTTGTGCCTTCAAAAAATTCTACTTTACTTACTGTACCATCTATGTCGTCTGCAGTAGCTTCAATGGTAATAACAGCAGGTGTGATAAAATTTGTGCCTGACAGAGGTGAATGAATACTTACATTGGGTGCCTGATTAGGTAGTTTCACTGTAATTTCTACACTGGATGAATAAGCTATTGCACCCATATCATCTATTGCCCTGGCAGTAAGCGTATAATTGCCTGCTGGTGGATTTGGCCATGTAAAAGTATAGGGACTACTTAGGGATTCTCCCAGTTTGGTTGCCCCATTATAAAATTCCACTTTACTTATTGAAGTATTAGGAGCAGTAGCAGTAGCTTCAATTATTATATTGTTATCTGAAGTAAAAATCGATTGATCTGCTGGTGAACTGAGCGCAACAACTGTATATGGATTGTATGTAGATTCCATTTGTCCATACATAAATAACATATCAGCCATCCCATCAAAACCGCCACCCCATATTTCAATATTGTCCGACCCGCCTATCTGTACTGTAACGTCAGCTGTATTAAACGGAGGCGCACCCGGGTTTTGTCTCATATAGGTGCCCCGTACATAGTTGTCTTTATAGAAAAGATTAGCCATTGCAGCTACAATATCATGAAAACTGGTAAAGCGTGTGTCCCGGTTGTATGCATTATTAGTATTGATAATCCTGGTCGCATCATTCAGAAAACCATCCTGGTAATGAAGCGTAGCGCCATCATCAAAGGCTGTCTGGCCGTCTACATGTTTACAGAAAGTAACGATACCTTTATATAAGCTTTTTGTTCCTCCCTCTGAGCCTAATGCTCCTTGAGATGTTTGATATTTAAAAAGGCTTACATCGCCAGTCCGGGCAAAGGCATCAGCAATCTCAGTTAGGGTAGCTAAAGGAACAATAGAATATTTCCATCCCAGGTTAGAATCTGTTGGAGCGCCACTGCCATCAAACGCTTTTTCATAATCCGCTACATACCCATCCGGAAACATTCCAAACTTAAAATACTCTTTAAAACACCGGGCAGCCCTATCCTTAAGGAATGAATTATTTAATAATATCCCAACCATAGATGCGCATCTGATTAAACTGTATCGCCGGTTGTTATAAAATTTATGCAAACTTTGTATAACATTTCCATTCGCATGTGTTTTAATTACACCAGGATTGTTATTATATACTGATCTGGCATAACTAGACAAGTTGTAATCTTCATTATAGGGATTGATAAATAGCAGGTCTAAAGCGGCTCTTGCCACAGTCATATAATACATACCCATACCCTGAAGCCAGTTGTGTATGCTATTTTTTTGTTCTGGAGTAAACTCTGCTATATCTTTTATAAAATCGTAGGCATATACATGGCTTAGGCTCCAGTTACTCCCCATAAGATTCGGCTCTGTTTCACCAATATGATTATAGGTACGCTGCCAGGCAGTAGTATTGTTAAAATCTGTAGTAAGTTCTTGTGCCTGCCAAAGCAGATGATCACGTACCAGATTGGCTAGTGCAACATCATTTTCAACCAGGGCTACGAAAGCTGCATCACACATTCTTTTAGATGCTTTCAGCGGGGGAGTATTTGATGTTTTCAACGGAGGAAAAGGAGAAACAATCCATCTGGCTTGAGTAGGATTAGCTAAAAAGTGATTTTTATTTCGTAACAAACCCTCCCAGCCTCCTTCATACACTGTTACACCAGTTAGGCTTTTAGATGGAATAATTTTATACGGCCCTTCGTTTTTCCTTTGTCTCCATAAATCAAGTTCGTGTTGAGAATGATGCAAGCCTGATTGGGCAAAAAGTTGACCAGTAGAAGAAATTAAAACAAAAACTGTTAGAAAGAAGAAATCTCTGATAATAATATGAAATACTTTATCATGTTTCCCATGTATTTGTTTAAACATAGTAATTAGCAAAAAGCTCGAAAAGACCATTTAATCGGTAGTAAGAATAAGAAATAACCTCCTGAAGGAGATGTTGCTTAAATAGGATTACAAGAAAGTTTTATTCTTACAGATAGCTGGACAGAATTGTAAAATAATAGTCTTTTAATAAAAGAAACAATACCTAAAATTAGGTATTTTTAATACTAACTTCTCAATAGTATTGTCTTTACCCATTTGATTGGCTTCTTATTTAGACAAATATCTAAGACTAAAAACAAAAAATACCTAATTTTAGGTATTGAGTAGTTTAATTATACTGATTAAATTGTAGCCTCATTTACAGCCAGCTTAGTAGAATTATTTCCAACATAGAATTTTACACGTAATTTTTACAATCTTTTATTGTTTGAGTATAAAATCGAGCCGATCATAGGTAATAGTTATTAACATTTTACCTTGTACTAAGTTGACATAATTTTCAGTCCATTTACAATAGAATAAGTCTATTCTCAATATTTAATAACATTTCCCTAATTTGACCAAAACCTCAAGATCCTGTATGAAATTATCTTTAAATCTATTGTGGAGTAAACAAGCATATCATTTTACTCTGATATGTGGCCTCGTTATTTCGATTCACAATCAGGGTTTTGCCCAAGCTAATTCATTGTTACCACAAAGCTTAACCGCTATTAATAATATTATCTATTTTTCAGGCTTTGATAAAGGGTCTGGCCGGGAATTATGGAAAAGCGATGGAACAAGTAGTGGTACTTTTTTGGTAAAAGATATTTTTTCTGGCGTTACCAGCTCTAACCCTATGAATTTTACCAATGTAAATGGCACCTTATTCTTTACAGTAAATATTACCCGCGAGAGGTTTGAATTGTGGAAAAGCGATGGAACATCAGCAGGCACAGTTAAATTAAAAGATGTTTCACTTGCACCCTCTCCCGAGCAATACCAGCTGAATCAGGTTGCCATTACACTTGTTGCTGTTGGGAAAACGCTATTTTTTACTGCAAATAATAGTTCGCTTAGTTATGATTTGTGGAAAAGCAATGGTACGGTAACAGGTACTATTGAGGTAAAGAAAGGTATTGAAGTGGCTGTTTCACCGAATAGTAATTCCAGACTTTCGCCTGAACTAGTGAATGTGAATAACTTGCTATATTTTTTTAGCGCTTCAGGCAAACAACTATGGAAAAGTGATGGAACAGCAACAGGCACAGTACTAGTAAAAGATGGATTTACTAATAACCAATTTTCTAATCAGGAATTCATTTATCACCCACTGAAATTAACAAGTTCAGGGGGTATGTTGTATTTCACGTATGGAAGTAAAGAAAATGGCAGAGAATTGTGGAAGAGTGATGGAACAAATGCAGGAACCATTTTGGTGAAAGATATCACCCAGGGATCAGATTATTATTCAGCAAGTACAAATTTCCGGGGTATGCATGATTTGAATGGTGTATTGTATTTTATTATTTCTTCTACTAAGGGAAATATAGAAAAAAATGAGCTGTGGAAAAGTAATGGGACTGCTTCCGGTACGGTAGCAGTCAAGGACTTAGGTCCGGTTACAAATGAGTTTAATTCCTATGTTGAGTCGATTAAATCCGCAGGTAATAAGTTGTTTTTTACCATTAAGAACAGCACATATGGTAATGAATTATGGAAAAGTGATGGTACAACGGCAGGAACAAAATTAGTAAAAGATATAAAATCCGGTAATGGCAGTTCTTCCCCCCGGCAACTGACTAATGCAAATGGTGTACTTTTCTTTGTAACGGAGAATGAAAAAAACGGTTCTAAACTGTGGAAAAGTGATGGCACCTTACAAGGCACTGTGAACATCAGATGATCGGATTCCTTAACTAGTTATTGAAAAACCTGGCCATTATAAAGCCTATGAAAGCCGCCAATGCAATGGCATAAAAAGCAGTGCTTACGTATACAAATATTTTGAAAGCCGGAGAGTTAATAAATTCATTTTTAATGACTGGAATTGCTGGCGAATTATTCACAACAGTTTTGACAGCATCTTGTTTGGGTGCCAGCGGATGCAGATTTGGGAGTTGAGGAGTTGCTGGTTTGCCATTTCCCACTTTTTGAATCTCTGTTTTCAAGGAATCTATCTGCTTAGCTAAGGCAATATGAATATTGTCTTCCCGCATACGAGCAAAATAATCCTCAATCTGTACGGCTGCTTTCCGGGAATCTTCCATAAGAGTCTGAATGCGTTTTTCTACAAATCGGGTAACGGCATCATCCACTTTATCAAAGTGTTTGCCCATATGATCAGTAGCCTGGCCAGCGGTTTGAATATACGAATTCAGGTAGCGCACTTGTTTTTCTATCAGGTTGTCATTTTCCTGCATGTATTTTCCTAATCCCTGTATTCCCTCCCGGAAGCCACGGAGATCATCCATAATCTGCTTGATGGCAGAAAATGAACTCTTCGCTTGTTCAGTTAGAATATTAGCTTCTCCAATAGAACGAATGAACTGTTCGAGCACTGGCAGGCTTTTTTCTATTTTGCTGAACACTTCTACATTGGCTTGGACAATCTGCTGGTAACTTCCCCGCTGCAGGGTTTCCAGAAACTCTTTTTGCAAAGACAAGTTTTGAGTAATGCCGGAAACCGTTCCTTTGAATGAGCTTATATTTTCAGAAAACTCCTGGTTAAAAGCATCCAGATTATTCTTTAAACTGGAAAGACTAGCCGCCATATCAGAAGTAAGCGAAGGCAAGAGTTCTGCCTGTAGAAAAGTATAATAATTATTTTTGTTACGGTCGCGGGAAAGCCGTGCTTTCTTGAAATAGTAGTTGCCTAAAGTAGTAAGCAGTAATCCACAAGCGCTTCCGCCCATACCTATAAGTACACCACCTAAAAAAGATTGAATAGAAGAATCTTTGATTTCTTCAAAAAAGGTTATTTCCAGTAGGCCAATAATTACGCCTACAAAAGTACCCATCAGCCCGATGTATAAGGGCAAGGCAATATTAGATTCAATTTCATTTTCTAATGCTTCAGATTCCCGTTCGGAAATATCCCGGAGTATATTAAAATCAGCGGCGTTACCCCGGTTTTTTTGCAGATACAGATTAGTAGCCGATAAAATGCGTACAAAACCTTCGTTAAAATTGCCATTCTGATTAATGAGTTTAAGGCCTTCTGCTTCTTCAATATCAACTACTTCGAGTCCTGTTTCGGGATAGATTTCTTCCAGGTGATTAATTTTTGAAAGATTCAGGCGGTATTGGTAAATCTGTAAGATGAGAATAATCCCGATACACAGTATCTCCAGCAACGTTACAACATCAAAACCCATCGGCATCATTACACAAACTTGATTTTTGCTTTTTCTATAATTTGCCAGCTATTGCCGTTTTTAAGCAACATTCCTGGTTTTATCACTTCTATTTTTGTATGCTGAGAAGATGATATTTCAAAATCACAGGCATCTTTCAGCAATCTTTCCCTGTTCTGAATGGCATATTCGTGCAGTTCTTTATTATCTACTACAGAAAAAGACGCTTGTTCGCTGTTGGCAAGGATGGTAATTTCGTAAATACTGCGCCGATCGCTGATGTCCTGCAATTGGGAAATAACAAAACCGTTTTCCTTCGGATAATCAGCATATTTTTTCACTGGTTTAGGTGCTTCCGGTGGTGTAGGCTTCGCTACCTGAAAACTTACCACCTTTGGCATATTAGTTTGCGCTACTGTGAGGGGCATTACTGGTTTTGGTTCGGTCACTTTCTGTTCTATAACTGGTTTTTGGGGAACTGTCACAATAGGCTTTACTATTAAAGGCTCTTGCAATTGTGAATGGCTTTCTTTTAATAATGCCATTATCTCTTGACGAAGATTCTCAATTTTTTTCTCAAGATTCTCATTATTCTTTTCCAGGCGAGGATATATCTCAAAATCAATGGATTGCCGGACAGTTTTATAATAATCATCTTTCTCGCCAGATGAATTTCGTCTTCTTTGGATTATTCTATAATAAAACCATAAATTCACTAATGATATTAACCCAATTATAATTACAGCAATCGACATAAAATCAGGAAATGCTGCTTGCTGGGTACTTACAAGTTTTGAGGCTGAACTTGATTGCAAAGCAGAAGCGGTCATCATCTGGTTATTTTCATCTGCTAATTCAATCGCTTCTTTTCTAATATCGGCTAATTTTTCTTGTAACTGCGGTAAATAGCTTTTCTTTTTACGATCCTCAACAATAAAGTCAATTACCTGGCTAAGTTGCTTGTCAATAGATTTTTTAACACTGTAGGCTGATTTAAATCCGTTTATTTTTACGCTTAATTCCTGTGTTTTAGAATTAAGATCATATATTTTAATAACCTCTTTAAGTAGTGAATCTGTATTATAATTTAACTCATCCAGCCTTGCTGCCAGCTTTCCTGCCTCTGGTTTTTGTTTATCATCGGCTAATACAACTTGCATGGTAGCAAAATTAAACCGGTCTACTGCCTGATTGAAAATTTCCTGGGAAGATTGAGCAGCTAAAGAAACTGGAATGAATAGAACCCCTATTTGTATAGCAATCCCTATCATACGCTGCTTATATAAGACAGCAATCCCTGGAAAAATTGTTTTAAATAAGGCTATTTTGTTTTCAGGCATAGTAGGTGTGATTGAGTTCTTTGGAAAGATTTACCAAGCTATGGACGAATGGGTAAAAAAACAAACTTTCCTCCAGCGGCTCTTTATTATTTACAAATCCACTTAATCCTTCCTGCAGGCCATCTTTCAAGTGTTGTTCCAGCGTTCGTTTCACTACATCCAGATCAGTATCAATGCCAAAATAATTCTTCAGATTCAGGTCTTCATTGTCCAGCACCAGGCTCAGCAGTTTGCGGGTATTTTGAAGCACACTTTCCTGTAATTCCCGGCTTATTTCGCCATACTTAATCCTGGTTTGTGGAGTAGCAGTATCTTCTGCACCAGTCAGCACAATGTGAGTAATATCAGGATCGGTCCCATTCTGATTGGCAAGTACTCCGCCATTGGCAGTAGCTTCTTTTGGCTCTTTAGTCAGAATGAGTTCAAAGTTAGCAGGAATGTTTAATCCTTCTGGTCCACATACGTTTTCCAGAATATACTTGGTAAGTGCTTTTATCCCTTTTCCACTTGCACCACCCAGGGCATTTATATACAAGCTACCTTTCCCACTAAATACAAAATACCTTGGAATAACAATATTCGGATCTTTGTGCTTTTTAACATAGTTAATAAGCTGGGCAATGTGGTAAATAATCGCACTATAATGGAGCAGCAGAATAATTTTCAGGTGTTTATCATTGCGGATAAAATCTCCGAATTTGAGTTGCGGCCTGGCTTCCTCATCATAGTTAAATAAAAAGCTAATAATATCTGAAGAAGCTAATGTGATATCGCCACCAGTATCATAGTGAATGAGATCATTATAGAACTCCTCAATATTATCATTGGCCGAAGTAGATTTTTGTGTACTGGCTTTATCTTTTCTGGCCTGGTTTTTAAACGCCTGTAAAAATCCATTGCTTTTGTCATGAAATTCATGGGCATTAAACCCGGCTCCCCAGATGGCATTGGCTCCAAATTTAAAAGACGAACCAAACCTGGGCTGCTGATTTACAAACAGCAATACATCGGTGGTTCCACCACCAATATCAATGTTAATAATGTTCTCTCCAGCCACCAGTTGATTGGTGCGGCGCAAGAAGTAAAAAGGCGCTACCGATTCTGTAATATGTGTAAGTGTACCATGATTGCCGAAGATAGCTTCAAAATTCCGCTGCCAGGTTTCCTGGAATTCTCCTTTCTGAAAATCACTCATACTCAAAGGCGAGAACCATACAATTCTGGATTTGGCCGGATCGCCACTGTTGAGAATGATCTTATTTTTAATGAGGAGCAACATTTCCTTAAAAAATGCTTCAATGCGTTGCAACCCTTTCACATCCATTTGCGATTGCCATTTCAGATTGGTCTTTACTGGTGCTTTGCGGTCCAGGCGTTCTTTCTCAAAGCTGAAGGCTACATTGATATTTCCCAGCAAAACCGCTGGCTCTATTTTAAAATTCTCCGTTTCACTCACCGCCGTACGAACCGGGAAACGGAAATTAGAGCCAAATTCATTGCCGACGATGGAAGGAATAAATTCGCGTTCCTGCAAAATGAGTGTTTCCCGCAGGTTATTTAAACCCCGGCTGTATCTGGAAGCAATTAGTGCTTTGTCGCTTGATTCTATATCGGCTGGTTTATTAAGCATACCCACCTGCACATCTTCTTCACCGACGGTAAATGGACGAGGCATGGAATTGATGTCGTCTGCATACGCAACATGGGTATTGGTAGTACCAAAATCGATGGCAAACGAAAATGCTTTTCCTCCTACATTTACTGGCCGCCATTTGGGAATAATAAGCCCTTTAATATCGTTGTGCCGGAGCTTTTGTGGATAGATTTCAATAAAATCAAAAGGCCGGTCTACTTCGTAATAGGTGGACGAACCGATCAGTTCTTCTTTTTTGGAACGCCGGGAATTCTTCTTCACATTTTGCTGAATTTCTGCATTGCCAGCGAAAAACTTCAGATCGTATTCTTCATTAATGAGATCTTCCCGGTCATCCACATCAATGAGCATCAGTTTGTAATAGTTATTGTACTGCGGCTGGTTCATCACTTTGTAGAAAGGGAAAATCCCCAGGCCTGCTTTGCAATTCACGATTTCGCCATCTTCCTCTTTGCGTTCCAGCGTGGGGTAATCCTGCAACCTGGCATAATAGGTTTTCTCGAAATTTATTTCTCCTTTCCGGATGGGAATATTCAAGCGTACAATAATCCGCTCGCCTGCCAGACTAGACTCCTTGATCTCAAAACTGATTTGCCGCTGCAAATCTTCCAGATCGAAATAATCGAAATAACGCCGGTTAATAGGAAGTAAGTAGGGAAAGATTCTATCCTGCGTAAGGGCTGCATTGTGTTTGCCGGTTACAAAAAATTTCTCATTGATGCCATACGGCAACTTAATGATATAGTCTTCAAGAAAATCGCCAATGGTGAGGTAAGGATAAACTGTATGGGTGTCAGGAAGTACACGTTGATTAAGCGGTAAGGCATCTTTCAGAGGCACTTTCGTATTGGATTGCCAGGGACCAGCCATATACTGCATGCCTGCCCTATCGAACCCATTTTTTAATACCAGTGGTTTTGTGCCAACAATGGTTTTAGCCGGATTCTGGTTAATTGTAAAATCACTCTTCGCTTCAATACCACCAGTTTCAGGCCGTTTCTGAATAAATTCTACGCTATTGATGGTAACAATATTATTTTCATCATCCCGCAAAAAATCATACTCTGAAGCCAGGTCGGTCGTTTGATTATTATCTATATCCAGTAAGGCATTTCTGATTTCCCGGCTGGCATATTCATCCCGGCTTTCAATAATATATTCAAACAGCGTTCGGCAGGTTCTTTTCAATGCCGGATTACTCCGAAATAGTTTGTATAAATATACCTGAAAATCTTCGTGACGCTGATGCAAAGGCACATTCCGCTCGAAATACCGGTCGCCTTTGGGTGTTTTCAGATCTATCGGTTTCAGATCCGGATTGGTGAAAAATAAGGTGAGTGGCGAAGAACCGCCAATGAGCTGATAATCGTACTTGATAATATATACATCTTTCAGGCTGCTGAAAGCATTCGTATCTCCTTCCTGTTCCAGAAAGAGTTGCAGCGTTTTTCCCAATAATCTCTGGTTAGTATGAGGACTATTGAGCAAAGCCTGAATTTCGTTGTCCCGGCTCCATTTGGTAATGCTTAAATTTGCTTTAGCTTTTTTGTAACCCTGATAGTTGAACAGCAATTCCAGCATATCCAGACATTGAGAAACCATCCGGTGATAGACTGAATCCTGGTTATGGCCATCTTTGTTGACCATATCAAAAGCTGAGGAAAACAAGTGCATTCTTGCAAACGGACTGGGTACAGAAGTAAGTCCTCTAGTGGCTTTGCGCCCTTCTGTATCAGAAATTTCCATGATCTGGTCGCTGTTGATAGCGCCGCTGATCTGGTGCCAGCCTTCGTCGGTAGGATTTTTAGTTTTATGTAAAGTGAATTTGGTGCTCATGTAGGTAGTTAAATCAATTTGATTCGGCTATTTACTCCATTACAGATTGAAAAGTTATGATTTTATTATAACCGGTAAATGAAGCTGAATTTTATGAATATAACACAAGAGTGCAAAAAGTATTGTAATAAAAAAGCATGAGCAGAAAAATTTAAGCGATTTGGCTTAGATTATCTGCTCATGCTAAAGCATCCCTTCTTACAAAGGAGGAAGTTAATTAAAAATGATTAGAGTTTATCCCAGAACAGCTTTGTTGTTACCACATCACTTCCAATAGCAGAGGCTGCCTGGTTGTAATTCGGTGTATTCAAATTTTGCTCACTCACCGGATATGTAAACCGTAATGGAATGTCGGTAACTGCTCTGTTTGCCTTGGTCAGTTTAGGATAATCCAGTCTTCTCCATTCTGTCCATGCATCAAATCCACGGTTATATAATGCAAGCCATTTCTGCGTCCCTATTTTCTCCCGGAAGTCTCCACCAGCGGTCAGGTAATTTACAGTTGGCTGGGCTACATAAGCGGCAGCTTCCTCTTCAGTTCCACCCCAATATAAGATAGAAGCTGTAATAGCATTGTTATAATGCTCGGCAGCAGTACCACCTACAGCAAAACCCCTTGCTGCTGCTTCTGCCAGATAAAATTCTACTTCTGAGTAATCTAGTAATAAACCAGGGAAATTTTCCTCAGTAATAGCTGTATCTACTCTGGAGAAAGTGAAATAAGAATTACCAAAACCTGGTCTTCCACCAGAATAATCACCATCAGATACGTCATCATCAATCGTGAAGAAATTATCTATTCTGGGATCGCTCAGGCTATCCATTACATTCACGATACGGTTTGCTGCCACAAAATCTTGACGTTTGCTTTGCACCAGATCAACCCAGATCGGATTGGTATTTGGTGGAATAGTTGAGTATTCGAATACGGCATTATCTTCGTTGGACTGGAAAACATTAGGAGCAGCAGCCGTTACAATGGTAGCAGCTTTGGCTGGATCAGCATCAGCTATGGTCATCCCCAATTTTAATTTCAGTGAATTAGCGAATCTTACCCAGTTTTCCACATTGCCACCATAAATTAAGTCAGCACTTTCAAAGCCACCAGATGAAGCATCTAAAGAGGTTATTGCAGCATCTAATCTGGTGATCAGGTCATTAAAAACTGTAGCATCGTCTACATATACAGGACGGATATTGTTTATATCCAGCGCCGCTGTATAAGGTATATCACCAAATGTCAGCATCAATACAGACCAGGTATATACTTCCATCACCTCAATCATAGCCAGTTCATTGGCTTTCATGGCTGCATCGGTCACACTCTGATCAGCTTGCAGCAATCTTTTAGATTCATGTAAATCCTGCAATACATCTCTGTACAAAGCATGCCAGAAGTTCTGCGGAATATTCCTGGTAGACAAATTGTATCTGGTTTCATCCAGATAAGTGGTTTGCGTCCAGTGCTGTACAATTAATCTAAAAATGTTAGAGTTTACGTTTGAACTTGTTACCGCATCAGTAAGTCCCAATTGGGCATTTGAGAACAAGGTCTGGTAGGAAACCTGCGCAGGTTTCTTCGGATTCTCATTCAGATCGGTTAGCTCATCTGTACAGGAAACTGCTGCGAAAATGAGGACAGTATATATTAATAGTTTTTTCATCTCTCTTTTAGTTAAAATCTTAATCTAACATTAAACCCAACGTTTCTAGTAGTAGGATAAGCCCCACTCTGGTAGCCCTGAATATTACCAGAACTCAAGCCTGCTTCCGGATCAGCATAAGGTATGTTTTTGTGAATGATCCACAGGTTTCTACCCACCACTGAAAAATCAACCCCTTTGAAAGGAGCAATTTTAGAAATAATACTTTCAGGTAACGAATAGGTTATAGTAGCTTCTCTCAATTTCACATAACTAGCGTCATATATAAAGGCAGCAGCCGGATTTACATCGTATCCAAAAGTACCATATACGGCATCTACTCGGGTTGTATTAGGCGTACCATCTTCTTTTACGCCTTCGAATATAATACCACCACCATCAGCCACAGCATCTCTTACAGGGTTGCCCAGGTCATTATTTCCGGCAGTTTCTGGATATAAACCGGTTGCCAGACCATAATACTGGTCTAATGAGAATAAATCACCTCCTTTTTTGATATCGATCAGGAATGAAAGTGCAATGCCCTTATATTTTAGCGTATTGGAAATACCACCCTGCCAGTCAGGATTCACATCTCCTATGATCTCGTTGGAAGTAGGAGAAATTACATAATATCCATCTTCATCAACTAATCTCTGGCCATTCTCATGATATACATAATTTGAGCCACGAAGCGTACCATAAGGTTCTCCTAAGGCTGCATTCAAGGAAACACCTCCCTGGAAAGAACCTAACTGCAGATTGTTAGTTTCAGCCAGTTCTTTTACCTTATTTCTGTTTCTGGACCAGTTTAGGTTTAATGTCCAGGAGAAAGATGGCGTTTTAACTGGGGTTACAAAAGCAGATACTTCAAATCCTTTGTTCTCAATCTCCCCTGCGTTGATTACTTTAAAATCATAACCTGTTGCTCTGGATACTGGCAGTGGCACAATCTGGTCTACTGAACGCTGGTTGTAGTATGTTACATCAAAACCTGTTCTTCCATCAAGGAATGAAGTTTCAATTCCTATCTCAAAGCTTTTGGTACGTTCCGGCTTCAAGTTTTCATTGTATTTGGTGCTCTCTACAGAAGCCAGAGGTGTTCCGTTGATACCAGTGGGCACATCATAATAATTCTGAATGTATAAAGCTGGAGCGGTATTACCTACCTCTGCATAGTTGGCTCTCAGCTTTCCATAAGTAAACCATGGCACACTTTCCTTTGTAAATTCAGAGAATACAAGGCTGGAAGAAACGGAAGGATAGTAATAGGCATTATTTCCTTTTGGAAGTGTAGAGGATTGATCTCTCCGTCCGGCCAGATCCAGGAATAAAAAGTCTCTGAAACCGAAAGTTAAGTTAGCAAATACGCCATTTACCTGTACATTAGTCGCTTGCTCAACTGGAGCTTCCAGCGGATTAGCTGTATTCAATAAGCCATATAATCCAGGAATAAGCAGGCCACCATTGGTTTGAGCAGAGATAGATTCAATCTGTGTTTTCCGGATGTTACCTCCGATAAGTCCAGTCAGGTTGAGCGATTCGCTTAAATCCTTATTAAAGTTCAGCAACAAATCATAGTTGTATTCCCGGAAACTTCTGTTGAACCTGGCATACTCAGATACATCAATACTTCCTACGGCTATTCTTTCTTCCTGTAACTCATTATAAGAATCCAGGGCAGCTCTACCAGTTAAGCTCAACCAGTCGGTAAACTTATAGGTTAAGCCAGCATAGCCAAAGTAACGGGAACGGCTATCATTCTGATAGTTTTCATAACGTGTCCAGTAGGGATTATCCCAGAATATTGGGCCTGTTAAGCCTACACCAGACTGGTTCCAGGTCATATTTCTTTTGGTGCGGAAATAGGCATCTTTTTGCTCCTGAACATCTACGTTGGTTTGCCACCACTGCCGGAAATTTCCCATCAGGTTTTTAGAGTCATAGCCGGTGCCATATCTGCCTAATCCATTAATTTGAGAAAAGTTAACAGAAGCATTGGCAGACAGCTTATCGGTAATATCATAGGTGGCATTAAAATTCACCATGTTTTTGTTGATCTTGCTATTCGGCAGAATACCTTTATCTTCATTTCTGGTGAATCCTAATACAAATGTGCCTTTCTCACTTCCGCCATCAATAAATATGCTTTGGTTGTTAGATACAGAATTTTGCAGGAAGGAAGTCGGGTCATTTTGAGCCCCTACCCAGGGTTTGGTTTTCTGGTAATTAGGTGAAGTTGGATCAAAAGCATCCCAGTGATATACCTGTAAATTAGGATCGAACTTTCCTCCGAAAGAAGCATCCTCCGTTACCGGAACGATCAGGTCAAGTTGCCCATCTCCATTAATATCTTCTTCATAGAAAAACGGATTGTCGGTACCATAATACGGGCCATAACCAGCTCCATATTCTTTCTGATATTTGGCAAAAGTACTTTTATCAACAAAACCTGTAGTAACACCAGCATTAATTGTAACGCCAATGCCTTTATTTTTTGAGCCTTTTTTGGTCGTAATTACTACAGCCCCATTAGCCGCTCTTGATCCATACAACACAGTAGCAGCGGCTCCTTTTAATACAGTAACAGAAGCAATATTATCCGGATTGATATCTGCGGCTGCATTCCCGTAATCGTAACCACCTGTTCCTTGCTGCTGACCGCTGGTATTGGTATTGGAGTTATCAACTGGTACACCATCAATTACAAACAATGCCTGGTTGTTTCCGGTAAGCGATTTGTTTCCCCGGATCACCACGTTTGTAGAACCACCCAGTGTATTGCTGTTGCTGATATTTACCCCGGCAATTCTACCCGATAAATTGCTGACAAAATTAGAGGTTCTGGTCTGGCTTAACTCTTCTCCTACCACACTTTGTGCTGCATAAGGCAATTCATTTTTAGTTCTTACTACGCCTAATGCTGTTACGACTACCTCAGAAAGCGCTTGTACATCCGATGCCAGTTTTACATCTATTGTTGAGCGACTACCTACTACAACTTCCTGGGTTTGTAAGCCGATAAAGCTGTATACCAATGTTGCGTCTGCTGGAACATTAATTGAATAACTACCCTCCGTATTAGTGGTAGTACCAGTAGTAGTGCCTTTTACTACTACGTTTACGCCCGGTAACGCTGTTCCGTCATCTGCGGAAGTTACCTTTCCAGTTACCGTTCTATCTTGGGCTTTCAGCTGGAAGGCTACAAAAGCGAGCAAAATAAAACTCATGATTAAAATTCTCTTCATCTTAATTTGGTTTAGGTGGTTAAGTTTTGTTGAAAACAAATATCAAAAATAAAATATTTTTCTTACATACCGAAATTCCTAAAGAAATAAATGAATTTCTGCTTTTAACAGAATAATATTCAGTTTTAGTAGATTTTAACTTTATCGGGAAAATCAGGATATTAAAGAATATTTTATTGTACTTTACTTGGTTGAGGAAATAGCTATACTTGCTATATGCATACAGAATCGTGCAATATTTTATATAGTGTTTGATAAAAAACTTATATTTTGCTCCGTTTCATGCAACAATGAGCATAAATATTACATCTTGTTTGAGAAAAAGCCTTAAACGAGAAAAAAAATAGAATGTTATACCCAAAATCAGATAGTTTGGGAATATAAGATAGAGGACAAGAAAAATTAAGAGAGCGGAAGGGAGATGAAAAGTTTATTTTTGTATCATGTATCTATATATTATTCCAGATACTTTACTCAAAATAGCAATGCCTTGTTTGGAATCCTGTAAATTTTTGGAGAGCAGGACAAGCACATATTTTCGTCCATCCGGCAAGTATACAATGCCTGTATCATGCTGTACACCAGTGATGGAACCAGTTTTGTGAGCTACTTTCACTGATTTAGGTAATGCTGCAGGAATGATCTCATTAAATTTTTGTTCCAGCAATACGTTTATCATTGCCTGATCCACTTCTGCATTTACAAGTTGATGTAAAGCCATTTTTTGAAATATAAGCATCAGATCGTAGGCTGTTGTTGTATTATTGAGTCCTTGCTGGTATGCTTTACTGTCTTCTACGCCACGTAATACCTGAATATCGTTTGCACCCAGTGCCTTCATGGTAATCATCACATTCTTTGCTCCCACTTTATCAATCAGAATATTAGTGGCCAGGTTGCTGCTATACGTGATCATATCATATACCAAGGCTTCGATAGTCATCGTTTTGCCAATCATCTTGTACAACCCTTCGCCGCTGTCATCTTTGATATTCATACTATATAGGCTGCCATCTACAATACTTTTAAATTCATTTTTTACCAGAATAGAATCCTGCAGAGAAAACTTGCCTTGGGAAGATTGTCTATATACTTCTATCATCACTGGGGTTTTCATGGTACTTGCTGCATGAAATACCTCTTTGGCATTTATCAATAATTGCTGTTTTGGATTATCAGGATTGATAAAAGCAAGTGCAAAAGTTCCGGGAATGCTGTTAAGTTCATGTTGTATCTGTTGTTGTATGGCTGGAAGACTCATGTTAGAAGATTGGCAATATAGTTTAGCACTATTTATAAATAACAATAAACTAATAAGCAGAAGTCTGTACATAATTCTTCGGAAATTGTTAGCTCCAATGGATAAGTGCTAGTTTGTTTGTATTCAAATTCTTTACAGAAAACGTTTGTTCACTCTACTGGTACATAAAATTCTGCTAACCTCTGCTTCTCCTGTATAGCTTCACTCATTTTGCCTGTTTTTTCTAAGATTTCAATCCGGAAACGATGGCATTGTTCTGCTACATAGGAATCTGGAAACGAACGTACCGAACGCGTAAAATACTCATAAGCTTGTTGCAAGGAAGCTGAATCCTGTTTTTGCAATAGTTTTTTCCCTGTTTCCATATCTTCCCGCCATAATTTAGCAATCGGGCTCATTCGCTCTGCTTCCTGAAAAACCTTAAACGGAACCACTTCCACCCTGCTGTTCTTGGGAAGAACCGTTGTTGCCGGCTTTGCAAAATAATTCTCCAATGCTTTTACAAATGCAATTGCTTCACGCTGATTATATTCCCTGTTTTTTAAACGTTGCTCTTCTGGTGAATGAGTGAAAAAAGAAGCTTCGGCAAGAATAGCTGGCATTCCATAGGTTCCTCTCAACACTCTAGCACCAGCCATAGGAAAAATAGTATGGTCAGAAACCAGACTCACCGGCGTATTTTTGGTGAAAAGTGCTTTACGCAACTGTAGAATTACTTCTTTTCCAAATGCTACACTTTCCTGGTTTTCAGAAGCATTCCCATGAAAATAAACAATAGGAAAGTTAACTGTGCTGTCGGCGGTGGCATTGTGATGAATAGAAAGAAAAATGTGGGCTTTATTCTCTTTTGCCAGGTTTACCCGTTCATCTAATGAAATATTACTGTCGTCTGAACGGGTTAATACTACCTTGGCTCCTTTTTTCTCAAGCATTTCTTTTACTAACATAGCTACTCTCAGGTTTATCCATTCCTCCCGTTCGCCGGTAGGCCCTATCCGGTAGGAATCGGTAGCGGCTGTACCACCATGTCCTGGGTCAATGCAGATAATTTTTCCTGTAAGCGGTTTGTCAACTATCTCCGCAGAAGTCAGAAAATGGCCCAAAGTCAATAGATAAATTATCCAGATGTGATGTAGCATAAGCAATAAAAAAACAGAATCCGATAAGTTTAATTGAAAATTCTGAATATCCTATGATCAACCGTGCTGGAGATGTAATTAAGAAATTATGTAGTTTCCGGTTTATATATTAATTTAACTAATACTATAAAAAATATAAAATAATTATTAAAATATTATGCTTGCATACTATTTTTTATTTACATTTGAATCATACTATAAGGCAGGTAACTATAAAACATATTTGTATCGGAGGACTGTGAATGAAAGCCAATGAAACGATTGATTACAACATTAAAGCTGCCTGGCATGCTATATCCCGGATGTATAATGTACAAGCTGCTAAGTATGATATGACCACGGCAATTGGGTTTGTGCTCTTAAATATTGACATGGACAAAGGAACCCCAGCAACAAAAATTGCCCCTTTGCTTGGCCTAGAGGCCCGTAGTCTTACCAGAATGCTGAAAGCAATGGAGGAAAAAGGCTATATCTACCGGGTAAATAATGTCAGAGATAAACGAGGGGTAAATATCCGCTTAACAGACCTGGGTAAGGAAAAAAGGGAAATTGCCCGGCAAACGGTAAGAGCATTCAATTATTTAGTCCGAAAAAATATCGCCGAAGATAAGCTGAAAGTATTTTTTGAAGTAATTGATGAAATCAATCGCCTGATCAATGAGAAACCGGACATAAAAATTCAGAACCCTTCTACTCCACAACTTGCCATAAAATAATTATTCCTCATACATTCAACAAAATAGTCGTATATGGAAACAACTTTTGCAGAAAAAGAAATAAAATCAAAAGCCAGTACAGGCAAACGGACTATAAAGAAAGTTGCAGTTTTAGGTTCTGGCATCATGGGTTCACGAATAGCTTGCCATTTTGCAAACATTGGAGTAGAAGTATTGTTGCTCGACATGGTTCCAAAAGAATTAAATGCGGCTGAATCCGCAAAAGGACTTACACTTGACAATAAAAATGTAAGGAACCGGCTTGTAACAGATTCTTTCCAGAATACCCTTAAATCAAATCCTGCCCCTTTGTATCATAAATCCTTCGCAAGCCGCATTAAACTTGGCAATTTCGAGGATAATATGAAGGAAATAGTCAATTACGACTGGGTGATGGAAGTGGTAGTGGAAAACCTGAAAATTAAAAAAATCATATACGACCAGGTCGAACAATTCCGTAAGCCGGGTACCTTAGTTACATCTAATACTTCCGGTATTCCTATTCATCTGATGGCAGAAGGCAGAAGTGAAGATTTTCAGAAACACTTTTGCGGCACTCACTTTTTTAATCCACCCAGGTATCTGAAATTATTAGAAATTATTCCTACTCCGAAAACAAATAAAAGTGTAGTCGATTTTCTGATGCATTATGGAGATTTGTATTTAGGCAAAACCACGGTATTAGCGAAGGACACTCCTGCTTTTATTGCAAACCGGGTGGGTGTGTATTCCCTGATGAAAACCCTGCAAATTGTAGAAGATATGGGTTTAACCGTAGAGGAAGTCGATAAACTGACCGGTCCGGTGGTAGGCCGACCTAAATCTGGCACTTTCCGCTTGTCGGATGTTGTAGGTTTGGATACAACTATCAATGTATCGAATAATTTATATGCAGGACTGTCCGGTGATGAATCCAAAGATGGTTTTCAACTGCCCAAAATGGTGCAGCAAATGCAGGAACGCAAATGGCTGGGCGATAAAACCGGACAAGGATTTTACAAGAAAGTAAAAGGTGCAGACGGCCAGTCAGAAATACTGTCTCTGGATCTGAAAACCTTTGAATACCGTCCACAGCAAAAATCCAAATTTGAAACACTTGAAGCTACCAAAAGCATCGAGAATTTGAAAGATCGGTTTGCAGTATTGTTAGCCGGAAAAGACAAAGCCGGCGAGTTTTACAGACGATCATTCTTGGATATTTTCCAGTATGTGAGCAATCGTATTCCTGAAATTGCTGATGAACTTTACCGAATTGATGCAGCCGTTTCTGCCGGATTTGCCTGGGAAATGGGTCCATTTGAAACCTGGGATGCCATTGGCGTGAAAAAAGTAGTAGGCCTAATGGAAGAAGCCGGCAAAAAACCAGCTGCCTGGGTCTATGAAATGCTGCAAAATGGTTTTGAGTTTTTTTACAAAGTGGAAGCTGGACAACGACAGTACTATGATATTCCTTCTAAAAGCTATAAACCCATTCCAGGCACACAAGATTTTATTATTCTTGATAATCTGAGGGCAGCCAACAAGAAAGTATGGGGCAATAAAGGTGCTACCCTGTTTGACATTGGTGATGGCGTACTTAACCTGGAGTTTCATTCTAAAATGAATACGCTTGGTTCAGAAGTGGTAGAAGGAATCATTAAATCAATTTCGGTTGCTGAAAAAGATTTTGCAGGCTTAGTAATTGGCAATGACGGAGCAAATTTTTCTGCTGGTGCTAACCTGGCTATGCTATTTATGTATGCCATCGAGCAGGAATACGACGAAATCGATTTTATGATCCGCCAGTTCCAGAATACCATTATGCGGGTGCGATATTCATCTATCCCAGTAGTAGTTGCACCCCATGGCATGACGCTGGGTGGAGGTTGTGAAATGGTGATGCATGCTGACCGGGTTCAGGCTGCTGCTGAAACATATATTGGTTTAGTAGAAGTAGGCGTTGGTTTAATTCCTGGTGGTGGTGGTACTAAAGAAATGACTTTACGGGTATCAGACCGAATAGAAGCCGGCGATGTGGAGTTGAATGCTTTACAGAATTCCTTTATGAACATTGCCCAGGCAAAAGTATCTACATCAGCCCAGGAAGCTTTTGATATGCACATTCTGCGTAGAGGTGATGAAATTACCTTAAACCGAAACCGCCTGATTGCTGATGCCAAAACTGCTGTACTGGACTTAGTTGAACAAGGCTATACGCAACCGCTACCCAGAAAAGATATTAAAGTGCAGGGCAAAACAGGGTTGGCTTTATTTAAAACTGGTGTCTTTGGTATGTTGACTGGCCGCTATATTTCAGAGCATGATGCCAAAATTGCTAATAAAATAGCCTATGTAATGTGCGGGGGTGACCTCTCCTATCCTCAACTGGTTTCTGAACAGTATCTGCTTGATCTGGAACGGGAAGCTTTCCTGTCATTAACTGGCGAAAAGAAAACCCTGGAAAGAATTCAAAGCATATTGCAGGGTGGAAAACCATTGAGAAACTAAATTTTGTTATAGTAGTAACAACAAAACAGCAAAATACATGGATGCATATATTGTAGCAGGATATAGAACAGCAGTAGGCAAAGCCAACCGGGGTGGTTTCCGTTTTACCCGTCCGGATGATCTGGCTGCCGAAGTAATTAAACATTTAACCGCTTCCATCCCAGGATTTGATCCATCTAAGGTTGAAGATCTAATCGTGGGAAATGCCGTACCCGAAGCGGAACAAGGCATGCAAATGGGAAGAATTATTTCACTTTTGTCATTGCCGCAAAATGTGCCTGGCATGGTCATTAACCGGTATTGTGGCTCAGGGTTAGAGGCTATTGCCATTGCCTCAGCTAAAATTCATTCAGGATTAGCTGATTGTATCATCGCCGGTGGAACAGAGTCTATGTCACTGGTGCCAACCATGGGATGGAAAACAGCCTTGAATTATAAGATAGCTTATGAAACGCCGGATTATTATACCAGCATGGGGCATACGGCTGAGAATGTAGGAGAGAAATACAAAGTCTCCCGCCAGGATCAGGATGATTTTTCCTATCGTTCCCATACAAGAGCACTAGAAGCTATTAGTAAAGGATTGTTCAAGGAGGAAATTGTGCCTGTAACGGTGAAGGAAACCTACCTGGATGAAAATGGCAAAAAGAAAACAAAAGAATATATAGTAGATACTGACGAAGGTCCAAGAGCAGATACCTCTATGGAAGTATTAGCCTCTTTAAAGCCAGTATTTTCTAACCGGGGAAATATCACCGCCGGGAATTCATCTCAAACCTCTGACGGAGCTGCTTTTGTAATGTTAATGTCAGAAAGAATGGTGAAAGAATTAAATCTGAAGCCCATTGCCAGAATGGTTAGTTATGCGGCTAGGGGAGTCCAACCAAAATATATGGGCATTGGTCCCGTAGAGGCTGTTCCGGTAGCACTGAAAAAAGCTGGTATGTCACTTAATCAGATTGATCTTGTTGAACTAAATGAAGCTTTTGCTGCACAAGCTTTAGCAGTGGTGCGTGAACTGGATATGGATTTGGAGAAGGTAAATGTAAATGGGGGAGCTATCGCTTTGGGACATCCATTAGGTTGCACTGGTGCTAAGCTTTCTGTACAACTATTCAATGAATTACGCCGGAGAAACAAGAAATATGGGATGGTAACTGCTTGTGTGGGAGGCGGACAGGGGGTAGCTGGTATTTATGAATTATTAAACTAATAAAATATGATACGCCTGGCAATCAGGCGTATCATAAGATCAACAAAAATTATTGTCCGGCTGCAGCAGTATTATCGATGATCTGAGCGCCTAAAGTATTAGTGTTTCCAGCAGGTGGATTTAAAAATCCTCTGGCAAATACAGTCAGGATTTTACCTGCTTCCAGGGTTACACCTGGCAAAGATAAGGCAGTAGTTTGAGTACCGGCTACCCGTACAGCTAAATCATATGTACCAGCAGGTAAAGGAATAAAATCTGTAGCACTTTTATAAGCACGGTTTGGAATTAATATAGTATTGGCGCCACCAGTAACATTAACAATATCAACAGCAGGTGCGTCTGGCGACAAGTGTATGAAACGTACATGTGCCTGTCCGGAAGCAGGGGTTGTTAAATTATCTTCCAGTAGTAATGGTTCGAAAGTAGTGCCAGAGTTGTTGGCCTCAGCATTGATAGCAAATACGGAGTAGTTTTTATTGGCTACTAAGGTTGGCGTAGCTTCAATGGCAGTAGTAGAAGTTCCGGTTACATTTACTTTGAAGTTTCTGGCTCCAGCATTTACATCTAAATAGCCAGTATTGTTTGGAAAAGTTAAAGCGGCCGTATTTACCTTGGTGTTGTCGACTAATAAATCAACACCTGGGGCACTAGGGGAAGCATGTACAACTAAAACTTTGGCTCTTTCTGGAGTAGCATCTGTATCATCGTCATTGCAAGCAGTAAATGATACCATTGGCGCAATTAGTAAAAAGAACATGGTACGCCAGTTTAAAAATTTAGGTTTTTTCATAGAGGTTAGTAATTTAAGTTTATATTCAACTATTAGCTCTTTAACTAAAACACTCTAGATTTGTTTAATTTATTATAAAAAATGTTAAACAAAAATAAATTTATTGTTTACTAATTGCTGATAAAATCGATGCATAACAGACTGAAAGCAATTTTTATAGACTAAATTATATTCTACATAACCCGTAAATTCATATGGAAGCAATAGCAAAAAAAATAGTAAAAGGTGGTGAATTTCTGATTAAAGAAACGGAGGCTCAACAGGTATTTATTCCTGAAGAGTTTTCAGAAGAGCAACGTATGGTAGCTCAAACCTGCCAGGATTTTCTGGAAAAGGAAGTGTATCCCCGCCTGGATGAAATAGATTCTATGAAAAATCCGGACCTGATGCCTTCTCTTATGGACAAAGCCGGCGAGCTGGGTTTATTAGGCACTTCTGTCCCAGAGCAATATGGCGGTTTTGGTATGAACTTTAATACTTCGATGCTGGTAACAGATGTAATTGGGGCTGGCCATTCATTTGCCGTAGCACTATCAGCACATACCGGTATTGGAACATTGCCGATTTTATATTATGGCAATGATGAACAAAAAGCAAAGTATTTGCCTAAGCTCGCTTCTGGCGAATGGAAAGCAGCCTATTGTCTAACAGAGCCAGATTCTGGTTCAGATGCGAATTCCGGTAAAACCAAAGCCGTATTGAGTGCAGATGGAAAGCATTATGTGCTAAATGGCCAAAAAATGTGGATCACCAATGGTGGCTTTGCTGATGTATATATTGTATTTGCCAAGATAGATAATGACAAAAACTTGTCTGCTTTTATTGTGGAACGTGCATTTGGTGGCATAACCATGAATGAGGAAGAAAAGAAGATGGGTATTAAGGGATCTTCTACCAGGCAGATTTTCTTCAATGATTGCCAGGTACCAGTTGAAAACCTGCTATCCAGCCGGGAAAATGGATTCAAGATTGCAGTAAATATTCTCAATATTGGCCGTATTAAACTAGGTGCGGCTGCCATCGGTGCTTCTAAACGGGTTGTGAACCATGCAGTAAATTATGCCAATGAGCGTAAACAATTCGGTATTTCCATTTCCAGATTTGGTGCCATTAAGCATAAACTAGGGGAAATGGCTACCAAGATTTATGTGACAGAATCTGCCTCATACCGGGTTGGACAAAATATTGACGATACGATTGAAGCATTCATTGCCGGTGGTATGCCGGAAGCGGAAGCAAAATTAAAAGGGGTAGAACAATTTGCCATCGAGTGTGCCATTATGAAAGTGCATGGCTCAGAAGTGTTGGATTATGTAGTGGATGAAGGGGTGCAGATTTACGGGGGTATGGGCTATTCGGCGGATGCACCTATGGACAGAGCCTATAGAGATGCTCGCATCAACCGGATTTTTGAAGGCACCAATGAAATTAACCGCTTACTGGCCATAGATATGATTTTGAAACGGGCTATGAAAGGAGAACTTGATCTGATGGGTCCGGCTATGGCCGTATCAAAAGAAATTATGTCTATTCCGGAGATGGGTGAAGAGGAAGAAGGATTATTTGCAGCTGAGAAAAAAGTATTAAGAAACCTGAAAAAAGCCGTATTAATGGTATCTGGCGCAGCCGTTCAAAAGTTTTTGCAAAAATTATCGCACGAACAGGAAATCATTATGAACATTGCCGATATGCTGATCGAAGTATATGTGATAGAATCGGCTTTATTGCGTACCGAAAAATTAGTAAGTACCAGAGGCCAGGAAGCATGCTCGTACCAGATAGATATGGCAAAATTATACATGAACGATGCTGTAGAAAAAATTAACATTGCTGGTAAAAACGCCATAAATTCTTTTGCTGACGGAGACGAACAACGGGTAATGTTGATGGGTTTGAAGCGGTTTACTAAAATTGTGCCTATCAATCCAAAAGAAACCCGCCGCAGAATTGCTGATCATATGATTGCTGAAAACAAGTATACTTTTTAATTGATTTTTGAATTCCTCTAAATAGAAAGCCCCGGTATTACAAAATGTCGGGGCTTTCTATTGTTTTTAGAATGAATATTAGTATTGGCTAAACTTATTATCAATCACACCCGGTAAACTCTGGCTTTCCTGTTTTAGGTTCAATAAGTACAGAACAGTGCTTTCCAAAAACAATTTCTATTACATCATTATGTATTTTCATATACCTGATTGCCGGTTCACCAATAATCAATCCACCATAAGCTTTTATAATATTAGTATTCCATAACTTTTCTTTATGGTAATAGGCAGATATCTGCTTCTACAAAAAAAATAATTCCATTTTTATCCTGAATTCCTCTTTTTAAGGAGAAAGCAAAGTTTAATTCTAATTCCTCAGAAATCTCTTCGTATTGATAAGGTAATTTTTGCTTACAACTACCAATAATAAAAACAAGTCCCAACCAGAAAGCAGATAGAGAAAGGGTAATTTTAAAAAGTTTCAAATAAATAGTTAGAAAAAATATTAATTACTCACATATGCATAAATCATCATTACGATGAATATGATCAGTGCAGCAGCAGAAACAATGGCCACACCCATAAGTAATTGTTCCGTCGATGAGTTTTTCTTTTTCTGAGCAGATGTCGGAGCTTCAGGTAATTTGTACTGGTAGGATACTTTTTCCTGTAAAGATTGAATAATAATGTTTTGTTCCCGGGTGCGTTCCGTAAGTTGAGCAAGATTTGTATGAGCAGTATCTAATAGGCTGGCAAGTTTATTAATCGTTGAATTTTTTGATTCTATGGATTTCTGAAAATCTTCAATTCGTTTATCTTTTTCCTGAATCAATTTAATCACACTTTCTCTTTCCTGCTTGATTAATAGTTCTGGTTCGCCCTGCGATCTTTCAATCATTTTATCTGCATGCGGATTATCAATATAATGAGCATTGATTCTTGCCTGATCCAAATGAGAATCGCTATAAGAAGTATTACGGGCAGGATAAACCTTTAAGAGATACTCTTTATCAATGGTATAGGAATCATTTAACTTCTTCACAAAATCTTTACTATCAGGATGTTTGATCAACCGATAAATGGTGGCCTGACTTCTGCCAGTAAGTTGAATGGCTTCGTGAATGGAAACTTGCATAGGCAAAAATACTTATTTGATAATCGTTTTCTCAATTTTGATTCTAATGAGAAGTTAAAATATTTATCAATACTTACCTAATTAAGTTAAAATTAAAACAAATTGTCTGGAAGCAGAGCATGGGGATCGCCATAATTAGTGATATTAACTGCTTCTACAGCTGTAATTTCAGGAACTGAGCGAATGATGGCTTCTTCTACTCCCGCTTTTAACGTCATGGTAGACATCGGGCATGAGCCACAGGCACCAAGCAGTTCCAGTCGTACTACTTTTTCATCAGTAATTTCCAGAATTTTCACATTTCCTCCATCAGCATTCAGATAAGGCCGGATGCTATCGAGGGCTTTTTCAACTTTGGAAACAAGGTCAGGATTATTAAGGAGCGTATTCATGTTAATTTGGATAGTCATTTGTTGGAATCTGCACTTACAGATTATAGTAGAACAGGATTTTACTAAAAAAATTTACTGCCGTCAGAAAATTGTACAAAGGTGAATTTACAAAAGAAAACAATTAAACCTTTATTTCTACTGGCTTTGTTTTTTCTAATTTCGCATTCCGGATAGAAACCTCCTGTGCCAGGCTTTGGGCAAGTGCATGAAAAGCAGCAGCAGTTATTTCATCACTCATCACAGCTGGTTTACCAAAATCACCTGCTTCCCGGATACTTTGTACCAAAGGTATTTGTCCTAATAATGGAACACTATATTGAGTAGCTAATTGCTGACCTCCGCCTTTGCCAAAAATATAATATTTGTTATCGGGCAATTCATCTGGCGTGAAATAGGCCATATTTTCCACAATTCCTAAAACTGGTACATTGATCTGTGGCTGGCGGAACATGGCTAGTCCTTTCCGGGCATCAGCTAAGGCTACTTTTTGAGGGGTAGTAACGATAATAGCACCAGTTACCGGAACCGTTTGTACCAATGTCAGGTGAATATCGCTGGTGCCTGGAGGAAGGTCGATAAGTAGATAATCCAGTTCTCCCCATTCGGCATCCATAATAAACTGTTTTAAAGCCGAACTTGCCATAGGTCCCCGCCAAACCACGGCATTATCCGCTGGCGTTAGAAAGCCGATAGAGATCATTTTAATGCCATATTGCCGAACGGGAACAATCAGGTTTTTGCCATTTTTTTGAGTAACCATCGGCTGCATATTTTCCGCATCAAACATAGTAGGAATAGATGGTCCGGAAATATCGGCATCAATAATTCCCACTTTTGCGCCGCTCTTATGGAGTGCTACCGCCAGATTCGCTGTAACCGTAGATTTTCCTACACCCCCTTTCCAGAAGCAATGGCAATGATATTTTTTACTTCGGGCAACAAAGGTGTATTACCCACTCTGGTGGATGTTACATCAGCAGTAAGGTTAATATTGATTTGAATAGTTGGGCTTACATACTTCTTAATAGCTTCTATACAAGAAGTACGAATCAATTCTTTTAAAGGACAAGCAGGAGTAGTGAGTACGACTGTAAAGCTTACCTGATTTACACTAATTTCAATATTACGGATCATATTCAGGGTCACCAGGTCTTTTTTCAGATCTGGTTCTTCTACCGTACTGAGTGCTTGTAAAATATTTTCTTTGGTAATAGTCATGCGTCTATGGGAGGTCGTTGGGTAAAAATTGCTACTTTTGGTTAACAAGGCAAATCAAAAATCAGCAGGCTGGAGAGAAAGTAAAGCGTTTAAAATAATTAACATCCTGCTCAATCAATAAACAAAAATAAAAGCTTTCCGTCTCACAAATTTACCAAAAAAATACGAGAAGGCTATATAATTTACCAGTATGAGAATCAGTAATGAAGTAGTTCAGCAAATACAACAGAGTGCAGATATTGTAGAAGTGGTAGGAGATTTTGTTACACTCAAAAAAAGAGGGCAAAATCTGATGGCTTGCTGCCCTTTTCATAACGAGAAAACGCCTTCTTTTTCGGTGTCTCCGGCAAAAGGGATCTATAAGTGTTTTGGATGTGGTAAATCCGGCGATAGTGTGAAATTTGTAATGGATATTGAAGGCGTGAGTTATGTAGAGGCGTTACGTTATCTGGGCAAAAAATATGGTATTGAAATAGAAGAGCAAGCGGCACCCACTGATACGCAGTTACAGCAACAGCATGAGAAAGACAGTCTATACATTGTACTCAATTACGCTAAAAACTATTACCAGAATCTGCTTTGGCAAAGCGACGAAGGCCAGGCAGTAGGTTTAAGCTATTTCAAGGAAAGGGGCTTTAAAGACAATACCATCAAGGATTTCGAACTTGGCTATAGTACCGATGCCTGGGACCATTTTACAAAAGATGCCATCAGCAAAGGCTATCAGCAGGAAATTCTTGAAAAAGCTGGCTTGCTTATCCGCAAAGAAGAAAAGCAATTTGACCGTTTCAGAGGCAGGGTTATTTTTCCGATTCACAATGTATCCGGAAAAGTAATTGCGTTTGGTGCCCGTATTCTTAAAGCAGATAAAAACCAGCCTAAATACCTTAATTCGCCCGAAACAGAAGTTTATCACAAAAGTAATATTCTATATGGAATGTTCCAGGCCAAAACTGCCATCCGGAATGAGGATACTTGTTTTCTGGTAGAAGGTTATACAGATGTGATTTCCCTCCATCAGGCTGGAATTAATAATGTGGTAGCTTCTTCCGGAACATCACTTACATTAGAACAAATCCGGTTAATAGGCCGCTTTACCCAAAATGTTACGGTATTATATGATGGAGACGCAGCCGGTATCAAAGCTTCTTTGCGGGGTACGGATATGATTCTGGAGGAAGGTTTGAACGTGAAAGTAGTGGTTTTCCCGGATGGTAACGATCCGGATAGTTATGTACGGCAGATCGGGGCAACGGCTTTTAAGGAATTCATCCGCCAGCATAGCAAAGATTTTATCACATTCAAAACAGAGTTATACTTAGTAGAAGCGGCAAATGACCCATTTAAGAAAGCAGGGATAATTAAAGAGATTGTAGAAAGCATTACCAAAATTCCTGATCCGATTAAACGGGCGGTATTTTTCAGGCAAACGGCTAATCTGCTGCAAATGGATGAAGGTACGCTGATTGTAGAAAGCAACCAGATTCTCAAAAAACAACAGGCTGATAAAGAGAAAAAAGGGAAAATGGCAAAAACCCAGTCAGCCTCAAATCCTCCTTCGCCTCCACCTCTGGTATACGATCTTCCGGAGGGCATAATGCCTCCGCCTGAACTGGATTTAGAAGAGCCGGTAGAATTTCAAGAGCCAAAAAAGAACCCGATTGTATACCAGGAACAGGAAAGTATCCGCTTACTGATTAGTTATGCCGATCAGCCCATTGATGAGCATAATAAACTTTGCAATTACCTTCTGGCAGAAATAGAAGGAATTGAATTTCAAACTCCTATCTATAACCGAATTCTGGATATTTTCAGGGCGCAGTTGCAAATGGGCCATATCGTAGGAACTGAATATTTTATCCGTCACTGGGATGCGGATATTCAGGCGGAGGCGATTAATCTAATTAGCCAGAAGTATCAGCTAAGCGAAAACTGGCTGGACAAATTCCAGATTTTTATCCCGCAGGAAAAAGATATGCTTACGCATGTAGCCTATTCTAATATTCTTCGTCTGAAGCACCGCATTGTGCAGGATAAAATTACTGATAATATGAAAAACCTGGCCAAAGCACAGTCATCTGCCGAACAGGAAACGATTATGCGGATTCATATGCAGCTCAAAGAAATCGAAAAACAAATTGCCAGTATTCTGGGGAATGTAGTGAGGTGAATTATCTCATGCCAGGAACTTCATTTAGGGTAAGATGAGGTACTATATAAATAGATTTTATTAAATTAGTCTTTGCTGTAAAGTATTTTATTTCATGCGTAGCTGTATGAATTTTAAAATACTGTTGTTTACTATAACCTGTAATTATTGTATCATTCCAGTTTAAACTATCAACATTTGGTATAATCCGCTTATATCCGTTTATTGATTTCAGGCAGACAGAATTTTCAGTTCTTAATAAAGAATACTCTTTTACGATGCTTGTATAATTTATATTAGCCTTATTTCCATCAATATTCGATAAAAACCATCCTGTGGCTTTAAATATGGAAAAACATATTCCCAATGAAGTTAGAATTAGTAAAAATGCTATTACTAAACCAATGCCTAATTTACTCATAAGACTTTTCTAATACTATATACTTGATTACTGCTCCTCTTCTTCCACATGTATAAAAAATCTTGTTTCATCCACTTCAAATTCATCTGATGTCATGTTGGGTAAAGTAATGGTTTTCCAGGTAGAAGTGGGATAGATAAAATCAAATTTATCTTTTGCTTTGGTCACTTTTACAGGCATCCGGAAATCTTTTACATCCGCTACCCATTTATAAGAAACGGTAAGTATTTCGCCTTTGATACTATATTTCAGGACTAGAGTAGGAAGAGAAGTATTTTTCAGATACTGGTCGAAAAAGTAGCTATAATCGGTTTTAGTTTTGCTATTGATATACTTGACAAAATCATCAGTAGTAATTGTTTTATACCTGAAATCTCGTTGTAATCCTTTTAAAATGTCTGACCAGAGCACATCATCATTTAATACATGTCTGAAAGTATATAGCATCAAAGCTCCTTTTTCGTACATATCTCCGATATCATAGTGAATATGGTTTACATCGTATACGCCAATAATGGGCTCTTTACCACCTACTTTCTCTTGTAAACTTTCCATATAATCCAGTTCCATTTGTTCTCCAAATGAAGCCTTTACTTGTAAACCTTCAGAATAGGTGGCAAATGCTTCATGTATCCACATATCGGCTATATCTTTACAGCTTATATTATTCCCCCACCATTCATGTGCTACCTCATGCAAGACAAGGCCCATCGGTGCTTGTAGGGAATCGAGTAAGTCGCCATCGGGCAGTTTACCAAACGAAACAGCACTCTGGTGTTCCATCGGATACAGGGATTCCATCAATGTGAAGCCATCTCTGGGAAAGGGATATTTGCCATATGCATTTTCCAGCATCGCCAGCATAGGTTTGATACGGTCAAAAATGACTTTTCCTTTCTCCAGGTTATATGGCATTACATAAAAATCAATAGTTAACGTATCTGTAGTAATATATAAATCCTGCAAATGGGCATATTTACCGATATTGAGCGTAACATTATAATTATTGATGGGATAGCTCACAAACCATTCGTATCTGGTCTGATTGCCAGGCAATTTAGTAGTTTTGCGAAGCCTTCCATTGGAAATATTCATCAATCCGGTAGGCACTGTAACCGCTATTCTCACACTATCTGGCTCATCAGATAAATGATCTTTGTTAGGAAACCACAAACTGGCACCAGAACCCTGGCAAACTGCTTGCACCCATGGATTGCCATCTTTGTCTTTACTCCACAAAAAACCACCATTCATCGGAATGGCAAAGTTTGGTTCTTGCGGTTTACCGGAATATTCAATTTTAATTTCTTGCTGGCTATTCACGGCTTGTTTCTCAGGTAAGTCAATAAAAACAGCATTAAATTCTCTGGTATAAGGTAGTTCTTTGCCTTTATATAAAACTTTATGAATCTGCATATTGGCATATAAATCCACCTGCAATTTTGTAAACGGCTCCATCACCTGATACCGGATTATATTGCTGCCGCTGATGAATTTATTATCAATATCTACTTTTACATCAAGGTCATAAAAGGTAACATCATAACAGGTGCGTAAGGGGGTAAGTTTACCTCGCAGGGTATCTGCCCTGGTAAATCCATTGTCCCGGTTAGAATACTTGAGTTGCGTGGATTTTGAAGTTGCTTTTATTTGGGTAGTATCTACTTTTTCTTCAAAAATGCCTGAGGTATCCGATGCAGCCGATTGAATGATATTCAAATCACCCCAGAATTCATCGTTCTTTACTTTTTGACTGAGAGAATCATGAGAAGTATACACTATCTCCTTAACCATAACAGAATCCTGCATTCTTTTAATATCAGTAACAGCTACCAGTAAATCAGTTTGCCATTTTGCGTTTTCCATATTACGGCTTTTACTATTTACCCTGGCCTCAAAATGCCGCTGTACGTCTTTCAAATACCATTTTCCCTGGTATTGGTCCATGCGGTACGATTCTTTAAAATCTGTGAATTTAATACTAGATTTGGTTACCATACCCATTACACTTTTAAGTAAGGCATTGCGGCTATTCTCCATATCAAGCCCTTTTTGAGTATATTCCAGTTCCCACTTGGTAAAAGCCAGCGACTCCACATCTACATACATTTTGCCCTGAAGATAAGCTTTGCCATTTTTCTTTTTAGGGCCTAGCTGTATTACATAGATTTTCTGTTCTCCATCCGAAATAATGGAGTTAACCTTAAAATCATAGTGCTTAAAGTTGCGGCTATTGAGTATACTTCTTTTATGTTTGGCTGCATTCGGCCTGAAATCACCGCTTCGTAATGAATTTCTTGCGCCACTGCCCAGGGTTAGCATCAGGTAAAACCGCAGATCTTTGGAATGGTCTATTTTCTTCCGGCGTTCCTTTATGGTTTTGATCTGGTCATTTGAACTTTCACTGGTCGCTACAGAGGGCCGGTTTACCTCCAGTACCGATTCTACAAAAGTAATCTGGAAATCTTCCAGCCTGGTATCTTCCCGGTAAAAAGCCATCATCTGAAATGCAGATGTATCATAATTGGATGGCATAGCAGCAATGGCTTCTTTAAAAATATCCAGGCCGGTTTTGCCTTTCGCCTTTACCTGCACTTCATTCAGCTCTATGGTTGCTACCTGCAGAGGTATGATCAGAAATTTATCTGGAATATTTATAATGGCTTTTGTATAAGATTGATACCCCACAATGGATACTTTTAAACTATCCTGCTTATAAGCTGAAGGAATCTTGAAAATAAATTCTCCCTGCTGGTTAGATACTGTACCAATGCTTTTACCGCTTACTCCCACATTGGCAAATGGAACAGGCTGGGAAGTTTCTTTATCAATGATTTTGCCTGAAATAGTAAGGTAGCTTTCCTGGGCAAATACAGGATTTCCAAGAAAAACTGTAAATGTATACAGCGCAATTATAAATTTGAAAGAATTGCTCATAAGACTGGCTGATTGATTTTGAGCAATACAAGGCTAAATTAGGATATAAATCTACTCAAATCCGGATTTGAGAACAGATTATGCTGATTTTTGTGGCTGAAGGGAAAGATATTCTTTGGGAGATACACCTACTGCACTTTTGAATGCCCGCTGAAAGGTAGCTTGGGAATTAAATCCGCAATCCAGGGCAATGCCGGAAATAGTTAAATGTTCATTTGCTTTTTCAACTAACCTTCTTTTTACTTCTGCAATCCGGTATTCATTTACAAATTCATTAAAGCTTTTTTTCTCATAGTTATTTAAAATATAGGAAATGGTTTTCGGAGGAATATGCGTATGATTGCTCACGGCCTGCACATTCAAGGAAGGTTCCAGATACAATTTATCTTCCTGCATGGCTTTTTTCAGCGAACCTATATAAGCAGCTGCCTCTTCCCTGGGAAAAGACAAAGTGGAAGCAGGTATTTGTTGAGGACCAGATGATAGTGGAAACTGTATGGTTACGGTTTCAGAAGAAATTAATTGGGTATGCAGATAGCCTTTAAAGGCAAGCCAGTAAATAAGAATAGCTAGAGGAATATAAATAGGATAATAACTCATGTTATCCAATAAATATCCCCGGGTAGAAGGAATGATATAAGGCACCAGAAAAATAAACCAGATTACCTGAAATGCTAAAAATGCATGTAAAAACTGATGAATCCACCTGATTCTTGCCTGAGTAAGACTATCTGAATCGGATGTGTTCTGTTTTTCTTCCGAAAGATTTGTTAGAAATCTTTTTGTTACCAATACATACAATGTAATGGATAACCATCTGGGAATATCTGAGTAAGTATTGTAAGAATCAATAAAATCTCCCCATTCAGGGCCTTCTTCTATCTGAAAAATGCCTATTAGCAAACCTGCTAAAAATATCCAGACCAGCAACCTGGGTACTAAATCAATAATTACCGGATAAAAATGTCGGTATCGAATTGCATTCATCCGGAAATCTGAATTAACAAGCGATTGGATGTAAAAATAAATAAGTGGCCCGATGGGCATGATGATAATAAAGGGAAATACCTGTTGCAGAATTTGTACAAAAACATAATCCTCATACAAACCAGACTCCGTTATATACAGATTGCAACAGGCCAAAGCCAGCAGGAAAATGAGGCTGGCCAGCAATCGGTTCGATACTTTACCGGGTTGTTTTCTAAAAAAAAGCAATACACTCAGAATAAATCCTTGTACAGCGCCTACCAGGATAATGATATTCCACAGTTCTGACCCGGAAATGATAGTCATAGGTATGGGAGCGATTAAATTTTGAAAAGGTGAGAATCCTATAGGCTAGTTTTTTACCTGCCTGCTATAACAAGGTACATATTTCTACAGAAAATTCCATAGGTGTTTAATAAAGTGTTGGCTCCAAATCCCATTTTGTGCATTTAATAAAGCAATTGGTTCAGATAGTTATTTTCAGCTTGAAAATTCATATATTTTCGGAATACTATTTAAAATTGGAGTATAATAAGTTATAAGTAAATTCTGTCAGAATAACTCTTCACTTACGTTGTTATAATAAACCTCAAAACCATATTGTTATGCTCTCTACTTCCCGCAGAAATGTACTTAAATCACTGGCTTTAGGTAGTGCGGCCACTTTATTTTCGCCAAATACTTTGCTTTCGGCTACCTTACAACAGAAAGACCGCTTGGGAATAGCGCTGGTAGGATTAGGTTATTACAGTACCGACCTGCTAGCACCTGCTTTACAACAAACCAAACGTTGTTATCTGGCAGGAATTGTAACCGGATCGCCTGAAAAAGCCGAAACCTGGAAGAAAAAACACAATATTCCCGATAAGAACATTTACAATTACCAGAACTTCGATCAGATCTCTAATAATCCGGATATTGATGTAGTGTATATTGTGCTGCCACCTTCCATGCACAAAGAATATGTAATACGGGCGGCTAACGCTGGCAAAGAGGTGTGGTGCGAAAAACCAATGGCTATTACTGCTCAGGAATGTCAGGAAATGATTGATGCCTGCCGGAAAAACAAAAAATCGCTTGCTATCGGCTACCGTTTACAGCACGAACCAAACACGCAGGAATACCGCCATATTGTTAAAGGCAGATTACTCGGAAAAATTGAGAGTGTAAATTGTGCAGCCGGATATACTGAAGGCCGTACCGACCACTGGAAACAGAAAAAAGAAATGGGAGGTGGGGTATTGTATGACATGGGGGTATATGCGATTCAGGGAGCCAGGTTAGGAAGCGGTGCGGAGCCATTGGCTGTAATTTCTGCAAAAACTTCTACCACTCGTCCAGAGATATATAAAAACGGCCTCGACGAAACCACGGAAGCAAAACTTGAATTTCCAGGTGGATTAATCGCAGATATTAAAACCAGTTTCGGGGAGAATATCAACTATCTCAATATTAACTGCCAGAAAGGGGACATAAAAATGTCGCCATATTCAGCGTATGCCGGTGTACAGGGAAGCAGCCCATTGGGACAGATTAACTTTCCATACCAAATTCCCTGGCAGCAAGCCAAACAAATGGATGATGATGCCCTGGCTATTTTGCAACATAAACCTATGCTGGTTCCGGGTGAAGAAGGACTCCGTGATATCCGCATTGTAGAAGCCATCTATAAATCTGCCGGAAGTGGCCAACGAGTGAAAATCTGAGTGTCCCAGTCTATATGATTCTGCCATTCACAAACCTGTTAGAGTAAAACCTGACAGGTTTATTTTTTAATGTCAGCTTATCAGGTATTTAAATAGCGAATTTTTGTATAGGGGCTACATTTTCTCACTAATTTCTCAGCATAAGAATCAAGCCATATCTTTGATTAATTACTGTTCAGATATCACTGCTAATCTCTTCATGAAATAGTACAATTTTAATCGATATGTGTGTATAAGAAAAGTATTATTTTTCACTCTTTCTTTTGTTTACAGAATCTCTCTTATAGCAGCCTACGGGCCTGTTAATACATAATATAACAATATAAATTTGTAGTTGCAATACCTAAAATTAGGTATTTTTTAACGGACCACCCTTTAGAAGAGAACCAAATGACACATAAAAATCTTCCTAAAACGTATACAGAGATACTGGAAATTTGGGAATCTCAGAATTTTGAACAAGAATCAAATGATTATCAAATTTTACTAAGTAATAATCCGGCTCTTGATATAGTACTAAACGCTGGTCCATCTCTCACTATCATTATGGATATGCGTACCTCAAGCTTTGTATATGTGAGTAGAAACAGCTTACAAATGCTTGGCTATACTTCGGAGGAGTTAGTGATAAAAGGATTTCACTTTACCCTGTCTTTAATTCATCCGGATGATATTACAGAATACATGGAAGTAACAAAGGTAATATGGGAGTTCCTGATGGCCCTGCCGGTTTCGCAAAGGAAATATTACAAAACAAGTGTAGACTTCCGAATTAAGAATAAGGAAGAAGCATATAAGCGGGTGCTGCAACAGAATACTGCCCTACAAACAGATAATGCAGGAAATATTGTACTCCTATTGATAGTAATAAGTGATATTTCCCATTTGAAAAAAGAAAATGGGATATCAGCGGCCATTATTTCTACCAAGCACGACGGTTTTCTGGTCTGGGATGGATCCGATACACATCTCAAATCTCAGATTCCTTTTAGCCGCCGGGAACGTGAAATCATTAAATTTCTGGCAGAAGGTTTTAGTAGAAAAGAGGTAGCAGAGCAGTTGAATGTGAGTGAATTTACGATAAGCACCCACCGGAGAAATATGCTCAAAAAAACCAGGTTGTCTAATACCAGAGCTTTAGTACGATTTGCAATTAACCACGGGATGATATAAGGATACTTCTTACTACTATAACATCACTTCTTGATACATTATTCCTAATGAGATGAATTACAATTTTCTCTAGGCAATAAGATAGATTGAAAGAGTATTCAAATGTGCTGGTAATTTTCATAAATTGCTTATTAGTTATACACATGGTTATTTTAATATCAAAACCTGGTAAACCTTATACGCTCTATTGCCAGTGAAAAGAATACTATACTATATCGTAATACTGCTGTCTGCATATGCCTGTACACCAGAAGCAGATAAATTACCAGAATTAGAGGAAAATACTATTAATGAAGTCATTCAGGAGATGACTAAGGTGATGGTACATGATGTAACCAATCCTCCACTGGCATCCCGTTTTTTTTCCTATGCCTGCCTGTCCGGGTATGAAGTAATCGCCCAGCATGATTCTGCCTATCAAAGTATGTATGGAGTGTTACAGGAATTTCCTAAAATCAAGCGCCCGGATACAATTACAAATTATTCCTATCAGTTAGCGGCTGTATTAGCCATGATGGAAACGGCAAAAAAGATGCAGCCCTCCGGAAATACGCTTGCTGAGTATGAGAAAAAATTAATAGCAGACTGCCATAAAAAAGGCTTTTCGGATGAAATAATTGAGAGTTCCCGACAATATGCCCAAGCCATTAGTAAGCAGGTGATAGCCTATGCCAAAACCGATAAATACAACAAAATCAGCAATTTTTCCAGATATACTCCTCTTACCCAGGAGGGAAGCTGGTATCCAACACCTCCGGGTTTTTTCGCCCCGGTAGAACCCTATTTCAATACCATCCGGTCATTTACATTAAATTCAGCTGATCAGTTTAAGCCGATTGTGCCGGTAGTATTTTCATCTGATAAACAATCTGATTTTTATAAGTTGATGCTGGCATGTTATAAGGAAGGCATTAACCTGAGTGAAGAACATCGGAAAATAGCCGCCTTCTGGGATTGTAATCCTTTTGCTTTACAGGATAACGGACATATGCTGGTGGGGATGAAAAAGATTTCGCCTGGTGCCCACTGGCTGGGAATAACGGGAATTGCCTGTAAGCAAGCAAATGTCGGCTTCGAAAAAGCCATGAAAATTCACACAGTAGTAGCCATAGGATTAATGGATGGATTTATCAGCTGCTGGGATGAGAAATTCAGAAGCAACCGGATTCGGCCGGAAACAGCCATCCGCAAATACATCGATCCTTCCTGGAAACCACTTTTGCAAACGCCTCCTTTTCCGGAATACTTAAGCGGCCATTCTACCATTTCAACCACTTCTGCTGTTATTTTAACGCACTATTTTGGCGAGAATTTTCAATATACAGATACCGTAGAAGAACAATACGGATTAGATGCCCGTACATTTGCTTCATTTCAGGAGGCAGCCATAGAAGCAGGCCTTTCCCGTTTTTATGGTGGTATACATTTTATGGATGCCATTGACCAGGGCAGAGAACAAGGTATGAAAGTAGGAAAGTGGGTGCTCGAAAAAGTAGAAAAAAAACAAGGTAAGCTTACGCTGTCTGAAAAGTAAATTCACAAAATATCTATTTACAAATCAATCGTTTATCTCACACCGGTTTCAATACTACGCTATTGTTTTTGTGCAGGATATTATACTATATTGCCCGGTAATATATACACCCGATGAAAAAAGAAATAACTCAGTCTGGGATTCCCTTTGACCCCAATTATTTTGAAGATCTATCAAAAAAAGGAGTAACTAAAGAAATAAAAGATGTTTTTACCTTTATTTTCGAAACCAATCACTGGCAGGGTTCAGACTCCGTATCTGGTGCCGGTTCAGATTATGCACAGACGGTAGCCGTTGCCGAAGCATTGCCTTCTTTACTTGCAGCCCATTCTATTAAAACGATGCTTGATTTGCCCTGTGGAGATTTTTTGTGGATGAGCCAGCTGAATTTGCCATTGGAACAGTATATAGGCGCGGATATTGTAAATTCTTTAATTACCCATCATCAGCAGACCTATACCAGCCCCGCCAGGCAATTTCAGGTAATAGACCTTACGAAGGATTCTTTGCCGGAGGTGGATTTAATCTTCTGCCGTGATTGTCTGGTACATCTATCTTTTGACGATATACGAAAGGTTTTCCAGAATCTTGTTTCAAGCAATATTCAATATATTCTTACTACCACATTCACCGACCGAACAGAAAACAAAGATATTATAACCGGAGACTGGCGTACTCTGAATTTGCAAACAGCGCCTTTCAATTTGCCGGCTCCCATTGCTGTAATAAATGAGCAATGTACCGAGGGTAATGGTGCCTATGCTGATAAATCAATGGCTTTGTGGGAGGTAAAAGTGCTGACTGGTATGTTGTAAACCTGCTTAAGGGCTAGGCCATAAAACAATTTTAATCTTTCTACTATTCAAGGAATTAAATGATACTGAATGAAATATTTTTAGTATCATTTTTGTTTATACTGATAAGGATAATAAATAGTACATGAGAACAGCCATTTGTCATCCCCATTTTCCTTTAATTGAACAATTCAACTATTTTATTGGTATTTTAACTATCTTTATTTACAAACTTTGCGTATAGCAACCATATCCAGGTACATTAACCTTCACGGAACACAAGTATATCTACAGACAAAAGCAAGTGACCGGGGAAAACAATGGTACGCCGGAATGGTGGGATTAAATACATTTCCAATGAAAAAAACTCTGATTTTCTTTTTTGTGCTGTTAACCAATATTTCATTGCTTTCAGCACAGCAAACAGCCAAAACAGGACAGCAAATTGCCAAAAATACGACGGCTCAACCGAATGTAATGGCGGACCTGCGGCCTGACCAAAGCCAGGCAAAAGTAGAAATGCTGGTAACCCAGATCATGACACAGGGCCATTACAGAAAGGTAAACCTGGATGATTCTTTGTCGTCTGTTATATTAGATAAATACCTTCAATCACTTGACAACAGTAAGGTTTTCTTTCTGGCTTCAGACGTAGCTAATTTCGAAAAATACCGCAAGGAAATTGATAATGACCTTAAGAAGGGAGAACTGGAACCAGCATATCAGATCTTCAATATCTTCAAAACCCGTTTTGATGAGCGTATGACCTACGTTTCACAACTGCTGGAGAAACCCTTTGACTTTACAGTAGATGAGAATTACGAAACAGACCGTGAGAAAGCTCCCTGGCCAAAAACAGTAGCAGAAGCCAATGAAGAATGGCGTAAAATGGTTAAAAGTCAGGCGCTTAATCTGAAGTTAAGTGGCAAAAAAACCGAAGAAATCAGCAAAATGCTGAAAGAACGGTATGAGAATCAACAAAAAGCCATTACCAAATCTACCAGCGAAGATGTATTCGAAATCTATATGAATTCTTTCTCAAACTCTGTAGATCCCCATACTTCTTATTTTTCTCCGGCTGCTTCCGATAACTTTAAAATTGACATGAGCTTATCTCTGGAAGGAATAGGTGCATCACTGCGTACGGAAAATGATTATACCAAAGTAGCTGAAATTATTGCTGGTGGTCCTGCTTTCAAAAGCAAACTGTTGCAGAAAGACGATAAGATTGTGGCCGTAGCCCAGGGAGAAACGGGTAAAATGGTAGATGTAATCGGCTGGCGTATTGACGAAGTTGTTAAACTAATCCGTGGACCTAAAGGCACAACTGTACGTTTGCAGATTATTCCTGCTGATGCCGGTACTTCAGCGATTACCAAAGAGATAAAACTGGTACGTGACAAAGTAAAACTGGAGGAAGCCGAAGCCAAAAAAGAAGTAGTGCCTATTACCCATAATGGCAAACCTTATAAAATGGGTGTTATTACTATTCCTTCTTTCTATATGGATTTTGAAGCTGCCCAGAAAGGAAATAAAGATTATAATAGTACTACTAAAGATGTCCGTAAACTCATAAAAGAACTTAATACTGAAAAAGTAGATGGCTTAATCATCGATTTAAGATTTAATGGAGGCGGTTCGCTCTCAGAAGCTATTGAGTTAACAGGTTTGTTTATTAAAGATGGGCCGGTTGTGCAGGTACGTAATTCAAATGGTTCGATTGATGTAGGAAAAGATCCTGACGCTGGTGTGGTATACACTGGTCCGCTGGCAGTGATGATCAACCGGTTTAGTGCGTCAGCTTCCGAGATTTTTGCCGGTGCTATTCAGGATTATAAGCGGGGTATTATTATTGGTGAACAAACCTATGGCAAAGGAACTGTGCAGAACCTGATTGATTTGAACCGATTTATGCCTGATGAAAAAGACAAACTGGGCCAGGTAAAACTGACTATTGCTAAATTTTACAGAGTAACCGGAAGCAGTACGCAGCACAAGGGTGTATCGCCTGATATTGGGTTGCCTTCCAGATATAGCGCAGAAGAATTTGGCGAAAGTTCCCAGCCTAGTGCACTTCCTTGGGATCAGATACGTGCGACCAGCTTTACTCCAACTAATGATGTAACCAGTGCTCAGATTAGTAAACTGGAGAGTAACTATGAGAAACGCCTCAAATCAGATCCGGAACTAAAGCAATACCAGTCTGCCATTGAAGACCTGAAAAAAGCCCAGACGAAAACAGTTGTATCCTTGCAGGAATCCAAGCGTAAAAAAGAACGTGATGAAATAGAGCAAAAACGCAAAACAGCTACTAAGATTGAATCTACCAATCCGGAAATTCCTGAAGGCGAAGAAGGAAACAAAGCAGAGGATTCTTCTAAACCAGATAAGAAGCCCAAAGATTTATATCTGAATGAAGGGGCAAAAATCCTTGCCGATTATATTTCCATCGGATAATTTCTAATTAATATATCTTATCAGGACCTTCCATTCATAAACAAAATTGGGAGGTCTTGTTATTTTATATAATTTACTTTCGTAAGCCCAACACTATAGTCAATCAGCCTATGCAGTTATTCTACAAAAAGGGTGTTTTGTGCTGGCAACTGGTTCTGTTACTATCTGTAATAACCCGTATAGGATGGACTCAGCCAAAAACGCCTTATGTTCAGTTAGGCACACAGTTTCCGCTACAATACACAGCCGGATTTGAGTACCAGTTTCATCCCCGTTTTTCCGCTGCTGTACAAGTAGGTTTGCTTGCCAAACCTTATGATAAATACCTGCTCTATTGTATGGAAGTAGCCGGATTAAGTAAAAACCTAAGCCACATCATCGAGAAATCGTTTGAAAAAGCATATATGGGAAGTATAGGTATAAATTATCATTTTAATCAGAAATATTATGCTGGTGTATATGGATTGGCTTCAAGGATGTATGGAAAAGGGCCTTTACTTGAACTGGCCAATGTCTATTACAAAGGGAAGTTTCCTGCGAATGTTGATCCGGCCTTGCTGGCTATCGCAGAAGGTTTGCAAATGAACTGGGAATCTGATTTAATTTGTGCCGGACTCTTAGCTGGCCGCAGATTTTTATTTCCTAACAGCAAATTTGAATTTCGAGCTGAAATTGGGTTTACTAAAATCATGGGCTCTCAAAGCCGTTATAGCGTGGGGTACTCTATAATTGATGATTCTGTACTCGCCCAAAATTTATACACCCGCATGAATGATGAGTTTAAAAAATCATACTGGAAATATGGATATGTGCCTAGCCTGAACCTATATTTGGTATACCGGTTGAAATAAGTATGACTTATTAGCTTGCCTTACTGGCAGGGAAATATTCACTGAGAACCTGCTGCAAACTGCGATTCAGTCCATAGCCAGAATGTCCTGCAAACCAGATGCATTTTTCGCAGCGCTCTTTAAATTCATCAAATAGCCTGTTCTTAGCAATTAATTGCAGGGTTTCTGTAAATCCGGATTGCATAGATTTGTAAAATGCTTCGCTGATGTAATGGTGTGCATTCATAAACTCTATGCTGTTTTCCACCCGGTACAGCAGTAAGTCAATCACATCATAGTCATATAATGCTACTTTTCTGAATTCAGTGATTAGTTTTTTGGAAGCGGCTGACCTGGGTCTGCGGATACGCTTATTAGGAAAATAGATCTTCCGGATTTTCTGCTTATACTGATTCACTACTAACTGGGTATCTTCCCCGAATTCCATCTGGTAATACTCGTTCACATTTTTGAACCTTGTGAAAAGTTTTGCCAGTTCTTCTATCAAATCTTCCTTCTCTAAATGATTCAGGTGTTTTTGTAATCCAGCTTTGGTTAAACGCGACATAGCAAAAAAGCTATTTTTGTAGCAGAGGAAAATAGCCTGCTACAAAAATAGCTTTTTTGGTTGCGATTATTATCTAAAACAATTAAAGTTTGTGAAGTAAAATAACAGATTGGCTGATTATTAATAGGAATTGCTTTCAGCAGAATATTTTTCCATGATTGTTTCCAGCATAGGCTTTAACTGGTTTAGATCTACGAGTAAGTTTAGCCGCATCCCCTGCTTTACATTTTCTGCACTTGCATCCGATTCGCAAGCCATATACTGATAATTAACGCCGGCTTTATTGGCCAGATCGTAATATACCGGAATAATATACTCACTGGCAAATAATTCAATAGCTGTAGTTCCGGGCTCGCAGAAAACTAAATTTGCCCAGCCAGCCCCATGAGGCCCGATAATTACTTTGGCAGAACCAAAAAGATTTACCTGCTGCTGGAAAGTCATATTTCCCAATTCAACTTTTTTGAAACCGTATTCAGCCAGGAAGTTTACAAGTTCGTTCTCATTAATCACAAACCGTTTATCAGAATCATTGCGGCTTACATATACATAGGGATATACTCTTTCCCCTGCTTCTATCACTTTCGGGAAATTATTTTTCAGGAACGAACATGCCCACGCAGGAACGTGAGAATGATATCTTACATAGTTCGTTGCTACCAGTGAATCCGCCACTATGTGTGTTTCTACATTTCCAGGGATAATTTTATTGTCATCTATACCCAGCAAACGCAGGGTATCTTTCTGGTAGCCTAATTCAAATCCGGGCACAATAAAATAATCTATCCGGTCGAACCAGCCACTTTTTTGTAATAAATGAATGCGGCATAAAGCGTCGAACAGCCAGTGAAAGTAATTGTTGTCTCCGCTTCCCCCGATAAGCAGATGAAAAGCAGTACCTGAATATTTCTTAGGTGTGATAAAAAAAGTTTGTTCAAAAATCGAGTTTTCTTTTGCCTTATTTTTTCCCATCTGATAAGAGACTCCACCCACCAGCTTGTTATCTCTGGAAATAATCGCTACACTAAAAACGGTATCTGTATGTAATCTTCCATGAGGAATTTCTACAATATAGGCAGTTGGAATAGCCGCCTGCCGGGGAAGGTCCATATAATCGGCACACTTGCTGTAAAATTCTTCGTCTATGTTGATAACAGAGGTATAGGAAGGATATAATTCTTTATATGCAGGTGCAGGTTTTTTGCGGTTATCTTCATGTAAATACTCCTGCACATTTTCATACACATCTTTAGGCCGGTAGGATACATTATGAGGAATGGTCTTGGCAATAATACTCTTAATTTTTCGAATAACTTTTTTAGATAGGCGGCGCATAATGTAAAAGGTTATAATGAACTAAATGTGTATACTTATAACATAGGCATAGTACAATTTTCTTATTATATATATAGCAGCATAAACCCCTGTTCTACTTGTACCTTTCAACAAACACTACCAGGTTCCTGACAACCAGATGATTAGAAATAATTACCTTGCAGAAACCGATTATTTTTCAAGCAAACCCAATGCTGACATGAATTGAAAACACTCTTAAGATAAGCTTAAAATATTGCAAATCTCAAGAGTGTAGTACAACCTGTAACTGTAAGTATACTATAAATGTTATCTTAATCAAATCTTTTTTTTGAAATAATAGTTTGAAAATTTAAAAATCAATAAAACGCTAATAATCTGTTTCTAGCAGATATGTTACAAACAATAAAATATTGAAATAATGCAATTAATAGAAATGAGGCTTATATATTTTAGTTGCATTCATTCAATAGGAAACTAACGAAATTCCTATAACAAAGTTATTGGCACATATACTAATGCAGACTTCGGATACAGTTTACATGAGGCAAAATAAAAATAGTGGTAGTTCTATAACCACAGGATCAATACATCAAATACAGATACTATTTCCAGGCTCAATAAAAAAATAAACTATACTGGCAATAATAGATTGCCAGCTTAGCGAACCAATTAAAAGTAGATTGAGCAAATGCTGATAGCTATCTGTGTCGCATCTGATTATTCTTCTGCGATATAAAGCGATCTAACCTTAATTATCTGGCATGTACCGGAGTAAAACACAAGGTATATTTTTTCTGATAAAGATAGATGAAGCAAGAAAATACCTATCGCTGCTTAACAAGCGGAGAATATATTTAAATCGTGCTACAAAAACACATACCCATACACTTTACTCCCAGAATAAATACATAGAAAGGGCAAGCCATCTATAAAGGAATATTTCCATGTTTCTTTTTGGGCAAGCTATCCACCTTGTTTTCCAGCATCTGAAAAGCCTTTAATAACTTCTGCCGGGTTTGCTCCGGTAAAATCACCTCATCAATATAACCCCGGTGTGCTGCCCTGTATGGATTGGCAAACTTGTTAGTATATTCCGTAACCTTTTCCTGCAATTTGGCTTCAGGGTCCGCAGATTCGGCAATTTCGCGTTTGAATATAATTTCGGCGGCACCTTTGGCACCCATTACTGCAATTTCGGCTGTAGGCCAGGCATAGTTCATATCAGCCCCAATGTGTTTGGAATTCATTACATCATAAGCTCCACCATATGCTTTCCGGGTAATTACAGTAATTCTCGGTACCGTAGCTTCACAAAAGGCATACAACAATTTAGCACCATTGGTAATAATGCCATTCCATTCCTGGTCGGTGCCAGGCATAAATCCAGGTACATCTTCAAACACCAGTAAGGGAATATTAAAACTATCGCAAAAACGCACAAAGCGAGCAGCTTTTGTACTGGCATGAATATCCAGCACGCCAGCCAGTACAGCAGGCTGATTGCCAACAATACCAATACTTCTGCCACCGAGCCGGGCGAACCCCACTACAATATTTTCAGCAAAATTGCGGTGTACCTCAAAAAAACTATCTGTATCAATTACGCCTTCAATCACTTCACGCATATCATAGGGCTGATTTGGATTTTCAGGAACAATACCGTTAAGTGCTGACCGGCTTTCGTCCTGATTAGCTTCGTAAGCTACTCTGGGGGCATCGTCCTCGCAGTTTTGCGGAATATAGCTGAGCAATTTTTTTATGGACTGGATACATTCTACTTCATTGGCACAGGCAAAATGGGTAACGCCGCTTTTAATACTATGTGTACTGGCACCTCCTAATTCTTCGGCTGTTACATTCTCATGGGTTACTGTTTTTACCACATTTGGTCCGGTCACAAACATGTAGGAAGTATTTTCAACCATCATTATAAAATCGGTAATGGCTGGTGAATATACGGCTCCGCCAGCACAAGGTCCCATAATGGCCGAAATCTGGGGGATCACTCCTGAAGCCAGCGTATTGCGGTAAAATATTTCTGCATACCCAGCCAGAGAAATCACTCCTTCCTGAATACGTGCACCACCGGAATCATTTAACCCGATCACTGGTGCCCCATTTTTCATAGCCAAGTCCATAATGCGGCATATCTTTTCGGCATGGGTTTCGGAGAGAGCTCCGCCAAATACGGTAAAATCTTGCGCATATACATATACTAATCTACCCTGAATGGTGCCATATCCGGTAACTACGCCGTCACCCAGGTAATATTCCTTATCCAGACCAAAATCTTTAGTCCGGTGCATCACAAATTTGCCGATCTCTTCGAAACTTCCCTGGTCTATTAATAATTGAATGCGTTCTCTAGCCGTGAGTTTGCCTTTTTTATGTTGTGCCTCAATCCGTGTTTGTCCGCCGCCGAGCAAGGCTTCCTGGTTTTTTCTTTCTAAAACAGCAAATTTTTCTGCATGAACTTCCTGGCTTTTGTTTTCCATGTGTCTCTTTTAAGTAGGTATGGTCTGTTTGTCCAAATATATCATTTAAATTATAGAGAATGAAAGCGGCAATTGAGTGAATTTATATATTCATGTGCAATCTGTTTTGCTCAAATACGTTTCGTAAATTGATAGCTTCGTATGTTTACAGAAATTTTTCACTTATGCGTTATTACAGGTTAGTTGTTCTCTTTTTGCTGTTTGTTTCTTCGTTTGCTTTCGGACAGGCAGGAAAACCTAAATTTTCCGTCTATAAATCCGATGTCAATCCAAATGCAGTAAAAGAAGGTATCCGGGGAATAGCCGTTTTGTTTAGCTGTGAGTATAACTTTTCGGATGCCGAATATGCAGCCATGAAAAATAGTGAAGGCCGCAATTATTTTACGTTTTATGCCAGTATGGCGCATAAGAATAATGATTCATTTTACAGCGGATTAGATTACCGGCAATCTAAAAAAGCCTTTAATACCATTGCGCTTCATGTAGCAGAGGAACATGCCTACGAACCACAAAACAAAGCACAGGGACGGCGCAATACAGGCATTGAACTCTTTATTCCTTTCTATCAGTTAAATCTTCCGGAAGGTAGTAGTGCTGTGAAGTTTATACTCAATGCAACTACTGAAAAAGAGAACACTTTTGAGAGGATACACACTCAGGATATCACCATCAATAAACCAGCGGTAACATTTATAAGTCTGCAACCCAAACAAATCACAGTAACGGATAAAGCGGGTAAAAAATACGAGGCAGAAAGCATAGAACAGGATTTATTTGCCATTCCGGGCAGCAGCAAAACCAGTACAGATATTATCTCAGCCGGAAATGTTTCAACTAAAGTGCCTTTTAATTTTATATACTCAGAAGGCGATATAGTCCGGTTAAAACTGCAGAAAAGCACCAGTAAAGGCGTAGTCAGCAGCAATAAAGTTCGGGTGTTGAAAGCTTCTAATGGCCAGATAATGACCAATTTCGACAACAAAGCTGCTTTACAGGGAGAATGGCCACTAGACCCTAAACAGAAAACCATCGCCTTAACAAACCCTGCCGTACAAATTAACCTGGAAGTAGGCCGTACAAAAGTGCCGGGTATCCGCATTACCGAATTTACCATTAACCCCTATAGTACCCACGAAGGAGTGGCTGGCGCTACGCTAACCATTGCCTATGAGTCTAAAGCTACTCCCGGTGCACCAGCCTTGGTTGCAGTTCCTTCTTATGTGAATGCGACACAAGAAACGGTTTTGTTAAAGGGGGGAATGGTGACAGCAGGGAAGAGTAGCATAGACTCTACCGGAGCGATTGCCCTTTCGCAGGAGCCAGGAAAAATATCGGTATTCTATCCGGCTTTCAACTTATTGCTCTATCATCCGGGCATTCGTCAGCAAACACCCAATCAATTTGCTGTGCAGATAATGTTGCAAAGCGGCAGTGGCCTGGTTACCCAGAAACAGATCAAGCAAAACCTGCCGGTAAGTGTAATTCAGGATGCGAGAATTGCGCCAGCTGTAAAAGCCAAGGACACTACGTTTAATAATATCCGGGGATTGGCCATTTCAATTCCTTACCAGCTTCCAAAACTCTATACGGACCTCCAAAAAGATAACCTCATGATTCAGCTGGTAGAGGCTTCAGGGAAAGACAGCCGGGGTGCCGATTTATTGCGAAATATGACCGTGGTTAATAATACGGTTGAAAAAGTAACAGACCCTACCAACAAAAAGGGGGCTTCTTTCCGCATCAGCAAGCCTACCGGTGTGATCAGTTTATTTTTGCCCTATACAGATTTAAACCGGCAGGAGAAAGCACCAGTGCCATTTTTTGCTAAAGCGGTCATTAGTCAGAATGGAGCACCTGGGGCAGAGGTAGGAGGTAATTCTTCGGCCATCCGATTCGACATTGACACCAAAAAACTCAGGTTTGTTACGCTGGGTATTTCAAATATTAATCTCAAAAAAGCCAATACCGGAGATATTATGTGGCGAATTACTTCATCTGGCCGAACAATTTACCAGTCGGTGATGCTTCCGGCAGCTAAAACCATCGATAACCTGTATACCCTTGCAGGATATATGCACGAAGACGACATGGTAGCTATTGAAATGCTAAAAGGCAAAACTGCTGCTGATGCTAAACTGATGTTTAAATGGGAAAAGCCCGTAAAAGAACTAACAGCCAGCGAAATTCTGGAACTGGAACCTTCCAAATTGCCTAATAATACCGATGATGGGGACACCAAAAGTGTAAGCATTATGTATTCGGTGCAGTAAGCAAATACTGGGTTTTTGCCAGATATCCTAGGTTTGATATATCAGTAATAAAAATTAAACTGTTTTCTGATACCCAATTAATTTTTGGCGAAATCAATTTATTTGGCCATTTTGTACGCTTCTTTAATAAACCAATCCTGAACCTGTGTTTATGCGTACACTTCTATGGCTATGCCTCTTTTTCTGGGGCACCTCTGCTGTTATTGGACAAAATTCCCTGCAAACTCCTGAACAATTTTTAGGTTATCCTTTAGGAAGCCAATTTACCACCCATGCCCAGATTCTCGATTATACACGCTACCTAGCGGCGCAGGCATCCTCCCGTTGTAAGTTTCAGCAATATGGCTTTACTTATGAAGGACGGCCACTGGTGGTTGCTATTATTTCTTCAGAAGCTAACATGAGCCGCCTGGAAGAAATCCGGACGGACAATTTGAAACGTACGGGTTTATTATCTGGCCAACCCTCTGGTACGCAACCGGCCATTGCCTGGCTGAGTTATAATGTGCATGGCAATGAGTCTGTTTCTTCAGAATCTGTAATGCAGGTGATGTATGATTTGCTGAACACTGGAAATCAGCAAACCCAAAGCTGGCTTGCCAATACAGTAGTCATTCTGGACCCTTGTGAAAATCCAGATGGACGGGAACGCTACATACAGTGGTACAAACAAACTATGGCTCAAACACCTAATGCTTCACCCTATGCCTGGGAACATTATGAACCCTGGCCAGGCGGACGGCCCAATCATTACCTGTTTGACCTGAACCGTGACTGGGCATGGCAAACGCAGAAGGAAACCAAAGCTCGTATTTCTTTATACAACCAGTGGATGCCACATTTACATGCCGATTTTCATGAGATGGGTGTAGATGCCCCCTATTATTTTTCTCCGGCTGCCAAACCTTATCACCAGGATATTACTCCCTGGCAGCGTCAGTTTCAGAACATTATTGGAGAGCACAACCGCAAGTACTTTGATACTAATAACTGGCTCTATTTTACCCGTGAGAATTATGATTTGTTTTATCCTAGTTATGGAGATACCTGGCCTACCTTTAACGGTGCAATCGGTATGACCTACGAACAAGGCGGTTCCGGACGGGCTGGTGTGGCGATAGCCCGGACTCAGGGAGATACCCTTACTTTAAGCCAGCGCATTGCCCATCATCATGCAGCTAGTCTGGCTACACTGGAATCCATAGCCACCAGAAGCGAGCAGGTAGTGAAAGAGTTTGCCAAATATTACGATGATTCCCGAAATAAACCCATTGGCGATTACAAAACCTATTTAATTAAAACCAAAGCCAATCCGGAAAAGCTGAAAGATTTTACAAGTTTCCTGGACAATCAGGGCATTGCTTATTCTTTTGCCAGTAAAGGAGCCAGCACCAAAGGTTTTAATTATGCCAATGGTAAAACGGAAAACGCTCCTGTTGAAAACAATGATATTCTCATCAGTGCTTTCCAGCCGAAATCTTCTTTACTCAAAGTATTATTTGATACCAATCCAGCTCTGGAAGATTCTCTCACCTATGACATTACTTCCTGGGCATTACCCTATGTTTTCGGGCTGGAGGCTTATGCGATCAGGGATAGGTTAGCTTCCGGACAAGCCAAACCCTCTGCTGTAGCGGCGAAGGAAATACCTGCTATCACCAAACCCTATGCCTATCTGGCTTCCTGGCAAAACCTCAGCGATCTCAAGTTCTTGTCGACCTTATTGCAGCAAAAGATAAAAGTACGGTTCTCAGAAATTCCCTTTGAAATGAATGGACAACGTTTTCAGCCTGGGACTTTAATTATTACCCGAACCGGTAATGAAGCTTTACAAAATAAATTTGATCAGACGGTGCAAGAACAAGCCAGTAAACATGGCATTACATTGATGCCGGTGAGCACAGGTTTTGTCAATACTGGGTCTGATTTTGGTTCAAGCAATATCCGGTATATGAAAGCACCCAGAGTAGCCGTACTGGCTGGTGAAGGTATTTCAGCCTATAGCTTTGGAGAGGTTTGGCATTACTTTGAGCAGCAAATCGGTTATCCGATTACGGTATTAAAAACAAGTTACCTGAGCAATGTACCCATGCATGAATTCGATGTATTAATATTGCCTTCAGGTTCTTATAGTAATATTTATAATGATCGCGCTTTAACCAGCCTTAAAGATTGGGTACGGGCCGGAGGTAAAATTATTGCACTTGAAAGTGCTGTCTCTTTTCTGGCAGGTAAACCGGATATAGCTTTAAAAAAGAAAACGCCTTCCACTAAAGCAGAAACAGTAAAAAATCCATACGATACCCTGCAAACCTATGCCAGCCGCGAGCGTGAAGGTATCAATGAAGAAGTATTAGGCAGTGTACATAAAGTTAGCTTAGACCAGACACATCCCCTGGCTTTTGGTTATTCTGGTACGCACTATGTATTATTAAGAGAAGCCCCTGGCTATGAATTTCTGAAAACAGGATGGAATGTAGGCATTTTGAAAAAAGATGGCTATGTGAGCGGATTTGTTGGAAGAAAAGCAAAGGGCAACCTGCAAGACGCTCTTATTCTAGGCGTACAGGAACTAGGTAAAGGACAGATTATATATATGGCCGACAGTCCCCTTTTTCGTGGTTTCTGGCATAGTGGGAAGTTATTATTCGGCAATGCAGTGTTTCTGGTAGGAAATTGATTTTACTATAATCAGATACTTCAAACAGTAGAATATATCCATTTATGGGTAGTCATACATTGCAAGTGATTTGAATTATAATATTTATTAAATCCCGGCTTCTGTTGATTTTTATCACAGAGCTGGGATTTGTTTTTTCATGCATCTCATTTCTTTAAAAGCCATATTTTGACTAATAGCGCCTTTTCACTAATAAGCTATCCTTTCATAGACTAATAATGTATTTTCATCGCTCAACTGCATTTTATAAGGATAAAAGCATTTTGTAGCGAATACCAGGTGATATATCGGAGGAAGTAATACCACAAGCGATTTTATCAGCAGCCAGTAATCAGTAAGTATATATTTAGAGAAACAGCAGCAAAATGATTTAATATCAAAGGTTTATCTGAGTATAGTATATCAATTAAGAGCATAATTATTCTAAAAACTATTGGACAGCTACAACTCAATCAGCTGCTGCAAAACATCACTTAAAACTATAAACTTATGAAAACACAACTCAACTTTCTCAACCGGCTACTAGTCACCATTATCCTTTTTACACTTACTCTTTTTTCTTCACAGGCGGCTATAGCTCAACTTCTAAGCAATGAAGGATACTGGGTAGTAGAATCGAATATAAATACAAAAGATTTTACAGTAGTAAAATTTTATGATAATACCCATAGCCTGATATATGAAGAAAAACTAACAGGAATTTGCCTGGATATCAGCCGGCGAAAAATTGTAAAAATGCTGAATCGTACCTTAAAAATGGTGCAACACAACCAGGTGGTTGCCGGGCAGATAAAAGGCTATTCCGACCTGATAGCATCTTCTATTTCTAAAAAAAGATATGATAATTAACCATACGTAATAGTATTATCTTTCCCGGCTAAGGAGCGGTTCTCGTTATTCAGAATTGCTTCTTAGCTATTTTTATATCCTGCCATACACAGAATTCCTTAACCTAGTATGAGCCAATTAATACAGCTCTGAATTTTTATTAATTGGGATATACTCACTTACTGGAACCTCACCACTAAAAATATGGTTTCTGGTACAACACTGGCCTTGAATTGCCGTACATACATCGAATAAACCTTAACCCAAAAATCACAAACAACTTCGTGGCTTATTGGTTAAATTGGTGTACTTTGCATGGGTCAGGCCATATAAGTGCATTGATTATAGTTTTGCCACCGAGTATTCCATATTCATGAAAATAGGTATTGTTTGTTACCCGACATTTGGCGGTAGTGGTGTTGTAGCCACTGAATTGGGAAAAGCCCTGGCTCAGGAAGGCCATAAAATACATTTCATCACCTATACACAGCCTGCTCGATTCGATTTCTTTAATGAGAATCTGTTTTATCACGAAGTTTCCATTTCTTCCTATCCTTTGTTTGAGTACCCTCCTTATGAGCTTGCCTTGGCCAGTAAAATGGTAAATGTGGTGAAGTATGAGAAGCTGGATTTATTGCATGTGCATTATGCCATTCCTCATGCATCAGCAGCATACATGGCCAAACAAATTCTGAAAACGCATGGCATTCATATTCCTGTTGTTACCACCTTACATGGCACCGATATAACCCTTGTGGGAAAAGATCCCTCTTATGAGCCGGTGGTTACGTTTAGTATCAATCAATCGGATGGGGTAACAGCTGTTTCGGAAGACTTGAAACAGGATACCTACAAGCATTTTGCTATTAACAAAGAAATAGAAGTTATTCCCAACTTTATAGACTTAGACCGGTTTAAAAAGCAAAAGAAAGAGCATTTTAAAAAAGCTATTGCGCCACACAACGAAAAACTGCTCGTACACACATCTAATTTCCGTAAGGTAAAGCGGATCGAAGACGTAATCAGGGTGTTTAGTGAGGTACGCAAACAAATTCCTAGTAAGTTATTATTGGTAGGCGACGGACCTGAAAGAACGGCGATGGAAAATTTAAGCCGCCAGTTAGATGCCTGCGATGATGTCCGTTTCTTGGGTAAGCTGGATGCTGTAGAGGAAGTATTGTCTGTATGTGACCTGTTTGTGATGCCCTCTGAAAAAGAAAGTTTCGGACTGGCTGCTCTGGAAGCCATGGCTTGTGAAGTGCCGGTAATATCTTCGGATGCCGGAGGTATACCAGAGCTGAATGTACATGGAAAAACAGGTTTTATCAGCAAAGTGGGTGATGTACCGGATATGGTAAAAAATGCGCTGTTTATTTTGAAAGACGAAAACCTTCCAACGTTCAAACACAATGCGATAGAAAGAGCCAAAGAGTTTGATGTGACAAGAATTCTGCCTATGTATGAAAATTATTATAAAAAGTACTAGCCTATGACTTAGTAAATTAGCTTTTATACCTCATAAGAAGCTTTCTTTATTCCTTTACATAAATGCATAAATGAAGTATATTAGCCCAAATTTTGAGAATAGCTTAAACCACCTTAATCTATGTCCAAAACACCCAACACAGCCGTGAGACCTAAAAATACAGGCCAGAAAGTTATTTTTGATAATCCAGTTCTGGAAAGCCTGACCAGAACCCATATTGCCGTCCCTATTTCTATTTTTGTTCTATTTTCTATAGGATTAATTGTATATGCCTTTACGTATTCACAGTTGCCTAGTTATCTGATAGGCATTCTGTTTATCAGCGGTTTATTAATATTTTCGCTGGTGGAATATATAGTGCACCGCTATGTATTCCATATGGATACCGATACGGACCTGAAAGAAAAGATACAGTACAATTTTCATGGAGTCCATCATGAGTATCCGAAGGATAAAGGCAGGTTAGCTATGCCACCGATTGTGAGTGTGATATTGGCTATCAGTTTACTATATGTTTTTCATCTGGTAATTGGTGAATATACGTTTGCCTTTTTACCGGGCTTTGTAATGGGATATGCTTCTTATTTATTTGTGCATTTTGCCGTACATGCGTATCAACCTCCGAAGAACTTTTTCAAAGTATTATGGGTGAATCATGGAATTCATCATTACAAAGATCATAACAAGGCTTTTGGAGTATCAACTCCACTGTGGGATTTTATATTTGGCACATTGCCTAAATAAGCTATTCTATTTAACACAACGGAACCCTCTTTTGATAAAAGAGGGTTCCGTTGTGTTGTTACGTATCTGTATGTAAAATAGTAGCAGTAAGAGGGAAAAATATGAGTTTATAAGTAGCAAATAAAAAAGCACTTACAAGTTTTATCTTATAAGTGCTTTTTTATTTGCTCTTCCTCCTGGGCTCGAACCAGGGACCCTCTGATTAACAGTCAGATGCTCTAACCGGCTGAGCTAAGGAAGACTGTTACTGACTTAAACGGTTGCAATAATAATGGGTTATTTTTAAATACCCAAAAAATTTATCACTTTTTTAATCCTGTTCATTTGCCCTTTACAAGTATTAAAGTTCGCCTGTCCTGGTATACTTGTTCTTTATTCAGAGGTTACTATATTTATTAGCTTTTCTGACCTATTTAGTAATTGGATAGAAAACATAAATTTCTTATCTTAGAAACTACTGGCATTATCCAATATTAATCCATGTTTCATCTTAATTTGATTATACTAAAACAGGCCATATATTATTTTTAAAGCTTAAAACAACCACATACTAATTTCGTTTTACTTGATACATCTTTCATCTGTATAAACACCCTCTTTCTTTCCTAACCTATCATTCTCATCTATATGAACCGGAAATTATTTATCCTAGGGCTTTTATTAGCATCTGTACTGGGGGGGTAATAGCCCTGGCGGGATTTAAATTCTTTACTACGCCTGAAAAAGTATATGAATCCTTTGAGCAAAAGCAGAATGTACACTTTTCTAATTATCTAAAAGATACAGCTATTATTGTTCCTGAAGGGTTGAATTTCATCTATGCAGCTGAAAGAGTGCGGCCGGCTGTAGTTCATATTAAAACTTCTTATGATGCTACTGCTATGGGTGGAGATGATGATATAGAGGGCATATTCCGTGAGTTTCATGGAGATGGTTCATCTAAAAGCCCTTTTGGCAGCCCAAGTCCCAGAGAATCTGCTGGCTCAGGGGTGATTATTTCAGCAGATGGATATATTGCAACCAATAACCACGTAGTAGAAAGCGCTAATAAAATACAGGTGATTCTGGATGACAAGCGGAGTTATATAGGCACAGTTGTTGGAACAGATCCTACGACAGATCTGGCTCTGGTGAAAATTGAAGACGATGCGCTACCTTTTGTAAAATATGGAGATTCAGATAAACTAAAAGTAGGAGAGTGGGTACTGGCTGTTGGTAATCCTTTTGATTTGACTTCTACTGTTACAGCTGGAATTGTAAGTGCAAAATCCCGTAACATTAATATTCTGCGTGACGAAAAAAATATGCAGGTAGAATCCTTCATTCAGACAGATGCTGCTGTAAATCCAGGCAATAGTGGCGGTGCATTAGTTGATTTAAAAGGCCAACTGGTAGGCATCAATACGGCCATTGCAACTTCTACCAGGTTTTCTCAAGGATATTCTTTCGCTGTGCCAGTTACCCTGGTAAAAAAAGTAATGGATGATTTGCTTAAATATGGAGAGGTACAACGTGCTTTATTGGGTGTGATTATCAGACAAGATATTGATGCCGACTTTGCCAAAGAGAAAGGGCTTAAATCATTAAAAGGTGTTTATATTGAAGATGTAAATGATGAAAGCGCTGCAAAGCAAGCTGGTATAAAAGCGGGTGACGTGGTAAAACGTATCAATGATATTGAAGTTAATTCATCTTCAGAATTGCAGGGAGTAGTCGCTACCTACCGCCCAGGAGATAAAGTGAAAGTAGCTTATGAAAGAGGTGGAAAAGAGTATATTACGCAGGTTACGCTAAGAAATAGCATGGGAAATACCAGTATTGTGAAGCGGGAAACCACAGCTAAAGAAAAAGGTATTCTTGGTGCGGAATTATTAGCAATTAGTGAGGCAGAAAAAAGAGTAGCCGGTATTGAAAGTGGGGTTAGAATTACAAAGTTATCTTCCGGAAAGATGAAAGAGGCAGGATTTAAACCTGGTTTTATTATTACACATATCGATAAAAAAGCGGTTAAAACGCCTAATGATGTAATCAAAAGTATCCAGAATGTGAAAGAAGGCGCTGTGCTCATTGAAGGAGTATATGCAGATGGCACCAAAGATTACAGAGCTATCGTACCCTAACAGTATGGATTAAGGTCCTTCTAAAAACTCTTTAAATACCTGATTTTTTAAAGAGTTTTTTTATTTTTGTGAAATTTTAAACAAAAGCCTAAATTTTCAATGATTTTTGGCTTTACTTTTATGCAAGATACTTTAGCACTTCTGCAGATTCAGGCACATAATCCATCTTATAGCACTGGTTTACATTGGGGAAAGCCTGACACTGGTGCCAAGCATGATATTTATTCTCCTATTGATGCCCAGTTAATCGCTTCGGTCCAGATGGCTTCTGCAGACGACTATGAAAAGGTAGTACATACAGCCGAAAAAGCTTTTGTAGAATGGCGTAAAGTCCCTGCACCAAAACGAGGAGATATTGTCCGGCAAATTGGAGATGAATTACGTAAGCACAAAGCAGCCTTAGGAAAATTAGTTAGCTATGAAATGGGTAAAATCTATCAGGAAGGCTTAGGAGAAGTACAGGAAATGATAGATATCTGTGATTTTGCTACCGGATTAGCCCGGCAATTACATGGACTTACTATGCACTCTGAGCGGCCCGAACACAGAATGTATGAGCAGTATCATCCTTTGGGAATTATAGGTATTATATCTGCCTTTAACTTTCCTGTAGCAGTATGGTCATGGAATGCCATGCTTGCAGCAATATGTGGAAATGTATGTATCTGGAAGCCTTCCGAAAAAACACCGCTAAGCGCTATTGCCTGTCAGCGTATTTTAGCGAAAGTGCTAGAAGATAATAATTTACCGGAAGGTATTTTTAACTTGATTATTGGTGATGCAAGTACAGGCCAACGGATGGCAGAAGACAACCGATTGCCTTTAATTTCGGCTACAGGTTCTACAAGAATGGGAAAACAGGTAGCAAAAACAGTAGCAGGCCGGCTTGGAAAAGCCCTTCTAGAATTAGGTGGAAACAATGCCATTATTATCACTCCCCATGCTGACATAGAGATGGCTGTAAGAGCCTCAGTTTTTGGTGCAGTAGGGACTTGTGGCCAACGATGTACGACCACCCGAAGATTAATTGTACACGCTGATGTGTATGAATCTGTGAGAGAAAAACTGTTACATATTTATAAGCGCTTGCCTATTGGTAATCCACTAAACGAGAATAAATTGGTTGGCCCACTCATTGATAAAGATGCAGTACAAGCTTTTGTATCTGCCATTGAAAAAGTAAAGCAGGAGGGTGGCAATGTGCTTACTGGAGGAACAGTTCTTAGTGGAGAGGAGTATGCAGCCGGTACTTATGTAATGCCTGCCATTATTGAAGTAAAGAACGAATATCCTACGGTTCAGGAAGAAACTTTTGCTCCGATCTTATATTTAATACGCTATGAAGGAGATGTACAAAGCGCTATTGACATACAAAATAATGTGAGACAAGGACTTTCTTCTGCAATTTTTTCCAATCACTTACATGAAGCCGAAGCTTTTTTGTCTTCCATCGGTTCGGATTGTGGTATTGCCAATGTGAATATTGGAACCTCAGGTGCTGAAATTGGTGGAGCTTTTGGAGGCGAAAAAGAAACCGGAGGGGGTAGAGAGTCCGGTTCTGACGCCTGGAAAGTATATATGCGCCGTCAGACAAATACAATCAATTATGGAAAGACACTTCCCCTGGCGCAGGGGATCAAATTTGAGGTTGTATAAACTTACGTATGTACGTTTAATCTTACTTGTTAAAAAAATTAATTTTTTTGCATTTATACATACATTATTTATCTTTAACCATTAACACTCAAGAATAATCATAATATCTCAACTTTATATAAATAAGTATGCCTGAGCAAAAAACCAAGTATAATGCCATTATGCTAATCGACGATAATGAGATAGATAATCTTATCAACCAGAAGATTATAGAGTCGTCCAATATCTGCAAGAATATATTCACTCACACTGGTGGAAAGAGCGCTATTGAATTCCTGAAAAATATGGAGAAGATTGCGGCTTCGGTACCTGGATGTTTGCCAGAGATTATTTTTCTCGATATAGATATGCCTTTGATGGATGGATTCCAGTTTCTGGATGAATTTGACAAGCTATCGAAAGACACCAAGCAATATTGTAACGTGGTGATGCTAACTTCTTCCATCAATCCTCAGGATATGAATAAGTCTAAAAAATATGACTATGTTAAAAAATATGTAAATAAGCCTTTAACACAAGATAGTTTAAATAAGCTAAGCATATAAACTTTTACTAAGCTCAAAAAAGAAGCCTTGCAAATTGCAAGGCTTCTTTTTTGAGCTTAGACTCAAATTATGTAGTGAGTCTAGCAATAAAGCTTTCATCCATTTTGATATAGTTGGAAATAGAGAAGCCCTCTTGTTCAGTACGATTCAGTTTGTCGACTAAAGCACGGATTTTTGCTGCTTTTCCATTCTTGCTATCATATAAAGATGTCTTAAGAATTTTGGTAAATACCAGCATACGCTCGCAATTGTCTTTACCTAGTATTCTGATTTGTCTCTGAATACTATTTAACAATTGGCTAAATAATTCATAATCATTTAATAAGCAATATTGTAGGGCAAGTAACAGCTTAACTTCTAGTTGTGCCTGCGGATATTTTTTAAGGCTCAAATCATTTAATAAATTGTTAATCCATTTAGATGCCTCATCATACTTATTGGCGTAATAACACGAAAGCGCCCGATAAGTTACATATGATATATATTTGGGTAAATCATGTGTATCTACTTCAAAGTCCTGGAATAAGCCTTCGTTTTCTTCATACATTAAATGTTCCGCGTCCATACGGATATGGCGGTTCACTTTTGTAAATAGAAACTGCGAAGGATATGTGTATAGACTATAGTTAGTGAGTAGGGTGCTGATGGCATCGTTTACTTCATCGAAGTATTTTTCAGCTTTTTTGTATACTTTATAATGCGTGTAATACTCTAGTTTAAGGAATTCAAATACTAGTTTGAGATGATAGTAAATAGAGTCGAGGCTATACTGAGTAAAGATTTTTTCCACATTGGCCAGAATGTCTTCAATGGGTTCTAAATCATCTTGTGTTTTCTCAATCTCATCTTCTACAAAGAGACGGTGGAAAATACTCATGCAATGCTGGTAAATATACAAGCGGTGAGACTGATATAATCGGCATACATTATCCATTTCCCTATGTAACAGGGTTAATTCAAGTTTTTCAGTTGAATTTCCTGATAAGGTATACAATCCATATTTTTTGAAATATTCCGCCAGCAGATCCTCTGCTTTATCTATGGCCAACATATAGGCAACATGCCGGTTATACAACTGTGAGTAGTTAAACAGTTCCGGCGTGTTGATGTGGAGCTTTTTGAGTGTCTTGTAAATAACGGTTAATTCGTTAGATAAATCATAATCCAGAAGTTCCTTTTCCAGTTTCTTCAGCGTTGCAACAGCAATAGCTCTCTTCTTAGTAAATATTATTTCATTAATATTAGCCACCTTTTTCAGCAGGTCAGTACGAGGACTTTCCATTTGCTGCAAAAGATATTCTTCTATTTTTTGATTTAATCTGGAACGCAGGGTATAATAAGCATTGGTATTTACTTCCAGTTGCTCCATTATTTTATTATCTGAAAGCTGCTTTTCCCGCATAAATTTTAGCAAGTACGCCGATTTTTCAGCGTTACTCGTCATCAACGAATCATATATAGCTTTATAGTCTTCCAGTGACAACTGTTTAATAATATTCTTTAGTTTAGCCATAAAATTTATTTACTAAATTATACCGTTATAATTGCTGTTTATTTAACAAGGATATGAATTATTTTCTTTCCAGAACTAATTTGTTAGGGCAATGTAATAAAAAGAATGAAAAAAGAAATCATACTATATTATAAAAAATGTAAGATATTTAACATTTTGAATCAATATAAGTACATTATATTCATCCATTTGCGGTAATTTTGGAATTTAGTAATAAAACCATGAAGATTGTATCCCGCATTATGTTGCAAGATTTTGACACATATTATCAGTTACCTCGATAGATTTTTTGGAAGCCTTGAGGCCAACTCTGAATTGGCGAAATTCTGAACGTTGAAGAATACAGCATTCGCGCTATGATTTGTACAGATGATGGAGAGGTAACCGGCTTTGTGCATCTGCATTTTGATTTATCTGCCAAAATACAAGTACGGTTTTTTGTTATAGATAGCAAGTACCGTTAAAAAAGTGCTGAAAAATTCTGATGATACATCTTAGCTAAGCAAAACGACACTTCCAAACTTGTATTAGATATTTAGTAGAAGACATTATCTTTTTATAAAAACCTAGGCTACAAAATTTTGGACAATAACTTTATGCAGTTTGGAGACATGCAATACTACAGGACGGATTTTTTTATAAACAACTTACTTATTTTTACCCTTCGCTTCCTGCTGCCTCATAGGCATAGCATCAATTGTCTGAAATAAGTCATCTGCTTTTAATGGTTCATCAGAGCGACGTTTTTCTCCACCATCTTTTCCTATGAGAATAATACAAAAATTTTGATCATGTATTTCGAACTTTTTTCTTATAAAAGTTTTATCCATATAGTTAAGATTATTGATTGATATATATAAAATTTCCAAATCTCTATCTTCTACACCAACTTTTTTTGTTTCTAAATTACTTTTCTGTGCTAAGAACTCACTCTCATAAGAAGAGGAAGCCATTACGAGAATCACTCTCTTTTGCCACTTTAACGATTGGAGTCTTTCCTCTAATGAGCTGCTTTGATTAATTTGAAACTGACATAAAAGAGTGCCTGATATAACAAGTACAATTCCAATAATATAAGTTGTAAACATATTTTTGTTTATTAAAGTATTCCCTTCAAACGAACCTAAATCTTATTAGTTGAGTAATACTACTGTAACAAACCAAATGTTTATTTTGTTAATTTTGCGCATTCAAACCCTTTAGTATTGAAAATTCGAGACTTTTTAAAGCTATATCAGGAAGATAGTTTCATTCAAACCATTGCTCAAAGCATTCATCGAACTACCAAAGAACCTGTAAGTATTCAAGTAAAGGGATTAATAGGTAGTCTGGATGCTGTGCTGGGTACAGCATTACATTTTATTCAATCCAGGCATCATTTATATATATTGCATGACCGGGAAGAAGCGGCTTATTTTCAGAACGACCTTCAAAGCCTGTTGGGCGACCAGGAGGTTTTGTTTTTTCCTACTTCTTATAAAAGACCTTACCAGTTTGAAGAGATAGAAAATGCGAATATCTTACGCCGGGCGGAGGTATTGAACCGGATGAGCCAGAAAAGCAGTAAAGAAATAATAGTTACCTATCCGGAAGCACTCACTGAAAAAGTAATTAATAAACGTTCGCTGCGGGAAAATACATTTTCGGCTAAAATAGGTGATAAGCTAGATACTGGCTTTGTAAGTGAGTTTTTGGTGGGTTATGATTTCGACAAAACGGAATTTGTGTATGAGCCTGGTCAGTTTTCTATCCGGGGTGGTATTATTGATGTATTTTCCTATGCGCATGACCTGCCTTACCGCATAGAGCTCTTCGGCGATGAGATAGAAAGCATCCGCACCTTTGACCCTAATACGCAGCTTTCGGTAGAAAATGTAAAAGAAGTTTCATTGATTCCGGATGTTCAAACCAAACTATTACAGGAATCCCGGGAATCTTTTCTGGATTTTCTGCCAGAGGAAACACTAGTATTTGTTAAAGATATAGAGTTTACACTTGATACTATTCAGAAATATTATGAAAAGGCAGAACAGAGTTTTCAATTGATATTACAGGAAAGCGGCAACACAAAAATAGTAGCTCAGCCGGAAGGTCTGTTTGAAACAAGAAAAACGTTCCTTAGCCAGTTAAAAGAAAAAGACATAGTTGAATTCGGCAAACGATTTTATTTTAAGAATACAACCAAATTTACCTATCCATCCTCTCCCCAACCTTCTTTCAACAAAGATTTTAAACTCCTCATCGAAAATCTGCATGACAATCAGTCGCATGAGATTTCAAATATCATCGTAGCTGATTCTGTGAAGCAGATGGAAAGACTGCGGACTATTTTCGATGAACTGGATCCTTTTGTTAAGTTTCAGTCTTTAAATATATCGTTCCGGGAAGGCTTTGTAGATAAACAGTTGCAACTCGCTTGTTATACTGATCACCAGATTTTCGAGCGTTTTCATCGGTACAAAACCAAGGACAAGTTTTCCAAAACTAAATCACTTACATTAAAGGAGCTTCGCACTTTACAACCTGGCGATTACGTAACCCATGTTGATTATGGAATTGGCCGTTTTGCAGGATTGGAAAAAGTAGAAAATAATGGCCGGGAGCAGGAAGCCATCCGATTGGTATACCGGGATGATGATTTGCTGTATGTGAGTATTCATGCTTTGCATAAGATTGCTAAGTACACTGGTAAAGAAGGCGCTCCTCCAATAATGAGCAAACTGGGTTCGCCAGACTGGGAAAACAAGAAAGCCAGGGCAAAAAAACAGGTAAAAGACATTGCCAAAGAATTAATAGAATTATATGCCAAGCGCCGGTCAGCACCAGGATATGCTTTCAGTAGAGATAATTTTATGCAGGCAGAACTGGAATCTTCCTTTATATATGAAGACACCCCTGACCAGGCTAAAGCTACTACCGATGTAAAAGCAGATATGGAACAGCCTCATCCGATGGATAGATTAGTGTGTGGAGATGTAGGCTTTGGAAAAACTGAAGTTGCCATTCGGGCTGCTTTCAAAGCCGTTTGCGATAATAAACAAGTGGCTGTTTTGGTGCCTACCACAGTTCTGGCTATTCAGCATTATAAAACTTTTAAAGAAAGACTGGAAAAATTTCCTGTCAAAATTGAGTATATCAACCGCTTTAAAACCACCCAGCAAATCAAGGAAACCCTCAAAAGAGTGGAGGTTGGCGAAACAGGTATATTAATAGGTACACACCGGATCGTGAGCAAGGATATTAAGTTTAAAAATTTAGGCTTAATGATTATTGATGAGGAACAGAAGTTTGGCGTAAAAACTAAAGAAAAACTAAAGGAGATGCGGGTAAATGTTGATGCTTTAACCCTTACAGCTACTCCTATTCCCCGAACTTTACATTTCTCTTTGATGGGTGCGCGTGATTTATCTATTATTGCCACTCCTCCACCTAACCGGCAACCAGTAACCACTGAACTTCATATTTTTAATGAGGTTTTAATTAGAGATGCCGTTAGTTTTGAATTGCGTAGGGGAGGGCAGGTATTTTTTGTACACAACCGGGTAAGTGATATTGAAGCTATGGGTAATTTAATTTTGAAACTCGTCCCTGATGCAAAAATTGGAATTGCACATGGACAGATGGAAGGTGATCGCCTCGAAAAAGCAATGCTGAAATTTATTGAAGGCGAATTTGATGTACTAGTTTCTACCAATATTATTGAATCAGGGCTGGATATTCCTAATGCCAATACTATTATTATTAACCAGGCACATATGTTTGGCTTATCTGATCTACATCAGATGAGGGGTCGTGTCGGAAGATCGAATAAAAAGGCTTTCTGTTATTTGCTTACGCCAGCCATTTCTGCCATGACTACAGATGCTCGAAAAAGGCTAAGCACACTGGAAGAGTTTTCTGAGCTAGGTGATGGATTTAAAGTTGCCATGCGGGATCTGGATATTCGGGGGGCGGGAAACTTATTAGGTGCTGAGCAAAGTGGATTTATTTCTGACCTTGGTTTTGAAATGTACCATGATATTCTCGACAAAGCTGTTCAGGAATTAAAAGAATCTGAATTTAAAGATTTGTTTGTAAAGGAGTTACCTGTAAAAGAACTGGTCACAGATTGTGTAATTGAAACAGATTTGCAGATATTGATCCCAGAAAAATATGTAACAAGCATTTCTGAAAGGCTGAGTTTATATTCCCAATTGGATAACATTAAAGATGAAGAAGCTTTACGAAAATTCCAGCAATCGGTAACAGACCGGTTTGGTCCCTTACCTGACGAAGTACATGATCTGATTGAAATTGTGCGTCTGAGGTGGATTGCTGAGAGAATTGGCCTTGAAAAGATGGTGATTAAGAATGATTCCTTAAAGGGCTATTTTGTTTCATCAGAAAATGAAGCTTACTTTAAATCTGATAAATTTAGTCGGGTGTTACAATTCTTACAAAAAAATCCTAAAAAAAGCCGTCTAAAAGAAGCAAAAAATAAACTGTTTATTATTTTCGATAATATTTCCTCTGTTAAAAGTGCGATAGAAGCCTTATCACAAATATAGAAATATTAGCAGGTTACTGGTTTAGCGTTTTACCATTAATGTACAATTTGTGTTTATTTATTACACAGTCATTTTTTTACCATCTATACATTTATTATTTGCGTGAATTAGATGAATTTAGCATCAGATATAATACCCAATTGCAGATTAGCGTTTAATATTGGCAAAGTTTTAATAATTGTATATCTTAGCAATCCCCAATAACATTTAAAAACAGGTTATGAATAAGTTTTTTGGATTATCGAAAGGCATTCTCCTCCTTATGGGTGTACTTGTCTTTGCTTCGGCTTGTAGAAAGTCTAAACATCCGACGGCTGCTAATCCCGGCCAAGAAAGCACAGCTACGGGACTAGCATATAATGAGGATGACGGTTTTCAGGTACCTGACTTTGAAGGTCAGCCTGCCGGACCTAACCTTGTATTTATTGAAGGTGGCCGTTTTACTATGGGTTCTGCTGAAGAAGATATATTAAACACCCGAGATAACCGTGAAAGAACGATTAGTATACAATCTTTCTTCATGGATGAAACAGAAATTGCTAATATTCACTGGTTAGAGTACTTATATTACATTGAGAAAGATTCAGGTGGCGTAGATGGTGAATTCTATCAGTCTGCTTTACCAGATACTACAGTGTGGGCTAGTGAACTGGCTTACAACGATTCATATGTAGACCATTATTTAAGATATCCCGGTTTCAGGTATTTCCCAGTTGTAGGCATTTCATGGGTACAAGCGGTTGATTATTGTACCTGGCGTACTAATACAGTTAACTTTAAATTAGCTCAAGATGCAGGTGTAGATCCTCCAGCGAATGGTGGCCGTATTCCTTTGGAAACTGGTGTTGTACTACCAGATTACAGATTGCCTACTGAAGCGCAGTGGGAGTATGCAGCAAAAGCTTTGATTGGTACTCAATATTTAGATGAAAACCAGACAAATGGAAGATTGTATCCCTGGGATGGCCATGCATTAAGAAATCCATATGGCAAACAAATGGGTACTTTTTTGGCCAACTTTAAAAGAGGCCGTGGTGACTATGCAGGTATTGCTGGTAGATTAAACGATGGTGCATTAATTACCGATCAGATCTATGCCTATCCACCTAACGATTTCGGTTTATACAATATGGCTGGAAACGTAAATGAGTGGGTATGGGATGTATACCGTCCGCTTTCTTTCCAGGATTTTGATGATTTAAACCCAGTGAGAAGAGATGGCTTTCTGGATAAAAATTCCAATTATGATAAAGCTAATTTTGGCTCATTGATTGATGATTCTGTACGTGTATACAAAGGTGGTTCATGGAAAGACGTAGCTTACTGGCTGGCTCCAGGTACCAGAAGATATCTGGAACAAGATTCTGCCACAGCTACTATTGGTTTTAGATGTGCTATGATTAATGCAGGAACAAACAGATAACATTTAAATATATCAGTAAAAAGCCTTCAATATTCTTGAAGGCTTTTTTTATGCACTGGCAATTGCTGCTATACTTACTTCTTTACAGCCTTCATCCAATAATAGTGTAGCACAAGCTTCTAAAGTGGAACCTGTAGTTACTACGTCATCTATTAACAAAATCCTCTTGCCTGCGATTTTCTGTTGATTCTTAATCTCGAATACTTTTTCTACATTTTCCCATCTCTCCAGCCGCTTCTTTTTTGTTTGAGTTTCACTGGCTGTATTTTTCACTAAAACTTTGCCATCCCATTCAACAGACATAACTTCCGACATGCCTTTAGCAATGGTATCACTCTGGTTATATCCTCTTTTCTTTAGTTTAGAAATGTGCAAGGGTACCGGAAGTATTAAATCAAATTCTATATGCAATCCCTGCTCTTTCAACTCATGACCATACCAATAACCCAGCAATTCACCAACCTCCGCATAACCATCGTATTTCAATTTATGTAATGCTCGTTGAACTTGTCCTTTTTTAGAAAATTTCAAATATGCCCAGGCATACTTCAAGGATAGTTTACCCCAGAATTTCCTGGCTATAAAATTCTCTGCATCCTTATGCGATTCTGTTCTTGGAAGTGTATGCCGACAATACATACAAATTAGTTTTTCATCTTTTACCAACCCATCTTCGCACATCAAACAATACTCAGGAAATATCAGGGATATAAAATCTTGCATCATATTACTACTTATTTTACTTACACTAATATTTTGTATGTATGATTCTGATACAACTTTCAATTGCTGTTTTTATAACATTTAACATATATTTAGTAGTTTAGCAATGAATTAATGTGGAAAGTGCAATAATGAATATTGTAGAAAGTTTCAATGAATATAGAAGTCAGATGAATGAAAAGATTCTCTCATCTGATAATATTATTCTAAAAAGGTTATTCAATCTGGATACAAATTGCTATGCAGCCGGGAGTGTAGATGTGATCACTAAAGAAATGATTGGGCTTGCTTGCTCGATGGTATTACGGTGCGATGACTGTGTAAGGTATCATTTAGGCAAATGCAAAGAACTTGGTGTAAGTAATGAACAGATTTATGAAGTTTTTGCAATAGCTAATTTGATAGGAGGGACAATTGTTATTCCACATCTCAGGCGAGCAGTGGAATATTGGGAAGCTTTACAGGAGGCGTAACTATGAAGAAATCTCAAGATATCGCTTTAGAAGAAAAGTGGGAACACTTATTAGATAAACTCCGTCAGCTTGTCGGAAAAAAGCCTGCCGACTTAAATGCTGTGCTTTTTTTAATTGGTGTTCAAGAACTGGGAAAGGGGATTAGAAATTTCTCTAAAGAGCAGAAGCAAGACCTGATGCATATTGCCGTTTGTAAGCTGTTAAGCAGTCTTGGAATTTATGAGTTTGAAGGTTTAGATGAACAAGGCTGGCCTCATTGGAAATTGGTTAAAAAGCTTCCACATGTAGACCTGCTTGAACAAGAAAGCCTGCTTAAATCTCTTGCTATTGATTACTTTGAAGAATTAGATTCTATTTAACAGACGACTGCTTATAGTTTTTCAATACATGAAAATAATATCCTATAATGTGAATGGTATTCGCTCAGTTATCTCTAAAGGATTTATTGATTGGGTAAAAGCTGTTGATTCAGATATTATTTGTTTACAAGAAGTTAAAGCGGATATAGACCAGATAGATTTGTCACCCTTTACTGAAATGGGGTATACTCCTTTCTGGTTTTCTGCCAGAAAAAAAGGCTATAGTGGTGTAGCCATATTTTCAAAGCATATGCCTGTAAGCGTTACCTTAGGTTGTGGAATAGATTGTTACGATTTAGAAGGTCGGGTAATTAGATTTGATTTGAAAGACTTTTCTATCATCAATACTTATATGCCCTCTGGCTCTTCAGGTGATTCCAGACAGAGCTTTAAAATGCAGTGGTTAAGCGATTTTGAAGAGTATATTCGTCAACAAAGAAAACTAATTGAGAATATAATTGTATGTGGCGATTATAACATTTGTCATCAATCCATTGATATTCATAATCCTAAATCCAATGCCAATAGCTCTGGTTTTCTTCCTGAAGAAAGAGAATGGATAAGTAAATTTTTGAATTCTGGTTTTATTGATTCATTCCGGTATTTTAATCAAGAACCTCATCATTATACCTGGTGGAGTTACAGAGCAGGTGCACGTCTAAAGAATTTAGGTTGGCGCATAGATTATCAAATGGTAACGCAGCCTCTACAAGCCAGACTCAAACGATGTGTAATTTTATCTGACGTGAAATTTTCAGACCATTGTCCAATTCTATTAGAACTACATTCATAACTACTCAACAACTTTAGCAATACAGTACATTTTAATCTTGTCAAATGAAGCTCACTTATTATATTCTGCTATTTATTGCCATTCTATCTTCCTGCGAAAGCGCTAGTAACACTTCAAGTTCCGAAGCGAATACTCCCAAAGAGGCTAAGGGAGGGAGGAACTATGGCGGCGTATTCCGGATTAGCGAAGCTGAATATATTAAAAGTTTGTATCCTCCTAATATTACAGATGCCTTTTCTTATAGGGTCGCTACTCAGATTTATGAAGGACTTTTCAAGTTTGACCAGACTAATTTAAATGTAATTAACTGTCTGGCTGAAAGTCATGAAATAGATGCCAATGGAACCTTATACACAATAAAATTAAAGAAAGGTGTATTTTTTCATGATGATGCTTCTTTTTCTGATGGAAAAGGACGCGAAATGACAGCTGAGGATGTAAAATATTGCTTTACCCAAATTTGCACCCAACATACCGATAACCAGAGTTTCTCTATTTTTAAGGATATACTTAAAGGTGCTAATAAATATTTTGAAGCTAGTGCCGGTGGAAAAAAGCCTAGTTTCGAAATCGAAGGGATAAAAGTACTGGATAAATATACTGTTCAACTCCAGCTTGAAAAACCTTCTTCTATCTTGCTATTCAACCTTGCCCGTCCCGGAACTTTCATCTATCCGAAAGAAGCTTATGATAAATATGGAGTGGATATGCGTATCCGGACAGTTGGAACTGGCCCATATAAACTCTCAGAAGCCGATGTTGATGAGGGGGTATCGCTTGTTTTGAAAAAGCATAACCGCTATCATGGAGTAGATAAACACGGAAATCAGTTGCCCTTTTTAGATGCAGTAAGCATTCAATTTATTAAAGATAAAAAAATTGAATTGTTCGAGTTCAAAAAAGGAAATCTGGACATGTTATACCGCCTTCCTACCGAATACATTATTGAAATTCTGGAAGAGATAAACAATCCATCTGGTAGCAATGGTGAATATGCACAATTTGAGTTGCAAAGGGCACCTGAAATGATTACTCAATTTCTATCTTTTCATACACAGGAAGGGGTTTTTAAAAATAAAAATGTACGGAAAGCATTCTCATTTGCGATCAACCGCGATTTAATTCTGGAACAGATTCTGAATGGAGAAGGTTTTGCAGCAGGCAATCATGGCGTAACCCCTCCATCTTTTAATAATTATGATATCAATAAAATTAAAGGATATAGTTTGAATATTGATTCTGCCAGATATTATTTAGATAAGGCTGGCTTCCCTAACGGAAAAGGATTTCCAGAAATTACACTTCAACTTAATGCTGAAGGAGAGCGAAATACAAATGTAGCGGTTGAAGTACAAAAACAATTAAAGGATAATTTAAACATCAATATTAAATTAAATGTAGTTCCACTTGCTCAATTGATTGAAAACAGCATTAGTGGCAATTTCGCATTTACCCGTACAGCCTGGCAAGCTGATTTTCCAAGTGCTGAAAATTTCTTATGGTTATTTTATGGAAAAGAGGTTCCTAGTTCATCTTCAGAGAAATCTTTTCCAAATATAATGCGTTACAAAAGTTCAGCGTTTGATAAATTATATGACCAGGCTTTGAATGCAAAGTCTGTTGAAGAAGCTAATAGTTACTTTCTTCAGGCTGAGCAGATACTTATGAATGACGCTCCCATTGTTGTATTATGGTATGATGAAGGGTATAGGCTTATTCAGTCGTATGTTAAAAATTTTCCTAACAACCCTATGCAATATAGGGACTTAAGTGAAGTTTATTTAGAACAAGCTAAAGATTCCACCAAAGACTTATAACATGCTGATTATATTTCAGGTATAAGTATTTAATTCTGGAATTTATTTAGTAAATTCTTGCTTTCGTAATTAATACTAATATCCTAAATATATGTCCGGCGCATCTTACCAAAATCTTGTAGATAAGCTCACTGCTTATAAGAGAAAATATTATAGCAATTTATTAATCAGAGGTATTATTGTGTCAACAGCATTACTTCTGAGTGCTTTTCTTATTGTAAATACGCTGGAGTATTATGGTAATTTTAATCCAGTTTTACGTGGTTTACTATTCTTCTCCTTTCTTAGTTTATTTCTATTTTCAACAGTATATTGGATTGTTAACCCAATCTTAAAATTATACAATATTAATCATCCCCTTTCTGATGAGGAGGCTGCCGTACAAATAGGTAAATTCTTTCCTGAGATAAAAGATAAGCTTTTAAATACTGTACAATTGCACAGCTTAAGTCATTCTCAAAATGAATTGCTCCAGGCAAGTATAGCCCAAAAAACTCAGTCATTAAGTATTGTAAATTTTAAAGATGCTGTAGACTTCCGTGAAAATAACCGTTATGTGAAATATGTAGCAGTTCCTTTTGTTATTATTGTTTGTCTTTTTATTTTCTCTCCTCAGTTCCTCACCGAGAGTTCTGCACGTATTGTTAATTTCAATAAAACTTATGTGCCTGCGGCTCCTTTTTCATTTCTTCTTAAAAACTCCTCTCTTGACGTTTTTAAGAATGAAGACTTTACTGTGTATTTGAATATGCAAGGCAAAGCTATTCCTGAAAATGTTTTTATTTCCTATAATGACAGACGATATAAAATGACTTCACTAGAAGGAAATAGCTTTTCTTATACTTTTTCAAAAATTCAGAAAGCAATAGATTTTTCTTTTGATGCAGCAGGATTTAATTCTACCTCTTTTTCACTTAATCTTATTACCAGACCAAGCCTTACACAGTTCAATGCTCAGGTAAATTATCCTGTATATCTTAACCGGGCTAACGACAACTTTAATAATGTTGGAAATTTGGTCGTTCCAGAAGGATCGCAGATTACCTGGTCATTTTCTTCTGTTGAAACTGATAGTTTGCTTGTTGCATTCGACAATAACACCGATTTCGTTTCTGCTCAGAAACGTTCAAATAACAAGTTTCAATTCACTAAAGAGGCTGAATCGTCTTTGCCGTATCAAATCAAGCTTAAAAACACATATGGTGCCAATAAAGAAGATATTAAGTATTATTTAGAGGTAATTCCTGATCAATATCCCAAAATCAATGTTGAATATTTCAGGGATACAACTTTGTATAACTATATTATTCTGGGCGGAAATATAGCTGATGATTATGGTTTAAATAAACTATCTCTTCACTACAAAGTCATCCGTTCTGATGGGTCTACAAATCAAAACTTTCGTTCAATGGCTATTGGCATTCAGCCTAAACAAGCTATTCAGAAATTTTATTATCAGTGGGAACTTGATTCACTTAATTTGAATCCTGGCGAAAAGCTTGAATATTTTGTTCAGGTATGGGATAACGATGGTGTAAATGGCAGCAAAAGCACTCGTTCTACTCATTTTACTTTCCAATTACCTACCGAAGCTGAATTAGAGAAGGATCTAATTAAAGAGGTAGATCAGACAAAAGGCGGAATGAGTTCTGCACTTAATAAGGTAGATAAAATTAAAAAAGAAATTAATAACCTGGAGAACCGCTTGAAGTCTAAAAAAACGCTCGATTTTCAGGATAAGAAAATGATTGAAGATTTACTCAATAAGAAAGCGGAGTTGATGAAAGAAGTAGAATCGCTTCAAAAACAGGTAGATGAGTTAAATCAAAAACGAGAACGTTTTTCAGAAAGTAGTCCTAAGTTGACCGAAAAAGTAGAGCAGTTACAAAAGCTAATGGACGAATTACTTGATGATGAAACAAAAAAACTATATGATGAACTTAAGAAATTACTTGAGTCTAATAGAAATAATGCATCCGATTTACTGGAGAAAATAGATAAAAAGGAGGCCAACTTTGAAAAGGAAATTGCCCGTGCTCTTGAGATGTTTAAACAAATTCAGTTTGAACAGAAACTAGAAAAAGAAATCGCCGACTTAAACAAGCTGGCTGAGGAGCAGAAAGAACTGAGTGAAAAATCTTTGGATGATAAAAAAACCAAAGAAGATAAAAAGAGTAATGATGATAAACTAAATGAGCAAAAAAAAGATGAGAAGTCTACTGACAAATCCGAAGTTTTAAAAGAACAAGCAGAAAAGAACCAGGAGAATAAAGATGCTAACAAAGATAACCCTGAACAATCCTTGAAACAGGATGAAAAACAAAGTTTAGAAGAAAAACAAAAAGAATTAAATCAGAAGTTTGAGGATACTAAAAAGGCTTTGGAAGAGCTTAAAGAGCTAAACAAATCTATGGAAGAGCCCAATGAAATGCAAAACACTTCTGAAGAAGAGCAGAAAATTTCTGAGGAACAACAAAATAGCATGGAGCAACTTCAGAAAAATCAAAATAAAAAGGCTTCCCAATCTCAGAAAAATGCTTCTGAACAAATGCAGGAAATGGCTGAAAAGTTATCTCAAATGCAGAGTGAGATGGAGATGGAGCAAACTCAAGAGAATCTTGACCATTTGCGCGATATTCTCGAAAACTTAATTACTCTTTCTTTTGATCAGGAAAAACTAATGAAAGATTTCAGAAATGTTAATCTTTCTGATCCACGTTTTGTAAAACTTTCTCAGGAACAACTTAAGTTAAAAGATGACGCTAAAATAATTGAGGATAGTCTTTATTCCTTAGCCAAACGCGTTTTCCAAATTGAATCATTTGTAACACGTGAAGTAAGTGCAATGAAAGAGTACATGGATGAGAGCGCAGAAGGCATCAAAGAAAGAAGGCTTAACATTGCCACTGGCAATCAACAGTTAGCTATGACATCTATGAATAATTTGGCACTTTTATTAAATGATGTTTTAAAGCAATTGCAGGATCAGATGTCTTCAATGGCTAAATCTGGTAAAAAGCAAAAAGGTAATAAAAAGACTCCTGGTTTAAGTGAGTTACAACAACAATTGAATAATAAAATTCAACAATTACAACAAAGTGGTAAATCCGGTAAAGAACTTTCAGAGGAATTAGCAAAATTAGCAGCTGAGCAAGAAATGCTCCGTAATGCTCTTCAACAACTTCAAAAAGGCCGTGCTAAAGATAAGGGTAAAAATGAAAAAGGCGGTGAAGGTGAAGATGGCACATTGAGTGATATCCTGAAAAAAATGGAAGAAACTGAAAAAGAATTAGTTAATAAGAATCTGAATAATCAAACTATTAACCGTCAAAAAGAAATTTTAACCAGGTTGCTAGATTCTGAAAAAGCACAAAAGGAGAGGGATGAAGAAGAGCGTCGTGAAGCGGAACAAGCTAAGGAAAAACCCCGAACTCCACCTTCTCAGTTTGCTGATTATATCAAAGCAAAGGAAAAACAGATTGAATTGTTAAAAACAGTACCCCCTTCATTGTCTCCTTATTATAGAAAAGAAGTTGATGAGTACTTTAAAAAAATAGATTAAAATTTGTTTAATTTTGTTTCACAATTAATTATATCATAATTATCTAATGGAATCTATTAACATTCAAATTCCTTCTTTAATCGAAAATATTAGAATTATTGAAAGCTTTATTGATAACGTGAAAGACCTTTATAATATAGATGACGATATCTATGGCAATATTATGATTGCTGTTACCGAATCTGTAAACAATGCTATTAAGCATGGCAACAAAGAAGATAAAAATAAGAATGTTAATCTCTCTTTACATCTTCGTGAAAATCTCGTTAAGTTTATTATTGAAGATCAAGGTAATGGATTTGATTTCTCTTCTCCTCCTGACCCTACTTTACCTGAAAACATTGACAAACCAGGAGGAAGAGGTATATTTCTTATGAAAAATCTTTCTGATGAAGTTCACTTTCTTAATAATGGGCGTACTGTTGAGCTAATTTTCTATTTTAATTAATGCTTACTTCTAACATTGAATTTTTTTGTGAAGATATTTCATTTTCTCTTCCTAACCCCACGCTTATTTCGGAATGGATAATCTATACTATTCATTCCGAATGCTATAAATTTGAATCTTTAACAATTGTTTTTTGTTCCGATCAATACCTTCTCTCTATTAATCAAAGTTTTCTTCAGCACGATTTTTTTACTGATATAATCACTTTTGATAATTCCGATGTCGAAAGTGTTATAGAAGGTGATTTATTTATCAGCATAGATCGAGTTTCAGAAAATTCTAAAACTTATAATAATTCATTCATTGAAGAGCTTTATCGTGTTATCATCCATGGCGTATTACATTTACTCGGATATAACGACAAAGCCTCCATAGATAAAATTTTAATGAAACAAAAGGAAAATTATTATTTATCTATACTTAAACTCTAAATGTTCCACGTGGAACGTTTTTTTATAATAATTCTAATGTTCCACGTGGAACATAAATATTAATAAGATATGTTCAAAGAATATGATGTTATTGTAGTAGGGGCAGGTCATGCCGGTTGTGAAGCTGCAGCAGCAGCTGCAAATATGGGATCAGATGTATTATTGATTACGATGAATATGCAAACTATAGCGCAAATGTCTTGTAATCCGGCAATGGGAGGTGTAGCAAAAGGTCAGATCGTAAGAGAAATTGATGCATTAGGGGGTCAATCAGGAATAATAACGGATAAAACAATGATCCAATTTAGGATGCTAAATTATTCTAAAGGGCCTGCAATGTGGAGTCCAAGAGCACAGAGTGATAGAATGAAATTTGCAGAAGAATGGAGATTGACCTTGGAAGGGATTGAAAAATTAGATTTTTGGCAAGATATGGTTAAAAACTTGATTATTAAAAATAAGAAAGTTATAGGAGTCAAAACATCAATTGGAGTAAATATTTATAGCAAATCTGTAGTGTTAACAAATGGAACATTTCTGAATGGATTAATACATATTGGAGAAAAGAATTTTGGGGGAGGAAGAACAGCAGAAAAAGCAGCAACAGGTATAACTGAACAATTGATTGAATTAGGTTTTGAATCGGGTAGAATGAAAACAGGAACTCCACCAAGAGTAGACGGGAGAAGCTTGAACTATGAAGTTATGGAAGAACAGAAAGGAGACGAAAATCCAAGTAAGTTTTCTTATACAAATACGCCAAAGTTATCAAAACAAAGGAGTTGCTATATAACATATACAAATACTGAAGTACATGAGATTTTAAAAACCGGTTTTGATAAATCACCTATGTTTACAGGACGAATTCAAGGCCGGGGTCCAAGATATTGCCCTTCTGTAGAAGATAAAATAAATAGATTTTCAGATAAAGATAGACATCAAATTTTTGTTGAACCTGAAGGATGGAATACAGTAGAAATATATGTTAATGGTTTTTCTACATCACTACCTGAAGATATTCAATACAAAGCTTTGAAAAAAATCCCCGGTTTTGAAAAAGTAAAAATGTTCAGACCTGGTTATGCCATTGAATACGATTACTTTCCACCTACACAACTGAGTGCAACCTTAGAAACTAAACAAATTGAAAATTTATATTTTGCAGGTCAAATTAACGGAACAACAGGTTATGAAGAAGCGGCTTGTCAAGGTTTAATGGCGGGGATAAATGCTCACAATAAAGTAAAAAACAAAGAGCCTTTAGTTTTAAAAAGGTCGGAAGCGTATATAGGAGTGTTAATAGATGATTTAATAAACAAAGGGACAGAAGAACCTTATCGTATGTTTACTTCAAGAGCAGAGTACAGAATTTTACTTAGGCAAGATAATGCCGATGTACGATTGACAGAGATAGGATACAATATTGGTTTAGCATCACAAGAAAGATTAGAATCCATGAAAAATAAAAAAAAGAAAGTTGAAGAGCTCATTCAGTTAATAAAATCTACGAAAATTCAACCTGAAGAAATAAATCCATACTTAGAAAGTATCAGTACAGCGACAATACGAGAAAAAACTTCAGTATACAATTTATTAAAAAGGCCAGATGTAGATATCAAAATAATAGAAAATCAGGCGATAATTCAGTTTAGTAGTCTAAATAGTTACGAAGCTGAAATAAAGGAACAAGCTGAAATTTCAATTAAATATGAGAGCTATATTGAGAAGGAACAAAAAAATGTTGAAAAGTTGAATGAATTGGAAGGACTAAGAATCCATAATAATTTCAACTATGATGCCTTGATAGCAATGTCAAAGGAGGGAAGAGAAAAATTAAAGAAAATTAAGCCAGAAACCATAGGCCAGGCATCACGAATTAGCGGAGTATCTCCCTCAGACATATCCATACTTATGGTATATATGGGGAGATAAATTGTAAAAAGAATTATGTTAGAAAAAATTGAGAAATGTCCGGTATGTAATTCTGAAAATTATTATATGGACATCATTTGTAAAGATTATGTTATATCGCAAGAAGAATTTCAAATTGTAAAATGTCAAAGCTGCAATTTTAGGTTTACCAACCCTCGTCCCGGACAACAAGAGATTGGCAAATATTACCAATCAACAGATTATATATCTCATCAGGATGATAATGAAGGAGTGATTAATAAATTATATTATATAGTAAAACAGAAGAATTTAAATAGTAAATTACAGTTAATCAATGACTTATATAATAAAGGAAGTGTTTTAGATATAGGTTGCGGTACGGGATCATTTTTAGAAATATGTAAAAAAGATGGCTGGATTACAGTAGGAATTGAGCCAGATGAAAAAGCCAGAAAAAAAGCAGTTCAAAAAACACAAGGTGAGGTAAAAGAAAATATATATGAATTGCCTTTTCAAAAATTTGATATAATTACGATGTGGCATGTATTAGAACATGTACATTTATTAAATGAAACAATAGAAAAAATAAAGCAGTTATTAAATGAAAATGGTAAGCTTATAATTGCCGTTCCAAACAGGGATTCATACGATGCAAAAAGATTTGGAACTTACTGGGCAGCATATGATGTACCAAGACATTTGTATCATTTTACTCAAGAAACTTTGATGCAACTAATGAAAAAACACCAATTGAAGATATTTAAGGTTTTGCCAATGAAATATGATGCATATTATATCAGTTTAATGAGTTTAAAACACAAATATAACCAGACAAGATTCGTATCAGCCATTACAACAGGATTATTATCAAACAAATGGGCAAAGAAAAACAATAATAATTACTCAAGCCTGACCTATATATTCTCCAAATAAAATTATTTATTGAATTTTCAATAAATAAACCCTCAAGCAGGCATATGCTTTGAGGGTTTATTCATTTTTAAAAAACTATGAAACAAAACGCCATAAAATTTATAACTAATATCCTCTCAATTTTTTATTTATATGGATGCGCAAGTCAGGCCGTTCCTACAGGTGGAAAAAAAGATATCGAACCACCCAATATTGAAGCTTCCATACCGAAAGATAAAAGTACAAATTTTCCAGGCAAACAGATAGAGATAGTTTTCAATGAATTGGTAAGTATTGAAAATATAAAACAAGAACTCTTAATTACACCCAGACCAGAAGGAAATTATGAATATGAACTAAAGAAAAATCGATTAAGCTTAACATTTGAAAAGCCATTTCAAAAAAATACTACCTATACATTCAATTTCAGAAAATCGATTAAAGATGTAACAGAGAAAAATATTGCCGAAAATGCAAAAATTGTATTTAGTACAGGAGATATAATTGATTCATTATACATAGCCGGAAAAATGACTGATTTATTAACAAATAAACCAGTAGAAGAAGGATTAATTTTATTGTATAAAGCAGATGATACATTAAAAATTACAAAGCATGCTCCTTATTATTTAACCAAAACAGATAAGAGTGGAAATTATCTTTTAGAAAATTTAAAAGAGGATACTTATCTTATATATGCTTTATCAGAGAAAAATAACAATCAAAAGTACGATCAGGAAAAAGAAAAAATTGGCTTTTTAAATACTCCTATTAATCTGACAGATAATATAGACACACTGAATTTTACACTAAGCATTATTGATACCCTTCCACCAAAACTGTTAAAACCCAGGCCGGATGCAGAATATTATCAATTAGAATTTAATGAAGGTTTGAGCAAAATATCTATAAAACATGCCTCAAATAACAATCAATTATATTATCAAATACAAGATCCGAATAAAGTAAGAGTATATAATACAATAAACTCAAATGATAGCATTCCTATAATCGTAACAGCCTTAGACTCAATTGGAAATAAACTTGAAAAGGAAGTAAATATTAAATTTAATTCTACAGCAAATACAAGTGGTAATAACAATACCAAAGAAAAAAGAAAGGAAAAATTAAATATATCTATAAAGCCATCTGATGGAGAAAAGGTAGAGAAAAATTTTATTTACAATATAGGGTTTAGTAAACCGATTCAGAAATATAGCCTTGATAGTGTCAGTTTACTGGCCGATACACTTACACCTATAAAATTGAATTTAAGAGAAGATTTTAAATGGAATGAATATTATACAGAGTTAAGTATCAATAAAAAAATTGTAATTCAAAAAAATATTCGGGTTATAATTCCCGAAGGTACGTTTTATAGCGTAGAAGGAGATACAAGCGCTAAGTTTGTTACCACCCATGACTTGAAAGACATAGCGGATTATGGTTCAATAAGCGGAAATGTAAATACAACCGAAAAAAAATTTATCGTACAACTTATAGATGCAGAATCTAAAGTAATGGATGAACAAAAAAATATCCAAAAATATAGGTTTGATTACCTGGCTGCCGGTAAATATAGAATCAGAGTTATTATTGATTCAAATGGAAATGGGAAATGGGACCAGGGAAATTTTAATGAAAAGCGCCAACCTGAGTCAATCGTATTTTCACAAGAAGAAATTAATTTGAAAGAAAATTGGGAAATGGTTTTCAACGAAATTAACATTTAAATCAAAAAAGGTCTATTTAATATAGAAAATATCATAATAAAATGTGGATATGTCTGTGGATATGTGCAAAAACTATGTAGATAAGACATACCTCCATAATGTATAAATGTTGGAATAAGTTTCTACCTTTCATAATACACTGCTGTATTTCTTATATTGTGAATAAATCTCATTAAACATAGATTATCTACACACATATATCCACATAAGGAAATTGATAATAATTAAAAAGTTAACCACAAATTAGGCTATGTGGAAAAGAGTGGATAAAATTTATAACTATCAGATTGACAAAGGCAAAATGGTGGATAACCCTGTGGATAACTAATCACTTATCCACATTTTAAAGAAGCAATTTCCAGGTAATAAATATTTATCCACATATCTACAGCTTAATAATATATAATAACAATTAAATAAATATTTAAATAATTAAAATAAGAAATTGAAAGAAATCTAAAAGAAAAACTATATGAGAAGATCAAATAAATTTATAGGAGTAGTATTAAAAATTACCTGTGTAGGAATTTTACTTTTTCATACAAGTATTCAGGCACAAAACCAGGATATAGATTTAGCAAATCAATATTTAGAGCAAAAAGAGTATGAAAAGGCTAAAGCGATATTTCAGAAAATAATAAAGCGCGATGATATTGATAAAATAGTGTATAAAAACTATTTATATACATTACAGGAATTAAAAGAATGGAATGAAGTTGATAAATATCTGAAAAGGCATATAAAAAATAATCCTGAAGAAATGAAATATAAAATAGATTATGCATTTAATCTTCAAAAACAAGGAAAAGAAAATGAATCAGAAAAATACGTAGAAAAGTTAATAGATGAATCCAAAAAGGACTTAGCCAAATCAGAAGTACTGGCTAGCGCATTAATGAAAGAAAATAAATTGGAATGGGCTGAAAAAGTATATTTAGAAGCAAGAAAAAATTCTGGTAATCCTAATCTCTATGCACTTCAAATAGCAAATCTATATAAGATCCAGAATAATACCATAAAGATGATTGAGGAGTACATTAATCTGGCAATGGAAAATAAAAACAATTTAACAGTTCTTCAGAATGTGTTACAGGATAATTTAACAAAACCGGAAGAATATGAAAAATTAGAACAGGTATTAATATCAAGAATACAAAAGGAACCTACAGAAAATATGTATAGTGATTTGCTAATATGGTATTATATACAGCAAAAAGATTTTAATAAAGCATTTTTTCAGGCAAGATCTATGGATAAACGTATGAAACTTGAAGGATCAAAGCTTACTGAAATCGGAATGATCAGTTTACAAAACAAAGATTATAAAAGTGCAAGTACCATATATGAATATCTAGTAAAAGAATATCCCCAAAGCCCAAGTTATCCGATATACCGCCGCTACCTGATTATGTCAAGGGAGGAGCTTGTAAAAAATACATTTCCTATTAACAGAGATCAAATACAATCATTAATTGTTGATTATCAGCGCCTTATAGGAGATATAGGAAAAACTCAACAATCTGCTGAAGCTATGAGGAATATGGCCGTGCTGTACGGATTCTACTTAGACAACAAAGATACGGCATTGTTTTACCTGAAGGAATCTGTAAAATATGCCAGGCAAAACAGTGATTTGATTGCAAAATGTAAAATAGATATGGGAGATATTTATCTCTTGAAAAATGAACCATGGGAAGCGACACTTTTGTATTCACAGGTTGAAAAAAGCAATAAAGAGCAGCCCATTGGGTATGAGGCAAAACTGAAAAATGCGAAATTATCCTATTACAAAGGGGAGTTCGAGCTGGCGCAAGGTCACTTAGATATTCTGAAACTGGCAACTTCCCGAGAAATAGCGAATGATGCAATGGATCTGAGTTTACTTATTCAGGATAATCTGGCCATGGATACAGTAGGCGAAGCGATGAAAGAATATGCTTCAGCGGAACTATTGCTTTTTCAAAACAAAGATCAGGAAGCATTGCGAAAACTGGAAGCCATGAATGAAAAATATAAGGGTCATAGTTTGTCTGATGAAATCTTATGGCTGGAAGCACAGATAAATATCCGTAGCAATGAAAATTTGAAAGCTGTAGAAAAACTCGAAAAAATAGTGAACAATTATGGACATGATATTCTTGGAGATGATGCCCATTTTATGATGGCTAAACTTCTTGAAGAAAAATTAAATGATAAAGAAAAAGCAATGGAGCTATATCAAAATCATTTAATTAAATATCCAGGAAGCATCTATTCTGTGGAAGCACGCAAGAGATTCAGACAGTTACGAGGAGATAGAGTAAATTAGGCTTGTCTAAATTAGGCTTGTCTAAAAAATTAATCAGCCCCAATATAGTTTAGATGAGTCTAAACTATATTGGGGCTTTGGCATAAATAACCAAATTAGGATAGATGCCATTATGTCATAGAGAGTATTGTAATTTTAACAATCGGTGCAAAAGTTGTTGGATGAAATAAGAGAATGTATGAGCGATGTAAGAAAAGTTTACACTCTTCAGAAGGAGGAAGACATATACCCATTATAAAAGCATTAAGAATAATTTAAACGCATGAAAACTGAAAGGAATATTCTCAGCTTAACTAATGATCAAAATTGATTACAGCGCCTTTAAATCAATAATCACTTTATGTTGTATTGAATACTAGATACGGGGTTAAAGAAAATGAAAACAAATATTCTAAGCAGGTTGAGGAGAAGGCAGATGTGGAATCGATTTAAAAGGCTTTAGAACGAAAAATTTACTTAAAGGTTGTCTTATAAGGATTATAGGATAAAAATTGTTTATAGACCTTTTAAAGCAGAAATAAAGCTATGTAAGATAAAGCTTAAGAAGTGGAAAATAAAAAAGCCCTTGTATTTTTTACAAAGGCTTTTAACTAAAAACAATAAAAATGATAAATTATGCGATGCGGCTTACATTAATTAGCGAATCATCTTTAGATTCTAATGTGGAAGTACCCATCAGGTAAGTATCAACGGCTCTGGCAGCTTCACGACCTTCAGAAATAGCCCATACAACAAGTGATTGCCCACGACGTGAATCTCCAGCCGCGAAAACTTTGTTCACACTCGATTGGTAATTGTTACATTTTACATTTCCTCTTTCATCTAAAGAAAGATTCAGTTCCTGCACTAAACCTGACTTTTGAGTATGTAAAAAACCAATAGCTAACAATGCTAATTCACAAGGCAGTATTTTTTCGGTTTCCGGTAATTCAACAAAAGAGGATCGGCCGGTTTGCTTATCGAGTTGCCATTCAATTTTAACTACTTTTATACCGGTTAAATTTCCTTGCTCATCACCAATAAATTCTTTGGTATGCATACACCAGTTCCGGTCAGCTCCTTCTTCATGCGAGGATGAAGTACGGAGAATCATAGGCCATAAGGGCCAGGGATTGTCAGACGCACGTTCAGAAGGAGGCTGGGTAAGTAATTCAATCTGGGTAACAGAAGTTGCTTTATGGCGGTTAGAAGTACCCACACAGTCAGAACCAGTATCACCACCACCAATAACCACCACATTTTTTTCAGTAGCTAATATGTCTTCCTTCCACATTCCTCTTCTGCCGCCTGTAACCCGATTGTTCTGCTGGGTAAGAAAATCCATAGCAAAATGAACGCCTTTTAAGTTACGTCCGGGAATAGGAAGATCTCTGGGAACAGTAGAACCAGTGCATAACACAATCGAATCAAATTGTGACATCAGGTCTGAACCAGATATATCTACGCCCACATTAACATTGGTTTTAAATACAATGCCTTCTTCTTCCATCACTTTTACACGTCTATCAACCACCCATTTTTCGAGTTTAAAATCAGGAATACCATACATTAGCAAGCCTCCTATTTTATCGTCACGTTCAAAAACAGTTACCCAATGACCAGCTTTGTTTAACTGAGCAGCTGCAGCCAGGCCAGCAGGGCCAGAGCCAATAACGGCTACTTTTTTACCTGTTCTTACATCAGGAATAGTGGCTTTGATCAAGCCCATTTCAAATGCTTTTTCAGCAATAGTTTTCTCGATCAGTTCAATAGTAACAGGAGGTTTATTTATTCCCAATACACAGGAACCTTCACAAGGAGCCGGGCAAATTCTGCCGGTAAATTCCGGAAAGTTATTGGTAGCACTTAATATTTCTATTGCATATTCCCAGTTTTGAGCATACACAGCATCGTTGAAATCAGGAATATTATTTCCCAAAGGACAGCCGTTGTGACAAAAAGGAACCCCACAATCCATACACCTGGAGGATTGTTGCTTTACTTTATCATCGGCAAATTCCAGGTATATTTCTTTATATTCATTAATCCGATCTTTAGGCGCTTTTGATTTTGGCGTTTCCCGGCCAAATTCCATAAATCCCGTAGGTTTTCCCATGGTATTGAATTGTTATTGTAGTAAAGGTTTTATTAAAAGACAGGTATAAAAAGAAACTTAACCTAATCATAATTCGGTAGTAAAATCCACCTGTGTTAAGTTAAGTTTCTTTAGAGGTAAAAAATTAAACAGCTTCTTTCAGATTGATTTTAGCTTTGAGCAGTGCAGCTTTGTATTCACGAGGCATCACTTTTACAAACGAAGAGAGAGCATCTCCCCAATTGAGCAGGATCTGCTGGGCAATATCGCTACCGGTAAATTTGAAATGATTTTCAATCAGGTCTTTCAAAGTATTTACATCTTCATATTCCACCTCTTCAAACTCTACCAGCTCTTTATTGCAATACTGAGAAAACTTCTTTTCAGGATCATATACATAAGCAATACCCCCACTCATGCCTGCAGCAAAGTTACGTCCGGTATCACCTAATATTACAGCAATACCACCAGTCATATATTCGCAGCCATGGTCACCTACTCCTTCCACAACTGCTTTCATTCCTGAATTACGCACGCAGAAACGTTCTCCAGCAAGACCCCTAATGTACGCTTCACCGGAAGTTGCTCCATAAAACGCCACATTACCAATGATCATATTTTTGCTTGGATCGAAGGTAGCTTCTTTGGCAGGATACACAATGAGCTGGCTTCCAGACAAACCTTTACCAAAATAATCATTGGCTTCTCCTTCCAGTTCAAGCCTTAATCCAGGCGCACCAAAGGCACCAAAACTCTGACCGGCAGAACCGTTAAATTTAAAGTGAATAGTTCCCTCAGGTAAGCCTTCGCCTTTGTATTTTTTCGAAATCTCATTAGACAAGAGCGTACCTACTGCCCGGTCAGTATTGAGAATATTGAATTCACCCTGAACAGCAGCGCCATTTTCCAATGCTGGTTGTGAAGCTTCCAGTAATTTCCAGTCCAATACGCCATCAATACCATGATCCTGCTCCAGTTGCTTATAAATTCCAACTGTTGGATCAGCAGGCTGTTTGTACAAAATAGGGCTAAGATCCAGGTCTTTTAATTTCCAGTGCTCTACATTCTCTCTTACTTTCAGCACATCTACCTGACCTACCATTTCCTGAATAGTACGAAAACCTAAAGCGGCCATCGTTTCACGCAAATCCTCAGCCAGGAAAGTGAACAAATTCACCACATGATCTACTTCACCAGTAAACAACCTTCTCAGTTCAGGATCTTGTGTGGCAATACCTACCGGACAAGTATTCAGATGGCATTTACGCATCATAATACATCCCTCTACGACAAGGGCAGCAGTAGCGACACCAAATTCTTCAGCACCTAACAAAATTGCAATAGCCAGGTCTTTTCCAGTTCTGATTTGCCCATCAGATTGCAGAGTAACACGGCTGCGTAAATTATTTCTAACCAACGTCTGATGAGCTTCTGCCAGACCAATTTCCCATGGAATCCCAGCATGACGGATTGAACTAATCGGAGAGGCTCCGGTACCCCCATCGTGTCCGGCAATAAGAATAACATCAGCATGAGCTTTAGCTACACCTGAGGCAATGGTACCTACACCCGCTTCGGCAACGAGTTTTACATTGATTCTGGCAGCCCTATTTGCATTTTTCAAATCGAAAATAAGTTGAGCTAAATCTTCGATAGAATAAATATCGTGGTGGGGTGGAGGAGAAATCAACCCAACACCAGGTGTAGCATGACGTACACGGCCAATCCAATCATCCACTTTATGACCTGGTAACTGTCCACCTTCGCCTGGTTTTGCACCTTGAGCCATTTTGATCTGTAATTCCTGTGCATTGGTCAGGTAGTAACTGGTAACACCAAATCTGGCAGAAGCTACTTGTTTAATGGCTGAACATTCCCAGTCTCCATTTTCTTTACGTTCGAAACGAACTTCGTCTTCACCACCTTCGCCGCTGTTACTCTTTCCTCCGATACGGTTCATGGCAATGGCAAGGGTTGTATGCGCTTCATGAGAAATAGAACCGAAAGACATAGCACCAGTAGCAAAACGCCGGAAGATGCTTTCTTTACTTTCTACTTCTTCTATTGGAATAGACTTGCGCTTTTTAAACTCCAGCATACCTCTTAAGGTAAGGGCTTTCTCTATCTGGTCGTTTATTTTCTGAGCGTATTTTTTGTATAAGTTATAATCTCCACGTTTGGTAGAATACTGAAGTAAATGGATTGTTTCCGGATTGAACAAGTGCGCTTCACCAGTACGTTTCCACTGCATTACTCCACCTACTTCCAGACGTGAATTCTGAATAGGCTTCAGAGGGAAGGCTAATCTGTGTTTAATTAAAGCTTCGTTGGCAATTCCATCAAAATCCAGGCCTTCAATTCTGGAAATGGTTCCAGTAAAGCATTTTTCAATTACATAACTATTAATACCCAATGCTTCGAAAATCTGGGCACCCTGGTAAGACTGAAGCGTAGAAATTCCCATTTTAGAGAATATCTTCAATAACCCATATCCAATCGCTTTTATATAATTATAGTGCGCCTGGGCTTCACTGATATTTTCAGGTAATAAATTATCCCGCTTGAATGAAGAAATAGTTTCAAAAGCGATATACGGATTAATCGCAGAAACACCATAGCCAATTAAAGTAGCGAAATGATGGGTTTCCCGCACATCGCCGGCTTCCACAATCAGACTTGCTTTGGTACGCAGGCACTTTCTGATCAAATGATGGTGTATAGCTCCTGCCGCAAGCAAGGATGGAATCGCTACATTCTTCTTGTCAAAATTTTTATCGGAAATAATCAGAATATTACAACCATCCAACACGGCTTGTTCTGCTTCCGCACAAAGTTTATCTATGGCTTTTTCCAGAACACCTTTTTTGCCTTCAGCAGGAAAAATGGCATCCAGCGTTTTGGATTTAAAGTCAGGATGACTGATGTATTTGAGTTTATTTAAATCGTCGTTAACTAACACCGGATGCGACAAGTGCATTTGTTTGCAATGGTCAGGTGTTTCAACCAATATATTATGAGTAGGCCCAATGGTAGTAAACAAAGACATGACCATACGTTCGCGGATGGGATCGATAGGAGGATTGCTTACCTGGGCAAACAGCTGCTTAAAATAGTTGGATAAGTGCTGGCTCTGAGAAGACAAAACAGCAAGCGGCGTATCTGTTCCCATAGAACTGATTGGTTCTTGTGCAGAAAGGGCCATTGGCTGCAAAATCACTTTTAAATCTTCAGCCGTATAGCCAAATGCCTGCTGGCGGTGCACCAGGGTTTCATGGTCTAGCTGATAGGTAAGCTGCTTGGGTCCAGGTAACTGGTCTAAGCTTACTTTGTTTTTCTGAAGCCACTTGCCATAGGATTGCTGGGCACATAGATCTCTCTTCAATTCATCATCGCTAATGATGCGGCCTTGCGTAAGATCAGCTACAAACATTTTACCTGGTTGCAGCCGTCCTTTTAATATTACTTTAGATTGGTCTACTACTAATGCACCAGCTTCAGAAGCCATAATGAGATAATCATCACTGGTCAGGCAATATCTGGAAGGGCGTAAACCATTTCTATCCAACGTTGCACCTACCAGATTTCCATCTGTAAAACAGACAGCAGCCGGACCATCCCAGGGTTCCATCATGGAGGCATGATATTCATAAAATGCCTTCTTTTCTTCAGACATTAACTTATCTTCCTGCCAGGCTTCCGGAATCAGCATCATTAAGGCATGGGCAATAGAACGGCCGCCTAACACCAGTAATTCTACCAGGCTATCCAGGTTAGCTGAATCAGAATCGTTGGGGTTACAGATAGGCAGTAACATCTGGATTTCTTCATCAGTAAAAAAGGATGAGTGCAGAATAGCTTCCTTAGATTTCATCCAATTGATATTTCCCCGGATGGTATTGATTTCTCCGTTATGGGCAATATAGCGGAATGGCTGAGCCAGCTTCCACTTAGGAAACGTATTGGTAGAAAACCTGGAATGTATCAGCGCCAGTCCGGAAATCAACCGGGAATCCTGTAAATCAGGAAAATAATTCCTCAGTTGTACGGTGCGTAACTGACCTTTGTATACAATGGTTTTACAAGAAAAGGAAGCAAAGTAAAAAGACTCATCATTGCCTACCATGTTATTGATAGCATGCGTAGCATAATTCTTCAATAAGTATAGTCTTCTTTCCAGTTTACCCGGATCATTATATATTTGAGTAGGCTTTACAAATACCTGTTCAATCTTAGGCTCACCGGCTAGGGCAGAAGGTCCAACAACTTTATTATATACCGGTACTTCCCGATAACCCAGCAGTTCAAATCCTACTTCTTTAATGTGTTTATTAAACATCCGTCTACATTTTTCACGGATATTATAATCAGCTGAGAAAAACAACATTCCTACTCCATATTCACCTGCTTCCGGTAGTTCAAATCCTTCTTCCCTGCATTTATCTTTTAAAAATGTATGAGGAATCTGTAATAATATGCCTGCTCCATCACCAGACTCCGGATCACATCCGCAAGCGCCTCTATGCTCCATATTTTCCAGCATAGTAATCGCATCCTCCACGATTTTATGTGATTTTATTCCCTTTAGGTGTGCTACAAATCCGGTTCCACAAGAGTCATGTTCTAAAATAGGAACATACAAGGTTTTTTGGTTTTCTTCTTTCATGGGAGTGCTTTGTTAAAATAGCTCTTCAGTGATCAATAAGTATCGGTTTTCCGCTTAATAAGATTATTAAATAAACAAAAATTAAAAAAATGGGGTTCGTCTTTAAAAAATTTGTAATAAAGTGAGAATTTATTTGAAAATTAAATTTTTACAAAGAGAACCCACAAGATAGGAATTTTTAAATATACAAACACACAAAGACGAAAAAAAATTTCTTACTAAACCAAATTTTTGATTACAAAGCGACTCTTATACAATTTCTTATTCTATATTTATTCATTTATATAAGAATAAAATATTGATATTTGAAATTTATTGAATTTTAAATATTTTAATATATGCTTGTACTTTATGTATAAAAATTGAGTATTTATACTCATAAATCAATTGGTATTTTGATAATTTAAAGAATTAATTGTACGTTTTACAGACCACAATAGAATTATTACAGTTAATGATAATAGCTAAAATGACTGTAAGCCATACAAAATTGTAAGTGTAGAAATAAAATACAAATAAAATTTGCTTACACAGAAGAGAGAAGATTAAAAATACTATACAAAAAAATAAGCTCAGAAGTTTGGATCGAGGAAAATAAGGATACTATAAAAGATTCAATAAAACATTTTTCTATAATCATCATCAGAAAAATAGTATGATTATGCCCATTTAAGAACTAGAAATTTTTGTTGTATTTTATATCAAATGAGCAGATAATAAATACAATGCTTTACATAATTGAGGCAACATAGAATTATTGTGTTTTTTACAATAACGCTTTAATAATTCTGCAGCAAGAGAAATCCCTTTAAAGGATTTATGACTGTCCTTCCATATTCTCAAAAGGAGGAGCAATATCTACATTAGGTGCTTTGGGAAAAGCGATATAATGGGTGACCCGTGGAGGAACTGACCCTGTATGAAAATGTATGACCCTGGTTTCGATAGCTAAATCTTCTTTGGTAAACCTATGATGCTGCCGCTGATGTTCTCCCCAGGTAGCCACATAAAAAAATTCAGTAATCCGGCTAGGATTAGTTACATCTGTGAAAACACCTGCACGTAATGCCCCATCCCGTAAGCGAAGGCGGACCAACTGATCAACGGCCTGACGGAAAGCAGGGATATCAGCTACTTTTACCATGTATTCCACCATTACTACTACTGGTCCATCATCCGGGTCAATATCGCCTTGAACGGTTGGTTCAGGCCAGTGTTCTGCCGGTGTTAAATTCAAATTTTCTGCCGGTGAAATCGGAAAAGGAATCGCCAGGAAAGCACTTAGCAGGAGCCAGACTGCTGCTGCCACTAAAGCTATCCAAAGGCTGAAATGATCAGCAAGTGTTCCCCAGGTTACACTTCCTAAAGCCATACCTCCCTGAAACACCAGCATATAAATACTTAAAACCCGAGCTTGCACCCATTTTGGCAGATTCAGTTGTACGGTTGTGTTAAAACTGGTCATAATCATCAGCCAGGCCATTCCAGATAAAAACATTACCGGATACAGCCAGTATGCAGCAGGAAAAAATGCCAGAGATAGATTGGTGCCAGTAAAAATAACAATAGCAATTAACACCCGCTGGTTCACGGTGAATCGCCGGTTGATTATACCTGTCGTAAAAGCACCACTTACTGCACCGGCGCCCAGCCAGGAGAGCATTACCCCATACGCACTTGAATCTAACTGAAGTCTCCGGGCGACCACAATAGAAAGCAAAGCCCACATAGCACTGGCCCCAAATGAGAAACTAAACGCCCTAATAAGGATCGCATAAATTGCTGGTGAATACTGTACATACCGAACACCCGCCCGTAAGGCACCAATAAAATTTTCTGCAGGAACACTCGAAACGGCTACTTTTCGTTTCCAGGAATAAATCACAATCCAGGTACCCAGAAAAGAAACCCCATTGAGCAGAAAAACATAGCCTGGTGAAAAATACGAAATGATTACGCCGCCGATTGCCGGACCAACAGCTCTGGCTACGTTAATACTTACCCCATTTAAAGTGAGTGCAAAAGGCAATACCGGTCGGGGAATGAGTTCAGGGGTAATGGTTTGCCATACAGGGCCATTTAAGGCTGCGCCCATACCTAATAAAAATGTAAATGATAATACACCCAATGCAGATATATTGCCCATTAATGTAAGGGTACCTAGCAATGTAGCCATACAAGCCATAAATCCCTGCGTAAACAGCAACATTCTCCTCCGGTCGGTAAGATCGGCAAGTGCCCCTGCAGGTACACTCAATAAGAATGAAGGTAAACTGGTAGCTGTCTGCATAAGGGCAACCAGCAATGTAGAAGTAGTTAGAATAGTTACAAGCCAGACACCAGCCACATTCTGCATCCAGGTACCTATGTTAGATACCAGCGAAGCAATCCAGATAGCCCGGAACAGGGAAAAGGTAAAGGGAGTCCATAAACTTATTTTTGAGTCAGGTACAGGAGAGGGTGGCGCAATCATACTGCTTACTTATATCTTTAGGCTGGTTAGAATGGAAATGCTTCAGACAAAGTAAAGAACTCATACGAATATCTAATGAAGTGGTTTCCTTAGAATGAACAGGAAGAAATTCTGCTTAAAGTAAATAGTAACTCGAAACAGTAACAAGATTTTAGCTGAGTAAATAAAAAATTGAGCCATCCGATACAAACATTGTAAACGATGGCTCCGGAAACTCAATACAAAATTAATAATACCTGCTTTAAGGTAACTAGCGCATATCGGCTGAATGAAAGTAGTTACTCAAAAGCCTGGTAACTGGTGGTATCCGGTGAGGCAAGTTTATAATTCAGGCAGATAGTCGAAAGTGTAAGAATCAGCAGCAGCAGTGCAGGTAGTAACAAATACAAAGGACTTCCCAGAATCAAATGAACACTAAATACTGCAATGCTCATAAGAGTTAATCCTAGCTGAGCCGCAAAACTGGTAACAGGAAATAATTGAATCAGTGCCAGCAAGGTAGCAATAATACTCATCCCATATAGAAAAGAAACGGGTATACCGCTTTGAAAACTGAAAAGATATACCGGAATATCAGCAATCCACAATAAAATACCACCCAGGATGAATACCAGAGATACCATAATCTGCAATATGGTATACACTACTTTCATTTTCAGGTAAGCAGATAGACTTTTAGTTGTGGATTCGTTTGGCTCCGGCTTACTGGGCTGAACAAATAAATTAAGATAATGCGGAGCCATAGATGTAGACTCATAATTTTTGGAAGAATGTATATTTGATCTCGTAAGCATATCCGTCGGTGATTTGTTGAAATAAATGTAAAGGATTATCAGAAAATGCTGCGACGAAATAGACAATTTGGGTAAATCAATAGACCAGTGACACCAGTTTGCCTTTTTTTGACGTATGAGCAGGCGTCCAAAATAGAAATTTACCTGGCATCAGTACGTTATAGATTCCTTATTCTAATAGTATACATCTATTTTACTCCATTTCGGAATATAAATACTTACTCTCCAAATATCCATTTTATTTATGCTAAAGCCCGGTTTATACGCCAATTGCTAAATTTTGCTAAGCAGAGCTAACGTATATTCTTATATTATAATAAATTTGAACTAAATTAGGTTTTAACACGAACCTGCCGTTTACCGTAAGATTAACGGTGCATCGCACGTCTAAAAATAATACGCTGATAGCTGCGTTTAACAAAAACTGATAACTCTAAAAGGAATTATATGCAGAAGCTTGGTTTAAATCAGTCGCTTAGCCAGAAACTTTCACCCCAGCAGATACAATTTATCAAACTGTTGCAGATTCCTACGGCCGAACTGGATGCCCGGATAGAGGAAGAACTGGAAATAAATCCGGCATTGGAAGAAGGCAGAGAAGAGATAGCAGACGACAATGCAGAACCGGAGGCTGATTACGATGATAATGACGATGATGATAGTTTTGATGATGGTATGAATGATGATTTAAATGTGGACGATTACCTGCGTGACGATGACATAAGTGGCTATAAAATGCAGGGCGATGGCGGTGGAGACGATGAAGACCGGGAAATGCCCATTGCCATGACTTCTACTTTAACGGATGCTTTATTAACCCAGCTTGGTTTCCTGCGTTTAGATGAACGTCAAACCATTATCGGCCGTCAGCTGATTGGAAGTATAGACAATGATGGCTACATCCGCCGCGAACTGGAAGCGATTGTAAATGACCTGGCCTTTTCGCAGAATATAGAAACTACTACGGAAGAGGTAGAAGATATTTTGTTTAAAGTCCAGACGTTTGACCCGGCTGGCATTGCTGCCCGTAACTTACAGGAATGTTTATTACTACAGTTAGACCGTAAAGATCATCACAATCCAGTGGTTACCTATGCCATCAAAATCATAGACGACCAGTTTGAAGAATTTACAAAAAAACACTACGATAAAATCCAGAAGCGGCTCAACATTAATGAGGAAGAAATGAAAGAAGCCGTAAATATTATTACCAAGCTCAATCCCAAACCAGGAGGAACTGCCAGCGGCGACGTTCGTACACAATACCTCATTCCGGATTTTTTGCTGATCAACAACAATGGAAAACTTGAATTATCGCTGAATTCCCGCAATGCACCAGAACTTAAAATCAGCCGTTCGTATGCCGAAATGCTGGATACCTATGATAAAAGCAACAAAAAGGACAAAGGTATCCGTGAAACGGTAACTTTTGTGAAACAGAAACTGGATGCTGCCAAATGGTTTATCGATGCGATTAAACAAAGGCAGCAAACCCTGCTCCGGACAATGAACGCTATTATTCAATACCAGTACGATTTCTTTTTAACTGGCGACGAAAGTAGGCTGCGTCCCATGATCCTGAAAGATATTGCCCATTCCATTGACATGGATATTTCAACTGTTTCCAGGGTAGCCAACAGTAAAGCCGTTCAAACAGAATTTGGTATTTATCCTTTAAAGTATTTCTTCTCTGAGGGCATTGCCACTGATTCTGGCGAAGATGTAAGCAGCCGGGAGGTGAAATATATTCTCAAAGAACTGATAGATAATGAAGACAAACGGGTGCCCCTATCAGATGATAAACTGGAGAAAATATTGAATGAGAAAGGCTATAATATCGCCCGCCGAACTGTAGCTAAATACCGCGAACAACTTAATATTCCGGTAGCCCGTCTTCGCAAAGAACTTTAAAAAATTAATGGTTTCTGGTTAACTTGCCGGATGGATAATACAAAATACGTGTTTGAAGATTCCACTATCCAAGAGTTTAATCATTCACACCCTACACCTGTGTTGAATAGATTCGCCCTGGCACTTTCTGCCTTGCTGCATCCTTTGCTGATGCCAACCCTTCTATTTTCTATTTTACTTTACTTTTCCCCAGCAATATTCGGAATCGCCAACGAAGCTATGCAATGGCGCCTGTTGATGCTGATTGCCTTTACTACTTTCCTGATTCCGCTGTTAAGTATGCTGCTAATGTTTAGGGTACGTTCTATTTCCAGTTTAACCCTGGATAACAAAAATGAACGGTTTATGCCCTTTCTCATTACTACTTTATTTTATATGGTTACTACTTACCTGTTTCTCAGGCAGATGCAAGGCTATTTTACGATGATTGTGGTTCTGAGCAGTATTACTTTTTCTATTGCTCTGGTTACCCTGATTACCGTTTTCTGGAAGATTAGTGCACATAGTGTAGGCATTTGTGGAATGATAGGTTTCTTGTTCGGTTTTTATCAGAAGTATGCCGATCCACAGTTATTCTATCCGATTCTGGTTGTAATTCTTTTAGCCGGACTGCTGATGAGCGCCAGATTATACCTGAATGCCCATACGCCTGCTCAGGTGTTTGCAGGCGGTTTATTAGGATTAGTTATTAGTTTTGCTACCGTATACTTGCTGGTTTGATGATAGGTTTATTCAAAGCCAGCCAAACCGTTCTAGTAATTTCTCCTTCTGCTGGCGGGCTACCGGAATACTTTTCCCATTAGATAGCAACAAATAGATACCTTCTCCTTTGATGAGTTTTTGAATATGCGACAGGTTTACCAGGTATTGCCTGTGTACCCGTATAAAATCGTGGGGCTCCAGCACTTCCTGTACATCTCCTAAGGTTTTAGATACTAAGTATTGTTCTCCGTTTTCCAGGTAACAGCGGGTATAATTACTATCAGACTCGCAATAAATAATTTGTCGTATATCTGCGAACACCAGTCCGTGGGCATGAGGAAGCGCAATGCGCTGTGGATGATTATTTCCAGACAAAGTATAATGCTGGCGGAGGAGTTCAAGCTGTGCTGGGTTCACTTTATTGTACTGTTCGGCTTTTCGTACTGCTGCTACCAGATCAATCGTGTCTACTGGCTTCAGCAGGTAATCGAGGGCACTAAAGCGGAAAGCCTTTACCGCATACTGATCATAAGCGGTAATGAAAATAATGGCAAAAGAAATCTCTCCAATCTTTTCCAGTAACTGAAATCCATTCATCACAGGCATTTCAATATCGAGAAATACCAGTGCCGGTTTAAGTGTCCGGATAGCTTTCAGCCCCTCAGCGCTATCTGTATATTGTCCAACCACTTCCACCTCCGGACAGTGCCTGCCAAGTTGCAAAGCCAACAGTTGAATGTTGTCAGGCTCATCGTCAATCAGAATAGCTCGCATAGAGAATAATTCACTTTAAAAATGATAAATGCAATCATTCAGGAAACAGGTATCTCCAGCACCACTTTCGTGCCGCAAGGCTCACCAAAACTATCTATCATATCCAGAATTTGCGTTTGTGTATGAGTGTTATAGAGTTCGTTAATCATCCGGATGCGGTCGGCAGTTACCTGCATTCCAAAAGATTTCTGTTTCCCGGCTGACTTACTTTTAAGCTGTGCTGCCTTGGCCCTACCTACACCATCGTCGGTAATTTCAATGCGAAGCAGATGTTCTGTGGGCTGAGATAGATGTATAGTGACTTTACCGCCTTCGGTCTTGTGCATCAGCCCGTGCCAGATGGCATTTTCTACGTAAGGCTGAAGAAGTAGAGGAGGTATTTTCAGGTACTGGCTATCTACCTCTGTAGAAAGGTCAATCGTAAACTTTACTTTATGTTTGAAACGCATGGCTTCTAATTCTATGTAGAGTTGCAGCGCTTCCAGTTCGTTGCGGAGCGTAACCAGTTCAGCACGCGAGTTTTCTAATACCAGCCGGATAAGCCGGGCAAACTTTGTTAAATACTCTGAGGCCTGCTCAGAATCATTTTGCAGGGTATAGAGCTTAATGGAGTTCAGGCAATTAAAAATAAAATGCGGATTCATTTGTGCCCGTAAGGCAATCATCTCGCTGTCGGCCAGTTTGCGCTCAAATTCAGTTTCCATTTGTTGTAGCCGCTGTGCTTCCAGTTGACGGTTTTGCTCCTGAATTTCCTGGGTACGGTTTACTAACTGCATTTCCAGTTCCCGGGCATAATTTTCTTGTATCTGCCGTTTTTCAAGTTCAATCAGCCTTCCCCGGTAAGCTAAGGCCAGAATAAAACATAAGGCTTCCAGAGACAGGCCTACCAGCATCCAGAAAGGGAAAAGATTTACAAAGCTGTCCAGTTGAGGAGATAAATCAGCAAAATTGAAATTTATCTGCATCGGCAACAGGGTAAAGCATAACAAACTCAGTATGCCTGCCAGGATATAATATCTGAGAGGGGAGCGGCTTTTTATTACCAGTCCAATTAAAAACAGAGTGGTTAATCCCGAAGGTAAAAGTCCATATGCATAAATCATATTATTTTCAAAAAGGGGCCACCCTCTAACAGAATCCATCAGACTAATCAATTCTTGAAGTATCAGTATACTAAGCATTATTCTGACTGCCCAGATAGAAAGAGTCGATTGTAAACGGATAGCTGCTATTTTGAAAATAAACAGGCTGTAAAAAATGGTAATAACAGCTGGATGCAAGGGACCTGGATAGTAAGGATTAAGTGTAGGATAATGCTGAAAAAGCAGGCGTAAGCCAAAACGGTTATCCACAGAATGGAAACAAATCAGTAGAGAGCAGAAAACATATAAAAAGTAATAAAGGTATACTCTGTCATGAGTAAGGAGAAAGGAATACAAAGCATAGAGTGACATAAACAGCAGGCAACCCAGCAGCACACCCATAGCTGCGAGCAATGGGTAATGCATCACCGCATGGTCATAATTATTTTCTATACTCTCACTAGGGGTATGTATTTCCGAACTGACAGGAAAAATACTCACCTGAAAATCTACTACCCGTACAAAATAGGTTTGTGTAGCTAAAGGAGGAATGCGTAGCAAGGTTTCATGGCGGTAAGGCTTGCGAGGTTTGCTACCCTTTATCAATCCACCGGGAATTATTTGTCCTACATGGTTTATTAACTTATTGTTTTCGTAAGTGGTAATAATAGAATGCATCCCGGTCCGGTGGTACAGGTGTAAGGTATCATGAGGGTGTGTGTTCTGAATTGTAAACCTTAGCCAGGTAACAATCACTGAACGCTCAGAAAAGGAAGTCCTTTCATTGCGTTTTTGAGAAAAAGGCTGAAAATGCCTGGCTTGTATGACTGATAAAGGTAAAGTATCACCAGAATTATCTTGATAGAACCAGGTGTAAGCAGATAGGTCGGTTAGAGGCTCGTTCAACTTCCCATGCAATACAAGCGGATTCTGCGCAAAAGCAACAGAAACGGATACTAATAAATAAAATGATATAAGTAAACGCATAGAGTCAGCAGACGAATTAAACAAGGTACTCCTAAACCAGCGCATTATCCAGGGAGTTGAGCTAAACAGACAATTATATTGAGGGAAGGGCGCCCTTTTTTGAGCAAACTGCTGTTGCAATACTTTATTCTTGTTTAAACAGAAAACTTACCATTCACGCATTCTTTTCCGCAGATAAACCCGGTAAGCTGGCATTCCCTGGGTTGAAGTGATAATTTTCCTTTCAAGGTATAGCTATAAATAAAAAATAGACATAGCCTGTCTTTAAAACATCAGAATCAATATTTATCATTCAACTTGTTATACCTATGAAACGTAGAAAATTTTTACAAGCCAGCCTGATTGCCGCTCCTCTGGCAGCTAATGTCCCTATTTCTGTTCCGGATGAAAGAAAGAATAAAGCCTTTAAAGTAAGTGCTGGCGAAGGAAGATATCATGGCCATATTCAAATAAAGGGTCTCAACCGGAATAGTCTGGATTTGAAGGTATCCGGAAAAGATACTGCTGGTGATCTGGCTATTTACCAGTCGACTCTAATGTCTCCAAAGAGTGGTCCGCCCTTGCACATACATTTTTATCAGGATGAAATTTTTTATGTACTGGAGGGAGAATACCTGTTTCAGGTAGGAGAGGAAAAATACGAGCTGAAACCCGGAGATACTATATTTCTGCCCCGGAATGTACCCCATACCTGGGTTCAACTGCACGATACCGGGAAAATGCTTGTGGTTTTACAGCCTGCCGGAAAAATGGAGGAATTCTTTTTAAAAGTAGCTTCCTTGGATCATGAAGCTACCCCTGGAGAGATGGCTAAAATTATAGAAGCCCATGATCAGAAAGTAGTAGGTCCTCCTTTAAAGGTTGACTGAGGACTATGTTATGGATAAAGATTAATTAGGTATCCATAAGTGTTTTATCCAATACTATTACTATATGTAGTAAGGGATTTGGTTAGTCTGCTGCCTGAAAAGCTTCATAATCTTCCCGGTTCCGGAATTCAAAAATACTGATCACTATAATCTGATTGGTGTTCATCTGCTGCGAAACCTGATCACGGATGTACTGTTGTGCCGGAAACTGGTTACCAGTGATACACAGGTTTCCAAAACCTTCCGGATGGGCATAACTTACAAAAAAATATCGCATAATATTTTATAATTAAAATTGAATGTGAAGCCTATCTTAGGATACAAGCAAATACTTGAAATTACAAATAGCTGATATTGATAAACTACCTGCTCAGCTCAAAGATATTTAACAGCATTTGTAAAAATGGGGTTTGCCTGGATAAAAAATAAAAACTTCTGCTTGGGTAGAAGAGTTTACATAGCAAAAACTAAACCCACGAACTATGACTGGCAGAATTTGTATGATTACTGGAGCAAATTCAGGTATTGGAAAAGTTACCGCTCTGGAACTGGCAAAACAGGGCATGGAAATTATTATGGTATGCCGGGATAATAAAAGAGGAGAGGAAGCCCGGAAGGAAATCATAGCACAAAGCAATAACCAGAAGGTACACTTGTACCAATGTGATCTTGGCATACAGGCCGATATTGTAAAGCTGGTACAGAAAATTCAGCAGGATTTTACATCTCTGGATATTCTCATTAACAATGCAGGATTAGTTTTAACAGAACGTCAAACCACTCAGGACGGTTATGAAGCCACTTTTGCTATTAATCATCTAGGGCCATTTCTGCTCACCAATCTATTATTAGAACTGCTCAAAAAAGGCAAAGAACCCCGTATTATTACGGTTTCTTCTGAAGCACATCGTTTGGCCAGACTCAATTTTAATAACCTTGCTTCACCCGCCAATTATGGCGCCTGGGTAGCTTATGGAAATTCTAAACTGGCCAATATTCTTTTTACAAAATATCTGGCTGAACTGGTTTCACCTTTCGGCATTACGGCCAACTGCCTGCATCCTGGGGTGGTAGCAACCAGGTTTGGTAAGGGAAACAGTGGTTGGATTGGTACATTTTTCAGTATATTCAGTCCTTTTCTGATTACTGCCCAAAAAGGAGCTGAAACAACTGTTTATCTGGCTACTTCACCGGAAGTGAAACAAATAACAGGAGAATATTTTAATAAAAAGAAACCGAAAACACCCAGCAAAGAAGCCTTAAGCCGCTATAATGCCGAGAAATTATGGGAGCTGAGTATTAACCTTACCAATCTGGAAAAACATTTGTCAACCGTAAAAATGCTTAGTGAATCGAATTAAGTATTGTTTGATAACATTTCTAAAAATAATCCGGTAATGAAAAGTACTTCACATAAAAGAAAAACGGATTATGAGATTTTTATCAACGAGAGTCCATAGGGTCACATATGCCTCCTTTACCTGGTATAATGCCCAAAGACATAGACCAGATTGGCATCCGGGCGAATGTAAGCATTACCCATTTACCTCTCGGAGAACATATACTGTTTATTAGCAATAAGTTTGAAAAAGAAATGAATTCCCAGATTCCATTCTGGAAGGAGTAATTTTTATTAAGGGAAATATAATTAGCTGGTCTGAAAACCTACAGAAAATTCGTATTTTTACAGCATATTTTTGGTTAGAAAATCATATTCATCCCCTCAAACAAGCTGCTTATGAAATTTGGCATCGTTATTTTTCCTGGTTCCAACTGCGATGAAGATATTATTTATACCCTGCATCATACCTTGGGTCAGGAAGTGGTAAAACTCTGGCACAAAGACACCGATTTGCAAGGATGCGAGTGTATTGTGTTGCCTGGAGGATTTTCGTATGGAGATTACCTTCGTTCCGGTGCTATTGCTAGGTTTTCGCCCATTATGGAAAAAGTAATAGAACATGCCAATAATGGCGGTTATCTGATTGGAATATGTAATGGTTTTCAAATACTCACCGAAGCAGGTTTGTTGCCAGGTGCTTTACTCCATAACATTGGTCAGAAATTTATTTGTAGAAATGTGTATCTGAAGCCAGAATCTCAATCAGCCGCTTTAACCAGCCGTCTGGATGCCAGTAAAGCCTACAAAATTCCAATAGCCCATGCCGAAGGCCGCTATTATGCCGATGGGCAAACCTTGCAGCAATTAAAAGACAACGACCAGATTTTATTCCGCTATTGCAACGAAAATGGACAAGTAGACGAAGCCGCTAATCCCAATGGTTCGGCCGAAAATATTGCCGGTATTTGTAATGTCCAGAAAAATGTGTTTGGCATGATGCCTCATCCCGAAAGAGCCGCTGAGTCAGCCTTAGGCAATACAGACGGCAAAGCCATTCTGGAAGGATTATTAACACAGGTGCTGGCATAAAATAGTCTCTGGTCTTTAGAAGGTAAGTAAGAGTACACAATTAAGTATAAGATTTTGGCAAATTGTATCTTTGCTTATGCGTTATATCAAGAAGATTACAGACAAGCAAAAACAAGACTTAGAGAAGATTCATAAAGATAGTAAAAGTTATCAGGAACGTAACCGTTGCCAATGTATACTGTTATCCAATCAAGGCTATCAAGTACAGAAGTTAGCAAGCATTTTTCAAGTAAGTCAGTTAAGTATTTATAAGTGGTTTGATCGCTTTGAGAAAACAGGTGTGGTAGGGTTAAAGAACCAAAAAGGGAAAGGCAGAAAACCCATCCTTACTACCAGTAATGCTACCCATGTTGAAGTAGTGGAAAATAGCATAGAGAAAGAAAAACAACAACTTAAATTAGCTAAGCGAGAGATAGAAGCTAAATTAGGCACGGCTATGAGTGAGATGACCTTGAAGCGGTTTTTAAAAAAATTGACTACCGATGGAAACGTTTCCGTAAATGGATAAAGCCATTGCAAAACAAAGAAGCATATGAGCAGAAAGTCAAGCGATTACATGCTTTGCTTTATTTGGCACAGACAGGCAGTATAGATTTATATTTTGGAGACGAATCAGGGTTTTGCCTTACCCCTTGTGTACCTTATGGATGGATCAAAAAAGGCGAACACGCCCCTATTTTATCCCAAAGAAGTACAAGGATAAATGTATTTGGCTTGTTAAGTACAAATAATGAGTTGCTTACTTATCAGAAAAGTGGGAGTCTAAACGCTGACTTTATCATTGAATGTGTAGAGGCCTTCTCAACATCTATTTCCAAGTTTACTGTCATAGTCTTAGACAACGCCTCCTGGCATACATGTGGCCTATGGGAAGTCAAAAAAGAAGAATGGGAACAGAAAGGATTATACATCTTTTTGCTGCCTAAGTATAGTCCTCATCTTAACAGGATCGAACGATTTTGGAAGCAGGTGAAATATCATTGGCTCAAAGCCGAAGACTATCTGTCTGTAGAAGCGCTTAAGGAGGCACTTTATACCATCTTTTCAGGATTGGGTACTTACTTTAAACTTGATTTTAAAAAACTTGAAGTAGATGAAAATATTATACTTAATTGTGTTTAATTACTTAACAAGAAATAACTATAGACTAATGACCAGAGACTAAACACTATCTTTATTTATCCTGCTGCATATGCTTGTACCATCTCCATGATTTGCTTGGTAGAAGATTTTTTCTTGGGTTCTGTTTCAGCCAGATTTACTTCTACACGGATGGCTTTTAAGCCTTGCACTCCTTGGAGATCTTCTAATTCGACCCGCTCAATTTTGCCGGTGAGCAGATTTTTATCCTGCAAGTATTCAATATAATCATTGTATTCAAAAGCTTCGTTAGCCTGGGAATATATAATTACAATTTTACCTGGCTGGGTGAGCCTTTCATTCGTCCCTTTAATTACCGCTTTATCAATACGCTTTTTGATAATCTCATAGCGGATGTTATAGGCTCCATCCACATCGAAATGCCGCTCGTCCATACGGAACCGGATAGATAAGGGCAGATTATGGGACAATATCAGTTGCGTAGTTTCGAGAGGTATTTTTAGCTGGGATTTTAATGCTTTGGTACGCTTAGCGATTTCGCACATGGTAATAAGTTGCCATAAGCGGAGGTTTTTCAGGTAAATCGGATGAAAACTCATCTCTTCTACCAGTGAAGCACCGATATACATATTGTATTCAATTCCATCCGTTTTATATTTCTCGAAATAATGCGGGAACATCTGTTGCGCTTTTACTTCTTCTTCCTCGATATACGCCGAAAGTGTTTCATTGATCTGGGTAAGGCTGTCTTCAAAATCTTTTCTCTTCTGATATACCACGCCCAGTTCCGGATCAAGCGCATGCCAGTAACTTTCAATATCGGCCTGTAAAATAGGCTGTGCTTCAGATAAATGTTCGATCACTGGCTCAATTTCCCGCTTCAGAAAATCGTGCACGGTAATTTCAGCATCTGATAATAAGCCATTTTTTATCCGCTCTATGTGTTTGGCTGTGGCCAGATTCAGTTTTTCCAGAATAGGCAATGACTGATATTTGAGCGCTTCTTCCAGCAAACGTTTAGCTAAGGAAAGCTGCATAGTTAAATCCTGTTGAATAGCCTTGTTGCGCTCAATGGACGAATTCCGGATATCAGAAGCACCATACAAAGGATATACTTCATTAAATACGATAGGCTCTATTTCTACGGTTTCTCCTTTATCCTGTTTTTCCAGCAGGTTCATAGCCGCTTCCGTAAACCGCCATTCCACACTGGGATGTATGGCAGTGAATTTTTCTTTCACTACGGCTTCAATGCGGGCCTCCTGTTCTTCAAAGCTGCGTTTTACAGCCAGTGCGAACATAGGCAATGTTTCTTCCAGTTTCAGCAGGCTTAGGCTATGCAAATCACGGGCATAGGGAGAACCTAATTCCAGTACACCAATCATCACTTCGTCATAAAATAAGGGAATAAATACCATGTTGCGGATATCCTGCCCGATAAACTGGTCTTTTACGTCCTGGGCCACAGGCGCAGTAGCCAGGTCCTCAATAATCAAAGGTTTGGCCTGTTCCATAAAATTCCGGTAAAATTCGTGCATACCCATCGAACAGCTCATGCCTTGTATATCCCTGAAAATAAAACTATGGCATATTTTCTGGCCAAAATTCACCATTGTATTACGCCTTTTTTGAAAAGCGCCAATACCTAATTTCAACTCCGGACGGTTAAGCAGATTTCTGACTTTACGCTGAATCTGGGTGAACTTCTCATCTGAAATGATAGATTCTTTTTCGAGCAGGTTATACTTAAGCGAGGATAAAATTTGCTGATCGGAAATATCTGTCAGGCTAAATATCATAAAACCACTGAACTCAAACTGCTCCGGACCCAGATGCTTCATCCACAAATCCATATCCTGGAAATTATTGAGCAGGTGTTGAATTTCTTCGGGAGAAAGTTTCCTGGGCGTACCAATGGCTTTCACTTCCACAAACCGGGCATCCACCGTCATTTTATAATATTTATCCAGACCGGTTACGGCATCTGTTACCTGGAAACTGGAAGTTTTATCAAGCGATACCTCTATTCCATAAAACTGTTTCAGAATTAATGAACAAGCATAAAATACTTTGCTTCCCATCATTTTCTGAGTATCGAGGCTAGGCGGATACTGGATGTGGCTGTCCTTATTAAGCATACTGGCTGCGAAAGTAGGCGTATGATAGAAACTGTAATTTCCGAAAGGGGTAATGGCAGCACTCAGGTTTGTTGCATGAGTCACCTGCGGAAAAACAGCTGACATGAGCAATTCAATTGTGTCTTTATACCGTTCAATTACAGATACATCCGTAATTGCTTCGAGTAGTTCGGGTGCAGTTTCTACCAGTTTTTCTGCTTCACGGGCAAGCGCAGCCACCAATGGATTTTTATCCTGGGCTTTTTGTTGCCAGTATTTAATAATAGGCACCAGGCAGAGGGAGGATTTATAGGGGAACTCAGTGCAACTTAGTTTAAGTGTAGCGTTGATCATAGCGAACGTATATGTAGGTTTCCTGGTTTTTTAGGTGGAACAAAGAATGCTATAAAATAATTTTCATTTCTCCGAAAATACTAGTTATACTGCATTGCTTTGTTCCTGGGATACAAGCTTTTACAAGTGAATCCTATCCCATACTCACACAAATATCTGTACGGGTGAAGACGTTTTACAAGGTTCTATATTGTAAACATCCGAGAATTTAGAATCCAGGCAGGTTATGTTAACTTCTTACTACCCGATGACCGTGTGGATATTCACTATGATGTTTAATTTTTAAGGAAGCGGCTAATTGAAATAAGGAAAGCGTTTTTCTGATTAAATGGTATTTAATCACCCGATAAAATGAAAGATCAGCTTCGGGGCAGATCTAAAGTAACTTGTATTGATAACGATTAATTGATAGGGCAAGAGCGTAGGACAATCAGGTGTTAAAAGGCCATACGAAAATATCATACGCTCTTGTTGGAGGTATAGTTGAAATGGCTGAGGATTGCAAGCAACCTAGCTTCTGTATGCACCAGAGCTATATTTATATTCTACTACATTATACGTAGAATATGTGTCCTGTTCATATCTTTTTAATTCGGCCATGAGGATTGCATTGGCTTCTGCAACGGTTGGAGCATTGGCACTAATATGTGGCAATTGCTCTACATATACCAGGCATCCTTCTGTCAGATCCTGAGTAATTACAATGGAAATGTCATTTTTAATCATAGCGGTATTGATTAAGGTTAAAACTTGAAAATTACTTGAGAAACCGAGAGAATTAAAGGCAGATAAAAAGAAGTAATTGTGACTTAATATATAAATTTATTGAATAATTACAAAAATATCTAGTAATAATTTTATTTACAATCGTATAAATACAGTCTTTTAAAATTCAGTATTTGTACATGGAACATATTTATTTGGATATTTTCTCCCGATTATGAAAATAATTTTTGAGTTAAGCATGATACTTCAGAAAAAAGTAAGCACTTTGATTACATAGGAATTAAAGATTCATACCCGATGATAATTACCTGATAGAAATTACGCCAACATGTTTGGATATAGCCTGAGAATATTGTTTTATTGTCATCAGCATTTGCACGATTAAATTATGCGTATCGGAAATACTATTCACCTTACTTACTGCACCAACATCCACCCCGGTGAAAGCTGGGCACAGGTATTTGACACGCTCAAAACCTATCTGCTTCCTCTCAAAGAAAGATTGTCGCCGGATGCCGATATGGGCATTGGATTGCGTTTATCAGACCTGGCTAGCCGCGAACTAATAGAACCAGTAGAACTACATGCATTTAAACAATGGCTGGAGACTCATCACTTATATGTATTTACTATGAATGGTTTTCCCTATGGTGGGTTTCATGGACAGGTAGTGAAAGACAATGTCTACAAACCAGACTGGACTACCCTGGAACGTTTGGAATATACCATCCGGCTGGCTCGTATTTTGGCGCAGTTGCTGCCTGCCGGTATAGAAGGAGGAATTTCTACATCTCCCATTTCATATAAACCCTGGTTTGAAGGAAATAAACAGGCCATGAACGAGGCATTTGAAATAGGGGCACTTCATTTAACCAAAGTAGCAGAAGCACTAACGCACCTGGGTATTGAAACTGGCCGGAGCATCCATATTGATATTGAACCGGAACCAGACTGCCTAATCGAGAATACAACCGAACTGATTGATTTTTTTCAGCATAAACTATTGCCTATTGGGAGTGGCTACCTGATGGAAAAAATGGCCATCACCTCTGCCGTAGCCGAAGAAGTATTACTCAAACGCATACAGGTATGTTATGATGTATGTCATTTTGCTGTAGAATATGAAACCCCGGCCTTGGTATTCGACCGGCTGGCACAGGCAAATATTAATATTGGTAAGATACAGATCAGTGCTGCCTTAAAAGCGCAGTTACCTCATGAAAAGATTGCCAGAGAAGCCATTGCCCGGCGTTTTCAGTCACTGGCAGAATCTACCTATCTGCACCAGGTAATCGCCCGCAACAGCGACGAAACCTTTACTTTTTATCCCGATTTACCACAAGCACTGCCACATATTTACGAAGCACAGGCTGAAGAGTGGCGAACGCACTTTCACGTACCTGTTTTTGTGAGCGATTATGAAAATCTGCAATCCACTCAGGATGAAATTATAGAAGTACTCCGCCTCAACCAAAGCCGGCAGCTCACCCAGCATCTGGAAGTAGAAACCTATACCTGGGAAGTATTACCCACTTCTATTAAAGTGGATTTGTATCATTCTATTGCCAGAGAAATGGAATGGGTAAAGCAGCAGTTATCCTAGTAATATTTTTTAAAACAGAAAGGTTGCAAAAATCAATACAATCCCTTGCAACCGAAGGCGTATTTCCCGGGTCAATAGGATATGTTGCACCAGTAAGTGCATGTATCGCTATTCACCTTTTAAGCCGCCTATACCTATGAAACCCTATGTATTGATCGCTCTACTTTTGATGTTGAGTGCCAAGCAGATATTAGCTCAGACTTCCTCTGAATTATCCTTTCACCAAAATTACAGAAATAAGCCAGAAGGAGGCAGTGAACAAATACAAGTAAAAACCTTTCCCAATCCTTTTGCAGAACAAATACAATTTCAATTCGATATCATAGAGCTATCCCAGGTTAGTATTACAGTATTTGATATTACAGGAAATAAAATTGCTGTGCTGATGGATAAAATGTTAGAAAAGGAATCCTATAAGCTAAACTGGAAACCTTCGCAACAATTATCTGGAATGTACATATATGTGTTCTCTGCCGGTAAAACCCGAAAAACTGGTAAAATTCTGCTATTAAATAAGCGCATTTGATCTCACATATTATGAAGATAAATGAGTGGCGAATGGGTTTAAAAAAATTATTCATGTTAGTGTATGAAAAAAATAACTGTCTTTTGTGGCTCCAATGCCGGAAATATTGAAGCATACATAAAGGTTACAGATCAACTTGCTCGTGTGCTGGTAGAACAGGGAATTAGTTTAATATATGGAGCCGGTAAGGTAGGCCTAATGGGCAGGCTGGCAGATGGTGTATTGCGAAGGGGAGGCGAAGTAATTGGGGTAATTCCCGAAAAATTGGTGCGAAAAGAGGGGGTACATAAAGGTATATCGGTGCTGCATATTGTAAAAACCATGCATGAAAGAAATGCTTTAATGGCCGAACTTTGCGATGGTTTTATTGCCCTCCCAGGCGGAAAGATAGAAGAAATTATAGAATTGTTTACCTGGTCACAAGCAGGAGATCATAATAAAGCTTGCGGATTGCTGAATATAGATGGTTATTATGATAAACGGCTGGCGTTTATGCAAGTGATGACTGATGATAAATTCCCGAAAGCCAAAAGCGAAGATATGCTGATTATCGAAAAAAATCCTGTAGTGATGATTCAGCAAATGCAAGAAATGGAATTAGAACATGTAGTCAAATAGCTGTAGAATAATTTGAAAATACACACTAAATATAAAAAGAGGCTACTAGGGTAGCCTCTTTTTTATTGATCACAAGTTTATAATCCGTGTTGTTGAGTTATAAATTTTAACAAACAATAAATAGCCAACAACATTTGAAAGGTTATTGTAACCATCCCTTCACATCATCCAGACTTACGCCTTTTATTTCCAGTTTTAGTTTTTTACGTAAACCTCCCATGTCATTGAACAGTTTATTGGGATTGGCTGCTTTAAAATCTTGCAGGGTAGCAAAATTCAACTTCTGAATAACCGGAATCCATTCGGCCGGAACACCTAGTGCTAAATATTCTTCATCGGTAGGGGCTACAGACCTGGGTTCTGGTTTCATTTGCGGGAAGAATAACACTTCCTGAATAGAAGGAGAATTGGTCATAATCATGCTGAGGCGGTCGATGCCAATACCCAGCCCGGCTGTAGGCGGCATTCCATATTCCAGAGCACGTAGAAAATCTTCATCCAGTACCATTGCTTCCACATCGCCTCTTTTGCCCAACTCCAGTTGTTCTTCAAAACGTTTCCGCTGATCTATAGGGTCGTTGAGTTCAGAAAAAGCATTACATATCTCTTTCCCATTACAAATGGCTTCAAACCGCTCAACTAAGCCTTCTTTGGTCCGGTGTTTTTTAGCTAGTGGCGACATTTCTACCGGATAATCAGTAATAAACGTAGGTTGAATCAGGCGGTGTTCGCAGGTTTCGCCAAAAATCTCATCTATTAGTTTGCCTTTTCCCATGGTTTCATCTACCGGGACTTTGAGCTGTTGGGCAGTTTTACGAAGCCCTTCTTCATCCATTTGAGAAATATCAATACCGGTAAAATGCTGAATGGCTTCAAACATAGTAAAGCGTTTCCAGGGACGCTGAAAATTAATAAGATGCTCGCCTACCTGTACTTCGGTAGTGCCATGCAAATCCATCGCTACTTTTTCTACCATTTCTTCCACCAGGTCCATCATCCAGTTGTAATCTTTATAGGCTACATACAGTTCCACCTGCGTAAATTCCGGGTTATGAAAACGGCTCATTCCTTCGTTACGGAAATCTTTGGCAAATTCATATACGCCATCAAAACCACCTACAATCAAGCGCTTCAGATATAACTCATTGGCGATCCGCAGATACAAAGTCATATCCAGGGTATTGTGGTGCGTTTTAAATGGACGGGCAGCGGCACCTCCATATAAAGGCTGTAAAATAGGGGTTTCTACTTCCATGTATCCCCGGTTATTCAAGTATTGCCGCATGGAATTGGTCAGCTGGGTTCGTTTTCTGAATGTCTCCCGTACTTCCGGATTCACAATCAAATCAACATATCGCTGGCGGTAACGCTGTTCCGGGTCAGAAAATTCATCATATGTTTTTTCATTGCCTTGTTCATCCACTTCACGCTTTACAATAGGAATTGGTTTAAGCGATTTGGTAAGCACTTTCAGGCTAGTTACATGAATAGAAATTTCTCCGGTCTGGGTGGTGAAAACATAGCCTTTCACCCCAATAATATCTCCTATATCGAGCAGTTTCTTAAAAACCGTATTGTATAGAGTTTTGTCTTCGTCGGGGCAAATATCATCCCGGCGCACATAAATCTGAATGCGGCCAGTGGCATCCTGAATTTCAGCAAAGGAAGCACTTCCCATAATGCGGAAGTTCATAATACGCCCGGCAATAGAAATATCCTTATAGTCAGTTTTGTGGGTAGTGTAGTTTTTGTTTATGTCTTCGGCTGTTACATTTACCTCAAACAATTCGGAAGGGTAAGGCTCGATGCCCATTTTCAGCAACTCTTCTCGTTTTTCACGTCTTTTAATTTCCTGTTCGCTTAATTGCATAATCTTTCTATTTTCCTGCAAAACTATAAGGATAGCGGAGAAATGTAAAACAATGGTACAATTTTATAGAAATACAAAACCCGCTAAGTTTCAAAAACCTAACGGGTTTCAAAATGTTTAGTTTCTATTCATTATTTTTCCAGCACTTTCACCAGCATTCCACTCTCCACTTTGTCTTCAGGCTGCATACCGTTCAGAATGGCTAATTCCTGAATTTTATCTTGATGTACTTTCAAGTCAGCTAGAGCTTGTGCCAGCGTTCCATTGCGCTTTACAGATTTAATCCGGATGCGGTCTGGTTTGCGGTTAATTTTTTCAGGGTCATTCAACTTCCGGAAGTTGGTAATTACGGTGTTGAAGGTGTTAAAATAATTATTAAAATTAGTCGTGCTTGTTATACCCATCATCTGGTAAATATTTTCGCCATACTGGATCAGATAAATGAGTGCCCGTACGTCCTGTTGCTGCTGTTGTCCCTGTTGTTGCTGTGGCTGGGGTTGTGCAATTATAGCAATAGCCGGAAGGCCGTTTACATTTTCCTGCTTCGATTCAATCACGGTGAGCTGGTTATTCTGTACCAGACTCTGGGCAGCGGCTTCCAACGATTGTCCTTGTGCCAGGGTCATGGCCATCATGGCATCGCCTTCTTTGGGAGCCATTTGCACTTGCTGAGGTGTATTCTGGAAAGCCCAGGTAGGCGGAATAGGAAACTGGAATTTTAATACCGGGTGGTAGAAAACATTATTTTCTACAAAACCTTGTTTGGGATCGTCGCCATAAATAATACCATCAATCATTTTCAGATACGAATTCCTGTTTACTTTCAAACTGGTAGCATCTGTTTTTTTCTTCCAGTCAGTTGCCAGCTTTTGTACATCCCGGTATCTATCCTGTGGATTGGGATGGGTAGAAAGAAAATCGGGTGCTTCCTCAGCGCCACTCTGTTTAGAAATTCTGTCCAGTGTCTGGAAAAAATCAGCCATTTCCTGGGCATCATAGCCAATTTTAGTGGAATATTCTACCCCCAGCTTATCAGACTGGCGCTCATCGTCCCGGCCAAATTTGAGAAAAAGCAAACTTAATCCTTGCTGGGCTACATCGGCATACTGGGCAAATTCCGGCGAAACAATCATACCAGCAACCAATCCTACTTGTGCCAGCATGGCTTTGCTATATTGTTTGGCAGAGTGCCTGGCGGTAACATGTCCGATCTCATGTCCTAATACCCCGGCAAATTCAGCTTCATTGTTAAAATGCGCCATAATTCCCCTGGTGAAATACACATATCCGCCAGGAACCGCAAAGGCATTCACTACCGGCGAATCCACTATTTTGAATTGATATTTCAAATCTTTGCGGTGTGAAACAGCCGCCATTTGCTGTCCTTTCTCCTCAATAAAGCGTTGCAGAGATTTATCCTCATACAGCCCAAAGTAATTAATAATCTCCGGATCGGATTGCTGGCCCATCGCTACTTCCTGCCCCTTCGACATCAGCATAAAATCCTTCTTTCCGGTGACCGGATTGGTGGCACAAGCCGATAGCAATAGCATGACTATGGTTGTGCAAAATAGTATAAAACGTTTTTCCATAAAAAATTCAAAAAATAGGTGAGCAATTAGGTTAAAAGGTGTACTCAAAAAATGCTTTATGTAGCTTGTAACGAAAATACAGCATTTGAGTTATTGGATTTATCGGAGATAAGGGTATTGAAAATGAGTTAATTAACTCATTGTAATTGTCAGTATAGTTTACCTGTCCGAAATTATAAGTTTAGATGCTATACAAATATTTCCCTTCGACTGATAAAAATAAGCTATCTCTAAAATTTAGAATACCTGTGTATATTGCATCTTTACCTGAACAAGCTTATGCAGATTCCTAAACTACAACATACCCAAAGCGGAAACTTCTTTCTCATTGCCGGACCCTGTGCTATTGAAGGCCGGGATATTGCCCTGGAAATTGCAGATAAGATCAAGAAAATTACCGACAGGCTGGAAATTCCTTATATTTTCAAAGGATCATTCCGGAAGGCAAACCGCACCAAACTCAATTCATTCACCGGCATCGGCGATATTGCTGCCCTGGAAATTTTGAAAGAAGTAGGAGACACATTTAATCTGCCCACGATCACCGATATTCACGAGACAGAACATGCCGCGATGGCTGCAAAATATGTGGATGTACTACAGATTCCTGCTTTTTTATGCCGCCAGACGGATCTGCTGGTTGCTGCCGCCGAAACCGGAAAAGCAGTGAATGTGAAAAAAGGCCAGTTCTTGTCCGGACAAGCGATGCATTTTGCGGTAGAAAAAATCCGTTCTGTTGGCAATAATGTGGTTTTCCTCACCGACCGGGGAAATTCATTTGGCTATTCCGACCTGGTGGTGGATTTCCGCAATATTCCTGAAATGCAAGCCAATCAGGTACCAGTGGTAATGGATTGCACCCATTCTTTACAACAGCCCAACCAGAGTTCCGGCATTACGGGCGGCAAACCGGCTCTCATCGAAACTATTGCCAAAGCAGCGATTGCCGTAGGTGCCGATGGATTATTTATAGAAACCCATCCACGATTGTCTGAAGCCAAATCAGATGCGGCCAATATGCTACCCTTAGATAAGCTGGAGAATCTGCTTGAAAAGCTGGTAAAAATCAGAAAAGCTGTAGTAGCTTGAAAGAACAATAAGGAATAAAGGCTAGGTATCAAGAATGATTTTGATAACTAGCCTTTTCATATTTAATCGGGTTTGTTTTTACTACCGCATGCGGTCGGCAGAGCGCACCAGGTTTTCGTCGCGGCGGATAAAGCGGTTAGCCAGAATATTACAGATCATAGCGGCTATTGGTAAGTACAATCCCATGGAATAAGAACCGTATTGAGGTTCGGCAAATAAGGTTTCGGCATCCCTGGAAATGTACAGATGCAAACCCAGTACACCAGCCATTAGGAGAGAATTCAATGCACCTAATTTTATTTGTAATAGTCTGTTTTTAAATCTGGTAATAGAATAAAAAGCCACCAGAGCAGAAACTATCGCCAGAATCGCAATATAATACACCGGTTTAGAACTGATCACCTCTCCATTCTTCACATGCGTCAGGTAAAAAGCATTTAAGGTAATCTGTTCGCTGGTGGTAGCATTGATTTTCTGCCAGCTTGTAAACAACAAACTCAGAATCATACAGGCTCCCAGCACAAACAGAAAAATAGACTGCACTCTTTGTATCATAATCTCTAAAATTAACTGCTGCAAAAGTAGAATTTAGAATCGAGAATCGAAAGTGTAATTATGTTTGACTAGCATATAGCTATGAGTGTTACAGATAGGTGAAAGTAACAAGAACTTTGCTGAACTTTCCGGCTATCTGATTTAAATGATTGTGCTTAGTTTTGCCATAAAATCAGATGATAGGTATCAATTTATGTAAGTGTGTATGAAATAATCACTATATTTTGTCCGGACTAAAAACCATTCGAAGCATGAAAAATATACTGGTGCCTACAGATTTTTCGCAGCAAGCCAACAATGCATTAACCGTAGCTTGTGCCATTGCCCGCAAAAGCGGCAGCAACATTCATTTGTTACATGTATTAGATGTTTCCTTAGGAGGTGGATTTAATTTTAGTACCATGGGTGAACCCAGCGGGTATACTACGATGGACCAGGTTTATGTTTTGCAACTGAGAGATATTACCAGTCAGCGTCTGGCAGAATTAGCTCAGAAAAATAGCGGCGATGGCTTTACAATTTTGCCTGAGGTACAAGTTGGAAATATATTCAGCACGGTTACTGCCTATGTAAAAGAACACGATATTGATCTGATTGTGATGGGTACCAAAGGTTCAAGCGGGATTGAAGAGTTCTTTGTAGGATCTAATACTGAAAAAATCGTACGCAGGGCAGCTTGTCCGGTGCTGAGTGTAAAAAATGTATTACCTGGTTTTTCTATCCGGAACATTGCATTTGCATCTAATTTTGAAAAAGATCAGCTCATTGCAGTGAGTAAGTTAAAGCGGTTTCAGGAATTATTTGATGCACAGTTACACCTGGTATATATCAATGTGCCCAATTATTTTGTAAACTCCCGGGCGATCCGTATCCGCATGAATGAGTTTGTTCAGAAATACCAGCTAACAAATTATAATTTCGCAGTATATGATGATAATACCGAAGAAGATGGCATCATTCACTTTGCAGAAGAGATCCATGCAGACATTATTGCGGTAGCTACGCATGGACGAACCGGACTAGCCCATTTACTGAGTGGAAGTATTGCCGAAGATATTGTCAATCATGCCAACCGCCCGGTGCTTACCTTTAATCTGAGGGAGTTTATTGAGCAGCCTGGTTAAATAGTAACAGATAATTCGAGAATTCTATGAAGTAGCACTCTAGCAATACGTTTTTGTTGATGAAAACATAGATGAATCTCAACAATTAAAACGATTCATGAATAGAGGCAGTAGATTTTCAGCAGAAGTCAATATATTTATAAAAAACTTTAATTCATGAACCGATATATTAAAATGGGAGTGGCAGCCTTTTTCTGCCTGCAAATCGTAAGTGGATGTTCTGAGAAAACCGCTAAAAAGGGAGATACCACAGAAGCTACAGGCGCATCCGGAAGCAGTTCGTTATTTGGTAAGAATACTGAAGAAAAAGTAGATGATTTTCTGAGTGATTATGTAAAAGACCTGAGGGCTGCTATGGATGAAGCAGATGATCAGAAAGCTATATCCAAGCTCAAAGATATGAAAGCGGAATTTGAACCCAGAGCTGCTGAACTGAAAGCTGAGGTAGAAGAGTGGGAGAAATCTCTGTCAGAATCTGATAAAGAAGCATTAGAAAAGAAGATGGAAAATAAACCCTATATCAAAGAGCTAATTACTTTAGGTTTTACAGCCGCAGGCCGGTTTAATAAAACACCAGAGTTACAACAAGCTTTTGAAGACCTTAACAGCAGTATGGATTTTGGTGATTTTAATGATGAAGGTGATGAGATAGAAGACGAAGGCGAAGTAGAAGAAATTCCTGAAGAAGAAAGTAGTAATTAGAAGTTTACATAATCAAAATACAAAAGGCTGCACATTAAGGCAGCCTTTTGTATTTTGATTATGTTATATTATTGTTTTATAATAATTGCTTTTATTGAAATTAAATTTTAATTACATTCAAATTATTAAAATAAAATATAAGCTTATATATTAATATGCAAAATTAAATATTATATCAAATGCTGTAAAGATTATATTTCTAAATAGACCTAAACCTCATGAAACACTATTCAACCAATAAATCAGCTAAATTATTACTCATATTGCTGGCCTTTCTAAGCCAAATAGCCCTGGCACAAGTACCCAAGCCATCCGACGTATTCGGATTTGAGGTCGGAGCCGATTACAAAGTAGCTGATTACAGCCAGATGCTTGACTATTACAGCCGCCTGGACAAAGCCAGCGATCGGGTACAAATGATTGAAATTGGCAAATCTGTATTAGGCAAACCGATGTTGCTACTGTTTATTTCAACTGAAGAAAACCTGAAGCAACTCGAAAAATGGCGCAGCATCAGCGAACAGCTTTCCAGAGCCAGAATAGACGATAATAAAGCAAAACAACTGGTAAATGAAGGCAAAGCCATTGTGTGGATAGACGGCGGTATGCATGCTTCCGAAAAAGCCCACGGCCAGATGACCTCCGAACTTGCTTACCGGATTGCTACCGAAGAAACGGCTGAAATGAAAAAAATCCGCGAAAATGTAATTACCCTACTCATGCCAGTCATGAATCCGGATGGAATGGACATTGTCGTAAACTGGTACAAAGCGGTATTTGGAACACCTTACGAAACCACCAACCCACCCTGGTTATACCACCATTATGTAGGCCACGATAACAACCGGGACTGGTTTATGAACAATATGCCGGAGTCCAAAGCCGTTTCAGAAATGCTGTACAATAAATGGTATCCGCAGATTGTCTATAACCATCACCAGTCTTCGCCTTCCTGGACCCGTATATTCCTGCCTCCCTTTGCCAATCCGGTCAATCCGAACATTCATCCTGGCGTAACTACTGGTGTAAATATCGTAGGTACTGCTATGGCCAACCGTTTTGCCATGAATAAAATGCCTGGCGTTGTTTCCCAGCTTACGTTCAGCATGTGGTGGAATGGAGGTATGCGTACAGCACCTTATTTTCATAACCAGATTGGTATTCTCACTGAAACGGCTCATACGTCACCCACTCCCAGATTTTATCCGCCAGATTCTTTACCTAAAGCAGTTGGCCGGGGAGTTACTGCACCTACCGATGCTACTAATATTTTCTATCCCTATCCCTGGAAAGGCGGAGAATCTCACTTTAGAGAGGCGGTGGATTATATGCTCATGGCAACCATGGCTGTACTCGATCTGGCTGCTGACCGCCGGGAAGAGTATTTGTACAATATTTACCGGATGGGAAGGGATGCCATCGAAGCTAAAGACGGTCTGTTTGCTTATGTTATTCCGGCTGATCAATGGGACAAAGGGGAAGCAAGGAATTTAATAAATGTGCTAAGGCAGGGTGGGGTAGAAGTGCATCAGGTAACTAAAGCTTTCCAGGCCAATAATACAACTTATCCGGCTGGCTCTTTTATCATTTATGGAGCGCAGGCTTTCCGTCCCTATGTGATCGATTTGTTTGAAAAACAGGTACATCCCAATCAACGCTTGTATCCTGGTGGGCCGCCCATTCCCCCCTACGATTTAGCAGGCTGGACACTTTCTATGCAAATGGGCGTAAAAGTAGATAAGATCAAAACTTCCTTCGAAGCCAAAACGGAAGAAATCAAAGACAGACTGGCTACTCCTGCCGGACAAGTGGCTGGTAAAGCCGGATTTGGCTATCTTTTGAGCCGGAAAGAAAATGCCAGTGTAATGGCTGTCAATAAATTGTTGACTGCCGGAGAAAGTGTATACATTGCTGACTCTGGGTTCTCTTCAGGTAAACAAAACTACGAGCCAGGTGCTTTCATTGTAGAAAAAGGCTCTGCTACAGAGACCAAAGTGAAAAGTCTGTCAACAGAATTAGGGATTGACTTTTTAAGTGTAGATGCCAAACCTGGCGTGAATCTAAGGAAATTGAAACCGGTAAAAATAGGTTTATACAAATCCTGGGAAGAAAATATGGACGAAGGCTGGACCCGCTGGCTGATGGAAACTTACTCCTTTGCGGTAGACACCCTGCATGATAAAGACCTGCTCAGCAAAGATTTAAAACAATACCAGGCCATCATCATTCCCGACCAGACAGTACATGAAATTCTGAATGGACATGCCCCTGGCACTATGCCTGAGCCTTATGTTGGCGGTGTAGGACTGGAAGGTTCTCTGGCACTTAAAAAATATGTAACGCAGGGCGGAAATCTCATCACCTTCGATGGAGCAAGTGATTTTGCCATCGAGCAATTTGGCTTACCGCTGAAAAATACAGTAGCTGGTTTGTCTTCTCAGCAATTTTTTATTCCTGGTTCCCTCATCCGGACCAATGTAGATGTAAAACATCCGCTGGCTTTTGGTATGCAGCCGGAAGTAGCCGCTTCATTCAATAACAGCCGGGCATTTGAAGTAGTGAAAAAAGTACGCGAAGGCGAAGGGGGTAAAGAGGAAACCAAACTTGCGCCAGAACCACCAGTTGAAGTCATTGCTACCTATGCTAAAAAAGATCTGTTAATGAGTGGATGGGCTTTGAATGAAGATAAATACATTGCCGGGAAAGCTGCCGTTGTGCGTGTGAAACAGGGAAGCGGCAACATAGTATTATTCGGCTTCCGTCCGCAATTCCGTGGACAACCCAGGGCAACTTACAAACTGATTTTCAATGCGATCTATGGAGCACCCACTGAAAAAGTAAATGCTACAAGTACTGCTGTGGAAGATTAATCATCAATAGTAGTACCATTTAAGAAAACCTCACATATTTTGTAGTTGTGAGGTTTTCACTTGATAACTCATTTAATTTTTATCATCAATGAAAAACAAACTCCTGATTTTACTTGCCTCATTTCTATATACATTATCTGTTCAGGCGCAGGATGCAGATGAAGGTCCACAGGAAAATGTAACAGTTGCGGTAAACAAACGCTACACCACTGAAATGAATAATCTGGCCAAACGTCCGGCAGTGAAACAGGCTTTTCAAGTGATTCTGGAGTTAGAACCGCAAACTACAAGGGAACTCATTATGCTCACAGAAATTCCGGCGCCTCCTTTTAAAGAAGAAATACGGGCACAGAAATATGCACAAATGCTAAAAGAAGCTGGCGCAGATTCTGTATGGATAGATGAAGTTGGAAATGTAATTGCTAAACGCAAAGGCCATTCAGGTAAATCCACTGTTGCCCTGGATGCCCATTTAGACACAGTTTTCCCGGAAGGAACCGATGTGAAAGTAAAACAAAAAGGAGATACCTTATTTGCCCCAGGTATCGGCGATGATACCCGTGGACTGATTATGGTGCTTACCGTATTACGTGGACTCGAAAAAGCAAATATCGAAACGGAAGCAGATGTATTGTTCATTGGTACAGTAGGTGAAGAAGGTCTGGGTGATTTACGAGGAGTAAAACATTTATTTAGCGAAAACGGACCCAAGATTGATTCCTGGATTGCGGTAGATGGAGGAGAGTTAGGTGGTATTGCACATCGTGGGCTAGGTTCGCACCGCTACCGGGTTACTTTCAAAGGCCCTGGCGGACATTCCTGGGGCGCTTTTGGTATGGCTAATCCACATAATGCCCTATCTAGAGCCGTATATCATTTTACTACAGAAGCCGATAAATTTACTAGGGAAGGCATCAAAACCAGTTACAATGTAGGACGGATTGGTGGTGGTACATCTGTCAATTCTATTCCATTTGAATCGTGGATGGAGGTAGATATGCGTTCTGAGAGTCCGGAAAAGCTACAGGGTGTAGATGATATTCTGCAAAAAGCGATACAAAAAGGTTTGAAGGAAGAAAACCAGGCCAAACGAAGAGGGCCAGATTTAACTGTAGACATAAAAATGGTAGGCGATAGACCTTCCGGAAAAACTGATCCAACTATTACGCTGGTTCAACGGACAATGGCTTCTGTACAGTATTTTAATGCAAAACCAGAATTACGGGCTGGTTCTACGGATTCCAATATTCCCATTTCCAAAGGTGTTCCGGCAGTAACTATCGGCAGAGGTGGCGTAGGAGGAGGTGCACACTCGTTAGGCGAATGGTGGATGAATAAAGATGGACACCTGGCCATTCAACAAGCTTTATTATTAGTATTGGCAGAAGCCGGAATGGCGAAGGGGAAGTAAAAAGTAGTAAAATATGTTAAAAGCTCATACAAAAGTATGGGCTTTTCTCTTGTAGAATGCATCTTATAATTCATTTGATATATAGGTGAGAGAATGATGAGTAAATTATCCTATTATTTCATTCTATTTTGCTGCTTCAAACCTGTTTAGCCATGACAGAAAAGCGTATATTTGTAGGTATTCCTTCGCCAGATGAGTTAGCTCAACCACTGGCGGCTTGCCGTAATGCCTTACATCAACCTGAACTAGCCTGGGTGAGTACAGAAAATCTGCATATCACCTTACTGTTTATGGGTAATATATCATGTGGAGAAATAGATAATATTGCCGGAAAACTTGCGTCACTGGTTACCTTTCCAAGCTTCTGTTTGTGCTTTTCAGAAGTGCAGGTTATTAAGCGAGGGGGGAAAAGCCAATATGATCTGGGCAGCTTTTGAAGAAAGCCATGCATTTGTTTCTCTGGCTACACAAATCGCTCAAATAGTTGGTATTGCATCAATTATCCTCCTTTGCCACATATTACCCTCGCCAGAGTAAAGCGCAATAAAACAGTAAGTGTAGATAAAAATGTTTTTCCAGCTATCAATCATTTAAAAATCGCCGTGAAAAAATTCAATCTATATGAATCTAATCTTACGCCTCAGGGTTCGGTTTATACTGTTTTAGGCGAATGGTATCTGAAAGATTCCGGTCATGATTGTTAACTTTGGGGATAATAAATATTGCCCTATGACTCATTTTCGTGCCTTTATTTTTCTTTGGTGTTTAAGTTTTGTTTCGGTTGCTGTTTATGCCCAGGATGGGACTGTTTCTCAAAAAATTTCTACGGTTCCGCTTCCTTCAGAATTATACTTTGCCGGCGAAAAAGTGCCGTTAAATGATGTGGAAGTAAGAGAACGGCTGGAACGGGAACTCATCATCAATTGTTACAGACATTCTACTACGCTCATTATTCTCAAACGGGTATACCGCTGGCGGGAGAAAATGGAAGCCATTCTGGTAGAACAAGGAATTCCTACCGATTTTTTCTATCTGGCAGTAATTGAGAGTGAACTCGAACCCTATGCCGATTCAGGAAAAGCACATGGTTTCTGGCAGTTTACGGATGGTTCAGCGAAAGCCCAGCGTTTAGAAATTTCAAAATATGTAGACCAGCGGCGTGATCCAATCCTTTCTACCAAGGCTGCTGCCAGACATATTAAGAGCAATTACGATGAATTTAAAAGCTGGACACTCGCAGCAGCTGCCTATAATCTGGGAATGCCTACCTTGCGGAGGGTACGTAATTATCAGGAAGTGAATTCATACTACGATCTCTATCTGACTTCCGAAACAGCCCGCTATGTATTCCGGATTCTGGCTATGAAACTCATTATCGAAAATCCTGAGAAATATGGATTTTATTTAAAGGGAGAAGATAAGTTGAAGCCCATGTCCACAAAAGCGTACAAAGTTGACCATACTATTGATAACATTGCAAAGTTTGCTTTAGATCAGAAAATCAATTATAAAATACTAAAGTTGTATAATCCATGGATCAAGTTCGATTCAAAGGATGATTATAATTACCGTTTCGAAGTATTGCCCGGAAAATCCTACGAATTTCAGCTGCCTGTGCAGTAGCAGATAATTATTTTACTTTATAAATTGGTAAGGCCAATACTTGATCAAAAGAGTATTGGCCTTTGTATAAATAGATCTCTCAAATTTTTCTATTCATCAGAACCTTTATAACCTTTCAATAACATTGGCAGTATAACTTAGCTATAAGTTTACTGCCATGACCGAAAAAAAACTAAGAAAAATTATAGCACTGGCCATTGTTGTAGGTGCCATCATGGCGCTTTTTGATATGGCGTATGGTACTACTATCCTACTTGGAGGATTAGCCGCATTTCTGTTGTTGAAATTAATTAAACTAATCGCTAAGAAAAAATATACCTGGACTACCCTGCATGTAGTTCAACTCATATTTATTTTGATTGCCCTGGCTTCCCTGGCTTTGCGTTATTATGAATACCCTTATGGCCGGGTTGTATTTATAATCGCCTTTCTGGCAGAATCACTGGTTTCGGCTAAGATCATGTTAAATGAAAAGTTTGGCAACGACAATGTGAATAACTTTTTCAGAATGGTGAAGCAGTTCCTACTAGCACAACGGCAAGGCAGCAGGAGAATATAAATCGTATGAAAACCCTTAAATCCTAACATCTGGTAAGCGGCTTATTGGAGATGTTACTAAGAAAGATAATAATATTTTAGTAGTATTATGGGATAATCAGGTAGGTACTTGCCTGGCTAATCTTTCTCTAAATCTGTTCCCATGGTACTCAACTACATCTGGATATTTTTCTTCCTGATTGCATTTGGCATTGCCCTTTTTCGTCTCATTTTCCTAAACGATACAGAAATATTTCCTAAGCTGGTAGCCAGTACCTTCGACAATTCAAAGCTGGGTTTCGAAATATCGCTGGGATTAACCGGGGTAATGACCTTATGGCTGGGTTTAATGCGGGTGGGTGAAAAGGGAGGAGCCATTGGGTTTCTAACCAGACTAGTAAATCCGTTTTTCAGCCGCTTATTTCCTGAAATTCCCAAAAATCATCCGGTAATGGGTGCCATTCTGATGAATTTTTCCGCCAATATGCTAGGTCTGGATAATGCGGCTACTCCGTTGGGACTAAAAGCCATGCAAGGCATGCAAGACCTGAATCCTGTAAAAGATACTGCTTCTAATGCCCAGATTATGTTTCTGGTACTGAATACTTCCGGGCTTACTCTCATTCCGCTTACCATTATGACCTATCGTGCCCAGCAAGGTGCTGTAGATCCCTCTGATGTGTTTATTCCTATTTTGCTGGCTACTTTTTGTTCTACCCTTACCGGAATTATTGTGGTTTCTATTTACCAGAAGATCAATCTTTTTAACCGGGTTTTATTAACGTACCTTATTTCTATTATCGCTGGTCTGGCAGCTTTGATCTATTATTTCTCTATTATCCCACAGGAACGGGTGAGCTTAATCTCATCAGTTGCCAGTAATGTAATTTTATTTACGGTGATCGTTTCCTTTATTGCTTCGGCCTTTTTTAAAAAAATAAATGTGTATGATGCTTTTATTGAGGGGGCGAAAGAAGGTTTTAGCGTAGCCATTAATATTATTCCTTATCTGGTAGCTATTCTGGTTGGAATTGGTGTATTCCGGGTATCAGGTGCGCTAAATATTGTAGTTGATGGCTTGGGTGCTTTTTTTAAATTCCTGGGATTCAATACAGATTTTGTTCCGGCTTTGCCTGTTGCCTTAATGATGCCCCTCAGTGGCGGAGGTGCCAGAGGGATGATGGTAGATATTCTCAAAACCTATGGAGCTGATTCATTTGCCGGACGAACCGCTTCAATTCTAAATGGAGCTACAGAAACTACCTTTTATGTGCTCGCTGTATACTTTGGTTCAGTAGGTGTAAGAAAAACCAGGTATGCCGTTACCTGTGGATTAATGGCTGACTTGGCTGGTGTTACGGCGGCAATCTTATTATCATATCTGTTCTTTCACTAATAGAACATAGTGTGATGTATAGAAATGGCATCCGGAGGATTGTAAATTTTGATCTTCCAGATGCCATTATTGTTTTTACACATCAGCCAGTAAATTTTGAGAACCTCTATGGATTAGCAATCCCATACACCAGGCGATAATATCTTTTCTGCATAGATGTAAAATACAAGGTGGTATACACTACGCAAATTCCTAGTATAGCTGGTACTAATAGATTTTCCAGATACACATAACTTGCCACAGAAAGCAGAATCATCCGGATAAATTCGAGATAAAAAATATAAGACCGCTGTTCAAGTATAGCCCCACAATTAATAAGCGTAATAAGTATAAACAACGTGGATACAATCATAAAAGGAATAGTCAGGTAATGTTCAAAGAGAATAACGCAAAACAATGCTGCCAGACTAATTACCAGTTGTGTAGTTACATATCCCCTGAGATTGATGGTGAATTTTACCTGCTTTTTCGGCTGTAAAAAGGTTTTTTCCAGTGCTGCTCTAATGTGGCCAGGTACATGTTCGGGTTTACTGAAAAGCAACTTTACTTTATTCCATATTCCTCTGGTTTGTTTTACCGCTGTAAACAGTTCCATCGTAAAATGAAAATGCTGCCACAAGAAACTCTTGCTTTCCAAAGGCTTGGTGAGGCCATATACAGGCTCTTCTTTCTCTTCGGCATACGTCCCAAAAAGTTTGTCCCAGATGATGAGCATATCTCCATAGTTTTTGTCCAGGTATTGCTCATTGGAGGCATGATGCACCCGGTGATGCGAGGGTGTAACGATAATATGTTCTAAAATGCCAAGTTTACCCACCATCCTGGTGTGCAGGAAGAAAGCATAGGCGCCATGGATGAGTAACATAATGGCTAACATCGATGCGGGAAAACCAACAAGCGGCAATACACACCAGAAACCAGTGCGGATAAAATACTGGAACACGGTGATCCGGGCGGAAACGGTAAAGTTAAATTCCTCGCTCTGATGGTGTACAATGTGTGCGCTCCAGAACAGGTTTACTTCATGCCCGAAGCGGTGATACCAGTACCAGACGAGGTCAACGAGCATAAAGAGAATGATCCAGGTGTATACATTTTCAGGAATATCGAGTAAGGCATAGTTCCGGTGGATATAATCGAAAACCTGGTAGAAAATGCCTACAACAAATAAATTTAACAGACGTTCGGCAATGCCTACGCTAATGTTCAGAATGGAATCGTCATAGGAGAAATAGGCTTTGTTCTGTTTTTTAGCGGCCAGGTATTCTATGCCTACCATCATGAGAAACCCAGGCACAACAAGAGCTAAATAGTTAAGGTGCATGTGATTAGTTTAATAGACTGTTAATGGTGAACTTAAAAGAAGCCAGGTAAGTGTGAAAGTATTAATTTAATGCTATAAAAAGGTATGCTTCTGTTATATTAAAGTGATAAAACTCAATCCATTTCTTCTTATATTGAGTAAGCAAGTAATGAGCTTATAAACAGTATATTACTAACAACATCGGTTCAAGGAAAGCGTTCTGTGATGCATATATTCTGATAGTTCAGCAGGTTTTTTGTGAAAGCAGGATTCACCAATTAATACAATGCAAATCTATAAGTATTCATGATATTACCAAGAATAGTCTAGTAAAATAGTATAGTTTACATCATTTCATGGAAAATTTATAAAGTATATGCCTGAACCAGTACTGGATAAATTTGTTGCGAAAGGGTCTTTAACAAGTTATTAACAAGAATTAGCAGGGCATTAACACCTGCTTTACTAAGAGTTGTGGATCTTGGAAGTTTTAAAATCCTTGTATGTATTTCTCACAGAACTTCTTCCGGGCAGCAGGCATCTGTTCTATATTGTCGGCAGTGAGTACCCTGTTACTTATTTTCATTCCTGAGTGTTATACACCGCCTTCTAATTTTGATGAACAAGTAGCTTTGCACACAAATCCTTATTACATCGGACGCTTGTGGATACATATTCTTCATCCTGTTTTAGTGCTGACAGCGGCATTTGGTGTAGTCGCCAGGAAACACGCAGCGTCTACTGGTTCGGCAGTACTGGGTTTTCTGTTTTTTACCTTATGGGGATTTACTGAAATTATTCAGCAATCGCTTAACTTATTTGCCAATAATTATACCTGGAGAGCCGCTTATGCTGCCGCAACTGACAATGCTACCAGAACCCTATTAAAAACACAGATCATAGGGTTTGAAGCAATATGGGATGGACTTTTCTTTGCCTTACTGCTTGGATTCTTTCTTTCAAATGTGTCATATGGCATTGCTACTTATCAAGGCAAAGGGCTGGAGAAAATAGTAAGTATCTGTTTCTTTGCGGGTGCAGGTCTTACAGCTTTAAGTTTGATAGGGAATTATGGAGGTCCGCAGTTAATGGCTGGGTTTATGTCTTTTTTATATCCGTTTATATAACCCATATCCTGGCTGTTGATTGGCATATGGCTATGGCGAGATCCTCAGCCATTAGTGAACTACCGTAAAGTTCCCGAAGCGGTTGAGAGAGAATAAGGTAGGCAGGTTTTGTTGGCCGAGAATGATCTGTGCGGCCATTTCTCCCAGAGCAGGTCCCATTTTAAAGCCATGTCCTGAGCCGCCTCCTATCAGCCATGTATTGCTTGCCTGCGGATGTATATCCACAAGGAAGTTGCCATCCGGTGAATTGGGATACTGGCACACCCGGCTTTCGGTAAGTGGTGCGCCTTTTAAAGCCGGAAAACGGTGTGCTAAAAATGCCTTTGCCCTGTCTAATTCTGCTTTGGTAATGATACGTTCGCCATGCGTAGGATCAAACAGTTCTCCACCTCCTTTGCGGTCATAAGCCGTTTTAAATCCCCGGTGTGTACTTCCGGGAATTCCATAATACACCGTATCCTGGATATTCCAGTCAATCCATACGGGCAGGTTCTCGAAAAGAGATGATTGTGCAGCCGGCGTACCGAAATAATACACCTCCTGACGGGCTGAATACAAGATATGGCCTGTTACTTCCGGGAATAATTGCCCCAGCCAGGGACCACAGGCAAATACATAGGCATCGGCTTGCAAGGTATTTCCATCAGAAAGCTGTATCTCCTTCAACTTGTTTCCTTCTATTTTTCCTGGCAGGGCTGAAAGTTGTGTATATATGCCTCCTTCCTGCACAAAAGCTTCGGCAACTGCCTGGCATGATTCCCTAGCCTTGAGATACCCGGCTTCTTTTTCGAGGAAAACATGGTTCAGATCGGCCACATGAATGGCAGGATAGCGGTTTTCTGCTTCCTGCACAGACATTTTCTCATAACTTAGCCCGTTCTTTTCCAGTAAAGGCAGGGCTGCATCAATGGTTTCGTCGTGCGGTTGATATAGGAACCATAATAAGCCCGTCTTGAATAAAAGCTTTTTGCTGGTTTGCTTTTCAAAATCCTGCCACAAACTGATCGCCCGCAAAGTAAGATCAAAATACATCTGGTTGGCTCCATACATACAGCGGATCACCCTGGTTTCGTCGCCGGAACTCGACCGTGAATTGCCTGCTCCCCAGGCATCGAGCAAGGTAACTTGTAAGCCTTGCCTGAGCAGTTGCAAAGCTGTCCATCCGCCGAATGCACCCGCACCTATTACAACTATATGGGTATGCAAAGAAGGAATAATGGCAACAGATTTTACTTTTTCCTGGAAACCTGCTTTTACTTCCGGAGCAAAAGTAGCCAGTTCAGCCTGATGTAGTGTATGGAGAGGCTTATTCTCTGAGATTGTTGACATAGGTACACAAAACAGATGCTCAAGTTACAGCAAATCATTTAAACATTCTGGATGCAAACTAGAGAAAAAGCAAACAAGCATACCAGTAAGGCTATTGTTAGGGGTAGTTGATATAACTGAATTATATAGGATGGTACTTAAGAAATAGAGTGATCGTTTTAGTAGGCCAGTAATTGATTCAGGGTTGCTATGCACTAAAGCAGCAGGACTGTGTACTTGTTCAGCTAACCTCTCAACTCATTCAGCTAAGCTATGTATACATTCAGCAAACCTTTGCACACATTCAGAAAGGCTATGTACAAGATCAGCAAGCTACTGCACATATTCAGCGAACTTGTGTACACATTCAGATTTGCTGTGTGCAAGATCAGCAAACCTCTGCACACATTCAGCAAGGCTGTGTATAAAATCAGCAAGCCTTTGCAAGAACTCAGTAAGGCTATGTACATTTTCAGCAAAGCTGGTAATTAAACAAGCTTAACTGTGTATAAAATCAGCTTAGCTTTGTACACATTCAGCAAGGCTGTGCAAGGTTTTAACTTAGCTATAACTTCTGCAAAGCTACCTCCGGATTGAAGTTGAGTCAAACCTGTTAATACCTGATATACTAAAGGCTGATGGTAATTAAAAGTTTGTGAACAAATGTACAATGAGATTTTTTGAAAAGCAGATGAATCGAAAAGTTGCGTGTATTTCTATATATTAGAGCATAAACGCACCATATAACTAGAATTGCGTTTATTTACATATTATGAGCCATAAAAGAAAAAATTCAAACTTCTCGTTAGATTTTAAAAATGACAATCAGGTGAAATGGTAAAAAAGACTTTAACTATACTGTTGATTTTGCCAATTATGTTTAGTTGTTCCATTCTATTTGACTCCTATAAATCAGAAATAGATGGAGTCTACATTCCAAAAAATTTATCTCAAGCACTTTCAGAAGCTGATGAGTTTTATTCTGACTCAACAAAAGCTGAAATTATTAAAATGACTGAAGATGAATTTATTGGACGATATCATATGGGAACTGGACTTTGGATGAGAAATAACTGGGCATTATGGAAAGGTTCGCGTTTAAGTCGATACTTCAATCGTAAAGGAATTAAACATCCAGATGATATGTCCGGAATAATACTAACCAGTTATCACCGTCAGTTGACCGGAAAAGAGATTAATTTAAAAGAACAAATTTCCAGTTATAAAGAGTACTGGAAAGAAGCACAAAAGATTAATAAACTTGTTCAGCTTCCGAAGAAATCAAAACATCCAGCAGACAGTTTAGAATTTGGATATTCAATAGGGTATAACAATGGAACTACCAAGTCTTTATTGCATCTTCAAACTAACTCGAAAACCGACTCAATTTGGATTTATGATTACTTATATGGCTGGAAAAAGATTGGCAAAAAAATGGAGTCTAACTTGAAAAGCACGAATAAATTTAAACCGGATTCCTTACTCAATGTCATTTTTAAGGAATGAACGTCTAACAAAATAACGGCTCATAACACCATACAGTCCGTTAACTGTGGCTTTCTAAGCGCATTGCATCACCGCAATCGCCATCAGTTTCCGGCTGTATTTGTTCCATTACTAAATATATACAGTGAAAAGAATATGTATGGAAGCAGTATTAAGATAATGTTTATCTGCTTCATTTACCGTCATAACAAAAATGCCAGCTATATGGAAACATTTCTATCTATTCATAAGCGAGCCAATGGGCTTTATTAGGGATGGATTCCAGAGGAATAAGTAGATAAATTAAACTGGTTTCTGTTTAAACGATTTTCAAAAACAGAAGCAAATCTCATCTTCCGGATGAGAAGAGAACAAAATACTTTGTGAATCAAAACTCTTTCTACAAAGTTATTCTCAAAAGGGAGTTACTTTTATCAATTGATTTGCTTCACTTCCAAGTGAAGCAAATCAAAAATGAACTTTACTTGAATTGCAAGCATGAAAGAGTTTAATTGCATATGTGGCCATTGAGAGTAATCAATGAGATAGTAACTGATTTAAAATAGAATAAATAACAGCTAAGTCAGCTATAAGGCTGCCACTGCGCAGATCCACAGTTTGTTATCTTAACCACAAATAATAAAATAAACGTACAAGAGAATACAACCATTACCTCAGTTTGACCGCTGATGCATATGCTTCCCATTGAAATGGTCTTTTTCCAAAAGGAATTCTGCAAACCAAACCTGCCTATATCATGAAATCACAATTGAAAAAGTTAAAACATATCTGGGTTCTTAATTTCCTGAGAAGAACTTTCAATGCCACCCGATACTACAACAAGAAATATATGGAAATTATCAAATGGGGCATAGCATCGAATGAAGACACTAATTATACATATGATCTGACAGAAGGTAACATGTTATACCTGGCTCATATTATTTCTTTTGTTGTTCAAAAAGATAATAAAACCATCCTGGCTTTCATCAATGAAGCACAGAATGACACCTTCTTAAAAGATCATATCATCAGGGAGATACAACAGTCAGATCTGAAGAAGTTTGCAGACCAGCAGATTCGCTTTGGCCGGCGAATGGGATGGTATGCTATGATCAGAGCTTTAAAACCCAGAACAGTGGTTGAGACCGGAGTTGATAAAGGATTAGGGTCTGTAATAATATGTGCTGCCTTACTCAAAAATAAAGAAGAAGGATTCGAAGGAAGGTATTATGGGACAGATATTAATCCAAAAGCAGGTTATTTACTAACAGGCAAATACCGGCAGGTGGGAGAAATCTTGTATGGAGATTCAATAGCGTCTTTATCAACCTTTAAAGATACTATTGATATATTTATTAATGACAGCGATCATTCTGCGGATTATGAGTACAGAGAATATCTCACCATAAAGCATTTATTAACCGATGACTCTATCATTTTAGGCGATAATTCTCATAGTACCGATAAACTTGCTATTTTCTCCACAGAAGAAGAAAGGAATTTTTTGTTTTTTCAGGAATCACCCCTTAATCATTGGTATCCTGGCGGCGGAATAGGTATATCATTTAAAACACCAAAAACCTCCCGGCAGGCACAAAATAAAATAACTCCTGAATCTAATACCGACAATACAGTATCCATGCAGGCAGCCAGTAATTGATTTTCCTATATTACCTAATATTCACCCGTTGCCTAACGGCTTCATAAATAACTACCCCGGCAGCTACTGAAACATTCAGCGAAGCAATATTGCCACTCATGGGAATACTGGCCAGCTGGTCTGCTTTTTTGATCAGATCCTGTGAGATGCCGTCTTCTTCTGAACCCAGCAGAATGGCTGAGGGAACAGAGAAATCGGCTGTATATAAGTTGTGTTCTGCTTTTTCTGTACAGGCGATCACCCGGACACCGCTTTGTTGAAGGTAGGTAAGGGTATCCTTCAAGTTTTCTTCCCGGCAAACCGGTAAAAAGTTCAGGGCACCGGAAGACGTTTTAATCGCATCGCTGGTGATCTGGGCAGCACCTCTGGAAGGAATAACTATGGCATGTACGCCAGCACATTCTGCGGTACGGGCAATGGCACCAAAATTCCGTACATCAGTAATGCGGTCGAGAATGAGCAGCAAAGGAACTTCGCCTTTTTCGAATATACTGCTCAATACATTGTGTAAGGCAGCATACCGGATAGCCGAAATAAAACAAATCGCTCCCTGATGATTCTTGCGGGTGATACTATCTAATTTCTGGGAAGGTACCCTGGAAATAGGCACGTTATGTTCCTGCGCAACCTGTAACAGTTCAGCAATCAATGGAGAGTTACCCAATTCCCGCTGGATGAGTAGTTTATCTATTTCATTGCCAGCCTTAATGGTTTCGATTACCGCACGGATACCAAATACTACTTCTTTGGGATCTGGCTTAGGTTTGGTAAAATGCTGCCTTGGTTTTGTGTTACTGAAATCTGTCTTTCTGCGATCCCTGTTCTCCATTGTAATTTTTAAGATGGTTTACTTTACTTTTTGTTATAAATTAAAAAAGCCCGTTTAAGGGCTTTTAACGTTTTATCGTTCAACTATGCCTGTCCTCCATTCTTCTACAGTCGGGTACCAGATCGGTTCATATTCTACATAGCGCATCAATTCATAATGGTCATCCACAAACTGATTGGGCCTTTTCACAAAAGTAAAGTTAATTTCTGAGAAGTTAGCATTCTGCGTATAGGTCCATACTTCTTTTTCACGGGTACGGGTAATCTGGTCGGGCTTACCAAACACAATGTGCACCATGCCCATGTCTGTTTTCCAGCCTTCTTTATAGGTCGTAAATTGTTGATTTGCCTGGGCTACTCTGCGATAATACGCCCGGATGGTACGTCGGGCTTTCGATTCATTATTTCCGGCTAAGCGCAGCCAGTAAGTGTCGAGTGTTCGTTTAGGCGCCTGCGTAGATACCAGCTCTTTGATCTCGTTATTGGTACTGATATAAATAAGCGGCTTTACCAGATCGTCTGGCCTGGTCATTCTGGGAAAACGTTTGTCTACAATCAACATTCCAATGCCATTCACCGCATTGGTATCTTCACGGAAGAAATACAAACCAGGCGCTGCTAATACAAACAGTGCATTGGTAGGCAGTGTAAACATGGTATCCACCTGAAGTGTTTTAGTAACGTTTTTGCCAGCTGTAGCCATAGGAGATAAAGCCGGATCGAAGTTATGCGTATAGCGGTAAACGGTCATCTGTTTGCGTACGCCATTTAAGCTCTTAATCTGCAAGGTATCCTGCTGATAGAAATAGGTTTTCATACCCGGAAACTCGCTGTTACTTTTAAACACCGCATATTTTTCATGAAACTTACCAGACATAGGTTTTAATGCAACCATGTGTGTTACTCTTTGTCCGGTACGGGTATCGGTTGCATGCAAGGTAAGTACAGCATTTGGCAAGGTGAGTTTTACCACATCTAAGTGAAAGGCCATCGAGCCAGGACCAGTTTTTTGGAGGGTTTGTTCAGTTACAGCCAAGGTCCGGCTGGCAATCACCTCTTTACTAGTATAGTCGGGAGTAATGATATACCCTAAACTAAACTCTTTAATAAACCGTTGAACAGGCTGTTCATCATATATGCGCCGCCATTCGATCGTAACATAAACCCGGGAGGTAGAATCATTATCGAGTACTTTACTCTGAAAAATCAGAGGAGCTTCATTGCCAAAATTTTCATCTTGTTGCTGGCTTGTCCGTTCGCCTGACCTGCGGGCACAGGCCCCAAGTAGGAGAAGCATCGCAAAAACAAATATGTTTTTCATGGATAAGTGGTTATATTTGTATTTTAAACTATTTCGTTGATGGTATATAAGCGTTTGTGTTAGAGGCTAATGAATACAAAGATTTTCTGTATAGTTTTGTAGAAAAAATCTAAAAAATCCGTTAGTATCTGCAAACATAAGATTATAAAACTGTAACCATTCAGGGTCTCAATTGCAATTAACTAATTTACGATGAATTCCATAAATCCCCTATATACCGAACCTGCAAAAATAGCGCAACTAGCTTCTGATTTTCAGAACGGTGTACCTTACAAGCATATTGTTGCCGATAACTTCCTGAAAGAAGATATTGCCAACCAGATGTATGATAATTTTCCATCTATTGAAAAGCTGGCCAAACATTATAAAGGCTTGAACGAAAATAAGTCAGAAGGTTCAAATTTTTCTGACTTTCATCCGGTATTTGCGCAGGTACGAAAAGACTTTATGTCGCCTGAATTTTCCAAGTGGATGGAAACCGTAACAGGTATAAAAGATGTATTTATTACCGACGATAACCTGGGTACTGGTCTGCACCAGGGCACGGATGGCAGCTTTCTCGACATACATGTGGATTTTAATATTCACCATATCAAGAACGTACACCGCCGACTGAATATGCTTATTTACCTGAACAAAAACTGGAAGCCGGAATATGGTGGTGCCATGGAAATGTGGAATGCAGACATGAGTAAACTGGTAAAAGCAGTACCCTGCGATTTTAACCGCTGCCTGGTGTTCGAAACCAGTGAAATTTCTTACCATGGCTATTCTAAAATCACCTTGCCTCCCGGCGTAACCCGTAGATCATTTTATACCTATTTCTATACTAAGCTTCCAGCCAATGCTTCGCTGAAATACCATGATACCGTATTTAAAGCCAAGCCAGAAGATACTGCCTTTAAAAAAGTTGGCACTACCGTAAAGGAAAGCCTGAAAAACACAATTAAGGCGCAGCTCAAAAAAATGGGAATCAAATTTTAAATTAGAACAAAGTATTAAGTAGTAAGATTTAATTTTTAAAATTAATGCGCTCTGATACTTATTAAAAAGAAGCAGTAGAAAAACGCTCGCTACTTAATACTTTGTACTCAATACTCACTACTAATCAATGGCTTTCAGTACCACAGAAATTACGTCTAATAGCATTGTTTCCGACAATCCGGTTCACCAGCGGTTGTTTTTTGCCTATGAGCAGGCGGCGCGCATGATCAGTGGCGATCTGCTGGAAATCGGGTGTGGGGTAGGAAGAGGGCTGGATGTACTGGCCGATAATTGCCGGCAGTATACAGGCATCGATAAAAATGAAGAATTGCTTAATAACCTGCGGAAAGTATATCCCCGTTTACATTTTATTGGCCAGAACATTCCTCCCCTCACTGGTATTGCTGATAATAGTTTTGATTTTGTAGTGACCTTTCAGGTGATTGAGCATATCGAAAACGACGATTTGTTCATTAAAGAAATTTACCGGGTATTAAAGCCTGGCGGAAAACTGATCCTGACCACTCCCAACATCAAACTTTCACTTACCCGTAATCCCTGGCATATCCGGGAATATACAGCACTCGGACTGCAAAAACTCATTCATACTTATTTCACTAAGTTGAACAGGCAAGGCGTGCATGGGAACAAAAAGGTGATGGCTTATTATGAGAAGAACAGGAAATCTGTAGAGAAGATCACCCGTTTTGATATTTTTAACCTGCAATACAAACTGCCCCGTACCTGGCTGCAAGTCCCTTACGATATTCTCAACCGCATGAACCGAAAATCGCTCATGGACAAAAACGACCAGCTGGTAAATGATATCAATTTCGACGATTATTTCCTGAGTCCGGATGTGGAAAATTGCCTGGACTTTTTTTATATCGCCCAGAAGTAATTATCTATCGAACCGGAATAATTGGACATCGGCATTGGGCCTACCTGCATACAAATCTTTGATAATATCAGCAGCAATCATACTGAAAATAATGCCATTGCCTCCAAAACCTAAGGCAAAGTAACAACCAGGGAAATCCGGATGTTCACCGATATAAGGCAATCCATCTTTGGTTTCTCCGAAGGTGCCTGCCCAGGTAAAATCCGGATAAATAGTCAGCTCAGGAAATAAGTGGTTAAACTTTTTCAATAAAGCTTTTTGCTTTTTTTCAATACGGGCATCCCGTTTCTGAGGATTTACAAAATTATCATCTTCCCCTCCAATCAGAATACGGTTGTCATCCGTTGTACGCAGGTATAAATAAGGCGTTTGAGTTTCCCACAAAATGGCTTCCTTAAGAAAATCAGGAATAGCTTCCAGGGGTTCGCTCACCATAGCATAAGTACTTTTTAATTTGACAACCATCTCCGGAAGGAAATTCTGTGTTTCGTAGCCGGTACAGAATACGGCTTTTTTTGCCTGAATGGTTTGGTTGGTGTCTGTTTGTAAAGTTAAACTCTGCTTATGAAATTGAATCTCGTTAATCTGTGTGCTGTCGAATATACGTAAGCCAAATTGCTGACTGTAATTATATAAATGATGCGCCAGGGCATAGGCATCTAACTGGGCAGCTTCCTCTGACAAGATAGCTGCTGGTGACTCAAAGTTAAATCGTTCTCTGATCTGACTCGCTTCCAGATAGGTTACAGCAATGCCGTATTTCGTCCTGGCTTCAAATTCTTTTTCTATAAAATCAATGTATTTGTTATTACTGGCGTAGTACAAGCTTTTTTTTCGCTCAAATCCACATTCGGCATCAGTTTCTTGTACTACTTTTTCTATTTTTCCAATTGCCTCCACACACAATTTGTAACTGCGTACCGCCTCTTGTTCGCCAATATATGTAATCAGCTTGTGCAAAGGAACATCAATTTCATATTGCAGAATAGAAGTACTGGCCGAAGTGCTGCCAGTGCCCACATCTCTCTTGTCTATAACAATTACATTTGCTCCAGTTTGTACGAGAGAATAGGCCATTAAAGCACCTGTAATTCCACCGCCTACGATGGCAATGTCGCATTGTATATCTTTCCGCAGTGAAGGATAAGACGCAATTAAGCCATCTCTGACCAGCCAGAAAGGGTGTTCTGATTTTAAGTCCATTGGTGACAGGCGTTTTTAAGCCCTTTTTATGTAACTTGCTTTGATAGGGATTGTTTATTTTTAAATAAATTGCCTGTTTGCAGGCAAATAAACAGCCCTGGTAACAATTATATTTCTGTAGTCAATCTTTTTAATGTAAAGAAAGTATGTGTGGAATAACCGGCATCTATGCATTCAATGAAATAGGCAGATTTTTTTCTATTAACTTATTTGCTGCCAACGACATCCTGGCGCAACGGGGACCGGATTCCCAAGGCACTTTTACACATGGATATGTAGGCTTAGGACATAGGCGATTGTCTATTATCGATACCAGTTCAGATGGCCGCCAGCCCATGACCGATGAAAGCGGTCGCTATACCATTGTATTCAATGGAGAGATTTTTAACTTCCTGGAATTGCGCCAGCAATTAGAAGCCAAAGGACATACATTCAAATCTGGTTCAGATACAGAGGTATTATTAAAATTGTATATCTACGAACGGGAAAACTGCCTCAAACACTTGAATGGCTTTTTTGCATTTGCTATTTATGACCAGGAAAAAGGCAGTTTGTTTATTGCCAGAGACCGCATGGGTATTAAGCCGCTACTCTATTTTCAGGATGAGGATAAGTTGATTTTTGCCTCTGAAATGAAAGCCATGATCGCTTTTGGTATTTCTAAGGAAGTGGATTATGTGTCGTTACAACAGTTTTTACAGCTCAATTATATACCAGCACCGCACACCATTTTTAAGCACGTCCGTAAACTGCTGCCAGGATATTACATGTACATTGAAGGCAAAACGGTTACCCAGAAACAATATTACCAGATTCCCCAGACTTATCACCGGTGGACGGCCAACCAGTTGAGTTACGAAAAAGTACAGGAGAAGCTGGTAGAATTACTGGATGAATCGGTGCGCAAACGACTGATTGCCGATGTGCCGCTTGGTGCTTTTCTGAGTGGAGGTATTGATTCTTCAGTAATTGTAGCGCTGGCTTCTCAGTATACCAGTCACTTGAATACATTTTCGATTGGTTACCGGGATGAGCCCTTTTTCGACGAAACCAAATATGCAAACCTGGTCGCTAAAAAATATAAAACAAATCATACGGTATTCTCTTTGTCCAACGACGACTTGTATGAGCATTTGTTTGATATGCTGGATTATACTGATGAACCTTTTGCTGACTCTTCGGCGCTGGCGGTGTATATCTTGAGTAAACGGACAAAAAAGAGGGTTACGGTCGCTTTATCCGGAGATGGTGCCGATGAAGTTTTTTCTGGCTATAATAAGCATTTAGGAGAGTATAGAATCCGGGAAAGAGGCTTGCTTGCTGGCGCTGTTCAAGCCTTACAACCAGTGTGGAATGCACTGCCTAAATCGAGAAATAGTGTAATTGGAAACAAAGTGCGGCAATTGCAGAAGTTTGCGGAAGGTATGCAGAAAAGCGACCAGGAGCGATACTGGCGTTTTTGCACCTTTGCCAGAGAAGAACAAGCCCGGAGTTTATTGAGCCAGCCAAGTGCGGTGCTGGCAGATGAGCAGGAGTTCGAGGAAAGAAAAAACCAGATACTTCGTTTTTTGGAAGAAGGAGGCGATTTTAACGAATTTTTGTATACGGATATGCACCTGGTATTGCCCAACGATATGCTTACTAAAGTAGACCTGATGTCGATGGCACATGGCCTGGAAGTACGGGTACCTTTTCTGGATTATACAATCGTGGATTTTGCTTTCTCCTTGCCAGCCGAATTCAAAATTGATGGGCGTATGAAAAAACGAATCGTACAGGATGCATTCCGCAGCCGCTTACCTAAAGAATTATATAACCGCCCGAAACACGGCTTTGAAGTGCCGCTGCTCAAATGGATGCGCAACGAACTCCAACCCCTGATCTCCAACGACCTGCTGAAAGATGATTTTATTGAACAGCAAGGCATTTTTAATATAGATGAAATTAGGAATCTGAAAGAAAAGCTATTTTCCAGTAATCCCGAAGATGTACATGCCCGCATCTGGGGTTTGCTTGTGTTCCAGTACTGGTGGAAAAAGTATGTGTAAAAGCTGGTCCGTTACTGCCCTGGCATTGTATATTTTTTCTCAAGCGCAGATGGAATCAGATAGCGGAAAGCCAGGCTGGTTGAGTAAGAACGGGAATCGTTATTTCTGATCAGGGAACCTAGTCCATTTGTCCACATAAAGCGGAGTTTGTCATTCTGCCATCCCAGGTGAATACCTCCATCATTTAAGCCCCATATAAACTTTTGATACCTGAAATTCAGGATAAATGCTTCCAGCCTGATTCTAAACCGATTTTCGTAATTGTCCTTATAAGCTCCCAGAACAAGCTGGGGTGTAAACGAAAATTTTGAGGAAGAACTCCGTTGGAATGTGTAACCCAATTGAAGAAAAGAGCTATAATCGTTTATGATGTCCCAGGTTCTGGAAGAAGTTGTATCGCTAAAAAAGTTTTTGCCTCCCAAAGAAACCGAATAGCCTATATAATATTTGTTGGAATTAAACAAAATGGCTGCTCCACTTGAAATAGTATGAGCCTGCACTTTTCTGAGTACAAGTACTCCGTCAACATATCCTCCATAACGCAAGTTCCAGCTCTGGCTATAACCGAAATTGAGAGAGGGAGAGATCGTATATTTTCCTTTTATGGAAAATTTGGGTGCAATAGCAAGAGAAATATAGCCATTTCGTGGGTTTGCGTCAGGCCATCCACCACTTGCAGGCACATGTAAAGCAGAAAATCCGCTGGTGATGCCTATACCACTACGGATAGTAGGAACAAACTGATCATATGTAGTACTCATCGTATAAGAGGTAGCTCTACTATCCTGAAAATATCTCTCATAACCTATCAACGAACTAATTCTGGAGTCTCCATTGGACCCAGCAAAAGAGCTGTTGTATTGCAAGGGCATTGTGCCAATTGGTATAGCACTCTGTCCGAAGCTGGCAACAGGCAAAAGAGTAACAACCCAGATGAGACTGACTTTGATCCTGGTAACTACATTCATATAAAATTGGTTAAAAGTTATTGGTATTGAGCGGAACTACATAGGGCACCTGGCCTTTTGAAAACTCACTGGCTTTTCTTTGCTGCAAAGCTCTTTCTTTCATTCTGGCAATCTGTCGCCGCTCCTTTCCGGATAAAGTCCGGGCAGCCGGTTTTTTCTTCCATTGCATTTTTATTTCTTTCTGTGCCAGCAAAGCCAATTCATTTATCTCGTTTTTAGGTAAAGCCCGAAGTTTTAATACTGGCAAAGGGGTAACTACTATCTGTTGAGGTGTCGCATAGGTCAGATTTGTTCGTGCGGGAATAGCCTGTATAAGCGGCATTTGTTTTATATGCTGTTTTACAGGCGTATTTTCATTGAGTCCTGGTGAAGTTACTGGTTGTTGAGTTTTTTCTGGTAATAAGGAAGAAACTGTATAAGTATGAAACATATACGGACTTTTAACAGCCAGAGGAACAGCAACCAGGCTAAGTAATGAAGCAAGCAAGGCTGCAATTATTGCTTGTAAGGATCCCAGTCTACGGATTGGCAATGCTTCCGGTTTCAGCAGGGTTAGTTCCAGGCTAGTAGTATCGTAGCTGTCAGCTTCTACGAAAGATTCACGCCAGTAAGATAGTTCAGTTTGCAGAGAAACGTCAGTTAATAACCTTGATTCCAGCTCCTTTGTCTCTTCCTGAGAAAGATTACCTTCCAGGTAGTTGAATAACAAAAGCTCATTTTCATCTGCTTCCTCGAAAACCGGCTTCATAATTAAAGTACATTTGTCAGTTCACGTATAAAATTTTTTACTTTCTGTCTGGCTCTGAATAGGTATACTTTTACCTGTGCTTCAGTAAGTTCCAGAATATCGCCAATCTCCTTATATTCATATCCTTCCAGGTCCCTAAGCAAGAGAATAGATTTTTGCAACGGTGGAAGTTCATTGAGGGCTTTTTCTATAATAGCTTTGGTATCGAATTCATTTTTCTGGTATACCTGTGGTGTATGTTCTGAGTGTTCCAGCTTTACTTTTCTGGAAGCAGCCGCCAGGTAATCGAGCATGGCACGGTGTGCCACAGAAAAAAGCCAGGGTTTTATTTTCTCCGGATTTATTTTCTCCCGGTGTTGCCATAATTTCAAATAACAATCCTGCACAATATCATGTACTGCTTCCTCATCCCGGAGGGATTTATGAAGAAACCTGGCTACAGATGTAGTGTATACTTTTACTGCCTGGTTATATGCCTCAACTGAAATCATTCAGAAATACTCAATCTTGCTGGCTCTGTTGTATGACAGAAATAGAATCTAAAAGTTACAGGAAAGAAAAAATATTTCCGGCATGTATTACAACATTGCAACCAATTTGTTTGAAACGGACTCCTGTTAATAAATAAACCATATCCATGCATAAACTTTTTTCCTTGACTGCCGGCATGGGCTTATTATGTCTGGCAGTTTCCTGCAACACTGATGATGCAGCAGAGCCACAACAGCCTAAGAATGCTTGTCTAGTAACCAAAATGACAGTTGCCGGAACCGATGTGATCACTTACCAGTATGATTCCCAGAAAAGGCTGCAAAAAGCGGATTATTCGGGTGATGCGACAGAAGATAATTATTTTAAAGAATATGCTTACAATGCTGCCGGAAGGGTGATAAAGGAAACTTTTAAATCAGACGATGGGGGTGACCTTAGTTATTTTACATTTGAATACGACGGCAATAATCTGCTCAGCAAGATTGCCTTTTATTCCCGGAATGCACCTACAAACGCAATAGTTCATCAATACAACAAGGTGATTGACTATAACGTCAGTAAACAAGTTGTGAAAGTGTCCACTTATGCGCCGGATAACAGTACTACGCCTTATCGATATGATACCTATACCTATGATGCGAATCAGAATGTGAGTAAGATCCAGGAATATACCCAGCATAGTACAGGCGCAGTGAATGATGTATCCAGTGAGTATACCTACGACAGTAAGAAAAACCCTAACCTGGGCGCTACTTTTCTGGGGGTTGGTGCTGAGACACATTCAAGGAATAATATTCTCTCTGAGAAAGTAACCTATTACCTGTCGGGCCTGACAAAAAACTATACACATACCTATTTGTATAATGAGAAAGAATTTCCTGTGAAGGAAACTGTTAATACCGGATCCGAATCCTATCAGGTAGACCGGGAGTATAGCTGTAGTGAGTAGAAAATAAAACAGCCACGCCTATTGAGATGTGGCTGTTTTATAAATGATTCAATGTTATTTGTCAAGTCTGCCGATTACTCTATCTACTATTTCTTTATCGGTTTTTTCTAACCGAAGTTTAATTGTCATATCTTTTGTAATTTTTATATTTGGAATCATTCCGAAATAAATATCATCTTCTTTAAAGTCAATTCCAATTATAGAAACCATTTGCCCTACAGGGACTCCTTCCATAGTGTTCTGGCTATCACTTTGAAGAATGGAGTTATAATCTTTAAACACGCAAAAGACATAAGGATTTTGTATTTTGTTAGCTGCTATATGAACTGTAGTGAATTCCTGGAAATCAATAAAACGGTCACAATTTATCCACTGTAATTTACTTGCACTAAACACTTTGTCTATTACTCTATCTCTGCTGTTTGTAGATGTTACATCCATCCAGGTAATAAATGAAAATGGGAGTGTATCATTCGAATGTGTAAAAGTGACAATAGTATCTACATGTGTATAACCTCTGTTCCATTTGAGTGAATCAATTATAAAATCTTCATATGCATAATCACAATTTCCACAAGGAGAGCCTTTTAATATATGATTTATGAAAATATGGTAATTGGAAGTAGTCGTATCTAATACCCAATTAATTTTTTTGTTACTGAATGCACCATAAAATACCTTATATTCCTCAGAGTTTATATTACCAGCAAAAGCAATTTCGATAGGTTTATTCAAGGCTAATTCAGTTTGATCATGTAAAGACTGAATGTAAACCATTCCTTTCGATTCTAAAATCCTATTATTTGATGTTGTACTTAACCCGGCTTTTATCATATCGGATTTTGTATACACCTCCTTTACAACAAATCTTATAGAATCACTTTCAGACACAGTAAAAGAATGTTTAGGAATTTTAATTATTGTGCCGTCCTGACAAGTTATCGTTGTATCCTTCTCATTATTAATCTTAAACTCTTGCTTATTAGTATCAAAAATTGATGATAAGTCTGCTCTCTCTTTATCTTTTGTATCGCAACCGACAATAAGTAGACTTATAAATATGATTGTGTATTTTAACATTGTTATATAGCTGATTGAATCGTTATACACCAGACATTTAATCTTCCTTCCTTGCCAGAATATTCTTAATGCCTTCCAGTTTGTCAGAAATCACTTCCATGCTTACTACGACTTGGCCAACCTGGTTATCAGCACCTAGACCTTTGAGTTTTTTGTTTTTGAGGAAAGTTGTTTTGATATCTTCCCAGCGTTTTTGATCTGCAGCGGTGAGTTGTCCGGTGAGTTCTTTGAATTTGAGCAGGTTGGCTTCGGCACCAGTGGCTAACGTCTGGGCTTCGTTTTCATAATGCGAATTAATTACGGTACGGAGTTCCTGTTCATTCATCATAGCTACTACTTTATCAGCAATTTTATTCATGTTCCGGTAAGAACCTTGTAATTTGAAAGGCGGCTCTGTCCGGAACTCATCTGACTGGGCGGCAGAATAAATATATTCTTTGTTCACTTTCAGAATTATATCCCGGATAGCCAATAGTTTCTTTAGAATGGATACATACTCATTGATCTCTTCTGCGGCATGACTGGCTTCAAAAGTTAAACCATCTCTGATACCAGTTTGGGCAATTTTAATAAAGGTGAGTACATCTTTATGACTTTTCATAGCCAGTTTTTGCAGCACCGGATTAGCTGTGAGGCAGTTTTCGAGATAACTGAGTTTAAAAGCTTCGTCGGAATCACCAATAATGTCGCCCAGGTTATAAATGTCTGCCCGGTTGGCCAGCATATCCGGAATCTGGAATTTGCTGCCGCTTTCAGTATAAGGGTTTCCAGCCATCACTACGCACACTTTTTTGCCCCGCAAATCATAAGTATGACTTTTCCCTTTATACACGCCTTCAATTTTCCGCTGCGCATCACAAAGAGAAATGAATTTCTGTAAAAACTCCGGATTACAGTGCTGAATATCATCCAAATAGAGCATTACATTATCGCCCATTTCCAACGACAGATTGAGCTTTTCAATTTCTTCTCTGGCCGCTGCATTCGGTGCTTCAGCCGGATCGAGGGAAGTTACCTTATGCCCGATCGCTGGTCCATTGATTTTCATAAAGATAATTCCCAGGCGGTTGGCAATATATTCCATTAAAGTAGTTTTACCATATCCGGGAGGAGAGATCAGTAGCAGCATGCCCATCCGGTCGGTACGTTTATTGGCTCCAACGGTACCAATTTGTTTGGCTAGGTTGGCTCCGATTAATGGCAGGTAAACCTGGTCAATCAGTTTATTACGGACGAATGAAGTAAGTACATTTGACTTAAATTCATCTAGGCGTAGTTCCTCTTTGAAAGCGGCCACCATACTTTTTTTCAGCGCGGTATATTCCTGGAAACGGGGTACAATGTGTGCATCAAAGGTTTTCAGTTTTACCATGAATGCATTATAGTTGAGCAGGTATTTTCCTCCTTCTATTACGGCATGTGCTCCCTGTAAACCAGTAAGTTCTGTTTTTAAGGAAATACGGATGATCTTTTTCTGTTGCAATCCATCAGTAAACAAGAGTACAGCTGCTTCGTCCAGGTATTCCCGTTTTTCATCCAAATGGGTATGGTCAATAAAGGCATTGAGCCACTTTTTGATCAGTTTGAATTTCGCTACCTGGTTTTTCTCCAGAGATGCAACTGATTCTTCATAGGGCTGCGTATATTTTTTGTCTTTCAAATGTGCTAAAAAGCCTTCATATAGACCGGCCGCTTCGGCATCTACAATAAAATCATCGCTCCGGGTGAGTTCGTAAAACAAGTATTCGCCAGCCTCTGAGGCCAATGCCGTATCAAACAATCTGCTGTCATTCGTAAAATTTGCTACTTCCTTCTGCACTTCCTCTACGAGCCCTTCGAACTGTTTGGTATCGGGGAAAACCTGTAAAATTACGCCTACTCCTTTTAAACGGCGGTGCAGAATTTCTTTAAACTCAGTAGGCGCGAATGCCTGCCAGTATAAGGAAGCACAAGCCCTGGCTTTAGATGGGTATTTGAGCAGGTCAATGTTGCTGGTAAGTTCTAGTAAAGCTTTCAGAATCAATTCTGCATCCTGATCGTGCACGCCTTTAATATATCCTTCATTGTACCTGGGAGCCATAAATTTCTGCACATAGTCCAGCAACTCAGCATTAGTTAATAGCTGAAGTTCTTTGGTTGTGAGGTAGTGAAAACTTTGTCCCTGGCCATTTATATAGGTTCCTGTTTTTTCCTTTATAATAGTAGATTTCAGTATTTGGTAGGCTAAGTATTCTGCCCTGTATACCTCTGTATTTTCAGAAATTAAGGCTTGTTCCCACACATCTCTGGTCGAGAGAAAAGCAGTATCAGTAATTTTTTCAAAGAAATTAGTGCCTGTGAGGTGGTAAAACATATCACCTTGCTGATTCACAATACTCAAATCCAGAGGCTGTGTATTGGTAGAAAAGCGAAAATCGCCGAATTTAATCACCGATGATCCATCTACAAACAATTCCTGTTTATCTTTCAGTTGGCGCAGGGTTTCTTCCTGCACTGTTTTCAGGCGGCTTTGAATATCATCCGACTTTACAGTATCACCCATATCAGCCAGTTGCCGGATAATATCGCGGACTTTATCTACCATCAGGTCGGAAGCAAAATAGCCGTTGATCTCATTTACCATGGTAAACGTAGCGGCCCGGCTTTGTATGCCCTTCAAAATCCGTTCTGCCGATTGCATCAGAGCAATAGAACGTTTGTTTCTGGCTTCGGTTATGCTGAGTTTTTTGCTTTCGAAGGCATTGTATACTTCTTCCCGCTTCTGGGTGATCTTGTCAATAAAATCTTCAAACTCGGAAAAACGACCTTCGAGTTCTTCCAGCTGCACCATCAGCTTGGTTACATATTCATCGCATTTTTCTGGAGTCTGGCTGATATCTAAATAATTGGCTACCCCCTGATCTACGAGTTTGAGCTGGGAAGTGAACTCAGCCTTACCTTCTACTCCCAGTAATTCCTTCCGTTTTACCTTCAGCGCCGCCCTTATCTGGTTGAACTGGGCATAAATGGCAGAAATATTATCAATAATACGTGTAGTTTGAGTAGCATCTTCAATCTTGAGATTGCTCACTACATCAATCAGCATTTCCAGTTCGGTGGAAATAGCGGCAATATCTTCCTCTACTTTATTGGCTTCTATAACCTTTGCAATGCCGGCAATACTTTGATGGAGGGAACTAACTTTTGTCTGGTAAGGAGCCAGTGCATCGTCACGAAGCAAAAATACGACCGCATCGTTGGAGAGTTTAGCTGTGAGTGTTTCTATTTCTTTCTCCTTTTTTTCAATCAGAGGCAGATCGGTGTACTGGAGGTTTTTCAGGGAAATGGTTTCACCCCGCAATGACCGGAAAGAAGCCAGAAACTGCACAAAATGATTGATAGTATCAGACTGGCTCTTATTCAGCTCGGAAACCGTTTTGTTTACCTTTTGTACCACCCGGTCAATTTCTTCACTGGTATTCTTGCGGATACGGGTTACTTTCTCAAATTCTTCGATGGCCGAAGAAGCCGATTGCTTGATCTCCAGTAAAGGTTCCGCCAGTTGATAAGTTTCCGTGCGGTTGAGCCAGTGATAGGAATCTATAATGTCGGTGGTCATTTTCACCAGATCCATGTACAGATTCACATAGGTATCGTCCCGGTTAATGAGTGTAAGCAGTTCATTAGTTTCGGCCATGGCCCGTACGATATCTTTATTACCAATTTTATACAGATACGAGTCGCTGGTTTTTAAAATCGGATAATTAGGATCTACATAGGGGGTTTGCCAGATTTGTACGACATGGTGCTTTTTCTGCTCATTTTCAGCTTTAAAATAGCATAGTTCGCCGTTTTCAAAAATAGAATAGCCATGACATATAATCGGAATGGCTACTTTCTGCTCAATCAGATTATAGGAAAGCAGTACATAGGTGCCGGTGTTCCGATTGTAAAAGACATATAAAAAATCTTCGCCATTGGGAGATGCAATCTTTTTTTCAAACAGCATATCCGACATCTGGTTGTCGAAAAGTTTGTACTCACCAGTTTGCAGATAATAACCGTTGGCAAAAATAATCCCATGATCGTCGGGCAATAGTACGCAGGAATCCTGGAGGGAATCTAGCCGCTGGGCATGACGTATTTTTTCGTTATAAACTATATAGCGGTATTTATGCTCCTGGAAAGGCTTTATCTTGAGTACCACAATATTCCCGATGATGGTATAATGAATTTCGGCATCGTCCAGGGTTTGGTCTTTGTTTTCTACTTCCTCTGAGTAAATGCCCTGTCCAGTCGCCGTATTATTTTCTATTTTAATGGTGAGATCGCCACCAATAGTTTCTACAAAAACCCGGTCGGCAATAGAAATATGCGGAAATTTACCTTCCCGCCTGGCTTCCCGATTCGTACGCTTCCACTTAAACTCATGCTGATCCGGATAGGTGAATTCATGGTCGCTGCGGTTATCTACATAAATCAATTTATCCTCCTGAATCGCCCATTTAAAAGTTTTGATATCACTGGGACTTTTTCCTACCCGGAACACCATGAATAATTTTAGGCCAATCACCGCAAATTTGGCAAATTGTGTTCCCCGGTAGTATTTGTAAAGGTTCTTAAAATCTTCCAGAAATCTGGGGTCATTCAACACATCTAAGGAAAGGTGATGAAATGTATGATTTTCATAGCGGTATACACTCAGTACATCAGCAAGGGTAGTTTCCGTTTTCAGCCCCATGTGTACATTATAGCCAAACAAAAACAGCGAATCGATGGCTACCATATCCACTGGAATGCAGTTGTGTTCAGTAGTAATCCGCTCAGTCGCCAGCAGCTTGGTTTCGATAGAACCAAAAACTTCCCGCCTTTCAGTATTTAATTTTTCCAGTCGGTTGCGCAGTTCATTACCTTGTTTGCGCAGCCGGTTGCGGATGATTTCATAGGTTCCTTCCTGCAGGCTTACTTCTTTTTCTTTGGATATATCTTTTACCGGAGGTGTTTCTACAGACATGGGAAATGGGAATTAGGAGATAAAAATTCTCTTGTGGGTAATAGAGATAAAATTTTTATTAAAGATTTCTCAGGAAATGATGATTAATTTATCATGGGTTATAGCATTCATATTTAATAGTACATATGAATCAGTTGCACAGAAAATGAAACTCACAAATATCAGAATTCTAATTATTTCTTTTATAACGTATCAAAAAAGCCCACCTAGCTGTGCCATTGCGCCAAGATCCTGCGGTGATGCAGGCAGGTTGTAGTTTGGGCTTGGTGTAAAGTATACTCTATTCAACATCTAAATCTTTGGCTTTAACTACAACAACCTGTCCGTTTTGTGAGAAAACAAGCTCGCCGTCTTCTTTTTGTTTTTTGCGGATAAGCCGTTCTACAGCCAAGTCAATTCCTTTTAAAATTTTGCTTCTTAGGTCAGTTATATTTAATTTATCTTTATTCATTACTCAAAGTCTTTAATTTATTCCAAATTTGTTCATTTTGGATGTTTATCTCTTGGTCTTCTTGTCCCTCGGCCACTACTATATATGGATTTTGTGAATTATCAATAACTATCCAATAGTCGCAAATTGGGATGAATAGTTTAAAAAGATTATATATTCCTTTCTTATATCTTCTACGGATAACCTCTTCAGGAATATTATGCCCGCCTTCAGTCACTCTTCTTTTTACCCTAGCAATCGCTAATTCAGGAGAGTTTAACCAGAAGTATACTAAAGTAATGTTATATCCTTTTCCCTTGGCTACCTTAATTGTCTGCACATAGCTTCTGGTGGCTAATGTTGTTTCTATGGCAAAGTCTTCTTGTTTTTTAAGTAACTCGTCAATTCTTTGTAACATTATTCTTCCTGCTTCAACAGCAACTTTTTCAGGCTGAAATGGAGAAAGTCCACGTGCGATTTCATCTGCATTAACAAATTCACGACAATCAAGCATTTCAGGAAGAACGGTAAAAGAAGCAGTTGTTTTTCCTGCACCATTACAGCCTGATATGATGTATAAGTTTGGCATATGTGAATCTTCCTACAATGAGCGTTAACCTATACTGAAGAAGACGGCTAAGAGGCTGAAGCAGTGGAGTTATTTCTATTAATTTAGGAATGGCTCAAACATTATATGAACGATTATAGATGCCACTATCATAAAGGTATAAATAGAAGTCCACCACTTTGTATGTGAAGCTTTGTTATATAAAATAAATGAAATTATGTAGCTACATAACCTATTAAGCAGGAAGCTAGAAGTTGAAACAGAATCTTGCCGAATAAAATCTCAGACTCAAAAACATCCATTAATATTTGAGAAATAACAGAAAAAACAAATAAAGCGATAATATATTTATACTTGAATATGATTTCTTTGATAACAGTTGAGTCAATCATAGGTTAGTCTTTTCTTATTTTTAATCCCACACAACATACGGATATATGCAACCTGATATGTAGTTGCGTACATTCATCCAAATAGACGAACGTACGCAACTGTAAACCTCAATAATTACCAGATACCCAGGCTGTGGGCGGCATCGTCAGAAACGCCCTTCTTTTTGGCAGAGGAAAGCAGATTATTTAGCAAACTTTTGGATTCCTTATCATCAGTCAGTTTTGACATTTGCAGGATCAGAGCAGCTACACTCAGGTTTTTTACGTCTTCAGAAGAGATGCCAAACTGGTCTACCAGGCGCTTGAGGCTTTGTTTAAAATGGGCTTCTTTGTCTTCTTTACCATTGCCATTTCCGAAGAAAGTGTTTTTTACATCCGTCAGGTTATGACTATTGCTTAGCAATCTATCCACTGATTTACCGGTACTCACCGAATTGATGATTTTATCGAAGAACATAGTTTCACCACCCACAATATCAATTTTAGCAGATTTCAGGGCTTCGGCTATTACTGTAGCCTGAGCATCAGCGATGTTTTTCTGAATGTTAATGGTAGCCAGTTCCACTTCTTTCTCTTTCTGCAATTTGAGCTTGAACTCTTCGTGTTCTTTGCCTATGCCGTCCATCTTCTTCATCGCATCTGCCTTGCTTTCAATACCTTTGGCTTCAGCTGTGAATTTCTCATGCATAATTTTGGCTTCGGTGAGGCCTTTCTTCTCTTCCGCCTGTGCTTTTATTTCGATTACATTTGCTTCGGCCAGACCTTTTTCTTTATTCACTTTAGCAGCTACAAGCCCTAATTTTTCATCGGCATCCGCCTGGGCTTTGGCCATTACTTCGATACTTTTGGCTTCGGCAATGGCTTTGTTTTCAATAATAGTAGCATCGGCTTTTCCTTCTTTTTCTTTGGCGAGAGCTTTGGCCTGCATTACCTGGGCTTCGGCGATACCTAAGGCAGCTGCTTTTGAAGTTTCCGCATCGGCCAGTATTTTCATAGCTTCTGCTTTTTTGCCGGCAGTTGCCTGTTCAGCATCAGCCTCAATCATGATACGTTTTGCCTTAAATTCAGCTGACTGGCGGTCGGCTTCAGCAGCTTTAATTTGTTGAACCAATGCTTGTTCTGCAAGCATCTCTGCTTTTTTGATAGCCACTGCTTTTTCACGGTCTGCGAGGGCAAATGCCTGGGTATCTTTTATTTTTTCTTCTTCTGTCACCACTGCTTTCTGTACTACCACTCTTTCCCGGATCACTTCCTGAATGTTCTTGCGCTCTTCTTCTATAGCTTTTTCTTTGGCAATATCAGCAAGCGAAACAATACGCTGCTTTTCGGTTACTTCCAGCAAACGGTCTTTGTCTACACGTTCTGTTTCTACCGCTTCAATGCGCTCTTTGTTTTTGCGGGCTACAATAATCTGGCGATCACGGTTTTCTTCAGCAATTCTGGATTCTTCTTCCGTCTGTATGCGGGCTTTTTCTGATTTTAGGCGTTCCTGTTGTTGAATTACCGCTGTTTCAGATTCTTCTCTGGCTTTAATAGAAGCAATTTCCCGTTTCTGCTTTTCTTCAGTTTCTGCCAGTTGCCGGTTTAGTTCCAGTATAGCTTCTTTGGCTTGTACGTTTTGCTGGGTAATGGTTTTTTCTTTTTCACGCTCAATGTGGTTAGAAAGAATTTTCTGTTTAGCCGTTAGTTCAATGATTTTTTTGATACCTTCTGCATCCAGAATATTGTTTTCATTGAGTTCTTCAATGTGGGTTTGCTCTAAGTAATCAATGGCGCAATCGTCGAGGATATATCCATTCAGATCAGTACCGATAATTTGCAGAATTTCGTGCTTAAATAGTTCACGGGAATTATAGAGTTCAATGAATTCAAACTTTTTACCAACGGTTTTTAATGCTTCTGAAAATTTGGCATCAAATAGATCTTCTAGTGCCTGAGTGTCAGAAGCCCTGCGGCAGCCAATAGACTGGCCCACTTGAATTACGTCATCCTGGGTTTTATTTACTCGTACAAAGAAAGTTACTTTAATATCTGCCCGTAAGTTATCCTTACAAATAAGGCCTTCCTTTCCCTGCCTAGCAATCATTACCGTTTTTAAGGAAATGTCCATGTGCTCCAGGCTATGTAGCACGGGAACAACGATCATTCCTGAAAATGAAACCTGTGTACCTCCGATACCAGTCCTGACTAAGGCCTGGCCTTGTTCGGCTTTACGGTACCATTTTGAGATCATGGCAATTATACCAATCAGGATAAATGCTATGATTACTAAACCTACAATTGTAATGTTGAAAACCATAAGTAAACTGAATTGAAATATGAAAAATTAGAAATAGATGAAAGGATAATGAATGATTAAAGCGTATGAATATATTATAGGATTTGATGCGTTTATTAAGTATGATAATTTATGGGTTGAATTAGACTCTCAATTATGCTTCTACTTCCTGCACTACATAGTAATTTTTATCTTTTTTAAACTCCAGCACCAACGCATTCTTGCCTTTTGCCAGAGATTCACCATCGCTTGTTTTTACATTCAACATTAATGTATTTCCTCTGGACCTAATGACAGCCTGACCCATTTTTTCAGCATTGGCTGGCAATAGTACAGTACATACCCTGCCTATCACTTCCTCTTGCTCAGGATCTTTATACAGATAACTGAACATTCTTACAAAAGGCATGGTAAGGAATTTAGCAACAAATAAGCTAATGACTAGAATAGGAATAAGTAGTAATAAACCCATCAGAAAAGAGGAATTACCCAGATAATGATTACTTAGAATGGAAATAACCCAGACAGGCAGAATAAAAAAACTCATAAATACCATAAAAGGTACCTGGCCCAGATTGAAAAATACCAGAACTGAGTTTATCCAACTCACCGAACCAGCATCATATCCGTGAAGGCCGGTATGAATTTCCTTGGCAGGTATATCCGTATCCACATCTGTATGGACATCCATGTGAAAATCATGGTCGGGGATAATGTCTATGGACTTCATGTCTATTAAACCCATCATGACAATCAGCCAGTAGACGAGAATAAATATTAATAGACTGGTAGGAATAATATTAACGCCCGATATGGCCGCTTCCAATAAATCGTTCATAGGAACAAAAATTTTAAAACTTGATCAAAAATCTAACGAATCAGCTTAATTCTTACGATCCTGTTTGATAGCTGCTATCTTTTGAAAGCCGGTAGTAGCACAGCTTATGACAGGTATTAATTTTCGATCTGCGTTTGGAAGAAAGAGTTTTGTCTAAACTTATATTTTGTTGATTTAGAGGCGTTTATATTTTGGCTTTATTCATATTAGTAGAAGCCATTTAGTAAGACACAAGTTAATAATAAATTTATCTTTAACCAGTGCTATTTTGTGCCAAGTCTCACTTATCTCTAAAATGCTGATAAAGAGAATACTTTGAGTTGAGTTATATTTCTCATATTTTTTAGTGCGAATAAACAGTAGAAGCGTTACACAATTCTTGATGGTGATAATTGAAACTGGTAACCTGAATTTTTCAAAAATAGAGGTATACTAGAATAGAATTTTAAGGGAAACTTAAATGGTAGGCTGAAATCCGAAAAATCCGGGAATTTATTTGTCTATTACTATTGGGCTGGTAAAAAAATGCTAAAAGTACTTCCATTATGAAGTTCACTTAAAAGGGTAATATGGCCTTTATGAGCTTTTACCAGAGATTGGATATAGTTAAGGCCTAAGCCGAATCCTTTTACATCGTGCACATTTCCGGTGGGAACACGATAAAACTTGTCAAAGATTTTTTTCTGATACTCTTTGCTGATCCCAATACCATTGTCGCGAATGCAGAGCCATATACCTTTTTTTTCATTCTTTGTAATAATACAGATTTGAGGGCTTATAGAGGAGTATTTAATAGCATTGTCTAACAGATTATAAATCATATTGGTTAAGTGCAGGCAATCTGCCTGAACAATGGATTCGTCGGCTTCTAATTGATAAGTAATACTTCCATTCTGTTGCTTGAGTAATTCTTCAATATTCTCAACTGCTTTATAAATTACTTCATGTACATCTACAGGCTCTTTTCTGAGTTTGATCTGATCCTTATCAATAGATGCCATTTGTAATACGGTTTCTACCTGATTTTTCAGCCGGCAGGCTTGTTCCTGAATAATGGTTGCGTAGTTCAATAAACGTCCGGGATTTTCCAGAATAGAGGGATTTTTCAGAACTTCTGAGGATATAGCAATGGTAGAAATAGGCGTTTTAAATTCATGAGTCATGTTATTGATGAAATCCCGCTGAATTTCAGAAAGTCTTTTTTGCTTCAGAATTACAAAAAGGGCGTATGCAAAGAATACAACCATTACCAGCAATACGAACGAGGAAAATCCCCATATACCCATCTGTGATAATAAATGATTCTCACGGGTTGGGAAATTTACGCCAAAATAATAGGTTTTATTTTCCCACTTAGGTAGGTCTGTACGTTTGGTCTGATGCAGTTCAAATTCACCAGCCCCGGTATTTACATAATTTCCATACACCATGCGTTCGCTGTTGCAATCGTATATGCCATACTCAAAATCCATGGTAACATTCCGTTTGCTAAACTCTTTGCGGAGAAAATACTCCAGCACATTGGCATCAATTACATCGTTTACCGACACTACAAAATAATTAGTGGAATACTGACAAACCGGATTAATTACCGGAGCCGCATGCTGGTTATACGCCAGAATCTGTTCAGCTACACTTTTAAGCGCAATATTAACGGTTTGGTTAAACTGCTTTTCTTTCAGGTCGAAAGCCCGCCTCAGCCAGAATACCTGGGTGGATATAATGCCGGTAATGGCAATTGCTGCCAGAACCACCAGTAAACGGATCGTGTACCTGTTCATATATTTAAAATTACACGAAAAATCGAAATGGCAGGAAGTCTTTAACAATTCATTAACAAGAATGTATGTATTAACTTCTTATCTAAAATCTACTATCGAAAAGCTAATTCATTTATATTTTGCCAAAATCATTCTTACTTTGCTGCGCTATACATTTATTAACTACCTATGATAAGCATTCAGGAAAATATCCGTTCATTCGATACTCTGTTACAGGACACATCCTGCAAATTAATTGCTGTAACCAAAACAAAGCCTATAGAAATGCTGATGCAGGCATACGAAGCCGGAAGTAAGCGTTTTGGGGAAAATAAAGTACAGGAAATGGTAGAGAAATACGAACAACTACCCAAAGATATTGAATGGCACCTGATCGGACACTTACAAAGTAACAAAGTGAAATATATCGCTCCTTTTGTCAGTATGATTCATTCCATAGACAGCCTTAAATTATTACAGGAAGTGGACAAACAAGCTAAAAAATACAATAAAATTATTCCTTGTTTGCTGCAAATTCATATTGCGGAGGAAGAGACTAAATTTGGTCTGTCATATCAGGAGGCTGAGGAATTATTGCAATCCTCAGGATTAAGTGTTCTGAAGAATATTACTATAGCAGGTTTAATGGGGATGGCTACTTTTACGGATAACCAGGAGCATATTAGGCAAGAGTTCCGTGGGTTGAAATTGTTTTTTGAGCAGATGAAACGCAAAACATTACCGGCTCAGGTAAAACTCACAGAGCTTTCTATAGGCATGAGCGGCGATTATCAGATAGCGATTGAGGAAGGAAGCACATTAATCCGGGTAGGCAGTTCTATTTTTGGTGCCAGATAATATTCGTCGGCAGTCATTCTTTTAAATTATACCAACTTACTGAATTACCAATACTCAGAATCGGAGTTTATATAGGTTAATGTTAGTTATTCTTATAAAATACTTCACTGTTTCTATCCGGTAGCAGCATCTGCATCATGTGTACCTTCACTCAGATCGGTGTCTTCATCGTTGTTTGCAGGCGCATTGTCCAAACCGGTATTATTGATCATTTCATTGGTGTCTTTGGGTGCAGCTTTTACCTTGGCTGCATTAGCCGGATCGGTTGAAAAAACTTCTTCAGTGGTTGTTTCCTTAGAGTTATTGTCCTCTTCTGGCTGGGCAAGCTTACCGGTATTGGTATCAGGAGAAAGATGTCTCTGGTAGTATTTCATAGATCAGAAATTTTGTGTTAAATGGTAAAATATACCTTGCAAGCCTATCTACGACAACTAGCTGTTTTAGTCGAAGAAAAACAAAACTATTTTATAGTTCATGCTAGATGCTCTGCAAACGTGTCTATTAATTATATGATATGAAAGAAAAGATGCTTTATTGAATGGTAAAAGCTTTGTTAAAAAGCGAAGGTATCAACGTTTAAAAGTGGATAAGATTCGGTTGAGTACGAAATTAACGTCGTTGCGAGCCCGGCTGAATTCAGATATTTTAACAATTTTAGTATCAGCTTCCCAATAGCCTTTTACATGTTTATTCAGGTTATCTTCCAGATCATGCAAGGCAGTTTGCCGACGGCTATCAAAAAAATCATGATGTGGGTTTTTAAGCTTGCTGATAATCTCGATGGATTTGCCAATCAGCGATTCCAGCTCTTTTGCTTTCTCGTCGTCTACGGGCAGGTTGTTAATTTTATCCCGGATGTTTTTCAGTTGTGTGATTAGTTCTGTAGCCATAGCGTATCTATAAATCTGCTCTAAGTAAACATTCCAGCTAGACAAAAATCTGATAGTTTTTAAAATTACTATATCTCTTTCAGACTTTTTCTCTATTCATTAATTTTTAAACGCATCTTCGTTACACCATCTCTAGAAATGTAATTATCATAATTACGCATTTAAGGACAAAGAAGTTAAAGAGATGTATCTTTTTATATATCAAGCGGTTTCCTGAATAGCTTCACTTTCAATAGGTTCTTTGCGGAATTCTCCTTCCCACTTAGCAATTACTACCGTTGCCAGGCAGTTACCAATTACATTTACAGACGTACGGGCCATATCCATTAGTTCATCTATGCCCAGGATAATAAAAATGGGCTCCACAGGCAAACCAAAAGAAGCAGCCGTACCTAATAAAATAACCAGAGAAGCCCTGGGCACACCAGCCACTCCTTTGCTGGTGAGCATAAGGGTAAATACCATCAGGAGTTGTTGTCCGAACGAGAGTTCAATACCAGCAGCCTGCGCCACAAAAACGGAAGCTAACGATAGGTATAAAGTTGTGCCATCCAGGTTAAAACTATAGCCCGTAGGCATTACAAACGCTACTATTTTCGGAGGCACCCCGATTCGAACCATCGCCTCCATTGCCCTTGGCAAGGCAGCTTCGGAACTCGTAGTGGCAAAGGCGATAGAAACCGGTTCGGCAATGGCTTGCAAAAAATCCTTGATAGGAAGCTTGATAATGAGTGCCACTGGCAACAATACACCCAACAGGAATACAATCAGAGCAATATATAACGTTGCCAACAATTGGAACAAGTTTACCAGAATGCCCAATCCCATATGCCCAACAGTGTAGGCGATAGCAGCTCCTACACCAATAGGGGCAAAGTACATAATAAGGTTGGTGAACTTAAACATGACTTCTGACAAACCCTCTGCAAAACGAAGTACGGGTGCCCTGAACTTCTCTTTTACCATCGCCAGAGCAATTCCGAAAATGACGCTGAATACGACAATCTGTAATACTTCTCCCTCAGCAACCGATTTGGCTATATTCTCCGGAAAAATGTGGAGGATAATATCTGTTGTGCTTTTTTTGGCTACCTGAGGCAATTCTTCATGGGCAGACGTGGGTAAATTTATTCCTTCTCCTGCTTTACTAATATTAATGGCTGCCAACCCAACAAATAACGCAATAGTAGTCACTACCTCAAAATACAAGAGTGATTTCCAGCCCATTCTGCCTACTTGTTTCAGGTCTGAGTGACCGGCGATGCCCACGACCAGCGTGCCAAAAAGTAATGGAGCAATAATGGTTTTGATAAGTTTAAGGAATATCTGGCTCAGTACCCGCAGATTTACCGCAAATTCCGGAAAGTCGTTGCCTATTTCAGCTCCTACTGCCATACTGACCAGAATCCAGGTAGTGAGTGACTTTTTCTGGAGTGCAAATGCAATTAGTCCACCCACGGCGAGCCACCGTACAGCCATTAAAATTTCAGAGGAGATTGAGATAAGGCCCAGATAATTAATAGCTGTGAGCAAGGCGGCCAGTGAAAGGGTAACAGCCAGAACAATTATAGAATTTTTCATGATGGTTCGTTTCAAAGGAAGCAGATGGGTCTGGTATTCTAATCTATTCTATTCTTGCAAGATAGGAAAACAGATGCTACTTTATGAATAATTTTATTCACGTCCACCTATTGTATTTGCTCCATGTTTATGCAGGCTTATTTCAAAAAAATGTTCTTATATACAGACTGGGCGAATTTTACCATTCTGGATATGCTAGAACAAAGTCAGATCAGCGATGAATACATCATCAAACTGATGAGCCACATTGTAAATGCCCAGTTCGTCTGGCTCGACCGGGTTATCAAGCAACAGCACAATTTTAAGGTATGGGGCGTTCTTACGTATCCAGAAATACGAACGGCTCTACTCGAAAATCAAGCCTTGTGGATGACTTATTTGAATGAGAGTGAACCAGAACACCTATCAACCATTATTTCCTATACCAATCAAAGTGGAAGTCCCTTCGAAAGTGTAAGTAGCGATATTATTACTCAGGTAATTAATCATTCTACCTATCACCGGGCACAAATTGCCAAAGCATTGCGGGAACTCGGGTTTACTCCGCCCAACACAGATTTTATTATGTATTGTCGTTTGCAGGAAAACAGCTAATAAAAATAATGCTGGGAGTGTTAAAGGTTATCTTAAGAATTGTTACTTCTCTTTTTCTGGAAGATTTTTTTATAAACAGGCTTTCTGTACAAAAATTGAAGGTACAATACAGGATACAGCAGAAAATCGAACAGGAAGAAAGATGAACGGAAGGTAATATCATCGATTATAGCGGCTCCAGAGCTTTTGTTTACAATCCGGTGTTTATGCCGCCAGTACTTTAGAAAAAAAGGCAATTGTATACCTTCGTCAACAAAATAAATTTCTTTGCTATTTGTATTATTCTCTGTAATCAGGCTTTTCCATACTTGCTTAAAAATTATAAAATTCAATTCCAGGTGAACTTCATCACCTTTGGCGTTGCCATCGAAACGCAATAACTTTACAGGCGGAAAGGGTGGGTTTAAGGCTTGAAACAAAGATTTTCCAAAGTTTTGCGCCACCTGCTGGTAATCCATCGCCACTGGTGTAATAATTATAAATCTCATATAGAAAAGCATTACATTCACCCTGTCAAATGCGTACATTCTGGCTTACTTCTTGAGGAAGGAAACATAACATAGCAAACTACTGTATGAACCGTTTTAATAAATATTTAACTACTATACTCCTGTTATTGTTAACGGCCAGCGCCTATGCACAACAAGATTCTTTATTTGTGAAACGAAATAGAGAAGAATTCAGAGAAAAGCCAGCCTGGACGGAGAAGATAACTTTTGGTGGTAACTTTGGCCTTCAATTCGGACGTATCACCCAGATTAATGTTTCTCCTTTAATTGGCTATAGAATCACCGATAAGTTTGTTGCCGGGGGCGGCCCTTCCTATATTTATACAAGCTACAAATACAGTAACGGCTTAAAAGTAGAAAATACTATTCTGGGTGGACGTGCTTTTGCCCAGCATATTGTTTTTGACAATCTGGCTGTTCGTGGTGAATTTGAATACTTAAGTATTGAATACCCTGTAGCGTATACAGGGACAGATTTTATAAAGAAAAAGGAATGGGTGGCTAATCCTTTAATAGGTTTATCTTATAGTTTTCCATTAGGCCGTAAGTCTTCTTTTAACATTACAGCCCTTTATAACCTCAATTATCAAAATAGTTTAAACAGGCAATATCTATATGGAAGCAGCCCTCTGGTGATACGTGCCGGATTTATGTTATAAATAACAATTACCATTTTTTGCCTATCCTGAAAAGTTTTCATTTAGAACTGAATACTTTTCAGGATTTGTCTTTTATATCTGTTTCTCATCCGGATTGGAATCAGAATATAGATATCTCAACTAATTTTAACCAAAGGCAAATGGTAAGCTCTTATTGACTATTCTTCAAATTGTAGGATTTTTCGTAATTGCCTGATGCTTTAATTTATACATTTGAGATAAAATATGTGTGTATCATGAGCCAAACTACTTCTTCCAATAAGCTGTTTTTCCTGATAATTTGTTCTTGTTGGCTATCCGTTGTTTCATACAGCCAGACTATTACAACTCCAGGTACTTCTTCGCAAAATTATCAGCCGCCCGTTTTTACAGATAATGACCGGCTGAGTAAGATAAAAGAGATTCTACCCGCCATTGAAAATATCTATAAACAGTATGGAGAGCAAAAGCAATTCCCCGGATCAGCCTTTGGCGTTGTGGTAGATGGTAAACTGATTTATACAAAAGGATTTGGTTATGCTGATATACCTAAGAAGAATCCATTTACAGCCTCATCCATATTCCGGGTTGCGTCTATCAGCAAAAGTTTTACGGCAATGGCTATTCTCAAACTGCGGGATGAGGGCAAATTACAATTGGATGCACCTGCCTACCAGTATATTCCTGAGTTAAAACAAATAAAATACCTCTCCTCGGATGCACCAGCCATAACTGTCCGGGATTTATTAACGCATTCAGCAGGTTTTCCGGAAGATAATCCCTGGGGCGACCGTCAGCTGGCAGATACAGATGAGGAGTTACTCAATATGGTAGGGGCAGGTGTTTCTTTTTCTAATGTGCCTGGTGTCACGTATGAATACAGCAACATGGGATTCGCCTTACTGGGATATATCATTACTAAAGTTTCCGGCAAGCCCTATCAGCAATATATCACGGATAATATATTCAAGCCACTGGATATGACTCAAACCTACTGGGAATATACCAAAGTGCCGGCCACACAACTGGCACATGGCTATCGTTCAACGGCAAATGGCCAATTCCAGGAAGAGGCTTTGTTGCATGATGGTTCGTATGGAGCAATGGGAGGCATTCTTACTACTGTGGAGGATTTAGCTAAATATATAGCATTACAGCAGGCTGCCTGGCCTCCAAGAAATGATGCGGAGTCAAAAGTGATGAAACGTAGTTCTATCCGGGAAATGCACCAGTTATGGCGGCTTGGAAGTCTCAATGCGAAGTATAAATATCCCAGTGGCCGTAATTGCGCTATGGTAAGTGGATATGGCTATGGATTGCGCATATCCAAAGACTGCGATAACGTAACTACTATTGGTCATAGTGGAGGCTTACCAGGATTTGGGAGCAACTGGGTAATATTGCCAGACTATGGAATTGGGCTGATCTATTTTAGTAATCTTACGTATGCGCCTGCTTCTATTATAAATGTACAGGTAATGGATACTCTGCTTGCTCTCACAAAACTTCAGCCTTATACATTGCCTGTATCAGATATACTTGAAAAGCGCAAGAAAGAATTAATCCAACTCCTGCCAGCATGGCAAAATGCCGCCAATACTGGCATTTTTGCTGAAAATTTCTTCCCTGACCATTCACTCGAGTACCGGAAAAAACAATCTGCCGATGTATTTGCAAAAGCCGGAAAGATCATTCGCATCAGAGAATTTATTCCACAAAATCAGCTGAGAGGCAGTTTTATTATGGAAGGCGAGAAAGCAAATATTGGTATCTATTTTACGCTAACCCCAGAAAAAAATCCGCTGATCCAGGAGTTACACATTAGTGAGTTGCCTAGATAGCAGCTTGCACATTGTCTCAGTTTACATAAGTCTAGCTTTTTCATTTGTAGCTCCAGTCTACATTTCAATGCTATATACTTACACGATTTGGATAATAGAATATGTATTTAAAAATTTTAGATTAACCTAAAAAATATATTTAGTAATACTAAACATTTTTTTAGGTAATAAATATTATATTGCACCCATATATCTAAAAAATGTAAGATGAAAATATTTTGTACGCTATTAATCCTATTTTTAACTATAATATTTGCTCACGCACAATCAACAAAAGGTATTATCCAGGGAAAAATCAGCGCTGGAAATCAACCTATCCCATTTGCAAACATCACATTAGAAAACACTCAGATAGGAAATACGTCCGATGAAAAAGGAATTTTTGAACTGAAAAATATAGAAGTAGGTAACTATAGGCTATTGATTTCTGCGGTAGGATATGAATTATACAAAGCTAATGTAGTAGTAAAAGCTGAAGAAACAATCCGCTTAAAAGTTCAACTGAAAGAATCACAGCTGAATCTGGATGAAGTGGTGGTGACAGGTACCATGAAAGAAACATTTATTAAAGACTCGCCGGTAAAAGTGGAAGTGATTACCCAGAAATTTCTGCAAACCAATCCGACAAATAATGTAATAGAAGCGGTACAAACGGTAAATGGTGTTCAGGAGCAAATTAATTGCGGGGTTTGTGCCACCAACGACATTCATATTAACGGAATGGAAGGCCCCTATACTTTAGTACTCATTGATGGGATGCCAATTGTGAGTTCGCTGGCTACGGTCTATGGGTTTAATGGGATTCCCACCGCGCTGGTTGACCGGATTGAAATTATTAAAGGTCCTTCGTCTACCTTGTATGGAACAGAGGCGGTTGGCGGGGTAATTAATATTATTACCACAAAGCCTTCTAAAATGCCCATCATCAATTTTAATATTTTTTACACTACCCATCGGGAATTAAATACAGATCTGGCTGTTACGCCCCGGATTAGTGATAAGATTACGACTACATTCAGTGCCAATTATTACCGCAACCAGTACCGGCTTGATAAAAATGAAGACAATTTTACAGATGTACCGCTTACAGAACGGCTATCTTTATTTAATAAATGGGTATTTGAACGGAAGCACAATCGCCAGGCAAGTGTGGCGGCAAGGTATTATACGGAGAATCGCTTTGGTGGAACCTTACAATGGGAGCCGGAACACAGAGGAAGCAGCCAGATTTATGGCGAATCTATCCGGACCAACCGCTTTGAATTGATTGGTACCTATCAACTCCCTATTAACCGGCAAAACCTGAGAATTGATTATTCTTATAACCGGCATTTGCAGGATAGTTATTATGGACATACTTATTATAAAGCCGCCCAATCGGTGTATTTCGCAAATCTGGTGTGGGATAAATCTTTTCAAAACCATGACTTGCTGGTTGGAAGCACTTTCCGGTATCAATCGTATGAAGACAATTCAGCTGCTGATACAGACGATAAACGCTTTGTACCTGGAATATTTATTCAGGACGAATGGAAATTTCGCCCAGGAAGCAGTTTATTAACTGGCGTCAGGCTGGATCATCATCAGAAACACGGATTTATTGTTTCTCCCCGTATTAATTTAAAACAAAGCTTAGGAGAATACACAACTGCCAGATTGAATGTCGGAACTGGTTTTCGGGTAGTAAATTTGTTTACAGAAGACCATGCCGCTCTTACTGGTGCCAGAACAGTAGTAATTGAAAATGACTTACAACCAGAAGCATCTTATAATGCCACGCTCAATTTAAATCAAGGCTATACTTTTGGAGAAAGTGCAGGTTCTGTAGATGTAGATATATTTTATACCTATTTTACCAATAAGATTATTCCAGATTACGATACAGATCCCAACTACATTTTTTATGATAACCTGGAAGGCTTTGGAATTTCCCGGGGGATTGCTTTTAATGTCCAACATACTTTCCTGTTTCCCCTGCGGCTGAATGCTGGGGCTACTTTGCAGGATGTGTATGAAATGAAAAAAGATGCATTAGGAAATAGATTAAAGGAGAGGCAGGTATTTACACCCAGATTATCAGGTACTTTTGTGGTGGGCTATCAGTTTAAGAAAGCAAATATTTCTGTGGATTATACTGGCCGGGTAATGGGGCCTCAACGGCTACCTGTATTTGAAAACCGGCCTACTCAATCACCCTGGTATAGTATTCAAAATGTTCAGATTACCAAAGAATGGAAAAAAGCATTTCAACTATATGGAGGCATAAAAAACATCTGGAATTTCACACAAGACAGTCCCCTGATTAACTGGCAAACTCCCTTTGATCCCAGTTTTGATACAGCCTACGCCTGGGGACCTTTACAAACCCGTAGATTATATCTGGGCATGCGGTGGAATATCCGGTAAAAATTATAAGCAACTATATTTCAAACAGTCTATAATAAAAAAGCCTGTACAAAACTTTGTACAGGCTTTTCGTATGGTTATGAATAAATTATTTTCTGTTTTCTACTTCTTCGTAGTCAACATCGGTTACATCGGAATCTTTGCCACCATTGTTCGCTGACTGGTTTGTACCTGCATTAGGCTGGCCACCATCAGTTGGTGCGCCGGCACCAGCTGCATTATACATTTCTTGAGAAGCATTCTGCCAAGCTGCATTTAAGGCATTCATGGCTGAATCTACACCAACTAAATCTTTTGCACCATGTGCTTTCTTCAATTCAGCAAGTGCACTTTCAATCGCAGTTTTATTACCTGCAGAAAGTTTATCTCCATATTCCTTCAACTGTTTCTCCGTCTGGAATATCAGTGAGTCTGCATTGTTGAGTTTATCTATGCGTTCTTTCTCTTCTCTATCGGCTTGCTCATTGGCTTTCGCTTCATTACGCATTTTCTCAATTTCTGCATCTGTTAAACCCGAGGAAGCTTCAATACGGATCTTTTGTTCTTTACCAGTGCCTTTGTCTCTAGCCGATACATGCAAAATACCGTTGGCATCAATATCAAAGGTTACTTCAATTTGAGGCACACCTCTTGGGGCTGGTGGAATACCATCCAGGTGGAAGCGGCCAATCGTGCGATTATCTCTCGCCATTGCTCTTTCTCCCTGCAATACGTGGATTTCCACAGAAGGCTGGTTGTCAGAGGCTGTTGAGAACACTTCAGATTTCTTAGTAGGAATCGTGGTATTGGCTTCGATCAATTTAGTAGATACGCCACCCATGGTTTCAATACCCAAAGAAAGCGGAGTTACGTCGAGCAATAACACATCTTTTACCTCACCAGTCAATACACCACCCTGAATGGCGGCACCTACGGCTACTACCTCATCTGGATTTACACCTTTAGATGGCTTTTTGCCGAAAAATTTTTCCACTTCGTCCTGAATTCTTGGAATACGGGTAGAACCGCCCACCAGAATTACTTCATCAATATCAGCATTGCTCATGCTTGCATTTTTCATTGCTCTTTTGCAAGGTTCCAGCGTACGCTGAATTAGATCATCACATAATTGCTCAAACTTTGCGCGGCTTAATGAGCGAACCAAGTGTTGAGGAATGCCATCTATCGGCATGATATAAGGCAAGTTAATTTCAGTAGACGCAGAGCTGGAAAGTTCTATTTTAGCTTTTTCAGCAGCTTCTTTCAAACGCTGTAAAGCCATTGGATCTCTGCGCAGATCAATTCTGTGGTCATTCAGGAATTCCTGAGCCAGCCAATCAATAATTTTCTGGTCGAAGTCATCGCCACCCAGGTGTGTATCACCATCCGTAGATTTTACTTCAAATACGCCATCACCCAGTTCCAGAATAGAAATATCAAATGTACCTCCACCTAAGTCGAATACAGCAATCTTCATTTCCTGGTTTTTCTTGTCTAAGCCATAAGCAAGAGCAGCGGCGGTAGGTTCGTTAATGATACGTTTCACATCCAGACCAGCAATCTGACCGGCTTCTTTAGTAGCTTGTCTTTGGGCGTCATTAAAATAAGCAGGTACCGTAATTACCGCCTCTTTTACTTCGGTTCCCAGATAATCTTCAGCTGTAGATTTCATCTTCTGAAGAACCATAGCTGAAATTTCCTGTGGCGTATATAAACGGTCGCCAATTTTTACACGAGGTGTATCGTTATTCCCTTTTTCTACAGTATAAGAGATATTTTTCAATTCATTGGCAATTTCTGAATATTTTCTACCCATGAAGCGCTTAATGGACTGAACAGTATTTTTGGGGTTGGTAATGGCTTGGCGTTTAGCAGGGTCACCCACTTTTCTTTCACCGTTACCATTGTCAAGAAATGCTACAATTGAAGGGGTGGTTCTCCGGCCTTCACTGTTAGGAATTACAACAGGCTCGTTTCCTTCCATTACAGCTACGCAGGAGTTGGTTGTACCCAAGTCAATTCCAATTATTTTTCCCATAATATATAATAGTTATAAGTGTTAAATATCATCGTTTATTATCCCTTTTCATTCATACGGGATAAGCACTACTGGTGTTTATCAATGTATATGCCAACCGGAAACTAAGCCATCCAAAATGACATATTGTCAGAGTTCATTCTCTTATCTGGCCAGATGCGTTAGTGGGACGATAAAAAGGAGGGAAATGGTAAAACTTGGTTAATTCATTACTCAAAAAAGGTATTTGCCAAACCGCTGTCAAGAAAAATTTTTCCTAAGAAAAGCAGGTTTCTTTTTCAGAATATTAACTGAGGGATATGCTAGTAAATTTATCCTCATTAAATAGTATACACAGTGATCCTGAATCAACTGATTAAATTAATATTTGATATACAACTACTTAATAGGAGATTATTATGATATCTATTTTATTTATGCATAGTTGTAAGCCTACTTTATCAGCAGAACTTGATATACTGAAAATAGATAATTCATTGATTAGAGAAATAAATTGAAATAAGTGAAGGAAACTGTTACATAAAAATATGTAGAGTGAATATGTCACTTTTGTTTAAGTAATATGACAAAACACACTTATAAATTACAAAGCTTTTCTTATGTGAAAGTAACTGGCTGTTTCTCTGCATTTGATTTCAGTTAAATTGCAAAACTATAAAAATACAGGAGCAGACAGAGTGTAGTTGAAAGGCAAATGAAAGATTTTTTAGGGGGCTTTATCTTGTTAATATGTAATGCTGTTTCATTCAAAAGAAAATATTATACCTATCAACTCTATGCAAGAAATTGAAATCGCAGAGTTGCGAAAATTGACAGAACTGATAAAGGAGAAATATAATTACGATTTTTCGAATTATGCCATGTCTTCTTTTAAGCGGAGAATACAACGGATTCTTGAACTATATAAGCTTGCTTCAGTTGATGTGTTAATCAAACGCCTGACCGACGAACCTAAATTTTTTAAGGATTTTGTATCGGAAGTAACTGTGAACGTTACTGAAATGTTCCGTGATCCTTCTTTCTGGCGAGAATTACGAGACCATATTCTTCCTAATATTTTATTAAACCATAGTAACATTAGTATCTGGCATGCTGGCTGTTCTTCAGGGGAGGAAGTTTTTTCAATGGCTATTGTGCTTAAAGAAATGGGCGTACTAGATAAGACAAAAATTGTAGCCTCAGACATAGATACAGATATTTTACAAAAAGCAAAATCTGGTGTGTACTCCATGAAAAATATGGAGCTTAACCAGAAAAATTATCTGCGTTTTCAGGGAACGAGCAGCCTGGATAAATATTACCGGGAAGATAACGGAAAAGCTATTATGGATAAGTCGCTGGTAGAACAAGTATCATTCCGGGAGCATAATCTGGTAGCCAGTACTGCTTTCTCAAAATTTGATTTGATTCTATGCCGGAATGTGATGATTTATTTTAATCAAACATTGCAGAACAATGTACTCAAAATGTTCCATGAGAGTTTGTTTAAATATGGGTATCTGATTGTAGGTTCTAAAGAATCATTGATCTGGTGTGAAATTGCTAATAAGTTTATCGTAGCCAACAACGAGGAAAAAATTTACAAAAAGATAAAAGACTAACCTAACATAATTGTCTGTAAAAACAGATACATGAGTCAATTTAAACTACATAATCAGTACAAAGCCATTGTTATTGGGGGGTCAGCTGGCAGTTTTCAGGTGATCAGTAAAATTCTGTCCAGCCTGCCCAAAGACTTTGAACTGCCTATCATCATGTGTTTGCACCGCCTGAAACATGTACGGCACGGATTTGTGGAGGCATTAAATATAAAAAGCAGTATTACTTTAGAAGAACCTGAAGATAAAGACAATATAAAAAAAGGTAAAATATACCTGGCTCCGGCTAATTACCATATGTCAGTAGAATTAGGTAATTCCTTTTCATTATCTACCGAAGAAATGGTAAACAACTCCAGGCCATCAATAGATATTACGTTAGAAACGGCTGCTTATGTATATAAAAACAAGTTAATAGGCATTCTTTTGTCGGGAGCTAATAAGGATGGGGCACTTGGAATGAAGAAGATAAAAGACAAAGGAGGGCTTACCATTGTGCAGGACCCAAAAGAATGTATGATTGATACCATGCCTACTTCGGCTTTAAAAGTAACCCAGATTGACCATATATTAACCACTCAACAGATTATAAGTTTTCTTCTGGAATTAGATAAAGTCTATAAACAAGCCTAAAACTCTGGTAATCTGTATCTTGAACGAAATGTCCATTTGAGTAATCGAAAATCAATGAAAGCAATAAAGAAAAGTTTAAGTGTAGCAACGGTTATTCTCTTTGTGTTAGGCATTATAGTAATTGCTTACTTTTTGTATAATGCGCCTGCTGAAATGGCAGATACTCTAGCTATAAAGGAATTAGGTCAGCACACACAGATTAACAACATCTTCAGGCAAATCAGTATTCTGGTAGGGGTAGAGATTGCTATAGGCTTGTTAGCGATCGTTCTTTTAATTACCGCTCAGAATCAGGCCTTACAAGCCAAGCATGAGAACGCCACTACCCAAACGCTTTCTGATGTTTATACAGAAACAGAAACTAAGCAGCAAGTTGCTTTGTCGGAACGTATTTCTGCTGTTGAGTTGACTTTACAAAATGATTCTGCCGCTGACAATAAAGTAATACTTGAAAAGATATTGAATAACGTTTGCAATGAGCTAGAGGCTTGTCAGGGAGCGCTGTATGTTACAAGGCAGCAACATCAGAAACGGGTATTAGAACTCACAGCCAGTTATGCTTATTACTTTGCAGAAAGTAAAACGATTAGCTATGAATTTGGAGAAGGATTAATTGGACAGGTTGCTAAAGAAGGCAAAACAATTAACATCAGCACTATTCCTGAAGGATACATTACTATAGTTTCTGGTCTGGGAAGTTCTTCACCAAATCATCTGATCATAATTCCGCTGTTATTCGAAAATAGTGTAGCAGGAATACTAGAGATAGCCTCCTTCAAAAAAATCACTAAAACTGACGAAGAGTATTTAAACGGCCTTGCACCTATACTGGGAAAAAGCTTAGCCAATCAACCACAGGCCATTGTGAATGCTGAATAATTGTGTTCAAAATTTTAAGGTAACAAAATATTAACTGAGGAAATATGTTGAAGAAAATACGAATTGGCAGCAAAATTACTGTGTTGGTACTCACTTTAGTGTTTATTACCATATTAGTAGTGAGCTTTATTTCCTATGACTTGAATAAAAAGTCTGTGGAAAGAAGATATTTCGAAGCGGTGCAGGTAATAGCCAATCTGAAAGCTCAGAAACTCGAATCTTTTTTTACCCAACTCCACTCTGCTATTTATGTAACTCAGCAATCACCTGTTGTTAAGGACAAAATTGCTGCACTTCAACAGGATGAGCAAAGTCCTGATTACATGTCGGCAACCATAGAATTAGGCGTAGCTTTAGAACCAGTTAAGCAGATGTACAATCTTTCCAATATTTACATTTCAGATGTAAATGGGAAGATTCTGTACAAGCAGGATGAAAACAAAGAGGAAATTTCACCCGCTCATTTAATTGATCTGCATCTTTCTTCAGCCAGTAAAGACTCTATATTTTTTGGAAATGTCTTCAAGCAAGATAAGAACTTTTTGCAACTGGTGGCGGCTCCTATCAGTAGTGTTAATGGCAATGCAGGATTTATTTTATTCGAGGTGGATATGCTTCCAGTCTATGCCATCACTAAAGATACCATTGGCTTAGGTAATACTGGTGAAATTGTTCTGGCAAAACTAACAGCGAACCAACTTTTTTATCTGAACCCTTTACGCCATCAACCAAAGGCCATACTTACTCAAAGTGCCTATAAAGAAAAGGCTTCTTCAGAATATAGTTTGCAACAAGCGGTAAAAGGGAAAAAAGATGTTGGATATGATACAGATTACCGAGGTAAAAGAGTAGCTGCTGCCTGGCAACCTATTCCTAAAACTAATTGGGGGCTTGTTGTAAAAATAGATACAGATGAAATTTTTCAGCCAGTAAATGAATTAAGAAATAACTTTATTATAGCTGGTATCATCGTACTATTGAGCACATTAGTAATAGGCTTTGTATTCTCACATTTACTCATTAATCCGCTTATTTCTTTAAAATCAACAATGAAGCAATTAGGAGAAGGTATTCTTCCTAATAAGTTGGAAAAGAACAGCGATGACGAAATAGGAGAGATGGCTGATACTGTTAATAATCTGGTAGAAGGATTGAAAAAGACAGCCAGCTTTGCCCATCGGATCGGAGAAGGCGATTTTGATGCAGATTTCAAACCCATGAGTGCCAATGATATCCTGGGTTTATCACTGCTCAATATGCGGGATAGTATTCAACAATCGGCCAAACGGGATGATGAACAAAACTGGATAGTAACTGGCGTAGCCGAAATTGGTGATATACTTCGCTCTACTAATAATATTGAGGAATTAGGTGAAAGAGTAATTGCATACATCACTAAAAAAATAGATGCAATACAAGGAGCTTTTTATGTAGTGAATGACGAAGAGGAGGAAGAGCGGTTTATTGAAATGACTGCCAGTTATGCATATCATAAAAAGAAATATCTCTCTGCCAGATTTAGGTTTGCAGAAGGATTAGTAGGTCAGGCTGCCATTGAGCAGGATACTATCTTACGTACAGAAATTCCAGACCAGTATGTAACTATTACCTCAGGTCTTTTGGGCGATAAAAAGCCAAAGTGTATTCTGATTGTGCCACTCATTACTGTAATTGGAAGTGAAAAAATAGTGTATGGCGTAATTGAATTTGCAGGTTTTGAAAGGTTCAGTTCCAGAAATGTCCGGTTTGTGAATGAGGTAAGCGAAATTATCGCCCGTACTATATTCAATATCAAGGTAAACGAAACTACTAGGAAATTACTGGAGAAATCTCAAAAGCAAAGTGAGGAATTACAGGAACAGCAGGAGATTTTAAGACAGAATGCCGAGGAAATGCAAAGCACACAGGAGGAACTAAAGCGGACTAACTATGCGCTGGAAGAACAGATAGAGGAGGTAAACCGGGCTCAGAAAAAAATGCAAATCCTGCTTGAAAATGCTTCAGAGGTAATTACCATTTATGAGAAAGACAGGAAAATCAGATATGTAAGTCCATCTGTAGAGAAAATTCTGGGTTACAGGCAGGAAGAATTAATGGGCATCAACGATATTATTTACGTGCATGAGTTGGGCGTAGATTCGGTTGATAATATGTTTAATGAGCTGATTGAAAATCCTCAGCAAAAAGTTACTGTCCAGTTTAGCTATACCCAGAAAAATGGCCACCAGGTCTGGCTGGAAGCAACCGGTACCAATTTGTTAGCAGACCCCGCTATTAGTGGTATTGTTATCAATTCCAGAGATATTACTGAGCGTAGAAGAGCTGAGCAGGAATCCAGAATGCGTGGACAAATGCAAGCATTATCAGAAAATTCACCAGACTTAATTACCAGGTTCAATAAAGAAGGTGAAGTATTCTATATCAACCCGATTATTGAGGCATATTCAGGACATCATAAAGAGGAATTTTTAAGTAAGTCTATCCAGGAAGTTACGTTAAATGAGAAAGTAATCAATTCATGGACTGATATTCTGCACACCGTATTGACCAACCAGGAGAAAGTAGCTACTGAAATGGATTTTCCATCAGTGTTGGGTGACAGAGTAATGCAGGTAAATGCTATCCCTGAATATAATGAGCAAAGCGAGATTGAATCTGTCCTAGTAGTATCTCACGATATCACCGACCGGAAAATAATTGAACTGGAGATCCAGAGTAAAAATAAGAAGATCACAGAGAGTATCAATTACGCCAAGCGGATACAGGGAGCTATTCTTCCTAATAATATTATCATTCAGAATATTTTCCCTGAATCATTTATCCTTTATAAGCCACGAGATGTAGTGAGTGGAGACTTTCCCTGGTTTATGCAAAAAGGCGATGATATGTACATTGCTGCTGTAGACTGTACTGGTCATGGGGTTCCGGGAGCTTTAATTTCTTTGATCGGATATTTCCTGCTCAATAACATAGTAAACAATAAAGATAATTCTGAGCCTGGAGTTATATTAGATCAATTAGATAAAGGAGTAACAGAAACCTTGAAGCAAGACAGCGATGATTCTTCAACCCGTGATGGAATGGACATTGCTTTATGTAAAATTAACCTCAAGAAGAAAACTCTTCAATATGCAGGAGCACACCGTCCCTTGTATTTCATGCACGGAGGTGAACTTACTGAGATTAAAGGAGACAAATTTCCGATTGGAGGTGGCCAGTATAAATCACGGACCAACTTTACTACCACAACTTTATCCCTTGGTCAAGGTGATGCCGCTTATTTCTGTTCAGATGGATTCCCAGACCAGTTTGGTGGACCGGAAAACAGAAAATTCTCTCCAAAGAAAATCCGAGATATTATTACCAACAATCAGACAGCTGACATGCGCAGGATGCACCAGATCTTTGATGAGGAGTTTGAAGGATGGAAAGGAGAAGAAAAGCAAACAGATGATGTGCTGATGATAGGAATTAAATTTTAAATCTAAATAAGTAAAACAATAAATAGTTAAACAGAAGTGAAAATCAATTTTATACGAATATGAAATATATCTATGATCTGCATAAAACAATGTTGCAGGAAAAGTTGATCCTTGTTTACGAAGGGGAATTTACACAGGAGATTACAAAATCGGTATTATCCATGGCCGAAAGAAACATGGATTCAGTCGGTGAAGAATCTAACATCAAAAGAAAAGTTTTTAATGTGATGGTAGAATGCCTTCAGAATATTTGCAAACATGCAGACGATGTGATTATTGAAGAAAATGTAAAAAATACAGCCATTTTCATGATTGGGAAACACGAAAACGAATACATCATTACTTCTGGTAACCCAATCGGAAATGACAAGGTACCAGGTTTGAATAATAAGCTTCAACAGATTAATGGTCTGGATAAAGAAGGCCTCAAAGCCCTTTATAAAGATATTATCAAAAACGGAGACTTATCAGACAAAGGCGGTGCCGGACTTGGCTTTGTAGATATGGCCAGAAAATCAGGCCAGAAGTTGGAATTTGATTTTCAGCCTATTAACGACAAAGTGTCATTCTTTGCTCTGAAAACGACTATCTCCAGAGCTAATATTAATGAATAAAAATTAATTACAACAAGACCTTACATTCAATAAAAATCTAATACAATGCAAATCATAAACTTAGAAGGTACGGAAGATACCCCAAAAATCATTCTGGATCAGACTAATGGAATATTTGAAATATCAGGCAGATCTTTACCTGAAGATACAGCAGAATTTTATAAGCCTGTATTAGAGTGGTTAGATACATATTCTGGTGCTCCAAAGCCCAAAACAACTTTTACTTTCAAACTCGAATATTTCAATACAGCCTCTTCCAAGTTAATTCTGGATATTTTGTCAAAGCTCGAATCTATTCCTGGTACTACTATTTCCTGGTATTTTCATGAAGATGATGAAGATATGGAAGAAGCCGGTACAGAATTTTCAGAATTGGTAGAAGTACCCTTCGAATTCAAAACCTATTGATTTTTACAAATCAGTACATGTGTCTGATTCCTGCCAAATATAAATTTATTTGCCTGTCGGGAAGTGCTTTCTTTGGGTATGAAAGGGTATTTCTGCCCGATTCTTAGATAATATATACTTTAACATATAGCTGACTTACAGAAATATTGAATTGATCTGTTATGAGTGAGGAAATTTTAAAAGCGTTAACCCAACTTTTTGCTATTATAACAAAGCAAGATGGTGGTGTGACGGAGGTAGAGAGAAAATTTGTCATTCAATTCTTCATGCAAGAATTAGATCAGGATTCTGTGAAAGAATATGTAGAGTTATATGACCAGTTTACAGGATATGGAAAAGAGAGCGAAGACAAAGGTGAAGCTAAACTCACTTCCGTAAAAGATTCGGTAAAGACACTTGCCATTTGTAAAAAGATCAATAAGACGCTTACCCAAAAGCAGAAGGTAGTAGTATTGATCCGTTTGATGGAACTGGTTTGTTCTGATAAAAACTTTACCCCTCAACGGATGAGTATTATTGACACTGTTTCTACAGTGTTTAATATTACTAAAGAAGATTACCAGGCTATTGAAAAATTTGTACTACACGAATCAAGTCAAGTACTCTGTCATTTTGAGAATATTTTGATAGCAGATAGCCAACTGCCTACTATACAAATACAGGCTAAGCATCTGTTACTGGATCATTTGCATGGCCAGATTATCTTTCTGAAAGTCAATAGTGTTGATTTATATTTTGTTAGATATGATGGAGAGGATGAACTGCAATTAAATGGTTTGCTGGTGAAACCTTTTCAAGTATATCTGTTCTCCAATGGAAGTACTATAAAAACACCTAAGAGTTCGCCAATATATTATAGCGATGTAGTAGGCCTGTTCTTAAGTAATTTAGAAGCAAAAAAGCTTTCATTCACGGCAAGGGACTTAGAGTTCCGGTTTCCAAATGGAGCGATTGGCTTACGGGATATCAATATTTCTGAAGGTCCTGGAAAACTAATTGGTATTATGGGTGGGAGTGGAGCTGGTAAAACTACACTTCTCAATGTATTAGCCGGCATAGAGAATCCTTCTAAGGGAGAAATTCTGATTAACGGAATCAATATTCATACTCAAAAAGAAGAAGTACAAGGAGTATTTGGGTATGTGGCACAGGATGACCTGCTGATCGAAGAGTTAACCGTGTATGAAAATCTGTATTACAATGCCAAGTTGTGTTTCAATAATTTATCTGAAATCCAATTAGAAACAGCAGTTATTAGTGTACTCGCCAGCTTGGGTCTTGAGCATATCAAACACCTCAAAGTAGGTAATGTTCTAAACAAAAAAATAAGTGGCGGCCAAAGAAAGAGACTAAATATCGCACTGGAATTAATCCGTGAACCAGCTGTAATGTTTGTGGATGAGCCTACGTCCGGTTTGTCATCCAGAGATTCAGAGAATGTAATTGATTTGCTCAAAGAACTTTCCTTGAGAGGAAAACTCATCTTCGTGGTTATTCACCAGCCTTCCTCAGACATCTATAAAATGTTTGACAAACTATTTATTATGGATACAGGCGGTTATCCAATTTATTATGGCAATCCGGTAGAAGCAGTCATTTATTTCAAAAAAGCCACTAACCAGGTAGATAGCGAAAAGGGCCAGTGTCACACCTGCGGTAATGTGAATCCTGAACAGATATTTAACATTATTGAGGCAAAAGTAGTAGATGAATATGGGCAGTTTACAAATAAAAGAAAAGTAACACCAATTCAATGGAATGAGAAATATTTACAAAAATTTAAGGTAGACGAAGTAAAAGCAGTTCAGGAAAACCCGCCAAAAGCGCTTAATCTGCCTTCCCGCATCAAGCAAACGATTATCTTTACTATCCGTGACTTCCTTTCCAAGATAAGCAATACGCAATACATGCTTATCAATTTACTGGAGGCACCATTACTGGCTTTTTTGCTTGCATTTATCATCCGTTATCAAAACGACCCTGATTCCTCAGGCTATACTTACCGCTATAATGATAATATTCCGGCATATATATTAGTTGCCGTACTAGTGGCCATTTTTATGGGCCTCACGGTAAGTGCCGAAGAGATTATCCGTGATAAAAAAATACAAAAAAGAGAGTCATTTTTGAATCTGAGCCGTACGAGCTATCTCTCTTCCAAACTTATTATACTATTCACTCTTTCAGCTATCCAGACCTTGAGTTTTGTGCTGATCGGGAACTGGATTCTGGAAATACAAGGCATGACCATGAGCTATTGGCTGGTTCTGTTTACGATGTCATGCTTTGCCAATGTGCTGGGTTTGAATATTTCTGCTTCTTTCAATTCTGTTGTTACTGTATATATTACGATACCACTGCTGCTGATTCCACAGATGATTCTGAGCGGGGTTATATTCAGCTTCGACAAATTAAATGAAACAGTAAGCACCAAAGGAGAAGTACCGGTACTTGCCGACTTAATTGCTACCAGATGGGGTTTTGAGGCAATTGCTGTACATCAATATAAAAATAATGCCTACCAGGCACCTTACTACGAATTAGAAAAAACACAAAGCACAGCTTATTATAAATATACCTATCTGATACCAGAATTACTGGAGAGGTTGGAACGTTCCAAATTTCATGCACAAAGTAAGGATGATTCCATTAAATCTGTTTTAGCAAATGATCTTAAGATTATCAGGGACGAAATAAATGGAGAAATAAATAAGCAAGGGTTAACTATCGATGTTAATAAGGTGCTTACGGTAAAGCAGTTCGATGAAAAAGCTACAGAGAAAGTCCGTTTTTATCTGGAATCTTTAAAAGAATCATATGTGCGTCAGTTTAATGAGGCTGATAATAAAAAAGAAATGCTGATTGGCTTCAAGTCTAAAGATAAGACATATGATTTGACTACTTACAAAAACTTGTATTACAATGAAGCATTGGCTGATTTGATGAAGAATACAAGTACTAAAGATCGGATCACTGAATATAATGGTAGCCTATTACAGCAGGTAGATCCTATATATATGAATCCAAAAACGCCGGCTCACACCTTAGATTATAGAACACATTTTCTGGCACCACAAAAGAACATAGCAGGTATAGTCATTGATACGTATCTGTTTAACATTCTAATTGTATGGCTTTTGGCAGCAGCACTCTGTATAACCTTATATTTTGAAGCATTTAAAAGAGTGTTTGCATTATTTGAAAAAATAAAATTTGATTTTATAACCAATTTTATAATGGCATTGAGAAATAAGATAAAGATTAGTTTGCCATCTATCAAGATAAAAAAAGGCCATATCGCAACGAATTAAAAATAGAATAATTTAAAATCAGCATACATAACAAATATTTTTTAACGATGAAAAAAGTATACTTAGGTTTTATGGCACTACTTTTTGTAGCATGCGATAACAATACGCAACCTAGTGAAAAAGCTTTTTTAGATAGTCTGGATAACGTGAAAGTGCAAACGCCTCCGGTTTCTAAAGAGGTTCTGGGTGATATTATTCAGTCTATTCCCTCGCCCCTGGAGATTTCTTCTCTGATCAAAGGCATGGGAGTAAAGTATGATAAAAGCATTCTTAATTCTACAGGCAATCTTTCTAATTATAATACTAATTACAAAAGAGCCTTAAATCTGGGTATTTATAGTACCGACCTGGGGTATGCCAACATTTATAATCAAAACCAGGATGCTTTATATTATCTGGACGCGGTGAGAGAAACAGCTAATGGATTAAATATTGGTCAGTTCTTCGATTTCGGTACAATTAAGAGACTGGCAACCAATAGCAATAATATGGATTCATTGCTGCTGATTACCACAACAAATTTCGAAAAAATCAACAGACATCTTCAGGATCAGGAAAGATCAAATTTAAGTATTCTGATCCTTACCGGTGGATGGCTGGAAGCCTTATATCTGACTTGCGAGGTCGTACAAAAATACCCTAATCAAGCTTTTAATGAGCGTATTGGTGAGCAGAAAGTAATTTTAGATCAATTATTGCTGCTTCTCTCTTTCTATAACCAGGACCCTAGTGTTCAGACACTTATTTCAGATTTGACTTTATTACAAAAGCACTTCGAAAGAGTGAAAATTACTTATACCTATAAGGAGTCTACGATGAAAGAAGTAGATGGGGTTTTGATGGTAGTAGACAACAGCACCAGCAAAATAGACATGACTTCAGAAGATTTGAAAAATATATTTGAATCTACAGGTTCAATCCGTAAAAAAATAATCAGCTAATATTAAGTTTTTGATAAGATATGAAAAAACTATTTTTTACATTCATTGTATCTGCCGCTTTCCTTTTTTCAGGTTCTGTTGCTTTTGCTCAGTGTGACGCAGATACGTATACAAGCAAGCTTATCGAAAAGATGCCCGAAGGATATGCTTTCCTCAAAAGTTATAAAATTGATGGAGAGAATGGGGCAAAAGCTAAAATGGAGTTTCCTTACATTTTCAGTAAAGATTCGAATTACATGATTACGTTAGGAAATAAAGAGCTTGAACTAAAAGGAGTTCTGCTAAATCTTTACGATTCTAATAGAAAATTAGTAGCTACTAATCAGGACCCAGGTAGTAAAAAGTATTATTCTGGTGTAAGTTATAAATGTGCTTCTACTGGAGTATATTATTTAACTTTCTCATTTGAAAGTACAAAGGAAAGCTGCGCTGCAGCGGTTCTAGGATTTAAGCGGTAGTCTACTCGATATATTTTATTTGCAAAAGCAGGTCTCGGTTCCCTGCTTTTGTGTTTCTATAGGTTTCATCATTCTTTTTCTGCTACTATTATATCAAAAAATATTAATATGTTGCAGCTAAATAATAGCCTGTTGACATGGCAAAGAAAAGAAATGAACGTTTCGTAAAGGGCACTCTGCCAGAATCACATACAGCACCAGCATACTGGTTTATTTTTAAAGAAAATCTGATTTTAGTAAAAGAAGAAGAAATTGGAGTAAGTATTCCAGCTTTTTACTCTATAGAAGAAACTGGCTGGCCTGTTGCAAGAAAACAATATCTGGGTACCTGGCAAGAACATCATAGTTATGTAGTAGAAGTATCACAAGATATGCTGTTACCTTCCGGGATGAAATGGACCGGATTACGCCAGGCATATGGACAATTAGCAGAACATTTCTTTTCTTTAGCCGGAGAAGCCATTCAAATTCTTGATTGGGACCGTACGCATCAATTTTGCGGACGTTGTGCAACGCCTACAATTCCTTCCTTAACAGAATATTCACGCAAATGCCCGAATTGCGGTCTGAGTAATTATCCTCGTTTATCACCAGCCGTTATTGTATTAATTCAACGTGATAATCAAATTTTATTAAGCCGTTCCCCTCATTTTCCGCCAGGAATGTACAGTATTCAGGCAGGTTTTGTGGAACCTGGAGAAAGCCTGGAAGAGGCTATTCACCGGGAAATTATGGAGGAAGTAGGTGTACGCTTAAAAAATGTACGGTATTTTGGAAGCCAGCCCTGGCCATTTCCCAATTCCCTGATGATTGGCTTTACTGCTCAGTATGCTGGTGGTGAACTTACTATTGATAAAACAGAAATAGAAGATGCTGCCTGGTATACAGCTGACAAATTGCCAAATATTCCTCCTCGTTTAAGTATTGCCCGAAAACTAATTGACTGGTATATTAGAAAGCAAAATACTTCTGGTAAATAGCATTTCACTAAATACACGCAGACTAAATATTTAAATCGCCATTCATTCACATACAGGCAATATATATTTCATAACATAGATTTTCCTGTACGCTCACGTACGCAGGGTGTCCGTTTCCGGACAATATTGCTAGAATATAATCTACAACAATTATTATAAGATACTGTTTTACAGTGATTTGATTTTTGCGGCAGATTTATTGTCACATAAATTCTCACTGGCTAATCTTTTCCGGATACATATATGTTTCAGAACTATTTAAAAATTGCGCTTCGCAATATTCTCAAATACACAGGTTTCTCGTTCATTAATATCTTTGGTCTGGCATTAGGCCTAACATGCTGCCTGCTGATTTCGCTATATATTCGTGACGAATTAAGTTATGATAAGTATCACACCAATGCTGACCGCATCTACCGCGTTACCCGTAACTGGACTTCGCAGGATGGTTCGGTTAGTTTGCATTTAGGCCATGTGGCTCCTCCTTTTGGACCCTTGCTTGAAAACGAATTCCCCGATATCGAAGCTTCTGCCAGAATCATACAAAATGGTTTTTTATTTCGCTACGATGAAAAAGCCTTTAATGAAAATAATGTTTTTATCGCTGAACCAGCCATATTTAAAATATTTACCATTCCGGTAATTAGTGGCGATCCCAAAAAAGCCCTGGATGATCCATTTTCCATCATGTTGAGTGATAAAATGGCAGAGAAGTATTTTAATAATGAGAATGCTGTGGGCAAGGTGATTAAAATAGACAACCAGTTTCAGGTAAAAATTACAGGTATTTTCAAACACTTTCCGGCCAATTCGCATTTCCATCCGGATTTCCTGGTTTCGTTTTCTACTTTAAATGATGACAATGTGTATGGGCGGGAAAACCTGCGTACCAATTTTGGTAACAATTCCTTTGGTACATATTTACTACTGCCTGAAAATTACAATACGCAAACTATTACTTCGCAGATTCCGGTTTTTTTGGATAAGGTTTTGGCTGGCAATAATCCTAATAATGGGCCAAAACCTTCCGCAGGTACTAACTTATTTTTACAGAAACTTACCGATATACACCTCCACTCGCACCTAGATTCTGAATTTGAAGCCAATAGTGATATTACCACCTTATATATTTTATCAGCTATAGCTGTGTTTATCCTAATTATTGCCTGTATCAATTTTATGAATTTATCAACTGCTCTGGCTGCTAAACGTGCCAAAGAGGTGGGTATTCGTAAAGTGATGGGTGTAACAAAGGACAAGCTGGTCATTCAATTTTTAAGTGAGTCAGTTGTTTTTTCAATGATTGCACTGGTACTGGCCATTGGCATCGTACAACTATCTTTACCAGCTTTAAATAACTTTACTGGCCGGGAATTATCAGTAGGTTATCTGGAAAATTGGTATACACTGCCATTACTGATTACACTTGCTCTCATTGTAGGGGTAATAGCAGGCAGTTATCCGGCTTTATATCTTTCCTCATTCCAGCCTATTTCCATATTAAAAGGAAAATTGTTATCTGCCCAGGCAGGTTCTGGCTTACAGGCTATTTCACTACGCCAGATACTGGTGGTACTGCAATTCACTATTTCCATTGTACTCATGATTTGCACCGGAATTATGTTTAACCAGTTAAACTTTCTGAGCAATAAATCCTTGGGTTTTGAGAAAGACCATGTTGTAACCTTATCTTATTTCGGAGAATTATCCGAGCAATACGAATCTTTTAAAAATCAGCTCACCAGCCAGACTTCTGTACAACAAGTAGGTCGGTCTTCCAGAATACCTTCAGGACGATTGCTAGATTCTAATGGGGCAACTGCTCAGGTAGGAGATTCGCTTCAGCCTACTTCCGCTACTATTAAATTTTTAAGAGTAGACCATGATTTTATTTCTACTTACAAAATTGAAATGGCTGCTGGCAGGAATTTTTCCAAAGAGTTTGGCACCGATGACACTACTGCTTTCATTATTAATCAGGAGGCAGCCAGTATGATTGGCTGGAAAACTGCTGAAGAAGCTATAGGCAAGCAATTTACATACGGTCCTCGGAAAGGCCGCATTATTGGCGTAGTCAAAGATTTCAACTTTGAGTCGATGCACCAGGAAATTGCTCCCATGGTATTTTTTATCGCTCCTAACGATGGCTATAATTACTTATCTGTAAAAATAAACGGCACTAATGTTAAAGAAACATTGGCACAAATAGAAAAAACCTGGTACAAATTCTTACCAGAACGACCTTTTGAATATACCTTTTTAGATGAAAACTTTGGCCGTTTGTATGAAAAAGAACAGAAACAGGGGCAGCTTTTCTCAACTTTCTCTATCCTGGCAATTCTGATCGGATGCCTGGGTTTATTCGGTTTAGCTTCTTTTACAGCAGTTCAACGTACCAAAGAAATCGGTATACGAAAAGTACTGGGCGCTTCCGTATCGGGAATTGTCACTTTATTATCCAAAGAATTCTTAAAACTGGTTTTTATTGCCAACTTGATTGCCTGGCCAGTTGCCTGGTTTGCGATGAGTAAATGGTTAGACGGTTTTGCATACAGTGTAAACATCAGCCCCTGGACATTCTTATTAGCTGCCTTGCTCGCCTTAATTATTGCCCTTATTACGGTGAGTTACCAGTCAATTAAAGCAGCTATAGCCAATCCGGTGAAGAGTTTGAGAGCTGAATAGCCTCGAACCTGGATTCATACGATTAAATAGATAAAGAGGATTTTATAACAGTTTTATAGTCTTATAATCCTAACTATTTCATAAGCTAAATTCAAGCTAAATCAAAATTCTCAGCCTTATACAAACATAAAACCTGGCTTCAATATGCTGAAAAATTATTTGAAAGTAGCCTTACGAAACCTGTTCAGGCATAAGCTATATACTTTTATCAATGTTGCCGGTTTGGCTGTTGGGATTGCCTTTTGCTTGCTTATTATTTTGTTTGTTCAACATGAGTGGAGTTATGACCGGTTTCATCCGAATGCCCAACGCATGTATAGGGTAGCATTGAAGGAAATTACGCCTGATAAAACAGAGTATTTTAATACAGTTACGCCAATTGTATTCGCTCCCATGCTGAAGCAAAATCTGGCTGAAGTAGAGCAGGTAGTTCGGGTATGTACACGCAGTAATCTGGTCAAACGGAATGAAGTATCTTTTTCAGAAACTATTCATATAGTAGACACCAATTTCTTTCATCTCTTTAACTTTCCACTTATTAAAGGCCCTAAAAATACTGCTTTAAGAAACCCAAATTCAGTGGTGTTGACAGAGGAATCAGCCATAAAATACTTTGGGAAAGAAGATCCCATTGGCAAAACGCTTACCATTCGCCTGAGAGACACAGATATAGATTTTACAGTGAGTGCTGTTGCGAAAAATGCACCTTCTCATTCCAGCATTCAGTTTGATTACCTCATTTCTTTTGAAAATGCTAAACATATCTGGCATGAACGGGCCCTGAAGGCTTTTTTTCAGGTATTTGTGGAAACATATATTCAATTACCAGATGAGGCTGCTTTAACTAACCTGCAAGCCAAGCTTCCTGCTGTACTGAAGCAAAACCTGGGCGAAGATTATACACCAGGTGGCTATAATCTGCTTTTCCAGCCGATTACAGATATTCACCTCAACAAAGATTTTCCGGAAGGTATAGAGCCTATTAGCGATCCGGCTTATTCCTATATACTAGCCACGGTAGCAGTGCTTGTGTTACTTATTGCCAGCATTAATTTTATTACTTTATCTCTGGGCAGGTCTGTAAGCCGGGCCAGAGAAGTAGGCATACGCAAAGTAGTAGGTGCTGAGCGCAAGCAACTAATAACGCAATTCTGGGGAGAAGCTATTCTCATTAGCCTGCTATCGCTTATAACTGGAATTATGCTGGCTACTTTTTCTTTACCTGTATTTAATGACTTAGCAGGTCAAACCCTCACGTACAATCTGGTAAGCGAAATTACGCTCTTCTCTTTAATCCTATCTATGATTGTTGGTTTATTAGCTGGTATGTATCCGGCTATATTCCTATCCAGATTTAATCCCATTGAAGTGTTGAAAGGGCATTTAAAAGTGAGCGATGCAGGTATTTTCAGACAAGGGTTAATAGTGTTTCAGTTCGTGCTATCTATTTCGCTTATTATTTGTACCCTAATCATGTCGCAGCAATTGCGCTATCTGCAAAATAAGAATCTTGGGTTCGATAAAGAGCAGGTCATAGTTATTCCTACCGGAGCAGACGAAACAGATGCCTTGGCAATTTATGAACGGATGAAAAATGAGCTGGCTACACATCAGAGTATTGCAGGAATTACCAATGCGATGTTTACGTTGGGAGAAGGCTGGGCCGAAGCAGATTACCACGATAATACCAACACGGTAAGGGCAATGGCTATAAATGTTGTAGATCATGATTTTCAAAAAATCATGAAAACAAAAATGGTGGCAGGCCGTGATTTTTCTAAAGATATTTCTGCGGATATCAGTGAAGCCATTATTGTAAATGAGGCACTGGTAAAAGAATATGGGTGGAAAAATCCAATAGGAGAGAGGCTTCCCGGTAAAGATTTCCCACCTCATCAGATTATTGGTGTAGTCAAAGATTTTAATTATCAATCGCTCCATACGCCTGTAAAACCTCTGGTAATGGCTTTAAGCGATTCTATTTTTCAGGGAACAGAAAATGTAAATTTTAGTAGTAGCTCCCGCCGCAAAATTCTGGTACGGATTAAACCTGAAAATATACAAACAACCATAGCGCTACTGGAGCAAACCTGGAAAAAAGCGGCTCCATCCTTGCCATATACTTTTTCTTTTATGGATGAAACCCTCAATAAACAATACCAAGCAGAAATACGGCTGAGCAATATGATGAATTATGCAACTGGCTTTGCCGTATTTATTGCTTGTTTAGGGTTATTTAGTCTCGCCACTTTAGCCGTTCAAAAACGCCAGCGTGAGATTGGGGTGCGTAAAGTAATGGGCGCTTCAGTAAAAAGTATAGTAGTACTGTTTTCCAGAGAGTTTGCCAAGCTGGTAATTATTGCTTTTGTGGTTGCAGCTCCGCTGGCTTACTTTATCATGCACAGCTGGTTACAAGATTTTGCTTATCGTATTCCCATCAGCGTATGGATCTACCTGCTGGCTGGTATTTTATCATTGGTCATTGCCCTGCTTACCGTAAGTTATCAGGTAATCAGAGCAGCGCTGGCTAATCCGGTAAATGCTTTGCGAAGCGAATGAATTTAAATAGTAACTGAACAATAATTGATATTACTTATTTCTTCTTGCACACATTATAGTATATTTAAATTACTAATTTGTTATTACTCACTATTATCTATACATCATGATTAAACTAAACAATATTTTTAAGTGGTACTCTTCCGGATTTGTGAAAACCTTTGTGTTACGCGATGTAAGCCTGGAAATCGGACAAGGTGAATTTGTATCCATTATGGGACCGTCAGGATCAGGAAAATCTTCTATGCTCAATATAATTGGTATGCTGGATGAACCTTCGGAAGGAGAGTATTATTTCCTGGATCAGCCGGTTCATAAACTCCGTGAAAAACAGCGTTCCGAACTTCATAAAAACTACATTGGTTTTGTTTTTCAGAGTTATCATCTCATCGATGAACTAACCGTGTATGAAAATCTGGAAACGCCATTGTTGTATAAAAATATTAAATCTGCCGAGCGCAAAGCCATTGTAGCGGATACCCTGGATAAGTTTAACATTGTTGGCAAAAAAGATCTGTTTCCCAATCAGTTATCGGGTGGACAGCAGCAGTTAGTGGGTATTGCCAGAGCAGTAATTACAACGCCTAAATTGATATTAGCCGACGAACCTACCGGAAACCTGAATTCTGCCCAGGGAATTGAAATAATGGAACTATTTAAGAAGCTAAACCAGGAAGGAGTAACCATTGTGCAGGTAACGCACTCCGAAAAGAATGCTGAATATGGCACCAGAATCGTTAGCTTATTAGATGGCAGGGTAGAACAAGCATATGCCTAGGAATACTGCCAGAAATTAGTTAAAAAGACGCATCTGTATGCGTCTTTTTTATGACTAATAATCCAAATCATTTATTGCGTAAATACCTGAATTTATGTACTTTGAATCTGTGAAGCCTATATTCTAATCATCAATTTATATGCTCAAATCACTAATCCCGGTTTTTTTATGTTTCCTGTTGATCTGCTGTTCTTCCTTTATGAAAGCACAGGGTCAACAGGAGAACAAAAAATTCATAACTGAAACAGGCTATTTACTTTTTCTTCCGCAGGACTATGCCAAAGATGCCCAGAAAAGATGGCCAATGATTTTGTTTTTACACGGCTCTGGTGAACGGGGAACAGTGATTGATTCAGTGAAGAAACATGGACCTCCCAAAATTGTAGAGCAGAAAAAAGACTTTCCATTTATAGTAGTATCTCCTCAATGTGCGCCGGGAGAAAACTGGTCAGCAAATACATTAAATAAATTAGTAGATGAGATAATTAAAAATAACAGGGTAGATACTAACAGAATGTACCTGACCGGATTGAGTATGGGTGGGTATGGAACCTGGGAGTATGCGTTGCGTTTTCCAGACCGTTTTGCTGCGATTGCTCCTGTTTGTGGGGGAGGAGATCCAGGTAGGGTATGGTCCATCCGCTCGCTGCCTATATGGGTTTTTCATGGAGCGAAAGACCTAGCTGTACCAATCAAGCAATCTGAAGATATGGTGAATGCTTTGAAAAAAGTGGGAAACGATGTAAAGTTTACTGTGTATCCCGAAGCAGGCCACGATTCCTGGACGGAGACATATAATAATCCGGCTTTGTATGAGTGGTTTCTAAAGCACAAACGCAAAGCGAAAATAGCTATAAAAGTAAATCCTACTGTGTATGATGCCTATATTGGGGTGTATGAATTAGAACCTCATTTTTCGTTAACGATATTAAAAGAAAATAACCGGTTGTTTGTACAACCCACTGACCAGCCTAAAATAGAATTACATCCGGAAACGGAAAAAGACTTTTTTATAAAGGAAGTAAATGCCCAGATATCCTTTGTGAAAGATAGCAAAGGAAAAGTAACAGAGCTTGTCCTGCACCAGGATGGAGATAAATCTGCCAGAAAAGTGAAATAAAAGCAAACCAAGGATTATTAGCAGTAAATAAAAAATATTTCTACTCTAGTGCAACCATCAATTCAAACAGTAATCTTATAGCCAGAAAACAATAAACTTATATATGAACATGAAAAAATTAATCTATGTTGTCGCCTTTGCCTTCAGTGCCTTTACCTATTCTGTGTATGGTCAGGGAACCGAAACCCGTAATGTGAGCTCATTTGATCAAGTACATGTAAGCGGCAGTTTTGAAGTAACCCTGGTTAAAGGGAATACAGAGTCTGTAAAAATCGAATCCAGCAGCCTGGAGCTTAATAAAATTGAAACGGAAGTAGAGGGGGGTAAATTAAAAATAGGTCTGGAGAAAGGAACCTACCGCAATACCGGAAATATTAAAGTACTCGTCACTTATAAAGAAATAGAGGGTATTCATTCTTCTGGTTCTTCATCAGTTGTTTGTGATTCTGAATTAAAAGCAGATGATTTTGAGTTGCATACCAGTGGCTCAGGCAGTATTAAAATCGCTTCGTTGAACACCAATGACTTGAAAATTCATAATTCCGGTTCAGGCAGTGTAGAGGTAGCAGGTACAGCCAAAAAGCAATCAGTTAATATCAGCGGTTCCAGTAAAATAAATGCATTTGATCTGAAAAGTGAAGAAAGCCAGGTAAGCATTAGCGGTTCCGGAAATGTAAATATCAATGTAACCCAATCCTTAGAAGCTAGAGTTTCTGGTTCCGGAGACATTCGCTATAAAGGAAACCCTGACATACGGAATATTCATGTATCCGGCTCCGGTAACATCAAAAAGGTAAATTAAGTCAGCAAATTTAACTACTGCTTGAAAGCGATCTCCAAGTTCTTGGAGATCGCTTTCTTTTTTATGGGCATTTCAAAATAAAGATTTTGCAGGTTCTAATTTTATAAAGAATGCACTACATTCCACCCTGAAATGATTTTAATAAGTATAGTCTGATGTATTCAGATTGATATAAATCCTGTACAAAAATTACATTTCTGCTGCCCGGTTTTTATTACAAGAAAGCTTTTTAATTCCCTATTAAGTTACATAGGTAACGAAACCACAGTAAATAGTACCTCACACCCTATTGCAGCATAGTAAATTGATATAAACAAATAACAATTGCTATGCTTGCCACCCTTTACTGCATTCTCTCGGTTTCGACGGTAATAAAGCTGTTTTTCCATTTAACAGCTTTACAAGTCTATTTCCATTATGTAGGTAGAAGTAATACGATTCGCTTTCCTGGAGATACTTCCCATAGGCTGATTTTGCAAGTTGCAGGGAAACCGGCTTATAAATCCATTTTAACTAATAATGTAAATCAAGAAATCTTACGAAGAAGCTTTAATCTGTACAGGTCATTTTAGTGCCTTTTTACAAGATTTTATTTTAGAAAAATCAGCTGTATAACCCTATAACATTACCATGAATATTATTCGCTCTCTGATACTTTTTATTGCAATCGTCGCCTGCTTTTGCTGTATGGCTACAAAAAGTTTCGGGCAATGTGAAATGAAATATAGCCACACCATTATAAATGCCTCTGCTGATAAAAACAATGGTCAGATAGATATCAGCTTTGATGCATCAGGTAGTTTACCAGAATGCCAGATTTTTGGCTACACTGGAACTATACCTTTCCTGTTGATGGATGCTGCAAAGAAAACAGATGCAAATAAAGGCATTGTAAGCTTTTCTGGCCTTACACCCGGCAACTATACGATAAGAATCGGCCAGAAAGGGTGTAAGGCTTCATTTATAGGAGAACATACAAAGATTATTGTAGGGACAAATCAAGCGAGATAAGGTATGAAAAATTTTACTATTTATAAATCTCTTTTTTTACTGCCTTTATTCATCGCTATTCTTGGTTTTAATGCGCAGGGACAATGCCCGACTATTCCAAATGCGACGTATAGCAGTACAGATGTTACCTGTTTTGGGGCAAATGACGGAACAGTAACGGTTGAGCTAGGCGATGGTACAGGTACATTCAATTATTTTTTGTTCGACCTAAACCAGGGACAGTTTTTATTAACAGCTACTAAAACGGTAGGTCCGGCGAATAAGGTGGTCTTTTCTAATCTGCCTGCCAGTGATTATATAGTACAGGTGAGAAAAACCGGTTGTGCAAACATTAATATTGGTGGATTAGGGATTACTGTAAATGAACCTGCTGCGCTTGTACTAGATGTAACATCTCAAATTAATATTACCGGATGTTTCGGGGAAGCTACTGGTAGTTTTAAAGTAGCAGCAAGTGGAGGAAACGGAGGATATACATATTCATTCAATGGTGGGGCATTTGGCAATACTACTTCTTTCACTAACTTAACTGCTGGTACTTATACTGTAGAAGTAAAAGATTCTAAGAATTGTACAGAGACTGTAAGTGTAACTATTACCCAGCCTGCACAGCTAGCCATTAGTCTTACTTCACAGGCTGATCCAGATTGTAATGGTAATACTACAGGAAATATTGTTGTGGCGGCTACTGGAGGAACGCCAACTTATGAATTTTCCGTCAATGGAGGTGCTTTTACCCCAGGAAGCGGCACATTTAGCAATTTAGCTCCTGGCTCTTATTCCATACAAGTACGCGATAGCAAAGGCTGTACAGCTTCTTTACCAACTGTTACCCTGACGAATCCGCCTGTATTAGCTATTTCCCTGACATCCAAAACTGATATCACCACTTGTTTTGGCGATGCTACAGGAGAAATTGTAGTAGCAGCTACAGGTGGAACTCCTGCTTATGAGTTTTCAATTAACGGAGGAGCCTTTGCTGCAGCTTCTACCTTTTCTAATCTGATAGCTGGCAACTATACTGTTCAAGTAAGGGATAGTAGAGGGTGTATCACTACTTTACCTGCTGTTACTATCTCCCAGCCAACAGCTTTAGCTATTTCCCTCACGTCCAAAACTGATATTAGCGGCTGTTTTGGGGATGCCACCGGAAATATCAATGTATCGGCTAGTGGAGGCACACCTGCTTATGAATTTTCTCTCAATGGAGGAGCCTTTGCTTCAGCCAGCTCCTTTACTAACCTGACTGCCGGTAATTATACTATTCAAGTACGCGATAGCAAAGGCTGTATCTCTAGTTTGCCTGCTGTTACCATTTCCCAGCCAACAGCTTTACAAGTAACCGTGAGTAGTCAGACTAATCCTTCCTGCTTTGCTGCCACAGATGCGGAGATTTCTCTATCTGTAAATGGAGGGACCAGTCCTTATACTTATTCGGTGAATGGTAGCACTTTTGCGAGCGGAACAGGTACATTTAATAATTTAGCTGCTGGTAGCTACAACATTCAGGTAAAAGACGCCAAAGGTTGTACTGTAACTTTGCCTGCGGTTACATTAACCCAACCGGATTTGCTTGCAGTTAGCCTGACTTCCAAGACCGATATTACTACTTGTTTTGGCGATGCTACAGGAGAAATTGTGACAAGTGTCAGTGGAGGGACCAGTCCTTATACTTATTCAGTAAATGGAGGAACCTTTATACTAGGTACCGGTACATTTAGCAATCTTTCAGCAGGCGCCTATACCATACAGATCAAAGATGCCAATGGCTGTACAACTTCTCTGACAGCTGTGACTATTACACAACCAACGGCTTTAGCTATTTCCCTCACGTCCAAAACTGATATTAGCGGCTGTTTTGGGGATGCCACCGGAAATATCAATGTATCGGCTAGTGGAGGCACACCTGCTTATGAGTTTTCTCTCAATGGAGGAGCCTTTGCTTCAGCCAGTTCCTTTACCAATTTGACTGCCGGTAATTATACTATTCAAGTACGCGATAGCAAAGGCTGTATCTCTAGTTTGCCTGCTGTTACCATTTCTCAACCTGCTGTGCTTAGTATTTCTTTAACAGCCAAGCAAGAAGTTTCTTGTAACGGAGGTACTACTGGAAGTATAAGCGTTAATGCAACAGGAGGCTCTCCAACTTATCAATATTCTCTCAATGGAGGAGCTTTTGCCGCTGCTAATGTATTCGCCAATTTAACAGCCGGAAGCTATACTATCCAGGTAAGAGATAACAAAGGTTGTATTGCTACTTTGCCAGGCACTACTATATCGGAGCCAGCAATATTGACAGCCACATTAGTATCTAAAACAGACGTTGCCGGCTGTTTTGGGGATGCTACCGGAAGTATTACTGTATCGGCTAGTGGAGGCACACTTGCCTATGAGTTTTCTCTCAATGGAGGAGCCTTTGCTTCAGCCAGCTCCTTTACCAATTTGACTGCCGGTAATTATACTATTCAAGTACGCGATAGCAAAGGCTGTACAGCTTCTTTACCTACCGTTTCGATTTCCCAACCTGCTGTTCTTGCCGTTAGTCTGACATCCAAAACCGATATTACCGGTTGTTTCGGAGATGCTACCGGAAGTATTGTGACGAGTGTCAGTGGAGGCACTAGTCCTTATATGTATTCTGTAAATGGCGGAGCTTTTGCTTCTGGCATTGGAACTTTTGGTAATCTGACCGCTGGTATATACACTATCCAAGTAAGAGATGCCAATAATTGTACAACTGCTTTAGTACCTGTTACAATCAGTCAACCGGCAGTTTTAGCTATTTCGCTCACCTCCAAGACTGATATTACCGGGTGTAATGGAGATGCCACTGGCAGTATTAATATTTCTGCTACAGGTGGTACGCCTACCTATCAATATTCTCTCAATGGAGGAGTATTTACTGCTACCAATGTTTTCAATAATCTCAGCGCTGGCACCTATACTATACAGGTTAAAGATTCTAAAAATTGTATAGCGTCACTGGCACCTATTACAATTACTCAGCCAGTTGCCATCACAGCCAGTTTAGTATCGAAAACAGATGTAAGCTGTAATAGTGGCAATGACGGAAGTATCAATATATCTGTAAGCGGAGGTACTAGTCCTTATGCTTATTCAGTGAATGGAGCAGCTTTTGTAAGTGGCACTGGTACATTTAGCAATCTTTCAGCAGGCGCCTATACCATACAGATCAAAGATGCCAATGGCTGTACAACTTCTCTGACAGCTGTGACTATTACACAACCAACGGCTTTAGCGATCTCTTTAACATCCAAAACTGATATTAGCGGCTGTTTTGGGGATGCTACCGGAAGTATTACTGTATCGGCTAGTGGAGGAACCCCTGCCTATGAGTTTTCTCTCAATGGAGGAAGTTTTTCACCCGCTTCTACTTTTACTAATCTTTCGGCTGGTACTTACAACATTCAGATGAAAGATAGCAAAGGTTGTATAGCTACTCTGGCTCCAGTTACAATTAACCAGCCTGCTACACTTAGTGCTAATGTAGTATCAAAAACCGATGTTACTGGTTGTTTTGGCGATGCGACAGGGAATATCAATGTATCGGCTAGTGGAGGAACCAGCCCATATACTTACTCTGTGAATGGCAGTGCCTTTACTACAAGTAGCACATTCAGTAACTTAATAGCTGGTAACTATACTATTCAAGTAAAAGACGCCAGTGGATGTACAGCTACCGTACCTGTTGTTACCATTACCCAGCCAACAGCAGTAGCGATCTCTTTGACTTCCAAAACTGATATTAACGGTTGTTTTGGAGATACTACTGGTAGCATAGCAGTTTCGGCAAGTGGGGGTACACCAGCTTATGAATTTTCTCTCAATGGAGGAGCTTTTTCTTCGGCTTCTACTTTCTCTAATCTAGTAGCTGGAGACTATTCAGTGCAAGTTAGAGATAGCAAAGGTTGTGTAGCTACATTGCCCACGGTCACTATTACTCAGCCAACTGCTCTACTGGCAAATATTTCTAGCCAGACAAATGCTTCATGCTTTGGTGCTACAGATGGTAATATTTCATTAGCAGTAAGTGGAGGTACGAGTCCATATTTATATTCCGTAAATGGAGGAGCTTTTGCTACTGGTACCGGTACTTTCAATACTTTATCTGCAGGCACTTATAATATACAGGTGAAAGATGCTAAGGGGTGTACTACCACTTTACCAACTGTCACTATTTCTCAACCAGCAGTTTTAGCCATATCTCTCACTTCCAAAACCGATGTTACTACTTGCTCCAGTGATGCAACTGGTGAGATCATAACCTCTTCAACTGGTGGAACAGCTCCTTATATGTACTCCATCAATGGAGGTACATTTGCATCAGGAACAGGTATATTTAGTAATTTGGTAGCAGGTATCTATAACATACAGATTAAAGATGCCAATGGGTGTACAACTGCTTTGCCGACTGTTACTATTTCTCAGCCAATAATATTAGCTATTTCTTTAACTTCCAAAACCGATGTTACTACTTGTTTTGGCGATGCTACTGGCAGTATTATTACTTCAATAAGTGGAGGAACAGGCACATATACCTATTCGGTGAATGGAGGTACATTTGTAGCAGGAACAGGTACATTCAACAATCTAACAGCTGGAACTTATGCTATTCAGGTAAAAGATAACAAAGGTTGTACTGCTTCCTTACCTGTAGTTACTATCAATCAACCAACTGCAGTATCTATAAGCTTAATAAGCAAAACTGACCCAGCTTGTGAGGGAAATACAAGTGGTAGTATCCTTGTAGCTGCGGCAGGGGGAACAAGTCCTTATACATTTGCTATCAATGGCGGAGCTTTTGCCAGCAGTTCTGCTTTTACCAATTTAGCAGCTGGGTCCTATACTATTCAGGTGAAAGACGCCAAGGGTTGTATCGCGAATCTTCCTGCGGTAACGTTAACTGCGCCAACTGCTTTAGCTCTAAGTATTTCTTCTCAAACTAATCCGGCATGTAGTGGTGACAATAACGGAAGTATTGCCGTAACTTCTTTAGGAGGAACACCAGCTTATACCTATTCTATCAATGGAGGTAGTTTTATATCAGGAAATAGCTTTACAAATTTATCCGCTGGTACGTATACCGTCACTGTAAAAGATGCGAATAACTGTACAACTACTCTTTCCAACATTACACTAACAGCACCAGCAGGCTTAACTGCCAGTATCTCTTCAAAAACAGATATTATCTGTAATGGCGCAAATACTGGAAATATTGTTACTTCAGTGAATGGGGGTTCAGCACCATATACGTATTCAATAAATGGGGCCGCTTTTGCTTCTGGCACCGGTACATTTAATAACTTAACTGCAGGTACCTATACTATCACTGTAAAAGATGTAAATGGCTGTACAACTTCTCTGCCTGCTACTACTATTGCTGAACCGGCCGTTTTAAATCTGAGCATTACTTCTCAAACGAATATTGATGCCTGTTCAGGAATTAACAGTGGCAGCATTACAGTAGCTGCTTCTGGAGGTACTTCAGCGTATACCTATTCTATTGACGGAACTACATTTGCAGCAACAAATACTTTTACAAACCTGACAGCTGGTGCGTATACCATTACTGTAAAAGATGCAAACAATTGTACAAGTCAGCTCACTGCTACAATTTCTGCTTCTTCAGCTACACTCACTGCTTCCCAGATTCATATTGATCCTACTTGTAACGGTGCTACAGATGGAAGTATTACTGTGAATAATGTTTCTGGCGGTAGCGGCAGTTATGAATATAGCAAAGATGGCATCACATTCCAGAATGGAAATGCTTTTAGTGGCCTTTCATCAGGAAGTTATACTGTTACTGTAAAAGATAAAAATGCAGCTTGCAGTACAACCCTTTCAGTTACATTGTCAAATCCGGTTGCTGTTAATGCAACGGTAGTTACAGTAAATCCTAATGCTTGTGCAAGTGCCAATGGAAGTATTACTGTAACAGCTTCAGGAGGAACCAGTCCATATACATATGCAATCAATGGCGTTACATTTGTTTCAGGCAATGCTTTCACTAATCTGGCCGCTGGTACTTATTCCATTATAGTAAAAGATGCGAATGGTTGTACCTTTACTGTACCAACTGCAACACTTACTGCACCAAGTTCTGTTGCGATCAGCCTAGTTTCCAAAACAGATATACTATGCGCAGGTTCTACAGCTGGTACCATTACTGTGTCAGCTAGTGGTGGAACTGCTCCCTATCAATATTCCATTGACGGAACTACTTTCGTTTCCAGTGCGACATTTAATAACCTCACTGCGGGTATCTATAGTACTATTACTTTGAAAGATGCGAATGGTTGTACAGCTGTTCTTCCTTCGGTTACGATTACTGAACCAACAGTGCTTGCTATCAATTTAAGCACTTCTACAAATCCTTCTTGTGGAAATGTAAGTGGAGGTTCGATCATAGTTTCTGTTAGTGGAGGGGCTAGTCCCTATACCTATTCTATCAATGGCGGAATTTTTACTGCAGGTTCTGGTACATTTAATAATTTAACCGCAGGCAGTTATACTATTACCACAAAAGATGTGAATGGTTGTACAGTAAACCTGGCTCCAGTAATACTTACATCCTCTTCAACTATCTCTGCTACTGTGAGTAAAACGGAACCTTCTGCTTGTACAGCTACCGATGGAACCATTATGATCAGTGGCGTAAGCGGAGGCAATGCACCTTATACATATAGCATTGATGGAACTAACTTTGTTGCCAGCAGTAGTTTTACAGGATTAGGATCTGGCTCCTATACCATTACAGTAAAAGATGCTTCAGGGTGTATATTTACTTCTTCTCAAACACTAACTGCGCCTAGCAGCTTAACCGCTGATTTCCTTCCTATTGGAGAGTCAGGTTGCAAAGTAAATGATGGGTTGATTATCGTGAGCGGTGTAAGTGGTGCAACTGGCCCATACAAATATTATATTAATAATGTAGCTAACCCTGCAGGCATTAACAATAATGTATATGTTAATTTAGCTGGTGGAGATTATTTATTAACAGTAGAAGCTGCCAATGGATGTACTTACTCGCAAACTGTAACCATAGATTCTCCTTGTCCGCCACCAGCTTGTAATATTACAGCCTCTGTAATTGTTACGCCGGTTAATTGTAATGGCGATAATACTGGAATACTCACAGTAACAGCAAGCGGAGGCAGTGGTAGCCTGGAATACAGCTTAGATGGAACTACGTTCCAGGATAGCAATATATTTACTAATCAAGTAGCTGGTGCTTATACAATAACAGTCAGAGATAAAAGCGACATAACTTGTACCACTACAACCAATACAACTATTACCCAACCAGCTGCTCTTACTGCCACCATAAATGGCATAAATCCAATCGGATGTAATACGACTGATGGTAGCATTTCAATAAGTGGAGTAAGCGGCGGTACAGCTCCGTATACGTATAGTATAGATGGAACTACTTTTCAGTCAGGTACATCATTTACTGGATTGGGTAGTGGCAATTATACCATCACTATTAAAGACAATGAAGGATGTATCATCACCAGATCTCAGTCAATTACCTCTCCAGGAGGTATTACAGCATCTGTAAGCTTGCAACAAAATGTAAGTTGCCAGGCAGGCAATGACGGAAGCATTTCCTTAACAGTAACTGGTGGAAGCGGCAATTATGAATACAAATTAAATAGTGGTGCTTTCCAAAATGGTAATAGCTTCACTGGGTTAACAGCCGGTAATTACACCATAACTGTAAGAGATAAATCTACCTCTTGTACTACCACCGTGATGGCTACGGTTACAGAACCTGCTTTATTAGCAATCAGTCTGGGTGCAAAAACAGATGTAACAACTTGTTTTGGTGACGCTACTGGAAGCATCACAGTATCTGCAAATGGTGGCACAGCTTCGTATCAATATTCTATAGATGGAATTACTTTTGTAAGCGGTGCTACTTTTAATAGTCTGGCAGCAGGTACATATAATAACATCACTGTAAAAGATGCCAAGGGTTGTACGGCTGTTCTTCCGGCGTTTACTATTTCTCAGCCTGCTGCAATGTCGGTTTCATTAACCTCTTCTACTAACATTACCTGCAATGGAGCCAGTGATGGACAAATTGTTGTTTCTGTAAGTGGAGGTGCAAGCCCTTATTCCTATTCTGTAAATGGGGGTGCCTTTGCCATAGGAACAGGTACATTCAATAATTTAAATGCAGGTTCGTATACCATTCAGGTGAAAGACGCCAACGGATGTACCACATCCTTACCAAGCGTAACACTTACTCAACCTGCTTCTTTTACAGCTACTATTTCTGCTACTACACAACCAACCTGTAACGGTTCTGATGGCAGCTTTACTGTAGCTGTTACTGGTGGAAATGCGCCATACACCTATGCTTTGAATGGTGGCAGCTTTGGAAATAACAATGTATTTTCCAGCTTGCCTGCCGGTTCATATAGCATTCAGGTGAAAGATGCCAATGGTTGTATTGCTACACAAACAGTTACTCTAACAGCAGTAGGGGGTATAGCTTCTTTAAATATCAATACTTCTGCCGAAACTTCTTGTGGAGCTAATGATGGAAATATTGTAGTATCTACTGTACAGGGTGGAACAGCGCCTTATTCTTATTACCTGAATGGTGCTTTAAATACCGCCGGAGCTACTAATAATACCTTTGACAATCTGGCTCCTGCTTCTTATGCAATTATGGTAGAAGATGCCAATGGTTGTACATTCACACAAACAGTTACAGTAGATGATAATTGTACTACTCCTGTTTGTACCCTGGCTGCTACTTTTGTGGATCAGGATATAACCTGTTTTGGAGGAAACAATGGAAGTATTACGGTAAATGCAACTGGCGGCAGCGGCAATTATGAATATAGTATTGATGGCTCAACTTACCAGGATGCAGCAACTTTCTCAGGTCTTTCAGCTGGAACTTATTCTATTGTTATCCGGGATAAAGCCGATAATGCCTGTACAATCCCTATTTCTAATATTACCATAGCTGCTCCTGCTTTAGCTCTGTCTGCTACTGCTAATCCTACAAATATTACTTGCAACAGCAGTGATGATGGTACAATCAGTATTACTTCTGTAACAGGCGGTACGGCTCCGTATCAATATTCTATAGATGGAGGTAATACTTTCTTTATAACAGATACATTTATTAACCTTGCTCCCGGAACTTATAACCCAGTAGTTCAGGATGCCAATGGATGTAGCATAACTTTAGCTACAGTCACACTTACTGAGCCAGCTGCTCTGTTTGCAACTATTGATTCTAACAATCCTAGCGCATGTACAACTATGGATGGTAGTCTGACAGTGAGCAGTGTAAGTGGTGGAAAAGCCCCTTACAGTTATAGTCTGGATGGAGTAAGCTATCAGTCTGGTAATACATTTACTGGTTTAGGAGATGGTACATACAATGTATTCATCAAAGATGCCAATGATTGTGTAATCTTCCAGTCCAAAACACTCACCAGCCCATCTGGTATCACCGCTTCTGCGGTATCAACTCCGGTAACTTGTAATGCAGGAACGGATGGTACTATCACCGTTAGTGTAAGTGGCGGAAGTGGTAATTATGAATACAGCCAGGATGGTACTACATATCAGGCAAGCAATACCTTTGCTAACATCAATGCAGGCAATTATACCATTACTGTACGGGATATTACTAGTACTTGTATAGCTACCGTAAATGCTGTAATCTCGCAACCTGCGGCTTTAAATATTACTTTAACAACCCAGGCAAATCCTTCTTGTAACGGTTCCGATGGCAGCATTTCGGTGTCAGCGTCTGGTGGAACAGCTCCGTATACCTATGCTATCAATGGGGGGAGCTTTGGTGCTGTGAATACGTTTGCTAATCTGTCAGCAGGTTCGTATAGCATTCAGGTAAAAGACGCCAATGGATGTACTGTGACTTTACCGGCTATTACGTTAACTGCACCCACTGCTTTAACAGTAACTGTTACTGCTCAAAACAATATTACATGTAATGGTGCTACGGATGGAAGCTTTACTGTAAACGTAAGCGGTGGTACTGCTCCTTATGAATATTCTATCAATGGTGGTGCCTTTGCTACAGGAACAGGTACATTCAGTAATCTACCTGCAGGTACGTATTCTGTACAAGTGAAAGATAGTAAAGGTTGTGTAGCTACTGTTCCAGATGTGACTATTACTGAGCCTGCTCTCCTTACTGTAAGTCTGACTTCTAAAACGGATGTAACAACTTGTTTCGGAGATGCCACTGGAAATATTATAATAGCTGCGACAGGCGGAATAACTCCGTATCAGTATTCATTAAATGGGACTATTTTTGTAAACAGCGCTACATTCAGCAGCCTGACAGCAGGTATCTATAATAACATCACCGTGAAAGATGCCAATGGCTGTACGGTTGTTCTTCCGGCTGTAACCATCACACAACCAGTTGCTTTACAAGCTGCAATATCTGGCACCAATCCAACAGGTTGTACTACTACCGATGGTATAGTTGCTTTAAGTAATCTAACCGGAGGAAGCGGTAACTATGAGTTCAGTATAGATGGAACAACTTTCCAGGCTAGTGCAACATTCAGTAATCTGGCAAACGGTGCGTACACAATTATCATCCGGGATAAAAATAATACTGGCTGTACGATTACAAGAAGTGTTACTTTAAATGGTGGCTCAGGTCTTACTGCTACGCCTGTAATAACTAATGAAACAGCTTGTTTAGCCAATGATGGAAACGTCACAATAAATGCTTCAGGTGGTATCGCACCTTACCAGTATTTCTTAGGAAGCAGCACAACGGCTAATGCAACTGGTAATATATTTAGCAATCTGGCTCCAGGAACTTATTCAGTAAGGGTAGTTTCTTCAGATAACTGCCAGTTTACAGTGAGTAACATCCAGGTAAACGCTGCAACTTGTACACCTGCTTGTAACCTGACTGCCAGATTGATCAGCACAAACGTATTGTGTAACGGGCAGAGCAACGGCGCTGTAGAGTTGATTCAAGTAACTGGTGGCAGCGGAAGCTATGAGTTTAGCATTGATAATGGCTCAAACTATCAGGATTCACCTATATTCAGTAATCTAACTCCTGGTACTTATACAATTACCGTTCGGGATAAAAACAACCTGACTTGCACAACTTCTTTTGCAGCGCCAAGGGTAGGTACAGATTTCTTTGTGAGTGGGGTGATTGTAGTAAATCAGCCGCCTGCTTGTAGCAACCTGGGTGGTATAGAATTTAATAATGTTGCCGGAGGAACGGCTCCGTACACCTATAGTGTAGATGGGGTTAACTTCCAGTCTGGTAGTGTATTTACAAACCTGATCTCAGGCACCTATCAGGCTACGATTAAAGATGCAAATAAATGTCAGTATAGTGCAACGGTTACTATAACTGGTGCTACAACTGTTACAGCTACAGCCCTTCAAACAGCACAGATCAGTTGTAATGGGGCATCAGATGCAGCAATTACAGTAACTGCCAGTGGTGGAACTGCTCCGTATCAGTATGCAATGAATAGTGGTGCGTTTGCAACAGGTAGTGGCGTATTTACTAATCTGGTAGCAGGCATTTATACCATTTCTGTGAAAGATGCCAGCAACTGTATCTTTACTTTGCCTACTGTTACCATTATTGCACCTGCGTCTATTACTGCCAGCATTTCAGCCCAAGCTAATCCTTCTTGTACAGCAAATGATGGCAGCATTACCGTGATAGCTACAGGCGGAATAGGTACCTTAATGTACTCTAAAGACAACGGAACAACCTTTGTTAGCGGAAATACCTTTACAGGTTTGGCAGTAGGTTCCTACACTATTGTAGTAAAAGATGCTAATGGATGTACGATCACTTTGCCTACGGTTAATTTGTCTCTGCCTGTCATTACAGCTACGCTTACTTCAGTTGATCCGAATAGCTGTTCTGCTTCTAATGGTAGTATAACCGTAACCAATCCGGCTGGCGGAACAGCACCTTATGTATATAGCTTGAATGGAGGTGCTTATCAGAATTCGGCTACTTTCTCTGGTTTGGCTAGTGGTTCCTACACCATTGCGGTTAGAGATGCAGCTGGGTGTGAAGTAGTATTGACAAAATCATTGACGGCTACTGGTGGAATTACAGCTGTAACCATTACGCCAGCTGCTGAAACTACTTGTGGGGCCAATAATGGAACCATTACTGTGAGCAATATCACTGGTGCCACTGGCCCATACGAATATTATATTGATGGAGTAGCTAATCCGGCAGGCATCAATGCCAATGTGTTCACAGGCCTTGCGCCCAAGACATATAATATCCGGATAGTAGCTGCCAATGGCTGTATTTATACAAGCACTTCTACCGTAAATGCCAATTGTGCACCTTCCTGCAATCTGGTTGCCAGATTGATCAGTACACCAGTATTGTGTAATGGATCAACAGATGGTACAGCAGAGGTAATCCAGGTGACTGGTGGTAGTGGCAGCTATGAATATAGTATTGATAATGGCTTGAACTATCAGGATTCACCGGTATTTGGCAACTTAGGTTCCGGAGTATACACGATTCTGGTACGGGATAAAAATAATAAGTCTTGTACTGCTTCATTTGTTACGCCTGCAATAACAAACCGGTTCCTGGTGAGTGGAGTTATCGTGGTAAAACAACCGAAATCTTGTAATGAGAAAGGTAGTATAGAGTTTACCAATGTGGGTGGGGGAGTAGCCGCTTATAGCTTCAGCATAAATGGTACTACTTTCCTGACCAATACATTATATCCAGGTTTGGATGCAGGAACCTACCAGGCAACTATTAAAGATGCGAATAACTGTACATTTACTGTTCCGGTTGTAATTGAGAATGTTCCACCAATTGTAGCCACTGCAACGATGGTAGCACCAGTTTCTTGTAACGGAGCTGGTGATGGTAAAATCAAGGTAGAAAATATCAGTGGTGGAACTGGTACCTATGTGTATTCGATAGATGGTACTACGTTCTCTGGCTCTCCTGAGTTTGCAAATAGGCAGGCTGGTCTCCATACCATTTATGTAAAAGATCAGAATGGCTCCTGTGTAAATTCATTCCAGGTAAATGTAACCGAACCTGCTAAATTAGTTGCTGATCTTACGATGGTTCAGCCAGGCAATTGCTCAGCACAAGATGGCGAACTTAAACTGGTGGTTAGTGCAGGCGGAACAGCTCCTTTTGAGTACAAACTGGATAATGGTAATTTCCAGAGCAGCAATATATTCACAGGTCTTGGTGGGGGTAGCTATACAGTTACTTTGAGAGATGCCAAAGGTTGTACCAGTACTTTTACAGCTAATCTAGCAGTAAGCAATCCGATCAGTGCACAAGCTATCCAGGTATCGCCAACTTCTTGCAGTGGAAAAGCTGATGGTATTGCCCAGATCAATGTAACCGTAGGATCAGGTGTGTATGAATTCTCTAAAGATGGCATTACTTACCAGGCTTCTAATACATTCACAGGTTTGGATGCTGGAAACTATGTTCTGTATGTGAAAGATAAAACAACAGCTTGTATAGCATTCAGTTCAGTTACAATCAGTGGTGCTACTCAGATCAGGGCTAGTATTCCAAGCCCAATCAATCCAACTACCTGTGTGGCGACCGATGGTAAAATCCAGATCAATAGTGTAAATGGAGGAACAGGTCCGTATCAGTTCAGCTTGGATAGCCTGAATAATTTCCAGAATGGCACCTTCCCATTCGAGTTTACTGGCTTAGCCAACGGTGCTTATAAGGTGTATATCAAGGATAGCAAAGGATGTTTCGGGATTTATGCTTTCAATCTGGCTTCTCCGAATGCAGTAGTAGTTGGCACGAATGTTTCGATTACGGCGGCTAGCTGTACAGGTGCTAAGGATGGTAAACTCGATATTAATCCAACTGGAACCAATATCAGCGGCGGACAAACTCCTTACGAGTATAGCATAGATGGCACAGCTTACCAAACTGCTTCGTTGTTTACTTCCTTACAGGCTGGAACTTATATGGTGAGAGTAAAAGATGCTTCAGGGTGTATATATTCTTATCAATATGAGATTACAGAGCCGACAGGCTTGGCATTTGAGATACATGAAATCTCAGGAGCAGGTTGTGGCGAGACATCGGGCAGTGTAAAAGTGCGGAATATTCAGGGAGGAATTGCTCCGTATTCATTCAGTTTGAACAACGTAGATTATCAGTCAGATTCCCTGTTTATTGGTTTAATGGCTGGTACTTACAAAATGTATGTAAAGGATGCTTCTGGCCAGACAGTATGCGAAAATGTGAAGCCATTTAATGTATCTGGTGCTACACCAATCACTTTTAAAGTAGCTACGGAAAATATAGGTTGCGAAGGGGGCAACAAAGGCAAAATCATTATCAGTGATATTGTAGGTGGATTATCACCAGAAAATACAGTACGTCGTTTCAGTATCAATGGCGGTACAAGCTTCAGAGATGCCTCAGGAAATGAAGTAGTATTTGATAATCTGTCACCAGGAATTTACAACTTGGTAATTAATTATGGAAAGAATTTCTCTTGTGCTACAACACCAAAACAGGTGCGGATTATTTCTTCAGGTATTCCTTTCACGATTGATACAGTAGCTGCTACTTGCGGTAGTCCGAATGGAAGCGCTACAGCCATAATACCTGGAGGAGGTAATTACTTCTACAGTATCGACAGCCTGAATTACTTCCAGACACCGAAGTTCGAAAATCTGAAGCCAGGCTTGTATAAGATGTTTGTGAAGGAAAGTGCCAATGATAAGTGTCTGAACATTATGCCATTTATCATTCCTGGACCAGATTCCTTAAAATACGACTTAATTAAGGAGAATTGTTTCGATATTCGCTTAACTAACATCAGGGGTGGGGTTGCACCATATAAGGTCAGCCTGGATGGAGGTAATACATTCATCGGTGGGAATTTGTTTGCCAATTCCTATACGGCTGCTAATCTGTTAACTGGTGAATATAATGTAGTAGTGGTAGACAGTAAAGGCTGTACAACATTCCCAACCAGAGTAAAGATTGATAACCGGATTGTGGCCAAAGTGAAGGCTACCTTATCTATGCCAGATGAGCCTACCGGCGAAATTCGTATCACTGACATCCGTGGTGGAAATGCACCCTATGAAGTGAGTATAGATGGCTTTACCTGGGGATTAGTACAGGATAAATCTATTCCAATAGATACAGTAATTACTACGCTGCCTATGGGTAAGTATACGGTGTATATCAGAGATGCCAGTGGCTGCGTGAAGGAATACGAAACAGAGATCAAAGAAAGCAAGTTTATGATCCCGAACGTATTTACGCCAAACGGTGATGGAGTTAACGATACTTTCTTTATCAGAAACTTGCCTGCTGGAACCTTTGTAACCATTTCTAACCGTTGGGGCAAAGTGGTTTATTCTAGCAAAGATTACCAGAATGACTGGAATGGCGGAGATGCGCCGGATGGTGTGTATTATTACTCAGTAAATATCGCAGGTTCGGGCCAGCTTACCGGATGGGTGCAGATCTGGAGATAGCAGAAATATGATTGTTAAAACCGGGAGCCATTTATTATGTAAATATGCTCCCGGTTTTATTTTTCGGTATTTTGATAACAAGTTTACTTCCTGTACACCACTTTTCCTTACCTGTTTACCTGTTGTATACCCATAAAAATTGCGTTCCCTCTCAGTTGCTATTTTCTTTGCATCGTCATCTGAAACAAAATCAGGAGCAAATTTTAGAAAGGAATATTCGACGGCAGGAGGCCTGCCATTTTACAAGTCAATAAAATTTAGTTTAACTCAAATCAATAAAAACTCAAACAACTCAAAGAAATGAATCAGAAACCGTCTAATGCGTTTATTGCCGCTTCATGGGTAGCCCTTATTGCCGGAATGGTAGCTTTTATCACAGGCTTATGGAACGCTGAAATGGCCCTCAATGAAAAAGGATATTATTTCACCGTATTGATGTATGGCCTTTTTTCTGCTGTATCCTTGCAAAAAACAGTACGGGATCAATTAGAAGGTATAGCAGTTACTAATATTTATTATGGATTAAGCTGGTTCTCTACCATATTGGCTATTTTATTATTAATTGTTGGCTTATGGAATGCAAATATGACATTAAGTGAAAAAGGTTTTTATGGAATGTCTTTTACCCTTAGCTTGTTTGCTGCTATTGCTGTTCAGAAGAACACACGTGATAATAAAAGAGATGAAGTGGCTGTATAATCAATAGTATTAAGCATCAAATAAAAAGATAGTGCAATAATTTAAAAGTGTATAAAAAAAGGCCATACAGTATTGTACGGCCTTTTTCTATTTCAGAATGAGTATTCGTAGAATTGCACAATTTTAACTCTCACTTTTATGCTAATAACTGGCAGTTAGCGCTATTTTCTACCAGGTACGGGTTTTCAACAAATTGTCCATTTCTGCCCGAGTCATTTTTAGTTTTCCAGGATTAGCATCCAGCCATTTGGCAAAATCAGCCTCAATTTCCTTTGACCATCTGGTATCAATTTGGCCGGGAGTATATTTTCCTTCTTTTAAGCGCATATGCCCGAATTCATCTCTTAGGGTAATTACTTCAGAGGTTTGTACTACTGTTTCTGCCAGATGTGCAGGCACAAAGAGAATACCGCCTTTTTTTGCCAGTACTATATCTCCGGGCACTACCGTAACAAGCCCGACACGAATAGGTAAATTCACGCCGGTTAACATCATCTCTGCGATAAAAGAAGGATGAAATCCGCGTACAAATGCATTAAAGCCTTCAATCTTTGCCAGACCTTCCAGATCCCGTACAGCACCATCGAATACAACTCCATTCTTGGATTTGGCATAAATAGAATTTCCTAAATTATCTCCGATTAAGGTTCCATCGGCAATTTTGCCATAGGCATCCGCTACATATACATCGCCTGTAGACAGCATATCAATCGGCCAGGAATTAGTACCCCCAATCCGCCCTTCTTTCTGACCAGTAGCTTTCAATTTGTCTTCAACATCCGGACGTTTGGGCATGTATTGTGCCGTAAGTGCACGTCCCACCATCACCTGATCCGGATGGATGGTCTGCCATTCACCTGCAAACTGATTATTATATCCGGCACCTCTTACCACGCTCCAGGCGTTTTCCAGGGATACATCTTTCATTCTTTCCAGAATATTATCCGGTACTTTGGGTCTTCCATCCGGAAAGCGTTCGCCTTTCCAGTTGGAGGTAAAACCTATTATGCTTTCTTTAGGTAAGGCAACAGATTGTGCACGCAGGGAAATAGAGAAACTAGAAAGAATAAATAGAGCAATAAAAAAAATGATTTGTTTCATGAAATAAGTATGCATATGTAGACTATTTGAATTTGTAGGTTCAGGTACAAAACTATTTTAGGGCGAAATAGCTGCATTTTGCTGATAATTAAAAACAAATTTTCAAATCTTCTGATTTTCTATTGAGGTTAATTCCCTTCTTTTGCCAGATAAGCTTCTACATCTTTGGAAGTAATCGCTAACTTCTTGGGATATTTGGACACCCAGGCTCTGAATTCATCTTTGATTTTAGAAGACCAATCTCCATGAATTTCTCCGGAGGGATATTTACCCTGCTGCAACAATACCCGTTCAAACTCGTCACGCAAGGCTACCATTTCAGAAGAGGAAACAAGTCCTTCCACCAGGTGGGAGGGAATAAAAACTACCCCATATTTATTAGCCAGCACTACATCACCTGGGAAAACGGTAACTTCCCCAATCCGGATTGGGGCATTAATAGAAGCTGGGGTCATGTCTTTAATATAGGAGGGATGTTGATCTTTTACCCAGCCATTGAAGCCTTTGGTATCAGCCAGTTCCTGCATATCTCTCACCGAACCATAGAATATCACACCTTTTCCGGTTTTGCCGTAAATGGCATTTCCAAGGCTGGACCCAATTAAGGTACCATCTTTCACTTTTCCATATCCATCAGCAACATATACATCTCCTTTTGTTAAAATATCTATGGGCCATATATTGATTCCGCCTTTTTGGGATCGGCCTTCTGCTTTGCCTTGTGCCCGTACTAAGCTATCAAGGTCTGGACGGAAAGGCATAAACTGGGCTGTTACTACCCGGCCTGTCATCACCTGATCTGGCTGGATAATCAGCCAGTTTCGTTCGACCTGGTTGCGGTATCCTCTGCGGTCTAAATACCCCCATGCTTGTTCCAATGTAACATTTTGTAAGCGTTCCAGCACAATATCCGGTACTTTGGGCCTTCCATCCGGAAAGCGTTCTCCTTTCCATTGGGAAGTAAGTGCTTTAATATATTCTGGAGAGGAGCCTACCTGCTGTGCATGGGCAAAAAATCCTGTCAATACAAAGGCGGCTAATAAAAGTATTCTACTATTCATGTCTTTGGGTTTAAATTAGGTTTCACATGAAAATTGCATTCATGGTTGCTTTATTTTCTCCTGTTTGGGAGTAACTACAGTTGGTTCTTGAACAGGAAGAGCATTTTCTCCCGGAATAGGTTTGCCTCTCCACCAGGTTGCCAGAGAAGATCCGGTAATATTCATTAGTGGACCAAAAATTGCAGGTGCCAAGCCAACGGTAGCTACTTTGCCCATTTGCAAAGCAATGGCCGAAGCTAGTCCGCCATTCTGCATACCTACCTCTATTGCCACTGTACGGCAGGAACGTTCATCCAGACCTACCAGCCGGCTAAACCAGTAGCCAAGAAAATAGCCGAATGTATTATGAATAAATACGACTAAAATCAAGGTTAAGCCAATAGATAAAAGGCTCTCACGTCCGGCTGCTGTAATAATCGTGATGATGAAGGCAATACCGATCATAGAAACCAGGGGCATTGCATCGTCCAGCCATTTTGCTTTTCCGCTTAATAACTTATTGAATAACAGTCCGGCACCTATTGGGATAATTACCATTTTCACAATATCCCACATCATGGCCCATACTTCCACCTGTACAAACTCCCCGGCCAGCAGTTTCATCAGTAAAGGAGTCATTAAAGGAGCCAGTAAAGTAGCCATTGCGGTAATAGTTACAGATAGGGCTAAATTGGCATTGGCCAGAAAAGACATCACATTGGAAGCTAAGCCACTGGGAGCACAACCAATCAATATAATACCTGCTGCTATTTCGGGAGGAAAATCAAATACATTGGCTAAGGTAAACCCCAGGCCAGGCATAATGGAAAACTGACAAATTAATCCTACTAACACAGCTTTTGGCATTTTAACTACCCCGGCAAAATCCTCCAGGCTCATAGCGGTTCCCATTCCAAACATAATAATTTGTAACAGCGGAACAATTAAGGTTTTAAGCTGGAAACCATTTACTTCCACAAAGTAGGAGGGGTAGAACATAGCCACTGTAACTGCCGCAAAAATGGAAATCGTATAAGAAAAGCCTTTGATCGCAGGATATTTTCTAACACCAATAGCCAGTAAAACGAAAAATACGATAATCACAGGTCCTACTTCCGAACGGTAACCCATAGCCAGCATAATCAATACCGCTGCCAGACAGGCTAAAGCAGCATATAGGGCAATAGTAAAAAACTTTTTATTTTCTTTCATAAGGTAAAGGCAAATAGTAAAATCTATCCAAATCAATAAACAAATTAGACAAAGGACAGATTAAATAAAATATTTCGAAGATTATTTATCGTACTAAAATTGTTAAACAAAGAAGGGTACATCTTTAGGGGCATATTTTTTCATACCTTCTTCGTTAATTTCCACGCCAATGCCAGGTTTTTCAGACAAAGGAATATAGCCATCTTTTACCATGGGCCCATCGAATTTAACGATCTCTTTGAACATCGGATCTTCATGGAAATATATCTGCCATTCCAGTATCATAAAATTAGGTACAGAGGCACACACATGGCTGGCGGCCATAGCGCCTAAATAAGAAGCCACCATATGAGGCGCAAACGGTACATAATACAGATTGGCTAAATTGGCAATCCGCTGACCTTCTCCTAAACCGCCAGCTTTTTGCAGATCAGGCATAATAATATCTACAGCACCAATTTCCAGCATCCGGCGGAAGCCATAGGCCAGATAATGATTTTCCCCGGCACAAATCGGTGTACTGGTAGATTCAGAAATCAGTTTATAGGCTTCCACATTCTCAGCAGGAATAGGTTCTTCCAAAAACATCAGATTCAAGGGCTCAAACATTTTAGCTACCCGTTGCCCGGTTGTCATATCATAGCGGCCATGCATGTCTACACAAATATCTATTTTCGGGCCTACTGCTTCCCGTACGGCGGCAATCTGGCTATACATCCGCTCCAGTTCACCAGGGCTGGCTGTCCAGTTATACCGGTCATATTTACTGGGATCATTAAATTCATCAATATCATATTTCACGGCACTAAAGCCCATTTTTACAGCTTCTTTGGCACTATCTGCAAAATGTTTAGGTGTTTTATCTGTATCCCGGTAGGTGCCTGTATCGCAATATACCCGTACCCTATCTCTAAACTTTCCACCTAATAACTGATATACTGGTAAGCCTAATGCTTTGCCAGCCAGATCCCACAAGGCAGTTTCTACAGCAGAGAGTACAGCGATGAACATACCCGACTGGGCTCCTTCAAAAAATCCGGAGCGGCGGATGTCTTCAAATAAGCGGTGAACATTTAAGGGGCTTTTGCCTTTGATGCGCTCTCCGAACATTTTTACCAGATGATAGGTACCTGGCGTAGCATCTACTCCTTCGCCACAGCCCCATATATTCTGGTTGGTATATATTTTTACAAACAGGCTATGTCCATTGCGGATATAGCCGCATTTTATATCGGTTATTTTCAGATCAGAAGGAGCCGAAGCCATAGGCGTTCTCTCAACAGCTTTTTCTAATCCCTCTCCAAAGCTGGAAAAAGAGGAAGCAGCTAAGGCACTGGTAATGGCAGCTTTGGTTAAAAAAGAACGGCGGTTATAGTTGGTCATGAGTTAATGATTAAATGTCTGGAACCGGGATTAACCGGATTAAAGGATTTTCAGGAGTAAGTAATCAAATCAGAAATTATACATTTTGGATTTTGAATGAGGAATAGAATTTATTCGATCGCATAATCACTCATTCACTATTTACCAGGTGCGGGTTTTCAGCAATTCCTGAATTTGTTCTTTGGGTACAGGCAGTTCGTTAATATGGGCATTGAGCCAGGCGGAAAAATCTTTTTCTATTTCATCCGACCAGCGAGTATCTATCTGGCCAGGCGTATATTTTTGCTGGCGCAGGCGTTCGTGTCCAAACATATCACGTAAGCGTACTACTTCAGACGTTTTTACAACCTGCTCTACCAGATGCGGGGGAACAAACGTAACAGCACCATCACGGCCTAATACAATATCTCCGGGCATTACCATTACTTTACCAATACGGGTAGGGCGGTTGATGCCAACTAATGTTGTATTCAGATTGCCTTCCTGGTTATGATGGGAGGGGTGATAACTTTTAAAAAAAGAAGTAAAGGAACCTAATTCCTTTAGGCCAGCTATATCTCTTACTGCTCCGTCATATACAATCCCATTCCCTGTTTTTGCATAAATAGAATTACCCAGATTATCCCCAATAGTTGGGCCATCTTCATGCATACCGAATTGGTCTACTACATATACATCGCCTTTTACCAGCATATCGATGGGCCAGGAATTCTGCGATTTAATACGGCCGTCTTTTGAATGGCCTTTTTCATCCGTTACTTTGTGTACATCCGGCCTGCCGGGCATAAATGTAGCAGTCAGCGCTCTGCCTACCAGCACACTATCGGGATTAATGCACTGCCAGCCTTCGGCATATTGATATTTGTACCCTTTTCCCTTCATCACTGCCCAGGCCTCTTCATGCGTTACTAATTTCATACGTTTAATCAGTGCATCGGGTACTTTGGGCCTTCCATCCGGAAAGCGTTCTCCTTTCCATTCAGGTGTTAAAAAGATGAGTTCTTCTTTGGATATTTGCTGGGCTGATAGCACAAGAGATTGAATCAGAAAGAAAAAAAATAAGCTTAAGTGGATAATGTATTTCATGATAAAAGTTTGATTAATTCTGGCCTTTACTTATTTGCGAAAAGCTTAATAAATACTAATGAAAAAATCAGGGCAGGATGGCTGTTCCATTGCGTTTCCGTACCTGTATCCGGTTATTTTCCCAGGATTGGGTATTTAGCTGCCAGTTGTTCATTTATATATAGATAGCCGTTTTTTACAGAAGGGCTTTCTGGGAAAATCCTCTGATAACTTATCTAAAAGGTCCTCCCTTCCTGAATGCCAAAATTCCAGATGTAAAAATCAATAGATGCATTGGTGAATGGCCTATTAGCGAAACATTTCCTAGCGGTTGTTTTGCCTTGATTATTTTTAGATGGTTTGTCCATTGTGTATTTCTAACTGGCGGTAGACAGTTTTCTTCTGCCGCCAGTTAGAAATTGAATGATTTATAGCGGGTCGCTAATACCTGAATTATGGTTTATCCCACCATATACGGGTGTCAAGTTCATCTGCGCCCTGGCGGCTAACCGCTTGTTGAACATTACCTGAGTTAACTGAAAATTCCGCATCAGGATAAGTAAGCCTTCGGATAAAAGCCTCTGTATCGATATCATTTCGCAAAGGATTAGGAGGCAAATTTGGAAAACCACTGCGGCGGAAATTGGCAAATGCTTCAGGTCCATTTAAGAAAGAGGCAACCCAGTACTGCGTATTTATCTGTTCTAAAGCTTTAGCCGGATCAAATGGATTTGCCGCAATGTAAGTATTGATTGAAGAGGCAGGTACTGTTGCATCAGCATAAGAACTTAACTGCTCCATATGAGCTTTAATTCCGTTGCTGTATAAAGTTGCTGCGTCTCCTTGTACCCAGCCTTTTACAGCAGCTTCTGCCAGCAATAATTGTGTTTGTGCATAAGTTGCCAGGAAATTGGGCGCATCATTTCTGCCCATCCTGTTTCTGTCTAACTGAGAGAAATCATAAAAGCTGGCCAGACCTTTTGCCGTAACTACCGAAGCAATCGATGCATTATCATATCCCATAGGCATCCCTATTTGTACAGTCGTATCTCTGTTCACTCTGGCCGCTACCTGTTCCGCTCCATTTTTTGCACCTACATATCTGACAGCTATAGAAGCCAGGCGGGGATCTTTGGTTGATTTTAAATATTTTACAAAAGTTTCTGTCAGATAGTAATTATTGGCTTCGGTCGAATTTAACGTGTTCCCTACGGCATTGGTAAATGCTGCCGTATGCCGGATAAAAGCATTGTCTGCATTTGATTGCATCACACCAGCAGATGCAGCTTTAGCGGTATATTGCTGGGCTTTTGCTGCATCTGCTTTCGTAAGTCGCATGGCTGCCCGTAATAACAGAGAATATCCAAAGCGCTTCCATTTGGTAATATCGCCACCATATAAGGCATCCTGTGCTTCTATGGGTTTAGCCGCATCAAGCGCTGCGGAGGCCTCGTCCAGTTCGGTTAATATGTTTGTGTAGACGTCCTGCTGAGCATCATAGATAGGAGCTACATTATTAGTAAGAAAGCCTTCTCCAGCTTCCACAAATGGGATATCGCCGTATGTATCAGTTAAAATCATACCGGCATTCGCGCGGATGATTCTGGCCATATTATATAGATTGGAACGTGAAGGATTATCACTTGTCTTGGCGATTACATCCGCTGTATTTTTCAACACATTCCTGTAATAGTTTTCCCACAGCCCCCTTGTTACCGAACGGTTATCTTCATTAAAATTTCCTCCGGCAATAACCCCAGAATTCGGAGACACAATTTGCTGTACGATGGCTAATTCATAGGGAAGGGTAGTACCCGGAGGTGCCGTATTCACAATGGCTGTATTGAGCGAAAATAATGGATTAATGGCAGTAGCCAGGGTTTTATTGGTATTTAATTCATCAAAACCATTATCGCAGCCCGCCAGCAAACCAAAGGTTATACACAAGCCCAGAATATATTTAGATCTTTTTCTCATGGTTATTTTATTTAATTTTTGTAAACCAACTCTTCAGGTATAAATAACAGGTGAGCATATTAAAACTTAACGTTCAGGTTAAAGCCCACGCTACGGGTAGTTGGCAAACCAGAATGTTCCAATCCAATCAGGTTATCAGATGAAAAGCCAAAAGACTCAGGATCGATATTAGGCACCCATTTTTTTAGAATAGCTACATTGTTGGCTACCGCATTTAACCGGATTCCTTTCACAAAGAAATTTTCGGGAAGCAGTTTTGTAAAATCATAGCCAAGTGTAATCTGGCGTAATTTCCAGAAACCGGCATTGTATACAAATTGTCCTAAAAGGTTGCTGGAGCGAACAGTTTCATAGAAGGTTTGAACTGGTGTCTGAACTGTGTTTACTTCTCCGTTTGTATTTACACCATCTCCGATTACATAGCCTTCCTCACGGCCAGTTAATGTTCCTTTATGCAGGCCATGCCGCCATGCATTGAAGTTGGTAGAAGAAATCATTTTATGGCCTAATTTGAAATCAATCAGGAAGGACAGGCTTAGGCCTTTATAATTGAATGTATTGGTAAAGCCTCCTACCCATTTAGGGATAGCGCTGCCAAATGCAATTTGAGTGGGCGTACGTTCAGGACGACCACTGGTTGCGTTAAATACACGGTTACCCTGACTGTCTGTCAGATAACCATAGGCATATAGTTGCCCGATAGGCTTTCCTACTACCTGCCGCAATTCACCTTCAAAAATGCCTCTACCCACCGTAATAACAGTATCACCAGGATTTGGCCCTAGTTTTAATATTTTGGTGGTATTATAAGAGCCATTGAAGGAAAAATCCCACTGGAAGCTACTTGTTTTTACTGGAGTCAGGGTCAGCAACATTTCAACGCCATTATTTTTGCTTTCTCCCACATTGATCAGCCTACGGAGATAACCTGAAGCATCTGATACCTGTACCTGCACAATCTGGTCGGTGGTAAGTTTATCATAATACGATACATCCAGTCCAACACGGTTATCAAAAAGCTTAATGTCCAGACCTACCTCTTTTTCGGCTACTCGCATAGGTTTGAGTGCAGGATTGGGTACAGTTTCTGTATTGATGTTCCCAAGCGGTAATGCTGCCAGGCCGGCCGTATTAGGAAACAGATTCGCATTTATGTTATAGAAAAGCGCATTGGAATAAGGGCCTACATCCAGGTCACTGCCTACTTCTGCATATCCTGCCCTGATTTTTCCAAACGATAGCCAGTTGGGAAGTCCGGCAAACGCCTGGGAAAACACAAAACTACCAGTAACAGAAGGATATAAAATACTCCGGTTGGCTGGAGATAGTGTAGAAAACCAGTCATTACGGGCAGTCATGTTTACAAACAATACATCATTATAAGAAACTTCAGCCGAGCCGTATAAAGAGTTTATTTGTTTCTCTGCCAGATCATAGGTTGGATTTTTCTGCTGGCCATTTGCCGCTGTATATAATCCTCTCACTACAAAGTTGGTTACCCCTACACTATTCTGATCCGAACGCTGGTACATCCGGTTCCCTCCAAAACTGGCATCTATTCCGAACCTGCCAAAGGTACGGCTTGCGCCCAACAGGAAGTCAGCATTAATTTCACGGAAGCGGCGGGCTTGTTGGGCATACTGGCCATTTACGAAACCTGCCGGAGCCACTGCTAATGAAGCCATCCCAGTAGGTATATTATATTCCTGATCGCGGGAGAAAAAGTCTTGCCCGATTCTGCCTTGCAGGTATAACCAGTCAGTGAAATTATACCGGGCAGTTATGTTACCAAAAACACGGTCACGGCGGATATTTTCAAAACGGTCATAAGCAGCAAAATAAGGATTGGTCCGGTTTCTGAACCTGGAATATACATATTCATCTCCATTGGCATCTTTGCGGTATTGATCCAGTAAGTCCAAAGGCATAGAATTAGCCAACGTAAAGATGGTGGTGGGTGTACTTAAATCCTGGTCTGCAATAGAAGGAGGATTCTTGTTATATTCATTTGAGTAATTCACGTTACCCGAAATAGTGAGTTTTTTCAGCACATTTTGTGTAAAACCAAGGTTGATCGTTTTCCGGTTAAAATTTGAATTAGGCATGATACTCTTGGTATCCAGGTTGGAAAGAGAAAGGCTGAATCCGCCTTTTTCTCCGCCCGAAGACAGCGTAATCGTATTGGTCCAGGTATTACCTACACGGTAAAACTTTTTAATACGGTCTTTCACCGGTTCATAAGGCACTGTAACCCCATCAAATAATACTTGTGTCATGCCTGGCTGAAAACGTTCACCAAAACTCCATACCCCCGAAGTTGGATTAGCAGCCGTTGGGCGTACCCCTCCTTCGCCTTGCCCATATTCATATTGGAAATCGGTAAAATCCAAAGGGGTATCCGTAGTAAAATTGGTATTGTATTCTACCCCAATCCCTTGCTGAGAGCCTCTGTTTTTGGTAGTGATCATAATTACCCCATCTTTCGCACGCGAGCCGTATAAAGCTGCTGCCGGGCCACCTTTCAAAACCGTCATCGATTCGATATCATCCGGATTAATACTCGATAAGCCATCTCCTCCATCCGATCTGGAAGTGATACCACCAGCGCCGTTATTGTTATCTGAGCTATTAGGATTATATCCTTGATTGGCATTATTAATAGGTATACCATTCACGACAATAAGCGGATTGTTTTGTCCGCTGAATGAGGATTGGCCCCGGATACGGATTTTACTGGTTCCGGCAGGGCCACTACCCAGAGAAGTAATATTTACACCGGCCATTTTGCCTTGCAAGGCGTTCATAAAATTAGTGGTCCGGTTTACATTGATTTGTTCCGGAGATACACTGGCTACGGCATATCCTAATTTTTTTGTTTCTTTCTTAATACCCAATGCAGTAACTACTACTTCGCTTAGCGATTGTATATCCTGTACCAGGGCAACATCAATTACAGAGCGGTTATTGATCGGAACTTCTTCGCTGGTAAAACCAATGTATGAAAAGACCAGCGTTCCATTGCCATCTGGCGCTGTAATGCTGTAAGCGCCGTCTATACTGGTTACAGCTCCTATGGTAGTACCCTTTACCAGTACGTTTACTCCAGGCAATGATTCGCCATTTTCCTGGGAAGTTACCTTACCAGTGATGGTAATGTCCATAGGTTTTAGCTGAAGTGAGGCAACTTTAAGGAACATGGCATTACTACTGGTTTCCCGGTTAATGCCCTCGTAATTGATCTTTTTTATCAGTTTCCTCTGGTTGGAACCAGGCAGGATAATATAAATATTGCTTTCTACGCGTTTAAACTTTAAGCCAGTCTGATCCAGTAGCTCAACTAAATAAGCATCCAGCGTTCTGGTATTTTTATCTACCGCTTTTTTCTGCACATATACTTCTTGAACCAGGTCACTGTCGTAGTTGAAACTTACTTTATACTGGCTTTCTAATTCTGCCAGTATCTTTTTCAGCGGCTGTGTCTGCGCTGCGTTGTTTTTACCAGTTTCACCTTGTGTAGGTGTATTGTTGAATGCCAGCTCTTGTGCAAAAACCGGCGAAACCAGGCATCCGAACCATGCCGCTAAAAAGAGCCTGAGCAGATGCGGACAGTTTTTTTTGACTTTAGATAACTTTATTCTCATAGATGTGGGGTTTAGGAATATTTAAATTTTGTAGCCATCCTGCTGTATCACAGGTGGTATTCATTGAAAGTTGGCGTAAATTTTTTTGTCATAAGAGATAGGTTATAGTAGGTTATAGTCAGATAGTACTTATTTGCTGTGTGTATTGATCTGAATAGTATCATCCTTAGATTGGATGTCAACGTTGAGCGATTCACCAAGCACCGTTAAAAAAAGCTCGACATTTTCGTTAGGAATCGCACCGGTGAAGCGCCTATCCGCCAGTTCTTTGTCCTGGATAATTACTGGCCTTCCATAATTATCTTCCAGCAACTGGGCTATTTCCTTCAGCGGGGTTTCATTAAAAATCAGTTTGTGATGCCGCCAGGAAGTATACATTTCTGGTTCTACTACTTTCTTTACAAAGGGCTTTTTATTATCTGTAAATTCAACCAGATCTTTAGGCTCCATTACCAGGCTGTCTTTGTCATTATCAATATGCCTGAGTTTTACTTTACCGGAGTTGAGCACTACTTTTACAATGCCTCTTCTGTTATTAACATTGAAAGTGGTTCCTAGCACTTCAATATTGAGCTGGTTGGTATGCACAATAAATCTGGCTTCTTTCCAGTGTGGTTTGCGGCGCACCTGAAAAAAAGCTTCTCCATTGAGCCATACTTCTCTTAACCTGGATTCCTGCCAGTCGTTGCTGTAGTGCAAGGTCGAATTAGCATTTAATATTACGGTAGAACCATCCGGCAAGTCAATCGTTTTTGTTTCTCCATATTTTGTATGATAAGATTTTTGAGTATATCCGGCTTTAAATAGAAGAAATGCCGCAGACCAGAACAAAATACCGGTACAAAAGGCAACTATCTTATAATAAGGCCTCCAATAATGGATAGGCTTCCGGTCAACTGGCGGTTTGTTATCTGTTGAGGATTTGGTTAGTAGTCTGGTTTCGGCATGTATGCTTCTTTTTATGGCTAATTTTACCTGACGTTGCTCTTCCGAAGTAGGCTGTTGTGTTTTAAATGTGAGAAAGCTCAGAAGTTCACGTGCTTGTTCAAGTAATTCCTGTTTGTCAGGATGTTTTTCCAGCCAGGCTTGCCAGAAAGCATCACTTTCCGGATCAGGATTTCTGACCCATGTTACAAAGAACTGGTCGTTTACAAAATCCATCAGCTGGTAATCTTCATAGCGCATAGCTTTCTGAGTAGATAGTGAACTTTCGGTTTGCTTCCAGTCTCAAGAGTAACAGATGTATGGAATGCCCTCAAAAAATTTTGTTTTGCCAGGAAAAAATATGATCTACTACAGTCGATGGATAAAAGCCTACAAATCAACTATGCAATCTACTCTATGCTGGTAGGAGGTTCAGTTAGTAACTGGAGTTTTGTGGAATGAAATGGAGAGAGTATTTTATTCAACGGAAGCCAGTTTGCGGATACTGGCTTTCAGTACATCCAGGGCACGGTAAACGAGCGTGCGGGCATATTTTACTTCTTTCATTTGCATAATAGAAGCAATCTCCTGGTATTCCAGATTGTCGTAATAGCGTAGAAATACAGCCTCTTTTTGTCTTTTGGTAAGGAGTTCGAATGCTTTTAACAGCCTTGCCTGGTTTTCTTCTGAGATCTGCCGGGTGATGAGGTGAAATTCATGCGAAAAACTGACCTCAAAATTATAATGTTCTTCCAGGTCTTCTTCGTGTACCAGTTTATTGTTTTTCGTTAACTCTTGTATGATTCTGTGCCTTATACATTTGTAGAGGTAGAACTTAATAGACTGCACATCTGCCAGATTTTCTTTCCTGCGCCATAACTCTACATACAGATTTTGAATACAGTCTTTGATGAGATCTGTATCAGTAGTGAAGCGCAGGCTGTAGTTATACAATTTTGAAAAATAAGTATCATATATATAATCAAAAGCCAGCTCACTTCCACTTTTAAATGCCAGCCATATAGCGGTGTCATCCTGAACCTGTACTGAGCTATTATTCTTAGGCATAATTAACTCTTATTTTTAATAGTGATGAGGGAAAGCCAGGAAACAAGCAAACTATGTAATAGAAATATCTGGATAAATTATGTAAAAAAACTATATGAATATAAATAATATTACAAAATATAAAAAAATATTTCAAAATAATATGCTGTATTCACGCTTTCAGGCATAGAAACAAAAGGATACAAAGGGAAATATATGCCGGGCTGAGGCTGAAATAATGTAATACAGGGAAATCACAAAGGAGAATTTGTCATATACTATCCCTAAAAATAAAAGCTGCCTCTGGTATAGAGACAGCTTTTATATATTCAAATGTAAATCGTTTTACTTGAAGCTTACACCGATAGCCCGTTTGCCTCCGGAATACACCACCGCATCTATTTTCTTGCTGGTTTCGTCGGCTTCTTTAACGGCCCTGCGGACATATTGCGCCATATCTTCTTCAATACTATTATTTACTAAGCCTCCAGTTACATAGGATTTAGCTTTTACACCGGTAGCTATATCCACAGTATTTTCATAATCCCGCAAAGGTTCGTTCATAACGTAGACATCCATACCTTCTAGTTTGGCTACTTTGGCTAATCCTTTGTTGGCCTCAGTTGCGGTACCTTTAAACTTTACAGCAATCACTTTTTTTCCATCGGAATAAATAATTGCATCAATCTTCTCATCTCTTTTATCGGCTTCTTTTTTAGCGCGGGTCACAAACTGACTCAGTTTTTCTGAGACACCTTCATTAATCAACCCGCCAGTTAATAAAGAAGCAGCTTTGGCACCAGTGATCACATCAAACACTTCCTCATATTCCCTTACTGGTTCACACATGGCATACACTTCAATTCCCTGCATTTTACTAACCCGTGCCATTCCTTTGGTGCTTTTTTGTGAAAAAGCTGCCTGATGTATGGCGAAAACAAATAGTACAATAAAAATGAGTTTTTGCATAAGCGTATTACTTTTGATGGAACAATTGAAGTTTAATGACACATTGCCTGATCAGTAAACCGTTTTTTGAGGAAAATTATTGTCCCGTATTTGCCTGTATACATTAAACCTTTTCTTTTTCTTTGGAATGCCCGTTTAGTGAAGAGACCATTGCCCAGTTGTGTCCGTCACGAGCTACCAAAGCTTCGGCATTCTCAGGACCCCACATGCCGGCAGTATAATTTGGAAATTCCAGGGATGGCCGGGATTCCCAAATTTCCAGAATCGGCATAATAGCAGCCCAGGCAGCTTCCACCTGGTCGGCACGCATAAATAAGGTAGCATCGCCCTGCATTACATCCAGTAAAAGGGTTTCATAGGCTTCCGGAGATTCGGTGGTATAATCGCCGTAGTCGAACACCATATCCACCGGATTTAAAGTCATACTTAAGCCTGGGCGTTTGGCCTGGAAACGTAAGCGGATGCTCATTTCAGGCTGAATATGTAAAATCAGCCGGTTAGGAAGCATATTTTCTGTTACCGTAGTAGGAAATGCCTGGTGTGGTACCGGCCGGAACTGAACAGTAATCGCAGAGAACTTGCCCTGCATATGTTTGCCCGTACGCACATAAAAAGGTACGCCCTGCCAGCGCCAGTTATCGATAAAGAATTTAACCGCTGCAAACGTTTCTGTATTAGATTGAGGATGAACGCCTTTTTCTTCCCGGTAGCCTTGTACTTTTTTCCCTTCAATCCAGCCAGCACCATACTGGCCACGTACGGCATATTTGTGTATCTCTTCCCGGTTTATTTTACGCAAAGCATGCAGTACATCTACTTTCCGGTTGCGGATTTCATTGGCTTCGAAGGATACTGGCGGCTCCATGGCAATAATGCACATCAATTGCAGTAAATGGTTCTGGATCATATCCCGTAATGCACCGGATTTATCGTAATAATTACCCCGCTGTTCCACGCCAACCTGTTCGGCTACCGTGATCTGTACATAATCTATATAGTTGCGGTTCCAGATGGGCTCGAATAAGGCATTGGCAAAGCGGAAAGCCAGAATGTTCTGAACCGTTTCTTTACCCAGGTAATGATCAATGCGGTAGATCTGAGATTCACTGAAACTTTTTGCCAGCAACTGGTTAAGATCCCTGGCAGTTTTTAAATCCCGGCCAAATGGTTTTTCTACCACAATGCGGTCACGGGCACAATCAGTAGCTATATGGGAGTTTCCGATATTAATCGTGATAGGTTCAATGAACTGCGGTGCTACCGATAAATAAAATAAGCGGTTGGCTCTCACGCCCCATTCCTGGTCATAATAATTTAATTGGGAAGCTAAATTCTTATAGGCTTCCGTATTGGTAAAATCAGCTTTAAAATAGGACCACAAAGCTGTAAATTCATTCCACTTGCCTTCTTCAGGCTTTCCACTGCGGGAAAACTGATTTACGCCATCCTTTAATAAGCCAAAGAATTGTTCCTGGTTTATATCATGGTGACTTACGCCAATGATAGCTACTTTTTCTGGCAGCCATCCATCCAGGTATAGATTATATAAAGCAGGTGCCAGCTTACGCATGGTAAGGTCTCCTTTGGCACCGAATATGACGAGAACAGTAGGTTCTGGTTTTATGATGGCTTGCATAAGCGAATGTGCAGGTTAAAGGATTGGAAAAATTGAAAGAGTTACACCTACCTGGCCTTATCTGGAAGGAAATGTACGCTTTGCGCACTCACCCTCTTTCAGATAAAGGCCAAAGGTGTATATTGATTAATTAATTCCAGTGAGTATGGAAAATGCCTTCCGTATCAATGCGTTCGTAAGTATGAGCACCGAAATTATCGCGTTGTGCCTGAATCAGATTAGAAGGCAAACGGTCGGTCCGGTAGGCATCGAAATACGCCAATGCCGCTGATAAACCTGGAACCGGAATGCCAGCTTGTACCGAATGACTAATGATTCTGCGGATGGATTCCTGTCTTTGCAGTAATAGAGCTGACAAATCGGGGTCTACCATTAAACTGGGCAACTGGGCATTTTTATGATAGGCTACCCGGATATTTTCCAGCAAGGTTGCCCGGATGATACAGCCTCCCCTCCATATTTTGGCTACTTCACCCAAATGCAGCTCATATTTATAAGTATCAGAAGCAACTTTCAGTAAAGTCATTCCCTGGGCATAGGCAGCAATGGTAGCGAAGTATAAGGCATCCCGGACCTGATTGATAATGGCTTGTTTATCGCCATTAAAATTGAATTTAGGTGTAGAACCAGGTAGCACTTTCGCAGCCGTTACTCTCTCTTTTTTTAAGGCAGACACATACCGCATGGTTACAGCAATGTCAATAATAGACAAAGGAACGCCCAGATCCATCCCACACTGCGAAGTCCATTTACCGGTTCCTTTTTGTTTGGCACTATCCAGAATACTATCTACCAGGCGGCCGGAAGTTTTATCGTCGTTTTGCAGGAAAATCTGAGCCGTAATTTCAATCAGGAAAGATTTAAGTTCGCCTTCGTTCCAGGTTTTGAATACTTCATGCAATTCGTCATTACTTAAGCCCAGGCCACGTTTGAGAATATCATAGGCTTCAGAAATCAATTGCATCAGGCCATATTCAATGCCATTATGCACCATTTTTACATAGTGTCCGGCAGCTCCTGGTCCCAGATAGGTAACACATGGCTCATTATTTACTTTGGCTGCAATAGATTCAAAAATTGGACGTACTACATCATAGGCTGCTTTAGAACCACCAGGCATCATACTCGGACCGAAACGGGCTCCAGATTCTCCGCCTGATACACCTACACCAATAAAATGAATGCCTTTGGGAGTTAGTTCTTCCGCACGGCGTTCGGTATCAGCAAAGTAGGAGTTTCCTCCATCAATTACCAAGTCACCAGGTTCCAGCAAGGGCAATAAATCTTTAATGACCATATCTACCGCCGGACCTGCGGTAACTAATAACATTAAGGCACGGGGGCGTTTTAATTTTGAAATGAAATCTTTCAAGTCAGATGTGCCATATACTTGTAAGCCCTGGGCTTCTTCTTTGAGAGAAGTCACTTTGCTGGGGTCGCGGTTGTAGCCGGCTACGGCAAAGCCGTGGTCAGCCATATTTAATAACAGATTCCTTCCCATCACACCCAGGCCTATCATGCCAAAATCATACTGTTGCGTATCCATTGTTTTAAGAGGTTTAAGTAATTGACTTGTTGTTTATGTGCTCAGTTCCTTTTAGAGAACGATTCGAGTATATGAATTAAGCAGTAATTTTAACTTTTTCCAGCTCCCGTAAGGCATCTGCAGCAATCCACCTGGCACTGCTATAGGGTTGTTCCCGGATTAAACGGGCAATCAAGATGGCTTCTTCCCGCAGGTACCTGCTTCGTTTTCCAATTTGCCTTAATGCCCAGTTGACGGCCTTTTTCACAAAATTACGTTTGTCCTTAGCTTCTCTTTCCAGGTGTTTAAAAAAAGGAAGAAAAGATTCATCCGGGGTTTTCTTTGCATGAACTGCAAGCCAGGCCATGAGTACAAATCCGGCCCTTTTTATAAATTCTTCTTCCCGGAAGCTCCATTCAGCAGCTTTATCAAAGGCATAAGGGGTTTTATCAAACAGATTTCCGCAGGTCTGGTCGCACAGGTCCCAGGAGTTAAAATCCTGTACCCAGCTTTCCATTTGCGTTTCTGTTACCAGCTTGGGATCGTCAATCAAAGCAGCCAGAATTCTGGCTTCATGTATACCAGTATTCCAGAGGTCAAGAGCAAGGCTATGATTTTTTTTATACGACTTGGCCATACTCCGGATAACACCCATACTTACGCCATATGCATTCGCTGTATTGATGCCAAAGCGGCTCATTCCCGCCCGGTTTTCTGGCGTACCATGAGATTGAAGCGCTGTTAGAATCTGAGTGCTTAACATAGATCGGCTACCAGAATAGCGATGAAAGGCAGGTTATACCATCTGAACAGCTATATGTTGTTCAGATGGTATGAAAACCTTATTTTACAGTGGATAGCGCTTCTTTGCGTTTATTTTCCAGGGCTTCCATCAGTTTGGCGAAAGGCTTATTAAACTTATCTACGCCTTCTACTTCCAGATTATGCGTGATTTCGTCCAGGTTGATGCCCAGGCTGTCTAAATCGCTCAACATTTTGCGGCTTTCAGTTAATCCTTCTTCAAGTCTGGAGGCAGGCTGGCCATGATCCTGGTAGGCTTTTAATGTTTCCAAAGGAACGGTATTCACTGTATCAGGACCGATCAGGGTTTCTATATACATCACATCGCTGTAGGCCGGATTTTTAGTGCCGGTACTTGCCCATAATAAACGCTGTACCTGTGCGCCTCTGTCGGCAAGCGTTTTAAAGCGGGGCTCATTGAACACTTCTTTATAGATCTGGTACGACATCTTTGCATTGGCGATAGCTATTTTACCTAAAAGCGATTTGGCTTTAGCCGCATTTTCTCCGCCACTAGCCGCAATTTTTTCCAGCTGAGGATCTATCATCACATCTATCCGACTGAGGAAGAAGCTGGCAACCGAAGAAATTTTATCAATTGGCTTTCCACTTCTCAAGCGATTTTCCAGTCCGGTAATATAGGCATTGGTAACAGCCCGGTAACGTTCCAGTCCAAATAGCAGCGTTACGTTCACATTAATGCCTTCACTGATCAGATATTGAATAGCCGGTAAACCTTCAAGGGTACCAGGTACTTTGATCATTACATTAGGCCGGTTTACCGCTTTCCAGAGCAGTTTGGCCTCGGCAATTGTGCCATCTGTATCTTTTGCTAAATAAGGAGAAACTTCCAGGCTCACATAACCATCCATGGCATTGGTCTGGTCGTAGATTGGACGGAACAAATCGGCGGCATTCTGAATGTCTTCCACTGCCAGTGTCTGATAGATTTCGTCTGTAGATTTGCCCGCACGTACCAGTTCCTGAATGGCTTGCTGATAATCGGTGCTGCGGTTAATAGCTTCTTCAAATATGGCAGGATTGGAAGTAATTCCTTTCAGGCCATAAGAATCGATCATATCTTTGAGTTCGCCATTGGCCAGAATACCCCGGCGAATAAAATCCATCCAGATGCTTTGTCCGAAGGAATGTACTTTAACTAAAGGATTACTTGTCATAGGATTATTTGTTTGTTTCTTTTCTAAAGCGATTACTTTACTCAGCCTCCGCTGATGACGTTCTTCTCCAGTATAGGCAGCTTGCAAAAATGCCTTTACTAATTCCTGCACCAGCATTTCGCCAATTACCCGTCCGCCAATACACATAATATTCATGTCATCGTGCTCTACACCCTGACGGGCAGAATAAGTTTCTGTAATGAGCGCTGACCGAACACCTGGCACTTTATTGGCTACAATTGAGGCTCCCACGCCACTTCCGCATACGGCAATTCCCCGGTCTACCTGGCCATTGGATACTGCCTGGGCCAGAGGTAAGATCAGGTCAGGATAGTCATCATTCTTATCATACTGATGTGCGCCGAAATCTGTTACTGAGTATCCTTCTGCCTGTAATGAAGCTACTAATTTTTGTTTTACGTCGAATCCGCCATGATCCGCTGCGATGCCTACTTTCATAATATGAAAAAATTTAGGTTGCCGATTTGGTTTTAAAGCATTTAGGCCGCCAATTTATAAAGAAATAGTAAGTAATGGGCAATGGAGAATTGAAAATTTCCTTTTAGGTTATCTGGTACTAATCATTGGTTAGTAGTAAGTTGTCATTTTTTTAATGATCTCAGCCATACTTTTATTTCAAATTCTAAATAATAATGACAATTGATTATGCATATCCCATTGCCTTATAAACTAAATATCCAAGTACTTCGTGCCATAATACATACCATTTTCCAAGAGCACCTTCGGAAGGCAGAATAAGCCGGTCGGGAGTAAATTTTCGGGGTTTGCCATAGAAATCAGTGCTGAAAACAGTTACCGGCAATTTTGCCTGCTCGAAACAGCCTTTTGACCTCCGCATATGAAATGCCGATGTAATGAGCAGATAAGACTGATTGCGAAATTGGCGTTGTAAAACCTCGGCCGAAAAAACCGCGTTTTCCCGTGTATTTCTCGATTTATTTTCAATCGTAATATCTGTCTCCGGCACTCCACACATTTTTAATACTTCTGCCAGTTCTTCAGACTCACTTTCTTTGCTACCTACCAGATTTCCCGAACCGCCACTAATGAGAATATGGTGGACTTTGCCCATTTTATAGAGTTGCAGGGCATGCATAATACGGTCGGCCCCTTTTTCGAAATACACCCTGTCTCTGGGTTGCTGGTCAATACTGGTGATTCCGGTGAGCACAATGGCTACATCATAAGGTTGTCTTAATTCTGCAATAGGGGTAGCTGGAATTTCCCAGGCCAAAAACAGTTCATTAATTAAAAATCCGTTTCCGAATACAAATAATAAAGTTATTGTGGTAATTAATAATTTCCTTCTGCGCTGCTTATTTCTGGTAAATAAGGCGAACAGTAAAAAGCCCAGGATCCAGGTCATGGGCATTAATAAGTAGAATACAGTTTTAGAAAGTATGAAGAACATGAAATGTTATTTATACTAAGTTAGTTTCTGGAGTGAAGCCGCAAATCATATATATAAGAGTTGTATAATTTGCAAAAGGGTTCAAAAATACTCGACATCATGCTCTTATATTAAGGTTATGCTTTACATTTGGAAAGGTCGCTGGTCGAAGTATTTGGTCTTATGATACGTTGTTAGTCATTCCATATTTTGTTAGTTGATGTTAACGACTGATACAAATTCCTATTTTTATAAATCTCGTTGAGCCTATGTTTTCTAAACTCTCCATCGTACCAATCACCAAATCCTTTCTTCAATTCTCTCGGTGCCCCAGAGATGTAAAACCACTTCTGCTCGGCATCTTCTTTTGACCGACCGAAGAATAGGAAATTGTACGCTTTACTAAAGGCAAGTGAATCAACGTTGTAATATCGCCACTCTTCGTCAGTATTCCGATCGAAAATTAGAGTATATTGGTTGCCATGCTTTTCCAAATACACATTCTGATAAATCTGTTTTATATTGCTCTGTTTACAACCATACAAAATTGCTAAATACTAGCTTATCACATATATAGGTAAGAGTATTTTCATATTTCAATTGGCCTCAATACCTTTACACCTGCACAATTTCCCTGCGCATGTTCACAATATCGCAGGCCAGGTAAATAGCTTCACGCATAGAGGATTCGCTGGCTACATTTTTCCCGGCAATATTATAGGCGGTACCATGATCTGGAGAAGTGCGAACGATGGGTAAACCAGCTGTATAGTTGATACCATTTTCAAAAGCGATAGTTTTAAAAGGAATCAGTCCCTGATCATGGTACATGGCAAGTACAGCATCGAATTTCTTATAACTCATGGTGCCAAAAAATCCATCAGCCGGGAAAGGTCCAAATACCAGATTGCCTTTTTGTTTCAGTTCATTAATAGCTGGTGAGATAATCTCCTGTTCTTCGTTGCCTAGCAATCCTTCTTCTCCAGCATGTGGATTCAGGCCAAGCAAGGCTACTCTGGGTTTTTGTATACCAAAATCCCGTTTCAAGGCTTGCAACAATACTTGTACTTTGCTGATGATTTTTTCTTTCGTAATGGCTTCTTTCACGCCCTGCAAAGGAATATGTCCAGTAACTACCCCAACCCGTAAGCCTTCACTTACCAGCAGCATCAGGCTATCTTTCACGCCAAAACTTTCGGTAAAATATTCTGTATGGCCGGCAAACTTAAATTCTTCACTTTGAATATTGTGCTTGTTAATGGGCGCTGTTACAATGGCATCAATGTGTTTGTTTTGCAAATCTGTAACGGCCATTTTAAGCGCCAGAAAAGCGGATTGACCAGCTTCTGCTGTAACTTTGCCAGGCTGAATTTCGATATTTTCGTTCCAGCAATTGATTACATTGGTACGCTTGGGGCTGATCTGATCTATACTTTTTACTGGATGAAGGGTCCATTCTTCCAGGTTGAGCAACTTACGGTATTTGGTAAGTACTTTTACGGAACCGTAAATTACCGGCGTACACAATTTCAGGATTTTGTTATTCGACAGCGCTTTTAGCGTAACTTCTGGTCCAATGCCATTGAAGTCGCCTAAAGTAATACCCACTATTGGTTTGATTTCTGACATATCATATGCGATTGAGTGGTTGGGTGAATGAGTAAATCTTTTGGAAGTTTAAATTTTACTTATAAACTTTTAAATTATTCACTCATTGTTTGCTTTTTACTTTGTTGCTGATATAATGATACAACAGCCTTACACCTAAACCGGTTGCATTTTTCCCACGGTATGAATCAGGAGCCGTGAGAAAAGCGCCTCCGGCAATGTCCAGGTGGAGCCAGTGGTAATTCACAAAATGTTCCAGGAATTTACCTGCGGTAATCGCTCCGGCATCCGGCCCTCCTAGATTCTTCAGATCAGCAATACTGGATTCAATCTGTGTATTGTATTCCTCCCACAATGGAAATTCTACCAGCCGTTCGTATACTTGTTTCCCGCTATTCTCAAACTCAGTCTTTATCTCATCTGGCGCATTGCCCATATATACAATTCCCTCTTTACCAATCGCTCGTGCTGCCGAACCAGTTAGGGTTGCCAGGTCAATTACTATATCAGGTTTGTATCTGATCGCATAACTCAAAGCATCAGCCAGAATCAAGCGGCCTTCAGCATCGGTATTCATAATTTCCACTGTTTTTCCGCTGTGCATGGTAATTACATCCCCTGGTGTAATTGCATTTCCATCGAGGCGGTTTTCAGTAGCCGGAATAAGGCCGATTACATAAGCCGGAATATTATTTTTAGCCAAAGAATACATCGCACCCACTACTGCCGCTGCACCAGCCATATCACTCTTCATATAATCCATCGAATTGGGTGTGGGTTTCAGACTTAAACCGCCAGTATCATACACAACACCTTTTCCGACCAAAATATATGGGTTTTTATTAACGGCATTCTCTGGTTTGTATTCCAGCACATTAAAGGTGGGAGGGTTCGGGCTTCCAAAATTCACAGCCAGCAAACCACCCATTTTCAGACTTTTGATTTTAGATTTATTGAAAACTTCCACATCAAAACCTGCATGTTCGCCCAATACAGTAATTTCTTTGCTCAGCTGCTCAGCGGTCAGGAAGATAACCGGCTCATTCACCAGATCGCGGGCGATAAAAGTGCCTTCAATTAAGTTGGCTAATTCTTCTACGGCTTGTTCCGTTAATCCATTAGCATGCAGGCAAACTTCTTTTAGCTGGTTGCCTTTTTTATCGGATTTATATTTCAGAAATTCATAGCTGCTCAAGACCAGGCCTTCACAAAAGGAAAGTATATCGTCGGGATTATTACAGTTAGAAGTAATTTGCAGCGTTTCCGCCTTGGAGTGTTGTACATTTCTGAATAATTCAGCGCCAGCTTTCCGTAATTGCTCTTTGCGGCGGTAACCTGCTGGTTCATTTTTAGGTTTAATAAAATATAACAGGCGTTCGTACTGGTTAACAGTGGCAGAAGCCCCTTCTTCTTTCAGCAATTTCTGTACATAAGCGGCTTCCTGGGAATTTTTACAGAACTTATCAATCACATCTGTTTTAGTAAGAAGTATGGCTGTGTCTGTTTGTTGGGCAAGTGTATCAATATAAGTAAGATGAGGCAGCATGTATAATTTAAAGGTTAAATCAGCTCAACAGAAAGGCCGGGTTTTAATATTGGCCTGCAATATAGTAAAATATGCAATGAATGGGGTGTAGAAATTACGCAGAGAAGTTGTATAGGTTACATCTGTTTGATACTTTACAGGGCTAAATTGAAAATAATGATGAAAGTAAAACCCAAGAAACATTTAGGCCAGCACTTTCTGACTGACAAGCAAATAGCGGCTGATATTGTGGGCTTGCTTTCCGGGCACCAGAAATATACACGGGTACTAGAAATTGGCCCGGGAATGGGTGTGCTTACTGATTTTCTGATACAGAATACCAGCTATGAAACTCACTTAATAGACATAGATACAGAATCTGTTGCCTATTTGAAAAAAAACTATCCGCTATTGCAAAAGCGCATTATCTCCGGGGATTTTCTGAACCTGAACCTGAATACACTTTTTGAAGAGCCATTTGCCATCATCGGTAACTTCCCTTACAATATTTCTTCGCAGATATTATTTCATATTCTGGATTATAAAGACAAAGTGCCGGAAGTGGTTTGTATGTTGCAAAAGGAAGTGGCTGAACGCATCGCTTCTCCTCCGGGAAACCGGGATTATGGAATCTTGAGTGTTTTATTGCAGGCTTACTATACGATCACCTATCAGTTTACCGTACCAGAACATGTATTTGATCCACCGCCGAAAGTAAAATCGGGAGTAATCCGCCTGCAACGGAATGCAGTAGAAAAGCTGGATTGTGATGAAAAGGTATTCAAAAGACTTATTAAACAAGGATTTAATAACCGGCGAAAAACATTACGCAATGCCTTAAAACCCCTGGCTTTGCCAGAAGCGGTTGTTCAGCATCCGTTGATGGATAAACGGGCAGAACAATTGGGGGTAGCAGATTTTGTACTATTGGCGCAACTGAGTGAAAACAAGTAAACCACTTTTAACCTGTTTTATTCAATATACTAAAACTGATTCATTGCCGTTCTTTTCAATATCTTACATATGAATAATACAGTACAGTTCTACGCTTCCGGCATATCTCCTGTGCAAGCTTTATATACCCGCTTAAATTCCTAACTTTGCCCATCTAATCAATTATGGGAATCAGAGCAATACTCAGCAAGCCTTTTGCATCGATAGTGGTAGGAGCGCAGCAGAAATGGGCAGCCAATCCAGTAGAAACTCAACAACGTGTGTTTAATCAGTTGATGGCAGAAGCCAGACATACCGTTTTTGGAAAAGATCATCACTTTGACAGCATTCGTTCTTATGGGGATTTTCAAAAGCAAGTTCCTATCCGGGATTACGAACAGATTTCGCCCTACATTAAGAAAATTATTGAGGGCAAACCAGATGTATTGTGGAAAGGTAAACCTATTTATTTTGCGAAAACCTCCGGAACCACTTCCGGTGTGAAATACATCCCCATCACCAAAGAATCTATTCCTAACCACATCAATTCTGCCCGTAATGCGCTGTTAAACTATGTGCATGAAACCGGTAAATCTGCCTTTCTGGACAAGAAACTTATTTTCCTATCCGGCAGTCCGGTACTGGATGAAAAAGGTGGTGTTCCTACCGGCCGTTTATCTGGCATTGCCAATCATCATGTGCCCGGATACCTACGAACCAACCAGAAACCGAGTTACGAAACCAATTGTATTGAAGACTGGGAGATAAAGCTGGAGAAAATCATTGATGAAACGATTAATGCCGATATGTCACTCATCTCCGGAATTCCTCCCTGGGTGCAGATGTATTTTGACCGTCTGAAAGCCAGAACCGGAAAACCTGTGAAAGACATATTTCCCAATTTCGAGCTATTTGTATATGGAGGTGTAAACTTTGAGCCGTACCGGGCAAAAATTTATGAATCCATTGGCAAAAAAATTGATTCGATAGAGTTGTTTCCGGCATCGGAAGGATTTTTTGCTTTTCAGGATAAACAGCAGGCAGAAGGCTTATTACTTTTATTGGATAGTGGCATTTTTTATGAATTTATTCCGGCCGAAGAATATTTCAATGAGAACCCTACCAGGCTTACCATTGGTGAAGTTGAATTAGGTAAAAATTATGCCTTAGTCATTAGCAGCAACGCCGGTTTATGGGCTTATTCCATTGGCGATACGGTTAAATTTGTGTCTAAAAATCCATACAGATTAATTGTTTCCGGCCGGATCAAGCATTTTATCTCAGCCTTTGGTGAGCATGTAATAGGGGAGGAGGTAGAAAAAGCAATGCAACATACCATGAAACGGCATCCGGAAGTAGAACTGGTTGAGTTTACGGTAGCGCCGCAAGTAACACCTGAATTAGGTTTACCTCACCACGAGTGGCTGGTTGAATTTGCCAGAATGCCTGATAATATGCCTGTGTTTGAAAAAGACCTCAATGCACACTTACAGCAACTCAATTCATATTATGACGATCTGATTGTAGGAAATATTTTAAAAAATCTTAAAATTACACCATTGCAAAAAGATGCCTTTCGTTCATATATGAAATCTAAAGGCAAGCTGGGAGGCCAGAATAAAGTGCCCCGTTTGTCTAACGACAGGGTAATTGCAGATGAATTGCAGCAGTATAAGCTAGGTAATCTATAAGAATAGGTTTGGGCAAAGTGTTAAGATGAATGTAGCACCTTACAAAGTGAATTTAAGCCACACATGACAGGCAATAAAAAAAGACATATAGCCATTTTGGGTTCAACAGGCTCCATTGGTACACAAGCCCTGGAAGTGATTGCAACCAACCGGGAACAGTTTGAAGTTGAAGTATTAACGGCTCAAAACAACGCTGACCTGCTGATTGAACAAAGTATTGTTTTCCAACCTAATACGGTGGTGATTTGCAATGACAAGCTATACGATAAAGTTTTTGCAGCTTTAGATCCACATGGCATAAAAGTATACAGCGGCATACAATCTCTGAATTCGGTGGTTCAGATGGAGAGCATAGATATAGTGCTGACTGCCCTGGTGGGATATGCCGGTTTACAACCAACTATTAAAGCCATACAAGCTGGGAAACCAATCGCTTTAGCCAATAAAGAAACACTTGTAGTTGCCGGAGAACTCATCACCAGTTTAGCTGCCAGATATGGTGTAAATATTTATCCGGTAGATTCCGAACATTCCGCTATTTTCCAGTGCCTGGTAGGGGAGTTTCATAATCTCATAGAAAAAATCATTCTCACTGCATCTGGCGGACCTTTCCGGGGAAAAAACAAGGAGTTTTTAAAAACAGTAACCAAAGCGCAGGCATTAAAACACCCGAACTGGGCCATGGGTGCGAAAATCACTATAGATTCAGCTACATTGATGAACAAAGGGCTGGAAGTGATCGAAGCCAAGTGGTTATTCAATGTAAGGGCAGAGCAGATCGAGGTAGTCGTACATCCTCAATCCATTATTCATTCGATGGTGCAGTTTGAAGATGGCTCGATTAAGGCACAAATGGGATTGCCAGATATGCGCATTCCCATTCAATTTGCATTAAGTTATCCGCAGCGGTTGAAGTCTGATTTCCCCAGATTTGATTTCAGTAAATACCCCTCTCTCACTTTTGAAAAGCCCGACACTGAAACATTCGTAAATCTGGCACTGGCTTTTAAAGCGCTGGAACAAGGTGGAAATGTGCCATGTATTATCAATGCGGCCAATGAAGTAGCGGTGGCAGCATTTTTGCAAGACCAGATAGGTTTCCTGGAAATTTCAGATGTGATTGCCAGTTGTATGGCAAAAATCCCGTATCTTGCTAATCCACAGTACGAAGATTATGTGAATACAGATGTGGAAACCCGGAAAATAGCGGCAGCTATGACAGACCTTAAAACAGTGAAGTAAACGTTCAGGTTTGTATTGTAATAGGTTTTAACAATTTAAATTAATCAATGGAAGCATTAATTATGGCAGGCCAGCTGATACTGGGTCTGTCAATTCTGGTAGGACTACATGAATTTGGCCACCTCATCGCTGCTAAAGCATTTGGCATGCGTGTAGAACAATATTCAATTGGATTTCCACCTAAACTTTTTGGGTTTAAATATGGTGAAACGGAGTATTCGCTGGGAGCGGTACCTTTAGGGGGGTTTGTAAAAATATCAGGTATGGTAGATGAATCTCTCGATACAGACAAGCTGTCAGAAGAACCTAAACCCTGGGAATTCCGCTCTAAACCAGCCTGGCAACGCTTAATTGTGATGATGGGAGGAATTATTGTGAATGTGATCACTGGTATTATTATTTTTATTGCCATTGTATATATTGATGGTGAAAAATACCTGCCAGCCAGCGAAGCTAAATATGGCATTGTTGCTTATGATCTGGCCAAACAAATAGGTTTGCAGAATGGCGATAAAATCGTAAAGGTAAATGGGAAGGAGTTTACAGATTTTGATGAGGTTACGAGTTCAAAAGTATTTTTAGCTTCTAATAGTTATTATACTGTTGAGCGGAATGGAAAACTGATTGACATTCCTATCCCTAATGATTTTATAGAAAAACTGTCAGACAAAAAGAGTGCTGGTCCTTTTCTGGAGGCAAATGGGCCGTTCGAGGTAGCGAGAGTAGCTAAAGATCAGCCTGCCGAAAAAGCAGGACTGAAGGCTGGAGACAGAATTATCCAAGTGAATCAAACCCCTGTTAATTATTTCAGTGATTTGCTGCAAGTGCTTGGAGATAATAAGAGTAAGCCAGTTACTTTAAAGGTTCTTCGGGATAGCAAGGAATTAGAGTTAAAAGCGACTTTAACACCTGAGGGTAAGCTCGGTTTCCAGCACAGTCCCTTATTAAAATTTGCAACCATCGACTACACATTAGGTCAGGCCGCAGTAAAAGGTACTGATAAAGCTTTTGGTGTAGTTTTCGACAATATTAAAGCATTTGGTAAAATATTCCGGGGAGAAGTTTCTGCAACCAAATCTTTGAGCGGCCCTATTGGTATTGCACAATTCTTTGGTGGTACCTGGGTATGGGAGCGGTTCTGGTATATTGTAGGTCTACTTTCTATGATACTGGCATTTATGAATTTTCTGCCTATTCCAGCTCTCGATGGAGGCCATGTGATGTTTCTCATGTACGAGATTGTATCTGGTAGGAGTCCTTCAGATAAATTCCTGGAAGTAGCTCAAAAAGTAGGTATGGTTATACTGCTCAGTCTGATGGTGTTTGCTATTGCCAATGATACTTTTAAGATATTTACCCAGTGAAATAACCTTTAAAAAGAGATTTATTTAGTACATATAAGGACAGATTATTTCTGTCCTTTTTTTATGTTTTCAATGTGAGAATGATTATCTTCCTTTTAAGGGTACAAAAAGAAAGAGCAATACAGAATACTGCATTGCTCTTTACAGATAAACTAAACAACAAATTTAAGTCAATTCACAACACTACTTATGAAAACAATCAGACTTAATTCATTTTATTATGTTTAATTGAACGAAGTGGAAAAAGATTAGTTACAGAATTTTGTAAAAAAGGCTTAGAGTCCGGTTTCTATATAAATTATTCTATAAGCAGGGCACTATCTCAGGTAAAAATGATGTTTATACTAAAATAAGAAAGGAATACCAGTGAAAGATCACATATATGATAGCCTGAAAGAGAAACTGGATGAGCAGTACTCTTGGCCTATGTTATACATGTTTAAATTTATAGTTCCGGAAGCTAAGCAGGAAAAGGTAATAGATATGTTTAAAAAACACGAATTATCTGCCAGGAAATCCAAAAACGGAAATTATGTAAGCCTGACCGCACAAATATTTATGCGGTCGAGTCAGGAAGTAATAGATGTGTATAAAAAGGCATCGGCTATTGAAGGCTTGATTGCCTTATAGAGTTAACCCTATAAAATTCAAAAGCCGCATAATTAATTATGCGGCTTTTGAATTTTATTATTTGAAAAGCTTATTGAAAAAATTCTTTCATCTTTTCGAAGAAACCTTTTTCGTTTTTTCCAGGATTAGGAATAAAGTTTGCCGATTCCCTTAAACGCTCCAGAAGCACGGTTTCTTCACGGGTCAATTGTTTAGGTGTCCAGATGTTTACATGAATGAGCTGGTCGCCTTTATTGTAGCCGTTAATATCTTTAATACCTTTTCCTTTCAATCGCAGAATTTTACCACTTTGAGTACCAGGATCTACTTTTATTTTTACCTTCCCTTCAATAGTTGGTACTTCCACTGTAGTGCCTAACGCAGCATCGGCAAAATTGACATACAAATCAAATATCACATTCTGTCCATCCCGTTTTAATAATTCATCTTCTGTTTCTTCAATTACAATAAGTAGGTCACCAGGAACACCCCCACGCAGAGGTACATTACCTTTTCCACTCATAGAAAGCTGCATTCCTTCAGCAACGCCAGCCGGAACTTTAATTGGAATTACCTCTTCCTGCAATGTTCTTCCTTCGCCATGGCAAGCATCACAACGATCGGTTACGATCTTACCTTCTCCATTACAGGTGCTACAGGTGGTGGTAGATACCATCTGGCCGAGCATTGTATTGACTACTTTTCTCACTTGACCTGAGCCACCACAAGTCGAACAGTTTTGCAGAGAACTTCCGTTTTTAGCGCCATTCCCACCGCAAATGTTACAAGTTACATGGCGTTTTACTTTGATTTTCTTTTCTACACCATTGGCAATTTCCTGTAAATCCAGTTTTAGTTTAATACGCAGGTTGGTTCCTTTACGGACTCTACGGCCTCCGCCACCACTACCCCCAAAGAAACTATCAAATGGGCTGCCACCACCTCCGCCAAAAATATCGCCGAACTGGGAGAAAATATCTTCCATGTTCATACTGCCACCCCCATAACCATTACCATTTACACCCTGGTGCCCAAACTGGTCATAGCGTTGTTTTTTCTCCGGACTGCTTAGTACCTCATACGCTTCAGCTGCTTCTTTAAACTTATCTTCAGCAGTAGGATCATTAGGATTTTTATCCGGATGGTATTTAATAGCAATCTTCCGGTATGCCTTCTTTATTTCATCTACGGGTGCCGATTTGCTTACGCCCAGCACTTCGTAATAATCTCTCTTAGCCATGACTTCCTGATAGTAATTCAGATTTGCTGAATATATTTAATAAATAATTATGAACCTATAATGACTTTTGCAAACCTGATTACTTTGTCATGCAAAAAGTACCCTTTTTCAACCTCATCTATAATTTTACCTTTTAAATCCTCACTAGGGGCAGGTACTTGTGTAATAGACTCATGCAGTTCCAGGTCGAAAGATTTACCGATAGATTCCATCGGTTTTAAGCCTTTCTGCTCCAGGGTCTTATATAGTTTATTATATATGAGCTGTATGCCTTCTTTGGCCGGATCGCTACCCTCTTGGGAGACAAGTGATTTTTGAGCTCTTTCAAAATCGTCCAGTACAGGTAGTATCGCTTTAATTACATCTTCACTGGCAGATTTCATATACTCCAGTTTTTCTTTGGAAGTACGCCTTCTGAAGTTTTCAAAATCAGCGTATAAGCGCATATATTTATCTTTAGTTTCTGCTAATTCAGCAGTCAGCTTGCCAAGGGTGGAGGCATCGGCAGGAGCTGAATCTTCTCCATTATCTGTATTTTGTGGCTGAGTATTCTCAGTAAGTACTTCTTTCTCGTCTGTTTTATCTTTTTCCTGTTCCATATTTGCCAATATTATGCCTTTGGATTTTCCGCAAACAATCTTCAATTTTTTTGCCAAACCAATAATTTCTGCCAACATGGCACAAAACCTTACTTTGAAAGTAAGCCATACACTGCCACTCTGAATAGTGACCTTAAGAGGAATATCATTATTCATTTCTGATGAGTCACTATTCAAAGTTTATTTGTTATTTTGCATATTATGGAAAAGCGCTGGATATTTAAACCTCTACCTCCCAAAGAAATTATTGAACAGTTAAGTAAAAGCATTCATGTACCTGAATCGCTGGCTATTTTACTGACACAACGAGGGGTTCATAGCTTTGAGGAAGCCAGAAATTTTTTCAGGCCTACCCTCGACCAGTTACATGATCCGTTCCTGATGAAGGACATGGATAAAGCAGTTGAACGTTTGGTACAGGCCATTTACACACATGAGAAAATTGTAGTGTACGGCGATTATGATGTGGATGGAACTACTTCTGTTGCGTTGTTTTATGGGTTTTTGCGTACATTCTATAACAATTTGTTGTTTTATATCCCCGACCGCTATAAAGAAGGCTACGGTGTTTCTCAAACCGGCATTGACTGGGCATATGAGCAAGGGGCTTCTTTAATGATTACCCTGGATTGCGGAATTAAATCTGCCCAGTTAGTAGAATATGCAACAGAGAAAGGAATTGATTTCATTATATGCGACCATCACCGGCCTGATCTGCATTTGCCACAAGCCTATGCTGTGTTAGATCCTAAGCGTAGCGATTGTCAATATCCATATAAAGAACTTTCCGGATGTGGTGTAGGATTTAAACTGCTACAGGGATTCTGTATGCAGAACAGTATTCCGCTCGATAAGCTGTATCCATTTATGGACTTACTGGCCGTGAGTATTGCTTCCGATATTGTGCCTATTACCGGCGAAAACAGGGTGATGGCTTATTATGGTCTTCAACTCCTGAACAGCAATCCTCGTCCTGGTTTACAGGCACTCATACAAATTGCAGGATTTGAGAAAAAACTTACTATTTCGAATGTTGTTTTTGGCCTGGGACCCAGGATAAATGCGGCTGGCAGAATTGCACATGCTCATGCAGCGGTTCATTTACTATTATCTCATTCAAAAATAGAAGCAGAAGAATATGCCAGAGAAATAAACCTGAATAACCGGGATCGACAGGGCTTTGATACGCATATTACGAAAGAAGCCCTAAGCATGATTGAAGCAGACGGTTTATCTAAAGAAAATAAAACAACTGTACTATTTAAAAATGACTGGCATAAAGGAGTAATTGGCATTGTGGCTTCCCGTTGTATAGAAAAATACCATAGGCCCACTATTATTCTTACTGAATCGCATAGCAAAGCATCCGGTTCTGCCCGTTCGGTACCTGGTTTTGATGTATATAATGCCATCGAAGAGTGCTCGGAATTGCTGGAGCAATTTGGAGGACATATGTATGCAGCCGGACTCACATTGAAAATTGAAAATGTAGCTGCCTTCCGGCAAAAATTTGAACAGGTAGTGGCCAGTAAAATTACCGAAGATCAACTCATTCCGCCAGTAGAAATAGACCTTGCGCTTAACCTGAATCAGATCAACTACAAATTTTATAATGTGATTAAGCAAATGGAGCCTTTCGGGCCTGAGAATATGCAGCCAGTATTTGTGTCTGAAAAGGTATATGCCAGAGATAATGCCAGAGTATTGAAAGATATGCACCTGAAAATATCTGTCTACCAGGAAGATTCACCGGTTTTTGAAGCAATTGGTTTTGGTATGGCGGCTTTTTATGAAAAAGTAAGCATAGGTAAACCTTTCAGGTTATGTTATCAGGTAGTAGAAAACAATTTCAGAGATAATAAATCGTTGCAGCTTTTAATTAAGGATATTAAATTTTACGAAGTGGAATAGTTATTGGGTACACATTGTTCGTTTAAATATATAGCGAACCTCCTTCTACAATACCCATAACTTAGTAATCTATGCTATTACGGTCAGAAAATCTATTAAAGAAATATGGCAGCAGAACAGTAGCCAATAATGTTTCTGTGCAGGTACAACAAGGTGAAATTGTAGGCTTGCTTGGCCCAAATGGTGCTGGCAAAACTACTACTTTCTATATGATCGTAGGTTTGATCAAACCAAACGCTGGTGATATTTTTCTCGACGATGAAAATATAACTAAGCTTCCCATGTACAAACGAGCCAGAAAAGGCTTAGGGTATCTGGCACAGGAGGCATCAGTATTCAGAAAATTAACAGTAGAGGAAAATATTTTGGCGGTACTAGAAATGACCGGAAAGCCAAAGCAGTTTCAGAAAGAAAAAACCGAACAATTGCTGGAAGAATTTCGTCTGACACATGTACGCAAGAACCTGGGAATTGTGTTATCTGGTGGGGAACGCCGCAGAACGGAAATCGCCAGAGCTTTAGCCGTAGATCCAAAGTTTGTATTGCTGGATGAGCCTTTTGCTGGTGTAGATCCGATTGCAGTAGAAGAAATTCAGGGAATTGTTGCTAAACTGAAAAACAAAAATATTGGCATTTTGATTACAGATCATAATGTGGACGAAACTTTGTCTATCACCGACAGGGCATACTTACTGTATGAAGGGAAAACGTTGATCTCAGGCACTCCTGAAGATTTAGCTTCAAATGAAGAAGTACGAAGGGTGTATTTAGGGAAACATTTTGAATTACGAAGAAAAATATAACTATATACAAAGCAATTAAACAAATACTACCAACCAATTTGCAGTGACAATAACCACCGAATGGAGCTATTAAATACAATTATGACATGGATCATGAAAAAGCGTATCTCCCAGATAGAGCTTTTCATGAAAAACCCACTGGAAGTGCAGGCTGAACAGTTTAAAAAACTGATTCATACAGCGCAACAAACCGAGTGGGGGAGAAAATATCATTATGCTTCCATTACATCGGTAAAAGAGTATCAGCAAAGAGTACCTCTTTCTTCATACGAAGAAATATTTCCATACATAGACCGGTTGATGAAGGGCGAACAAAATTTGTTGTGGCCTTCGGAAATTAAATGGTTTGCTAAATCCTCAGGTACCACCAATGCCCGTAGTAAGTTTATTCCGGTTTCTACGGAAGCTCTCGAAGATTGCCATTTCAGAGGCGGCAAAGATCTAATGACGGTTTATGTAAACAATAATCCAGATACTAAAGTTTTTGTAGGCAAAGGTTTAGCGATTGGCGGTAGTTATCAGCTGAGCCAGGAGAATCCGGACGTATATTATGGAGATGTATCAGCAGTGGTAATGAAAAACCTGCCTATCTGGGCGCAGTTTATTCGTACGCCCGGTCTGGAGATAGCTTTGATGAATGAGTGGGAAGAAAAACTCGAGAAGATGGCTAAAGTTACTTCACAGGAGAATGTAACCAGTATTTTAGGTGTGCCTACCTGGACCATTGTGTTGTTGCAGAAAATTCTGGAAATAACTGGCAAAAGCAATATTCTGGAAGTATGGCCAAATCTGGAAATTTTTGCCCATGGAGCAGTATCGTTTACTCCTTATCGTGCGGTTTTTCAGCAATTGATACCTTCGCCCCACATGAAATATGTTGAAATATACAATGCATCTGAAGGATTTTTTGGCATACAGGATCAGTCGGATATTGCAGATATGCTGCTGATGCTGGATTATGGCGTGTTTTACGAGTTTATCCCGGTGGAAGAAATGGATAAGGAGCATCCCAAAATGCTTACCTTGGGAGAAGTGGAATTAAATAAAGTGTATGCGCTGATAATTAGCACCAATAGTGGATTATGGCGGTATAACATTGGGGATACTGTTAAATTTACCTCACTCTCTCCGTACCGTATCCGGATCAGTGGGCGTACCAAACACTTTATCAATGCCTTTGGCGAAGAATTAATGGTGGAAAATGCTGAACAGGCTATCACCAAAGCATGCCAGGAAAGCGGCGCTATTATTAGCAATTTTACTGCAGCTCCAATATATATGGAAACATCCGGAAAAGGAGGCCATGAGTGGATCATAGAATTTGTGAAAGAACCCTCTTCCCTTAAGCAGTTTATTCATGTACTGGATGCTACACTGCGTGAGATTAATTCAGATTATGATGCCAAACGCTACAAAGATATAGCCCTGCAACTTCCACTCGTCCATAGTGTACAGGAAGGGACTTTTTATCAATGGATGAAAAAAAGAAATAAATTAGGTGGCCAGCATAAAGTACCCCGTCTTTCCAATTCACGTGAGTATGTAGATGATATTCTATCAATGATGGAAGTATCCAAAGGCGCATAAGAAAGATTTACTGCAAATTTATCCTCGTTATTTTTCTCAACATCAGGTATTTCTAGAGTAATATTAAATTTTTGGATTTAATATTGTTTTTATTGCATTTACACAGCAAGCTGGCATCAGAATTGTTTAAAGATTATTTGTTAAAGTGCTCATTTTCCGGAAGGAAATTTACCGGCAAATGAGTTTGACATTAACAAAATCTACCTGAACCGATAATGAAAAAATTAGTGCCAGCTTTTATCTTAATTGTCTTTTTTGGATGTTTTCATAAACAGATCATCTCCTCTTTTAATTCTGTTAAATCAATAAGGCTGCAAAGTGATTTAGCGTTTATCTCTTCCCATTCTGTTCCGTCAAAACAAATAGTACTTACTAGCAATACTCAGCCATTTACAACTATACAGCAACGCAACACAGAAGCTTCCTTAAATGATTTGCTGTTTTTTCCTTTGCCTTTTTTGCAACAGGATGCAAATCCTATAATTATCCCTTTACGTATTGGCGCACTTGACTCACAAGCTAATAATAAGGCGGCTCAGTTGCTTGATAACAGAATTACGCCTGTTTCCGGACTTGAAAAGGAATTAACCAACCCTGCATCATTGCTATTGCAATATAACTTATATGAAAAGGCTATAACTGTAGTAAAAAATAAGCAAACGTTGCTGCCTTTCCGTAATCTGGATACCCTGACATTTGCTTCTTTAACTATTGGAGAACCTAAGGGTAATACATTTCAAAACTACTTATCTAAATATACTTCATTTCAACACTTTGCTGTAGCTGGTAAAGAGATAAGTGAAAAAGAATCTGAGACTTTATTATCCACTTTGGGTAACTATAAAGTGGTAATTATCGGCCTCCATAATGTAAATTCGTCTGCATTACAAGCCTATGGTATTTCTCAAGCTTCCCGTACACTCATCGAACGCCTCCGGACTAAAACTGATGTAGTGTTGGCGGTGTTTGGTTCTCCTTATAGTTTGAAGTATTTCGATAGGGTAGAAAACCTGGTTTGTGCCTATGACAATAACAGCATTACTCAAAAGATTGTACCTCAGATCCTATTCGGCGCCATTCCTGCCAGTGGGAAACTTCCGGTTACAGTAACAGCCGGGCTAAAAGCAGGAGATGGTGTAAACACAGTATCATTGAAGCGTTTAGGCTATAGCATTCCTGAGCAGGTTGGTTTACATTCTGCTACACTCCGGCGGATTGATGATATGGTAGACAATTACATTCAGGACGGAGTAATGCCAGGAGCGCAGGTATTGGTAGCAAAGAATGGAAAAGTCGTATTCGAAAAAGCATATGGGCATTTAACCTATGAAGAGAAAACTCCTGTTACTACTCATACCATATACGATCTAGCCTCAGTTACAAAAGTGGCTGCTACTTTACAGGCCGTCATGTCACTGGATGCACAAGGTAAATTAGATATAAACCAGAAAGCTTCCTATTACCTCCCTGAGTTAAAAAATACCAATAAAGAGGATATGTTTATTCGCGATCTCTTATTGCACCAGGCTGGTTTACTGGCTTTCCAGGATCACTGGACTAAAACAAAAACTGAATCAGGTCTGGATTCTTCCTATTATAGTACAAAATCTGGCCCCGATCACCCAGTTATGGTTGCCCCCGGTTTGTATGGCATTGCTTCATTGAAAGATTCTCTCTGGCAATGGACACTTCAATCCAGATTATTAAAGAAACCATCTCCTCATAAAAAATATACCTTCCGGTACAGCGATATAGGATTTGACATATTACAGCAAGTAGTAGAACGTTTGGCTGAGCAACCTCTGGATACCTATTTAAATCAGACTTTCTACCAGCCTCTTGGTTTGGATGAACTCACCTTTAACCCCTTACATACATTTGATGTAAATAACATTGCCCCTACGGAAATGGACAACAGATTCAGAGGAGTTCTCGTGAGAGGTACCGTACATGACCAGGAGGCGGCTTTAATGGGTGGCGTTGCCGGCCATGCAGGATTATTTGGTACGGCTAATGATCTGGCAGTGTTAATGCAGATGAACTTACAAAACGGATTTTATGGCGGTAAGCAGTATTTGTCGGATCAAATAGTTCCTCTATTTACCAAAACTCAACAGCCAAATAACAAAAGAGGTTTAGGCTGGGATAAATTGCAACCCGGCGAAAATGTATCTACACTTATTTCGGCCAATGCATTTGGTCATACAGGATTTACCGGCACTTGTGTTTGGGTAGACCCAGATGAAGACCTCATTTATATTTTCTTATCTAACCGGGTGTATCCAACTGTTAATAATACAAAATTAGCCCGTTACAAAGTCAGAGAAAAAATACAATCTGTTGTGTATAGTGCGATGGGCGCTCCGGATGGTTATGTAGCCGGATTGGAAAAATAACACTGTTTAATAAAATACTTAACTATTTACTTTGCAGCTAACTAGTTGTATTATAGAGTGTTTTAATCATTAAAACATCTTAACATTTTCCGCCATAGATGCTGTATTAGCTATTTGTCATCTGACTTTCAATAATAAACTTACTGCTCTATGAACCATTTTAGAGAGGTGTTTTAGGTGTAAAAAATAAGTAGCTAAAAAAAAATACAAAATATTTTTCAGCAATAGACAATAATTCCAAAAATCAGGAGTTAACTAATTGTTTGATTTATGGGAAAGCCGGTTCAATTAATAATTAATTCCGGTACGGACGCCTTTATAATATACACTTTTGCATGATGTAATGGCCTGCTTAATGGCAGCCAGCTTTTAGTTAAATAATAAAAATGATATGTTGATGAAACAAGACTTTACTATCAACTTAAAAGGCTTTTCCATGTTAGCTAAAATAAATCCTGGTTTTATTGACCGGGATTTATTTACATTTTGAATAATTCAATTTTCCTTGCTTATTCTTTACGCACTTTGTTTTTAAAGGTAGCCGTATTTAAAATAGCGTTAATTGTTTTTTACAGTATAAAAGTAAAGGGGCTTATCAATATTGATAAACCCCTTTACTTTTATACTGTAATTATCTATGCCAATTAGAAATCATACCCGAATGTGAGGTAGTATTTTGGACCGCTCGGAACAAAATCTTCTACTCCCCACGCTACATCGAATTTTACATAATAACCCAGTAACAAGGTACGTATACCAGCACCATGTCCGGATAAGAATGGGTTTTTGAAGTTAGTTACAGAAGCCTCGAACGCATTGCCATTTCCGCCTCTTACAATGGTATTTAAACTGTTCTGTCTGCTGAATGGACCTTTACCTGTCCAGGCGGCTCCAATATCGGTGAAGGCCACTAGTTGCAGGTTCTTGAAGAAGTTAGAAGTAATAGGTCCCCGGTAGAAGTACTTGATAACAGGAAATCTGAATTCAGCATTAAATAATAAAAATTTATTGCCAAATAACTTGTTATAGTTAAATCCACGAAGAGGTGTAACAAACTCTATAAAAAGCAGGTCCCGGTTATCGTAGGTAGAAGCAATATCCAGGGGATTACCTCTATCATGGTCTTGCTTCTGGTTAAAAATCCAGTTATCCATTCCACCCTGCAGGTAGTTCTTTTTATCTCTACCGCCAAATTGCCCATAAGCTAGTCTGGTTGCAAAAATAATGTCCCTATGAATTTTTTTATAGTTGCGCAGATCAATAGTCAGGTTATCAAAACTCTGGGAAGGATTATTAATGGCCTGGTAATTTTCAAAACGGATTTTCATCCTGGTCCCTTCAATCATATTTAAGCCGTTTACAGTAGTATTGTCAAATACGTATTCTGCCCGTATACCAGCAAAAGAAGTATTTTTATCTCCCAGCCCTATCTGTTGCGGACTTAAGCCAGTTTCAGTAAATCTGGTAGCTGCATAAAAAGGAGCCAGAGTAACCCTACTGGAAACGTTAAATGGATAAGATGCACTAAGCTGCACTTTATTTAAAGTATAGCGCTGATAAACATTCTCCTTGCTCTGGAAAATAGTTTTTTTATCGAATCGCACACCAAAATCTATGCGGTTTTTCAGATACTGGTATTCGCCAAAAAAGTTACTGCTGCGTAAATCAGTAATGCCCAACATACCGCCATAAATTTTATGGTCTTCCAGAATATCATTCATATTAATGGTGAACAATACACCCAAACCCCTTAAGGGATCAATCAATACAGAAGAAATAATATTGTTGGCACTAAAACGGCTCTGATAGGGAAAAGGCCCTTGTACTGATATATTTTGTTTACGGGCATTGTTGGCAATCGGAGGATTTAATAAAGTACGGCGGTTGCGGTTGTCAGTATCATCTTTAGGTTTCTTTACATCGGCATCAAACTGATAGTTATCAGTATCAACTTCACCCTCTTCCAGATCCAATTTGCTGGCTACCGGGACTGTAAGAGAATCTTTTCTTATACCAGAAGGCTCTGTATTGGTTGGTGTTGTAATGGTGCTGGCAGGTGCTGTTCCATTGCGGTCATCCAGCATTTCGGTTCGCCTGGTTCTAACGATAGAAGAAGCAGTAGTAAAATCATGACCTGCGTCAAAACCTATGTAATTGTTTCCATTTTTAATAGTCAGGAACGCCAAACCATTGGATGGCAGGTGCAGGTCATACGATTGAATATTCTGCTGAAAACCACTTATCTGTACTACAGTTTTATCTCCTGAACTGTACTTGTACAAGTTTTTGATACCATTCTCATCATTGAGATAAAAAATGGTGTTATCTGCTGCAATTGCCTGTGTCTCATTACCTGAAGATCCGGCGATTCTGGTGATGGTAGTAGCGGATGTGGCCGGATCATATAGAAATAAATCGAAATCTTTCTCGATAAGCTGGAAGCCGGTACGGTTTAATTGTAAGGAATCACTGCTACGGTTAGAACTAAAGACAATAGCCGTAGTAGAATTAGGCATAAACTGCGGATCTATATCATCATACAAGTCATTGGTAATCTGCTTAATTGAATTCCTGTTTAAGTCGAATACAAATACATCATTGCGGCCGTTGCGGGAAGCACTCAGTACCATGGCTGATCCATCATCGGAAATATCGAAAGCCTGTATCTGATTGAAGCTCTCCAGAGATTTTCTTACTTTTTTACGAGGCAGCCTCCGGGAATTTATGTCATACAAACTTAACAGGTTCTTTCCCTCTTTCACATGAACAACAGCAAGTGTTGTATTATTTCTCCAGTCTACCAGCGGTATATTAGGATTTATGCGTTGATTAATAACTTTAGATCCACCCATCATGATAGTTTTGCCTCTTTTTCTACCAGTTTCGCGGATATTTATTTTATAACGTCCTTTATTGTTTTCAGAATAAGCCATATATTTTCCATCAGGGCTAATGGCCATCTGGTTGTATAAAAACTTATTCCGCTTGTTCTTACGGACAATAAAATCAGGTTGAGGTAATTGATAGGCACCGGTTACTGTACCAGACATTGACGTATAATATTTTCGCCACTCGCCAATAAACTGGTTATAAGAAATACCCAAGGTGCTGGCAATACTGCTTTCTTCATTGCGGATGATACGGGTAAGATTCAGGATGTTGGAAATATTAGAGCGTCCATATCGTTCAGCAATAAAGTTCCAGATAGATTGGCCTGTCAGAACGGCCCGGTCGCCAGCTAATACAGAGGGCTTGCGTAAATTTTTATTTACTACAGCGTCCCGCATATAATCATCCATTTCCAGGCTCCATCCTTCAGCTACATAAGCAGCCGCTCCAGACATAAACCATTCCGGTAAAGTAAGCAGGTAAGAACTTTGCACCATATCCCGCAAGCTTCCGCCAAACATCATTTCTGTAATAAAAATGCGGGCAATTCCCAGGCTGAGTTCTTTCTTAAAATCTGCCTGGCTACCAGTATACGGAATTTCTACCCTGGATTTAATGAAATTGGTTTGTCCGCCACTTACAAAATTATCGTCTTCCAGGCCCACATTGCTTTGTTGCAGGTCGGTAATAGAATTGTAAATGAAAATCTTGGTTTTGGAATAGGGAGTATATCCCAGCATATCGGCAATACGGTCGAAGTCAGATTCGGCGTACCGGGCAGCAAAATTGGCAATCTCCGTACCTTCTTGATAAAAGAATATTTCAAAATTGGTGGTTGACAGCATTTTCCAGTTAAAATTTTTATGCTGTACCCGGTTTCTGCCAAACGTTTCCCAGGTATTCTGAGGCAAAGCCTGATGAGCAAAAAAACTTAGCAAAACCGTAAAAAGTATGCTTTTGATAAGCTTATTAAACATATGTTATAAAAGGTGATTGTTCAAATTAGTGGATTTGTAATATAACGAAAAGAAGCGATTTATGTGCGTTTCTTTGTCTAATTCTTTATCTTCTTCCAGGTGTTCATAGAAATGCCGGGCATAAAAAGGAGCCAGTGAAACCCCTTTTGTACCTAATCCATTGAAAATGCCAAGTGCCGGATGTTCCGGATGTAACCCGAGAAAAGGCCTGCGGTCTTCACTCGCCGGACGAATGCCTGCCTGTTGCCCAGTTATTCTATAAGGTAACTTTATCAATCTGGCTAATTTATCTTCCAGTTCTTCACGAGCCTGCAAAGTGGTTTCCCAATCAAGATTGTCCCACTTATAAGTAGCGCCTACTTTGTACATATCATTTCCAAGAGGCAATACGAAAACCCCTTGATTAATGATATTGTTTGTTTGAAGACCTGGCATCTTTAGCGTTAATAATTCGCCTTTTACCTCATTAAAAGGCAGCCAGTTGAAGTACGGATTCTGGGACACAAAAGTACCCTCACAAAATAAAATTTTTTTTGCCTCTATACCTTGCCAGCTTACTTTATCATTTTCCAGCACAATATCCTCATATGTAAAAGGCTGTTCTGTGTACATATTACCCTGCAAAAAGTATTTTTTTGCTGCCTCCAACATCAGCCCAACATTTACAAACCCTGCTCCTTTGATTTCAAGGCCTCCAAACGGATTATGAATGCCTGACGTGTAAGCGCTTGTATCGAATTGAGTACTGGTATATGCTGATAGTTCCGGAGAGGAGGTTTTGGCTGTCCAGGCATTTTGCTCTTCAATAGAAGTAAAAGGCCGGTAAATATCTCTGGAATGGAGTATAGATATACCTAATGTTTGCTCCATCTGTTGGTAGAACTGATAAAGATATGGAAAGATCAACCCAGCTTGCCAGGTTCTGGCCAGCCTTTTACCAGTGACTGGGTTAAAAATACCAGCGGCAACTTTAGAGGATGTATCCGGATTGGAATCATCTATAATCAGTACCTTTTTTTTCTGGCTGATCAGTGTATAAGCAAGTACGGTTCCGGCTATGCCCTGGCCTACAATAATATAATCTGTTTGTTTAGGTAGCATTCCCTGCAATTTACGCAGATAAAGCCATATGCAGAATAATTGTAAAGTATAAAGAAGTTTATTCTACAAGTCTGGAAATAGCAGATTCATATGCCTGAAAGTTAAAATTTGCTATAACACGTTCCATTTCAGTTTTAATCTGCTTATTATATAAGTTTCCAATACTGCCCTCATGCGTATGGTGAATATCTGTAGAGGATTTGTAACTGCCTGAAGCAATCTCTTTGCCTACCTGCTGATATGCTTCCCGGAAAGGAATACCTTGCAATACCAGTTCATTCACCCGTTCTACACTAAAGAGATAGGCGTATTTTTCATCCTGGAGAATATTTTGTTTTACCTGGATATGTGCCAGCATAAAATGTGTAATTTCCAGGCAACTCAGCAACTCTTCAAAAGCCGGCATCATAATTTCTTTGGTCAATTGCAAATCGCGATGGTAGCCGGAAGGCAGATTAGTAAGAAGCAGGTTGAATTCCTGCGGCAATACTTTCAAACGGTTGGTACGTCCTCGTAACAGTTCAGCTACATCCGGATTTTTCTTATGCGGCATAATACTGGAACCGGTAGTCAATTCATCGGGAAGGGTAAGGAAACCAAAATTCTGGCTATTGTACAGGCAAATATCCATTGCCATTCTGGCAAGTGTAGAAGCGACAGAGGCAAGCGCTGTACACACGGTTTGTTCCGTTTTACCACGGCTCATCTGGGCATACACCACATTATAATGCATAGATTCAAACCCCAGTAGTTGGGTAGTTAAGGTGCGGTTGAGTGGAAAAGATGAACCATAGCCAGCGCCGGAACCCAGGGGATTTTTATTTGTAATTTTATAAGCTGCCTGCAATAGTTGCATATCATCGAGCAGACTTTCAGCATAGGCACCAAACCACAGCCCAAATGAGGAAGGCATGGCGATTTGTAAGTGCGTATATCCTGGTAAGAGTATATCTTTGTGACGGTCGCTTAATTCCAATAGCAAATGGAACAATTGCAAGGTTTCCTTTACCACTCTCTGCAAGCGGTTGCGCATAAATAACTTGAGGTCTACCAGAACCTGATCGTTGCGTGAACGTCCGCTATGAATCTTTTTGCCGGTTTCTCCCAGTTTTCTGGTTAGAAGCAATTCAACCTGCGAATGAACATCTTCTACCCCAGATTCGATTGCAAAGTTCCCATTTTGAATGTCTTTATATATGTTTTTAAGCTCTTTCTGCAGATCTTCGAGTTCGTCTTTTGTCAGCAATCCAATGGTTTGCAGCATTTGTGTATGTGCCAGGGAACCCAATACATCAAATTCTGCCAGGTACAAGTCTAATTCGCGGTCTTTGCCTACGGTAAAAGTTTCAATTTTTTGGTTCAGTGGATAATCTTTTTGCCAGAGCTTCATGGAGGCTTGTTGGGATTGGATAAATTTTTTACACGTATATTCTACTGGCAAATATACCTTGATTTTTCATTTTCTGATTTAGTATTTCGCTTTGATATCCTGCTGGAAAAAATGAGAAGTACAGCTTATCTATGAAAGACGAATGAGTTTATTTGCTGAATGAACACAGAAAATATAACGCCCCAGAAGAGGGCACTTCCCAGCATATAAAAGAAAATACGTTGCTTGGTTTCTCCAAATGAAGCGGCCATTACTGTTCCAATAATGGGGCTAAAGAAAACAGGTGTAAGAAAGGCAACTCCTTTTAATCCATACTTGCGCCATATTTTTACCAGACGTCTGTTTTTAGGAGTGAAGAGTTTTCTTTTACCCTGCAAGCGGTTAAATATTTTTTGCTTAGCACTACTTCCTAATAAAGAAAATATGAGAACACTGGTCATCATACCGGCCACCGTAAAAATAAATGTTTCCAGCCAAGTGAGCCCAGCCGCCGCTCCGGATATAGGACCACCAATAAATTTTACCATACTTAGCAGGAATACTGTTACGTATTTGGCAACTTGTGTAACCATTTGTTAAGTTGAGTGACAATAGTGAAATAATAGTATGTTAATTGTTAGGAAGTTAAACGTGTATGAACCGTTTAATGATTTACTTGTGATACGAAAATGTAAAGAATTTACATCTGCTTTTGGAGAAAATAGATAATCAGTGCCTGGTTAGGTTGAAAGGGATATAACATTCACATAAACAGTTAGAGTTTTTCGCCGAAAGCCAGATCGCCGGCATCACCCAGTCCAGGTACAATATAAGATTTATGGTTCATCTCTTCGTCCACAGCACCTACCCACAAATGGCAATCTGGCAGATGGGCAGATACATACTCAACACCCTGCCGACTGGCAATAGCTGCCACAATATGGATTTGCTTAGGCAGCCCGTATTTTAATAAGGCTTGTTTTGCTTTTACAATAGATTTACCGGTAGCCAGCATGGGATCTATTAGGATCAGGTTTTTATTATTCAGATTGGGAGCAGCTATATAATTAAGCTCTATGTCAAAGGAATACTGAGCATCTGGTGTGCTTCGATATGCGCCAATGAAAGCGCTTTCAGCTCTATCGAAAAAATTCATAAATCCCTGAAAAAGGGGTAATCCGGCCCGTAATACCGTAGCTAGTACCGGTTGTTCGGATAGTGCCCAGGTTTCGGAATTACCCAAAGGAGTGGTTACACTACTTTTTTCATACCGCATCGCCTTTGAAACTTCATACGCCAGCAATTCGCCTAAGCGCTCCATATTTTTTCGGAATCGCATACTATCCTGCTGAATGCGTACATCCCGCAATTCAGCAATAAACTGGCAAGCCACAGAAGGTGAACTGGTAAGTGTAAACATAGAAACTCGGGATATTGATCGTCTGAAAAGATACCTATAATTGGTATTTCACAAATGTATTGAATTTACTATATAAGTTTCATTTTGTTTTTCTCCTGCTTTTGTGCGCTGAATCGTGCAGATTAGAAAATTAATTTACTTTGCACCAAACACCTAAATATCATGGAACAGGCAATTATCAGAAAAGCTACTGAAGCAGATAAAGAACTGGTCTGGAAAATTATTCAAGCTGTGATACATACTGGAGATACGTATGTATTTGATCCGGATACGCCTAAAGAAACCATGATGGCGTATTGGTTTGCTCCAGGTACTTTTACTTTTGTGGCTGAGTTGAATGGGAATATAGCTGGTACTTTTGTTTTCAGGCAAAATCAGCCAGGTTTAGGGTCACATGTGGCCAATGCCGGGTACATGGTTCATCCTGATTTCCATGGGAAAGGTATCGGAAAACAAATGGCACAAGCCTCCCTGGAGGAAGCAAGAAAAGCAGGTTTTCTGGCCATGCAGTTCAATATTGTGGTCAGTACAAATCATAATGCCAAGAAGCTATGGGATCAGATGGGATTTGTGACTATCGGCGTACTTCCGAAAGTATTCAATCATACAAAGTTTGGCCTGGTAGATGCCTATGTGATGCATAGGTTTTTGTAAAAAAATAATGGCAGATAATTTTACCTGCCATTATTTTAGGTGATTATTCTATTGCCGGTTCTTATTCCGGATAATCTGTCTATACTGCTTATGTATACGCTTGTCTCTCTGTTTAATGGCCAGCAAACTTCTCTGGTCTTGTTGTACAGCTAAATACGCCAACTCTTTTTGCAGTTTCATAAAACTATTATACCGCTCCATCGGAAGCTCTTCCTGGTTAATGGCTTCTATCACAGCACAACCTTTTTCTACAGTATGTGTGCAATCGGAAAAACGGCAGTTAGATGACAGATCTGCAATATCCGCAAATGTATCGTCCAAGCCTTCAGATGCATTCCATAACTGCAATTCCCGCATTCCTGGTGTGTCAATCAAAATAGTGCCATTGGGAAGTACAATTAATTCGCGCCGGGTAGTAGTATGCCGGCCTTTTGCATCTACTTCTCTCACTTCCGACGTTTCCTGGATGGCTGAGCCTAACAGTTTATTGATGATCGTAGATTTGCCTACTCCTGATGAACCAGTAAAAGCAATAGTAACACCCGGCTGCATAAATGGCTCTAATTGTTCTAAGCCTGTTTCCTTCAATCCGCTTAGTGCTACCACAGGCGTATCCTGACTTATTTGTTTTACTTGAGTAAGTTTCTCGGTCAGGTTTTTACACAGGTCAACTTTATTGAGCACAATTACTGGCTTTGCGCCACTTTCATGAGCCATTACCAGATACCTTTCCAGGCGCCGGAGATTAAAATTTGCATCCAGGCTCTGCACAATAAAAAGCAAATTAATATTGGCCGCAATAATCTGTTCTTCTACCTTTTTTCCGGTTACCTTCCGGGAGAAAGTTGAAATTCTGGGCAGTACTTCATGGATAATCGCTTTTTGTTCCTGTTCAAACACAGACATTACTATCCAGTCTCCAGTTTTAGGAAAATCAGCTGGAGAATTAGCTGTGAACAAAAGTTTGCCAGACACTTCCCCTTGTAAAATGCCGCTTTCAGAAAAAATAGTGTATTGATTTTTATTTTCTGTTGCAATACGGCCTACTGCAAAACCCTGTTGCTGAAATGGTAAAAAATGTTGTTCAAAATGGGATGAAAACCCCAAATTCATTAATGTATAATTCATTGGTGTAATACGTTGTAATAATTGATAATGAGATAGATAGAAGAATAAGCATAACTGGTAGCAATGCCAGAAGGCAAAGAATCATATGCTATACTTCAGAAATGAAAAGAATGGACAGTCTTCACCCTTGCATCACCAGATATTAAGGAGTGAAGCCTTAAGCTATCTCAGGCTGGATTGCCTGGCAACGTATGTAAATAGTCGTTTTCAGAGGCTTTTGCTGAAATTGATCAGCGATATGGCAAAGATATAAAATAAACATTCCATCTGCTAAAGCGTTACATAAAAATATAAGGGCAAATTAAAAAGTATAGTATGGAAACGCTAGGTAATTCATCCAGAAATAGAATATGGCGGTGGGCGGCGCTTGTGGCAGTACTGGTAAATATCTTTTTCAATTATAATATGAATGCAAACCCTCCAGGTGGATTAACCAATGCAGAAGTATCAGCCAGATATCCAACTTTGTTTACGCCGGCTGGGTATGCTTTTTCTATCTGGGGCGTAATTTATTTATCATTCATCGGATATATTATTTTTCAGCTCTTACCATCTCAGCGCAAACAACATGTATATGATGTGTTGGCTAAACCGTTAATCATTACCAGTATACTAAGTATCTGCTGGCTATTCAGTTTTAGTTATGAGTTATTGCTATTAAGTGTATGCATTATAGTATTGATGTTATTTACAGCGATCGTTCTGTTTGTCCGCTCTAAAGAAGCTATACAATCAGGTCAGGTAAATAAACTCATCAGTGTTCCATTTGCCCTATATGCCGGATGGCTTTCTGTAGCCACTATTGCAAATACATCTTTGTGGCTTACATCAATGGATTGGGAAGGTGGCTCGTGGGGTGCGATACCCTGGACAATGATTATGATAGGTGTAGCCGCTGTATTGGGCGTAGTGGTAAGTTATAAACTGAAAGATATAGTTTTTCCTTCGGTAGTTGTTTGGGCTATTATTGCCATTTATATAGCCCGCCAAAATCAAGAGCAAACTGTAGCTACCTTTGCACTGGTAACTGCCATTATTTTAGCTGTGTGGGTAATTGTGAATACAATAAGGCTAGGAAAAAAACCACAAATTCAGCCAGCAGTATAGTTTGAGTGAATACAATGAATTTACTTAACAAGATATATTCTCATGGCTTTGTGAGTAAAAAGAAAGAGCTTAGCACCAGCAAATAAACTGTATTTGTAAGAAGCGCCCACTGGTAGTTTAATTTGCCTTTCGGACAACGTATAAAGATTAAATAGGTAAATAGTGTTGTCTTTAGTAAAATACAACTCGTTTTCGAAGAAACTAAAATAGGTTAAATCTGCAAAATGAAGGTTTTTTTTATAATTCCCCAGATTATCGAATACCAGAATTCCGGAATTTCTATCATTTAAATATAGGTTGTTCTGATATTCACGCATAAAATTTACTGCATATTCGCTATCTCCCAGGATAAGAGAAAGAGGGGTATTAGTATCAATTTTTCTTGTAGCTAGGTTATATTTCTTCAGACTTAACTCTATATCATCAAAGAGCCATATATTTTCCTGCGAACCCAAAGTAGCTGCTCTGGCAAATCCAGCCACTTCCTGATGTATAGGAGCTGAAAGTAATGTGGGTGTAAGAAAACGGTTTAAGACTGAAAACTGCTGAATATCTCTGTAAAATATGAGGATTTGTAAGGAAGGCCAGGCTTCTATCGAAGATATAGTTGCTGTATTTGGAGATGAAAATGTTTGTAGCAATACACCTGTTGAATCGTACTTGTGAACATTTCCTTTTGCATCGCCAACGATAATATTTCCATACCGGTCGGCTGAAACAGCCACAGGATTTGCAATATTTGTTTCTTTTAACAAAGTAAGCTGCTGAGCTATGGTTGAAGCACAAGTAAGCAATATAATGAGAGCAGGTAAGAGGATTTTTCTCACAATTACTAGTTAACTAAACGTTAGTAACTCCACATTTTGCCCATCAAAGCAGGCATAGGTATTAAAATGCACCCACTCACCTAAATTTATGTAGCGGCTATTGCCATTTATGGGAATATCAAGTGGCAAATGCCGGTGCCCAAATATATAAAAATCATGGTGTTCTTTCTGCTCTGTTTCCCGGCAGTAGGCTAGAAGCCACTCATCTTCTCCCATAAACTTATCTTCTCCTTTAGCATTATTGGTAATCCTACTGTGCCTTGACCATTGGTTGGCGATTGCAATACCTAGATTAGGATGAATACGGGCAAATAACCACTGACACAATTTACTGGCAAACACCTTTTTCAGCAGTTTATAAGTTTTGTCTCCTGGTCCCAATCCATCGCCATGTCCAACCAGAATTTTTTTTTCATTTATTGTAAATAGCCTAGGTTCCCGCAAAATAGGAATGTTGAGTTGCTCAGTAAAATAATCGAACATCCACATATCATGGTTTCCTGAGAAAAAAATAACGGGAATACCACTATCTGTCAGCTCAGCTAATTTGCCTTGCAAGCGGATATGACCCTTAGGTATGGCATGTTTATATTCGAACCAGAAATCAAAAATATCTCCTACCAGAAATATAATTTGTGCTTCTGAACGGACTTGTTCCAGCCATGCTACTATTCTTTTTTCACGAAGTAAGCTACTTGTTGCATCTGGTACGCCTAAATGAAAATCAGAAGCAAAAAAGATTTTCTTTCCCGGTTGAAGATGAATTGAAACAGGATTATTGGAAGAAGCTAAAACGGAAAAATCCAAGATGTTGGAAAAAGAAGTAAAGCGCACAATTTTAAGGTATTTTTGAAGTAAAATTGTGGTTTTAACCTTCAATTAAAAATAATATAATTTCTTTCGGTCCATGTGCTCCCAATACAAGAGTTTTTTCAATATCAGCCGTCCGGCTAGGGCCTGCAATCATATTAATCATAGAAGGCAGAGATAGGGTATACTTGTTTTGCAAAAACTGTAAACCATCTTTAACATCAGGAAGCAATTGGGAGCTATACGCCACTACAATATGAATATGCGGATAAATACCTAGTCTTCTGCCAGCCATTTGTCCGGAAGAAACCATTATACAACCAGTCCGTGCAATCAAACATTCACATAAAGTAATTCCTACTTCTGCTGAAGTAAAATTATTATCTGTACTTGAATAAGCTATGTTTTGTTTACTTAACAGTACTTGCAGCGCTTTTTCCCACACATACACTTTCCTAAGATTACGCTTGTCTAACAATAACTCAAGATTGGTTAGAAACTCCTTTTCATCTTCGCAAAAAATGAATTCTCCTTTGTTTTTGGTAAAGATCTGTGCAAAGGTGACAGAGGGATCTTCATTGGTTTGCGTATAGATAGAAGCAGAAAAATCAGGCTTTGGCACTGGTTTCTTTGTAGAAGTTTCCAGTGCCTGCCTGATTTTTTTCAATATATTTTCCTTGGATTGTTGGGAATGCATATATTTTAACGCCTGTTACAGTGTCGGATTCGGGTTAGGAGTAGGAGGAGCAGGCATATTTTCTGCATTTTCCTCAGCCAGCTTATCCGTATCTTTTCCTAAGTTAGTAGCTGCCCGCCCATTGGTATATGCCTCATAAGTAGTTTGAGTATTGAAAGGACGTTTGCCTATTAAGCGCTCCAGATCCGACTGGAATATAATTTCCTTTTTGAGCAATTCCTGCGCAATAATTTCCAGTTCTTTTCTCTTCTCCTGCAATAATTGCTTGGTTCTTTCATAGGCACTGGTAATAATATTGCGGACTTCCTCATCTATTGTCTGCGAAGTGGCTTCAGAATAGGGCTTATTAAAATTATACTCTGACTGCTTGGAATCATAGAAAGATACATTGCCAATCTTATCATTCATTCCATATACGGTTACCATACCATAAGCCATCTTCGTAATACGCTCGAGGTCACTTAAGGCACCGGTAGATACTTTGCCAAATACAATATCTTCAGCGGCTCTACCTCCTAATGTCATGCACATTTCGTCTAACAATTGCTCAGTATTGTAAAGGAATTGTTCCCGAGGAAGATACTGGGCATATCCTAAGGCAGCAACCCCACGAGGCACAATACTCACTTTCACTAAGGGATCAGCATGTTCTAAGAACCATCCAGCTACTGCATGTCCGGCTTCATGATAGGCAACCACTTTCTTTTCTTCCGGAAGAATTATTTTATTTTTCTTCTCCAATCCACCAATTACCCGATCAATAGCATCCTGAAAATCCTGCATATCCACAGCTGTTTTATTGCGGCGGGCAGCAATCAGAGCTGCTTCATTACAAACATTGGCAATTTCAGCGCCAGCGAAACCTGGTGTTTGCGCAGCTAGCTTTTTAGCTTCCACATCTGCAGCTAGTTTTATCGGCTTTAAGTGTACTTTAAAAATAGCTTCTCTGCCTACAATATCAGGTTTATCAATACTGATCTGACGATCGAAACGGCCTGGTCTTAATAAAGCAGAATCCAGTACATCCGGACGGTTGGTAGCAGCCAGTATAATTACCCCTGAATCCGTTGCAAATCCATCCATTTCTACCAGTAAGGAATTCAAAGTATTTTCACGTTCATCATTGGAGCCAGGCATCTGGCCTCTGCCTCTTGAACGTCCGATAGCATCAATCTCATCAATAAATACAATACAAGGCGCTTTTTCTTTAGCTTGTTTAAATAAATCACGTACCCTGGCAGCTCCTACACCCACAAACATTTCTACAAAATCTGAACCGGATAAAGAGAAGAAAGGCACAGCTGCTTCACCAGCTACTGCCTTGGCCAATAAAGTTTTACCTGTACCAGGAGATCCTACCAATAGAGCACCTTTGGGTATTTTTCCTCCTAAGTTTGTAAATTTGGAAGGATTCTTTAAGAATTCTACAATTTCTTTAATTTCTTCTTTTGCTTCATCCAAACCAGCTACATCATTAAAAGTAATTTTAACTTTATTTTCAGCATCAAATAAGGCCGCTTTTGATTTGCCAATGTTAAATATCTGACCACCTGGACCGCCAGTAGTAACACGGCGCATCAGCAGCCATAAGCCGAAAAACATAAGTATCAGAATACCCCAGTTAAGTAAAAAGCTGGTAATATCGGATCTTTGTTCCACTTTGTAACCTATGCGGTCATCCTCTGGCAATGATTTTTGCAAGGCATCCAGATCCGTTTTAAAAGATTCTGCAGAAATAATAGTAAACCTATAATGAGGGCCTTGATAAGGAGAAAAAGGACCTCTGCTGGTTAATTCTTCACGGTATTTTTCATTGTCTACTGCCTCTCTTTTTAAAGTAACCTCAACTGCTTTTTCGTTCACAATAGTTATCTCCGCTACATCATTGCTTTTCAGCATGTTTTCAAATCTTTTCTGGGTAACCTCGATGGTTGACGTACTTTTATTAAAATAAGTAACTCCAAGTATCAGGATAAGTAAGCCTGCTATCAACCAAACCTGATAACCCGGTCTTTGAGGGGGCTTCGGGAGTAGCTTTTTTTTGTTTTTATTGATGTCTGACATTATTATATATTAATTCAAATGAAAATTATAAAAGAAACATGAAAACCGGATGAGTTGTTTGCAACTTAAGCTTGTTCCCTGTAAGTAATTTGTGCATCGCCCCATAAATCTTCTAGGGCATAAAATGCTCTGCGGTCTTTTTTGAAAACGTGGGCCACAACATCCACATAGTCTAACAATATCCATTCCTTATTTTCCTGACCTTCTTTATGCCACGGATCCTGGCTGCTTAATTTGTATATCTCAGCCTCAATGGAATCAGTGATGGCGTCTACTTGTGTATCAGAGTTACCAGAACATATTACAAAATAATCAGCAACTGCATTTTTTATATGTTTGAGATTCAGGACAACAATATCAAGAGCTTTCTTCTCCTGCATCCCTTTTACTACCAATTCACTCAGTTCGTCAGAATTTATATTTACTTTGTTTATTATCATGCTGTTTTGTTAAGTTGCGCTTATATACGAAAATAAAAAATAACTTGTACAATATTTTGCCCAATACTTTATTTATAGGCAGAAAAATAATTTATCTGCCATCCTGTCATTCCACCAATGACATAGCTGCTTCTTTACTAAAAGATAAAAACGTAATTGAAGGTACAACTGTTATAACTGATCAGCAAACAGCAGGCCGTGGCCAAAGAGGCAATACCTGGGAGGCTGAACCGGGAAAAAACCTTACATTTTCAATTGTGTTAAAACCCTCATTCCTACAAGCTTCTCAGCAGTTTTCTTTGAATATGGTGATCTCTCTAGCCTGCTTACAATTTTTATCTGAGTACATTTCCGAAGGCATACAAATTAAATGGCCCAATGATTTATATTATTACGATAAGAAAATCGGTGGCATTCTCATCGAAAGTACAATTAAAAATACTATGCTCGATAACATAATAGCAGGAATCGGACTAAATATCAATCAGGAACATTTTGCTGAACCCAGAGCTATCTCTATGACACTAATTAATAAGCAAACATATGATCTTGAACGCTTGCTCACTAATTTATTGACGAAGATAGAGCATAATTATTTTAAACTAAAAACAGGACACCTATATTATATACAAAATAATTACCTAAAAAATTTATATGGATATCATAAAAATAGACTTTTTAGAACAAATATAGTTTTTGAGGGCCAGATCATAGGAATAGATGAGATTGGCAGGTTAGGTATAGAAACAGGTGGTGTGGTACGCTATTTCTTTTTTAAGGAGGTTGAATTTATATAGAATGCCTTATGAAACACTCATAATAATGGAAAGTTGATTATTTATTCATTAATACTGACCAACATATAAATTATCTTAATAATATCGAATCAGTGATAAATTAAAGGGAATAATTTAAAATTTGCCTTATATATAGTAACATTCATTTGTATCTGAAAAAGTGAATAGCTTAATAAAACCCGCTTTTTATTGCATATGATAGAATAGATACTAAAAACGTGTTTCCTGCTTTTCGATTGCACTGCAAGTTTAATTAATAGAATAATAATAAATGATTCATTATCAGATTTTTGTGCTGAAATTTAATCTCAAATTATTGTAATTCGTTTTTGCAATTAGAATTATTTATTAAAAGATTTTTTGTTGCCTCACTAAACTTATCAAAAAGTTATCTCTATAAATTGTGTGTAAGTCATAATTTAATATTACACCAAGAAGCTATACTGTTTTTCCGCTTTCTCCCACTTACAGTATTAAAGAACGAAACTTATACCTCAATTGAAGTATATGTAAACTCCGTTCACAAAATATTAAAGCTATGGGCGAAACTTTACTACCTGAAAAAGATATTAGAAGAAGCACTTTTTGCTATTCTAATTCATATGATCCTGCATTAGAGAATCTAAAAAAAATATACCGTAAAAGTTTATGGATTTTCAGCCTTCTTTTTATAGGCGCAAATGCCTGGGGGCAAACATTTACCGGAACTGGAAATTGGAGTGATGCCGCCAGATGGGGAGGGGCTGTACCAGCATCAGGAGCTAGTGTTACTATTAATGGTGATTGCTCTATAGATATAAATCCAACAGTTGGAAATATTACGATCAATGCCGGTGCTACACTTACGGCTAATACTTCAACTATTATTTTAAATGGCAATTGGACGAACAATGGAACATTTACAGCCGGAACAAGTACTGTGAATTTGCAAGGAACGATTGGTTCGGACGTGAATTTTATAGGCGCTACTACATTTTATAACCTACATGCCTCTGGTGCCATCAAAAATAATTTAACCATCTTTCCTGGGGCATCCATAAGTGTAACTAATAGTAATAATATTAACCTGACAGGTTCGCTCAATATAATTGGTGCGCTCACAGCAAATAATGGGACAATCAATATTGGGGGAAATGTGAGTATAGCGAATGCAGGATCTTCGTTTAATGCTGGCAATAGTTCAGTAAGTGTGGGAGGGACATCATTCTCAAACTCAGGTACCTTTACAGCAGGCACCTCTACTATTACATTTACTAGCGGAAGCACAGCCACAGTAAATGGTACAAATGCCAATACAACTGTTTTCAATAATGTTACAATTAACAAAGTAGGCGGTACGTTTGATGCACCAACTACTTTTACTATTAATGGCAATCTGATAAATACAGAGGGTACTTTCAATGCTGACACCGGAATAACCATAAGTGGTAATATAGCTATCAATGGAGGTACCTTTAATGCAAATACTTCCCTTATCCAGGTGGGAGGTGCTTTTACTGACGGTGCTTCAGCTACTTTTAATTCAGGTACATCTACTATACGTTTTACAGGTGCCACTTCTGGCGTACAGATTTATGGGTCTCCTGCTGAACCGTTTTATAATGTAGAAGTTGAAAAAAACAACGCAAATATTCAACTGGCTACCTCCCTGGTAATTTCAGGAAATCTTATTGTTAATTCCCTTCCGGCATACCCTGCCACCATTTATAATATATTGTTCAGCTTTCCGGGCGTTTCGTTAGATGTACAAGGAGATCTTCAGGTAAACTCTGGTGGTATTAATTTATCCCTTCAAGACAATACCTATCTTACTGTAAATGGAGCTACTACTGTTAGTGGAGGTAAAATATTCATAGCCCGTTCTACAGCAAATTCAGAGTTGAAATTAAATGGAGGACTGACTCTTTCAGCAGGGAGTATTGAGGTAGGTACTACTTTGCTAACCACACAATCCAAATTCAGTGTTACAGGTAATACGCTTATTTCAGATGACGGTTTTTTACTGGCCAATGCAAGTACAGTAGAGTTTTTTGGTGATATTATGCTGGCTGCTCCAGGTGCTTCCTCTAAATTCACTCCTTTTGGAACCAATGTTATTATTACCGGGAATTGGGAGAGTGATAGTGATGGCTATTTTACAGGAGCTACTTCTACTGTAACTTTTACCGGCAATAGCAATACGTCTATTCTAGGTGTAAATCGATTTGCCAATGTTACTATTCTGAAAGATGATGGTTTCACAGTTACTAACGAAAGTGACTTAATCATTGACAGAGATTTATTAGTACAATCAGGAGCATTAATCCTGAAAAATATTCCCGGCGATGATATGATCTTAAATGGTAATTTAACGATTGCCAATAATGCCTCTTTAGACATATCAGATGCTATATCTAATCCTGGCAATAGAATCAGAATCAGGATATCTGGTAATCTTACCGATTTAAATGACCAGGAGCCTAATATAAGTCCAAGAAGAGGTTTATATGTAGGATTAAATCCGGCAAATCCGATGGGTGTCAGAGGATGTTCGTCAGGAGGTTATTCTACTCCACCTGTTCAATTACTACCAACTATCTTTTTCAGAGGAGGAAATTTACAAATTATTACGGGTAGAGTAAAGCTGCGTACGTATTGTGGAGGTATTTATACAAATGAAGATCCTGGTATTGCTCTGCCTAATGTGCTGGTTGGTAAATCAGGCAATGTAGTTCAACTGAATACCAATACTAATGCACGTATTCATGGAGATCTTACAATTGATGGAGGAGAATTCTTTTTGAATTCTCGTGCTTTGTTTTATGGAGATGATGAAAATGATGAGATATTAATCAATACAGGAGGTATCTTTCATGCCAATGCCAGTTCACGTATATTTATGAATACCGGTACTACGGACAGAGGTACATTTTTAAAAGTGGATGGTGGCGCCCTAAAATTGATTGGTACAAGTACAAACCCAATTGTTATTACCCGTGAAGGTACTCCTGGGCAATATTACAGAATGGCTGCCTACAGAGGTACTGTAGAAGCTGCTTATACTACAATCAGTTATCAGGGAACTACAAATAGTGGATTTGCTGCTGATCCTATCTCAGCAACAGCTCATACAAATAATAGCAATGGAGGATTTAAGATATATAGTGAAGCTATTATTGACCCAAATAACTTAGGATATAACTTTAGTTATTGTACATTAGGTGCTAATGCAGCCAATAATACTACTTCACTTACTATTAATACCGGCCAAACACTCAATATAACTGGTACAACTTTTAATACTTCAGGTAGTGGTGGTTTCAACTGTGTAAATAATAATGATCCTAACAGTGCTGATCCATTGCGCACTGGTATTATTACATTCATCGCTTCTAGGGGTGAATTAGGAGGCGTGAATGGAGAGGCTTATGATGGTGGATTGAATGATACAGATGGTGTTATTTGGGAGACTTTTACAAAAATATACTGGGTAGGAAATACCTACGATGGCCGTGCTAATGCAGCTGCGACAGCATGGAATGATCCTTTGAACTGGTCATTGTCTCCTTCTTCTCCCAGGGTAAATCCGGACAATGTATATCCTGGACAGTATCCTGCTCCCGCAACTTTAGGTGGTGTGGCAGCGCCTGTAGATTCATTGCAGCAATTTGAAGTTTTCATTTGTGCATCTGCTAAAACTTCTCCTGTGGTTACTGGTAACTATGTTATTCAAGGCACATTAGTCAACAATTCGGTAGGCCGTAATGATCTGTTTGACTTAAGTCCGGTGATTGGTGCGAATAGAGGAAAACGTCTGGATTTGAATAGCTTTACACTTGAAGTATGGGGTGATTTTGTAAATAACTCAAGAGATGCTGCCGGAGGTAATATTACCGGGGGTATTCTGGATGTAAACCCTGGTGGTACCATCCAGTTTAAAGCCAATTTTGCAAGCTTTCATGATAATTCAGTAATTCAAGTAGGTTCAGGGTTTGCCTTGTATGCACTTGGAGGCGCTCCTTTGCAGGAGATTAAAATTAAAGCTAATGATTTGTATGAATTTACTATTAATAAACCTGAAGGAAGGGTTGTAGTACAAGGGTTCGGTAATGACAGACTGGATATTTTAGGCAATCTGAATATTCTTTCCGGAGGTATGGAAATGTTAACCAATACACCGATGAGGGTAGATGGTAATTTTAATATTTCTGGTGGCTTCTTTACCTTTAATGGCAGTAGTACTATAATCAGAGGTAACTGGAATAATACTGGTGGTACCATTAATACAGGTGCAGGTACAGTTAACTTCTATCCTGCTTCTACAGATTCTGATCTCTCTTCAGCAGCGGTTGATAATTTCTTTGTAAGAAGCAACGGACAGGCATTTAATGTGGTAAATTTCGGAATTGTTAGTGATGCAAGAGGCTCATCAACTCCACTCGTTCCTGCTTCTCCGGCACAAACTAAATATATTCTAGTAGATGATTTTGTTTCAGGCGGATTAACTACCATTGCTGCCAGAGGCCGAATAGCTGGTTCAGGAGTAAATGATTACAATGATAACCCAATTGTAGATGCTAATAACCCAGCGCAACCCAGAGTTATTGAGACAGCACCTAACATTACTGTAAAAGTAAAAGGCTTAAGGGTACGTGAGAATGGTGTATTTACGATTGCACCTGGTGCATCTGTGTTTATTAGTAATAACACTGATTACTTTGCCATTACCAGTATCAATCCTTTTAATCCATTCTCAGTTACTGATAATCTGATTGGTGTACGCGTAGAAGGAGCAGCTAATGGTTTCCCTAATGGTATTTTAAATGTAATTGGTACATCCGGAAGTTATGCAAAAATAAGCCGTAATGATATTTCTGGTGATTATAAATTCAAAGTAAATGGTACGATTAGCGCCAGATACTACTTTATAGAGTGGATGGATGCAGAGGGTGTTAATCTTACAGGTCCTACTTCTAAAGCAGCAAGCCCTGGTACAAAAAATGGGGGCGCAGCAAGTGCGCCTGCCGATTGTGCTGATGCTAGTGGTTGTAATAACCCATATGTTGCCAGTTTCAGTAATGGGGTACTTACCAATGGTTCTACAGCTGCAAATGCTGTATACATTCAGTATACGAATAATGCCGATGTGTTTGGTAACGCATTGCAAGGTAACCTGCCTGATACAGTGTTTAATGCCAGTTTTAGTAAAGCATTAGGTGTGAATGGGGTAAACATACGCCGAACGAGCAATGTGTGCGCAGCAGCTCCAGGTGGTATCCTTTGGTTTAAAGATGCAACTGGGGTACTGGCTGGTGAGAACTTTGATAATGATGGTTCAGCTTGCCCGGATGACAATATTGGTTTATATCTGCCAGGACAAATCCGTTGGAGACAACCTGTAATTAAAGTTTGGGACGGTGGAATGCCAGATGGGGGCGATCCAACTTTAGATGTGGTTATGCGTAGAGATACAGCCACAAACTGGCATACAGCAGCTAACTGGAATCCGGATGGTGTACCTACCAGTATTGATAATGTGGTTTTAGACCGGTCATTATTGAATGCTGATTATGTAGTAGAAATATATGATGGAAATGCAGAAGTGAAAGATTTAGATATCAGAAATGATGCATCTCTTACAGCATATACGCCTGCTGCTGCTTCTACAGGCTTGACGTTAGTTGTTGATGGAGGAATTTCTTTAAAAGTGAATGGAAACTTTACAGTTGACGTACCTACTGGGCAGGAGAGTTTAGGTCAGTTAAAAATGATTTCTTCAAGTGAGATGATCATAGGGGGTAACTGGGATAATGGCGGACAATTCTTCAGTGGCAATAATTCCGTAGTCAGATTTGGTGCAGGATTTTCAGGTAGCCGGGTAATTAACAATGTGGAAGCTCCAGCTCCTGCCTCTCCTAACGAAATTACTCCTTCTTCAAGGCCATATAATACCTTTTATAATGTAATTCTGGAAACCGGAACTACAGAAATTGTAAGTCATCTATTAATTAAGAATGACCTGAATGTATCTATTGGAGCAGTTCTGGATGCTAATGCCGGATCTTTCCCTATTACCATTGAAGGAAACTGGACGAATGCCGGACGGTTTAATCCACAGAGAGGTTTGGTAACTTTCGCTGGTAACAAACAGCAGACTATGATACAGTCGACAGCTATTGCTGAGAATTTCTACGATCTGAAAATTGAAAAGCGTGGCAATAAGTTGATCGTAAGCGATAGTGTAGTTTTCCAGAGTAAAGCTACCGTAGCCAACCTGTTAAACTTGCAGAATGGCCGTTTCAAAACCAAAGAAACCAATGAGCTGATTATGCTGATTGATAATATCATTCGCAGGCCAGGTGCATCTGCTACTACTGCTCACGTAAAAGGTCCATTAGGTCATTTGTATAGTGGTAATGGTATAAGCAGCAGAAGCTTTTACCTGGGCGACAAACGATATCCGGGTGTAGCTAAATTAAATATAGCACTAACTAATCCAAGCCCTAATGCCGCTACTGTTTTCACAATGGAACAAATTGATAAAGATCCTGATCCGGCTGCCGGACCAACACCAGTAGGAGACGATAGAGACTTGCCAGATCCTTTCAATTATCTGTCAAAGAGCCGTTATTGGAAAGTAAAAAATATCCAGTTCCCTCCATCAGGCACAAATGCTGAATTGGCTTCAGGAGCAGTTGAACTACCTTTTGCTCCGGATGACGAAAGAATAGATACCACTTCAAACAATAGCTGGGTAAATGTAGATCAAACCTTAACAGCAGTATTGGCACAAGTATTACAGGCAAGCATTGTACAGGACTCAACAGACTATGCTGGTGTCGCTCCGATAAGTGCAATCAGAGGTACAGCCGCTAAGGGTGATTACTGGTCAGATTTAGGTGGTGTGTTGAATGTAAATGAAGATGCTAATGATCCGGACAATACCGGGGTGAATCCAACTATGTTATCACAGACCTTTACCAAATTAGGAAATGGAGACTTTACTTTTGCTTTCAACTTTACACCCTTACCTGTAGAATTATTGAATTTTGAAGCTAAAAAAGAAACCAGAGGTACGCAATTGAAATGGGTAACTGCCCGAGAACTGTTGACCAGTCATTTTATAGTCCAAAGAAGTAATACAGGCGATCTCTTCACTGCTATTGGCGAAGTAAAGGCGAAAGGTACAAGTTCACTACCAGCATCCTATTCTTTTATAGATACAGAAGCAGCTAGTAAAACGGTATATTACCGCTTGCAGATTGTAGATGTAAACGGAGAGGTATCTTACTCAAAAATTATAGCGGTAAGCCATGATAATGTAAAAGCAGAACTTTCACTGGTTACTTATCCTAATCCCTTTAACGGACGTAGTTTCTTCCTGCAACTGGCTGGTGAGACAAGTAGTAGTTCAGAAAATGAATGCACATTTGAAATTTATGATATGTTGGGTAAAGTAGTGCATACTGGTACAAATAAAATAATAAATGCGCAGGCCTTAGAAGTAATTATAGATCAAGCCCTTCCGCAAGGTATCTATATATTACACGTAACTTCTTTTGGTAAAAATTATCAGAAAAAGCTGATTGTGAAGTAAAAATAAGTTATACATGCATAAAATTACACTGTAAAAACGAATTAGCAGAATAAATTAACTTAATTATTTGTAGAAAGCCATTATATCGTACATATAATGGCTTTCTTATTTTATTTTTTTTCTTTCAAAGCATAGATAAATAAAATATATTTATCACTTCCAGTAATACCTGTACGTCAACCAAAACCAAGTAGCTATGAAAATAAAAATGTTTTTTTGCCTGCTATTATTTATCCAGATATTAATTGGAACTACAACTTCGGCACAACAGAATCTGTACTTAAGCAGCACATCGGGAGATGACAGTGGGGGTGCAAATGATTGTACAACTGCAGGATTCCCATGTTTGACAATAGCTCATGCTTTTACACAAGCCGATCCTGATTTATCTGTAAAAGTGGTTATTAATGTTGCTTCCGGTTCTACTTATAATGGACCTATTACAATAAATCGTTCCAATATTACTTTACGTGGAGCATTTGAGAATACTAAACCTGTAGGTGGCAACCGAGATGACAAGTCTATAGAAAGTGTATTTCAATTTGCAGCCAATAGCATTACAATAAATAATGGAGTGAATGACATTACCATTGAGGGATTTGAATTCAGGAGTGGTATACACTCGACTACTACTGGAATGGTTACTTTTGCAGCTGGTAGTACTAATTCAAATATTGTTCTCAGGCGTAATTCTATTGTAGGAAATTCACGGTACAGTGGAGGAACGACCTCTAATAGCCGTGTACAGCCTTTTCTTGTGAAAGCTGTAGGTGGTAGTCTTACTAATATACAGATAGTTGAAAATCGTTTCTATGGTTACGGAAATAGAGCTACCAATGTAATAGAAGTAAATTCAGCGGAAAGTGGTGTAATCAGGGGTAATATATTTGGGTCGGCAACTGAATATACTAATAACCTTGATGAAACTTCAAATTATTTAGACAAAGGAATTTTGTTAAGCAGTGTAAAAAACTTTGCCATAGCTCAGAACATATTTCAGACTATAAATTTTAGCGCTATAGAATTATTAGGAACACTGAATACCGGTGTTGCCATCAATGATGCTATTGTGCGTATAGATTCAAATGTATTCGACAGAACGAATTCAGAGCTAGGTACTTCAGGGACATTTGGTGTAACAGAACCTACAATTGCTGCCGGTATTTTGCTTCGGCCTCATAATGATGTAAGTGATATTAATAATTTTAATGGCGATTCAGTATTAATTCGATTTAATGATTTTGTAGATAATAATAGATATGCGATTGCTATTCCTAATGCTAATAATAACTTTACTACTAAAAGTATAAAAATATTTAGTAACCGATTTAGTGTAAATAATTTTGGTAACTCCTATGCAGACTTATATGTAGGTACAGATACAAAAACCAATAATGGTATAATTGACGCTAATGCAAACTGGTGGGGAAATACTACTTCCCCTTTTTCTCCAATTGCATTAACTACTCCTGGTTTAGGCACTGATATTCAGGGCGCCGCAGCAAATACTGCAACAGGCATTATCCAAACATATATTTCCCTATCTTCAAATACTGATAATAATCTAGTAAGCTATGCTTTCATACCGAATAAAGTAGCAATAGGCAGAAGTACGTCTGCTCTATTAAAGGAAATATTTAATGCAATAGCTGAAGATTGGACGCTGGAACTACCTGTAAGTGATTATGAAAATGCTCCTGCTATCCCTATAGTTGTACGTTCATTTACGTTAAACCCTCTTGATGTAACTACTGATGGTGAGTTACTCCCTGGATTCATCTTAAATGGCACCAACACTGATGGCTCTACACCTATTATCACCTTAAACAAAAATATACAAATAGCCAATGGTGATGATTTAACCTTAACAAGAGGCAAAATCCAACTGGGAGTCTATACCATGAGAGTATTGGGTGCATCTGGTTTGCCGGAAGGAAATGCCAACAGTTATATTATTACCAATAGTACCGGCAAATTGTTACAAACCGGGATCGGTGCTAGTAAAACCGGGGAAGTAATTTTTCCAATAGGTCCGGATAATATTTCATATACTCCAGCCAGAATTACCAATGCAGGTGTAAGTAACGATTTTTCTGTAGTTGTGAAACCTGGAATTGTAACACTTGGCAATGATGGAAATACAGTTACAGAAGATGCTGTAGATTTGGAATGGGATGTTATAAATGAAACACTTCTTGGTACGCCTAATGTTACTCTTACTTTGCAATGGAATGGCGATCCAGTAACTGGAAATGAGCAGTTAAATTTTGATCGTTCCATAAGCTATATGGCTCATTATACTGGTGGTAAATGGGTAAATCTGGAACTACCACCAGGGACTGCTGCTGTAGCAGGAAGTATTCCTGGAGATTCCTGGAAAAAAACAGCTTCTGGTATTACCAGTTTTTCGCCGTTTGCCATAGGAAGCCCTGGGGCGGCATTACCAGTAACACTGGTGGATTTTAAAGCAGCTTTGAAAAACAACGATGTGGAGCTTTCCTGGATCACAGCTTCTGAAAAAGAGAATGATTATTTTTCTGTGGAACGTAGTGATGATGGAAGCACTTTTAGTGAAATAGGTAAGATAAATGGCAAAGGAACTACAGATATTTCAAACGCTTATAATTTTACTGATGTATTTGCTACTGAAATAGGTAGGGATGTATTGTATTACCGGCTTAAGCAGGTGGATACAGATGGCAAATTTTCATATTCCAAAATCCAGGATGTAGTATTGCAGAACTGGGCTTTGCGTCTATTCCCTAATCCTGCTGATCATATCGTAAATATTGCTTTACCAGGAAAGGTACATCTTCAGGTAATTAGTACCCAGGGACAGGTAGTTATAGAAAAGAAATTTGAATCGCTTACTCAACTAAATGTTTCTGGTTTGCCTAAAGGAATGTATATTTTCAAGCTTACCAATGGCAGGAATATATTGTTTAGAAAAGTGAATATATACTAGAAAAAAAGCAGGTTTTGTAGCCTGCCTTTTTTTATTTTACTATTACTTCTTTCTTAGGTTCTTTTATATCCGGTTTTTCATTTTCTGCCACATATTTACTGCGGAGTTTAACAGCATTATTCTTCTTATCTAAACGCAGGTTCAGCATCTCAACCAGTAATGAGAAGGCCATTGCGAAATATACATAACCTTTTGGTACGTGTACATGGAATGCTTCGGCTACCAGCAATAAACCAATCATAATCAGGAAGGACAAAGCCAGCATTTTGATAGAAGGATGTTTATTTACAAAATTGCTGATGGCTTGTGCAAATGCAAGCATTACGCCCAAGGCAATCACTACCGCAATAATCATAATATATACACTGTCAACTAAGCCAACAGCCGTCAGAATAGAATCGAAAGAAAATACAATATCGAGTAATACGATCTGAATAATGGCTGAACGCATGCTTACAACTTTAGGTGTTTCACTTTCCCCGGTTGCGCCTTCCAGCTTATGGTGAATTTCAGTTGTACTTTTTGCCAGTAAGAATAAACCACCCAGAAACAGAATAATATCCCGGCCGCTGAATCCCATTTTGAAGGCATAAAACAAAGGTTCTTTTAAGCTTACGATCCAGGAGATTCCAAATAATAAGGCAACCCGTACGACCAGTGCAAGTAAAATCCCTATACTCCGGGCTCTTTTTTGTTGTTCTTTAGGTAATTTATCTGATACGATTGATATAAATATGATATTGTCAATTCCCAATACAATCTCCAGCAAAGTTAAAGTTAACAAACTGATGATGGCTTCGGTGGTTAAAAGCTCTTGAAGTTCCATATATTTTAAATGTCAGAAATCTAAATGTAAACAAACCTGATAGTTTAACTTTGCCCACTGATGTAAAGTTACAGGAAACAGGTTCTGTATAAGAGGAAAATGAAAATCATTTACCAATCAAAAAATTCTTCTTTTGTTTCAGCAGTTTTCTTTTTGGCCGTTTCCGATGGATCTGGTTGTGTTTTTTTACTTTTAAATAAGCTTTTCAATTCTTGCTTTTCTTCTTTAATATCCTCTTTGATTTTTTCTTTTACCGCTTCCTGGTCATAAGCTATTTTATAATCATCGGCTGTTCCTTTGATGCTTAGAAACAAATTAGAGGTTTTTTCTCCATCTGCTACAGCTACAGCCCTTTTCCGGCTTAAGTTATACGTAGGAATTTTCAGCCGGTAATCCATTACCTGGTCGAAAGTATGGGTGCCTCGTATTGAAATATTAGAAACATTGGACCGTATCTCCATCTCTGGAATATATACTGTACGATTGGCAATATGAATATTATTTTCCATTTCGGAGAAGCGGATATTAGCCAGATCCTGCTCATTAATAAACTTTGATAATTTCTGCATCGGATCAAAATTTATTAAACCGCCGTTGGCTACAAGTGTTTGTGCATCAGCCTGTAAACTGGCAGCATCCAAATCAAGTTGGCTGTTAAATGTCATAGATGTTTGCACAAGCGCTGTAACTTGTCCGCGTAAATGTTTGTCTGTAATAAATTCCTGATCAAAATTTTCGAACATAAAAAACACACTGTCGATGGCGATATTTTTAAAAGCCGCATCGCAATTTACCTGCATACGTTCAGATTGCCGGGCATCCAGGGTTCCTTCCATCTGAATATTTCCATCAGCCGCTTTAAATCTGATATCACGACCTTTAGCCATTTGATTAGCTACTTGCAAATTGCCTTCGATTTGGCTGGCTTTAAACCTGCGGAATTTTAACTGGTCTACTTTGCAGGTAATATCTAAAGCAAGCCCGGGAGAAATAGCAAACCGGTAATTATCTGCAGACGCATTTTTTTGCTTAGCTTCTGTATCTAAATCAGCATTTTTTGAGAGCAACTGATCAAAGTCGAGCATTTTTGAACTAAGTTCTGCCTCCGCTTCTAAACGTTGATCTTTGAAAAATATGTAGGCCAGTATATTTTTAAATGATCCATTAATAGTAAAGTCAGAATTTCCGGCATATCCCTGCAAGTTGTTTACCATCAGGTCACTTTTATCAAAAGCAAATCCGCCATTTATTTGCCGGAAGGGCACTGGGTTATCTGTAAGTTGAAATGATACATCTTTAATCTGAATATTTCCACTGGTCCGCACAAATTGATTTACAGCTTTGGCACGTAAATCCATCAGCTTTCCTTCAAAACTGATATCTGCTAACAGGCTTCCATTCGCTTGTGCAAATTCTTTTAAAGGGTAAAATGCCAATAAGGATGCCACATCTAATTGTCCGGAAATATCAAAATTTAAATAAGGATTATCAAAATTACTCATTGAGAAATTACCAGTGAAAGGCTTGCCTTCCAATACACCTTTGATATTGGTTAGCTCTATACTGGAGGTAGATCTATTGAACTTTTTGCCATTAGAAAAACGGCCGGTTACAAAGGTGTTTTCAATGCGTTTCCCAATGTCCTGTTGATACAAAGAGGCATCTTCACAACCAAATTGTACTTGTATGGCAGGCACCGATCCTCTGAAAGTAGGACCTTTGATCTGGCTATCGAAATAAACTTTTCCCTTGCTTTTGTAGACGCTTAGTTCATTTGAATATTGTGTGGGCAGTAGAGAAACTATCGTTTGAATATCAGTATTTTGACCTTTTAACTGCAGATCAATATTTCCCTGAGAATGATTCTCGAAAATACCTTCAACCAGAAAGGCAGAGCGTTTTACTTCTACAACAGAGGGTTTAATCTGTAAATATCTTTTTCCTAAATGATACACTAATTTACTTTCCAGGCTGATATCTTTGTCGGTGAAATATCTGTATTTACCAATATTAATAGCGTGGCTTTTCAGGGAGCCTTTTAGAGTCACAAATACTTCTTCAGCTTTTACCTGTAGACTGGCAGCTGTTTCATTGGCAAACAAATCGTACACCTGTTCATTTTTCAGATCAGTATAAATCACTTTCACCTTATTCAGATGGATTTGCTCTAAGTCGAAATTTACCTCCTGGCTGGTGCCGGTTGAATCTCCTTTCTTGAATATCTGGTAGTTTTCGTCACCTTTTTTATCTACCATAATCTGCACATCTGCTTCTTCCAGAAAAACTTCATTCACTTTGTATTTGCCTGAAAATATATTCCAGAAGTCAAAGGTAAGATACAAGCGGTCAGCTTTTGCTAAAGGTTTTTTGTGTTCTGGTAAGGCACCTTCTATTTCCAGTTGGGTAAAACTCAGGGCAACCTGAGGGAATTTATCAAACAAAGACAGTTCAATTTTTTTAACAGCTACTTTGGCTGTAAGGCTTTTGTTCAGCTCATTTACAAAAAGCCGGATAATTTGATCCTGATATATATAAATAATAGAGGTAGCCGTAACAAGTATAACCAAACAGGCAGCCAGACTGTACAAGAATAACTTTTTCAAATAAGTAATTTTTGTATTCAATGCGTAAAAGTTTTGTTTATAACGCAAAAAGGCAGCATATTGATTTACAGCGTAAATGTATATTATTATTTGTAGCACACGGGAGTAATTGCCAAAGTTTATATTCTTGTTTTCAATGCTGACTATCTGGGCTAAAATGCTGAAATTAAATTTTTGTATAGCACTATTTGTATAAATAAAAAATACATCTACATTTGCAAAACATTTTTTGAAAGGGAGTTTAGCTCAGCCGGTTCAGAGCATCTGCCTTACAAGCAGAGGGTCGGGGGTTCGAATCCCTCAACTCCCACTAAAAAGCCTCAGAAAAATCTGAGGCTTTTTGATTTTATAACTCATTAGCTCAAAATCCTACCTCGAGTACCAGCGACTGGAAGGACCAGGTATTAGTTAATGGGAAATATATGCTGCGGATGCCTAGTTCAAAAGGCACAAATAATCGCATAAAGTGGAATTCTGTGCTTAAATCAAATCCAATTGAGCGGTATTCCAGGGTACGGTCGCCGGTTTTTCCGGTACCATAATCAAAAAACGCATTACCCTTGAACCGCTTAAAATACAGCCATTTTCCTATAGCCCAGTCTGGGTTGAATAGTGGAAAACGGTATTCTACCGAACCATTGTAATATTCTTTGTGGCTCACATAGCTGTATCCTCTGGTAAAAGTGAGGGGCGTGCTGAATGGATAAACGGATGGCATCTCAGTCTGGTATCCTGCCCGTAACCTGAAACTATGGTGCTTCATCAAACCTGGAAAGAGCAGATTTCCCTGAACAGCAAATAATTCAGATTTAAAATCACCGCCAAAAGGCGTATTTCTATAATAGATGGCTAACGTCTGCCCCCATTTTGGATTAATGTCGCGAATGCTTCGTTTGTGCAAACGCTGGTAACTCAGGCTATACCGCATAGAATGTAATAAGCCATTTCTGTTCTCTACCATTCTATCCGACACATTGGAAATATTAGTATGAGCGCTTAGGTTCAGACTTTCCGAAAATCTGGAATGGGTAAAATTGAAAGGCAATCTGAATCCGGCACTCAGTATCTGTTCCCGCCATATATCCCGAACTACTGTATCTTCCTGCCCTTGCCTGCGAACCGTAACACCCGTATTTCTGGCTGTGGTTTCAAATTCAGCATCTAATATTGGATAAAATCCCTGGTAACTTAACCTGGTAAAGAAACTACCAGTTCGCTCATTACCATCGTAACCAACGCCAATATTTGCCAGTGCTGTATTGAGTAAATCCTGTGAAGTAATAGAAAGCGTAACAGAATTATCTCCTGAAGCAGCTAAAGGCGACCAGCTATAGGGATTAAAAATATGCCTGAACTTGTTGTACTTATTAATTTCGTATTTCTTTCCTGGAATATCTGCTACAATATTTCTATTGCCTTCCTGCTCAATTAAAGGTTCATGGTAATCAATAGTCCGGTCTTCTACCTGGTTCAAAGGGGTCCATTGGGTAGTATCATTGGGCATAGTGGCAATCCGGAATCCATTTTGGGTAAAATCATTAAAAGCAATGGTTTTTCCATCAGGCGAAACGGCGGGATTATAAGCGCCAAACTTGCGGGAAGTTACCTGGTATTGCTGTCCGGTAGTGATATTTACGGCATAAATATTATCAATCCCATTGAAAGGAGAGTTAAAATAAATATAATTCCCGTACATCACTGGGTGGGCAATGTTCATAACGTTATAAGGAATTACATCCTGGCTATTGCCGGTTGCTACATCTATCAATTGAATGGTTTTACCCTTCCGGTTTAATACAACTGCTACCATCTGTTTTCCATCCGGCGACCATCTGGGCATCAAGTAAAAATTATTGTCTGGATTATTGAGCTTGTTCAGTCGCTCGCCTGTAGTGGCATCTAGAATGACAAGATTATATTCATTATTAACGGAAACTTGGACAGCGGCTATTTTACTTCCGTCCGGAGAAAGGGCAGGTGCGCTAAGCCGGGTTTTGTGGGTGATTTGTTTGAGTTTATTATTTTTAATGTCATACGTTTTAATCACTGTATAGTCACGCATTGACCATCGGGGATCAAAGGCTGATTCGCTCCATACTAGTTTATCATTCACCACGGAGAGCATGCCGCTATCGTTAATATAGCCTGGTACAAATACTTTTTCCTCTCTTTTCCGGGAAGAATCACCCAGAATCACAAAGGTTTCTACATCGGCCAATCCTGATTTTTGTGCCAGAATACGCCCATCTGAAAGGAATTGCGGAAATTCATAACTGGTATACACCCTATTGCGGCCATTAGCTTTTGTTGTAGCTTCCGTAACAGGCAAATTTTCTAACTGCTTCTCCCAGATGCCTTTCATTTCCAGCATGGTGCTGTCGTATACATCTTGTACCCTCAAACCCAATTCTTTTTTAATAGATCTTGAAAACACAAAGGGCCAGAAAGGAAAATCATATGTCCGGTTGAGTACATTGCTCCAGGCGTCTGGTCCATATTTCCGCTTGACATGGGAAGTCATAAAATAACCCAGTTTATAGCGGTTATAATACCCTGTGATATAATCTCTGTAAGAACCCAGATATGCTTTCTGATAACTGTATGGACCTTTGGTCAGTAAAAAAGTGCGGAAATCCAGGTAGAAAGCAGGAATACGCCCACGTCCACTGGTGGTTAGGGCTGTTTCTGTGCCTACGGCATCGCCTTCCCAATACCAGCCGGGTACTGCCAGATTCGCTGTTACGGCTAATCCGCTTCCACCAAAGAGGTAATAAAATATTTTCGATAATCCCCTAAGCGCTTTATCATATTGTACTACATGCCGGAATTCGTGAACCGCCAGTAAATCAATCCAGTCGTTGGTGCCGAGCAAGGCATAATCTTGTGGAGGTAAAGTAAAAAATTCAGAATGTCGGGGAGTAATGGTAACAAAACCATTGCTGATCGCCGTCTGGTTCTGCAAAATAATCGAAATAGGCCGGGGTTCTCTTTGTAAAGTAGCTGATACCGGACTGTATACCGTTTCCATTGTATTGGCAGTACGCTGGGCTTCGTGTTCCATACCTTCCGGGAAAATAATACGGAATTTTGGTGTCCGGATCTGGAACCAGCGAAGGCTGGGAGGGTTTTGTTCCAGAATGGGTTGTGTTTGTGCTATACTCTGCACACTCATACAGGCGAAAAAAGCCAGCAGTAAATATTTTGTCATAAGCTAATGGTAGACCCAAAATACGCATTCAGGTACATAAAACAAATAGGCAGGAGCCAATCTTCGCGGTTTTGTGTTTTCTCAGGTTTGGCTTATCTTCGGCCTTCGTTTTAACTTTTATTTCATGCAAATCATTGAAGTGAGTAACCCAGCTCACCGCAAAGAATTTCTACAATTGCCAGTCAGGTTGTACAAACAGGAGAAGAACTGGATTCGTCCACTGGATACTGACATTGAAGAGGTGTTTGACCCCAAAAAGAATAAGTATTTCCGCCATGGCGAATGTACACGCTGGATACTACAGGATAATAAGAACCAAACTATTGGCAGAGTAGCGGCATTCATAGACCGGAAGACTTCCAAAACACACGATCAGCCTACTGGAGGCATGGGTTTTTTTGAGTGTATAAATGACGAAAAAGCGGCTTTTTTATTATTTGATACATGCAAAAACTGGCTTCAGAGCAAAGGGATGGAAGCGATGGATGGCCCGGTTAACTTTGGCGACAGGGATAAATGGTGGGGCTTGCTGGTAGATGGATATACGGAACCAAATTATGGAATGCCTTATCACCTGAAATACTATATTCCGCTGTTTGAAAAATATGGTTTTCAGGAGTATTTTAAACAATATACGTATCACAGGTTGGTAATGGACCCTTTGTCGGAGAAAATACGGGAAAAAGCCGAACGTATCGCCCGGAATCCATCCTATGTTTTCAAGCACCTGGAAGTAAAGCATCTGGAAAAATATGCCGAAGATTTCCGGACGATTTATAATAAGGCCTGGGTAAAGCACAAAGGCGTAAATGAAATGCCCAAAGCACAGGCCATGAATATTATGAAAAAGATGAAGCCGGTGCTGGACGAAACCATTGTTTGGTTTGCCTATTACGATAATGAGCCGGTAGGTTTTTTTATTATGCTGCCAGAACTCAACCAGATATTTAAGCATGTGAATGGTAAGTTAGACTGGAAAGGGAAACTGATATTTTTATGGCACAAATGGCGGAAAACCTGTAAAAAGATGTTTGGCGTAGCCTTTGGCATTGTGCCCGAACATCAGGGTAAAGGTCTGGAAGGAGCGATAGTAATTGCTGCTGCAAACAAAGTGCAGGTAGCCGGACAAAATTATGAGGAGTTTGAAATGAACTGGATTGGCGATTTTAATCCGAAAATGATGCACGTAGCTGAATCGGTAGGAGGGAAGATTTACAAAACCCATATTACTTACCGCAAACTTTTCGATGAAACCAAACCTTTCAAACGGGCACCTATTATTGAGTAAGTCTGGAACCAAGATTTTTAGAATTTGAAGATTAGCAGGATTAAAATGCGGAAGACGAATAAAGCTGCTAATTTCCTAATCCATAAATCTTAACTCCAGACTATCAATCCTGAAAATCCTATAATCCCATGAATCCAGGTTCCAGACAATAAATTCAAATTACAGACATGCATTCCATATTTCTACAACCACCCACTTTAGAAAACAAACGTGTTTTATTAAAACCTTTATCAGAAGAAGATTTTGAAGGGTTGATTGCTGTAGGGTTAGCCCCCTCTTTATGGGCAGTTTCTTACAACAAAATTGCTACTAAAGAAGATTTACAGCAATATCTGAGAACAGCCATTCAACAACGGGAAACTGGGCAAGCAGTTCCTTTTACTATTATTGATAAGCAAACCAACAAAATTGCAGGCTCTACCAGATACGGAAACATCTCTTTCGATCACAAACGCCTCGAAATCGGATGGACCTGGGTAGGCGTTGAATTTCAGAAAACTGGCTTAAACCGGGCCTGTAAACATGAATTGTTACAGTATGCTTTTGAGACTCTTCTTATGCAAAGGGTCGAACTCAAAACAGATGCATTAAATACACAATCCAGGGAAGCGATGCGGAAAATGGGCGCAACAGAAGAAGGTACTTTACGCAGACATATGATTACAGAAGGAGGACGAAGCCGGGATAGCGTATATTTTAGTATTATTGCAGACGAATGGCCAAAAATCAGGCAGGAAAAATTTGGTCAGTATATCTTATAATTTTAGTTTGAAATATAAGCCTTTCGCTTGCAACTAAATATATAGTAATGTCTGCCAACTTATAAATCTTACAATCTTTTAATATTCTAATTCTCTAATCCTTAAATCCCTTCTCATGAGTTTAGTCGTAGTCGGTTCGGTCGCTTTTGATGCCATAGAAACTCCTTTTGGCAAAACAGATAAAATCATCGGCGGTGCCGCCACTTTTATTACGCTGGCCGCTTCATATTTTACAAAAAAAATTAATCTGGTAGCTGTGGTTGGCGGCGATTTTTTGAAGTCAGATATTCAGATGTTGCAGGAACATGGTGTTAACACAGCCGGCTTACAAATCAAAGAAGATGAAAAGTCATTTTTCTGGTCGGGCAAGTACCATAACGATATGAATTCCAGAGATACACTGGTAACAGAACTGAATGTGCTGGGTACTTTTGATCCTGTTATTCCGGAAGAATACCAGAACTGCGAATACTTGATGCTTGGGAACCTGGCTCCATCTGTACAAAAAACGGTAATTCAGCGCCTGCGCAAACGTCCGAAATTGATTGTAATGGATACCATGAATTTCTGGATGAATATTGCCCTATCTGACCTCATGGAAACGCTTACAATGGTAGATGTGCTTTCTATCAATGATGAAGAAGCCAGGCAGTTAGCCGGAGAATATTCCTTAGTAAAAGCTGCCAGAAAAATTCTGACTATGGGTCCTAAAATCCTCATTATTAAAAAAGGAGAGCATGGAGCCCTGTTATTCCGTGAGAACCAGGTGTTTTTTGCACCAGCCTTACCTCTGGAAGATGTATTCGACCCAACCGGTGCAGGAGATACATTTGCCGGTGGTTTTATTGGGTACTTAGCTAGTACCAGGGATATTTCTTTTGATAATATGAAACGGGCGATCATCTACGGATCGGCGATGGCTTCATTCTGCGTAGAAAAATTTGGAACCGAACGGTTACAGCATCTATCCAAAGCAGAACTCGAAAGCCGGGTGCAGGAATTTGTAGAGCTGGTACAATTTGAGATCGCTCTGGCATAAAAACCTTTATACAATAGTTGCCTTTTTATTACAAGTGTAGCAAACAGTAGGTATCTTACTGACTTACTGTTTGCTACACTTTAGAGATATATATAATTTTAACACAATCAAATTTTAAACTTATTCTGAAGGTAAGCAGGCTTTTTATAGCAGCGGTGTACCGACAGGAATAATAAATCTGCAAGTGTTAAACAGGAATATCTCAACCCTATGTATCAGAAAATCTACAGTGCCTTCCTTATTTTTTTATGTAGCTTTTTTTTATCCATTCAGCTATCTGCACAGAGTAAAACAGCAATTGCCAAAATCGATAAAGCTGACAAATTTTTCCTTATCAATGATTTTGCCAGTGCCTTATCGCTTTATTTAGACCTGGATAAGACAGAGCCTAAAGATGCCCTCACTAATTACCGGATAGGTATTTGTTATTTTAACTTGTCGCAGAAAGAGAAAGCATTGCCCTATTTCGAGTATGCGCTTTCACACAAAAGCGAAAATGTACCGGATAAAGTATACCAGTATGCCGGGCAATTATATCATTTGTCTTACCGCTTCGATGAAGCTATCAAAAACTTTACAGCGTATAAGAAGTCATTAGAAAAAACAAAAGCTAAAACCACCGAAGCAGACCGCCAGATAGAAATCAGCCGCAATGCAGGGTTGTTGTTAAAAGATACACTGAATGTTTTCATTCAGAATGTAGGTTCACCTATTAATACTGCTTTTACTGAATACGGTCCGGTTATTTCTGCCGATGAAAGTACGCTGATTTATACTACGCTAAAGCCAAATGCGGCCATTAAGAAAACAGGCAGTTCTGCAAATACTGAATACGAAGATATTTCTATTGCTTATAGAAAAGATATTGGCGTGTACTCAACACCGGTAAGTATCGGCCTGAATACGAAAACAAATATTGGTTCGGTAGGCTTATCTCCCGATGGCCAGCATCTGCTTATTTACATGGGCGGTCAAACCAACAATGGAGATATTTATAGCTGTTCACTCCAGGGCGACAAATGGGCCAATCCAGTAAAATTGTCTTCCAAAATCAATTCGGCTTTCCAGGAAAGCAGTGCCAGTCTTACTCCTGACCAGAAAACACTCTACTTTGCCAGCAACCGGCCGGGTGGACTGGGTGGTTCTGATATTTATGTCGTACATAAAACCAGCACTGGCGAGTGGAGCGATCCTACGAATATGGGGGCTGCTGTAAATACTCCCTACGATGAAGATTCTCCTTTTATTCATCCGGATGGCAAAACCCTGTATTTTAGTTCTATGGGACATAATACAATGGGGGGTAGCGATATATTTAAATCTACACTTAATGGTAAAAACTGGTCTGTTCCAGCTAATATGGGTTTCCCGATTAATACCGTTTATGATGACAATTACTTTGTATTGTCGGCTGATGGTAAAAAAGGCTATTATTCTTCTAACCGTCCGGGCGGTGCAGGAGGAGGAGATATCTATTTCCTGGGTATTCCAGAAGAGCAAGGCGTAATTCCGCTTACAATGATGAAAGGCCGTATTATTACCGGAAATAAACAGGTGCCTACGAAAATCAAAGTGATTGATAAAGAAAATAGTGAGGTGATTAATAACGTATATGATCCCAATATTAAAACAGGCAATTACCTGATTATTTTTCCTCCCGGCAAAAGCTATGATATGATTATAGAGGCGGAAGGATATATGCCCTATCTGGTGAATATTTGTGTGCCGAATCAGAACTATTTTTATGAACTGTATCAGGAAATTCATTTGAAATCCATTGTGCAGGCTGGCAAACATATTGGCCAGGAGATCTCAGTAAAAAATGTGTTTTATGACATCGAAAAAGATTCTACTCTGTTTGATCCTTCTAAGTTCGGTTCCAATAACTTAGATCTTTATGACCTGATGGACAACGTGATTGCTGCCTCTGATACGACTGCGCTAAATTATCTTCTGAATATGATGTATAATGAAAAATCGGTGGATTTAAGCAGTGTGTCTTCTGAGCCCTTAACCGGAACCTATTACTACGATGATGCCCAGGGGAAATTACAGCCGGTAGTTATCAATGGCGACACCATTTACACATTGCCTGCTTTTAAAGTGGTTGGCGACCAGATAACAAAAGCAGAGCCGGTAGTAAGAGAAGCGAAGGAGCAGATTACCAAAGAAACTGTAATTGAGCCGAATAAAACGTATATTATTTATTTCGATACCGATAAAACAGATCTAAAAACAGATGCAATGCCAGAGCTGGAAAAAGTGTACACTTATTTGAAAAAGAACAATTCGTATGGAATAAAAATAGCAGGTTTTGCAGATGCAGATGGCAGCGATGAACGTAATAAACTCATTTCGGATAACCGGGCTAAAGCAGTAGCTAAATATTTGTCTACCAAGGGGATTACTACAACCAGAATTACAGCAAAAGGCTATGGCCAAGTTCCCGAAGCTAAGAAGAACGAACAGGAGCAAGACAAGAAACTACACCGCAAAGCTGAGATTATGATGGTTGAACTCAATAAGTAAAAAAAGGCTTTCCCTAATATAAACAGCGATGGATCTTAACTCCATCGCTGTTTATATTTTGTGCCTTCACATGTTTCCCTCCGTCAATACCGGTTGTAATACTTTCCAGACATTCTCTGCCACAATTTTATGTCCTTCAGGTGTAGGATGAATCCCATCCGGAAGATTTAATGAAGGGATACCGCCTACATTCTCCAGCAGAAAGGGAATTAGAGCAGTATTGTTTTTTTCTGCCAGTTCTGAAAATATTCCCCGGAATTTAGCTGTGTAATCTGGGCCCATATTCGGTGGAATCTGCATACCCGCAAGTACGATTCTGGTTTCCGGATTTTTAGCCTTTACGGTATCGATAATGGCTTGTAAATTTTGCCTTGTTGATTGCACATCTATGCCCCGTAAGCCATCATTACCTCCTAGTTCCAGTATAAATACATCTACTTTCTCCCGCAATACCCAGCTGATACGGCTTTTGCCGCCAGCTGTAGTTTCTCCGCTCAATCCAGAATTAATCACTTTGTAAGGCAAGTTCAGTGAATCTAATTTTGCCTGAATAAGTGCCGGAAATGCCTGGGAGGGATCTAATCCATAGCCGGCTGTAAGACTGTTACCAAAGAACAGAATTGTTTTCGGGCTTTGTTGTGTATTATTCTCAGCTGTTGAAGCTTGCTTTTGAGTTTGTTCTTTCCCTTCCTGTTTATTCTCATTTTCTGCATTCTGCTGACAACCCATACAGGCTATGCTAAGCATTGATATATAGCAGAATAGTTTTATTAATTTATGCATACAATAAATACCTGTTTAAATGCGACTACAATATTAAGTGATCTAAAAATCTATTACAGTTTTTATTCTGGTTATAACAACTTTTCTTGTACTGGAGTTATTGATAAGAATAAAAATTTTATCAGTCAATAAAATTTCATGCTTTGATCAGGGTTTTACCGATTGTAAAATAACTCATTTCTTTAATCGTAAAAGCCTAGGAAGTTTTATCCATCCATGTGAAGGCAAAGCCACTTATCACTAATTAGAAGCAGAAATTTAGCTTTACAGGATTTTATACGTAAATTAAACTTTAAAATAATAATAGCTATTGAGGCTACTTCATAAATTTCGTTACTCATTTTAAATTACTCATATATTTCATGTCGAGCATCCTTCGCGTACAGAACCTGACTAAATCTTATCAGAGCGGCAACCGTACCCTTACAGTTTTAGACAACGTTTCTTTCGATTTACAAGCTGGTGATACCTTTTCTATTGTTGGTCCTTCGGGAAGTGGTAAAACGACACTTCTGGGTTTATGCGCCGGCCTTGACCGGGCTTCTTCCGGAAGTGTATACCTGAATAATGTGCAGTTAGATAATTTAACAGAAGACCAGCGGGCACAAGTACGGAATCAGTACGTAGGTTTTATTTTTCAGAATTTCCAGCTGATGCCTACACTTACTGCGCTGGAAAATGTAATGGTTCCAATGGAATTACGGGGAGAGAAAGGTGTAAGTAAACGGGCGCTGGAATTATTAGACAGAGTAGGGCTTGCCGCCAGGCAACATCATTATCCCATGCAATTGTCCGGAGGAGAGCAGCAGAGGGTTTCTTTGGCCAGAGCTTTTTCTAATCAGCCAAAAATTCTATTTGCCGACGAGCCCACTGGTAACCTCGATACAGAAACAAGCGAAAAAGTAGTAAATCTGATATTTGAGTTAAACCGGGAGAAAGGCACTACGCTAGTACTCGTCACTCATGATCTGGAACTGGCTGCCAAAACCGGAAGAATCATACGTATCAAAGGTGGGTCTGTAGTATCGGATACAATAACGGCCGACAGGGTTGAGACAAGCAGCAGATAGAATTAGATCTATAGTTCTATCATTAATCAGGAAGGAGCAATAATTTACCGGTGGTTTTACGCGATTCCAGGTCAATATGTGCCTGTTTTGCCTCAGCGAGCGGATATACATGTTCTATCTGAAGCTGCAGGCTACCATCGGCCACCCAGCCTAGTACCTGATTCGCTCTTGCTAGCAATTCCTCCCGTGTGAGCATATAATGCCCTAGTGTAGGACGGGTTAAAAAAATCGAGCCTTTCCCACTCAATATCAATGGATCAATCTGAGGTGCTGGTCCGCTCGAAGCCCCAAACAAAACCATGTATCCTCTGGGCATCAGACAATTAAGCCCTTTGTCGAACGTAGTTTTCCCTACAGAATCGTATACAGCCTGCACTCCTTTACCTTGGGTAATACGTTTAACTTCTGTTTCAAAATCTTGTTTCTCATACAGAATTACCTCGTGAGCGCCAGCTTTTCTGGATAGCTCTGCTTTTTCTTCCGTAGAAACAGTAGTAATCACAGTTGCCCCTAGATTTCTGGCTATTTGTGTAAGCAACAACCCAACACCTCCGGCACCGGCATGAATTAATACCGTATCGCCAGATTGAATAGGGTACGTGCTATAGCTTAGATAATGTGCTGTCATACCTTGCAGCATAATGGCCGCTGCTGATTTAAAATCAACTTCAGAGGGTATCACGACCAGCTTAGTTGCCGGAATTAAAGTATACTCAGCATACCCTCCTAACTGCATAGCATAAGCTACCCGGTCACCTGGTTTTACTTCTGTTACACCAGCGCCTACAGCCTCTACAATACCAGCAGCCTCCATCCCGGGACTAAATGGAAGTTTTCCTGGATAACGGCCGGTACGGTGATACACATCTATGAAATTTACACCAACAGCTTTTACCCTGATAAGCGCCTCTCCTGAACTTGGTTTGGGTATAGATATATCTTGGTATAGAAGTACTTCTGGTCCTCCGTATTGTGTAATCTGTATGGCTTTCATAAAAGTGATTGAATATGCAGAATACAGGCAAGTATCTGACTAATAATATTGGGGAAGCTATATGGTGTATAGCCTGGTCTCAAGTAAATAAAAATAGGATACGGAAAAATATTATACAGCCAGAGCGGCAATATTGATAAGCTAGTTACTAAAATAATTAAAATAATATAGTTAGGTGGTTTGTTTTAAAGCCTGTAAATCCCTAGCGTAACTGAGGATGCCAGAAAATATCCTACAGGAGAATCTGCAATATTAAAAAGATTTATTTTTTAACATCTTTATCAACCCATCCGCCATTATCACATACACTCATTGTGGAGGTAGATTTTACAGTAGTTTTACTTGGAGTGGCAAGTTGTAAGGCTAGAGCAATTAAGAAAGTAATCATAGTAGTAGTAGTTTTATATTGTCCGTGATTATTATAGCTCAAAATTGCTGAATAAAACACTTGTAAACCAGGAATGTTTGGCTTTGATCGTAACAGGCAGTATATAAAAGGAGATAGGCAGTTTATCGTAAATAAACTGAGGATTGCTGGCGCTGGCGGATAAATATAGACAAAAAATCTTAACAATAAATAGAATTTGTAACAAACGAAAGTGGTATTTTTGTTACATCTACTATATCTGCTGCGAAAAATAAGTGAAATTCATCCGGCAACCATAGATTGCCGGATGAATACAGGCACTTCAGCCTACTACTACTTAGGTGCCATTGATAATAACTTAATTGCTTATGACAAATGTATAGGGATTCATATTATAATAACAGGAAATATACAATGCTTTTGTAACATGCTGTAAATGGCTGTTATTATGTTGATTTTGAGGTTTAAACCAAGATAATACCTTAATTCCTAAATAAAATTATGGAAGAAATAAAGGAATTAGTCAAAATTGTAACAAATCGGGGAATAAAAAAAATATCATTGCTTGACTGGGATGAAAGAAAGAAAAGCAAGGATATGGAATTGTTTTATGGTATCCAAAAAGGCAATTATACTTCCGACGAAAAAGCAGCCCACTCCCTCTATGGAAGTACTCCAGATCAGGCGGCTTATAAAATGGCTAAGTCCAGATTAAGAAAAAAACTTCTTAACCATTTGTTTTTCCTGGACTTCAGCCGCTCAAGAATTTCGCACAAGTATGAACAGGAATGCCTGAATCTTCTGCACCAATCCAGGATGCTGGTAAACCTGGGAGAGCATAAAACTTCCGAACGATTGCTGAATAAATTATTCAAAATTTCTACCGAAACAGAATTTACCTATATCACAGTTTCGTGCCTCGAACTTTTACTTTATATCTATTCACAAACAGGAAAACACCGCTTATTTTACAAAAGCAAAGAAGTATTATTACATTATCGCACTATTGCCAGATACGAACAAGAGGCTGAAGATTACTATAACATGTCCAGGCTGGAACTAAGGCGATCGGTACAAACCAGAAAGGAATACTTGCCTAAACTAGTCCCAATTTTGGAGCGCCTTAAAAAAATATGGAAACAGTCACATTCATTTAATGCCTTTGAATATTATTATAAACTCAACCTGTTTTATTACGAACTTGTAGGTAATTACCAGGAAATTATTAATACGGCACGTGATTCAGATAAGCTGTATGCGCATGGAAAAATTAATACGATCCGGTTTGATCACAGGTTTAATAAGTTTATGAGTGTGAGCGCCTGCTTGCGTAATAAGGAGTATGATCAGGGTTTGCTATTGGCTAAAGACTATATTCATTCTTTTGATACGGCTTCCAGCAACTGGTTTGCCTTTATGGAGAATTATGTATTGCTAGCCATTCATGCTAAAAAGTATGAAACAGCTTTAAAGTTATTTATTGAGGTAGACCGTAATCCTTTTTTTACGAAACTCGCCCGACTAACTAAAGAAAGGTGGAATTTGTACAGAAGTTACCAGTATTTTGTATATCCACATGAAATTTTATTTACCGAATTCAATTATCAGACTTTAGTAGCCTCTGTTCCTGAATATAGCAAAGATAAACAGGGTTTTAATGTTGCTATTTTGATTCTTCAATTTTTGTATTATTTAAAAAAGGGAGATACAGATAGTTTGTTGCATCGGATAGAGGCAATGCGAAAATATGCCGGCACCCATTTAAGGGATAATTTCAGTGATCGCACCAGAGATATTTTCAAACTATTGATGTTAGTAGTGAAAGAAGACTTTCAGCCAGTTTTATGCCGCAAAAAAGGCAGATACCTCTATGAAAAATTACAGGATGTTGCTCCGCCAGGAGATGCCTATGCAGAAATAGAAATTATTCCTTATGAACACATATGGGAAATCATTTTGGAAATAATGGCTGAACAGACAGTGTTATAGAAAACCCTTTTTTTAATTTATTTTGATTGTGGGGCCTTATTAAAATATCGTAGCTTCAATTAATCGTTTCTCCAGAAAAATATCTCAAAATCAATTGTTACAAAATTCAATTTATGCAATAAATTTTTGTATGAACTTATTGTATAAAAATGCCAAAATTTGTAAAGATACACGTTTTTATTGTAGATGATGTTTGGTAATTGCTTGTTACTTTTCCCTCCTGATATTCCTTTTTTATGTTTTTTTTAAAAGGTACATTTGAAATAGTTACCAGTTTATCAAAAAGCTAATCAGCCTGAACAATCAATCAACCGGTTCTAAGTGGCCGGTTGACTGATTATTTCTGTCTGTAGGATTTGCTAAATAAAATCGTAACTAACTTATTTACAGATATATAAATAAAGTGCATGCTAAGTCTCATTATAGCTTATTATGTTACTTATCAGTATAATAGTTTAAAAGATTTTTTGAGAGGCATTGGCCAGATTTGATTTATCAGTATTTATAGTACCTAATCAGCAATTGTATATGTCTTCTCAATATTTTTCGAATCAAAAAAAATCAGAGGGCCGTATTCATTCCGATTCCGTGGTGGTTCGTTCGGGCAATGACCGCTTGCAAAGTGATATCATTAATTTAATGATGAGCCGCAATGATAATATCACCAGGGAGCAGGCTATTACTTTGCTGGAAACTTATGCGTCTGCTTTTGAGAAAATATTAAACCAACAACCTACCTCTATTGCTGCCAGAGGCGTATCCGTTTCTTCTGACTACCACGATAGTAATATTCCAGCAATCGATCACATTGAGAACTATCAGAAAGTATCTCCAATTCCGGTTTTAACCCATTGTCTTAATGTAGTATCGCATACGCAAACGGTTATGTGGGGATGTGTAGTACAGCTCTATGGAAAACATTTATCTTTCGACCGGAGCGATGAAAAACAAGGCATTTTTATGATTGAATCACAGACTCGCTTACCAAATAAAATACATACGCTTGTACGGGTTAAAGCAGAAAATATAATATTTATGATACCGGGAGGTTTGCCCCCCGGAAATTACAATGTAGAGCTAAGGGCACGTTGTCCGCACTCCGGGGATTTGCATACAGGCATGTTGCCAGATATAATTCATGTAATTATCTGACAAATAATCGCAACAGGGAAATGATAATATGAACAAAAGACAAAATTACTTATCTACCTGGAAATGTAAAATTTAGAGATTGAAAGGAGATAAAGTAATAAATCTGATACAATAAGTATTTTGACCTTTTGGTTCAATGATCATTAATAAATATATCTGTTTATTCTCAATAAATTGAATAGGTACTTAACAGAGGCCAGCTTTTGTAAAACTAAAAAAGAAGAAGAGAAAATATGATAGAATTTTTACAATAGAGAGTTATGCAAATTATTATCAGTTATGAAGTAAATTCCAAGCAGTCAGCTGTGAGAGATATCATGAAACTGAAAGGGTATGAAGAGATATGGACCAAAAACGAAGTGCAATACCGTTTGCCGGAAACTACCCTTTGGAAAGAAGATACCACTCCATCTCAGGCAATGGAAGACCTCAAAAAAGTAGCTAGAGCACTAAATATTGAATTACTAGGAGCTTCTGCTGCTGAATTCACAGATTGGGAAGGTTTACAGGATGAAATAAAGAAAGAGGATAATTAACACACCTTTGTGGATATTTTAATGCTATGCCCTTCCGGTATTCACCGGGAGGTTTTGTTTTATATAGGTATCACTAATTTAATTTTCTTTAAAAAATTGCATCTATAATAATTCATAGAAAGATTTGAATAAGTATACTAATAAAATTTACTTAACATTGGGCTTTCACAAAAACACATCATGTATTCTATGAAAAAAGTTTTGATTCTATTAGCCGTTGTTTTGTCATTTGGTGCAGCAAAAGGCCAGACAGAACAGGGAAATTTTTTATTGGGCGGAAGTTTTGGAGCGAGTTTTAATAACCGGAAAGTGGAAACACCTACAAGCAATCCTAATCAGACTGTTATTACAGAAACCAGAAGTACTGGCATTACTTTTACGCCTAAAGTAGGTTTTTTTATTACAGATGGTATGGCGATTGGTCTCGATGCAGATATCAACAGTACAACCAGTAAAAACAAAGATAACAATGTAAAATCTACTTCCTCTTATTTTACAGTTGGTCCTTTTGCCAGGTATTATTTTCCTGTTAATCTGTTTATAGAAGGAGGAGCCGGTATTGGCAGTGGAAAAAATGCAGCTTATGCAGAAACCAGGGTGTTTAAATATTCAGTAGGTGCCGGGTTTGCTGCTTTCCTCAATGATAATGTTGCCTTAGAACCTATGGTGAGTTATAGCGGCCTTAATTTTACTAATTCTAAGAATACGGATTTTAAAACTAGAAATAGTGGATTGCAGGTTTCTTTAGGGTTACAGATATACTTATGATCTACTAATTAATCTATTATTTTTTACCGGCCAGATGTAAGTTTACATCTGGCCATTTTCATTTTTAGCCAGTTTATTCATCATTTCCGGTTTCAACTTCATCTTTTCTACAGAAAGCTTTACCATGTAATTAGAGCATTTCTATAGCTAATAGTATTTTTATAAAAGTAGCTATTACACAGACTTTTTATTGCTCAAAGTAAAAATTTGTACTTTTTACATTAGGTCAAGAAGTAATAGTAAATAAACAACTGAATTTCAGATATTTTATAAAAATGAATATAAAAGCAGACAATCTAAGGTATGAAAAATTTACTTTTTCTGTGCTGATTGGTGTAATGCTTCTGTCACTCATCTACATTAGTCTATATACCTTGTCGATGAAGGAGAAATTAGATGGATTTAACAAAGATATTCAGGCAGTTCATCAGGAAATGAATCTGTTACTTGAATTTATTCCAGCTAAAGATTCAGTCATTACTATTCAGAAAAATCAGATCATTTCTCAAATGGGTGTACTACAAAGGGAAATGAAGAGGAGCGAACTATCAGAACAGCAAAGAAACCACTTATTGGTGAAAATGAATGAATTAAAGCATAAATTAATTGAATTGAAGAATCTGGCTGAAACAGATAAACAAACACACGTGGCAATACTCCATCAATCTGGCCAAGTGTCTGTTGAAAGCCATAAGAAAGATACTTTGTTAGAAAGCAGAGAAAGAGAAATAGCCGAATTAAAAAATCTGATAAAAACCCTTCAAAATCAGAAGCCCGATGTAATAGTTCCTTCTAAGTTATCTGTGTACTATTTAACAGCAGTTTCGCAAGATAAAAGAAACCGGGCAACCCGGACTAATTATATGAATGTACAGTTTCAATTAAAAGGAGATATTTCCTTAATCAAAGACAAATACCTGCACATTGAAGTCAGAGATCCTTCACACAAAATCATAAGTTCTGAAAGGGATAAGGTGCGAATGAATAATCAATTTATTACCAGCTATAGGTTCGAACCTTTCAAATATAAATTTTTAAAAGGAAAATACTCTATACGGGTATATAGCACTGATTCTGACTTTCAATCAGTTACTTTTCTAACATTAATTTAACAGGTATGAAATTATTTATTATTCACGTGCTTTCTCCCTGGTTCAGCCCTGTTGTACATTTAAATCTGTATAAGAGCTGGCTTAATAAAAATAAGAATTTAAAATACCTGCAAAAGAAGTTCATGAATATTATATGTCTTACGCTGATTGCAGTGAATGTGCTGGTAAGCCTATTAAATATAGATACTTCTTATCAGTTTTATGGAATAATCTCCCTTATTACAGTTAGCCTCTTATTAATTTGTAAAAGTGCTTCTTTACAGGTGTCGAAGTGGGCTTTTATTACTGGTTTAAACGGAATAATATATATCCTTTCTAGTATATATTATCAATCTACATTGCTGCAACTTTTATTTATACTCAGCATTCCGATCAGCTTGTTTTTATTGGACAGGAATGAAATAATTGAATTAGGGATAAGCCTTTCAATTCCGGCACTTTTTTTTGTTCTTTTACAGATACCTGGCCTTTATCTGCAATCAGGAAAAAATCAGATCAGCGAACAGTTTCATGCCTTATTTTTTATCAACATTGCCTGTATTCTAATCTCGGTAGTGCTGGCTATAGTGTATTTATTTTTTATATATGAAAAATCTAATCAGAAACTGCAATTGTTGGTACGTGAATTACAACTTCAGGAAAAAGAAATAACCCTACAAAATCAGAGACTCCTTACTTTAAATGCTGATTTATTACTATCTCAGACAGAATTAAAAAGAACAGTAGAAGAGTTAAAGATTAGAAATCATGAATTGGATAATTATGTATATCGTGTTTCTCATGATCTGAGAGCTCCTTTTTGCTCTATGCAGGGCCTGATTAATTTATCCAAAAATGATTCGGATATACAAAATTTGAAAACATACATAGACCTAATTGAAAAATCTGTATACAAATCAGATCGGTTTATACAGTCTTTGCTGAATCATTCTAAGATTTTAAATGCTGAACTACAGGTTGATATAATTGAATTTGAAAAAATAATACAGGAAAGCTTCGATGAAGCCTGTGTTGCAGAGGGTGCAAACTCTATTACTCTAGAAATTGAAATCAACTCTAAACCATTCTATAGCGATGCTTTCAGAATAGGAATCATTTTGAAGAATATTATTTCTAATGCTGTCAGATACACCAATCCATTAACTGATGCGAAATTTATAAAAGTGAACATTTCTGTTTCTGATCTTGAAGTCCGGATTTGTATAGCTGATAATGGCATTGGCATAGAAAAAGTGCATTTGCCAAAAATATTTAATATGTTTTTCAGGGGAAACGAAAAATCTACAGGATCAGGTTTGGGATTATACATTGCTCAACAAGCAGCTGAGAAATTAGATGGATATATAGAAATTGATAGTAAACCAAATAAGGGGACTACCGTTAAAGTTAGATTGCAAAATAAGGTGGAGATGCAGCCAATGAGTTAAAGTTTTGTATCAATGTATGCCAATATTTTCCAATAAAATCTGATAGATATTTTGTATAAAAAAAAATTACCATTAGCTTTGCACCACCAAAGAAAATGGCCCGTTAGTGCAGCGGTTATCACGCCTCCCTTTCACGGAGGAAACACGGGTTCGAGTCCCGTACGGGCTACGGCTAATAAAAATAAACCCTTGTAAATGAATATTTTACAAGGGTTTATTTTTTATGGTTGACAGTGTGGTTGACAAAATATCCTGACATAACTTTACAATAAAATACTATAAGTTGTGTAACTATAGTATTATGCTCTAATACTTTTAGCGGATTTGTCTGGTTATAGTGGGATCTATTATTTTAGTATCATCAGCTAGAAGAAAAGCTTTGCTTATAATAATAGATAGTACAGCATCTCCCTCAAAAGGAAGAAATATATTATCTGCACTTGTAGACATTTTGCGATCCGGAACTATACACAAATATTGGTCATTAGGTTCCATCAAAATATTGCCACTTCCTAGGTGAATTTTATAGGTTCTGAGTTCTCCCTTCACAATTAAAAATTTATCCTTGATTTGACAAACCTTAGCAATTTTGAGCTTTGGAATCAGTCGTTCCAAAACTGCCTTACGGGTCTTGGCAACTTCTGATAATTCTCCGAAAGAATACCTATGCCAATAATCGCGATAAGTAGGTAAGCCTCCACTATCTTGCCAGGTTGGATCATTTCCCACACTGGCCACCCCCACAAATAAATCCACATCGCGCATAACTTCCGAAAGAACAAGGGCAGGCACATCCATTAAATTGATTACTTCATTGCCTTCCATCCTCATAAAACGTACTTGATCAGTAGCCACATAATTCCAAATGCCTGTATCATTCCATGCTTCATCAGCATTTACTTCATTTACCCAAAACTGAGCCTGTAGTTTGTATTCCGGTAAATTAATCTGAGCTATTTCATTATCTCTTCCATCATCATAGGCCCCTAATAGGCTGTATTTCCATCCTCTAAGTTTGGCAAGGGAATTAAACTGATGTTGCTTTAGAATATGAGCAGCCATACGGTTACTATAGGTTCTTGTAGCAACTTCTGCCTCTGTAAGCAAATACACTTCCCGATAAGCTTGTTTGAGAGGCTGTTTAATGGTATACTGATTTAGAAAGCTTCTCCACGCTAACACTTCCTCTATGGGCTTTTCAATCGGATGCCATAACTGTACTTGCGTATCTTCTCCTATCCAATCCACTTCCTTTTCATATACATCTCTCCAAGTGCCTGCTAAAAAGAAAGCATCAGCTTTATGATTCCCTTTCTGAAAAGTCCAGATCAACTGCTTGGTTAGAAAAGACATTAACCCATGATGAAAATAGTATGCAGAGAACTTTTTATAGGTCCAGGAGCGATTGGCAACAAAAGAACGATCTAAGCGGTCGCGTTGAGCTGAAAGGGTTTTTTGTATCTGGCTTGCTGTGTTCTTTATTTCTTTTAACTCAAGATTATGATTTTTCTTAATAAAAGAGGGCTCAGATTTAAGTAATGTGCTGTCGGATTTATACCAGTTTAATTCTGTTTTCCCAATTCCAGTAATATTGAGTACAGCTTTATAGTCAGCAAAGCAGTAAGTGAGTTGTCCATCTTTTAAACCATACTCTTGTATGGCCATGTCTTCAATTTCACCAGTGGATACACCTAAGTCTTTAGAGGCCTGCTCAATATACGTTTCAATGAGTTGTTGGGTATTTGATTGTCTAATTTTGAGCTTTAATCTAGACAAATGGCTCACGCCAAGTAAACCAACATTTCCTAGCAAGTAAATGCAAGCATTCCCAATACCTGCGGCAAGTGGTCCTTTAGAAGGAATTTTTTGAAAACATTTTTCAGCATAGCCAGCAACTTCTTGTAACATTTCTTTATTTGTACAAGGTTTTAATGACCAAAGCCACCCTTTGATAAATGTTTGATTGGCTTCTTGAAGATAAAAGTAGGATGAGTATGTATACTCGCGGCCACCATAATTGCTGGTGTGGGTTTGCAGTTGTACATCAATGGTTTTTAAAAAGAGCAACCATTCTTTGCTGGTAGCAGAAAATAATTCCAGGCCTATCTGTTGAATAATCTTTTCCGACTCATGCAGATATTTCTGTGAGGGTTTACCTCCACTTGCTTTTTTGAAATGTCCAACAAGGGAGTAATACAGCGCTTGTCTTTCAATAGGTTGCGATTGGGTGAAAGTATTCATAAACTGACCAAATACATCTTTATCATCTAAAAATATAGGCCTTATGTTAGTAGGTTGATCAGGATTAAAAGAAGCAGTTATTTCTAGAATTTTAAGCTTTACTTTTGTGTTTTCAGCTTTATAATAAGAGACTTCCTCTTCAGTACGTTTCAAATAAACCTTCAGATACCCTGCAAGCCTTGGAGAAAGGGTATGTTTAAGGATATACTTTTGTACTTGGTTTAGGGTAAGTAGAACAGGAAATTGTAAAAACCCTCGAATAAATTCTGTAGAATTTGCTTTTAAATATAATTCAAGAATGTGGATCAGATCGTCTTCTGAAAAATCGATCGTAGATCGCATCAAAATATTTAATAATTTATCATGAACCTCCCTCAGCCTATATATATCACCTAAGCTTAAGGAAGCATTATGCCTGTTTCTAATAGTCTCATCATAGAAAAGGATTTTGTGAATTAAATAATCAATTAAAGCAGCTTTGAAGGCTGAGTCTTTCTGTTTGATTATTAGATAGGTAGGAAGGTCTGAAAGTTTTACGGTATAGTATCCTTGTTTATCTCCTATCGCTTCTTGTGTCAGCGTATCTAATAAGTAATTAAACACAATTAAGTATAATATTTTCATCTACTTCAAGTTTTTTAAAATCAAGTTTAAAGTAAGTACCCAATCCTGAAAAGATGGTATAAAGTGCCTCCTTAAGCGCTTCTACAGACAGATAGTCTTCGGCTTTGAGCCAATGATATTTCACCTGCTTCCAAAATCGTTCGATCCTGTTAAGATGAGGACTATACTTAGGCAGCAAAAAGATGTATAATCCTTTCTGTTCCCATTCTTCTTTTTTGACTTCCCATAGGCCACATGTATGCCAGGAGGCGTTGTCTAAGACTATGACAGTAAACTTGGAAATAGATGTTGAGAAGGCCTCTACACATTCAATGATAAAGTCAGCGTTTAGACTCCCACTTTTCTGATAAGTAAGCAACTCATTATTTGTACTTAACAAGCCAAATACATTTATCCTTGTACTTCTTTGGGATAAAATAGGGGCGTGTTCGCCTTTTTTGATCCATCCATAAGGTACACAAGGGGTAAGGCAAAACCCTGATTCGTCTCCAAAATATAAATCTATACTGCCTGTCTGTGCCAAATAAAGCAAAGCATGTAATCGCTTGACTTTCTGCTCATATGCTTCTTTGTTTTGCAATGGCTTTATCCATTTACGGAAACGTTTCCATCGGTAGTCAATTTTTTTAAAAACCGCTTCAAGGTCATCTCACTCATAGCCGTGCCTAATTTAGCTTCTATCTCTCGCTTAGCTAATTTAAGTTGTTGTTTTTCTTTCTCTATGCTATTTTCCACTACTTCAACATGGGTAGCATTACTGGTAGTAAGGATGGGTTTTCTGCCTTTCCCTTTTTGGTTCTTTAACCCTACCACACCTGTTTTCTCAAAGCGATCAAACCACTTATAAATACTTAACTGACTTACTTGAAAAATGCTTGCTAACTTCTGTACTTGATAGCCTTGATTGGATAACAGTATACATTGGCAACGGTTACGTTCCTGATAACTTTTACTATCTTTATGAATCTTCTCTAAGTCTTGTTTTTGCTTGTCTGTAATCTTCTTGATATAACGCATAAGCAAAGATACAATTTGCCAAAATCTTATACTTAATTGTGTACTCTTACTTAGCTGATCTAGTTTAATGTTTTCATTCTTGCTTTCGGAAACGACAGTTATTTTTTTATTGAAATTTTCTAACATGAGTGGAGAAGAGCTAAAGTCAGGGAAATTAGTAGTAAAACATGTTTGGGTTTAAGTGTAAAAACAGATAGTTATTGCCCACAAACCATTCACCCTCCTACTAGCTGTGTCAATTTAACAAAACTTGCTGTAGCTCCATTTCCTATCCATATTTGCTCATCTAGAGTTTCGACCTGGCGGTCGTTAACAATAACAAAAAATCCATTTTTCTGAAATCCTTCTAATGCTTTATAGACTTGTTGTTCAGGATCAATGGCTTTGTTCTTTTTCATTTTATAACCATTTAATGTTCTCTCTGATTCAGTAGGTTGCACCAGGCCATTAAAGAACTCAGTGACTTTCTGATTATACATTTCTACTTCATATCGTACCCTTTTCTCGATTAAATCTTTTAATGTGTCAATTTCAGAAGCCACTTCCAGTTCAATTTTTTGCAGGATATTTCCAGAGATGGTTTCATCCTGTATAATGAGAATTCTCATAATAAGAATATTTATTAGTAAAGTAAATGTTTGCTAGTCTGATTAAGAATATGAATTAATTTGTTTGTACTTGAATTTAGCATCTAAAATGCTAAATTCAAGTACAAACTATCAAGTAATTTACCATTCAATTTATTTTTTACTTTAGGCTTCTTCACTTATTCCAATAGTGTACTATGGTGAAAAATTATAATTGTCAATTTGCTTAGAAGCAATCTATATGTTTTTCAATCTGTACTTATCTATACTAGATTTTGCTACATTGTGAATAGTATAGTTTTGATTAGGATCTGCCATTAAGGAAATCGTAATTCTTGATTTAGATTGAGAATACTTTATCACATTAGGTTCTTGTACACAGTTTACCCATTCTATTATATAGTAGAGTGGTAGTCTGTATTATTAAAGAAGCATTTTGTGTAAATAAAATCTTATGTTGGCCAAATCACTTTTATTAATAAGATATCAAAATAAATACCTACTAAAATTAGTGCATTAGATTTGAAATTATTTCGATAATAATTATAAGTTATTATAGTAAAATCAAGATCTTTTTAATTTACACCAATCTTTTTTACGAAAGTCTGTCGTTTCTAAAATTGCAATGCAAAATATACTCCTGCTATTTTTTAGATCATGTATAAATCCTTAGGAAATAAGAAGAGGAAAGATACCATCGTTGTAAATTGTTTACTTATACAAAAATTTAAGTATTAACCCAGGTCAAAGCATATTGCACTTACTATAAAATCTAATATTTGCAAATATGCTATTGGCTCTTATATCTTTGCATTAAAATTACTAAGTGATGAAAACTCTGCATATCTATTGCAATGACAATCTGCTCAAAGCACTACTTACTTTAAGTAGCAGCGAGTCTGTATTGTGTCCAGATATGTATAGCTATAAAAAGGTGTAAATCATTTCACCTCATCAAAGCTAAACCCGGGCCATACAGGTCCGGGTTTTTTGTTTTCATACTTATTTATTCAACAATCATCATGAAACGCTTTATCGAGCGCAATAAGATCTGGTTAATAGACCTAGGCCAGGTCTCTAAAGGGAATGCCCTGGGCAGAGAGACTGGCTAAGTTGAGTCATGGTTGCTATTTCTTGCAGCCATGGCAAAGCAGATACCAATAGAAAGGTAATTGACCCATGGCACTTACATAAATATTTTTAGCAACCAGGTCAGCTTCTACTTTAGATGCTGGCTTAATAAATTTTACAAACATGACTCGACTTTCTTTGATTCGAAATATTGGCATCATGGCTCACATTGATGCAGGTAAAACTACCTTGAGTGAACGTATCCTGTTTTATGCAGGTCGGATCCGCTCGACGGGAGAAGTACACGATGGGAATACTGTATTAGATTCTATGGCCTTAGAACGCCAAAAAGGCATTACCATTTCGGCTGCTGCTACCTGTGTTTCCTGGAATTACCCTACTAACAAGGGAGAAGTCATTTACAACACGAAGCCGTATCAGATTAACTTAATTGATACACCAGGCCATATTGATTTTACTGTAGAGGTGGCCCGTTCTCTACGGGTACTGGATGGGGCTGTATTTGTTTTATCTGCTGTAGAAGGGGTGCAACCTCAGTCTGAAACTGTATGGAGACAAGCAGACCGGTATAAAGTGCCTCGTATTGCTTTCGTTAACAAGATGGACCGGGCAGGGGCTGACTTCTTTGCTGTGTTAGCAGACTTAAAAGAAAAACTAGTTGCCAATGCGCTTCCACTGCAAATACCCATTGGAGAAGAAGATAGATTTGAAGGTGTGGTAGATCTTTTAACCGGAAGGGCCATCAGATGGCTAGAATCAGACAAAGGAAAAAGCTGGCAAGAGATAGAGGTTCCCCTTCACCTTGTTTCGATGGTGCAGCAGTATGGGCAATGGCTTGTAGAAGAAGTAGCTAGTTATGATGATGAGCTGCTTGAGAAATACTTGTCTGATTTGCAATCAATCACATTGCAAGATCTGCAACGAGCCATTCGCAAGGCTACTATTAGTGGGGAAATCGTACCTGTCTTATGTGGCTCTGCTTTCAAGAACAAAGGGATTCAACCAATACTTGATGCCATTGTGGCTTACTTGCCTTCCCCTGTTGAGGTAGTTCCTGTAGAAGGCATTGATCCGCAATCTGAGAACAAGCAAGTGAGAAGAGCAGAAGCTACAGCCCCGTTTGCAGCCTTGGCTTTCAAGATTATCACAGATAGCTTTGTAGGCAAGCTTACTTTTATCCGGATTTATTCTGGCAGCCTGCAAGCTGGTTCCTATGTGCTCAATATGCGCACAGGCAAAAAAGAACGAGTGTCAAGACTCATGCAAATGCATGCTGACAAACAGGAACCCCTGTTGCAAGCACAAGCAGGAGATATTGTAGCGGTAGTGGGGCTCCGGGATGTATATACTGGAGATACTTTATGTGAGCAAGATCATCCCATTGTGCTTGAGCAGATGGAGTTTCCAGAGCCTGTCATTGGCTATGCCATAGAGGCAAAAAGAGCGGTTGATGCAGATAAGTTAGCTAATGCCTTAGCCCATTTGTTAGAGGAAGATCCTACCTTGCAGCTTTCAACCGATACTGAAACTGGACAAACGCTGCTGAAAGGGATGGGTGAATTGCATCTGGAAGTAATACTTAGCCGGCTAGCTGCTGATTTTGGAGTGGAAGTAAACCAGGGTGTACCTCAGGTAGCTTATAGGGAAATGATTACACAAAAGGTAGTCTATACTAAGCGCTATAAAAAGCAGAATGGAGGCAGTGGCAGTTTTGCCCTTATCACCTTTGAACTATCACCAGTAGAAAGTGGCAAAAAAGGCCTAATCTTTATCAATGCAATCACAGGTGGGGCGATACCTAAGGAATATGTGCCTGCCATACAAAAAGGCTTTGAAAATGCCATGCAACATGGTCCTTTGGGAGGATATCCGATAGAAGCTATGCAGGTGACTTTACTAGATGGAAGGGTTCATAAAGAAGACTCGGATGCACTCTCTTTTGAGATGGCCGCTACGCTTGGTTTTAAAGAAGGTGTACAAGAAGCTAAACCAGCCTTACTAGAACCGGTGATGAAGGTAGAAGTAACTACGCCTGATGTTTTCATTGGAGGGGTAATTGGAGATTTGAATCGCAGAAGAGGCACGATTAAAGGTATAGAGGCGAAAGGCAATGTGCAGATGGTTAACGCACAAGTGCCTTTATCCACCTTGTTTGGCTATGTAACTGTGCTTCGAACAATTACTAATGGCAGGGGGCAGGCTAGTATGCAACTTGAGCATTATGCTCCTGTTCCATCGGCTATTACCCAACAGGTATTAACTAAGTCTGTTTAAATGAGAAAAGCCGGAGCAGTCCGGCTTTTTCTTTGTCTCATATGGATTATTCTTGAAATTATTTCTGTTTAGCTGTTAATCCAACAGGTATCATTAGATCTCCTTTATCATATAGATTAATATAAATATTAAGTGTATCGCTGCCATCCCAATAAACCTTATACAAATCTAACAGCCCTATATTATCAAATAATCCATTGGGTGTCTTAAATCCACAGCAACTACCTGCTCTATAATATTTAATCTGTTCTCCATTTGGACCGAGCAGACCGTTTAAGAATCTCCTTTGATTCTTAGGCCCACTATTTTCCTTACTTCCACCTACTTTAACTGGATTACCTTTCTCATATCCATAGGTTTTATCATTAGCAGATTCAGTCAGATAGTAAGTTTGGTCATCTAAAAATTCTACCTCTTTTGTACGGGTATCTCCTTTTCCAGCATTATCAGAAGTACTTGCTTTTTTGGTACCAGTACATCCAATAAGTAAAATATTGGCAAGTAAGAGTATTGCTTTTTGCATGGAAATAAATTGTATATAGTGCATGACATTGGTGTATTTGCAACTATATACAATTTATTGCTGCCAAAGTAACGCATTGCGGTACAAGCAGCTTTGTAAGTGTATCGATAGTTTTTCTTATACAAAAGGTACAGACATTAAACTGATACTATAACAAAATTGAGATTTATTGATAATAGGAATCTACCACTTCTTGGCCAGTATAATTTTTTCCTGCCTGGTCATCTGCACCTACATACTGTAAGTCAAATTTAAGCTGCTTTTTCCCCTCACAAGTTAATAAATGATGCCTGAGGTTATATTGAATTTTACAATTCTGCAATGTTTTGCGTAACTGCCGTTCTAAATTTGTTCCATCAAGCTTTTTTATGTTTTTTAGATCCAGGTTACCAATAAATAAACCATCTTTTGTAAGATAGCTAATACACCTTTGAATTACTTCTAGTTTGTCTCCAATGTAATGTAATCCATGGACACATGTGATCAAGTCATAATGGTAAGTAGGCTGCCAGTTAGTTATAGTATCAGTAACAAACTGTAGATTAGAAAAACTAGTATGCCCATTCATAAATACGCCGGCTACATCCCATCCTTCTATCTTTACGTTAGTAATGCCTTTACTTTGGAGAGAAGCAGCGGCTTCTACTAAGGCTTTCCCTGTTCCACAACAAATATCCAACCAGTAGATAATTTCCTTCTGCTCGGCCTTCTGTTCAAGAAAGGAGAGAATATTTAGCTTGAGTTCCTTTTCATAACTATTTACACCTAAAAGCCCTCTTTCCCGGTTCATGCGGCAGTTAGCTACTACTGTTGACCAGATTAGAGATTGTTCCCCTTGAAGTTGCATGATCTTATAGTTATTAATAGAACATAAACTTGAGCCTTATTTTTTACACCAACTGAGAAATATTAATCAGCTCAAGATGGTTTTAGATTTGATTGGCAATACATTATTTAGATGTCATGCAATTAGTTCTAAACTTTAGTGTTTAAAATAGTATGAAAGAAGTAAAACCCCGTAGAGCCATCCACTATACAAATAAGTGTAGAAGAAACCAACCTGGAAACTTTTCCAAAGTTTGCCTTTACATTGTTTTACATTTTTAAACACCATTCGCATAGCCCTGAAAAATATCCAGTACACCATAGCCACTAATAAAGCCATTATCCCAACTAATACATTGCCTACAACCCATAGTGCAATAGAAAATACAATCGCCCATATAATCCAAAGAAAGATGCTAAATAGAATACCTAAACAGCCATCCTCTACTTCTGCAGAATGTGAAGATTCCGGAAGCGTTGATAGATCTACTGAATCCGGAAATCGAATTTTATCGATAACTTTTCCCAAATTATCCTTCAACTTATAACCTTTGTAGAGGCCGATAGTGATGAATAGCAAAAAGCTAATAGAAATAATTGAAGTAGTAGTGATGGCATTCTGAATAAAAGAGTGATTTTTAACTGATCCCCATCTATACACCCCAATCATTGTTATGCCAAGCCAAACTAAACTAAGCCAGAACAGATTTCCTGAATTAATTGGCTGGTAAGTTCTTATTCTCATTGATTATTATTGCTGGTTCATCAGAATTGTCCAAAAAGAACTTACTTGAAAATAAAATTCGATTATCAAGAAATGCTTGACAATGAAAATAATTTTCACGGCTTGTATTTATTTACAATTGTTTTCAATAAGCTGGTCAGCGTTTTTTCCTCCAAGCTCTTTTACTTTTTGCAGATCTTCGCAGGCAGCATCTTTATTGCCTAAATACAATTTGCATACAGCCCGTTGATACAAAATTTCTATATTATCAGGTCTCGCTTTTAAGCTAAGATCAAAATAATACAATGCACTCATATATTTGCCGGCTTTCATGGCATCTTTGCCTTTTTGTCCAAAGTCATAAGCAGACACAAACTTGCCTGAAGAAGTAAACTTGAATTGCTCCTGCATCTGCACATCAACCGGATGGCCTTTATAAGTAGCCGGCTGCCAGCTTTTTTTAGTTTTGTTGATTGCTTTTAGAAACTGACTATCAAAGTTTGGATTAATGCTTTCCAAAATTTGTACGCTATCAATTTCACCAGTTTTTCGCACAATAAAACTGGCTAAAAAGAAATTGTTTGTGGCCGAAACTTGCTTATACTCAGCTATATTAGCAGTTAGGAATTCATGAAAGGAAGTTTTACCTGTATAGGTAGCATATATTTTCTCACTGGCTTTAAAAAGAGTGTCTTCACTCATAATAGAAATAATATCATTGGATTGTAAAGGAGAAGATTGTTGATATTTTTGTTCAGCGCTAAAAATATAGCGCAAGCAGTCCGGCTCATCAAAACCGGCAATTCCTTTCTGAATGAGAATAAGTTCTGAGTCAGAATGTTTTTCAATTAGATAGGTATTTATAATATATCCTTGCTCGTTGGCTACATTCAAAAGCTTATCTTTGATGGTATAACTAAAGGCAACACCTTTATCATTATAAGCAAAACTGATATATACCTTATTAGATTTCTCAAAGGAGAACCGGGTGTATTGATATTTCATTTCCATATCCTCGGGCAACTCGCTTCTATCCTGGTAAGTGATCTTTGTTTTAATCCATCGGCCTAAAAGGGAATATGTAGGGGATGAAGCAGAACAGAAAATTGTGTTAAGAAGTATAACTGATAAGAGTACAAAATGCTTCATATGTGTTTTGCATCAGATTGACATTACCAAAATTGGATACTATTTAGTAGCCTACTTTTTTTCACTCATCAACTCGGCTAAACCTAAAGGGGCAATAACATTGATATTTCCGGCAGCATCTGTAAGTACATTAATCCTTGTAAATCTATCTTGATAATACCAGAAATACTGATTTGATATAGGTTGAGGATGTTGTCTGTAAAATTGCTCAACAGCTGCTTTTGTGTATTGGATAAACTTTACAAATTCCACTGGTTTATCTCTTGAGATCTTACAAATATTTACTAATCCTTTATTGGGAACAGCAATCACTGAACCCCACTCACCTACTAAGTCAGGTGAATTGTGTATTAGGTCCAGGGCATAGCTGGCTGCATAATCCTCATTTCCTAGAAACGAGATCTCTACTTCTGCCTGATCTACCTGAAATGTTTTGGTAATTTTCTCTACCTGTTGCTTGTTGATGTTGGTCTGTGCAATGTCAAATACCTCTTTTTTATTTTGTTTCCAGTTTTCAAAGACTCCAGGATCTACGGTAGCAAAGGCGCCAGGTAAATCTAGCATTAACACCGTGTAAGTATCTTCCAGATGGGTTTCAAAAATAATCTTATCTCTACCTGCTTTTTGCTCAATAAAAACCTTTGAATAAATGCGAAGGCTCAGATACTTTCTAATCGACTCGAAATCTTCCGGGTTGATATTCTTTTGTTCATCGAGTGAGGCAAACAGGTTTGTAAAATGCTCTTCTATCTCTGTTTCCCATTTGGACTTATCTTCTACCCGGAGACATTTGTTAATCAGGTTGTCTACATGGAAACCTTCCATATACTGCCCTGATTTTAAATGGATGGCTCCTTTCTTAACAAAATCTATTTGATACCTTTTACTAATAATAGCCACAGAGGCATCTATTATTTTCCGGTAGTCTTGTTTGTCGATATACTTTACAAAGTCTTTGGGTACGGAATAATCAATTTTCTGACTATAAGCAGAAAAGAATAACAACTGAAAGGAAAGCAGAAACAGGATAAATCGCATTATTATAAATTTGACTGATTTGTAACTTTATATGAGCCATGGTTTGTTCTTCTGCCAATTTTGAGGGCTATTGAGCTTTCTTATCTATATACTCTACTAAGGCTTGTCTGTAAGCTTCATTCTCAGGATTGCTGTAGCTGCGGTATTTTAACCTGGCCAGCTGTGGATCATCCCAATGTTGAATTCGTATTTGGGTAGACAAAGGAATAAGATATAAGCCTGTGGCAAGAATGACTAAAATCCATGTTCTGATCCACATATTTTGATAATAAGGCAATAAAGGCGTCTGTTTCCTTTTCAGTAAAAAGATAATGACAAGCAGTGCTATAGCAGGCACTAAGCCATAGAGTAACAGTATCATAGCACCAGGCCAATATTGTAATTTAAATAATATACCAACAGGTATAATTGACAGCAGTACTCCTGATAGAATGGATAGAGGCAAATTTTGATTTTTTATATTTTCATAGGAGAAGAAGTAAAAAGAAAAAGGGCAGTATAATATAGCCAATGTACTCAGGGAAACTACAAGAAGGAAATCTGAACCAGGTATATGTAAAAGTTTACCAATAAGAGTGAGCAGGAAAATGAGGGCAAATACTTTTTCTGTTTTCATTTTTTATTAATTCTCGATACGGACAATGACTCATTAATACATAATTATGTACAATGTATTGATCCACTCACTTTGAAGATTGTAACAGGTTGCTAATTGGATAATATATGTGTTTTTTGTTTGTCAAAGCTGAATAAAAAAGGAATTACAGTCTTTGTCTTGACCTATACTCTCATTTACAAAAGTGACTTAGAAGAAATATTTATGGTAAATAACATAGATTCTCGATTGTACATGTACAATATTTTCCATCAATTAGTTTAACTGCGTAATACAAATTACGCCATATTAGCCTAACTATTTACTCTTAATGCAAGACAGATAAGCCACCCTGAGATGAAAAATTGCTGTAGCGGATTTCATAGTAATAATATCCAGTAGGCATTCCCTGAGCTGTCCAGGCAAAGGCAGGGTCAGAACTTGAATACACCATTTTACCCCACCGGTTGTATATTCTGATAGAGTGAAAATTACCGATGCAGGTCCCTTCTTTAAACTGAGGCTGAAAAAAAGCATCATTAGCTCCATCTCCATTGGGCGTAATCACATTGGGAATGAACACCTTTGCTTTTAAATCATTTTCACCTGTTTGAAGTGCTGCCTTGCTTGCTGGGCTAGTACATCCATTTACAGTTTGCGTGACAAAAAGCACATGCTCAGTAAAGTTGCCTTGTTCCAAGGTGTTACCTTCTTGGATGAGACTTGTGAGTTTCTCATCTCTATACCACTTGATCCGTTCGCCGATAGCCTGAATCGGTGCTTGTAAGTGGCCATTACATACATAGCCAATAGGGTCAACTTGTGGGGCAGCAATCTCAGGCTTGATACTGATGATAACAGCTGTAGGCAAACTCTGATACCCATCTATGGTTTGGGTCATATATAAGGTATCTGTATGAGTAGAGGTTGGCTGATAAGTATCTCCTTCTGCTAATTTTTCTTGTAGGCTTGCATCTGAGTACCATTGAATTCCAGTACCTTCTGCTCTTATCGGTAAGATTTTCTCACGCTGGCAATAGGGAGCAGGTGCGATCACAAGCGGTTTGGCAGGAATTACTACCCGTTCTATTGTAACCTGGCTTTTTGAAATACTATCACACATGGCTATACGCCACTCAAATATATTTTTGCCGGCCCCTAGTCCCATAACTTTTGCTGTAGGATCAGCTGGATTGCTTATTGTCCCTTTTCCTTGGATCAGTTTCCAATACCCATACCCTTTAATCGCTTGATTAGCCTGCATACTAACTTGAGCAGTTTCTGAAAGTATAATGTTTTCACCTGCTTGGGCTTGTGTTGGATAATTTCCAGAACAGATATCGATATCAATCTTTTGTTGCATGTCTGTTGGCATTTGCCCAGTAGTTTGACTTACCACATTGGTCATTACCGGGCTGTTATAATCGAATATGATTGCCGCCTGATTAGTGATTTTAACTCCATCTGCTGTGGCTTGCTTGGGTCTAACTCTGAAACGAACATACCCATGGCTGGCTGGTTCATTGCTTGAGCTATCAGGCAAATTAATATTATTAAAAATAAAAATAAGTACTGGAAGTCCAACGCCACTTACTGACCAATTATAAGAATGAGAAGCAGCGGCTACTTCCAAGCTAGCAATGTCTAGGGCAGCATCTAAAGTATCAATAATAGTAACCGTATAGGCCACGTCTGTTCCTGTATTCTGAAAGCGGATCAGGTATTCTAGTGGCTGATCAGCAGCAATGATTTTACTTGGCCCTATACCTACCGGGCTTACGGCTTTATCATTGGGATCAAAACTGTCTAAGATAGGAAGGCAGGATACAGAAACTTCCTCCTCTGTATCATCCTGGGGAAGTTGATCTACAAATCCTTTACTTACTGTAACCTGAGTAGAGCTTCCACAGCCTTCCAGGGTGATGTTAGGCACCCTTCCTGCATCTGGATGGTAAGGCCTTAAATCTGCTTCTAGTCTAATAGTCCGTCCATTGACTGGCACTTGCAGAGAGAGACTGTCGCCGCTAGGTAATTTATATTTACTTTCAAATACTTGCAGAGCATCCAGATAAATACGATAGGAGGCACTATCGGCCATAGAGCCTATACCTGAATTGAGAATAAGAAGTTTTACCAGCCCATTTTCTTTACAGACTGCTTTTAGTGTGATGTCTGAGTGATCCCAATTGGGATCAGAAGGTTTGGTATTAGAAGGAGTAATGACTGCTTTCACACATTGAGTTAAGCCCCGGATGGATTCATTGCCACATGCAACAGAATCAATAATAATGATTGTGCCGCTTTGCCCTGGTTGCAAGCTACCGATAGAGAAAGTTAACAAAGAGTCTTTCCTGGTAAAGCCCATACTGGCATCTATTGGAATTACATACTGCGGAAAATACACTTGCACCTCTACGTTCTGGGCAGTGGCGTATCCCTGGTTGGTATAGCTGACAGTAGTAGTATTACGAAAACACCGTCTGCGGCGGTCTGCAGCAATACCTACTTTTAAGAGTGGATAGGGAATAACCTGATTGCCAAAATTAAATCCGGAAGTATCTTTTCCATATGAATTGATAGTAATGGTGTAAGTACTTGGATTGGCAGGGCAAGTTTGTTCTACAAATAATCCTTGCACCTGAGTAATTTGGCTGATCTGAAAAGTACCTTTAGGCAGTTCTAATTGGTAATTTCCGTCTTTATCAGTGGATGCATAGTAAGGCCCAGGTTCAGCTTTTAAAAGGTGATTAGCTAACGGCTTTTCATTTGCATCTTGCTTACAATTGTTGTTTAATTCATTAAATACTTTGCCTCGTATTTGGCTAGGAGTAATAAAAGTAGTATCCCGAAGTTTTGTCAAATAAACGGAACGTTCTTCCTCATAGCTGGTGATATGCCCAAATTTTTGACCTCCCTGTCCCGCCAGGAATAGATTTCCTTTTCCGTCTGTTGCCATGTGATTCCCAATATTATAAGTAGAACTACGTAGAATTTGATTAATCCACTGCACTGTACCAGATTGGTTTATTTTGCCGTAAAAATTGCCTACATCATAATTCACTCCAAATGGGGTATTACCTATGAGGCCTCTGTAGACCATAGTCCCGGAAAAATAAATATTGTCAGTTGGGCCAACTACAATATCTCCACTAATTACTTTGTTAGGGCTAAGCATTTTTAATCCCCACATAGGTTTTCCGGTAGAATTAAATTGAGCCAAAAATGCATTATAATTATTAGGAGTTGAATCAATGATATTTCGCAATGTATCTTGGCCAAGTGGAACCTCATTATCATAGCGTCCCATCACATATATATTTCCAGAAGCATCTATATTAATAGCCATACTCTCTATATCGCCCTTTCCTTGAATAGGTTTTGCCCAAAGCGCACGGCCATTCGCATCACATTTAGCTATAAATGAACTGAATACATAATTGGCATTATAAAATGCAGGATTCAGACTAATACTGTCAAATGTAGTTCCTTCCCGATATACTCCCGTTATATAAATAAATCCTGCTTTATCCCGGACAATAGAATTGTTCCGACCACCCGTATTTTTTAGCCACAGTAAATCTCCATTTTTATTGTATTTTACCAGATAGGATTCTTCATTTACTTTAGGGGTAATACTAACTCCATTTGCAGTTAAAGTATAGCCCCACCATAAATTGCCTGCCACTAAAACATTGCCTGCTCCATCAATACTTAAAGCTTTATGTGATGCTGAATTTTTTCCTTCTAAAAATCTTGCCCAGGCAAGCTGACCATCTCCATTAAATTTTAACACATAGCTCTCAGAGTGATATGCACCAACTAATCGGGTGTTATATATAGCATTATTTAGTTTAAATACGCCACTATAAATCCCACTTAAATAACAGTTTCCGTCATTATCTAGAGCAAGGCTTACAGGAATATCCTCACCAGTCGACATGTCCTCTCCATACCCTCCAAATTGTCTTGCCCATAGAATCTGTCCGGCAGAATTATATTTAGCTAAGAATAAATCATCGTAGTTAGAGGGTGAGTTAGAGTTAAAAGTAGAATCCCCCAGCGTTATTGTTTCATTAAAAGTAGAAAGTATAAATACGTTTCCTTTTCCATCGGCAGTTATTTTATAATAGCTATCATTAGCCTGTTGTGGAAAACGATTTACCCACTCAAACTCTTGAGCATTTGCTATTGAACTTATAAATAGGAAAATGAGAATCGAAAATAACTTAGTAGAAAGTTTACTCATATAACAATTTTAGTTCTGAAAATAGAAGTAACTAGGTAGGTGGTATGGAGCTTTTATATAATTCTATTTGGTGATAAGAAGCGTATATATAAAACCGCCTTTTTCAAGAAGTTTGAGTTGATATATACAAACTAAATTAATGCCAGATTTTTTAAAAAAGTAATCAACCCAAGAAACTTATTAGAACGATGCGCCAATACTCACTATTTAAACTGTAGCATAAGGGTATCATTCATTAACAATAACAGCAGGAAAGTCAAAAGTAGAGAGGATAGAAGTTAAACTTTAATTGAAAATTATCAAAAAAAATTAAGTTTTGCCGTTTTGAATTGCTGCTCAAATTATTAATAAGGAAGTTGTATATATAAAATAAGTTCTAAGAGTAGGGCTCGAACCTACGTCCACTCGGTCCTCGAGCCGGGCGCTCTACCACTGAGCTATCTTAGAAATGAAGTGAGGACAGGGCTCGAACCTGTGTCCATCCGGGTTAAGAGCCGGATGCTCTGCCATTGAGCTACCCCACTTATTTCTTTGACAGGCTAATTATCATCAGGTTTGAGTAGTTTTACAGCCTGTTTGCCTGAAAAATAATGATGCCTTTTTAAAACCTTTGCTAGAAATGGATTGCTGATGCTTACACCATGAACTAGTTCTGGAGTGGGCTTGAAAGCTACTACTCCATGGGTATGAGGCGCAATCCAGCCACTCTTCTGAGGATCTACATTTGACTTTTTACAGGCTCTCTCCACCATACTTTTGGTGCAGGTAGCTTTGCCTGAAAACACCTGCCAGGGTAGGGGTAACTCATTCCATACAATAGTATTGGCATCCAGCTTTCCGCCACTTCGAAAATGCCAGGCTACCACATCGGCTGCCATCAAACGGAGCACTTTGCCAACACATATCTCTTCTAAGATCGCTTCCATACCTAAACTGAAGACAAGGTTCATCCAGCTATCTCTTGCCTTGTTCCAGGCACCGGCAAGTGCATTCCAGGTAGAAGAATCATCTCCTTTTTTTACTACCATCGTAGCTTTATTGATGCGGCTGTTCTCCCATACCTCTTTCAGCAAGCAAGATAACTCCTCAAGTACACTTGTCCACCTACCAAGCAGCATTCCTTTCTGCTCCTCACTTAAGTAAGAAAGCACTCTTGCATTCGGATACACTTGGGCAATGGCCCACCAGTTGGTAGTAACCTTTGGTTTCAACTCTTTCGATTTCTGAAAGAAGGGAAGTGTTTGCTTTTCCTCTTCCAGCAAGCGGTCAAAGAGCATGTCTGCTATTTCATCATAAGAGCTTTGTTGCCCAAAAATGGTGAACTCACTTCTCAAATTACAACGGGCTATGTAATAGGCAATGAAACAGGCCGTATTTTCATCCTGAGCAAATGCTTCAAAGGTCAGGTGATGGGCAAGGCCATGTTTGGCTACTTTACTAAATTCTCCTTTGCGTATTTCTCTTAAAAGGGTGCCTTGTTTTCTTTCCAGTCTTTTTAGCAAGCGAAAGCGCTTATTATATTGGCGTTTGGATAATTCAATCCCATTTGCTTTTCGTTCCAATTTATTTAACCGGTCTTCTACAAAATGACTCTGCCCATACTGTTTATGAATTAACCCTGAGGTTGAAGTAATAAATGCTTCTAATGCCAAAGAATCCTCATAAGTCTGCTTAGATACAGCAGATAACTTAAAAAGCTCCACGGCTTTGCTTACTTGCTTTTTAGCTCCTGAAGGCTTTGCAAAAGTTTGGCTCATAGAGGTATAGCCCCAGAGGTTTCTTTTCAAAGTTCCTTGTGCTGCTTTCTGCAGTTTATTTCTTTCCTTTTGGGAAAGTTTACCTTCTAGCAGCAAGAGAATATTTTCTGCAACATCCTCCGGACGAATCCGGTCAGTGACACTTTGATACAATTTTTCTAAAAGCATGGCTATAATTTTAGCTTCTTAAAAAGCATTTGCTACTTATTGCAACAAAGTTGAGCATCTAGTGCGCAGCCTTTCTGCGCAGATGAAATTATTTTTTACCTACAGAAAAATCATCATTTTCTGTATGGAAACATCTTTCCTGTTGCATCTATAAGATAAAGCTGTAGAAATGGACTTAAGATGATTATCCTTCTTCCAAAATATTACTACTAGTACATAAAATATAAATTGTCAGGTAATATAGTTATCTTGTTAAAAAAAGCTATGACAATTTACAAAATTAACTTAAGTAAGGCAGAAAGAACGACTTTAAGTGAATGGGTCAGCAAAGGCAGCAGAAAAGCTAAAGATATTCAAAAGGCGTATGTACTGTTGGCAAGCGATGAGCAAACAGGCAGAGAAAGTGAGACAGCGTTAGCAGATACATACCACTTATCTACCAGAAGTGTAGAGCGAATAAGAAAAGCCTTTTGTGAGCAAGGAATGGCCATCTTTGACAAACAGCAGAGAAAGATCAGAAGTGACAAAAAGATAGATGGGAAGGTAGAGGCTCATCTGCTGGCTTTGGTTTGCAGTGAACCACCTCAAGGACAGGCAAAGTGGAAACTGCAACTACTGGCAGACAGATTGGTGGAACTACAGGTGATTGACTCTATTTCCCACACGAGTGTGGCCGGCATACTAAAAAAAATGAGCTTGGACCTTAACGATGTTAATCTTCGGGTCCGCCTTGGTTAAGGCTTATGTGGGTGATTCCACCTAAACAAAGCGCGGGTTTTGTTTATCAAATGGAGAAAGTCATCACGGTCTATGAAAGGGCCTATGATGAAAAGCAGCCGGTGGTGACTTTGGATGAATCCCCTAAACAACTCATCGAAAGTAAACTCTTTATTGGCAAAGATGGAATCAAATATCAGGATAGTATCTATACAAGACATGGGGTAAGGGATATTTACATGGTCTTTGAGCTCTTAGCCGGTAAGCGGTACTGTTTTGTAGAAGAAAACCACAATCGTTTCACCTGGGTGAAGATTGTTAGCCAGTTGTTAGATACTATTTACAAGGACTGCAGGAAGATTACTTTAGTGGAGGATAACCTGTCAGCTCATAAACCAAGTGCTTTTTATGAAGTCTATCAACCTGAAAAAGCCAAAGCCTACTTAGATAGGATAGAATTTGTTTTTACACCTACTCATGGCAGTTGGTTGAATATGGCAGAAATAGAGTTATCCGTTTTACAAAGAGACTGCCTTGACAGGCACATAGCTACTGAGGCTGAATTAATAAAACAAGTAAAAGCCTGGCAGGAAAGCAGGAATAAAAAAGCAGTGAAAGCTAATTGGCAATTCACCAATGAAGATGCCAGGATTAAACTCAAAAAGCTTTACCCGACTATTTAGTCTTTATGTACTACTAGTTACATCGGTACCTCTATTTGAAGGTGATTTTCAAGCAGAGTTGCGACTTAGGTTAAGTAACTATTATTCAGCCCCTTTACAGGCAATATCTTTCAAAATCGGTTTCAAAATGAATATGATCAGCCCAATTAATAAATAACTGTCTTCTTTTATTAGCTAGATCTTTAAAGAAATGAAAAAAGCAATAAAACTTCAGATTAACTCTCCTTGTGCGCAGAACTGGCAAGCAATGAGTCCGGCAGAAAAAGGAAGATTCTGTCAAAATTGTCAAAAAACAGTGATTGATTTTTCTACTTGGAGTGAGGAGAAGATTAAAGATTTCTTTCAAGAGCATAGGGGAGGGATATGCGGCAGGTTTCAAGAAGGGCAGTTAAAAACCTATGGCCCGCAGGACCCGCTTTGGTCGTATAGCCCTTCTTTCTATACAGTAGCGGTAGCTTCTCTGCTTGGAATGAGCACTCTCACTGATTCAGCCGCTCAAGCTAGTATCCATTCTCCATCTCCATCTTATCAAACTGCAGCCGGTAAAGATTCTTATCATCAGGTAAGTGATGCTATTCCAAAGGATTCATTACCACCATACCAGATAAAAGGCAGGGTAGTTGATGGTAAAGAAGCGCTTCTAGGAGTGAATGTAATACTGAAAGGCACCATGATAGGGACTACTACGAATGCTAATGGCGAGTTTACGCTGGTGTTGAGTGAACTGCCAACAAAGCAGACTATCCTTATTTTTCTTATATAGGCTATGAAAGCTTAAAGAAAGAGGTAAAGTGGGAGGAAGCTTCCATCATAAATTTAGAGAGAGTGAATATGGAGGCGGATGTTACGGTTTTAGGAGAAGTCGTATGTATCAATCCGATAAGCAGTTTATAGTGGAAAATCAAATCATTGTTCAGATAACCCTTTCTCTTTTTTAACCTATGAGGAATATAGTTCTACTTTTGCTGCTTTTTAGCTTTCTTCCATTCTCATCTAAGGGAACGGCTCAACGGCCTGATCTGCTCATCTATCAAGGGGATACGCTAGCTTTATATGCAAACCCCTTGGAAGCTTACTATACTGAGCAAAATCCAAGGCCCAGGAATTTTGGGATAAACTCCTGTTGGAGCACTGCTTGCTGGAGAGGATACCAAGCCCTTTGGGAAATTAGAGAAGACCACTTATATCTGCTTGCCATTATGGATTGTTGTTATAGGAATGACTATAAAATCACTGCTACATCTCTTGACAGCCTTGAAGATAAACTGCCGGCAGAACTACTCATGAAATTATCTTCTTTACAAGGAGAAGAAATTGATGAATAACGATTGGAGGATAGATTAAAAAAGCAAATAGGCAAAAAGTATACAAATAGATACAAGTCTGTTATTGCAAAATATTCTCTGCTGCCAAGAAAAAACGCTGATCTTAAAAAGCTGTTTCCGGAGTTGTATCAAGAGGGGAAAGTAGAAGCGGGATGGTTTTCAGGGGATATAAAAATTCCTAAAGGCAAACTGTTGCGATATGTACACATGGGGTATATGTCGACCTATGAAAAAGAACTTGTGATTAGCATTGAAAATGGTCTTGTAATAGAAACGAATGAGTATGAAAATAAGCCTATTTCTTTACCTAAAGATTACCGCTTGATTACAGCCAATTCCTACTCTCTTTTTGCGCCAGGTGAATTTATTTCTTCTCAAGAGTCGCAACTATTTACTTTCTCTGATACAATTACTTTTAGTAATAGCGCTCAAAGCAAAAAGCTGGAGGCTATGGCAACCTTCAATGAAAAAAGGCTGGAAAAACGGCAAGGGAGCAGAAAGTAAAACTTTTGTTGGATTCTCTGCAAGATCATTATGGAAAAGAATATACTTTCAATGGTATCCATATCCAACAAGTCAGGTGGGGTATGGCAGGGTTATATAGATGGAAAAGCCAAAGAGGCGGATATGTTTATACGCCTTTATACCCTTGTGAACATCAACAGTCATATGATTCTATGGTATTTTCAGAAAGGAGATAATCAGGAGAAGTTTACAGATGAAGCGAATGTTGTTGCCGGTTCTGTTAAACTACTGGAATTTGGCTACTAGAATATGCATACTATAAAAGGATGAACAATTGCTTGTCCATCCTTCTACTTATAATGAGTTAGCTGTGAATTAATCGACAAGCAACCTGGTTACGGCAGCCGAGTTGATTGCCCATTCTTTGCTGTAGACTTCATCGGCTTGGGAGGTCTCCATGATCTGCAATTGCTGTGCTTCTGCCTTGATGGCCAATAACTCTCCAATACTTAATTTAGCTTCTAATTTAGCAAGCATAGTTTCTACATTCTTAGCATCCAGGTTCTGCACCACTTGCCCTGAGAAAGGTATTTCAAGCCAAATGATTTCTTTCTTTGCTACATCGAGCACACCAAACACCAAACCTTTGGTAAGTGAATGTGTCACTCTTACCTGATGCTGCACACAGGAAGGATCATAGGCCACACCTGTTCTCTCGGAGATTTTCATTGGAAATTTGCTGTTCATCCATCCTACAACAAGATTAGGCGTAATCGCTCCATAGCTATAGGCATTACAGGTAAAGCTCACATATTTTGCCCCGGCTTTTCTAAGTTCATTAATGTTGATTTCGATATACTCAGCAGTACCTACTTTGTCAGGAATGCTTCTGATATCTCCACTATGTTTACATCCTGTAGCCACTAAGTTGCTAAAAGAACAGATTTCTGCTCTTGTATCATATGCAATCTGGCAGCTTAGATCCATATCCAGATGCTGGGCAGGAAGGCCACTTCCCCATTGCATAAATAAACGCACAGTATCTCCTTCCACCTCAAACCTAGTTCCCATCAACGCGGAAGGCAGGCCTTGCACGGTTTCGCTTCGATCTCCAATGGAAAGGGGCATTTTATAAAGTATGGGATCGATGTAGATGGTTCGATTCTTAGTCTCAATAGCGGCAAAACGTTTTTGCATAGCCAGCTTACACAAGTCTGCAATGGCCGTTTTCATTTCCTCTAAGCCCTTTTCATCATATAAGGAAAGCATTCTGTTGGCCGGAACCTGTTTGCTAACTCCTCCCAATGGTTTAACGATTCTAGCGCCTTCTTTCTCAAAATAGATTTCTGCATACATATATAGCGTAAAAACCAAGCGGGCAGGTACCTGATCAATAACCTGTGAAAAAGCCTCAATCGGGGACTGCTTTCCAAACCAAAGCATGTTGGCAAACAAGGACCTGGCAAATAAGCCCGGACGCTGCTTTAGTAAGGAAAGGGTATTTTCTTCATCAGCACGCAAGCGATAGTAATTGACTCTTCCTTGCCATACCTCATAAACCTGGTTATAGAATATATCCAATACTTCTTTTAATTTCTCAAAGCCAGCCCGTTTGCTATATTCTGCTAGGCGAAAAGCTCGGATGAAACGCACCCACATTCCTCTTTTGGGGTGCATCATCTCACAGATGGTTTCAGCCTCTAGTGGAAGATTGTTCAACCAGGTAGCTACCATCAAACACTCTTTCCGGCTATATTTTAATTTCAAGTCTGCGATTGCTTTGCTTTTGGCCTGGGTACTTTTTCCTTCCATTAACCAGATATGCCTGTTATTGCTTTTAGCTCGTTTGATAATGGTTTTAGGTTCAATAATTTGCAAGAAACCAGTATGTTTAAACCACAAATAGCGCAAAATATCGGTAGGAGAAGTAAACAGACTTTGTGCTTTCTCTGGGCTATTCTGTGCAATCAGGATATCAAGCACCGCTATCAAAGTTTCTTTCATTCCAACCGATACCTGAGCAGGTATAGGAAACCGGGAAAGTAATATCTTCAAGCTATCCATTTGGGTAGCATCCAAAGCTGTTTTGGAGGAAAGCAGATCTTTGAAAAAAGTTTCTATCTCGTTTTCTCTCCACAATTCCAGTACTTTTAATTTACTACCCTGTGAATGATAGTCTATCTTACTAAACTCAAAAGGTGTTCCGCAGAAAGGACAGCCAGTATATCGTTCTAATGGGAAAGTGCCATAGGGAATGATATGTCCACACGCTAAGCGAGTACCACTTTCTTGAAACACATTGGCAAAGAAAGTAATAATATGATCAATCAGGTTTTCACCAGTAGGCGTATCCCAGCCTTTGACCAAAGGTGTCCAGTTTTTGTTCACACCCATCACCTGACGTAACTTTTCAAGCAAGTCTGCCTGAAAAGCAGGTGTAGTTCCATTTAAAGCGGTAAGTAGGGGCTCTGATACGCCAAAACCAAGCTTAGCTAAATTAGCCACTAGCAAAGAGGTATTTCCTTTGAGGGGTTGATGCGCTGTTTTTACGGCTGCTTGGGGAATAAAGACAGCTTTCTGGCGTAAACTGACAAGGAGTAATTGGTTCATAGACATAGTTATTGATTAATAAAAGGTAATGGTAGGGCTATTTTTCCAATAAAGATGAAGTAAGCCCTACTTGACCTAAAAAGAGAAGCAGATGGGATTCGAACCCATGACCCACGTGCCCCAAGCTAGAAGTAAGTTTCAATTGACCAACTAAGATAATGTTGAAACTAACGTTGCTCTACCGCTGAGCTACTGCTTCATATATAGATACAGGTAATTGAAAAAAGTTATTTTCGTGAAAGGAAAGGTGAAGTAACTTTTGCTTGACCTTGTATCTAATGAAACAAAATTGTAGCACACCTACGCAACCTTTTTGCATAGTAAAAAATATTTTATAATTAATTCTTCAGCGTTTAGTGTCAATGATTATCATTTCTTATTAAGAGAACTACCACAACAGCGGAATTCATGTAAGTTTTCTTCAGGGTCTGTTACTTTTTTTGAGTGAGGCTGATAAAAGGAAGGCATATACGATTGATCTGTATTTCCCCTAAATCATGCTTTTTCTTTATTCCTATTTCCTGGAGGTATTCCAGTATTTATTCTATGCTTAGATTTTTATTGCTATTCTTTTGCTTTTGTGTATGTAATATTCTTTTTATCTATGCTCAGGAACTTGATACAACCATGTGGCAGCCTAATGGACCTGTGTATTCTATTACTCGTAAGGCTAATACAATTTACCTGGGTGGGCAATTTAATTATATTGGTCCTGTTACTGGAGGTGGCGGGAGTATAGATACTAGTGGTGTAGCTAATAAAGAATTATATCCGCTGATAGAAGGTATTGTGTACACTTCTGTTTCAGACGGAAAGGGTGGCTGGTATATAGGGGGCAGTTTTTCTAAAGTAGGCAATATTCGCAGGTTAAATATTGCTCATATAAAAGCTGATAACACATTAGATATAAATTGGAATCCGGCAGTAAATGCTTCTGTATATAATCTCGCACTTTTGTCAGACAGACTGTTTATTCAGGGACATTTCACAACGATAGATGGTAAATCACGGTATACATTGGCCGCTTTAGATGCTATTACTGGAGAAGTAACAAAATGGAATCCACAAGTGTACTCCATCTACAAAATGGTTACAACAGGGAATACAATATACTTAGCAGGCAGTTTCGAAAGGGTAAATAATGTAGAACGGAAATACCTAGCCGCTTTAGATGCTACAACAGGCGAATTACTACCCTGGAATCCCGCACCTAATTCAACCGTAAGAACTTTACATTTGAAAGATAATATACTTTATGCAGGCGGTGATTTTAATCAAATCTGTGGAGAAGCTCGTAGGTACTTAGCTGCTATCGATATTTCTTCAGGTACGGCTACATCTTGGGCACCTACGATTAGTGGCCGAGTAACAGATATAACTGCTGGTGAAAACGCCATTTATATAGTAGGTCAATTTCTAGAGGTAAGTGATATGTTTAGAAAAAATATTGCTGCCATCGATATACATACAGGTGTTGCTACTTCCTGGTATCCCAATATAGATAATACTGTTAGTGCAATAGCTGTCTCAAAAAGTACTGTATACTTAGGTGGGTATTTTACCCAAGTAAACGGACAAGAAAAAAATAAATTAGCTGCTGTAGATCTTACCACAGGTAAGCTTAAAACTTGGAACGCTGCGATAGACAGTACAAATAAGACCGTTTATTCTATTACTATTTCAAATGATGAAATGTATATAGGAGGTAACTTTAAAAGCGTTGGCGGAAGACATACTGGTGGGTTGGCTGCAATGGATGCAATCTCTGGTAAAGCAACTCCCTGGAATCTCTTTGTCAATGATGATGTATATATAATTAAGATCTATAATAATACGGTTTATTTTGGGGGATATTTTACAAAAGTAAATGGGCAACAGCGGAGCAACTTAGCGGCAGTAGACTTACACACAGGTCTTTTAAAGTCTTGGGATCCGAATGTGTCTAGCTCTGTGACAGCCTTAGAAATAATAAATAATACAATCTATATAGGAGGACGATTTGATAGGGTAAGTAATCAACCCCGGTTAAACATTGCATCATTTGATTTATTATCTGGCTCATTAACTCCCTGGAATATTGGTAAAAGTAAATGGGGGTTTGTTAATTGTATGGCTGTTTCCGGTGACCTATTATATGTAGCGGGAGATTTTTATTATTTAGCCGATCAACAAAGAATCAATGTAGCTGCTATTGACACAAAGACAGGCGCTGTTACATCCTGGTATCCTAAAATAGAGTATGTAGCTAACCGTAGCATAACTGGATTAGGTGTTTCGGACAACACAGTATATATTTCTGGTAATTTTTTTACTATTAATGGAGTTGATAGAAAAAATATTGCTGCCATAGATGCTAGCACTGGTGAGCTTACTTCATGGTATCCAAATAAGGAAGATTATTGGATATGGGTAACCAAATTCGTTTTTTCTGAAGATAAAATATTTACTGGAGGCGCTTTTTATAGTTTAGGCGGACAACGTAACAGTTGTTTTACAATATTGGATAAAGTAAAGGCAGTAGCATTACCCTGGAATTATAGTGCAAATAATACAGTATCTGAAATAACTTTATTTGAAAATAATATATACATCGGAGGAATATTTACTCAAATAAGTGGAAAGCCTATCAAATACTTTGCAGCTTTTGGTAAGAGACCTAATAGCAAAAATGTCATAGCAGGAAGTACATTTATAGATAATAACCAAAATTGCAAAAAAGATTCCTCCGAAAATAACTTAAGCAATGTAATAATCACTGCAGAACCAGGTCCTTATTATGGCTATGCAGATGCACAAGGAAATTACTCCATAGCTGTAGATACAGGCACCTATACCGTTAAACAGATCCTACCAAATGGACAAGGTAAACTCATCACTCAACTTTGCCCACCTGATGGAGGAAGTCATACGGTGAATTTTAAAACATATAATGATACCATCCAAGATATCGATTTTGCTAATCAAGTTACTCTTTGCCCGAACTTGACAGTTGATGTTGCCTCAGACCGGAGAAGAAGATGCTTAACAAGCCGCACCCTGCTTAGTTATGCGAATACAGGTTTTGCCTCAGCAGCTAATGTAAAAGTGCACGTCAAGTTTCCTGCTTATGTGGTTCCGGTTAGTGCTAGCAAGGTCTACACAATCACACCTGATTCAGTGTATGTTTTTGACATCGGTACACTTGAAGTAAATCAAAGTGGCGTAATTACAATCATGGATTCTGTTCTGTGTGGTATACCTTCTATCCGGGGGCTTACCCAATGTACCAAAGCCTGGATTACTCCTGCCAACACCTGCCTACCAACTGATTCAAAGTGGGATAAGTCATATATTAATTTGCAAGCGGGCTGCAAAGACAATGGGGTAGTGAGAATGGCTATTTACAATCAAGGCTCAGAGCATATGGCCGATAGCAGCAATTTTAGAATTTATGCTGATGCAGTACTTGTTTTCAAGCATTCCTTCAAACTTTCCGTGGGAGACAGCTTGATCCTGCAAGTACCTGCTAACGGACAAACGCTCAGATTAGAGGTTGATCAGCGGCCATACCATCCCAAAGAACAAACCACTACCATTACAATTGAAGCATGTGGTAAGGATGAGAGTGGAAAAATAAGCAAGGGTTTTGTTACTCAATTGCCCGTAGAGAGCGAATCACCCGAGGTAGCTTTGGAATGTTTGCCTATCACTGATTCCTATGATCCTAATGATAAACTGGTTGTTCCCCAAGGTACCACAGCGAGCCATTACACTCCTTCAGGAAAGGCGCTAAACTATACTATCCGTTTTCAAAATACAGGCACAGATACTGCTTACAAAGTAATGGTTGTAGATACATTGGATGCTAATCTGGATGTTGCTACATTCAGTGTAAAAGCGGCTTCCCATCCTTATGAGTTTTCGGTTTCTGGCAAAGGCAGACCAGTACTTACTTTTACCTTTAATAACATCAACCTGCCAGATAGCAACCGCAACGAAGCCTTAAGTCATGGATATATTAAGTTCAATATCACACCTCACACTGCCATTGCACAGGGAACAGTAATAGAAAACCATGCAGACGTTTTCTTTGATTATAATCCTGTCATCCGGACTAACACAGTTACAAACACAATTTTTGATGTTCCCCAAACCATTCCAGTGGATAAAGAAACAAAAGTAGTCGTATGTAGCCAAGCGATCGATCCTTTTGCCGGCGAGAATCGCTTTGTTTGTGCACAGGATACAGTGGTGCTGCAAGGTGTTGCTCCTGATTTTGGCACAGGAACATGGCATCTACTCAAAGGAAGTGGCAAGATACAGGAAACGCATAATCCCAATTCCCTCATTACTGGTCTAGGCTATGGAGAGAATGTATTTGAATGGAGGACTCCTGCTAATACATGTACGATCGATTCTCTGACTAGCCAAGTGAGTATTACAAACTTTATTTTACCACTTGTAAAAGCAGTGAGTGCAGACAATACATGTGGAGAGGGAAGTGTAAAGCTAGTTGCTCATGGTGCAAGTGGATATAAATGGTATAGTAGCTTATCTGCTACAGAAGCCATTTCTACAGATTCTGTTTTTACAACCCCTGTTCTTTCCCAATCTACTACTTATTATGTTGCTGCTGTGGAATATGGCTGTGAAGGTCCAAAAGTGGCTGTTCAAGCCCAAATACAACCTCTCCTGCCAACACCTGTCATTTTACAAATATCAGCTGATAGCTTACACTGCAGCACGCAAGCATCAAGCTATGAATGGTTTTTGGATGATATTGCTTTAAAAGTTAATACACAGTCTATCAAAGTTGTTCAGGCGGGAGCATACACAGTAAAAGCTATTACCAATGCTTGTGACTCTTTACTTTCTGAAGCCTACACTTATGAAGTGTTACCCACAGGTATAACTGAAGAATCAACTTTGCATATAAAAATCTATCCTAATCCTGCACCCGGCCGATTCGCATTGCATATCGATTTAAAGAATGAAAAGCAGGTTCGGATAACTATTTATAATACTTTTGGAAGTGAAGTGTATACTAATAAATTTGAAACAACCAGTAACATGGTTGATAAAGAAATTGATTGTAGTACACTTGGCAAAGGTCTGTTTATTTTGAAAGTACAAAGTAAGAGCGGCACTTTAATTGAAAAACTGCTCATTCAATAAATTAGCTTTTTAAAGTCTCAACTCATTCTTCATGTGTTAAATGTAACAAAAGATGCTGTAGCAAGAAGAAAGAGCTGGAGAATTAGAAATTAAGTTTTACGCAGTTATTGGCTTTTGTGAATACAGAGCCTTTATTTTCTCTTTTACTTTCAGAAACAGATACGAATCATCAGGATCTAACTTATCCTGATTAGCTTCTACGAAATTAAGATACTCTTCGGATTCCTGTCAATAGCCTCTTTTGTAATTAGTAAGTGCTACATACAGGCACATAAACTATTATTTGTTGATTCTTTGAGTTTAGCTGCCTTATACAACAGATTCAGCCTCTTCTATTATCTTCCCCTATTCAATCAGCACTGACCTCCTGGTTCCATTCACAGAAGATCTCTTAAAGTCATTTTGTAAGACTATCTGGGAATAGTGATCAGCGAACTGAAGAGACTGCTCATCATTATAGAGCAGTTAGAGCCATGCTAAGGCATTGTTAATAAGAGCCCGGTAGGTTTTGTTGTGGAGAAGTGGTTCATAGATCTGTTTTAATAATAATTCTGCCTTCTCAAACTCATGAAGCTTTAAATGCAGATTAGCTATCCACCAAAAGCTAACCGGCTAGCGCAACGGACTTATGATGAGAATTTGTATGCGGACAGAAATAAAGTAGCGCGTTTCTTAAATCGAGTGAAACATTTCCGCATATTAGCTACCAGCTATGAAAAAACAGCCCGCAACTTTCTGACCTTCGGCACCTTGCCTGCTGTGTGATGCTAACTCTATAATGCATATCAACACAACCTAGTACTAGCATCACCTGAATTCTAAATTTACTGAACGCTTGTGTGGAATTTGGGATTAAAAAGTTTTTGTACAGTACTACTTCAATTTATGGCAATGCCATGGTACATGCCTCGCAAGCTGTATGGGTAGAAGAAAATCTGCTTCCTGACCCCAGAGATATCTACGACATTACCAAACTTACAGCTGAACTGCTGTGCCGGGACTTTTTTGAGAAAGAAGGGATAGAAACTACTGTACTCAGGGTTTCCAGATTTTGCCTGAGCTGGAAAATACCATCGTCATCCACCGCCTGTACCGGGGTTTAGACGAACGGGATGGAGCGGCTGCCCATGTACTGGCACTGGAGAAAAAAATGGATAGTTTTCAGATATTTAATGTTTCAGCCAAAAGCCCATTTCAACCGGAAGATATGACTGAGTTAAAAACCAATCCAAAACAGATAATTTTCAAATACTATCCAGAAGCAGAAATGTATTTCCATCAACGCATCTGGGTATTTCCTTCCTACATCGACCGGGTATATGTGGTAGATAAAGCCATTCAACTATTGGGATATCAGCCACAGCATAATTTCAAGCAACTGATACGTTGATTCTTCTTAGCAGGGATGAGTGTGTATAATTCTTTGAATTCTGTAAATTGCTTTGATTATTTATTATACAGTATTTTACCAACAACTAGCAATGAACAACCAATAACGAATCAGTAGAATTAGCCGGTTTATTGATTAAGAAAGGTATTTCATTCATTTTTCTGTCTGCTATGTATTGCCGTTCCTGCCTCATATGGATATTTTTCTGCTGTTTGCTTCCGGCGCAGGCACAAAACTTTCTTACGGCCAGCAAAAAAGGATTTCCTCTTATCACCAATTATACACCCAAAGAATACCAGGCACATGAACAAATCTGGGCAAGTGTGCAGGGGAAAGACAAACGTATGTATTTTGCCAACGGCGATGGTTTACTGGTGTATGATAATGAACATTGGGAAATGGTGTCACTTACCAATAAAAGCCATGTCCGTTCGATGGGGATTTCTTCAGATTCTACGTTGTACCTGGGCGGCGATGGTGAAATCGGTTATATCCATACCAATGAATATGGCCGGGTACAATACCATTCATTGGTAGATCAACTGCCTGAGAAAGAACGTACCTTCAGCCGGGTATGGACTACGGTGGAGATCAACAATCGGATGTATTTTCAGACCTATGAGAGAATGTTTATATGGGACGGGAAAAAATTTGAGGTACATTCATTACCAGCCAAAGTCTGGCGGACCTACTTTGTTAATGGCACCTTGTATGGCTCTATGGAAAACAAAGGCCTTGTCCGGTGGGAAAACAACCATTTTCAACAATTGCCTTATGGAGAATCTTTTGTTGGCTCTACGATACGGATGATTCTGCCTTTTTCTGGCAGTCGCCTGTTGGTTGGAACCGAGGATGGAAATTTATCTCTTTATGACCAAACTTCTGTGCAACCTTTTCATAATGACGCCAGTGCGGATCTCAAGCAATATGAAATCCGGAGCGGCAGCTGGCTGGATAGCGAACATATGGCCATCGGAAGTAATGGATTGTTTATAATAAACCGTGCTGGCAAACTGGTGCTTTCGCTGGATAAGGCAAGCGGCCTGTTTTCAGAGCAGATTCTGCATACCTATACAGATAACCAACAAAATCTCTGGCTGGGTACACAAGCAGGCATTTCAAAAGTATCCTTAGGGATGAATCTGAGCCTGATCGACCAACGTTCCGGACTGAGTGGCTCCATCGAACAAATTGTCAGCCATCAGGGGCAACTGGTGGTGGCCAGCAAAGAAGGCTTGTTCTTTGAGGAATCTGATCATCCTGTTTTCCGTAAGTTCAGCAAGGCCACTATTTTCCAGGACCGGGTCTGGGATTTATACTCCCATCCGGGTTCTTTATTAATTGGCTCTTCAGATGGATTGTTTGAATGGACGGATGGTAGATTCACTCAGTTAAACGATTACAATATTGCTGCTTCTTTATGTGCTTCAGCGCATAAAGATTTAGTATGGGCAAGCACCAATGAAGGTTGTGTCGCCTTACTCCATGAGAATGGTAAATGGCAGGAAGTAGGTAAAAAAGAAAAACTGACAGGTTCCATAAGATACATTGTGGAATACAAACCTGGAGAAGTCTGGCTGGGAAGCCGTGCGCAGGGCGTATACCGGCTCACTTATCCCTTACATTCTAATATACCGGATGTATCCAAAGGTACGATCACACAATTCAGTGTTTCAGCTGGTTTACCCCCAGGCGATGCCATTCCGTTTGTTATAGCAGGCCGTTTGTATGTAATGGTTGGCACAGACAAGCTACTCTATACTTTCGACCAGACCCAGGAGAAATTTGTTGCAACAACGGATATGAGTGCTTTGTTTGGGTTAGAAAACCGCAAAATATATCCCATGTACAGCGAAGAAAGCGGACGTAAACTGTGGCTTCGTTCTATAGACCCGGTTTCCGGGGCGAATCAGCTTATACAGGCTGAATGGCAGTCTGGTGGAAGTTATCATACAAAAAACTTCACTATTCCAGCTTATCTGTCCTCTTTCGAGAAAATATTGCTGGTCGCAAATAATCAGGCATTTTTCGGTGGATTGGATGGTATCCTGTGTCAGGAGTTACATGAGTCTGCTGATGTAGAAACCACACCTGTTCAACCCATTCTTACGGCTGTAACTTTACAGCAGCAACCCCTGGATTTTCTGGCAAATGGAAGGCAGTTAACATATGAGCAGAATGCGCAGTTGCGTTTTTCTTTTAGCGCTCCCTTTTTCTCCATTACTGACCAGATCCGCTACCAAACCAAGCTAATAGGTTTTGAGGACAAGTGGTCTGGCTGGAGTAAGGAGCCATTTAAAGAATATACCCATCTCTGGGAAGGAAGTTATGAATTGCAGGTACGGGCCATAAACGATTTTGGACAAGTAAGCCAGATAGCCAGCTGGTCGTTTGTAGTGAGTCCGCCCTGGTACCGGCAATTGTGGATCTATGGTGCTTATGTGCTCTGTTTCATTTCTTTAGTGTATGGCATCGCTACCTGGCGTTCGCTCCGGCTTGAAAAAGAAAATCTCCGGCTGGAACAAACTGTAGAACAACGTACAGCTGAAATTGCCAGCCAGCGGAACCAGTTACAGGAGCAATCTGAGAAACTCAAATCCCTGGATGCACTCAAATCCCGCTTTTTTGCTAATATCTCCCACGAATTCCGTACGCCTTTAACCCTGATTACTGGGCTCATTAAAAAGTATCAGAAACACGAGTTTTCCGACCCACAGCAGGAAGATTACCGCATTATTCTGCACAATGCTCACCGGCTTCTCCGGCTGATTAATCAGTTACTCGAACTGTCCAAACTGGAGGCTGGCAACACAAGGTTAGCCGCCAGAGAAACAGACATGACAGGATTTTTGCAGCGAATTATTTTTTCGTTTGCTTTCCTGGCCAGTCAGAAGAATATCACTTTTACCTTCAATAAAAAGCCGCTTTCCGCTGCATCTTCACTGATGCCAGTAAAACTTTATGTAGACCCGGAAAAGATGGAACAAGTGGTTATTAATCTGGTTGCCAATGCCATTAAATATACACCGCTGCAAGGCAAAGTAGATGTTTCCTTAGAAATTACCAGCAACCGTTTTCATATTCTGGTGCATAATACCGGACCTGGTATTGCGCCGGAAACCTTGCCTTATGTATTCGACCGTTTTTTCCAGGCTTCCGAAAATGGGTATTATGAAGGAACGGGTATTGGTCTGGCGCTGGTAAAAGAGCTGGTAGAACGGCACCAGGGAAATGTAAGTGTTGAAAGCGTACCTGAAGTGTTCACCTTGTTTACCGTAAGTTTGCCCATGGGAAAAGCACATTTATCAGCAGACGACCTGGCCAGAATAGATCTCACGGACATTCCATTGGAAGATAATCCGCTCAATGAAACACTCCTTGTACCAGTACACCCGCCTGAATCTTCTCCCAAAACTCTGGCAGATACTTCTAAACCTATGGTATTGGTCGTAGAAGACCATCCGGAACTGAGAAATTATATCTGCGAACAACTACAGTCTTTATACCAAGTGCAACAAGCAGAAGATGGAGAAGCCGGCTGGAAACTGGCCGAAGAAATGCTGCCTGACCTGGTACTGAGCGATGTAATGATGCCTCGCAGGAATGGCCTGGAATTATGTACGCTCCTCAAGACGAACGAAAAAACCAGCCATATTCCGGTTATTCTGCTTACAGCAAGGGCTTCTCAGGATAATAAGCTGGAAGGTCTGGAAACTGGTGCCGACGACTATTTAATCAAACCTTTCGATGCCAGGGAATTGCTGTTACGCATTGAAAACCTGATTAAAAGCCGGCAACAACTCCGTGAAAAATTCTCTGCTCAAGTATTACTGGAACCTTCCAGGGTATCTATGCCTTCGCAGCAGCAAGCATTCCTGGAAAAGCTCCACCTGGTTCTGGAAAAATACTTAGATGATGAACTGTTTGGCGTAGAAAAACTGGGTGAAGAACTTGGGATGAGCCGCTCACAGGTACATCGGAAAGTAAAAGCCATTACCAACCAGGCACCCAGTGACCTGATTAGGGCATACCGCTTACAACGTGCCGGAGAAATGATCCGGAAAGACATTGGCAACCTTTCTGAAATTGCTTATCAGACTGGATTCAGCAGCCTTTCGCATTTTAGCCGCAGTTTCCATGAAGCCTATGGTTGTTCGCCATCAGAGTATAAGAAAAAATACCAATCTTCTCCTTCCTAATCTGGCAGGCTGCTACCAATCAGCAAACTATTGACACCTGCCTGCAAGCAGGCTTATATAGAATACTTTTCTTTTGCAGCATAAGCTATTTGTTTTCATGCATAGAACTAAGTCTGCCGGGTTTCTTATCAGCCAGTTTATAAAAAAAGGAGGTGTAGTTTTTTTTGGTATCGCCTGCTACCTGTTGGTAAATGGAGCAGTATTTTACCTGATCGGATTTATCATCAATATTGGCGTACCCAAATCCATAGACGGTCCTGCTACAAAACCAATCATCGAATCTTTGTTGATTAATGTAGGCTTACTATTGCTTTTCGGGCTGCAGCACAGCATAATGGCCAGAAAAAGTTGGAAGGAGAAATATATGGCCTGGATTCCTACACCCCTACAACGGAGTGTATATGGCCTGGTTAGTGTAGCCATACTTGCATTGTTAATGTGGCAATGGTGCCCCCTGCCCACTGTTATATGGACCATCCACCATCCGGCGCTAAGAACGATAGTATATGGACTTTTTGTACTGGGCCTGAGTATTATGCTGTTGTCTACCTATCTGATTGATCATTATGAGCTGTTTGGTATCCGGCAGGTGTTGTTTTATGCCCAGGACAAAGATATGTTTCCCGAGCGGTTTAAAGCCCCCTGGCTGTATCAGTATGTGCGGCATCCCATGATGTTAGGATTTTTAATAGGCTTTTGGGCTACGCCTGAAATGACCGTGGGGCATCTGGTATTTGCGCTAGGAATGAGTGTATATATTCTGATAGGAATTTCTTATGAAGAAAAGGATCTGGTTCAGAAGTTTGGAAAACTATATATCCGCTACCGTTCCTTAGTGCCCAAAATCATTCCTGCTTTTTACGCTTACCGGAACAAACACAAAAACCTGCACTGATTTAAATAACCTGCATTCCTTCTCTCCCATATTCTCCATGAGAGTACAGCCTTTCATTAAAAGTACGCATAAGCCCAGTAGTATAGCCATAAGCGCTATGCTGATATAGGGAATGCATGCTTGTACAGAAAACGTTAATTCCAATACTTGTTTGAGCGATTGAAACACATTGCCGGCAGATGTAGAAGTCGATTGCAACGTTGCCTCTGCCTGAGGTTGCGTCTGCTGTATCGCTTCGGCCTGGCACTTCACATATTGCGGTTCCCAGTATGGAACCAGTTCATAAATACCCATTTGGATACGCTTTTAATTTGCACAATTTGATATTGCAAAGAAAAGGTATCCTTATGATTCAGGTTTTACATCTGGTAGCATCTTCTTTCATATTGGTGTCATGCAAATCCTTGCTGAAGCCAGCTTAAGATAAAAGTTTATCTCTGGCTGAAAACTTATGCAACCTATAAAATCAATTATTGCACACTATAGTGGGGCTTTTTTCAAGAGTATCGCTCTTTTTCTTTTATACACTTACCCATCCGTCGCAACAGGTTTGCGACCAGAATGCAAGCATTTGCTACTTCCTGTCAAATTAAAATGGGAAGGATACCAGCCAACCCTACGTGCTGCAACTATTCTACAACTCATTGACACAGCTATGAAAATAATTTTTTAGCAATAGCTGCACCTTTGTTCCGGTTGCTCACGGGCAAAATAACCGTGTCAGCCAAAGCCATTTTGCGAGTACTCCTTATTTCAATAATCAAAGTCCCGGAATGTTATGAAAATGACTCAGGTAATAATAATTCTATTGCTGCTTCAATATCCTGTTGTTTTCTCCAAAACATTCGCTAGCCTTCCTTTTCATTCAAACCTGTTTAAACTATATAATTCCTCTCCTATGCAAAACTCTATTCTCACTGACTGTTCTTATACTTTTAAGCCGGTACAAACGGCAACTGAATTATTACACATAGCGGCCTTGCAACACGAGAATCAACGGCGTAATCTGAGCCAGTCCGAACGCCAGCAGTATGGATTTATTAGTGCCGACTACAATTTTGATGTATTGATTCAAATGCATATGGCCGAACCTTCGCTGATCAGCAAATCAAACGACCAGCTTATCGCCTATTGTCTGGCTTTCCCTCCTCATTTATTGAAGAAAATTCCTGCGTTGCAGTATATGAGCCGTATATTAAATCAGGTGGATTACCAGGGCATGCCTCTTTCTATGTTTCATTATTTATTTGTAGGCCAGGTATGTATTGCCAAAGAATTCCGGGGACAAGGCATTTTCGACGATTTATACAGCATCTACAAAACTGCATACTCTTCCAGGTACGATATGGCCGTTACTGCCATTCCGAAAGAAAATCTGCGTTCTATGCGGGCACACCAGCGGGTAGGATTTCAGGAAATATGCACATTCGATCATTCATTCGATCCCTGGAGCCTGGTACTCTGCGACTGGAGGTGATCAGCTATAATAAGTTTATCTTCCAGTTATGTTTTATTAGTAATCTCTCCTTACTAATTTTAAGCTTTTAACTGCATGCTTCTTTTCCGGCAAAAAATTATCTGGTGTTCATTTTAGGTATCCGAAAGTATAGTTTATTTTGATGATGTAAATAGCAAGGGTTGCCAGCAAACTAATTTCTGCACCAATAGCTTACAGCAGGCTGGCCGGATCAGCAATATACTTTCATCATATACTAATTTATGGGAAAACAATTTGTCTCTATAGATTCTGCCACCCAGGTATTTATAGAAAACCAGAAACTATTCTTTGTAGCTACTGCCGGTTCAGGCAAAGTAAACCTTTCACCCAAAGGCATGGATACGCTCCGCATTCTGGATAGCAACCGGGTTGTGTGGCTAAATCTTACCGGAAGTGGAAACGAAACAGCTGCCCATTTGCTGGAATACAACCGCATTACCCTCATGTTCTGTGCCTTTGAGGGAAAACCTAATATTATCAGGCTGTATGGAAAAGCAAATGTATACCACCATAACGATCCACAATGGAATGAACTGATTCATTTGTTTCCTAAATTACCAGGTTCCAGGCAGATTATTGATGTACAGGTCGAATTGGTTCAATCTTCATGCGGTATGTCAGTTCCTTTTATGGCATACCAGGCCGAACGAGAAGATCTCAAACACTGGACAGAGAAACAGGGCGAAGACAGAATTAGAGAATACTGGGAACGCAAAAACGCAGTAAGCCTGGATGGCAAACCCAGCGGAATATCGTTGTAGGAATAATAGGAATCAGGGTATAATCGTATTTGATATAAACGACAAATCCGCAAGGTATTCAATACCTTGCGGATTTGTCGTTTATATTTAATTCCAATCAATACTTAGGAAGCTACATGCTTAAAAGTTTTGATTTTGTTATAGGCTTCTGCCACATCTGTGTATTGCCTTCTGACCAGAGACTCAATATTTGCAGGCAGATTACTGGTTTGCAATGCTTTTTCGTAGGCTTCTACAGCAGCTTTATCACCGGTCTGGCATTCAGCAAGTATCGCTTCGCTATCGCCGCCAGCTACAGCAGACTTAATATTGATCCAGCCTCTGTGCAGGGCACCGAGTACACTTTCACCGGCTTCTGGGTCACGGCCCAACAGATTGGCTTCTCTTTCAAGTTCAGCCGAAAACTGTGCTCTTTGCTGGGCATAGGCATGAAATAAAGTTTTGTATTCAGGATTTTCAATTTTGTCGGCAGCCAAACGGTAGCCATGGTTTCCGTCGTTATTGATCTCAATCAGGTTCTCAATTACAGACAGTGTATGTTTTCTGATATCTTCCATTTTCTTAAATTATTAGGTTGGTTTCCTTTCCTATACGCAATCTTTGAAAACAAGTTTTCCTCAATACACACTACCTTAGGCTGTAAGACAATTTTAACAGCCTGCCTGATAACGGGTTAATTATCCCTAGTTATTTTTACAGAACTGCAACTGGCTAGTCAGATTCTGGGCTGATTTCTTTCCCAGTGTAAGTCCGGCATCTACAGAAAATTTATAGTGAATACCTCCATACAAACGGGATATGCCTGCTTCTTTTGCTGCTTCTTCGAAGTTATTATAATGCCTTGGCGAAAAGCCTACATCACTATAGGTTTGGTCATCGAAGGAAATATTACTGCCCAGCGCTTCACTTAAAGCGGAAGCTGCGGCCATACACAGTGAAGAATGGCCAGATGGATATTCCGGATGATTAGGGTTCACAATGGCAGATGACCAGGCAGGCTGATTCATATATTTGCGGATATAGGTAACAGGCCGGATCAGGTTATAATTGTATTTTACCTGAAAACAATAAATAATGGCCTCATTTACCGCCATACACATTTTAGCATAGGCAACAGAACTTTCCAGTAAAGAGAGTTTTTTGTCAATAATGAGCTGTCTTAAAATAGCTGCAAAATGACCTGAGGCAGTATAATATTTTCCGTTAGGCAGATCTTCCCAGAAAGCAGCCGTAGTTTTTTGTGCTTCAGTCAGGTTTGCCACTACATCAGATACTTCTTTCACCGATGCATAAAAAGGAGATGAAGGATCTGAGGAAAAAGTAACAGGCGGTGTGGGAAGAATAGTAGTAATACTGCCTGGTACAAAGGTACGGTTGGTACCCAGGTATGGAACGGCAGCTGCTGCAAAGGCTGGAGGTGTTGGTTCCCATAAACCATCTCCTACGGGAAGCACATAGGGAGGGTGAACAGTAGTAAAACCATCTGTTTTTGCATAGTCTACAATGGCCTGCGCTATCTCTTTTCCGAAATTCGCACCGGCTGTAATTCCAGTTTGTGTATAGCCTTCAGTGGCAAAGTTTTGTACATATACATTTTCCAGAGAATCAATTCTCGCAATTCCTCCTGGTGTGTTGGCATAGAAAGTACGGAGTATACTGGCTAAAGCGGCATTGGCACTGGCAGACCAGCATACATCTTTGCCCTCCGGAGAAGCCAGTAATGAAGTAAGTCCTTGCAACTGACCGCTTAACGAACGGTAATGCTTATCACTGGGTACAATAGATTCATATAGGGCAAGACTGGTATAGGCAAACTGTCTGGTAACTCCAGGGGTGCCCAGGCCATTGGTGCTTCGGATCAGTTTGAGATGCAGGCTAATCCAGTCGGCTAACAAAGCTCCTTTTAAAGGCTTGCTTGTTGGTTTCCTTTCCTCGTCTTGCTTGTCGAAAAGTTCGCAACTGGTTAAAGTAAATGTCATAATAAAAATGAAGGCGATAGAGAAAATTCGGATTTTATTCATACTGATAAGTATAGAAATTAAGTGCGTTGATAAGTAATTTTAATTTTAAGGGTAGTATAAATTGTTATTGCCTCTTTCATTAAAAAGCAGGATTGGCTTACGTTTAAATTTGTTTTATTGGGTATAAGGGCATACTAATGCTTTCTACAACTATGGATGGCATCTTCCAACAGATGTAGGAAAGCGTTTATATAATCTGGATGATAAGATTTTAGTCAGGCAAAACGTGCTTAAGCTTACTTATATAGCATTGAGCATCTCACCTATTAAAATTCTCAGGCGTATACAGATTAGCTGCTAAGAATTACCTGCTAGCGACTGGTTGTTTTTTACGCTTTGGAAATTTTGTAAAAGGAATCAGCATCGGTGCAGACCGCTTATAATCTTTATATTTGATGCCAAAATGTTTGATCAGGTCATTTTCCTCAAATTGAATGGCAGTGAGCATATAGCCGGTTGTCATTAAGGCAAAAAACAAATGAGCTGCAGTCATGGTGGGAGTTGCCCAGAAAGCAATCATAAAGCCAAAATACAATGGGTGACGCACATATTTATAGAAAAGCGGTGTCCGGAAAGGAAGTGGCTTGTATTTTTCTCCCATGAAGTATAACCATACCTGCCGCAAGCCAAACAGATCAAAGTGATTGATCAGGAATGTGCTGACTAATACAATTCCGAAGCCTGACAGACATAAGAGCTTGAGCAGAAGTTGAACGCCATCGGCTTCTACCTGCCATATAATAATGCCCATAGGTTCCCATTTAGAAAAGAGCAGAATTAAACACAAACTGGCTAATAACACATAGGTACTCCGTTCAATAGGTTCAGGAACAAATTGGGTCCACCACCGCTTAAAAGCCGGACGAGCCATAATGCTATGTTGCAAGGCAAATAATGAAAGTAAGCCAGTATTGATCAGTACCGCCATTCCCAAAGGAGATTGTGGCTCACTATCTATATGTTTAGGCACACCAATGGTGCTCACAAAACCAACGGCATAACAAAAAGTGCCGAAGAAAATTACATAGGCAACAATGCCATAGAGCAAAAAGAGAGTCTTTTTCATAATGAATGCTGTGTAATAGGGTTAAAAATAGATAGATTCAGATGAGTGCTTATAGCAATGGGAAGAGTAGATAAACCCTATAAACTTCCAGCTCTGCTAAAGTCCCTGCTGATATAAATTTGCCGGCAAACTGTTTTTTCAGGTAGTTATTCAGTTTTTCAGCTGGTGAATATGTCTGTTGAGGAGTGAGGAAATTACTATCAGTCTGATTGAAAATTATTATAGCGATATTGTGCTGATCAGCCTGAAATATAGCCAGAGGATAGCTCAGGTAGGATAACAAAGGCTGTGTAACCCTGGTTTCTCCCTTTTGGATACTGAATAAAGGCTTACCAGGAGAAGTAATAGTAGTTTTACAATATGCCAAAGACAATATGAGCCCTATGCCCATACTTGCTAACAAGCGGCGTTTCATAAATGGAGTAAATAATTTACCTGGGGAGATTGCTGAGCGCAGGCTATTGCCCGGCAGGTGTATCAGAGGGACACAGTCCGGGTAGGAAGCCTGAACTGGTTCCCACCCATGATTGTGCATCTACACATAACAGAAATTTAAAAATTGCAGGCAGCCATGCACGGAGGATCGGGTGCTCAAAAGCTATACCTGTTTAGTAATTAGCCAGTTTATCAGATAATAACTTCGTATATAGGTTTTATTTGTACTTCCCTGCTTATTCCTGAGGATCAGCCGGAAATACGCCATTGCGAATCAAATTGCCTGTGAAGTAATGCTGGCTTTTCTCAGTGAGCGGGTGAAATTGTGCTCCCTGTACATCGCGGAATAATCGTTCGAGTTGCATATGACGGAAAAATCCCTGACCGCCTACAGTTTCCATGGCTTTATTTACGGTAGCAATACAGGCATTGGCTACCAATGTTTTGCGGATCAGGATCTGGTTACCTTGGTCGTTTACCGGCTGAAAATCAAATTCATTCACCAGCCGGATCATGTCCTGCCAGAGCACCTGAGCGGTCGTGAGTTGATTCTGCAATTCACCCAGCAAATATACGTTTGCAGCACTCTTTCTCGCTTTTTCGAAAGCAATCTGGGCAGCCCTTTCCGCAATACCTACATAGGCCGACATAATTAGGGGCATGGCTACAGTAAGGACTACATTCCAGAAAGGATGAAATTCTCCTTGCGGACGGGTAAGCGCAATGGCTGCATCAGGTACAAACACTTTTTCTAATTCAATGGTATGTGAACCAGTACCCCTCATGCCCATGGTATCCCAGTCATTTTTGATGGTAAGCCCTTTTGCGGAGAAAGGAACCGGAAAATGAAGTACTTGCGGGCCTTTTTCAGGATCAAGGTAACGGGCACTGGTTACCAGAATATTTCCTACAGGTGCCTGGCTTGCAAAATGCTTCCTGGCTGTAACCAAGTATCCGCCTTCCGTTTTTTCCATGATTCCTCTGGATGAAAGCCAGTCTCCGGCACCAGTACTTACCAGGATTAGTTGTTCACTTGCTACTTTTCGCAATAAAGCCTCCGCCGGCAATCCTTTTTTATATCTCCATATATTGGCAGCAATCAGGTGCTGGTGCATGGAGAAAGCAAGGGCCGTTGCTCCACAGGACTGAGCCATCTGACGGATGGCATTACACATCTCTGCATAAGAAGCGCCTCCACCTCCAAGCTCTTCAGGAATGGCCAGAGAGAAAAACTGATTTGATTTAAGCTGTTCATAGTTTTCAGACACAAACGTATTTGTCTGGTCGTACTGGCTGGCACGGTGGGCAAATTGTTCGCCGAGTTCTATAAGAGCATCCTGCCAGCGCACATTAGAAATTGTTTCCATAAGTAGTGTTGTATTGGGGTTGTTTTGTATAGATTTTTGTAAGTATTTCGCCTTGTCATTTTCTCTGGGTAACGTATCTGATAAATTATATGCCTGTAGAAGAGTATATTACAATTCCAAAAAGGCGTTCAGATAGGATACATAATTGAATTATTCTTACAATCAAATCTCAGGTGAAAGGGATATTAATTCTCAACTACTATTATTGGTATACCCTTTATAGTAAAGGTTAACAGCTATCTTCAACTTTTTTGAAAAAATTCCTATCCGCATCTGACCATTTCTATACTTTTGCCCAAATTCTATTGCTATGGAACAAAACAGGTATGCGGTTATAGATTTAGGTACCAATACCTTTCATTTACTCATTGCAGAAGTATCCCCTTCCAAAGAAGTCCGGTTTTTACACGAAGAGAAGTTTCCGGCCAGAATCGGAAAGGGAGGAATCAGTAAAGGATTTATTCAGGAAGAAGCCTGGGAACGGGCTTTGCAAGGGTTACATCACTTCCGCAATCAACTCGATCACTTTCAGGTGCCTGATACGCATGTAATCGCCATGGCAACCAGTGCCATCCGCAATGCTTCTAATGGAGCAACTCTGGTACAAACTATTCAGGAGCAAACCAGGATTCGTGTACAGGTAATTTCGGGCGACAAAGAAGCAGAATATATTTACTATGGCGTACGGGAAGCCGTTCCGATGGATGAGCAAGTGAGTTTAATTATAGATATTGGCGGAGGAAGTGTGGAATGTATCATTTGTAATGGGCAGCAAATATTCTGGAAACAAAGCTTTGAAATAGGGGCCCAGCGATTGATGGACCGGTTTATGCCCAGCGATCCGATTCCTGCCTATGCCGTACAAAAACTCAACGATTATCTGCTTTCAACACTGGTTCCACTCACCAATGCTGTACATCAATATGCACCCCGGCAAGTCATTGGTGCTTCCGGTTCATTCGAAACCTGGTGTGAAATACATTACAAGCGGATTCAGCCCAATTTTAATTTGCATGATCGCTCCTGGCATGAACTGCCTATAACGGCTTTTTATAACATGTACCAGGAAATTTTACAGAAAAACCACTCTGAAAGGTCGCAGATACCTGGAATGGCAGAAATACGGGTGGATATGATTGTGATGGCTTCCTGCCTGGTTGCTTTTGTTCTGAAAAAATATGGAATTGAGCAAATCAAAGCCTCTACGTATGCTTTGAAAGAAGGCGTACTGTTTCATCAGATTCTTGGGAAATGAAATCACTGCCAAAGGCAATAGTGGAATATGAGGATTGGAAATAAAATACTAAAGATTATAGTTTTATCCATCCTTATAGGTGCTTGTAGCAAGGGTGAAAAATCAATTGAAAAGGATGGCTTATCAAGTATAACCATTTCCGAAGATGGGAGGAAAATTATTTATTCATGGGTAGAAAACGGCATAGGCTCTATCTATGAAGCTAATCTTGACGGTTCCAATCCAGAAATCCTGCACAAAGCAAATAATATTTCCTTTGCTAACCCAAGAATTTCTGCTGGGGGTAAGAAAATAGTTTTAACCGGGCATCACAGGACAAGTGTAAATAGTGCCATTTGGATAATGAATCGGGATGGAACTGGATTAAAATCATTAACTGATATGTCAGCTATACGGCCAGAGGCAGTACTTTCTCTTAAAGAAGATACCGTTTTCTTTCTACAAGCCAATAGTTATGAGCAATACTCTCCAATAGGAAGAAGAGCCGCTCACAACTTTGATATTTATAATATAGCATTAGATAACCCAGAGATTACCCGGATGACAAATCTGAATGCGTATGGCCTTTATTATCTATCAAATTTATCTGCTGATCAACTCTTATTTAGTGCAATAGATAATAACCGAGGAATATGCGTATTATCAAGGTCTAGTAATTCACTAAGGCACCTTGATCCAATAAATAGAGGAGATAGAGATTTAATCAGTTATGGCCTCCCTGTTGTTTTAGATTCTAATCAAATTGCATGTAACTCCTACTATGAGCTACTTCTCATTAACTTACAAGATAATACTGAAAAGTTTATTGGAAGAAGTCCAGTAGGTCAATTTAGCCGTTTATGCTATAATCAATCCAATCAACGGCTTTATTTCACTGTAACAGGAGAAAAGAACAGCGTTTTCTCTGTTAAATTAGATGGATCTGATCTTATTGAATCTCCATTTAGCATAAATATCAACTAATCAGTTAAAACTATATATGCAAACCGCATTCAGTTTTAGCCTGGCCAAACCAACGGCCTTCCCTCCCAGTGCCTTTTACCGTGCAATGTGTACATCCGATTGATCCATATCCTTCAAAAACCAGTGGATGAAAATGCAAGTCATGTGTGAGGATGTACATATCTCTTTCTTCAGGCGTAATGTCGAGGATCGGATAGAACTTGAGAATGCCATTTTTCTCTTCAAAAAGGCGTAAGCCTTTGCGGTGTTCATTCTGGGTATGTATCAGGCCGGAAACCCACACCTGGTAATTTCCTGATATAGCATCTAATGGTTCTGTTTTATTCACTTTGCAGCATAAATCCGGATCTTTCGTCCACATATTATACTCCGAAGTAAACCTGTGTTTCCAAACCTCTGCTTTCAGATCAATTACATTCAGGTTATACATCTGAGTAAGCTTTTCCTTATAAGCCAGTGTTTCCGGAAAATGATAACCTGTATCTATAAAATGTACTTTCTGTTTGCTTCCAGTCAGGCGGGCAAATAAATGCAGTAATAAAGCGGAATTGCCAGCAAAAGAAGAAGTTAGCAATACATCTTCCGGCCCAAAATCTTTGTAGAGTTCCAGAATTCTTTCATCAATAGTCAGCTTTTCATACCGTTCATTCAACTCTTCTATATCATACGGTTTCCGTTCAGCTTTTTTCTCGGCAGAGGGAGTAATTTTTATAGCTTGTGGAACAAAAGAAGCAGTAAGCTCATTGAGCTGGTTCACTTTTTCGGCAAAATCGCCTTTGATTCCATTACGAATTGCCTGCATATTATTGAGAACTTCCTGAGTAGATTCCGGTAACGCTTCCTCAAAATACTGACGCATTCGTTTGGCTAGTGTCGGAGATTTGCCATTGGTAGAGATAGCAATTTTCAGATCGCCTTTCTTCACAATAGAACCGAGGTAAAAATCACACAAATCGGGGGTATCAGCAATATTGGCCAATACTTTATGTGCCTTAGCCTGTCTTTTTATAATTTCATGCAATGAACGGTCCGTGGTTGCAGCGATCACAATGTCTTTGTCTTCCAGGTCTTCTTCCTGGTAAGGGCGTTCTTCGAGGATAATATTCTCGTATTCGCTCACTAAGGCTCTTATATCATCAGAGATGGAAATCCCTACTAATGTTATCTGGGTAGACGGGTTGTTTTTGAGAATAGCACTCAGTTTTTCCAAGCCAATCATTCCTCCACCTACAATGAGTACCCGGAGTTCATTCAGTTTGAGAAATACCGGAAAAAGTAGATTTCCTTCTGTTTCAGTTTGTACCATGGAAATAAGAAATTTAATTTAGATCACCTGTTACCCAATCTTTTAAACAAGGCTTTTCCAAACATATGTATGTTTGTTGTCCTTGGTCAAAGAGGAATTATTTTGGTAGTGTTATAGGAAAGCTTTAAAAATAGAATTGGGAGAGAAACTGGTTGAACACGTACAGACATGTTCAACCAATTTTAATTATTTAGTTTTGACAGACATTTTGGATATCTGATTCGGTGATGCGTTGCAGTACAAATTCCGGGTGTTCTCTTACTACTTCGCCCAATACAATAACTGCCGGAGAAGCGATCTTTTGTTCATTTACAAGGTCTACAATAGTTTCTACAGTTCCTAGTACAAATCTTTCTTCAGGTAAAGAACCATTTTGAATAACTGCTACCGGTAACTGATTTCTGCCATATTGCGCATAGATAGCAGCTATTTCCCTGAGTTTGTGAAGGCCCATTAAAATAATAGCCGTTGCCTGAGATTGAGCAGCCAGTTTGATGTCGGTGGAAACTTCTCCCTTTTGGGTGGTTCCGGTAAGTACCCAGAAGCTTTCACTGATCCCCCGGCTCGTAAGCGGAATGCGTTGCAATTCTGGTACGGCAATGGAACTTGAAATACCTGGAATAACCGAAGTAGGTATATTATAAGACTCTATATAGGTGATTTCTTCATGCCCTCTTCCGAAAACAAACGAATCGCCTCCTTTTAAGCGCACTACATGGCCATATGCAAAAGCTGCATCAACAATCAATTTATTTATATCTTCTTGTGCCATTTCATGCTTAGCAGCCCGTTTACCTACAAAAATAGTTGGTACTTCATCAGCTACGTGTTCCAGTAGTTCTTTATTTACCAGCGCATCATATAATACTACATCTGCTTCCCACAGTGCTTTTAAACCTTTAACAGTTATTAGACTGGCATCGCCAGGACCTGCGCCCACCAATGTTACTTTAGGATATACTAATTTTTGCATTTTCTTGTAATTCTTGTCTAGTGGTAGAAACTAATTGATGAAAAGCGATGGCATCCTGCAGATAGGCACTTGCAAATGCTTCGCTTGGTTCATTGGAATTGATCTGATGGACTAAGGTTTTAAAATCTGTAGGCAGATTAATCAGCCCGGTTTGCACTACATGCTTATCAAAATCATTGATAATGCCATGCTGGGTATTACAGCTGATATCCTGAGATAAAAGAAAGCTTTTTGCTGTACTGATCAAACCAGTATAAGTATGATAAATAGAATCTGCATAAGCTTTTTCTGCCAACGCTTCCGATGCCCAGATCAATTTTTCTTCTGCTTCATAGAGCAGGGTAGCGATCAGATCGATGATTACGCTGGCACATTCTCCTACCCCAATAGCGGTTTCGTATTTTTTATCTTCGCCCCAGTCGATAAAGTCAGATTCAACCAGTCTTTCGGTATTAGCCAATGGTTTGAGCAACTGATAAAAATAATCTTTGCCTTTTCTCTGGTAATAATTATTGAAATATTCGCCTTCCTGTGCCTTTTCCTGGTAATCGTTCAGAAGGTAGCGCAATACATCCAGACCTCTTTTGCTGGGAACTTTAATTACTTTGTCAGCTACAATGCCTACGCCATTGCCTTCGGTGCCTCCGCCTAGCATTACTTGTAAGGCTGGCAATACATTAGGCCCTTTTTTGATAGAGCTGCCATGGAAACCGATATTGGCTATGCTATGCTGCCCACAGCCATTCATACAGCCGCTTATCTTTATTTTTATATCTGTATTATAAATCAGGTCAGGATATTCGGCTGCAATCATTTTTTCCAGTTCATGGGCAATTCCGGTACTGCTGGAAATACCCAGGTTACAGGTATCGGTTCCCGGACAAGCTGTTACATCGAGAGTACTATCAAATCCTGGATCACCCAAACCGATTTCGTTCAGAGCAGCATATACAGCTGGTAAGGCTTCCAGGCGGATAAACTTGAGCATCAATCCCTGGTTAATCGTTACCCGGATATCATCGGCTGCATAGGCTTTTACAATCGGTGCCAGTTTACGGGCCGTATCTGAAGCCAGATCGCCAAGCAAAACTTTAATCTGAACCGCATAGAACCCTTTCTGTTTTTGCTCAAACACATTGGTTTTGAGCCAGGATTCGTAACGGGCAGTATCGGTGATTTCTACTGCAGGAATTTCCTTGTTTTCTGGTAATTCAGCTTCCGGTAAACTATTGCGGTCTATCCAGTATTCTTTGGATTTCAATGCTTTGCGTTCCTGTTCTACTAGTTCCACAAAACTCTCCAGCCCGATTTCTTCCAGTAAAAATTTCAACCTGGCTTTGTGCCGGCGGTTGCGCTCGCCATAGCGGTCGAAGATACGGAGCACCCCTTCGGTAAACGGAATTACATATTGTTCTTCCAGGAATTCATGCACCGGTAAAGCTAAATAAGGTTGTGCACCTAATCCGCCGGCAATTACTACTTTGAATCCTCTTACTTCCTTTCCATCTATAGTTTTTACCTGTGGAATAAAGCCCAAATCATGAATATAACTGAAAGAATCATCGGCCTGGCTGGAAGAAAAAGCAATTTTGAATTTCCGCCCCATGTCCTGGCAAATGGGATTCCGTAACAAATAACGGAATAACTCATAGGCATATGGAGATACATCGAAAGGTTCCTGAGGATCGATGCCTGCTTTATGGCTGGCAGTAATGTTCCGAACCGTATTCCCACAAGCTTCTCTGGTCGTGATATTATCCTCCGATAATTTAGCCCACAGTTCAGGCGTTCTATTCAGGCTTACAAAGTGAATCTGAATATCTTGCCGGGTAGTCAGGTGCAGGTTACGGGTAGCATACTCATCAGAAATATCAGCAATCCGCAGTAGTTGTTTAACTGTAATCCGGCCAAACGGAACTTTAATCCGGATCATTTGCACACCGGGCTGCCTTTGTCCATAAATACCTCTTACCAGGCGAAGGCTGCGGAATTTATCAGGATGAATCACGCCTTCCTGAAATAGCCTGATCTGCTTCTCCAAAGCGACAATATCTTTGGCAACTACCGGATTTTCAAGTTCTGTTCTGAAACTTTGCATGTGAGTATGTGAATTGAAATTTTGTAAAAACAAAAGCCTCTCCTACTAAGGAAAGGCTCTTTCTAAGGTATGTTGGTTGAAGTTTAAACATTAACCCATACAAAGCCTCTCCATTGTTGAGTAGCAACAACAACAGGTAGTATCACAGCAAGTAGTATGGATATGTTTCATCATCTGGATTGTTTTATAAAATAAAAAGCCTTTCCTGTGTTGGAGAGGCTTCTATCATCTGCTTATTAATATTTTGAATGATCACAAAAGCCTTTCCTGCTTAACAGCAACAGCAAGCACAGCAGCACTTGGTCATTTGTACGAAGCAGAAAGTAATAGAGTTGGTTTTGTATATCATGGTTTTTGCTTAACACGATTGTGTATATGCAAGTTCACATATCTGTTTAATTTTTGCAAGCATTATCCTGATAAATTACAATTCAAATTCTACAATGTCCGCTAAATGCAGTTTAATCTGTTATAAATCCAAAACTATAAGAAAATAACCTCTTCCACTACATCTGCACTTACATCGCGGTTAAGCATTTCCAGAATTTTAGACTTAGACATTGAGAGTTCATTCTTCAAGGGAGCAGAATTTAGCTGCACATATAACTTCTTGTTTTTGATGAAAATTTTGCTGGTCCGGTTAGAAATCATAGGACCCATCAGGCGGGTCCAGGCAGCAATTACATGCGTTTCATTGTACTTTCCTTTCAGTTTATAGGCATTGAGTAATTCATGAATGGCATCTTTTAAGGTAGCTGTGTGGGCATTACGGGAGAAATATTCTTTTTTATTAGGTTGGCGATACATACAATAGTGTAAATTCTAGTTCTGGTGAGCAATATTATACATTCTACAAAAACTACCCTCATCATAAGGATACTTCCTCAGACCTTCAGGTCTGGACTTCCGGTTTGAAAGATACAGGATTCCGTTGATATCTGCTCAAAAATTTTCCTGGTTCTTTCAGGTCTGGCATCCGTAATAAATAACTGACCGAAGGTACCACTGGCAATCATCTCCATTAATTTATTGATCCTCAGATCGTCCAGTTTATCGAAAATATCATCCAGTAATAAAATCGGTTTGATGCCTTTATTTTCCAGGATAACGTCAAACTGGGCTAGTTTTAGTGCGATCACAAAGGATTTTTGCTGCCCCTGCGAGCCAAATTTTTTCAGCTCAAAACGGTTGATCTCAAAGATAAAATCATCTTTATGTACGCCTTTGGTGGTACGTTGTGCCTGCAGATCGCGTTTGGTGGCAAAAAAGAATTCGTATTCAAAATCTTCTTCAAATAATTCGGATTCATATACCAGATCTACTTCTTCCTGGCTTTCGGTAAGATTGCGGTAATGATGCTGAAATCGCTTTACATAATTCTCCATAAACTCCTGCCTTCGGAAATGAATTTTCCGCCCGGCTTCCAGCAAAGGCATATTATAGGTTTCCAATAATTCTTTATCGTAATAATTACGCTCGAAAAATTGTTTTAACAAACCATTGCGCTGTTTTAGAATGAGATTGTATTGGATCAAATCATTCAGGTATTGATTATCAATCTGCGAAATCATGCCATCGAAAAACTTACGTCTCAGTTCTCCTCCTTCCCGGACCAGATCAGTATCATCCGGTGCAATGAGCACGACCGGAAAACGGCCAATATGTTCACTCAAACGTTCATAGGCTTTTTTATCCGACATTACTATTTTGCGCTGTCCACTTTTCAGGCTACAGGTAATCTGGTAGTGTTTATCGGCTACACAAAAGCGACCATCGATCATAAAGAAGCTAGCTTCATGGCGTATACTCTGACCATCCAGAATATTAAAAGCACTTTTGGTAAGTGATAAATAATGAATAGCATCCAGCAGGTTGGTTTTGCCGCTTCCATTATTGCCTACAATACAGTTCACCTGCGGGCAAAATGTAAGGGAGATTTCTTCATAGTTTTTGAAATTCAGCAGATTGATTTTTTCAAGATACATTTCATTTCATTGTTGAATCTTTTTTATCTAATTTCGCAATCTGAATCGTACATGCGTTCTGGTAATACTACGCAGTAAAAAGTAAATTATCACATAATTTTATTCTTTACTTACAACATTACCTTTAAAGAAGAGTTTTAACGGTATTTATAAATAATCATACAACATGGCGAGCGTTAAAGAAAAGTCTCCGGCCAAAGCAAAACCGGCATCCAAAAAATCCTCCGAAATGAAATATTCCAAAGAAACGTACATGTACTGGTACGAATCCATGCAGCTAATGCGGAAATTTGAAGAGAAAGCAGGTCAACTCTATGGCCAACAAAAGATCAGAGGATTCTGCCATTTGTATATCGGACAAGAAGCCTGTGCTTCAGGTGCCAAAACAGCTCTTACTAAAGATGACAAATGGATAACCGCTTACCGGGATCATGGCATTCCACTGGCATTGGGTACCAGCCCAAATGCAGTAATGGCTGAATTGTTTGCCAAGCAGACTGGTTCTTCCAAAGGCAAAGGTGGTTCTATGCACATTTTCGATAAGGAAGTAAACTTTATGGGAGGTCATGGTATTGTAGGCGCACAAATTCCGCTGGGGGCAGGTATCGGATTTGCAGAGATGTATAATAAAACTAAAAACCTGTCTATTTGCTATATGGGCGATGGTGCTGTACGTCAGGGTGCTTTTCACGAAACGCTCAATATGGCGATGTTGTGGAAGATTCCGGTAATATTTGTTATTGAAAATAATGGATATGCCATGGGAACTTCTGTAAAGCGAAGCTCCAATGTAAGTGAATTATATACACTTGGCGAAGCATATGATATGCCTTCTGAACCTGTAGACGCAATGAATGTAGAAGCTGTTCATGAAGCGGTTGCCAGAGCTGCTGAAAGAGCCAGAGCTGGCGAAGGTCCTACCTTACTGGAATTCAGGACGTACCGCTACAAAGGCCACTCTATGTCTGACCCAATGAAATACCGGACCAGAGAGGAAGTGGAAGAATACAAACTCAGAGATCCTATTGAACAAGTGCGGAAGACAATTCTGGAAAAAGGAATTGCAACTGAAGACGACCTGGCAGCCATTGATGCTAGGATCAAACAGCAGGTAGATGAATCGGTAAAATTTGCAGAAGAGTCTCCTTATCCGGCACCGGAAGAAGCATTCAAAGATGTATACGTTCAGAAAGACTACCCATTTATAAAAGATTAAGTGCAACCAAGTCCCTGCCCAAAACAGCAGGGACTTCTTTATTTATATTTCAGATTTTTGTATATTCTGTTGTTTTTTTTGGGGCAACATGTAATAAATATTCCAGATTGCCTGCCTTTTGCAAGTATTTGCCACTCAGAAAATACTTTCCATGGGTGTGAACCGTTCTCAGAGAAATTGCTTGTGAAGTAATATTTTTAACTACTCTCTGTTGCTAAACAACTTATTCTGGTATTTTTTTGAACAGGTGTATTTTCGTATAATTTAAGCATCCATTAGCTATTGAATCCAGTAAAAAAGACTTCGCATTTAATACAGAACATGGGCTGGAAGGGCTTCTTGTTTAGGGCCACCTATGAGTTCAGGCGAAAATCCGGCTTACTGAAATCCGGCTATCCAACTAAAGTAAAGGAGGAAAAATTTTCCGATCTGGCTGGCTGGAAAAATAAGAATGGCAAATTCTTTTTCTCCTCTAAAGAAGATATTAAGAAATTCGATGTACTCTCTGAGGTAGGTAAGGAACAGTTAAAACAGGAGTTTAATCAATTCCAGCAGGGAAAGCTTAAATTTTTTAATGGCTTTTACCTGACTGTAGGCACAGAGTATGACTGGGTAACCAATCCGGAAACCGGCTATAAATTTGATATTACCAAACACTGGACAAAAATTAAAGATCTGGACCCTGCCCAGGGAGATATTAAATATGTATGGGAAAAATCCCGGTTTTCCTACCTGTACACCATTATCCGGTATGATTTTCATTTTCAGAGCGACCAGTCGGAACTTGTATTTAAGGAAATTTTAGACTGGATTAAAAAAAATCCACTTAACTACGGCCCTAACTATATTTCTAGTCAGGAGATTGCCCTTCGGCTACTCAACTGGACATTTGCGCTGTATTATTATAAAAACTCTCCCCATCTCACGGAGGAAGTTTTCCAGAAAATCATTCATTCAATTTACTGGCAGGCTAAGCATGTTGAGAAAAACATAGATTTTTCCAGGATTGCCGTACGGAATAACCACGCCATAACTGAATGCGCCGGTTTGTATCTGATCGGATGGATGTTCCCTTTCTTACCGGAAAGCCAGCAATGGCAGGAAGAAGGTAAAGAATGGCTGGAAGAAGAAGGTTTATACCAGATATATCCGGATGGTTCGTTTTTACAGTTCTCGATGAACTATCACCGGATCGTGATACAACTGTTTACCTGGATATTTTATCTGGGGAAAAAGAACGGAGATATTTTCTCTATTGAACTCAATAAACGCTTAAAAACATCTGTAGAATTCCTGTATCAGCACCAGGATCTGGAAACCGGGCACATGCCTAATTACGGTGCCAATGATGGCTCTTTATTCTTTCCATTGAATGCTTGCAGCTATAGAGATTTCCGTCCACAATTAAATGCACTCTATCATTATTTTTACCAGAAACCATTGTACGGCCCCGGAGAATGGAATGAGGATTTGCACTGGTATGGATATGCGCCTATTTTTACAAATTATGTGCCCGAAGAACAAAAGAGTAAGGCATATAAAACTGGTGGCTTCTTTGTATTAAGAGATGCCCATAAATTTGCCTTTATCCGTTGTGGCAGCCACAAAGACCGTCCCTCACAGGCTGATAATCTGCACGTAGACCTCTGGCTGAATGGCAAAAATATTATCCGGGATGGAGGTTCATTTAAATATAATGCTTCGCCGGAAGATCTGAAATTCTTTATGGGTACTGCCTCTCACAATACCATTCAACTCGATGATCACGACCAGATGCTGCGGGGAGGCAGGTTTATCTGGTATTACTGGAGCCAGGCATTAGAAGTAGATATTTTTGAGCAGGCTGATGCGGTATCTTTTCAGGGAAAAGCGCAGGTATTTCAGCAGGTAAATCCGGATATCTTGCACCTGAGAAAGGTAAAGCAATACAAGAATAGCCTGAAGTGGAAGATAGAAGATATTATCCAGATTCCTGCTAATGTTCCCGGTTTGGATAAGCTGCTTAAAAAGCAGATATGGAATATTTCGCCAGAATTCCTGGAGTTAGGTTTTACTATTTCTACTATTGATCAGTTTGGAAAGAAGATAGAGCCGATTACCAGAGATGTGTTTTTTTCCAATACTTATGGGATGAAAGAATCATCCAAGCAAATTGTATTTGAAAGTACAAGCAATTTCCTCCAGACAATTATCGAACTACCGCAGAAGGTATAATACGCATACTTACTGATTTTATAGTAAACCCCAGTTATGAGTAATAACTGGGGTTTTGTTTGATATTTCTAAATTGGAATAAACCATTGTACTTTGTATCAATTATCTAATCAAGTCATTGTATTTATAATTTATAACTATTTATTTCGCTTCTTTTTGAAGAAATTAAATAAATAATTGTAATATATCTATAAAAATCGTATGTATGCAGAATAAATTAATTCGCTTGATTTGCGATGAAAGATATAATTGCTTACAGATTGGAATCTGGATTGAATAAATAAAAAAGCCTTTCAATGATGAAAGGCTTGGTGAAGGTGGTGATGAGTGGAATCGAACCACCGACACAAGGATTTTCAGTCCTTTGCTCTACCAACTGAGCTACATCACCTTCAGAATTTGGTGGTGCAAAACTATGGTTTTTTATTTTTTTCACAAATTTTTTATTAAAATAATCAGGATATAATTAGCCGGACGTTTTATAAAATTTACTATGGATTATATAAGTCAGGTACTCTTTGTGATGTGTTTACTGGTTGCAGGCTATTTCCTGACCAAACGCATCAACCGGATACGCAAAAATATACAGCTGGGTAAGGCAGAAGACCGGAGCGATAACCCGGCAGAACGGTTTAAAATAATGGCGCTGATTGCACTGGGTCAGAAAAAAATGTTCGACAAACCAATTGTTGGTCTGATGCACCTGGTTATTTATCTGGGTTTTATCATCATTAACCTCGAAATTCTGGAAATCATCCTGGATGGTATACTGGGTACCCATCGCTTGTTTGCGCCTTATTTAGGTGGTTTATATATATATCTTATAATTATTTTTGAGTTTCTGGCAGTAGGAGTAATTGTCACCTGCGTTATTTTTCTCATTCGCAGAAATATATTAAAAATCCGTCGCTTTTGGGCATATGAAATTACTAAGTGGCCTCGTACAGATGCCAATATTATTTTGATTACTGAAATTCTGCTGATGCTTGCCTTTCTGAGCTGGAATGCCTCTGATAGCATTCTGCAGCAGAGAGAAGTTGGCCACTACGCAGGAATCAATGCAGGTCCGTTTGCATTCAGCCAGTGGCTTATGCCGCTGTTTACCGGCTGGAGTGATTCAGCAATAATGGTATATGAACGCTTTGCCTGGTGGTTTCATATTCTGGGGATTCTCACATTTGCTATTTATGTAACGTATTCCAAGCATTTGCACATTGCACTGGCATTCCCGAATACCTATTTCTCGAAACTGGCACCAAAGGGTAAACTTCAGAATATGCCGGTAGTAACCAACGAAGTAAAGCAGATGCTGGGTATTCCGGCAGATCCCGCTTTGGAAACAGCTCCTGAAACGCCTCAGCCCGAAACACCTGTCGAAATTGGCCGCTTTGGTGCAAAAGATATAAATGACCTAACCTGGAAACACTTGATGGATGCCTATAGCTGCACAGAATGTGGCCGCTGTACAGCTGCTTGCCCGGCGAATATCACAGGGAAAAAATTATCTCCCCGAAAGATTATGATGGATACCCGTGACCGTATGGAAGAAGTAGGCAGAAGTTTAGAAAAAGGAGGTCCAGGTCTGGAAGATGGCAAGTCACTGATAGATAGCTATGTTACTAGAGAGGAGTTGCTGGCTTGTACTACCTGTAATGCTTGTGTATCTGCCTGTCCGGTAAATATCAATCCTCTGGATATTATTATAGAACTGCGGCGCTACATGGCCATGGAAGACGCTAAAGTTCCCGGTTCATGGAATGCTATGTTTTCGAATATAGAAAACAATATGGCTCCCTGGAAATTTTCGCCTTCTGACCGCTTCAACTGGGCAGACAAACTGAAAGAAACCCCGCAAAACGGCCAATAATACTAATAGTGGTAATTTACTAACTGGTTCATGCCAGAAGCAGAGACTATATATGAATCCAACAACTTATAACGTGCCTACCCTGGCAGAAATGATAGCTGAAGGGAAAGAACCCGAAATACTATTCTGGGTAGGTTGTGCCGGCTCTTTCGATGACCGGTATAAAGCCGTAACCATTGCTTTCGTAAAAATCCTGAATGCAGTAGGAATAAACTTTGCCGTATTGGGTCCGGAAGAAAACTGCACTGGCGATCCTGCCAGAAGGGCTGGTAACGATTTTCTGTTTCAGATGCAAGCCATTGCTAATATCCAGGTGTTGAATGGATATAATGTAAAAAAGATCGTAACCGCTTGTCCGCATTGTTTTAATACGATTAAAAATGAATATCCGGAACTAGGCGGTAACTATGAGATAATTCATCATTCTACATTTTTACAACAGCTTATTAACCAAGGACGCATCAAGTTACAGGGTGGTGGAGAGTTTAAAGGCAAGCGCATTACCTATCATGATTCTTGTTACTTGGGACGAGCCAATAAAATTTATGAAGCGCCCAGAGAAGTGCTGGCTGCACTTGATGCAGATTTAGTAGAAATGAAACGTTCCCGTGCCAAAGGTTTATGCTGTGGAGCAGGTGGTTCGCAAATGTTTAAAGAAGCAGAGCCAGGAAGTAAAGAGATAAATATTGAAAGAACCGAAGAAGCGCTGGCTACTGGTGCCACTGTGATCGCTTCTGCCTGCCCCTTCTGTATGACCATGCTCACAGATGGCGTAAAAAACAAAGAAAAAGAGACACAAGTAAAAGTTTATGATATTGCGGAACTCATTGCCAGAGCAGAAAAGTTATAAAAGTAAATAGCGCTACACTTTCATAGGTTTGTGCAAAACATAGTTTAATTTTGTACATTCATTTTTTAAGTTGTAATGCGGATATTCACTTTTAATCACATCCACCTATGTTTGTAGATTTTGAACAAATGCCTGCTCATGCAAAAGTATGGGTGTATCAGGCAAATCGTACGCTAGACAAAAAAACACAGAAAGTCATACTGGATAATTTAAAAAACTTCATTGAGGATTGGGACGCTCACGGAAAAACACTTAAGGGATCAGCTATTTTGCTGTATAATCTGTTTCTGATCCTGGCTGTAGATGAAGAGCATAATCTGGCAAGCGGTTGCTCTATCGATAAATCTGTTCATTACCTGAAAGACCTCGGCACACATTTGGACATAGACTTCTTTGACCGCTCCAAGCAGGCTTTTGTACAAAATGGGGGTATTGTACTAGAAAATTTCAGGAATCTGAAAACCCATATCAGCGCCGGGATGATTGAAAAAGAAACGCTTACCTTCAATAATGCCGTAACTACTGTAGGTGAAATGAAAAGCGACTGGCAGGTTCCGGCCGGAGAATCATGGCTAGCTAAATATTTCCAGAATTAGTGTAATGTACGCTGGTAAATAATCGAATAGCGGCTTGCCTGAACAAACATTATGTATCGGATGAATAAAGTCTGTAATTCGCTAGATGTTTCACATACAAAAGCATAAAAATCAGCGTTTAATTGGGTAAATTAGCAGAAACAGTATTGCCACCTTCTAAGCAATATAGACATATGAATAAATTATTAATAGGAGCCTTGTGTATGCTAGTGCTTCTAAGCATGAGTTGTAATTCCGCCTTGCAGTCTTTTAAAAAGGGTGAGAAAAGATTTAAAGCAGGCGAATACCAGGTTGCCATTGAAAATTATGAAAAAGCCAAAGCAAAGAATTTTGCACCGGCCCGTGTAAATTCGGCTATCGCTGCATCGTACCGTTTATCTAACCGGATTGAAAAAGCCGCTCCTTATTATCAGCAGGCCATTGCTGCAGGCAGTAAAGAAGATTCTGTACAATTTTATTATGCCTACGCTTTAAAGTCGCAGGGAAAATACAAAGAAGCAGCAGATCAGTTTGAACAATATAACAAAACCGGCAAAAACCTGAAAAATAAGGCATTAGCCAGAAAAGAAATAGAAAACCTGCCTAAAGTTCAGCAGATTCTGGATGAGAAAACTTTTTATGAGATAGAAAACCTAAGCTTACTCAACACAACAGCTTCGGAATATTCTCCTGCTTTGCAGAACGAGAATCTGATTTTCTCTTCTTCCCGCAAAGAAAAAGTCTATAAAGCCACTGGAACTGGTTTTGATGGTTTGTATACCTATACCTTGAAAAGCGATTCAGCTGGTTCAAATGAAATAAAGCCCTTCAGCGATAAAATCAACCTCGAAAATGTGAATGAAGCTTCTCCTACCTTCTCTAAAGATGGGAAAACGATGATTTTCGCCAGAGGAAATACTGGAAAGAAAAAAGGTTCACAGGATGTGGATTTATACATTTCCCGTTTTAAAGACAATCAGTGGACAGAACCTGAATTACTTTCCGTAAGCGATCCAGAAGCATGGGACGCTTGTCCAGCATTGTCTACCGACGGAAAAACACTGTACTTTGCTTCTAATAGGAAAAATAGTCTGGGTGGTATCGATTTGTACAGAGCTACTGCAGATGGCAGCGGAAGATTTGGCAGAGTAACCAATATGGGCGCAGAAATTAATACAGCAGGCAATGAAATGTTTCCTTATGTATCTGATGATGGGCGTTTGTTCTTTTCTTCTGATGGCCATCCCGGATTAGGCAGGCTGGATTTATTTGTAGCCAATAGAAAAGAGGGAGTTATTACAGTTAAAAATATGGGCGTTCCCATGAACTCCACTTCTGATGACTTTGGAATCGTGTTTAAAGATGCCTTAGCGGGATACTTCTCCTCGGATAGGGAAGGTGGAAAAGGCAACGATGATATTTATTCTTTTATGGATAAAACGCCTGATTACAAAATTGTTAATTACTTTCTGGCAGGTATAACCGTAACCCGTGATCCGCAGAGTAAAGAAGAAGTGATTTTGGGTAACACAAAAATCAGGTTTATGGAGGGCAATAAAATTATTGGCGAAACCACAACGGCTGAAGATGGGGCCTTCAAATTTAAAGTGCAGGAAAGTAAGAACTATACTATCATTGCTGAAAAATCCACCTATTTCACCAGGAGGGAATTTTTCTCCATGTCAGGCCGGACCATACCACAGGAACTACTTATAAAACCAGTAACTGATACTACTTTTAATATTAAAGTACCTTTGGATAAAGAAGAAGTCAATAAAGTCTTTGTGGTAGATAATATTTACTATGACCTTGATCAAGATAAAATCCGGGCTGATGCGGCTGAAGAGTTAGATAAGCTGGTAGATTTCCTGAAAGATAATCCTACTATTAAAATTGAGTTAGGCTCTCATACTGACGTAAGAGCAGCAGATGCCTATAATATGGATCTTTCGCAACGCAGGGCTAATTCAGCGGTAAAATACCTGATTGATAATGGTATACAAGCCAGTAGAATTACGGCAAAAGGATACGGCGAAACCCGCTTGATCGTGCAGGATGCCCAGACAGAAGAAGACCATCAGAGGAACCGTAGAACAGAAATTAAGATTCTTGAAATTGGAACAAGGTAATTTTTATAATTTGTAAATTCTCCAAACAGGGTTAAAGCACTATAAGCTTTAACCCTGTTTGATTTTCATAGAAATCCTCACTAAAAAATATCTAAAATTAACAGCAGATATTACCATTACTTGGGCAATTATATATGGATATTAATATTAATAGAAGAATAGCAATTAGTAGTTTGTTTTTTTTGAGTGGCATCTGCTTCTCTAGTTGGGCTTCCCGGATTCCGGATATTAAACTTGCTTTAAACCTAAGTGAAGGAGAATTAGGAGGGCTTTTACTGGGAATGCCTATTGGTTCTTTTGTTGCTTTGCCCTTAGTTAGCTGGCTGGTAGATAAAATCGGTAGCCGGAGAGTAGTTATTTTAGCTGGTATCTTATATCCTTGTGTGCTTCCCTTTATTGGTCTGGCGCCCTCTTTCTGGGTGCTGGCAGCTATTCTTATTGTTTTTGGAATGTGTGGTAATCTGCTCAATATTTCTATGAATGCGCAGGCTATTGGGGTACAAAAATTATATGGCAAAACTATTTTGGCTTCGTTCCATGGGTTATGGAGCCTTGCCGGATTTACCGGTGGAGCCATTGGTGCACTTATGATTGGCCAAGAACTTCCTCCTCTGATCCATTTTATTATTGTTTCAGTAATTTGCTATATAATTGTGGCTTTTGCCTTTCGATACACGCTTAAACAGGAGAGCCGAAAAACTCAGAAAGGTTTGTTTTCTCAGAAACCTGAACCTTGGTTGCTCCGGATCGGCTTAATTTCTCTGTGTGGAATGGTATGTGAGGGATGTATGTTCGACTGGAGTGGCGTATATTTTCAAAAAGTAGTACAAGCTGAAGAAGCTTTAATAACAGCCGGGTATATTGCTTTTATGAGCACAATGGCACTAGGCAGATTTATCTCTGACTTTTTAACAGACCGCCTCGGTGCTGTTAAGATGCTACAAATCAGTAGTGCTTTAATTTTCATTGGCTTATTAATCGCTGTGATATTTCCATCATTGGTTCCAGCGATTATCGGTTTCTTTTTAGTAGGTTTTGGAGTTTCTTCTGTTATTCCTTTAGCATATACTATTGCGGGTAGCAGGTCCAGCAATATATCAGCAGGAGTAGCAATTTCAATCGTTTCGAGTGTAGGTTATTTTGGTTTTTTGTTTGGTCCTCCCATCATTGGATTTATTGCTGAAAGCTTCAATCTCAGGGTTTCTTTTACTTGTGTGGCACTGATGGGTGCACTTATTGGATTGCTGGCTATAAAAGTTAAGGCATATAGCCCGCAAAGGGTAGGAGTTGTAGAATGATACTTATTTTTACTAAAAAAATTTATCCTTTGAGAAATTTTTCAATACTATCTTCTTAGATGAAAGTAAAATAGGGATTATGTATTATCCGGAAAACTGATTTACACCTATAACACTAATGACTATTAACAAATAACCAACAACCAACAACCGTATATTATTACATACACTTACCAGATCAATATATAATTTCATGAAATGTACCGGCTTATTATATCTCCTGATGCTATTCATCGTTCCTGCACAAGCACAATTTACCCAGTCCTTTACTCGCTACGACAGCCTGCGAGGAAGCTTAACATCTGCCCGAACTTGTTATGATGTGGTATTCTACGACCTGAATCTGAGAGTAGAACCTAAAGAAAGAACTATCAAAGGGTACAATACCATCTATTACAAAACCACCGCTGATTTTAACCGCTTACAGGTAGATTTATTCCGCAATATGCAAATCAGCCGGATTTTGCACCATAGTGAGGAATTAAAATTTGAGCGGGATAGTAATGCTGTGTTTATAAAATTTCCACAAATCCAGAAAGAAGGGATTATAGATTCAATTTCCATTTATTACGAAGGCAAACCCATTATAGCGGCTAATCCACCCTGGGATGGAGGCTTTAGCTGGGAAAAAGACGAAACTGGTAAGGATTGGATAGCAGTTTCGTGCGAAGGAATTGGTGCCAGCTTATGGTGGCCCAACAAAGATCATCTTTCCGATGAGCCAGACAGCATGCGTATATCCTGTGAAGTTCCCACGGGATTGATGTGCGTTGGCAATGGAAATCTCCGCAGTACCACGAACCTCAACGATGGCTATTCAAAGTATAGCTGGTTTGTGAGTTATCCCATCAATAATTATAATGTTTCCCTAAACATTGCCAGTTACACTCATTTCTCAGACACCTATACCGCACAGGATGGCGAAAAACTGGCATTGGATTATTATGTGCTGCCCTATAATGAGAATAAAGCCCGTAAACAGTTTGGGCAGGTAAAACCTATGCTGGCTTGTTATGAGAAACTATTTGGCAAATATCCTTTCTGGAAAGACGGTTTTGCTCTGGTTGAAACACCTTATCTGGGAATGGAGCACCAGAGTGCAGTTGCGTATGGAAACAATTACCTGCCAGGATATGCAGGGCAGGACTTATCAGGTACTGGCATCGGCTTATCGTTTGATTATCTGATTATTCACGAATCTGGCCATGAATACTGGGGAAATAGTGTAAGTGCACAGGACCATGCCGAAATGTGGATTCATGAATCATTTTGTACCTATACAGAAGGCTTGTATCTGGAATGTATGCAAAATAAGGAAGCAGCCGCGAAATATATTGTGGGTTTACGAAAAGCCATTGAAAACCGGGAACCTATTATTGCTCCTCTGCAAGTGAATGCATCTGGCTCTAGTGATATGTATTTTAAAGGTGCCAATGTGCTGCATACACTCCGAAATGTGATTGATAATGATAAATTGTGGTTTGAGATTATATATGGAATTGCCCAGGAGTTTAAGATCAAAAACACGAATACGCAGGAAATTGTGGCTTTTATTAATGCCAAAACCGGAAAAGATTATACCTACTTTTTCAACCAGTATCTCCGCCATGCAGAGATCCCGGTATTAGAGTACCGTCTGAAACCGCAGGGTAAAAAATTAACACTGGAATACAAATGGACAGCGAATGTTGCTGATTTTAAAATGCCTGTAAAAATAGATATGGGAAACGGGAAATGGATTACCCTTACACCTACATCCCAATGGCAAACCCTTACTCAAATCGGCAATGCCAATAAATTCGCTGTTGCTATGGATTTATTTTATATTCAGACTAAGAAGGCAGCAAATTAAAAATCTATGCCTTAACTATTTTATTTTTAATTAATTCCTTATATTTGCACTCCTTTTGTAAAAGCATATAATCAATCCATTTATAGTCATGAAAAAAGATATCCATCCCAAATACAATGAAGTAGTTTTCTGGGACCAGTCGAGTGATTTCAAGTTTAAAACCCGCTCTACCATGACCTCTTCCGATACCATTACCTGGGAAGATGGCAAAACTTATCCGGTAGTTAAAATAGAAGTAAGCTCAGAATCTCATCCGTTCTATACCGGCAAAAACATGCTTTTGGATACTGCTGGCCGTGTGGAGAAATTCAACAGACGTTACAAAAAATAAGCATTTGCCTTCATTATTTCACAGAAAGCCCGCACTATTGTGTGGGCTTTTTATTTAAAATATTGTTAATAAAAGCTATTTATTTCTAACATTAATAGCCCTGTTTATTTTATAGATATAACATAATCCACCTAAAAGCTTATACAATAGATAATTTATTCCCATATATTATCTTAATTGTCTATTGAAATTAGAATTATTGCCAAAAGATGGGGATTACATATCATCTGTTTTTCTAATATTTATGTGAAAAAAACACATTTGTATAAGAGAATGTTTTGAAATATTATTCGGTTTTTCTTTTGAGCAGAGTATCAATAAAGGCTAATTGTAGCATGGCTTCCGAACTTTCTGTGCTTTTTTCAAAATCACGGCTCAACCTACGCTTAAAATTGAGCCATCCGTAGCTACGTTCCACTACCCAACGGCCCCCTGCCGGGACAAAGCCTTTCACGCTTTCAGGCTTTTGTACAATTTCTACACTCCATCCATATTGTTTTTTCACTTCTTCCACAAAAGTCTCTGTGTAGCCATTATCTGCTTTCAGGGTATGCAGGCGGGCGGACTTGCCCTTCAACTTAGCTGCTAACTCATATCCTGCTGTGGTGTCTGATATATTAGCAGCTGTAATATGCACCGCCCAGGGGATACCTAAACAGTCCACAGCCAGATGTCTTTTTCTGCCATTCACTTTTTTATTGCCATCTATGCCTTTATCCTGACTGGTAAATTGTATAATCTTAACACTTTGGCTATCAATGGCCAACACGCTTGGCAGGGCTTGTCTGCCTGCTTTTTTTCTTTCTCTGCCTGCTAAAAAAGCTAACAACTCTTCAATAATGCCCCGCTTTTTCCACTGCCTGAAATGATAGTAAATGGTTTGCCAGGGTGGGTACTTACTTTCCATATTGCGCCATTGGCTGCCCGTAGTTAGCAGCCAAAGCAGTGCATTGATTATCACCCGTTTTTCATGTTTAATCTTTCTTTGGTTATCAATTATTTCCTTGATAACTTCCCATTCAGGGTCAGTGAGCGCAGAGAATTTTTCTTGCATAAACTTGATGATTAGACACCTCAAGTTTACTCACTGATTCTTTCTTTTACCCTATTTTTATTCTTCCAAAACGTTCTCTAAGTGATCTTAAAAAATAAAATGCTTTCTAGGCAGGTGAAAAATGTAAGATATTACCCTAGTAAGGTGGTTATTTATTACATATTACAAGATATGCTCTTTGTAGTGTTGCTCTCTTTTACAAACCATATGTGCTATTAAATGTCCACTCTATTCTTCTAGAATTACTCTTCATCCATCATATGGCCACTTCAACTGTATATTGATAAGCTGTTACTCTTCAACAACTTAATAGTTTTTACAAAGTTAAAATACATGTACTTTTTACATAAATATTACGGCTTATAACCTGTTTACTATTTTCTCCCGACAAAGTATCAATAGCAACAAAAAGTAAACACTAAATAATAAACAGGATCAAATTAAAAAAAGATGGCAACTTCCAACACAAAGTCTAACAAGACAACTTCTTCTGCAAAGAAAGCTACACCTGCAAAAAAGCAAATTGCTTCTAGCAAGGTCAGCACTCCTAAAGTAAAGGCAGCTCCAGCAAAAAAAGCTACCGCTACACAAGCCGTAGCTCCAAAAGCTGGCAAAAAAGTAGAAGTATCAGCTAAGAAAAGTGCTCCAGCAAAAAAAGCTACAGTAACTACAAAAGCTGCGTCAGCAAAACCTGCTGTAGCTGTTAAGAAAGCAACTCCTGCTAAAAAAGCAGCTGCTCCAAAAGTAGTTAAAGCTTCTAAACCCGCTACTGGTACGAAAAAAACAGTAAGCGTGGTTAAAAAAGCAACTGCAAAAAAAGTAGCTTCTCCTGCTAAAAAAGCAGCCTCACCAAGAGTGAGCGCAGCTAAATAGATATACAGGCAATTAGCACTCGTTTTAAGTTTAATTCCAAGCCAACCATAATTTAGGTTGGCTTTATTTTTTATAATACTCTAATAGATTTAACAGGATTCTTAAGACATTAAATTAGAGAAGCATATTATCTGAAAGGCATAACACTACTCTAGTCCACATCAAAAAATGACTCTGGATACGATAGTTTTATTTACTAAAAACCTTGTCTTATTTGCATCTAAATTTCACCTGAAAAGGCCATAATCTTATACAAAAAGCCATTTTTAATTTATTTATAAAAAATATAATAAAACATGGTTTACCTCCAGAGTATTTTTACATCAACTTACAAATCAGTTAAAAATATAGCAAGTATAATCAGCAATATTTAACTGATACAGAAGTAGCTACCCTTGTAAATGCCATACCCGGCAAATTCTAAATAAAAGTTTTGCTTTTCGTTGCTTGGTACATAATTGAGCCGGTTTTCGGATAAAAAAGGACATCCACTATCCTGTATTTATCTTGTAACAGCATCCGGTACTCCTGATTCATACTTATAAAGAAGTTTCACCTTTACCTGTCTGATGTTAGACATTTACTATCTACACCCATGTTTAAATTTAAACCGGCCAAGTACTCTTTTCATTTTATTGTTTTATGTGTGTTGCAAGTTTTCTCTTTAGGCTTTTCGCCTCAGGCAATGCATTCAGTACGTAAATCCAGGAAAAGCAAAACTTCTCCTATCGTGAGATTGCACATGCCGGTAACCAAAGTAAAAAAGCGCTCACCTCTGAAGGATAAAAAAATTAAAGTTTTATTAGATGCCAGTTTGTATAGCCATTCTATTTATAAAGGTGTGTTGATGGGTCTTGACTATGAACTTATCAATCTTTTTGCACAAGAAAATGGCCTGGAAGTAGAAGCAAAAATAATGAAAGAGGCAGCTAACATGATAGATAGTTTGCAAGATGGGGAAGGTGATATTATTGCTTTTGGATATAATGTAACTCCTGACAGGTTAGAAAAAGTAGACTTCAGCATTCCTGTAATTGATGGTAAACATTGCCTTGTACAACGTCGCAATAAGGCCACTTCTATAGATAGTCCGGCTCACTTGAATGGAAAAATAGTAATGATCCGCAAAAATTCCTGCTTTAAATCTACACTTGAATCCTACGCTCAAAGCCATAATATAACATTACAAATTCAGGAGGCTACTGAAACAGTTACAGATGAAGACCTGATACAAATGGTGGCTAAAGGCAAAATTGATTATACAGTTACATACGATTATATTGCCAGGAATGTGGGAGTATTTCACGACAATATTAATTATTCGGTAGCGCTCACAAAAAAATTACCTGTCAGCTGGGTAGTGAATAAAGGATCTGAAGATTTGCTGGAAACATTAAATCAATGGATAAAAAAGCGCAGACATAGCTTGGAATATAACCTGATTGTTCAGAAGTATAATGATGTATCTGAAACCAGAAAAGCAACTTTACGTCAGAATTTGCCACTTGCTAAAGCTGGTAGTGTATCAGAATATGATGGTATTATTAAGAAATATGCCCAGCAGATTCAATGGGATTGGAAACTGATCGCTGCCCTGGTATTTCAAGAATCAAGATTTAATCCGACAGCCAAATCATGGGTAGGCGCAACAGGACTTATGCAGCTTATGCCTGTAACTGCCAAAGAACTAGGTTTACAAGTTAATCAGCTCACTTCTCCGGAACGCAATCTGCAGGCTGGCATCAAATACCTGCAATGGCTCGAAAAAAGCTTACAGCCGCACATACATGATAAAAAAGAGCTTGTAAAATTTGTATTAGCTTCATACAATGTGGGATTAGGGCATGTTCTGGATGCCCGGCGGCTGGCCGAAAAGTATCATTTAAATGCTCAGAAGTGGGAAGGAAATGTAGAGCAGATGTTATTGAAAATTTCTAAACCTGAGTATTACAAGGATAAAGTAGTAAAATGTGGGTATTGCCGTGGTAAAGAGCCAGTTTCATATGTTAAAAATATACTTGGTTATTACAATTCCTATCAGAATGTAGCGCATCAGCACGATTAATGCAGGATTACACAACCCTATTTTTTAATTATACTCCCATCCTTAAACCCTTCACTTTTTTGAAAGTACTGCTACTCTAGTAGTACTTTTATTCATATAATACGTGATTACTGGCCATTTTCTCCAGAGAATACCTGGTCTTTTAAATAATTTGGAAAGATGGTATAATGTATCTGCGATACTTTCTCAAGGAGCAACTCCCGTAAAGCATCCATATTCAACCCTTTTTCAGCAGAAATAAATACTGTATCAGTCGCATGATGATTCATTACAGAATCTTTTAATCCCTCCAATGACATATGTCCTTCCTGGTGTTCTACATTATATGTATCCTGCTCATCTTCCTCTAAATGCCCATTAGTGCCACTGGAGGCAGCTAATAAATCTATTTTATTGAATACCAGAATAGTAGGCTTGTCAGCAGCAGCAATTTCAGCCAGAGTAGTGTTTACAATATCGATCTGTTCTTCATAAGATGAATGTGAAGCGTCTACCACATGGAGAAGCAAATCTGCTTCCCGTATTTCATCTAGCGTAGATTTAAAACTTTCAACCAGCGTAGTAGGCAACTTGCGGATAAATCCTACTGTATCTGTGAGCAGAAAAGGAATCTGGTTAAAAACTACTTTACGGACCGTAGAATCTACGGTCGCAAATAGCTTGTTCTCAGCAAATACATCGGTTTTTGAAACAAGCCGCATTAAAGTAGATTTCCCCACATTGGTGTAGCCTACTAACGCCACTCTCACCATTTTATCTCTGGATTTTCGCTGAGTAAAACCTTGTTTTTCAATTTTATCCAGCTTATCCCGTAGGAGAGAGATTTTGTCGCGTACAATCCGGCGGTCAGTTTCCAGTTCTTTCTCGCCAGGACCTCTCATACCAATACCCCCTTTCTGCTTGGAAAGGTGCGACCACATTCTGGTAAGCCGTGGAAGCAGATACTGGTACTGCGCCAGTTCCACCTGTGTTTTAGCCTGCGATGTTTGCGCCCGTATAGAAAAGATGTTTAGAATCAGCAGGCTGCGGTCAAGAATTTTGCATTGCAATTCTGTTTCCAGATTACGTACTTGTGAAGGCGAGAGGTCATCGTCGAAGATAACCATGTCCACGGCTTTATCTTTTACAAAAGCCGTAATTTCCTCCAGTTTCCCTTTTCCTACAAAAGTCCTTGAATCTGGTTTATCTAGTTTCTGAGTAAAGCGATGCAGTGTTTTCACTCCTGAAGTTTCCGCCAGAAATGCAAGTTCATCTAAATATTCTTTTGTCTTCTCTATCGATTGTTTGGAAGTAGCGAGTGCTACCAGCACCGCCGTCTCCTGTTTTTTGTCTGTAGTATGTAACTTTTGAGTGTAGTTCATTTTACTAAAATTAAAACTTTCACAAGTTTCTTTACAAGAAGAGTTGCCATGTATTTTTGGTTCCCGGTTACCTTATTTTGTCAAATACTTCTAAAAAACGCATGGAAGCGAAGGTAACAACAAAAAGAAATGATTAAAAGTATAAGATATATTACATGATAGAAATAAATCTGTGTAATACATTATTTATAATAAAATTTGCATTGAATAGTTCATTTAACCGATACTTGTAATAGAAAGATAACAGGTAACATAAATTTAATATTTGTACGTTAAGACAGAGCTTGTAGAGGTATGAACTGTTTACATACTTCTACTGCTGGGCTAACTGAATAATTCAACCGCCTACTCTGCTTATATTTGTTGAAAACTACCTTTACATGCGGATAGCTATCGTTTTAAATGCTTCCTGGAACATTTACAATTTCAGAATGGGGCTTATCCAGACTTTTCTGGAAACAGGACATGAAGTATACGCTATTGCTCCACCTGATGAATATTCAGAACGCTTAGTGGAAGTAGGCTGCCGATATATACCAGTTGATCTGGATAATAAAGGTTCACATCCGGTAAAAGACTTGGCGTATACAGCCAGTTTATACAAGATATACAAAGCCATTAAACCTGACGCTATCCTCCACTATACCATTAAGCCAAATATTTATGGTACCATAGCAGCTTCCCTGCTTGGCTTAAAAGTAATCAATAATGTATCAGGTTTAGGTACTGTTTTCTTGAGAAATAACCTTACCAGTAAATTAGCTCAATTTTTGTACCGGCTTACCTTTACATTGCCTGACAAAGTATTCTTTCAGAATCCGGACGACCGGAATCTGTTTATCAAACGGGGTCTGGTAAAAGAATCTATCACCGATGTATTACCCGGCTCAGGCATAGATTTACAGAAATTCAGACCTTTGCCCTTCCGGCGGAACCATACTTTTACTTTCCTGCTGATTGCCAGATTACTGTATGATAAAGGAATAGTGGAATATATAGAAGCCATTCAGACATTGAAAAAAAGTGGCATACACGCAAAATTTCAACTGCTGGGCTTTAAAGACAATAGCTCTTCGGGTATTCCTGAAAGATTGCTGAATCAGTGGATAGAAGCTGGCCTGGTAGATTACCTGGGGACTACTGACAATGTAACCCATTTTATTAACCATGCCGACTGTATAGTATTGCCCTCTTACCGAGAAGGCACCCCCCGTACTTTACTCGAAGCAGCGGCATTAGCTAAGCCACTGATTGCTACCAGAGTGCCTGGATGTATAGAAATTGTGGAACATGAGTACAATGGATTTTTATGTGAGATGAAAAATAGCGTTGATCTTGCCCGGCAGATGCAGAAAATGACTAAGCTGGATAATTCATCTTTACATGAAATGGGTGAAGCGAGCCGGAGAAAAGTAGAGGAAAAGTTTGACGAGACGCTAGTAATTGATAAATATATGGAAGCAATTGGCTTGCATCAGGTTCCTGCCTGAAAACAAATCTGCGTAAATCATCTGCCAGAAGTGCTTTATTAGGAAATATTCTTATTTTTACAGATAAACGCAGTTGTACAAGCGATAAACATGATTTTTAAGACGACTAATATAAAAGGACTTGTAGAAATTTTTCCCCGTATTCTGGAAGATGAACGGGGAATATTTTTTGAAACATTTCAGCAAAAGTTATTTCTGGAAAATGGGGTTCCTTCTGAATTTGTTCAGGATAACCAGTCTTTTTCCCGTAAGGGAGTACTTAGAGGCTTGCATTTTCAAAAGAAGCCCTATGAACAAGGTAAATTAGTACGGGTAATTACAGGTAAAGTGCTTGATATAGCGGTGGATATAAGGGAAGATTCTTCTACTTTTGGAAGGTATGTAGGGGTAATTCTTGATAGCCGGCTGAACAATATGTTGTATGTACCCGAGGGGTTTGCACATGGATTTGTTGCTTTGGAGGATTCTATCTTCAGTTATAAATGCACTAATTTCTACAACAAAGCAGCTGAATCCGGAATTATCTGGAACGACAAGCAATTGAATATAGACTGGGGAATAAGTAATCCGGTAGTATCCGAGAAAGACCAGGCTTTACCCTTATTACGGGAAGTAGTAATAGCTTAATTGGCAGCAAAGCTGATTAAAATCCGGTGATACTATTAATAATCCGGATAGTAATGAATAAGAATTTAATTGCCTGCATTTTATACCCGGCGCAAAGAACCCTGCTCAGATGGCCCAACATTTCTTTTTATATATAGTTATTCTGTTACTTTCTTCCTGCAATATGCGGCAGCATGTGATGTTTAAAACTGAAACTTCCAGAATTCCGGCAGGCTTAGCTGTATCAGTAAATCAGGCCGAAAAAAATTATGTGATTCAAAAAAATGATTACCTGGAAGTAAGCCTGTATTCAAATAAGGGCGAAAGAATGATTAACCTCAATATTGAAAATGCTGGTACAGGTACCAATCAGAATAATCTTCAGCAGGCACAGCCAGCCCGTTTTCTGGTGCAGAATAATGGTTTTGTGAAATTGCCGATGGTCGGCTTAGTACAATTAGAAGGATTTACCTTATACAAGGCCGATAGTTTATTAGAGCAGGCGTTTACTGCTTTTTATGAAGAACCTTTTGTAAGTACCCGTTTTGCCAATAAAAGAGTAGTAGTGCTGGCTCCCAATAGAGGTTTAGTAATACCCTTAACGAATGAAAGTATGAGCTTGATTGAAATAATAGCATTAAGCGGGGGCATAGGTGACAATGCACGTGTTGGCGATATCCGCTTAATCCGGGGAGATTTGAATAATCCTGAAGTACATGTGATAGACTTATCTACCATTGAAGGTATGCGCAAGGCTGACCTTACGTTGCAACCTAATGATATTGTGTATATAGAACCATCCCGCCGTTTATTCCGCGAAACACTGGCAGAAGTTACACCTATATTAAGCTTGCTTACGTCTATTGTTACATTAATTGTTCTTGCACAACGTTTATGAAATAAATAGTAGAAACAATATGTCAATAAATAATGGTAAAGGTCCGGATGTAGAAGAACCCCAGATGATTTCCTTTAACCGGCAGGCAGAGCAGGAAGAAGAGGATACCTTACTGGGTGGGCTGGATTTGATACGGCTGTACCACATCTTAAAAAGAAATATATTCTGGCTGATTCTAATCCCAATGATCTCCTTGCTGGGCGGATACCTATATCTGCGGTATACAAAGCCCTTATATGAATCTTCCTCTAGTATTAAACTGGAAGTAAAGCGGGAGGCTAGTGTACTGGGATTAAACGGAGTAAATGCGGTGGAAGACATGTCTGCTAACTTGTCGGGTGAAATAGAGCTTATCCGTTCCAAACTTATTTATGATGAAGTGATCAAGCGAATGGATATGTCTGTCAGTTATTATGCATACGGACAAATTCTGGAAGAAGAAAGATACAAAAATTCACCTTTTATAGTGAACTTTGATGCCACCAGCAATGTACCCTATGACCGGCCATTTGATGTACAATTGTTAAATAACTCGCAGTATGAGTTGACTTATAAGCAGGGGAGTAATGATGTGAGTAATACCTATACATTTGGCCAGGCTGTAAATCTGGATAATTTCCGTTTTACAATAGATACTACTGCACAGTATTCATCAGAGCTAGACAACAACAAGTATTATTTCCGAATCAACAGTGCCGGAGCGCTAATCAACTACTTAGCTTCCAATATCCGCGTAGATGTACTCAACCAGATGGCCAATAGCCTCGGTATTTCTTTTAAAGATCATAGTATTGCCAAAGCCCGTGATATAGTAAATACCATTGACAGTGTCTATTTAACTAAGACGCTGGAGATTAAAAATACCTCTAATAAGAAGAAAATTGAGTTTCTGGAAGGTCAGCTTCTGGCTACAGAAAAAAATCTGGAAAAATACGAACTCGAGCAGGAAGATTTTATTGTAAAAAACCGGACCACCGATGTAAAATCAGATGTTAGCAAGTTTGTCACTAATATTGAGGAGCTTAATAAGCAGCGGACAGAATTAAACAGCCAGCTTTCTCTGCTTAGAAATTTGCAAAATATTATTGAGACAGAAGGCGATCTGGCTTCTTTCATTCCTTCTATACCATTGCTTACTGATCAACAATTAGGTGAGCTTACTCAAAATATTAATAAGTTACAGCAGGAAAAAGCACTTGCGTTGGCCTCAAGTAAGTCAACTACATTTGCGATTCAATCGAAGAATCAGGCAATTGAAATAGCAAAAAACAGTATTTCAGAACTTATTGACCAGGACAGGAAAATATTGCTGGAAAAAATCCGGATGACTAATGATAAAATCAATGAATTAGAGAACAAACTAACTGATCTTCCATCTAAAGGTACACAATATACCAAAATACAGCGTTTTTATGACCTATATGAGAAGTACTATCTGCTGATTATGGATAGAAAAGCGGAATTAGGTATTGCTGAGGCAGGCACAGTTCCAGAGTTTGTTATTCTCTCCCCTGCCAGCACCCCAACCAATCCTATATATCCCAACCGGGTGATGGTATATGCCGGGGCAGGTGCATTTGGCTTACTTATCAGTATGGTAGCGCTTACTTTAAAATACATTCTGCACGATACCATTTCTAACCAGCGGGAACTGGAGCGAACCACTACGGCACCTATCCTGGGAGCTATTCCGATTTATTCCAAAGAGAAAATGGACACATCCAGGTTGATTGTAAACCGCAACCCCAGAGCATCTATCAGCGAAGCTTTCCGAACCATCCGGACAAATATGGAATTTGTGTTGCCAGCTGGTAAGAAGAAAAGAATTATCGCTGTAACCTCAACAGTAAGTGGTGAAGGAAAAACGTTTGTTGCCCTTAACCTTGGTGGAGTAATTGCGTTATCTGATACAAAAGTGGTAATTATTGACCTTGATATGCGCAAGCCTAAAATCCATCTGGCCTTTGAGGAAGAAAATTACAATGGTATTAGTACAATTCTGATTGGTAAGCATAAGCTGGCAGAATGTGTTCGGAAAACTCCGATTGATTCCCTGGATTTTATTGGTGCCGGACCAACGCCTCCTAATCCTTCTGAATTACTCCTCCGGCCCGAATTTGATATTTTATTACAGGAACTGCACCAATTATACGATGTTATTGTTATTGATACACCGCCGGTTGGACTGGTTACTGATGGGATACTGGTGATGAAGCGGGCTGATCTACCAGTATATGTGATTCGGGCGGATTATTCAAAAAGATATTTTGCCAAAAACGTGAATAAATTGATTAAAAATAATAATTTCAGTAAACTTTCTATTATCCTGAATGCTTTCCGTCACCTGAGCCAGTATGGATATGGATACGATTACAGCTATTATCAGGGATATGCAGATGATGACAATGCAGAGGCATCGAATGCAAAGAAATTTAAAGGCTTGCTAGCCAAAAGCAAATGATCTCGTTCTTTAAACGAAGCGCCAGTAAATTAAATGGTAAAAATGCTGTTGCGATCACAACAGATATGCACGCTCATTTTTTGCCTGGTATTGATGATGGGGCTTCGGATATGGTGGAATCGTTGTTGTTGATCCAGAAATTAATGGAATCTGGCTATAAAAAGCTAATCGCTACCCCTCATGTGATGAGCGATTTTTTCAAGAATACTCCGGAAATTATTCTTGGAAAATTAGCAGAAGTGAAGGAGGCTGTAGCTCTGCAGGGATGGCCGATTGAAATAGAAGCGGCAGCTGAATATTACCTGGATGAATTTTTCATTGAAAAACTCAAAAAGGAAGAACCTTTATTAACTTTTGGCGACCGGTATCTGCTCTTTGAAACTTCATTTATCAATCAGCCGGTAAATTTGCATGAAGCTATCTTTCTGATGCAGTCTTTACATTATAAACCAGTATTGGCGCATCCGGAAAGATATATGTACTTGCAGGATAATTTTGCCAAATGTACTGAGTTATTCCAGAACGGAGTTTTGCTTCAGATAAATATAAATTCATTATCAGGCTATTATTCAGTTCCTGCACAATTACTGGCCGAACGGTTAATTGACCTGAAAATGGTGCATTTTGCCGGCACCGACTGTCATGCCATTAAGCACATCAAAGGGCTACAGATGGCTAAATCAAAAAAATATTATTCTAAATTACTGGAGGCTGGCCTGCTAAATCATAAGATCTAAATAAACCGGCAGTAAGTTCAGTTCCTGTTTTCATCCTTAACTTTTTCCGTATGATAGTAATTACTGGCTGTAATGGCCTGGTTGGCAGTTTCATAGCCAGAAAGTTCCTACAGGAAGGATTTAAGATACGTGCCTTAAAAAGAACCGACAGTGACCTGAGTTTGGTGGCTGACATTGCCTCAGCTATTGAATGGATAGAAGGCGATGTACTCGATCTGGCGCAACTTACCGCTGCCATGCAAGGAGCTGATGCTGTTATTCATGCAGCAGCTATTGTATCTTTTACTCCTGCCGATCAGGAAAGTATGCTGAAAATAAACGTAGAGGGTACTTCTAATGTGGTGAACACTTGCCTGGCAACAGGAATAAAAAAATTGTGTTTTGTAAGTTCGATAGCAGCAATCGGTCGGAAAAAAAATATTTGGGAGGTCAGTGAAGAATCTCAATGGGAAGAATCTCCTTATAATTCTTACTACGCCAAAAGCAAGTACCTGGCTGAGTTAGAGGTATGGCGGGGGATTGCTGAAGGACTGTCTGCAGTAATTGTAAATCCTTCGGTAATATTGGGGCCAGGAAACTGGCACAAAAGCAGCACAAAATTGTTTAAGTATATATGGGACGAAAAGCCTTTTTATACAGCAGGTAGTATGAACTATGTAGATGTTAGAGACGTTGCTGATATTATTTTTAGGCTAATAAATTCTGAAATTACATCGGAAAGGTTTATATTGAATGCAGGAAGCATAAAAATAAAAGACTTGTTTGGAAAAATAGCAGCTGCGTTTGGTAAGAAAAAACCTGCTATACAGGTTTCACCGCTTATGGCTCAAATTGCCTGGCGGCTGGAATTTCTGAGAAGTTTAATCAGCGGAAGTTCGCCGCTGGTTACCCGGGAGACTGCCTTACTTGCTCAAAAAGATTATTTTTATACTAACCAGAAAGTACAACAAAAGCTGCAGTATACGTTCAGAACACTAGAGGATACTATCGGCTGGACATGCATGAAGCTTAGTAAATAAAACAGGTAGCGATATATTGGGAAGCACTACTTGTTTGGTACATATTTTAACGAATTAACAAATCAGATAATGGGAAACGAATTTAAAGACAAAGAAGAGGGACAGGATGCCGTTCGCAGATTTGAAGAAATGCTGAAAGAAGGCGGGCCTGTTTTTCTTGACCTGGAAATATATGAATCTGCAATCGGCCAGTATATGGATGAAGGAAATTATCAGAAAGCACTCACTGCCTGCAACTATGCCCTCGAACAGTATCCATATTCTGTGGAAATTATGCTGGACAAATCTCAGTTACTGGTTAATACCCAGAATTTCGAAGATGCTCTGGAATTATTGGACAAAGCCTCCTTATTTAATCCTAATGATACAGAAGTGATGTTTCTGAGAGGCACTGTACTTTCGTTGATTGGCGATTATGAAAAATCGGTAGAAGTACTGGAGAATGTACTGTTATGGTCGGAGGAGAAAGATGATGTATATTACAATATAGGTCTGGCTTACCAGAGCTGGGGGAAATACGACCTGGCCATCGAGAATTACAAAAATGCGATTAACTGCAATATCAATAATGAGAATGCTTTGTATGAACTGGCATTCTGCTTAGATATTACTGGCGAACTGGAGGAAAGTTTATCCTACTATCAGCAATTCATTGACAATGACCCTTATTCGCATAATGCCTGGTACAATATTGGTATTGCTTATAGTAAATTGGAGCGTTTTACCGATGCAGTGAAAGCCTATGAATATGCGGTATTGATTAAAGAAGATTTTGCTTCTGCCTATTATAATATGGGCAATGCGTATATGAATCTGGAAGAGTATCAGCAGGCCAAAGAATCCTATAAGAAAACCCTTGAACTGGAAAAGGATGAGCCTAACCCGGAAACTTTTTGTTGCCTGGCAGCTACTTACGAACGTACCGGCCAGTTTGACATAGCAATTACCTACTATAAAAAAGCCGTTAAAATTGATAGTCTGTGGGATGAAGGCTGGTATGGCATCGGCATGTGTCTGGATGCACAGGAAAAATGGTTTGAAGCCATTCATTTCTTCCGGAAAGCTATTCAGCTGAACCCTGAAAATTATGAATATTGGCTGGCTGTTGCTGAAGCCGAAGCCCAGGTAGGTAATATTGTATCCAGTCTGGAAGCTTATGAACATGCCAGTCAGCTAGAGCCTGCTAATCCGGATGTATGGCTTAACTGGTCGCTGTTGCTGTATGAACAAGGAGATTACAGCAAAGCCATTGGTTTGATAGAAGAAGCCATAGAAGAAATGCCGGAAGAAGCTGAGTTGTATTACCGGGCTACTGCTTACTTAATTCATGATGGTAAATACAAGGAAGCTTTTCAGTTTCTGGAAAATGCACTTATACTTGATTTTGACAAACATACCTATCTGTTTGAGTTCTTTCCGGAACTGGAAACACAGAAAGCACTGTACAAAATTATTGACCAATACAGAAATGATAAGTAAGTTTTATCAAATAGTCGTTAGTATTTAGTTACTTTGTGAGGTTTTTTATAAAACCTCATTTTTTTTGTATTCACATTTAGAATGTGTAAAACAGACTAAGTCAAATAAAGGAGAGTTTTACTATTTGTACTTTAATTAAGTTCATAAAGATAGTGGGATGTCCTTTTGCGGTAAAACGCATGTAAACTTGAAATTAATTGTATATCCATGAATTACGAATTAAAAAACATTCCTGAACGCACACTTAAACCACGCCAGACAGGTTTTACCATGGTAATGGATAAAGGCTTAAGCCCAAGAGAAGTAGAGGATTTTTTAGCGGTGGGTAGTGAATATGTAGATGTGGTGAAACTAGGCTGGGCAACTTCGTACGTTACACCCAATCTGAAAGATAAATTAAATATATACAAACAAGCAGGCATTCCTACCTATTTTGGTGGTACTCTCTTCGAGGCTTTTATTATCCGGGGGCAGTTTGAGGATTATCGCCGGGTACTGGATAAGTTTGATATGAGTTATGCTGAAGTTTCTGATGGTTCGCTGGAAATGAATCATGAAGAAAAATGCCAGTATATTCGTACGCTTTCCAAGCAGGTAACAGTTTTATCGGAGGTAGGTTCGAAAGATGACCAGAAAATTATTCCACCCTATAAATGGATTACTTTGATGCAGGCTGAACTAGATGCCGGCGCCTGGAAAGTGATAGGAGAAGCAAGAGAAGGAGGTAATGTAGGCTTGTTCCGCTCTACGGGCGAAGTCCGTTCAGGATTAGTGGAAGAAATTCTTACAAAGATTCCATTTGAAAAAATCATCTGGGAGGCACCTCAGAAAGCTCAACAAGTCTGGTTTATTAAATTATTGGGTTCTAATGTAAATTTAGGCAACATTGCTCCCAATGAAGTAATACCTCTGGAAACTATCCGATTAGGCCTGAGAGGTGATACTTTCAGTGACTTTTTATCGATGAATGGAAAGTAGAAGTAGTGAACTGATATACCGAAAAGCTATGTTCCGGCTTTTAAAATTTACACTTAAGAGCTACCATAAGCGTTATAATGATTAAGGTTACATTTGGAACATGTAAGATAAAAGTAAAGATTTGGAAACACAGAAAAACCGGATTATACTAATAAATTCCTACTTTTGTAGTTCTAAATCTTTCATGCTCTGTTCATTCTAATTTATTTTCATGGAATTTCTCTCACAAGTAATTGATGTTTTCCTTCATCTCGACAAATACCTCACTCAGATTATTTCAGAATACGGCACCTGGACATACCTCATCTTGTTTCTGGTTATTTTTGTAGAAACCGGGCTGGTTGTTATGCCTTTTTTACCTGGCGACTCTTTACTTTTTGCTGCTGGTGCCTTAGCTGCCAATCCCGCCAATGATTTAAATGTAGTATTGCTGATGGGATTGCTTTTTGTTGCTGCTTTCCTGGGAGATACACTTAACTATACCATAGGAGATTATTTTGGGCCTAAAGTGTTTAAACGGGATTACCGGTTTCTGAAACGCGAATATCTGTTACAAACGCAGGCATTTTATGAGAAGCATGGAGGCAAAACTATCATATTTGCCCGTTTTATCCCTATCATCCGTACATTTGCTCCCTTTGTTGCAGGTGTTGGAACCATGAAATACAGCCGGTTTATTTCTTATAATATTATCGGTGGATTTTTGTGGGTAGTTGCCTTTACAATAATTGGTTATTTCTTCGGCAATCTGCCCTTTGTAAAAAAGAATTTCACAATAGTTATATTCGCTATTATTTTCATTTCTATTTTACCACCCATTATTGAGTTTATCAAACAGAAATTTTCTAAAAAAACTGTAACTAAATAATTCTTACAAAACGATCCTCAAGACAAAGGCCCGGATTTAATCCGGGCCTTTGTCTTGAGGATACCATTGGATTTTATCTAAGACAATTGATTTTAGATAATTTATTAGTCAATAATCCTCTTTACCATAATAAACCGGCGGTTATAATTAGGTTTTGAAAGAGAATCATACTTCACATAGGGAGAAGCTTGAGCGGAAGAAGAATGAATAAACTTGATAGGTTCACCCTGTGCAGACACTACAATGCCTATGTGACCCACTTCTGTACTGTTTGGATCAGTGCCTCGGAAAAATACCAGATCTCCCGGATGAGCCTCTTCTATTGATATTTTATTTCCTAACCGGGCAATGTGCCTGGAAGAAGAAGGAACCTCTACACCATACTTTTTAAAAACATACGATACAAATCCAGAGCAATCGAAACCGAGGCTGTCTTTTCCGGCAATTTTGTAGGGTGTATTAAGTAAGGTAGTAGCATACCTAATTACTTGCTCGCCTAATGTTACAGGGATTGGTATACTATCATTCTGGTCAGCATCCGATGATTCTGAAAATATAATTTCCTCTTGTGAAGACTGATTACAAGACCATAAAAACAAGTTCAGGCTAATCAGTGCAGGCAAAACAATTACAGATCTATAAAAATACCGAATCATTTCTGGTTGAATTTTGATAGTTAATTATTCATTAGTTTGAAAGATGGCAATTAAATCATGCTTCCTCAAGCAATTTTAGTAGGCTCCAGCTTTCAACCTGGTAATATTTGCTATTCTCAAAACAGATTTTTAAGATATTTGCATCAAGCCTGAATCATAGCTTACTTAGCTGATCCTCTTTCTTAGTAATGGCATTAAGCTGTTTCTTATCATGCCCATAAATATCATCTCTGAAATTAAGTATGCCTTTTTCATCTACCCAGGCGGTACGATAGACAATCTGAACCGGCCATTTTTTAGGTAGCTTTTGTTTAATAGGTTCAGGCTGATTTATTTTTTCAGTCACTTGTTCTTCGTTCCAGTTCAATAGGTACATGGCAAGGTCAACAGGTTTTTCCAGCCGGACACATCCATGACTTAAATTCCGCTCTTCCCGTTTAAACAGTGTATGATTCGGGGTATCATGCAGATACACAGATAAGTCGTTGGGTAGCATAAATTTTACTTGCCCCAATGGATTTTCCGGACCCGGTTTCTGTACAATCCGGTAAGTAAATGTTTCCGGAGTAAACTGCGACCAGTCAGTTGACAGAGGGTCAAGAGCCAGTGTATCAGATTCCTTCCAGGTTTCATATACCGCCATATTATTGCTCATCAGATAATCCGGATTGTGCTGAAGAATAGGAAGTATTTCATTTTTGGCAATAGTAGAAGGCACTGTCCAATCGGGGCTGAACACAATATATTCCAGTGTATCGCTGAAAACCGGCGTAGAAGCATAATCTTTTCCTACGATTACACGCATTTCTTCTTCTTTTTTCCCCTTGGAAAATACTTTCAAAGTGTATTCTGGTACATTCACCCATATATAAGTGTTTTCTATACTATCTGGTGCCCAGCGGATGCGTTCCATATTTAGCTCTATAAGTTCTATGGTACGTTCTACAGGTTCGTTTAGCCTGGCAAGTGTTTCAGCATTCAGCTTTCCATCAGGGTTTATACCATAGCGTTGCTGGAATTTCTTCAAAGCTTCTTTCATGGCATTGTCAAATACAGGCATACTTGCTGCGGTCGTATCCAGGTCGCCACTCATACCTAACCGGTTCCATAAGGCATGGACTGGTTCATTAGCAGTGCCCATATTTACTGTTGTAACAGTTTTCATAGCAGGCCACCCACCAGATTTGGCAATGCGCCTGTAAAGGGCAAGTTGTTTTTTCAATTGTTTGTATTGATCTACTACCGGAGATAATTCCTGGAGGGAGCCATAAATGCGATTCTTCTTGATGGCTTCATCCAGATGAACAGCCAGATCTTTTTTCCGTGGATATGTAATCCATAAGGTATCTAACTTGGCCGGATCAATTCTGCCAGACAACAGGTGTGAAGCATAGGTCAGGTACGAAGCTGTCATTTTAAAATCCAGCTGCACCAGCTTTCGTAGACTTAATGTATCCTGTTTGGACTTTTCTGCAGAAAACAGCTCCCGTTGTAATGCTTGAATCTCCTGCAGTTCATAGTTGCTGGTTTCTAATCCATCTGTTGGCGCCTGCATAATAGCCTGTATCAGAGAATCGGACTGAGGTAAGATTTTATCACTTGTCATCCAAGCTAGTTTGTATTTTCTATTTTTATAGAAAGTTTCTAGTTCTTCTTTTAGATAAGAACGGATGGCTTTATCTTTAAAGTAAACAGCACTTTTCAGGCTTGAAATTTGTGCCTGCATTTCCGCCTGTACTTCCTTTTTTCTTTTATCTTTTGTGTCGCCCGGCTTACAGGAATATATAAGTAAGATGCTCAGAAACATCCAGATATATTTATGGGTTATACGCATATAAGGTATTGATATATATTTTAGATAGTTCATATCCTTGTTATACGCAATTATTGGCAGAAAGTAGTAGACCTTATCAGAAGTGGTCAGAATACAGCGTAAGTCTTATTATGAATACAATTATTAGAATGGTATGTGGATGAGATTTTTATTGCCAGAGAAAATCAGAATTGATTTTTTCGAATTAGGTATCTGCTTGTAAATGAATTGAAAAAGACTTATGCGCTTTTTCTTACCTATGAAATAAAAATATGTACAAGCAAGGACTTTTCAAGAGCCGATCTTTTAAATTAAAATAATTTGTTTCTCAACTTATCATCGAAGAAAAAAAACAGTTAATCGAAATGTGATTTTTCTAATGAAAAATATACTTAAATTAAATTACCTATTAAACCTTTAACACCTATGAACTCAAAACATACCCCTGTAATTAATTTTTCCTCTCTGCTTGCCGGTATTGCTGTTGGATTTATAAGCGGTTGCTTAGCTACAATTTTAATATTTAATATTTTTTACTGACATGAAAAATGGTTTCTATACCTATGAAAGCAGGTTACTGGCAGATTGCGAAATCTGGTTCAGAAATAATTACTTCAGATTAAATCTTCCGGCTCAGGCAAAAAAACAACACCTGGAAGATGCGCTAGGCCTGCAACCTGCAACTGTATCTAATGCTTTATATTCCATGCAGTTACCAGTTGCTGCTGGTCCGTGGAAGAGCTTGTACATCTGGTTTAAGAAACCTGGAGACGATCTCTGTACTGACGATAAAATAAAAATGTCCTATTTGCGGGATGATGGACACAGAGTAATAATTGTCCGCTATTTTGAAGATTTTAAAACCCTTGTTCATTTATATATGGCTCATAAGTCATCTGTACAAAAACAAAGAATCAGGTAAGAACAATCTGCTCTTACCTGATTCTTTGTTTTTACTACCTATATTTCTTTATCCTATCGCTTGTTTTAAATCCTCAATCAAGTCCTCAGCATCTTCAATTCCTACACTCAGACGAACCAGTGTATCTTTCAAACCTGCTTTTTCCCGTTCAGCTTTTGGAATGCTGGCATGAGTCATAGTAGCCGGATGCGTGCATAAGGATTCTACGCCGCCTAGGGATTCAGCCAATGAAAATACTTTTACCTTCTCCATCATCTGTATGGCATCCTGCAGGCTATCGCCCTTTAGCGTAAATGAAACCATTCCGCCAAAATCCCGCATTTGTGCTTTGGCAATAGCATGATTAGGATGGCTTTCAAAACCTGGCCACCATACCTGGCTCACTTTCGGATGAGAAGCCAGATATTGAGCAATTGCTCTGCCATTTTCGCAATGCCGCTGCATCCGCACATGAAGCGTTTTTATACCCCGCAATACCAAAAAACTATCCTGAGGACCAGTAACCGCACCACTGGCATTCTGAATAAAAGCTAATCGCTGGGCAAGTTCGTCATCATTTACTACCAGGGCGCCCATTACCACATCGGAGTGTCCGGCTAAATATTTGGTCACGGAATGCATCACAATATCAGCCCCCAGGTCAAGCGGATTTTGCAAATATGGGGAAGCGAATGTATTATCCACAGCCAGCCATAGCTTATGTTTTTTGGTAATGGCGGCCACTCCGGCAATATCAATAATATTTAGCAGAGGATTAGTAGGCGTTTCTATCCAGACCAGTTTGGTTTGGGGCGTAATATGATTTTCAATCGTGTTCACTTCATCCATGCCAATGAAATGAAACTTAATGCCAAAGTTCTGAAATATCTTTGTAAAAATCCGGTACGTCCCTCCATACAAGTCATTGCCGGTAATTACCTCATCGCCAGGTTTTAAGAGTTTGAGTACAGCATCCGTGGCGCCAAGACCAGAAGCGAAACACAAGCCATGTTTACCATTTTCGAGGGCTGCAATATTGTCTTGCAAGGCATTTCTGGTTGGATTTTGTGTACGGGAATATTCATAGCCTTTGTGCTTTCCTGGCGATGCCTGTACATAAGTAGAAGTCTGGTAAATCGGTGTCATAATAGCACCGGTAGTGGGGTCAGGATGAACGCCTGCATGTATAGCTTTGGTTCCAAATTTCATAATACTGAGGGTTTGTTATTAACTGGGTTGCAAGTTAGCGAAATTAGCGTAAGGCCAGAAAGATGAATCATTAGATGAAAATTATTCTGAAAATGAGGCTAAGAATACTAAAGGCTGAATGGTCAACCAATTTCAAAGCTATCTGCATCCAGGTAAGCCGGAAACTTCTGCCGGAAAGCGGCTAACTCAGCTGCATCAAGAATTACCGTCTGAATACATTCCTTGTCAGCTTCATGAAATACGACGTCGCCTTTCGGATTAATTACGGCTGAATTTCCACTATAGGGAATATTTTTTCCATCTGTACCCACCCGGTTTACTCCCACAGCATAACTTAAATTCTCCATTGCCCTGGCTTGCAATAAGGTACTCCAAGGATGGCTGCGAACTTGTGGCCAGTTAGCGACGTATATCAGGCAATCATAGGCCAAAGCCTGTCCATTAGCTGTATTGCGGCTCCAGACCGGAAAACGCAGATCATAACAAATGAGCGGACATATACGCCATCCTTTTAGTACCGGAATTATTTTTTTGCTGCCTCCGGTATACATTTTATGTTCTTCGGCCATCCGGAAGAGGTGACGTTTGTCATATACTTCAAAGCTACCATCCGGACGCATCCAAAGCAGCCGGTTAAAGTATTGTTCTTTTTCCTTCACAATATAACTCCCGGTAATTACAGCGCCAGTCTGTGCGGCTTGCTGCTTCATCCATTTAAAAGTAGTCAGGTTCATCGGCTCTGCTAAGGCAATTGCATTCATTGTAAAGCCAGTAGTGAACATTTCAGGTAATACAATCAGATCCGTTTGTTCCTTAATCTGCCAGATTTTCTCTTCGAACATAGCCAGATTGGCTACCGGGTTTTCCCAATGCAGACTGGATTGTATAAGAGTAAGGCGTAGGTTTTCCATGAAAAGATTTGATAATTGTTTACAAAACAGCAAGCATATTATTTCTCTATACTTTTGCCAGCCTTTCTACGGCTTTTTCTAAGGTTTCATCCTTTTTAGCAAAGCAAAAACGCAGGATTTTATTGTCTGTTCCTTCTTTATAAAAGGCTGACACCGGAATGGTAGCTACGCCATATTCTTTGGTTAACCTGGTGGCATAATCAGCATCTCCTTCATCTGTCATGTGGGCATAGGAGGCTAACTGAAAATAACTTCCTTCACTGGGCAATAAGCGGAACCTGGTTTGAGACATCATCTGCCGGAACATGTCCCGTTTTTTCTGGAAAAAGGCTGGCAAGTCTTCATAAGTTTCAGGCTTTTTTAAATAATCGGCTAAGGCATACTGAGTGGGTGTGTGGGTAGAAAAGACTAAAAACTGATGTACCCGCCGGAGTTCTCTGGTTAAAAAAGCAGGCGCAATACAATAGCCCATTTTCCAGCCGGTGGCATGATAGGTTTTTCCAAACGATGACATCACAAAGCTTCTTTCCCGCAATTCAGGTTCACGTAATACACTATAGTGAGGTTCACCATCAAAAATAATATGTTCATATACCTCATCGCTAATTAGTAAAATTTGTGTGTCTTTCAGCAATGCAGCTAATTGTTGTATATCTTCTTTCCGGAGAATCGTGCCTGTCGGATTATGTGGCGTATTGATGATCAATAATCTGGTACGGCTATTAATAGCATTGGCCAGCTGTTGCCAGGGAATCCGGTACGTTTCTGATTCCAGAGAAATGCGGATAGCTTTGCCTCCGCAAAGCTCAATAGCCGGGATATAACTATCGTAACAAGGTTCAAGTACAATTACCTCATCGCCCGGATGAATTACAGCTGTAATAGCTGCAAACAAGCCTTCTGTTGCTCCGGTTACTACCGTTACTTCGGATAATGGATCTGGCGCATAGCCATAACAACGTTCTGTTTTTAAGGCAATTTGTTCCCGCAAGGCCATCAATCCTTCCATCGGCGCATACTGATTAAAACCAGCTTTCATGTAATGCGTAATTAAATCTATCAACTCATTGGAGCAGGGAAAATCAGGTGCGCCCTGTGACAAACTAATGGCTCCATATTCAGCCGCCATTCGGGTCATAACTGTGAAGATAGTAGTGCCTACTGTAGGGAGTTTAGAAGTAATTTCTATAGCAGGGGAGGGAGCAACTGTATTTATTTTTTGCATGAATAAAGATATTACATGAGTGTGGGCTGGCAAATACCTATTTAAAAAGCGCAACAAGTTAGGTGTTTATGCCTGTTTGTGCAATCCAAAATGGGTAAAATTACAAAATTGGATATGCCCTTTTGTTCTGCTAAATTTGCCATTGAACACATACTCATAAACTTAGTACTAATTTTCCAATCCTGTAACACCAATTACCCGTTTTAGCCGTTATAAGAATCGGCTAATCGCTTCACCTACTCCTATATATAAACTTTGTGCAGAATACAACTATACATACTACCTTAGAAAAAGTCTCCAGCTTTATTCGAACCCAATGGCAGGCTTACCGTCAGTGGAAACAGGCTCGTGGACCGCAAACAACAGTTGAGCTTCTGTGGAAAGTTTTCGCTGTATGTTTGTTTTTGGGCTGGTTCTACTTTTTTAGTGTAGAACATAATTTCTTAGGCCTGTTCGGCGAATCTCCAGGTCTGGATAAGCTTCAGAATCCTCGTATAGAAATGGCTTCTGAATTGTATACAGCTGATGGAAAACTTTTAGCTAAATACTATCGCGAAAACCGTTCACCGGTTCCTTACGAAAAAATTTCACCTGTACTGATCAATGCCCTGGTGGCTACAGAAGACATCCGGTTTTATGACCATTCTGGCATAGATGCAAAAAGTATTGCGGCTGCTTTTGCAGATGCCGTAAGTGGTGATGGGAGAGGAGCAAGTACCATTACCCAGCAGTTAGCCAAGAATTTATACAAAACCCGTGAAAAAGAATCAGAAGGACCTTTATATAAAGTGCCTGGCCTGGGTACACTGGTAATTAAAACAAAAGAATGGATTACGGCTATCAAACTGGAGCGCACGTATTCCAAAGAGGAAATCCTGACCTTATACCTGAATACGGTTGATTTTGGTAGTGGTGCCTTTGGGATTAAAACAGCGGCAAAAACTTTTTTCAATACAAGCCCGGATAGCCTGAATATGCAGCAAGCGGCAACCCTGGTAGGTCTGTTAAAAGCTACTACCTATTATAGTCCTATTCTAAATCCGGAAAATTCCATCAAACGCCGCAATATTGTATTGGCTCAGATGACTAAATACAATTTTATTAAGCCGGAAGTATATGATTCTGTGAGTAAACGGCCTATTGAAGTAAAATATACGGTAGAAAGGTATCAGGATGGGATTGCTAACTATTATGGAAATGCCATTACCAATTACATGGACGAATGGTGTAAAAATAACGGACTGGATTTGTATACTAGTGGGTTAAAAGTATATACAACCATTGATTCCCGTTTTCAAAAGCTTGCTGAAGAAGCTGTATCTGAGCAAATGCAGGAGATGCAGAACCGGTTCGATAGTCACTGGAAAGGAAAAAGTCCTTGGGTAGATGAAAATGACAAGGAGATTCCGGGTTTTATTGAAATGGTAGCCAAACGGACATCTTATTATAAATACCTGGAAGAAAGATATAAGAAAAACCCTGATTCCATTCAGATTTTGATGAATACACCCAGAAAAATGAATGTATTTACCTGGGATGGCGAGAAAGAAGTAACCATGAGTCCCCTGGATTCTATTCGTCATTACAAACGTTTTCTGCACACTGGCATGATGACCATGGACCCTTTTACTGGCCATATTAAAGCCTGGGTAGGTGGTATCAATTTCAAGCATTTTCAGTATGACCATGTAAGACAGGGAAAACGCCAGCCGGGTTCTACTTTCAAACCGTTTGTATATACCGCTGCTATTGACAAAGGATTCTCTCCCTGCGACCGCATTACCGATTACCGGGTAACCATTAACTATGTGGAGAATGGCGAGAAAAAATCGTGGACACCCCGCAATGCCGACTGGCGTTACAGCGGCCGGAATATGACCCTGCGTCATGCCTTAGGCCGCTCTATTAATACAGTTACCGCACAACTCACAGAGAAAGTAGGGAAAGAAACTGTAGTAGAATATGCCCACCGCTTAGGAATAACCAGTCCGATACAGGCAGTGCCTTCTGTTGGCCTGGGTTCCAGTGATGTTTCGGTGTATGAGATGGTAGGAGCCTATGGCACATTTATTAATGGGGGCATCTGGAAAGAACCAATATTTGTTGCCAGAGTCGAAGACCGTTATGGCAACGTAGTTCACCAGTTTAATCCAAGGCAGAACCGGGCAATAAGTCAGGAAACGGCATGGCTGATGTTATATATGTTGAAAGGCGGGATTGAAGAGCCAGGTGGCACTTCGCAGAATTTATGGTCGTATGATGTTTTCGGCAATGGAAATGAATTTGCAGCTAAAACCGGTACTACTTCCAATCATTCTGACGGATGGTTTATGGGCCTTACCAAAGACTTAGTAACTGGAGTATGGGTAGGCGGAGACGATCGCAGTATTCATTTTCGTACCTCTGCTTTGGGAGAAGGTTCTAAAACGGCCTTGCCCATTTATGGCAAGTATATGGAAAAATTATATGCGGATAAGGATTTAAAAGTGACAAAAGGCCGTTTCCCAAAACCTAAGATTGATATTACCAAAAAATATTATTGTCCTACTATTATTCAGCCTAAAGTAGATAGTTTAGCAGTTGATTCTCTGGGTACTGCCAATTTTATTCAGGTATCAGATAGCACAGGAACCAGGTAACAATTCGGCTGATCATAAGCTATATTCAAAAAGTTGGTATATCGAAATCGGCCTGATATATCTTTCTTATGTTCGTTTCGTAAAAATCCGCATGAACAAAACCTCTGTTTTTGAACAAGCCCGGAGAAAATATCTGCCTGATAAAGTAAAATTGCTTTTTATTACCGAAGTGCCTCCCACGCCTGACCGTCAGCGTTATTTCTTTTTTGAGCAGGTAAAGCAAGGCGACAGCCTCTTTTTAGAAATGATTAAGGTACTTTTTCCCGAAGAAGTAGCTGCTTTTGATACAGTGAAAGCCTTGCGAGCTGAAAAAGTGCATTTCCTCGAACGTTTTCAATCGGTAGGTTTCCATTTAATTCATGCTACTGATTCGCCTTTGCCAGATACAACTGCTACTCAACGGAGAAATATCTACAAAGGCAATCTACTTGGCTTAATGAAGCAAATAGATGAACTGGGCGGTAAAACTATTCCTGTTATTTTAGTTTCTGCGGTCGTACATGAAGCCTGTTATGAAGGATTAAGGGAGGCAGGCTATCAGGTGCTCAACAAAACCATGATTGAATTCCCAAATTCTGGTCAGCAAATTAATTTCCGTAGAAAATTAACCGCATTACTTGGCAATCATAATCTAATCCCAGAGCCGTTGTAAGAAATTTCAATATAAATTTCAAATTATAAAAGCCTTTCCAATTGATTGGAAAGGCTTTTTACGAATAACTAACAACGAGTAACCAACAAAATATTCTACATTCCGTCTCCGTCTCTTTCAGCTACTTGTATTTCACCAGCACCATGCAAGGAATGATATTCGCCATTGTACATGGCATCGGCACTCACAGGCCCCATTTTGAAAGTGCCTTTGGAAACAGCCCGAACTACATAGTAGAAGGTCTGAGGTTGAGCCGTAGCAGTTGCAAACAGGTTAATACGGTCGTCACGTATGTCGAAGTGATCGGCAACCGCTGCATTAGATGCCCAGCTCATTTCGGGTAGATCAGAAATTCTGGGGTTTTCTATTTCAAATCCGGCTGGCAGCATATCAGTAATCACCACATTTTCTACCGAAGAACCATCCGTGGAAGCTAGGGTAATTTTTACTACCACCAGGTCATTTTGCCGGAAAGAATTACCTGAAATTGTTTGCCCAAAACGGTTGTAGAAGGTTTTGCGAACCTGTAAATAACTATCTTCTTCTTTGGCTTGCCCGGTGGCACTTAACCCTTCTGCCTGCCAGAAATAATACAGCGAGCCATTTCCGGAAGGCTGAATATTCACCGATTTATTTACCACACTCTTGGTCAACACCACATCTTCACCCGTGAAAGTAGCCAGCGTTGTATTGCCAGATTTTACCTCTGCTTTAACATCAGTAGCATTTACTTTCTTGGCCAGTTTACCCAAAGCCAGCAGTGCAAACGCCCGTTCCTGGGTATTCAGGTATTTTTGTCCTTTCAACTGCTCAGACAAATGTTTCGCCATAATCGGAATCTGCGTATTCTTAGGATCGGTTTCTATCAACGCATTCAGAGAAAGCGCCTCATCCCGGATGTAGGAATAGAAACTTCCACCAAATGCATTTACCGAACGTTCGCCCGAAAAAGACGAAGGAATCAGAGATCTGTAACTGGCGTTATCTCCGAGCAACTGATAGGTTGTTCCAAGTAAATACTTAGAATCAATCGCCAGCAGGTTCTTATTCGATTTGTAGTAATTCATCGTAGCAATGTCTGCATTGCCACCTAAAGCCAATATATACAAGGAATACGCTACCTCTTTGGGTGCGATCTTCTTAGACAAACGGGCATTTGAACCGTCATAATAGAAATATTCTTCCGCCTTTTTCAATTTCACTTGTTGCTCCAGATAGGCAAATATGCGGTCAAGCACCTGATCGTTTACCTGAAAACCGGCTTTCTTTGCTTCAATCATAAAGTGAGCCGCATATACGGTGCCCCACCAGCTTTCAGAACCACCTTCCGGCCAGTAGCTTAGCGCTCCGTTATATAATTGCATGGATTGTAACCTGCGGATGGCTTCTTGCACATTGGTATTGGCAATACTGCGTACACTCTTGCTGGTAAATGCCGCTGCTGCCTGGTTTTTAGAAATCGCTGTACTTAAATCGGCCAGAACAAGCTGAGGGAAAGCACCCGAAGTCGTTTGCTCTACACAGCCATACGGATATACCAGCAAATATTCCAGATGATCGCTGAACTGGGCCACTGGCGATTTACTAATTACCAGTTTAGCCTGGGTGGTAGCTAGAATAAAATCAGTTGCCATATTTATGGTAGTAGTTGTACCTGCTGCAGCAATGCCAGAACCGCTTGTTTTCAGCAAAGACGTAACCGGACGAATGGTAATATCTGTCTGGTCGGTATAGGTTTTGCCCAGAGCTGTAACTTCCACAATCACCTGGCCTGTACCAATAGCCGGAGCAGCATTTAAGGTAAACTGAACCTGATTTTCGCTGTTGGCAGGTAAATCTACGGATTGCTGGGTTTCGCTGCTTACTTCCAATCCTCCGGTAGTTTTAATGCTTACCTGCGCAGAAGTAGCTTTATTTGTTGTATTGGAAAGCGTAACTGGCACTTGCAATTTATCATCCGGACTTAAGAATCTCGGCATAGAGGTACTGATCACAACCGGGTCAGCTACTTTCATATTCTTACTGGCAGAACCAAAAGACTTATCCTTATAGGCGACGGCCATAATACGTAAATCACCAGAAAACTGCGGAATATCTACTGTATATTGTACTTCACCACTTCCATTCGTGGTGAGCGTTCCACTCCAGAAGGATACCAGGACGACACGTTTGTTGGTTAATGGATTTACCCGTCTGGCCAGATCGTAGCCATCACCACCTACACTGCTGCGGCCAGACAGTTCCGGGAATAATCTGGGATACAGGTCGAAAGAATTAACTTCTAAAGCCCGTTTCTGGAAGAAATAGTTATAAGGATCTGGAGACTGGTAATTTTTAAGTTGCAGAATTCCTTCATCCACTACCGCAATGGTTACTTCTGTATTCGGTTTGGATTTTACGGTAATGGTCTGTTTGGTTTTTGAACCGGATTGAGCAGCCGCTACAACTTCCACCGGCAAATGATTATCGGCTGATTCTACAGCCAGCGGGGCAAATCCATGAGCTACCGTAAGCGGAATGGTTCCATCATCCATTGGTTTGATCAGCGTAGCCGTAACATATACATTTGGCAGGTATTCTTCTTTAATCTCTAGTTCATACGAAGCCGATTTTTTATCAGTATCGAGATAGATGTAGTCAAATACTTTGTTACGTTCTACCGAAAGCAGAATTTTTCCGGCAAATGGAGTTTTCATCAGGATTTTAGCCTTATCGCCCACAGCATATTTGGCTTTGTCAAGTTCGATGGTGATCTGTCCTTCCTTGTCAACTTCAAAAGAAGAATTTTGTGTGAGGCCATATCCATAGGCATAGAATTCCTGGCTTACATACGAATCGGTACCTGGTTTCATTACCCTAATCTCATACTCACCAGAAAGACGGGGTACAAAAGAATACAGCGTATTGTTACCAGAAATGGTAATCGTTTTATCTTCTAAAAATTGTTCTTTCCGCTGAGAAACATAATTATATGAACCAGAGCTATTTCTCACCAAAGCTGTTTGCCAGTTAAGTTTCACAACCTGGACTTTTGCTTTTATACCAGAAAGTGGCTTTTCATCCTTGTTCAAGGCAATTAATGGAACCTGCACTGCCTGGCCAGTATTTACATAGGAATCCACATATTTAATTCCATAGAAAACATCCTGCGTGAGCACATCCATGCGGTTCATGCGGTTCACTGGCCTGCCAGATTCATCGAAAACGGTGGTGAATACGCTGCCAGTTAACATGCCAAGGTCCTTGTACTGAGCTGGAATGGTAAATGTCTCTTTAATGATACCTTCTTCGTTCGTTTTGCCTTCCCGTAATTCCTGTTTAAAGGTAATTTCCCGGTTATTTCTGGTTCCTCTTCTTTGCATTTCTTCTTCCTCTTCCGATTCAAATGTACGGTTGGTAGTAACGGCAAAAGAATAATCCTGGAAGCCTTTCGGAGCAAATGCTTTGCGTTTCAAATCAAAGGTCATCTGGTAATTGCGGTTCACAGCCGGAGGGCCAAACAGATTTAGCGCAGTAGCCGTAACTTCCAGTTCTTCCTCTATTTTAAGAACAGGTTTATTTAGCGTTACATTTACCTTAATGCGGTCTGGAATGAACTCTTCCACACTAATAGATTTGGCACTAAGCAGAATATCGTTGGAGGTATATACTTCTGCCATGTAAGTGCCTGTAACCGTACTGGCTGGCAGATCAAACGAAGTGGAAAAGGCGCTTTGTTCATTTAGGTTTCCTTTCAAAGTGGTAAACTCTTTTCCATTGGGCATCAATACTTTTAGTTTGATAGGCATATCACCCACCGTTTCCCATTTCGGATTCCGGATCAGCGTATTCAGATTCACTGTTTCGCCAGGACGGTAAATATCCCTATCGCCATAAATGAAAGCCTGGTAACCAGATGGATTCTCCCGCATACCACCTACTTCATATCTGGAAGTTTCTACCTTGTTCTGATTAAAGAGCAAGAAGGTAAAATCCTGATCATGGCGGGCAGTAAGCATCTGGATGTTGAAATTCGGCGCTTTCTTTTTGATGTCTGTAAATGTTGCTACGCCTTTTGCATCAGTGGTAAGCGAATATACTGACTGGTTATTAGAACTGATCAGGTTAATGGATACACCCTCCAGCGGATTGGCCGTAAGAATGGAATTGGCAAAAACTGTGATTTCGTTATCCGTTTCTTTTACCATAAAGCCGATATCCGAAATAGAAACCAGCTTGGTCGCATACAGCCACTGGTCTTCGATAGAACTCACTTTTACTGCATAAATCCCTTTAAAATCGTTTACCTGATCTAAATCCAGATTCAGCAGATGCGCATTTCCAGACTTACTCAGATTCTTGGTTTCAATTTCTTTATCTAATACAATATCTCCATATTGATTGTCGCGTTCATCGCCGATGTAAATGTTAGACTCATAATAGTCGTCTCCTTCATAATACCAGTTGCCATACAGGCCATTGCTGCGCATAAAGGGGAAAATATTGTTCTCATAAATTTTATACACCTGCACCCGTACTTTTGGCATATTGATAATTTTTACACCTATATTTTTGCTTCCTTTGCTGGTCAGGTACAAGCCTTTCTGAGAGGTAAATGCGATATAAGGCTGCATGGCACCAAACACCACTACCTGGCTGAAATCATCTGGTAAGGCACCGCCAAAAATGCCTCGGAGCTGTTTGGAAATGGTTAAGGCATAGCTTCCTTCCTTAAAATCCCCTTTAATGATAAAGCCATAATCACGGGGTTCTACTTTCACTTCAATGGCCGGGTCGAGCGTGATATACCGGGCAAGGCGTTCGCTTTCTACGGTCTGGTTGGTGTATACCTGGATAAAGCCGTTTTCGCCTTCATATTCCGTGGTTACCTGAACAATATTAAATTCATCTTTTCCAGGAATCGTTTTCTTCAATTCCATCGGTTTTTTACTCACATAATCGCTCTGCGCACACTTTAAACCTTCGCGGATGATAATAGTAGCCGTTTGATTGTCGAAGGAAGTACCGGCTGGCTGGGTGGCGCTTACCTGTATCTGCTCTGATATAACTGAACTATTGGATTTGAAAGGAACATCTTTTCCAGCAATCTGAATGCGCATCAGGTTAGCTACTTCCATAGGATTTACGGTATAATTGAAACTCAGATTAAACCGCACTTCAATGGAGCCATTGGGATTTTTTGCCCAATAAATATCGCTGTCTACCAGATTCAGGTAAGGCGTATGAAATTTATAGGTTGTATTTTCGCCCAGGTCGAGGCGGCTTTCATTTACAGCAGCGGCTTGTGCCAGAACGGCTTTGGTGAGAGTAGCCTGGTAATCAGTACTAGGACGGAAACCTGGATCAGGAGAAAAAAGGAGTTCATTGTTTTCGGTCCATTTAAACTTGCCACGGACTTTTGGTGAAAATTCAAGGTAAGCTGTGCTGTCCCACTTGTTGAGCAGAGAATCGGCGACCAAATCATTGTTGAAGGTAAATACCAGGTTCTGCTGGAGATCTACCTGTTCTTCAAAATTGCGGTTACTGACTTCCACCTTATTGCTTTTACAAGCATAAAAAAGCAGCAGGCAAATCAGCCATACATGTTTAAGAGGCAACGTTTTCATAAAGTAGTGTTGTGAGAGAGAAAATGCTGGGTGTTGTGACAATGTTTGAATAAAAGTTACTGCAAAAAGCAGACAATCTGTGACCGAAATCTAAATAATTTTTGCATCAAGTTTAGGAAATAAATCAAGTTCAAATTACATAGAATATAATTAAGGATTTTAATGCATTAAGTTATGTTAGAGGTGAATAGTAGGTTAATAAGAGCGAAAAATACCTATTTTTTATTTTTTGTTGTATTAAATCTACTTGAATTTTAAAACAACTACATTCCTCTTTATTAAGTTATTAACCAAAATCTTTTATCAAATTCAAAACAGATTCTCATTAATTAAAGAAAAATCAAACTCAATGCATTATTCTATGAGCCAGAAAATACAGAGTGAAATTAACTAGTGGTATCGATGTTATTAAATAATCGCATAATAAGGAGTTAGATATTCTTTTGCTTATGATGGTAAAAGTTATAATGTTTTTTATGCAACAGATCAACAATAGGAGTTTTATACAGACAATGTAGCTAAGGCAATGGGAGTTAGATACCATCTAATTATCAGTAAGTGAAATGTATATTAAGGTTGAATATTTCGGAATTACTCGGGGTGGTACAGGTAACATAAAACTAATCATGTTCACCAATATGAAGTATTCCAACAAAAGTACAGGCAAGCCGATCAAGCCTTAGGCAGAATGGGTACAGCAGTAAAATCCATGTCCGAGTAGATACCTTATGAAATACTTGCCTAGTGATGCTATCAGGCATATAATATAAGTAGATGATCTGCGGCTTACTCGGAAATGAATTTACAGGAGATCTGGCAGCAGATAAAGCTTGTTATAGTGATGTATTCATTGCTTTCATTAAGCAGGCAGTGATTCGGCCAAAAGCTAATTTATAAACGATGTCAACACAACCTAGATAAACTTGGTTGTTTATAGTATATATTGTCAGAAATTATTAACCATTAGCTTTAATATATTCTTTCCTATTTTCTTGCTAATTTTCAAAAGACATCTCTCCGCATAAAACCTGGTATCCCCCTCTTACGTTATGGTCATCTGAGAAGAAATAGGGCATGCGCTGTTACGCTGAAAATCAATAAAATATTCAACACTATCAATAGATTTATTTTCAGATAACAGTCAAATAATAGTATATTGCTTTCTAACTTTTTTCCTCACATTCGGATTTAAGTAACTATTAAAAGTCCAAATTCATATCCTTACTTTCCAAAAAGGAAAAATTTTGCATACATTCATTTTAAGCTATGACATATTGCTTAGGCGTAAAAGTTAAAGACGGGCTGGTAGCGATAGCAGATACTCGCATTACATCTGGTATGGACACTACAGTGAAGAAGAAAATCTTTGTAGAGCAAAAAGATAATCATTCACTTTTTATTATGACCAGTGGATTACGTTCTATCCGTGATAAAGCGATTACCTATTTTCACGATCTGGTGGAGGAAGGAGAGACCTATAATAAATTATATAAAGCTGTAAATGCATTAGGCGAACAAGTAAGAAGGGTAAGTAAGGAAGATAAACCTAGCCTTGAAAAGTCAGGCTTTAAATTTAATCTGAATACCATTGTAGGAGGGCAATTAAAAGATGATGAGGAGCATAAATTGTATCTACTGTATCCGGAAGGCAATTGGGTGGAATTAGGCCATGGTTCGCCTTTTGTAATTATCGGCAATTCAGGTTTCGGCAAGCCTATTCTCAACCGCACCATTACCAATGATTCTTCTCTGGCTCATGTGCTAAAAGCAGGTTTTCTTTCTTTCGATTCTACCAGAGTGAGTGCCAATGATGTAGAATTTCCTATTGATGTAGTGCTTTACAAAAAGGACACCTTCCATATGATTGAACACCGCTATGAAAAGAAGGATATGTTAGAGATTTCTGAGTTATGGGCAAAAGAACTAAAAGCGGCTCTTACACAAATACCCGAACACTGGATGGAGGCTGCGTTGAATAAATTACCCCAATAATGTAAAGAGAAGTACTATAACGATCTCACTAAACTAATTTTACTCAAATTATTTACGCTGAACATAAACTTATAATAACTTAATCACTTTTATGAAATTTGAAATAGCCAGTGAATTAGCCTATGAAATACATTCACCTACTACCTTATTAATAAATATACATGCATTACGCTCACCGGGGCAAACGATCATAGAAGAGACATTTAATATCGAACCCTATATCCGGATAGAGGAACTAACTTCCATCCACTACGAAAACAGGTTTATCCGACTGGAAGTTGAGGAAGGCACCAATCTCAACATTTCTTATAAAGCTATTGTAGATGCGTCGCATAAAATTATTGATCAGCGAGAATTAGAGGCCGTTCCGGTAGTAGCCTTAGACGGTAATGTAATTCCTTTTCTATTCCCTAGCCGCTATTGCCAGTCAGATAAATTAAGTACCTTGGCCTACAAAGAATTTGGCCATATATCAAATGTGTATGAGAAAGTGCTGGCTATTGTAGACTGGATTTATGAAAATGTTGACTATGTAAGTGGCAGTACCAATTCGCAAACTTCTGCCTATGATACCATAACAGAGCGTACAGGTGTTTGCCGGGATTTTGCTCACTTAGGAATAGCTTTATGCCGGGCACTTACGATTCCTGCCCGTTATTTTACAGGCTATAGTTATAAGTTAAATCCGCCTGATTTTCATGCCTGTTTTGAAGCCTATATAGGCGGGCAATGGCTGATATTTGATGCCACCAGGTTAGCTCCTTTGAATGGTCTGGTAAAAATAGCCAATGGGAGGGACGCAGCTGATGCTTCTATTGCCAGTATTTTTGGCAGATATACTTCAAATGGCATTACTGTTTCTTGTAGAGCTTTAGATGATAACTTTGTTCCTTTCACGCATGAGAATGCCTATCACAAAGCCATTGCTGTAAATGCAATCTAGAAATTAATAAATACCGATTACCATAATTTCGATGTCTGCTGCAAGCGAAATACTAAGTTGTGTGGAAAAGTTAAGAAACGCTTGCAATTTGCTATATTCAACTATATTTTCCTCTTTAAACGTGTAAATCATGCTGGTATATCTAGGAACCCCATCATTTGGAGATTTTCTTTTGTCAATTTTGATGACAAGCTTATTTTTCTATGGAATTTTTTATGTTTTAAGAGGATTTTTAAAGGATATTGTAAAAGATAGGAAAATAAATTGATTTATTCTGATCCATTACTCTAAATCCTCGGACGTAAAAATTCAGCTTGATTTTCAAATTCCTATACAGACTTGATTAGTTAAATCTAAAAGATATCCCTATCGTTGGTATACAACCTGTTTTTGATTGCATACAGTAGCATAATAATAGTAATTGGCAATTAATTTTAGCTTCCCGATTGAAATATCTTTTTCATTAACACCCATTTCTCCCCTTCTTTTGCCCAGGGCAGTGGCAATTGATAGTTCCACATCAGCTTTTCCCATTCCTGTATTTTGGGATTTGACTCATCCATGCGTGATTTCTTTTCAAACGTAAAAGCATCATCAGCTTCCAGAATCATAAAGAGCCGATTGCCAGTTCGGTAAATTTCAATACTGATAATGCCTGCATCAATATCATGCTGAGTTACTTCCGGCCAGGCGCTTCCGCTGGCATGCCACTTTTCATATTCCTGTATCAGTTGTGGATCATCTTTTAAATCGAGAGCTAAGCAAAATCTTTGCATGAGAAGAAATATATAGGATTAATTTACTTGTTATAGAACAAATTGTAAATCAGCTTGTATGGCTGCTGGCAGTTGTGAAGAATTGTTTATATGCCCGTATTGTTTGTCGAGCAGCCTCATCAGGATTAGGCCAGGGAAATGCTTCAGCAGATACATAGCCAGTATAGTTGATTTGATAAAGTGCTTCAGCAATTTCGGGAATAGAGGTATGGCCCATTCCAACTGGCCGACGATTACTATCTGCAAAATGAACATGCCCAATGAGTGGTCCTACTTTACGGATTGTTTCTGGAATAGATTCTTCCTCAATATTCATATGAAACAAATCGGCCAGGAGTTTTATATTGCGTGTATCCAGCCTTTGAATAAAACCGGCACCATCTGTAAGCGTATTAATTAAATTCGTTTCATAGCGGTTGAGCGGCTCATAGATCAGGGGTACACCTTTCGCCTCAGCATGGGTTGCCAGAGCGGAGAGTCCTTCGGCCAGCCATTCAAAAGTTCTTTCTCTTTCTACACCTGCTGCTACATTGCCTTGCATAGAACCAATAATGGCAGGTGCGTTAAATCTTGCCCCAAAATTAATCATATCTGTAATAAAAGTTATAGCCAGCTTACGCACATCCGGATTGGGATCTGTAAGGGTGAGCCCTTTTATTACCTTTCCGGCGCCGGTTCCTACAGCCGCCAGAGAAATACTATACTTTTCGAGCAGGGTTTTCAATATAGATGGCTCTATAGAATCTGCCGCAGGTGTAAAAAGCTCCACTCCATCAAATCCTAATTGAGCCGCTTTAGAAATACCTGCTTCCAGGTTCTCCCAGAAAATCCATGGGCCAGTTTTCAGTTGAGGAACCAAAGCAATGGTTACAGCAGATTGTATCATACAAACTTATTTAGTAAGGTCAACCATGATTTTAGTGATGGGGCCGGGATTCGCCGACCATTCTGCCAGTGCCATACCGGCATCATCCAGAGAAACCACTTTACTGACGACATCATCTACGGGGAATTTGCCTGATTCCAGATAGCTGATTACATCAGAAAATTCTCCCAGGCAATTACGGGAACCCAGAATTTCAATTTCTTTCCGGACAAAAACGCCAGTATTAAATTCTACCGGTTTTTTTGCATAGCCAATACAAACGACTCTTCCGGTGTAAGCTACCTCTTCTACTGCCGCCCTATACGTAACCGGACTTCCCACCGCCTCAATAATCACATCCGGACCATCGCCATCTGTAATGTCAAGCAGAGACTGATGCAAATCTACTTTGGAAGTATTAATGGTATGAGCCGCTCCTACTTTTCTGGCAATTTTCATTTTTGAATCATCAATATCAATGGCAATCACCTCGGCTCCCCGGTTAACAGATCCTGCCAGCGCTCCTATCCCTACGATGCCACATCCAATTACGGCCACCCGGTCTTTATCTGTAACGCGCCCCCTGGAAACAGCATGAAAGCCAACAGTAAGTGGTTCTACTAAAGCCAGTTCACGAAGTGATAATTTTTCAGAAGAGAACAAATTTTGCCAGGGAACTGTCACATAGTTTGTCATGGCACCAGGACGTCGTACGCCCATGGTTTTGTTATCCTGGCAGGCATTGGGCCTTCCTTTCCGGCAGGATATACATTTGCCGCAATTCAAATAGGGATATAGCGTAACCAGCATACCAGGCTTGAATTGTGGGGGTACGTTTTCGCCTACTTTCTCAATAGTCGCTCCCACTTCATGACCAAGTATATTGGGATATTCCTGTAGTTCAAATAAACCCCTGAATCCATTTAAATCACCACCGCAGAACCCTACCATTCCCACCCGCAGCAATACCTGATCTGGAGCAGGAGGGACAGGGTCTACATGCCGGATTTCAGTTTTTCCGGGTTCAACTAAAAACAATGCTTTCATAAGAATATTATTTTACTTTTTAGGAATATTATTCTCAGGTCTTCCTTCATACCACATTTTATTCCGGACAGGTGCTACTACTTTTTCAATTTCCTCCATCAAACCAGCAGGTATCTGCACATCTACTGCCCTGAGATTACTGGTTACATGATTCATATTGGCAATGCCTACGATGGTGGTATGAATATCCGGATGATTCAGGGCATACCTGATCGCAACGTCGCTTAATTCCATTCCATATTTTTTGCATAAGCTTAGCAATACAGGCTGAGTATCTTTTACTTCTTTGGGGGAACGGTGCCAGGCCGGTAAAGCGGCATCTGATAGTATACGTTGAAGCAATGGCCCTGCATTCATCAGTCCGAATCCTTTTTCTTTAGATAAGGGCACAAGTTCATCATTGATCTCATTTTCCAGCAGATTATAGTGCGCCCAGGAAAGAACAGTATCCAGTTGAGTTTCCCTGGCAATACCGGCCAGGTACCTTACCGGCAATCCGGTAATTCCTACATATCTAGCTTTTCCGCTTTCCTTCACTTTCTGTATGGCAGGAATTGCTTCATTCATAATCTGTTCTTTAGTAACGAATTCTATGTCGTGTAACTGATATAAATCCACATAATCTGTCTGGAGTCTTTGCAGAGATTCATCTATACTTTCCAGCACTCTTTTGTAGGAAAAATCAAAATCCTGTAATCCATACCGGCCGCATTTAGTGGCCAGAAAAATGTCTTTACGCTTATTTTTGAGTGCTTTTCCCAGGCGTTCTTCTGCAAGAGTAGCCCCATAAAAAGGAGATACATCAAAAAAATTAATTCCGTGGTCAATAGCATAATCAACGGCTTTAATACCTTCTCCTTCTTCTTCTATATCAAACACATTTCCCATAGGCGAAGCGCCAAAACTAAGAATGGAAACTTCCATATCTGTTTTGCCTAATCTGCGGTATTCCATAGATGAATTCCTAATTTTTTAGCTGACAATATAAAATACTGTTTGTATTAACAAAGTACAAATGAGATAAAATGACTTTAAATGAATTCACTCCAACTTATATAGAATGAAAGCAAAACTTTATACCCATTTTATTTGTCCCAACTAAGTACCAAAAAGCAATTGCTTGCCTTTATAGAAAATACCAGTATTTAAATGCAATTAATGCAAAAAGAAATTTAAAAAAGTATATTTCAAAAAAATCTATCTTTTTAGTTTGGATGTAGCATAATCAATATATTAGCGTTTTGAGCTTAAAAACGCCTTTTTAATGAAAACATTTATAAGAGCGTAAGAGAAATCAAAGCGACTGGCCGTAAGCCTGATACGTAATTTTACCAGATTGTTATAAACAACACACCCCACTAAAACAAAACAGAAATCTCATGAACAAAATAGGATTTAATGTATTAGCATGGTCTGCCGGAATATCAGACAAATTATTGCCTGTTACAGAAAGGTTGAAAAAAATCGGATATGATGGGGTTGAGTTTGCAATAGATACACAAAGCCCTACGGTTTACAAACGTTTTGGCGAACAGCTTCAAAATCAGGGTCTGGAAAGTACCTGTGTATTTGTAGTAGGCCCAGAAGAAAACCCAGTAAGTGAATCTGCGACGGTCAGAGCCAAAGCAACCGACCGTCTCCGTCAAGCCATTGACTGTGCTCATGCACTAAATGCTACATTAATTTGTGGGCCATTCCATTCTGCCTTCGCTACATTTACCCGGCGCGCCCCTGAAGAACATGAATACAGGCGGAGTGCTGAAGTTTTGCACAAAGCAGGAGAACATGCTGCAAAAGCCAATATAATGTTACTTCCGGAAGCCCTGAACCGCTTTGAATGCTATTTGTGTAATACTATGGAACAGCTTGTAGCTCTGGTAAAACAGGTGGATCACCCGAATGTAAAAGCCATGTTTGATACGCATCATGCCAATATGGAAGAGAAAAAATTTAAAACAGCTATTCAAACTGTATCTCCAGTGCTCAAACATGTTCATATCAGTGAAAATGACCGGGGTACACCAGGCGATGGACACATTTTATTTGATGAGGTATTTGCTACCCTTGCTGCGGTTCAATACAAAGGCTGGCTCACCATCGAAGCGTTTACCAGAAGTGATCCTGATTTTGCCAATGCCATTAATGTGTGGCGTGAATATTCGAAGCCCTGGGATATGGCAGAAAATGGCCTCAGATTTATCAAGCAAATGGGCGAAAAACATGGATTGTAAGTCTGATTAAGCTATTGCCAATGATTTAGAAGGTGTTTGAATTCAGTTTAGGCAATTTTTAATAAAATGAATATTGATAAAAGCTAATTCAATGAAACAAATAGCAGAAGCAGTAGTTGTTTCATAATCTTTGGCTAACATTCGATAATGATTCAGCTAGGCATGGAGCCGATGCACACTTGTAGCAGATTCAGGCAGGCAATGGAAAAGTGGTTTTGCGAGTGCAGAAGTAGCAGGCACAGATCCATATGGAAATGTTTATATAGTAGGTAATAGGATCAGCAAGAGACTCCACACAAGTGGAATCAAGAAAAGGTGAAAATTTACTAATACCTAAAAAAGGGTTATTTGTTATAAAATGTAATGACAAAGAGGAGATACTATGGAAAATAGATATAGGTAGTTATCCATCTTATCCTAGTAACTCTCCACGGGTTGTTAAGATTGCTGTCAATGATAGAGGAAACTTTTAGCTAACTGGTAATGTGTTTGGGAATGATGTGCTATTCAAAGGTAAAACAAGACAAATACAGTTAAGTAGCAAAGATTCATACGAGGTTGGTTTCCTAGCAAAATACGATCGTGATGGAGAATTATTATAGGCAAGGAGCACAAACTATCGGCATACCTATGGAACTGATATTATTCCTGATTAAGCTGGAAACATTCATATTACGGGATATTTTGATCAATCTGGCGTTCAATTAAAAATACTTTTTTAAGGTGGGATAGAGTATTAGGTAGTGTTGACAAATAAATGAGAAATTGAGAACTTAGCTGTGAAACCGATGCGAAGATATCAGTTACGAGAAGATCAATGGCTGAAGATGGCGTCATTGTTACCCGGAAAAGGAACCTGTCTGAGAGGTAGTGTGCAGGATAACCGCCAATTTATGCAGGCTGTGCTGTGGAAAGCTCGTAATGTCGCTCACTGGCGAGACTTGCCGATACAGTTTGGTATCGTGTCGGCAGCTAATCTGCACGTCAACGATTGGGAATAGCGTTTTTCAGCGCTTTAACCAGTGGAGCAACAAAGGTATCTGGCAACAAGTGTTTGAAGCCTTACAAAACCTTATTTAGATTGGTTACTAGTGAATAGTACCATTGTGCGGACTCATCAACATGCAACAGGCAAACCGATGAAGCTTTAGGTAGTAGCCGGGTGGATATAGTAGTAAATTCCTTATAACCGTAGATGCCTTGGGTAATACTCGCCGAGTGATGCTTTCAAGTGGACAAGTACATAATCTGCGAATGGCTGCCGGCTTAATTGAAGATGAACAAACCGCCAATAAAGCCTATAATAGTGATCAATTTATTGCTTTCATTGAGTAGTCAGGCGCTCAAGCAGTTATTCCACCAAAAGCTAACCGGCTAGCGCAACGGACTTATGATGAGAATTTGTATGCGGACACAAATAAAGTAGCGCGTTTCTTTAATCGAGTGAAACATTATCGCAGGTTGGCTGCCCGCTATGAAAAAACAGCCCGCAACTTTCTTGCCTTTTGGCAACTTGCCTGCTCTGTGATACTAACCCTATAATGAATGTCAACACAATCTAAGAAATGATTCTCTGGGATACTTAAGTTCATAGTGTTTGCCATGCATGGTGGCTGTGTGAATAATCGCTTGTGCAGAAGCCGACACGGTAATACCTGTTCCTTATTCCGGATGTCTATCAGGTAGGTAGTGGTTGGAGCCGATACTACATCGATGCCAACTACCTGATAATTTTTCTGCCAGAGTTGTTTCACAATTTCCTGTCTCAGTTGCCCAGAGGAACCAGTAACCAGAATGGTTTTCATAGGAATAGTTTCAGTTTTAAAGATAATTGACCTATCCTGAAATCCAATTAACTTAAATCAGACTCATAATGAGGCTAGAACTCCACAATCAAACCAATAGTAGGCAAAGCGGCACCATCATCACTGCCCAGAATAACCGGAATGGCATCGGTAGGATTGGATGCGTCATAGGCTTGTCCGCTGATGGTAGCAATGGAATTATCCGGATTGCGCTGCAGGGTAAATCCTGGCTGACCTTCGTTGGTACTGCTGTAAACATTCTGGATATCCAGGTATACATCTAATGCCCATTTTTTAAAATTCCATTTTTTGTCTACCCGCAAATCCATCGCATTAAAGGCAGGCAAACGTTCGGTATTAAAGCGGCCATAATCCAGGGTTCCTCCACCGGTAACCGGGTAATTATATAAGGAACGTTGAATATCGTAAGGTGTATAGGGAGCACTACCCAGATACCGAAACCGGGCACCCAATTCCCAGTTGCGGCCAAATTTATATCCGCCGGTAAAGGTAATCAGGTGGCGGTTATCCCAGGCAGAGGGAATATACTGGTTTCTGTTGAAGCCGGTAAACTTGCTGAAATAATAGGTATAAGCCAGTACGCCATAGAAATTCTTAGTCAGCTTTTGCTGGAAGAAAAACTCAATGCCATAGGTTTTTCCCAGGCCTGCACTGGCCGTTTGTTCATTGCCCAATACACCAAAATTTCCGCCTAAATTTGCCAGCGAAATACTGTCCTGCATGGATACCGGATAATTATCATAGCGTTTGTAAAAGCCTTCAATGGTGATACGGGTGGAGGAAGTAGGCAGAAATTCCAGCCCGGCTACCAGATGATCACTGCGAATATATTTGTTATCCTTATTAAGCAATGTTCTGGAAATATCCGATGCCCGGTAGCCCAGAATAGTATAAGGCGGTATTTTATAATACCTGCCAACAGATGCATTAATATTTATAGAAGGAGTTAGGGCATAGGAAGCAGAAAGCCTGGGTGAAAGTGTTTTCAGTGGGTTCAGGCCATTATCCACAAAGGTGTTTATATCGGAACGGATGCCCAGAGAAAGATTCAGCTGGTCGTTGAACAGGCGGCGGGAAACTTGTGTAAAGGCGCCGAACTTGTAAAAACTGATCTGGGAATTATAATCGATTGTAATACCAGGTTGTAGGATGTTTCCATTCTCATCGAGGACTTCATTGCGGAGTTTATTAAATGTGGAATTGGTGTACCGGCTGTAAATGGCCGAACCTCCATATGAAAACGACCAGCCTCCTTTAAATTTGTTCATTTCCAGGCGCAGCTTATTTTCATCTTCTACCGACCGGTAGCGGAAACGCCGTTTGGATTCATTGCCTTCATCGTTGTCATCGAATTTGTCAGCTTCATTATTGAGATAATTCCCACTCAGCGCCATCTGAAAATAGCCGTTTTTTACCAGCCGTTTCCAGGTAACACCAATCGTACTGCTCCACTGGCTATTTACCGGAATACCATCCAGTATCGCCAGTTGTTCCAGAGAAGCTTCTTTAGGTGGATTGAGTTTGAACTTGTCGATGGAGCCGAGGCCAATCAGGCTAATTTCATTTTTGTTATCGAACTTATGAGTGACTTTGTACTGGTAATCCCAGTAGGAGGGAAGAAAAGGCAGATCAATGAGTTTGAACAGGAATTGCAGGTAGGAGCGCCGCAGGGAGATAATGTAAGTAGTGTTCCGCTTTCCTTTTAATAAAGGCCCTTCCAGTGTTCCGGCTACTTCACTGGCTCCCAATCGGAAATTGCCCTGGGTACGTTCTTCATTTCCAGTGCGCTGCTTGAATTGCAATACGCCAGACAATGGATTATCGTAACGGGCCGGAAAAGAGCTGGTTGTGAGCGTTACATTGTCAATAAATGATACGTTGAGCATCCCCACCGGTCCGCCGGCACTGCCTTGTGTGGCAAAGTGATTGATATTGGGAATTTCTACACCATCCAGGTAGTATACATTCTCATTGGGTGCCCCTCCCCGGATGATTACATCATTACGGAAACCAACAGAACCGGATACGCCAGGTAAAGACTGAACTACTTTGGCAATGTCATTATTTCCGCCAGGATACGATTTGATTTCCTGTTGCCCCAGACTTTGAATGGAGTTGGGCGTTTCTTCCAGTTTCACAAACGGACTGGCTTTTACTTCTACTTCTGAGAGCTGGCTGGTGGTTTCTTCCAGGTCAAAGTTGAGGTTTACTGTATTTCCTGAAGTAATCACCACATCGAATTTCTGCAAGGTTTTGTATCCCACTAGGGAAGCTACAATCGTATAGGTTTTGGTAGGGATAGCCGAAACAGTATAATAGCCACTCACATCGGTGCTGCTGCCAAGAGTAGTACCCCAATGGCAACAGTGGCACCAACCAGTGCTTCCTGTGTTCGGGCATCCCTTACATAGCCTGAAATCTTTCCGGTAACCTGAGCCTGGGTGGAATAAAAAGTAAATAAAAAAAGAATGGTAGTTAAAAAATACTTCATGGGTTTATATAAAGAAGTAACCTGTTTGTCTTGTAACCTGTAAATGGAAAAGATGTTTTGAAAAGCTGTAAAGTTCGGAAAAAATTAAGAATGGTTGTTTTTGTATTGGCTACGATATGAAGATAGAAATAAGATCTGTGTACTTTGTTCTGTTTCGGGTTATTACTATATTGAATGTATACCCGAAATAAATCTGAGCAGTTTCGGGTATATATATGTTGGCAGTAATAAAGAAAATGAATAGACTCTTAATAGTACTTTTTACCCATTTATTTTTATCTTGTTCTTCTTCAAAAGAATACTCTATTACATGTTCAAATAGAATCCCCCTTAATCTAAAACATTTTAATAATCAAGATGAGAATTTTTCAATTGAGCACCCGGTATTGATGACTATTCTACCAAATAAAGCCTATTTCAAGTTTAATAGCATTGATACTACTAGGCTAAAGAAGGAGAATATTATCAACCTTTTAACAGTCGAACATTATCAATTGAAGGATGAACAATCTTTTGATGAATTTTATAAAGAGATACAAAAACGGAATGAAGAAGCAAAAACGAGGATTCAACCTGTGATGAGTGAAAATTTGATTGAAACAACTATCAGTGGAAGGCCTTCTAAAATAACCACTATAGGAATAAAGGAAGGTAATACTATATTGATGACAAGGATTTTTTATATACAGGAGAAGGATAGAATCTTTGTGGTAACCTTAGGAACTACTGATAAAGATTATGAAGAGATCTTTTGTCAGTACTATCCAGTAGTTAAATCGATAAAAGGAATCTAAATTTTGAAAGATACTACTGCCAACATCAAAATCAGTCTGACAACCAGTGCACCTCAACTCAAAAGCTCAGCACTGCATACGGTATGCGGGAGTTCTTGCTACATTAGTAGTTATTATGAATGACACATCACTCAATACCGATAAACAACTTGAATATACAAGAACAAATCAAAGAGTATATTGCTACGCAACCTGAATCAAAACGTGCTGACATAGAAGCGTTGCACAAACGCATACTTCAAGTATTGCCAAAATGCAAATTATGGTTCTTAGACGGAAAAGACGATAGAGGTAAAACGGTTACCAATCCTAATATCGGGTATGGACTTCAGACCATAAAATATGCTGATGGGAAGACCAAAGAGTTTTATCAAATTGGCATCAGTCCAAATACAACTGGAATTTCTGTCTATATAATGGGTATTAAGGATAAGACCTACTTAGCCCAAACGTATGGAAAAAAATTAGGCAAGGCAAGTGTAACGAGGTATTGTATAAAGTTCAAAACGCTGAAAGATATAAACATGGGTATACTTGAAGCAGCAATACGAGATGGTGTCGAGCAGACAACATAACTGACAACGATGAAGTCAGCATATGACAACGGGTAGCCGTATTCCGTTAGTAATCATTGTAAGGTTACTCTTCCCCATAGTGAAACAAAATATCTGATCAAAAAGACTTTAGCAGAAATAGCTAAATACAGGCTGATAAACCAGCAACTGGCCGGCACTCAATTTAAATCGGCTGTAGAAATGGTAGAATGGTTTGGCGCTATGCAAGGACAGGAATATACACAAACAAAATGGGGGCTTGGCTTACGTTTACCTCAACACACTGACAACGATATTGAAAGCGAACTCAACGAAGGAAAAATTCTGCGAACACATCTGCTCCGGCCTACCTGGCATTTTGTATCTTCAAACGACATTTACTGGCTACTAAAATTAACTGCTCCCAGAGTGCATACATCCAATGCTTATATGTACCGGCAAATGGAGTTAAGCGACAAAGTTTTTAATCAGTGTAATGATATCTTGATTACAACTTTAGAAGGGGCAAAGCATCTTACCCGGGAGGCTATAAATGAAGAATTTAAAAAACATAAAATTATTGCCAAAGGACACCGTTTGAGTTATATAATGATGAATGCCGAATTAGAAGGCATTGTTTGCAGTGGAGCCAGGCAAGGAAACCAGTTTACTTACACCTTATTAGAGGAAAGGGTTAAGCACAAAAATTCCTTGGATAAGGATGAAGCATTAGCCCAGCTCTCCATTCGCTATTTCAACAGCAGAAATCCTGCAACAGTAAAAGATTTTGCAACCTGGTCGGGATTGACCATAGGCGACTGCAAAAAAGGGATTGGCATGATTAAAAAATCCCTGCATAAAGAAATAATTGCTCAGCAAGAATACTTTTTAAATCCGGATACTTCTTTGCCAGACAAACAATTAGGTAAAATTCATTTTTTGCCAATTTATGACGAATTTATAATGGGTTACAAGGACAGAAATGCAATAATGACTTTGAAAAACAATGCCTCCTTTCGGTATGATAGTATGGTAGTTTATGAGGGGCAGGTAATTGGAACCTGGAAACGGACAATTACAAAAAACTCAATTGATATAGAATATGATTTTTTCAAACCGTTAAACAGTCTTCAGTGCAAAGTATGGGATGAATCCCTGAATCAAATGAGTTGTTTTTTTAACCTGAAAGTAAACAGACCATGATATAACCAAGGAAATATATTGAATCAATAGTACACGGGTATTTTATTAGACTACTATGGAAAAGCACAGAATATTTACCACCTCATTTGCAAGTGTCTATCCGCATTATATTCACAAAGCGGAGAAAAAGGGTTGTACAAAGGCAGAGGTAGATCAAATCATTTGTTGGCTCACCGGATATACTCCACAAGCCTTGCAGCAACAAATCGATACTAAAACTGATTTTGAAACCTTTTTCGCACAGGCACCTCAGTTTAATCAGAATGCTTCAAAAATTAACGGGGTAATTTGTGGCTATCGTATAGAAGAAATCGAAGACAAACTCATGCAAAAGATTCGATATTTAGATAAATTGGTTGATGAGCTGGCTAAAGGAAAGCCCATGGCGAAGATTTTAAGAAGTTAGTGAGGCTATGACAAAAATACCCATACCCCAAATAGCCTTTCCTAACCGCACTGCCTAAGCTCAGAAGAGTAGTAAGCATGTGCCATTATAGCAATATTAACAATGAAGCTGTTTAAAGTTTATTAAGTTTGATGATTCTGCGTAAGAACAGCAGAGAGAAAGCCATCATATGAAAAGCAAGCCAAGTCTGAGTCAATACTTCAAAACGGATCAGCAGTGTCTTAAAACTGTCTAACCAAGCATTAGCTTGTTCAATGACTCTTCTTTTCTTATACAATTGTTGATCAAAGTAGCAATCAGCAAGGGTCTCTTTACTGCTTCTTTTGTTGATAGCAATGTTGGCTTCTATTTTTTGCTGTGCACATTGTTTTCGTAATTCTTTAGAATCAAAGCCCGCATCTGCATTCATGAATATACCTTCTAAGCTGATTCCTGCTTGCTCTAATAGCAGACATAGACTTTTAAAGCATTCACTAATCTGATATAAATCATTGTGTTCTCCGCTAATAGGCTCACTACAAGCTAACATCAAGCCTTGATTGTCAGCCAGAAAAAGCATATTAGTAGTCACAGCTTTTTTTCTTTTCTGATAGCCTACACAAGCCCCACCATTTTTTGCTAGGGTATGGCTACCATCTAGTTGCATCGAAGATAAATCCAAACAGGATCGATATTTTTTCAGTAAGGCTATCCATAGGTGTTGCCAACTGCCATCTTTTGCCCATTTATTGAAGTGGTAGTAAATGGATTGCCAACTATAAGGAGATTCTCTAAAAAACTCATACATGGGTAACTCTCTCCATTGACTACCTGTTTTTAATTTATAAAAAATAGCTTTTACTATTTGGATGTAATCTGCTTTACATCTTGTTCCTCTTTTGCCTTGTGATAAATGAGGCAGAATTTGCTCTTTTATAATATCTTTACTCAGCACTGGTTTTGGGTTTTATGTTTTGTTTTCGCACTTCAAAACTACTACTTCCTAACCAGTGCTTCCTTTTTAGACAATAACTTTAAACAGCTTCAATAAGAATATGGAATTAGCCTATCTTGAAAGCATCAAAAAACAATTCGAGTATTATAAATCTCTCGGCGAACGGACCATGGAGCAGCTCGATGAACAGGATTTGTTCTGGAAATTTAACGAAGACTCCAATTCAATTGTGATCATCGTACAACACCTTTGGGGAAATATGATGTCACGATGGAGTGATTTTCTCACCTCCGATGGAGAAAAAGAATGGCGCAACAGAGACTTAGAATTTGAATCTGTTATTCAGACAAAGCAGGAACTGCTGATGAAATGGGAAGAAGGATGGAACTGCTTATTTACGGCGCTTGATTCCATAAATAAGGATAATTTTTCAACAATCGTTTACATCAGAAACCAGGCTCATTCAGTTACCGATGCCATCAACCGGCAATTAGCCCATTATTCCTATCATATCGGACAGATGGTGTATATTGGAAAAATGATTAAATCTCAGAACTGGAAAAGTTTGACGATCCCGAAAGGAAAGTCATCTGATTTTAACCAACAGAAATTCTCAAAAGGAAAGCATGGCGGACATTTTTCAGATGATGTAAAGTAAAAAATAACAACCTTCCTAGCCACCACCAGAGATACTATAAAACCAATTCGTATGAGTGCTATTAAATCCTTACTTGTAAGAATGCTGAATAACAGCCTGATCACAATACTAGCCATAAGCTTATTAGTTGCCTGCGGACAAAACGGAAGTGAAGAATCTATTACTCTAATTGAGGAAAATCAGCAAAAAAGCCAATCAAAGGCTAGTTTGGATCAGAAAAAGGTTCCGCAAGAACTGCTCACCTTAGCAGGAGGCCACATAAATCAAGAAATGCCAGCAGAAAAAGATAGCATACCTGAAGAGAATTTGTATGGAAAATTCTTTGACGAGCGGGCAGAATTCTACATCATACAGGAACCAAAAAATAGCTTGTACCGGTCAAAGGTGAAAAAGCTGACCTTGTATTATTTAGACGGCCAGTTGAGTCAAACCAGGTATATTCTAGAAGAGGATATTATTAATGACTTACTGCAACTGTATGGCAGTTTTGGCATCGTTGGGCATGATGCCAAAAATCAAGCCTTGATCCAATCAAAGCAGGTTATAGTTAATACATCACAAGGACGGGTATTGAATAAAGCATTGGATAATTATCAGATTACCTGGCAATTAGAGCAGCAACTGATTAGGTACCGGGTCAATAAAAACGAGCCCAAAAACCGTTTTAACTATCTGGAAAGAATAAAAACCTATAAGAAAACTTTCTCAGAAATCGAACAGGCAGGCGCATAAAATCAATGCAGCAGGTTGCTCTGGCTTTCTGGTACAAGACGTAGCTCTTTCTGTTAACCCTTTGTTTTTATTGCTTCTTATCTGATAAATTATGCATTTCTCGTCTAATGTTTTTGCATAATTATAAACTGTCTTGCCAAAACATTATTACTGTAGCTTTACTTAAACACACCTCTTAACCCATTTAGTTTTATTAAACAAAGCGCCTATTGCGTTTAAGCTTTCGATTATATTGCCTCACGTAAAACAGAAAGTTTTTCTAAAAATTAGTACATTTATTACACTGCACGGTAAATAGGGCAATACATATTTTAGCCCTTGTACTATATCTTTACATTTACTACTTGGACAGGTGCGTATTTATGCCTTTTTCATCCGACAAAGCTCACTATTGATTCATGAAATATTTCTACATCCTCCTATTCCTTATTTGCCCTTTGCTGCTTTTCGGACAGGCAACTGCACCTAAATACAGCAATGAGTTTTTATCTATTGGTGTAGGTGCCAGGGCATTAGGCATGGGGCGTACACAGGCTGCATTAGTCAATGATGTTACGGCTGCTTACTGGAATCCGGCTGGTTTGCTGAATATTTCGAACAAATACCAGTTTTCGCTCATGCATGCCGAATATTTCGCTGGTATCGCTAAATACGATTATGCCGGCTTTGCCACGCCAGTGGATTCTTTGAGTCATATTGCGGTTTCGGTGATCCGGTTTGGCGTAGACGATATTCCGGATACCAGGTTTTTGTATGATGCCAATGGAGCGATTAATTACGACAATATCAATTTCTTTTCGGCAGCCGATTATGCATTCTTATTTTCGTATGCCCGCAAATTTAATCGGCTTCCCGGGTTAAATCTGGGCGCCAGTTTCAAAGTGATACACCGCAATGCCGGAAATTTTGCCAATGCCTGGGGCTTTGGTATGGATCTTGGCGCACAATGGCGGCATGAAACCTGGCAGGTTGGATTAATGGCCAGAGATGTAACCGGTACATTTAATGCCTGGTCGCACAATACCACACTGGTTTACGAAACGTATGTAAAAACCGGAAACGAAATTCCCGAAAATTCTATAGAAGTTACATTGCCCAAAGCTATTCTGGGAGTGGCTAAAACTTTCACCATTAAACAAAAAGTGGGGATAATAGCCGCTATGGATTTCGACTTTACTTTTGATGGCATGCGGAATGTGCTCATCCGTTCCAATCCTATCTCTATTGACCCACATCTGGGACTGGAAGTAGATTATCAGAAAACAATATTCCTGCGATTGGGAGCAGGCCAGGTACAACGCATCAAAAATTTCGATTCGTCTCATTATACCACTTTTCAACCAGATTTCGGCATAGGTTTTAAGTTGGGCAAGTTCACCATAGACTATGCCCTAACTGATATTGGCGACCGGGCTGAAGGATTATATTCCCATGTATTCTCTGTAAAAGCCGGCCTTAAATAATTGACTCTTTACATATGAAAATGAGTACACGATTAAACAATTATATATTTATTGCCTGCTTATGGATGGTTTGTGTCTGGGTTACACCAGTGCAGGCACAGCGGTTTGGCAATGAATGGATTCGTTTTGACCAGCAATATTATAAAATACCTGTAACCCAGAAAGGCATTTATCGCATTACCGCCAGCGATTTGCAGGCAGCTGGTTTTCCGGTTGCCGCCGTAGATCCCAGACGTATCCAGCTTTTTCACCGGGGATTCGAGCAAGCGATTTATATTAACGGAGAAGCCAATGCTATTTTTGATGCAGCCGATTACATAGAATTCTTCGGACAGGGTAATGACGGCACCCAGGATTCTCTCTTGTACATACCCAGTTCGGCGCAACCTCATAAATATTACAGCCTGTATTCCGATACAACCGCCTATTTTCTCACGTGGCGGCTGGATAATGGCTTTGGCAAACGGATGGAGTCTTTTTATGAAGCCAATGTAGGCAATATACCAGCTGAAACTTTCCACTGGGACGAAAAACTACTGGTACTTACCGACCAGTATGCTGCCGGACAAACCCACCAGAGAGGTACCGACCTGGAAGCCTTACTGAGTCATTATGATTATGGCGAAGGCTGGAGCGGAGAGGCTATTGGTAAATTTCAAAATAAAGAATATACTTTGCCCGGCATTCAGAATATAGCGGCTGTTGCAACGAAACCTAAACTGGAAGTATTACTGGTTGGCAGAAACAACCGTAACCACAATTCTGAACTATTTGCCGGGAATACCTCTACTAGTTTGCGTTCCCTAGCTACTTTACAATTCCCTTTTCACGATACCAAACTGTACAAAACCGACCTGGAAGTTGCTGACATCAATAGCGGCCAATTAGTGGTAAGGGCAAGAAGCAATGGATTTAATGATGCCAACCAGGATTATATCTCTGTTTCTTATATCCGGCTGCTATATCCGCAAACCTGGAATGCAGGTGGATTGCCGCAGAAGTATTTTATGCTTCCGGTAAAAGCCACTGGCAAATCGTTTATAGAAATTAGCAATCCTGCTGCTGGTACAACATTGTACGACATTACGGATATCTATGCTATTAAGCGGATTGGCACCAATACGGAAGCAGGAAAGTTAACCGCTATTGTATCGGGCACTACCATAAACCGCACTATTCTGGCCAATACAACTTTTCTACCGGTAACTAAAATCATCAGGGTAGGTTTCCGCAATATTCATGCACCCTCGCACAACTATATTATTCTAAGCCACAAAAGCTTGATGCAGCCAGCCGGTGGATTTACAGATGCTGTACGGGGGTATGCCGGTTACCGGGCTTCCCAGGCTGGTGGTAGTTACGATACCCTGGTAGTAGATGTAGATCTGATCTACAACCAGTTTGGCTATGGAGAATTAAGTCCGCTGGCTTTCCGCCGTTTTGCCGATTACATGCTGAGCTTCGGAAAACCTGAGCATTTATTTATCATCGGAAAATCCATTTATCCGCAGAATGTACGTAAAGATCCGGAACGGTATATCAAAGATATGGTGCCTACCGGAGGTTATCCAGGCTCAGATGTAGCGATCACAGCCGGCCTGGATGGAACCCCGTACGTACCTGGTATTCCCACCGGACGTATCACGGCAAGTACACCTCAGCATATTGTAGATTACCTGAATAAAGTGAAAGAACAGGAAGCTACACCACCGAATGCCCTATGGCGGAAAAACCTGATTCACCTGAGTGGCGGAAAAAACCAGAGTGAATTGCGGGCGTTTAAGTTTTTTGTAGATGATTTTAAGAAAGTAGCAGAAGGTGCATATTTAGGAGGTAAGGTAGCTACGCTTTCCAAAAAAACAGATAACTCTGTAGAGCTTATTAACATTGCTGACCAGGTAAATAAAGGTGTTTCACAGATTACATTTTTCGGCCATTCCGGAGTCGGTATTACAGATATTGAAATTGGATGGGCATCAGATGATTTGCAAGGCTACCGCAACAAGGGTAAATATCCTATGTTATTGGTAAATGGCTGCGAAGCCGGGGATATATTCTATGGCGGTCCCAGCTTTGGCGAAAACTGGATTCTCACGCCTGACCGGGGTGCGGTACTCTTTCTGGCACACAGCCGGGTAGGATATGTAAGTCCTTTGAAGAGATACTCCGACTGGTTTTACCGCATTGCTTATGGCGACAGTATATACATTGCTAAACCGATGGGAGCCGTACAGAAAGAAGTGATCCGGAAGTTTGTGGCTGCCAGCAATGCCGAGATAGATTTATCCCATGCCGAACAATTCACTTTGCAAGGCGATCCGGCGATTCATTTACTGGGTGTAGATAAACCGGATTATTATACAGCCAATGACCAGTTATTTTTAAAGTCATTTGATAATAGCGTTATTACTGCCGCTACTGATTCTTTCCAGATAGGCATCATTACCTCCAACTTTGGACGGGTGAGCCGCCAGGAATTTCCGGTGACCGTTCGGCGCACAACCGGCGATGGCCTGGTAGAACAATACGATACGCTATTTTATCCGCCGGTTTATTACCAGGATACACTCTTTTTTACCATCCGTTCACAAAATTTTGGTGCCGGGGGTAATAACCGCTTTGAAGTAATACTCGATGTAACGGATTCAATACCAGAACTGAATGAAAACAATAATACTGGTATACTGGAATATAACATGCCATCTGTCGGTGCTATCCCTTTGTTTCCGAAAGAATACAGCGTTGTAAGCAAACAGCCAGTCCAATTTATCGCCCAGGCCATCACCAATGAAAACAGGCAGTTTGTATTTGAACTCGATACAACCCACACCTTTACGGGTCCAGGCAAGAAAAGCACGATTGTTACTGCCAGCAATTTGCCTTCCTGGCAAACAGATTTATTCAGCAATTCAATTGCTCACGATAGTACCGTCTATTACTGGCGCATCCGCTATGCAGATATGCCAGATGATGCCAACAATACCTGGGCCGAAAGTTCATTTATTTATATTACTAACAGTCCGGAAGGCTGGTCGCAGAGTGAGTTTCCGCAGTTTTCTAAAAGCAACCCCCGGCAAGTAATCCGCAATACGCAAACTACTACCTGGGATTTTCCGGAAGTAAGTACTGCTATTGATCTGAAAACTTTTGGAAGCACCAACCAGCCGGAGGCGTATAAGAAAGATGAACTGCTGCTAAATAACCTGGCAGTAATTTTTGGCGGACGCTGCGGCGATAATACCATTACAGGCGTAGCATTTAGTAAAGCTACTACACAACCTTATTCTGTACTGGCCGATTATATTTGTGGTCGAGATCCCAAAGTGGGTAACTACTTTACCAATGTAGCCATACAAAATGGAGCACTAGTTAATTATATTGATGCGGTACCAGATGGCGATTACATATTGTTATTTTCTTCCGGTGCTGTCAATTACACCAGCTGGTCGGCCGACTTAAAAAGTAAGATGCAACAAATTGGTGCTGATCCGGCAAAATTTGCTCTCTTACAAAATGGCCATCCCTACATTATTCTGGGTAGAAAAGGCGCAGCAGCCGGTACAGCTACTGAAATTCTGCCTGATTACACTTCCGGAATCGATCCAACAGCCCAGGCACTCACCTTGCAACAAAGCTTAAAAGGCCGTTCCGATAATGGAACCATTATTTCCTCGCTGATTGGCCCTGCCAGCGACTGGGGTACCTTGTACCGCACTGTATTAAACAGCGAAGCCAACTCTTTCGATAAATGGCAGCTTGATATTATCGGAACAGATCTGCAAGGCGCACAAACTGTAGTTCAAACCAATGTACCTACCGATAATTTCCCTCTGGATGGGATTGATGCGAAACAATATCCCTATATGCGTCTTCGGTTGCAGGTAAAAGATACGGCGAACCTCACTCCACCGCAGCTTAAAAAGTGGCAGGTGATTTACTCCGGTGTACCAGAAGGCCTAATTAATCCAAATTTAGTAAAGGCAGATACTTACAAGATTCCTGATAAAAAAGAGGGAGATACCTTTTCTGTAGAATTTGCCTTTCAGAATATTTCTCCAAGGAATTTTGCCGATTCGCTCGATGTGCAATACTCTTTTTACAATACTGACACCCGGCAAAAAACAACTAAAACTTTCCGGATTGCTCCTTTGGCAGCTGGTGATACAGCCCGTTTTACTATACCAGTTCAAACGTTAAGTTCAGTAGGCAATAATCTGCTTCAGGTATATGTAAATCCGCGTATTCAGCCGGAGCAGAATTATGCGAATAACATTTATGAAGTAGCCTACAAAGTACAGCGGGATAATATTCATCCGGTTCTGGATGTCGCTTTTGATGGGGTGCGAATTATGGATGGAGATATTGTTTCGCCCAGCCCGTTGATTGCCGTAAGTTTAAAAGATGAAAATAAATTCCTGATCCGCAAAGATACAGTAGGTATGGAATTGTACCTGAAGAAGCCTTGTGAAGGATGTAATTTCGAACGAATCAGCTTTAACCAGCCAGGTGTTCGCTGGACAGGAGCCTCAGAGGAGAATAATGATTTTCGCATTGAATATCAACCCAATAAATTGCCTGATGGCGTTTATACGTTGCGGGTACAAGGCAGCGATGTAAGCGGAAATATCTCCGGCCTGGAGCCATACCGCATTAGTTTTGAAGTTGTAAACGAATCGAAGATCACCCATTTTTATCCCTATCCGAATCCTTTTTCCACCCATACCAGATTTGTGTTTACGCTCACTGGCAGCGAAATTCCAGACCAGATTAAGATTCAGATTATGACGGTAAGTGGAAAAGTAGTGCGGGAGATTACACAGGATGAATTAGGACCGATACGCATTGGCAATAATATCAGCAGCTTTGCCTGGGATGGCACTGATGAATTCGGAGATAAACTGGCCAATGGGGTATACATGTACCGGGTGATTGTAAAGAGTAACGGACAAGCCGTAGAAAGCCGCCAGACCGCTGCAGATAAAGCGTTCACCAAAGACTTTGGCAAGATTTACATACTGAGGTAGAATATTGGTTGTTCATTGATTGTTGTTAGATAAAGTTTAAAATTAATATATGGCAGGCTTGTAAATACGCTATACTCATAAAATACTATACTATTTTTATCTTAAAAGAAAACCCAGGCTGTATAGCCTGGGTTTTCTTTTATCTATTTACATTTTTTCAAGACAAACAAACTCTTGTTATACCAAATAGGGCGAAGGCTATTCCATAGAGGTTGTAATCTTGCTGATGGCTTCTAAAATGTAAGGGTATCCGGTTAGAGAGGCGATCTGTCTTTGCCCATAACTTTTAGCCGTATTAGTGATCCAGGCTTCCAGTTCTTGTTCATGGCTGAAGTTGTGAAAAGCTACTTTGTTTTTCATATCCCCCACAGCCTTTCGACCGGATTGAGTTCAGGGTTGGAAGAAGGTAAATACACCAGGCGGATATTTTGGGGCACTTGCAAGGCTTTTGCCCGGTGATAGCCTGCTTTGTCTACAAAGATAAACTTGAACACTTGCGGTTGATGGCGGCTAAACTCCTCAAGCATATACTCAAAGTAAAGCGTGTTAACCTGTGGGGCAGTAATAAAGAAGTGATCTCCTGTCAGCGGTTCTACCAATCCATAGCAGTAGCGGTAGATGAAGCGGTGCTGATAGGCTCCTACCGGTTTTATGCCGGCAAGGGTGATGGCTCTTCTCAAAACAGTCATCAAACCAAAGCGGCTCTCATCCTGATAGTACACCTTCCAATGGCTGACTACCCCTTTGGCAGCCAAAGGAGCATAGTAGCGCTGTAAGAGGAAAGTGAGCACCAAGTTTAGTTTTTTTTATACTTCTGCTCATAGGCTAGATCCTTTTTCAGGTTGCTCTTTCTAACCACTTTCAGCTTTGCCCCCAGCTGTCGGTGGACAAACCAATGTACATGCTCATAGCTCAGATCAATGCCATGCGCCGTGTGCAACCACTCATGGATTTGCTTATAAGAAGTAAAATAGTTGTTTGGATCAGCAAGCTTTGCCTTCAACTGCTCAAGTACTTTACCTGCAATCTGTGATGCCCTTTTGTGGCCGCCCGGATCTATCTGAAGACAGGCTTGCAGCCCTTTCTGTTTGTAAAGCCGGAACCACTGGCCCACTGCATGACGCTCATAGCCTACGGCAGCAGCTATTTGTCCATACGCTTTAGCCTGCCCACTCTTGTAGAGGTAAAAAGCCCGCAGTCTGGCTCCGGCTAGCGGATGGGCTATTTTTTTGCTCATCTTCAGCAACTGCTCGGCACTCTCGATGAGCTCAGTTTTGGTTACTCTTCCCATACTTGATCAACATATAACATCTATGGAAGGTTCTTTATACTATTCGGTATTATTATAAGCATTTGATCAACAACTCTACACTAACAACCAACACCTATCAACGATTGAGTATTAATTGAAGATGTACCGTACCCCAAACTGCATTTGCCAGCGGGCATTAATAGTACTTTGCGGACGGAAAGTGGTAGTTAACGGTTCCCCATTGTTGAGCGCATACTGGAATACCGGACGACCTTCTGTATCAATTCTTCTGAAGTTCAACAATGCTCTTCTGATCGGCTCTTCTGGTACACCCCAGTTGGAGTTGAGCATGTTTCCAAAGTTGAAAATATCCAGGCTGAACTGTAAGGTATTTCTTTTGCCTCCTACATTGATAAAAAAGTCTTGAATCAATTTAACATCAAAGGTAGAAAGGAATGGGTTTTCAGCCCCATTACGTTCAGCATACTGGCCTCTTCTGTCTTTCAGGTATTTATCCTGAGAGATATAGGCATCCAGCGCTGCCCATTGATCGGCTGCTGAAAACACTACATTTCCTCCACTGGTAATATCTTCCAATACGATTTCACTCTGGTCACGGGGAACATAGATCAGATCGTTTCCACCGCCACCGCTGCCATCGCCGTTCATATCGCCTGCATAGGTATAAGAATACCTGGTACTGAAATTGATATTATTTGGCGCTCCATTATAGAAAACAGAAATAGAGGTAGCCGCCCAGCCTAAATATTCTTTCCGGTAAGAAGCAGAAGCCATTACCCGGTGTTTCTGTAAGAAGTTTGAATACGCTAATGCGGCTTCATTGGGATCACCTGAAACTACCCGGTCTCTCCAGATAGATTGTGCAATAGAGCCTCCATCATTAACTGATTTGGAATCTGAATAAGTATAAGCGATGCTGCCATAAAATCCATTGCTGAAGGTTTTCTGCAATTGACCGGTAACGGAATAGCTATATCCTTTGTTAGTATTCCGCATCAGAATAGCATTGGTAATGTTTGGAGCCTGAGCAGTATTGCCACCCTGGTTATTTGGAATCCGGGGGTACAGCGTATTATTAGGCGTATATGCACCTGTCGTCTGGTTTACAGAATAGTAAATAGGCCGGTTATCTGCACCACTGGCATTCAAAGGCGCATAAGGTAGTGCCACGTTCTGGTGGTATACAGCGTTGATATCTTTTGTATAAATGCCTTCTATGGTTCCGATAAGTCCCCATGGCAGTTGTTGATCGAAAGCTAAATTGGTACGCCATACCTGGGGAAACTTAAAGCCAGGTTCTGTAACAGCTAAGTTATAAGAAGTATTGGCCGCAGCACCTACGGGCCGGTAAGCATTTACATCATTGGTAAATGGCCGGTTTGATGGATTGGTCAGGAATTCGCTTCCGAATAACAAGCCATTATTGCTAGCCTGGTTGGAAACCCAAACATAAGGAACCCTTCCTGTAAATATACCCGTTCCACCACGTAATTGTGTTTTCTTATCGTTGAATACATCATAGTTGAAACCTACTCTGGGAGACCATAATAAAGATACTTTTTGTAATTCACCTGTATTCAATTGTACCCCATCCCGGAAAGATAATGCAGCTGCATTCGCATTCTGTTCAATCTCTGAGTTGATAATCGGAATATCTATCCGCAGCCCACCAGTCACTTTAAGGTTACTCAGCAACGAAAACTCATCCTGTACATAAAATCCAAGCTGGCTGGCTTTGATAACAGCGAAGGGAAACTCACCACTAGGCAGGGCAGAATATTGTATCTGGTATTGGGTTGGATTAGCAATGGCGCCAGTAGCCGGATTCGGACTTTGAGTGGCACTGCTATAAAAATCTGCTAAAGAAGCAAACTGGTAAGCTCCATAATAGTTAGGGGCAAATCCGTTTTTAAATTTGTAAAACTCATTATAGGTACCTACCGTCAATACATGCTTTCCGGCATAGATGGTGAAGTTATCGGAGAATTGCCATACGTCGGTGTTGAGAATATTATTGGCTGAGAAAGGCTCATACCCGAAAGTAGTGAAAGACTGGCCTTCGCCATTTCCGATATTTACCAGGGGAAATACCCCGCCACTGCTTTCCCGGAAATCCCGGAATCCGGTATACCCAGCGGTGAATGTATTGGCAAATTTATTCCCAAAATTGCTATTTAACTCCCCAATTACGGAATTCAGGTTATTATTAATCCGGTAATAGGCTGCCAGAAAAGGCATATGCGTATTGGTTGGATTTCCGCCATTTGCCAGTGCGCCACTGGTTGAAGGATTTACATCCCGGTACGATTTTAAATAGTTATATTTAATATTGAGTTTATGACTGTTAGAAATATTCCAGTCCAGGCGGGCAGTGGCTTTATCACTGTTCTGTTCCAGTTTATAGCCTTCATAAGGTCCGGCATTGTAACCATAGCTTTCCCGGAGGAAATTACTTAATCCGTCTAAATCAGCGGCACTGGCCAGAGATACGTTACTACCTTCCCGGCCCGGCTTGCTCGCAACAAAATTACCTTGTAGCGGGTCATTTTTCCGCTCCATCTCTCCATTGATAAAGAAGAATAACTTATTTTTAATAATAGGCCCACCTAAACGGAATCCGGTATTATACAGGTCAAAATTGGCAACAGGCTGGCGTTGGTCTCTTACTTTTTCACCCACAAAATTCTCATTTCTGAGAAAATAATAAGCAGAACCGCTAAATTCATTGGTCCCACTCCGGGTAACGGCATTAATACCTGCGCCGGTAAAGCTTCCCTGGCGTACATCGTAGGGCGCAATACTTACCTGAATCTGCTCTACTGCATCCAGACTGATGGGCTGTGCATTGGCCTGGCCACCTACGGTAGAAGATAAGCCAAATGCGTTATTAAACAGGGCACCATCAATGGTAATATTGTTATAACCTCCATTTCTTCCGCCAAAGCTTTGCCCGTTGGCTCTGGGGTCAGTGCGGGTAAAATCATCAAAACTCCGGTTTAAGGTAGGCAGGCGGGAAATTTGTTCGTTTGAAATGCTGGTGGCTGCACCAGTACGATCTGAACTGATCACAGAATTTCTCTCTCCGCTTATGATTACTTCACTCAACTGAACATCTGAACTCTGCAATTGAAAATCTAAGCTAAGATTCTGCCCTAAAGACAAGTTAATGCCTTCTCTTTTTTGTTCCTGATACCCAACGAAAGAAACGGTAACCGTATAAGGCCCTCCAATGCGTACGTTGGGCAGATTGTATTTTCCAGTAGGCAAGGTGGCTGTACCATACTGTGTTCCAGAAGGTGTATGCACGGCAATAACAGTAGCACCTGGTAACGTTTCTCCATTTGCATCTGTAATGGTTCCATTCAATGAGGCGGTTGTAACCCCTTGTGCCAGCAGTTCCGGACCGAACGCTGTAACAAGCAGTAAACATACCCATACGAGTATATTCTTATTCATCATGTGTAAAAAGGTTTGGTTAGTAATTGGTTAAAAAAAGGTTTGGTTAATGGGTAGTGTAATAAATTTGTCATAAATAGCTTTTAACTTGCTTCATTACTTAAAAATAGCTCGTGTGGTGAGGCTCTGCTGGCTGGAAGCAAACCTGTAGGAGTTTTTACTGTAACCTGGTGACGAAGGTTTTTCACATTAGGCACTTTACAAGCGGTGCAAATTTACAGGGATTATTGTCTGGGTATAGCTGGCCCATATTAAATAATTGCTAAAATAGTCAATAATATTTAAAAAAGCCTTTACCTGGCAAATTTGGATTTTTAGCAAAAAATATTAATAAAGTATAATAAACTTTATTTTTAACAATTTTTTCAAAATAAAATTCTATTAAAATATACATATGCAAAATATTAAGTTAACGCAGTATAGTCATGGAGCTGGCTGTGGTTGTAAAATTTCACCTAAAATTTTAGACAGTATTTTAAAATCAGATACTGTCTCAACGCTGTATCCTCAGCTATTGGTCGGCAACGAAAGTAAAGATGATGCGGCTGTGATGGATATAGGAAATGGCGAAGCCATTATCAGTACCACCGATTTTTTTATGCCTATTGTCGATGATGCGTTTGATTTTGGACGTATTGCCTCAGCCAATGCCATTAGTGATGTATATGCGATGGGAGGCGAACCGGTGATGGCCATTGCTGTACTGGGTTTTCCGGTAGATAAACTTCCGCCAGAAATTGCCAGGCAAATGCTGGAAGGCAGCCGGGCTGTTTGTAAAGAAGCACGTATTCCCCTGGCCGGTGGACATAGCATTGATAGCCCCGAACCTATTTTCGGACTGGCAGTAACCGGAAAAGTATCTATTGCCCATCTGAAACAGAACAATACCGCTACTGCCGGATGTCGGCTTTATCTCACTAAACCTTTGGGTGTAGGCATTCTTACTACTGCCCAGAAAAAAGGCTTGCTTAAACCGCAACATGAGACAATTGCCCCGGCTCAGATGGTGCAGCTCAATAGCCTGGGAGCCGCTTTAGGTAAACTGCCCTATGTAAAAGCGCTTACCGATGTAACTGGTTTTGGATTGCTGGGACACCTGACAGAGATGTGTGAAGGGAGCAACCTGCATGCCGTGGTTGAGTTTGAAAAAGTACCTAAAATTTCAGTCCTGGATGAATATATTGCCCAGAAATGTATTCCGGGTGGTACGCACCGTAACTGGGATAGTTACGGACATAAAATCGGAAATATTTCTGATCATCAGAAGTTTGTACTGGCCGATCCTCAGACCAGTGGTGGCTTACTCATTGCGGTGGAAGAAGGCAAACAAGCTGAATTTGAAAAGTGGCTGCAAACCCAGAACTTTTCATTGCAATCTTTTGGCTATTTAAAAGAAATACAGGAAGGAGAAAAGATAATTTCCATTGGATAAGTGGTAGTTATTTTCAACTATTTATTGTCCATAACTCATTAACCTATGCAACTGTACCATAAACAAGTAGGAGAAAGCGGAGCACCAATTATTGTTTTACATGGGCTTTTTGGTTCTTCCGACAACTGGCAAGCCATTGGTAAAGCACTTTCTGAAGAATACAAAGTGTTTATGATTGACCAGCGGAACCACGGCCGATCTCCCAGGAGCCATGAATTTACCTATGAGGCTATGAGTGAGGACCTGCTTGAGTTTATTGGCCAACACAACCTGATTATGCCTGTTATTATCGGGCATTCGATGGGCGGAAAAACGGCCATGAAATTTGCCATACAATATCCGGATCTGTTTAGCAAGTTGGTTGTGGTAGATATTTCACCCAAATATTATCCGGTTCATCACGGCAGCATTCTGGAAGGCCTGAAATCCATCAATCTACAACAACTCTCTTCCCGGCAGGAAGCAGACGAACAATTAGCCAGACATGAACCCCATCCGACCGTGAGGCAGTTTCTGCTCAAAAATCTTCACCGGACCGATCAGGGCACTTTCGACTGGCGTATCAACTTGCCGGTGCTTGATGAACAGATTGAGAATGTAGGCGAAGCCTTATCCGATGAAAAGAGTATTGATAATCCTACCCTTTTTTTGAATGGAGAACGGTCTGATTATATAAAAGCAGAAGACAGAACCTTCATCCGGAAAATATTTACAAAGGCAGAATTTATTACCGTTCGTAATGCCGGCCACTGGGTGCATGCAGAAAAACCAGATGAGTTTGTGAGTATTGTCAGGCAGTTTATCAAAAGCCGGTAAAATCAGATTGTAAATTCAGTAAAACGTCAGATTGAACAGCCTGACGTTTTTGTTTATTCACTTCAATTCCTCTTTAGGTTGATATATGTTTGAAAACCATTTCAACTAGGCTTCGTTATGTTCAAGCATAATTTTTATTTTGCATAATATTGCTCCTGCCACCACGACCAGTTTAATTGCATGAACAAAAATAAGTACGCTTTCTATCTTTATGGATTATTCTTTTTCTGTATAGCTGCCATTCCGACGGCCTTTGCCCAAACAACTCCTGGCGATTCTTTAACCGTTTCTGTTGAAGATAGTTTATCAGCACGTGAACCATTTATCATTTTAGATAGCCTCAGGTACCGTTTTATCGGTGATGGCAATTTTACGAGGGGGAATGTAAACCGCACCTTAATGGTGCTACGGGCTGAGATTATTTACAATGGGCCAATTGTCACTCTTACTACCAATCCAAGGTTTACGTATGGCAAGCAAAACAACATTCTGGCCGAACGGGATACCTATGTAGATTTATTTATCGATATTTATAAGAACAGGCGGGTATATGGCTTTGGCCTGGCAACCATAGAAACCAGTAACCTGAGGGGAATTACGTTGCGGCAATTAGCTGGTGCAGGAGCCGGATTCCGCTTGTGGCGTACCAAAGAACAATCTCTTTCCTTAACCAATGCGATTATTTATGAATCTACAGATTTCAGAGAACGGCCTACCGTTACAACATGGCGGAATTCAACCAGATTAAAGGGTTTACATACATTTCTGCAAAACAGGATACGCCTTACCCATATTACTTTTCTCCAGCCTTCTTTGAGTGATATTTCAAACCTGCGCTGGAATACGATTATTACCCTGGAACTGCCGCTTAATAAATGGATAAGCCTGCGTTCTGCTTTTGAAAATTCGTATGAAAGTGTGGTAGAATCTACCCGGAAACGGAATGATTCGCGGCTGACATTTGGTATATCCATCGGTAACAAACCTTAGCAAAGTCTTGATTCTCTATTCTACCGTTACAGATTTAGCCAGATTCCGAGGCTGGTCTACATTACAACCCCGCATGACAGCAATATAATAGGAAAGAAGTTGCAAGGGAATAACAGCCAGAATAGGAGTTAATGCTTCATGGGTAGCCGGAATCTCAATCACAAATTCAGCCATTTGTTTGATTAACTGGTCGCCTTCAGTTACTACGGCAATCACCCGGCCTTTCCGGGCTCTCACTTCTTGAATATTGGAAACAATTTTTTCATAAGAGCTGTCTTTGGTGGCAATAAAAACTACTGGCATTTCTTCATCTATCAGAGCGATAGGGCCATGTTTCATTTCGGCTGCCGGATATCCTTCTGCATGAATGTAAGAGATTTCTTTTAGTTTGAGCGCACCTTCTAAAGCTACCGGGAAATTATAGCCCCTACCCAGATATAAGAAGTTACGGGCATCTTTGAAAATATCTGCGATGTATTTAATCTGGGCATTGCTGTTAAGTGCCTGTTGGATTTTAACAGGAATATCTTCAAAAGCAGTCAATAGTTCCCTATATACTTTGTCTGAGATCGTTCCTCTTGATTTGGCAGCTACTATGGCCATCATCGAAAGCACCGTAACCTGTGCTGTAAAAGCCTTCGTACTGGCTACCCCAATTTCAGGTCCGGCATGGGTATACGCACCAGCATGCGTAGCCCTAGGAATAGAAGCTCCCACTACATTACAAACGCCGAAAATAACAGCTCCTTTTGATTTGGCTAACTCTATGGCAGCCAGGGTATCCGCTGTTTCACCAGACTGTGAAATGGCAATTACAATATCTTCAGGATTGATAACCGGGTTTCTGTACCGGAACTCCGACGCATATTCTACTTCTACGGGAATACGGGCATATTCTTCAAAAATATACTCTGCTACCAGACCGGCATGCCAGGAGGTTCCACAACCCAGAATAATAATACGTTGCGCCTGGGTTAATTTATCCAGGTATTCCCGTAGACCGCCCAGCATAATTTGTCCTTTTTCGGCACTGATTCTTCCTCGCATGCTGTCTTTTACAGATTTGGGCTGCTCAAAAATCTCCTTTAACATAAAATGCTCGAAGCCGCCTTTCTCAATTGATTCCAGCTCAAGCTCCAGTTTATGTACATAAGGAATGATATGGATATCTTCCAGATTTTTAATATCCAGTTGATTATCAGAGATAACAGCGATCTGATGGTCATCTAAATAAATAACCTCATTGGTATATTCTATAATTGGAGTAGCATCAGAAGCCAGAAAATACTCATCTTTTCCCACGCCTATTACCAGCGGACTTCCTTTCCGGGCGGCAATTAGTTTCCGGGGACTATCTCTCGACATAATCACGATGGCATAGGCGCCTACTACTTCCTGCAAAGCCAGCCTTACAGCTTCCTCAAGAGAGCACTGGGCTTTTTTCTGAATATCTTCAATAAAATGTATCAGAACCTCCGAATCTGTTTCGCTTAAAAATATATGTCCTTTGTTAATCAGATCCTGCTTAATTACACTATAGTTTTCGATAATACCATTGTGGATAATAGCCAGATTTTTACTTGCAGAATAATGTGGATGTGCATTTACATCGTTGGGTTCGCCATGTGTTGCCCACCGGGTGTGTCCAATACCAATATTCCCTGATAGATGTTCGTGCTGGAGATGAGATTCCAGTTCGCTTACCTTGCCTTTCTTTTTATAAACGTTGAGCCCTCCATTTAATAAGGCAACCCCTGTGCTGTCATATCCGCGGTATTCAAGCCTTTTTAAACCTTTAATAATTATTGGATAGGCATCTTTCTGGCCAGTATATGCTACGATTCCACACATAATAGTTTTATTTAGAGGTGGGTGATAATTAAAGATTACTTAAAAAAATAAAATCTGATTGAGAAAAAACAGGATACAAATGAGAATTTAAACTTATATGCCTTTTTTATATAATTAACGGCAAATATAGAAGTTAATATATAGAAAAAAATAAGCATTTATCTTACAGATGGTACATTACATTCTGTAAAATAAATGCCTGAAGGAGTGAGTTATTAATATTTCTTCTCTCTATCTCATCTACCTTTATTGAGAGTCAACCAGTGTATAATATACTCTGAGCTTTATCGGATTGGTTGGATGTTTACGGCTTCCTATTACCAGCCTATCTACACTGCGCTCATAATAAGGCGTATTTGCCGGTAGACTAAATGTATTATTAGAATTTGCTGCTATTGTCAGAAAGCCTACAGAAGGTAAAGACAGAAATAATCCATTAGTGGCAGAAGGTTGGTAAAGTAAGTTATTTATATACTGATTAATTGAAAAAGTATATGTCTTTTTTGTGCTGTTATAATTAGCTATATTAGGAATACCACGTGTAAAATCACCCTCCAAAGGGATATACCTGATGGCAGAGTCACTAACCAGTTTGTTATCTGTACCTGTTCCGTAAAGGGTTAGCACTGGTGGAGGAGTTGCCGCATTTACAACGGTACCATCAACCGGAGCAATCACTAATTCTGCCCGGTTGATGCCTATATTTCCTTTTTCTATTAATTTTTTAATATCCGGAAACTCAACCTTTGTCATTAAACCTATACCAGCCTGCACATAAGATAACTCCCCTGCATTTGCTGACGGAAGGGCGTCATAGGGATTTTGCAAGCCTGCTAGCACACCTGTTCTTTCACTCTGGATATGATTAAAATTAAGGCCATCCAGAAAAAATTCATACGTTTTCTGGTCAGCGGAGGCACTATTATGATAATACAAACGTAAAACAGTAGCTGTACTGCTGGCTGTAATGATAGGTGCGATAACAGCCCCATTATCCGTTTCACCACCCATGAGCGCTAACCCATAAAAACTGCTGAAAAACTCTGCTTCCGATTTACCGGCAAAACTCATCAACTGATTCCCCAGTTCATTACTCAAGCGGAATCTTAAAGTATCTCTCTTTGTATTTGCTACAAAATTTAAGCTACCTACCGGAGTAGATTCATAAGGTAATTTATCATAATTGTAATATACTTTCCGGCGCAAGCTATCTGTCAGACGGTGTACAAAAAGATTCTGAGCCTGGCCGGTATTGCCATAATCATACTCATAATCCAGAATCAGCACCAGAGAATCAAATGTGAGAGATGTACCTAAATTTAATGTACTATCAATTGAACTATAGCGGACCTGCAAAAAACTTTTAGCTGTAATGGTACCCAGAACCGGATCCTGGTAACGGCCAGCCAGAAAGTAGGGACTTCTATGGGTACGAACAGAATCGACAAGGATAGTAGTCGTTTGTACATCCAGGTCTTCTGTAAAAAGAACCCCAAAGTTCTGGTTCTCGGGTTGTAAATCCAAGCCAATATCTTTGGGGTCCTCACAAGAAAAAAAAGCAAATGACAGGAGAGCGAAAAAAGCTATTCTTTTAATTAAAAAGTTCATTATAAAGATTATAGTAGGACTCTGAGAAATTTTCATTCTGCTCAATAAAATTGATCTTTTTATGATTGTCTAACTCCTCAAACAATTTATTGAGACTTGTACTGAAATCCTCTTCTGCTTTAATAACGGCATCGGCATACTCTACGCCAATCTTAATAAATCCTTCATAATCGGCAGATTTAAGCTTATCCAGCATCGTATCCTCAATATCCATCATCTTTACTTTACTCAGCAAGTCGCTATCGAATTTATGGGCAAAGAAGCTATTATAGATCGTGAATACAGTTTTGGTATCTTTAAACATGGGATCATTCTTATAGGTTGTTTTCAGATACATGGGTATTAAACTTGTCATCCAGTCGTTGCAATGCACAATATCGGGTGACCAGCCTAATTTTTTTACCGTTTCAATTACACCTTTGCAGAAGAATATAGCCCGCTCGTCGTTATCAGCATGGAATCGGTTTTCCTTATCAAAGAAAACGGATTTTCTGTGGAAGTAGTCTTCGTTATCAATAAAATATACTTGCAGTTTGGCACTGGGAACAGAAGCAACTTTAATAATCAAAGGCTTTTCTTCTTCACCTACTGCGATATTGATACCGGAAAGCCTCACCACTTCGTGTAACCTGTTTTTGCGTTCGTTGATCAAACCAAAACGGGGAACCAATATCCGGATTTCCATACCCCGCTCTTGCATGGCTTGCGGAAGTTTTCTGACAAAATCAGCCACCTCTGAGGTTTGAAGAAAAGGATTGATTTCACTTGCTACATAAAGGATTCGGAATTTTGACATATATATGTGAGTTTTGGACTAAGCACTATGGGCTTGCAAAAATATACAAAAATTCTCGCAATTCAACATTTTTTATTGCGAAAGATGTATTATTGTGCCAATTTGCCTCGGTATTACCTCATTTTGCGCTATGTAACAGGAGGTATACACCAGCCAGCTTTTATTAAACAAACCCCTGTTTGATACTTTTACTTATCATTATTATCTCTTTTTTGACAGGCATGTTGAAATATGCCGGATATACCTTATGCACATTTTTACAGAAATTCATCCGCTTCAGTCATATGTACAAGCACAAAGGCAATCTGGAAAAACCATTGGATTTGTTCCTACAATGGGTGCATTGCATGCCGGGCATTTGTCGTTGATAAGCATAGCAAAAAAAGAGTGTGAAGTAGTAATTTGCAGTATTTATGTAAATCCTACCCAGTTCAATAACAGCAACGATCTGGCTAAATATCCCAGAACCCTCGAAACAGATCAGCATCTCTTGCAAGAGGCTGGCTGTACGGCCGTATTTATTCCATCGGATCGGATCATGTATCCGCAGCCCTTACAGATCAAATTAAATTTTGGATACCTGGAAACTGTGATGGAAGGTAAATTCAGGCCCGGGCATTTTAGTGGCGTAGGTGTAGTAGTAAGCAAATTATTTCATATGGTAATGCCAGATGCGGCCTACTTCGGCCAGAAAGACTTACAGCAATTTGCTATTATCCGGCAACTGGTAACCGATCTTTCATTTAATACCAGGCTGGTATGTTGCCCTATCAGCCGGGAAAAAGATGGACTGGCTATGTCGTCCAGAAATATGCGGCTCAACCCTGCGCAACGTGCAGTTGCCCCTATCCTTTATCAAACTCTGCAAAAAGCCAGACAATGGGCATTGCAAATGCCTGTGGCTGAAGTAAAACAAAAAGTAGAACTTCAGCTGGGAAAAGTACCCGAAGTGAAACTGGAGTATTTTGAAATAGCAGACAGTATTACCCTGCAGCCGATAGAAGAAGTAAGGAATCAAGCTTCTCTATGTATTGCTGCTTACATCGACGACATCCGCCTGATCGACAATGTGTTTCTGTTTGATGAGTAGGGAAATTCTTTACCAAGGAATGGGCTTATTTTGTATAGTATTCAGTTGTTGCATCCAAATACTATACTAGTAAGTGATAAGCCTGCCATAATATTACACCTTCTCTAAAATGGTTAAAATTACCTCAACACCACAATATAAAGTGTCATAAGCAGGTATTTGGCATTTTTTGAATATTTATCTTTCTTATAATAATTGTTATTTCAGCTTCTTCCTATGCTGCACACAGCAATATGTAACAAAGTATACGCCCCTATTACATTTGCATTGTTTCAAATTTATCTGCCAAAAAGTATTTGAAGTAAATGCCCAATCTTGTAATTCAGATTTTACATAGGGTTAAGCCAATAAATTAAAGTAAAGAGATTGTCAAGATAATTATTAATTATCCGGAAACGGCTTATCTGATGCTGTGAGGATTGTAGATATTATCATTTTTTAATGCTTCAGATCAATGATCAGATTAAAAAATCTACGTATTGAGGTAAAACAGGGGTTGATCATAGCAATACTGGTCGCAGCCAACTGTACTTTGTTTTTCTCCCTATATAAACTATATACTTTCCGGGAACAATATACCAACAACCTTTATCTCCTGGAAAGGCAATCAACATTACTTCAATTCATAGCCCAGCAGAGCGGCGATTCTGCTAATTCTCAAAAGGTATATGAGAACATGACATTGTTCTACCAATCGCTGAGTGCATTACAAAAAGGAGGAACAGTAGAAGGGCTAGGCGGTGAAATATATATCCAGGCTACAACTGATGCGAAACTGGCAGCTTTGCTTCGGGAAACCCGGAAAATGTGGAATGTAGCAGAAAAACAGATACAGAAAAATGCAACGAAAGAAAGATTATTTGGTCAGTTAAACAGTCTCTTAACAAATAACACACAGCTTACAGAAGGATATATACATTCGTTCGAATCAACCAGAACGGCATATACTGCACTTGTGTATGGAGCAAGCGGACTTGTAATTATAAGTCTGTTTCTGGCTGTTATTCTGTTCAGGCGCTACATTAAAAAGCCGGTAAACTCCATCCTGAACGCATTGGAAAGTGCTGCAGCCGGAGATTTGTCTCGGCAAACATACTATAATGCTCAGGATGAAATCGGTAAAATGGCTAGTTCCATTGATAAACTGGTGCAGAACCAGCTTTATTTATCAGCATTTGCTGAGAAGATAGGAGAAGGGAACTTCGACATTGAACAAACAGATTTGAAAGCCGGAGATAAATTAGGATTGTCGCTGGCAAACATGCGGGAGAAATTACAGAAAGTATCGGCAGAAGATAAAAAACGCATTTGGGCTACAGAAGGGATGGCAAAATTCAGCGATATTCTTCGTTCCGCCAACGACAGCATCCAACAGCTTTCCGAACAGATTATTATTAACCTGGTAAAATACCTCAATGCTAATCAGGGTGGTTTATTTATCCTCTATGATGATGCCGGGCAACAGGTATATTTAGAATTAACAGCTACCTATGCCTGGAACCGTAAAAAAGGTATAAAAAAACGCTTTGAATACGGAGAGGGGCTTGTAGGACAGGTGGTACGCGATAAAGATACTGTGTTCATGACAGATATACCTGAAAGTTATATAACCATTACTTCCGGCCTGGGAAAAGCAAATCCGGGTTGTCTGCTGATAGTGCCTTTAAAAATAAATGATGAAATACATGGAGTAATTGAGATAGCTTCTTTCCATGAATTTCAGCCTTTTGAAATTGAATTTGTAGAGAAAATTTCGGAAAGCATTGCTGCTACACTTTCTTCTGTAAAAACCAACGAAAAGACCAGGAAACTGCTGGAAGAAGCCCGCATGATGAACGAACAAATGCGTTCTCAGGAAGAAGAAATGCGTCAAAATCTGGAAGAACTCAGTTCTACCCAAGAAGAAATGCAACGTAAAGAAGTAGAACTCACAGGCTTATTCAGTTCTATTAATAATACCCTGGCAACGGTTGAATTCGACATGGATGGCTATATTCTGACGGCCAATGAAAATTTCTGCCGGCTGATGCAATACACTCAGGACGAAATCAAAGGAAAGCACCACCAGATTTTTGTAGACAAAGCCGAAGTAAAAACGGATATGTACCAAGATTTCTGGCAAGACCTAAAATCAGGGATTACTAAAATTAAAGATGTAAAAAGATATACAAAAACCGGCCAGGAGAAGTGGATAAATGGTTCGTATACGCCGGTATTAGATAAAAGCGGAACCCCATATAAAGTAATTAAGCTGGCCCATGACATTACCGAGAAAAAGCTGGATGAGATACACGCCAGAAGACTCTCTCTGGTAGCTGACAATACAGATAATTGTGTTATCATCACTAATCAACATGGGTTAATTGAATATGTAAACCAGGGCTTTATCAGAATGACAGGGTATACGTTAGAGGAAGTAGCCGGTAAAAAACCCGGAAGTTTCCTGCAAGGCCCTGAAACCAGCCAGGCAACTATTCAAAGAATCCGGGAGAATATTTTAAGTAATAGACCTTTTAGTGAAGAGATTCTCAATTACCATAAAGATGGTACTGCTTACTGGATTTCTCTTGCCATTAATCCTGTATTTGACGAAAAAGGACAGCTGGATAAGTTTATTGCGGTATCAGCAAATATTACAGAAACCAAAATCAAAAACCTTGATTTTAATTCAAAATTAGAAGCCATCAGCAAATCTAATTGTGTGATAGAATTTGCAACAGATGGCACCATTATTACAGCCAACGATAATTTCCTGAATCTGATGGAATACAGGCTGGCCGATGTGCAGGGAAAACACCACAATATTTTCGTAACAGAAACCTATAAGAATTCTGTAGAATACAAAGATCTATGGAACAAGCTTCACCAGGGCGAATTTATTTCAGGTGAATTTTTAAGAATTTCTAAAACAGGACGGGAAGTATGGATCAGAGGGGTGTTCAATGTCATTCTGGATATCAACGGTAAGCCGAGTAAAATTGTGAAGTTTGTGCAGGACGTTACGGCCGAGAAACTCTTGCAGTTAGAAGCTAGACAACAGGCCGAAGCATTACATACACAAGGAGAAAAACTGCGGTTGTATACCTCCGAACTGGAAGAATTACAACATAGCCTGAGTAAAAAACTGGAAGACGCCAAAGCAGAGATGAAGATCCAAATTAAAGAACTGGAGACTGAAAAGGCGAAAAATATAGCGATTCTGGAAGGATGTGTAGATGGGGTTGTTGCTTTTAATCACAGAGGCACCGTAGAATTTTTTAACAAAGCGGCTGAAGATATCTGGCGGCTCTCCAGAAATGAAGTATTGCGCAGAAGCATTACGCTGCTCCTGCCCGTTGCTTTTGAAGAAGGCGATAATGGATTTAATAAGGTTGTTTTTTCAGAAGGTAGTCTGAAAAAAGAATTAGGCATACGGACAGAAATTTCTTTTGCCGATAAAACCGGAGAGGAAATTTCTGTACTGGTTACCTTAACCCAGGCCAGACTTGGAAATGAGCATACATATACGCTTTTTATCCAGAAAATTTCAGTAGAGCTATTTTAAGCCACATTTGTTCTATTTTTTAATCTACTACATTAAACTCAATGCCAGACAGCAACACATACTTTAATGATACAAATCCTACTGTTTTTTCTGCAGCAGAGTTAGTTGCTATCTTCCGTCAGTCGGGCGAAAAAATCGCTACCCTACATGTTTATTCGTATGAAGATTTTAGTGCATTAAGCCAGCATATTCGTGAGTATTACCGGCAAGCCAATACAATTGTTGATACTATTTCCAGGTGGCTTACCTCTGATTTGAGCCCCGAAAAAAATATAGCCGCGCAGGCAGAAAAATCCTTAAAAAATATAAGTTCAATCGTTACCAAGCTCCAGTTCCATGATATTATCCGTCAGAAGCTGGAACACATCCAGCAAACCAACGAATCTATTATAGAGGAGCTTTTAACGGTTTCCAGGCAACACGTCCGCTCACAAGCCCGGGAAATATACAGGTATCTTTCCATAGTGCCCGATATTGCCAGACTGCATATCGCACAACTTACTCATACGAACAAGGAATACCAGCATGCCTTTGCAGATATTAAAGCCGATCTTCAATCTATACTGGATCAAACAATTACTGTCTCTCAAGCTTATACAGAATTTAATTCATCAGCCAACCAGGATGCAAGCCAACATTTACAGAATTTAAGATTAACAGATAAGTTTTGTTCAGATATTAATAAGGCTTTAGAACAGATTAAAAACTGTGAGGCTTTTGAAAAAAGGATTGAGGAGATCAACGAAAATCTTTCTATACTTCTTCCACATGCGGCCTCATCAAAAGATAATTCTGCTTCCACAGAAAACAAAATGATTGCCCATCTAAGGAATCTCTATACGATGGAAAGCGAACGGATCATACATGAGCAGGTGCTAGGAAAAGATCCTGTAACTGGCACTTCTTCCCCTGAATCAGATGATAACTTAGAATTATTTTAAAGCCGGACAAACGATAAAAATTATGAAACAGGCATCCATTACCATCGCCAATAACAAGAAAAAAAGCGTCCAGATCATACTGGAAGGAAGTCTTGTAGTCGGCAGCCTCCATACAGTAAAAGAGGAACTAACAGCTGCAATCAACCGCTACCCAACCATTCAGGTAACTGTGACGAACGTAACAGCCATAGACCTGACTGGTATACAATTACTTTTTGCGATCAAAAAATCTTCAGAATTACTTCATAAAAAACTCTCATTCAGCATCGAATTGCCGGATGAGCTAAATAAGATACTAAGCCGGGCAGGCTTTCACAACTTGCCGGCTATTCTTCAGTCAGCAGAGTCGGAGCTTATAGAAAAATAAATACAGTTTATACCATGGAAAAGACAATACTTATTGTAGATGACTCAGAAAGTATCCGGGAAGTAGTAAGTTTTACACTTGAAAATGCCGGTTACAAAGTGCTGGTCGGAATAGATGGCGTAGATGCCCTGCAATTTTTAAATGGCAGTCATATTGACCTGGTGCTTACTGATTTCCATATGCCTAATATGGATGGCATTAGCTTAATTAAGGAAATCCGGGCGAAAACCGATTACCAGTACACACCTATTTTACTCCTGACCACTGAGTCGCAGGCAGCCAAAAAAGAAGAAGCTAAAGCAGCAGGGGCAACCGGATGGATAGTAAAACCTTTTGTGCAGGATAAATTACTGGCGGTGGTACAAAAACTTATCAGATCATGATGGATCAATTTCAGGCAAAATTTATTGAGGAAGCTAATGACCTCATTGCCACATTAGAGAAAACATTACTTGCCCTGGAACAGCAAACAGACGATAAAAGTCTGGTGGAAAAGGTATTTCGGGTAATGCATACCTTAAAAGGCAACAGCAGTATGTTCGGCTTCGACAAAATGGGAGCTGTAACCCATGATCTGGAAACGATATATGATTTTGTAAGAGAGGGAAAACGACAAGTTTCCCGTGAATTACTCAATATAACATTTGCTTCCCTGGATCATTTTAAGGTATTGCTTGCCGATCCGCAGCTTACAGCAGAAAATGCACAGGCTACCCATCAACAGTTAATGCAGCAGATCAAAACCATGATCAGCCAGGAACCTGCTCAAAATCAGGAAATTTCAGGCCAAGTTGTTGCAGATGCTACCAAGGTTCAAGCTGAGAATATTCAGGCCAATACCTATCATATTACTTTTAAGCCTGGTGAAAATATTTTACTGAACGGAACCAATCCGCTGTATCTGCTGGATGAGCTTCATGGGATAGGTAATTGCCAGGTTATAGCACATACAGAAGCAGTGCCGGAAGCCGCTATACTTGATATTTCCAAATGCTATGCGCATTGGGAGGTATATCTAACCACATCTGCTGATGAAAATGCCATTAGAGATGTATTCATTTTTGTAGAAGATGAATGTGAGATCCGGATAGAAAAACAGGCGCAAGCTGTATTGATTCAAGCACAGGAACTGATACATGAAATAACCAGGCAAGCTTCAGTCTCATTGCCATCGTCAAAAGAAGAGATAGCTACAGATATAGTAAAAAAAAAAGCCAGCGAATACACTAAGATAGAATCAAAAGAACAGCTGGTTTCCAGCATCCGGGTTTCTTCTGAGAAGCTGGATGACCTGATGAATCTGGTAAGCGAACTGGTGACTACACAGGCCAGGCTAAGTTTATTTGCTGAACAAAGTACCTTACCAGAACTCAATGCCATTGCAGAGAATGTAGAAAAAATATCCCGTCAGTTAAGAGACAATACATTCAGCATTTGCCTGGTTCCGCTGGAAACCATACTTGTCCGCTTCCAGCGACTGGTGAGAGACCTTTCCGTTGAACTTGGCAAAGATATTATTCTGGTGGCTGAAGGCACAGATACAGAACTGGATAAATCTGTAATAGAAAGTCTGGCCGACCCGCTGCTCCACATATTGCGCAACAGTATAGATCATGGCATTGAAGATACAGCTACAAGATTAGAGAAAGGAAAACCCAAACAGGGTAAAATCCTGCTGAAAGCTTTTTATTCAGGCACCAATGTACATATTCAGATACAAGATGACGGAGCCGGAATAGACCCCAGAAAGATACGTGAAAAAGCCATTAGCAAAGGGATCATATCTGCTGAAGCCAACCTATCCGATAGAGAACTATTAGATCTGATTTTTTTACCAGGATTTTCTACGGCCTCCAAAGTTACAGATGTTTCCGGCAGAGGGGTAGGCATGGATGTAGTCAGACGTAAAATTGCTGACATACGCGGAGAAGTAGAAATCAAATCACAGCCTGGAATCGGCACAACCCTTACTATCAAATTGCCTGTTACCCTCTCTATCATCGATGGATTGCTGGTAAAAATAGATGACACCCATTTTGTAATTCCACTTACTGCGGTAGATAAATGTTATGAAGCCGTTCATATACAATTAATTCATTCATTTAACAACCTGATTACCCTTGATGGTGAAAAAGTGCCTTTTTTCTACCTGCGGAACGAATTTGAAATGCCTCAGACACATGAGTCGATTGAGCAAATAGTAGTAGTAAAATATGACGATAAACGGGTAGGCTTATCAGTAGACGCCATCATCGGAGAATACCAGGCCGTACTCAAACCGCTCGGGAAATTATACAAAAACCAGGAACTCATTTCAGGAGCCACCATATTAGGAGATGGCACGATTGCCCTGGTGATGGATACCAGTAAAATGATTAAACAATTCTCAAGAGAATTAACAGTTGCAACTATTTAATTAATAATATCCATGATTAGTAAGGAAACAATTACCATTAGCCATCCCTATTTATCCTTCAGGCTGGGAGATGAAATATTTGCTGTGAACGTAGCAAAAGTACTGGAAATTCTGGAAATCACTAAAATAACAAAAGTGCCCAAATCTCCCGATTATATGAGGGGCGTGATCAACCTGAGGGGTAGTGTGTTGCCGGTAATTGATACACGTGCAAAATTTGATATGGAACTAACTACTGATACAGTTAATACCTGTATTATGGTACTCAATATTGAAATGGATGGGGAAAATCTGGTGCTGGGCGCTTTGGTAGATGCAGTTCAGGAAGTGCTTGAGATTGGAAAGGAACAGATTAAACCAGCTCCTACCATTGGCAGCAAATACAAGTCTGAGTTTATAGATGGCATGGTAAAAATAGATGAACAGTTCATTATGCTCCTCAATATGGACCGTGTGCTTTCCTCTAATGAGCTTATTATGGTAAAGGACTCTACTTCGCAACCTGTCGTTTAGTAATTTTTTCACATTTTTTTAAACTTTATTTTAATAATCAATATGCGGCTTACAATCAAGGCAAGACTTATCATAGCTTTTTCTTTACTGGTCATTTTCTCTGTTGTGATCTATTACATTGGTGATGCCAATTCCTATATACTCAGCGAACGGATTGATGATATTGTAGACATCAATACCAAAAGCATTAACCTCTCCCGGCAAATAAGTGAGGATATACAATTGATCTCAAAGCGGGAAAAAGATCTTCTATTAGAGGCAGATGAAGATAAAAATAAAAATCATGTTCGCGCCATTGAAACGAATGAAGCTTTATTAAGAAGCAGAATTGAGAAGTTAAGGGCTGTTTCCGATGAAGAAGACAATGCGATTATTGATGAATTTATTATAAGCTGGGATGACTATTTGAAGCAATATGAACAAATCAGAGACCTTAGTTTTAAGGACAATGATACCGCCGATGCAAAAGCTTATCAGCTTTCTATAACAGAGGCCAAACAAGCATCAGAAAAGGCGGCAGGGCTTATGGATAAAATTGTAAAACTGAATGAAAAAGAACTTACACAAGATCAGGCTGAAACCGATTTAATTTATGCCGAAGGCAGACGGAACATGTTAATTTTACTGGCAGTAAGCGTAATAGCTTCTGTACTTATTTCATTCTGGATTATTACTTCTATTGTAAAGTCACTTACACAAGCCAAACAGGCGATTACTTCCGTAGCGGCAGGCGATTTTTCTATTACTGTTACAAAAACAAATGATGATGAAATAGGGGAACTGCTTGATCAGATTAAATTTATGATTACCAAGCTGCAAGGGAGTGTAAGTCTGGCCAAACGGGTAGCCGCAGGCGATTTAACTACAAACACAGATAAAGAAGCAAATGAAGGAGGAGAACTGGATACAGCCTTGCAGGAAATGGTAGTGAAATTACGCTTTATCGTAGAAGATATTACCAGTGGTGCAAACAGCATCGCTTCGGCAAGTCAACAGATGAGTTCATCTTCTCAACAAGTGTCTCAGGGTGCTTCTGAACAAGCGGCTTCTGCTGAAGAAGTATCCTCTTCGATGGAAGAAATGACCTCTAACATTCAACAGAACACGGATAATGCCCAGCAAACAGAGAAAATAGCTTTGCAAGCTGCCGAAGACATTAAAGAGGGAAGCCTGGCTGTGAATCAGACCGTAGATTCCATGCGCATTATTGCACAAAAGATTTCTATCATAGAAGAAATAGCCCGTCAAACTAATTTGCTTGCCTTGAATGCAGCTGTGGAAGCAGCCAGAGCAGGTGAACATGGAAAAGGCTTTGCTGTGGTGGCTGCAGAGGTACGTAAACTAGCTGAACGCAGTCAAGTGGCTGCCAATGAAATCAATGCTCTTTCCAAATCCAGTGTAGCCATTGCTGAAAAATCAGGAAAACTTTTGGAACAGATCGTACCTAATATTGAGAAAACCTCCAGACTAGTACAGGAAATAGCGGCTTCCTCGATGGAGCAGAATTCAGGAGCAGAACAGGTGAATAGCGCTATTCAACAACTCAATCAGGTCATTCAGCAAAATGCGGCTGCTTCCGAGGAAATGGCCACTAGTTCAGAAGAGCTTTCTTCTCAGGCCGAACAGTTAAGAGACACTATTTCTTTTTTCAAAGTAGATACAAACGGCAGAAGTAACAGAACCCAATCTTCTCATACCTTAACAGGTGTAAAACTTAGCCAGAAGAGCAATGCTGTTAACTATGCTCCAAACAAAAATAAACATTCTTCAAAGGGTGCCCACCTGGAAATGAATGGCAGAGGAGATAACCTGGATGAGGAGTTTGAAAAATATACCTAGCCGCTTTTACCCAGGTAATATTGTAAGCTAGCAGGCATATCAATTCCTGAATTATTGGTCTTACCATTTATTGTTGACAGTTCATTGATCAAAGCATAAAACAGATTCAGTTGGTTTTGTGCTTTGATCAATACAAAATGTATTGCTTTTTCACTCATACTGACATAGAATTTTAATTGAAATTACTTACAGTTTTCTTCAGAAAGGAGAATGACTGTCCTTTCACAAAAGAAGATTGAAGTGGGTTAGAGCATGGAGATTGACAGCAGATGTTTGATTTTCTTCCTAAAACAAACGCTAATCATGACTACAAAATCAAAAGCTTATGAGGAAATTTTACATAAGTGTACTTATTATATATTTAATTCAAAACGATTTAAAAGCGCAGAATGACACCATACCTGAGGAAATTAAGCTGATAAAGAAACCCTCTCCTATATCTTACAGTATCGCATATACGATAGATGCCGTGGGATCAGTATCCAGGAAAAATATGCACTATCTTGGATTGGTTGGCAACGTAGATTTGAAAGTAGATTTTGACACAAAAAAAGCGAATCTGTGGCCCAATGGAACATTGCACTTGTATGGAATTAATAATCATGGCGCTCAACCCACAACAAATGTTATAGGCGATTTACAGGGAGTATCCAATATTGAAGCTCCTGAGCGTACATATCTGTTTGAACTATGGTATGAACAAAAATTGGGTCCGGTTTCTCTCTTGGCCGGGCAACATGATGTAAATTCCGAGTTTGCTACAACAAGCTTTGGGTTTCACTTCATTAATGGCTCTTTTGGATTCCAACCGGATATAGCGTTAAATACGCCCGTTTCTAATTTCTCTTTTTCTACTATAGGAATCCGGTCTAAAGCAGAAATACGGAAGAATATAGTATTGTCTTCAGCCATTTACAAGGGTAATCCCGGAAATAAAGACACAAACCCCTATGGAGTGAACTGGAAGATTTCTCCCGGCGAAGGTTATTTTACCATACATGAATTCCAGTATAACTGGCAGCAAAGAGGGAATTATAAAGGAAGTTTCAAAATTGGTAGCTGGTATCATTCTAAGGTATTTCAAAGTTTAACCGATAGCAGCAGGTATGAAAGAGGAAACAGAGGAATATACGGTATTGCCGACCAGTTACTATTTATCAATAAGAACAAACCTTCTAATAAGGTCGGATTATTCCTGCAATTAGGAATGGTGCCTAAAAATATAAATCTGATTAATTTTTACACTGGTACCGGATTAGTTTATACCGGTATGCTACCAAAGCGGGCGAATGATGTTATAGGAATTGCTATAGCCAATGCACAATTAAACAATAAACTGGTAAATGTTTCAGAAGGTTTACTTATGAAAAATGAAAATGTGATCGAATTTACTTACCAGGCATTGATAAACAGGTACATCATTATTCAGCCCAATATTCAGTATATCGTCCATCCCGGCAGTAGAAATACAAGTAATCAATTAATCACCATTATGAGAGTATCCATGAAATATTAAAGAATAGAAGATAGTCCTTCTCTTTTTATGTAATGTGTAAGATTAACGCCATACAGAACATACAATCGAAAAATGAATTATTTAATTTTCCACATTGATTTAAACGAAGCCGGTAAAATCAGGGGTAACTAATTCAATTATTTTTTCAACTGGTATAATTAAAAATTACAATGCAACTTACTATTAAAGCAAAGCTGATTTTAGCTTTTTTCACCTTAATATCCTTAGCAGGGGCTATTTTCTATCTGGGCAACAGCAATGCAGCTACCATGAATGGACGGGTTAGTATCATTGTAGATAGAAACACCAAACGAATTGTGCTGGCTGGAAAAATCGCTGAAGATATCCAGTTTATTACCAATCGGGAGAAAGACCTTATTCTGGCTAAAACTCCTGAAGAAATACAGGAATTCACGAAAGAGATTGATAGCAGAAAATCCGATTTTGAATCACGTATAGATCAGTTAAAGGAGTTATCTGATGAGAAAGGGATGGAAATTATTGAAAATTTCTCTAAGGCTTGGACAGAGTATGATAAAAGCTTTACTAAAGTGAAAGCATTGGCTGTATCGAATACAGATTCAAGTGGTGCCGCTGCTTATGAAATATCCCGAACCATTGGTCGTGCAGCATCCATGGAAGCTGCTAGCACGATTAACCAGATTATAAAGAAAAATGAAAAAGCACTTGCAACCGCTAAAGAAGAAACAGATACCATTTATAATGATGCCAGAATCAATATGATTATTCTGTTGATGAGCGGTATTCTGATAGCTGCTGCTATTTCGTTCTGGATCATTACCTCTATTTCTGCTTCCATTGCTCAAGCCAAAGAAGCGATTAAGGCCGTAGCGATAGGTGATCTGACTGTGAATATAGACACAAGGCGCAAGGATGAAATAGGCGAACTCTTATCATATCTGGATGAGATGGCAGGCAGACTGAAAGGTATAATAGGCAATATTACTAATGCTTCTGACAACATCGCTTCGGCTAGCCAGCAGATGAGTTCATCTTCTCAACAAGTGTCTCAGGGTGCTTCTGAACAAGCGGCTTCTGCTGAAGAAGTATCCTCTTCGATGGAAGAAATGACCTCTAACATTCAACAGAACACGGATAATGCCCAGCAAACAGAGAAAATAGCTTTGCAAGCTGCCGAAGACATTAAAGAGGGAAGCCTGGCTGTGAATCAGACCGTAGATTCCATGCGCATTATTGCACAAAAGATTTCTATCATAGAAGAAATAGCCCGTCAAACTAATTTGCTTGCCTTGAATGCAGCTGTGGAAGCAGCCAGAGCAGGTGAACATGGAAAAGGCTTTGCTGTGGTGGCTGCAGAGGTACGTAAACTAGCTGAACGCAGTCAAGTGGCTGCCAATGAAATCAATGCTCTTTCCAAATCCAGTGTAGCCATTGCTGAAAAATCAGGAAAACTTTTGGAACAGATCGTACCTAATATTGAGAAAACCTCCAGACTAGTACAGGAAATAGCGGCTTCCTCGATGGAGCAGAATTCAGGAGCAGAACAGGTGAATAGCGCTATTCAACAACTCAATCAGGTCATTCAGCAAAATGCGGCTGCTTCCGAGGAAATGGCCACTAGTTCAGAAGAGCTTTCTTCTCAGGCCGAACAGTTAAGAGATACCATTGCTTTTTTCAAAGTAGATACAAACAAGCAGGTGAGCAAGCCTCTACAAGGAATTTCGCTGAAGCATAAATCTAATTCAGTTCCATATAAGCAGAATCCATATAAAAATAAGACTGTGAGCAATATTAAGCATTCGGCTGGCGGTGTCCATTTGAATATGAATACTGATGCCATGGATGAAGATTATGAAAAATACTAATGAAACAATTATATGTATTTTAATAAAAAGGGAACTACCTGCCGGGTTCCCTTTTAGCCTTTTCAAACTGATAGAATCCCAATGAATATATTTCAGGCAAAAATGTCTACGGCTGAATTTAACAAGCTGAGTACATTTATCTATAATGAATATGGCATTAAGCTGCCTCCGGTAAAAAAGACTATGCTGGAAAGCCGGCTTCAAAAAAGATTGCATGCCCTACAATTTTCTACCTTTAGAGAATACTGCGATTTTGCCTTCAGTAACCAGGGAAAACATACTGAAATTATACCCATGATAGATCTGGTTACCACCAATAAAACAGATTTTTTCAGGGAGCCCGTACATTTTGATTTCCTGCAAACCTATATATTACCTGAGTTAATCAGGGCTTCTCCATCCAGGCCACTGAAAGTATGGAGTGCTGGTTGTTCCAGCGGCGAAGAGCCTTATACACTCGCTATGGTATTACAGGAGTATGCAGAAACCCATCCACCGCTCAATTATTCTGTAATGGCAACAGATATTTCTACACAGGTATTGAATAAAGCCATTACTGCTGTTTATTCTGAAGAAAGAATTGCCGGTATTCCAATGACACTGAAGAGGAAATACTTTCTAAAAAGCAAAGATGCAGTGAAGAGAACAGTCAGGATTGTTCCACACATCCGCTCGAAGGTACAGTTTGCACGGCTCAACTTTATGGATGATGTACTGGATGTGCCAGCAGACTTTGACCTGGTTTTTTGCAGAAATGTGATTATCTATTTCGATAAGCCTACACAGGAAAAAGTAATTAATAAACTCTGCGACAAAATAAAACCAGGCGGCTATTTTTTCCTCGGCCATTCGGAATCTATTACAGGCATGACTTTGCCGCTTCAACAATTGAAACCTACCATTTTTAGAAAAATCTAAAGCTTTATCCCATTTATTTCTCAGTTGATCTTTATAACATGAATAAGCTAAGCGACGAAGAACTAATTAACGAACTGCAGCAACGGTTCAGCCAAAACAAAAAATCATTGGCCGAATTAACTAAACTAACCAGACAGTTAAAAAAGGTTAATCTTAAGCTTATAGAAGCTGAAAAACTGAAAACACACTTCCTTGCCAACATCCGGAATGAGATGAACAATCCTCTCTCTTCTATTATGGGATTGTCCAGAAATATACATGCGGCTAGTTACACACAACCAGAAAAAATACCAGCTATGGCGGCACTTATTCATGCAGAAGCCTTTGATCTGGATTTTCAGTTCAGAAATATATTTGCAGCTGCTGAATTAGAATCTGGGGAATGGCCGCTGGAAATTGTACAGACAGATATAGTTTCACTGGTAAATAGTTTGCTGGAAATGCACCAGCACCGGATTTTATCTAAGCCGCTTCACGTACAAGTAATACAGGAAATTTCATCCGGCCATGTAATGTTTCAAACTGATCCGGCCAAACTTCAGCTTGTTTTATCTAATTTATTAGCCAATGCCATAGAATATAGTCATGACCATGGTCAGTTAAAGATACACATTCAAAAAGAGAATAATATCTTGTCAGTATCTATTCAGGATTTTGGTATTGGTATCCCGCCTGCAGATCATGAAGTGATCTTTAATCGGTTTACGCAGTTGAATAGCGGAATTATTAAAACAAATCACGGACATGGCCTGGGGCTATCTGTGACAAAAGATTTGCTTGAAATACTTAATGGACAAATAACCTTACTAAGCGATACCAATGAGGGAAGCACTTTTACGATATGTGTAAAAGAATTTGAATTGATGCATGATGACTTTTCTGCTCATGGGAATGAATTCTTTTTTAATGAGCAGGCACGATTTTAATACATTCGGGTGAAAATGATCACAACACATTATTTATATCCGGGTGCTATATTTACTCACCAAAAGCCTTATGAAGTTTCTACTATATTAGGTTCCTGCGTCTCAGTTTGTTTATGGGATAGTTATTTGGAAATAGGAGGAATCAATCATTTTATGCTCCCTTTCTGGAACGGTGACGGACTTGCTTCACCTAAATATGGAAATATTGCTACGGAAAAGTTGTTAGATAAAATGCTTGCATTGGGAAGTAGTACCAAAAACCTGTCGGCAAAAGTATTTGGAGGGGCCAAGCAGCTGGAGACTGGTAGTTTCTTTAATGTGGGTGAAAGAAATGTTTCCCTTGCTTTGGAATTTTTAAAAGAACAACATATTTCTATTATCAGCCAGAATACAGGAGGAGAGCGGGGAAGAAAACTCATCTTCCGGACTCATAGCGGTGAGGTATTTATGAAATTTGTCTAAGATATCTTCACTACATAACCCATTCATAACAACCAGCAATAAACAGATGAACAATAAAATAAAAGTACTGGTAGTAGACGATTCCGCTGTGGTGCGGCAAACCTTAACAAGCATACTCCAAACTGACCCTTTGATAGAAGTTATGGGTACTGCCGCCGATCCCTATATTGCGGCCAGTAAAATCAGCCAGGAGGTGCCGGATGTGATTACTTTGGATGTGGAGATGCCCAGAATGGACGGGTTAACTTTCCTGAAAAAAATCATGTCGCAGCACCCGATTCCGGTGGTGATTGTATCAAGCTTAACAGCGCACGGTACCGAAACTGCGCTAAAAGCATTAGAATATGGAGCGGTAGAAATAGTAACTAAACCTCAGTTTACGAGTACCAAACAGTTTATAGAAGAATCCAGACTTAAACTCTGCGATATAATCAAAGCGGCCTCTCTGGCAAAAATCAAGAGAAAAACCATATCTACAGCACCGATAGCTGTTCAGCCAAAATTATCAGCCGATGCAATGATTCAGCCTGCTCAGTCCAGGAGTATGATACAGACCACCGAGAAAGTAGTGGCAGTAGGTGCTTCTACCGGAGGAACAGAAGCACTGCGCTCTTTTCTCGAAAGTCTGCCTTTAGATGCGCCGGGGATTGTTATCGTTCAGCACATGCCTGAAATGTTCACCAAATCGTTTGCCAACCGCCTGAATGATTTATGCAAGATCACAGTAAAAGAGGCCGAAAACGGAGATTCTGTTATCAGAGGAAGGGCGTTAATTGCACCAGGAAATAAACATATGTTACTGAAAAGAAGTGGTGCCAGGTATTATGTAGAAGTAAAAGAAGGCCCCTTAGTAAACCGGCATCGCCCTTCGGTAGATGTATTATTCCGGTCTACGGCCAGATATGCCGGTAAAAATGCCATTGGTATAATTATGACCGGTATGGGAGATGATGGTGCCCATGGCTTACTGGAGATGAAAGAAGCAGGCGCACACACCATTGCTCAGGATGAAAAATCATGCGTGGTTTTTGGAATGCCAAAAGAAGCCATCAAATTAAATGCTGCCGAAAAAATACTTTCTCTCGATCAGATTGCCGCACATATGCTCAGAGCTGTATGATTACTTAGGTTGCCGAACTCTTTTATTGGTAGAAATGTAATGAAAAAGGACGTGAGTCTTTATAAATGTTTTACAAATATTAATCTCATTTAATTATATAATTTTGCAGCGTCTTGTACAAATTGTGCAGGAAAGGAGCAACCAAAACAATGCAGATTCAAATTTTAAAATCCAAAATTCACCGGGTAAAAGTAACACAGGCTGAATTACATTATGTAGGTAGTATCACTATTGATGAAGATTTAATAGATGCCGCTAATATGATTGAAAATGAAAAAGTACAAATAGTGAATATCAATAATGGCGAAAGATTTGAAACCTATATCATCAAAGGAGAACGGGGAACCGGCACTATTTGCCTGAATGGTCCGGCTGCCCGAAAAGTACAGGTAGGAGATATGGTTATTATTATTTCTTATGCTTCTATGGATTTTGAAGAAGCTAAAAAATTTAAACCCACAGTGGTTTTTCCAGATGCGAATAACCGTTTGATCTAAATGTTTTACTGCTCTAAGTCTCAATCTTTACAACAATAGAATGTCCATCCTATCAAACCCCTGATGAAAGCCAGAATACTAACTTTTTTTAAATATGCCTTGCCATTGGTGGTGGCCTTTCTCTTACTCAAATTCTATGTGTTTGAGCAAATTAGTCTGGCAGATATGGTGCAGGAGTTCCGGCAGGCAAATTACAACTGGGTCGTTCTTTCTGGGGTTATGCTACTGTTAGCCCATATGAGCCGGGCTCATCGTTGGAACTTACTCATGCAGCCACTTGGTTATCGCCCTGGCTTATTTCAAACTTTTCTGGCTGTAATGGTAGGCTATTTTGCCAATTTGATATTACCCCGTATGGGAGAAGTTACCCGCTGTGGCATTCTGCAACGTATGGAAAGAGTGCCTTTACATACCTCTTTTGGCACTGTAGTAGCCGAGCGGATTTTTGATGTGATTATGCTGTTACTCCTACTTAGCCTTAATTTCATTCTTGAATTTAACCGGCTCAGCACCTTCTTTATGGATTTTTTCTCTTCTAAATTCAGTAGTCTGGGCAATCTTTCACAAAATGTATATATTATATTTACTTGTATTATTATTCTGGGTTTATTCGTCTTGATAGCTTTATATAAATATAGATCAAGATTTACTAAACTGGCTTTTTTTGCTAAAATCAGAACGTTTGTAAAAGGAATGCTGGAAGGTGTACTAAGTGTTCGTAAACTGGATAGAAAGTGGGACTTTGCCTTACAAACCATCCTTATCTGGATATTCTATTATGGAGCTTCTTATTCGCTTACCTTTGCTTTGCCTGATACACCCAGGCTTACTATGCTTGCCGGATTAACTATTCTGATGATGGGTGGCTTAGGAATGGCCGCACCAGTACAAGGGGGCACCGGACCTTTTCATATTTTAGTGAGTAGCGCCTTATTACTATATGGCTGGAATCAGGAAGATGGATTGGTACTGGCTACTTTCATCTGGGCATCACAAACATTACTAACTCTGGCGGTAGGCGGTATCTGTTTTATCATTAGTATATTTATGACTAAACCTGCCACTGAGCAAATTCCGGCACAATCATGAGCAGCGACGCTAAAATTGTAGATTGGCAAACAGCAACACAAGTAGTTAGCCAATGGAAACAGCAAAAATTATCTATTGTATTCACCAACGGCTGTTTTGATATTATACATATTGGCCATGTGGATTATCTGGAAAAAGCACGGGCTTTGGGTGATAAATTAATTCTTGGATTAAATTCTGATAGCTCAGTCCGGAATATTAAAGGAGAAAAACGTCCGGTTGTATCTGAGTATGCACGAGCCAGGGTAATGGCTGCCTTATCATTTGTGGATGCTGTTGTTTTGTTTGATGAAGATACGCCATTACGTCTGATTCAGACAATAAAACCTGACATTTTGGTAAAAGGTGACGATTATATGCTTGAAAACATCGTAGGCGCAGATTTTGTTATAGAAAATGGAGGAAGTGTAAAAACTGTACCTTTGGTAAAAGGATTTTCTACTTCCGCTATTATTCAGAAAATAAAAAACGTATATTAAATTTAAAATCAGACTCATGGGCATTTATTTAATAGTTATCCTTACAATGCTTGCCAGCTGGCTAGTAAGCTGGCGCTTGAAAAGCAAGTTCAAAGAATATTCTCAAATAGGACTAGCTTCTAACCTGAGCGGTAAAGAAATAGCTGAGAAAATGTTGCACGATAATAGTATACATGATGTCCGTGTAGTTTCTGTAGAAGGTACGCTTACCGACCATTATAACCCAGCTGATAAAACGGTTAATTTAAGTCCGGAAGTATATCATGGTAGAAGTGCTGCTGCTGCTGCCGTGTCTGCACACGAATGTGGTCATGCTGTGCAACATGCTACCGCATACAGTATGCTTAAATTTCGTTCAGCTATGGTACCAGCCTTGAGTGTTACATCACGTTATATGCAATGGATTATTCTGGCCGGTGTACTTTTAATTAATACAACTCCGATTCCATTGGCGATAGGTGTGGCTTTATTTGCACTGACTACGCTATTTAGTTTTATAACCTTGCCAGTAGAATTTGATGCCAGCAGAAGGGCATTAGCCTGGATTGACAGAAAAGGTGTTGTAACCAGTCAAGAACATACTATGGCTAAAGATGCTTTATGGTGGGCCGCTATGACTTATGTGGTAGCTGCAATTGGGTCTCTGGCTACTTTACTATATTATGTTTCCCTGTTAATGGGTCGCAGCGACGATTAATCCGAAAATATTCATTCCTTGTAAAAGAAGGTGAAGGCTAATGCTTTCACCTTCTTTTTTATAATTATTTTAAGGCAGAAGTTCATATGCATTATTAGCTAATGAAAAAGTACTTAATTTTAAAATTTGTGCAAACTAATTTATAAATTATTTTTTATCTTGTAATTTTACAATTCGCTTTAAAATGCGCAAAATAGAATAGTTATGAATACATCAACTGTGCTAACCCAGGGCTTCAGTTTTCAGCTTACAGAAGAGCAAGTAGCTGTACAGGCAGCAGCCCGTGAATTCGCTCAAAATGAGTTGCTGCCAGGTGTTATTGAAAGAGATGAATTGCAAAAGTTTCCTGCTGAGCAAATCCGTAAGATGGGCGAACTGGGGTTTATGGGTATGATGGTTGATCCAAAATACAATGGAGGCGGTATGGATACTATTTCCTATGTACTGGCGATGGAAGAAATATCTAAAATTGATGCATCAGCTTCCGTAGCAATGTCTGTGAATAATTCTCTGGTTTGCTGGGGATTAGAAAAATATGGAACTGAAGAACAAAAGCAGAAATACCTGACACGGCTGGCAACTGGTGAAATTATTGGTGCTTTCTGTCTGTCGGAGCCAGAGGCAGGTTCTGATGCAACATCTCAGAAAACAACGGCTCAGGATAGGGGTGATTATTATCTGCTTAATGGTACCAAAAACTGGATTACCAATGGTAGTTCAGCTTCAGTATATATTGTGATTGCACAAACCTATCCGGAAAAAGGTCATAAAGGTATTAATGCTTTAATTGTTGAGAAAGGAATTCCGGGGTTTGTTATAGGAAAGAAGGAAAACAAAATGGGAATCAGAGGCTCAGATACACATTCTCTGATGTTTACAGATGTAAAAGTACCTAAAGAAAACCGTATTGGTGAAGATGGATTCGGATTCAAATTTGCCATGTCTACCTTGAATGGGGGCCGGATTGGCATTGCAGCACAAGCGTTAGGAATTGCTTCTGGTGCCTATGAACTATCTCTTAAATATGCCAAGGAACGCAAAGCATTTGGGAAAGAGATCGCCCAGCATCAGGCAATTCAATTTAAACTGGCAGATATGGCTACTCAGATTGATGCTGCCCGTTTGCTTTGTTTACAAGCTGCTTTCCTTAAAGACCAGTATGCTGATTTTGCAAAAGCCAGCGCCATGGCAAAACTATTTGCTTCTAAAGTAGCCATGGATACTACTGTCGAAGCCGTGCAGATTCATGGGGGCTATGGATATGTAAAAGAATATCATGTAGAACGCCTGATGCGTGATGCAAAAATCACTCAAATTTATGAAGGTACTTCTGAGATACAGAAAATTGTAATTTCACGGGAAATACTCAAATGACAAACAATTTTAACTCCAATTTATAAGCATTAATAAAACTGCATTTTTTTTAGAAACTAGTTTTTTTATAATTGTTTGCTTTATTACATTTTTTTATTAGATTCGTCCAAAATGAGTATTGGCAAAAACACTGTAAACTTTAAACCTACCCTTAAGCAGATTTGACATGGAAGATTATAATAAGATTATAGAATCTTTAGGAGTAAGATTCATTAAAGCCAAGAATATTAAACTTCTTCAATCCATCCACATTAAGAACTTTTATGATGTAGAAAATACAGTCGTGCTGCTGCATCAGGGAGAGATCGCTTTTGGAGCCGAAAAAGAAAAAGTAAAAGAAGGGGAAGTATTATTTGTACCTGGAGGAAAACTGGTGCCTCTTACCTACGGCAACTCCAGTTCAAATGTTATTACTAATGAGGATTTTGTAAGCAATAAGGAAAAGTACTTTGCTGTCAATAAGGACATTAACAAAATAGGCACTTTAAGCGATTCATTTGGATTTATTACCTTCGAAGCAAAAGTATTTGATTCGGTTAACTTTTTTGCTTCCCTGGATATTCCTCCCTTTATTTTAACAAACACACCAGAACTGGCCAAAACCATTAATGAACTCATTGTAGAAGATTTATCTGGCTTACCTGGAAAAGAACGGGTAATTAAAATAAAAACTGAAGAGATCGTAGTAGAAATTATTCGGTATATTCTTAAAAACAGGCTTTTTGTAGAGCAACTAGCCACCAACAGCACCTATTTCAAAGACCCAAGGCTGATCGATATTTTTGCTTATATTAAGGAATATTTAGGAGGAGATCTTTCTAACAAAGTATTAGCCAATGTAGCTAATGTGTCAGAAGATTATGTGGGCCAGTATTTTAAAATGCTGACTGGAATTAATCCTCAGGATTATATTGAATACCAGCGCATGGAGATGGCGGTTAATCTGTTAAGAACTTCTAAAAAGAGCATTCGTGAAATTGGTGCAGAAGTAGGATATAAAGATACAGCGTATTTTTGCAGAAGATTTAAGATGATGTTTGGAATACCTGCTGGTAAAATGCGTCGCCGGGAATCATTAATGAATATTTAAGCTTTAACTCAAAGCTTTGTTATAATTATGTACTTTCTCAGAAACCTCAGCTAATAAGTTGAGGTTTTTTTCTATACCATTCCCAATAACAATCACATCTGCGCCTGCTTCCATAACTTCGGCTGCTTCTTCCGCTGAACGAATGCCCCCTCCCACAATTAAAGGAACATCTACTGACTTCCGTACACTGGCAATCATGCGTGATGAAATCTGTTTCTGGGCTCCACTGCCTCCATCTAAATAAATTAATTTTAGACCCAGCATTTCACCTGCCATAGCAGTACAGGCAGCAATTTCAGGTTTATCATAGGGAATAGGAGTCGTGTTACTGATATAAGAAACAGTTGTCTGTCGGCCACTGTCTATCAAAATATAGCCTGTAGGTAGAATCTCCAGGTTACTCTTCTTTAAAACCGGAGCAGCAATTACATGTTGGCCGATTAAAAGTTCAGGATTCCTGCCAGAGATAAGTGATAAAAAAAGAAGTGCATCAGCCGACATATCAATATGCAGGTTACTGCCAGGAAACAAAATAACAGGAATAGAGGAATTTGTTTTAATCAGTTTAATGAGCTGCCCCATAGTGTTGCCTGTTATCAGGCTACCTCCTACAAAAAAGAAATCAACTTTATTTTCAACGCTGTGCCGAATAAGTTGCAGGCAAGCAGCAGCATCTGTTTTATCAGGGTCTATTAATACGGCAAAAGATTTTAGTCTGTTTACTTTAGCTGATATAAATCGGTTCAGTATAGTGGGTGTCATCGGGGCGGATAGGCTCATGATCGTTCTTACGCTGTCCGTTCAGGAAATCCTGGAGCTTCTGCGTTGCAATTCCTATCAAAAATATAGCAATTTGTTGTTTTATCAAATCCGCTACAGGTGATTTAGACTCATGTTCTGTTTTATCTGAACTAAAATTCAGCTCAGGCTGCCCAGAATGACTCTGTGCAGGTAATAATAAGCGTGATTTTTTACGGATACTCCCTAACTTTTTTGGTTGCTTTTTTTTCATGAGTGAACGGCCAATCAAATAAGCAATGGTCAAGCCAGCGCCTGCAATCAGCACTTTTTTGGATATTTGCCCGGCATCATGCTTTATTGCATTCATTTGTTCGCCAATAGCTTGTTTATACATCTCAGTTTCTCGGCTTAAAGCTTCTTTTTTAGCTTCCAGAGAGGTTGGTTCTGTACTCATGGTTCGTATGCTTAGTTTTTTATTTCAAGTAAGTTAATTTCTTACTATTTATTCACACTGTTTTTACTAAATCCATTATTTAACTCTGCATCAGTGGCCGCTCGGTCTACTACCACTTCCACTTCATCATTAGCATGTGCCTGTTGGTTTTCTTTCTTAGCACTGAACATATCATCTGTCATCTTTTCGACTCTAGCCTGTATAGCTTTGTGTGATGCTTTTACGATAAAGAAAAGAACTAAGTAAAAGCCAGCTACAATTAAATAACCGGCAAAGCTATTCCCAATCACAGTATTCAAGTAATTAGCCAGACCAACACTGGCAAACAGCACTGTAAATAGAATCAGAATAGATATAGCTCCTAATTGTATGCCAGTTACAATAGCACCTGCTATTTTTTGCTGTATATCTATTTTTGTTAACTCAATACGTGCTTCCAGATATCTGGTAATATTTTCTAGTAATTTTTCCACTTTTGTAAATTTTGTAAGTGAAACGTTAATTTATATAGTATTTCTCTGATAGAAGCATACGGAATTGGACGAATTTTTGTTGACAGAAAATAGAAATATAAAGTTAATATTTATAAAAAGGTTACATCTGTCTGTATTTCAAAATTAATGCAAAACTCACTTATCCAATTACTGCAGTAAGACACTTATTTGCAGGAGAATAATTAGTAAAAACAATCAATAATCTTATAATTCTATATTAGAATCTGATTGTGAATATTGATTATTTTTTTGTAAATTCGCACCATTATTTTGAAGTCAATACATAGTATTGGATAAGAGCTAGTATGCCATAGCTGCTTATCTTAACATTTCAAATAATTTTATCTGAGTAAATTTATGAAAATTACCAATCAAGAAGAGAATCTACGGTACTCTGAAGAAGAGCTTAAAGAATTTGAAGAGCTTATCTCACAGAAACTGGATCAATCCAGAAAAGAACTCAACTATATCAAGCAGGCATTGAGTAAGAGAAACGATAGCGGTACAGATAATACCTCAGGTACATCCAAATTATTGGAAGACGGTGCGGATACCACTGAAAAGGAAAATCTGAGCCAACTAGCCGCCCGTCAGCAGAAATTTACTCAGCAACTGGAAAATGCCATGATCCGCATTAAGAATGGCACCTATGGTATATGTGTTGACACTGGCAAGCTTATTCCCAAAGAAAGACTTCGTGCCGTGCCTCATACTCAGCATTCCATAGAAGCCAAACTAAAAAAAGCCAATTAATTTTTATTATAACCCTTGTATGGATGGACTATTCATGCAAGGGTTTATATATGCCCTTGAACTTTTTGCAAAACCATATTGAGGCACTTATTTTTTGTTCATCGGCCCCGATGAAAATAGACGAAATCCACTCTTGCCTCAATGAAATGCTTGAAACTGAAATTCCGTTATCAGATATAAGCAATTCCCTTCAAACATTACTTGATAAATATTCTTCAGATGATTTTTCATTTCAGATTTATCATATTGCTGATGGTTATCAGTTTCTTTCTAAACCCGCTTACCAAGCCAGTATTCAGGTATTGTTAAAGCAAAAATCAAAAAAGCGTTTATCAACAGCAGCTTTAGAGACACTATCCATTATTGCATATAAACAACCAGTAACAAAAACAGAAATTGAACAGGTAAGAGGTGTAAGTTGTGATTATGCGCTTCAGAAATTACTGGATAAAGAACTGATCGTGATCAAAGGTAAATCAGATGCAGTAGGACGACCGCTATTATATGGAACCAGTCAGAAATTTATAGAATATTTTGGCTTAAATTCTTTAAAAGATTTGCCGCAACCCAAAGATTTCGCTGCTTCAGATAATGAAATAGGCCAGACAAGCGAATAAATAGTATGGCTCCAGAATAATACAATCAATCCTTTAGCTTTGCACCAAATAATTTTGTAACATTTGTATCTACTTACTTAGGAATTTCATTCTTAATAGCTGATAAGTAAATTAACTATACTTAAATACAGTAGTGATACTGCATATGCCATGAAAAAAATAATGAAAACAAGCCTCGCCGCTCTGATACAAACAAACCCAAACGGCAGGATAGCACTTTTACCAGTAAGAAAACAGATGCTGGCGAAAGACCTGCTTCCAGACGAAAAAATATTAAATCTGCTGAGGATAACCCTTTCAAGAAGGTTAGGAGCAATAATTTCGCTGACAATCAGAACAAACCAACTAAAAGGTTTAAAAGACAAACAGATGAATCTGATTTTAAACCAAGAACTAATAAAAACGACACTAATAATTATAAAAGCAAACCTAGGGAAGAGAAACCTGCATTTGCAGACAAAAAGCCCTATGCTGTTCGCCCTTCTACAAGAGGTAAAGCGAGAATTGAATCAGATGAAACACCTAGAAAGAGAGTTAGAACTCCAGCCACAGACACTCCTCCATTCCGTAAAAGAGTAAGTAATAAACCAACCGAGGAGTATACAGACCGGAAAAAATCAAAGCCTTTTTCTGGTAATACTCCGGAAAAACGGAAATTTAAAGCACAATCAGTAGATGCAAATAATAGCAACCGTAATAAATTTAATTCGGCTGATAAACGAAGACCTTTTAAGTCTCGCCAGACTACCGGGGAAGATACAGAGGCGTCAAGCAAAAAAAGATTTCCAAAACCGGTAGAAAAAGAAGCTAGCAAACGTGCATTTACCGAAGAAAGACCTCAAAAAAGAACCAGCCGGGAGGGATATTATGCTGATAAAAAAAAAGCCATAACCGACCGCAAGACCCGGACGCCTGAATATAATCTATCAAAATATGAAGCTAAGAAGGAAACCAAATCTCCTTCAACTAAACAAACCATTCGCCTGAACCGCTATATTTCCAATGCAGGCATTTGCTCCCGAAGAGATGCAGATGTATTGATTGAATCCGGAGAAATAAAAGTTAATGGTAAGGTTGTAACGGAACTTGGCTACCAGGTAAATCCTAATGATACCGTGAAGTATGGAAACCGGGTGCTGAACAAAGAGAAAATGGTGTATTTGCTGCTTAATAAACCCAAGGATTTCATCACAACCACCGAAGATCCTGACGAACGCAAAACAGTAATGGACTTAGTAAAAAGCGCCTGTGAACAAAGAATCTATCCGGTAGGTAGGTTAGACCGTAACACAACAGGTTTACTCTTATTAACAAATGATGGTGAGCTTGCCGAAAAAATGGCTCATCCTTCCAATAATGTTAAAAAAGTTTACCAGGTGGAACTCGATAAACCCATCACCAAAGCTGATTATCAAAAGATTATAGACGGTGTGGAATTAGAAGATGGAAAAGTAACGATTGATGATCTGGCAATTGTAAGCTCTGATGGTACTACTTTAGGGCTGGAAATTCATTTGGGAAGAAACCGCATTGTAAGAAGATTATTCGAGCATTTAGGTTATGAAGTGATCAAACTTGACAGAGTAGTTTATGCTGGTCTTACAAAAAAGGATTTACCTCGTGGAAAATGGCGTTTCCTTAATGAGAAAGAGGTAATTACCTTAAAATATTTGATATAGAGCTTCACAAAATATATTAATTGTGATCAATTATTAAACAGTAGTATCTTGTCAAGAATGAACAACCGACAATAATCTGATTTATATTTTTTGGGCACCTCTGAGCCTCAAAATAAAACCTCACCGGTTTTTAACCGGTGAGGTTTTATTTTGTAAGATTAAAATTGTAAAACTGTTTAAGCAGCTACGTCTAATTGAGCAAGTTGAGCTTTTAATCCAGGGTAAGAAATATCCATATGTGAAGTATGATATACACAGTTTCCTTTATGAATAACTAGTATCTGTGGTGATTGATGATATACATCAAACGCTTGCGCTACTGCATTAGAAACAGGCCTATACGAAAGCAGATCCAGAAAATATGGTTTCACAGCTGCCATTTCCTCTTCTTTCCAGTTTCTTTCCAATCGGTTCAAAGCCGTAGCACTGATAGAACAACGGGTACTATGCTTAAAAACTATTACAGGTTGTTGTTCTGATAATCTTTTTATTTCTTCTAGCTGGGTACTGTTATTTAATACATTCCATTTCATACTTTATCAATTTATCGTGGTTTAAGCCAAATTTCACTTTCTCTTGAATCATACGTTGGTTTTTCTTCCCGGTTTTTCTTTTGCAGGAAACCAGGCTGCATTTTGTTCTTATTACGCCCAATCCGCTTCATCATCCGCTTGCGGTATTTCTCCTTCTGCTGGTAAGTATTTTTTACCTTTCCACCTCTCCAGGCTGCACTTGGATGAGCGCCTTTCGGCATTTTCTTCACAAGCAGGTCACCTCTGTACTTAGAAATTTCCTCACTCTTCTTCCGTGCATCTTTCTTCTGCTTGTACGGACTCTTTACTAACACACCTTTAAAGCGTCTAAGTTCCTGATTTTTCTTGCGGAAGTCTTTTCTCTGTCCCACAACGCTTTTTACTTCTACAGGTCCTTCAAAACTGCTGAACTGCTGGTTTCTCCGCCGGGCATCTTTCCGTTTTTTATAATCGCTTTTTACTAAGTCACTGCCTTTGTAGGAATCAGATTCTCTGGCAATTTGTTCTCCCATGGGGTTGCGGCCTGGTTTTAAAGCTTTATTAGTTTTGTAAGCTGCCGCTTTGCTAGGATCTGTGGTATTATTACCTGTTTTTGAAACTTTAATCCCTGTTCCAGTAAATGAAGACATTTTGCCTACCGGACCGCCGGGAGCATTAGTATCATAGTCTTTTCCTTTAAAAGAAGAAGTTTGCCGTGCTTTCTTCTTTTTAAATGCCGGAGACTTTACTTTAACTAATCCTAATTTCTCTTTGCTTTTACTGCTCTGGGCGAAAGAATCGCTGTGCGCAAAAATAAATCCCAGCATCAAACATACCAATACAGAAATTTTACCAGCCATACTAACCGATAGCTGGTATGCAGGCTTACGGTTGTTATGTCTATGTAGAAAGTAGATAAAACTAATGAGAATGCCGGTAAAAATTATTGCATACATTAATGATGCCTGTTAGGAGATGTATATTCTATATTTGTGGAAGTATCTTATACTAGGTTTTTAGGAGGATTTATTTAATTAAGTGCAATGGATGGTTTTAATTTTTTTGAGGTTTCCAGTTTTTTCTGGGGTCCTCATACTTCTTATCGCCTCTTTTTTGCTTTTGTTTGGTAACAATCCCATTTTTATCTCTTTTTACCCGGATAAGTGGAAATTCTACGGTACGTTCGCCATCTGCTTCTCCTAAATTTTCTCCAGAACCTTTTTTTCCATCAGAGGCCACTTGCTGATTGTCACCAGGGCCCCAAAAAGCCGGACAATTTTTCTTCTGACAGGAAGAAAACCCTATTAGGCTGATTAAAACCAATATACTGACTTTTATTACCGCTTTATTCATAAGAATAAGTTTTTACAAGAAAACCAGGATTTGTACCAACTCAAAAACCAGTATTATGTATATAACGTTCGCAAAAATGCTTTGATACCAATTGCAAGGTAATTTAAAATGCAAGTAATTTTTTAATTTTTTCTTCCATTCTATACTTAGGTAAGAAATTTTGCTCTAACGATGGCGAAAAAGGAACGGCTGTATCAAGGCTACCTTCCCGCATAACTGGAGCATCTAAATAAGTAAAGCAATATTCTGAAATCCAAGCTGCTATTTCTGCCCCAATTCCGCCTGTGATACAATCTTCATGTGCCACCAAAACCTTACCAGTTTTTTTTACACTTGCTTCTACTGTTTCTTTATCCCAGGGTAACAACGTGCGTAAATCTATAATTTCTGCTTTTATTTCTGGGATAGCCCTTACTGCTTGCTGCGCCCAGTATACGCCCATACCATATGTAACTATTGTTACATCTTCACCTTCAGAAACAATCATTGCTTTTCCGATAGGTACGGTATAATAAGTATCAGGAATAATAGCAGAAACAGAACGGTACAAGGATTTATGTTCAAAATATAGTACTGGATTAGGATCTTCTATCGCAGCATTTAATAAACCTTTGGCATCATATGGCGTTGCCGGATACACAATTTTAAGTCCGGGTGTATGAAAGAACCAGGCCTCATTGGATTGGGAATGAAATGGTCCGGCGGCAGTTCCAGCCCCTGTAGGCATCCGGATGACTACATCGGCATTCTGGCCCCAGCGGTAATGGCTTTTAGCTATGTTATTTATAACCTGGTTAAATCCACAGGAGACAAAATCAGCAAACTGCATTTCCACCATTGCCTTATAGCCTTTTACTGAGAGCCCCAGCCCAGCTCCAATAATAGCTGATTCGCACAAAGGTGTATTACGTACTCTTTCTTTACCAAATTGCTGTACAAATCCTTCTGTAATTTTAAAAACACCTCCATATTCGGCAATATCTTGTCCCATCAAAATGAGTTGGGGATATATGAGCATACTCTGGCGAAGGGCATCAGAAATGGCATCAATATATCTTTTCTCAGAAACATCGGTATTGTCAGGCTTTCGTTCGGGCTGTATAAAAGGTTTGTACATATCCTGAAGCTCAGTTTTGGTATCTGCCACTGGCTCAGGCGCAGCGAAAGCTTTTTCAAGTGCTTGATTTATTTCCTCCTTGATTCCGGAACGTATTTCTTTGATCAGATCTTTATTTAAAACAGATTCCTCTAACAGAAATTGCTCATAATTAGTAACCGGATCGAGTTGCGCCCATTTTTCCAGCAGTTCCTGAGGAACATATTTCACACCAGATGTTTCTTCATGACCTCTCATTCGGAAGGTTAAAGCTTCAATAAGTACCGGGTGAGGATTTTCACGCATTTCTTCGCTTATCCGAAGAACAGTGTCGTAAACTTCCAGAATATTATTGCCATCTACCTGAATAGCTTTCATGCCATATCCTGCGCCCCGGCTTACCAGATACTCGCATTTGTATTGTTCCTGGTTGGGGGTAGAAAGTCCATAGCCATTGTTTTCAATCAGGAAAATAACAGGCAGATTCCAGACAGCGGCTATATTCAGGGCTTCATGAAAATCTCCTTCACTGGTGCCTCCATCGCCACTATAGGCTAAGGTTATCTTCTTCCGTTTCGCCAGTAAATCTCCTAGCGCAATGCCATCGGCTACCGGAAGCTGGGCATTGAGGTGTGAAATCATCCCTACAATATGATGGGCATTGGTGCCGAAGTGAAAAGAACGGTCACGGCCTTTGGTAAAGCCGGTGGCCTTTCCCTGAAACTGGGCAAACAACTGGTCAAGCGGACAATTGCGTACGGTAAATACACCCAGGTTCCGGTGAAGCGGTAAAATGTATTCATCTTCCTGTAAGGCCATGGTAGAACCTACAGCAATGGCTTCCTGTCCTATACCCGAAAACCATTTACTGATGCGGTTCTGCCGCAAAAGTATCAGCATCTTTTCTTCAATGAGCCGGGGCTTGAGAATAGCTTTATATAAATCCAGTAAGGTATCGCTGGTGTAGTGTTTTCTGTCGAATTTCACAAAATATAGAGTTTGATTGCTCCTGTCAAAGTTACTATGGATTTTGACATCTCAAACTTGCCTAAACAAGAGGTGATGTAGTATCTTAGCTCAGATTCTAAAGACGCATGAAAAGCAGTAAGGCTTGCGTGTGGAGGAAGCTAGAAGTGTTTGAAATCTATTTTTATTAAAACAGGCAGAGGCTCATATTTATCATTCATAAAAATAGCCAGGCAAAATTGATTGAGTGAAACCAAATCAATTTACCTGGCTATATGCTAAGCCAATGCGATACGTAAGTTTACAAAAATATCTTTTCTATAAACTACCTAATAATATATTAAGCCGGAGTACGCGGCGGATTTTCATTTTCAGGAAACTTTTGGGTTTTTTCTGTAGTAATTATGGCTTCCTTCTGATTTCCCGCCATAAAATAAATAAACACATTCAAAAAAATAAGTGTCAGTACTACCCAAAAAACAATTAAAGCCATAGATCTAAAATTTATGTTAAAAAATAGTATTCTTTACGAGAAGTTAAATTGATTGGTTAAACGCTAGTGAAAACCTGTTGTCCTGCTAAAAAGAAGATATTTTCTGATATTTCTTTTCTCTAGTAGACTAATTACAAGCTTTTTACAAGAATTATATATGCTGTTATCACCAATTTAGGTTTCAAATATACTATTAGATATTTCCCGTACAAAAATTTGTATAGGAAAGACTTTAAATACTTATCTATAGAGAGTAATTTCTGCCGTAAAGAAAGAAATTATTACCATGATCTGTCAATTTAGAGTAACAGCGAACTGTTTTAGAATACATTCATTATCTTTTGTTTGTCTTTACTGGGAAAATCATTACTTGATTTTTACTCCTACAACCTGTGCATTTCCAGGAATTGCCAGAAACTTTACAAGTTTCTTAGGTGAAAAACCTGCTGATTGTTGCCAGCCTGAAATTTCCTTTAACGACCAGGTTCCGGAAGTGCTGGTTAAGGCAAAAAATACATCCAGTACACTGGCTACCTGATCGGCAGATTTGGGTGATTCAGGCCGGAGAAATTCCTGAATAATAACATAGCCACCTGGTTTTAAAGCCCTGTAAATCTTTTTGCATAAGGCCAGATTTTGTTCATGTGTGAAGTGATGAACGAGATTAGCCATAAATACCAGATCATATACTTGTTCTCCCAGATCTTCTTCCAATGCATTACCAGCCTTATATTGAATATTATTGCCGGAATAGAGCGTAGCTAGAATAGGTCTGGCTTTTTCTACCGCAGGCGGAAGGTCGAGAATGGTAGAGTTGATTTGCGGATGACGTTTACAGATTTCGGCAGAATATAATCCATGCGAACCGCCAATATCCAGCATTTGTGTTGCTCCAGCAGGAACCGGCGTTTTTTTTCCTACTTCAGCAGAGGTTGCTTTGGCTACAGCCAGCATTCCTTTCTGATAGTGATCCCATTGCTGGGCAGTAAATGTTTCGTGATATTGTAATCCTTTTCCGGTTTTAAGAAAACTGCGCATCTCTGTCATCCAGTCCCACATAATATCAGAGAATATTAGCTGGTCATACAAAGATTGCTTGGCATCTTTGAGCAACCATTTCCGCACCACTGGTGTAATTTTAAATTTCCCATCAGTATATGTTAAATATTCGGCTGACGTAAGCGCACCCAGAAAGCTCCGCAAAGCATGACCGTTTAGTTGAGTGGCCGCAGCAATTTCCTCCAAAGTTTTACTCTTATCCTTTAAAGCTTCAAATACACCCAGATGTACAGCTTCCATAATAATTCTGGCATTGATGAACGAAATATTGGTATCGGCTAGTGGGAGGGGGGCAATAAGTGTCCATTTGGCGATGTATTCAAGCAAATTATCGGGTCTGATGTTTAATTTCATAAAGCTGTATAAGGCGGTCTGACTTGGAAGGTTGTAATTCCGGATGAATATATAATATTATCTAAGCAAATGTGTTTAATAATTTTTATGTGTATTGAAAAAATCTGTATCTGGCTTCTGGCGTTATCTCATAAAATCTGCTTGTAATAATCAGAAATAATCTGCTTAACTTACTGAATAACCAATCTTGCATCCAACACAATCAACTATGAAATATTGTATTCTGACTATATGTTTTATTTGTTTCATTTCCTTGTTCAGCCAGGCACAGTCTAAGAAGGATGCAACGCCTGCGGCTGATTCCAGAGGTACAGCTACCTATGATGCTAATGCCGAGAATTCCATCTTTTCAAATTCAAAAAAGAGTGCTGCTAAAAGTAAAACAGCCGGTAAAACGACCGGAGATTTAAAACGGGAATATTATGCCCGTATGGAAGCCAATGCTAAAAAATATGAGAAGATGGCAAAGGATATGGAGAAACCGCAATATTCAGATCCATCCTATTTCGGGCATAAGCATAAACCTAAAAAGAATCCTGTAGGCAAAAAGAAGTTTTGTAAAGAATGCCGGATCAGGCATTAGAATATTTTAGCAGAAACATTATTGATCAATCCAGGTATTTGTAAATTATTTTGTATACCGAACATTGATCTATGCCTATAACCGAGGTAAATTGTTCATATTTTAACTCATCATACAATCGCAGAAATACGGCTGAAAAAACCGGAAAATATTCAGACAAAGAAAGAGGAAAGCAATCAGGAAAAAATTAATGCCTGTACACCTGTAACCGGCCTATTTAAGCCTAATAAAAAGCGTAAATGGGTCAGTTTATAGTTATATTTGTATATTCCACTTTACTTGTTGCATGTATTTCCGTTTATTTAAATTATATCTGCATCTAATTTTTATCTGTTACTGCTTCTTTTCGGGCTGCACACAGGAAACGGAGCAAAAGCAGGTGCTTTTTGAATTACTTCCTTCATCCTATACAGGCATTCAGTTTAAAAATAATATTGTTGAATCTGATTCACTCAGTATTTTAACTTTCGAGTATATCTATAATGGCGGTGGTGTAGCCATTGGCGATATTAATAACGACAATCTGCCAGACATTTACTTTACAGGCAATCAGCAATCCGGTAAACTTTATCTGAATAAAGGGGATATGAAGTTTGAAGATATCACCCAGAAAGCTGGCGTACAGACAAAGTTATGGTCGGAAGGGGTTGCCATGGTAGATATCAACAACGATCATCTGCTGGATATTTACATCAGTACTTCAAGCCGCAACAATGCTTTTCCCGCCCATAATTTACTGTTTATTAACAAGGGCAACCTTACTTTTACAGAAGAGTCTGCAGCCTATGGTTTGGCAGATACCGGCTATAATACACAAGCCGCTTTTTTCGACTATGACCACGATCATGACCTGGATGTATATCTGCTGAGTAATGCCATTGAAGGATTTAACCGCAACATCACTCGTCCTAAAAAAACCAAAGGCGAAGGAAAAAGCACGGATAAATTGTATCGCAATAATGGAAATGGCACTTTTACCAACGTATCAGCGGAAGCAGGTATTTTAATTGAAGGCTACGGATTAGGTATCGCAACCGGCGATCTGAATAAAGATGGATGGACAGATGTATATACGTCCAATGATTTTCTGTCTAATGACCTGATTTGGATCAATAATGGAAAAGGCTCTTTTACGAATAAGATTTCAACCATGCTCAAACACCAGAGTTATAATGGCATGGGGGTAGATATTGCTGATTTTAATAATGATGCCTTGCCTGACATTATCGGGCTCGATATGTTACCGGAAACCAATAAGCGGCAAAAACTGATGTTCGGCTCCATGAATTACGACCGTTTCCGGCTGAACCTGGATATGGGCTATGAACCGCAGTATGTACGCAATACACTCCAGCTCAACAATGGCAACAATACGTTCAGTGAAATTGGACAGCTGGCCGGCGTGCATAATACTGACTGGAGCTGGAATGCCTTGTTTGCCGATTATGACAATGATGGCTGGAAGGATCTGCTCATTACCAATGGCTATGGCAAAGATATTACAGACCAGGATTATACCGTATACAGCCGGGCAGTTTCGCAGTTCGGGACAGAACAAAGTATAAAAATGCAGCTGGTGGAAGGTCTGGAACAGATTTCAGAAGTAAAACTGCCCAACTACCTTTATAAGAACAACGGAAATCTCACCTTTTCAGATAAGTCAGCAGACTGGGGAATGGTGCATGCCAGTATCTCCAATGGTGCCGCTTATAGTGATCTGGATAATGATGGAGATCTGGACCTGGTGGTAAATAACCTGAATGAAGAAGCTTTTATATATCGCAACGCAAGTGAAAAGCTGATTAAAAACAATTTCCTCAAAATAAAGCTGCTTGGTGACTCTTTGAATGCATATGGGATAGGAGCTAAAATCCTGCTCAAACACCAGGGCAAAAAGCAGTACTACGAACATTATCTCAGCCGGGGGTATAAATCTTCCATGGACCCTATTATCCATTTTGGCATGGGTAATATTCACACCGTTGATTCTATTGAGATTACCTGGCCTGATGGCAAGTATGAACTCATTACCAATGTGCCTTGTAACCAGCGTATCACCCTGGAATATAAAAATGCAGGTACTGAGCAGGAAACAATTACTGTTTCAAATACATTATTTCAGGAAGTAAGCGCTAAAACTGGAATCCAGTACAAACATCAGGAAAAAGATTTTGTGGATTTTAGCCGGCAACCACTTATTCCATTTAAACACTCACAAAATGGCCCTGGACTGGCAGTAGCAGATATAGACGGCAATGGATTGGAGGATTTTTATGTGGGAGGTGCTTCCGGACAGCCAGGAACCCTGTTTTATCAGCAACCAGATGGAAAATTTAAAAGCCGTATTCTCCAACAACAAACTAAATATGAAGAAGAAATGGGTGTTTTATTTTTTGATGCCGATGGGGATACAGATCAGGATTTATATGTGGTGAGTGGCGGCAGCGAATTTCCGCAACAATCCAGATATTACCAGGACCAGTTATATATTAATGATGGAAAAGGCAATTTCAGTAAAGATTCACTCGCCCTGCCCGATAATACTACGAGTGGTTCCTGTGTAATTGCCGCTGATTACGATAAAGATGGTGATCTGGATTTATTTGTGGGAGGAAGAGTATCTCCAGCAAGGTATCCACTGGTACCCAGAAGTTATGTGCTTGAAAATAACCAGGGAAAGTTTACAGATGTAACGGATAAAATATGCAGCCAGCTCAAAGAGGTGGGTATGGTCACCTCAGCTTTGTGGACAGATTTTGATAACGATTCGCAGATAGATCTGGTCATAGCAGGTGAATGGATGCCTGTTTCTTTCTTTAAAAATGTACAAGGAAAACTCGTTCTCTGGAATGCGGATGAAGGGAAAGTAAGTCCACAGTCGACAGTCGATAGTCCACAGAAAAATTCTTCCAGTGAAAATAAATCACTCAATCACCCAATCACTCATTCACTCAGTGCTTCCTCCGGATGGTGGAACAGCATAGCGGCAGGTGATTTTGACAATGATGGAGATACAGATTATGTACTAGGCAATCTGGGCTTGAATTCAAAGTTCAAAGCAACCATGCAAGAGCCTGTTTCGATGTATGCAAAAGATTTCGACAGCAATGGCAGCCTTGATCCGGTATTGAGTTACTACATTCAGGGCAAAAATTATCCGGCTCACCCGCGCGACGACATGATCGACCAGATCATCCCCATGCGAGGCCGTTTTCCCAGGTATGCCGATTATGCCAGTGCGACCATCGATCAGGTATTTACTTCCGAAGAATTGCAGGGTACCTACGTATTAAAAGCGTACCAGTTACAGAGTAGTTATGCTGAAAACCTGGGCAATGGTAAATTTCGGTTAAAGCCTTTACCAATGGAAGCACAGTTTGCACCTGTTTTTGGCATACTTCCGGGAGATTTTAATGGAGATGGTAACCTGGACTTACTGCTTTCAGGTAATTCCTATGCTTCAGAAATATTAACCGGCTGGTATGATGCCTCTATTGGCTTGTATATGGAAGGCGATGGCAAAGGCAATTTTAAGCCAGTGCATGTAAATAAAAGTGGCTTTATGATAGAGAAAGATGCAAAAGCATTGGTACAACTATATACTTCCAAAAACCAGCCTTTACTTATTGCCAGCAACAATAATGATAGCTTACGGGTGTTTTCAATGAGTGAAGTTTCGCTTAAACAAATAATTCCAGTAAAATCAAATGAAATATATGCTGACCTTTTGCTGCAAAATGGGAAAAAGCAACGGCAGGAATTGTATTATGGAGCAGGCTATCTAGCTCAATCATCCAGGCAATTATGGGTTTCCAAGCATGTAAAACAGGTAAAAATTGTGAATATCAGCGGAGAAAGCCGTATCTTAATCCCTTTCCAGGAAAACCTGGCTAATAGGTAGATATTTCTTTGGGAGATGATGAAAAAAACCAGGCATTTGCAAAAAATATTAATACCTGTTGTCTAGATGATTATAAGGCTACTCACTACTTAATACTCTCTACTCTTAATTTATCAGAATTTGCGGATCAATAAGTTAAGTATCGCTACCAAAGTAACGCTGGTGTTCTCAGTACTTGTACTGACGGCTACTGCCGTGGCAGGGTATTTAGTGTATTCCGGCAATAGCCACCTGGTGATTGAATCGTCCAAAGAAAGGCTGCACTACAACTCGCAGGTTATTTCCATCCAGTTCTCTGCATCTGTAAAAGGCTTCAACGACGATATTCGTTTTCTATCCAAAAATCCGGTTTTTGAAGGTTTCATCCGGTCGGTAGAACACCATGGAAAAGATCCGGTTACGGGCCTTTCGCAAAAAGAATGGGAAGCGCAGGTAGCTCAGGTATTTCAATCTTTACTGGAAAGCCGTCCGTCTTATTTTCAGGCCGCTTTTATCGGCATGCCCGACAAAGGCCGCGAAATGATCCGTACTGACCAGCTCGAAGGCATCATCACCCAGATTCCTTCCGGGCAATTCCAGCAGATGGGCGATAAGTTTTATTTCAAAGAAGTAATTGCCCTGCCTCCCGGTAAAATATTTATTTCCAGCATAAACCTGTACAAAGAAAACGGAACCATTTACAAACCGCATTTGCCCTGCATGATGGCGGCCCTGCCAGTATATGGTACGAAAAGTCAAATCCTTGGAGTTTTGCAGGTGTATTTAAATCTAACCAATACTTTCAATAGCCTCAATGCCCTGGCCGGACAGAACACGACACTGTACCTGTCGAATAACCTGGGTGACTACCTGATGCATCCGGAAGCTGGAAAAACCTTTGGATTTGAACTCGGGAAACGCTGGCTTTTACAAGATAATTTTCCACAAGGAAAAGAATTATTAAGCGGTACTACCAGCCAGTTACAAGCTGAGGAAGTGTATAGTGGTACAGGCGAACCGGTTTTATTAAATCTGGAGCGTATTTATATTTTTAACGACCACGACCGGTTTCTGATTCTGGGCATGAGCAGCCCGTATAGTACGATTCTGGCAGGTATTTATAAAATCAGGAACAGCAGTTTTACGGTAACCTTGCTTATTTGCCTGGCTGGTATTCTGCTGACACTTGTTTTTTCAAGGTTTCTCATCCAGCCCCTTGAGCAGATCACGCAGGCGGTATCGCAGTTTGCTCATAATAAGGAAAATATTGTACTTCCTCAGAACCGCCAGGACGAAATTGGTGTACTGGCCAGAACGTTTAATGAAATGGCCTTGCAACTGAAAAACCAGATCCAAGAACTGGAGTATAAAGAGCAGAGTATCAGTGCCATTATTGAAACAACTATTGAAGCAATTCTGATTTTTAATGAGCAGGGAATTATTGAAAAATTCAATAAATCAGCCGAGCGTATATTTGGTTATTCATCGGAGGAAATTACCGGAGAAAATATTGAGCGTATTCTTTCTAATTTAAAAGAGCCGGTAAGCCGCCTGATCGGAACCGGGCGGGAAACGACTGCCCGTAGGAAAGATGGTGAAATCATTCATGTATATCTGGCTTTAAGTGAGTTCAGGGTAGAGTCTGAAATAAAATACACTGGTATTATCCACGACATCACGGCTCGTAAACAGGTAGAAGAAGAACTCATTATTGCCAAACAATCGGCTGAAGAAGCTAATGTTGCCAAAGACGAATTTCTATCGGTGATGAGCCACGAAATACGTACGCCTATGAATGCGGTAATCGGTATGAGCAAATTGCTGCTGCAAAATGAACCCAGCAAAAAACAAATTCCTATTATTCATACCCTTCAGTTTTCGGCCGCTAATCTGATGTCGCTGATCAACGATATTCTGGATTACTCCAAGATTCAGGCAGGAAAGATTGAATTTGAAAAAGTAGATGTTGATTTGATTGAACTGCTGAACAAAATCCATATGAGCTATCAGCCCAAAGCTGATGAAAAAAGGCTGACATTGATGCTCGACTTTGCTGACGATGTACCGCAGCTGATAAAAGGCGATCCGGTACGGCTGTATCAGATTTTCAATAACCTGGTGGGTAATGCAGTAAAGTTTACCGAACAAGGAGAAATTCATATTCTTGTTAAGAAAAACAGCCAGGGTGATGAGAGTAAGGAGAATTTGATATTTGAAATTGCTGATACCGGTATTGGCATTGCGCCCGACCGAACCAGAAGTATTTTCGAGCGTTTCACACAGGGCAGTTCCGATACCACCCGTAAATATGGTGGTTCGGGGTTAGGGCTCGCTATTACCAAAAACCTGGTAGAATTACAGGGAGGCTCTATTGAACTTGAAACCATACTCGGCCAGGGCTCTGTTTTCAGAATATATCTGAGCTTCGATAAAGCAAGTAATAACACCGGAAGAATGCAGGCCATACCTGTCACTATCAGCAAAGCAACACAGCAGGTAGAAGGGCTCCGGATTTTGTATGTGGAAGATGTAGCCTATAACCAGTTTTTAATTGAGAATTATGCCAGCAAATGGAAAGTTCAGGTAGATATGGCTTCCGGAGGATTGGAAGGCATTGCTAAAGCCAGGCAAAATAAATATGATCTGATCTTAATGGATATTCAGATGCCTGAGATGGATGGTTATCAGACCACCACCCAGATCCGGACTTTCAATAAAACTATTCCCATTATTGCAGTAACCGCTCTAGTTTCAGACCAGGCTAAAATTAAGCTTATTGAATGCGGAATGAATGATTATGTGCTCAAGCCGGTTGACCAAGATGAACTGCTGATGAAAATTATTGCTTACACTTCCCAGACAATGCTTAGTGTAACAAATACAGTTAAAATTCAAACAAATCCCCTTCCTGCCCATAATGAAGATCCGGTATTTTTCGGCCTGGAAGAAGCCTATGATTATGATATAGTAAAGATCCGGAAAGCCTTGCAGATGATTAAAAGCGAGTTTGTGAATTATAAGGAGAAATTTTATCAGGCCTTACTGCAAAAGAATACAGCGGAATTTGCCAGCAATTATCATAAGATCAAACCCCACATTCAACTCTTGCAACTCCAGCACCTGGATAGTTTATTAACCACTTATAAAAAAATGGATACAGGCGACAACCAGGAAGAATTACTTGCATGTAATAAGCGGCTAAGTGCTTCATTTGAAATCATTATTCAATCGATACAAGAGAAGATCGCTGCAGTAGATAAGCAGACTGCTTGATATAAGTGGAGTATTGCACAGATAAAATATGTGTAACTAGTTCAAGAAAGTGTTAGATTAACTTATCTATCCTATCCATGCTAAAGAAAATATTGCTTTCATTCGCACTGGCCCGGCAGAATATTGTGTCGAGGTTGTTTCATACGTTACTTTCCGTATTAGGTATTGTGATTGGAGTGGCAGCATTGGTTACGATTCTTTCTATGATTGATGGAATGGAAAAGTATGCCCAGGAACAAATTACCAAAACCACTTCGCTGAAAGCAGTAAATATCCGCACAGAAACCCACAAAAACGTAAATGGTGTAAGATTAAAAAAAGAATCATATGCCTATCTGGATTATAGTCAATTTCAGCAACTGGTTGCCTCTCTTACACATCCGGCCAAAACCTATCTGAATTTCAACCAATCGCATGAAGTTAATCTACAAGGGAAAAATACTCCGGCTGGTGCTTTAACCATTGGCCGTGCTGCACCGGCGGCTACTGATGTAAATATGGCATATGGCAGGTATTTTACTAAAGCTGAAGTAGATAGCCAGGCGAAAGTAGCATATGTTAATCATGTTCTGGCCAGCCACCTGATGGGCAAAGATTCGCTTTCAGGTTTACTAAGGCAGAAAATTACTTTTAGCAATAAAGAAGTTCAGGTCATTGGCATACTGGCTCCTTCGGAATACCCATCCGAACAAGCACAATTGTTTACGCCGATCACGTTATTTTCCAAAGAAGAATTAGCTGCTGAGCCTCCTTTCTGCACCATTATAGCAGATGAAGTAGAAGCGGTTCCGGCCATCAAAGTACAAGTAGAAAAATGGCTCAGCCAGCAGTTTAAGGGGAAAGAAACAGACTTTGTAGTGGCCACTAATGAAATGAGGGTAAAACAAGCCGCCCAGGGATTTCTGCTGTTTAGGATCGTAATGGGCTTAATCGTGGGGATTTCCGTGATTGTAGGTGGTATTGGCGTGATGAATGTATTGCTTATCTCTGTAACTGAACGGACGGTAGAGATTGGCGTAAGAAAAGCATTGGGAGCAAAAAAACAGGATATTCTGCTGCAATTTCTGGCCGAATCCGTCAGCATTAGTTTGTTTGGCAGTTTCCTGGGCCTGGTGTTGGGAATACTCAGTACGATGGTGATAATTCCAGTCATTAAAATGCTTACCCAGGCTCCTTTTCAGGCGGCATATACCCTCACTACTTTCCTCATTATTGCTGCTATCGCTATTCTGATCGGAATTGTTTTTGGTACTTATCCGGCTGTACGAGCCGCCAGATTAGATCCGGTAGAAGCCATCCGGAGGGAGTAAGTGAATAAGTAAATGAGTGATGGAGTGAATGAAATGCAAGGCCATCTCAACAAAATTAATTCAACAATACTTATTATTGATTACTCGCTCAATCTCTCATTCACGCAATCACTCATTTTTATTTTCCATATTCCCTCCTGATGCCTCGCAATAGTTTAGCTTTATTTAGTAATTTCGCACAAATTTTTAATAGCCAATATGTTTAATTTCAAGAAAGTAAATAACCTGACTGGATGGCTTGTGTTTTTTATTGCGGCAGTGGTATACACACTTACTGTAGAGCCTACCGCCAGTTTCTGGGATTGCGGAGAATTTATAGCCGTTTCTTATAAACTCATGGTGCCTCACCCTCCTGGAGCGCCTTTTTTCCTGCTGGTGGGCCGGATGTTCTCCTTACTGGCTGCTGATGTAATGACCGTAGCTTTCTGGATCAATATGTCGTCGGTGCTGTGTAGCGCATTCACCATTCTGTTCCTGTTCTGGACAATTACTTTGCTGGGCAGAAAAGTACTGAAAGTGAGTGCTGAAAATCTGACTTCGGCGCAGACCTTTAGTTTGATGGGTGCTGGCGTGGTAGGTGCCCTGGCATATACCTTCTCCGATTCTTTCTGGTTTTCGGCGGTAGAAGCAGAAGTATATGCCATGTCGTCGTTCTTTACCGCTTTTGTATTCTGGGCCATTCTCAAATGGGAATTGATAGAAGATGAAAGTTCTTCCAACCGCTGGCTTCTATTGATTGCCTATATGATTGGCTTATCCATTGGGGTACACTTGTTGAATCTGGTAGCGATGCCAGCCCTGGGTCTGGTCTATTACTTCAAAAGACACAAGCAGACTTCTGCGGTGGGTATAATAACAGCCTTACTGATCAGTGGTGCTATTATTATGGCCATTATGGTTGGAATTATTCCCGGCTTGCCTAGTCTGGCTGGTAAAATGGAGATATTCTTTGTTAATAATTTGGGCTTACCTTTCGGATCAGGCATCTTATTTTTTACAGTTTTATTTCTGGGTGGGCTGGTGTATGGGATCTATTATTCTATAAAAAAGCAAAACGCTGTTTTAAACACCAGTCTGCTTTCGCTGGCATTTATTCTTATTGGTTATGCTTCGTATGCCATTATTCTGATACGGGCCGAATACAATCCTCCTATCAATGAAAACAACCCCAGTGATGTGCTTACCTTTGTGTACTATCTGAAAAGAGAACAATATGGCGATCGTCCCTTACTCTATGGCCCTAACTTTAATGCACAACTGGTAGATCAGCAGAAAGGCGAACCTTTGTACAGAAAAGGCGAAACTAAATATGAGATCTACGATTATAAACTCATCAACGAATTTGATCCTAAGGGAAATACCTTACTACCCCGAATGCACAGCCGCCAGCCAGGCCACGAACAGCTCTATCGCCAGATTGTGAACCTGAAGGAAGGCGAACGTCCAAACCTGGGCGATAATCTGGCATTTCTATTCAAACACCAGCTGGGACATATGTATTTCCGCTATTTCATGTGGAATTTTGTAGGCCGTGAGAGCGACATTGAAGGTGCCGGATGGCTTTCACCTCTCAGCCCTGGGCGGGATGAACTGCCATTTGAGCTGGCGACCAATAAAGGCCGGAATAACTTTTTCATGTTGCCTTTTATTCTGGGTTTAGTCGGGTTTTTATACCATTATGGAAAAGACAAACGGCGGTTCTTCATCGTTACCATGCTTTTCTTCCTCACTGGTATTGCCTTAATTCTCTACCTCAATTCTCCGCCGGTAGAACCCCGGGAACGGGATTATATTTATGTAGGTTCATTTTATGCGTTTGCGATATGGATAGGTCTGGGTGTAATGGCTCTGGCAGAAACATTAGGCCGCATTATTAAAAATCCGTCTGCTTCCTCTCTAACAGCCGGAGTAGTTTGCCTGGTAGTGCCGGGTGTGATGGCGGCTCAGGGATGGGACGACCATAACCGGTCTAAGCGCTATCATTCGGTAGATTCTGCCAAAAACCTGCTGAGTGCCTGTGCACCAAATGCGATCTTGTTTACCGGCGGCGATAATGATACATTCCCCTTATGGTATGTACAGGAAGTGGAAGGTTTCCGCACCGATGTGCGGGTGTGTAACCTGAGTTTGCTGGGTACAGAATGGTACATTCAGCAGATGAAACGCCCAACGTATGAGTCTAAGCCTTTGCCTATTTCGCTGGAACTGCCGCAGTATATTTCTGGTAAAAATGAGCAGATTCCGCTGGTAGAAAATCCGAATGTTAAAAATGGAATTTCCCTGCCGCAATACATAGATCTGGTAAGAAAAGATAATCCGGCTATTAAAATTGCCTACCGCGACGAACAATTAACTGTGCTTCCTTCCAGTACACTGGTGCAGCCAGTAGATAAACAAAAAGTATTGCAAAGCGGCATTATTATGCCTTCTCTACGTGATTCTTTGACTGAAAGAATGGTTTGGAATGTGAACCGTGGCGATTTGCTGAAACCCGACCTGATCATTCTGGATATGATTACGACCAATAACTGGGAACGGCCTATCTATTTCTCCAGTACGCTGGCGCCTTCCAGCTACCTGAATCTGAAAGAATTTATGCAGGTAGAAGGGTTGGTTTACCGCCTGTTGCCAGTGAAGGTTGCCGGGGCTACACAGGGATATATTAATTCAGACCTGATGTATGAGAACATGATGAAGAAGATGTACTGGCGGGAGATGGGTAATCCGAATGTGTATTATGACGACAATTACCGCCGCTTCCCGATAAATGCCCGTTTGCATTTCTACCGCCTCGCTGACCAGTTACTGAATGAAGGTAAAAAAGACAAAGCCCGTGCTATAGCCTTACATTCTCTGGAAGTATTGCCAGATGCAGGTGTTCCCTACGATGAGATGACAGCTAATATTGTTTCAGTTCTGGTGGGTGTAGGGGAAACCAAAAAAGCCCAGGAAGTATCAGATATTTTATCTGGCCGTGCCGACCAGAATCTGAACTATTACCTGACGAAGGGCCGCAATAACCAGCGTGAGATTCAAACCAATTTATATGTATTGAATCAGGTGGCAGAAGCCTTTACGGGAAAGAAAGAAGGCGAAAAATACAAAGCTATTTTCGATAAGCACTACAACAATTTAGTAAATACGCAGGGAGGTTTATAATTCTTGCTTAGTTGTTTCATAAGTAAAAAGCAGGCCTTCATCAAGCCTGCTTTTTGTTTGCAGAGGAGAATTTAAAATATCCACTTTTTTAGGCTAACTTGGAATTATTAAACAGGGGACTACCACAAAGCAGTATAGAATTTATAGTAACTGCCACTTATGTACTTGTTAAAATAATTTTTTCCTATCCAACATCCATAAATTCATACCATTATGCTCATCGCAATCATAGGCATTGTTATGCTGATTATCGCCTTTTCATTAAGTAAATCTAATTATCAGGTATATAGATATGCTACTGGCATTAAAGTAGCCGGTGTGGCACTTATACTCATAGGAGCACTGGCTTCTTCGGTGGTGCAGGTAGATGCCGGGGAAGTAGGTGTACAAAAACTATTTGGAAAAGTGAGCGACCGCACCCTGGAAAGTGGCTTAAATGTGGTAAATCCGCTGGTTGAAGTTACTACATTTAATATCAAAACGCAGAATTATACCATGTCGGCGACACATGAGCAAGGCGACAACCAAGGGGACGATGCCATTCGTGTATTATCGTCGGATGGTCTTGAAGTAGTGATAGACCTGACTGTATTGTATAAAGTGATGCCTGCACAATCACCTAACATTTTGCGGGAGATCGGCACAGATTATAAAGACATTATTGTACGGCCTATCACCCGCACCAAGATTCGCGATAATGCCGTGTATTACGATGCCGTTTCTTTGTATTCTACTAAAAGAGAGGAGTTTCAAAGCCGTATTTTCAAAGACATAGAAGCCAACTTTAAAACCCGTGGTTTGCTGCTGGAACAATTACTTATCCGGAATCTCAATCTGCCGGCTTCTGTCAAACAAACCATTGAATCTAAAATTAATGCAGAACAGGAAGCCCAGAAAATGACTTTTGTCTTGCAGAAAGAAAAACAGGAAGCCGAACGCAAAAGGGTAGAAGCGCAGGGTATTGCCGATTATCAGCAGATCCTGAGTACCGGGCTCAGTGATAAACAACTGCAATATGAAAGTATTAAAGCACAACAAGCCATTGCTACCTCGCCTAATTCTAAAGTTATCATTATGGGTGCCGGACGTGGAAATATGCCGCTGCTTATCAGCGATAAGTAACAGGATTTGGAAGGCTAACCTAACCACAATTACAATCTGTAAATGTAGTTGTGGTTTTCTTTTTTGGCACCTGTCTTCTGCTCAAATGTTGCACAGCATATTAATTTCAATTTTTCCGCCTATAACCTTTATTATAAATCTTTCGTAAAAATTCTTGCTTACGCCGGTTTTGAAGTGCAATATATTGCCAGTTCTTTTATAACCATTTTCCTTATCAGCTTCCTGGGATGAGGAAAATCCGATTACCTTATTTACTTTATCTATTGTCATTTGAGAAGAAGTTCCGGGCTTTAATGTGCCTGGTGGATTGCCTTTTGTGTTTGCAAACGGCTTTTTGTATGCATTAATAAATAAATCCATGATCAACTATAACTTTATAAAAACATACGATAGCATTATTAAATCTTATCAAAGATTACAGACTTCTGTTGCCGACCTGATAAAAGCTTCCGGTACCAGACACCAGGAAATATGGGACAAACTTGGTTTTAAAAAGGATACCTTTTACCGCAGACTCCGGCTGCATGACTGGAGCAGCAAAGAAATGCAGGTAATGATTCCTTTTCTGGTAAAAAAAGTAAAAAAGTCAGATCCAGAGTTATATGAACAGATCGTTAACGAACCTGTTGTGGATAGCAATGGGAAACTTACGCCTGAACCACAATAGTCTCAGATATTTTATCGTGGGTGGTCTGGTGATTGGTGTCCCAGTAGTATTGAAAAAAGCCAAGCAGAAACGAAGAAGCTGAAGAAGAATAGCCGGAAAAACGTTCAAAACTGTTCCACAAGGTAATAGGCGTACCATTCAGTTTCACTACTTTAATTTTCATCAAACGTTTGCCGGGTGTTTGTCCCTGCCATTTCCAGGTGAATAGTGAAAAGTATAACATACCGCTCAGCAGTCCGCCAAAAAAAGTAAAGACATTATATACATCCTTAAACGGATGAAAAAGCATCGCTCCTTGTACCTGTTTTTCTGAAATTGCCCCATATTCTGTAGGCGAAAGCATGCCCAACACAATACCGGCCGCTATTACAATTGAAACGACAATAGGGCCATAGATGATCAGATACATATACCAGGTGAGATGCTTTTTAAACTGGCTCCGGAGCGATTGTTCTACATCATATTTCTCCAGATGCTCATCCAGCTTATGAATATTATTACGGATCAGGATTGAATTGCGCAGGAAGGCCGTTTTATATTTTTTCCTCATCATTACCAGCGCAAATATGACCAAAGCGGTGAGCCATAGATACTGGGTACAGGCAAATATTATCACCCAGTCTATTATAAAGGCTATGGTTCTTCTGCCAAAAGAAGCCAGAGAACTTCCTTGCAGGGAATCGTCAATTTTGAGGTGGGTTAGGTTAAATTGTTTGGTGGTTGGCATACATTTAGTTTCAGTGGCCGTTGCAAATGGCATCAAATACAACAGCGTATCATTCGTCACTCTATGCAAATTACAAAATTAGCAGCGCTCTGGAAATAATTATTACATATTCAAATAGAGGATTTAATTGAGTTGCCAAGGTGCTGTTAAAAGCTTTCCTGTCTGAGACTTTTACCATTCGATATTTCCTCTGATAATTATGGAATAATAGATTGCTCTACTCTCTGGTAATAGCCTGCGATACCGTTTCATTACCAGACAAATCTTTGGCAATTACGTACAAATCATTCTTTTTAGAAGCATCACTGGCAGATAAGGCAAACTGTGCAAGCGGTGTAAATCCTATTTTTTTCCCACCCAAATAAATATCATATCCTATTACTTGTCTGTTATCGGTAGATGCTTTCCATTTTACAACGGCCTGACTATTATTTGTACTGATAGTTAAACCCGTTGGGGCGCTCGGTGCTTGTTTATCAGGATTTAACCGGAGTAAGCAGTTCATCAGTGAACGGCTTTCATGATAACAGGCTTTCCAGGCATGGCCTTTATTACCTTTCGCCTGATCTGGTTCTTTATCAATACCACCGGCATACCAGCCGCCATATTTAGAATCGAGCAGGTATTTTTTTACATACTCCCACTGTTTGGTAAACTTGTCGTAATACTGTTGTTTGTCGTTGGGGTAGGTATCAGCCATCAGCAATAAGGTATTCAAGGCTTCTGCCTGTGTCCACCAGTTTTTGGCATCATGAATAATTGCAATTTTATCACTACCCTTATAATAATAGCCCTGGTCATAAAATCCGCCAGCCTGGTTATCCCATCCATTTTGCAGGGCATGGTCTACCATTTTCTTGGCAATTTTCATCGTAACCTCATCATGTTTCAGACCCAGCGTATGCGATGCTTCGAGCAGTAGATAAGCCGTTTCTACATCATGCCCGAACGATACATGGTCGAGCCGGTGGTTGGCTTTTCTGGCTGTTTCGGAAGAGTCCCGGTAAGAAACCGGTTTCCATTCTGGCGTAAGGAATAAAGTCAGGTATCCTTTGGGTGTTACAATCCTATCTCTGATGAGCATCAGCATTTCCTGCAAACGTACCCTCAGCAGATTATCCGGCCATACGCTGTATAGTTCTGTAAAAGCTTCGAGCAGGTGAATAGAACTGTTCTGATCCTTATAGCCTACTTCGGGGTTAGTAGCCGAGCGTTTCAATATAGGTTTGCCTTCTCTGGTCAGATGTTGAAAATAGCCTTTTGCTTTTGGATCATGGCTATGTTTTTCTAGCCACAAAAATGCCTGTTTTGCTAAATTTAATGTAGCCGTATCACCAGAAAGCTGATAATACGCTGCCAGGGCATAAATTCCGAATGCATTGCCATAGGCTGTTTTGGGCTCATCGTCTTTTGGTTTTCCATCTCGGCTTACCCAGGTATAAAATCCACCATGATATTTGTCCCACAACACATTCCGAAGATAAGCATAGCCATGCCGGGCGGCAGTTCGGTATTCCTGGTTGCCTGGATAAAACAAAGCTGCTTTGGCTGGTGTCCAGGTGTGGCGGGCCTGGGTTACAATCATTTTGTCTTGCGGACCGGTGAGTTTCCAGTCGTAGGTGAAAGTGGTAAGAAATCCTCCTTTTTCTTCATCAATAACAGCCGGGAAAAATTTTGTGAGCAAGTCTCTTTGTAAAGATTGCTCCATTTCATTGGCAATAGTGGCTCTATTAAATTCCGGATGTAGGGGATAAAAGGTAGCCAGTGCCACTAGTAAAAAGCTAATTAAGGTAGAAACAGGCATATTGAGGTGGGTTGTTTTACATCAAATATAGCAAGTTAAACATCGTATTGTTTCTGGCAAGGGATAAAGACATAAAAAATGAGCAGCCTCTAATTCTATAGATTAACGGCATAACTGCAACTACATTTTGTTAGACGATACACAATAGAGCTAATTATCAGCTTAGTGGGCGTAATAAAAAGGCATTCAATTTTTCGATTTCTATTAACTCTTTTCTCGATTGCCCATTGAGAGACTGTATTAGAAAAGATAGGAAAGCTTATTTATGTTAACTGGAGAATAAACTGGCTTATAAGCAAAATTGAAAACTTTTTTATCATACACTTCTTTTGAATATGTTTGGACTGATGCATGCTTTTCTTGCAAAACCTTTGATGGGTTTTCATCTGTTTTCAAATTTCTGTCTTCTAAAGAGCAACTCACTATTTGGGGTCAACTGAACGATACGCTTTCAGGGCGGCCAAGGCGCCTTCTTTACCAGGTTTACTAATTCCGTGTTCCAAGCCAACAAAACCTTTGTAGCCTTTATCCTGCACATGCTGCAATACTTTCCAGTAATTAATTTCTCCGGAAGTAGGTTCTTTGCGGCCTGGTGTATCGCCCATCTGGATATACGCAACCTCATCCCAGGCATAATCTAAAGTAGGAAGCAAGTTGCCCTCCTGAATTTGTACGTGGTAAAAATCAAACAGCACTTTCACACTCGGACGGCCGACAGCTTTTGCTAGGGCATACGCCTGTGGAATGGTATGCAGAAACATATTCGGATGATCGATTTTGTGGTTCATCGATTCCATTACCATCACAATGCCATGCGGTTCGTAGATATCGGCGATGCGTTTGAGCAGGTCGATGGCATTGGCCATCTGAAAGTCCCAGGGAAGTTTTGGATCGTAAACACCCAATACGTTGTGCACAAATTTAGTATTCATCCGTTTGGCAATGTCTACGGATGCCTTTACATCACTCAATACCTTTTCCCGGAGACTGGTATCTCTTCCGGCAAAGGTGACATCCTTAAAGGTAAGCGTTCCCACAAACTGCCCGAATTCCATACCCAGTTGTTGCATGGCTTTGCTGATGCGTTCCTGATCGGCTATCGGCCTGTCTTTGAGCATAGTATTTTCCCAGGCACGGAATCCCTGGTCATATCCCCATTTCACTTGGTCTACCGGATCTTTTCCAGAAAGCTCTGCGAAAATGCCAAATTCTGGAGAAAATTTCATTTTAAAAGGCGTAGTATCTTTTTGATTCTGAACAGCTCCGATACTAGCAGATGCCGAAAGTGCTGTGATTCCGGTAAGTAAACTATTTTTTAAAAAGTGGCGGCGTTCCATAATTGAATTTTGTTTGTAAAACTGAATAGTAAAAGTTTGTGTTAGTACTTATTTACCTGCCTGGACTGATCTGGCCCGATTCAGTAAGTTGCGAGTCATCTGCTGTACCCTGACATCTTCTTTGGTGAAATCTTTGCCAGGAGGGTTCCGGAAACTAGGTGGTGATGATAAAGGCATACTCCACCAGCAAGTGGCTGCATTAAAAACAAAATTTCCTTTCGGACCATTATAGATGGTAGTGGTATAATTATCCGGGTCTGGCTTCCATTTATCATCCATTTTGGATTGCGCCAGTACGATCAGGCTTGGATCATTCCGCAAGGGCGGACCCTGATATTCCCACCCAACTAGGTCAGATATCGCATCGCCGTTTTTTAGTCCGGTTTTTTCAAACAACCAATGATCAGCTTGTTTTACAGTCCAGTTGCCAAGGCCAACGCCGTAAGAAGAAGCACCCATCAGGTTTTGTTCATCTGGAAAATCGCGAATACGGCCCATAATCCTATCTGGCCTTCCATCGGAGCTGGTCGTCAGAAAGATTTCTCCATCCACAGAATTGCCCCCCAAAAACAACAGATTTATTCCCTGGTCACGGGCATGGCTTACATTCATATGCATCTGCCTCGTCCAGTATTCGTCGTGGCCTACTGAAATAAATCCTTTTACCCGCAATAGCCCTTGGGCATCCTGGTGGGTATCCAGGTTAGAAACATAGGTAACATCATAGCCTTCTCTTTCCATCCAGAAAGCCAGGGGAAATTCCCATAGCAAAAACTCTCCCGAACCATTGGTATATAGATTCAAATTCGAAGGAAGGCCATTGTAATAGAAAGTATAAGGACGGTCGAAGCTCAATATATTGCCTCCACTTGTATTCCAGATATTGTCCTGAAAATCGTATAAAGAGCGCCAGGCTGGCCACCGGTTATAGGCTTGCCAAGTAAGATCAGACACCTGGAACATAAAATCGGCTTTGCGTTTATCTTTTACCACAAATACGATATATGCCTGATAGCCGGTATTATTCTCGGTGAGTTTACCCAGATACACCCCACTTACCCATTCGGAAGGTATTGTAAAGGAATGTGAGCGCTGCCATACCGATTCTCTCAGGTTCCTTTTTCCATCTTCAGGGGTGGGTTGTGCGATGCCTTTTATATTCTCTACAGATAGCATCCGCCTGCCTCCATTTCCCTGGTAATAGCCCATCCGGAACACTTCCAGTTTAAATGTGGATATAGGCTCTGTATTTACATATACATGCACCGTATCTCCGGCTGCATAACTAGTTTTGGATACAAAACCTTCTATCCGTTTGCTTCTGGCATAATAAGGGGGTGCGCTCTTCTGGTCTTTGATAAACGTGCGTACTGTATCCACCTTGGTAAGCATCCATTCTTTGGTGCCTGGCTTATGGTTCTCTGCCAAAATCAGGCTGTTGGTCTGCTGTGCATATACGTATACTGGCAAGCATATCAGCAGGCAAATGACACTAACAAACTTGTATAGCAAAAGATACAAACGTTTTTTCATAGGCTTGTCCGGATTTACTACTTTACCTGAGTATAGACTGATCTGTTTCCGGATCCTGGTCCTGGCCGAGAATGAATGCCATGAGATCAGCCATTTCCTGGGGTGTGAGTAATTGATCCAATCCTTGTGGCATCATAGATGTATTCTGGATTTCCATCGAAACGATTTCTTCTCTGGGAATACGAACCGAATTTTGAGGGGTAGTGCCCAGGACAATAGCTTGTGGTGTTTTTTCCTGAATAACACCAGTATGCTCACCAGTTTTAGTCTTGATGCGGTAGGTTTCATACTCGCGCACAAAACTCACACTTGGATATACAATCGCTTCTAATAAATCATGGGCAGAACGGTCTTTCTGGATCGAAGTGAGATCTGGTCCCAGTTTTCCGCCTTCGTTGCCAATTTTATGACAGGTCCAGCAAATGGCTTTTCCGAAAAACAAGGTACGGCCTTTTTCCAGATCTCCATCGGCAATACGGCCTTCCATTTCCTGCAGGCGTTTCAGCCTTCCGGCCTGAACTTCCCGTAGTTTTGCCAACAAACTATCGATACCTGGTTTCACTTCTTGCGGATAACTGGCAAAAATGGTTTGCATATTTTCTTCCGAAAAACTATCCAGGCTTTTCGAATTCATTAACGTAGTAGCCAGGGCTTTCCCAATTTCACCGGTATGCCCATGCTGAAACACCGGAATCAGGCGAGGCAAAATAAAGGCATCGGCTTTGGGTAGATATTCTGTAGCAAGTTTCATCAGTTGTTCTTCCGAAAGTTTGCTTTGCGCTAGTACAGTAGCGGCCTGCTGGCGAAGAGGGGCTTCATTTTCGGCCTGCAACTGACTATATAAGTATTGAAACTGACTTTCGCTAAGTGCCGATTGCGTTTTGAGCAATGCACCCAGGGCTGCAATCCGTATATTTGCCTGGATTTTAGTGTTTTCAGCTGCCTGCTTAAGTTGTTTACTGAGGAAAGTAATCTCCCGCAGATTTACCAGTTCCAGTACCTTTGCCTGTACCAGAGGATCAGTAGAGGAAGTAAGCTGACTGCCTATACTTTCTGTCCAGATAGGCGGAAATTCTTTTCCAGGACATTTAGCCATCGCATCCATCAGAAATAATTTGCGATCAGTTGTAGCTTCTTTCAGGGCATTTGCCATAAACTGTTGCATGGCGGTGTTCCCACAAAAAGACACTAACATTTCACCGTACAGGTCTATTTCATCGGTAGAAAGTACACTGCCTTTCAACCGTTTTTCTAAAAACCCGATCATTTCCTTAGCCCACTCTGGATGGTGTGAAGCTACCCAAAGAGCTGTATGTTGCAGATTTTTGTTGGTATTTGTCAGAAAAGGCATCACCTGACCGGCTTGTAAAGTGGATGCCGCCATCTGGTCTAAAGCGATCATGGCTACCTCCTGTACTTGGGAAGATGTATGTGCTAGTGCTTGCTGTATTTCTGCCGGCTGGTTGAGTGTAATGAGTGAATAAATAATAGCATGTTGAATAAAACGGTCGCTATTCCCATCTGCGGCCGATAATAGGGCCGGAACTGCTAAGGGGGCACCTATCTGGCCTAAAGCGGTTGCCGCCTGACGTTTAGCAGCCGCTTCATCTTTAGCTACCATTTCCATCAATTTGTTGATAGCCTGCTTATCTTTTGCCAGACCTACAGAACGGGCGGCAGCTACTCGTACTTGCAAATCAGCATCGCCGAGGGCAGAACGGATGCCGGTTAATGCTTTATCTGTGCCTATCCGGTAGAGAATAAACACTGCTTTGGTACGGACATCTGCCAATTTGTAATTTTTTAATGCTTCGCTTAGGGGGATTACAGCAGTTTCACCCAAATCTACCAGCCGCTGTACAGCCCGGTCTCGTACAAAAGGCCGATCATCTGACAGTAGGCTTACGGCTTTTGTTGCTTCCAGAGAATTCCAGTTGATTTGTTTACCAAAGGGATCATCCACTGTTGGGGTATTTTTGCGGCGTACGCGGTAAACAGCGCCCTGCAGTTCTGGCTTGGAAACTTGTGAAAGCGGACATCCTTTAATAAACCACCCTCCAGTTTCTACCACCAGCAGGCTGCCATCGCCATCTTCCAGTACATCTGTCGGGTGAAAATCTTCATTGGTTGTAGAAAAGAAAACTTGGTCTTCGGTGTGGAATGAAGCACCCTCACGGATTAATTTGTGCCGGATGATACGATGCGTATTAAACTGGGCACTGAATAAATTATCTTTAAAGTCTTCGCCCAGTGCAGTATTCCGGTAACGGCCAATACCTGCTGGCGAAACTCTGGAATACTTGGAAATGACTGGCATCAGTTCACCGGTACGCACCAGGCTATCTCTGTCAATATTTTTATTTGGCTTGGGATATACACCCCCTTCGGTCCAGTATACCAATGCATCCCGTTGGCCGGCTTTGGGATCGGTAAAATAAGTTTCGGTACCAATGGGTTCTGCTGCTTCGGTAAAGGTGAGTTCTACCGGATTATTCATGCCGCCAGCCGAAATCCATTCCAGCTTAGAACCATCTGGTTGAACCCGCCAGATACGGGCAGTGCCGCCTTTCAGCCGTTGCCCTTCTTTGGTAGTTAAGTCAAACCCCATAATGGCATTGGTCAAATACAGCCATCCATCAGGCCCGATAAAAGGACCAATCAGACTATTTGCATTCACATTCAGAATCCAGCCCGAAAGCAATACTTCCCTTTTGTCGGCTACCCCATCTCCATTGGTATCCGTGAGTTTGAGCAGATCGGGGGCAGAAGAAGCATAGAGGCTTCCTTTGTAGAAAACACCTCCCTGCGGAAAACCTACTTTGTCGGCAAAAATGGTGCTTTTATCATAGATACCATCCTCATTGGTGTCTTCCAGCAGGTTGATCCGGAACTTAGGATTCTGAATAGCATCTTCCGATTTAGCATACACATCACCGGTAGATTCAAATAAAAAAAGCCTTCCGGTTTCGTCTACCGTACCAAACATAGGATAATCCACTAGATCCGGACCGGCGACTACTTCTACTGAGTAGCCCTCAGGTACTTTAATAGTTGCTAAACGTTCGGAATGATCCGTCTTTGCAGCTGTCTCTTTGCTGTTTTGTGAAGACGAGCAGGCTACAAAAATTACTGTTTGGAACAACATAAGGTAAAGGAGAGGTCTGGTACACATAGTTGCTGACATTAAGAAGAAGGAAGAAAGTTTTTGGATTTAGAGTGTATGGAAATCAGCCTGCTTTCTAACTTGAAAAAGCTAAAAACAGACCTGATACAGGTACGCACATAAAAATCAATTTCCGGAAAAGGCAAAACAGGTTTGTTTACAAGATATTTATAATATTGTAAACAAACCTGTTTGAGGTTAAAAATAAATACGGTTTAACTAGTTAGTTAACTTCTTACAATCAACGAGTTAACCTGTATTTTGGAATCCTGTTTCTCCTAGCTCCACAGGCGGTCGGCAGAGCGGTCTTCGTTCCATTCAGGCGTAGGCGCAAAATATTGTTCGCCTTTGAATAAGTGTTCTTTTACCACTTTCTCATTCAGTTCGATACCCAAGCCTGGCTTGTTGGGAACAGGGGCAAATCCATCTTTCACCAGCGGTTTATCTCCGGTTACCAGATCTTCCCACCAGGGCACATCTACCGAGTGATGCTCTAGGGCAACAAAGTTCTGGGTAGCTGCAGCGCAATGTACATTTGCCATAAACCCAACCGGTGTACCGGCAAAGTGCATCGCCATCGGAACTCCCCGTTCTTCTGCAAAATCACCGATACGTTTTGTTTCCAGAATACCGCCAGAACTGGCCAGATCAGGCTGAATCATGTCTACAGCACCCGCATCGATGAGTTTTATGAATTCTTCTTTAAGGTAAATGTCTTCGCCGGTAAGCGTAGGTGTATCAATGGCATCTGTGATCTGCTTCCATAGCTTGGTATATTCCCATGGCACCATGTCTTCGAGCCAGGCCAGCTGGTATTTTTCCAGGGCTTTGCCCAGCCGGATATTACTATTTACCCCCATATGCCCCAAATGGTCGGCAGCAAGCGGGATATCATAACCTACAGCATCCCGTACAGCGGCTACATATTTTACAATTTCGTCGAGGCCTTTGTCTGTGATCTGTATGTTGGTGAAGGGATGTTTGGTATTGGCATATTCACTGGGGCCCCACTGACGCAGAGGTTCTCCTCCAAAATTTTTATGCCCGATCAAAGCACCAGGAATATTCTGGATCATTTCGATGCCAAAATCCATTTTCAGAAACGTATATCCTTTATCTGCTCTTGCTTTCATGCGCTTTCCAAATTCGCTGGCATCATCGGAACTGGTGGTATCGGTATACATGCGCACTTTATCCCGGTAGCGGCCGCCCAGCATCTGGTATACCGGCACATTAAAGGCTTTGCCAGCCAGATCCCACAATGCCATTTCTACGCCGCACACACCACCAGCCTGACGGCTATGTCCGCCAAATTGCTTGATCTTTTTAAAGACCTTTTCCACATTACAAGGATTTTCACCCAGCAGGCGGCTTTTCAGAAACAAAGCATAACGTTTACTGGCCCCATCCCGTACTTCACCATATCCATATATTCCCTGGTTGGTATCAATCCGGATGATGGGCACACGCATAGGAGCACCTGCTACTTCGGCAATGCGCAGGTCGGTGATTTTAAGATCCGAAGGATTGGACGCCCGGCTTACTTTCTGGGTAGTATATTCGAGTTGTTCCTCTGTAGGGGCAAACATTAAGGCACTCAGGCTCAAGCCTCCAAAACCGGCTTTTTGCATGAAAGAACGGCGGTCCAGGCGGTTAGATTCTTCCGGCAGGCCAGATGTTTCCGGCGCTGGAGAAGTGGCATTGAGTTTGGAAAGTAATTGTTTGAGTCTGCTTTTAGTCATGGCATCAATAAAAGTTAAAAGTTCAGGGTTGAGAGTTTACTAAATTTACATATTCCCTCTAAAAGAAGGGTTAAATATCAGCTCCAGATGCGGTCCCAGGAACGGAGTTCGTCCCAGTCTTTGGTAGGCTCGAAATAGCCTTCTCCTTTTTTGAGGTGTTTTTTCACCACATCCTCATTGAGTTCTACACCAATACCTGGTTTTTCGGGCACCATGGCGAATCCGTTCTGTATAATAGGTTTGGGAACACCTGTAACCAGATCATCCCACCAGGGTACATCTACCGAGTGGTGCTCGAGAGCCAGGAAGCTTTGAGTAGCTGCGGCGCTGTGTACTGTAGCCAGGAAAGATACAGGAGAAGCCGCATGGTGAATAGCCATTCCGATACCATGTTCCTGGGCATAATCGCCGATCTTTTTGGTTTCCCAGATACCTCCTGCACTGCCTGGGTCTGGATGCACAATATCTACAGCCCGTTTTTCAATCAGGTCTTTGAAGCCTTCTTTCAAATAAATATCCTCGCCGGTTAAGGTAGGTACATCAATGGCTTGTGAAATTTCTTTCCACATATCAGTATATTCCCAGGGCACCATATCTTCCAGCCATGCCAGATTGTATTTAGTGAAAGCTTTACCAAGCATAATATTGCTGTTGATCCCCATATGGCCTAAGTGATCTATAGCTAGTGGAAGATCGTAGCCTACTTTTTCGCGTACAGCGGCTACAAACTTTTCCATTTCAGCTACGCCTTTTTCGGTGATCTGAACACCGGTGAAGGGGTGCATGGTACGGCCATAGCTGTCGAAATTGGCATCCCAATCCCGGAGTTCACCATAAGGGCCGGTATTAGTGATTGTGCCTGGAATATGCTTCACCATGCCAATATTCACATCCATTTTAAGGAAGGTAAATCCCTGGTCGGCTCTGGCTTTCATGCGGGTAGCAAACTCATTAGGATCTTTTACCCTGGGGGTATCGGCATAAATCCGGACTTTGTTGCGGTATTTACCACCCAGCAGTTGATATACTGGTACGTTATATGCCTTACCGGCCAGATCCCACAAAGCCATTTCTACGCCGGACACACCTCCACCTTGCCTGCCATGATGGCCAAACTGTTTGATCTTCCGGAAGAGGCGTTCCACATTACAAGGATTTTCGCCCAGCAGGCGGCTTTTCAGAAACAAGGCATAGCGTTTATCGGCACCGTCGCGTACGTCGCCCAGGCCATATACACCCTGGTTGGTATCAATTTTTAACAAGGGCACATTGCCATACTGTGCAATCCGCAGATCGGTAATTTTGAGTTCGGAAGGATTAGAAGCCCGGTTGACTTTTTGGGTGGTATGCGCCAGCTGGTCTTCCAGGGAAGCATTCATCACTACACTCAGGCTTAAGCCGCCTAAGCCAGCTTTTTGCAGAAACGAACGCCTCCCAACTTTCTCATTCGGTGCCTGCTCTGTTTCCGGTGGCTTGCCTTCTGGATTTCCGAGTGATTTACTCTCTAAAGGTTCTTTCAGCTTGCTCAGCAGCTTTTCAACTTTTGGGTTCATAGCAGATTTAAGTAACAGGTATGAATAAAATAGAATGAAAATTTACAGAAAGCCTGGCTCATATCTCTCAAGAAATATAGCCCGGTTAATTTCCCTTTTATTTCTAAGAGACCGTGAAAGCACAGATGCCCTCAAAATTTAGATAGAGAGTTACCCAGTTTCATCCGGTGAAACCAAAGATGGATGCCAGTGTGAAGAAATACATCAAAATTTTAATAATTCCTTAATTTATAATTGATAAATAGTTGATATTTAGATATGAATTTTAGGGATTACTTTACTATTTGTAAACCACCTGTTTAAAACACTTCTGCACCTATGAACATTATACTTAACAAATGCCTGCCCCTGATAGGATTGTTTACACTTATCCTTATTTCCGGCATAAGCCAGGCACAAACAAAAAAACTGAAAACCGAACATGTATTTATTATCACCTTTGATGGGCTCCGCTGGGAAGAACTTTTTAATGGAGCCACAGATAGCCTGATAAGTGATAAAGCTTTTGTAGATGATACAGTGGCACTCGCAAAAGCTTTTGGCGGCGCTACACCTCAGGACCGCCGTATTAAACTGATGCCCTGGTTCTGGCAGACGATGGCTAAACAAGGCCAGTTATATGGTAACCGCCTGCTGGATAACAAAGTAACAGTTTCTAATCCACACTGGTTTTCCTATCCTGGCTACAATGAAATCCTGACTGGATTTGGTGATCCGGCTGTTAATTCCAATGATAAAGTTGATAATAAGCATACAACCGTGCTGGAATGGCTCAACCAGAAGCCTGCGTTTAAAGGCAAAGTAGCATTTTTCGGTTCCTGGGATGTGTTTCCATATATTGTGAATGAAAAACGCAGCGGCATTCCGGTAAATGCCGGTTACCGCACCGCCCAGGGAAAAGATATCAGCAGCCGGGAAGCGTTTCTGAATGAACTGCAGCCTCAGGTGCCTGTACTCTGGGGTTCTGTACGGATGGATGCCTTTACACACCAGTATGCCCTGGAATATATGAAACGCAAACACCCCAGAGTACTACATATTGCCTATGGAGAAACCGACGATTTTGCCCACGAAGGCCATTATGATAAATACCTGCATTCTGCACAACAGACAGATGCCAAAATTGGAGAATTGTGGGAATATGTACAGTCTGACCCGTTTTATGCCGGTAAAACGACCTTTATTATCACCACCGATCATGGCCGGGGAAATACGCCTAAGGGTGCCTGGAGAAGCCATGGCGACGAACACAAAGGTTCTAATGCCATCTGGTTTGCGGTAATGGGACCGGATACGCCAGCCTCAGGCGAAATGAAAACAAGCGGACAATGGTGGCAAAACCAGGTAGCTTCCACCGTAGCTGCTTTCCTTGGCCTGGAATACACCAATACATTTACGGTAGGAAAGCCGGTGTTAGAGATGATGAAATAAGGCTTACGGGCTATACTCTATAGTAACTATTACTTATATTTAGGGAATAACCGTACTACTTGGAATAGAGGTACGGTTATTTACATGTTGTCAGTAATGCTTATATTAAAAAAAGAAAATCTTGATTAAGAAGCTAATTAAAGGAACGATATTATCCATTTTAATTTTTTGGTCCGTTTCCTTTCTGACTGTCGTGAAATCTATATGGATGCCTGAATTTGATTACAGTTTAAATATCGGCTTCCCTTTAAGGTATTATCATCAGTTCTATTTAAGTGGTAGTAATGGCCCTAATCATGGTGGAAACGGAAAAAATCTTTTGATTGATTGTAGTTTAACCTGGGGAATTGTGGTGAGTGGATACTTATGGATAAAAAGAAAGAAAAGCATATACTGACAACACCACATCCCGCATCAACTGGGCTGCTTCAACGCAACGCTCAGTTAGCCTCAGTTGTGAGGATGTTTGGTGCATTGTGTTCAATTGAAGGATCAAAATGAAATACTTAGCAATATTGGTGGGATCACTCTTTGGCATTAGGGGGATCAGTCAAGTTCAGACCGGAACCTACCAAAGTGTAAACCCCTCTTTTCAGGAGAACTTTTTCTTGGTGGTTAAGCCAGATAAAGTTTACTTATTCGGATGGGAACTGAATGACAAGAAAGACACGATCTATTATAGGTCCGTAAGCAGGTTTGAAAGGAATAGTCAAGTGAAATTTCACCAGTTTGAGTTCTCCCGATTATCTCTTAACAGGAGAACGCTCAGGATGTTTTCACTACAAAAAGATTTAAAAGTTAACTCGTTGTTGTTACATGCCCGGTTGTTCAATATAAAACAAGTCGATAATCAGCTATTTTTATTAGCCACTAAAGATAGCTATGACAGCAGGGCTGATGAGTTTGTATTTAAAAGGATAAGATAACTTAACACCAGATACAACCGGACAGCGGCCCGCCTCATCGTATAGCTGACGCATTAGGGACCGCCGACGTGAAGCTGTGGGTCATTAGTGGCAAGCAAAAAAGCTCCGTTTTTCGATTAAACAAAGGAAGCAGAGTAACTTAACGTTACATCAATCAGGTCAATATATTTTCTACAATTTAAAAGATTAAATTTTCAAATAACCTAGCTATTATTATGCTTTCAAATAAAGATTATTCTCAAATGAGATTTGACGAATTATTGTCAGAGGAGAAAAAAATTAAATCACGAAAAACTATAATTGCTGTGCTCGTCGGTTTAGTAATTGGCATTGCTGTTTGGGCGGCTACCCATAAAGGAGGTTTTTTCCTTACTATTATCTTGCTAGCTTTTTCACTTCTAATTGGTTCTAGATATTTAAAAAACTTAAAGGGCATTCAAGCAGAAATAAGCCGCAGAAATACTGTCTGAGAGATAGTGAACAAGGGCGGGAGATTGACGTGCGAATAGAAAATAATAATGAACAAAGGCTATGTCACTAACACTTGCTTCAATCGGTCAGCGTCCCATTCCAAAGCACACCCTTAACACAAGGGACCGCCGACGTGAAGCTGTGGGTCATTATCGGAATGTATAAACTTAATGATTGTTTCCAATGCTGATTATTCCGGGTTACATGCTAATCAGGGCATATGACTTTGATAGAACAAAATGATATTGTAAGAAAAATAATTACAATAGACGCTCCGGTTTCTATTGTCTGGCAGTATCTGACTACGCCAGACTTGATGAAGTTATGGATGCTGGATGCAGATATGGAAATGGATATTCTTACTGACTGGAAAATAGGGAGTCCGATAAAAATGAAAGGAAAATTTCATAGAATAAAATTTGAAAATACAGGGACCATCTTAACCTGTCAAAAAGAAAAAGTTCTTATCTATACACATCTGAGTTCCATTTCTAGACTTGCTGCCCGGGCTGAAAATTTTTGTACCATCACCTTTATGCTAATACCAGCTGAGCAATCAACTACACTGGAACTGACGATTACTAATTTCCCAACATACGCGATTTTTACACACATGGCCTTCTATTGGAAGACTACTTTGGAAGTATTGAAAAGACAGCTAGAAAACAATACCCTCTAAGGTCAAATACATAGCAGGATAAATAAAATACAAGCTGCTAGCACAATCCTATGTGTAGAATATCCCCGGTTTGGTAAAGCAGATTTTTATATTCCCGATTCACTGCTTCGTGCATTAGGCATTAAAAACTACAGGAATCATTTCTTTTGCCCGGAATTAGAATCTTTGTTTATAGAATTAAGTAATGACCATGAACTCGTGCAAATTACTCCCAACTACCAGGCAATCGTCGAAAGTTCCAGCCAGATAAAAGAGGTTGTCATTATGAGCCCGTCAGGTAATCCTGCCTATGACTTTCTGCTGCGTTCTTTTTGTCCGTGGATAGGGATAGATGAAGCTCCGGTTACTGGTTCGGCACATGCCGTACTGGCCCATTACTGGCAGGAAAAAACAAGGAAAGATACTTTGCCTATCAGGCTTCGAGTAGGGGAGGAGAGGTGTTCTTAAAACCTAAAAAGGATAGGGTTGAAATTGGCGGAAAAACAGTAATATTGGTTGCAGGAGAATTAACCCTCTAAGAAAGCATTATTAAACAATGAAGATAGAATACATTGAAGTAAACGGACAAACGATTGCCGAAATCGTTTCTGATGATATAATTATTCACAATGCGCAGGATGCACTGGAACTACTGGTGAATTGTGGGTATAATGGAGCAAGCGCGCTGATTATGCAGGCCTCCAATCTGACTCCTGATTTTTTTGAACTCCGCACTGGAGTAGCCGGAGAGGTACTACAAAAGTTCTCAACCTATCGTATGCGCATGGCGATTGTAGGTGATTATACCTCATTTTCCAGCAAAAGCCTGAAAGATTTTATTTTTGAGAGTAACAGGGCAGGCAGAATTATCTTTGTTTCATCCGGAGCGGAAGCCAGGAAAGCGTTAAGTGAAAAAGGGTAGGTCAATCTGCTTTCCAGGATTTCCAGCGAAACTTCACAGAAACGACTGGAGCAAAAAGCCATTTTAGGTATCAGCGATGCCAATACTGAGATAAAAGTAATACCACTGGTTTATACAAGAATGAAAAGTATAGAATGATATTGTAACTTGCCCTAGCAGGCTAATCATGGAGGACAACTGCAAAACAATTATACTTTCGAACCGTTCTTACCAAACTGTTGGTAACGTTAACTACCTGTTTCACTAATGCCCGAAAATACAGCTAAAAGTTATTTTATACATATTTCCTTATTCATACTTACTTGTATTACCACTACACTAGCAGGCGCTGAATGGCAATATGGCCGGAGTTTTATTTTCTTTGAAAATCCCCTGGGCTGGAAGGAATTCTGGCATGGCTTATATTTTTCTGTTCCTTTTCTGGGGGTACTCACGGTACATGAATTTGGCCATTACATTACGGCTCAGTTGTATAAAGTAAGAGTTACCCTGCCTTACTATATTCCCTTGTGGCTGGGCATAGGTTCTTTCGGAACCATGGGGGCATTTATCCGCATCAAAAGCCCCTTACATACCAGAAAGGAATATTTTGATATTGGCATTGCCGGACCATTGGCAGGATTTGTCGTAGCGCTGGGTGTGCTCTGGTATGGATTTACGCATCTGCCTCCGCCTGAATATATTTTTACTATTCACCCGGAATACAAACAGTATGGGTTAAATTATGCCGATTATGTATACAAAGACCTGACTGGTAATATGTCATTGGGTACGAATCTGCTTTTTCTGTTCTTCGAAAAATTTGTAGTAGATGATCCCAGCCGAATTCCCAATATGTATGAAATGGCGCATTATCCCTTTCTGCTGGCGGGCTATTTATCTCTCTTATTTACAGCGCTTAACCTGATTCCGATTGGCCAGCTGGATGGCGGACATATTTTGTTCAGCCTGATCGGGTTTGACAGGTTTAATAAAATAGCCCCGGTACTGTTTGTGTTGTTTGTATTTTATTCCGGGCTTGGCTTGGTTTCTCCTTTCGACACCTTGGACGAACTGATGGTAGGGCTGCCACTATATATTGGATTTTTATTTATTACATTTTCCCGCATTACCAGCGATATGAAGAATACACTTTTATTAAGCCTTGCAGTGCTGGCTATACAATTTACATTAGTGGCTTTTATACCTGGACTGAAAGGATATTCTGGCTGGCTGTTATTTGCTTTTATGATTGGCCGGGTACTGGGTGTATATCATCCGCCGGTATTATATGAGCAACCCTTGTCGGTGGGTCGGCAAATACTAGGATGGCTGGCATTAGGTATTCTGATCATCAGCCTGAGTCCAGAACCATTTATTATCTCATAGAACTGCTCTGATGCGTATTTTAGCCCGAAAAATAAAGGTGAATGAGAACCGGAAGGAGTATAAATAAAAAAGGCAAACCAAATATCGCACCGCTCAACTATTTACCTTTGCTTGCTTCCGCACCTGGAGGAGTTCAATAGGAGCTGGTCGTACTGATTTGCCGTTGCAAACCTACTATTTTTATTTTTTTAATAAAAGGCTATTTTAAATTTTATACGTTTTTTAGCGTTCCTCAAATAACATTGCGTTGATTTTTACTAAATGATTACAAATAATATCCTTCCTATGCCACCATCACTTAAGTCCTTTATAAATAGCTGTCTGTTTCTGTGTTTGTTTATTGTTCAAGCTTGTACAAGCGATGTAGAGGAAACACAGGTACTGGAAGCGGCTCAGGCATATGCCAGGCAAAATTCAGATATAGCGGTGAATATACAAGCTGAGTCTATTCTGGAAGATTATGCCAGGGTAAAAGTGACACCTAAAAATCCTGGGGAGGCAGATGAAGCCCTGATGTACCTGAAAAAAGTAAAAGGCCGCTGGGAAGGAATTAGCCTGGGAACGGGTTTTTCGCCGGAAGATTATGAAAAACTGGGTATACCTGAAAAAATCCGGTAATGCACAAAAAAGGCCACACAAATTTCTTGTGCGGCCTTTTTTATAAGAGTGTTTAAGCCTCTAACCTGGCCGACATGGTAATATCAGCCTTCAATACTCTCGATACCGGACAACCTGCTTTTGCCTTGGCAGCAATTTCTTCAAATTTAGCCTGATCTATCCCAGGAACTTGTCCTCTTAAATCCAGGTGAATAGCTGTAATACTCCAGCCACCATCTTTGTTTTCCAAGGTTAGGTTGGCAGTCGTATTTAATTGAGTGGGAGTAAATCCCTCGCCACCCAGCATGGCCGACAAAGCCATCGAAAAACAGCCGGCATGAGCAGCTGCAATCAGCTCTTCAGGATTGGTACCATTTCCGTCTTCAAAACGGGTATGGAAAGAGTAGGCGGTTTTATTCAATACACCGCTTGGAGTGGTCAGATTTCCTTTTCCTTCTTTTAGATTTCCTTGCCAAACGGCAGATGCAGTACGTTTCATAGTATAGGGTTTGGTTAAATATGGTAATGACCTGACCATCTACCATAAGGCAGATATTTTTCCAGGTTTATCGCCGTGAAAAATACAACAAAAGATGAGAAAATTGAAAGAAAATAAAAAAATAGATAGGTAGTAGATGGAATTATAGAATTACAGACTTATAGAAAAATTGAATAAATAAATTCAGTAATTCAGTAATTTACTTTTTCAGAATCAGGAATTCAACCCGGCGGTTTTGCTGACGGGTTTTTTCATTGGAGTTGCTGGCAACTGGCCTGGTACTTCCATAGCCTTTTACCTGGATGCGCTTTTCTTCAATACCTTTACTTACCAGATAATCTTTTACAGCAGCTACCCGGTTTCGCGATAAATCTACATTCAACATAAAATCACCCACATTATCCGTATGACCTTCCAGCTGAATTTCCATGGTTGGATTTTCTTTCATGAGAGCGGCTACGCGGTTTAATTCCTCAAAAGAAGTTTCCAATAGCGCATGCTTGCTTTGTTCAAAATAGATATGGTTGAGCCGCACCAGCTGCCCTACCGCCAATGGCATCAGATATAAATCTTTGCGGATCTCTTTATATGCGGTTTCCTGGGTTAGATCTATTTCTTCCTCTGCCGACATAAATCCTTCTGCCCTGGCGGTAAAAGAATATTTAAACTTCAGTGGAAGTACCACTTTATACCCATCTGTAACCGGGTTGGCAACCGCACTGCCGGCTTCACCTCCTTTGGGTAAGGCCTCGTATGAAATGCTGGCTTGCAAGGGTTGTTTGGTCTGCGCATCGTATACATTGCCATACACCAGCGCTACCGGATCTGGCTGGATGGCTTTATCTAGTTTGATGCGGAAAATATCGTTTTCGCCACTGGATTCTTTATCGGAAACGAAATAGGCATAATCGCCGGAAGCAGGAATGGTATAATAGGTATCCCAGGCTTCGGAATTAATGGCAGGCCCCAGGTTCTGAGGTTCGCTCCAGTTGAGCCAGCTGTCATCTAAACGTTTGCTCACGAATACATCCATATTACCAAAACCACTCAGGCCGCCGGTAGAATAATATAAGCTTACCCCATCTGACGCAATGAAAGGGGATATTTCTCCATCTGCTGTATTCACCATAGCACCCATATTTTTGGGTTCACTCCAGGTATTATTAGGTTGCAAAAATGATACATACAAATCTTTAGAACCATATGAATCATTCCGCTGGGCAGTCATCACCAAAACTTTGCCATTCTGTGCCAGGGAAAATTCTGCATATTCATTGTCGTTGTAATAGTTATTGATCTGCACTGGCTCTGGAAATCCCCACTCTCCGTTGGACATCCTTCTGGTAATAGAAAGCCCTTTTTTCAGTTTACCATCGGGCATATAGCGGTTGTTGAGCAGCATGGTATTGCCATCCGGAGAAATAGAGAAAGAAGAGTTGTGCTGGATGGTATTAATTGGCGCACCCAAGTTTTTAGCCGGGCCAAACATTCCCCGGGCATCAATTTGTGCTACCCATATATCCTGGTCAGGAGTCAGGTTGCCGGGGTGCATGGCACGGGTAAAATAGAGGCTTTTTCCATCGGGAGAAATTACCGGGCAGATTTCATCATAAGGGCTATTTACATTGCGGCCTAAGTTTTCTCTTTTTACCTGCGTAGCTGCCTGTGTAGAAGCATTCTTGCTGATGTTAATCCGGGCTTCTACCGGTTCGCTGGAAGAAGAAATACCAATTGCATCTATCTGGTTGACGCCTTTAATGCGGGAGGTATTCATCATGATCTTTATGGCCGCTACTTTATAAGTCGTTTCCTTCACAAACACATTAAACATGCGCCCTACCATACGACTGGTATCTTTTTTATTCTCAAAAAGCAAATATTCCTTATCCTGCAGATCATAAGCATAAATGCGGGTAATAGTGCCGGCATTCATATTTTCAGCAATGGCAATCTGTTTGACTGACTGTGGCTGTATATAGGCTACTTTTATCCATTCACCGGAAGCATTATCGTCCTGCGAAGGCCGCCAGGCACAGGGGCTATTGCCAAAGAGAGGTAATTTACTTGGTTTGCCGGTTACCTGGGCAGCCCCATACTGCTTAGGCATTTTAGGGTCCTGGTATTCAGAAGAGAAAGCAACAACACGTGAAGCCCATTGAACCTCCTGTGCATACGTTGTAAACAGGCTGGTTAGTAAAAAGGCGAGAAAAAGTATTTTTTTCATCTGAATGTGATTTGCCGGTAAAGCCGCAGGTTCCGAAAACCATGCTGGCTTCCGGTTACACTCAGCGGTTATAAGTAAAATTTTGCATCTGGGGTACCACCCCTAAGATAAAAATATTTTTTGAAGAATCCACGTACAAATAATCATATATCAACGGAAGCACATCTAGTCCGTTAGCATCTGATATACCTGATTTTCCGCCTCTGTTTAAAAGTATCAGTCCGTTGCCCAGGTCTTGTATGGCATCATACTTGGTTGTATACAATTCTTTGCCGGTTTCAGTTACCAGACCTTTTTTACCATCTTTGCTTACCAGATAACGGCCGGATGGTAGGCTTTGTATGGATTCGTACTGTGGTTTTACGGTTTCTTTGCCTTTTTTGTTAACGAAACCCCATTTTCCTTCTTTGCTTATGGCAGCAACTCCATTTCTGAAGTCCAGCACCTGCTCATAATGAGGCTGTACCCGTAGTTCTTCTGCTTTGTCTACAAATCCCCAGTTGCCCCGGATTTTAACGGCTACCATATCTTCAGAGAAACTTCCAATACCTTCGTAGCGGTTGGCAATACGCAGTTTGCCGTTACGGTCTATAAAGCCATATTTGTTATTGATCTTCACTCCTACTCTTTCTTCTTTCATCACATGTAATTCCTGATAGAGAGAACTGGGCCGCAACACTACTTTGCCTTGCAGGCTCATTAAGCCTTTCTTTCCATTTTTTTCTACACTGAATATACTGTCTTTGGCCAGAGCAGAGATGTGATCGTATTCTTGCGGAATAATTACATTGCCTTTACAATCATATACACCGGTTTTCCAATCAGAAGTTACCTTAAATAAAGTTTTACTGACAGGCTCTATTTTATCTGCGCTGAATAGTACTTGCTTTGTAAACAGGTTGATAAAACCAGTTTCTCTGTGGGACGCATACACTGCCGTTTGTGTATTGAGAATATGCAGGCTATCGTAATGGGGATCTATTGCCCAGCTGCCTCTGGCATTAATCATTCCGGATCGCCCATGTTTTTTTACTACCGTATACAAACCTTTAAAATCAGCCATATCATCATACGAGGCTTCGCCAGTTACATGTCCGCTGGCATCGAGCAGGTACCATTGTGTTCCCTGCCGGACAGAGAATAGGCCAAAAGGCTGCATGCGTATTTCATCGTAAATAGAAGGCGTAATGGCTTTTCCATGCCGGCTGTAAATGCCCCACTTATTGAGTTCTTTTACCCTGATTACCGAGGAGGCACTGTCTATTACTACACTCTGAAATTGAGCAGGCAATACCTGGTTGCCTTTTTTATGTAATACGCCAAAACTAAAGCCATTTCTTACTACAGTTAAATCATTGGTAAATGGTTGTATTTCATCATATTGGGGCTCGCAGATACGTTCTCCATTCCCGCTCAATAATCCAAATTTTCCTTCTGACTGGTAGGCATATAATGAAGTAGCTACTGGCCTTATATTATCATATTCAGAAGTAAGCAGAATTTCTTTTTTAGCATTCGTTACTTTCCACTGGGTAAAAGGAATAAGCTCGTAATGATTTGGATCTTTTTTAACAATATTTTTATACTCTGCCTTTACCAGCATGGCTCCTTCCCGGTTAATCACTCCCCATTTCCCGGCTTGCTTTACAGTGGCAAGTTCCTCATCGAAATCCTTTATATCAGTGTAATTTCCTGCGAAAATGGGCAATTTTTGCCTGGTGAATACCTGCCAGGAATCCTGCTTGTTTTTTACGGCAAATACCTTGAAGTTAAAATCACGGATAGCTACATACTGGAGGGGAACAATGGTTTCGCCGGCGGCATTAATAACACCAAAATGTACAGGCGTATTTCCTTTGGCGTCTGCATCAAAGGTAACGCCAACAATAAACATAGACTGGTCGGGAGAAGCAGTCAGGTAATCGTACTGGGGATCTACCACTTCTTTGCCCTTGATATTAACTAATCCGAATACGATTCTTTTTGTGCTCAGGCTTTCCCGTTTGCTTACTACTGCTACACCATTACGGAAATCCCGTATTTCTTCGTATAATGATTTAGTAAGAAATTTGCCTTTGGAATTGATCAGCCGCCAGTGATGCCGTATTTTTACCCTGGCAATACCTTCAGTAAAAGGGAGTGCCTGCTCAAACTGCGGTTTAATAATAAAATGCCCGGAATCATCTACATACCCATATAAACCGGTTTTTCCTTGTGAAGGAACAGGAAACTCTTCGAGGCTACCAGCAAAAACGGACGAAATCAGCAGAAAACACAAAAAAAACAAACAAATTTGTTTGAGCATATGGCAATACAGCTAGTACTTGAGCAGATCAGATTTTATCGGGTTAAGGTTTAGGCGTGTAAACTCAAATATATCGATTTTTGCAATAGGAATGAAGAAAATCGCTTCAGATAACCTAATTTTCATGCTTTCCGGCAGGTAAGTTTTCCCTTATTTCGCCCATGGTTACAAGGTATTGATGGCAATTATGGCAAAGGTAAAATCCGGGTGAATGAAGACTGATAAATATTAGGGGAAAGGGATAAGTTTCTTACCTATAATGTACCTTTAACAGCATAGATTCCAGCGTAAGGCCTGGCCCAAAAGCAAAACTGAGAATATTCTTTCCGGCATCCGACTGTTGCAGGTCATTCCATAAGGCTTTCAGCACAAACAGTATGGTAGGCGACGACATGTTGCCATAGGCTTTCAACGTCTGGTAGGCATAGCGGTTATCCTCCTTACAAAGGCCCAGTTGCTGCTCAATCACTTCCAGAATGCGTTTTCCTCCTGGATGAATGGCAAACAGATGTATATCGTGTGTAGTAAGCTTGAGATGTTTCAATAATCTCTCTGTAAGCTGCCTGATGCCGTTTTTAATCAGGTCGGGGATGTAGGAGGAAAGGGTCATTTCGAAGCCGAAGTTGCCAATATGCCAGGCCATATCGTTTTTTCCATCAAAATGCAAGTCGCAATACAGCGATTCGATACTGATTGAGTATTCATTCCGTGGGCTTGCTTCCATAATAACAGCTGCGGCTCCATCGGCAAAAATGGCATTAGACAGCAAGTGGTCTTCTGTTTTGTACTTCTGAAAATGAATGGTACATAATTCCACACACACTACCAGTACTTTCGCCTCCGGATTTGATTTACAAATGGCATCAGCTGTTTTAAGGGCATTAAATGCGGCATAACAACCCATAAAATTTATAGCTGTCCGTTGAATGTTGGTGGCTAATCCAATGGTTTCTACTAGTTCAATATCTATTCCTGGCGCATACATGCCAGTACAACTCACTGTAATTAAATGAGTAATTTGCGTGGGAGAAAAGTCTGGATAAGCCAGTAGGCAATTCCGGATAGCTTCGGTACACAATGGAACCGCATGTTGCTTATATAATTGCATCCGGCGGTCGATCGTAGGAAAGGGCTCAAGGTCAGGCGTATTGCTGTAAAAATCAAAGGCTCCATTACGTCTGGTGTAATCTGCCAGTACTGTATACCTATATTGAATGCCTGTAGAGCGATAGAGAGCTGTCAGTTTCTTTTTCTCCGCCGCATTCATGCTGACGGCTTCTGCCATAAAATCGGCAATGCGCATTTGAGGTAGTTTATAAGGTGGATTTGCCGTTCCAATGGCCGATATATAGCTCTTCATCTCAGGTTTTAAATATACTTCCGGATAATACGTCTGTTGATTTCCAATATCCGGAAAACACGTAAGGTAGTAAATATATAACGCAACATCTATGGGAATGGATTTACTCTGTACGTTCTAGGAGTAACTACAAAACCTAGCTAAATGTTAAAGAAACCTTCAGATACTTCTCTAATGGATATGCTGCTGGAAACTTTATTCGGGGAGAAGTGGAGGCAGGAGAGGAGTGTTCGATTGGATAGCAGGCTAAAGATCAAAAATCAGGTATATGTTCTCACACTAGGAACTGGTAGTCAAGTCAGCTACAAATAGATTGTACTTGTACGTTAGCTAGTTTCTATAACTTAACCAGTTCAAAGACTGGAAGCCAGAAATGAATATCTTTCCAGCTTCCAGTCTTTTTACATCCAGTTTATTATCAAATTAGTGATTTGGTTAAAATGGATTAAGATGAATATAACGCATTATCTGCCCATTTCTGCAATCAAGCGTTGATACATATTCTGGTATTCCGGAAGAAGCATTGATTTCTTGGGCTAACGTAGGTACTTTTGTTTTGTCCTAAGCTAGACCAATTTTTTTCTGGTGTTTACAGCCCGTGACACATTCTGGTCAGAAATGTAAAAAGCCCTTCTGCTCCAACAGAAAGGCTTGAGATGATTTCAGTGGAGGAGCTATCAGCTACCCCGATCAGTATATTTTCATATCAAAGATACATTTCCTTGGGACTTTTTCAACTTAATCAAGTAAAGAAACATGAAAAACAAGTCTGTATCCATGGAAGTCATTAACCGCAATGCTGCCGGTATTGATGTAGGAAGCCGGTCACATTATGTAGCTATCGGCCAACAACGAGAAGATGTGAGAGAGTTTGGCGTTTACAATGAGGATCTAAGCCAATTGCTGGCTTGGCTTAAGGCAAATCAAATTACCACCGTAGCTATGGAAAGTACTGGTAATTACTGGCAGAGTTTATTTTCCTTTCTACAAGAAGCAGGATTAGAGGTATACCTGTGCAATGGTAAATTCACCAAAAACATCAAAGGCCGCAAAACCGATGTGCAAGATTGTCAATGGATACAGAAGCTACATAGTTTGGGGCTACTCAGTAGTAGTTTTCTGCCAGACCTAGCCACTGAACAATTGAGAACTTATTGCCGGCATCGCACTTCCCTGTTGGAGACCTCTGCGATGACCACACAAAAGATGCAGAAGTACCTACGATTGCTCAATCTTCGTTTAGATATAGTGGTCAAAGATGTCTGTGGACTGACAGGTTTGCAGATCATTGAAGCTGTCTGTAAAGGAGAAACCAATCCACAAGTACTAGCCTCTTTTCGTCATGGTAACTGCCGTAAATCAGAGGAAGAAATCGCCAAAGCCCTGCAGAGTAATGGGAGGAAAGATTACCTGTTTGGCTTACAACAGGAATTTGACCTGTATAAAATCCTGCAGGCAAAGATGGAGCAATGTGATGTAGCTATAGCAAAGCTACTTTCTGAGCAGATTGAAGGGATGAGACAAAAAGAGCTTTACAGGCGGAGGCTAAGCCGCATAAAAAGGTGAACAAGAATACGCCAAAAAATATGGACTTGAATCAACTTGCTTATCAGTACTTTGATGGGGTGGACCTGATGCGCATTGAAGGAGTGAGTCATGCAACAGTGATTGCCCTAATGAGTGAGGTAGGCTGTGAAGGGATCAAAAAGTTTGAGACATCCAAACAATTCACCTCTTGGCTCAGATTATGCCCCAATATAAAAATTAGCGGCGGTAAAGTATTAAGTAAAAAGATTGCCAAAGGCAGTAATCGTTTAAAAATTGCGCTCAGGTTAGCAGCCAACACAATAGGCAATCTCAAAGACACCCATCTATCAGATTTCTTCAACCGCATCAACTATAGAAAAGGTAGAATAGCCGCTATCTCAGCCACAGCTCGAAAGCTGGCAGTCATTATCTGGAATATGATCGTCAAACATGTACCCTATAATCCGCCTAGTCAATACTTATTTATGGATCAGAAAAGAAAGATGAAACTAGTACAAAGGATCAGAAATAAGATTGCTAAATTGGACTTGAAGCCTGAGGATGTGGGCTTCGCTATGAACTAAATTTAACTGTAGACATAGACGTTAGTCAGTATAAAAGGCAGTCTTTGGTGAATAATCATCCCGCATAATGCCAAACTGATAAAAGATATTGGGATTTTGCGAATCAGCATCTCTCAAATCGAAAAGTTCATAGGCTGTTATATTAAACTTTTCCCTTTCGTTATATACAGACCTGATGATTATTTCAAGCACTTCTGCCTGCTTTTCTTCTGATCTTCGGTGAAGTGGGCCTTACATTCTCTATAATATGGATAGGAGCACTCTCCGGAATGCCAGCTTTTTTCAGAAGATAAATTTTCGGTAGGTACAGCCCGGAATACATCAGGAAAAAAATCCAGCCCTACGTAATCCAGTGAGGCATAAAAATCTGGCGTAGCACGTGTATTAATTTCCCTCCAGAAGTCATAGGCAGGGTCAAAATTTACCACACCATTAAAACCAACTTCGATGGGCGGATTCTCTCGTTTCGCCTCTGCTTTGCGCAATCACCCCGGTTACTACCACTGCCAGACATTAAGAATACTCATGATTAAACTTACAAAAAGGGGAAGAGAGTGTTACATGAAAGCTATCTGTAGTCGGAAAGTGTAAAGTGAGATGATTTATAAAGGTATGGATGAGCCCTTCTTAGTGGTAATTACAGAAAGCTCAAGCTTACCAAAAGCTGATTAATTAATATTTGTATCTCTTTTAAGAGTAAAAATAAATATGCTATCAATTGCAACCTGAATGAGGAAACTATACTCTAATAGACGAAAGAAAAGTAAAACTCCAATTATGAAAAAGCTAAAATTAATATCTACCCTGATTGTAGCTGGATTGATTACAATGAGTATGGGATTTCCAACGGATCTGATGAATGGTAGGATTACAGATGAAAGCGAGAAAGAAAATTGTTTATTTGCAACGGTATCAAACGTAGTAGTAATGACAACAGTGGAATTTGGTAAAACAAATATGCGAAAAAAGCCTATACAAGAACTCCCTACTTTTCATGCTACAGAATATTCAGACATTACTGTAAAATTGTTTGATCCAAAAGGGTTGCTGATAATGACGCAGCAAATAAGTATGGATGATTTCTTAGCAAGTAATGAAAAATCATCTTTACCTAATGGAAGCACTTTTGTAATGTTCCACGAAAGTACTGCTTATTATTTCCTGGAAGCAGGCTTAATGAACTAAGTCTGCTTCCCAGGTAAAACAATTCAAAAAAATGATGCATCTACAAAAAAAGAAGCTTATACCTTCAGATGTTTTTTCAGTAGTGCAATTTGGCCTGTATGATATAAGTCATGCTGTATAATTCCATGTAGCAGTATATAAAAAGTGTATTGTCTTCCGTTAACTATATCCTCCAGACCTTTATCCTCCATCGTATTTATTGCCTGCAGTAATTGCTGTTGACTATTTTCAAGTGCCTGTAAATCTTCCTGCCAGTTGCTTTCATCTGCTACATCAATAAAAGGCCAATCCTGTTCAGCATTCAATATATCAAAAGATCTATCGCCTTCTATTTTTTGGAAAGCAAAATTGCGCCAGGCAGTCATGTGCCGCACGATTTCCCACATAGTATGAGTATCAGATAATATCCGCAGGGCAGCCTGCTGAGCGTTAATTCCTTGAAGCACTTGCTTTACAGGTTGCCCATGCCAGGGACTGCCTTCATAGGTTTCATGCAGTAAATGGCTAATCCTTAATATTTCAGCTTTCATAACTCTTTATACTAATTTCTTATAGCGAATCCGCTTAGGGCCTTCATCTCCAAGTCGTTTCTTCTTATTTTCCTCGTAATCACTAAAATTACCTTCATAGTAAAACACCTGCGAATCTCCTTCAAAGGCTAGAATATGAGTGGAAACCCGGTCCAGAAACCAGCGGTCGTGGGAAATAACTACTGCACAACCGGCAAAGTTTTCTAATGCTTCTTCCAGTGCTCGTAAGGTATTTACATCCAGATCATTGGTAGGTTCATCGAGCAGCAGCAAATTAGCTCCTTGTTTCAATGTCATGGCCAGGTGTACCCGGTTACGTTCTCCGCCAGATAAGGCACCCACTTTTTTCTCCTGGTCTGCTCCGCTAAAATTAAATTTACTTACATATGCCCGTGAATTTATCTGTTTTCCACCAAGCATCATTTGTTCGGTACCGCCAGATATGGTCTCAAATACAGATTTATTTGGATCTAAATTATTATGTTCCTGGTCTACATAAGCGATTTGCACTGTATCACCTACCTCAAAAGTACCAGCATCTGGTTTTATCCGCCCGGTAATCAAGTTAAATAAAGTTGTTTTACCGGCACCATTGGGGCCAATAATTCCGACAATACCGCCTTGAGGCAGAGAAAAATTCAGATTTTCATATAACAACTTGTCGCCATATGCCTTAGCTACTCCTTTTGCTTCAATTACTTTGCCTCCTAACCTTGGTCCTGCCGGAATGAATAATTCCAGCTTTTCTTCTCTTTGACGGGCATCTTCACCAAGTAATTTTTCATAAGCGCCAATACGGGCTTTGGATTTGGCCTGACGTGCTTTAGGCGCCATGCGCACCCATTCCAGTTCGCGCTGTAAGGTTTTCTGGCGCTTGGATTCTGACTTTTCTTCTTTTGCTAATCTTTGTTGTTTTTGTTCCAGCCAGGAAGAATAATTGCCCTTCCAGGGAATCCCTTCTCCCCGGTCTAATTCCAGTATCCAGCCAGCCACATTGTCCAGAAAATAGCGGTCGTGGGTTACCGCAATCACAGTTCCTTTATATTGCTTCAAATGTTGCTCCAGCCACAATACTGATTCCGCATCTAAGTGGTTGGTAGGTTCGTCCAGGAGCAATACATCAGGCTCCTGTAATAACAGACGGCATAAAGCCACCCGGCGTTTTTCACCACCCGAGAGAGTAGCAATTTTTGCATCAGCCGGCGGTGTACGCAAAGCATCCATCGCTTTTTCCAGACGATTGTCCAGTTCCCAGGCATTTTGCTGATCTAATTTTTCCTGTACTTCTGCTTGCCTGGCCAGTAACTTATCAAAATCAGCATCCGGGTCACCGAACTTTTCATTGATCTGCTCAAACTCCTTCAAGAGATTCACTATTTCCTGAACGCCTTCTTCTACGACCTCTTTCACTGTTTTATTGGGATCTAGTTTAGGCTCCTGTTCCAGAAATCCAACGGAATAGCCAGGAGAAAATACCACTTCTCCCTGATAGTTTTTGTCTACACCTGCAATGATGCGTAAAAGCGATGATTTTCCGGAGCCATTTAAGCCAAGCACCCCGATCTTGGCTCCATAAAAAAAGGATAAATAGATATTTTTTAAAACCTGTTTTTGCGGAGGATAGATTTTACTAACCCCGGCCATTGAAAATATGATGGTTTCGTTACTCATGTATATATATTATTAAGTATATTCGTTCACAAATATGGCAAAATTTATACTTAGGCGCTTTTTTTTAAAAACTAATTAATTAAAATTGTAAGCTGAAAAGGCAGATTCGTTTTATAAGATCCTTTACGGTAGTAACGGATATAATCTATTGTAAAATAACCCAATTACATGAAGGGGGAATTGTAAAGGATTTATTTTAATCAAACAGGCTTATGCAACAATAATTATTTACAAAATTATTTTTCCATTCCTGTTTTATATTTTAAATTTAGCATAGAAGTGAATTAATGCGAGTGATATCAAACAAACAACCTGCAAACATAATGGAAGAATTACAGTGGTCAGATGAATATGGTTACATACGTGAGGGGAAGGTGTATCTGCGCGGATTTATGGGTTATCCTGATCGTCAGATCGGAGAAGTCAAACAAAGCGAGGAAGCAAGTGTAGCTTATTTTAGAGACAGATTTGAAACTGCCCGGCAAAAAGTAGATGAATTGTACAGACTGGTAGACGAAGCACAAAACAAAGGTTCATACCTGATGAAATTGCTCCATCTCCGGCAGTATCTGATAGAATTTGATGGCCTGGGCGATTATCCGGCTCTGCTTCATAAGCTGGATGAGCTGGAAACTGAACTACGTAAGACAATTGTGGTAAACCGTGCCCGTAATCTTGAAATTAAGCAAGCATTACTACAAGAGGCAGAAACACTGGCCGGAAGTACCGATTGGAAAGAAACTACGGAGAAGTTTAAAGAACTGAAAGGAAAGTGGATAAAAACCGGCGCTGTAGACAAAGAATATGAAGAGGAGATAGAAAACAAATTCGATGGCATTGTAAACAGCTTTTTTGACCGGCGTAAGGCATTTTTTGAAGAGAAAAACCGAATCACCAAATTCCGGGTGGCTAAGTACGAAGATCTTGCCCGTCAGGCCATACAACTACAAGACTCTACAGAATGGGAATCTACTGCTGGTAAGTTCAAAAAATTGCAGGAGCAATGGAAAAAAGTGGGTAAAATTCCCAAAACCCATGCTGGTGACTTCTGGAATGACTTTAAGAAAGCCAACGATCATTTTTTTGAACTATACAAAAAAGCCAAAGGCATTTCCGGAACGTATGTTCGCCGGGTTGATCCTAAAAAACTGGCGCAGGAGAATCTTACCAATGAAGCTGAAACTCTGGTACAAAGCACAGATATTATAAAGGCGGCTGATCGGGCCAAGCAGTTGCTAATGGAATGGAAAAACATTGGTGTACTTCCAAAAATGCAGGATAGACAGCTTGCCGAACGTTTCCGCGCTGCCTGCGATAAAATATTTGAGTTGAATTACCTGATGCGTGTAGTAAAGCGGAAGCATTTCTTCTTTGAAAAAAAATCTATGGCTGATCAGTTACAGATAAAAATTACTATTATGAGTGATTTAATCCGTAAAGACAAAATGGAACTTGATACGTATGAAGGCAATGTGGATGGTATGAATATGATGAATAAGAGCCAGACCATGGATAAACTAGTGGTTTCCAAGTTGAATATTCAGAAACGGAAAATAAGTGTGAAAGAGCTGTTGCTAAATCAATTTAAAACAGAACTTGCTGCTTTGAGGCAGAAATAACTATTCAATAAGACCTGATTATAAGCCACTTGGCTAATATTTAAAAAATACTTTGTCAGATTATAAACAATTACTTTTTTTTTCGTTTAATGGAAATGTATTATTCTATAAACGAACCAGCATTCCATAAACCTGCATATTTTTATAGTATGTCTTTATTTGTGCATGAATTATTAATCAATTAAACAAGGAAAAAGCCTATGTATTGGACATTAGAGTTAGCCTCTTATTTAGAAGACGCCCCCTGGCCTGCTACCAAAGACGAATTGATTGACTATTCCATCCGTTCCGGTGCTCCATTAGAAGTAGTAGAGAATCTCCAAGAACTGGAAGATGATGGTCAACCCTATGAGAGTATTGAGGAAATCTGGCCAGATTATCCTACCAAAGATGATTTCTTTTTTAATGAGGATGAATACTAAGCTTAGCCTTGGCCTCTGTTGAAGTAAACAATATAGTTGCGGGTTATGGGGATAAGCTCCTGATCCGCAACTTGTCTTTTATAGGAGGTTCTCCTGTTTTTATAGCTATTATTGGCCATAATGGTTCTGGAAAAACTACTCTTTTTAAAGCATTAACTGCACAAATTGCCTTTACAGGTAGTATCCACATCTACAATCACACTATTAAGCCTGGCTCCGCTCCTGCTTCTAAGGGCTTGGTAGCCTTGTTAGCACAAAAAAATACCGTTAGTTTCTCAATTCCCGTAAAAGAGCTAGTAGTAATGGGACGCTTCCGCTTAAAGCGTTTCTTTGAAGCATATAATTCAACAGATTATAAAGAAGTCATCACTATATTAGACGAACTGGGAATGTCACATCTGGCTGAAAGAAATTTTTTGGAGTTATCCGGTGGCGAGCAGCAGATGATATGGTTAGCTCAACTGATGGTACAAGATGCCAGGGTATACTTACTGGATGAGCCCACTCAACAGTTAGATGTATATAATAAAAAACGAGTATTTGAACTGATGATGAGTTGGGTAAAAAATCATAATAAAACAGTGCTTTGTATCACCCATGATTTGCATTATTTAGAACAGATGGAGGGTTATTTGCTCAATTTGTCCGCTGTAAATCCAGTTCTGGAACCTATTAATCATTCTTCAGTGGAGAGAAATATTCAGTTGCTGGAAAACAAACAAAGTTTTTAAACAGTGCAGATTTATAGAAGTTTCAGTTTCTTCCCTTACCTATTGCTAAATCCTTTTAAAAAAAAAGCAACTGACATGCATGTCAGTTGCTTGAAAGAATAATTTATATTGAGGTAAAAATTTAACAGTTTACAGATTTAAGCCACTGAATTGCTTTATCTTCTGATCCAAACATCTGGGTTGTAAAAATGCTTTCCACTACTCCATCAAAACCTTCATCTGTCAGATAGGAAAAAAACTCTTCGGATACCAGAAAGGCATTATACTTTACACCAGTTTTTAATAATTTGGGAATATAATAGTCAGCAAGCCACTGGTTTACTCCATCAAAAAAACCATCCATTTTAGAGGTATCAGCCATAAGTTTGGTATAGCCTCCGGTTTTAATTAATTCGAATAAATGTCCATCGAAAATTTCTTTTACCTCTTCATCTGAAGCAACTCCAAGCCAACGGTGAATAGCAATTTTATTTGAAGCTTCTTTTGTATCGATAATATGAATGAGCTTACCATTCTTATTATAAGTTTCAACAAAGTTTCCCTTGTTATGAACGGATATACCTGTTTTTGTTGGATATGTTAAGCTGGTAAACGTATTCTCCATAGCTATACCTGGTATCTATTTTTAGTAGTGTGTACAACAAATATATATGGCACATCAATAGCTGTCAATAAACCTCCTCCCTATTGGCTACATGACTATGAATAATTCAAAAAAAGAAAGATGAATTATAACTGATTCACTAAAATTATTACACAAGTTTGCCTTGTTGCTTTGCAGAAAGCAGTAGGTTATTCAGCTAATTATCGTGTTTGTAAATATCACCGGAGATTATAATTAAGGCAACTTTCATAAGAAAGTTAAAAATCGAACTTATTTATAGGGAGTTTGAATCAGATAGATAAGGTAAAAGTTCTGATAAATTCTTACGGTATATAATTTTCCTCATTTATGAGGTATACATTACCTGTTATTTCATTTTTGCACGTTTGATTAAATAGGCATATAGAATTTGGTGAAATCCCTGCTGAATATCTGCCTCAATGAAATCAATTTTGTATTGTCCGCATTTAAGTTTGAGCTGATGATTATATTCCTGAATATACTGACGGTAATGTTGCTTAATCTGAGAAGCCTGAACTTTTACTTTTTCTCCGCTTTCCATGTCAATAAATTCATAAGGCCTGTCTTCAAAGTCAAAATCGGTTTCAGTTTTTTTATCAACTACATGGAATAACAAAACCTCATGCTGATTATGTTTCAGATGTTGTAATGCAGAAAAAAGAGCATCCGCCTGGGCTATATTCTCAAACATATCACTAAAAACAATAACCAGCGAGCGTTTATTGATTTTATCTGCCACCTGATGGATTACATCTGCTACCGCCGTTTTGCCACTGGGTTTGTCTTTTTTTAGTAAGTTTTCGAGGAGAAGAAACAGCTTATGCACATGCGTTGGTGTAGACCTGACAGGAGTATCTATTTCTATTTTTTCCGAGAAAGTGCAAAGCCCAATGGCATCTTTTTGACGTTGCAGCAAATGAGCAATACTGGCAGCAGCCATAATACTAAATGTGATTTTGCCTAAATTCTGCTGCGGGTAATACATAGAAGCGGATACATCCAGCAGTATCTGGCAGCGAAGATTAGTTTCTTCTTCGTAACGCTTGGTATAAAGCCTATCCGTTTTGCCAAAAACTTTCCAGTCGATGTGGCGGGTGCTTTCGCCGGTATTATATAAACGGTGTTCGGCAAATTCTACTGAAAAGCCATGAAAGGGAGATTTATGAAGACCTGTGATAAATCCTTCTACCAGCTGGCGGGCTAAAAATTCAATATTGCCAAACTCTCTGATTTGTTTTAATTCCATTGGGTGTTTGTAAGTAAAGCTACAAGATTAATGAAAGATACGAAATTGGGCTGTACTTTAGCCATTTCAATTCTATTTTAACCTGGCAGCTTATTTACTTAACGAAAACAGAGTTAGGCAGCATATACCCAGTAATAAATTAAAAGTGCTTTTTTATGAATCCTGAAAAGCCAAGTTTTTCAAGAGTATACTTATACTCCTGAGCCTGTATTTCATCTGAAAAAGAGCCGGCTAATACGCGGTGTACTTTTCCTCCGTTTTTCCATTCTACCTGGATATAAGCTTCTTTCACTTCGGCAGCTAATAATTCTTTACAAATCCCTTTTGCATTGTCGAGGTCAGCAAAAGAGGCTACTTGTATGCCATACCCGGATGGAAACCGTTCGGTGCCCCACTGGCTAAAGGTGTGCCCACTAGAAAAAGGAATAATGATTTTTTTGTCAGGATCAGGTGCAGGGGTTTTTATGGAGGGTTTATTTGCCTCGGTTACCTCTAGATTAGGCTTAGAAGTTAATGATGCATCTTCAGTTCCTACCACTTCGATATTTACTGTGGCGATACCAGATTGGATCATATCAATTTCCTGAGCGGCTGCTTTTGACATGTCCAGAATACGGGCTTTTATGTGTGGTCCGCGATCATTGATTCTTACAATGACCGATTTTCCGTTTTTTACATTGGTTACTTTTACCAGAGAGTTGAAAGCTAAGGTGAGGTGGGCAGCCGTGAGATCTTCGTTGGCAAATTTTTCTCCACTGGCAGTAGGACGGCCATCAAACTTGGCCGCGTAATAAGAAGCTTTCCCTTGTTGTGTATATCCGACCTGAGAAAAAAGTTTGGCCGGAAAAAGGCTCCAGAATAACCACAAAGCCACAAACAGGCAAGTGTATTTCATAAGCGAGAGATTTAATTTACGCTGAGTTTACATGAATTTATTATACTTTAAATTGCTAGTATATGAATTAAGATTTGATTTTACAAAATTTCCCCTTCCAGGAGAGGTTAAACCATAGCTATATGTTTGGTAATTTCCATGTCAAAAACCATTATTTTTTTTTAAAATCTTTTTTAAGTGCAAATCATTTTATAATTTTACTCTCAATCAAATCTAAAAAATTCTAAGGATTGTGGAAGAGAACAAAGAAAACGAAAAAGTAGAAATTTACTCAAAGCGAGTAAGAGCCGGGAAAAGAACGTATTTTTTTGATGTAAAATCTACACGTTCAAATGATTATTACTTAACCATTACGGAAAGTAAGAGACGTTTCAAAGATGAAACCTATGTGTATGAGAAACACAAGATTTTCCTCTACAAAGAAGATTTTGATAAGTTTATCGAGGCTCTTAAAGACACTGTAGATCACGTAAAGACAGATCTGATGCCTGAATTCGATTTTTCTCAGTTTGAGGACAAAGCAGAACCAACAGATGACAACAGCTCAGATAAGGATTTACGCTGGGAGTAACCTGACACATTCATTTCGATTGAAAAGCTCTTGACCACCTCAAGAGCTTTTTTAATATAATATAACTGCTGTATCTGAAACGTAATGAGTTGTAATTATTTGGTTTTAAATTCATAATCAACTGATAATAGTTTGGTTTCACTCTTCAGGTACCTGATTCGGTCATATTAGATTTTCGTTCATTTGACGCAGGATAAACTGCTTTAGAAATATGTTACCAAAACGGTACAAAAGTATAGCATATCTGGTATCTGGCTTTATTGCGCTCCTGTTGCTGGGATGGGTTTTTTCCAGTATAGTGCTGTATTTTGTCATTTCCCTGATTTTTGCGTCCATGTTACGACCCGTAACAGACTACGTGGGAAGCATCTATATTTTTCAAACGAAAATACCCAGAGTACTGGCTGTGTTGGTTTCATTTGTTTTGCTAATATCTGTTCTTACCTTATTTATCTTATTATTTATTCCGCTTATTTCAGAGCAAGTCCAGATTTTGAGTGAGGCAGACTTAGAATTATTACTTGACCAGTTCACAAGCAGCATTACCGGACTGGAAAAATTTCTGATTAATACATTGCATATCAGAAGAACACCAGGCTTTATGTCTGAAGCACTTCGGGATAATATTTTTTCTTTTTTTGAGTCTCTGGAGGTAAGTTATATCATAAACTTTACCATACAGTTTTCGGCTGCTTTTTTTGTATCTGTTCTGGCAGTTGTGTTTATTACTTTTTTCCTGCTCTACGAAAAAGGCATTCTCCGGCGAAATATTATACGGCTTATTCCAAATCAGTATTTTGAGCTTACCATTACTGCCCTGCATAAAATTGAAAAATTATTATCTAACTATTTACTTGGCTTACTGCTTCAGATTTTTTCTATTTTCAGCCTGACTGCCCTGGGACTCACCATTATCGGAATCAACTACGCTTTAACTATTGCTGTATTTGCTGCGCTTGTAAATGTGGTTCCCTATTTAGGACCTGTAATCGGAACAATATTCGCCGTAATTGTAGGAATTTCTACTACTTCTCTTCCGGAAACCGCAGATGCTTCTTTTATTTTAATGGTAAAAATATTGCTGGTATTTATTATTGTACATTTAATCGATAATCTTATTTCTCAGCCTCTCATCTTCTCAAAAAGCGTAAAAGCCCATCCGTTAGAGATTTTTGTTGCTATATTTGCAGGAGCAGCGCTGGCAGGCCCTGTCGGAATGATTGCTGCCATCCCGGTGTATACAGTACTGAGAGTATCTGTCAAAGAATTCCGGACCGGGTATAAACAATATCATATTTTTAAAGATTAAACAAACAGATTCAGGTTTTGAGCATACCTGCTTTAAAACTGATACAAAAAACTAACTCATGAGTCTCCAATGTGGAATTGTAGGATTGCCAAATGTGGGTAAATCCACTTTATTTAATGCACTGTCTAATGCTAAAGCTGAAGCTGCTAACTATCCTTTTTGTACCATCGAACCTAATGTAGGGGTAATTACTGTTCCCGATGAAAGATTACTGATCCTGGAAAACCTGGTAAATCCACAACGCGTACTTCCGGCTGTAATAGAATTTGTAGATATTGCCGGCCTGGTAAAAGGAGCCAGCAAAGGCGAAGGATTAGGAAATAAGTTTCTGGCAAATATACGCGAAGTAGATGCTGTTATTCATGTGGTGCGCTGTTTTGCAGATGATAATATTGTACACGTAGCTGGCGGTGTTGACCCTGTATTTGACAAAGAAGTAATTGATACCGAATTACAACTGAAAGACCTGGAATCTGTTGACAAAAAGATTGCTAAGGTAGAACGGACGGCTAAATCAGGCGATGCAAAGGCTAAAAAAGAGCTGAATACGTTACTGCAATACAAACAGGCACTTGAAAGCGGACAGAATGCCCGCAGCGTAGATGTATCCAAAGAAGATAAGGAAGCGATTGCCGACCTGCACTTACTTACCGTAAAACCTGTTATTTATGTAGCTAATGTAGATGAAGCCTCAATTCATACCGGCAATCAATACGTAGATGCATTAAGCAAAGCTGTACAATCCGAAAATGCACAGGTGATTATAGTTTGTGCTGCACTTGAATCGCAGATTGCTGAGATCGCTGACCCGGAAGAAAGGCAGATGTTTCTGGAAGAATACGGTTTAAAGGAATCAGGTTTGAGCAAATTAATTAAAGCTTCATATACCCTTCTGAATCTAATTACTTATTTTACAGCTGGCGAGAAAGAGGTAAGAGCCTGGACGATCAGGAAGGGTTTTAAAGCACCACAGGCAGCTGGCGTTATTCATACCGACTTTGAACGGGGTTTTATTAAAGCAGAGGTAATTAAATTAAAGGACTATCAGCAATATAAATCGGAGACTGCCTGCCGGGATGCAGGTAAAATCGCTATTGAAGGTAAAGAATATCTGGTGGAAGACGGAGATATTATGCATTTCCGCTTCAATGTGTAACGTGCGATTATTTCTTAAACAATTTAATATACTTGATGGTTAAGCTATTATTTAGGTTCAAAACATATAAATCTAGGGGATGATTTCTACAATCACCTCTTTCCATTTTTTAACATAAATATTGAAAGTCGTGAGGGTTAGAATCATTTTTTTATTAAAAAATAAAGGCGGATTTGTTCCTTTCCATCATCAGTTTCTACTGGCACAGTTAAAAGAGTCTATTCTAAAAGAGATAGATCAGAAATTTTCCTCGTTTACTGATTATAATTTTTCAGGTTTAAAAGGGCAAACCAAGATCAGTAAAAATGGGCTGCATTTCTATTCTAGCCGGGTTACGCTGGTCACGTCAAGCCCCAATGCTGTCTTTATCGACCAGTTTCTGCAACGTTTATTTGATTATAAGGAATTACAAGTGGGCAATCTGACACTGGAGCCAGAAAGTGTAGAAACAGAACTACCTCCTCTATTTGGAGATGCATTAAAATGCGTTTGTATTTCGCCAATTGTGCTTACAGAACCAGCATCCAATGATTTGCTTGCCAAGAAGTTTGTTTCTCCCGATTCGGATGTATTTTCGGATTTACTCTATGATTCTACCATGAGCCGGATGGAAAAATCAGGAAGTTATACTGCGGAACAGATTTCTTCTTTTTACCGGTTCCAGATCATTCCAGACAAAGATTACCTGAATAAGATAAAAGAGGGAGAAAAGAAGTTTGCAAGAATATATCCTGTTTTTCAGAAAGAACAGAAGATAGAGGTGAGAGGCTATACCTTCCCATTTAATTTATATGCTGCTCCTGAAGTACAAGCATTTATTTTTAACTCCGGCCTGGGCACATTTACATACAAAGGATTCGGTATGCTGGATATAGCTAATGCAGATACTCATCGCAAAACAGCCGTTTACCAGTTTATTACTGCAGACCGGATGAGTTAGCCGGAAGTGCATAGGTAAATTCTTGTACTGCTTTATTCTCTTATACTCAGCCGTTGTTCCCTTTCAAGCCTTGTTAATTTTTCCTTGTTACTGATAAAGTTAAGAATGTACAGGGAGGCATTTTGCTTAGCCTCTCTTTCCAGTTCACTGGAATGCTTTACAAGTGTAAAATGTAGTTTCATATACACCGCTTCCCGGCTAATATGATCAATACATAGTTCTATACTTTCCTGATGAATAACTTTAGAAAAGGTGCGTAAATGACTCTTCAGGTATACTTCCATCTCTTGTAAACAGGCAGCCTGGTCTTTAGCCATCTCAAATTCAATCGTTACTTTATTGACGCTGTGTTTGGTATAATTCACTACATCCGTTGCAAAAACCGCATTATTCGGAATAAAGATCAAATCATCGTCTTCATTGAGCAAGTGCACGTTGATTAGGGTAATATTGATAACTTTGCCCTTTTGCGAACCAATTTTTACATCGTCATTGATAGATAACTGATTAGAAAACATGATGATCATCCCATTAATCATATTGGATATATAATCTTTGGATAATAAAGCTATGGCAGCGGCTACGATGCTGATTGAAGTAAGAAATTCGATAATGTTATATTCAAACAGAACAAAGATCGATATGATCAAGGCAAAGAATGAAAGGATATCAGCAATCTTATTGATGCCGATTACAAAATTATCTTTAAAATTTTCAGGCCGGTTATTTTGCTTTAAATACCAGTAAGCAATCAGCAAGCGGCTCAAGGAGATAATCAGATTGGTAGGTACAAAGAAAAAGAAGGTTTTAAACAGCCTGCGGACGACTCCATCCGTGTGTTTCATCAAGGAAAACTGCATTCCCAGATAAACAAGCCCGGCAAATAAAAGGAGTTTTAATACAAAATACAGCCTTTTCTTATTCTCTTCAGCCGTGATTTTCTCAATATTAAATTTAATGATCCGATTGCTGGTCATGGTTTGTAGAAGCTGATTTTTCTAGGATTATGATTGTAGAAAATACATGTAGAAAAACATCAAAAAAAGCAGTAAAATCAATTAATTGAAAATTTTATGTATGAAGGCATCTAAGTCCACATGTAATATTTATATCACCTCACATACGGAATATCTTATACACTTAAATTCTCTGTTTCGGCTATGTTACAAGGAGATACTCATGCAGTATAACTGCTGCTTAAAAAATATAATTTAATTTTTTCAGGTTTTGAGGATTTTATGAAAACATGTTCAGAAGATGAAAGGTGCACTTTTAAATCAAATGGTTCAATGCGGAAACTATCCTAATGTTGATATAAAAATTGCTCTATTTTTTCAATGGCGGCTGTTATGACGAATTAATTCGTATCCGATGATCATGTCAGCACGGGAACCGACCGGGCGGTAGTATACAATAATTTCGTAATGATTTTCAGTATTGAAATGGGAACCTTCAAAATAGGTTTCATTTACTTTGCTCTCCGGACTGGCTTGCAATACATACAGGTAATTGTAGTACCCTTGTTTTAAAAGATACGTTCCGTTATATGACTGGCTGGCTTCATCATATTTGAGCAGCGTAGCCTGGCTAGGTGTCCAATTCATAAAACTACCCCACAGATGCACATTTCCGGGAGCCTGTTCAGGCGTACGCAGCTTAAAATGTACCTCCACATAATCTGCTTCTGTAGCACCCCGGCTGGTTTCATAATTATCAATTACAAACCTCCCGTTCAGATCTACAGTCTGGCTGTATGATTCGCGGGCACGGGGTTTATCTGGCAATAAAAGTACCTGTGTACTGTCTTCCGTAGGCGTGATCTTGCCCATATTCATGCCCAGGAACCGGATGCTGCGCATATCAAAAAAACGATACTCATTCCCACCAGTAAAGCTATTTTCCAAATTAAAATGATTGTATTCCAGTGAAGTAAGATCCTCTTTAACAGAAGTAGGCGTAAGATTGGTAATGGCATTATTCCACTTATAGTTTTGCCGGATAGCTACTTTTACCGTTTGCCGGGGATTGGTAATGGGATAGTTTGGATATTGAATGGCAAATTCGAGTTGCTGATTCTGTAATCTTTCCTGAATTCCTGAAGATGGCCTTACGGCAGATTTAATACTCACTCTATTCTCGAACACAATAAACCGCTTGGTAAGAATAATATCTTTTACATTGCCTTCCCGGTATATCATCAGCACATAATTTCCCGGCAGTTTTACTTTCGGAACTTCAAAAGAATAATGTGAATACGTAATTTTCGTATTAAAAGAAACTTGTGGGGAATTGAAAAGAAAGTCGTTAAAATCGGCCAGAAAATCCATATCGTTGAGAAGTGAAACCGACCAGTCGGCATTACAATGAAATAACCTGGCCCGGAAATTTTGCGTACCACTACCCAGCTGGTCAAACTCAAGCAGCAAAGGTGAAGCTTGATTAATTGGAATTACTGGCGGCTCCAGCACAGCGGCTACCAGATCTGTTTGCGGCGAAGGTTTGGGATAGAGTAATACGGTTTTTATGTTGTCCTCATAAACGGAATCGATACTACGGAATTTCTTATCTGCATAATACGAACCGCTTGACGTAGTTGAACCTCCTTGTTGTGAAATAGGTACACAGGCAGTAATAAAAGCCAGTAATACAAAGTAATATGCAATTTGTTTCATCAGATTCTGTTTAACCAGGCTTATACCATTAAAGCGTACCATCACCACCCTATTTACAGAGAGTAGTTTCCTAACCTGTTATTTTCTTTTCCCATTCTTCCGCTTCCAGCAAAGCATACTCCCAGTCTTGCTGGGCTTCTTCTAAGGCAGTATTCAGTTTTTTGTAGGCGGTATTTACCTCTTCCAGCCGCTGGTTATTGGTATAAATACTTGGATCTGCCAGCTCTTTTTCGGCCACTGCTTTTTTTGCCTCCAGTTCGTTAATAAGTTTTTCTATCTCTTCCACCCGTTGGGAAACCTTTTTCAGATTTCTTTCAAACTCCATTTTTTCGTTTTCAGTATACGCAGGTTTCTTTTCTTTTGGTTTTTCTTTGGCTACCGGCTGGGCTGCCTCAGCTTTTCCACTCTTAATCCGTTCACTTTGCCAGATTTCATACTCATCGAATGTGCCTGGATATTCTTTAATCTGATGATTTTCAATGTACCAGATTTTATTAGCTACATGCGAGATAAAATGCCGGTCGTGCGATACAATTACATAACTGCCTTCATATTGCTGCAATGCCTGAATGAGAATATTTACCGATTGCATATCCAGGTGGTTGGTGGGCTCATCAAGCAATAAGAAGTTGGCTTCCGAAATAAGTGTTCTGGCCAGAGCTACCCTTGATTTTTCTCCGCCTGATAATACTTTGATCTTTTTAAAAACTTCATCATTGGAAAACAGGAAACATCCCAGGACACTTCGTAATTCCATTTCTGTTTTCTCACTACCAGCCTGTTTCAATTCGTCTAACAGCGTATTTTCAATATTCAGCGACTCGAGCTGGTGCTGGGCATAGAATGAAAAATTAACGTTATATCCCAGCCTTCTTTCCCCTTTAATGGTTTCGGTTCCGGCAATAATGCGCAGTAAGGTAGATTTACCTTTTCCATTGGCTCCAATCAACGCTATTTTATCGCCCCGCTCAATTACGGCATGGGTATTCTCCAGAATTACTTTTTCGCTATATGCCTTCGATACATGCTCCAGGTGCATAATAAACCGACCAGTTTGTTGCTTAAAGTTGAAACGGAAGTTTACCTTGGCTGCTTCATCAATTATATCATCTATCAGATCCATGCGATCAAGCGATTTAATGCGGGATTGCACTTGCCTGGCTTTGGTGGCTTTAGAGCGGAACCGTTCAATAAATCGTTCGGTTTGCCGGATTTTAGCCTGCTGGTTTTCGTAGGCACCTTTCTGGATTTCATTGCGTAAGGCCTTTTCCTCCTGGAAGAATGTATAATTTCCGGAATATATATTCAACTTCTGCTGAGCCACTTCTACAATCATATTCACGGTATTATCCAGAAACTGCCGGTCGTGCGATACAACAATAATGGCACCCTCATAATTATTCAGGTAGTTTTCTATCCACTGAATGGAAGGCAAATCCAGGTGGTTGGTCGGCTCATCGAGCATCAGCAACGAAGGTTTCTGCAAGAGCAGTTTTGCCAGCATCACCCGCATACGCCATCCTCCGGAAAACTCCCTGAGCGGACGTTGCAAATCTTCCGTATTGAAACCTAATCCTTCCAGAATCTCTTCTGCTTTAGATTGTATCGTATACCCACCCAATATTTCAAATTCCTCCTGCAGCCGGGTGAGTTTATCTACCATAGCGTCCTGGTAATTGGTTTCCATCTGATGCAGAATTTTGTCAATCTGCTTTTGAAGGGCATTTTCCCGTTCAAAAGCCTGCATAGCCACTGTTAGAATATTCTCACTGCTCTGATAGGAAAGCAAATCCTGGTTGAGAAAGCCGATGGTACATTCTCCGCTTTTGGAGATAGTGCCTTCATCTGGCTGATATTCACCTACGATCAGGCGGAGTAAGGTAGATTTTCCGGTTCCATTGGCTCCGATTAATCCAATGCGATCTTTGGGTTTGATATGAAGATTGGCATTTTCGTAAAGGGGACGGCTGCCAAAATAGAATGATAAATTATTGATAGAAAGCATGGCACAAAGATACAAAAAAGGCAATTGTTTTAAGGCAGATTTTATATCATCTCACTTTATGCTTGCAGGATAAATACAAATGATTTATATTTACTAGAGGTTCCGCCTATAACAATCAGGCACATCATAAAGTTGAATCGCCCTCTTCTTTTATTTTTTGATTCTCCTCTATCTAACATCAAAAATAAGAAATCGTATAAGGGGAAACAGCATAAAATCTACTTCATAAATCGTATTATGAGTAAGCAAATACTACATTACCAGTTAGAAAAATTAGTGGGAGAAGGGGTAACGGGAGCAATATATCAGGCTGTAGATGTTACTTCCGGGAGCAGGGCATTTGTCAGAAAGATTCATCCCTATTTAATCCAGAGTACACCAGTTATACAAAATCTGGAAAAGCAGTTCGATACCCTGGCAAGCTTGCAGCATCCTGGGATTGCAAAAATATATGCTTATACCATTCAGGAGGAACAATTATATATTGTCAGCGAATATGCAGAAGGCACCAGGCTTTCAGAGATCATTCATTCGAAAAATGAATCTTTTTCCGAGGAAAGAATATGGAATCTGTTCTTGCAAATATTACAGGTATTCAGTTATGCCCATTCTAAAAATGTATGTCATCACAGTATTACCCCAGATTGTATTCTGGTAGATGCGGATGACCAGGTTAAAATACTTGGATTTGGATTAGCAGATTTATTCACTGATGCTGAAAGTGGCCTGCCTGTACCAGACATAAAATTTGGAAATATAAACTATCAAAGTCCGGAACAAGTATATGGTAAACCTGCCGACTCCCGGAGTGATATTTACAGTTTGGGTGTTATTCTGTTTGAACTGATAACCCGGCAGCATCCTTATCCGCCAGTGCTCTCTGCCTATGAGATTCAAACTAAAATTACGAAAGATGCCCTTCCACTAATCAAGTTGTATACCCCTGATTTTTCTCAGAGCTATCAGATGCAGGGCATTATTGATAAGGCAACCGCTAAAAGTCTGGTATATCGGTTCCAGGATTGCAGTAAAATACAGGTGCAGTTGCAGGAAGAAAAAGATGAGCGGGAAGCTTCGATTCTTTCTCAAATTATGCAGCAGGTAGCAGGTAACTCTGAAGCTAATTTTCAAATGGATGAAAATTCTACCATCGAGCTGGCCAGAAAAAAAACATATTGGAAAATAGTTGCCCAGGCTTTCCTGATGATTGCTTTTTTAGCAACAGCTTCGGTTTTCACCGGTACATTTATTAATCTATCAGGTGAAACTTCACTAGCCAATGCAGCAGATACGGAATCTGACACCAGTTCAGTAATGGTTCAAGAATCTGCTTCAACACCAGTTCTTTCTAAAAATACTCCTTTACCAGATTCACAGGCTACTACTAATAAAGTGAATCCTTTATCTGAAGGATCTAAACAACCAATGTCTAAAGAAACAGCAGGAGAAAATGAAATTGCAAGTGCAAGTACAGCTGTAATTCCAGAAAAACAGGCCAGAATATATACGGCTAATGAGTTACAAATCCGCTTAAACCATTTTTATGAAGCGCTCCGCTCTAAGAATATTAATCAGGTGGAGGGTTACTATGCCTCTACACTTACCCGTTTTTTTAATGAATATGCGATAGAACAAGAGCAGTTGCAGGAATTATTGGAACGAGCGTGGGATCGTACGCCTGAAGATAAATATGACATACTTTGGGATACTTTCCGGTATTACCGGGACGAAAAAGGGAATTATATTATGGATTTTTACATGAATTATCATTACCGCCCAGAGGAAAGAACCACCTGGAAAATGGAAAAAAAATATACTATGATTAAGATGGATAAGAACTTACGGATCTATTATATGGATAATGAGTAGACTTAATGCTGTCTGCTTCAATATTTTCTTATCACTATAATAACTACGCCTGTTTACTCATTTTTGTCAAGTTTTCGGGGTTAATAATAACTTAAGTTAAATATACTATTGTTCTACAAACCATCAGCAAGTCTACTATTTAATAAACATTTTTTATAGTAGAATCTTTTTTTCAAGTTGGCTTTTATGCTGAATAGTTAATAAGCACCCTATCCCCACACAGGCAAATACGCTAAGCACCATTGCAGGTACTACTGTAACAAATTCACTTACAAGGGGAAGTTGAATTGCCAGAGATAATAGAGATAAACCCAGTCCTGCTCCCAAGAAATGAGCTGTGGTTGCCACACTTGAAACAACCCCATGATGTTGTACCGGAGTCCCTTGAATAGATAGCATAACCAGACTTGTAAAACAAATGGCTATGCCAAAACCTGAAATACACGCTACAGATACCAGAATCAAAACGAAATCATACTGAAGAGTTGTTGCAATAATAAGCATTACCGTACCTGCCAACATACATACCATGCCAATAATTGCAGTAATATGAACATTTGTATATTTTAATAACTTGGGCGTAAGTATTTTTGCAACAATTGCAGATAATAAACTGAACGGAAAGAGTATAAGTCCTGCTCTTGCGGCGCTTATATGCATATGTTGCTGAAGTACCAGAGATATCACAAATAAATAACCCGTAAAGATCGCACCTAGTAAGGCAATCACCACATTCGTTGTAATAATAGTTGAATTGCTGAATAGTGCCATGTCAATGAGTGGTTCTTTGTGTCTGGAGAGCCTGCGAATAAGCAGCCAGCTGCTTAGACAAATAGCTACTAATAGCATAATAAGCAAAGTGTAATTTTTAGCATAATTGCCCAGTTCGTGAACAAAATAGGAAATCATTGTCAGTGTAGTGGTGAGTAGCAATCCGGAGAACAGATCGAGTGATGTTTTGTAGGATGTTTTCACATCTGAATCAATGTATAGATATGCCATAAGGATTGTTAAAGCGATAACTGGTACATTTATAAAGAAAACCCATTGCCAGCCCCAGTAAGTGGCGATTATTCCACCTATAGAAAGTCCGCTCCCTGATCCAATTGCAGCAAATGAACTAAAAATCCCCAATGCTTTGCTCCTTTCCTGTTTTTCAGTAAATGTATTGGTAATAATCGATAAGGCTGAAGGCATCATTAGGGCTGCTGCCAATCCTTGTATAGCCCGGAATATAGCTAATAATTCAAACGAGGAAGATAAGCCAGCGCCTAGCGAAGTGAACAAAAATAAAGTGCATCCGCTTATAAATATTATTTTTCTGCCGATCACATCTGATGCCTTGCCGCCAAGAATTAAAAAGCCTCCATATACCAAAACATAGAGTGTCTGTACCCACTGGACTGTATCGGCTGTTAGCCCATATTCTACCTGTACCAGTGGCATAGCCAGATTGATAATGGCAATATCCAAAGCCTCAAAAAATATTCCTGTAGAGGTAGTAATTAATATCAGATTTTTATTTGAAATCATTAGAAGTATAGAATAATTTTCTACACAAACTTATATCGTTATATATTAATAGTAAAAATTTCCGAAATTTTAGAATAATTTTCTATTTAATTAGTATTATATAGAACAAATATAAAACCTATCAGAATTATGAATTCAGAAATAGAACAAAGTAAAAATCTACCTATGTTTTTAGACACAAAAGATTTAGAAATCCTACGTTTGCTTCAGGTAAATGCAAAACTTACTGTTAGAGAGATTGCTTCAAAGATTCATTTGAGTTCAACACCCGTTCATGAGAGAATTAAGCGGATGGAGAAAAATGGGGTAATTCAACAATATGCAGCCTTAGTCGATCACCGCCTGGTGAATAAGGGAATTATGGTCATCTGCCAGGTTTCATTAAAAGAACATGACAAAAAAATGGCTCAATTGTTTATTAATGCTGTTCTTCAGTTTAAAGAAGTAATTGAGTGTTATAATATTTCCGGAGAATTTGATTTTATGCTTAAAATCGTAACTGAAAGTATGGACAGTTATCACCAGTTTTTTGTAAATCAACTAAGTGAAGTAAAAGGAATTGGACAGACAAAAAGTATTTTTGTGATGAATGTAGTAAAACAAACCCACCAGATTCTGTAAAGTAATTGGTTTGATTTTTTCGCTATTTAAAACCTTTTTTCCCGAGTACCAGAAATTCTTATATCCCTGCTTTACTCTGCGAAGCAAAGGATTGGGATAAATTCCACTCCAGCCACTGCATTTCATCTTCAATCAACGTATGAATCAAGGCATCGGTATTCAGATTATATTCCCATCCCAGCTCTTTTTTTGCTTTGGTATTATCTCCATAAATAACAGGCAGATCTAAAGGCCTCAATAAGCCGGGATTAATGCTTACATATTTCTCTACATCCAGGTTAAGTTGCTGGAATACCTTATGGATAAAACTTTCCAGGCTTACTGCTTCGCCTGAACAAATAATATAATCTCCCGGAACATCATCTTGAAGCATTAGCCACATAGCTTCTACATATTTAGGAGCATATCCCCAATCACGTTTAATGGCAAGATTTCCCAATTGCAAGTGTGCCGGAAGTCCATTTTTTATCCGGACCGCATTATTAATCACTTTCTTAATTACGTAATTTTCCCCTCTCAATGCAGATTCATGGTTAAACAAAATACCACAGGCTGTAAACATACCATACGCCTCCCGGTAATTAACCGATAGCCAGTGAGCAGAGGCTTTAGAAACACCATAAGGACTTACCGGGTGAAAAATAAGGCTCTCCTTAATAGGCAGATTTTCTTCTTTTATATAGCCAAACATTTCACTGCTGGAAGCCTGATAAAATTTAATTCGGCTGTTTATCTTCCGGATAGATTCCAGAAAATTGGCTACACTCGTGGTATTATACTCCAATGTATCAATCGGATTATCAAACGATGATCCTACCGAGCTTTGAGCGGCCAAGTTATATATCTCGTCAGGCTCAAACTTTTCAATTACCCTGCTTACCCTTGATAAATCCAGTAAGTTGAGTTCAATTAAGTGTACTTTCTCTGCAATCTGCAGATATTCCAGGTTTTTTACATTGCAATTGAGTAAATCACGGCTCAAGCCAATCACTTGATATCCTTTTTCAAGAAGTAATTTTGCCAGATAGGCACCATCCTGCCCGGTAATACCTGTTATTATAGCGGTTTTCATGAATTTCTGTAATTTTTGGTAATTATGATTCTTTATTAAACACTCCCTCTGATCAATATTTTTTCTTTATAACAGTAGAATAAGCGGTCTTTCAAGAAAATAGACATTCCGGCTTATACATAGTTTAATTTGCAATAATCAAAGATAAAATATTCATAGGATAATATATGATTTTGGTACAATAAAACCATATATTAATCGAAAATAAGAGAGAGTTGCGTTTACGTAAAGCTATAAATTCCTATACATGTCAGGTTGAAGTTTTCGACATAATATAGTTTGTTTTGGTTGGCAAAGGAGCTCCTGAGATCGGGGGCTTTTTTGTTGTATTCAACTAAAATGCTATAGGAGATAGCTAATGAAGGGACAGTATCTAAAGAAAGTTATTTCAGCCAATAAACTCAAGTCGTTGTTCGAGTTCCTCGTATACTTCATCACAGATTGTAGAAATTTTCTTTACCAGGGTAGCTACTTCTGCCAGTTGGCTCTCCTGACTTGCGTATTTTTCGAGCTGCATAATAATCGGTTGCAGTTCTGCAATACCCATCATGGCAATGGTTGCTTTCATCTTATGAGCCATATAGCGGATATTAGCCCAGTCGGCAGTTTGAGTAGCCCGTTGAAGTATATCTATAAAGCCTGGGGTTTGCTTCATAAACAAACGGATCATTTCCTTAATAAATTTTTTATCACTGGCTGATACATCTTCCAGATAATTGAGGTCTATGTGCTGAAATTTCTGTAGCGAAGCTGGTTGTGACTGTATATTCATAGCGTAACTGGATGAAGAATATTTGAGAAGCTTGGCGTAAAGATCTTTTGGCTCAAAAGGTTTGGTAATAAAGTCATTCATGCCAGCTTCCAATGTATTTTGCTTTACATTCATTAATGCAGAAGCAGTGAGTGCCAGAATAGGAATATGCTTAAGATATTCCTGCATATTATTTCTGATAAAACGGGTCGTTGCATATCCATCTAAAGTCGGCATTTGCAAGTCCATTAATATAAGCTGGTACCAGTTTGTTTTTAATTTGTCAATGGCTTCCATACCATCCGCAGCAATATCTGTTTCAACGCCCCACTTTTTCAGGAATTTACAGGCGACCATCTGGTTCATCTTATTATCTTCTACCAGTAATATTTTTAATCCCCGCAAACTATGCGAAAACTCATCCACAGCCTGAGGTTGATTGCGGGTTATTTGTCGGGCAGCCAAACTAAAAGTAAGCTCAAATGCAAATTCACTACCCATCCCCAGCTTGCTACTTACCTTTATAGAACCTCCCTGCAATTCAATGAGCCTTTTTGTGATTGTTAAACCTAAGCCGGTGCCTCCATATTTACGGGTTGTTTCGCTGCTGGCCTGGGTAAAACTCTCAAATATGGAACTCAATTTGTCAGTTTCAATACCAATGCCGGTATCGCTTACCCTGAATTCTATGGTTACGCCTTTTACCTGTTGTTTTATTACTCTGGCATTTACTTCAACATAGCCTTTTTCTGTAAACTTAATTGCATTACTTACCAGGTTAAGTAATATTTGATTTAAACGCACTGGATCGCCACACAATTTGGCAGGTATATGTTTATCTATGTTGAATAAGAGCCTGAGGTTTTTTTCTTCTGCTTTAAAATTAAGGCTTTGCTGAATACCTTTAAAAACAGAAACAGTCTCAAAATCAATTTGTTCAAAAGTAATTTTTCCTGATTCTATTTTTGAAAAATCCAGTATGTCGTTGATAATCACCATCAGGTTATCTGCGGAGAACTTAATGGCCTGGAGTTGCTCAATTTGTTCAGGAAGTGGGTTTTCCTCTAAAAGCAGGTGAGTTAACCCAATCACTGCATTTAGAGGTGTACGTATTTCATGGCTCATCACCGATAAGAACTGTTCCTTTGCCCGCATAGATTTTTCTGCTTCTTGCTTGGCATGGATTAATTCATTTTCTACCTTTTTCCGTTCCGTAATATTACGGGCTACTGTCTGGAAACCTTTCAGCAAGTCACCTTCCATTAACATGTGCACGCTTTGCCCTACCCATATAATTTCACCTTTGCCTGTAATTCCTTTAAATTCAATATAAGTATCCGGAATCTGTTCATAATATTGTTTCCGGTAAAAATCTTCCAGGATATGTATATATTCTGTTACAACAAATTCGGAATAATGCCTGCCCAGTAATTGATCTTCGCTATATCCCAGAACATGGCAGGCAACAGGATTTGCGTAAATAAGATAACCTTTGTGGTCGCTGCCATAAATCATATCACTTGCACATTCTACCAGCTGCCTGTATTTGAGTTCACTGTTCTTAAGTTTTTCCAGAGTTTTCTTCTGGTCGGTAATGTCCTGTGACATGGCCAGTACCTGTACACTTCCATCTTTCAAATACAGCGGCTTTTTTATGGTATGAAACCAGAATGTTTCCCCAGTTGGCCTTGTAAATGGCTCCTGTAACTCTATAGTAATACCTTGTTCAATTACCTGGCGGTCAGTGTTGCGGAAATGCTCATTCTCTTCCTTCTGGGTATGCAGCCGGTAGTTATTCTGGAATATGAGTTCCTCTTTCTCCATACCATATAAGTCGGCTGTTGCCTGATTCACCATCAGGAAGTTACCCTCCAGGTCTTTTACAAAAATCAGGTTTGGCCCTGTATCGAGTACCTGCCGGATAAAAGTTTCCTGGGTACGGAGTTCTTCCTCTGCTTTGGCCCGGCCGGTAATATCAATAAAGTAACCCAATAACAAAGGGGCTTCTTCATCCGTCTGCACAATGATCTTTCCCGACAGCACATACATGGTTTGATCCTTGTATGAAATCTTTTCTTCGCCAGATATCAGCTTTTTGCTTTTCCATACCTTTTTTTCCGCAGTTGCTAAGCGGCTGGCTGTTTCTTCATTAAAAATATCGAAATCAGTCTTACCCAGCATGTCTGTTGGTAACATATCAAGCGTCTGGGCAATATGCCGGTTAATAAATACATATCTGCCTTCCCGGTCCTTAATAAAAATGTCGATAGGGAGTTTATTGAGAATAGTATTAAATAAGCTCTTCTGGGTATGAATTTCTTTTTCGTAAAGCTTACGCTGGGAAATATCACGGAATGCCGCCACTCTTACTTCTTTTCCCTTATACTGATGTTTTTTCGAAAGAATTTCTACAGGCAGGTAGCTACCATCTTTTTTAATTAATACCGTTTCATAGGGCTCATCAGGTTTATTACTGATGCGTATTTTCACCTCTTCCTGCAACTCCGGAACTACAAAACTAAGCAGGTGTTTTCCAATTACATCTTCAGGGGTATATTGTAATGCGGCCAGACTGGCCTGGTTTACTTCCAGAATAATTCCCTGGTCATGTACAGCAATTCCTTCAAACGCAGCTTCAAAGAGTGTCTTGTATCTTTCTTCACTTTCTTTTAAAGCCAGTGCTGCTTTTTTTTGATCGGTGATATCCCGGCCAATACCTAACATTTCGGTTACTTCACCCTGATTATTAAAGAATGCTTTATCTGTCCATTGATGCCACCTCACTTCTCCATCCGGCATAATTACCCGGTGTTCGTTCCGTACTACGGCGTTTTCAGGTGTTATCGTAGCATATTGTTGTTTTATATAGGTAAGGTCTTCTTCTGGAATAACCGGCAAAAAGCTTTTCCCAATCAGTTGCTCTTTCTCTTTTCCAAAATACCGGCAATATGCTTTGTTCACATAGGTGAGCGTACCATCTTTTTTAAACCGGCAAATCAACTCTGTCTGGTCATCAAGCATGGATTTAAACAGAGAAAAATTCTCTGAAGCCGGAGTAAATTTTGTACCTGAGGAAGGCTGGAGAATTTGCTCTGTTTCGCAAGTTTGATAAACCTGGTTTATGGCATACAATAAATTTTTCAGCTGATCGTCCATCAAATAGGCATCACCCAGGTGTTGCCTGATTTGAGCTTTTAGTAAATCGCTAAAATCTTCCATACAATAAAAAAATCAACACAGCCGGTTAAGCTAAAATAACTGCTTAAATATATATACAATTTATGCCTTCTCAAATATTGAGCCGTACATAATATAGAGGGCATGTATGATTGTAAACTGTTTAGTTTAATAACATTGCTATATGAATTGAATTGCTACGCCATTAGTCCCATACTTTCACCAGCTATCACATATGTATGCTCATACGTGTATTGATTTAAGAAATTATTCGATAATAATAAAAACTTAACACAAGAAACTTTGAAATATAAAAACGTTTCCTGAGTTTTGTGTATTAAATTTTTACTACTGTGGAAGTGAAGGAACGCATACTTGCTGCTGCTGAAGGACTTTTTCTCCAGTATGGCTTCAGAAGTATATCAATGGACGATATTGCCCGCCACCTGGCTGTTTCTAAAAAAACTATATACCAGTTTTTTTCTGACAAAGATGAGATTGTGTGTCTGGTAGCCACGAGGCATTTTAACAGGGAGAAAGAATTATGTAAAGAACGGATTTTTGACCAGGCGGAGAATGCAGTGCATGAATTATTACAAGTGTCCAGGCACATAAAAACGACTACGATGAATGCCAATCCGTCGATTATGTTTGACCTGCAGAAATACCATCCCAAAGCCTGGCAGATCTTTAAGGATTTTAAACTGGGATTTATTCTGCAGCATTTGCGGCGCAATTTAAAACAAGGAATTGAAGAGGGCTTATACCGGGCCGATATCAATGTGGAAATAATAGCACGGCTACGGCTGGAACAAATACAACTCGCTTTTGATGCCAGTGCATTTCCGCCTACGGAATTTAACTTTTTTGATATTCAACTTGAGTTTCTCGACCATTTTATACGGGGCATTGTCACCGAAAAAGGATTACAGCTTTTAACTGAATACAAAACAAAAGAACACCATCATGCACAGTAGATTACTTATACTTTTTATGGCCATATGCAGTACCTGGCTCATCCCACATCAAAGTATTGCCCAAACCACACCACCGGCTCAGCAGAATTTCTCTTTGAAGCAGGCAGTAGACTTTGCCTTGCTTAATAATGTGAATGTAAAAAATGCGCAATCTGATACCAAAAGTGCTAATGCCCGGGTGGGAGAAATACGAGCAGTAGGTTTACCTCAGATAAGTGCACAGGCACAGCTATTGCATAATATTAAGATACAAAATGTGATTCTTGAAAGTGGTGCAGGCCCCTCTTTTGGTGATCCTAATGCTCCTCCTCCTCCGGCAGGAACTGTAATCGCCTTTCCGTTCCAATTGAAAAATAATGGCACTGTTGCACTAAATGTAAACCAGCTTATTTTCGATGGTTCGTACTTTATTGGACTTAAAGCCGCTAGTACCTATAAAGAACTCGCTCAGAAAACCTTAACACAATCTAAAGTGACTGTGGCAGATGCCGTAACAAAGGCATATTATGGTGTGTTAATCAACCGCGAAAGACTAGGATTACTAAATACTAATCTGACCCGCCTGGATACTTTATTTTCAGAAACACAGGCTATGTACCAAAATGGTTTTGTGGAAAAAATCGATGTAGACCGTATTGAGGTACAACGTAACAACCTGAATACGGAAAAGCAAAAAGTAGAAAGACTGGTAGATTTGAGTTCATATCTGCTGAAATTTCAGATGGGCTTACGGATGAATGATATTGTAGTGTTAACAGATAGGCTTAATGATGAAAATATTGAAAATATGGTTATTGCTGCCACTGAAAACTTCAACTACAACCAGCGGATAGAATACTCTACCTTACAGACTCAAAAAGAACTGGCTTATCTGGATATACGTAACAATCGGATGGGATACCTACCTCAGTTAGCTGCCTTTGGGACTTTTGGATATAACCCCGCAGCAACCAAGTTGGGAAATATCACGCAGAACGAACGGTGGATTGACTATAGTTATGTTGGTCTGCAATTAAACGTACCAATTTTCGATGGTTTACGAAAACACTATAAAATACAACAAGCCAAATTAACTTACGAAAAAACTCAGCAGAGCACTGCCCTATTACAGAATTCCATTGACCTGGAAATCAGGCAGGCAACTGTTACCCTCACCAACAGCCTGGAATCACTGAAATCGCAAAAGCGGAACCTGGATCTGGCACAGGAAATAGTACGGGTAACCCGTATCAAATACCAGCAGGGCGTAGGCTCCAATATAGAGGTAATTAATGCAGAAGCTGATTTTAAAGAAGCCCAGACGAATTACTATGCTGCCTTGTATGATGCCTACATCGCAAAAGTAGACCTCGACCGGGCCACAGGACAGCTTTATGTAACCGAATAAATTCAAGATCCTTCCCAGCTAATGTAATAGTTATATTAAAAAATCGCATATTCTTTATCATACCCATGAAAAATACACATAGACTGATTTTTGCCACTATTTTAGCCTTTGCCTGCAGTTCTGGTTCAGACGTAGATAAGAAAAAACAAGAACTCGCCGAATTAAAAGCCCAGCAACAGGAAATTACCGGAAAGATTAAACAATTAGAAACTGACCTGGCCAAGCTGGCTCCAGCAAAAGCTGCTGAAGCCAGAATAAAACTGGTGGAGATTACGCCCATACAGCCGCAAACCTTCAAACATTATATTCCGGTACAAGGCACTATAGAATCGGACAATAATGTGATGGTAAGTCCTAAAACTGGCGGTGTAGTTACCGCTGTATATGTAAACGAAGGAGACCGGGTAAGTAAAGGACAAGTACTGGCTGTGATTGATGATGCCGTGATGCGCCAGAGTGTGGAAGAATTGAAAACTGGTCTTGAACTGGCTACTACAGTGTATCAGAAACAGGAAAATCTCTGGAATCAGAAAATAGGTTCTGAAATCCAATACCTGCAAGCCAAAAACAATAAGGAAAGTTTAGAGAGAAAGCTGCAAACACTTAATTCTCAATTGGCTATGAACCGCATTACCTCTCCTCTTAATGGTACAGTAGACGAAGTAAATGTGAAAGCTGGCGAAGCTGCTAGTCCCGGTGTAGGTGTAGTGAGGGTAGTGAACCTGGCGGAAGTGAAAGTAAAAGCCAGAGTAGCCGACTCCTATATTACGGCTGTGAAGAAAGGCGATGAAGTAAAAATAACGCTGCCTGATATCAAAGAAGAAATCCAGGGAAAAATTAGTTTTGTAGGACAGGTAGTAAACCCTCAAAGCCGGACCTTCGATATTGAAGTTACCCTCAACAACCGGGATAATAAACTCAAGCCGAATATGCTGGCGGTAATAAATATCAATGACAAAACTGCCCAGAATGCCATTGTGATCGAGGAAAACTTTGTTCAGCAAACTGAAAACGGCGATGTTGTATTCGTAGCCGGAAGTCAGAAAGCTGAAGCTCGTAAAGTAAAAACCGGATTAGCCTACAATGGCAGAGTAGAAATTCTGGAAGGGTTAAAACAGGGCGATAGCATCATTACCAATGGATACCAGGACCTGGTAGATGGACAATCTATCAAAGTTTCCAATACATCTGATAAGTTAACATCCGCTAACTAAATATTGTTATGAGAGAACACAAAGGACTCGCCTTTACCAACTGGTGTATCGAGAACAAAACAACGGTCTATATCTTCATCATTATGGTGACGATAGCCGGTGTGTTCACCTACCAGAATTTGCCCAAGGAATCATATCCGGAGATTGTAGTACCTCAAATGGTAGTTACCACTTTTAATTATGGTACTAGTCCGGAAGATGTGGAAAACCTGATTACCAAACCGATTGAAAAAGAACTCAAAACGGTAAAAGGAATAAAAAAGGTTACTTCTAATTCTATTCAGGATCTTTCTGCTGTAATTGTCGAATTCAATACTGGAGAAGATGTGGCAGAGGCCAAACAACGCACAAAGGATGCCGTTGATAAAGCACGAACTGAATTACCCGATGACTTGGATCAAGAGCCAGATGTACAGGAACTGGATTTTTCCGAATTTCCGGTCATGCAGGTGAACGTATCTGGTAATTTCCCTCTTAAAAAGCTGAAAGAATTTGCCGAAGTATTACAGGATGAGATTGAAGCCTTGCCTCAGGTTCGCCGAGCAGATCTGATTGGTGCTTTAAACCGCGAAATTCAGATCAACGTGGATTTGTACCGGATGCAGGCGGCAGGCATTAACTTCAGTAATATTCAACAGGCAGTTGCCGGTGAAAACATAAATATTTCCGGAGGTGATCTGAATGTAAATGATGTTCGCCGTACGCTCCGGGTTACCGGTGAATTCAAGAACATCAAAAGCCTGCAGGATATTGTAATTCGGTCTTCTACCGGAAATACAGTATTCTTGAAGGAAATCGCAACAGTAGAAGATAGTTATGAAGAACGTCAGGATTTCGCCCGTCTGAATGGAAACCCGGTTATTTCATTGAGTGTAATTAAACGCTCAGGACAGAACCTGATCGAAGCATCTGACAACGTACAGCAGATTGTGGAACGGATGAAGGCAGAAACTTTTCCCGAAGGATTAAATATCACCATTACAGGTGACCAGTCAGACCAGACCCGTACTGATTTGAATGACCTGCTTAATACCATTATTCTGGGTTTTATATTCGTAGTACTGGTGCTGATGTTCTTTATGGGAACCAGAGATGCTATTTTTGTTGCCCTCTCTGTACCCTTATCTGCATTGCTTGCATTTTTGATTCTGAAAGTGGTAGGCTATTTTATGCCGGAAATTAATCTTACCCTGAACTTCATGGTAATGTTCGCCTTCCTGCTGGGATTAGGGATTGTGGTGGACGATGCCATTGTGGTAATCGAAAATACACACCGTATTTTTAACTCAGAAAATATATCCATTAAAGATGCGGCAAAAAAAGCAGCCGGAGAAGTGTTTATACCAGTGCTTTCCGGTACCATTACGACCATAGCACCATTCGTACCCTTACTCTTCTGGCCCGGGCTGATCGGAGAATTTATGAAGTTCCTGCCTATCACCCTGATCGCCACCTTGTTCGCTTCTCTAGTGGTAGCCTATGTGATGAACCCAGTATTCGCTGTTTCCTTCATGACCAAGCATGATGCAGAAAGTGCCGGAGACGCCCGTAAACTGATAAAGCCACTGCTGATTATGGGAGTGATTGCTGTATTGTGCTATATCGGTGTTGGAGTAGGTTTAGGGAATTTTATTGTCTTCCTGATGCTGATCTATGTGATAAACCACTATGTATTTACGCCAGCGATCTATAAATTCCAGCACAATTTATGGCCCAGGTTTATGCATCAATACCGCAGGTTTATCTCTTTTGCCATTACAGGGCGTCGGCCAGTGTATTTTCTGTTAGGTGTAATAGGTTTATTCATTTTTACTTTTGGCATATTCGGGGCTTTCCCGCCACCTGTAGAATTTTTCCCTTCCGGAGAGCCTAACTTTGTATATGTGTATAACAAAATGCCTATTGGAACAGATGCTACCAAAACAGATTCAGTTACTAAACTAATTGAAGCGAGAGTAAATAAGGTTCTGGTGCCTCATAAGGATATAGTGACCTCGGTTATTTCCAATGTGGGTATAGGCGCCGGTGATCCCATAAATCCGGATCTTACCATTACACCTCATAAGAGTAAGGTAACGGTAGCTTTTGTTAAGTTTGAAGAACGCCTGCATGTATCTACCAAAGAAATTCTGGAAAAAATACGGGCCAGTGTACAAGATATTCCAGGTACCGAACTTTCGGTAGAACAAGAAAGTGGGGGTCCGCAGGTAGGTAAACCGGTGAGTATAGAAATGGCCGGAGCCGATTTTAATGAGTTATTGAAAATTCAGCGAATGGTTCGGGCTGCCATTGCCAAAGCTGGTGTTCAGGGTATTGAAGAACTCAAGTCAGATCTGGTACTGAACAAACCTGAAATTATTGTGGACATCGATCGTGAAAAAGCGGCCCGTGAAGGTATTTCTACCGCCCAGATTGCTGGGGAAATTCGTACCGCCTTGTATGGACTGGAAGTATCTCAGTACCGGGAAGCCAAAGATGAGTATCCGATTATGGTGCGCCTTGATACTACCTACCGCAACCGGATTGAAGATATTTTAGCCATGAATATTTCTTATCTGGATATGGCATCTGGCAGGTTCCGGCAGGTTCCTTTAAATGCAGTAGCAGATGTCAGGTATGGAACTTCTTTTAGCAGCATCAACCGCAAAAACCAGGAACGGTTGGTTACCTTATCTTCTAACCTGTTAACCGGATATAATGCCAATGAAGTGGTAGCCCAGGTACAGGAAGCGATCAACGATCTGGAACTTCCGGCAGGATATACTATAAAAATGGGAGGCGAGCAGGAAGACCAGCAGGAAACATTCTTGTTTTTAATTACTGCCCTGGCCACAGCCGTTGCACTCATCTTTATTGTGCTTGTTACGCAGTTTAATTCTGTTTCAAAACCCATTATCATTTTCATGACCATTCTGTTTAGTTTTATTGGTGTATTGCTTGGATTTATCATATTCGGCATGACCTTATCTATTCTGATGACAGGTGTAGGAATTGTAGCACTTGCTGGTATTGTGGTAAAAAATGGCATTATTCTGATTGAGTTTACAGATGAACTTCGCTTGCGTGGAAAAGATTTGCGTACAGCGGTTATCGAAGGCGGTGCTACCCGTTTGAATCCGGTTATTCTGACGGCAGCTGCCTGCGTATTAGGTCTGATTCCGCTGGCTATTGGCTTAAATGTTAATTTTGTGAGCCTGTTTACACACCTTAATCCCGAAATATTTATTGGGGGACAAAGCTCTGTATTCTGGGGGCCATTAGCCTGGACCATCATTTTCGGTTTAACTTTCTCTACTTTCTTAACCCTGGTAATTGTGCCAGTAATGTATATGCTGGTAGAACGGGTAAGACAAAAAATGACCAGACGCAGCAAGGTAGTTGCATAATAAGCTTTATAAATGCACCAAAGATTCTTAGCCAGCTATTCACTAAGCACAAAATAGAATACGTTTTTCTGAACATTTTTGAATAAAGCCTGTACAATTTATGCAGGCTTTATTCGTCTTATCCCTTATATACAATCACATACATGGTAACCCGCCTTTTAGTTATTTTCCTTATACTCGTATTACTTGCTTTTATGGACTGGTATATTATCCAGGCTATGCGGCAACTCACTGGTAGTTTTTCTTCAGGCTTGCGCAAAGGCGTAACCTTTGTAGCCTGGGCACTTACGATTGGTTCCCTCATTTCAGTACTTATATTTTTGCTCACGCCAGCTTTCCAGAATACAGTGCTTCGGAGTGTGCTTGGCATTATTATATTCTCCAATCTGATTACCAAGCTTTTCATGACGGTATTTCTGTTTGTAGATGATATAGTCCGCCTGGGCAAATGGATTGTAAGTTTCTTTACAACAGAAAGTTCCCCTGCCATTCCCAACAACCAGCAACCAACAACAAGTAACCAGAATGTAATTCCACGGTCAGAATTTCTGGTGAAAGCTGCTGTAGTAGCCGGAGCTCTTCCTCTGGTAGGTATTGGCTATGGTATTATTCTAGGCGCTCATGATTACCGTGTCCGCCGGATTACAGTGAAGTTACCCAACTTGCCCAAATCGTTTGATGGCATCCGCATCGCCCAGATTTCGGATATTCATTCCGGCAGTTTTTTTAACAAACGGGCAGTGAAAGGTGGGGTAGAAATGATATTAAAAGAAAAAGCAGATGTGATCTTCTTCACTGGCGATCTGGTAAACAATGTAGCTACGGAAGTAGAAGATTATATTCCGGTATTTGAAAAACTAAAAGCACCTCTCGGCATATATTCTACTCTGGGCAACCATGATTACGGCGATTATGCCAGCTGGCCCAGTCAGCAGGCGAAACGCCAGAACCTGGAAAACCTCAAACAGGCACATAAACTGCTGGGTTGGGATCTGCTGATGAACGAACACCGGATGCTCAAACAAGGTGGTGAACAGCTCGCTATTATTGGCATTGAAAATTATGGAGCCAGAGGTAACTTCCCCAAATATGGCAAACTGGCACCAGCCTATACAGGTACACAAGATGCGCCGGTAAAATTATTATTATCGCATGATCCCAGTCACTGGGATGCCCAGGTACGTCCAGAATACCCGGATATTGACATTATGTTTGCCGGACATACGCATGGGATGCAATTCGGCGTAGAAATTGGAAATATTAAATGGAGTCCGGTTCAATACATGTATGAACAATGGGCTGGTTTGTACCAGAAAGGCAAACAATACCTGTATGTGAACAGAGGCTTCGGCTATATTGGCTTTCCAGGCCGTATCGGTATGCCCCCCGAAATCACTATTATGGAACTGAAATCGGTATAAGTCGGATTCTTGGTTTAGATATAAGAGGCAACAAGAAAAACCGCCAATATTCTACATTGCTTTGTATCCATGCCATTTTGTAAAGGCTATGTTTAATTACCAGCAGGAGGAAAATTTCTTCCTGCTATTTTTTGCCCTTCATCATATAAGTAATCTGGGAAAAGAGATAATTATTGCCTGATAACATTGGCGTTATTAGTATAATTAATTATACTTTTGAGTTTATTTCATTTTATATATGATCAGGTTCCAATTCTCCACTACCCAAACCAGCTTTTATCTGGCTATACTTGCTGGCACACTTACTTTAGCAGGATGCCAGTCGGAAAATGCGAAAGAGCAGCAAAATGAACAGCAGGAAGAAAAAGTTGTTGACAAACGAATTAAACAACTGGAGCCCCAGCAAACAGCGCAGATGGCAAAAGCTATCGAAGCCACTGTATCTCCTCAATTAGCTGAAGGACTTACCCTCAAGTTGTGGGGCGTAGATTCGCTAGTGGCCGATCCGATTGCCATTGATATGGATGATGCCGGACGTTTATTTTACACCAGAACCAACCGGCAGAAAAATTCAGAATTTGATATCAGAGGGCATCAGGATTGGGAAATTGGATCTATACAATTAACAAACATAGAAGAAAAAAGGGCATTTCTGCGTAAAGTCTTATCTCCAGAAAACAGCAAGAAAAATGAATGGCTGGCCGACCTGAATGGTGATGGCTCTCATGACTGGAAAGATATGACGGTAGAAAAGGAGCATGTGTACCGGCTGGAAGATGTTTCCGGAGATGGCATAGCAGATTTATCTCAACTGGTAGTAGAGGATTTTAACGATGAAGTAACCGACGTAGCAGAAGGTTTGATGGCCGAAGGTGAAGACTTATACGTAGCTGTCGGACCGGATTTATGGCGCATGAAAGATAAAAATGGCGACGGGATAGCTGAGGAGAAAACATCGATTTCACATGGCTATGGTATCCACATTGGGTTCGGGGGCCATGGCATGTCTGGGGTCGAGATGGGTCCGGATGGAAAGGTGTACTGGAGTGTAGGCGATATTGGATTTAATGGCAAAGGCTCGGATGGCACCAAATGGGAGTTTCCCAACAGTGGCGTAATTGTTCGTTCAAACCCCGATGGAAGTGATTTTGAAGTGTTTGCCTCTGGTCTGCGGAACATCCATGAATTTGTATTTGATGAGTATGGCAATATGATCAGCCAGGATAACGATGGCGACCACCCTGGAGAAAAGGAACGGCTGGTGTATATTGTGAATGGCTCAGATACTGGCTGGCGCACCAACTGGCAATTTGGTAAGTACAGAGATCCTGATAACAATACTTATAAAGTCTGGATGGATGAGAATATGTACAAACCCAGGTTTGAAGGCCAGGCAGCATATATTACGCCTTGTATCCAGAATTTTGTAAGTGGTCCTACTGGCATGGTGTATAATCCTGGAACTGCCTTAAGTCCGGAATACAAAAACACATTTTTTATTGTAGAATTCGTAGGAAGTCCGGCCAGGTCAGCCTTGCATTCATTTAAACTAAAACCAAAAGGTGCTACTTTCGAATTGAATGGAACCCAAAAACTAGTAAGTGGTATATTACCAACCGGTATTGACTTTGGTCCGGATGGAGCTATGTATATCGCCGACTGGATTGAGGGCTGGAATACCAAAGATTACGGACGAATCTGGAAGCTGGATGTGGCCAAAGGGGCTGACAGTGTGGCCCGTGCCCAGACCAAGGCATTAGTTACAGAAGATCTCTCCAAACGGAATGTAAGTCAGTTGGGCGAACTGCTGAAATACCAGGATATGCGGGTACGCCAGAAAGCGCAATTTGAGTTAGCCAAACGAGGCGCAGAAGGAGCCGGAGAGTTTGAGAAAAATATCAAACAGACCGAAAACCAGTTAGCCAGAGTGCATGGCATCTGGGGAATGGCACAGTTAGCCCGCAAAGAGGCAAAATATGCACAATCACTGTTACCTTTACTAAAAGATACTGACCCCGAAATCAGGTCACAGGCTGCGAAATGGTTGGGAGATATCAAATACAAAGAAGCCGGACAAGCCTTGGTTCCTTTACTAAAAGATGATTACAGCCGGGCACGTTTTTTTGCAGCAGAAGCCTTAGGAAGAATTGCCTATGAGCCAGCCATCAATCCAATTATTGAAATGTTGCAGGCCAACAACGATGCCGATGCTTATCTGCGTCATGCCGGAAGTTTAGCTTTGGCCCGTATCGGAAAAGCCGATCCAGTTGTCGCTTTATCCAGCAGTTCTTCCCGTGCTTTGCGTATTGTGGCTGTAGTAGCCTTGCGCCGTATGCAGCATCCTGGTGTGGCTAACTTCCTCAAAGATCAGGATGAATTCATCGTAACCGAAACTGCCAGAGCCATCAACGACGATCTATCTATTAACGATGCCTTACCAGCGTTGGGAGATATTCTGGCCACTACAAAATTTAAAAATGAAGCCTTGATCCGCCGGGCTATTAATGCCAACCTGGAAGTAGGAACAGAGAAAGCCTTGCAAAACCTGATTGATTATGCCAATAAAGAAGGAAATCCGGTAGCGATGCGGGCAGAAGCCATCGATGCGCTCAGCACCTGGGCTAAACCTTCGGTACTGGACCGGGTAGATGGACGATACAGAGGCGAAGTTTCCAGAGATGCTGCTCAGGTGAGAAGCAAATCAGCAGAAGCCCTTATTGCTTTAGCCAGTAACAAAGAAGCACCTGTACGCTTGAGTAGTGCAAAAGCCATCGGTAAACTCAATATAAGCCAGGGAGCAGCCACTTTAATGGCGAGATTAAAAACAGACGCAAAACCGGAGGTAAAGATAGAAGCACTGAAAGCACTGGCAGCCATGGAAGATAATCAGATTGGCCAGGCCATTGAACAAGCCATTTCAGATAAAGATAAAAGTGTCAGGGTAGCCGGTTTGGATCTATTAGGCAAACTGGATATTTCCAAAGACCTGATGGTTTCCTTGCTTTCAAATGTAATTGATACTAAAACTACGGAAGAAAAACAGGCGGCATTGGTTACACTTGGTAAACTACCTGTAGCTCAGACAAAACCTGTACTCGATGGCTTACTAACCAAGATGGAAGCCGGAAAAGTGCCTGCTGAAATCCAGCTGGAGTTCTCCGAAGCCATTGATAGCAGCAAATCACCTGAACTGATCAACCGCTACAAAGAGATTATGGCTAAATCATCGCCTAATGCTGAACTAGCTTCTTATCAGGGAAGCCTGCTGGGCGGAGATGCCAAACGGGGAGAAAGAATATTCTACAGCCACCAGACGGCCCAATGTATCCGCTGCCATTCTTATGATGATATGGGAGGAAACGCTGGCCCACGACTAAATGGCGTAGCCAAACGACTGGCCCGTCCGCAGATACTGGAAGCACTGATTAATCCCAGCGCACGGCTGGCACCAGGTTTTGGGTTGGTCATGCTGGAACTGAAAGGTGGCAAGAATGTAAGTGGTATTCTGCAGGAAGAAAAGGCCAACAGCCTCGTTGTAAAAGTAGGTAACCAGCCGGATACCACTATAATAAAGGCTAATATTACCAAACGGACCAATGCGCCTTCCAGCATGCCCGACATGAAACAACTCCTCACCAAACGGGAAATCCGGGATCTGGTCAGCTTCCTGTCTACTTTGAAAGAAGATTGATTTAGGCAAATATAAATTTTGCAACAGGCTATTTATTGTAAGATAAGTAGCCTGTTGTATGTTAACCGGTGTAAGAATTAGAGATATACTTCTAGGTGAGCGATGGTTGAATAAGCAGGAGCAATTTGAAAGAGAAATGAATCTGATAGCCAAGTATCAGATCAAAAATAAAATTATTAATGAGTTGCTTAATCATGTCTTTACTTCCGAAGTCTCTTACTCAAATGGTATTTCGAAAAAATCAAAAAAGCCTAATAAGGAGTATTTATTGGGGATTTATGAGGTACGAGGACAGATAGAAGAAGACAGGAATGACGATTCTTTTGTAATAGGATATGATGAGTTATTGCCTGACCTTAGGAAAACCTTGTATGAATACATTGACGTTACTCATGTTACATCAGAAAAAGGCAGTTACGTTATTTTCACAGACTATGAAAAAACTGATTTTATTGGTATTCTCAAAACTAACAGAACACTTGCAGAAGTCAGAGCTGTAACCAAATACAATAAAGAGCAACATAATCTCAAGGATGCCGAAGTTGTTTTTATAAACGGAAGATTAAAAGAACAATAACAGCTACTAACATATAAGGGTTCATGGGGTGGTCTTAACCCACCATGAACCCTGTGTTGCACGAAACCGGGTGGTTTAACCTGCCCTTATTTATGGGGAATCAATCAATAGAGAAGAAGCTTCTGGGTGAAGCGGTAGTACACTAAAAGAAGATAGTGTAAAAAAAGGAAGAGAAAAGATCTCACTATTTGTAAACTGAGCAGCCGTGTTGGCTCCAAGTAAGGTGACTATATTCCAACATGGGCAATAACTTTCCCGGCCAATTTTTTGAGTGGCTTTTTTATTCTACTCAGGCAGTTTTCAAGTGTAAAGCTATCGATAGCAGGTAAGCCCTATCAGGTGGGGAACGGGCTGCTTCAAAGCGCAAGATTTCTCTCATGCGGCCTTTGCTGCAGCAAGGACACAGGTCTATATCATAGCCTAAGCGTTCTTTGCAGATGCTTTTCCAGTCCGACACTCTTTTTTCCGGCGTAGCTACTCTCAAATCTTGTCTGGCCAGTGCTAAATCATGGGCTTTTGCTTTGGAAGACAAAATGCCATAGTGGCGGATGCGGACAAACTTTGGTGGCAGAATGTGCAGGCTGAAACGCCTGATGAACTCAGTAGCCTCCAAACTCATGGTTTTCTTTGCTGCTTCTTGCCGGTAATCTTTGTAAGCGAAGCTCACCTTGCCATCCTCTATACTTTGGAGGCGGTGATTGGAGATAGCTACTTTGTGGGTGTAACGTCCCAGATATTCAATCACCTGAGCAGGACCTAAGAAAGGCCTTTTACAGTATACCACCCAGTCTTTGGCAAATAACTCTTTCCATAGCCCATTATCCACCTGTGCTTTATTAGCAGAAAGAAAGCTTCTCAGTAGTGAGACATAGCGAGCACGGAACACTTTACTGAGTGCTTTGACCGGGAAAAGATATTTACCTGTACTTCTGGCCTTTTTCCAGTGGCCACTCCCAGAGATCCCTCCACCCGGCACAATACAATGCAGATGTGGATGCAGTGAGAGGTTCTGTCCCCAGGTGTGCAGAATGGAGATCATACCTGTTTTAGCACCCAGATGCTTGGGATTATTGGCAAAGCTGTTGATCGTAGACCAGGCTGTCTTGAAGAGCAAAGCATAGAGTTCTTGGGGATACTGCAGGCACAATAGATTAAGGGAGTGGGGCAAGGTGAAGACCACATGAAAGTAGCTGACCGGTAACAGGTCTGCCTCCCTTTGCATAATCCACTTTTCACGATTGGTAGTCTGACACTTAGGGCAGTGTCTGTTGCGGCAGCTGTTGTAGCTAATACGCAGGTAGCCACAACTATCACAGGCATCTATATGGCCGCCTAGTCTGGCAGTACGGCAATGCTCAATCGCCTTTAGGGTGGAGAACTTGTGAGCAGAGACTGCATGCGTGGCCATAAACTCATGTAAGTGAGCCGACAGTATATGGGCTAACTCTAGGGCAGGCTTCATGCCTCCTTTGTATAGAGGGTATCTAGAGGAGAGAAAGGAGCTTTTCTGCCAAGTCCTGCCATGTGCAGATATACAAGGGTAGTTTCCAGGAAGCTATGGCCTAAAAGTTCTTTGATGGAGACAATATCCAATCCATCTTCTAGCAGATGGGTGGCATAGGAATGGCGCAGGGTATGTACACAGATGCCTTTCTTTTTGATGCCCGCTTTACTAACTGCATCCTGCATGAGCCATTGCACGCCTTTGCGGCTGAGCTGCGAGCCATATTCCTTGCCATTGAAGAGGTAGTAGTGGGGTTTGCAGGCAGACAGGTAGGAGAGCAGTCCTCTTTTCATCAGCTGGGAGAGGGGTACATAGCGGTCTTTTCTTCCTTTGCTTTGGCGAATGTGGATCTGCATGCGGTCAAAATCTAAATCTGAGATCTCAAGCCGGCATACTTCCTGCATGCGAAGGCCTGCTGAATAGATTAAGGCCAGCAGCACCCGGTGCTTTAACAGACGGGGTGCTTTGAGCAGAGCTTTGACTTCCTGCTTACTGAGGACCGCTGGCAGTTTGTGTACTTTAGGGATGGAAGGTAGGCGGATAGCCCGGTCATCTCTGCCGGTAAGCCGGTAGAGCAGGCGTAGGCCATAGACAGCATGTTTGAAAGAGCTTTTAGAAGGCTTGTTCGTTTTCTTCTGCAGCATCCACAGGTAATCTCTGACCTGATCTTCGTCTAGTTCGGTAGGCAACTGATTGTAGTAGAGAGCAATCTGAGCCATGTGGCGGGAGTAGTTTTTTAACGTGCTCAGACTTCTGCCAGACAGGGAGATATCCCTTTCCAGCTTGTTGTAAAGGAGAGAAAATCCGCTTACCTTCAGGCAAGCCTGTTGGATAAAAGTAGGGTGGGTGTTAGTGTTTGGTGTTGACATAGTGGTAAGAGTTTGGTGAAACATACTCCTATAACTATTCCCACCTACCAACAGGCTACCGTAGGTTTAGTGCAACACTAGAAACTACTCTTCACCTTCCCCTCACCAATCCGGCAGCTTGCAGTTCTTCACGTAAAGCACGTAACCTGGAATTTTCATCATATAAATGCAGGCTAAAAATACGTACTTGTTCGGCCAGTGCCGGAAAAGATCTTAATACTTTTAACCAGGAAGTGATATGTTGATAGGTATACCGTCCCCGGCGGTCGGTTTGCTGAAGGGCATATTCTGCTTTTTCCATCACCAGATCCATACATTCATCGGGGTAGAGATGGGCCACCGTAGCCAGCATCTGATCAAAATGCTGCACTTCCTGGTTTTTGTATTGCTTAAGTAATTCCATGATTTTCTTGTACTGCTCCTCCGCTTCAAGCAATTGAATGTAGAACAAAGGATTGTACCCATTGGCATACGATTTTACAAAAGCAGAACGGGATTCAGACGTAAAATACTTCCGAAGCTGGCGGTAATTTTCGATGCTTTGTTTACGCTGGGTATAGTAGGTAAGTACTTCTATATAAAAATCTCTGTCCTGTTCCGGCTTCAAATGCTTCAGAATATATTCATCGAACAATACCGGATTTTTCCCGAACACCAGTTTGGCTACCCGGATAAATGAAGGCATATCTTGTTTGGCCTGGTGCTTATCCAGCAATTGCTGGGCAACATCTGTTTTATAAGCAGCAAACTCTTCAGCCGTTTTCAGCCAAAGCGTTTCGTTCCTGGTAACTCCAGCAATATGTAGCATCAGATCTGCGGTATCTGTGTCTATCAACTGGTGTTTTTCCAGCAGGGTTTGTAAGTAAGAAGCAATGGCAGGTGAAACCATCAGTGCTGTCAGTACCCGTTCAAAATTTCCCAGCTCATACCAAACCTGAGCCCGTTCGCTATACCTGTTGAATTGTTTGTCATACAAAGTATACCGCTCGATAAGAAAATCGAGTGCTTGCCGTATATCTTTTTCAGGAATTACAGCCCGGCTGATACCGGAAGCCAGGTCTTTGAGCAAACTTTCCCATACTTCCAGGATAAACTCCTGGTAGCTTCTGCCATCAAACAATGAATATTCATCTGATTCCGGTTCTTCTACCAACCGGATACCTTCATATACAGCCAATAACAGTTGCCATCCTTCCATAAATTTGCCCAGGCTCACGAGTGCAGAAACTTGTTTTAGTACTGGCTCCAACACTTCCTGCACCATTTCCACGGCCATCTCATCGAGTTCGTCACCTTCTCCGTAATAATCATCATAAGAACGGCCATACTCCTCATGCATATCTTCATCGAAGGCAAGCTCTGAAAGCGCTTCATGGATTTGTTCGCTGGTTGCTTCCATTGGGGAGGTAGGCGTATATTTTACAGAAGAAGTCTGGCTGCGGCTTTGCATAAAGTGTAAAAACTGGCTGCGCAGGGATACATCTTTAGTGAGTAATTGCCGGAGAAATTCTTCTTTTACGGAAGGAGCCGCCTCGGAGAATCTTTCTTCAAAGGAAGCAGTATCCTCTTCTACAAGCTGTGCGTCTTCTGCTACAGAAGCGTAAGCAACCGTTTCTGTAAAATCGCCATTGAGAATCGCCAATCCGAAAGCTACACAATGTTTGCAAATGCCTTCCATATCATAAGGACAATTGCAATCGAAGTCTAGATCACTGTTTTTAATGGTCAACTTCACTCTATAGCGGTACGAACCCTCTACAGTACCTTCAAAGGTATTGCCTTTGCGGCTTATTTTCCGCACAGCATCGCTCTGGTAGTATTCCAAACCGCGCTGGTAACTGGAAGTAGTAGCCAGAGATTTCAGGTCGTTTTTTGAGAAAAGCTGCATGCGTATATCTTGCTTGTATGCCAAATTAGCCTTTTGGCAATATATAAACCAGAATGCATGATAATTTTTAACAGTTTAATCTACAACTCATTATCCCAATACTTAGCACACTAAGCGCACTTAACGAGCCTGGCCAGAAAATTTCTTCGATCTGTAAATTACCATAACTATTAAACCCTTCGACGCAATACATATTTACACCAACCCTAGCCAACTCGATTATGACAAACAGGTTACTAAAGAAGCATATAAATTGCTGACCGCTTATCTGAGAACCGGACTTAAACACCGATTATACTTATATAGATTCAAACCTGTAGCAAAGCACCTTACAGTTTTTTTCATGCCGAATCTCAGGTATTTCATTAATTTTGCTGATTAGATAGGTTGAGGATTGTAAGAGTAATATTTGTAGATGAATAGAAAATACTCATTTCATAAACGAATCTTAAATTTTCTAATCTTTAACTCTTCTAATTTCTCAATCATTAACAAACCAGACTTTCATGAGAAACGAACCACCCAAAAGATATACTGTAACCGCAGCCTTGCCCTATGCTAACGGACCCGTACACATCGGCCATCTGGCTGGTGTATACATTCCTGCTGATATTTACGTGCGCTACTTACGCCTCCGGGAACGAGATGTTTTGTTTGTATGCGGCTCCGACGAACATGGCGTTCCTATTACTTTTCGGGCCCAGAAAGAAGGGATTACCCCTCAGCAGGCCGTAGATCAGTATCATAAAATGATTAAGGAAGCCTTTCAGGACTTCGGAATATCATTCGATATGTATTCCCGCACCTCTAATGCTACCCATCATGAAACAGCCAGTGCCTTCTTCCGGAAAATGTATGAGCAGGGCAATTTCACAGAAAAATTCTCTGACCAGTATTTTGATGCAAAAGCCAATCAATTCCTGACCGACCGTTTCATTCAAGGTACTTGTCCGGTATGTAGTTTTCCTAATGCTTACGGCGACCAGTGTGAAAATTGCGGTTCTACTTTAAGTCCGGATGAACTGATCAATCCGGTTTCGATGCTGAGCGGAGAAAAACCAGTATTGAAAGCAACCAAACACTGGTACCTGCCATTAGACCAGTACGAAGACTGGTTGCGTGAATGGATATTGGAAGGCCATAAAGAGTGGAAAACCAATGTATACGGCCAGTGTAAATCCTGGATTGATGGTGGCCTGCATCCCCGCCCCATGACCCGTGACCTGGACTGGGGTATTCCCGTTCCAGTGGAAGGGGCAGAAGGAAAAGTATTATATGTGTGGTTTGATGCACCCATCGGGTATATTTCCTCTACCAAAGATTACTTTAAAGAAAAAGTACAGAACTCCACTGGAGAGGAATGGAAGCCATACTGGCAGAGCAACGATACCCAGTTGGTGCATTTTATTGGCAAGGATAATATTGTATTCCATTGCATTATTTTTCCGATCATGCTCAAGGCGCATGGCGATTATATTCTGCCGGAAAATGTACCGGCTAATGAGTTTCTGAACCTGGAAGGAAATAAAATTTCTACTTCCAGAAACTGGGCGGTATGGCTGCATGAATACTTACAGGCATTTCCGGGAAAACAGGATGTACTGCGGTATGTACTTTGTGCCAATGCTCCCGAAACCAAAGACAATGATTTTACCTGGAAAGACTTTCAGAACCGTAATAATAATGAACTGGTAGGTAACCTGGGTAACTTCGTAAATAGAGTAATGGTACTTACACATAAATTTTTCAGTGGTAATGTGCCAATAAGAGGTAAGCTTTTCGATATTGATCATAACCTGATAAAAGAATTACAGGAATTCCCTGAAAAGATTGCTGCATCAATCGAAAATTACCGTTTCCGGGAAGCTTTAAGTTTACTTATGGATTTGTCCCGTGCCGGAAATAAATACTTAGCAGATACAGCACCCTGGAATCTGATCAAAACGGATGAAGCCAGGGTACAAACCATTCTGAATCTAGGTTTGCAGGTAGCTGCTAACTTGGCAATTGTGATGGAGCCATTTCTGCCTTTTTCAGCTTGTAAATTATATGGAATGCTCAATCTGGATTCCTATAAATGGGCAAATGCCGGTAGTATTGATTTACTATCAGATGGCCATCCCTTGAAAGAAGCCCAATTGCTGTTTGACAAAATTGAAGATGCTCCCGTAGAAGCACAGGTGCAGAAGTTATTAAATACCAAAACAGCAAATGAACTGGCCAACAAAAAGCTGCCACCAGCTAAACCGGAAATTAACTTTGATGATTTTACCAAACTAGATATCCGGATTGCTACTATTCAGGCAGCAGAACTGGTGCCTAAAACGAAAAAACTATTAAAACTCACTTTAAATACCGGCCTCGATACCAGAACAGTAGTAAGCGGCATTGCTGAGCATTATAAGCCGGAGGAAATTATTGGAAGACAAGTCTGTTTGCTGGCAAATCTGGCTCCCCGGGATATCAAAGGCATACAATCGCAGGGCATGATTCTGATGGCGGAAGATAAAGATGGCAGCCTGTCGTTTGTAAATCCGGAGAAAGTAATTGTGAATGGGGGTACAGTGAGTTAAGACTTTAAGTACTTTATGTAATAGAATATGCGAGGAAGCCTATGTCCCCTAAGGCCGGATGGGCCTCGCTTTTACAACCGCCACTCTATATACCAGATGACCCAAAGATTGTATAAGGTGACTCCTGCAAAAGCGGTGATTGATTTTTATTTTGAAATAGTTTATAAACGCAGAACCGGCAAGATGTAAATTCTTGCCGGTTCTGCGTTTAGTTTCTTAATACTTTGTACTCAATACTTAGTTAGCGGATGATCTTGGAATCAATCTGGTCTATTCTGGGGTCTTGGCCGCCACGGAGTACGGTACTGCCGGAGAATTTTTCCCGTTGGTCTATGGTGATGGGGTTCAGCCAGTCGTCTTCGTTCATTTGCCCGCTTTGGCCAAAAGCTGCCAGGGCATTCTGGTAGCAAACCTGGTGAATGTGTGCTTCCGGAATTCCCCTTTCCTGCATCAACGCAGCTGTTTTTGGCACAGCCAGCGGATCACTGATACCCCAGTCGGCAGCACTGTTGATCATAATACGTTCCGGGCCATATTGGCGTACAATTTCTGTCATGCGCTCATTACCCATTTTGGTTCTGGGATAAATGGTAAAAGCTGCCCAGAAACCTCTGTCCAACACTTCTTTCACGGTTTCTTCATTATTATGATCTACAATCACCATGGAAGGGTCTACACCGTGTTCGATGCATACATCCATGCTGCGGGAAGTGCCCTTTTTCTTATCCCGGTGGGGTGTATGAATCTGTATAGGTAAAGCTAATTCTTTTGCCAGTTCTATTTGCAGGCGGTAAAATTTATCTTCAGCAGCCGTCTGGTCGTCGTAGCCGATTTCGCCGATACCTACTACGCCTTCCTTGCTGGCAAATAAGGGCAGCAATTCCATCACTTGTTCTGCTAGTGCTTCGTTGTTGGCTTCTTTGGAATTTAACCCGATGGTGCAATAATGCCGGATGCCAAACTGGCTTGCCCGGAAACGTTCCCAGCCTACCAGGCTACTGAAATAATCTTTAAAAGAACCTGCTTCCGTACGGGCCTGTCCCAGCCAGAAAGCTGGTTCAATAATGGCTACAATACCTGCTTTACGCATGGCATCGTAATCATCGGTAGTACGGGAAGTCATGTGAACGTGTGGATCTATGAATAGCATAGTGATAAAAGGTTGAATGATTTGTTTATAAAATATTCAGTTTGTGTTGTCTTCTTTGGTTGGTAAAATTTATTCTCTTGCTTTCTCAACGGCCTGTTTTATTGCTTTGTTTATAATTGGACTGATTTCCTCCGCTTTATCTACAATCATAAAATGATGGCCTCCAGGTATTTCTATTGTATTAGTATCATTTCTGAGTGGAATTAATAAATCTTTATTTCCATGAATTTTAATACAACTCTCAATCCTGATGTTGTTATCCCAGGTAATCAATTGTTCAATCGCCCATTTTACAAATCGCAGGTCTGTTTCGTTTATAATTTCTCTGAGCAATTGTTTATTCTTAGCTCCGAAAATCCACTCCGCCAGCTTTGCCGGTGGTTTAAAAAACACAGCAGGAATCACTTTTATAATTCCGGTTTTGCCAATTATCCGGTAAACTCTTCTCAAATCACTTTTTGTCTCTGCTGAAGAAATCAAAATAACCAACGCAGGTTTGAGTATTTTACTGATTTCAATGGCAATAAGCCCTCCGAAACTGACGCCTATCAGTATAAAATTTTCTTTTGTATTAATTTTTTCTGCCAGACGGCTAGCATATTCACTCAATTCTTCATCACGCTTTGGTTCTATCCAATCCAGGGAAATAAGTTCATACCTAAGATCCAGATACTCAAATACTCTTTTATCGGCGCCTAATCCGCTTATGGCATACACCTTCATCTTAAACGCCCATGCTCCTTCAACATTATACCTTTGCCAGCTTAATCGCTTTTTCCGGGCAGGCTGTTACACATAAACCGCAAGCATGACATTGATCCGCTTTTACGGCATAGGCTTTTTTTCTGCCATGAACCCATGTTTTCAGCTTTCCGGCAAAATTGAGCGCCTTGTATTCATCACTTGTCATTTCCTGCATTTCAAATACATCATAGGGGCATACTTCTACACAATCCTGCTTGCCTTCACATTTTGATAAGTTAATAACAGGAAACCATTTTCCAGCGTCCGGTTTACAAGAAGAAGTGTCTGAAGCCATAGTCATACTATTTTTATGTATACTTAAACGACGCTCATTGCTCCTGGATATTGTCCCAGCTAATTTGTCCTAAAGCAATTTTATCTGCCAGTTGCGGATGCTGGTTCAATAGTTTTTTTGCCTGCGGTAAACTACTGGCCTGACAAGCCAACGCTGCCGTAGACTGTTGCAAGGTATCTCCGGAGTTAAAAAGCTTTTCCATATCCGGAAAAATCTGCTCATTCAGAAAAGGCCCCACTGGCCGCCAGAGTTCAGCAGGAACAGGCCGCCCGGCTGCCCAGCGTTCATGGGCAAAATCTGACAGCATTCTGGCCAGATTCGCATTAGCCCGTTGGTCTAAACCATGAATCCGATGTAAAGGACTACCTACAAAAATAGTTTTTAATACCAGCTGGTTCCAGGCAGGTTCATCCAGGTATTCTGAAGGATATGGATTGTCTAAGGCTATTGCATTAAATACATCCGTCATGTTAGTACGGATTCCTTCAGTGGTACGGTGGCGGTGTAATTCCGGATGCGGAAGCAAAGGTAAACTCAGATACAAAGCAGTTTGCTCACCCACATCGCCAGTACTGAATAATTGGTTTAGAACATGTACGAACTTCTGTGGGTCTTGATGTGGCAGCGAAAGTACCAGTAGTATACGGGTAGCCTGGTCGGTGGTCCAGTGAGCCGGATTCCAGCCTTTCCGCAAAGCCCCGGCTTTTTGAATATCACCAGCCGTGAGTTGTAGCTTTTCTTTCCCAACAAAACGGGGGGCTGTGCCAAAAGCCAGGTAAAATTGCCGCTCTGCATTTTCAGCAGAAATAAGACCTAATTTCTGGTCAAGCCATTCTTTTCCTTTTGCTGGTGCATTGCTGATAATCCAGTTGTATAAGGTTTCTTTGATAGCCTCTATGTCGGCCTGATAGGTTATAGAAGACATGCGTTAATTAAATAGGGTTGAACTTTACTACGAATTACTGAAATACATCAGTTAAAAAATGTAGTATCGATGCCTAAGGTATAAAATATTTGGGCATTAAAACAAGCTTGTAACAATTTTAGCTACTCTTTCTATCTCCTCGCTCGTTAAATTAGATCCGGATGGCAGGCAAATACCCCTGTTGAATAAGTCTTCGGCTACATTCCGGTTGCCATAATAGGGATAACTCGCAAACACAGGCTGTAAATGCATCGGTTTCCATAGCGGCCTTGCTTCTATGTTTTCTGCCGCCAAGGCCAGCCGGATGCTTTCCCTGGTTACGCCCTTTGATTGTTTTTCGTCTATGACTATACAGGTAAGCCATCGGTTGCTTCGGGTATTTTCTAATTCTGGTGCGAAAGAAATGACCGGAATATGCGCAAATGCTTTCTGGTAAAAGGCATAATTTGCCCTGCGTTGCTTTACTCTATCGTCGATCACTTCCATTTGTCCACGGCCAATGCCTGCTGCAATATTACTCATCCGGTAATTATAGCCAATTTGTGAATGCTGATAATGGGGTGCATTATCTCTGGCCTGGGTTGCTAGAAAACGGGCTTTAGTTATCAGGCCTTCCTCATCCGACAATAAAGCGCCTCCTCCAGAGGTAGTGATAATTTTATTGCCATTAAAAGAAAGAATACCTAGTTTTCCGAAAGTACCTAGTTTTTTGCCTTTATAACTGGCACCTAAGGCTTCTGCTGCATCTTCTATCACCGGAATATCAAATTCCTTGGATAGTGCCATTAATTCATCCATTCTGGCAGCTTGTCCATACAAATGCACTATGATCATGGCTTTTGGTTTTTTACCTTTTGCCAGCCGGTCTTCAATCGCATTGCGGGTTTCTTTTACACAAATGTTCCAGGTAGAATAGCCGCTGTCTACAAAAATGGGAGTTGCTCTCTGGTATATAATCGGATTGGCAGTCGCAGAAAAAGTAAAGGTTGGGCAAATTACTTCGTCTTCGGCTTTTATGCCCAGTAAAATCAAGGCTAAATGGATGGCAGCGGTACCAGAGCTTAAAGCGGCTGCATGGGAAACGCCAGTATAGCGGCACAAATCCTGCTCAAAGCCATCTACATTGGGACCTAAAGGAGCGATCCAGTTTTCTTCAAACGCCTGATGAATATAGTTTAATTCAGTGCCGCCCATATGCGGTGAAGAGAGGTATATTTTTTTAGACATGAAGTAGTTTTCGTTGTCAGTTGTTAGATAAAATATGTAAATGAGTTCCTTTGTATATTAATACTGACGACCTCCGCACAGGCTTTTGCCCTCCCGGGCAGGCCCCGCTATTACATCTGCCACTCTATACAACCCGTACATGGCCAGTGCTGACCCAAAGGTTGTATAAGGTGGCTCCTGCAAAAGCGGTGATAAGTAGATACGCATTTTTTCACTTGTTTTGGTATTACATTATCTCAAAGTAAGGGTTTGATTTTGATAATTCGGGCTGGTACTCCTACGGCTTTGGCATAATCTGGAATATCTTTGGTTACAACGGCTCCTGCTCCAATCACACACCATTTGCCAATACTAATACCAGGAATAATAGTAGCGCCAGCTCCAATATGGGTTCCTTCGCCTATCGATACATTTCCGCTTAAGGTAGCATTGGGAGAAATATGTACAAAATTTTCCAGTACACAATCGTGGTCTACACTGGCTGAAGTGTTAATAATGCAATGTTGGCCAACCGAAGCAGAAGCTTGTATCACTGCATGGTGAAATACTACGGTCCCATCATCTACTTTAGCATAAGCAGAAACAATCGCAGAAGGATGAATTACTTTTCCATAGGTATGCTGTACCAAAGCCGTTATTTTCCGGCGGATCTGATTATTTCCTACCGCTATAATGAGTGGCTCTTCTGGCAAATATTTTGCCTGGTATGAACCTAAAACAGGTAAGCCTAATAGTTGTTGTATATCCGGATTATCGTCAAAAATCCCTGTAACCGGAACCTTGCTGGCTTGCAGGCAATCTATAATCACTTTGGCATGTCCGCTTGCACCGTATAAAAGCATAGTTCGTAAATAATTAAGCGGTTAAGATTAAATTTCAAAAGCGGTGCAAAATACGAACAGGCATGAAAATATCAGCTATTTTTTAATTGATTACCCTTATAAACACAAAAGGGAAGTGTTTTAAGCTTCCCTCTTTATAGTTAGTTCTTATATGAAAATTACACTGTGGCCATTTCCAGGTAATCATCTACATTGGTGTAAGAAAGGCCCCAGGCATCGGCTACTCCTTTATATACGACTTCTCCCTTTACCACGTTTAACCCAGACAGCAAATCCCGGTTTTCCTGACAGGCTTTTTTCCATCCCTTATTAGCAAGTTGAATGGCATATGGCAAGGTAGCATTGGTTAAGGCCAGTGTAGAGGTATACGGTACGGCACCAGGCATATTAGCTACACAATAATGTACCACATCGTCAATAATAAAGGTGGGATTTTCGTGGGTGGTAGGCTTGCAGGTTTCGATACATCCACCCTGGTCAACGGCCACATCTACCAGCACCGTTCCCGGACGCATGATTTTGAGCATGTCTCTGGTAATTAAGTGTGGCGCTTTGGCTCCTGGAATTAGTACAGCTCCAATAATCAGGTCTGACACTTTGATCCGCTCCCGTATATTGTATTCATTCGACATCATGGTATCTACATTGGGAGGCATAATATCATCCAGATACCGCAACCTAGCCAGGCTCACATCCATAATGGTAACATGTGCTCCTAAGCCAGCCGCCATTTTAGCAGCTTGTGTACCTACCACACCTCCTCCCAGCACTAATACACGGGCAGGTGGTACGCCTGGTACACCGCCTAGCAAAATACCTCTGCCTTTAAGCGGTTTTTCCAGGTAATGAGCTCCTTCCTGAATAGACATTCTGCCGGCTACCTCCGACATAGGTATCAGTAAAGGCAGGCTTCTGTCGGCTTTTTCTACCGTTTCATAGGCCAGGCAGACCGCCTTACGGGCGATCATGGCATGGGTAAGTTCTTCGGAGGAGGCAAAATGAAAATAGGTAAAAAGCAACTGGTCTTCCCGGATCAGGTTATACTCCTGGGCAATAGGTTCTTTTACCTTGATGATCATTTCAGCTGTTTCATACACCGCTTCAATAGTTGGTAGAATGGTAGCACCAGCACTAGTGTAATCGGCATCAGAAAATCCGCTGCCTGTACCTGCATTGGCCTGCATATACACCGTATGCCCATGTTTTTTAATTTCTGCAACACCGGCAGGAGTTAAGGCTACCCGGTTTTCGTTGTTTTTAATTTCTTTTGGAACGCCAATAATCATGGTTATAATGAGTTCGTTGTGAAGATTTGGTTGCTGCAAATATAAGGATAAAATCCGTAGACAGCCTGACAATCAGGCAACCAATACAGGCTTAATTTTAAGGATACTTTAGCGAGCCAATGGTCATTTATGAGTTTTATATTCTGAAGGTTGAATGAGAAATTCTTTAAAAATCAATACAGTTTTTCCAGATTCTGAGCTCTCTCTTCTGGCTTCTACATTCTGTAAAATATTATTCTTTGCTGGTTTTACGGTTAGCCTGGTACCAGTCGCAAATATCGGTAAGCACACATTGTTTGCAGCGGGGTGCAGCATACACACATACTTTCTGCCCATGCCAGAAAAAATGTTTGTGGAAGTTGAATAGCACTTTGGCATCCTTGGGCAACATATCTAATAGTAAGGTGTGTGCTTTTTCAGCATTGGTTTTGGGGCCGATCACGCCGAGGCGTTGTGTAACCCGGTGAACATGTGTATCTACCGGCAATACAGGTTTATAGAAATTAAAAAGTAAGACCAGAGTAGATGTTTTTAGTCCCACACCAGGCAAGGAAGTCAGCCAGTTCATTGCTTCCTCTACCGGCATATCCCGCAGAAAGTCAATATTGGCTTCTCCATGGTCTGCCAGAATTTTACCCACCACTTTTTTTATATTCACAGCCTTTGCTTCCGGAAATCTGGAACTGGAAATGGCATCAATCAACTCCGGCAACGGCGCATCTCGTATGCCTTCCCAGGAACCAAAACGCTCGTGCATTTGCCGGTAGGCTTTTTCTTCATCGGCATGCGTAGTTCGGTGTGAGAGCATCGTAGAAATAAGTTCACGCATAGCATCCCGGCGGTTATAAAGGTCTTGTTCGCCGTATACCTGCTGCAACCGTTCATGTGCCAGCAACGTTTTTTCTTTCAAAGTCATTTCGGGTTGAGCGCCTGAAGCAGCCATAGCTTTATTGATTTGTTAATCGATGAATAGATTCGTACACCATATACTGATTTTGGGAAAACAGGGTTTTAGTAAGCAGAAAACAGACAGTAGAAATAGTTACTACCTTTACGGAAAGGTAAAGTGGAAATGACATATGAAGCCAAGAGGAAAACAAGGGGAATTTTGGGAAGAAATTAACCGGGTACTATGGGAGGAATGGGACCCTATCAGTGTTGGCAAACATGAATGGATAAGGGATGAGTATAAAAGTTATGTACCTTCTATTTTTAAGCTTTTGATACAGAATGAATCAGCCACTATTATTGCCTACCGGTTGAATGAACATGCAAGGGTAAGTATGGGGCTTCATCCTGATTCGGAACATAACTTGGCTATCGCCAAAAGGTTAATTATTCTCAAAGAACAATTTATTGGTTAAGTTTGCAAGTTGCGCCAGTATTTAAAACAGTACGAGATTAGCACTAATACGTATTCTATTTATTAACCATCCCCTATGCAAGAAGGATTAGTTATCCGGTCCACCGGTTCGTGGTATGAAGTAATGTCAGAAGACAAGCAGATATATCAGTGCCGTTTACGGGGAAAATTCAAAATAAAGGGGCTCAAAGTCACTAATCCTATTGCGGTGGGCGACCGGGTAAAATACCAGGTAGAAGATGTGGCTGCCAATACCGGAATTATTCAGGAAATACTGCCCAGAGAGAATTACATCATCCGGAAATCTGTACAGAAAGCGGCGTATGGACATATGCTGGCAGCCAATATTGACCAGGCCATTTTACTGGTGACGCTGGCTTTTCCCAGAACTTCCCTTGGCTTTATTGACCGTTTTCTGGTTACTGCTGAATCATTCCGTATTCCGAGCCGGATTGTATTTAACAAAGCAGACTTACTGGATGAAGAAGCACTTGAGATTCAGCAGGAAATTGCAACTATTTATGAGAATATAGGATATCCCTGCCTGCTTACTTCTGTAGTAAACAAACAAGGTATAGAAGCCTTCCAGAATATATTAACCAACAAAAAATCATTGCTTGCCGGGCATTCTGGAGTGGGAAAATCGTCATTGGTGAATCTGATTGCGCCTGGTCTGCAACTTCGTACTTCTGAGGTTTCCACCTTTGCCAATAAAGGTGTCCACACTACTACATTTGCCGAAATGTTTGAAATCGCCGAAAATACCTATATTATTGACACACCCGGCATTAAAGAACTCGGACTGATCGATATAGAAAAAGAAGAATTAAGCCATTTTTTTCCGGAAATGCGGAAAATGCTGGGGCAATGCAAGTTTTATAACTGCACTCATGTACATGAACCAGGTTGTGCAGTAATAGAAGCGGTAGTGAATGAGCAAATCGCTCAAAGCCGCTACGAAAGTTACTTGAGTATGCTGGATGATACCGATAACCGCAGATAAAAGGTTACAGATTCTATTATTCACACAAAAGCCAGATAGAAGCCTATCTGGCTTTGGCATACAAATTAGAGCAAACGTTACTTTACCAATACAACCTTATTTGTAATTACCTTGCCTGGTGTTGCTAATCGTACAATATAAACACCTTCCTGCTGCCCGTTAGGCTGCCATTCTACACTGTTGGTTCCTCCGGCCTGCATTTCTCCAGCAAATACATTAGTTGCTTCTATTCCTTTGCTATCATAAATTCTCAGACTGACAGGCCCTGTTTGCTGTGCAGTAAAGTTGAAGGTTATTTTCTCTCTGAAAGGATTGGGAAATGCTTCCAGCTTCAAAAGTGTTTCTTCCGGTGCTTTTTCTTCTACAGCGGCCAGCCTTGCTCCTGTGGCCACATAAGAGACACTGGCTGCCCATCCCGGATAATTTATACTGCCATCGGAAACAAAGCGCAGGGTAAGGCTGCCAGTAGAGGAAGTAATGATACCAGGACTGGTGCTGCCGGTGTAGACTCCGATCAGGGGTGAAGCAGTGGAAGTGCCATCATAGATGTAGAGTTTGTCATAGTTGTTTTCCAGCTGAAAAGAAGTAAAAGTCAGGCGCAGTTTATAGCCGACTCTGGGCGATAAAGTCTGGGTAAGATTCAGGTTATTCTGATAATTGGCTGCAAATCCGGGATCATAGTAGGTGGTACCGGCATTCACACCTGTAGAGCCACTGCTCATCACAATCTCTCCTGGTTGGATCTGCCTGGTGGTTTTAACTACCCAGAAATCATGATTCCCTTTGCTGGGTTGAGACACATCTTTCCCTGCTTCTGCATCTGTAACACCTGCCAATATAAAGCCTCCATCATTAGTTTGAAATCCGGAACGTAAAACACTATAATGAAATAGACCATTTCCAGAAACAGGGTTCGCTTTAAAAGTTCTACTCCATTGTATTTGCCCACTCCCGGTAATTTTGAATAATTGGCTATAACGATTGTAGTGATCATCAGTAGCCTCACTCAATAACAAATATCCGCCATCATTGTCCTTGATAACATTCACACCTTCATTATAAATCACTGCATATCCGGCTGATAGATCCCATTGTTTAATGCCGGTACTAGTGATTTTTACAATCCAGTGTGAGCTGTAACTGGTACTGTAACTGGTACTAAGTGTGGTTTTATCTCCACTGATGCCTGATTCAGAAGTGCCTCCCAATAAATAGCCGCCATCACTGGTTTGTGTCAATGAAGTTAAATACTCATTATAGTCGCCCCCAAAGGATTTATCCCATTGTTTGGTGCATTGCTTGTTATTTTTACTATCCAGTAATCATCAGCCCCTTTATTGGCTGCAGTTTTATCCCCACTGATGCCTGAGTAAGAATGGCCTCCCACTAAAAAGCCGCCATCACTGGTTTGTATCAATGAAGTTAAGTCATCGAAACCGTCACCGCCAAAGGATTTATCCCATTGTTTGGTGCCATCGCTTGTTGTTTTTACTATCCAGTAATCTGAATCCCCTTTACTTGCCTGGCTTTTATCGCCCCCGACACCTGAATCGGAATGGCCTGCGAGTAGAAAACCACCATCACTGGTTTGTATCAATGAAGTTAAGTCATCGAAACCGTCACCGCCAAAGGATTTGTCCCATTGTTTGGTGCCATCGCTTGAAATCTTGACCACCCAGTAATCAATAGCCCCTTTATTGGCTGCAGTTTTATCCCCACTGATGCTTGAGTAAGAATGGCCTCCCACTAAAAAGCCGCCATCTGCGGTAGGTATGATTTTCTTAGCCCTATCTTCATTACTGCCTCCGAAGCGTTTATCCCACTCTTTTACAGGGGTAGCCTGTGCCTGTGCCAGGTCTATAATGAGGCTCAGTAAACAAACTGTGAACAGGCATACTTTTATCAGCAGGGCAGTAGTTGATGTTCTATAATTGGCAGCCTTGCCTGAGAAGTTAGTTGAAGTTGTTTTAATACTTTTTTGGGTAGAAGGATAGAGATACATATAGTAGGTAGTGTGTTAAAGGTTATACAATTGAGTTGATAATAAATTGATTGGTTTGTGCTGAATAATGCGTTTGAAGCATGGTTCAAAAGTAATGCATGCCCAAAAAAAGTGTTATTACATATGTTCCAATCTTTGTAACTCTCGTCCTATGGGTGTTTTTTTTCAACAATTCTGCTGTGTTTCTTCTAAAAATATGGCTTACATCAACCAACACTCCGGCACAAGTCGATTTTCTCGCATAGTAATGTGGTTTAAAGCGTGAAGGGAAAGGTGCACAACCAGACAGTGGTATATGGAAGCAGTAGCCAAGGATGAAATCACTCAGAGCCGCTATGAAAGGTACCTGAGTATGCTGGACGATTTGGATAATCGCAGATAGTTATTTAAATACTCATATACACAAAAGCCAGATAGTCTCCTACCTGGCTCTTGATTATAAGCATACAGTTGCTTTATCTGATCAATACGATTTTATTGGTAATGACTCTACCTGGAGTGCCCAAGCGTATAATGTAAACACCTTCCTGCTGTCCGTTAGGCTGCCATTCCAGACTTTTGGTTTCTCCAGCCTGCATTTCTCCGGCAAATACATCAGCCGCCTCTATGCCTTTGCTATCATAAATCTTTAGATTGACTGGCCCTGTTTGCTGTACAGTAAAGTTGAAAGTTATTCTCTCTCTGAAAGGATTAGGAAAAGCTTCCAGCTTCAGAAGTGTTTCTTGTGTATCTTCTACTGCTGTTTCTTCTGCTGCGAGTCTTGCTCCCACTGGCACATAAGAGATGTTAGCTACCCATCCCGGAGAAGTAGCTATAGCATCAGAGGTAAAGCGAAAAGTAAGACTTCCTCCTGAGGAAGTGATGATACCAGGACTGTTAGAACCTGTATATACCCCAATCAAAGGAGCTGAAGTGGAAGTGCCATTATAGATGTAGAGTTTGTCGTATATATTCTCTAATTGAAAAGAAGTGAAAGTGAGACGTAGTTTATAGCCGGCTCTGGCTGACAGCGTCTGAGTTACATTCAGATTGTCTTGATAATTGACCAAAAAACCGGGATCATAGTAAATATTACCAGAACTAACGCCAATAGATCCACTCCTCATCACAATCTCTCCTGGTTTGATTTTACGTATGGTTTTAACTACCCAGAAGTCATTCATACCTTTGCTTGGCTGGGAAATATCTCCTTCTACACCCAGATCTGTAAACCCTCCCATTACAATACTTCCATCCGATGTTTGAAACGCAGAAACCAGATAAGTCTTATGTACACCTCCTAGCTCATAACCACCAATGCCTCCCTTATAAAATGAAACCCACTGAGTCTTGCCATTTTTATCAATCTTTTTCAATTCGGCATAAATTTGATAATTAGCATCGGGAGAATAGGTATCATCCATTGTACTTAATATCAGATATCCACCGTCTGAATCTTTAATAAGATCTTGATGAAAACCAAATCCAGGGTAAATTTCCCATTGTAGTATTCCACTACCATCTGTTTTTACAATCCATTGTTTACCTTCATAAATCTCATCATAATGACCACCTAATAAATACCCTCCATCATCTGTTGCAAGTAGGGAAGAACAACCGTCATTGTCCAAACTCCCAAAACGTTTATCCCACAGTTTATGGCCGCTGGTATTTATTTTTATCATCCAATAATCTTTACCGCCCCAGCTAGGCTCTGTTTTCTCACCGCTTACACCTGAATTAGACGAACCAGCAAGCATATAATTTCCATCTGTAGTCATAATCATAGCACCTAGAAAATCCCCTGCTGAACCCCCAAAACGTCTATCCCATTGTTTAGCACCAGTGCTGGTAATTTTAATAATCCAGTAATCACTCCCTCCTCTGCTTGCTTCGCTTTTATCGCCGCCTGTATCCGAGTTAGAATAACCGCCTAATAAGTATCCTCCATCTGCTGTTTGTACCACCGCCCGCAATCCATCGTTACCTGTACCTCCGAAGCGTTTATCCCATTGTTTGATGCCACCGCTCGAGATTTTTATGACCCAGCCATCCTGCCCTCCTCTGCTTGCTTCTGTTTTGTCTCCACCAGTCCCGGAATAAGAATTGCCAACGAGCAAAAAGCCTCCATCTGAAGTTTGAATCACAGACCTAAGCTCATCATCGAGGTTACCTCCGAAGCGTCTGTCCCATTCTTTATCTCCAGCTGCCCGGATTTTTACTATCCAGTAATCCATGCGGCCTCTGCTTGTTTCTGATTTATCTCCGCTAATACCTGAATAAGAATTTCCTGCCAGTAAATAACCTCCGTCTTTGGTAGGAATAACTTTTGCAATCTTATCATCATTGCTACCCCCAAAGCGCCTGTCCCATAGTTTTTCACCTTGTGCCTGTATTAGATCTGTAATTAGGCTGATTATACAAGCCGTTAACAGGCATACTTTTATCAGGAAGGCGGTAGCAGATGTTCTGTAAACTGCAGGCTTGCCTAAGTGCTTAGTTGGAGTGATGTTAATCTTTTTTGGAGTAGACAAATAGAGATACATATAGTAGGTATGTGTTAAGTGGTTATACAATTGATTGGTTTGTGGTGAATCATGCTTTTGAAGCATGGTTCAAAAATAGTGCATGCCCAAAAAAAGGGTTATCACATATGTTCCAATCTTTATAACTCTCGTCCTACAAGTATTTTTTTACTACAATTCTGCTGTATTTTTTCAAAAAAATATGGCTTGTATAATCGGACAGTCCGGCAGGAAGAGAGTTTCTCTTGGCAGAATGGGATATAGTCTAATAGGAAAAGTGTTGCCGGGAACGGTAAAATAAAAATATCCTATGGACGAAATTTAAGAAAGATCCGCAGATAGAGTTTATATAAACTCCATACGCTGATCTTGTGTGTTGACAGCCATAATATTACCTGTGTGATAAAATCTATATAGCTCAGCTCTTTGAGTAAAGCTGCATATCCTGAAACCAGAGGATAGTTTTTTGTATAATAACTCTGCCGCAGGTGATACCTAATATTGGTTGCCAGTGCCTGCCGTTCTCCTTCAGTCCGGTTTAGTTTGTATGCTTTCTGGCAAACGATAAGCGTGGATTCCAGTAGCTTATTCTGGCGCAACTGGTAAAATTTTGTTGACAGAGAGCCTTTTACTTTGCGTTTGAAGGTTAAAATCTCATCCTGATAGGCATATTTATATTTCCTGGACGAACGCACCCAGAAGTCGAAATCTTCATAACTCAAGGATTCATCATAGCCGCCCAGTGCCTCCAACACGCTTTTGCGCATCATCATGGTAGGCGTACAAATAAAATACTGCTGTAATACTTGCTGATACACATCTCCGGAAGGAATACTTTTTCTGGACTTTCCCTGCGTATCCGTCTGGTAATGATGTGATACAACAATGGAGCGCTCGTTTATATAAGCGGCATTAGAAAATATTACACCATAGCGAGTATCCAGCGTTTCAAACAGGCTTACCTGTTTTTCTATCCTTGTATCAAGCAGTACGTCGTCGGCCGCAAGATCAATAATGTATGTACCGGAAGCCAGCAATAGTGCCCGGTTAAAGGAACGGCAATTACCCAGATTGATTTCATTTACCAGAAACTGTACCTGCGGATGTTCTTTCAAAAATGCATGAATGACTGCCACACTGTTATCACTACTGGCATCATCTACCACGATCAGCTCGATAGCAGCATATGTCTGGTTAATTACCGAAAACAGGGCTTCTGTTACAAACCGCTCATGGTTATAGCACAAACAAATAACCGTCACCGGCGGATAAGCTCTTCTGTCTGAGGGAGTCAACAAATAATAAATTAAATAAGAATTAAACCATTTTCTTCAATCCATTTCTAAGCAACAATCAAAACAAAATTAAACAACAATTCACATGAAAAAAGTAGTTTTGAATACCATCGCATATGCTGTAGCAGCCGGTATTATGTTCACCGCCTGTAAAAAGGAAGACGAAGCCCCGGTGCAGCCCACAGAAAAAGCGGTAGAAGATAATAGCATGAGCATGGCTGAATCCGATGAGGTGCTGGCTATTGCTGAAGAAGAAATGAACAGCAATTACAGCAACATGCGGATAGATGCTACCCAGGAAACGCATGAGAATTCACACGGAGCTACAATCACTTTCACGCCCAAAGGCAGTAATGCTACCGGTAGCATATTAATAGACTTTGGAACCACAGGCATTAAGTCGGATGTAGATGGCAAAACCCGCAAAGGAAAGATTCTGATCACCTTTACCGGCAAATACAGAACTCCTGGCACTACTCAAACTATTACATTTGATAATTATCAGGTAAATGGAAATAAAGTGGAAGGCACCCAGATACTTACACATGCTGTAGAAAATAATACCTATAAAACCAATGTAAAAATAACTGGTGGCAAAATTAGTTATACAGATAATACTACCATAACATGGAACAGTGAACATGTAAGAACCTGGAATCTGAATGGCACATTGCTCAACTTTGAAGATGATGAATTTACGGTAAGTGGTACATCAAGTGGTAAAGCCCGGGATGGCAAGAATTTTTCTTCAGTAATAGCAGTAGGGACCCCCTTATTATGGAAGTTTTCCTGCTTGAGTGAAAGCAGATTTGTAGCGGTAAGCGGTATTGTAAAAGTAATGCCAGAAGGCGGACAGGAATGGACAGCTGATTACGGCAATGGTTCCTGCGACCGGGAGGTTGTAGTAAAATCGGGTAACTTCACTGCTACCATTACTTTAGAAAAATAATTACCAGGTTTCGAAAATGATTTAATTTTATAAATTTCTTCTGAGTAAAGCCTTTCCAGAATTCTGGAAAGGCTTTTTTATTTATATTTTTCATTGTTCAAAACCTTTTTGGGGTTTACAGGTATAAGCATTTATTTTGCTGAAAGACACTCCACATTTTTATACCTGATATTTATGATGAAGCATGGGGCAAACTACCTCGGCAACAGACGTTGCTCATTTACTTTATGGGCGCCTCTGGCCGAAAAAGTCGAATTGCATCTTATATCTCCGGAAGAACGATTGATGGCCATGGAAAAAAAAGAACACGGGTATTTTTCTGTTGAAACAGACAATATATCTCCTGGTACGCAATATTTTTACCGGCTTAATGGCGAAAAAGACCGCCCGGACCCAGCTTCGCATTTTCAACCGGAAGGTTTACACAAAGCTTCCCAGGTGATCGATCATACTACCTATCAGTGGAAGGATAATACCTGGCAAGGTATTGAGCTGAAAGATATGATTATCTATGAACTCCATGTAGGCACATTTACTCCGGAAGGTACCTTTCAGGCTTTGATTAGCCGGTTGGATGATTTAGTGGATCTTGGAATTAATGCCATTGAAATTATGCCCATTTCCCAGTTCCCTGGTAACCGCAACTGGGGCTATGATGGTGTTCATCCCTATTCCGTTCAAAATTCCTATGGCACTCCCGATGACCTTCGGCAACTGGTAGATGAATGTCATGCCAGGGGAATTGCCGTAATTCTGGATATGGTATACAACCACCTGGGTCCGGAAGGAAATTATGTAACGGAAATGGGACCTTACTTTATTGATAAGTACCATACCCCCTGGGGAGCTGCTCTAAACTTTGATGAATATTACTGCGATCCGGTGCGGGATTTTTTTGCAGAAAGTGCGGTATTTTTCTTAGATAATTACCATATAGACGGACTCCGGCTGGATGCCATTCATGCTGTATTTGATATGGGCGCTGTTCACTTCTGGCAGTATGTGACCGAAAAAATAGAGCAACTCTCTTTGCTCAAAGGCAAACGCTTTTTCACCATTGCCGAAAGTGACCTGAATGATACCAAAGTAATAAAGCCTCGTGAGATAGGCGGCTGGGGATTCGACAGCCAGTGGATGGATGATTTTCACCATTCCTTGCATGCTTTACTTACTAAGGAAAAAACAGGATATTATTCCGATTTTGGCAGGCTGGAACACCTGGCAAAAGCCATACAGAAAGGATATGTGTATAATGGAGATTATTCTGAATATCGCAAAAGGAAATATGGCAATGATTCTTCCAGCCACTCAGGCGAAGATTTTGTGGTATGTATCCAGAACCATGACCAGGTAGGCAACCGCATGCTGGGCGACCGGATCACCAGTCTACTTTCTGTTGAAGCACTTAAACTGGCAGCCGCTACGATGCTGCTTTCTCCTTACATTCCAATGCTGTTTATGGGTGAAGAGTATGCCGAGGATGCGCCGTTTACTTATTTTGTAAGTCATACCGACTCCTGGCTGGTAGAAGCGGTACGCAACGGCCGCAAAGCGGAATTTTCTGCATTTGCCTGGCTAGGTGAAGCGCCTGACCCCCAGGCAGAAGAAACATTCCAATCTTCTAAACTACAATGGCACAAACGCACGGAAGGAAAACAACAGCTTATATATCGCTGGTACAAACAATTGATTGCCTTACGCAAAGAACGGACTGCTTTGCACCATCCGGATAAAAATAATGTACAAGTAAGTATAGCCGCCCAGCATATTCTGGTATTACAGCGCTGGCATGAATCTGATGATTTGTTATGCCTGCTCAACTTTGCTGATACACCAACAGAATTCCGCCTAGAAGGAAATGACAGCATCTGGCAGCAGATCCTGGATTCTACAGATACTAAATTTGGCGGCACAGGTTCAGATTTACCATATGTATTACAGTCGAATACCAGGTTGCAACTAAGTCCGTACAGTGTTACAGTGTACGAAAGGCGAAGCTCGGAAAGCTAGATAGGGAATCTTTGTAGAATCAATGGGATTGTTCTACTTACAGAATAAATTTAATTTAAATCCAATGATGAATGCACATGCCCGGTTCTGCCAGGCTTATGAAATTGAGGAGGTTGAATTACTTGGCCGTTTATATGAAATAGATGAATTGATACTTTTTCTGCCTCCTCAACCCACAGTTGAAGAGAAGAAAATATTGCAGGCATTGCTTGGTCTACAGGGTGAAACCTACGGCTATATGGACTGGGTGAAATCCAATAATACCTTCGAATTGATCATGCAATGGCGTGAGCAAACTGAAAATCTGTGATATAAACTACTCTTTTGGATGAATTCCTTTATTTTGCCGAAAATTTATCTGCATGAGCCGTTTGTTGTACTCAGTTGCTTTACAAATATATGGTTTACTTATCCACCTGGTAGCCCTATGGAATCCCAAAGCGAAACAGTGGATAAATGGCAGAAAACATATTTTTGAACGGATTACCAACGCTTTTCAGGGAAATACATTGCCTGTCGCCTGGTTTCATGCCGCTTCTTTAGGCGAGTTTGAACAAGCCCGGCCGGTTATTGAACAGTTCCGGAAAGAATTTCCAGACTATAAAATTCTGCTTACTTTCTTTTCTCCATCCGGCTATGAGGTACGGAAAAATTACCCGGGTGCTGATTACATATTTTACATGCCTCTGGATACTACTTCCCATGCACGCACTTTTATCAAATTGGTACAACCTGCAATTGTGTTTTTCGCCAAGTATGAGTTCTGGTACCATTACCTGAATGAGCTAAAAAGAGCCAATATTCCGGTAATTTCATTTTCAGCTATTTTCCGCAAAGAGCAGGTGTTTTTTAAATCGTATGGCGGTTTTTTCCGGTCTATTCTCCGGAATTTTGAGCATATTTTTGTACAGAACCAGATGTCTGCGGCACTTCTGCAAAGCATTAGCATCCAACAAACTTCTGTGGCTGGCGACACCAGATTTGACCGGGTACAAACCATTGCCAGCCAGAAAAAGGATTTACCTCTGATAGCTTCTTTCAAGCAAGACAAAAAACTAGTAGTAATAGGTAGCAGCTGGCCACAAGATATGCATGTATTGCTGCCGTTTCTGAACAGTTTTATACAGCCGCTTAAAGTGATTATTGCTCCACACGAAATTCATGAAGCAGAGATCGTCCGCCTGCAAGAACAAATCCGGAAAAAATCAGTGCGTTTCTCTCAGGCTCAGAAGGATGATATAGCATCGTCTGATGTGCTTATCATTGATAATATTGGTATGTTATCTTCCTTATACCAATATGGTGAATTTGCGTATATCGGAGGTGCGTTTGGCAAAGGATTACATAATATTCTGGAAGCGGCTACTTTTGGAATGCCCATATTCTTCGGCCCCCACTACCATAGATTCCAGGAAGCCGTAGATTTGATTGCATCCGGAGGGGCTGTTTCTGTAAACAACTCAGAAGAATTTGGCAAACATTTCACAAACTTATATGAACACGAAGAAGAAAGGCTCCAAAAAGCAGAAGTTTCCAGGCAATACGTAGCCAGCCGCACCGGGGCTACTCAAAAAATTATGGCTTACACCCACCAGCTACTTTCCGGGAAAAGTGCTTAAGCTATCATCGTTATTGTAAAGGGCCAAATTATATTCTTGATATGCACTACTTAAATTTTAAGCCAACTACTTTCTATCTTCTTCCTGCAATCTTTTATTAATATTAATAGCGGCTTTACTCCCTTCAGCGGCTGCGATCACTACTTGTTGCATATCCTTATCGGCATCTCCGGCAGCATATACACCTGGCACAGTCGTCTGTTGTAATCTATCTGTCCGGATCATTCCCTTATCTGAATACCTGCAGCCCAGCTGCTGTGCAAGATCAGATTGCTGAACAAAACCCAGCACAAAAAACAAACCCCGGCATTCTATATAACTTCCGTCTTTGAAATGGATCAATTCCAGTTGTGAATCTGTGCCAGATAGTTTGGAGATCTTTTCAGTATGAACAGCTATCCCATTAGCCTGTAGCCGAACTATATCTTCCGGGATAAGCCGGTTTTTTCCATCTGTACACAGGGTAACCTTCGGGCTCCAGGTTTTTAGGGATAACGCCAGTCCTATAGCAACCCGGCCTTTTCCATACGCCACCAGAGGCTGATTCCGTTTTTGCCAGCCATCACAATATGGGCAATGATGTACACTTTTGCCGTAATACAAGTCTATATCTTTAATTTCAGGTAAATAATCCCGTACACCAGTAGCAATCAGAATTTTTCTGGCCAGATATTGTTCGCCATCTTTTGTTTCTACTTGGAATAAACCATCCTTTTGAGACGCTTTGGTTATTTCACAAAATTTAAAATCTACGCCATAGGGTTCGAGTTGTTCACGCCCGATGCGTAACAACTCCATAGGAGGAGTATTATCTCTGGTAAAAAATCCCCAGGAAGCCTCTGTTCTGGCATTTCTTGGTGTTCCGGCATCACATACCAATACTTTTCGCAGGCAGCGCCCCAATACTAATGCAGCACTCAATCCGGCAGGTCCGCCACCGGCAATAATCACATCATAGGTTTGCATAGGGAGAACACAACAGGTAAATAAACGTATATAGCTTGTATCTAATGATTTAGCATACAAAAAACTTAAAAATCAACACGCAATTTTCAAGTTTTCTTTCTTACAATCCAACTTATCCTGGATGCTTACGTAACCCTAAAGTAAATAATCATCTAAATCCATCAAATTTTTGCAATCATTATCAAAAAACTATGGAACCCAGACTTAAAAACAAAGTAGCCATTGTTACCGGTGGAGGTGCCGGCATTGGCGAAGCTATTAGTAAAAAATTTGCCCTGGAAGGCGCCAGAGTACTGGTTTGCGGCATGCCCGACGATCCAATAGATGCAGTAGTAAAAGAAATAACCAGCAAAGGTGGATTGGCGGTAGCCTACAAAGGAGATATATCTCTGGCTGAACATGCCAGATTGTGTGTAGATACAGCCGTAAAAACCTGGGGTAAACTCGATATTCTGATCAATAATGCAGGGGTATTTCCCGTAATGAGCACTATTCAGGATTATCCCATTGATGCCTTCGAATACCTGGTAAAAAATAATATTTACAGTGTATTTATGATGACCAGGTTTGCTATTCCTTATTTGCAGCAAACCAAAGGTTGTGTGGTAAGTGCAGGTTCTGAATCCGGACTGATAGGTATTGCAGAGAATACACCCTATGGCGGTACCAAAGGTTTTATTCATTCTTTCACAAAAGGGCTTGCCGCCGAGCAGGCACAATTTGGTGTACGGGTAAATGCGGTATGTCCTGGCGCCATCGACACTGCCTGGACACACAAAGAAACAGGGCCGATGTCGGCTAAAAATGAAAAAATGATCATTGAAGCAACGCCTATGGGAAGAAGAGGGACACCAGAAGAAGTAGCGAATGTATATTTATTCCTGGCTTCTGATGAAGCTTCTTTTGTAACTGGCTCCTTGTATTCCGTAGATGGAGGCGTTACCATTAACAAAGGTGCAACCGGATCTATGGCAGATAAATCTATGAAAGCTGAACCGGCTGGTGAGCTTAACCTGAAACATTCTAAGGAAGGCGATACCGCAAAAGACCGCTATAATAAAGTATATAATTCTTCTCAGAAGGCATCTGCTCCGGAAAGTTCTGGTTCCGGTGGAGATAAGCTGGTAAAAACCATAACAAAAACTCTGGTAGGTGTTTCGGTGGGTATAGCAGCAGCGAAAGCGATCTTGAATGCCTCGAAGAATAGTACTCCCGAAGGCCAACAGACTTCTCCGGAAACTAAACCCAAAACAAAAGCTACGACACCTACGCTACAACCGGATGAACCGCTGGTAGAAGCAAATACAGATCCTACCATACCTGCCGCAAAGCCAGTAAATACACCCCTTACAGAGGCGAAAACAGATCCTACAATTCCGGCTTCCAAACCTAAATCTGCCGGTGCAGGTTCTAAAAATAAAGGCTGGACTAAAAAGATGGATGAGAAAAAGAATACTGACAACACCCAAACCGGCGGAAGCCCTGGCAATAAAGGTTTTACCAATGAAGCGGCTACCGGCAATACAGATTAAAATTTCGTTGTTGGTTGTTCGTTAATAGTTATAGAAAGATTATCAAGTCAATTGAGATAAAAACAAAAACGACTGGTTAGACTAACCAGTCGTTTTTGTTTATTGTATGTGAATCGATGCATTACGGTCTTACAAATCATATGAACAATTATAAACCAATAACGAATTACTATCTGTATAATGGAAAATCATTCATCCATTTATTGATCTCTTTCTTTACACTCCCAATTTTAGAGTCATTTTCATGGTTCATCAGCACAGCATCAATGTATTCTACAATCTGCAGCATATCATTCTCCTTCATCCCTCTGGTGGTAATAGCTGCTGTGCCTACCCGCATCCCTGACGTAACAAAAGGAGATTTGTCGTCGAAAGGAACCATGTTTTTGTTAATAGTAATATCGGCTTTAATGAGTGTGTTTTCAGCAATTTTACCAGTCAGGTTCTTAGAACGAAGGTCAATGAGCATCAGGTGATTATCAGTGCCGCCGGAAATGATCTGGTAGCCTTTTTCTACAAAAGCTTTTGCCATTACTTTGGCATTTTTCTGTACCTGGGCTACGTATTGCGCATATTCATCTGATAAGGCTTCATGATAAGCTACTGCTTTGGCTGCAATTACATGTTCGAGTGGGCCACCTTGTATTCCTGGAAAAACACCCATATCCAGTAAGGCCGACATCATTTTGAGCTCTCCTTTCGGGGTACGCTGACCGAATGGATTTTCAAAATCGTGGCGCATCATAATCATACCACCTCTGGGCCCACGGAGGGTTTTGTGCGTAGTAGTAGTTACCACATGACAATGATCCAGGGGATCATTTAGCAAACCTTTGGCAATCAAACCAGCCGGGTGAGCAATATCAGCCATCAGTAGGGCACCTACCTGATCTGCAATAGCCCGCAGGCGCTGGTAATCCCAGTCTCTGGAATAGGCCGAAGCACCGCAGATAATCAGTTTCGGACGCTCTCTCAGGGCAGTTTCCTCTACTTTGTCCCAGTTGATAGTTCCGGTTTCTTTCTCTACGCCATAAAAGAAAGGCTGGTAGAGTTTTCCTGAAAAATTCACCGCAGACCCATGCGTGAGGTGGCCGCCATGTGATAAGTCGAATCCTAAAATTTTGTCACCGGCATTCAATACTGCCAGAAAAACGGCCGCATTTGCCTGTGCTCCAGAATGAGGTTGTACATTCACCCAGGTTGCCCCAAATAATTCTTTTGCCCGGTCGATGGCCAGTTGTTCGATCTGGTCTACGATTTCGCAGCCGCCATAATAGCGTTTGCCGGGAAGACCCTCGGCATATTTATTGGTAAGAACGGTTCCCATTGCCTGCATTACCTGCTTAGAAACAAAGTTTTCTGAAGCAATCAACTCAATGCCACTTTCCTGGCGGTGCTTTTCCTGATTGATCAGGTCGAATATCTGGGTATCCTGTAAAGATACCTGGGTGAGGTTATTCATAGGAATTCTGGATTTTTTGTAAAAATACGGTTAAATTCTATATATCCTGCAAATCCGAATGTAATTTACAGCAATTCATTTTCTCCCGGCTGGAGAATTCTTATCTGCAAAAAGGATACTTTGTAGCAACGTAAACCCTACTCTGTGAGAGTGTATAATTGAGATTAAAACAAAATTTATGAAGGAAATTAAACAGGTATGCGTTTACTGCGCCTCCAGTACCCAAATTGATAGACTATACCTGGAAGCTACCGAAGTGTTGGCAAAAGAATTGGTAAAACATAACATTACTGTTGTATTTGGCGGCGGCAGTGTAGGTCTGATGGGAAAACTGGCCGATGTAGTATTATCAGAAGGAGGACGGATTATTGGGATTATGCCCCAGTTTATGAGAGATGTGGAATGGGCGCATAAACAAGTAAAAGAGTTTCATTTTGTGGGTGATATGCATGAGCGGAAAAAGAAGTTTCTGGATGGAACAGATGCCTTAATTACGTTACCCGGCGGTTGTGGCACCCTGGAAGAACTGCTCGAAGCCATCACCCTGAAAAGATTAGGTTTATTTACCAAACCTATCATTATTGTCAATATCAATCATTACTACGATCCGCTGATTGATATGCTGGAGAAGTGCATTTCCGAAAATTTTATGAGCGAGCAACACCGCCAGATGTGGACAGTAATTGAGGATACAGCCCAGATTATAGAAGCCATTCAATCATCGCCAGCCTGGGAAATTGGTGCTATCCAAACAGCAAGGGTGTAAAGCTGTTGTTTATATCTACACACTCAAATCTGGTAGGATCTGTTTGAGGTGATGGAGCAAATGTCTCCCATAATCTAATGCCATATGTTCCAGCGTTACTGGCACATCCCCGGCAATACTGATCTGATGGGATAGTATTTCAGGTGTAAATTGTTGCATGAAATGAGCCAGGTGCAGGTTATACTGTTTCCAAAATTCTATTAAAAAGAACCAGTCTGCCTGCTGGTAATTCTGAGTAAGTACCCAAAAATCCTGGCTGTATCCCGGAAACTGAATGCCATCCCTTTCGCAGACCCTGATCCATTTGTGCTGATTATTGGAAGCAGAATCTATTAAATGGCCCATAATCTCTTTGTTTGACCATTTGTCAGGTAAAGGCTTCAAACTGGCTTGTTGAGGGAGAATAGTTTTTAATAGGGGCTCTACTGTGTGTATGATGGCTTTCAATTGAGTAGCTGCTTGCTTTACAGCGTATAAAGGCAGGCTGAGTTCCATCTTTACATTGCCACGTTCATAAATTCGTTCAGCAGGAGGAAAATCTACTTCAATAAACCCCAGCTTCTTATACATCTGTCGTGCAGCTTCGAGCTTACTGTTGGTAACAAGTACCAGTTTTTTAGCACCTGTTTCAAGGGCTTTTTCAATGGCATACTGGCAAAGCACTTTTCCAATCTTTTTGCCCTGAAATTTGGGAGAAACGGCCATTTTAGCCAGTTCATATACTTGCTCATCTTCTTTAATCAGTGCACAAGTTCCCGCTACCTCCCCATTATATATAGCAAAAAATATAAAACCTCCCTGTTGCAGAATATATTCTTCCGGATTATTTAATACCCTTTGGTCTGGTTCTTCTACCGTAAAATAGGCCATAATCCACTCCAGGTTCAGGTCTCTGAAATACGTTTTATACCGGGGCGTATAGTCAATAATTTCGGTGGTTGAAGGGGGATGTGTTTGCATAAGCAGATAAAGTTGAAACAATCTTATATATTTATAGAATTTTTTTATGAGATACTTCTCCCAAGATGGATAAGTATGACTATGAGAAATATTATATGAATCTCATATTTGCATGAAAATACGTTTATTTTTCATGGCTACTAACTCGATATGAGCTGATTTCGTACGTAAACTGATAATAAGCTGGCTCAATAGTAAATATAGTGTGTACTAAAATTATGTTGGCTCTTCGTTGAAAAATTTATAAGCATGTTAACTTATGACTACAGCTGAAGCAATTAAAGAACTTACCTTTGGAATTACACGAACATCAACCGGAGAGGAATTTATTAAATCTTTAGCCCAATCCCTGGCCAAAGCCTTACAAATAGATTATGTATTTATTGGCGAACTTGATGAACAGACAGACTCTATTCACTCGATTGCTTTTGTTGTGAAAGGGCAATTAGTAGAGCCTGTGCAGTATCCGGTGGTAGGGTCGCTTTGCGAACAGGTGCTTCATTATAATTTTTGTGAATTTCCTCACCATGTACAACAGCAATTTCCTTATAATCAAAGCTTAAAACATTATAATGTAGATAGTTATGTAGGCATTCCTTTGCTAAGCTCTCATAACAAAAATCTGGGAATATTATATGTAATGCATACAGAAGCTATCGAAGAGGTAGACGAAGTAAAAACCATGCTTAGCCTGGTTGCTAAACGGGCCGAGATGGAACTGGAACGTAGCCTGTATGAAAAACAATTGCTGGCAAAAAACCAGGCACTCATGCAGGCGAATGATGAGTTAGCGAAAACCCGGCAAGCCTTACTGGATACTAACAAGCAACTGGAAATGCGGGTGGACGAACGGACAAGAGAACTTTCGGCAAGTGAGGAAGAACTCCGGCTATCGCTGGAGCAACTCAGCCAGACAAACCGTACCTTAAGAGACCGGGAAGCATTTTTAGCCTCTATCATCAACCAGACGAGTGTAGGTATTTGCGTAGCGAATCATGAAGGGCGGTTTATTTTTGTAAATGAAGGCTATTGCAAAATAACCGGCCGTACGCAGGCAGAGCTATTTACCCTCACCCTTTTAGACATTACCTATATTGAAGATCAGGGTGATAATGTGGAACAGCTCAATAACCTGAGAAAAACCGGACAGGGATTTAAAATGGAAAAACGGTACGTACGTCCCGATGGCTCTTTGGTCTGGTGCCTGATAAGTGTTTCCAGAATAGAGCAGGAAGAAGGATTAACTGTACGTACTTTGGCTGTATGCCAGGATATTACCGAACGGAAACGATCAGAAGTTGCTTTACTTCAAACAGAAGAACGATTCCAGTTGCTTTCTAAAGCCACCAATGATGCCATCTGGGACTGGAATATTACAGCCAGTCAACTCTGGTGGAATGAAGGTTATAAAACTATTTTTGGCTACAAAGCCGAAGAAATTGAACCAAGCTTAGAAGCGTGGTACAACCGCATCCATCCTGATGACCAAAAACGGGTGATGGAAGGCATCCGGCAATTTATAAATCAGGGTGGAAAACAGAGAGCCGATGAATACCGCTTCCAAAAAGGTGATGGTTCTTATGCATATGTACTAGACAGGAGCTATGCCCTGCACGAACAGGGTGGAAAAGTCTACCGCATGATTGGTTCTATGATGGACGTAACAGAACGGAAAATGGCAGAGGAAGCATTGCTGCGGAGCCAGCAACAGGAGCGGGATATTAGAATAAAGATCGAACAACAAAGGCAATTCTTATATTTACTATTCTCACAAGTACCAGCCATTATCAGTGTAGTCAGAGGTCCGGATCTGGTGTATGAGCTGGCCAATGAAACACTTCAGAAATTTACAGGCAAACAATACCTGGGAAGAACATTAAGAGAGGTATATCCTGAAATAGAATCCTCCTTATACCAGATTTACCAGCGTGTCTATCAGACAGGCGAACGGTTTGTAGGACAGTCTTTTCCGATTTTTCTGGATTGGCAACAGACAGGTAAACCGTATGCGAAATACTTTAATATTGTATATGAAGCGTTTAAAGATGAACAGGGAAAAATAGATGGCGTAATTTCTTTTGGTTATGAAGTAACCAGCCAGGTTGAATCACGCCGTATGCTCGAAAAGAGCGAAGCCCAGATACGGCTGATTCTGGAGAGTATTCCGCACCTTGCCTGGACATCTTTACCAGAAACTTCTATCAATTATTTTAACAAGCGCTGGTATGACTATACCGGCCTTTCAGAAGAACAAAGTCTCAGGCTTGGATGGCAATCTGTGATCCATCCGGATGACCTGCCTATAGCTATTGAACGAAGAACCATTGGACGCGGTAAAGGCGAACCCTACGAAGTAGAAAACCGGTACCGCAAAGGGAGTGATGGCGCTTACCGCTGGCATCTGGCCAGGGTAGTTCCGATCCGGAATGCAGAGGGTAAAATTACGCTCTGGGTGGGTACGGCTACCGATATCCACGACCAGAAAACGACCCAGCATACCCTTGAAAACACATTGAAAGAATTGCATGAAAAGAATTATGAGCTGGATCAGTTTGTTTACAAAACTTCTCATGATCTGCGGGCACCGCTTACTACGATTATGGGCCTGGTAACCATACTAAAACTGGAGCCCGATGAAGCTACCAAAACGCATTACGTAGATCTGATCGAAACCAGGGTGCATAAACTGGATACTTTTATTAAATCCATGCTCGATTATTCCAGAAACACCCGTACCGCTGCTAAATATGAGAAGATTAATTTAGAAGCATTATTGCAGGAATGTATTGCCGAACTGGAATATATGCGCAATTTTGACAGGCTGCATGTGAACTTACATATTGAAGAAGAGTATGTATTTTCGGATGTGTTCAGACTTAAAATTATTTTCTCGAATCTCATTTCCAATGCCATCAAGTACCAGGATTATAATAAACCACAAAGCCGGTTGAACATTCAGGTGATGCCAGCAGGCAACCAGGTAGTAATTACCTTTGCCGATAATGGCGTAGGAATCGATCAGGCATATCAGGACCGTATTTTCAATATGTTCTTCCGGGCAGCAGAGCAATCCGAAGGGTCTGGCCTTGGATTATATATTGTAAAACAGGCGGCTACTGTACTTCAGGGCAACATTCATCTGGCAAGCCAGGCAGGAAAAGGCACTACATTTACCGTAACCTTACCTAGATTAACTCCGGAATTTACTACTAGGTAATTTGATGTTAGAAATCAGGCATTACAAAAAGTATTATAACGGCATTCTGGTGTTGGACATTCCCCATCTGGTATTTCCGGCAGGTATTCACTGGATAAAGGGTAAAAACGGCTCTGGTAAAACTACTTTGTTTAAAACGCTGGCTGGCCTGGTGCCTTTTGAAGGAACCATACAACTCGACTCCCAAACAGATCTGAGAAAACAAGCCGTTCCCTACCGGATGAAAGTAAATTATGGCGAAGCCGAGCCGGTATATCCTGGTTTTTTATCTGCAAAGGACCTGATCCATTTTGTTTCGGCTGCTAAAAAAGCACCCACAGGTCAAGCGGACAGTCTGATAGAAGTATTTCAAATGGATCATTACATTCATACGCCTTGTGCCACCTATTCAAGCGGTATGCTCAAAAAGCTTTCACTGGTACTGGCATTTCTGGGAAAACCCAGCCTTATTATTCTGGATGAGCCTCTTACTACCATTGATGATGCCACAGCCACACAAGTATATCACCTGATTCAAAGGTATTGGCTAGAGTCAAATACTTCCTTTCTGTTATCTTCTCATCACCAGTTTGATTTCTCTGCCTTATCAGTAAGTACTACTTTTCTGGTAGAAAATCAAACGGTTATACCATTACCAGTTAAATGAAAGCCAGCCTGTATAAAGTTTTGTTACGCACCCTGGCGATTTCCTATTATCAGGCGAATGCAGGCTTCTTTTTTGTAGTGATTGTATTTGCATTTGGTTTGCTCCGGCCGGTAGAACACATTGCCTTAATCACCTATATGCTGTATTCGCCATTTCTTTTAGGATTACTTTTTCTTGTATGGACGCTCTACACACTCAAAACTGTTCACTACATTAAACAAGCTTTCGAACAGCCACAACATACTTTTTTGTATCAATTTTACCTGTTTCCCCTTCCCGCCCGCCTGTGGTACTGGCTGCTAATTCAAGTTTCGCTCTGGCAGCCTGTATTGTTATATCAGGCATTTATTATATATGTGGGTTTCTCAACCGGGCAAATTACGCCTTTGTATGGGATGGCTCTTTTTAGCATAGGTACACTTGCCATAACCGTTACTTTGTATAACCATTGGTTAGCGAAGCCTGATCCGGATAAGCATTACTGGGCTATCAGTCAGTTCATTCGCAATAGGTTTACGATGCCGTATTTTTTCTTTTATTTGGGCTACCTGACAAACCAGCATACGACATTGCTGTTGCTCTCCAAAGCTTTTTCGTGTGCGCTTCTCGTGGGAACGGTGCGCCTGTATGCGATAGAAGGATACGATGCGGTTATATTGTTGCTGGGAATGCTGTTTGCGGCATCAGGAAATGCTATTATCACCTATCGGTGTCAGGAATTTGAGCAGAATCAATTACAATTTATTAAAAACATGCCCTTTCCGGTAAAGAAACGTTTTTTATCACTGATGGGGATATATTTTCTATTGCTGATTCCTGAGATAACCATTTGCATCCGTTACCTGCTGTTTGCGGCCAGTCCGTGGATTATTCTACAAATTATATTGTTTGGCCTGAGCCTGCTCATTTTCTATCATAGCTACCTGACAAAGCAACAACTCGATCAGGAAACGTTTATCCGCCACCTGTTTTTTATAGGTATTGCTGTGTTTCTCCTGATTCTGTTTAGAATGAATGGATGGTTATTTATAGGAGTCAGTCTAAGTACGGCTTATTACCTATACCAGAAACATTATTATTCCTATGAACTGATCACTTTACCGGAAGAATAACCGGTTATAAGCATTTTTAAGCCAGTTTTAAGAAGGTACCCTGAAATTTTTTATACTCACCTGCTTTCCTGATTTCTGGGCATATTTTACCAGATCGCAGGTACCCTGGCTTTTGCCATCCCAGAAAGCAATAACCAGTTGCGCCAGGTTAATAATAGAATAGGTCCGGCTCAGATCAGGAATATCTTTATTTTCTGTATGGGGAATAATCCGGATGGGAATATTTTTCTCTTTCGCATACCGCTCTGCCAGTTGGTCTGCCCCTAATGCACCTCCTGAAACCATCTCTGTAATATATACATGTTGCAGGGTGTCCTTCAAAAATTCGTAATCTGAAAATGTACGCGAACCAATAACTGCTACCCTCATGATTTCTTAAAAATGATAAAATCGACTTATTTATACGTAAATATTCACAAATAGGCATATGATATACAAATCTATGCTGAGTATTAGATCATTTCCTGTATCAATTCTTTTTATAATTGTAATCTTCCGGTTGATATTTATATTTTGTTGTCAGAATATTGCATTAAATATAACATACATCAGGCTCAAAAGATTTGTTTACGCTCTGTATACCATCCGTTTAATAGTTGTTTACGCTCTGTATACCCCGGTTTTTAGATAATATGGCAATTTACTGGTTGTTTTGCCCTCATACTAATGGCAGTACTGCTATCTGCCTAATTCTGTTTTCATTCAGACACATTTATTTATGATGGTTAAAATTATCTGGACATTAATTGGCATCAATACGCTTTTATTCCTGGCTGCACTGTGGCAAGCAGTTACTAAAACTTCTGATCCGGCCGGAAATGCGATGGCCAGTGCCTTTACCAGCATAATCGGGATAGGGTTGTTTATCAGCATTTGCCTGATGATGATCAGCCGCCATCCGCTGGTATTAGTAGTAGCAGGTTTGCTTTCCTGCGGACCTATCCTGATAGGAGTTAGTCTGATAAGCTCTTTGATTGATGGATTTAAACCGGCAAAACCACAAGAACCTATTCCGGCTCAAGCTTATTTCTCCTCTGAAAATCAGATTGCTCTGGCAAAGGCTATATCCAGTGGTGATACAGTACTTATCCGGGATATGGTGACAAAAGGTGCTGATGTGAATGCCATAGAACAGGGAAATGCGACGCCCTTACAATTTGCCCTCTACCAGATCCAGATCAACGATTTTAATGAGGCAACCATACGTGAATCCATCCGCACGCTCATTGCCCTGGGTGCCAATCCTGATTCAGGTTTAGCGGAAGCGGTTAAAATTGTTTCGGCAGAAACTATACGGGTGTTTCTGGAGAATGGTGCTGATCCTAACCTGGCAGATGAATTTGGTGATCCCTTATTATTTGGGGCAGGCGCTTATGGCAAACCAGGTGTTTTACATGCTTTTGTTGAAAATGGTGCCCACATTAACGTATTCAATAATGATGGCTGGACACCTCTCATGCGCCTGGCTTATTATGGAAACTGGGATTCTATGATCTATTTACTTGAAAAAGGAGCCGATTACAAACACATTGGTCCGGATGGAAAAAGTGTGGAAAGCCTGCTGAAAGAATATTATACAAAGAATGGGGCTGCGCCTGATAATTTACCAGAGGCATATATAGCGGTTTGTAAGCGGTTTAAAAACCAAGGTATCGTTATTTATTGAATCATATAAAATAATTCTTATTGAGTATATGCAGCCCATTGATCATATAAAGGCATCTTTCAGCCATCCGGATGATATTTTAAACTATGCCCTCTCTTTACATCTGGAATGGGGAGAAAACTTTGGCAAACCTATTCACGAACGGATGAAGCAACAATATCCGCACTTATGGCCACAAGAGATTGAGCAGTTAGATAGCCAGGCCAAAGCCATCAAATATGATAGTTTCCGGTTATTTGAGCAGGAACTGGATGGTAAAATTACAGAATTAGAAGTACGCCGCAGAATCAAAGAGCAATTTCCAGGTATCAGTCAGGATAATATCAACAGGCTTAGTACGCAGGGAATGTATTATGCCCGCAGGTAATATAACAGTATCTGGTTTAAAAGCTATTGTACAGTAATCCTTTTGTATACGGTTCCCTCTTTTATCAAATTCATTGTGAGAGTTAGCCTGTTTCTTTACCTTTGAAGCAGGACCTTTTTCTATGTTTTCTGAAGGTATTCTCCAAATACTCACCATTTTAAATTTACTGGGGGCTGCACAAGGGCTATTTATGGCACTCCTGGTGTTGAGCATGAAAAGTGCTAACCGGAAGGCAAGTATACTGCTGGCAACTCTACTTTTTTGTTTTTCTATGAGCATTGGCGGTGCTACGCTGGGTGTATCCGGGTATTACCTGCGTTTTCCCCATCTCATCCGGGTTGGCGATCCGTTTGTATTGCTGCTGGGTCCTTTATTTTATCTCTATGCCAGATCACTGGCCAGATATCCACTTCGTCCGAAAGAACTGTTACACTTCGTACCGTTTCTAGTATATGTTTTATCTCTTATTCCATTTTTTGCTGGAACCGCTACGGAGAAAATTGCTTTTGTACAGCAAATGCAGGAATCCAGGTCAGCCGGAATCATTGTTATTGTGGTACTCCGACTGGTTTTTTTGTTAGCATATTCCGTTATTACTTACCGATTTCTGCAAACTTATACAGCCCGTATTAAAGAGAATTTCTCTAACATTGATAAACTGAATCTGGACTGGTTGATTGCCGTTTCCAAACTCCTGCTACTGGTCATTGTGTGCAGCGTAGGCATGTACGTACTTATTCTTTTTAGTAAACTGAGCTTTCTGGAAAGCAATTATATCAATGCATTTCTGGTGAGTCTGGTCATTTATGCGGTAGGCTTTCTGGGTGTTCGCCAGAGCAGAGTATTTGCAGCAGCCCCTTTGCCAGTATCCACAGCAATACCTGTTTCGATTGAACCAGCTGAAACCAAACCAGCCACCAAATACGAAAATTCCACCCTAAGTCAGGAAAAATCAAGCCGGTATTTGCAAAAGTTGCTCCATAGTATGCAGCAAGACAAACTTTACCTCGACAGTGAGCTATCTCTGCAAACGCTGGCTGATAAACTTTCTATTCCACCACATTATCTTTCGCAGGTCATTAATGAGCAGTTAGGGCAGAACTTTTTCGATTTTGTAAACACTTACCGGGTAGAAGAAGTGAAAAGCCGGTTAACCGATCCTAAAAATCAACACTTAACCATCTTGGCAATTGCTTTTGATGCCGGATTCAATTCCAAATCTGCTTTTAATCTGGCTTTCAAATCGATCACTGGCTTTACTCCTTCACAATTCCGTACCCAGCATAAATAATTGTATAATAATATGTATGACTGGCACATCATACAATTTTTGCCTTAATTGGGGCAATAAATCAATTGTGAATAATGAACCTTTACCGCCTATGAATAAGCCATCAACCCTGCCTATGTCCCTGTTTTTACTCTTTTTGTTTACTTCTTTCTTCATACAAAGCGTTGTTGCTCAGAAAAATACGCCTTTGAAAGTTGCTTCTTACAACCTGCGCTATAATACGCCCAACGATGGCGTGAATGCCTGGCCAAACCGGAAAGAGCAGGTGAAGGCATTAATCAATTACCATGAATTTGATATTTTTGGAGTACAGGAAGCTTTAAGAGGTCAGCTCAATGACTTAGCGGAAAGTAATAAATTTGCTTTTACAGGCAAAGGCCGGGACGATGGCAAAGAGGCGGGAGAACATTCGGCTATATTTTATAAGAAAGACAGATTTAAATTAATCCAGTCAGGAGATTTCTGGTTAAGCGAAACACCAGAGAAACCTTCTCTGGGCTGGGATGCCACTTGCTGTAACCGGATTTGTTCATGGGCAAAATTCACCGATCTGCAAACCAAAAAAGACTTTTACTACTTTAGTGTACACTTTGACCACCAGGGCGTGAAAGCCCGGCAGGAATCCGGGAAATTAATGGTGCAAAAAATAAAGGAAATTGCCAAAAATGCACCGGTCGTCTGCGTAGGCGATCTCAATTCAACGCCTGACACTGAGCAGGTCAAACTCATACAAACGCTGCTTAACGATTCCTACCAGGTTACCAAAGTGCCTCCTTACGGGCCAGTCGGCACATTTAATGGATTCAAGTTTGATGCACCCATGGAAAACCGCATTGATTACATTTTTGTAAGCAAAAATATACAGGTACTCTCTTACGCTGCCTTATCTGATTCCAAAGAACAACGTTATCCTTCTGATCATCTGCCGGTAGTAGCAAAAATAATTATTCCTTAGCAGTTATGCTTAACTATGTAGAAAATCGCTGCATATAAGGTTACAAAGTCCATATTTATAAAGCCGGACGTCCGAAATTAAGTACCTGGACGACCTGGGAATACTTTTGATGCAATTTTGTGTCATCACTCAAACAAAATTGTATTCAATCCCAATCCTATGAAAACTGTCAGAACAGAAATCACCATTCATGCACCAGCCGAAAAAATATGGAATATCCTTATGGATTTTGAGCAGTATCCTTACTGGAATCCTTTTATTAAAAAGATCAGTGGCGAGAAAAAACAGCATGGAAAATTAGAGGCCTTTATACAGCCGGAAGGACAAAGCGGCATGAGGTTTAGACCTACCATTCAGAAGTACGAACCCAACCGGGAATTCCAATGGCTGGGCAATCTGTGGTTTTCTGGTATTTTCGATGGGCGGCATAGCTTTAAACTTATACCTCTGGAAAATGGCAGTACGCTCTTTATTCATGCCGAGCAATTTACCGGCTTGCTGGTAACCCCACTATGGAGAATGTTGTATGCTCCTACATTAAAAGGCTTCGAAAGTATGAACGTTGCGCTCAAGCAACGGGCTGAAACGCTGTAGATATAGAGAATACTAACGGAAAAAGAATTTTCAACAAATCTTAGTTTTGTACAAACATCATTTAGTTTTTAAGCAAATAAGTTATATCTTTGCAAAAAAATTGAAAGCTTATACTATAAGTTTCTATTACTACATCAAAGCCTGCTACTCTTTATGCAGGTAACAATTTCATAGTCTATCGCTTAATTGCTATTCTTCTATAGTTTTGTTTCCAATTTTTTTCTCTGAAAATGTACGCTTCAAGGGAATCGTACGTACAAAACTTTATTTAAAATACTTACAAATCAATGAAAAAACTAAGATTTGATGAACTCTCTCTGTCCGAAGAAATACAAAAAGCAGTGGCAGATATGGGGTTCGTTGAGGCTTCTCCGATACAATCGGAAGCCATCCCCTATATTCTCGACGGGAGAGATGTAATCGGTCAGGCGCAAACCGGAACAGGTAAAACAGCCGCTTTTGGTATTCCCGCCCTGGAAATGGTAGACACCAGCCAGAAAAATGTGCAGGTGCTGGTTCTTTGCCCTACCCGTGAACTTGCTGTTCAGGTGGCAGATGAATTTAAAAAACTCTCCAAATACCGCAAAGACATACATTCGGTAGCCATTTATGGAGGAGAAAATATTGAAAAACAGATTACTGCGCTCAGAAGAGGTGTACACATTGTAATTGGTACCCCAGGCCGGGTAATGGACCATATGGAACGCAGAACCCTGAATCTGGAAAACGTACGCATGATGGTTCTTGATGAAGCCGACGAAATGCTTGATATGGGATTCCGGGAAGATATTGAAAGTATTCTGGAACAGGTGCCGGATGAGAGGCAGACTATCTTCTTTTCAGCTACGATGTCTAAGCCTATTATGACATTAACCAAAAAATACCAGGTGAATCCACAGCTGGTAAAAGTGGTAAAGAATGAGCTGACAGCTAATAACATTGAGCAATTATTCTATGAGGTGAAACCTAAAGCCAAAGTAGAAGTAATGGCCCGCCTGATAGATATGTACAACCTGAAGTTGATATTAGTGTTCTGTAACACTAAAATGAAGGTGGATGAACTGGTAGAAGACCTACAGATCAGAGGGTATCAGGCAGAGGGTTTACATGGGGACTTACGCCAGCAGCAGCGGAACAATGTAATGGCTAAATTCCGGGCTGGAGCCACTAATATTCTGGTAGCTACCGACGTAGCCGCCCGTGGTATTGATGTGGAAGATGTAGATGCTGTATTCAATTTTGATATTCCGTTGGATGAAGAATACTATGTACACCGCATTGGCCGGACAGGGCGTGCCGGTAAATCCGGTAAAGCATTTTCGTTTGTGGTAGGCCGTGAAATTCAGCGTTTACGTGAAATTCAGGCATATACCAAAGTAAAAATCGAGCGGGGCGTAATTCCTTCCTATGAAGATATTGTAGGGGTAAAAAAAGCCAAGTTCATCGAAAAAATCAAAGAAACCATATCAGAAGGTGGCCTGGATATATTTGCAGATATGATCGACCAATTGCACCATGCCGGTTTAAGCAATGAGGATATTATTCTCGGCCTGATCAAAATGAATATGGGCGTTCAGAAAAATGAATTTGCCGATATGGACCTGAGCGGTGATGACCGTTCGGAAAGAAGGGAAAGAAGAGGAGGCGAACGCGAAAGATTCGGAGACAGAGGCCGCCGGGAAGACCGTGGTGGTAGCCGGGATGGCCGCAGCAGCGGCAGAGGTGTCCGTGAAAATGACCGTTCTACCAATGCTTCCATGGTTCGGTTATTCATTAACATAGGTCGTGACCAGAAAGTACGTCCGGGAGATATTGTGGGAGCGATCGCTGGAGAAACTGGTATTGCCGGAAATGCCATCGGCAGTATTGATATTTACGATAAGTTTTCTTTTGTAGAAGTTCCTAAAACGGATGTACGCAAAGTACTGGAGCTAATGGATAACAATTCAATCAAAGGCAAAAAGGTAAATATTGAAATAGCCAAGCAATAATTCATCAATAAACTCCTTAGAAAGACTGTAATTAATTTTACAGTCTTTTTTTGTTTTAAAACCTCTTAGTTCTCACGCTTCCGCACTATATTTCCGATTCAGGCACAAATCAAATTGATCCATTAACTTATATGGCAAAACCACTTTGGGGCATAGATCTAGGAGGGACCAAAATCGAAGGCGTTGTATTACAACCGGAAGCAAAACCCAATGTATTAGCACGTCTCCGCATCCCCACAGAATCTGCCAGAGGATATGAACACATTATCAGTCAGATAAAAAAAGTGATAGGAATGCTGTCGGTGCAAACCGGCCTACAGCCAGAATTAATAAGAATCTGCACACCCGGAACTTTAGACCCTATTACCCAGACGTTGAAAAACAGCAATACGCAGTGTCTGAACGGAAAACCTTTTAAACAGGATTTAGAGCAGGCTTTACAAATTTCTATACGTATTGCCAATGATGCCAACTGTTTTGCGCTCGCAGAAGCCAATATGGGAGTCGTACAAGAGATACTACCTAAAGCAGAAGTGGTTTTTGGTGTAATACTAGGCACTGGTGTAGACGGGGGAGTAGTCGTACACAATAAAGTAATCAATGGCAGGCAAGGTATTGGCGGCGAATGGGGGCATAATGTGCTGGATGTATCTGGCGGCCCTTGCTATTGTGGGAAAACGGGATGTGTAGAAAAGGTGATTTCTGGTCCGGCACTAGAAAATTATTATCAGTCGATTAGCGGAAAAACTTACGTTTGCCAGAAATAGTGCAAAACTATTACCTAGGCACTGATGAACAGGCAACGATTATCTTGCAACGTTTGATACACAATTTTGGTAAAGCGATCTCAGTTGTAATTAATATTTTAGACCCAGACGTGATTGTATTAGGCGGCGGCGTTGGAAACATTGATTTACTGTATTCAGCCGGTGTAGAAGAAGTAAAAAAGTATGTATTCAATAATCGCCTCAATACCATTTTTGCAAAACCCAGCTTAGGTGATAGCGCCGGGGTTTTTGGTGCAGCTATGCTGGTATCTTGAAATTTTAATTAAAATCTTTACACTTCATTAAAAGCCAGAGCAGTACATGCTGTTCTGGCTTTCAGTTTTTTCTTATATTCCATATAGGATTATCTCAATAATTTTTATTGTCAATATTAATAAATTGTTAATTTTTTATTAACTTAACATTACTCAATCGTATAGTATGTTACTTATTTATTACGCTGTTGAAAAGGAACCTTTACATATTACTCTGTCTCTATCTGATTCCTCTATTTGAGAGCTTTGGACAAGTACATCCTTTTCATTCTACGTTTGAACAACAAGCATTTACCTTTACTGATTCTGTTTCCCACGAAAATTTACTGGCCTTATTTTTAGCCTCCAATACCAGTGCTGATGAAAAGCAATTTGCACAGATCAATAAGCAGGCAGAAGACTTATATCTTTTATTAAAGCAGGAGAAACAACAAATTAAATCTGAAAGACGCTACCTCAAATGGGTATTCGACCAGGTAAAAAATGAATTTTTCCACGAGTACGAAATGTATCCTGCATTTTATAGAACCTTTACCCAGAAAACATATAACTGCTTATCTGGCACAGCTTTGTATGCCCTGTTTTTACAAAAGTTAGGCTACACAGTGGATATTCACGAAACCGCTCTCCATGCCTATTTGCTAGTAAAAATTAATAAAAGGCAATTTTTGATGGACGCTACTGACCCTGAAAATGGATTTATATCCGATTTAATTATGATTAAGCAACGGGAGCAAATGTACAGGCAAAACGAACAAGCTAAAAACCAGCCTGCTTTTAACCGTAACATCCAATTGATAGAACTGGCAGGTTTGCAATACTATAACGAGGCTATGCTCCAGTATAATAAACAGAATTACAAAGAAAGCGCTCAATTACTGGAAAAAGCCATTCGTTTATATCCCCGTTCTGAACGGATTGCGATTTTACAAACCAGTGCCATAAATCTGGTAGCAAGTACTTCCAATAAGAAAGATAACCGCAGAAAAAATGTAGTTAATCCTGCCTCAGCAGGATTATCCAATAAGTAAAGATTATATTCATAAAAATAAAAAGCCTGATACGTGTTGAAGCGTATCAGGCTTTTTATTTGAAATACCTAATAATTAGGGTACCCTTGAAGTAATAGGATTCGATACAGGCATCGTACTTCCACTTTTAAATTGTTCGATGCCACTATCAAGAAATGCAATGAAGTTTTTTGCATTTAAATCGTAGGCGGTAGCTGGCACCAGTAACTCTCCATCGTGATTCAGTAATGTATAAAAAGGCTGGGCATTATTATTAAACTTAGTAATCTGGAGATCGGCATTCTGGGCACCAATGGTCTTTTTTACTTTGTTGTCATACGTAGAGGTATACCACTCTGACTCTGGCAATTCTGACTTATCATCTACATACAAAGCAATCACCACATATTCATTGGACAGGCGGCTTAACACACTTGGGTCCGACCAAACTCTGGCTTCCATTTCCCGGCAATTAGCACATCCATGGCCGGTAAAATCAATAAAAACAGGTTTATTCACTTTTTGAGCATAAGCAAGCCCCTGCTTGTAATCGAAAAAGCCCTGTAAGCCATGCGGCAGTTTGAATGTATCATCATACTTAGGCTTTTCAGTCAGCGCATTGGTATTGCTTGCCAGCAAGCCTCTGGAGGGTGTATTCAGGTCAAAGTCTTGTGTCGTTTGAGGAGGCAGGTATCCGGCAAGCGCTTTTAATGGAGCGCCATACATACCTGGAATCAGGTATACTACAAATGTAAAGGTGAGAATAGCTAAGATGGCTCTGGGCACACTTACTGTTTTCACTTCAGAGTCATGGGGCATGCGGATTTTCCCCAGCAGGTAAAAACCAATCAGGGAAAATATCACAATCCAGAACGCCAGGAAAACCTCACGATCCAGAATACCCCAGTGATATACCTGGTCAGCAATGCTTAGGAATTTAAGAGCTAAAGCCAGTTCCAGAAATCCCAGTACTACTTTCACTGAATTAAGCCAGCCACCGGATTTAGGCAAACTACTCAGCCACTGTGGAAAAATAGCAAACAAACTGAAGGGCAAGGCAAAAGCCAGGGAAAATGCGAACATACCTGCCACAGGTTTAACCACCATGCCGCCAGCAGATTCTACCAGGATACTACCTACCAGAGGGCCTGTGCATGAAAAAGAAACCAGCACAATGGTGAAAGCCATAAAAAACACACCTATCAATCCACCCTTATCAGCTTGTGCATCCACTTTGGTGATTACGGAACCTGGTAATGTTAAATCGAACAGACCCAGGAATGATAAGGCAAAAACTATAAATATCAGGAAGAAGAAAACGTTGGGTAGCCAGTGTGTGCTCACAAAATTGGCGAAAGCTGGTCCGTTGATCAGCGAAACCAGTGTACCAATCAAGACATATAATACAATAATAGACAAGCCATAAATAAGAGCCTTTGTAATTCCCTGTTTACGGGTTCCGCTATGATTGGTAAAAAATGTAACGGTCATAGGGATCATGGGAAAAACGCAAGGGGTAAGCAACGCAGCCAGACCTGCCAGAAAAGCAAATACCATAAAAGTTGCCAGAGAATAAGGATCATTATCTGCCGGCATGGTTACTCGTGAACTAGTAATGGCTGGTGCCGGTTTTACTTCCTCTGCCTTTGGCGTTTCTGCTACTTTATCTGTTCCCTCATCACCCACATTAGGGCTTTTTGTATCAGCTGAACCATTTACAGTTTCTGTGTTTTCAGTTGAGGCATTTGAAAGCTGGCTACCATCTGAAGAGGTTGATCCGGCATCTGCCACAAATTTGATATTAGTAAAGCTATATTCATCTTCAAACGGGATACACTTACCATCAATATCCGAGCAAACCTGGTACACATAACTGGCTTCAATTTTTGGATTATTCTTCAGGATTTTCACTGCCTGCCGGAATTCTCCCTTGCCAGTGAAATAGGTATAGTCACCATCAAAAATGTCACTATACTTTTTCTTAGGCTTCACTGGCTTTATGTCTCCTACCAGCTGATAGGTATCATTGGGCTTAAACTTAAATGTAGTTACCTGAGGGCCCAGTTCAGGGTCAAAGTCAGAAGAATACAGATACCAGTCTTTATCAATGGTGGCATAAAATATCAGTTCCGTTTGCTCACCAGCTTTTACCTCTTTTTTAGAAACATCATACGTCCATTTAGCCGGTTTTAATACCTGAGCCCAGGCAGTTACGGTCGTTATCAACAACAAAAATATCAAAGGGGAGAAGCGTCTCATACAAAAGGGAATATTTGCTTATGCTATAACAATACAATGTTAAAAAAATTTCAATTAAGACTTATAAAAAGCTGGCGCTATGGTGTTTTGCTTTTTGAACCATTATTCACACACCTATCCATTGTCAGATACAACCACAGATTGTATAGATTTGTTGCGCTTTCTGCTAAACCTATCTTCTTTCTCACAGCCTCTGAAGAGGCCGGTTTGTAAAACTTACTGGCTGCTCTTAAATTTCTTAAACTAGAGCATAAGGTTTTCTTCCCATTGTTCGAATTGCAATAAACTTTCAGAATGATTGATGAGTGCTGCCTGGGAATTTTTTGCGGAAGAAAAACGAATGCCAGTAATAATCAAGTCAGAGCGGTTTTTTAAATAAAAATTGCCTGAGAATGCAAGAGTTTGTCATACTGTTTGGGCATGGATTAACCGCCAGCCAGGAGCAGCCGAAATGTAAAGTTCCAGATAATTATTAATCAATATATTGTATGAATCGTAAAACTTACACTTGTGCCTTCTTGTTGTTTTTTTCAACAATGGCATTTGATGCGCAGGATAGCTGGGCACAGAATGCAGAAATTGAGAAAAAAATTAAAAAGGCCGACGCTTTCTTAAACATCAAAGATTATGCGCAGGCGCTGCCCCTGTACTTAGAATTAGACCGTACAGCCCCCAAAGATCCTCAGACCAGCTATGCCATTGGTACATGTTATTTTAACATGCCAGGCGACATTTTAAAATCTATTCCTTACTTCGAAACTGCCCTTCAGAGCAAAGACCCGAATATTCCGCCCAGAGCTTATTTTAATCTGGGAAAGGCATATCACCTGAATAATGATTTTGATAAAGCTATCGAACAGTTTAACTATTACAAAACGGTAGCCAAAGAAGCCGAAAAACTGGCGGAAGCGACCAGGCAAATCCAGTTCTGTAATAATGCAAAAATACTTTCCAAAGCAGAGGCGATGGTTTTTGTGCAGAATATTGGCGCCCCTATCAACACCAAATACACTGAATATGGGCCGGTAATTTCTGCGGATGAAAAGCTGTTAATTTATACAACGCTTAAACCTGGCACCCCAACTGCTTCAGGTGCTAAGGCACCAGAGTTCGAGGATATTCTCATTACCAATAAACTAGATAACAACTGGACAACTCCTAAAAGTATAGGCATTAATCCTCCAGTTGTAAATAACATCAGAAGCAACATCGGTTCAGTAGGTCTTTCTCCGGATGGTCAGAAATTACTGGTGTATATGGGTACTACAGCTAACACAGGTGATATCTACCTCTCTACCTTACAAGGTGACAAATGGCAGGCTCCGGCTAAAATGGGCAAAGAAGTAAACTCTAATTCCCAGGAAAGCAGTGCCAGTCTTACTCCGGATGAGAAGGTAATGTATTTTGCCAGTAATCGTCCTGGTGGTATTGGAGGGATGGATGTTTACAAAGTAGAAAAGCAGGCCAGCGGAGAGTGGGGAGCACCCATTAACTTAGGTCCTACCATTAACACGCCTTACGACGAAGAAGCACCTTTTATTCACCCAGATAAAAAAACCTTATATTTTTCGTCAGATGGACATAATTCGATGGGCGGCGACGATATTTTTAAAGCCATTTATGATAAAGGCCGCTGGTCGGCTCCGGTAAACATGGGTGTTCCGATTAATACACCATATAACGACAGTTATTTTGCTTTGTCTGCCGATGGTAAAAAAGGCTATTTCTCCTCTGACCGTCCGGGCGGCTCAGGCGGACAGGATATCTACTTCCTGGGTATTCCGGAAGAACAAGGAATAGTGCCGCTTACGATGATGAAAGGAAAAATTCTGGCAGGGGTACCGGCTAAAGCGGTTCGCACCAAAATTAAAGTGGTAGACAAAGAAACGCAGGAGATTATTAAAGATGTATATAATCCGAATGCCAAAACCGGCGATTACCTGATCATTTTTCCTCCCGGCAAAAACTATGATATGATTATCGAGGCAGAAGGCTACAAGCCTTACCTGGTAAACATCCATGTACCCAACCAGAATTATTTCTACGAACTCTACCAGGAAATTTTGTTGAATCCGGTAGTTGGCAAAAATGGGGAAGTAGTAGGTCAGGAAATTTCGGTAAAAAATGCCTTTTATGATGTAGAGAAACAAGGCGAAGCCAAAGCCAAACAGAATAACGCTGAAATTTATGCCTTAATGGGTAATATTATGTCGGCATCGGATTCGGCTGCGCTAAATTCACTACTCGATGTAGCTTATTCTGAGCCAGTGGATATGAAAACGATTGCTGCTACCGAACCTTCTGCCGGAGAGCGTTATATGTTTTCGGATGAAAGTGGCAAACTGGTACCTTTCGTAGTAGGGAAAGATACTTTATATACTATGGCTGCTGTTAATACCAATGATCCGGTGAAAAAAGCAGCGAATACCAGGAAGGAGCAAATAACCAAAGAAACGGTTCTGAAACCCAACCAGATTTATATTGTTTACTTCGATACCGACAAATCCAATTTGAAGGCCGATGCTATGCCTGAACTGGAAAAAGTATATGACTTCCTGAAAAAGAACCCGAGTTTTGGCGTGAGTATTAGTGGCCATACGGATAATGTGGGTACACAAGACCGGAATCAACTTATTTCTGAGAACCGGGCTAAAGAAGTAGCAAAATATATGGTAACCAAAGGTATTTCGGGTGCCCGCACCTTATCAAAAGGGTATGGCCAGATGGACCCATTAAATAATAATGCAACTGAAGATGAGAAGAAAAAGAACCGCCGGGTAGAAATAACCCTGGTAGAGTTGAAAAAAGCCAATTAATACCAATTCAGCATTACTTGTCGAGTATTCATACATTCAATAAAAAACCGGTCCGCTTTAGTGCAGGCCGGCTTTTTTATTTGTACAGATTTGCGGAGTAGTTTTTAATTTTATTCAAAGCTATAGAATGCTGTGTTTAAGCAACATCTGGCATGGGAATCGGCATCACTTTACTGTCTTTCACTACAGAGAGCACGACCATTGATACCAGGTTGCTGATCTCTTCAATATTGCTCATTTTTTCCATCAGCAATTCCTGAAACGAAGTAAGGTCTCTGGAAATCACTTTCAACAGGAAATTACCTGAACCAGTAATATGGTGGCATTCAATTACTTCATCGATCTGGTCGATCTTTTCAAGAAAAGCATCAATATGAGGTTTTTTATTGCTGGCCAATGAGATCTGAATAAAAAAAGTAATGCCTAAGCCTGCCTTTTTGGTATCGAGCTGTGCATAATAATTTTTGATCAGGCCACAGGCTTCCATTCGCTTTACCCGTTCAAAAACAGCCGCCTGTGAAAGACCAATTTCCTTAGAAAGATAAGCATTGGTCACTTTTGCATTGGTTTGCAATAATTCTAGCAAATGATAATCTATTTTATCGAGTTTAATGGCTGGATTCATATGGGGTATATTTTATAAGTTAGTTCGCAATACTTAGGTTTTATGATAATGTTTCTGACAACGCTTGATATATCATATAATCACTTTTATAGTGTTATAAAAGTAGAAAGTATTTATTTTGTCAGGCTACCACAGTATGGGTGATTTATTGGTAAATCATTAGAATACTTATAATTTTTTTGCTTTAAGCCTATATTTATTGTAAAATCTATAATTTGTACAGGCATAAAATAAAAAAGTGACCTCTATTAATAGGAGGCCACTTTCAGAATATATGTATATATGGAGAGGATTTGCTCTGTTACTCATTGATCTGCAGGGAACGGGCAGACAGCGTTTGTAAACTGATGGCTTTGGTATATGTTTCTTTGCGGTTTGATACTTCAAATGTATATTCACCATCGGCCATTGTACTGAAATCAAACTTACGGATGTATTTAGAAACATCTTTTACTTTATCCTGATAGATTACTTTGTTAGCTCCGTTCCTGATTTTAATAGTTACATCGTTGGTTGCATAGTTTTCCAGGTGTACTTTAAATTTTAGTGTGTTTTCTACCTGAAATACAGCCACGGCCAGGCTTTTAGGCGCTAACACAAGTGGACCTTTAGCGAGGGCTGTAGCCGAGTTAGCGGATGTGCCTTGTGCAAAAGTAGCACCTGTTCCTAATGTAAGCACCAGGGCTACCGCCATCATGCCTTTAAATACGTTATTGATTTGAGTTTTCATGGTATCCTCCAATTTTTTGTTTTTCTATTTTGTCGTTGTTTTTGTCTTGCTTGATGTATCAAAGGTATGGAGCCCCCGAAGGGTTTCTATCCCCCTGTTTGAGGGATTAGACAGGAATGGACTACACTCAGGCCAAACGGCTTGCGGCTCACATGAATGGAATAGACTATGATGAACGGTTGTAAAAAAGGCCTGTAGGAGTAAATTTGGCCGATCTGCTATGTATAATGAGCTTTCTCGTACGGATAGACAGACTAGTATCACCCAATTTGATAGGACAGGCATCACCCATCAGGACAGGCATCACCCATCCATTCGTTTTTCAATGTTATCACCCCTATTGAACCATACTATATACTCAGGTATAGCATAGAATTTAGGTATAAAATCCGCATGACCCGTTAGTGTGATGGTAAATTTTTACTATCTTCAGATATAGGAATGTCATTAGAGAACGTTTTGGAAGAATAAAAATAGGGTAAAAGAAAGAATCAGTGAGTAAACTTGAGGTGTCTAATCATCAAGTTTATGCAAGAAAAATTCTCTGCGCTCACTGACCCTGAATGGGAAGTTATCAAGGAAATAATTGATAACCAAAGAAAGATTAAACATGAAAAACGGGTGATAATCAATGCACTGCTTTGGCTGCTAACTACGGGCAGCCAATGGCGCAATATGGAAAGTAAGTACCCACCCTGGCAAACCATTTACTATTATTTCAGGCAGTGGAAAAAGCGGGGCATTATTGAAGAGTTGTTAGCTTTTTTAGCAGGCAGAGAAAGAAAAAAAGCAGGCAGACAAGCCCTGCCAAGCGTGTTGGCCATTGATAGCCAAAGTGTTAAGATTATACAATTTACCAGTCAGGATAAAGGCATAGATGGCAATAAAAAAGTGAATGGCAGAAAAAGACATCTGCCTGTGGACTGTTTAGGTATCCCCTGGGCGGTGCATATTACAGCTGCTAATATATCAGACACCACAGCAGGATATGAGTTAGCAGCTAAGTTGAAGGGCAAGTCCGCCCGCCTGCATACCCTGAAAGCAGATAATGGCTACACAGAGACTTTTGTGGAAGAAGTGAAAAAACAATATGGATGGAGTGTAGAAATTGTACAAAAGCCTGAAAGCGTGAAAGGCTTTGTCCCGGCAGGGGGCCGTTGGGTAGTGGAACGTAGCTACGGATGGCTCAATTTTAAGCGTAGGTTGAGCCGTGATTTTGAAAAAAGCACAGAAAGTTCGGAAGCCATGCTACAATTAGCCTTTATTGATACTCTGCTCAAAAGAAAAACCGAATAATATTTCAAAACATTCTCTTAACAACGAGAGGTATGTCTCAATGATATGTATCATCTTTATAAATAGTGTCTTAATCTAATTCAAGCTATGAAACTGAATCTGCTACATGTTTTTTTCTGTGTATCCGGCATTTTATTATCTGTTTCCAGTCTGGCGCAAACCGCAGAACAAGCCGCTTTTAACGAAAAAGAATCGTTGGCAAAAGCCAGAATGATCTATAAAAAACTCAAGCAAGGAGAGGATTTCGAAACATTGGCCCGCGTGTATTCTAACGACCCAGGATCGGCCAAAGTAGGAGGTGAATTAGGTTTTGCTAAACCTGGCAAGATGGTTCCGCCTTATGAAAAAGTAGCTTTGTCTTTAAATGAAGGAGAGATTTCTAAGCCGGTAAAAAGTGAATTTGGCTACCACATTATTCAATTACTTGAAAAAAGTTCTGATGGGTATAAAAGCCGTCATATCTTAATAAGGGCACAATGATTTTATTAGACGTAATCTTTTAGGCACTAGCATATATAAAGATGATACAAATCATTACGCCAGATTTACGCTTTCAAAGCAGTTTTAGCAAAGTTTTTATAGAAACAATGTTTGGTGCGTTAATATTTCCTTTAGGATTCTTCTTTGGCAAATATGCTCTCTTAATAAGGAAAAATAATCCAGAAGGGCACAATGAATCTTTAATAAATTTCCTTTCCTCGAATATTTCCTACTTTTTAGGTAGCGTATTCGTCTTATTTATAATCAGATTCTGGTATTTTCTCAACAAAATAAAGCGCATCAGAGTGATTCATTATAATACACAAAGCGGCCTGATCCTAATAGAGTATACAAACCTAATAGGAAGAATAGTGAGAAAGGAAACAATCAGGAACAAAGATCTACGGTTCCACTTCAATATTCACAAGCAAGAAGCAGAAATTTCAAATATATTGACAGAGCCTTTTCTATTAAATTCCAGAACCGGATTTAGCCTCGAAAAGCTTATCGAATTACAACATCTGATCAGTAGGGAAGTTAATTACGTATAAATTTCAATTCCCTGCAGCTACTATTTAGGGAATCTCTCAACCCATACTATGAAACCTCTCTTGGCCACAGCAAGAACACACTTGCGTCAGTTTGCGCAATCTGATCTGAATGATTTGTATGAGCTAAACCGTGATCCGGAAGTAATGAAATATGTGGGCAGAAAACCATTAGTGAGTATTTATGAAGCGCAACTCGATCTTACCAGGTATCTCTCGTATTATGTACGGGCAAGTAAGTTGGGTGTATGGGCTTGTACAGAAAAGGAATCGGGCACTCTGATAGGTCTGGCTTTATTAAAGAAACTCGAACCAACAGAGGAAATTGAAGTAGGGTACCGTTTTCACCGCTCGTACTGGGGTAAGGGATTTGCAACCGAAGTATGCAAGGCGCTTGTTGAATATGGGTTTACCCAAGTAGGTTTGAAAAAAATTGTTGGAATCACCCATCCCGATAATCTGGCTTCGCAAAAAGTATTGAAGAAGTGCGGCTTATCTTTTGAGAGGAAATGGTTATATCAGCAAACGGAAATCAATTATTATTCCATTTATAAAAATCAGTTTCAGGCTTAATTCATCTGCTCGTTTATAAAAAAAATTACAGCCTTACTTTGCCAGAAAAGAGCAAAATAAAGCTGTATATGGATAATAACTTGAAAAACTAGGCTACCACATTAGTAACCGGAGTTTCTATAGCTACCAGGTAACGTTCTGCTTCCAGAGCAGCCATACAACCAGAACCGGCAGCAGTAATGGCTTGCCGGTAATGTCTGTCCTGAACATCGCCACAGGCAAATACGCCAGGTATATTGGTTTTAGTAGAATCCGGCTGGGTAATAATATATCCTTGCTCATCAAGGGTAATATACTTGCTAAACACATGTGTATTCGGCTGATGGCCAATGGCCACAAAGAATCCATGAATTGGAATTTCCTGTGTTTCGCCTGTCACTGTATTTTTGATACGTACCCCATTTACCGTAAAGTCTCCCAGAATTTCGTCTGTTTCGGTATTCCAATGTACAATTATATTAGGCGTATTCAATACCCGTTGCTGCATGATTTTAGAAGCACGCATAGTATCTCTCCGTATCAGCATATGCACCGTTTTACAAAGCTTAGATAAATATAAGGCTTCTTCACAAGCTGTATCTCCGGCACCTACAATGGCTACATCATGCCCCCGGTAAAAGAATCCGTCACACACAGCACAAGCAGATACGCCACTTCCATTCAGTTTTGACTCGGAAGGAATACCCAGCCACTTGGCAGTAGCGCCGGTAGCAATAATCACAGTATCCGCAGAAACTGTTTTCTCATCGTCAATGACAACTTTGTGAGGATGGCTGGAGAAATCTACAGCTGTTACTACCCCATACTGTACATCTGTACCAAACCGCTCTGCCTGTTTTTTGAATAATTCCATCATTTCAGGGCCAGTTACGCCATCCGGGAAACCAGGATAATTTTCTACATCATTGGTAGTGGTAAGCTGGCCTCCCGGCTGATTGCCCACATACATGACAGGTTTAAGGTTAGCTCTGGAAGCGTAAATAGCCGCTGTATATCCGGCAGGGCCGGCACCAATTATCAAGCATTGAAGATGTTCCATATATGTATTTTTCTATATAACAATTTTTTACCTATGATTGGTTTATTTGCAACACCCTGCATCACAGCCGCAAGTAGTATCTGCTGCCAGGGTTTCTGCTTCTTGTAAACCTGTTTTCTCAAACTGGATTTGTGGTTTCTCAGCGTACAAAGTTATACTGTAAATACCTGTACCAGATTCTTTGAAGGATTTTAGTTCTTCCCCAGAAATATAGTTTAATAACGTTTCATCAGGCAAACGGATCAGTTTTTCTTTCTGCACCTGAATGTTTACAAAACCAGTTTCCTTCACAATATCCAGGTATTCCTCTTTATTAATTGCCCCGGATACACAACCGGCATACATTTCTGCTTCCTGTTTTAAAGTTTCCGGCAACTCTCCCTTGATAACTACATCCGAAATGCTAAAATGCCCGCCTGGTTTTAGTACCCGGAAAGTTTCGCTGAACGCACGTTTTTTGTCTGGCACTAGGTTTAATACGCAATTACTCACCACCACATCGGCCAGATTATCAGCAACAGGCAGGTTTTCTATATCACCCAACCGGAACTCTACATTGTTGTAACCTAGTTTGTCTGCATTCAAACGGGCTTTGGCAATCATAGCTTCCGTTATATCTACGCCTATCACTTTCCCTGCTGCACCAGTTTCCGCCCGGGCTACAAAGCTATCATTTCCGGCACCAGAACCCAAATCTATTACAGTATCTCCCGGTTTAATCTGCGCAAATTGTGTGGGCAATCCACACCCTAAGCCTAAGTCTGCTTCTTCCGTATAACCTGCCAGGCTTGAGTAATCTTCGGCAAAGGGAATGGCATCTGTCGGACTGCAACAGCCAGAACCACAACAGGAAGTCTGGTTGGTTTCCTTACTTTGCAGCGCAATTTCGCTGTACTTTTCTTTTACAATTTGTTTGAGTTGATCTGATGTTTGCATGGAAGTAGGGTTTAATTGTTATAATGTAATATTACGATTAATGAATGTAAAAAATTTTTAACAACAGTTTTTGGCTGGAACATACAAATCAAATAAGCCATTTAAGGCTGTCTTTATTTCGTTCCATACCTGCTCATTTAAGCAATAACAAACACTGGTTCCTTCTACTTCGCCTTTTAAAATCCCAACCTGTTTGAGTTCTTTCAAATGTTGCGAAACCGTAGCCTGTGCCAATGGTAATTCATCCACCAGATCACCGCAGATACAAGTCTGGTTTTTGAGCAGGTATTCAATAATGGCAATTCTAGCCGGATGAGCTAGTGCTTTGGCATAAGTGGCCAGCTGATTTTGCTGGCTGGTAAAATTCTCTGTTTTGGTTACGCCCATCTTCTTAATTATTATATCGCAATATTACGATAAAAGTAAATGTATAGCAAATGTACTTATAAATATATTTTTCGTGCATGTGCTATTTGCTTACTGCCATACTAGAATAGCATAGGTCACAAAATTGCGATACAATCAATACTGTCTCTCGGGGACGTTCAAACATGCCCATGTGCGCCGTTTCGGGGAGTATGTGTACAATACTCCGTTTGGGGAGAAAAAACTGAGATTTGGCTGCTTCGAGTGGAACGGCTTCATCTTCACGCCCGGCAATGAACAGCACCGGATAATTGGCTTCCTTCAACACCTGTGTCCGATCTGGCCGATCCCGCATGGCTTTGGTAACGGCTACGGCTGTTTCTTTAGGCGTTTGTATTACCATCTGGCGGGCTTTCTCCATATCAGGGGCAAGAGTTTCACGTTTTCCTTTAAAGAATAAGGGTGGTACAAAACTTTCTGCAAAAGGTTCAAGACCATTTTTTTCGATAAAATCGGCGGTTTTATTCCGGGTATGTTTCTTTTCCTCACTATCGGCATAGGCTGTAGAATGAAACAGACACAAACCTTTTACTAGTAACGGATGCTTTTCAGCCAGGGCAAGCGCTACATAGCCACCCAGAGAATGGGCAACGATCACACAAGAATTAATCGAAAGTGTTGCAAGAAGTTTAGCCACTTCTCCAGCCATCTCCTCCACATTTGTATAATGGGTATTGCCTGTGCTTTCTCCAAATCCTGGCATATCCGGAATGAGTGTAGTAAAAGTTTCCTGAAGGTTAGGAGCAAAATTTTCCCAGACTTGTTTGCTCTCGCAGAAACCATGTAGAAACACAACCGGATATCCCTTTCCGGAAAGTTGGTAAGCCAGATCAGCGTTTGATGACATATAGTATGGATGGTTATTTCTGGGTTATACTTTACTAAGCCGGGTTAAGTTACAGAGAATCAAATACGTATTAATCTACTTATTATACTGTTAAAATACCTGAAAAATGCCATACAAAGCCGTGAGCACAATCACAACAGCACTTAACCAGAAAGTGGCATCATACCATTTACCCGGATAAAGATTTGCAGGCAACCTGTGGTAACGAAAATGAATGGCCGCATATACAACCACCAATAAGAGTATAGAAGTAACAAATCCTCCAATCAAGATCATCAGAACCGGAAGTTGTATAAAGAGGAATAAGATGGTCCAGGTAGCCGGAAAGATCCAGGCAAGCCATGCCATTACCTTTTTTCTGGTACCTGGGTTGTAAAAATTAATCCAGCCCATTTGTCCGAAATTATCTGAAAAAATACGTATCCAGGCAGCAGCAGCAGCAAATAAGGTAGAGTAAAGTACCACAAAAGCACCTGCCAGAAAAATAGATCTTGCCCAGCTGCCCAGGGTTTCTGTGTACATTTGGGAGAGGGTTTCCACCATGGCATATCCTTCGGGAATACTTCCTTTGGCATGTAAAACAGCTGCACCCAATAGATAAAAGGCAGCCGTTACAGAAGTGTATACAACCATAGCAAACAGGGCGTCAATATACATTACTTTTATCCAGCCTCTTGCCCTATGTTCCCATTCGGGCGTATTCTGATAAGAACCAGTATAGGCGGCATAACCTTTTTCCAGGCACCAGTAGTTATAGTACATAATTTCGTCGCCACCCACGCCTGTAATTCCAAAGGCTGCTACTGCCACTGCTACGGTAGCCGGAGGCAAACGAAAACTTAGCCCTTCCTGTAATTGCGGCCAGGTAATGGCATAGCTGGTGTATTGTAAGAAAAATAAGGAAGCCAGTGTGAAAATGGTAAAAATCCCAATCATCACCAGGGAGGCCTTTTCTACTATTGTATAATAGCCTTTGTATACTAGCAAAGAAGTAATAACCGTTACAATAATAGCCCAGAAGGTAATTGTAATGGCAGGAAAGATGATATTTAAGATAATTGCTACGCCGCCCACTATGCCACCTACCTGCAAAAATTTAAATAGCTGAATAAACAACCAAACCCACAACGACCAGTTGGCTTTTGCCTTTCCAAACCTGGGCCCAGGCAACTGGTTAAGCGAATACATGGTAGATTCTCCGCTGTGGATGGCATGTTTGCCGAATTCCAGTTGCAAAGCCACTTTTACCAGACAGCTTACAATAATCACCCAGAAGGTAACAAAGCCAGCTTTTGCCCCTAATGTAGTCGTAGCAATGAGTTCGCCAGAGCCTACAATAGCCGCCGATAATACAAAGCCTGGACCTAAATACCGCAGGGTTTCTGTAAATGTTTTTGGAGGTTCCCTCAGGGTAAGGTCCGTTCGTTGATAGGGGTCGGTTTGCGGTTGTTTGGTTTGTGTGGACATAAAGGTCTGGCTTTGTGTAATACTGGGTAGGTGGCTATTATCTTAAAAGGTAATATATTTCAGATAAAATAGCTGTTAATGCATTTAGGAATATACCTTTATTTATCAATATAGCCGATCCGCATAAACAAAGGAAAGGTCACTTGCTTTTTCTCTTCTGGTAGTAACCAGTGCGTCCTTAATTCAAGCAGTAATGCCTGCACCGGATTTTCACCATGGGCAAATATATATTTTTGCACACTCGACCAGGTTTGTAGATAGCCTGTCAGTTCGGATAAATCCCATTGCACTTGAATCGCAAAAGTAGGTGCCTGTATTTCCCGGAAAGGAAAAGGAATGGTCTGATAATGGTCGTCTATGTATTTTCTTTCCTTATCCCAGTAAGGGCCAATTTTTTCTTTATAGAAAGGCATCAACACACGATCAATCTCCGGATTTACCTGCAATAATCCATATCCCCACACAGCAAGTATGCCACCTTTCCGGCCAGTGCGGTTTACTTCCTGATAAAAACGCTCAAAGTCGAACCAGTGAATGGCCTGGGCTACGGTGATCAGGTCGAAAGAATCGGGTTCAAAAGGAGTTTGTTCGGCTCTGGTTTGCAAATAGGTTAAATTTGGCAATGCAGGTGCCTGGCTGAGTTGTGCAGCACTAATATCTGTAGCACTTACCCGGCCAAATGAACTGGCTAGTTGTATGGCTACCTGCCCGTTTCCAGTACCACAATCCCAGGCTGCTTTCTTCGAATGAACCTGGGTAATTACAAAATCGAGCAAAGCTTGTGGATACACTGGCCGGAATTGTAGGTACTGTGCCGATTGTGCAGAAAAATTATCTATCAGGGGTTTCATCAGACAATAATTAATGGATGGAAGCAGAAAAATTCTTTACCAGCGTATGGAATTTCAAGGTTTACTGCCAACAAATTAAAAACTTTTTCTGGTATAGCTAAACATTTACAATCTTTGTCCGATTGTTTTGATACTCACTTACTCTTTTTATGAAGGCTGGATATTTGATGTTGCGGTTTATGAAGTTTCTGTCGCTGGCCGCTTTTCTTATTACGTTATTCCTGGCATATTACTATCTGCCGTCGAAAGTAGCTATTCACTATACTGAATTTGACCGCCCGGATGCTTTTATTGATAAGCCAACCCTGTTTTATGCCACAGGTATTTTTGTAGTCATTTTTTATATGGCTGTTTCTTTACTGGCCAGATTAATTTTTTCGGTTCCGGCAAAACTGTTTCCTATGCCTAACCGTACTTATTGGTTAAGAGACCAGGATAATCAGGAGGAGTTTCGCGAAATTTTGCGTGACTGGCTGAATAGCCTTGTTGTGATTGTAGTGCTGTGGGTAATTCTCTGCATATATGCGCTGCTGCGTTTGAATACCTCAGAAGATGCTGATGTCTCACAATATACCTGGATTTTAACTGTTGGAGCTATCGGGCTGGTTGTATGGATTTTATTTTTACCTCTCAGACTGCTGGTCAAGAAAAACTCGTTATTAGATTAGGCCACTCATACATATATTTTTTATGACTAAGTTTCTTCTTTTATTCACTTTTTCCCTGCTTTATCTGTTTCCGGCTACTGCCCAGGATAATATGACCCGTTTGCTCAAAGAGAGAGATGAATTGTACAAATCTTACGACCATTTTAACCAGCAAAACAGTTCCTTATTCGGGAAAAAATCTAAAAAGGATCTGCTCAATATCATTACTACGCTCAAGGAAATCATCAATAAGGATACTGAGATCATCCGGGAAGTGCGTCTGCAAAGCTCCCAGGTAAGATTACAAAGCACCCAGAAAGAATCTAGTTTTATAAATAACAACCGGGAGTATATAGAACGGATCGGTACATTAAAAGATGAACAGGAAAAGCTGGAAGCCCAGGTAAAGCTCAAAACCAGCGAACTGCAAACCCAGCAGGAAACTTTCGAGTCGCAGGCCAAAACTTTGTCTGTATTCAAAATCATTACAGGGATTCTGGCAGTAACCGTGCTGGGATTGTTCTGGTATATACGCCGGTTGAAAGTACTGGTGCCGCAAAAATAAGCAGGCATAGCTTACAGGTAATTTTATTCGTTTTCAGCAGGTTTTTCTCCGGTCAGGTATTGTATGTTGAGTTCGGCCTGGCTCAGATACTGCTGGCTCTGCTGAATCAGTTTTTCTCCTTCTTCAAACAGTCGTAATGATTCCTCAAAGGGGAGGGCTCCGCCTTGTAATAAAGTCTGAATTTCTTTAATCCGTTTAAAAGCATGTTCCAGTGAAAAATTGGCTGGCTGGTTTGGCTGTTCCATATGGCAATATACACAGGCTTTATACAATAATTGCTACATGTTACGCTTAATCTCTATTCTGCAATAGCGTGAATCGGTTATGATTTTAGGGCAGAAAAGGATACCTTTCATTTATAGTAACGACGCTATACAGGCATGGAAATAATTACACCTTCGGAAGGGGAGGCACCCATACAGTCACAACCAGGTAAGCCTTCAGGAAAGAAATTTGGCAAAAGCAAGGAAGAATACCTGGCTGATGCACTACTCATTGTATTCAGCGTATTGCTTGCGCTGATCCTGAATGAAATCCGCAATAACTGGATGGAAAGAAGCCAAACCCGGGAAATGCTGCGGAATGTACGAACCGAATTGATCAATAATAAGCAATTACTCCAGCAACAATATGAATATCACCTGCTGGTATTGCATAACATCGATTCTGCCCTGGTGAATGAAGCGTATTCCAAACAGTTCATTTCTCAAGGCGAACTTCACCTGGAAGCATTTGCTCCCGATGGTATTATGCTGGAAGATTTCGACTGGACGGCCTGGGAAACGGCCAAAAGCAACAACATATCATCGAAAATAGACCCAGCCACCATGTCGCTTCTCAATAATATTTCCCGACAGCACCAGAGAATTGAGAAAATAGAAGATGAAATAGCCAAAGTCTTACTCACCAGGGAATCGAGGCGGCCTGAAAACCTACGGCAATCGCTGATTCTGGTAAAAGATAATTATAAGGGCTGGGCCATAGATCGTACGCCTGGTTTACTAAACACTTATGCCGAAGCCATTGAAAAGCTAAAAGATTTTCAGTGATGTAGCTGTAAACAGACTGTTTTCCAGAATGGTTTAAGACCTTAGCAGTTTTGTTATGCCCGCTTACAAGCTTGTTCTATTGGTTTACAGGTTTGTTCTTTGAGTTAACAAAACTGTTCTGACTATTTACACTGCCGCTCTGTCAGCTTACAACCTTGTTCTGCTTGTTTACATTATCGTTCTGGCAGGTTACAGGTTTGTTCTGGCTGCTTGCATAGCCGATATAGTTATTTACAAGCTTTTTATAACATAATATTGGCTATATTAGATAATATTTTAGCCTAAAAATGTCAATAGATAGAATAATTAATACCTCTCTTTGGAGAAATTCACTTGCAGCAAAGCCTAATGACATACCTAATGATTTAGTTTCTTTAAAGAAAGATGAGCTTCGATCTTCTTTTATTAAATTTAGAGAGAATACAGCTCAACTTGTTTCCAGAATAGCTGCTCATCTACCAGGGCTGACCCAACATGAAATTAGTCATTTAGATGCATTATGGGAAACAGCTAGTTTGATAGCTGGGGATCAATTTCCGTTAAACCCTATTGAAGGATTTGTACTAGGTGGTGCAATCTTACTCCACGATTCTGCATTGTGCTTTGAAGCTTATGATAATGGAATTGAAGGTGTTCGGGAAACAACTACTTGGAAAGATGCTTATACAGCTTTATTAGACAGCAAAAGAAATATCCTTGATACTGAGTTAAAGGCTGAAGCAGATTTTGCTTCATTACGTCACTTACATGCCAGTCAAGCTGAAGTCCTTACAGAGAAAAAATGGACTGATCCGGATACACAACAAGCTGTTTATCTTATAGAAAATGCGACTCTACGTAAGCACCTAGGTCCATTGATAGGACAGATAGCAGCAAGCCATCATTGGGATATAGAAAAAGTAGCAAATGTTTTGCCTGAACAAGTAAATTCTCTTAGTGGATTTCCCAGAGATTGGAGAATTGATCCGGTTAAAATAGCCTGCTTACTGAGATGTGCTGATGCTGCTCATATTGATAATGAAAGAGCACCAGATTTTCTACATGCTCTGTTAAAAAGGAAAGGAATATCTTTCAATCATTGGCAGGCACAAAATAGATTGGCTTGCGTGGATTTAGATCAGTCTGATCCAAACCAAAATACTATTTTGTTTACTTCGACAAGAAGCTTTAAAGAATCTGAATCTGAATCCTGGTGGGTTGCATTTGATGCAATAGTTTTAGTTGATAAAGAGATTCGTGCATGTAACGCATTATTAGAGAACAAAAATAAAAGCTCTTTTCAAGTTAAAAGAGTTAAAGGTGTAGAATCGCCAGAATTAATGGCCAAATTTATTAAGGTGGATGGCTGGACTCCTTGCACAGCAGAGATTCATGTTGGAAATATTGAGAAATTAATACAAAACTTGGGAGGTGAAAAACTCTATGGTGCTGGTGTAGATATATTGGAAATTACTATAAGGGAGCTTATACAAAATGCCCGAGATGCGATCAAAGCGAGAGAAGTAATAGAAACATGCTTTAATGGTAAGATAACAGTAAAAATACTTCAGGAAAAAGAGGAGACTTGGCTAATAGTTGAAGATAATGGGGTAGGTATGACTGAGCGTGTTCTTACTGGACCCTTTCTAGATTTTGGGACTAGCTTTTGGACTTCCTCACTTGTTCAAAGTGAATTTCCAGGACTACGATCTTCAAAATTTAAAGCGGTTGGTCAATTTGGTATTGGTTTTTATTCTGTCTTCATGGTTGCAGAAGAAGTATATGTGACAACAAAGCCCTGGAAAGATGGATCATCAAACGCTCATCAACTCCTATTTAAAAATGGACTTTCACTTCGGCCATTACTCAAAAAAGGTCCATCTGAAAATTTTAACTCAGCAATATCAACCCAAATAAAACTCAAATTAAAATCGAATGTCTTACCTCATAATTTACAAATTGAAATTAAACTAAATATTATAAATGAAGTTAATTTCAATGTCCCTTTTGAAGATTATGTATCTGCAATCTGTGCAGGATTAGATGTATCTGTTTATTTTTCAAATGAAAAAACTGAAACTCTAATACATCATAATATAGAAGATAGCGAATTTGATCCTAATGTTTGGTTAAATAGAATCTCTTTTTCAAAGTATAGGAATCCAAATACAGTTTCTAATTATATTGATACATATGTTAGCCGGTTACGGCCTATTAAAGAAAATGGGAAAGTATTGGGATTAGCAACCATTTCCACAGAATTTGCTAATGAGCTAAGATTTCTAAATATTAGAACAATTGGGGTTTAGCCAGCTCTGTTCATGAACGAGATAATTTATTATTTACTGGTTTCATTGATTATACTCCTAAATCCGCAAAAAGAGAGGGTGTTAATTATGCAATATCAGAAAATGTGCTGTTAGCTTGGGCGCAAGAACAATTTGATATTTTAATATCATTAGATCTTAATCCTAGGCAAAGATTTATAGCTGCTTCAGGATTAGCTCAATTTAAAATTGATCCTACACCAATCGCTTATATACCGGTGATAATTGATAGAAAGTCCCAATACTTAACCTTCGAACAACTTGCTGAAACTGTTAATAAAATAAGTATAGTCATTTTAAAATCTAGTTTTGCAGATATACCTGAATCTCATCATAGTATTTCACATCTTGATGGTTATGCTTTAATCAAAACACTTATTGGCAATTTTTTTACTTTAGTAATGAATGGAAATATCCCACAAAATAACAATAGTATTATTGATTGTCTTCATCGAGCTATTCTAAAGAAGGGTAAAACACCTATATGGACTTTAAAAAAATCATTCGCTCCATCGCATTTTGGAGGACATATGGATGCCTTAATAGTATCAGTAGAGAAATAACCAGTGATACCTACTAAAATCCCTCATCAACACCCAATCCAAACAAGGCAAAGTCATATTTTACTGGGTCTGTGGGGTCAAGCTGGCGGAGGTTGGCGGTAAGTTCGAGCGCTGTGAGCCAGTCGGTTTGTTTGCGGGTGATGAGATTGAGTTTTCGGGCTACTCTATCTACATGCACATCACAGGGGCATACCAGTTGCGAAGGCTTAATCCGTTGCCATATGCCAAAATCCACTCCGTTATTGTCTTTTCGTACCATCCAGCGTAGAAACATATTGAGGCGTTTGCAGGCGGAGTTAAGTGCCGGGGTAGAAATATGCTTTCGGGTACGCTGTGGGGCATATTCCAGACTAAAAAACAAGTTGCGGAAACCGATCAATCCTTTCTCAATGGTAATATCATCCGGCTGTAAAAATTGAGCAAATCCATCTTCCAGAGATATATACTGGCTGTAATACTCCTTGAAAAAGGCGATAAAATATAAAGCATCAATGGCGTTAAACGTGCGGTGTTTAAAGTCTAGAAAACGTTTCAAGTCATTTTCCTGGTGCTGGGTAATAAACTGGTAAGGCGCTCCCTCCATCAGGCTGATGAGTTCTTTGCACTTATTAATAATGGTCTTGCGCTGCCCCCAGGCCAGTACCGATGCCCACAACCCCATAATCTCTATATCCTGTTTGCTGGTGAACAGATGCGGAATACTTACCGGATCGTTGGCAATAAAACTGGGCTGATTATAATGGGCTACTTTTTCGTCGAGAAAATGCTGAAGTGAATGCAATGGAGTTTAGTAGATACTGGGCTCAAAACTGAGCAAAATCAGCGGATAAATGAAAGCCTTAGCAATACTTTTATTAACGTGAGATCGGAGATAGTTAAGCGACCATAGCATTTTGAGCAATCATCCACTGCTGGGGATAAATACTGACAGCCGGTTTTGTAGGATAAAAACAGTAAGCCACCAAAGCGGCCATCCTATGGGCAAAGGCATTCACCGGCGAGCGATGCCTGCTATGTTCAATGTTGGCTACTTGTTTGTGAAGGGCGATCACCGATGCAATCATGCCCCTTTTTGCCAGATAATCTTTTTGATAAATGTCCATAGAAGGGGGCTGTTTGCTGTTTTTTCTTGCTTTTGTGATCAATTGTAAGCCTTCCTGTTCAACAAAGGCTTTCTTTTCAGCATTGACTATATAGCCTTTATCAGCAAAGATACTACCCTGCAAACCTTTGGTGAGAAAAAACAATACTTTGGGTCTGGTGTCTGAAACCGATGCCTTACTAAAGTAAAAGCGCAGCAGTTCTCCTTGGTGGTTGAGCAGGATATGGTATTTGAAACCGTAGAACCAGCCTACAGAAGTCTTGCCCCAATCAGCTAAGCCCTTGAAGGTGCGATGCTGATGCACCCGTTTGGGATGGCAGACTTGCAGAGGGGAAGAATCCATGTAGTAAATGCCTGTGTGGGAAGCCTGCCCACAGCGGCTTTTCAGCAACAAACTCATAGGCAACATCGCTCTGGGGATGAGTTCTAAAAAACGGTGGTAAGCCACCAGATCGGGAAAATCCCTGCGTAATTGTTTGCTTACCATTTGTATATAGTAGCTTTTAAAGGTTTTATAGCCTGAATAGTGATAGTAAATCAGGATGGTCATCACTTCACTCAAGGTTAATTGACAAGGGTAAGGCTTTGTGTAGTAGCCTTGCTCTTTGAGGAGTTGCAGCAGAAAAAGAGAATTTTGTTTGCAGAATTCATCCACTTCAAAGTATATTTCTGTAAGCATAGCAGCAAGGCTTAGAGTGATTAACATCTTAAGACAATGCTAATTTACTCTTTCTCTCTGCTATGGCATATCTCCGATCTCACGTTTTTATTAATGATTAATTCGATAATCTTTTCCTGAATACCAAATCAAAGATTACACCCAAAATAAATATCATAATACTGGCCAATGGACCTGAAAAAATAACACCAAACGCAGTTTGTCCGTCTCCATAACAACAGTTATTTATCCCTACAATGCTGATAAATAGATAAGTATTAATCAATATATATTGATTGAGACAGAAAAATCTAAATTGTGCTTTGAAATTCTCCTTATTTCTAGACTCATACTGGTTAATTTTAATATAATATGCAATGGCGTAAATGATAGAAATCAGGAAAGCCATAATGCCTACCATAAGAATTGATGATTCACAAGGAATAAATTTTTCTAATATACCTGCTGTTATAGCTCCAGGGAATATTGACCAGGCAGGAAAGATAGGAATCAGAGATAGTAATCCGTTGATGAAACCGAAGTAGGTGCCTGTACTTCTATTCATTTTTTGTGTTTATACTTAACTGGCAATGGAGAATCAGGAGTGGGCAGAAGTAGAAGGAAGAGTAGGATCTACTTTCTCCTCATTTTTTACAGAAGTAGGTTTAGCACTAAACAATTGAATGAGCTTAAATAGCAGTTTGGATAAGCCGGAGAACAACAGCAAAATACTGGTAAAAAGCAAGGAAAACGTAACCAGAACCGGGTACAGCAATATAAAAAACACATACCATATCTTTTTGGCCAGAGAGTCGGTAGGTTTAGGAAATGCTTGATGAGGCATAATAATTAGATTTAATAAACCCGCAACGTCTTAAAACCTTGCGGGTTTGATGAGTATTCACTAAGGCATATAGGACAATTCTACCCGGAACCGTTTGTCAAGAGCCGCCAGCCTCTCGTAGGCTTTCTTAGATAATTTTACAATCACCTTGTCATTGGCACCGGTATCCGGCAGTTTGCCTATCACTTTAACAAATACACTTAAATCGTTCATTTGGTTTCGTACCTGCATGATTGTTCCAACCGGAGCGGTACGGTGCAAGGCTAAAAACATATCACTGCTGCCACTTTCAATTACTTCTGCCATACCAGTTTCTACTTTTTTTACATAGCCGCTTGTATTGGCAATGGTATAACTTTCGGGCTTATCTTCTTTTTTAACAGCCGTTTTCTCTGACGGTCTGGTTTCGGTGGAAGCGACAGGTTCACCAGGTTCTTCGCGGTTAGTTTCCACTTCAGCAGCTTCCGTTTGAGTTTCTGCTTCTTTTTCTTCGGCTTGTTTGCGTTCTTTCCGGCTCTGTTCTTTCTCCTTAGGTTTTTCGGGTTCTTTTGCCGGCGGCGTTTGTACGGTTTCCTGTCTGGAGGCTTGGGCTAGGGCTTGTTCTGGTTCTTCCAGCAACAGTTCCTGTCCTAATTTCAGGTTGTCACTGGTGAGGTTATTCCACTTTCTAAGCTTTTCTACCGGAATATTATATGATCTGGCAATAGAGAACAATCCCTGCTGCGCTTCCACCACATGCACTTTTTTACCAGCTGCATTAGTAGAAGGAGTAGCCGGTTGCACACCCGCCGTTTCTTCAACGGCAGTCTCTGTTTTGGCAGTAGTATTTACCTGGGCGCCGGAAACAGTATTCTTATCTTCTCCCACCACTAATTGCTGACCAAGGCTAATTTCATTGGAAGTGAGGTTATTCCATTTCTTAATGTCTTCCAGTGTTACATTGTATTGGCGTGCGATAGAATAGAGGGTTTGAGAAGCGCCTACCGTATGCACTTTTTTGCCAGCATACGATGCTTTGGCTGTATAGGGCACTTTAATAACATCGCCCAATTTTAATCCGCTGCTCAAACTATTTTCTGCCCGGATGGCCTCTACATTTGTGTTGTATTTCCGGGAGATAGAACTCAGAGTTTCACCTGCCTCTACTTTATACAATACTAATATTTTGTTTCCTTTCTTTTCTACGCCAATAGAATCTGCTGGCATATTACCCGCCATACCTACAGATGGAGCAAAAAATAAGGGAAGAGATAAGAAAGGAAGGGCGTAAAAAAATCTGGGAAATTTATAATTCATAACTGAGTAATTCTTTTTTTTCTCTGACAAAAATCAGGTGATTGTTCATAATACAGAATGTATCTAATCCGGTACCGGAAAGCTGTGTGGCGATCGATTCATGCAATAAAATACCGGTTTGCCGGTCTATCACTACCAAAAAATTAGACAAGGTATTATGATCGTAAAGATAATAAGAAATAATAAGTAAATGCTGGTATTCTGCATAATCTACGGCCTTTTCTGCTTTAATTCCCAGCTTTTGGTTCAGGAATGAAACGATAGCCGGGAAGTATTTATTTTCTGAAGTATAGTGCCTGGGAAAGATAATTTTTGAATCAGCAGAGATTCCGGTTTCATCCAGAGGAGAGTATCTTGCCAAATCTGATGTTTTGCCTGTTTTTAAGTTAATCAACCGGTATATTTGCCCGTCATTCGTAGATTCGGTGGCTATCACAGCTGATTGTAGTATACTAAATCCTGCATAGTTCAGTTGTGGATGTTGCCAGATTATATTTGCCGAACGCACATCCAGTGCTAGTATGCCCTTGGGAACTGGTGTCTGACTATCCGGAAAGGTTTGTAAAAGAAGTATACCTTGCTGTAAAGCTACGGCACTGATCCACCAGGTTTCTGGCAAGGGCACCGATTCATACAAAAGCTTGTTCTGGTAAATAGCGGCAAAATCCGTTTTCCGCTGGTTGCCATCCCTGGTTTCTGCTACAATAATTCCGGTTTCTGCTTCTGTTAGCAAGCGCCAGATCTGACCGGAAAAGGAATAAGAAAAGTTGAGACGGAGCTTTTTTGACACATGAATTTATCGTAAGTTGAGCTAGCAAATTAGCAGAATTATATACAGAAAAGTACAAATTTTCTGTATCCCACCTCTAAACAGAAATAGCATGCGACTATATAAACAATTAGGATTTATTGTATGCTGGGTAAGCAGCCTGTTTGTACCCGCATGGGCACAGCAAAAAGCAGCAACGCAGCCCACCGTGTTTGTGATGGAGATCCGCTCGGAAATAGACCCACGAACTTCCCGCTATGTAACCTTAGCTTTAGCTGAAGCCGAAAAAAATAAAGCAGATTATGTTGTGATCGACATGGATACCTATGGTGGTACGCTCAACGATGCAGATGCTATCCGGTCGAAACTGTTAACCTTTTCAAAGCCAGTTTTTGTATTTATCAATCCGAATGCTGCTTCTGCTGGTGCCCTGATTTCCATTGCCTGCGACAGCATTTATATGAGCAGTGGTGCCAGTATTGGTGCGGCCACCGTAGTAACCGGCCAGGGAGAAGCTGCTCCCGACAAATACCAGTCCTATATGCGTTCGCTGATGCGTTCTACAGCTGAAGCCAATGGCCGAAATCCCAGAATTGCTGAAGCGATGGTAGACCAGACAATCGAACTGGATAGTATTAAGGAAGATGGCAAAGTAATTACGCTGACAACCTCAGAAGCTATTAAATACGATTTCTGCGATGGCCAGGTAGGCTCCGTAGAGGAAATTCTGAAGAAAAATAATATTTCTGGATACAAACTCGTCAAATATGAGCTCTCGGCGATTGAGAAGTTTATTGCCCTATTCCTTAACCCGTATATCAGTGGTTTATTAATTCTGGCTATTATGGGTGGCATTTATTTTGAACTCCAATCACCCGGCATTGGATTTCCTCTGGTTATCGCCATTATTGCCGCCGTTCTATATTTTGTGCCTTATTACCTGAATGGACTGGCTGCCAACTGGGAAATTATCGCCTTCATTATTGGACTAGGTTTGCTGGCGGTAGAAATATTTGTATTACCAGGATTTGGAATAGCTGGCATCTCCGGATTAGTACTCATTTTCGGTTCTCTCGTACTCATTATGCTGGACAATGACTGGTTTGACTTCTCTAGAATTGGTGCTGATTCCGTAAGTAATTCATTAGTTGCTGTTGGTCTGGGCATGACAGGTGCTTTGGTGACTATTATTGTAGGCGGAGCCAGGTTCGTAAAGTCTAAACGTTTTCAGAAAATTACCCTGCAACATACCCTGGAAAAGGAAGATGGGTATACTTCCAATTTTAACCGCCAGCCGATGATTGGTAAACTGGGAACAGCTTATACTGTTCTTCGCCCCAGTGGGAAAGTACTGATCGAGGACGTAATTTATGATGCGTTTACCAGAGGTGATTATGTGGAAAAAGGCACCCCCATTGTAGTTGTTGACCAAACAGGTACATCTATTAAGGTAAAAAAAGTAGGAGAGTAAGTAGCTAATAGTCAATTGTTAAACTATTTAAAGTATTGTTCTCTGCTCACAATATGTATACTTTGAAAATAATATGATAAACTTGCCTTCGTTTACGAATGACTATTGATAATTAACACATTCCTTGACAGAATTCCTTCAGACAACTTTTCAATACCTGCAACAAAACTGGCTCGAAGTAAGCGGCGTAATTACCGGTTTTATTTGTGTGTACCTGAATGCCAGGGAAAATATATGGGGATGGCCTATGGGCATCATTAGTTGTTTTCTGTATATTTTTATTATGTATCAGGCGCAGTTTTACGCCGATATGTGGCTGCAGGTCGTATATGTGTTTTTGAATGCTTATGGGTGGTACGAATGGCTGTATGGCGGTGCTAACAAACAGGCACTTACAGTAAGTCATATTTTACCCAAAGAAATACTCATATTACTGCCTGCCGGAATTCTGTTAATAGGTGGTGCCTATTATTACTTCGACACACAAACAGATGCTGTTCAACCTTTCTGGGATTCATTTAATACGGCTTTTAGCCTCGTAGCTATTTATCTGCAAGCCAAAAAAAGACTGGAAAGCTGGCTGGTCTGGATTACAGTGGATATTATTTACATACCGCTCTTTTACTTCCGTGGACTTTATCCTACAGCAGGGTTATACCTTGCCTATCTGGTGCTAGCTGCTGTAGGTTATCTCTTGTGGCGAAAAAGCATGTTGAAACAAGTATCTGCTTAAACAGTTTATGAGTTCAATAATTTTACTTCTATATTATAGCCTTTTCCAACTTTTGTCCTCTTACTCTTAGCATCTTTTTAGGTAATCATTACTTAAAACAGCTATAATTTAGTTCTAGGCTTAAAATCTGTACTCAATCTGGCTAACCTGGATGGATGAAACGAAATTGCAGATAAACATTATAGTAAGTCTGGAAAAGCCAGCAGACAATGTTAAGATTGCTACGCCAAACCGCAATGAAAACAGGAAATGTTTAGCCAGTTTGAGATTGTTCCAAATATATAGATCTTTAAAACATTATATTGATTCACACATTGCTAAATAAAGGAAACTCAGCAGATATACCTATCAGGAGTAATTCCTTCCTCAAGCTTTTATATCAAACTTAATTGTTACTGATTAAGTAAATAACAATTAAGTATTATTCCACCAGAGTAACTTTTCCACCCACAGAAAACATATCTGTAATCCCCAGTCGCTCCGCCAGATAATACGCCATAAAGTTAAAAGGGATAATATTGGTTAGTACCGAAAAAAGCTCTGGAGTATCAGGTTCTTCTACAAAGAGTACTTTCGCTCCTGCATTTTGAATCTGTTTTGCCAGTGTATGACTACGTTCATAGGTTGGACCTTTTGCCAGAATCATAATCACTACACTTCCAGGAGCAGTTTCCTTTGGCCCGTGGTCATACTGGGCTATAGTTAATCCATGAAAGTTACGTCTGGTGGTTTCACTTAAAATCAATCCTGCTTCTAAGGCGGTAGCCATATTAGGGCCATTTCCCAGAACATATAAGCCGCTCACCGGACCTTTTTTCAGCACAGTATACACTTCTTCTGCCATTGTCCGTCCTTGTTGAATATATTGCTCAAAACGATTTTCCAGCGTTTTTACAACTGGAGAAGCATCCAGACCAAAGCCCCGGAACAAGGCCAGAAGGGTATTAATATATGTTTTGGAAGAAGAGAAATGTTCTGGTCCGGCTTGTATGGATATAGCCTGGGTAGCCTGCGGCCGGGTGGCAAGCGAACTTGCCAGATTATTGGTAATTGCTACATACTGTTTGCACAAATCTGCACACCAGAGTGTTTCGCTGCTCTCTCCTGATTGCGAAAGAATCACAGCTTTATCTACCGGCTTATTTTGGGAAAGATAATAGAAATACTCTGAGGCAATTTCAGGTTGAATATTGATACCCCAGTACCGGAAAGCCAGGGTAGCAAAATAGGAAGAACCCATTCCAAAATAAGGCACACCCAGAGGTAGGGAATAAGGTGTCGACTGTTGCCAGAAATCACGGGCACGTACAGGAATCTCATGAATTTCCTGCAGGATTTTGTCCATCATAAGCATGTGTATGGGTTACTTTGGTGCTTTTTGTTCTTAGATAGAGTATAATATGCGTATTATTTCAATGTTCCTATCCAGAAAGCAATTCGCTGGCGTTTCCAGGTATAGGTCACAGCAACGGTATCACCAAAACTCACGATAGCTGGATAAGAGAATTCGTCTCCTTTTATACCTGTTTCCACATCCAGAGAAATAGGCCACGTTTTTCCGTTATCCTGTGAAACAGCCACCGTCAGCGGCCTGCGTTCGCCCCAATTTTTTCCATCCCGGTTATAAACCAGCGCTAAATCTCCATTGTCTAATCTGCTTAGGTCAATACCACTATTTGGATTAGGAAGGGTTGTTTTATATACTTTCGACCAGGTTTTGCCATAATCTTCAGAGTCGCTGCGGCACACAAAACCAGCGGAACTTCTCAGCAGCATATGCACCTTTCCGGGAGCAGATTCCCAGAGCGTAGGTTGAATAATTCCTTCTCCTTTGATTATATTCCGGTCGAGGGTAAGAAAATCCGACTGCTTCCAGGTTTTACCCCCATCTTCGCTTCTATCCACAAACGCATTCCAGACCTTATTCTTTTCATCAGATGCAGGGGCAAGCCACGTTCCATTGGAAAGAACAATGGGTTTGTTTTTTACAGGGCCTCTGCCTCCTTTATCCCCTGGAACCAATTCCTTCGCTTCTGTCCAGGTTTTTCCCTGATCGCTAGAAGTGATGTACCAGGTTTCCCATAAGTCAATAGTAGCACCCACTTTAAAATACAGAATAATAGTGCCATCCGTTTTTTTAAATAATACAGGGTTCCAGTGGGCATCTTCCCGTATTTTAGCAACTTCAATAGGCTGGCTCCATTTACCTGGGTTTCCTTTCGATAACCAGATCCCTACATCACTATGTTTTTCACGAGTGCCTCCAAACCAGGCAATTAAAAAATTCCCATCACCGGTGCGAACCAGCGTCGAAGCATGACATTGGGCAAAAGGGCGCTGATCTCCAAAAACAAAATCTTTAGCTACTTCCTGCAAACCAGTTGCGGGCATGATGGATTCTCCGCTATTTATCTGCCTGGAAGATATAGCTGGTAATGTGCTCTTTTCGGGCAAGGATTCTTTGTTGAACCAGTAAGGCAACAGAGGGATACCGGCCAAACTGATGAGTAACAAACTATACAGGGGCAGGTTTACAAGCAAAGAGAATGGCTTCATAGATTCAGTTTAGGGATTTTTTGATGAAATCATCAAATTAGTATCGTTCCCTATTATAAAGAAGAGAATTGCCATTTTATTTTCAAATAATAACCCGAAAGTTGACTATTGCCCCTTCCGGCACTAATCTGATGTTTCCAGCAATTTCTGAAAACGGACATCCGATTGTAAGGATACGAGGTCTGGGTCATTCTGGAACTCCTGTCTGGCATTGAGGCCAAGTGCGACGGCTTTATATAAATGCTCCAATGCTTTATCTTTTTCACCAATATGTGCCAGCTTACGGGCTCGCCTCAGGTATTCATAGCCATTTGAATGAATCGCAATTGCTTTTTCAAAGTAGGCATCGCTTAAATTAAACTTTTTCATATCGAGCAGCGAATTCGACAGATACATATATCGATCCCGCAACCGGGCGCTTTCCTGCAATAGGGGGGCTAATAACGTTCTGGCTGCGTCGTCTTTGTTTAATCCGAACTTTACTAGTGCCTTTTCCATCAGGATGCTTACATTCTTATTCCAATCAGGGGCAGTATTGTTGAGCAATTTCTCAGCTTCTGCATAATTTTTCTGCTTTCGCAGCACTGAACTATAAATTACGATAGCGTCCAGGCTGTTGGGATAACTACTGAGCCACTTTTTTAACCCAACCTCAGAACGATCCACTTCATTTTTATACAATGCATCAATGAGTTCTTCTCCAAGAGCCTGTTCAATCGCAGTTTGAGATATTTCATTATTTCTCAGTTCATCAATCACTTTCGCATCAATCCAGAATATATCAAATCCCCAGTTTTCAGCCGACATATTGCGGTTGCTGCCAAAGAATAAATATTTTCCATCAGGCGATAGTTTGGCAAACCTTTCGGAGCTTTTGGAATTAATTGTTGGACCCATATTCACTGGCAGGCTCCACTGGCCGTCTTTTAACTTAAATGAAATATATAAGTCCAGGCTGCCTTCTATTCCTTCGGGCCTTTGCGATTCAAAAATCAGGAAACTTTCATCCGGAGAAATATAGGGTCCATCTTCATAATCTACACTATTGATGCTGAATGGAATCAGAGCTAAAGGCATATACTTGCCATTCTGGCTTTCCGTCTTTTGAATATTCATATTTGTGCCCCCGCCTAAGGGAGAAGAAAAATAAACGGCACCATTAGCTGCGATAGAATGTGCATACTCAATTCCTTTCGAAGCCACTGTATCAAACGGAATAGGCACTCCCCAGCCATCTGCTGTTCGTTCCACTTCCCAGATGCGCATGTCGCTGGTTGGAGTATAGCCGGAAGGTACTTTTCTTCTGGAGCTGAAATATAGTTTCTTTCCATCTGCCGAAAAGGAAGGATAATAATCATCGGCAGTAGTATCGGCAAACGAAGGCCGGTGTGGCGCTGACCATTTCCCATTTACATAGGTCATTTCAAAGAGAGAACCACGGTACGTTTTGTTAACAACCGTCCAGAGAACAGTGGTGCCATCTGGTGAAAAAGCCGGGGCGCTATGCTCATAATTATTAGTGCTGATTAGATCAGGCGCAAACAACTCAGCCTGCATACCTGGCGGTGTCTGTCCCAGATAATCGATAGAATGCGATTCAGATGTACATGCCGTTATCCATAGCGCTGGTAGAATGGCGATCAGCCTGCCGAAGAAGTTAGGAATTGGAGAGGAAATTCGCATTGGCAATATTGCTTTGAGCCAGATAAATACTATGAAGCTGTTTAGGATTTAGTTTTTAGTTTGATTTTGCGTAAAAAGCGAACTGAAAAAGCAAGCAGCAGTAAGGCCACCCAATTGATGGCTTTCTTTTCAAATCTAATTAATAGTGCTTTAAAGCTGTCCATCCAAGCATTAGCGTGTTCAATAACGGTTCGATATTTATATAGCTCTTCATCAAAATACTGATAATAAACAGTTTCTACTGCCCCATTTCTTGGATAGTGGCAATGTTAGCTTCTATTTCTTTTTCCTTGCATAGTTTTCTCAACTCTTGTGAATCAAAACCTGCATCTGCATTCAAAAACAAACCTTTTATCTCTATACCTGCTTTGGAGAGCATCTCACAGAGTTCTTCAAATAAAGTCTCAATATTAAATAGATCATGGTGCTGACCTTCTTGTGGGCTGGCACAAGCTAACATTTGCCCCTGATTATCAGCTAAAAACAAAGAATTAGTCGTCTTAGCCGCTTTTCTCCCTTGATAACCCACTGCTTCTCCTCCTTGCTTACAAATGGTATGGCTGCCATCCAACTGCCCACTTGACAAATCTAATTTATCCTTATGGGCCGATAAAATGGCTATCCATACTTTGGTCCAACTTCCGTCTTTGACCCATTCATTATAATGATAATACACTCCCTGCCAGGTAAGGCTTTCTGCGGTAAAAAATTGTTGTAAGGGCAATAATCTCCATTGGCAACCTGTTTTTAACCGATATAAAATCAAGCCTACCACTGCTCTCATCAATTCTGTACTACATTCTTTGCCCCGCAAGCCTACCGAAAGATTTGCTAATATGTATTTATCTATGCTATCTTTATCTAAGATTTCCATTGAGTATGTTATTTTATGCTTTGCAACACAAAATTCACACTTGTTTGGAAATCTTTTTCATTATCCTAAACAGCTTCGATACTTATTCCGGCAATAAAATCACTTTATGAACAGAAATATGTAATTCCGATAGGAATGGGAATAAAAAAGGAGAGAATAATTAATATTGAAGCCTCTTGATCCGCACCGAATGAGAAATACAACTATAAAAATTTCTGCTTAGGTATATTGGGTTAGCTTGTCCAGCGGCTGAGGAACTGGCTGAATGCATCCTTGTACTGGTCGCTTACGGTGATGGTAATATCTCCTATTTGTACGCTATTTTTGGTAATGGCTTTTACTTGTTCCAGGGAAACAATAAAAGACCGGTGAATCCGCATAAACCGCCTGGCTGGCAGCTTTTCTTCCAATGCTTTGAGGCTGGTTAAAGTAAGAATAGGATTTTTATTTCCCTGTACATACACTTTTACATAATCTTTTAATCCTTCAATATAAAGAATGTCTTTAAAGGCTACCCGTACCAGCTGGTATTCTACTTTCAAAAACAAATATTCTTCCTCCGGTTCTTCCTTTGCGGGAAGTGCCAATGGTATAGTTGGTTGCTGGAAGCGCTCTGCATAAGAACGGGCTTTGTTGGCGGCTCTTAAAAACTCATCATAGCCAAAGGGTTTCAACAGATAATCGAGGGCATCTACTTTATATCCTTCTATGGCATACTGGTTAAAAGCAGTAGTAAAAATAATTCTAGGACCTGTATTGGCTCCACTGCGGTCTAGTACCCTGGCGAGTTCGATCCCATTCAGATCAGGCATTTGAATATCTAAAAAAATAAGGTCTACCGCTTGTTCATGTAGTCCACGCAAGGCTTCTATCGCACTGCTGTAACGGCCTGCCAGCTTTAAAAAAGGCGTTTGCTCAATAAACGCACACACCAGGCCCAAAGCCAGGGGTTCATCATCTACAGCAATACAACTGAGGGTAATAAGGGTCATGACAGATCAAGGGTTAGGTGAACCAGATATTCATGTTGGGTAGTATCTTCAGCTACAGATAAATTATAATGATCAGGATACAGCAAATCTAGCCGGCGGCGGGTGTTAACTAAACCAATGCCATTGCCTTGCTCCAGAGATTTGTTTTGTTCGGAGAACATAGTATTACGAACCTTTACTTCCAGCTGGCCGGGTTGCTGCTGCAATGCAATACTAATGCGGCTGGCATGCAAGGAACTTACGCCATGTTTAAAGGCATTTTCTACAAAAGGAAGCAGGATCATAGGCGCAATTTGTACATCTCTCAGGGGAGTAGGTTTCTGAAATGAAATTTCCACCTTATCTGTCAGGCGCAATTGCATGAGCTCGATATAATCCTGGATAAAAGCAATTTCCTGGCTCAGCAATACCATATCTTTTTGGGTATCATACAGCACATAGCGCATCATGCGGGAGAGTTTAAGCAAGGCTTGCCTGGACGATTCCACATTGAGCATGGTGAGCGCATAAATATTGTTGAGGGTATTAAAAAAGAAGTGCGGATTGATCTGTGCTTTCAGAAATGAAAGTTCGGAATTAGTCCGCTGCTGTTCCAGGGTTTTGCGAAGCAAGGCTTCTTCCTGCCGCAGCAAGGTATCTTTCTGAGACTTCTGTACGGCAGCTATGGTAGTACCAATGCCTAAGGCCATTAAAGTACTGAAAAAGGGAAAGGTTAATGCCCACAAAGGAACGCTTTTGCTTTCACCGGGAATATGCTTTTCCGGATGAAACGCCTGGTGCATCAATGTTGGCAAATTCAGGGAGTATTCGGTTAACCAGATCAGGGCGATCACGACAAGAGTGGTTCCAAAAGCAGATAAAACGAACAGATTGATTTTATTTTCGAATAAAAATTTTGGCACCCAAATCAATATATTTATATAGAAAGCTCCTATCCACAAACAGAACAATATTCCTTGCTTTATCCAGAACTCGGCAGGCAGGGTCACATTCATATTGAGTGGCGAAAATACCAGCAGCATTAATCCCAATAATACCCATACTAATCCGTGAACCAGGAATAAAGGAAGACGACTGAAAATACTTGCCATGGCCATTCAAGTTTATCTAAGTAAATAAATTACACGCAAAGGTACAAGCACTAACATTCAGAAGGGAAATTAATCTACCACTTCCCCATATCTACCGATGGCAGGGCAGTTTTTTACCTATTATCTGGCTGTAACCTGTTATCAAACAGCGTAAATCACCGCTTATCGGCCCAAATCTGTAGATGGTCGGCATTTGACGGCAGCAGGTCTATCGCATTTTTTCTATACAAAAGCAGGCGTTTACTTTGGTTCATCAATCAGCCGGAACAGGCACTGATACAATCAAATTTAAAACACGAATCATACACATTTTAAACAACGAAACTTATGAAAACGCTATTTGCCTCCCTATTCATTGCCCTTACTGTAAGTGCTTCTTCTCTTACTTTTGCCCATTCTTCCAGCGATCCACTTCCATTAGATGCTGCTGTGGTGGTTCGTGCGCAGGACATGAAAATTGATGTAATTACCCAGGCCGGTACACAGGAAAACATAGTGATCCGCTTAAAGGATGCGGATGGCCACACCCTGACCAAAACAACGGTAGAACAAAGTGAGAAGGCTTCTCTTTCCCGTTTTGATGTATCAAACCTTTCCGATGGCGTGTACAAAGTAGAGATCAGCGATGGCATAACTAAGCAGGTAAAAGATTTCACCATTCAAACGACCATACCAACTACGTCTGTTGAGCGTACTATATCGCTTCCTGCACTCTAATCACCTTTAGAAATTTACATACAGCCAGGTTATTAGTAGACCTGGCTGTATGTAAATAAAGCACAAATTCCTGATTTTATCCCATCCGGTCATCGGTTAAAACAGGCTAGTCGTCGGTGTCTCCCGGTAAGCAGTCTATTGTATTTTTTTGCGATAAGCCCTACTTGTACCTTTGTTTTATTCCATCACGAAATATATAAAAAGCTAAAATACCCATCCATGAAAAAGGTTTTAATTCTGCTGACTTTCCTAGGCTACTGTCAGTTTCTGTTGGCACAAACTCCCGCTGGCAATGGCCAGCCTGGTGCCGAAGCCACAGCCAGATTAGTAACAGCAGGTAAAGGACGAATTTCTGGAACCGTAACGGATGCCAGTAATAGCGAACCTGTTGCTTATGCGACTGTTGCCCTGATGCAGCCATCCAGCAAAACACCTGTGGATGGAGCTGTAGCAGATGAGAACGGTAAATTTTCTATTACTAAAGTAGCAGAGGGAGACTATAAAGTAGTGATTTCTTTTATAGGTTATGAAGACAAAGTGATAGACAATATCAAGGTTTCCGATAACAAAGCAGAAATCAACTTAGGAACCATTAAAGTAAGCCCTACGGTGCAGGAATTAAATGAAGTGACTGTACAAGGGCAAAAAGACCTGATTGAAGAAAAAGTAGACCGCACTGTATATAATGCCGAAAATGATGCCACCAACAGAGGAGGCGATGCTACCGATGTATTGCGGAAAGTACCCATGTTATCCGTTGATTTAGATGGCAATGTGTCTATGAGAGGCAGCCAGAACCTGAAAGTATTAATTAACAACCGTCCTTCCACCATTACAGCCGGAAGTGTAGCAGATGCTTTAAAACAAATTCCTTCCGACATGATTAAATCCGTAGAGGTGATCACTTCGCCTTCTGCTAAATATGATGCCGAAGGTTCAGGCGGTATTATCAACATCATCACCAAGAAGAATAATTTACAAGGCTTTTCGCTGAATGTAGATGGCAGCGCTGGTACCAGAGGTTCTGATCTGCGGATGCAAGGCAGTTATAATAAAGGCAAGATGGGCTTTACCTTAGGTGGTGGCGGAAGATTTGGATATAACATCAAAGGAGAATTTGACAATACCCAGCAAACCTATTCCTACGATGAAAGTGGTATTCTGACAGGTACATTCTTAAATACCCAGCAGGCATCTACCAGAAATCAGTTTTTGTTTGGCCGCTATAACTTCGGATGGGACTACAATATCAATAAGAATAATTACCTCAACGCTTCCGTTCAGTTTGGTGCCCGTAACCGCAATACCTACCAGGATAATTTATTTACCCAATCGTATCAGAATGATGCCTTTATTGGGAGCGGCCTTCGTAATGTAGATGTATCGGATTTATCCAATAATGTAGACGTGAACCTGAACTATACTCATAATTTCAGTAAGCCCGGACAGGAACTGAGCATCCTTTCTCAGTATAGCCGGAATAATGCCACTAACAATTTTATAAATTCCGTTTTACAGGAGGATGATTTATCGATAACAAGCCGGTTAAAAAACCTCAATGAAAGCTATAACCAGGAAACTACTGTTCAGATCGATTATCAGACACCGCTTGCTAAAAATCAAATGCTGGAACTGGGTGCAAAAGACATTATCCGCCAGGTAACCAGTAATTTTACCTACTATGCGGCTGATGGCCCTACCGGAGAATATGTTCCTTTAACAGACACCAGGCTTACTAATGTGTTTAATTACGATCAGAATGTAACCTCAGGATATTTGTCGTATACGCTTAACTTTTTAAAGGATTATACTCTAAAAGCAGGCTCCAGATATGAATATACGACCATCAATGCTAAGTTTCAGCAGGAACAGGATGAGATTACCATTCCTTCGTATGGAACCCTGGTGCCTAGTGTAAATATTTCTAAAAAGTTGAAAAATGGTAATACATTAAAAGCCGCTTATAACCGTCGTATTCAGCGTCCTTCCCTGCAATTTTTAAATCCCAATGTGCAGGCTTCCAATCCGCTTTCCGAAACGGTGGGTAATCCTGACCTGAGACCAGAGTTTACCAATAACTATGAAGTAGGCTATAATACTTATATCAAAAAAACATCTTTGTCCTTTTCGGCCTTCATGCGCAATACCACTGGGTCTATCCAGGCAAACAGAACCCCGGTTGGAGATGTGATTCGTACCACGTATGAAAACATTGGGAAAGAAGATGCCTATGGGTTGAGTGTATTCGGCAATGTGAGTCTTTCCAACAAACTGAGCTTTAATGCAGGCACAGATATGTATTATGCAGTGCTGAATAACAATGTATCGAATGCTATGTACAAGGCAAGCAACGAAGGATTTGTGTACAATATCCGGGGGATGGGTAGTTATACCATTGGCGATGGCTGGGGATTACAATTATTCGGATTTTACCGCGGCCGGCAAGTGCAGTTACAAGGTTTTCAGGGAGGATTTGGTATCTATAGCCTGAGTTTGCGGAAAGAGTTCAACGATAAAAAGGCAAGCATTGGCTTCGGTGCTGAGAACTTCTTTACTACGGCTGTGAAAATGCGCAGTGAACTCGCTTCTCCCATACTTACTCAATCTAGTGTAAATACCATGCGCAATATGAGCTTTAAAGTTACGTTCAGCTACCGTATCGGTAAAATGACCATGAATACCAGACGTAGTAAATCGGTAACAAATGATGATTTAAAAGGCAATGAAGGCGGCGGAAATGCACAGGAAAGTGGCGCACAAATGGGAGGCGGACAGCCGCAAACACCCAGAGGCACACAAGGACAAATGCCTGCTGTACTGCCTAAAGGAACACAAAACACTAAGCCCAATACTACGCCTGCAGATAGTACCCAGACAGAAAACGCTGCTCCGGCAGAACTGAGCGGAAAATGGGCTGGCAAAATGGGTATGTTTGATGCTACCTTCAACCTGAAAGCAGCAGGTGATCAGTTAACCGGCACTATGTCTACTCAAATGGGAGAAACTCCGATTACCAATGGAAAAATAACCGGCAATACCTTTTCCTTCACGGTATCTGTAAATGGCAATGAAATTCCTTTTCAGGGAAAACTGGAAGGTGGTCAACTGTTAATAGATACTGAATTCAGAGGCAATCCTGTTAGAGGAAATTTTATCAAGCAATAATATATTCATATACCACGCTATGTCTTTACCCTGGATACATTCGCCTTACTTAGATATTGATTCGATTGCCAGTAGAATTTATGGAACCACCAGCAAGTGGCATACCTATCGTCTGCGCCAGAAAATACAAGGAAGCCTTCCTTTCGAATCCTGGGAAATTGAACTGCTGAATGAAGTCAAGGAAGAGTTGCTTTCTTATGTAGCACCCAGTTCAACCAGTCTGGGGATACAAACAGAAGCAAACCGGCAATCATAGCATGGGGTAATTGCGCTTTCTGGTAGAAACAGCAGTAGCTATTCAGGTAAAGTTCCAGTTGACAGTGAGAACAATTCAAGCTATCGGCTGAAAACGGCAAATGATCGATTTTTGTGGTCAAGCCATCTATTTCATTTTTAATATTTCCAATAAGATTGTTAATTTGGTAAGATCCTGTTATATATTATAAGTCAGTAACAAGAACTCCAATTTAAATTCATTTTTTCTCTATTTACCCTTTTAATCAATTTAAACTAAGTATGAAAACATTTAGAATTTTCTTGAGTGTATGGGCTTTAGCCTTCATTTTTAACTATAGCAACCTGGTTGCCGGAGTTGATCCTGGTAAAAATCCAGCCAAAGGTTCAAGCCTGGCTGTAGATCCTGCAAAAAGCACATTGACCTGGAATGCTAAAAAAGTAGGTGGTGAACATACCGGCAATGTAAAACTCGCCAAAGGCACACTCGACGTAAAATCTAATAAACTGACCGGCGGTACTTTTACCATGGATATGCCTAGCATCACTGTTACGGACGTTACCAATGAGGGCATGAATGGCAAATTAACCGGTCACCTGAAGTCTGAAGATTTCTTTTCCGTAGAGAAAAACCCAACTTCTACTTTTACCATCACCAAAGCAGAACCTATTGCAAAAGCCAAAGCAGGGGAAGCCAATTACAAGATCACAGGCAATCTGACTATTAAAGGCATTACCAATACCCTTACTTTTCCGGCAACCGTAAACCTGACCGGAAACAGTGCTCAGGCTACTGCTAAAATTGAAATTGACAGAACCAAATATGATATTAAATACCGGGCGGCTATTATCGGAACAGCCGCTGATAAAATTATTGATGATGTATTCACCCTTGATGTGAAACTCGTAGCCGGTAAATCTGAAACAGCCAGCAGATAAAAAATCGCTGCTTTGGTTTCCAAAATTCCGTTATCTCATTACAGGTTTAACGGAATTTTGGCTTTATAGAAGATATTCATTGCCTATAAGTAAGTGAACAGTTTAAAGTATAAAGTTGAAAGCGGTTAATCCATTATATAGCACATCATTATTGCTCGTAAATTTTAGACTTATAGATAGAGAATCAAGTAGCGTATAGTTCACTGGATTAGTATAATATACCTTAGGCAATTGAGTTTGCATATTTTTTAGGATAGTTTTGAAACCATATTACTTACATATTTATAATAAGCAAAAGTGCGGCTGGTAGTGCAGCAATAGCGCGGACTTTTTTGGCTTTGTGCGTGAGCCGGAGGATGGCGCGATGATTTTATCTGGCGTAAAAAAGTCTCTATTGGTGCTGCCTTTTTCTTTTGTTACTTTTCTTTTGGGCATGCAAAAGAAAAGTAAGATGGCGTAAGTACTTGACATACACATTACTTAAAAGAAACCGTAGTTTAAGAAGCTTTTTATGCAAACTCTATTGGCATATAAGTAGCGAGCTATTTAAATCATAAAGTTTAAATCCCGGTAATGTGCAAGTAATTGATAAATAATTACTAAATTATACCTTCAAACCATTCCTTTACCTGATATGAAAAAAATATATTACCTCCTGATGGCAGCAGCTTTTTGCACTACCCTGCTGCTGATGGGCGCTAACCGCTCCGTTAAAAATGCGTATGGCTTTGAGAATGGAACACCTGCGATCCAGTCCATGAATGCGCTCGCCTTCGGACCAGATGGAATTCTGTTCATTGGTGATTCTAAAAGCACAGCTGTGTTTGCCGTTGACACCAAAGACAAGATGGCGGTAGCAAAAGCCACTGCTGTTGAAATCAAAAATCTGGATCAGAAAATAGCCGCCCATTTAGGTACGGAAGCCAAAAATATTACTATCCAGGATATGGTAGTAAATCCGGTATCCAAGAAAATATATTGTGCGGTACAACACAGCGATGGTACCCCTGTACTGCTTAGTTTGGAAGGAGATAAGATACAAGCGGTTAGTTTAAAGAACGTGATGTATAGCCGGGTTTCTATCGCCAATGCACCAGCCGCAGATGCAAAAGATAGGGGTGGCCGTTCCTTACGGGAAATGGTGATCTCAGATCTGAACTTTGCCGACGGAAGTATCATGGTAAGCGGACTTTCTAACCAGGAATTCAGCTCTACCTTCCGGAAAATTCCATTTCCTTTCTCAGACAAACAAGAACAGGCTTCCCTGGAAATATATCATGCTGCCCATGGAAAGTATGAAACCAATGCTCCGATCAGAACTTTTACCACAGCTGAGTTGAATGGAAAAAAATACCTGGTCGCCAGCTATACCTGCACCCCACTTGTATTATTCCCTCTAGATGAATTAAAGCCTGGCAAACATGTAAAAGGCAGAACCGTTGCTGAATTTGGTGCTGGAAATTCGCCTCTTGATATGATTACCATGAAGAAAGGAGATGATACATTTCTGGTAATGGCAAACAGCAACCGTCCGGTAATGCGGGTAAAATATAAAAGTATTGAAGCTTATGAAGGTTCACTTACCGAACCCATCAAAGAGAGTTATGCCACTGCCGGCGTGGATTTTGTAAATCTGCCTGCGGTGAATGTGGTGCAACTCGACAAATTAGACGATAGCCAGGTAATGGTACTCCAGCGCAGAGCCAATGGCGACCTTGACCTATGGACTGCCTCTGCGGAAAGATGGTTTTAAATAGAAACATACAGATCAGGTTCTTTTTAGCGCAGAGCCTGATCTTTTATTTTTTACTCAGTAGTTGTTCCAGCAATAGTGATCAGCCCTCCTCTATCTCCATTCGGTGGGAGCAAGACAAAGCTACCGGTTTGCATGTTCCGCTGAGTTTGCTAGCCCATACATCTAAAGATTCAATTAATAAGTTGTTGCACGTTCATGTAGATAGCGAAAAAGCCCAGCCTGCCATACTTGGCGAATGGAGTAATATGGATGAAACCCTCTTGTTTGAACCATTGATTCCGTTCACCCGTGGTTTAACGTATGAAGTCCGCTTAGGAGAGCAATCACTGGAAAAAATTCAAATTCCTTCAACTGAGGCCGCCGATGCGCCTATGGTTGTATCGGTATATCCTACTTCAGATACATTGCCGCACAACTTGCTGAAGATGTATGTGCAGTTTTCACAACCCATGCAGGAAGGCCAGGCATTAAAGTATATACAATTAATCAAGAATGAGACGGATACGGTTCGATCAGTATTTTTGGATTTGCAACCTGAATTATGGAATACCGACCGGACCTTGCTTACCCTCTGGCTTGATCCAGGTAGAGTTAAACGCGATCTTCAGCCTAATAAAACGATGGGTGAGCCGCTGCAAAAAGACGCTCGTTATCAATTATTCATCCAGCCAGACTGGCAAGACGTGAATGGTGCTGCTTTACAACAAAAGTATCGTAAAGATTTTGTGGTCATGCAACGGGATAGCTTGTCTCCGGATATTACAAAGTGGGCTATACAGGTACCTAAAGCCGGGAGTACAGCACCGGTAGAAGTGGAATTTCAGGAATCTCTGGATTATGCATTACTCAATCATGCAGTACATATTATAGATCAGAATGGCAATCTGGTTGAAGGTAAAGTAGATGTAAGCAGCAATGAAACTATATTAAATTTTACTCCTGCTTTCCCCTGGAAAACTGGCACATACCAACTGGAATGCGAAGCCAGGCTGGAAGATATAGCCGGAAATAACCTGAACCGTGTGTTCGACAGGGATATTAATCTGGTAAAGTCAGATTCTTCTAAAGAAGTTTTTACAAGAACATTTCAAATTCAATAAAATAAATACAATTCGATTAAACCTAAACTCAATTCACATCATGAAAAACCATGACATTTCCAGGCGGCAATTTTTAGGCACGACCGCTCTATCCTTAGCAGGCATTGGGCTAGCCACTTCCTCTACTTTTGGTATGCCGGCCATCATAAAAAACCTGGGCAAACCCAATTCAAAAATCAACGGGGTACAAATAGGGGTGATTACCTATTCATTCCGGGATTTGCCTGATCAGAGTGCAGAAGCAACATTACAATATATTTTAGACTGTGGAATCAGTGCGGTTGAATTGATGGGCGGTCCGGCAGAGTCATTTGCAGGTGCTCCAAAAAATCCGGTGAATATGCAGGCTATTTTTCCCCTGATGCGGAAGCGGTACGAAAAACAGGAACTTACGGCAGATGAAACAAAACAATTAGATGAAGCAGATGCCCAGCGGAAAGCTTATCAGCAGGAAGTAACCAAATGGCGGCTCTCTGCCCCAATGAATAAGTTTGAACAAATGCGCAAAATGTACAATCAGGCGGGCGTTCAGATTTATTGCTTTAAACCAGATGCTTTTAATATACAAAGTTCCGATGCGGAGATTGAATATGGCTTGAAGGCTGCTAAATTACTTGGAGCCAGTCATGTTTCGCTGGAACACCCAAGTAACGATGCACATACCCTGAAATTAGGTACCATGGCTCAAAAGCATGGAATGAAAGTGGCTTACCATGGACATGAGCAGCAAACGCCTACTTTCTGGGATACGGCACTTACTCAGTCGCCAGCCAATGCTTTAAACCTGGACATCGGCCATTATACAGCCGCTGGCTACAATGCGGTTGAGCTCGTGCAGGCCAAACACGACCGCATTCTCAGCATGCATATAAAAGACCGCCAGAATCCTGCAAATGGAAAAGGGAATTTGCCCTGGGGAACCGGAGACACACCCATCGCTCAGGTACTGCAATTGATGAAAAAAAACAAATATACTTTCCCGGCTACCGTTGAACTGGAATACAAAGTTCCGGAAGGTTCTACTTCTGTAAAAGAGGTAACCAAATGTGTGGAATACTGCAGAAAGGCATTAGAAAAAAACACTTAGGATTCAATCATTCCTTCATCTTTTCAAGCACCTTAGCGGTGCTTTTTTATTCAAGAAAGCAATCATTATTAACCTAACTTATTTAATTGAATGGCAAAACAAATGTATTCGATCAAAACGCTCTTGTATGGGCTTGGATTGTTGTTGCTGGTGGTTGGCTTTTGGTCTTTCACTTCAAAGCCAGGTAAGATTCAAGTTTCGCAGGAGAAGCCGGAAGAGAACCGTTTCACCAAGACTATTCTCGCCGAAAAACTCGATGAACCAATGGAGTTTATTATACTGGAAACAGGAAAAATCATGTTTGTAGAGCGTAAGGGTAATTTGAAAATGTATAATCCGGAAACCAGGCAGGTAAAAACCATTGCTTCTATTCCGGTAAATACCAAATATACCAGCAAAGAAGGCAGAGTAACAGAAGGAGAAGATGGCCTGCTGGGCATTGTACAAGACCCTAATTTTACACAAAACCACTGGATCTACCTGTATTATTCACTTCCCGGAAGCGAAGCAAAAAATATATTAACCCGTTATGAACTGAGGGGCGAAGAACTGGTGATGGATTCTAAGAAAGTGCTGTTGGAGATTCCTACACAACGGGAGCAGTGCTGCCATACCGGAGGCGGAATGGTATTCGATGCCAAAGGAAATCTCTATCTTTCTACCGGCGATAATACCAGTCCCAGAGCTACTGGTTTCGATCCTATTGATGAACGGCCTGAGCGCGGCCCCTGGGATGCCCAGAAGTCTTCAGGCAATACCAATGATCTACGCGGCAAAATTATCCGTATTCATCCGGAAGCAGATGGAAGTTATACCATTCCGGAAGGCAATTTATTCCCGAAAGGCACTGCCAAAACCCGTCCGGAGATTTACACCATGGGACACCGGAACCCATGGCGTTTAAGTATCGACAGCAAAACCGGCTATATATACTGGGGCGAAGTAGGCCCGGATGCCAGTCAGGATTCTCTGCACAGGGGGCCCAGAGGGCATGATGAATTTAACCAGGCCCGCAAAGCTGGTAATTTTGGATGGCCGCATTTTATTGGAGACAATAAAGCCTACATTGATTTCGATTTTGCTACCAACACTTCGAAAGCTCCTTTTGACCCGGCCAAGCCTGAGAATAATTCACCCAATAATACAGGTTTAACGCAGTTGCCACCAGTACAAAAAGCGTTTATCTGGTATCCGTATGGTGCCTCTTCAGAATTTCCTATGCTGGGCAGTGGTGGCCGCAGTGCGACCGGAGGACCTGTTTTCCGGAAAGCAGACTTTGTTGGTGCCAAACGGCCATTTCCAGATTATTATGAGGGCAAATGGTTCATTGTAGATTTTATGCGGGGATGGATCATGGTGGTTACAATGGACGAACAAGGCAATTACCAGTCGATGGAGCGTTTTATGCCCAATGAGAAATTTTCCAGTGCCATTGATATGAAGTTTGGTCCGGATGGAGACTTGTATATTCTGGAATACGGCAGTGCCTGGTTCCAGGGCAATGATAATGCTCGTATTGTGCGCATTGATTATAATGCCGGAAATAGAAAGCCCATTGTACAAGCCTCTTTAGATAAAAAAGCCGGTTCGCTGCCGCTTAAAATACAGTTATCGTCTAAAGGTACAAAGGATTATGACCGGGATGCATTGACCTATAAGTGGGAAATTACTTCCAACAAAAAGGCTTTTAAAACGTTTGCTGAGCCTAATCCAACAGTTACTTTCGATAAGCCCGGTGTGTACATGGCTACCTTAACCGTTACCGATACAAAAGGAGAAACAAATAGCCAGACGCTGGAAATAAAAGCAGGAAATGAGCCGCCGGTTGTAAACTTAACCATTACCAAAGGCAATAAAACTTTCTTTTTCCCCAATCAGAATATCGGATATACAGTTACAGTCAGTGATAAAGAGGATGGTTCACTGTCCAATAGCAAAATTACGCCTGCCCAGGTATCCATGAGCATTGATTATACGCCAGAAGGATTTGACCAAGTGGAAATAGCCATGGGTCACCGCAGTGCCGATGAATCTGCTGGTTTAGCTACCGGACAAAAACTGATGGATGCCAGCGATTGTAAATCCTGCCATACCGTAGACAAAAAGTCGGTAGGACCTTCTTTCAAACAGATCGCCCTCAAATACAAAAATGAAGCAAGTTCTACAGATTATCTGGCCAAGAAGATCATTTCCGGAGGTGCAGGTGTTTGGGGCGAAGTAGCCATGAGCGCCCATCCGCAACTCTCTGTGGCTGATGCAACGGAGATGGCCAAATACATTCTGAGTTTGTCTGAAGAAAAACAGGTTGCCAAAAAGCTTCCTTTAAAAGGTAACTATGTAACTGCTATTCCTGCTGGAGAAAGTGATAAAGGTAATTACCTGCTAAGAGCGGCTTATACAGATAAAGGCACCAGTAATGTTCCTGGCATCACGACAGAAAAAGTGATACTACTTCGCAATCCGGCAGTGCAGCCAGAAACAGCCGACACGGCCAAAGGAACCCAGCTCAATACCACGCCAACAAAATCTTTTCAACTCATAGGTTCAGGTTCTTATGTTGGTTTCCGGAAAGTAGATCTGACAGATGTGAAAGCGATAGAATTTCTTGCAGTGGCTTCTTCGCGGAATGAAGCTGCCGGTGGAATGGTGGAAGTGCGTTTAGGTTCGCCAACAGGAAAACTCTTGGGGCAAACGCCGGTAATTGAAGTAACCGATCCCATCAGAGCGATGCAAAATGCACAAGCGAGCGCTGCTACAACAGCAAAACCAAATACGCCAACACCAGCTTCAACCGCACCTCCGGCTGGAGGCGGAATAAGTGCTATGATGCGGCGGCTGGCAAAAAATTTACAAGCGCCTATTCCGGCTACTACCGGCATACATGATGTGTATTTTGTCTTCACCAACGATAAGGCCCGCAAAGACCAGGTGATTATGCAAGTAGTCGAAATTCGTTTTGCAAATAATACTGATACTAATTCCGCTTCTGCTCCAGCGGTAAAATAAATTGTAAAACACAGCCGGCAATCTATACCCTGGCTGCGCTTTTAGAGGCTATGCCAAATTATTAATAAAGTGTTGGGTTTGAGTTGAAGTTATGATTAAATAAAGAGAGGTGCTTTCAGGCACCTCTCTTTATTCATTGTTGGATCAATTGTCTATCATTATCAATTAACCAAATTATTAAAACACTTTTCTATGTAAGTCATAACCTTCCAGATAATCGGCTACCTTCCGGACGAACATTCCACCTAATGCACCATCTACTACCCGGTGGTCATAGGAATGAGAAAGAAACATAAAATGACGGATACCAATGGTATCGCCTAAGGGAGTTTCAATCACCGCCGGCTTTTTCTGAACCGTGCCGAAAGCCATAATGGCGATCTGAGGCTGCACAATAATAGGCGTACCCATTACATTTCCGAAAGAACCTACATTGGACATGGTATAGGTTCCTCCAGACAGGTCATCAGCGGTCAGTTTGTTTTCACGGGCCCGGCGTGCCAGATCATTCACCCGCTTGGTTAACCCTACGATATTAAGCTGATCTGCATTTTTAATTACTGGCACAATCAGGTTTCCGCTTGGTAAAGCCACGGCCATTCCTATATTTATATCTTTTTTCACAATGATTTTATCGCCCTCTACAGAAGCATTCACCATCGGATAATCTTTCAGGGCTTTGGCTAGCGCTTCTATGAAGATAGGAGTAAAGGTAATGGCATCTCCTTCTTTGGCTTTAAACTCATTTTTAATCCGGTTGCGCCAGAAAACAATATTGGTTACATCGGCCTCTACAAAAGAAGTAACATGCGGAGAAATCCTCTTTGAATCTACCATGCGCTGGGCAATCATTTTACGCATACGGTCCATCTCAATAATATCAGCCTGGCCACTGTAAGAAACAGTAGGCGCAAGCACAGCCGGCTGACTGTCTACAGATTTATTAACTTTTTCAGGTACTGGCGTAACAGATGGTTTAGAAGTTTCTGGCTGGGGAACTTCGTTAACCTGTGAATTTATTTGCTTATTTTCATAATCTGCCTCTTTAGTTGCTGGAACTGCAATTTCTGTAATAGCCGGTATATCGTTCGGGCGATTAGCAATATAGTTTAGAATGTCTTTTTTTGTTACCCGTTTATCTGCTCCGGAACCAGGAATATATTCCAATTCTTGCATAGGAATATTCTCCTCTCTGGCAATAGTGAGTACCAATGGAGAGTAAAAACGTCCGGAAGCGGGCTTAGAAAGGGGGCTAAATCCATTGCTGGCGGTCATACTGGTAATTTGTGATTCGAGTATGCTGGCTTGTTTTTCTTCTTCCTTGGTTTCCTGCTGAGCTGTTGTAGTTACAGGAGCAACTATTCCATTACTTCCATTTGAAGCTTCAACATCTGTACTGATAATAGCAATGGCTTTACCTATTTCCACCACCTGTCCCTCCTGAGCGAGTATTTCCTTTAATATACCTCCATGAATAGCAGGCACTTCCGTATCAACTTTATCGGTAGCCACTTCCAGTACTGATTCGTCCTGTTCAATTTTGTCACCTACTTTCTTAAGCCATTTCAGAATAGTTCCCTCCATGATACTTTCACCCATTTTGGGCATCAACATTTCGATTTGTGCCATATCTTTATTGACAATTACAAGTTTAACTAATGAACAAGCTTTTTTAAAATATAGCTAGTTTAGCCTGATACATTATAATTTTACAGGTGTACAAAAGTAGTATTATTTATAATCAAAATAAGAATTGCCTTTCAATAGCTACTGCTGTATACCTAATGTTTGCCTGATTAAATTGAGTACGTGCAAGGCAGTTAATTGAATAGTTAGCATACGGTCAGTACCCAGTTGTAATTTCTTAGCTACCGTTTGTGTCTCATCTGCATAGGCAATCCATACGGTTCCAACCGGTTTTTCAGTTGTACCTCCATCCGGCCCTGCAATACCTGTACTGGCCACTCCTACGGATGTACTGAATACGCTGCGTACATTTTCGGCCATTTCTCTGGCTGTTTCCTCACTTACGGCTCCATAGGCTGAAAGGGTTTCTGCTTTTACGCCTAATTGATTTATTTTCGCCTGGTTATGATAAGCTACTATACTTCCCATCAAATACCTCGAACAACCCGGTATCTGTCCGATGCTGTAGGTAACATATCCTACAGAACAGCTTTCGGCAATAGCAATGGTTTTCTGTTGTGAAACAAGTAAGTTGCCTACAATTGTTTCTAAGGTATCCTCATCATACCCATAAATATATTCAGTAACCAGGGTTTTCAATACCTCGATTTGCTGTTGTACCTGGTTTTGCAATATTTCTGCATTTTCGCCGGTAGCAGTAAGCCGCAACCGGACCTGGCCTGTCGTAGGTAAATATGCTAATTTTATATGTGATGGTAGGTTATCTTCCCACTGTTCAATTTTAGTTGCCAGTACCGACTCTCCGATAGCTACGGTTTTTATCATTTTATGGTAAATGACCGGGGTTCGGAAATATTGCTGTAGTTTCCCCAGAATAGGATCGCTCATCATCGCTTTCATTTCATGAGGGACTCCAGGCATAGAAACAAATACTTTCCCGTTTTTCTCGAACCACATTCCGGGTGCTGTCCCTCTTTTGTTAGAAATAAAGGTACAATTATCTGGTAATTCAGCCTGCTTGCGGTTAATCTCTGTTAGTTCTTTACCTCTATTCCTAAAAAAAGCGGTTACATCTTCCAATGCCTGCTGGTGTATCGTTAATCCAGAATTAAAATATTCAGCCAGTATATGTTTGGTCAGGTCGTCTTTAGTTGGACCCAAACCACCGGTGATGATAATTATATCTGCCCTGGATTCTGCTTCCTGTAGTATTTCCAGTATTCTCGCCCTTTGGTCGCCCACAGAAGATTTTCTGACAGTTTTTACGCCTATCTTATCCAGTTCTGCACTGATCCACTGGGTATTGGTATCGGTAATTTGCCCATACAGAATTTCATCGCCAATAGTAATTACTTCTGCTAGAATCTCTTTCATACATTGTATTTAAAGGGTACACACAAAACAGCGCTCAAAATTACTAATTTCTTCTGTTTTCAAACCTCTATCGTCGGGAATCGTTATTTATATACTCACGCTCTTAACATCTATCTCATGAAATTACGTCATATCGGCTATGCATGTATAAATCTGGGTATCAACGAAACCACCAATCATACCTTTAGGCTGGCCAATTTATCTGAGGAACAGGCCGCTATTACCATCGCCAAGAATATTGATAGCCTGAAAAAGATTTTGGCCTGGAATGTAAGCCAGGGGATTAAATTGTTCCGGGTAGGTTCCTCTATGATTCCCTTTGCCTCTCACACTTCATTTACGTTGGACTGGCAGCGCATTTTCAGGGCTGAACTCAATGAAATCCGTACATTTGTACAAGACAATGGATTAAGATTGTCAATGCATCCTGGCCAGTATACCGTACTGAATTCATTCAATTCGAAAGTAGTGTCAGATTCAGTCCGTGAACTGGAGTGGCAAGCTGAGTTGATCTCGATACTAGACCCTCAGCAGGGATTACTTGTATTACACTTAGGGGGTGCCTATGGTAATAAGGAAGAATCGGTCCGACGGTTTGAAGAAAATTTTTATAAATATGCCAGTCCTCTGGTACAACAGAGGTTAACCCTGGAAAATGACGATACCACGTATTCTGTAGATGATGTATTGCCGGTTTGCCAGCGCCTGAACATTCCGATGATATTTGACTTGTTTCATCATAAATGTTTGCATACAGCACCCAACTGGCAAGATGGTTTAGAAGAAAAACTGGAGCAAATAGTGGCTACCTGGAAAGGCAAAGTGCCTAAAATGCATTTATCTTCTCAGAAACCCAATACCCGAACCTCACATGCGGATTATATTGAGCAGAATGATTTTGATGAAATGCAAGACTGGATGGAGAAAATTCGTCCTGAAGGAGAATACGACCTGATGATTGAAGCCAAGCTGAAAGAAAAAGCGGTTCAAGCCTTGCAGTTCCGGGCTGTACACAATGGGTAAGTGATTCTCAGTTTATTTCCTTATCCAAAATATATTCTGTATTTTATTGTACATTCTGGTTATCAAATGGGGTACATTTGTATAAATATTGCTATTTAAAGTTTTTATATAAACAATTAATGTATGCAAATTGAAGTGAGTGAGAATCAGGAGATGATTGCACAAACAATACGGGAGTTTGGAGCAAAATTTATACAACCCTATGTGCGGAAGTGGGATGAAACACAAGAGTTTCCTATTGAGATTTTCCAAAAACTGGGTGAACTTGGGTTAATGGGTGTCCTGGTACCAGAGCAATATGGCGGTGCAGGCCTGGGATATAAAGAATATGTGACAGCCATCGCAGAACTTTCTAAAATAGATGGCGCCATTGGTTTGTCTATGGCCGCACATAATTCTTTGTGTACCAATCATATATTATTGTTTGGCAATGAGGCTCAGAAACAAAAATACCTGCCGAAACTAGCTACCGCCCAATGGATTGGTGCATGGGGGTTAACCGAACCCAATACTGGTTCTGATGCTGGTAATATGCGTACGGTGGCCAAACCAGACGGAGATTACTGGATTATCAATGGATCTAAAAACTTCATTACCCACGGTAAATCCGGCAATGTAGCTGTAGTAATTGCACGTACTGGCGAAGCCGGAGATACAAAAGGAGCTACCGCCTTTATTATTGAAAAAGGAACGCCAGGCTTTTCAGCTGGGAAAAAAGAAGATAAATTAGGCATGCGAGCCTCTGAAACGACCGAGCTTATTTTTCAGGATTGCCGGATACATGCTGATTGTATGCTGGGTAAACCTGGAGAAGGTTTCATTCAAGCCTTAAAAATACTGGATGGCGGTCGTATTTCTATTGCGGCCTTAAGTCTGGGAATTGCACAAGGAGCGTTTGAGGCGGCAGTAGCCTATTCCAAAGAACGTACACAGTTTAATCAGCCTATTGCCCAATTCCAGGGTATTGCCTTTAAACTGGCGGATATGGCAACTGAAATTGAAGCGGCCAGTTTACTTACCTTCCGGGCTGCCGAAAAAAAAGACTTGGGGCTGGATGTGCGCAAAGAATCAGCTATGGCCAAATATTATGCCTCAGAAGTAGCCGTAAAAGTATCTACAGAAGCAGTACAGGTATTTGGCGGCTATGGCTATACAAAAGATTTCCCGGTGGAGAAATTTTTCCGTGACTCTAAGCTCTGCACGATTGGCGAAGGCACTTCTGAAATACAAAAACTGGTGATTTCCAGGTCTATACTAAAATAAATCTGGTCTGTAGGATAAAACTCAATTAAGATAAAAATCCTTTTTGAAATTAAGGATCAGCTCCTTATATTTGCAGTCCTCAAAAAACAAGGAAAAGCAATGATTATTATTAATATTAAAGAGAACGAATCAATAGATAAAGCATTAAAAAGATTCAAAAAGAAATTTGAGCGTACCGGAGTTTTGAAAGAGCTTAGGTCACGTACGTACTTTGAAAAACCCTCTATAAAAAGAAGGACTGAGAAGATAAAAGCTGCCTATAAGCAGACTATGTTTATGTCAGAAAATTCCTAAGTTTTCATTTACTTTATATTCCTTTTTGATTATGTTAGTACTACGAAGCCCACACTTCTGGTACTAACATGGTCGATTCTTTCCTGCAATACATACAGTACGAAAAACGGTGTAGCCCACATACGCTGACTTCTTATCAAACTGATTTACTTCAGTTTACCCAGTTTCTGGATACTGTATATGAATGCAAAACCCCTGAAGCAGCTATTTTCCCAATGATCCGCTCCTGGATCGTAAGTCTGGTAGAAGAAAAGCGCACTCCTACTTCTGTTAACCGCAAAATTGCTACCCTTCGTACTTTTTTTAAATTTCTGCTTCGACGCAATATAATCAGCCATGATCCTATGCTGAAGGTGAAAGCGTTAAAGGTGAACAAAGCACTGCCTCAATTTGTGGATGAACAAAGCTTGAACCAACTGCTGGATACATTCGAGTTTACTGATGATTTTGCCGGCACCAGAGACAAGCTGGTGATGGAATTATTGTATGGCTCTGGTATGAGATTAGCAGAAATGATTTCTTTGCAGGAATCAGACGTAAGTACCTATGAGCAAACTATTAAGGTAACAGGCAAAAGAAATAAGCAAAGAATTATTCCTATCAGTAAGCGGCTTATTGATTTAATTAATACTTATATTCAAAGCAAAAAAAACACTTTTTTTAACAATCATTCTTCATTTTTAATCGTTACAGATCAAGGAGAAACAATTTATCCTATGATGGTATACCGGATTGTACGCAAATACTTGGACCTGGCTACAACCGTAGAAAAGCGAAGCCCTCATGTGCTCCGGCATACATTCGCTACTCATCTGTTAAATAAAGGCGCTGACCTGAATGCCATTAAAGACCTGCTTGGGCATAGCAGTCTGGCGGCTACACAGGTATATACGCACAATTCGCTTGAAAAGCTGAAAACGATTTTCGAGCAGGCACATCCTAAAGCATAATTAAATCAAGTTCCACTTTAATTTTTAATCCTATGAAACTTCAAATGCACTCTATCCACTTCGATGCTGACCAGAAGCTGATCTCTTTCATCCAGAAAAAAGCTGATAAATTGGATACTTTTTATGGACGAATCATTGATGGAGAAGTAACCTTACGAATTAGAAAAGATGAAACACAGGAAAATAAATTAGTTGAATTAAAAGTGAGAATACCCGGACAGCTTTTATTCGTAAGTGAAAATGCCCGTACATTTGAAGAAGCTACTGATTTGGCAGTAGATGCTATGAGCAAACAACTGAAAAAGAAAAAAGAAAAAGAGACGGCACATGCTGCTGTAAATGTGCTCAAATAAATAATATATTATGCAAACAAAAAGGCGCTTATTCAATAAGCGCCTTTTTAATTTATGTTGAATACGTATTATAAGCCAAATGCAGCTTTTACTTTATCTACATAATCGAGTTTTTCCCAGGTAAAGAATTCTACTTCGCGCTGCTCTTCTTTTCTCACTTCCTCTTTACCATTTCCATTTTGCTTGATTTTCACCAGTTCCAGCTTTACTTTATCACTGAAAGCATCTCTTCCCATATGGCCATAAGCAGCAGTTTTAGAGAAGATCGGATTTTTCAAACCTAATCTTTCTACAATAGCTTTGGGACGCATATCAAAGATATCCAGCACTTTCGCAGCAATCTGTCCATCAGTTAGTTTTACTTTGGCTGTTCCGTAGGTGTTTATAGTAAGAGAAACTGGCTTGGCTACACCAATCGCATAGGAGACCTGCACCAGCATTTCATCAGCCACACCGGCGGCTACCATATTTTTGGCAATATGACGGGCAGCATAAGCAGCGCTTCTGTCTACTTTAGAAGAATCTTTACCAGAGAATGCACCACCCCCATGCGCACCTTTTCCACCGTAGGTATCTACAATGATCTTTCGGCCTGTTAAGCCAGAATCACCATGCGGGCCGCCGATTACAAATTTACCGGTAGGATTGATATGATAGATCGTTTTTTCGTCGAGCAGGTTAGCAGGGATTACTTTTTTAATGACGTGTTCAATAATATCCTGCTTAATTTTTTCCAGCATTTGCTTATCTGCGGCCAGATTAGCTTCAGGCGTGTTATCTTTCGGCTTTACAAAATCATCGTGCTGGGTAGAGATTACAATGGTATGTACCCGAACTGGTTTATGGTTATCGTCGTATTCAATAGTAACCTGAGATTTTGCATCTGGGCGGAGGTAATTGATTACATTGCTTTCCTTTTTGCGGATATCAGACAGGCGTTTTACCAGGCGGTGAGAATACGCCAGGGCCATCGGCATATATTCTTCGGTTTCTTTGGAGGCATACCCGAACATCATTCCCTGGTCACCAGCACCTTGCTCCTTATTTTCGGCCTCATCTACACCACGGGCAATATCTGCAGACTGGCTGTGCAATGTATTGATAATTCCGCAAGAGTTTGCTTCAAACTGGTATTCAGCTTTATTATAACCAATTTCATTAATAGCTTTTCTCACAACCGCATGAATATCAACATAGGCATTGGTTGTAATTTCGCCGGCTACCACTACCAGACCGGTAGTAACTAATGTTTCGCAGGCAACCCTTGAGTTAGGATCTTGAGCCAGCATGGCATCGAGAATGGCATCGGAAATTTGGTCGGCTACTTTATCCGGATGACCTTCGGATACTGATTCTGAGGTGAATAGATATGACATTATTTGTTTATTGTTGTTTCATTTTTTTGAATGGTGGCAAAATTACTACTTTTTTATTTTACAAATAAATTTATCTTCTTAAAAAACAATACATTAAATAAGCTTTTGAACACAGCCCGTTTGTTGTGCCAGCATACATCAGAAAGTGCCTTAAGGAAAGGGAGGTAAGGAGTAGTAGACATAATCTTCAAATCTTCTGCAAAGGTAGTACGCTCATCGAGAAACTTTAAAATCGTACCTGGCTTGTTTTTTTTGAACAGCACTGTAAAAATATCTTTAACTGAATGCCGGTTCTTAACCATAATATTAAGCAGCAAACTATCGTATATATTGTATCTACCCGGCGCTAAAGAAGACACATAAGGTTCGCCGGTTTTGACAAGAGATTCTACAATGGCCTGGGTTTGCTGCTGAATACGGAGAAAAGTATAACCGGTAGAAGCTTTGGTTTGTCCGCCGGCCGTGCCAATGTGTATAATGTGTTTACCAGTAGTACGCGGAAACTGATGATCAGTCATAGGAATTACTCCAAACTCTTCGTGTACTACTCTATAAGCTGGTAGGTGTAAATATTCTTTTACGTATGCTTGTAGCTGAGCAGTATAGATATCGGCAGGTAACAGATTACCTGAAAAAACAGTAAACTCAATTAAAGCCCGGCGTTTATCTAATGGCAATACATAAAAAAATCTCGTTTCCTTTTCTTGCTCAATCCTAAAATCCATTAGGGTGGCTTTTGCCGGATCGAAAAAATCTGTTTCAGTTTGAACTTCCCAGCCTTTAAAATGCTGTAAGAGGTAATGATTTCCGGCTTTTTTCGGCTGGTTCTGCCAGTTATACAAACTACTGAATACAAAATCTGCTTCGTAGATTTTTCCGTCTACATTTACGGCTGCACCCTTTGATTCGTCATAAATAGCTAAAATATTTCCGTAAACAAATTTGATAGTAGTATAAGGTTGAAGGTGTTGCTGCACATACTGGTAAAAATCAATACCCCGTATCATTTTGTATTGATAGGGCTCCAGGGGAAGCGTAGCATGAAAATCTGTACCATAGAAATCTACTACCGGCCACTGGCGGTATACTAAATCCTCAAATGGATTAGGCTTGTTTTCCCAGAAACACCAGGTACGGTCATTTTGAGTTTTGGGTGCCTTATCAATCAGTAAAATAGATTTATGCTGTAAAGGGCTTTGCGAAAGATGATATGCCAAACTTAATCCGGCACAACCAGCACCAGCTATAATAAAATCAAATTTTTCCATATACAGGAACAGCCTGATATAATCTTAAATATATATTTATCGGCTATACTTTATCATACCATCCTTACCTGGTTTTTGTTTTGTAAATAACTGGTTTTGAAGTACAAGTATCCAACTCATCTGTGTATTTTGGTGTCACACTAAGCAGACAGCGTATTTTAAATTGAGATAGTATCCATAATTTTTACGATCTTTTCTTCTGTAAGCGGTTTTTCAATGTAGGCACTTACCTGGTAACGTTTGGCTTTTTCAATGTCCCTCACATTAGTAGAAGTTGTAAGCAGAAATATGGGAATTGGATTTTTCTTAATATGCTCAATTTTTTCAAATTCCTCCAGAAACTCGAAGCCATCCATAACTGGCATGTTGATATCTAAAAAAATCAGTTGTGGACAGGGTTTGGAGGCAGGCTGCTGGTCGTACTGGCAATAATCTTTGATTAAATCCAGTGCTTCTTTTCCATTTCTGGCCAGATAAATATGTTCAGTTATTTGTAAATCCTGCAATATCATTTCTGTAAGATAATTGCTGGCATAATCATCATCTACAATTAATATACTTCCAAACTTCGGCATGGGATATATGACAAAAGGTGTATTTAATTTGAACGGCAAAACTAAGGTTTAGTCTGATTTTTCCGTACTTATTTCGATGAAATTGTATTTTATTTCGGTTATTGCCATACTGCTCTCCCGATTAGTGTCAATTCTATGAATGTCTCGATAATTTTTTATCTGTAGCTTGTTTAGCTTGAAAACAATTTACATTTTAGCAATATTTATTTTCACTTTTCTAAACCAGCACAATTCATCATAACAAATTTTTCCTACCCTTCAACTTTTACCTTTTCACGCGATAATTTTTAAAATAAATGGGACTACAAACCTTAGACTATGTTATCTTTTTTGTGTACTTCTGTATTGTGGCCGGATACGGATATTGGATTTATCAACGAAAAAAATCTAAAGAAACCAGTTCCACCGATTTCTTCTTAGCTGAGGGTTCGCTTACCTGGTGGGCTATTGGCGCATCGCTCATCGCTTCAAATATTTCTGCTGAACAGTTTATCGGAATGTCAGGTAACGGCTTTTCAATGGGTTTGGCTATATCTACGTATGAATGGATGGCGGCTGCTACACTAATAATTGTAGCAGTTTTTTTTATGCCTATCTACCTTAAGAACAGGATTTTTACCATGCCACAGTTCTTACGGCAACGTTATAACGAAACTGTAGCGATGATTATGGCTATCTTCTGGCTATTCCTCTACATTCTGGTAAACCTGACATCTATTTTATTCCTGGGTGCGCTAGCCGTATCTACCATATCAGGGGTTGATTTCTGGTTTTGTATGATTGGATTAGCTGTTTTTGCCATCATCATTACACTTGGAGGTATGAAAGTAATTGGGTACACAGATGTAATTCAAGTATTCTTTCTTATACTGGGCGGATTAGCCACTACATACTTAGCTTTAAATAAAGTTTCTGAACACTTCGGAAGTGAGGGTCTTAGCCGGGGCTTTGAATTAATGTTTTCCCAATCATCTGATCATTTCCATATGATTTTCCCGCAAGGGCATCCTTTTTATTCCTCTTTGCCAGGGCTTACTATTTTAATTGGAGGTATGTGGATTGTTAACCTTAATTACTGGGGCTGTAATCAGTACATTACCCAGCGGGCATTAGGTGCTGATCTGCCCACCGCCCGGAATGGAATCTTGTTTGCTGCATTTTTGAAACTGCTTATGCCAGTAATTGTGGTGTTGCCAGGTATTGCTGCCTATACTTTGTGGAAAGAAGGACTATTTCAGCAGGAAATGCTGACTAATGGTGAATTAAATCAGGACCGGGCTTATCCGGTGCTCCTTAATTTACTACCAGAGGGATTAAAAGGGCTTTCATTTGCAGCACTCACAGCGGCAGTAGTTGCTTCTTTAGCAGGCAAGGCCAATTCAATTTCTACGATTTTTACCCTGGATATTTACCAAAAATATATATCGAAAAATGCCTCCGAATCACAACTGGTATGGACCGGACGATTGGTGGTAGTAGTATCTATGGTTTTGGCTATCGTTTTATCACCTTATATGGGCATCGATAAAAAAGGGGGATTCCAGTTTATACAAGAGATGACCGGCCTTGTTTCACCAGGCGTATTTGCGGCTTTTATTATGGGATTTTTCTGGAAACGTACCAATTCAGCAGGGGCTATGTTTGCCATTGTGGGTGGCTTTTTATTGTCCTTGTTCTTTAAATTTGTGTTACCTGAAATAGTTAATCTGGCTCCGCTGGCTTCTTACGGTTTTGCTTTCCAAAATGCAGAAGGTGTGTATGAAATCCCTTTTCTGGACACAATGGGTTTTGTATTTCTTATTTGTGTAGTAGTTATGGTCGCCTTAGGTTTATCTGATTCGAAAACAACCACTAACCCGAAAGGACTCCGTATTGATGCGTCTATGTTCCGTACCCATTCTGGCTTTACTATAGGAGCACTTGTAATTGGTTGTGTTATAGTTACGTTATACGCTGTATTCTGGTAAAAAACAGTCTTAAAAACAAAAAATAACAAAGCGTATCAGATTGGGTCAAAAATGCCTGCTGATACGCTTTGTTATTTCCTCTATTTTAGGAGGTAGATTTAAAATCTATTTATAGATCAATACTTCAGAGGTGCCATCTGCTTTGATATATCCCCGGTACATACCTTCCGAATTAAATGGCATGGCTATATTACCATTTTTATCTAAAGCAATAATACCACCTTCACCGCCCATTTTTACCAGCTTTTTCATTACTACTTCGTCTGCTGCCTCCTTTACAGAGAGGCCCTTATAAGCCATTAAAGCTGCTACATCATACGCCACTACCGCCCTGATAAAATATTCCCCATGCCCAGTTGCCGAAACAGCACAGGTCTGGTTATCGGCGTAGGTTCCGGCACCAATAATAGGGGAGTCGCCCACCCTGCCATAACGTTTGTTTGTCATGCCACCGGTGGAGGTAGCTGCTGCCAGATTACCGAACTGGTCTAAGGCAACTGCACCCACTGTTCCGAATTTTTTACCTTCAAAAATAGATTGTTCTTCATCCAGACTTCCTTTATCTTCCGAATGATCGAGCTGGGTTTTTTCTTCCTGTTTGATTTTTTGTAATTGCTGGTAGCGTTGTTCAGTATAAAAATAGGAGGGATCTACGATTTCGGCCCCTTTTTCTTTGGCAAACTGCTCGGCTCCTTTTCCTGTCATGAGCACATGTTCCGATTTTTCCATCACCATCCTGGCTGTAGAAATAGGATTTTTTATGGTTGTTACGCCGGCGATTGCACCGGCTTTTAAGGTTTTGCCATCCATAATAGAAGCATCGAGTTCATTTTTGCCGGCATTGGTGAAAACAGCCCCTTTCCCAGCGTTAAATAATGGGGAATCTTCCATTATCCGAATAGTAGCTTCAACGGCATCCAGACTACTTCCCCCTTTTTTTAATACAGCATACCCTACCTGCAGGGCTTCATTCAGCTTATCTTTATAAGCTTTTTCTTTCTCCGGCGTCATGCTTTTCCGGGTAATGGTTCCGGCCCCTCCATGAATGACTAATGTGATTCTACTCATATCTGCCGACTGATTCTGGGCAATAGTAAATGTAGTGGTTACAAGAACCAGAAAAGTTATTACTACGTATTTCATAGTTTTTGTATATGAGTGTGGAAGTAATATCGAATAAAGAAATCCTAGCTAGGATCGCCAGGCATTCCAGGGAATACGGCTCAGTAACAATACTAACGCAATCAGATACATAATCGTAAGTGTTTTAAACTTACTATTATCTGTAGGAAGACGTTTGGCTCTGGAATACCCGATAGTAATAAGCACAATGGCAATGATATTAACCAGAGGATGTTCTACTACATATAGCCGGAGGCCAGGGTTTTTCATAGCTTCACCCATATTTGAGAGATTTCTTGCTCCAAGTGGAGAAACGAAATAGAGAACAAGGCCTATCAATAATTGAGTATGGGCAGCGATCAACGCAAATAAAGCGAGAAAGCGGTCTCTGGATGTAAAGGTTTTATTGCCAGCTAAGCCAATAATGGCATTTACAACCGCAATAAGTAGGGTAAGAAGTACGAGATAGGCCCAGTACGAATGAAAGTGTTTAAGTCCGGTTTCCATAAGGAGTTTATTTGTTATACAATCGAATATTCATTCCACTTCTTTCCTATTGTCTGCTTAATTTTATTTATCACGCAGACTTACAGGAAGGTTTTGCAGGAAAGATGAGATTCTGCAAATAAACAAAATTATTAGGGAAAGCCATTAGAAAAGCATTATAAAGAAAAAGCCAGCTTATTATATATAAGCTGGCTTTTAAAATATTTACTTAACGATTAATAGAATTTATAGCGTTTGTCTTCAATCTTGGCGAAATCTTTCACTGCCTCATTTACATAATAAGAAGTTCTGGACTTATAGGTTTGTGCCAGTTGATTTTTATACTGAGAGTAATCTGCAATGTCAGGAGCCGCAGTATATTTAGTCATTTCAATTACCAGTACACCATTTTCGCCAGAGAAAGGTTTTGTGCGCTGTCCTTGTTTCAGACCAAAAATCTTTCCTACCGCCACCGGATCAAAACCCACATTTTGAAGCGTATTGCTGCTTAAGGTTACATCCGTTGCTGTATTTACTTGTGCCTGGTCGCCATAGGCTTTAGCAGCAGCATCAATATTAGTTACGTTTGCTAACTTTTTAGTGATCTGTTCTGCCTTTAATTCATTTCTCACTTTTGAGGTCAGTTCAGTACGGAAATCTTCAACCGTTGCATCGCCTTTTTCTGTTTTACCAGTTAAAGTAGCCACTACATACTGATTGTCGAGCCGGAATACTTCTTTAGAAACATCACCAACTTTAGTATCCTCACTGAAAGCCCATCTTACAATTTCTCTGGCATTTTGCAGGGCATTAACATTATTGTCGTTCGGACGGAGTTTTTCAGCTGTAAAAGAAGTTAATGTTTTGTCTTTTTTCAGATTCTCCCTGAATTGCTCTCTATTTTCAGTAGTACCGGCAAACTGATCGGCTTTGCGGAAAGCTTCTTCTTCGGTAGCATCACCGGCAGAAATTACTTTCTTGATAGTAGCCAGTTTGTATTTGCGGTTGGTTTTAGGCTGCGTTACTTTAATGAGATGGTATCCGAATTCTGTTTCAACTGGATTAGGCAATAATCCGATTCCATTAAAGCTGAAGAGTGCATTTTCGAACGACTTCACAAAACCACCCCCCTGGGTATACCAACCTAAATCTCCTCCTTGTTGTGCTGTTCCATCTGTACCATGTACACGGGCCATTTCTTCAAAGCTGGCACCACCTTTAATCTGTTGCAGCACTTCACGGGCTTTTTTCAGCGCTTCTGCTTTGCCGGCATCTGTACTATCGGCACGGAACAAAATATGACTGGCACGTACAGAATATACGGTATCATCTTTAATATCAGATAATTTATAGATAGAATAGGTGTCGCCTTCACGGTAAGGGCCATACATACCTCCTTCGATGAAAGTAGCAATATCTCCCTGAAGTTGTTGTGGAATTTCAGATAGCGTTACATACCCTCCGTCAGCGGGCACATCTGTATTGGTTTTGGCAAAGGTAGAATCGTCCTGTGCAGAAGCTAGGCCTTTGGCTAAGTTCTTAATCTCATCATAAAAAAAGGCACTGTCCTGTGCAGAAGGCAGTACAGGAAAAGTAACATACTCGATAGTACGGGTTTCTTCTCCTTCATACTTATCCCGGTTGCGGTTCAGGTAATCTTCCAGCTGGGCATCTGTTACTTTAATGGTAGAATCAGGAATGCTGAAGAAAGGCACATACAGGAATTTCACGTCTGCTTTGGCTGTTTGAGATACATAGTCTCTTTTGGCTTCCTCCTTTGTTACATAAGAAGATAAACTCAACAGATTCTCATATTTGGTTCTCAGCCTTTGCGGACCTAACTGGTTTTCAAAATTGATCCATGCTGCTTGTTGCTGAGCAGGTAATGTATCAATCCCTTTCAGGTAATTGATCACAAGACTCTTATCAAACTGATTGGTTGCCGGATTAGTGAACGCCTGCTTAACGGCCGGGTGTACATTATCGCCTTGCACCATATCTTCCAGTTCATCATCAGATACCGCCAATCCTAATTTCTCATATTGTTTCTGGTATGCAATTTTTTCGATCAACTGATTCCAGGCTTGTTCCCGAAGACCAGCCATTTCTTCCTCTGTTGGATTTTTGCCGGTATTATTGGTGTAATTGTACTTCATTACTTCCAGTTCCTGGCTGTATTCCTTAATAGAAATATCTTCTCCGGCTATCTCACCTACATCCTGTGAGTTATTGCCGAGTATCACTGAGTTTGGACCCAAAATGTCTCCGCCCACTACAAACAAGCCTAAACTGATGGCAATTAAGCCAATAGCCCAGCCTGATTTTTCTTTAATTTTACCAATTAATGCCATTGATTTTAAATTGAAATAGAGGTGCAAAAGTACTAATATTAACAGGTAAAATCAAAATTTTACGTGCGTAGAATCTTATATTTTAGCCGCTTGCGTAAGGTTTAGAACATTATAAAATGAAAAGCTTGTTTTACCTACACCTGCCAGCTTTAAATTTTGCAACAGACAAATTCTAAGTGGTTGAGAGACTTTTGATATATTTGCATATGCTACTAGATAAGGTAAAAGAAATTCAGGGGCAAGTTGCCTCATTCCCGATTACGACTCCAGCTGAACTTGAACAGTTTAGGATTGCTTATGTTGGCCGGAAAGGAGTGATTGGTGATTTATTCGACGCTTTAAAAACAGTTCCTCAGGACGAACGTAAAGCCCTTGGTGCTGAATTGAATACCCTCAAAAACTTTGCACAAACCCGGTTTAACGAATTTCAGGCCTTACTGGAAAATCAGCATACTAACGGGTCGGCACAAGCGCCACTGGATCTTACTTTACCTACTATACCGAATGAACTAGGTTCCAGGCATCCGCTGAGCATTGTGCGTAACCGCATTATTGAAATATTTGAACGGATCGGATTTAATGTATCTGAAGGGCCGGAAATTGAAGACGACTGGCATAATTTTACAGCCCTCAATTTCCCTGAAAACCACCCTGCCCGTGATATGCAGGATACTTTTTTTATTGAGAAGAATCCGGATATTGCCTTGCGTACACATACCTCTTCGGTACAGGTTCGCTTAATGGAAACCCAAAAACCTCCTATCCGTTCGCTTATGCCCGGACGGGTGTTCCGAAATGAAGCTATTTCTGCCAGGGCGCATTGTATTTTCCATCAGGTAGAAGGTTTATATGTAAATACCGATGTAAGCTTTGCCGATTTAAAGCAGACTTTGTATCATTTTGCAAAAGAAATGTTTGCAAAGGACATAAAAATTCGCTTCCGCCCTTCATTTTTCCCTTTTACCGAACCCAGTGCAGAGATTGATATTTCCTGTCTGATTTGTAAAGGAAAAGGTTGTAATATCTGTAAATATACTGGCTGGGTGGAAATTGGTGGTTCTGGTATGGTAGACCCCAATGTGCTGGAAAATTGCGGCATTGATTCGCAGAAATATACAGGCTTTGCTTTTGGAATGGGTATTGAACGGATCACGATGCTCGCCTACCAGATAAAAGACCTGCGCTTATTTACTGAAAATGATATCCGGTTTTTACGTCAGTTTAGCCAGTTAAGCTAAGATCATTCAATTCACATATTTGGGTAAGCTTCCGGATGAATTCTACTCACTTTGGTATCACCCAAATTGCGAAGTTATAAAACTTACATACTAAAAATCAGCCGTTTGTCAATATCTGGTTGATGGTGGAATACTTTTTGATTAAACTTATATTACTAAGTTTTTCTTAGTTGATAAAGGTTTAATAGATTAAGAGGGAGGTGCTTCACTTCCCTTTTTCTTTTTATAAAAAAGCTCATTAATAGATCAGGGCCATCATAATATCCATCACATTGGTTCTCGTAGGTCCGGTGATAATATGTCCGCCAGCCTGTCGGAAAAAATGATATGAATCGTTGTTTGCTAGAAAATCTTTCTCATCTAAACCTTTAGTAGCGGCTTTAATCATTGTATTTGAATCGACAACAGCACCAGCAGCATCCGTAGGACCATCCGTTCCGTCGGTACCTGCTGATAAAATTACAATAGGCTCATTTGCTTCTAATTCCAGAGCCGCTGCCAGAGCCAATTCCTGGTTTCTGCCTCCGACTCCGGTTCCCTGTACCCTTACGGTAGTTTCACCTCCTGATAGTAAACAGGCTGGTTTTGGAATCGTAGTATCTATACCTGCCTTTCTGGCAGTACTTACCAATTCTTTGGCTGCTATTGCAGCTTCTCCTTCAATATTCAATCCAGTAATTACAGCATGAAAACCCATTTCAGTTGCTTTCTGTCTGGCTGCTTCCAAGGCAATAGAGTTGCTGCCAATAATGTAATTATTTACCCTTGAAAAAATAGCATCTCCTGACTTGGGTGTTTCCGGCAAATTTCCGGCTATGCCTTGTTGCAGATGATAATGAATAGAATAAGGTATTTTATCTTCAAGGCCGTATTTTTGTACTATAGACCAGGCATCAGCAAAGGTAGTAGGATCGGGTACGGTAGGGCCGGATGCAATTACATCCAGCGGATCACCTATCACATCAGATAAAATCAGCGTAAAGAGTCTGGCAGGAAATATTTGTCTGGCAAGCCCCCCACCTTTTACATGAGACAAATGTTTACGCACCGTATTTATTTCAGTAATACTTGCCCCAGATTTTAACAACAGATCAAAACAGGTTTGTAATTCTTCCAATATACAATGCTGAGGAAGATCAATCAATAAGGCTGAACCGCCGCCGGAAATCAATATAATGATAAGGTCATTTGGTTTCGTTTCTTTTACAAGCTGGAGTAATTGCTGCGTGCCAGAAATTCCATTCTCATCCGGAACTGGATGGCCAGCTTCTATCGTCTGAATTTTAATGAGAGGAACGGAATGCCCGTGTTTTACGATGATTAAGCCACTATCAATTATATCACCCATTATTTCTTCTATAGCTTGTGCCATAGGAGCTGTTGCTTTTCCGGCACCGATTACAATAATGCGGTTAAGCTGAGTTAAATCAATTTCCTGATGCTGAATATATAAACGATTACCTTTTCTGGAAACTGCCTTGTATACCAGCTTTTCCGGCTCAACAGATTCCAAAGCATATCTAAAAATTTCTTCAGCAGCTTTACGGTAATATAATGATTGGTTATTTGTCATTGGCCAATAGTCTTTGATAAAAGATTATCTCATATACTTTAAGCAGAAGAAATCACTAAAAATGTGTATTTGCTTAGACATAGTTTTCAAACAAGTTCAAATTCCCACCTCTCCGGAACAACGAATAATTGTAGGCTGGCATCTGATTCTCTTTCATATATTTATGTCTGGATACTGAGAATAACTGCTTAATCATATCAGCAATGGGACCTTCACCGGTCATACGCCGGCCAAAATGAGAATCATTCACCTGTCCGCCATGCATCTCACGAATCAGGTTCCATACTTTAGCAGCCCGGTCAGGAAAATTCTTTTGCAGCCAGTCGTAAAAAATTTCCTTTATTGCTCCATTCAACCGCACCACTGTGTAACCTGCTGTAATAGCTCCATGTGCGGCGGCTTCCTTCAAAATAGCGGGTATTTCAGTATGATTCAATCCTGGTACTAAAGGTGCCGCCATTACACCAACTGGTATGCCAGCATCAGACAATATACGAATGGTTTGAAGCCTGTTTTTTGATGTAGCGGTACGAGGTTCCATTTTCTGCCGCAATTCTTCATCTAAGGTAGTGACAGAAATATATACATGCACCAGCTGTTGTCTGGCCAGTTCCTGAAGCAGATCTATATCCCGTTTGAGGAGGCTATTTTTAGTAATAATATTTACCGGATGAGCATATTTTACAAATACTTTTAGCAGCGACCTGGTAATTTCCAGCTTACGTTCTAGCGGCTGATAGCAATCTGTATTGCCGGATAAAGAGATTGAAGCAGGCTGGTAATTCTTTTGCAAAAATTCCTGTTCCAGAAGCTTCGCAGCATTCTGCTTGACCACAATTTTATTTTCAAAATCTATCCCGGCACTAAACCCCCAGTATTCATGTGAATTGCGGGCATAACAATAAATGCAGCCATGTTCGCAGCCCTGATAGGGATTTACAGACCGCATCGCATACAGATCCGGGCTTTCAATGGTATTGATCAGCTTTTTGGGTGTATCATAAAAAATCTGAGTTTGGCTGCTAATCTGCATCTCTTCATCTATTCCCTCTATATGATCATGGCTGATATTTGCCTGACTGAAGCGGTTACTGGTATTGAGTTGTGCGCCTCTTCCTTTATGATATTCCATTCCGAAAAATAGCAATTAATCGCAGAAACCACTGGCCGATCTATAACAATTTTATCAATGTTCACTATAGGCCAAACAACAAGGCCATCAGGATAAAAAACACATGAATAGTATTGAGGAAGACTTTAAAGGTGCAAACAGTATTTAAAAACAAAACAGAAAAGCCCGGTAATACGGGCTTTTCTTATATGTCCAGGAATAAAAAACAACTCCTTAAGGAACGTTATTTTTTCTTTTATAATAATTAATACTTTCGTTGGGGATTTTAAAGGCTGTATAAATACAGGCAACCATCAGTACAGCGATAATAACTAACCAGATCATAAGTAAAATATTTGTTTGCGTTGCTATTTACAAAAAAAATTGCAGAACTTATAACATAAAAAGAGACTAATCCTACTCCCGTAATCCAACCGGCATCCGGAAATCAGCTTTTCCATTTTCCTGCTCAATAGCCAGCAGCATGGCTTCCACTGCATATGTAGAACTATTCTTCCATGGCAAACTGCCAGCCAGACTTAGCATAGTATTTACTGCACTAATAGGTTTAATCAATACATTTGTCAAAGATTTGCGAGGCAATTCCAGTAAGTCAGCGGTTTTATCACCCAACAGATAGCGCATGTATCCGCCTGACAAGCCTTTGAAAGCGGAACTTGGAGTGAGTTCTTCAAAACTCTGCATTAATGCTTTGGTAAGTTCAATGCCAGCTTCTGATTTCCGGAAATGTCTTTTTTCGATCAATTTACTAAACCAGTAAGCTTCCTTGCGGTTTTCGGGCAATAATTCTTTCCGCATCCCCAGCATATATCCGATCACATTCCAGAGATACAGATAAGCATCGGCTTCCTGCGATGAGTAATAAATGCCCAGCTTGTGTAAACCCTCCAGCACGATATAAGAAAAAGCCAGATTGGTACCCAGCATATCTTCCTGGTTCACCGGTTTGCCCCATACATCGTTCCATTGGTCACTTTTCAGGGTATGCCAGCGTACAGCCGCATGCATTAACCGTACTTTCTGTATACTCCGGATACCAGTGCCTTTTGTATCAAATGCCTTTGGATTCAACACATTCAGCACAAACTGACCGGTATCCGCCAGTCGTTTCTTGGTATCCTTCCGGATGCGCTGCGACAGATATAATACCTGTGCTCCATCAGCAGCGGCATAACAATAAGGCAAGGATAAACTGCCTAATACCGATAAAATCGCTTGTACATGCTTGGAGAAAAAAACGGCTCCCTTGTGCATTTGCTTTCTATCTGCCCATTCTAGCAATTGCGAGGTTTGTTCAAAATACTGCCGTACAGGTTCGGGTAGATCGGCTGGTAACGCTTCATTATTGTCTGAAAGGCTGGTAAGCCATCCATTTACGTTCTTCAATTCTCCTTTTGTAAACAGATGCTCAATGACCTGGTCGGCAACCGGATCTGTTTCCTCACGCATAGCTTGTAAAAACGCCTCATTCATATTTGTTCTCATACGCTCCATAGTAAAATTTATTAAGGGCAATGAATTATAGATAAGTAAGGAGATTACCTGGGTAAATGTTTCACAGATGCCCGGAAAAAACTGTATTAGTTTGTTTTATTATTTCCTTAACTCTGATATTTCCTTAAATCTGAGCAGCACATCTGCCAGGAAACCGTTTTCAAGAATAGAATCATAGTGTCCTTCTGTAAAACGGTCGGCACGGATATGGGTGGTTATGATTTTGTATAAGGTAGGTAAGTCGGCTGTTGAAAGTTTGCTCCGGTCTTCTTCAAAAGCCAAAGCATGGTCGCTCCATTGCATCCAGTCGAAATTTTCCAGTATAAATCCATGCCGGTACAAATACTGGAATAAATCTCTGGCAGTAGTTGCGCTCACCCGGCTGGTCATATCGCCCCAATAGCCTATTCTATCATAAACCGCTTCATGGTTTTGCAGTAAAGGTAAAAATCGTAGTAATCCTTGAATAGCTTGTGTCTGTTCGCTCATACCCTGTATCAACGGATATCATATGCAGAAAATCCATCCGTACTCATAAAAATTCGCTTTGTAGTCTTAATTGTACCCTCCGACATAGTAAAAAGCCTGTCCGGATACCTGGAAACTTTGTCCGCTATTTTAGAAAGCTTATCCGTTGAAGTATCCGCACCCTCCGCTAAGATAAAAAGTTCGTCCGCTGTACCAGAAAGTTTGTCCGTTATAGTAAAAAGAATAGCAAACTTACAAGCAGTCTAAAAACTATCTGGCTTTCACTGTAACCCTTTCGTGTCTATTAGAGTACTTTTTAAGATAAGCATGTTTTACACTAAATTATTACTGCTATGCAAACCCAAAATAACAATGAACTTATCCAGACATTGCTGGAATGTGCCTTTGCCTGCGAACATTGTGCTACTTCCTGCCTTCAGGAAGAAGATGTTAAAATGATGGTCCGTTGTATTTCCCTCGATCGTGATTGTGCAGATATTTGTACCCAGGCAGCCCGTTTGCTCCAGCGAAATTCAGAAATCACCAAGGAATACTTACAGGTATGCGAACAAATCTGCCGGATGTGCGGCGAGGAATGTGCCAAACACAAACATATGGAACACTGCCAGATGTGTGCCGAAGCATGCCAGCATTGTGCAGAAGCTTGCAGCAGCATGTATTCCATGTCGGGAAACAAATAATAAGCTGTTCCCTTATAACCTGTTCTCTAAATTGTAAGCCAGTAGTTCAGTTTAAAAACAAGCGCCCGGTTCTTGGTTCTTAGAAAAGGATCGGTGAAATAATTATCTGTATATACCAGGAAGAAATCGGACATAGGCCGGAACCTCCATTGCAGGCGGCTATTGATATTGAAATTATTTCGCTGGGTATTAAACTGAAGAAAAGTAGTCCAGAACACACTGTTCGAAAAATTGATTTCTGCCCTGGGACTTATCAGGAACAGACTGGTGCTGCCATAATCTCCGGGAAAGCGCAATAGGTTTTGCTCAAAATCGAGTGAAAAGTTTCCCCATGGCTGCCTGCGGAATGTAATTCCGGCAACATAACTCTGGAGGGTTCCATTATAAAATTGCCCTGCCCGAACAATACCAGTAAAAATAAAGCTTTTCCGGGTATCAGATAAAAACTCCAGATTATAGAAGGTATAACTGTATTTGCCAACCGGAAAAGGTGTTTTTTCAGTAAAGCTGAACGGATACAGTAAATGAATATCCTGGTTATCTATCTGAAAGGTGAGAATACTTGTATTCTGGAAAAAAATAGAATAATTGAGCTGATTCACCCGCTCATTGGCCGACCCATCGGGGTTTAATGTAACAGAGGTAGCCAGATTGATTGAGTGGTTGTTGATGCGTTTTCTCTTTTCCGGACGGATATTATATTCTATTTCGCTATAGAACTGATGAAAACCCATCCGGATGGTAGAATCCCGTTCGGCATCATAATTTTCGATACGGTTGATAAACCCCATATCTGTATAATAATTGGTGCCAATATTATAGTAGTCGATAAACATGGTAAAGTTGCGCCCAAAATAGCCGCCACCAGCATTGGCATATATATTCTTATCTTGATAGGTATGTTTATCTGATAGATGAAGCCCAGCCCAGCCATTCCAGTCGCCTTTTTTATTCACATAGAGAAATTCCATTCCGGCATTGCGGCTATAATCTTTTTTAGCTACTTCTCCGGACATTGTATTTTGCCGGTTGTGTACATAGCCTTTAATTAAGGAACGGCTCCATATCCTGCGGTTAAAAGCAAAAGCTGTATAATTCTGAGCCGCAAAATCTGCAGTAGCTTTGGTTTGCATATTCATCAGACCTACCCGCCATTTGTTCCCAAGGTTTCCGCTTATGCGGGCACCAAACAAAATGGGTATGGTTTGTCCATTCCTATCTAAACCAATACGCCGGGAAAAAAAAGGCCTGGCTGGTGGGGGTCCAAATTCTGTAAATAAGTCGTTGTTCTCCAGGAAGAAGGTACGCCTTTCCGGAAAGAAAATATCGAAGCGGGTCAGATTGGTGACCTGCTTATCTACTTCTACCTGCGAAAAATCCGGATTCACGGTCAGATCCAGGTTTAGGGAGGAAGTTACTGCTACTTTTGCGTCGAAGCCGGCATTGAATTTTACTTTTGTAGGTTCTCCATCTTCGTGATTAGTAACGGCAGAACCAGTTATATAAGGAATTAATGATATGTTTCCTTTCGCCTGCCCAGGTGCGTCATCCCATATCATTACCCCGGTATATCCCAGGTCAGTTCCTAAAAATTGCAGGGGTACTTTTGTCCAGGTAGAATACTGGTTGTTTTTCATATCTGTGCGTACGAAATTAACGCCCCACTTAGTACTGCCTGCCTTATAGCGCAAGGTTTTAAAAGGAATAGCCATTTCAACTGTCCAGAATGTAGGGTGATTTTTCGTAGCCGAAAACCATTTGTTGTCCCAGCTAAAGGTCATATCGCCAAAGGAACTGGCACTTAACAAATCTTCAGATTGTACATTCAATGGACTTACTCCGAAAAAAAATCCATTGGTTTGCTGGTTTACCGGATCTATAACAATGGCGAATCCATCACTGTCCCAGTACTTAGTGTCCCGTTTCAGCGTCTGAATAATGTACTGGGATGTATCATAGCAGATGGCGGCAACATACAGATAGGTATTGTCATACGCCAGCCGCACTTCTGTTTGCCGCTTGGCTTTATCTTTATCCTGCGGCCATTTCTCCCAGAAATTAGTTGCTGCCTCTGCTGAATTCCAAACAGAATCTGTTAGTTCTCCATCTATTTTGATAGGCTGAGGAGTGCGGCTTATCCGTAACTGGTATTCTTGCTGCAAGTTGGTAGATGTTTGAGCAAGAACCTTTGGTGCCTGAAACAGAAAAAAGAGAAGAAATAGAGACCTCGTAAAATTCAATGCATACATATTGCTTATACAATCTGTTTTCTGAAAAACAGTTGGCAGGGTATACTATATCTGACTATAGATTTTCCGGCTTTGCCAACACTTGTTTTTCTGGCAGCAACTTACAAAGAAAACAGAGAGCCTGCCTAATATTAACATTTTATTAACGAATCTTCCCGGATTGAACCTTAATTGGAAAAAGAATGAATGGAATTACTCATTTCTTAGGCTATTTACCGGATTAGCCAGAGCGGCTTTGATAGCCTGATGGCTGATGGTGAGCAAAGCAATACTGCTTGCAATGGCTCCGGCTATGATAAACGGAATTATATTGATCTCAATATGGAAGGCAAAATTGTTGAGCCACTGGTGCATTCCATACCAGGCAATGGGGGCAGCAATCAGAATTGAAATCAGAACAAGGCTGATAAAATCTTTACATAATAACAATATTATCTGATTAATCGATGCGCCTAATACTTTACGAACACCTATTTCTTTAATGCGTTTCCGGGCGGTAAATACAGTCATACCAAATAATCCCAGGCAGGCTATCCCGATAGCTAATGCTGCAAATACAGCGAATAATTGTCCGGCCCTCTGGTCGCTTTGGTACAATTTATCAATAGCATCATCGGCAAACTGGTATTCGAATGGAAAATCCGGAGATAAGCTTTGCCATTTCTTATCCAGTTCAGCTAAAGTAATTGCCGGATCACCAGAACGTAATTTTATACTGAGAGAAGATAATCTGGATGGCCAGCACATGAGCAGTAAAGGTTGTACTTGCTGGTGTAAAGAGGCAAAATGAAAATCTTTTACCACGCCAATCACGGGTTCTTTCATCCGTTCACCTCCCAGGTATTCCAGTTCTTTTCCAATTGCTTCTTCGGCAGATGACCAGCCAAATGCTTTTACAGCTGCTTCATTGATAATAAAAGCAGCCGATGTATCGCCGGCAAATTGATTTGAGAAAGCACGTCCGGCAGCCATTTGCATCTGCATGGTTTCAATAAAATCATAATCTACGAAGGTGACAGCCAGTAGTTTGGTTGCTTCTTCCGGAGTTCCGGCCGGTCTTACATCTGATCCATCCAGTTCTTCACCCATAAAATTGAGAGAAGCCGCCACTTTTGCTACCCCAGAAACTGTGGATAATTGCTGTTTAAGTAAATCAGATTTTCCACGCCATTGGGCATCCCGTACTTTAACATTGATCAAATGTTCTTTATCAAATCCCAGATGAGACGATTGAATGTATTGTAACTGCTGATAGGCAATGAATGTAGCAATAAGTAAAACAACAGAAACTGTAAACTGTACCACTACCAGTACTTTCCGAAAATCAAGACCAGTGCGAATATGGGTCACATTACTCTTAAAGGCATTAACAAGCCGGAATGAGGAAAGATAAAAGGCTGGATACAACCCTGAAATTAACCCGGCTAGTATAAAAATAATCAGGCTAACCAGGATCATGTTACTATCCAGAGTATACCATGAAAATGCTTTTCCTGTCAGTTGATTAAATACCGGAAGGCTTATAGAAAATAGAAGTACAGCCATTACAAAAGCCAGCAAAGAAGTAATTACAGCTTCTATAAGAAACTGAGATGCCACTTGAAAACGATGTGCGCCAACCATTTTACGCAACCCTACTTCCTTCATGCGTTCAGTAGCCCTGGCTGTAGACAGATTTATATAATTAATGCAAGCCAGTAATAAAATAAATATAGCAATGGCAGCAAATATCTTGACAAACAAAATATTCCCATTCGGTTCAATTTCGCCGGCCATATTTGAGTACAGATGAATATCAATTAATGGCTGCAATTGGTAACTAATACGCTCTGAATATCCTTCGCCATGATATTTTTCTACAAAAGCAGGCAGCTTTTTTTCCAGAGCAGCAATACTGGTTTGTGGTTTAACTAACACATACGTCCACAGGCTGGTGATGCCCCAGTTCTGCATCCAAGGAAACTGTTCTAAGGTAACTAGTGAAGCAAGGCAGCTGAAATGAACATGGGAATTTGCCGGTGGATCTTTTATGAGGCCATTTATGGTATATGGGGTGTTATTCAGCTTAATTATCTTTCCGATGGGATCTTCCCGGCCAAAATATTTTTGTGCGGTTGATTCTGTTAGTACCATCGTATTCGGCTGTGCTAAAGCATCGTTGGCATTACCTGCTATAAACTGAAAAGTGAAAACCTTGAAGGCTGAGGGATCAGTAAAGGCTACATTTTCTCCATAAAATTTTCTTTCGCCGGAGCTTAGCAAAGCATTTTTCCGGATAAAAATACGAACTGCCTTTTCAACTTCTGCATAATCCTTTTGAAGTGCAGCCGCTACCGGCCCACTGGTAGTGGCCAGCGCTTGCGAAGTACCAGTAAAATATTGTTGCTGTACTACCCGGTAAATTTGCTCATGCTGCTGATGGTGCCGGTCGTATTGTAATTCGTCCCATACATACAGAGAAATAAGCATCACACAGGTCATGCCTATAGAAAAACCGATGATGGTAACCGACGAAAAAACAGCTTGCCGTACGAGGGTGCGCACGGCAATAGTTATATAGTTTTTAAGCATAATTAATTGTAACCAGGATTGATTGTCTGGAACCGGGATTTTAGGATTAATAGATTTTCAGGATTATTGATTTACTTTTTTTAATCATTTTAATCCTAAAAATCTGTATAATCCTGGTTCCAGATTAACAGATTCCAGGCCACTTACACCATAAATTTTTCATTAATATTTTCCATCACAATCTGTCCATCGAGCAAGCGAACAATGCGGTGGCTATAAGCAGCATCATGGTTGGAGTGGGTTACAATAATTACAGTTGCTCCGGCTTCATTTAGTTCAGTAAGCAATTGCATTACTTCATTCCCATTACTGGAGTCCAGGTTACCGGTAGGCTCATCAGCCAGGATCAGCTTAGGATTATTGATAACCGCTCTTGCTACAGCTACCCTTTGCTGCTGTCCACCGGAAAGTTGTTGCGGGAAGTGATTGCGGCGGTGCATCATCTGCATTTTTTCAAGCACGGCTTCTACTTTTTTCTTGCGTTCGGTAGCACCTACCTTCAGGTATAATAGCGGAAGTTCTACGTTTTCGTAAACAGTTAACTCATCAATCAGATTAAAGCTCTGGAATACAAAGCCAATGTTACGCTTGCGCAGGTCAGCTCTTTTACGTTCGTTAAAGCCGGCGATCTCCTGACCCAGAAATTTGTAGCTGCCTCCGTCGGGATTGTCAAGTAGCCCTAAAATATTTAACAAGGTAGATTTTCCGCAGCCAGAAGGTCCCATAATCGCTACAAATTCGCCCTCCTTAATTTCCAGGGATACTTTGTTGAGTGCCACAGTTTCTACTTCTTCCGTACGGTAGGTTTTTTCTAATTGTTCGATCTGGATCATATGTATGAATTGTTTAATCTTAAAGCTATTGATGGGTGTATATGTATTTTTATCTGGAACCAGAATTAATTGGGTTGGTCCGATTAGTTCTGGTTCCAGACGATGGTTATTCTCCTTTGATTCGTAATTCGTCCTTGTCTCCGTAGTTTTCGTAGCTGGAGGTTACTACTTTATCGCCTACATTTAAGCCTTCGAGTACTTCATAATACTCCGGATTCTGACGGCCCAGGCGGATATCTACTTTCACGGCACTTCCACCAGCTTCGGTCACTTTGTAAATCCAGTTGCCACCAGTTTGTTGATAGAAACCACCTCTGGGAAGTAATACGGCTTGTGTCTGATCACTTAAAGCAAGGCGGATTTGTAAGGTCTGCCCTCTGCGGATGCCTTTAGGAACTTCACTGGTGAATTCCATATCTACCTGGAACCGGCCATCGGTTACAGTAGTATATACTTTTTTGATATTTAATTCATAATCTTTTCCAGCAAAGGTGAATTCGCCTTTTAAACCAACAAATACCCTTGATAAGTAATGTTCATCAATATCTGCCCGTACTTTAAAACCATCGAGCACGTCTAATTGTCCAAGGCGTTGTCCACGGGTTTTAGATTCACCAATTTCTGCATTTAAGGAAGTGAGCTGACCGGCAACCGGTGCTTTTACTACCAGGTCGGCTGCTTTTTTACGCATTAATCCCAGGGCTACTTGTGTCCGGTTAACAGATTCCTGCATTTGCTGTAAGCGCTGTTTGGTAGAAATAGAGTCATTTCTCAGGGTCTGTTCGGTTAATTTTTTACGGCGAACCTGATAATCGTACAAATTTTTGCTGGATTGAAATTCCTGTTTAGCAATTACTTTTTCGTCAAATAGCTTTTTATTTGCTGTATACACCCGTTCTGCTTCTGCCAGGGCATTATCTACTTCTGCTAATTGGTTTAATTGACGAATACTGTTTTGTTCAGCCTCATTGCGCAGACGCTGCATGTTGGTGATTAGGTCGAATACGCCGGTTTCCCGGTTAGCCAGGTCAAGTTCCAGGTCAGTGTTGGCTAGTTTCATGATTGGCTGATCTTTTTCCATCATGGCTCCGTCTTCTACATATAACTCTTCTACCCGGCCTCCTTCAATGGCATCCAGATAAATGGTTTTAATGGGCAACACTACGCCATTGATAGGAATAAATTCCTGAAAACTTCCTTTTTTAATCTCACTGATGGTTATTTTTTGTTCATCTACATTCAGTTTGGTATTTCCAGTGGTAGAAAGATAACTCGTCAGGATCAGCACTGCCAATGCAGCAATTCCACCAATCGTCATGATGCGTTTCGAGTTCCATTTCTTTTTTGCAATTACTCTGTCCATTGTATTAATTTTTTCTTTGTTAAAAGCAACTTTATGCCTACTTTAAGTATCTCTATCACCAGTTTATGTAAGTATCACTATGCCTGGTGTATACCCTATACCAAAAAAAATATGCCTAACTATAACTTACTGAAAATCAGTATGTAAATAATAAACGTTATCTATGACTGTCCGGTTTCGATACAATTTATTGTCCGCTATCGGACGATTTTACAAAGCCGCCGGATTTCATTATATTTGTTTGTTTACAGGAGAGAATAAATTTAAGAAAAACTTTTAATCTGTAATCTCTGTCCGATGATTTCCAAAAATGCAAAGATATTAATAGTGGATGATGACACCGATGTGCTACTCGCTGTAAAAATGCTGCTTAAGCCTGAGGTGAAAGAGGTGGTAACAGAAAAGAATCCCGAAAAGCTCATGTCTATTCTTGCTAAAGACAAGTTTGATGTGATTTTGCTGGATATGAATTATAAAAGTGCTTTAAATACGGGAAATGAGGGCTTTTTCTGGCTGAAAAAGATCATGGAGAAAGATAAAGATGCGGTAGTGATCATGATTACAGCCTATGGAGATGTAGAACTGGCTGTACGTTCCCTGAAAGAAGGCGCTACTGATTTTATTCTCAAACCCTGGCGCAATGATAAAATGCTGGCTACTATTGCCGATGCCTACCAGAAAAGCCAGAGCAAATCCAAAAAAAATGGTTCAGTGGAAGTAAAAGAATCATCGCCGGTAACGATTAAAGATAACTCAGGCACTTTTATGGACCTGATCGGTGAATCGGAAGTGATGATGGATGTGCGGAAAAAAATAGAAAAAGTAGCACCTACGGATGCCAACATACTCATTTTAGGAGAAAATGGAACAGGTAAAGAACTTATCGCAAGAGCCTTACATAAATTTTCCTTACGGGCGGATAAGCCATTTGTAAGCGTAGATCTAGGTGCGTTAACCGATACTTTGTTTGAAAGTGAGCTATTTGGACATAAAAAAGGAGCATATACAGATGCCAAAGAAGACCGGGTTGGCCGGTTTGAAGTAGCATCTGGGGGAACCTTGTTTCTGGATGAGATCGGAAATATATCTATGCCACACCAGGCAAAATTATTGACTGCCCTTCAAAACAGGCAAATTACCCGTTTAGGTACCAATAGACCTATTGATGTAGACATCAGGCTCATCTGTGCGACCAATATGCCTATTTATGAAATGGCTACCCAGAATAAGTTCCGCAAGGACTTAATATACCGGGTAAATACCGTAGAAATTATGCTTCCGCCACTGCGCCAGCGGGGGAATGATATTGTGGTTCTGGCCGAACACTTTGCCAAGATCTATGCACAAAAGTACAATAAAGCAGTGCCACAGTTTGAAGAAGCTACCCTCCGGAAATTAAAGCAATATTCCTGGCACGGAAATGTAAGGGAATTACAGCATGCAGTGGAACGTGCTGTGATTATGGCTGAACGTAGTGTATTACGACCTGATGATTTTAACTTTACCCAATTTGAGGCTACTCCCGAACCTATGGGACAAGCTGAAGCCATGCGCCTGGATGAAATGGAAAAAAATACCATCATGCGTGTGATAGAAAAACATCAGGGGAATATTACCAAAGCGGCCAGAGAGCTCGGCATCACCCGGACTGCCCTATACAGACGTTTGGAAAAACATGACATTTAATAAATTCAATATCGGCGTTACGGTACGCATCCTGATTCTTTTTGGCTGTCTTTGGCTGGTAACGTATTGCTATTTTCATGACTATTCTACCTATATCCTCGTTTCTCTGAGTGTATTTGTAGCAACATTGCTGATTGAGCTGATCAATTATGTAAATAAAACTAATAATGAACTGGCCAAATTTATTATGGCTGTTAAATACACTGATTTCTCTTATCACTTTAACGAAAAAGAAGCACCTCAGTCGTTCAAACAGCTTCGCCATGCCTTCAACGAAGTGCACGATACTTTCCGGCAGCTTCGTTTTGAAAAAGAAACTCATCACCAGTATCTGCAAACCATTATCGAATTTATAGACACTGGCATATTGTCTTTTGATACAACAGGCGAAGTTGAAATGATGAACCAGTCATTTAAGAAAATGCTGAACGTACCATACATGAAAAATGTAAAGTCGTTGCAGAAAAAAAATGAACCTTTGTTTAAAGCCATTACCGAGTTAAAAGTAGGTCAACATACCTTGCTGAAGCTGGATGTGAACCAGAATACACTAAAACTTATGCTATCGGCAACCAGTTTCAAAGCGCATGGTAAAAAATTCATGCTGATTGCCTTTCAAAATGTGAGTGCCGCATTGGAAGAAAATGAAACAGCTACCTGGCAAAAATTACTTAGGGTAATGACCCACGAAATCATGAATTCCGTAGCGCCTATTTCTTCTCTGGCAGATACACTCTCTAAACGACTATCGCAGTCAGAAAGCATGATTATGGCAGATAACGACTTATTAGGAGAAGAGGAAATGGAACCTATACGGGATGTATTTGAAGATGTAGCGCTAGGTGTAGATGTGATTCATAAACGTAGCCAGGGTTTGTTAAAATTTGCGGAAACTTACCGGAATCTGAGCAAAATTGGTGATCCGGTGGTAGAAAATGTTTTAGTAAAGGAATTATTTGAAACCATTTACCGGTTGATGCACACCGACCTTGAGAAAAAGGGTATTGAACTGAAAGTATCGGTTACACCACCCAATCTACCCTTACAAGCCGATCCCAGGTTGCTCGAGCAGGTATTAATAAACCTGGTTCTAAATGCTTCAGAAGCCGTTAAAAACCGGGAAAAGCCAGTAATTAAGCTGATTGGTATATTAAGTGAAACGAATAAGCCTATAATTGAGGTAGTTGATAATGGGATTGGTATTCCACCAGAGCTGGCCGAAAACATATTTATTCCTTTTTTTACTACCAATAAAAATGGGTCTGGCATTGGACTAAGCCTCTCTAAACAAATTATGCAGGTACACAAAGGTAGCATTCAAATGCAATCTGTTGAAAATGAGGGAACCGTCTTTAGTTTAAGGTTTTAATCTGATACAGCTGTTTCTAGCTACACACTTATAAATAAAACAAAAAGGCTGTGTTTAATACGCAGCCTTTTTGTTTTGGATAAATTCTTAAGTTAAATAGCTCCTTCTAATACATCTTTGATATTAACCCGTTCGCCATCTTTGTAAGGCACGATCCAGGCATCTTTTACACCCATTTCTCTCAGGTATTTCTTAAAATTATCGGCTTCCCAATATTCACCAAAATAACCCAGGGTATATTTTTTTACGCCATCCGGATCTACGTCGCCGCTGAAATTCTGATTATTTTCAAAATATTTGCTTAAATCTTTATTACGGAAAGCGCCAATCTGTACTTTAAAAATTACGCCTTTTGCGCTTATTTTACTGCCAGAGCCAGTAACATTGGAAGATTGCTCATCGGCGAGTTTGGTCTTGGCTTCCTGTAATTCAGCTTTTAATTTTTCGATCTCAGTATCCTTTACACTCATTTGTTCCTCAAACCCCAGAACCTTAGCGTTTAACTCACTTGCCTCGCTTTTTAATTTTGACTGCTCGTCTACCAGGCTTTTATATTCGAGTGGGTCGAGGCTTTTGGCTTTCTTTTTCCATTCTTTCTCTGTTGCCTTATCTTCTTTGGACTTTTTACGCTTTTGTGCATAGCTGTTAGATACAAAGCTTACTGACAGGCAAAGTATCAAAATGAGAACATAATTTTTCATAAGATATTTAAATCGGCTAATATTATTTCTACAGTTGAGGTTATCTATTCGCTACTGACTATCTGAGTAATACAACTCATTAATTATCAATAGGGAATAATAACTGTAAAAATACTTTTGGCCTACATAACAGGTTTTATTTTTTCAGCCGAAAACATACAGCGTGATAGAAATACTTAAAAGAAAGACAGATGGGAAAAACCAGGAAAGAACATGTAAAAAAATCCATGAAACTTTATCCACAAAAGTGCAAAAGTTATCAACATTTTACTGATGAAACTTGTAAAATGCTGAATATCAGTATGAATAAATATATTTTGAAATAAATAATTTGTGGATAAAAAGGAGTTTTGAGTTTATGAGCCAAAAATTAGTAACTTACCAGAATAAAAGCAACCAATAAATTGATAAAATTTTTTATTGCAATTCTATATTATTTAAAATGATAGCATGACATGCCAGAAGAATTATTACATATATTGAATAGGTAATAGGTAGTTATTTTTATCTGGTAACCACACTACATGAAAGCCATTATTCCGGTAGCAGGTATTGGTTCTAAGCTGAGACCTCATACTCATACGCAGCCTAAAGCGCTGGTGCCAGTAGCAGGCAAACCCATACTAGCTCATATTATAGATAGCCTTATTGAAGGTGGAATCAGGGAATTTATTCTGATAATAGGCTATTTAGGCGATAAAATTGAAAAATATATTGAAGCTACTTATCCAGATATCAAAGTAGATTTTATAATTCAGGAACCCCGTGAAGGCCTTGGACATGCCATCTGGCTTACGAAAGAATATCTGCTTCAGGAAAAGGAGATACTCATTGTACTGGGCGACACTATTGTAAATACAGATTTGCAGCAGATACTACAGTCTGAACACACCATTCTGGGTGTAATGAAAGTACATAATCCTTCTTTATTTGGGGTAGCAGAAATTGAACACAATGGAATCATCAAACGGCTGGTAGAAAAGCCTAGAATTCCTAAATCAAATCTTGCGCTGGTAGGAATTTATAAAATCAATAATCCCCCATTGCTGTTTTCTTCGCTCCAATACTTAATTGACCATGGAATAAAAACCCAGAATGACTATCACCTGACCGATGGATTGATGCACATGATTGAAGCTGGTGAAAAAATGACCACTATACAGGTAAATAACTGGTACGACTGTGGCAGAAAAGAAACTTTACTAGAAGCTAATGCTATTTTATTGAACCGTTCAGCCTATAAACATATCCATTATGAGCAATTTCCCGGCAGCATTATTGTTCCGCCGGTAAGTCTGGGAGAATCATGTCAGATTAAGAATTCCATTATCGGACCTAATGTTGCTATCGGTGAGCATACAACCATTCAATCTTCCATTATTGAGAATAGTATTATAGGTTCATTTAGTGAACTGGAAAATGTAGTATTACAGGAATCTATTATAGGCAATGATTCTTCTTTAAAAGGATTAAGCCAAAGCCTGAATATTGGGGATAATACCGAAATTAACTTCAGTACATAAGAATTGGCTACTTTACTTGTTATTAAATTAAGATAAATCTTTCAGATATTTTACCTATAGCCTATTTGAAAACTCCGTTTACAACGATTTTATGGACAGGTTTCCTGGTAGGCTTACTTGATGGCATAGCAGCTATAGTTAATTTTCTTGTCTCTGGCGGAGGAAACCCGGTCAGGATATTTTATTATATTGCCAGTGGTGTTTTCGGGAAAACAGCGTTTGTAGCGGGTAATCAGATGCTATTTTGGGGCTTACTATTCCACTTTATGATTGCCTATATTTTTACAGCTTTTTATTTCTGGTTATACCCTAAGGTAAATTTTTTCTCTACGCACGTAATCTTATCAGGGATGATATATGGGATCGTGGTATGGATAGTAATGAATCTGCTAGTGTTGCCTCTCAGTAATACGCCTAAATTACCATTTAGTAGCACACAAGCAATTATAGGAATAGGTATTCATATGTTCCTGGTAGGATTACCAATTTCTTTACTTATGCATCAGTATTTTACAGGGTATCAACACAAAAAAGCCTGATCTATTTTATTGTTGTAAAATACTCATCAAGTATTTACCATATCCGCTTTTGATGAGGGGTTTGGCAATGGCCATTAATTCATCAGCGGTAATAAAACCCTCCCGGTAGGCGATTTCTTCTATACAGCCAATTTTAAGTCCTTGCCGTTCTTCTATTACTTGTACAAAATTGCCAGCCTGCATCAGAGAAGTAAATGTACCTGTATCAAGCCAGGCAGTGCCTCTATCCAGAATCCCTACTTTCAGTTTTCCTCTTTGCAAATATGTTTTGTTTACATCTGTAATTTCGTATTCTCCCCGGGCGCTTGGTTCTAAACTTTTGGCAATTGATACCACTTCGTTATCATAAAAATATAAACCCGGTACGGCATAATTTGATTTGGGATGAGCCGGTTTTTCTTCGATGGAAATAGCCTGGTTATTTTTGTCAAATTCCACTACACCATACCTTTCCGGATCTTGTACATGATAAGCGAATACAATGCCTCCATCCGGGTCATTATTTGATTTAAGCAGTTTGCCCAGACCACTCCGGTAGAATATATTATCTCCCAGAATCAACGCCACTTTATCACCTCCGATAAACTCTTCACCAATTACAAAAGCTTGTGCTAATCCATTGGGTTCATACTGCACAGCATAAGTAAAAGAACAACCCAGATTCCGGCCATCTCCCAAAAGTTTCCTGAACAAGTCAAGGTCATGCGGTGTAGAAATAATCAGTATATCCTGGATACCAGCCATCATCAACGTAGACAATGGGTAATAAATCATGGGCTTATCGTAAACTGGCATCAATTGCTTACTTATGGCTAATGTAAGCGGATGCAAACGAGTACCTGAGCCGCCGGCTAAAATGATTCCTTTCATATGATTAATAAGCAGACTATAAACTGAGGTGCAAAATTGGCCTTTTATATTTTTATCACAAGAGTTCAGTGCATTATTTGTGATTCATAAACCAATCCCAGGTAATTTGTAAGCCCTGTTTGATTTTTACAGCCGGTTGATAGTTTAACAATGTATTTGCTTTACTTATATCTGCCAAACTATTCCGAATGTCACCAGAACGTTCGGCAACATAGGTTGGCTTAAGTGTTGAACCTGTAATGGCCGCCAGTGAGTAAAATAATTGATTTAATGAAGTGCTTTCTCCAACAGCAATATTATAAACTTGATTGATGGCTGAATCTGGTGCAAATGCAGCTCTTATGTTAGCCTGAACAGCATTTTCGACGAAAGTAAAATCCCTGGTTTGCTCTCCATCGCCAAAAATAACAGGAGATGTGTTTTGAGAAATCGCTTGAATAAACAGTGGAATTACTGCGGCATAGGCTCCTTTTGGGCTTTGTCTGGGCCCAAATACATTAAAATAGCGCAACCCAATCACAGGTAGTTGATAGGTACGGGCAAAAACATCTGCATACAATTCATTCACAAGTTTGGTAACAGCATAGGGAGAGAGAGGTTTGCCAATGCGATCTTCTACTTTAGGCAATTCTTTGCTATCTCCATAGACAGAGGAAGAGGCTGCATATACGAAGCGTTTTACTTTATTATCACGAGCTGCGATGAGCATATTCAGAAAGCCATCAATATTTACAGCATTAGTAGGAACAGGATCTTTAATGCTACGAGGTACAGAACCAAGTGCAGCCTGATGTAACACAATATCTACTCCTTTACAAGCTTCCTGACAAATCTGTATATCCCGGATGTCCCCTGATAGATATTCAAATGCGGTATTATTATTGAAAATTTCTATGTTTGAGTCAAATCCGGTTGATAAATCATCCAGGATTCTTACTTTTCCAGCATTGTACTTTAACAGATATTCTGCCAGATTAGAGCCAATAAACCCAGCCCCACCGGTAATTAAAAAACTATATTTACTTAAGTCTTCCTTATGAAAAGGGGTTTCGTACATGTGAATATGGATGATAGCTGGTTTTACAACCGGAGAATGTGTAGAAAAGGAATTCGCTAATTATATTGCTCTTTGTAATAATGCTGATATGCACCCGAAGTTACGTTTTCCAGCCATTCATTGTTAGTGAGATACCAGTCTACGGTTTTTTCCAGACCTTCCTCAAATTGCAAAGAAGGTTTCCATCCTAACTCATTCATAATTTTGGAAGCATCAATGGCATAACGTAGATCATGGCCAGCTCTGTCGGTAACAAAAGTAATCAATCGTGCAGAAGTGCCTTCCGGACGATTCAGTTTCTTATCCATAATACGGCAGAGCAAATGAACAATATCTATATTCCTCCATTCATTAAACCCTCCAATATTATAAGTTTCACCAACTTTTCCTCCGTGAAAAACAGTATCAATTGCCCGGGCGTGGTCTACCACATACAACCAGTCACGCACATTTTCACCTTTTCCATATACAGGCAAGGACTTATTATTCTTTATATTATTGATACATAAAGGCAGCAATTTCTCAGGAAACTGATTAGGGCCATAATTATTAGAGCAGTTAGTAATAACTACTGGCAATTTATATGTATTATGATAAGCTCTCACTAAATGATCAGACCCAGCTTTTGAAGCCGAATAAGGAGATTGTGGATCATATGGCGTAGTTTCTATGAAAAAATCTTCCGGGTTATGCAGAGAGCCATATACCTCATCGGTAGAAACATGGTAGAACAAATGGTCGCCGGAACTATTCTTCCATAACATTCTGGCAGCGTTCAATAAATTAGCTGTACCTACCACATTGGTGTAAATAAAAGCCATCGGATCGCTGATTGAGCGATCTACATGAGATTCAGCTGCCAAGTGAATCACTGCATCAAAGGCATGTATCTGAAATAACTTATGAATGAATTCAGCATCTACAATGTCGCCTTTAATGAAAGTATAATTAGGCATTTCCTCTACATCTGACAAGTTAGCCAGATTGCCAGCATAGGTAAGTTTATCCAGGTTATAAATAGAATAATCGGAGTATCGGTTTACAAACACACGTACGACATGAGAGCCAATAAATCCTGCCCCTCCGGTGATTAGTATTTTTTTCATATGCTATAATAATTAAGAAGGAACCTGAGCCGTTTCAGCTTTACTTTGTAATTTTTGTTGCCAGTTCCATGCATCTTTTAAGGCATCTCTTAAGGTAAGTCCCGACTGCCATCGCAATACGTCACGGGCTTTATCTACTTCAGCATAAATTTTTTCAATATCTCCGGCTCTGCGAGGACCTATCTTATAATTCAGTTTTCTTCCAGTTACAATTTCAAATGTCTTAATTACTTCCAGAACCGTATTACCAGCTCCGGTACCTACATTAAATACATCATAATATTGAGAATCGTGCGTACGGTCTAATAATTCGAGTGCTTTAACATGCGCTTTGGCCAGATCAACTACATGAATATAATCTCTTACACAGGTTCCATCGGCAGTATCATAATCATTTCCAAACACCGTAATCATGGGTCGTAAACCAGCAGCCGTCTGGGTGATAAAAGGAACCAGATTACCAGGGGTACCAATGGGCAATTCACCTATATGACCAGAAGGATGGGCACCGATCGGATTAAAATACCGGAGAGAGATGGCTTTTAATGGTTTCCCTGCTTTCACCATTTGCTCGATCATCTGCTCGCATAATTGCTTAGTACTTCCATAAGGAGACTGTGCTGGCAAAATTGGTGATTGCTCGTTCACAGGCAATACTTCTGGCTGTCCATACACTGTACAAGAAGAGGAAAAAACCAGATGAGGAACGTTGTATTTACCCATCATTTCCATCATCACCAGCAATGAATTCAGGTTGTTTCTGTAATACTTAACCGGTTGTTGTACAGATTCACCTACTGCTTTAAAGGCAGCAAAATGAATAATACCAGTAATATTTTTTTCGTGGGCAAATATAGTATCCATTACTTGCTGGTTATTACAATCAGCATCATAACAAGAAACGGCAGTACCTATGATATTTTCAATTCCTTGTAAAACTGATATTTCGGAATTTGAAAAATCATCAATAATGATAGGTTCAAAGCCTGCCCTATACAATTCTATTACGGTATGAGATCCTATAAACCCGGCTCCTCCTGTAACTGCTATTTTGCTCATATTATACTGGTATTTTAATGTATGTGTCCATCTTATACGTGCGCTTTTTGAGAAAGGCAAAGCAAATATAGATAACTATACACAGAAGTGTACTTTTAGTTAATTATAAAAGATAAAACAATAAATTAATTGATACTATTTCAAGATCCACAATCTATCAAACATATGAGATATAATAGTGAAGAAGATATTCTATGAAACAACTGAAAAATGGTAATTACAGACGGCGAACTTAAGGTTTTTCTAGTAAGAAAAAGTAATTATAAAGACCAGTATTCCAAACGTTTAATTTTATTTCTGTAAATACCTTTAATATCAACTATTACTGCCTTTGATGCGGATAAAGATTCAAAAAATGATTCTTCAAGCTTTATATATTCAGTATGGCTTACAGCTAAAATAATCGCATCATAATTACTTCCTGCTTGTGGCACAAGTTCAAATCCATATTCATGCTTAAGTTCATCTGAATCCGCATGGGGATCAATAATGTCAACATGTACTCCAAAACTTCTCAATTCATTCACCACATCGGCTACTTTAGAATTGCGTATATCTTCTACATTCTCCTTAAAAGTAGCACCCATAATTAACACTTTTGCTTTTACAATATCTTTGCCTTGTTTAGCCATCAATTGTACAGTCCGCTTGGCTACATAAGCACCCATAGCATCATTAATCTGCCTGCCACTCAAAATTACTTTCGGATCATGCCCTAACTCTTTGGATTTGTAAGTTAAATAATAGGGATCTACGCCGATACAATGTCCTCCTACCAAGCCAGGTGAAAAACGCAGGAAATTCCATTTTGTCCCAGCTGCTTCCAAAACTTCATATGTATTGATTTTAAGCCTATCAAAGATCATGGATAACTCATTCATCAGCGCAATATTTAGATCACGTTGTGTATTTTCGATGATTTTGGCTGCCTCAGCAACTTTAATAGATGAAGCCTTGTGTACGCCGGCCTCTACCACAAGCTTGTATATTTCAGAAATTACATGCAGAGAATCTTCTCCACAGCCGGAAACAACTTTAGTAATTTTAGAAAGTGTATGTTCTTTGTCGCCAGGATTTATACGTTCAGGAGAATAGCCTACTTTAAAATCTTTTTTAAAAATAAGGCCTGATTCCTGTTCCAGAATAGGAATACAATCCTCTTCTGTACAGCCAGGATATACGGTTGATTCATACACCACATAATCTCCTTTTTTTAGAACTTTCCCTACTGTCGCTGAAGCAGATAGTAGTGGCTTCAGATCAGGCATAGTATGGGTATCTATTGGGGTTGGCACAGCAACAATGAAGAATGAGGCTTTACGCAGATCATCCAGGCTGTGTGTAAAGGTGATATCGCAGCCTTCAAAATCTTTAGTGGTAAGTTCGCCACTAGGATCTATCCCCTGTTGCATCAGAGAAATTCTATGGGAATTAATATCAAAACCAATTACTTTGATTTTTTTTGCGAAGGCTAATGCAATGGGGAGTCCAACATATCCTAATCCAATTACTGCCAGTGTTGCGTGTTTATTAATGATTTGTTCAAGCATATATAATAAAAAACATTCAGGGCTAATTTTAAGCCCTGAATGTAGTAACTATGTTAATAAAATCTTAGTTTTCTAAAGTATTCTTAAAAAATTCATAAGTAATCTTTAATCCTTCAGCACGGGAAACTTTTGGTTCCCATCCTAAAAGTTCCTTGGCTCTGGTAATATCAGGACGGCGCTGTTTAGGATCATCTTTGGGCAAAGGTTTATACACAATTTTTTGTTTGGTACCTGTCAGCTTGATGATTTCCTCAGCAAACTCCTTAATAGTAATCTCATCAGGATTACCAACATTTACCGGATAGGCATAATCACTTAACAATAAGCGATAAATGCCTTCAATCAAATCATCAACATAACAGAAAGATCGGGTTTGAGAACCATCTCCAAATACTGTTAAATCCTCGCCTTTGATAGCTTGTCCTATAAATGCTGGAAGCGCCCGTCCATCATCTAATCGCATGCGCGGACCATATGTATTGAAGATACGGACAATCCTGGTTTCCAGGCCATGAAAAGTATGATAAGCCATTGTCATCGCTTCCTGAAAACGCTTTGCTTCATCATAAACTCCTCTAGGGCCGATAGGATTTACATTTCCCCAGTAATCCTCATTCTGTGGATGTACATGCGGATCACCATACACTTCAGAAGTAGACGCAATCAGCATCCGGGCACCTTTAGCTTTTGCCAAACCAAGCAGATGATGTGTTCCCAAAGAGCCTACCTTTAATGTCTGAATAGGTATTTTTAAATAATCTATCGGACTGGCTGGAGAGGCGAAATGCAGAATATAGTCCAAACTGCCAGGTACGTGTATATATTTAGAAACATCCTGATGGTAGAACTCAAATTGCGGCAACTTGAATAAGTGTTCTATATTCTTCATAGAACCTGTAATCAAGTTATCCATGGCAATTACATGGTATCCTTCTTTAATAAATCTGTCACAAAGATGAGATCCTAAAAATCCGGCTCCTCCGGTAATGAGTACACGCTTCATATAAGGTTGAACAAATGTATAGTGTATGGATGAAAATTATGCTTTTACCTCTGATTCCTGGTTAACGGTTTCTCTACCTATGCTATAATAGGTATAGCCTAATTCTTTCATTTCAGCAATGTCAAACAAATTTCGTCCATCAAAAATAACTTTGTTCTTCAGTAATTTACTTACTACTCCAAAATCAGGCGTACGGAACAAAGGCCATTCTGTAACAATAAGTAAGGCATCTGCATTTTCAAGAGCAGAGTAAGGGCCATCAGTTAAAGTAATTTTGTTGCCAAAGATGTTTTTTACATTCTCTGCAGCTTCAGGATCGTAAGCTTTCACTTTAGCACCAGCCTCCAATAATTCCTTGATATTTATTAAAGAAGGAGCTTCGCGGATATCGTCGGTATAGGGTTTAAATGCTAATCCCCAAACAGCAATGGTTTTTCCTTTTAATGCGCCATCAAAATAATCTTTAATTTTTGGAATCAATTTGGTTTTTTGAATCTCATTCACTTCCATCACTGATTGAAGAATTTTAAAGTCGTAATTATATTCTTCTGATGTTTTCGCAAGTGCCTGAACATCTTTTGGAAAACAGCTGCCACCATATCCAATACCAGCAAACAAAAAGCGTTTCCCAATGCGGGAATCTGAACCTATGCCCATACGAACATGGTCTACATTTGCACCAACTTTTTCGCAAAGATTAGCAATCTCGTTCATGAAAGTAATTTTTGTAGCCAGGAAAGCATTGGCTGCATATTTTGTCATTTCAGCGGAACGTTCATCCATAAAGATGATTGGATTTCCCTGACGTACAAGTGGGTTATACAGATGAGTAAGCACTTTCTGGGCCTTTTCAGATTCAGTTCCAATTACCACCCGGTCAGGCTTCATAAAATCTTCAACAGCAACCCCTTCCCGGAGAAATTCAGGATTAGAAACCACATCAAATTCTACCTTTGCATTTTTAGCAATTCTGTCTCGTACCTTTTCAGCTGTTCCTACAGGGACAGTACTTTTATCAATAATTACCGTGTAATCCTGCAATAATGGGCCTAAATCGTCAGAGACTTTTAGGATATATTTCAAATCTGCTGATCCATCTTCGCCAGGAGGTGTAGGTAAAGCCAGAAAAATGATTTGAGCCTCTTTAATACCCTCAGCTAAATCAGTTGTAAATCTTAAACGTTTTGCTTTGATATTACGCTCGAAAAGAATGTCAAGGCCTGGTTCGTAAATTGGAATAATCCCATTTTTTAGTTTTTCAACTTTTTTAACATCAATATCAACACAGGTTACCTCATTACCTGTTTCGGCGAAGCATGTACCTGTTACCAGACCAACGTACCCGGTTCCTACAACGGCTATTTTCATAGTGCGTAAATTTGTATAGTTTAATGATTAGTTTAAAAACAACTTACAGTTTTGCAAAATAATAACTTTTATTCTAAAATTTCTTAAGGTGTAACCGCATATCCATAAATTCATCCCTTATTACAATTTTTACTTGGTATTTTACTTTTAGATACAAAATATTACATTAATAATTAATCCCTTTTTTTGACATCTAAGTTAAATCCTTAAAATTGTTGTCATTATAGATGAAATATAGCTAAAATATTATTATGTGAGTTTTAGAATTATAAGCGTATTTTATAATTATTTTAAGCCTGAAAATTAAGAATTGTTATGCAGCCATCTTTAAAAAGTTTCTTAAGAATAATTATTAGTTCTTAATCTTCAACATTTAATATTACTTTAATCAGCTTGTCTCTTATAAGATTACTTTACATAAGTATAGTATATTAGCATAATGTAATTCGACCTTGTATCTCGTCACTAGAATTTTTTCCAACTTAGAATATAATATTAGTAAAATCTAATTTATTCTTGTAACGCTAAAGCATGTAGAGAGATGATTTTACTTTTGCAGGTAGATTTTAAATGAGCAAGTTTAGGATTTTAGAAAAGTTAGCTATTAATTTATTAATAAAATATATAAACTCTATTGTATTGACAATCAATAATTTGAAATTTTTAATTGTTCATTTACTTCTATTTCAAGAAATTCAATATGATTAGGTTACAAATTGAATCATTCTTTAAGACGGATGATATACTGAGTGCTTAAACCACATTGGATGGTATTTAGCTTTTTTTGAAAGCAGCTAAAGCCTGGATATTTCCCTGCTTTGAGTCACTCATACCTGAGCTATTATCAGTACCTGTAGATCTGAGCTTTGTTCGAGTGTAAGCAATAGAGGGGCAGAAAGAAGATAGATAAGTTCTGCTAGTGCCAGTTATCTACTTCTGCCAATAAGGCTTCATTGTATGTATAGCGCATTATCTGGCACCAGCACGGTTGGTTTGGTCAATGGGCTATACAAGTGATTAATCGAATCAATGATGAAGGCACAATTCAGATTGGCTTTGGTCTGGTAAGTAATGACTGTATTATCCCCTTGAGAAAAGCCAAGCAGGTTGATCTTTTTGTCTTTATAGAGCTGATCGGCAATTGTTTCTGTTTTTAGTTGGCAGCCCTAAGTAGGCTGGGGTTCATAGATAAAGCAAATTCATCAGCAAAGAATAACTCAACTATATTGTACACATAATGTCCAAAGCATAACTAACTGTAGCTCTTTTGTCTGCCTTTCGGGCCTCTCTTGTTTACTTTTGAGGCTTCTACGCAGGTAGCTTTACGCTTCTGCCGCTTACTTGAGCGCATCAGACCCACCATTTCTGGTGGCTTCTATAATCTATTTCTTTCTATACTAACGCTCTTACTCCCATATTCCTGTTGGTACAATCTCCAGCAAGTGCCCATCCGGATCACGGAAATAGAAGGAGTGAAGATCATCTTTCCATGCTTGTTCATGTTCAATAGTGATACCAGCTTGTTGTATCTTCTCTTTCCATAACTGGTACTCCTGCGGACTAACTTCAAAAGCCAGGTGTAAGTGTCCGGAACCGTAATGGGGAGGCAGGTTTGTATCTTGCCTTGTTTTTTCGGCAATAAAGCAGAGCAGTACAGAACTGCCAGCCCTAAAAAATATATGCCGCCCTTCTACTTTACCAATAATAGGAAACCCCAGTTTGCCATGATAAAAATCTTCACTTTTCTGAAGATCTGATACATATAAGCAGGTTTCTTTAATCTTCAATACGTTCATAAGAGAATTAATTGTTTAGTTTGGCATTTAAAAAATTGTTATAAGGGCTAACCTCAGCTTTGTATCCTACGTTGTGAAGGTATATTCAACCTAACAATATAAACTATGGAAAACCAGCCCACCGCTAGCAATAAACCAGAATCAGTACCAGCACAAGCACAGGAACGTCAGCCTGGTTTGGAAACAAAGATGAATCCTAAGCCAGAATATATACGGCAAGGCTATAAAGGCAGCAATAAATTGAAGAATAAAGTAGCCCTTATCACCGGAGGCGATAGTGGTATTGGACGGTCGGCAGCTGTACATTTTGCCCGCGAAGGTGCAGATGTTGCCATTGTATACAAGGATGAAAATGAAGATGCCCAGGCCACGAAAGAAATGATAGAGCAGGAGGGAAGAAGGTGTATTCTCATAGCCGGAGATATTGGCCGCGAAGAATTCTGCCAGGAAATTGTACGACAAACAGTAGCGCAGTTGGGTAAACTAAATATTGTGGTAAATAATGCGGCTGAACAACATCCCAAAGAGAATATAGAAGACATCACGACAGAGGATCTGGAAAATACCTACCGGACCAATATTCTGTCTATGTTCCATATTGTAAAAGCGGCAATTTCGCATTTGCAAGCTGGTGACTCAATTATTAACACGACTTCCGTAACGGCTTACCGGGGAAGCGAACATCTGATTGATTATTCGTCTACTAAAGGTGCTATTAATTCTTTTACGCGTTCTTTGTCCAAGAATCTGGCGCAAAAAGGCATCCGGGTGAATGCAGTAGCACCAGGCCCTATCTGGACACCCTTGATCCCAGCAACATTTGATGAGGAGAAAGTAGCTAAGTTTGGTAAAGATACGCCTTTAGGAAGGCCAGGGCAGCCTTCTGAAGTGGGTCCAAGTTATGTATTCCTGGCTTCTGAAGATACCTCTTATATGACCGGCCAGATTCTGCACCCGAATGGGGGTGAGATTGTGAATGCGTAGGGCAATTTCGGTTATCAATTACAGCATAAACCCGCAAGATGTAGTTTTTGCGGGTTTTATATTTAATTACTGTCCTACCCCGGAAACTGATCAGTTTAAGTATATTTTATGCTTGATCACACTAACTTTTCCTTCTTCTTTCAACTTGCTTACAGTCCGTATCACAGTTTCCACGCGTAAACCTGTCATATCAGCAAGTTGCTGACGGGTATAAGGAACAAGAAATTTTTCATGCTTTGGCGCCTCAGAATGGGCTTTGAAGTATTTGATAAGGGTGATCAGCCGGTGATCAGGGGCATAAGAGGAAATTTCTTTCAGTACCATCGACTTGTATTTCAGTCTTTTTGCGAACACCTCACTGAATTTCAGGTGTATGTCAAAATTATCTTTCAGTAATTGTAGGAATGACTCTTTCCGTAGCTTAATTAACACCGTATCTTTAATAGCAATGGCATCGCTGGGATATCTGAAGTCTGCAAACAAAGGCGGCTCTCCGAAACTTTCATTGTCTTCAAAAATGCCTTGTATAAATTCCTGCCCGTCATAGCTATAATTTACCATCTTGATACTTCCAGTTACAATCTGAAAGTAATGCAGGGGTGCATCTCCTTCCCGGAACAGCACCTCTTCCTTATCGAGTTCTACTTCCTGGCTTCCATATCGCTTTAATATTTCTACTGGTATCATTTTAAGGATAGTTAAGACAACCTCTTTAGAAGTTGCTGGCAAATATGCGTAAGTACTGCGCTACTAAATATGATTGTTTCTACTTAAATACATGATACTTATCATCTTAAAAAAGAAGTAATAACTCTTTTCTGTATGATTCAGATCATAAATTTTCCTTAGGTACTAGTTTACTTTTGTATCAGATGCTGGAGAAAGAATAGACTCATTTTAGCAATCAGACTTCCACTGTGATTGAAATACCTAATTACACATACCATGAAAACTTTATATAAAATAAGAGCAAACTGGGCCTATATGCTGCTGGCAGGTTCGCTTGCTGTATCTACTGGCTGCAGAAATACAGAAGGCACCACAGGCTCTGCCATTGGCTCCGACAATGAGGCTGCCCGGAAGGTGTTTGTCGCTCCAGGTAAGCATGATGAATATTACGCCTATTTATCAGGTGGTTTTAACGGGCAGGTAGACGTTTACGGATTACCTTCCGGCCGTTTGCTAAAAGTAATTCCGGTATTTTCGCAAAACCCGGAAAATGGCTATGGATATTCCGAAGAATCCAAGCCTATGCTGAATACTTCTTTTGGATTTATTCCCTGGGATGATTTGCACCACCCCAAACTCTCGCGCACCAATGGAAAACCCGATGGCCGGTTCTTGTTTGTGAATGGCAATAATACACCACGTATAGCAAGAGTAGATCTGAAAACTTTTGAAACCGCCGAAATCATTGAAATTCCTAACAGTGCCGGTCAACACTGCTCGCCTTACCCCACAGATAATACCGAATACGTAGTAGCGGGTACCCGTTTTGCCGTGCCGATTTCTAATGATGGTGGAGGCATTGAAGATGTGCCGCTGGATACGTACAAAGATAAATTCCGGGCTTCATTATCCTTTATTAAAGTAGACCCGGCATCTGGCGAAATGAATATCGACTTCCAGATTCTGGTGCCAGGTTTTGACTTTGACTTAGCCAATGGCGGCAAAGGCCCTTCTGCCGACTGGATGTTTTTTACTTCTTATAATACAGAAAAAGCCGGAACACTGAAAGAGATAGGTGCTTCTCAAAATGATAAAGACTATTTAGCTGCGATCAACTGGAAAAAAGCGGCTGAATATGCACAACAAGGCAAAGCCAGAGAAATTCCGGCTAACTATTACCATAATAAACTTGACCACAACACACATAGCGTAACTTCCACCCAGAAGAAAACGGTGCGTGTGTTGTTGCCGGAAGATTGTCCAGGGATGATGTATCTGATTCCAGTGCCTAAATCACCCCATGGCGTAGACGTAGATCCCACCGGTGAGAACATTGTAGTAAGTGGTAAACTGGCAGCAGTGATTCCGGTACACTCGTATGCTAAAATGATCAAAGCCATTGCAGACAAAGCCTATGAAACAACTATCAACGGTATTCCGGTGCTAAAATATGAAAGTGTACTGGCAGGAGAAGTGCAAAAACCAGGGTTAGGCCCCCTGCATACCGAGTTTGATGCCAAAGGAAATGCCTATACTTCCATGTTCGTGTCGTCAGAGGTAGTGAAATGGAGCGTAAAAACCCGTGAAGTATTAGACCGCATTCCGGTGTATTATTCTATCGGCCACTTAATGATTCCAGGAGGTGATACACAAAATCCGGATGGAAAATATTTGCTGGCGATGAACAAAATCACCAAAGACCGCTACCTGCCTACTGGTCCTGAGTTAGCACAAAGTGCCCAGCTCATTGATATTTCCGGCGAGAAAATGAAGCTGCTGCTCGACTTCCCGACTTTCGGCGAACCACATTATGCACAAGCCATTAAAGCAGACATTGTATCCAAAAACAGCACTAAGTTCTACCGCCTGGATGAAAACGAACACCCCTATGCAACTAAGAAAGAAGCAGATGCCAGAGTAGAACGGAAAGGCAATGAGGTACACATATATATGACGGCTATCCGCAGTCACCTGGCTCCAGATAATATTGAAGGCATCAAAGTAGGCGATGAGGTATACTTCCACATCACCAACCTGGAACAAGACTGGGACGTACCGCATGGATTTGCTGTAATGGGTAACCAGAATGCCGAACTGCTAATTATGCCTGGTGAAACCAAAACCTTAAAATGGGTGCCTACTAAAAAAGGAGTAACCCCCTTCTATTGTACCGACTTCTGTTCTGCGCTGCACCAGGAAATGCAAGGCTATGCCAGAGTTTCTGAAAAAGGTGCTAATGTGCCGATCAAGTTCTGGCTGGGCGAACCTAAGAAAGGGATATAACTAACCTCTTTGTAAAGGCTGCCTGCTAAGCGGGCAGTCTTTATTCCTTTTCTCTTAAACTTTAAAGTTATGAAAAAGATATCAAGCCTGCTGGTCATATTGAGTTGCCTGTTTGTTGCAGCCACTTTTTTTGTGCCTTTGTGGTATATCAACCTGGAAGCGCCTCAATATCCTGGCGGACTGCAAATGTATATCTGGCTCAGTCAGATCACTGGAACCGATGAATTTACGTTGCAAAACGTGAATATCCTGAACCATTACGTTGGCATGGCCGCTATTCACCAGGATTCATTTGTTGAGCTGCGCATTATGCCTTATGTAGTACTAGTGCTGATCGCTTTAGGTATAGCTGTTGCCATTATCCGGAACAGAAAAGTATTGGTTGGATGGGTAGTATTACTGATCATAGCTGGCACTGTGGGATTGATTGATTTTTACCGCTGGCAACAGGCTTTCGGGAATAACCTCGATCCCAATGCACCCATCAAAATTGAAGGCATGACGTACTCACCGCCTTTTATCGGAGTGAAAACATTATTAAATATTACGGCTACCTCTTTTCCTCATTTAGGTGGCGCAGCTTTTGGAATGGGCCTTCTCTTAGCTATTGGCGCAGTATACCTGGCTTTTAAACATACCAAACAAAAGTCAGTTATTCAGCCTATGAATAAGCTTATTATTAATGCATTATAATAAAGTTAGGTTGTAAACTGAAGATATAACATTTCGCAATATGATAACGCCGCTAAAAATATATGTTGGTCTAACGTCCATCCTGTTGCTTATTGCCTGCCAGTCTGGACCTGAGCCTATTGCGTACGGCAGTGATAATTGTCATCACTGCAAAATGACTATTTCTGATAACCGCTATGGTTCAGAGCTGGTAACCCAGAAAGGCAAAGTATATAAGTTTGATTCCATTGAATGTATGGCTCAATACCTGGATGAAAATGAAGCTGGTGCTTCTGCCAAAACATTGCTGGCAACAGATTATAAAAATCCTGGCCAGTTCATTGAAGTAAGCAAAGCTATTTTCCTGCAAAGTGAGCAGATGCCTAGTCCGATGGGAATGTTTCTTACAGCGTTCAGCGATCAGGAAACTGCCAGCCAGTTTGCCGCAGAAAAATCCGGAAATCTGTTAACCTGGGAAGCAACCCAGAAACTTTGTGCTAGTCATGGAAATGCTCACTAATACATACAGCAATTGTATTTTACAAAAACAAGCACTTGCTTCCGGTGTAAGGGCATCTGTTGCTTTTCTGCTTTTATTTTTACTGACAAGTATTAGTCAGGTAAGTGTTGCCCAAAGTTTGCTTGTTGGTAAAACAGGCACAATACAGTCTGTAAAAAAAGCAATTCAATTAGCACAACCACACGATACAATATACATCAGCCAAGGCACATACCTTGAAAGTGACATCATTATCAACAAACCGCTTACCCTCATTGGCAGACACAATCCGGTGATAGATGGGCAGTTTACCGGAGAAATCATTACTATACAAGCAGATAGCGTAGTGGTAGAAGGACTAGTGCTGCAGAATGTAAAAGTAAGTGCCATCAAAGATTATGCGGCTATCCGTATTTCCAGGAGTAAGCACTGCATCCTCCGGAACAATCAGATCAGGAATGCCTTTTTTGGCATTTACCTGGAAAAAGCCGATAGCTGCCAGGTGCAGAATAACCGCATTCATTCTCAGTCAACAATGGAAAGCACTTCCGGAAACGCCATTCATGTGTGGTACTGCAACACCATGCTGATAGAGGATAATCAGGTTTCCGGTCACCGGGATGGCATCTATTTCGAGTTTGTAAGCAACAGCCGAATTATAAACAATATCAGTACAAAAAACCTGCGCTATGGATTGCACTTTATGTTTTCCGATAACAATGTATACCGCAGCAACCGGTTTATTAACAATGGCGCTGGAGTAGCTGTGATGTATTCCAAACATATTACCATGGTAGAAAACACATTCCAGAATAACTGGGGCGCTTCTGCTTATGGCATTTTACTCAAAGACATCACCGATAGCCGTATTGAGAAGAATACTTTTTTGCAAAATACAGTCGGTATCCATGCGGAAGGCACCAACCGTACAATTATTCAGCACAATGAATTCCGCCAGAATGGATGGGCATTGCGCATGATGGGAAGCTGTGAAGAACTCCGTTTTGAACGTAATAACTTCATCGCCAATACTTTTGAAGTGGCCTCCAGTAATAATTACACAAGTAATAATACATTTAATGGCAATTACTGGAGCAGTTATACAGGCTACGACCTCGATAGAGATGGCACCGGAGATGTGCCGCATAAACCCGTTAAATTATTTTCTTACCTGATAGAAGATGTGCCTACGGCGATGGTGCTGATCAGGAGTTTATTTATTGATTTACTGGAGCTGGCAGAAAGAGTAGCCCCTGTATTAACGCCCGCAACGATTCAGGATGATGGTCCTAGTATGCGTTTAAACCACTGGTAACGATGATTGAGATTCAACACATATATAAATCGTTTGGAAAACTCCAGGTGCTGAAAGGCGTGAATGTACGCATGGAGCCTGGAAAAATTTATGCTTTTCTTGGGCCTAATGGTTCTGGAAAGACAACTTTGATTAAATCTATCCTGGGGCTGGTAAATCTGGATGCCGGAGAAATTCTGATAAACGGGCAAAATATCAAACACAACTGGCAATACAAAAATGGGATTGGCTATATGCCCCAGATCGCCCGTTTCCCTGAAAACCTCAATATGATGGAGTTAATCCGCATGCTTAAAGACATCCGTAAAATGCCTTCCTGTGAGGAGCAATACATCCGCTACTTTGAACTGGAGAATTTCCAAAACAAAGCATTAAAGAATTTATCAGGAGGTACGAGGCAGAAAGTGAATGCCATTTTAACGTTCATGTTCAATCCGGATATTCTCATTTTCGATGAACCTTCTGCCGGCCTGGATCCGGTTTCGCATATTAAGCTGAAAGACCTGATTCTGCAGGAGAAAGAAAAGGGAAAAACCATTTTGCTTACCACCCATATGTTAAGCGAAGTAGAAGAACTGGCTGATGAAGTGATATACCTGCTGGATGGCAAAATTTATTTCCAGGGCACTGTATCAGAATTGCTTTATTCCCAGGATGAACTCCGCCTGGAGCGGGCTATTGCAAAAATCACTCAAAAAAAAACGGCTAAAGAAAGGATAAAGGTATGAATACCTTAGCAAAAATAATCAAATACTCATTTTACGATACCTTACGTAGCTGGTGGGCTTTACTGTATGGCCTGTTTTTTCTGACCCTAACCTCTACTCTACTCTATTTTTCCGGCGATTTTACCAAAGCGCTGGTAAGCTTACTGAATGTAGTGTTGCTGCTGGTTCCCCTGATCAGCACGGTGTTTGGCACTATGTATTTTTACAATTCCAGGGAATTTTCTGAGCTATTGCTGGCACAACCTATCAAACGCAGCCACCTGTTTCTGGGTCAGTACCTGGGATTAACTATCTCGCTGCTACTAAGTTTTTGCCTGGGTCTGGGAATCGCTTTTGTCATTTATGCAGGCACTTTAGAAGAGAGCAAACATCTGTTTATGCTGATGCTGTGTGGCTCTTTACTAACGGCTATATTTACAGCTGTTGCTTTCCTGGTATCTGTCAGTTTCGAGGACCGCATTAAAGGGTTTGGAATCGCTATCCTGCTCTGGCTGTTTACAGCGGTTATCTACGATGGATTATTGTTGGCATTTCTGGTCATATTTGATGACTATCCCCTGGAAAAAGTATCTATAGGCATCACGCTTTTCAACCCCATTGACCTGTCCAGAATACTCATTTTACTGCGTCTGGAAACGGCGGCTTTGCTGGGATATACTGGAGCTGTTTTTGAAAAATTCTTTGGTACCCTGCAAGGTACACTCATTTCTTTTTGTACACTGGTATTATGGATTGTATTGCCGCTGCTGCTTTTTGTAAGAAAGGTGAGCCGTAAAGATTTCTAGCATATAGCAGATATAGTCATTTTTAGAATCCACCTATCATGTCAAAACCTGCTCCTTTCTTATTGCCTGTAGCCATACTTTCGGCACTTACCGGAGTTGTTACTGGCTTATACCGCATCGGATGGGTTGGGTTCCCTGCCAACGCCGCTGGAGAACATGGGGCTATTATGGTAGGCTGCTTCATGGGAACCTTAATAAGCCTGGAGAGAGCTGTGGCGCTACAAAATAGATACGCCTTGTTTGTTCCGGCTATAGGGGTGGGAAGCCTTATTGCCTTTTTAGCCGGTTTCAAAGAAGCTGCATATATACTGTTGATTATAACTAGTATTGGCCTAACAGGAATTACTTTTTATTTGCAGAGCCGCCTTTCTAGTACAGGATTTGTAATTGCTTTCACAGGGGCGATTTGCTGGCTTCTGGGAAATGTAATGCTCGTACTCTGGAACATGTATCCGGTAGCAGTTTCCTGGTGGATGGGTTTTATATTGCTTACTATTGTTTCTTCCAGACTAAAATCAAGTATTTCGCCAGAAGCGGCTAAGTTTAAATTTACTACATTATACCTGGTAATTGGCCTCGTTACAGCAGGCTTGCTGATGCCTTTTCATGGAACAGGACGCTATGTGATGGGAGCAGGATTAGCTTGTACTGCCCTTTGGTTACTAAAGTATGATGCCGCCAGAGAAAGCATGAAAGGAGAAGAAGTAAACAGGTATTCTGGATTGCTCATACTGACCGGATTTATGTGGTTATTTATTACTGGAATATTCATGCTGTGGGGCGATTTATATGGCCCTTTGTATGATACAGTCCTTCACAGTTTTTTCATCGGCTTTCTTTTCTCGGTAGTGATGGCGCATGGGCCTTTAATTCTTCCGAACATACTGGCTTTACCCATCAAACCCTTTCACAAGTTGCTATACATCTGGTCTGTTTTACTGCAAGGCTCACTAATTGTTCGGATCATAGCAAATTTTCTTGCTGAGTTTGAATTAAGAAAGTGGTCAGGTGTGTTAAATGGTATAGCAATTCTGGTTTTTTTCGTGAACATGGCAATTTTGCTGGCAATAGAAGTACGTAAAGCGAAAAATCAGAAGAATAATCCAGTAAAAAACAGTGCCGAACCGGTTCATTCATAAATAAGGCACAACAAAATTATTTTTTTAACTCATCAATACATATGAATACCCCGATTAAAGACATACAAAACAGACAAGATATAGAGTTGTTGGTCCGTTCGTTCTATGACAAAGTAAATCAGGATGCATTACTTTCACCGGTATTTAATGATGTGGCTGCTGTACATTGGGAAAGTCATTTGCCGGTGATGTATGATTTCTGGAGTTCGATGCTGCTGGGCGAAAAAAGCTATAAAGGTAATCCATTTCAGAAACATATCCCTTTGCCGATTAATAAAGTGCATTTTGAAAGATGGCTGGCTTATTTTATCGAAACCGTAGATGAACTTTTCACCGGAGAAGTAGCAGAGGAAGCCAAAATGCGGGCCAGATCCATAGCAAGCGTTTTTCAGTACAAACTGGAATTTATTCATGCCAACAACGCTAACTTCTGATCGTAATGTAAGCTTATTGCGCAGATGGGTGCTGCTGTCATTTGTGTATTTTATCATAGCTGGCTGCATGGGTGCTTTCCTGCGCCTGCAATTGTTCCATCCGGTTGCCAGTATCAATTACAAATACTTTTTGCATGGGCATTCGCACCTGGCTTTTCTGGGCTGGGTGTTCAATGCACTGTTTGTAGCCTTGCTATATGCGTATTTGCCCACACAAGTAAAACGCTACCAGCTTTTATTTAGCCTGTTACAGGTATCGGTTGTGGGTATGCTGATCAGTTTTCCTTTGCAGGGATATGCAACTATTTCCATCACCTTTTCTACCCTGCATATTTTTCTCTCCTACGCCTTTGCCTATAGATTTTTGCGGGACGTGCGCAGAGAAGCTTTTGTTCAAGAAAAACATACCCTATCAATTGCTTTCGTAAAATGGAGCTTGTTTTTTATGGTGCTTTCTTCGGTAGGGCCTTTTGCTCTGGGTGCAATCATGGCGAAAGGACTGGCAGGCACCTCCCTGTATCAGTTAGCCATTTATTTTTATTTACATTTCCAGTACGATGGCTGGTTTAGTTTTGCTGTATTCGGCTTGTTCTTCTGGATATTCGAAACCCATCAGATACCTATCAGCCCAAAAGCAGGACAGTATTTTTTGCTCAGTATGGCCATTTCCTGTATGCCAGCTTATGCGCTTTCTACCTTGTGGACACACCCTCCAGTTTGGGTGTATGTGGTTGCGGCACTATCTGCTTTAGTACAACTCATCGCTTTATTCTTCCTGATCCGGTTGCTGTATATCAGTAGAATGGACCTGAAAAAACTCTTTGAAAAACGGGTATTCCACTTACTGCTTTTTGCCGGAATGGCTTTTACAATTAAAACTTTTCTCCAGCTTTTTGCCTCTTTTCCTGCCATTGCCGATATGGCATTTCTTATACGCAACTTTACCATTGGCTATCTGCACCTGATATTTCTGGGTTTTATTACTGTTTTTTTGATCGGCTGGTTTGCTGCTCAAAAATTCCTGCAACTCAACAATACATTAGCAATATGGGGAATACGACTTTTGCTAGTGGGTTTTACAGGTAGTGAACTCTATATATTCCTGCAGCCTTTATTCTTTACATCTGGCTGGGGTGCCATTCCATTGTATGATCCAGTACTGTTTATTTTTTCTGTGCTTATGCCTATTGGTACAATTTTGCTTATATGGCAATCCTACCGAAACAGTACATGCTACCAGACTGATACAGAGAGTGTTAGGCATTCAGTTAATAATTTATAAAAATGTAGGTTTCAGATATAGAAAATGGAATACAGAATAACTTAAGCATAAGTATCATATGTTTTTGCGGGCAGGGGTGCAGCAATAGTGTGGCCGGTTTTGGCCTTGTGCGCAGGCCGGAGGACTGTGTGAGCAGCCATTTGTAGCGTAAAACAGGCTCTGTTGGTGCTACCACAACTGTGTTGGTTCTCTTCGCATTCACATGCTCGAGAATCTTTTGTTATTTTTCTTTTGGGCATGCAAAAGAAAAGTAAAGACGGCGTAAGTATTAGAAATCGATATACTTAACTATTACACCATTCTTGAGAAAAATAAATCCTTAACCAAGTTAAGAAAATCATAAGAGAGTATGATTAGAATCATAAAATAGGGCTGGCTAACGCGGTACATTTACAATACCGAAAGATAGTTCAACCCTAAATACATACAACCATGAATACTGAGCTTGATGTCCGCAAAATTGAACCACGGTTTAAGCATCCCTTTATTTTCCAGAATTTCGACCAGTTGCTTCACGGCGAAATATTAACTTTAGTAAATGACCATGATCCGCTGCCCCTTTATCACCAGTTTAAAACCGAACGGAACGGAATTTTTGACTGGAATTACGAAGAAAAAGGGCCTGCCCTCTGGAAAGTAAAAATTACCAAAAAATTAGTTTCTGATGAAACCGTAGCCGATCTGGCACGCCAGTTTCCGAATGCATTACCTGTTTTTAAAAAACTGCACATTGATTTTTGCTGCAATGGCAACCGCCTTTTTACAGAAGCATGCGAGGAAGCTGGTTTAGATCCCAGACAAGTAAAATTGCAGGTAATCGAGTCCACTGAAAAACCTCCTCTCCACTTCCGGGCCGAAGACTGGTCGCCAGCATTTTTAGCAGATTACATTGTACAGAACCATCATAAATATGTAAAGGACACTGTTCCACAGCTAGAGGCATTGCTCGAAAAAGTAGAGAATGTACACGGCAAGGAGCATCCGGAAATCCATTCTATTCATGCCTGTTTTGTATCGCTTGCCATAGAACTACTGCAACACATGCAGAAAGAAGAGCAGATTCTTTTTCCCGCTATTAAACAACTGGTAAAAAACAAGCAGAACAATGAAGTAAATGGTTCTTTCCCTTTTCAAACCATCCGTAATCCTATTGCCGCTATGGAAAATGAACATGCAGGAGCAGGCGAAGACATGGAAAGTATCCGGAAGTTAACGAATAATTTTACACCGCCTGCTGATGCCTGCCAGTCGTACCGCCTGCTTTATAAGCAACTGGAAGAATTCGAAGACGATCTGCACCAGCATGTACATTTAGAAAATAACCTGTTGTTTCCGAAAGCGATTCAACTGGAAAAAGAAATGCAATAATTAAGAGAAGAGATTTATGAAGAAATACACAAAACTATGGATGGGCTTTATCACTGTAATGGTTGGCTCCTTTGCCGTTCTGGGCTATTATGGCTCAGAAATATACAGAAAAGCGCCTCCTATTCCACATAAAGTTGTAAGTGCCAGCGGCAAAGTTTTATTTACAGGCCAGGATATTAAAGATGGGCAAAATGTGTGGCAATCTATCGGCGGACAGGAAGTAGGAACGGTATGGGGGCATGGTGCATATGTAGCCCCTGACTGGACGGCTGACTGGCTCCACAAAGAAGCAATGTATATGCTCGACAGCTGGGCAAAAGAGGCCAAAGGCACAACTTATGAAGCCTTAGATGAAGAAACGCAAGCCATGCTGAGAGCCCGTTTGCAAAAACAAATCCGGCAAAACACCTACGATACCCAGACTGGCAACCTCACTATTTCCGACCTCAGGGCAGAAGCTATTGCAGACGTAAGCAAGCACTATACTGGCCTGTTCACCAACGACCCTGCTTTGGCGCAATACCGCGATGCCTATGCCATTCCAGCTAATACCATCAAAGATTCGGAGCGGATGCGGCAAATGAATGCATTCTTTTTCTGGGCGACCTGGGCCTGCGTTACCAACCGGCCTGACAGTAAGATCACTTATACCAATAACTGGCCTGCTGAAAAACTAGTAGCCAACGAACCCACCAGCGACCTGATCATCTGGACTGGCTTTAGTGTAATTGTATTGATTGCCGGAGTGGGATTACTTGCCTATTATTATGCCTCGCACAAAGAGGAAGAGATGGAAGGGGCTGAACTACCTAAAAAAGATCCTTTATTAGGTTTGCAACCTACACCTTCTATGCGGGCCACTTTAAAATACTTTTGGGTAGTAACGGCGCTTATTGTCGTACAGGTGATCTTGGGTGCGGTTACCGCCCATTATGGGGTAGAAGGGGAAGCATTTTATGGTATTCCGCTGGGTGAATGGCTGCCTTATTCTATCACCCGTACCTGGCATGTGCAGCTGGCTATTTTCTGGATTGCTACTTCCTGGCTGGCTACCGGGTTATTTATTGCCCCTGCTGTTTCAGGCTATGAACCCAAATTTCAAAGCATAGGCGTTAATTTCCTGTTTATTGCCTTACTCGTGATTGTGGTAGGCTCCCTTGCCGGACAGTGGTTTGGTGTGATGCAAAAATTAGGTTTGGTAGAAAACTTCTGGTTTGGCCATCAGGGATATGAGTATGTAGATTTGGGCCGTTTCTGGCAGATATTCCTTTTGATAGGATTATTTTTGTGGTTATTTCTGATGGGAAGAGCCATCTGGCCGGCCTTTAAAAACCAGGCTGAAAACCGGCATCTGCTGGCGATGTTCTTGATTTCTTCCATAGCCATTGCTTCTTTCTATGCAGCCGGGCTGATGTGGGGCAGGCAAACAAACTTAGCCATTGCCGAATACTGGCGGTGGTGGGTCGTGCATCTGTGGGTGGAAGGCTTTTTTGAAGTATTTGCCACGGTAGTGATTGCGTTTTTATTTGTAAGAATGGGTTTGTTACGGACAAAAATAGCTACACCAACAGTATTATTTTCTACCATTATTTTCTTGTTTGGTGGTATTATCGGCACTTTCCATCACCTGTATTTCAGCGGAACACCAACCTCTGTATTGGCTTTGGGCGCTACTTTCAGCGCCTTAGAAGTAGTACCGCTAGTCCTGATCGGCTTTGAAGCCTACCATAACCTGACCTTGAGCCGGGCTACCGAATGGATCAAAGCCTATAAATGGCCGATCTACTGCTTTGTTGCCGTTGCTTTCTGGAATCTGGTAGGCGCAGGCATTTTCGGCTTTGTGATTAATCCCCCTATTGCCTTATACTATATGCAAGGTCTGAATACAACGCCTGTACATGGACATACGGCTCTGTTTGGTGTATACGGCATTTTAGGTATTGGCCTGATGCTGTTTGTATTGAAAGGCTTAGCAGCCCGCAATGTCTGGAAAGATGGCGTAATCAGCTTTGCTTTCTGGTCTATTAATATCGGCCTGGCTCTGATGGTGCTCATTAGTGTATTGCCTATTGGGTTAATGCAAACCTGGGCAAGTGTGGAGCATGGGCTCTGGTATGCCCGTTCGATGGAATTTATGCAAACCCCTACCATGGAAATTCTCCGCTGGCTCCGGGTGATCGGCGACACCATCTTTGCCGCTGGGGCAATTGCACTGGGATGGTTTGTGATCGGATTGAAAACCGGCTGGTCGCTGCAGAAGGAAACGGATATTTCGCCTGAAAACTTTCCGAGGATAAAGAAAGGCGAAGACTATATTAATGCCTGATTTCTATATCTGCCATACTATCCATAGAAAAACAATAGTTACATTTTTTAACGAATTCCATATCATGAAAATCGATAACCCGAAAGCTAATGAGTTGCTTTTTAAATTTTGTTTATTTTTCAGTTTACTCATTGCTGTTTCCTGCTCATCTGAGAATAAAACAGAAGGTAATGAGGCTTCCAATACAACTGAGGAAAATACCTCCTCAGCACCTGCGGCACAGCCGGAAGCCGTCCCAGTGGCTGATCAAAGTAAGGGAATAGGTCCTGTGAGCAATGTTAATGTAGGTGCCGATATTGATAAAACTCTGGCTGGTCAGGGAAAAACTATATTTGAAAGCAAGTGTGCCGCCTGCCATAAACTCAACGAACGCTACGTAGGGCCGCCATTAGGGGGTGTAACACAAAGGCGTAAACCGGAATGGATCATGAATATGATTCTAAATCCGCAAGAAATGGTGCAGAAAAATGATACCGCGCAGGCTTTGTTAAGTACGTATATGACACAAATGCCTAACCAGAACCTCACACAGGAAGAAGCAAGAGCAATGCTGGAATATTTCCGGCAGGCAGATAGCGAACCAAAACAGAAATAAATGATTCCAAAAAGATATTGAAGCTTGATTGGTGTTGTGTTGGTAACATTATAAGCTTTATAAATAGCAAACTGCCTGGTATTCTTTGCTCAATTACTTGAAAAGAATACCAGGCAGTTGAATACGTACTTATATCCCAGGTGATATACCAATCGCCAGCACCAACTATCTGATTATTGCTTTGCTCCCAGAAACTGGTCTACATTATCTTTGGTGATGGTGAGTAAACCAGTGTTTACCGTGGAAGGTACCGGAACAATATTGGCTTTGGTATCATTACTGGAAAGCTGATTCGTCTGGTGAACCATGTCGTAAAGGAACTGGGCACCATACCAGGTAAATAATTCCCTTTTCTGGCCGACCAGTAACTGGATTACACCATCTTTTACCAGGCGCATGTGTTCTGGTTCCCAGTCCACCGTAGTTACTTTGATTTGCCCGGCTTTTCCGGCTTCTTTTACTGCCAGGCCAATTCCCGGACCACTGTTGGAATCAAACCCGCAAATACCGGCAATATCCGGGTGAGCACTAATCAGGTCGGCGGTAATTCTGGCAGCTTCTTCAATATTGGATTTATCGTCGTATTTACCCACTACCTGAATTTGAGGATAGTTTTTGAGTACATCCAGTAAACCCTGAAAACCCTGTTCCATATTGGTTAAACCCAGAATGCCCATGTAGGCGATTTTTCCTTTTCCATTAATGAGTTTAGCCATCGTTTCGCCTTGAATCCGCCCGATCTCATACCAGTTGGTACCCAGAAATGCATGTCGTTTACTCTGCGGAATATCCGAATCATAGACTACAGTTGGAATGCCAGCCTCAACCGCTTTATTAATGGCCTGGGCAATACTCGGATCGGTGCCGTTGATTAACAATCCGGCTGGTTTGGTTCCAATCACTTGTTCGATGGTAGCCACCTGTGCCTGTACATCCCATTCCGGCGGACCCAATACGGATGTTTTTACACCCATTTTTTCTCCCCAGCGTTTGAATGCGGCCTGATCGTGGTTGACATACATGGGCATATTTACACTGGTCGTTACCATTACATATTCTTCGTTGGGATTTACCTGTACCGCCGGAGTATCATTAGTTGAAGCCTGTCCTGGCTGTTTTCTGGGTTCACAGGAAACCAGGCTCAGGCAGATGGCTAAACAAAAGGAGAGAAAAGTATATTTCATATTCATTAGATTTTTATTGAAGTTAATAATAGCCGTCTTCTAATTCTTGCAACTCATGCTCCATATAAAATCGAAAACTTTGATAGACGACTTCACCAGGTTGCCAACTCGAAAAGTGCCAGCACTCCCAATTGCCATTTTTTAATGGAATTAATAACAGTTGCTGTTCCTCCTCATAGCCGCCGATAATTATACTACTTTTTAATTTCTCATTAAAGTCTGCATTGATGTCATCCGTATCAACTGTCCAAGTATCAACAAGTTGCTTATCAAAGCTGGTAAGGAAATCAACTTTATCAATAGGAGCAAGCGTTACTCCGGTAGGCGAGTAGCATTCAAACCCATTTGATGTCAACAAAAAGTTCTTATAATCATCAGGAAAAAGAATGTTTAATCTTCTTTCAATGTCAGTTATTTCATATATAGTAGCTGGAGCCCTGCTCAACGATTTTTTTGATAAGATAGCATCACTAAAGTCAACTGTTTTTTGTTTTATTGCCAGCTTCGAAATCTTATTAAGCAATTGCTTCCATGATAAATATTTATAAACTAACGTTCTTCCATGCGTAATTCTTTGTGATAATTTCTCTAAGATTTCCTGTGTTTCCTTTTGGCATCTCTCTTTTGTTATACCCAATATGGGTGCTAATAATCCTTTTATTAAAAGTAATGCCGTAGTCCTGTCTCGCATCAAATAAGCTATATCAGAATTTGACCAGTACTCCAAATATCCTTTTCCCCATAATTTGATAAAATATTCAGCTTTGTCTTGCAAATTCATTTTGGCTGCCAATAAAGAAGCGCCAACAGCTGGATGCATTAATGCATATCCTACAGGTTTCTCAGTTTCAATAAATCTTTGTAAAGCTTCCAACACTACCTCTGGGCTTTCAGAACCATCAGCTACAGAAATTATGGCTTTCACATATAGCTGCTGTCCCTGTAATTCCTGAATAGGTTTATGGATAAATTGATATGTATAAGATTTATGCCATCCTGGGTAAAAGTTTCTTGTCCAGTTCTCTTATTCAATTTCCGAAACATCTTTGAAGGTGAAGGGTATATTTTTGGGTTGCTTCCCAGATAGTTCCCAGATAACCTGAAGTGCTTCATCCTGCAGCCATACATGTTTTGAATGAGGAATATTAAAACTCCAGAGTTGCTCTAACAGGTTGTTTGCTTCCTCAACAAAACCAGCGGCTGCCCATTCGGCTGCTTTAGTAGTAATGTGCATATAAACGTTTTCCAAGTCATCTGATAAGATTTCATTCAGCAGCTTTTTTATGCTTGTTTTAGCCATAGATAGAACAATTTATATTTAAAAGCTACATCAACTGCTCTGTAAGGCTTTATTCAAATATTGCTTCGGTTTGATGCCGGTTGTTTTCTTTTTAATCCAGATATCTAAACTAACTGCCAGAATCAGAATAAGCCCTAATACTATTTCCTGCCAGTAGCCGGAAACCCTGGCAATGATCATAATATTGCTAATCAAGCCCATAAATAAAGCCCCCAGTAATGCTCCAATAATCTTTCCTTGTCCGCCCAGTAAACTGGCACCTCCCAGAATGACAGCTGTAATTACCCGGAGTTCCATACCCCGGCCTGTGGTTCCCAGAGCTGCACCCATTCGGGAAGCGAGTACAATACCTGCAAATCCAGCCAGTAACGCAGTGAGCGTAAAAGCCCATATCTTCATGCGGCCCACCCGGATTCCGGAAAGTAAAGCTGCTTTTTCATTTCCACCAATATAATAATAGCGCCTAAAAAATATAGTTCTGGAGACTAATACACTGAAAATAGCCACTAGGACCAGCATAATCCACACCGGCGACTGAACGCCAATAATTCTGGTTTGTCCCAGCGTATTGAAATTTTCAGGAAGGTTTTGTATGCTCGGTCCGCTGATCATTAAGGCAAACCCCCGGATAATTCCCATCATAGCCAGTGTCTGAATCATAGGATTGATGCCTACTCTGGCAATGAAAATCCCATTTATCCATCCCACCAGACCCGCAACTGCCAGCCCGGCGAGCATGGCCATCACCATAGGTATTTCATAAGAATACATGATCCAGGCAGTAATGCCGCCGGAGAGAGCCACTACCGAACCAACTGACAGATCAAAAGCACCGGAAATGAGCAGAATCATCATACCGATAGCGACGATAGTGTCGATAGAAAGATTCAGCAGAATCTGGGAGAAGTTATTGAAGGTAGGAAAAACATCCGGATAAATGATGCTGGCACCGATACAAACGAGAATAATAGTAAGTGTGAGCGTGAACACACGTTCCTGCAAAAGACTGATAATAGAAAACTGGTTTTCGTTTGAACTCATGGAATCAGGCATAGTTTACTTTAGTACCGGAAGCATAGTGCATAATTTCCTGTTCAGTGGCTTCCGCCCGGCTGAGCTGGGCTACTAATCTTCCGTTTTGCATCACCAGAATCCGGTCGCATAAGGTGAGTAGTTCTGGCAATTCCGAAGAAATCAGCAGAATGGCTGTTCCCTGGGCGGCCAGTGTCCGCAGGATAGAATAAATTTCTGCTTTTGCTCCTACATCTACGCCATGCGTAGGTTCGTCTACCATAAAAACCTTAGGTGCGGTAGACAGCCATTTTGCCAGTACTACTTTCTGCTGATTTCCGCCGCTTAAATTCAATACTTTCTGTTCTATACTGGGCGTAATAATGTTGAGTTTGTTTTTGAACGCCAGCGCCAGTTGTTGGATTGCTTTTCGGTTGATGAAGCTGTTAGAAGCTACTTGTTTTAAGCCAGCCGAAACCACATTATTGGCAATACTCATTTCCAGAAACAAACCTTTGTCTTTGCGTTCTTCCGGCAAATAGGCAATACCTAACTCTATGGCATCTGCCGGATGAGTAATCCGAACAGGTTTTCCTTCCAGCAGAATTTGCCCACTCACGATAGGGTCGGCACCAAAAATGGCTCTGGCTACTTCTGTTCTTCCCGCACCTACCAAGCCGGCCAGGCCAACAATTTCACCTTTGTGGAGTTGAAAGTTGATCTGATGAAAAGTATTTCCAGATAAATTCTGAACTTCTAATAATACCTGTGGCTGAACATAAGTCTGGTATTCTTGTTCCAGCAAATCCCGGCCTACCATTTGTTTGATTACCTCATTTACTGTAAGTTCATTGGTATTTATGGTTCCCTGGTAGTGGCCATCTTTCAGCACAGAAACCCGGTCAGAAATCTGGAATATTTCCGACATGCGGTGCGAAATATAAATAACCGATATACCTTGTGCCTTAAGTTCGCGAATAATTTGAAACAGAATTTTTACTTCAGCCTCTGTAATGGATGCCGTAGGTTCATCGAGAATCAGAATTTGTGGATTTCTGGATAAGGCTTTGGCTATTTCTACCATTTGTTTCCGGGCTGGAGAAAGCATAGAAACCGGTGTAGTAGGGGAAATAGAGGATAAGCCCAGGCGGTTGAGTAAAGCCGCCGTCTGGCTGTATAGTTTTTTGAAATGGATAAAACCTGCTGTGTGATGCGGCTGATTTTCTACATAAATATTTTCTGCTACACTCAAGGTTTCTACCAGACTTCTTTCCTGGTACACAATGGCAATACCTAATGACTGGGCATGTAATGGACTTTTAATTACGATCTCTTGCCCGTTGAGTAGAATCGAGCCTTCATCCGGTTTCAGGTTACCGCTCAATATGTTCATCAATGTACTTTTACCAGCCCCATTTTCTCCACATAGTGCATGTACTTCGCCGGCATACACATCCAGAGAAACTTTATTAAGCGCCCGTACGCCCGGAAAAAACTTACTGATTCCTTTAAGTTGCAGCCGCAGTTCTTGGGTCATAGCTTAGAGGGAATAGAAGTAAATGCAATAGCTTTGCCAGTCCGGGCAGAGTCATAAGAGGCAAAAACCAGCTCTGCTGTTTTAAAATTATCTTCACCAGTCGTTTCAGCGGTACCTTTTTGTTGTAAGGCTTGTAAAATATTCCGGTTACACGCTACAATGCTGGCATGTACTACGTCATAATTTGGGTCTGCCCAGGAATAAAGCTTGGGCTCACCATACACAACTTCGGTTCCTTTTCTGGTTGTGATACGTATTTCAAAATCCGGTCCCAGATAAACGGAACCATCCGAACCTTCTGTGAGTACAAATGTCTGGGGGAAACGTTCCTGTTCGAGGATAGAGGCATACGACATTTCGGCATAACAATGTACCCCAGAATCCATTTCCATCAGTACATTGGCTACATCTTCGCCCTTGATGCCTTTATCGATGGAATGCGTTTTACAGTACAGAGAGGTTGCTTCTCCAAACAGAAAGCGGCTCACATCCAGAATATGTGAGCCTACATCAGTGAGTATAAATTCTTCCAGATCAGCCAGGAAAGGCTGGTTTTTGAATACCGGAAAACTCGAACAAAAAGAGATTCTGGCTTTAAATGGAGTACCGATTACGCCGGATTCCAGCACTTCTTTGTATTTGCGGATGGGTGCCTGCCAGCGGAAATTCTCATGTATGAAGTAGGGAACACCAGCCTTCTGACAAGCTTCTACCATTGACCTCGCTGTTTCCAGATTGGGAGCCATGGGTTTCTGGCAGATCACCGGAATTCTGTACTGTGCCGCTAATTTTACAAATGTTTCATGCGTATCCACATCGGTGATGATATCCACAAAATCCAGTTTTTCGGTGGCCAGAAGTTCTTCTGCTGTGCTGTAAACTTGTGGAACACCGAATTTAGCAGCTACTTCTTCTGCTTTTTTCCGGGTACGGTTATACACAGCTACCAGTTCTACACCTTCCAGTTCCTGCCAGGCTGGTATCTGAAAATGCGACCAGAAGCCGCAACCCAGTACAGCAAACTTTAGTTTTTCAGGCATAGAACACTTTAATTTTGAGTGAAGCAATCCGGGAAAAATCACGGCAAGATATTACAAGGTTACCTCTGATAGTTAGCTTGTTTTTCCGTGATTGGGTGATTGTAAAATTTGTGTCAGTTTCCAAAAATACATTTTAAAAATTCAATCCAAAATAAAAATAAACATATTTTGTAGATTGTATGCTCATTTATGGATTGTAAAAATTACTCTAATTATGAATCAATAATTACACTTCTTAGCCTGAGTATATTTCCATCCTGACAGGCATCTGATCTATTATGTTGGGAGATACAATATAAATTTTAGTAACTTGTTCGCTTTACATTCATCTTATTTTTGTGCCTCTCTTATGAGAAATACCATTTATCTATTTACCATTGCTTTACTGATAAGCGTTTGTTACAAGGCATCTGCTCAGGAATCAGCTGCTTCTCTGGCAATTATTCCTCAGCCAGTGAGCATAAAAACTGGCAGCGGAAGTTTTGAACTGACCAGTGCTACCCAACTGATCATTCCTTCTGGCCAGGCAGAAGTGCAAAAAATAGCTGCTTTACTTACAGCAAGAATTCAGCCTTCTACAGGATTCAATTTAAAAACGGTATCCTCTGGCGAAAATAATAGTATTCAGCTGGTATTAAATCAGAGTGCCGATACCCAGCTGGGTAAAGAAGGATATTCTCTGGAAGCTACTCCCACTAAAATAGTAATTAAAGCCAATCAGTCAGCCGGTTTGTTTTATGGGGTACAAACCTTATTACAATTATTACCTAAGCAGATAGAAGCAAGTAAACCGGTGACTGGTGTAAAATGGCAAGTACCGGCGGTAACCGTTATCGATTATCCCCGGTTTGGCTGGAGGGGTATTATGCTGGATGTGAGCCGTCATTTTTTCTCTAAAGAATTTGTGAAAAAATACATCGATCAGCTGGCCTGTTACAAATACAACCGCCTTCATTTTCACCTGACCGATGATAACGGCTGGCGGGTGGAGATCAAAAGTTTGCCAAAGCTTACTTCGGTGGGAGCCTGGCGGGTAGATAGGGTAGGAACTTTTAATAGCAATGAGCCCCCTAAACCAGGTGAAAAAGCAGCATACGGCGGTTTTTATACCCAGGATGATATTAAAGAAATCGTGCAATATGCTAAAGAGCGGTATGTAGAAATTATGCCGGAAGTAGATATTCCTGGCCATAGCATGGCAGCTATTGCAGCCTATCCGGAACTGTCTACGACCAAAGATGCCAATACCCAGGTAAATCCCGGAAGTAATTTTGCTACCTGGCATAATGATGGCACTTTTACTATGCACATCGAAAATACATTGAACCCATCCGATGAGAAAGTATACCAGTTCTTAGATAAAGTTTTCACAGAGATTGCGCAGCTGTTCCCTTTTGAATACATTCATATGGGAGGCGATGAATGCTATCATGGCTACTGGAAAAAAGACCCGGGCTGTCAGGCATTAATGAAAAGTAAGAACATGAAAAATACCCATGAATTGCAAAGCTATTTTGGAAAACGGGTAAATGATATTATTAAAAGCAAAGGCAAAAAAGCCATGGGCTGGGATGAAATTTTGGAAGGCGGCCTGCCATCCGGAGCAGGGGTAATGAGCTGGCACAGCTTAAAAGGTGGTGTTGAGGCCGCTAAACTAAAAGCACCTGCAGTAATGACACCAGCTCAACATGCGTACCTCGACTATGTGCAGGGAGATCCTTCTTTAGAGCCACCGGTGTATGCTTCTTTGCGCTTGCAAAAAACCTATAACTGGGACCCTCTTCCAGCTGGGATAGATTCTACCTCTATTTTAGGCGGACAAGGAAACCTGTGGACAGAACAAATTCCTACGACTCAGCAAGTAGAATACATGACTTATCCCAGGGCATTCGCTTTATCAGAAGTATACTGGTCGCCTAAGTCGCAGAAAAACTGGAACAGCTTTGTAACCAAAGTAGAAACCCATTTCGACCGGTTCGACCAAGCACAGATCAATTATGCCCGCAGCATGTATGATCCCATTATTGCTGTGAAGAAAAATGAAAAAGGCCAGATGGTGATTCAACTCAGTACCGAGGTACCAGGGCTGGATATCCATTATACAGTAGATAACAGCCAGCCGAGCCAGTATCATCCTTTGTATAAAGAGCCCATTGTATATCCGGAAGGCGCAGATATTTTCAGGGTAATTACCTATAAAGGGGGTAAACCAGTAGGTAAAATGATTACGATCAAAACAGATGATCTGGCTAAACGGGTGAGAAAGTAATCAGGAGACAATTCTATAAAGAACCGGGAACAGTTGAATTGATGTTGTGCGGATGGGCACAGCAGCTATTTAAACTGTTCCCGATTGTTTTAAGTGCCTAGCAGTTTGTAGACAATTCATCTACTCTTTACCATTCTCAAAAGCTGCGTATTCTAACTCATCTATTTCTTCCAGTTTATCTAACAGGTTATCCATATTGTTAGAGATAAACAACACTGTTTTACTGTATTTTGTCACTTCTACAGTAAGAGGTTTTGTAGTATCAATCATTTCTTTTAGCCTATTATCTAGTAAGTCTATCCGCTTTTTTACCGGTGAATTAATCTTGATATATAGGTCACTTTTCTTCTCAATAATCTGATAGTGGTCAGTATAGTAGTATGTTTTTTTACCTCTGACTATATCTAATCTTTCTATGATAGTTTTGTAGAGAAAAAATACCAAAAAGATTAGTACAAACAGTCCTGCATACCCAATTATAGCTGCTACTCCCATCCATATTTTTTCATATACTGGAAATTGCCATCCTAAGAATATAAATGATTGATAGATTAGGCTAAGAAGCAATCCTATAGTAAAAAAGACTAAAGAAAAAGCAAGACCTACGGTTATGGAGCCATTAAGGTTACCTATATCTTTTTTTGTTAATGCTAATTGGCGTTTGGAATACAAGCTATTTATCCTTTATTCTTTCCCTGATTTATGTTCAACTGATAGCAACAATTATTACAATACCATCTTATATACCACCAGGTGCTGATCCATCTTATAATTCACAACTATAAACTCTAATTCCAGATTGTTTGCATCCAGTACTACCACTCTGACGGTTTGTGGCTTGCTGGTATTTTTGTCTAAAATCAGGTTCTGTTTATTGCTGTCGAATTCCCAGGTGCCGGTTAAAATGGTTCCTGGAACATTGGTAAAAGTATAATTTCCACCCGCATCGAACCTGCGCCGGTAGCCGCTATAATCCATCGATTGGTCAGGAATGTTAGTGATGAGTACCTGGCTTACTTTCCATTCTTTGCTGAGCAATTCCTCTTTAGAGGCCGGGTCAACATTTTCGCATTTCAGAGCAAGTAATGGCAGACATATTATTAGTAACAGGGAATATAGAAATAGGGGTATATTTTTCATAAACGGAATAATTAAAATTTGATGAATGAGCGGGTATATTGCTTATTCTGATGAGTAATCAACAGTACATATTTACCTTTAGTATACTCCTGTACTGGAAGCTGTATTTCCTGGTTATTAGAAACTTGTACCAGCCATTCATCTACCCGTTGACCCAGGCTATTGAAAATAGTGAGTTTTACTGGACTGCTACTGGTTATCACCGGAAGCTTAACTATGAGTTTGTCAGATACTGGGTTAGGAAATACTTGTATGAGTTGATCCGTTGCATTACTGTATTCTTCTCCGGTAAGTACAGATGCATCTGAAATAGCCGGACATCCATTGCTGCTCACCTGAACTGTATAAGCCCCAGGGGCGGTAACATTATATGATCTTTTGGTAGCTCCTGGAATAACAACACTGTTTTTCAGCCACTGATAGCTTGGTGCAATACTGCTGGTTAAGGTAACAATAGAAGAATCGGCTGTAGCATTGATAGAAATAGTTGGCTTGGCCGGAGGATTAGATACTGTAACTTCCACCGTACGCACCGGACTGGCACAACCATTGGCGTTGGAAGCCACTACGCTTAGTACATATTTACCGATATTGGTCCAGTTAACAGTAGCTGTATTTCCACTTCCGGTTACCGTTCCACCCCCGGAAACTATCCATTTATAAGTTAATCCGGCTACACCAGTTATCACATAATTTTGTTCACCCAGGCAGGAGGCCACATTTCCAGCTATGGCTTCAGGTTGCTCTGGAAGGTTAGTCGTATTTACAGCGATCTGAATAGAACTGGAATTGATACAATTGCCGCCATTTACTCCCTCTACAGTATAAGTCGTATTGGCCGTAGGTTTTACTACTATCGTTTTTCCTTCTCCAATCACATCGGTGCCTTCCAGCCACCGGTAAGTAGTAGCACCATTGGCCGTTAAGGTAACAGAATCTCCCCAGCAAATGGCTGTTTTATTAGCTATGAGCTGCACCGCCGGGTTAGCCAGTACAGTAATATACGCCTGACGTGTTATCGTATTGGTGCCTAGTGCATTGCCAGCAGTCAGGGTTACCGCATAAGTACCTGGAGTTTGATAGGTTACTACCGGATGTTGTTTGGTTGCATTGATGGGTATTCCTCCTGCAAAAGACCACGACCAGGTGCGGGGATAATTCAATGAGGCATCGGTAAACTGAACACTGGAGCCAGCACAAACCGTCTGCCTGTCTACCGTAAAATCTGGGGTAGGTTTTTGTGTAGGTACCGGCACTTGTACTTTTATATTATCCAGGTACAGGTTATTTCCCCAGCTGGACTTATTCAAAATCATTAAGTATACGCTCGCATTTCCATTCAGAAAACCCAGTGAAATGGTTTCTTTTCTCCATTCCGAATCTGAAGGCACAAATTCGCCTTCCGTATCATCAGCCGTTGCCAGCGATTGTCCGCCTTTTGACCAGAAGGTTTTAAACGTCTGGCCGCAATCGGTAGAATATAATATTTCCAGACTATCTGAATAGCTGGCATCATACCGGGCATAGGCCACATCGAAACTCAATTCTGCAAACTGATTGGTGGCCAGGTTTAGTTTGGTGCTCACTAATCCATCTTGGGTTCCATAGGGGTTATTCTCTTCATCTCCATTATAATTATCGAAGTACACACTTTGAACACCATTTCCACCGGCACTGGCTCCATTATATATATTCCACTGCATATCTGCATCCGGATTATATTCCAGCCAGTTAGCTAAGCTGGTTGTGCCTTCGAAATTTTCGCTGAATGGAAAGGCTAAACTAGCAGTTGGCAAAACAGTAATATAGGAAGCATACGCTAAAGTATCTTTACCAATGGCATTAGAGGCTATCAGTCGTACCCCATACGTGCCGCTCGTATTAAAAGTAAGAGATGTGTTTTGTGAAGTAGCTTCTGATAGTTTATTGCCAGCCTTGTCATAAAATGTCCATGCCCATCCGGTAACATTCCCCAGAGATTTATCTGTAAATTGTATAGAATTTCCCACACAGGCAGTCGTCCGGTTGACGGAGAACTGGGCAATAGGCCTGGTGCTCCCGTTTGCAGGAACATAAACCGTAGAAGAAAGCAGTTCTTTTCTCCGGGGGCTGGTTTCCAGTACGGTACGCATCCTGGCTTTCTGGTCATTGGTAAACACATTCACACAGGCATCGTCGGTATAATCCATATAGTTTTGCACCATATCTTTTCCCGGATCGGTACAAGAATCTTCATTACTGGGACAGCCTCTGTGTTTGTCGGCGGTTTTAGGCGTATCATTGCAGAAATCATCTTTGGTACAACCGCCATTATCATCACCCCAGATGTGGCGCAAACCCAGCCAGTGACCAATTTCGTGGGTAGCGGTACGTCCGGTAAAACCATTCGATACATTTCCGGTCCGGCCCACTACCCGGTAATCCAGAATGACACCATCGGTAGTAGCGCCTGTGGGATAACCTGATATATCTAAACCTGGTAAATTAGAACGGATTGGAAATTGGGCTTCTCCGATAATATCATCAGCGATAGAAAGCGACCATATATTAAAATATGAATTGGGGTCCCAGATGGTTTTGGGTTTGAGTTCTGTCTGCGTATTGCCCGGATTGGCTTCTCCTCCATATGATTCCCAGGAAGTTCTGCTGCCTTTGTAACGGTGTATGCCAGGTTCAGCCAATGTATTTCCCTGTGGGTCACGCAAAGCCAGGGCAAATTCAATTTCTACATCAGCGCCTGCCGGATTGTTGTTAAACCCTGGCGTTCCGGCTTTTCTGCGGAAGTCTTCATTTAATACATCAATCTGCGAACGTATCTGGGCAGCACTAAGATTAGCCCCGGTTCCTACCGCTTCGCCATTATGAATGACGTGCACAATTACCGGAATGGTGTAAACCGTAGCCTGCGTACGGGCAGAAGAGTGTGTTTTCTGTTTCTCCCGGATCAGTTTTTTTAGGTTTTCTTCAAAGGCATCTTCCGATGAAATTCGAGTATTTTTACCAGCTACACTGGATTCTATATCAATTACATGACATTCTTTCTGAAGCACTGTTTTTTCCTGATCTTTTGCCCGACTAGCAGCCGTATGAAATTTATTCGGTATAACGGTGGCTTTATTTTTCTGGGAAGGTAAATCTGTTGTTTGACTGAAAAGTACCTGTGTTTGCAGGGCACACATACTCATTAATAATAAAAATTTGGCACTTCCTGGTAATACTGTTCGCATATCAATACTCATTGAATTCAAAAAAATTACTAAAGTTTTATTAGGGATTTAACTCGTTTTATGTTTGGATTTCTAAACCGGTGTTTCTAAGTCCGCTACAAGTTACTGGTTCAGAAGGTAAGACTTAATTGAATTCAGCCTAAAAAGTCACCGCTTTGTTGTAAGATTTTTAGCAGCCAAGTGCAACACTCAGAATGTCTTGATTTTATATTTTTTTGGTATCTGAAATTTTTTCTTTGCATTTTGCGACTGGACGTCTAATGCCTGAAGAGAAGTGTGAGGAATCAAGAAGGTAAGAAAGAATTTTCCTTGGTTAAATAATTCATTACAGGCTGCCTGATGCTGCTTTTAATCTTCTATGTAACTATTACACTCCGTACGAGTATACTATCCCATACACAGATTCTAAGGCCAATTTTTCATAATTTACAATTCGGAATGGCAATGCTGCCAGATACTTAAGCCGATAGTTCTTCCACTGGCAAAAGACTGGTATTTGCTACACAGCCTACTAGTAATCTGCTGGCATAAAAGCTTATTATTTAAAAACTCATGGATTCCAACGAAACTAAAACAGATATGCCCAGGTCCAGGAAATTTGTACTGACCAGAAGACTGGACCGGATGTTTATGAACCTGCATGATGTATATAGATTTGTAGCCCGTTTTTTCAGGGAAGTATTCGTGCCACCTTATGAATTTAAAGAGGTAATCAAACAGTGTTATGAAGTAGGTTATAACTCGCTTCCGCTGGTTTCGCTGACCGGCTTTATCATAGGTATTGTATTCACCAATCAGTCCAGACCTTCGCTGTCGGAATTTGGGGCTACTTCCTGGCTGCCTTCTCTAATGGCCATCGCTATCATCCGGGCAATGGCTCCGCTGGTAACAGCCCTGATTGCGGCCGGAAAAGTAGGTTCAAATATTGGTGCAGAACTAGGGTCCATGAAAGTAACCGAACAGATAGATGCGATGGAAGTTTCGGCAACCAATCCTTTCAAATTTCTGGTGGTAAGCCGGGTACTAGCCACTACCTTTATGATTCCTGTGTTAACGATGTACACCATTTTTGTCGGGCTTATCGGATCGTATGTAAATGTACACCAACATGAACTGACCAGCTTTGCTACCTATTTTGATCAGGTATTCGGTGCCATCTCCTTCCTGGATATTTTTTCGTCACTAATTAAATCCTTCATTTTTGGATTTACCATCGGAATGGTAGGCTGTTATAAGGGGTATAATTCTTCCAAGGGAACAGAAGGGGTAGGAAAAGCAGCAAATGCTTCGGTGGTTACAGCCATGTTTCTGATTTTTATCGAAGAATTACTTTCCCTTCAGGTTATCAATGCATTCCGTTCTATGTGAGCTAGCGGTTTATGAAAAAGATACATTCAAAAATTGATAAAAACAACAAAGTGATATCTATCAGAGGGCTGAAAAAAGCCTTTGATGATTTCGAAGTGTTAAAAGGTGTTGACCTGGATTTATTTCAGGGCGAAAACCTGGTGGTACTGGGCCGTTCAGGTACTGGTAAATCAGTATTAATTAAAATCATTGCTGGCCTGCTGAAAGCCGATGAGGGATACATCAATGTGCTGGGAAGTGATATCATGAAGATCATGCCCAAGGAGTTAGACGAACTGCGGCTGAAACTCGGTTTTTCTTTTCAGAACAGTGCTTTATATGATAGCATGACGGTACGGGAGAATCTGGAATTTCCACTCATCCGGCATGTGAAGAATATAACCCGCAAAGAAATCGATAGCCGGATAGAAGAAACGCTGGATGCCATTGGCTTGTCGCAAACCATTAACCAGATGCCTTCTGAGCTTTCCGGCGGACAACGCAAACGGATAGGAATAGGCCGTACCTTGATCCTAAATCCTGAAATTATGTTGTATGACGAACCCACAGCCGGGTTAGATCCCATTACCAGTATGGATATCAACAACCTGATTAATGAGGTACAGGAACGTTACAATACTTCTTCTATCATTATTACCCACGATTTAACCTGCGCTAAAAGCGTTGGCGACCGCCTGGTGATGCTGCTGGATGGACAGTTTCAGTACCAGGGTACTTTCGAGGAAGTATTTGAAAAGAATGATGAGCGGGTGAAATTATTTTATAATTACAATTTTATAGAATAAATGCAACTAAGCCTAATGCTTTGCGTGCTAAAGCTGATGGGAAGCTGGTAAACAGAGAAACAGTAGTTCGACGAAATCAATGTAAAATTACTATTAAACAAAATTGTAAATAAAGAAGCATATACTGATCATTCATAAACAATAATATTCTAATTTATACATATTTTAATTTTTTAATTCAAACGACATCAACGTCACCTCACGATAAAAATAGTTCAGATGAAAGCTGCAGACAATAAACGTTCCGTAATAGTGGGCATATTTGTGTTCCTCGGTATAGCCATTTTTGTGGCTGGTGTGTTTACCCTGGCTGGTAAACAGCAGAAATTCAAGAGTAGTGTTACTGTCAAAGCTGTATTTGACGATGTAGCCGGTCTGGGAGTAGGAAATAATGTGTGGTTTTCGGGAGTAAAAATTGGTACTGTGAAACGTATTGATTTTTATGGAGAATCTCAGGTGGAAATTGCCATGAACATCCATGAAGATATCAAAAAATATATTCATAAAGATGCCAAAGCCAGAATCAGTTCCGAAAGCCTGATCGGAAATAAGATTATTGTCATTGATGGCGGTAGTCCCACAGTGCCTGAAGTGCAGGATGGTGACCATTTACAGACTATAGCTGCCCTGGATACCGACGACCTGATGGCTACTTTGCAGGAAAACAACAAAAACCTGGTAGCCATTACCAGCGATTTTAAAAGCCTTAGTTCTGGAATTGCTAAGGGAGAAGGTACTATAGGTGCTTTGCTTACCGATTCTACCCTGGAAGATGACCTGCGTACCATGATTGCCAGCCTTCAGAAAGTATCTGATAACACCGCCAGAGCTTCTGGTGCTTTGGCTAAGTTTTCTGCTAAGTTGAATACCGAAGGTGGCCTGGCCAACGAATTATTAACCGATACCATTGTATTTAATTCTCTGAAAACTTCTGTTTCCAAACTCGAAAAAACCACTGCCGCCGCTGCGGAAATGACCGATAATTTTAACCAGGTGAGCGGAAAACTGAATGATAAGAATAATGCCATTGGCGCTTTAATGAATGACCAGGAGCTTGCGGCCAAGCTAAAAAATACGATGGCCAATGTAGAAACCAGCACCCAGAAGCTTGACCAAAACATGGAAGCACTTCAGCATAATTTCCTGCTCAGGGGATATTTCCGCAAAAAAGCCAAACGGGAAGCCAAAGCGCAGGCAGATGCCAATGTTATGGAGCAGAAAAAATAGATATAAAAGTATTTCCGTAGAGTAAATATAAAATAAGGGATAATGAAGAGCTTGTCTTCATTATCCCTTGTTCATTTATTGCATATTAGAATTCTAATGGAAGAAATTATTTAAAAGGGGAATCTTTTTCTTTAGCCATCTGATTGTATACGATCGTATCCATGATGCCTGGAATCCATTTGTTCAGAAAAACCGCCAGTTTTCCCTGGGTTGTAAGTACCATATCCCGTTTCCGTTGCTGGGTAGCTTTTAGTATATGTCTGGCTACTTCTTCAGCACTCATCATCTTTGCCTCTTCTCTCGGCGATTCTCCCTGCGGCCTGCCATCTGCCAGCAAAGCAGCATTACGGATATTAGACGTAGTAAATCCAGGGCAAGCCACCAGAACATGTACGCCTTTTTTCATTACTTCCGTCCGAAGAGATTCCATAAAGCCCTGCATGGCATATTTTGAAGCACTATAAGCCGTTCTGGCAGGGGTGCCCCGGTAACCATTTATAGAAGAAATACCAATAATTGAACCTTTGCTTTGCAGAATATGCGGCAGGCAATATTTGGTGGCATACACTGTACCATAAAAATTAATATCCATTACCTTCTTGAAAACTGCCAGATCCAGGTCGTTGAATAAAGCCCGCATGCTGATACCAGCATTATTAATCAACACATCAATCTTCCCGAATTTCTTCAGCGTTTCTTCTATCATCCGGATACAATCCTGTTCTATGCTCACATCAGCCACTATAGGTAGAACCTCAATTCCCTGGCTGGAAAGTTTCTGAGCAACTTCCTGTAAAGTTTGCTCATTACGTCCGGTAATTGCAATTTTTCCACCTGCGGCACCAAACACTTCTGCACAAGCCTTGCCAATTCCTGAAGAGCCGCCGGTGATGATAATTACTTTATTTTTCATAGCCTATTTTCGTCTATACCTGCAAATGTGCCCATAAAATCACTAAATCCAAGCTTTGGATGACTTCATAAAAATACCTCTTGCATACATAATTGTGCTTTTTGCATATCTCATTCAGGGGCATCCTGCAATACTTTTGTGTAAACAAAATAATTATGCAACCACGTTTTTCAACTTATATGCCAGTGCTTACCTCTTTACGGGGTATAGCCGCTATCTGGGTAGTTATTTATCATTTTGAAGCTATTTTACGCATATCCGGCCTGCAACCTATTACTGATGCAAACGATTCTATGCTGTTATTAAAAGGCTACGTCTGGGTAGATTTCTTTTTTCTGCTGAGTGGCTTTATTATGACCCATGTATATGGCGAACAATTCAGAAATGGAGCCAGCCGACTTCAGATTTGGAATTATCTTTCTGCTCGGCTGGCCAGGCTGTATCCGCTTCATGTATTTTCCATGCTGGTACACTTACCGCTGATAGTGATTCTCTATATGTATCTGGAGGAGATGGTGCCTGTTGTAATACCTTTTTATCCCTGGCAGGGTATTCCGGTACATCTATTCATGTTTCAATCTTTTACCTGGAATTATGGCTTTACCTGGAATATACCAGCCTGGTCGATTGGTGCCGAATGGTGGACGTATATGTTAGCCATTGGATTATTCTTTCTGCTACACCGGAAAAAACGGATGAATGCACTACTGTTATCTATTATTTCCATCATGGCATTAATTCTACTGGTAGAAACCCATCCCAAACAAAGCCTGGATATTACCTGGGGTCCGGGCATTTTCCGCTGTATGACTGAGTTTACGCTGGGCATTGTATTATACCAGATCTACCTCAACAAGGCTGTTCAACAATTTATCCGTAAAGACATCAGCTTTTATACGGCTGCTATGGCTGTACTGCTGCTGATGCATGTTCACCTGCATGATGTGCTGTTGATACCATTTTTTGGCTGGATAATTATAAGTGGAGCTGCCAATGAGGGAAGGGTGAGCTGGTTTATGAGCAAAGCGTTTATGCAGGCAGTGGGAAATATCTCTTATTCAGTGTATATGATGCAGGGCCTATGGATGAATGTATTCTTTATATGGATGAAGTACCAGATGATGACGTATGCGATTACTGATTTAGCCCTCGAAGTAAAAATAATTATGATGGCAGCTATGGTTGGGGCTACAATTCTGTCGGCTTATATTACTTATACATGGGTAGAAGTTAAAGGCAGAAAATGGATGTACAGCCGTTTAGTGAAAATGTTTCCATCTCAGAAAGCAATGGCTTAAGAAATTTGCATCTATAAATAATATACATTAATCTATAGTATATTGATTGTGGCAGTCAGGCTAACTTTCTTCATCTGTTGTTCGTTGGAATAACATTTATAGAGAATGAGTACGCATGCCGCCAAGAATTAAAACAATCCTTTGTTTTGGAAATAGCCTTACTGCCGGATATGGTTTGTCTTCGTCACAAGCCTATCCGGCATTGTTGCAACAGAAAATTAATGCCGGCAATTTACCTTATCAGGTGATCAATGCTGGTGTAAATGGCGAAACCTCAGCCAAAGGAGTTCAGCGGATAGAACAATATCTGCATCAGCCTATAGATGTATTTCTGCTTGAACTGGGTATTAACGACTTGCCCAGAGGAATTTTTCCGCCTCAGACTTCGGCTAATTTGCAGCAGATCATTGATAAAGTACGCAGTACACATCCCAGGTGCCGGATGGTACTGGCCGGTATGGAAATTCCCAGAAGCATTATTCCCAGGGAGCTATCTGGTTTTATTGCCGAACCCATGATTGCCGCTTTTCATAATGTATTTGTAGAAATAGCCAGCCGCAATGGAATGGCTTATATTCCGTTTCTGTTAAAAGGGGTTGCCGGAAATCCACAACTCAACCTCTATGACCGCATCCATCCCAATGCTGCCGGGCAAAAAATTCTGGCCGAAAATGTATGGGATGTGTTGAGTGCCGTTTTATAAATCGATAGAAATTACAGGAAATGAACAATCTGAACTGATTTTTACTAATAAAAGTTAGGCGTAAGTAATTAATAAGCTATTTACATTCCTTGTAAATGTTTGCATATTTGTAGGATAACCTGAAAAAATAAAACCACATGAACCCCTTACTTAACACTTTTGATACACCCTTTGAAACCATTCCTTTCACCCAGATCCGCAACGAGCATTACTTACCGGCCATACAATCTGCCATTCAAGAAGCCAAATCTGAAGTTGAACTCATAAAAAACAATCCGGCCGCCCCTGATTTTGCTAACACGATCGAAGCGCTTGAGCATACTGGCAGGAGAGTAAGTATTGTCTCCGGCGTACTATTCAACCTCAATGTAGCTGAAACCAGTCCTGAACTCATGCAGCTTGCCAGAGAGATTTCTCCGCTGCTTTCTGCCTATTCTAATGATATTATGCTCGATGAAGTTTTATTTGCCCGCATTGAGCAAGTGTATAGCCAGAAAGAAAGTCTGCATCTGGATACGGAAGAAGCCATGTTGTTAGATAAAACCTATAAGGGATTTGTCCGGAATGGGGCTGGGTTAAATGCGGCTGATAAAGCCAGGCTACGGGAAATTGATGAGCAATTATCCAGGCTTTCTCTGCAATTCAGTGAACATGTGTTGAATGAGATTAACGCATACATACTCGAAATTACGGATGCCAAAGATTTAGCTGGTTTACCAGAAAGTGCAATTGCCTTAGCAGCACAGGCAGCCAGGGAAAAAGGAAAAGAAAATACCTGGATTTTTACATTGCAACTGCCCAGTTATATTCCTTTTATGACCTATGCCGATAATCGCTCTTTACGTGAACAGCTTTTCAGAGCGTATGCTTCCAGGAATTTTATGGGCGGAGAAAATGATAACCAGGAAATTATTTTACAACTGGTAAAACTGCGGCACGAAAGGGCAAACATATTGGGTTTTGAAACCTATGCACAATATGTATTGCAGGAACGAATGGCAGAATCGCCGGTACAAGTAGAAGACTTCCTGAAAAATTTGCTTTCACATGCAAAACCGGCCGCTTTACGTGAGTTGCAAGAACTATCTGACTATGCTGCCAGGCTGGGTGGCCCTCAGCCACTGGAACGCTGGGATTTTGCCTATTATTCTGAAAAGCTCAAAAAAGAAAAGTTTTCCATTGATAACGAATTGCTGAAACCTTATTTCCAGCTGGAAGATGTGCTGGAAGGCGTATTTAAAGTTTCAGGTAAATTATATGGACTATTATATAAGGAGAACCCGGAAATTCCAGTATATCATCCGGATGTAAAAGTATATGAAGTAAGCAATCTGGATGGCGGATATGTAGGCTTGCTATATACTGATTTTTTCCCCCGCGCCGGCAAAAAAAGCGGTGCCTGGATGACCTCTTATAAAGGCCAGTTCCGGGAGAATGGCATCAATCACCGTCCGCATATTTCTATTGTATGTAATTTTACTAAATCTACTTCTGAGCAACCCTCGCTGCTTACCTTTAATGAAGTGACTACGCTGTTCCATGAATTTGGCCATGCCTTACATGGGTTATTGGCTGACAGCACCTACGAAAGCTTATCCGGTACCCATGTATACTGGGATTTTGTAGAATTGCCATCTCAGATTATGGAAAACTGGGTATATGAGAAAGAATGCCTCGATTTGTTTGCACGGCATTATAAAACCGGAGAGAAAATACCTGAACAGTATATACAAAAAATAAAGGAAAGCGCTAACTTTTTAGCTGGATATAATGCCGTACGTCAGGTAGGATTAGCCCAGCTGGATATGGCCTGGCATACTACTATACCCAATAGTATCATCAGTGTAGGCAATTTTGAACAAGCTGTTTTACAATCTACACAAGTATTACCTCCGGTCGAGAATAGCAATACCAGTTGTTCGTTCAATCATATTTTTGGCGGCGGCTATGCTTCTGGATATTATAGTTATAAATGGGCAGAAGTACTGGATGCCGATGCTTTTGAGTTTTTCCTGGAAAAAGGAATTTTTGATGCACAAACGGCTTCCTTATTCCGCAAATACATTCTTTCTGCAGGTGGTAGCGAACATCCGATGGAGTTATATAAAAAATTCAGAGGCAAAATTCCCTCACCCGATGCTTTACTACGCAGAGCAGGTTTGCTACAGATAAGTTGAAATTGCTGGATTTTATTTTACTAAGCATATTCAAGGGTTAAACTTTAATAAGTTTGACCCTTTTTGTTTGATATTTCTACATAAAACCGTTACTTATATGTATAAAGGCTAGATATATCCGAATAAGTAAGTGTAGTTTAGTTTTCCGAATGCGATTTGTTAATTAGAGGCTAAACTGCGGTTTTATTTAGGTTATTTACAGCGACTTACTGGTTTAACAGAATTTTTAATTGAAACTAGTAATGTATATACACTAAAAATAGTACAAAAACCCAAATAAAGACAATATAAATTTTCAGCTTCTCTATAAAATGTTATCTGTCAACTAATAGTAAATAAGTGCCTGTTAAACAGTATGTTATCAATTATAATAAATCCTATGCATTATTAATAAATATAATATTTCCGATATAAAATAAAAAATTAATAATAAATTGTGTTATTTATATATTTTATTTAATTTGGCGGATAAACTAATATGAATAAAACTACACTATTGAGTAATCTGACAAAATGCTTTTAAACGATTAGTGCCAGCAAACTTTAATTTTTTCACTCTTAATTTATTAAACCTTTAAACAAAACATGATGAGTAACGATTACAAATCATTACAGCCTGGTCTGAAGCAGAAGCCATCTTCTGCTCGCCGGATGTATGGAGGGCATAATATGGAAAGGAGCCATAGTATGTCCGGATGGCAAATTACTTTTCTATTTGCCGCATTATTCTTTTTTGGAGTCAGTATGCAGACGTTTGCACAGGGCAGAACTGTCAAGGGTACAGTTACTGCTGCCGATGACAACTCTGCATTACCAGGGGTGAACGTAGTAGTAAAAGGTACTTCCACAGGAACTATTACAGATCCGAATGGGGGGTTTACCCTTTCAGTACCAGGAGATAATGCCACCCTGGTTTTTAGCTTTATTGGATATACTACTGAAGAGGTAGCTGTAGGTAGCCGCACCACAATTGACATTAAATTAGCACCAGATATTCAGTCATTGCAAGAAGTGGTTGTAACGGGGTATAGCACAGAAAACAGACGGGATGTTACTGGTGCCGTAGCTACTGTAAAATCAAGAGAACTGGTAGCCGTGCCTTCTGGTAACGTAGAACAACAATTACAAGGCCGTGTGCCGGGTGTAACGGTTATCACCAATGGCCAGCCTGGTACAACCAGCGTGGTGCGTCTCCGGGGTTTTGGTGCATTCGGTGGTAATGAGCCTTTATATGTTGTAGATGGGGTACCGGTAACTAATACTGATTTCCTGAATCCAGATGATATTGAAACTACTACCGTGCTGAAAGATGCAGCTTCGGCTTCTATTTACGGAGCCCGTGCAGCCAATGGAGTAATTGTCTACACCACCAGGAAAGGTAGCGAAAGCAAAATGCGTGTATCTTACGATGGGGTGTTTGGGGTAACTATGCCTGGCAAAGTAGAAAACATTCTGAATCCACAGGAGCAGGCAGATTGGATATGGCAGGCGAAGCGTAATACAGCGACACAACTGGGTCTTACGCCAGGTAGTCAGGCATATAATGATCTGTTCAAAACTGACCAGTTCGGCAGCGATCCCAATGGCCCAGTGTTGCCCGATTACCTCATGGTAGGCACTCAATTCGGATTGCCAGCTAGTGCTGTTAATCTCGAAGCAGAAAGAGCCAAGTATAATAATGATCCCCGGTTAGGCGCCGTATATTTGGTAATGCCAGCTAATAAAGCAGGTACTAACTGGTGGGATGCCATTACCCGTCCTGCCCTGCTCAACCGCCATACATTAGGTTTTTCCGGAGGCAACGATCGGAGCAAGTATTATGTCAGTCTGGGCATGCAGAACCAGCAAGGTGTTCTTATTCACCAAAAATTCGAGCGGTATGCCCTCCGTGTTAATTCTGAACATAAAATAGTTAAGGGAGTACGCTTTGGGCAGACACTCCAGGGTACTTATCTTCGTCGGCAAGGGCTAACAGGGGCTGAAGGAGGACGTGGTGCTGCCAATGAAGAAAATAATTTTCTGGATGCCTTCCGTATGCCAGCTATCATTCCGGTGTACGATGCCTTCGGTGGCTACGCTGGAACGCAAGCGAAAGGATTCAACAATCCGCGTAACCCGGTTGCAGCCCGTGATAGGGCAAAGGGCAATGGCCCCTTTGGGTTTGGCGTATTTGGAAACTTTTATGTGGAAGTAGATCCTATCAAGGACCTTACCTTGCGCAGTAGCATTGGAGGAGGACTTTCCTCAAGCTACGGTAAAAATTACAATTTACCCTCCTACGAAAACTCAGAAAATCAGTCCACCTATTCGTACAATGAATTTGGCAGCTATTCTTTCAATTGGGTGTTTACCAACACAGCTCGTTATAATAAAAAGTTTGGTATACATTCTATCGACCTGCTGGGCGGTATAGAATCGCTGAATACTGGTACTGGAAGAAATATCAATGGTACTGGCCAGTCGCCTTTTTCGCGTGATCCGAACTACGTTAACCTGACTACTACCGGCAACCGGGTAGTGAATAGCGGCTACTTCAATGGCGTAAACTTCTTCTCTGTTTTTGGCCAGGCCAAATATATCTTCAATGATAAGTACATTCTAACTGGTGTATTGCGCCGTGATGGTGCTTCTAGTTTCGGTCCTGAAAACCGTTATGGAGTATTCCCAGCCGTATCTGCTGCATGGCGTATTTCATCAGAGAGTTTTATGGCAAGCGTACCTTTTGTAACGGATCTTAAACTACGGGGGGGATATGGAATGATGGGGAACACCGCAGGCCTGAGGTCCGATAACCAGTTTAGCTTGTATCAGGCCGACCTAGGTTCTTCTTTCTACGATATTGGCGGCGGTAATGCAGCACCTACTTCGGGGTTCTACCGTAGCCGGATTGGAAATCCTGCTGCCAAATGGGAAACATCCATTACATCTAACATCGGGCTTGATGGGTCATTTCTGGATGGAAAACTCGATGTAGTGGTTGATTTCTGGAGAAAAGATACCAAAGATCTGCTTTACACTCTGGAGACAGCAGCTGTAGTAGGTCCTCAGGCAGCTGATCCTGCAGTCAACATCGCTAAAATGCGCAACCAGGGTATTGATATAGAGTTGACTACCCGGGGTACACGTGGGGAAAGCTTTAATTACGAAGTAAAACTGACAGGCTCCTTTCTGCATAATGAAATCGTAGAATTGGCACCAGGAGTACCATACTTTGATAGTCCTGCGTTCCGGGGCATTATTCCTATCCGTAACCAGATTGGCCGTTCTATCTCAGCATACTACGGCTATGATGTGGTAGGCCTTTTCCAGAACCAGGAGGAAGTAAATGCAGCTCCTACACAGGATGGTAAAGCTGTGGGACGTTTCCGTTACAGGGACATCAACGGCGATGGAGCGATCACCATAGATGACCGTACCTACCTGGGTAGCCCGGTACCTAAGTTCAACGGAGGGATTAACGTCGTATTGGGATATAAAAACTTAGAGTTGACTGCATTTTTGCAAACTTTCCTTGGGGTACAGAACTACAACTTCTCCAAATGGTATAACAACTTCTATCCTTCCTTTACCGGAACAGCCTACAGCACAGCCGTAAAAGAGTCTTTCACATTTGAAAGAGGCGGTAATACAGTGCCGATTTTCGAGGATGCCTCGAACTTCAGCACCAACACGCAATCAAACTCTTTCTATGTAGAGAATGGGAACTATGCACGTCTGACTAACCTGCAGCTGGCTTATAAACTGCCAAATAATCTGCTGGATCGGTTTGGTTTTGAAAGAGCAAGAGTATATCTGCAAAGCACTAACCTGTTCACCATCTCCAAGTATTCAGGTCTGGATCCGGGTGTAGCTGGTGCGGCAGATACTACACTGGGTATTGATGTAGGTAACGCCCCCATCACCCGTGGCTATAACATCGGTTTAAATCTTACCTTCTAAACAAAACAGTATGTGGTTGGATGATCATCTTTCGTCTAACCACATACTTCAAAAAAATACGATTTATGAAAAAAATATTTAGAACTTTCGCTGTAATTGGTATTATAGTGTTTGGTCCAATTGCCTGTAAGGACGAATTTCTGGAGGTGCCGGTAACAGGTCAGATAACAGATGCACAGTTGAATACCCAGGCAGGACTTGAAGGTATGCTGATTGGGGTATACTCCCAGTTAGACGGTTCAGGCGGAGGCGGTGAATGGCATGGCGGTTCAGTTAACTGGCTATGGGGAAGTATTAGAGGTGGCGATGCCAACAAAGGCTCTAACTCTGGTGACTTCACCTCAATGACTCCTATAGAACGTTTTGAAGCACAGACAAATAATGGAGAATTGAACAACAAATGGATGGGGTCGTTTGAAGGCGTAGCGCGTGCAAATGCTCTTCTGGCTGTCGCAAGCAAGGCTGACGCAGTTCCAGCTGATGCCAAAACGCGTATTTCGGCTGAAGCGCGTTTCTTACGGGGACACTTTTACTTTGAATTGCGGAAAGATTTTAAGATGGTTCCATGGGTAGATGAAACAAAAAACATCGCCGAAACTGTTAAGGTACCCAACAATACTGACATCTGGCCGAATATCGAAGCTGATTTTCAATATGCAGTGGATAACCTGCCTGAAACGCATACTGAAGTAGGTAGAGCCAATAAATGGGCAGCCATGTCTTATCTTGCCAAGGCGTACATGTTCCAGAAAAAATTTGTGGAAGCCAAGGCTTTATTCGATAACATCATTGCCAATGGAAAAACTACCAATGGTAAGAAATACGCCTTATTTCCGGATTTTGATGCCATGTTTACATTACAAAATGAAAACTCAGAGGAATCGATCTTTGCCTATCAGGCAACCGGAGGCGGGAGCAGCACTAACAATTCGCTTCATGAACTAGCTATGGCACAGCCTTACGGCACAGCGGCTGGCTCAGAGGCTGGCAGCGACTGCTGTGGCTTCTTTCAGCCAAGTTTCGACCTGGCGGCTTCGTATCGTACGGCCAATGGTTTACCTTTATTAGACGGATCATACCGTACCGGTGCTAATGAACTAAAAACGGATCAGGGTCTGGCATCCAGCGATGCTTTTACACCAGATCAGGGTCCGCTTGATCCCCGTATCGATCATACAATTGGCCGTCGTGGCCTTCCTTTTGAAGACTGGGGCAATCATCCAGGTAAAGGATGGATTCGTGATCAGAACTATGCCGGACCATATACGCAGGAGAAGTATGCATTGGATAAGAATGAATATGCTACCCGCGATGCCAGCGGCTGGACACCTGGTTACCAGGCCACTAACTTCATGATTATCCGCTTCGCAGATGTGCTGCTGATGGCTGCGGAAGCAGAAGTAGAGATAGGAGATCTGGAAAAAGCCCGTACCTATGTGAATCTGGTACGCGCACGTGCTGCCAATCCCGACACATTTGAGAAGAAGGCAGATGGCACCAACGCAGCAAACTATGTAATTAGTGAGTATCCTGCTGGCTGGACAAAAGATTACGCCCGTGACGCTGTTCGTTTTGAGCGTAAGCTGGAACTGTCTTTGGAAGGGCATCGTTTCTACGACCTTGTACGTTGGGGCATTGCTGAGCAGGTGCTGAACCCATACTTAGTTTATGAGGCAAGTAAAATTCCTTCGCAATTTGGTGGTCCGCAGGCTGTATTTAGCTCGAACCAGGACGAATATCTGGCCATTCCACAACGCCAGATTGACCTGCAAGGCAAAGATGTATTAACTCAAAATCCTGGATTCTAATTTTATTTAATACAATTTCATTATAACAGGTCAGGTATAATTACCTGACCTGTTTTTTTATATAAAGAATAGGAATGTGCATGCACTACGATCTTGTAGCAAAATTCCAGTCAAAAGAGTTTTAAATTACTTAAATTGCTTATGAATGAAGCATCCTATTCATTCAAACCTGCATTTGATACAAAATTAATCGTGTGAAGAAGTTTAGTTATGAGTTTAGGTTCCTATTAAATTGTGCTAGTATACTAATTGTATTTTTATTTAGTCTCTTCTCGTGTACTTCTAAAAAAGAAACCTTCACCAGCGAACAATCGCGAATTGATTCTTTAAAGATCATATCTGCTACAAGCCACACATTAAATGACCGCCAATTGGCACAGGGTATTTGTGGAAGTTGCCATCTTTTTCCTGAACCGGAACTTCTGGATAAAAAAACCTGGCAAAAAGGTGTATTGCCCCAAATGGCTATGCGTTTAGGGTTTATATCATTAAAAGATAACCCTTACGAACAGTTTTCTTCCCAAGAAATACGGCTCATTATAAAATCAATGGTGTTTCCGAGCCAACCTATTGTCGATTCAGCTACCTGGAATAGAATAGTCAATTATTATATAAGTTTAGCGCCTGAAAAACCTCTGCCGCAAATGCAAAAAAATCCTGTTAAAAGCGAGTGGCATGCTTTTCTACCCACAGAGACGAAATTGTTTCCGGCAAAAACACCAGCTATTACCATGGTTAAATATAATCCTGCAAAGAAATTATGGTTTTTGGGTAACCGGGAAAATAGGTTGTATACGCTTAATAATCATTTCGAAATCACTGATTCGCTTCTATTAGATAGCCCTGCTTCAGATATAACATATGGTCCGGATCATCAGCCATATGTGTTAACGATGGGAAAAATGGACCCTAATGAACTACAAGCCGGGAAACTAGTAGCGATAAAGCCCGCCACAACAAAGAAAGCTACGCACACTATTTTAGATAGCCTTTCGAGGCCGGTTCATATATCAACTGCCGATCTGGATAATGATGGTTTGCAGGATAAAGTCATCTGTGAATTTGGTAATTATACTGGCAAGCTGGTCTGGTTTCAGCAACTAAAAAATGGTGCATATAAGGAACATATACTAAAGCAGGCACCTGGGGCGCTTAAGACTATTATTGTTGATATAAACAATGACCGAAAACCAGATATTATGACTTTGATGGCGCAGGGGAATGAAGGTATATTTATTTATATTAATCGGGGGGAAGGATATTTTGAAGAAAAAGCCCTTTTGCGTTTCCCTCCTGTATACGGTTCCAGCGATTTTGAACTGGCAGATTTCAATTCAGATGGATTTATAGATATAGTATATACAAATGGCGATAATGCTGATTATTCTTATTCATTAAAAAATTATCATGGGGTACGCATTTTCCTGAATGATGGAAAGAACAGATTTCGACAAGAATGGTTTTATCCCTTATATGGTGCATCGAAGGTACTGGCCCGTGATTTTGATGAAGATGGTGACCTTGATATGAGTGCCATATCGTTTTTCCCTGATTATGAAAATGCCCCTGATGAAGGTTTTATATACTTTGAAAATAAAGGACAGTTAACGTTTGAGCCATATACTTTTAAAAATGCATCCAGAGGAAGGTGGCTTACCATGGAGGCAGGAGATGTAGATGATGATAATGATTTAGATATAGTATTAGGCTCCTTTGTTTTTTCCGTTATTCCTGCACCGAAAATGTATCAGCAACAATGGAAGAAAACAGGTGCAGAGGCAATTGTCCTTATCAACCAGAAAAAAGCTCCCACTCCCCTTCATCAGCAATAATCTTTTGGTATGCCTGTCACAAATATGCTATTAACTGATGGGGAATATGAGCAGTAATTTCTATAAACAGTAAAAATTAGTATTTTTATTCTTTTCAATAGGAATCATTCGTTATGATTATCAGACGCATACCCATTTTTTATTTACTGCTATTTTTTATTGCCCTGCTTGCTGCCTGCCGGTCTGAAGATAAAATGTTCAGCTTGATTTCGTCGGAGGAATCTGGTATTATCTTTAATAACCGCATTACTGATAATGATACCATGAATATTCTCGATTTTGAATATATATATAATGGCGGCGGCGTAGGAATTGGTGATTTCAACAATGATGGTTTGCAAGATGTATTTTTTTCAGGCAACCAGGTTCCCTGCCAGTTATATTTAAACAAAGGTGATTTCGAATTTGAAGATATTACGCAATCTGCTGGCGTAAGTGGAAATGGGAAATGGGCTTCAGGTGTAGCCCTGGTAGATATTAATAACGACGGGTGGATGGATATATATGTAGGTGCTACAGTAAAAAAAACAGCACAGGAACGGGCCAATATGTTGTTTGTAAATCAGGGTTTGAATAAAGAAGGAAAACCGACATTTAAAGAGCAAGCAAAACAATATGGCATTGATGATACCGGCCATACTACCAATGCTGCGTTTTTTGATTATGATAATGATGGGGATTTAGATTTATATGTGCTCACTAATACTGTAGAAAGTTACCCGAACCGGTACCGTAAAAAAGTAACTGATGGCTCTTCTCCCACCACCGACCGCCTGTACCGCAATGACTGGAATGCCCAGCTAAAGCAGGGGGTATTTACTAACGTATCTAAGGAAGCTGGCATCCAGATTGAAGGATATGGCCTGGGAGTCAATATTACTGACATTAACCGCGATGGCTGGAAGGATATTTATGTAACCAACGATTACATCACCAATGATCTGCTCTATATCAATAATGGTAATGGCACCTTTAATGACCGGGCGTCTGAGTATTTTAAGCATACGAGCAATTCTGCGATGGGCAACGATGTAAACGACATCAATAATGATGGTCTGGTAGATGTAATTGCTGTAGATATGCTGCCGGAAGATAACCTGCGGAAAAAAATGCTGATGGGCGCTAATATGTACCAAACCTATTTTAACAACGATCAGTATGGCTATACTTATGAGTATGTTCGGAATACCCTTCAACTCAACCAGGGACCAAAACCTGCTACAAATCAGCCCATATTCAGTGAGATAAGCCTGCTGGCAAAAGTAGCTGAAACTGACTGGAGCTGGACGCCGATGGTAGTTGATTTCGATCACGACGGTTACCGGGATTTACTGGTGACCAATGGCTTTCCGAAAGATGTAACAGACCGGGATTTTATCCAGTACCGCTCCGAAGTAGGATTGGTCGCTTCCAAGGAAATGATGTTATCTCAGATTCCGGTAATCAGAATTAAAAATTATGCCTTCCGCAACAATGGCGACCTTACTTTCAGCAATGTAACCGACGATTGGGGGATGACACAGGCTTCTTTCTCAAACGGCGCTGCTTATGGAGATTTAGATAATGACGGTGACCTGGATTATATTGTAAATAATATTAATGATGAAGCCTTTGTTTTCCGTAACAATCTGATAGAACGTAAAGCTAAAAATGCTAATTACCTGCGGATGAAGTTTCAAGGCCCTGCTCAGAACCGGATGGGTTTAGGTACATTTATTGAACTCACGTATGGAAATGGCCAGAAACAAGTGTATGAACATACGATTTACCGGGGCTATATTTCCTCTATTGAAAATGCCGCACATTTTGGCCTGGGTTCAAACCAGGTAGTAGATCAGGTAAAAATCACCTGGCCCAATGGTTCAGCGCAGTTATTGAAAAATGTACAGGCCAATCAGGTATTAACAATAGATATTAAAAATGCCCATTCTGGGTTAAAACCAGGTCCGCAACCAGAAGGCTTGCTCGCTGAGATTACAGATTCTCTGCAAATCACATTTACGCACCAGGAACCGGATTATATTGATTTTAATGTACAAAAACTGCTTCCCCATAAACTTACCCAATATCCGCCTGCTATTTCTGCCGGAGACATAAATGGAGATGGCCTGAACGATTTATTCATCGGAGGTTCTCGTTTTCATAAAGGTAAATTTCTTCTACAAACAGCTTCTGGCAGCTTTGCAGAGAAAGATTTATTACCTGGTCCTGATGGAGAGACCAAACTGGAAGAAGACATGGGAACCCTGCTTTTTGATGTGGATGGCGACAAAGATCTGGACTTATATATTGCCAGTGGAGGATATGAAAAAGAACCTAATACTGCTGCCTATCAGGACAGGCTATATATCAATGATGGAAAAGGTAATTTTCAACTGTCGGCGCAAGCCTTACCAGCCATATTTGTCAGCAAATCCTGTGTAAAAGCAGCAGATTTCGATAAAGATGGAGACCTCGATTTGTTTGTAGGTGGCCGGGTAGAAACAGACCGCTATCCCAAACCAGTTTCCAGCTTCATCTTCCGGAATGATACTCAGAATGGGCAAGTAAAATTTACAGATGTTACCGCAACTATTGCCAATGGCCTACAGCAAATCGGGCTGGTATGCGATGCCATTTGGACAGATTATGATAATGATGGCTGGGTAGATTTGATGCTTGCCGGAGAATGGATGCCGCTCACCATATTGCAGAACCGCCAGGGGAAGTTTGAGAATATAACTACGCAGACCGGTTTACAATCTCATGTAGGCTGGTGGAATAGCCTGACTGCTGCCGATTTTGATAAAGATGGCGACATAGATTATGTGGCTGGTAACTTAGGACTCAATTCCCTGAATCATGCCTCCGATAAGGAACCGGTAAGAATATATGCCAAAGATTTTGATGGAAACGGAAGTTTTGATGCCATTCCTACTACCTATTTCCCAGACGAAACAGGGGTTCGTAGGGAGTACAGTTTTCATGGACGGGAAGATTTGATTAAACAAATGATTTCAATGCGTGCCCGTTTTCCATATTACAAAAATTTTGCAAGGGCAACCGTTGATAGTCTGGTGCTTGAAAAAGACAGAAAGGATGCACTTATTCTCAAAGCTAATTACATGCAATCGGCTTATATCGAAAATGTAGGCAATGGTAAATTCAACATAAAATCTTTGCCGGTACAAGCCCAGTTTGCTCCCTTATTCGGCATGATTTCGCAGGATGTGGATGGTGATGGAAATATAGATCTGATGGCTGTAGGTAATGATTTTAGCAATGAAGTAAGCACAGGAAGATATGATGCCTTGAATGGTTTATGGTTGAAAGGCAATGGAAAAGGAGAATTTGCAGCACAATCGCTGGCTGCCAGTGGATTTTTTGTGCCAGGCAATGCCAAAGGTTTACTACAATTTACAGATGCCAAAGGTAATCAACTGATTGCTGCCAGTCAGAACAGAGGCCGTTTATGTATATTCAAAAATCAGAAGGGTGCGATGCAACATGTGCCTTTAAATGCAGAGGATGCTTATGCCTTATTAACTTATCAGGATGGCCAGGTGCAAAAAGAAGAGTTATACTATGGATCATCGTTTCTCTCTCAATCACCCCGGGAATTACTGATTCCGAAAAATATTAAAGATGTGGAACTCATAGATTTTAAAGGAAATAAGCGCAAAGTTTTATGGCAAGCCGGATTATGAAAAACAAATTATTAATACTTTCTCTATTGATCTGCTCTCTATGGGCCTGCCAGTCGCAGAAAGAGGAAAGTAGAGCCACGGCAGTTCTATTTAAAAAAAATGACCCGGCATTATTACAGAACAGTGTAAAAAAACTCACCGACGTAATTGTGTATGATATTTTTACACCGCCTGTAGCTAGTAGAATTTACGCCTATACAAGCCTGGCTGCTTACGAAGCCATTCGCTTGAATAAACCAGAGCAATATCCTTCGCTGACTGCCAATATGAATGGTTTTGATCCTATGCCGCAGCCTGACAAAGGCAAAAACTATGATTTTACGCTCGCAGGTATCAAAGCCTTTATGACAGTCGGGCAAAAGATAACCTTTTCTGTGGATACGCTGAAAAAATTTGAAGCTGGTTTGCTGGAACAATACGCTGCTGTACTAGATGCGGATACATATAAACGTTCGCTGGAACTGGGCGAGGCTATCGGGAAAGCTGTACTAGCCAGAGGTACCAAAGATAATTATAAAGAAACCAGAGGTTTTGCAAGATATACTGTGGTGAAAGGCGAAGATAAATGGCAGCCTACGGCCCCGGATTATGCTGATGCCATTGAGCCCTATTGGCATACTATATTACCCTTAGCTTTAGATTCAGCCAGGCAATGTATTCCTCCACCACCCACTACTTATAGTATAGATAAGAAAAGTGACTTCTACAAAGAATTTATGGAAGTGTATGAAACAGGCAAAAACCTGACTGAGGAACAAATAGAAATTGCCCGTTTCTGGGACGACAATCCATTTGTATCACATCATACCGGACATGCTACTTTTGCTACGAAAAAGATGACACCAGGGGGTCACTGGATGGCGATTGCTACCTTAACCAGCCGTCAGGCAAAAGCCGATGTTGAGAAAACCGCCCAGACCTATGCTCTCACTGCTACAAGTCTTTTTGATGGATTTATCTCCTGCTGGGAGGAAAAATTCAGGAGCCAGTTTGTAAGGCCAGTTACGGTTATTAATCAGCAGGTAGACGAAACCTGGGAATCTTTTCTGCAAACGCCGCCTTTTCCGGAATACACCAGTGGCCATAGTGTAATTTCAGCATCTGCTGCCACTGTGCTTACAAACCTGTATGGAGATAACTTTGCGTACCATGATACAACTGAGCTTGAATATGGCATGGGACAGCGGTCTTTTAATTCATTTATGGAAGCCGCTCATGAAGCAGCACTCAGCCGTTTGTACGGAGGTATTCACTACCGAAATACTAATAGAAAAGGCACCGAACAGGGTATAAAAGTGGGTAACATTGTCTTATCAAAAACAGGTTTACAACCGTCCACTGCTCAGGTAATAGTGCCGGTTTCTAAGTAAATACGTTCCTATTCTGTAAACGTAAAATTTCTGTTAAAACACTAAACATTTTTACATATGCGTAGAAGAAGATTTGTTCAGGTAACACTTGCAGGTACGCCACTACTAGTTTCAGGAATGGATTCGTCGGTGCATCCGCGGGAGAGTAAAGGTTTCATAGCAAAAGCTGGTGAAGGGAGAATACATGGTCATATTCAGTTAAAGGGCGTTAATTCCAATATTATCGATGTAAAAGTGTCGGGTAAAGATACGAATGGAGATCTGGCTATTTTCGAACAAACAAGTTTATCACCTAAAAGAGGTACCCCATTGCATGTTCATCCTGGCCAGGATGAAACTTTTTATGTTCTTCAAGGAGAATACAAGTTTCAAGTAGGAAAAGAAACCTATCAGTTAAAATCAGGCGATAGTATATTCCTTCCCAGAAACGTACCTCACGCCTGGTCACAACTAAGTGAAAAAGGTAAAATGACTGTTATCCTACAGCCTGCCGGAAAACTTGAAGAATTTTTTGTAACCATGGCTGCTTTGGATCATACGCCTACACCAGAGGAAATGGCGAAGATATTTGCTGCGAATGAAATGAAGGTAGTAGGACCCCCGTTAAAAATTGACTAGAAGCGTTTATCCTCAACCCGATTTGTTTTTGTAAAGATACAGACATGCTTACTGATGTCAGGCAGACTTAATAATTAATTCTATCATCCTTATCCTGCCAGTGCTGGAATACCAGATTGGCTTCTTCACGTAAAAAGGGTTCAGTCGGAATCTTTCTGTTTTCTATTGGAACATTAAATTCCTGGTATATAAAATCATCGTTAAATCCGATAGCCGCAGCATCCTTCCGGGTATTGGCATAATAAATATGCTTGATCTGAGCCCAGTAAATAGCACCCAGGCACATCGGACAAGGTTCACAGGAAGTAAAGAGGATACAATCTTCGAGATGAAACGTGTTTAGATTTTGGCAGGCATCCCGGATAGCTACTATTTCCGCATGTGCCGTTGGGTCATAAGCAGAAGTGACCTGGTTATAGCCTCTTCCTACAATCTGGTTATCTTTTACAATAACAGCTCCAAAAGGGCCACCTTTGCCACTTTGTGAGCCTTTCCGGGAAAGCTCAATAGCTTCCCGCATGAAAGTTTTTTGCTGTTCTTTTGTCATAGCGTGAAGATACAAGCAATTTGATTTCTCAGGAAAGCAGAACGGTGATTAAATAAGTCAATAGTAGATCGGATACTTTATTAATGTTAGGAAAAGCTATTATTCCAGCATATTCCGTCTCTTATCAGCACTTCCTGTGTATATTTACTACAAAGTATCCCTATGAGAACGAACCGTCATTTTTATTCTTTCTTTCTGATTGTTTTTCTGATTGCTACCGCCTGTACCAGAACTACTGTAGGACCAGCCAGTACCGGGCGTGAAGATAACATACTCTTAGGTAATCCAAGTAAAGCAGTAACTGACCTTTCCAGTGAAAATAATTATCTGATTGTGCGGTTGCAGTATGCACTCTCTTACAATAAATCCCGGGGTACAGCTAACTGGGTAAGCTGGCATTTAAGTAAAGAATGGAAAGGGGATGCCCCCAGACAGGAGAATTTTCGTCCTGATCAAAATTTGCCTGCTGGCTGGTATCAGGTAAAACCAGCAGATTATACCAATTCTGGTTTCGACCGGGGACACCTTTGCCCTTCCGATGACCGGGATGGCAGTACAGAAGATAATGTGGCTACCTTTCTGATGAGCAATATTATTCCACAAGCCCCCAACAATAACCGCAATACCTGGAAAAATCTGGAGGACTATTGCCGGAAATTAACAGAGCAGGGGAATGAGTTATATATACTAGCCGGTGCATATGGAAAGGGTGGAAGTGGTTCTAATGGCGGCACTACGCAAACTTTAGCCGATGGTAAAATTACTGTTCCTGCCAGGGTGTGGAAGGTTATTGTAATATTACCGGTAGGAAATAATGATATAAAAAGAATAGATGCCAATACCCGGGTGATCGCCGTAGACATACCCAATAAACAATCGGCGGATGCACTTCCCTGGGATGCTTACCGGATTTCAGTAGATGCCATTGAATCAGCTACCGGATACGATTTTTTATCAGCTTTATCAAATGCTGCCCAGCAAGCTCTCGAATCTAAAACAGATACAGAACCCATTACCCAGTAAGTATACTTTACTTATAGAAAAATTCCAGGTGTATTTGCTCACAATCTGGCTGATCCAAACCCGTTTAGTAATTAGTCGTTCGTAATTTATAATTACTCAGTATCTTGCCGGAAATTGTTTTCACTCTTTTCTATGGTGTATGGGCCAAAACAAGCGTTACCTTCATATAGTATTTCTTTTACTAAGTATTGCCTGCCTTGTGCCGGCAAAAACATTTTCTCAGAGTGTATATGCGCCTTTAAACAAAGACTATTATCATCTGGCCGAACGGTATGAAATCAAATATGGCAAATTTGCAGAAGGAATGCATACGCATATTAAACCCTTTGAACGCAAAGGCATTGCCCAGCTTGCTGATAGTATTTCACTGCTCGTAAGCCCGCTTTCCCGCCGTGACCGCTTTAATCTGGAATATCTGCGCAACGATAACTGGGAATGGACGGATAGCGCCAGCAATGATAGCCGTAAACCGATTCTGGGTGTGTTTTATGACAAAAAATCAGACCTGTACCAGTACCGCAGCGATGATTTTGAAGTGCATATAAATCCGGTATTGTACCTGGGAGCAGGCGTTGCATCAGATGAATCAGCCAATCCATTTATCAATACCAGAGGGGTAGAAGTCCGGGGGATGATTGCGAAAAAAATTGGCTTTTATACCTTCATGACTGATAACCAGGCTACCTTTCCGGAATACGTGCGGGAGAGAATTAATTTTTACAATGCGGTTCCGGGAGAAGGTTACTGGAAACGGTTTAAACAGAACGGGGTTGATTTTTTCACCGCCAGAGGATATATCACATTTAGTCCGGTTAAACCTATACAAATACAGTTCGGGCACGATAAAAATTTTATTGGCAATGGCTACCGTTCCATGATCTTGTCTGATTTTTCTAATAATTATCTGTTTTTGAAAATCAATACCAGGGTATGGCGTTTCAATTATACCAATCTGTTTGCCCAGATGAATGCTGACATTCCCAGCTTTGTAGATGCCATTTACCCGAAAAAATATTTTGCCTTTCATCACCTGAGCATCAATGTAGGCAAAAATTTGAATCTGGGAGTGTTTGAAGCCGTTATGTTTGGCCGCAGCGATTCTACCAGAAGAGGGTCATTCGATTTAAATTATCTGAATCCCATTATATTTTATCGTTCTATTGAACAGCAGATTGGCAGTGAAGACAATGCTTTGCTTGGCGTTGATTTTAAGTGGAATTTTCTGCGCCGCTTCTCTGTATATGGTCAACTGATGCTGGATGAATTCTTGCTGAAAGAAATACGGGCTGGCAATGGCTGGTGGGCAAATAAGCAAGCCGGGCAAATCGGAATAAAATACATTGATGTGGCAGGAATTCCCAATCTGGATCTGCAGCTGGAAGCCAATATAGCCCGTCCGTACACCTATTCCCATGAATCGCCTTATACTAGTTATACCCATTATAATCAGCCACTGGCACATCCGTTGGGAGCTAATTTTTATGAGTATATAGGCATTGTACGTTATCAGCCACTGAACCGCCTTAGCTTAACCGGCAAATTAATTTATGCAGAATATGGAGGCGACAGCAATGGTCAAAACTGGGGTGGCAATGTATTGCTGCCATACCAGACAAAGGTGCAGGAATATGGCAATGAAATCGGACAAGGCGTAAAAGCGTACCTAGCTTATGGAGATTTTACAGCTTCTTACCAGCTGCGGCATAATTTATTTATTGATGCCAGGCAGATCGTGCGCCGGGTAAATAGCTCATTGCCGGGAAGGAAAAATACTGCTTTTGCTTCGCTAGCCCTGCGCTGGAACATCCCGCAGCGGCAGCATGAATTTTAATCCACTTATTATAAGAGATTACCTTAGCAAGAGAAATACTTACAGAGAATTATGTTGTAAAAAGTTGAAAATATTAACAGATAAAATCTTATAAATGCCAGAACTTATTGATGCCTATAACTCATATAATGAGTTTGAACGTACTTCATATTTTACTGTGTGTTTCAATACGCTTCCCTCCAATCTTAGGTTTGAGACACAATTAACTGAAAGTAAGGAAAATATGGATTCAGTGATTGCTGCTGTTGATTTTGATTCCTTAGGCATTAAAGAAGTTTTTAAGAATTGGAATACAGAAGATGATAAAAATGCTGATTCTTCCAATGACTATCCATATCAGTATTTGTTAAAAAGTGAAAATCGTAAACTCATAATATGGATTGCCTTAGAAAGCGATGAGTTGATGTTTGATTTTTTGTATGATGTTTCGGATCGGGAATTAGAAACATGGGTGGTTTCTACAAATCAACAACTTCGCAATAAATTTGGAGCCAATAAGTCTCCTATATTTAAAGTATTATCCCGTAATACCAGAGGTTTTTTTACGAAGGATGTTCCGACAGATACATTGCAAGTAAATATAGAAGAACTGTATAATGATGATTTTAGAGAAATTAACTCCGTGATTATGCAGGTAATGGCAACAGAAAAATCAGGTTTGATATTGCTACATGGAGCGCCAGGAACTGGTAAGACATCCTATATTAAACACTTAATTTCTAGTTTTAATAAAAAGCCCTTTATTTTCATTCAGAATGAATTTATAAAAGATCTTCTTAACCCCGATTTTATTTCATTCTTATTAAAGAATAGAAATTCTACACTTATCATCGAAGATGCAGAAAAAGTAATTACCACACGAGAATATATAAGTGAAATTTCAATGGTATCCACTATTCTTCAATTAACTGATGGGCTTTTTAGCGATTATTTAAATATTAAAATCATTTGTACATTCAATACTAATATTGAAAGAGTGGACAAAGCACTTATTCGCAAAGGAAGAATGATAGCCAGTTATGAATTTAAACCGCTATCAAAAGAAAAAACAAATAAATTATTGCAATCTAAAGGTTATAATGCAATTGATAAAGAGATGATTCTTGCGGATATTTTTAATTTAGACAAAATAGATTTTGATAATTCTTCCAATTTGAGAAAAATAGGATTTAAAAGTAATTGAATTCTTTTTCGCAACCAGTTAATCTTAATCATACTCCTTTGATACATGATTATATTCAATTGCTATACTTTTAGACCCTTAGATAGCCAAACGATTTCTGCGGAAAAGCGTACTGTATACTGGTAACATATCATTGCTATTGAACTATATGCCTGCTTTGGCAGGTAGATACTAACATTTTAAAAACTAAATAAAATTGTTTATGAGCTCTTTTAAAAAAATGATGTATTTCATATATACCATCCTGTTTGTGCTGGTGGTATTGGGTGTACTGTATAACGACAGCCTGATTGCTACATTCGACCTGGAAACCAGTCATACGATCTGGATGTTCACAGCTTTAATAGGCTTTGTTTTATTAATGTTTGAGAGTGTGCTTGAGAATATTCATCTGTCGAGTAAAAACCGCTCTTATAACCAGATTGTAAAGGAAAATACGGAACTGAAAGCCAAGTTGTATGATGATATGGTACGGGTGAAAGATAGAAACAGAGATGGATACATTGAAAAAGACGAAACCATCATTATCAACAAAACAGGCGAAAACCGGCCACGGGCTATTTGATAATATATATACATAGGTTCAAACCCCGGAAAAGGATTTATATTTGCGCATGAATTTTTCTCCCATTATCCGTCAGGAGCTACAGCAAGCCGCCCAGGTATTAGATCAATTTCTTTCAAGCCAGTCAAATATAGATGCTATTCAACAGACGGCTGTATTGATGGCTGAGGCTATTCAGAAAGGCAATAAAATTATTTCTTGTGGAAACGGAGGATCACATTGCGATGCGATGCACTTTGCCGAAGAATTGTCTGGCCGTTACCGCGACAACCGCAGGGCTTTGCCGGCCATAGCCATATCAGATGTGAGTCATATTAGTTGCACCGGAAACGATTACGGATTTGATTACATTTTTAGCCGGTTTATTGAAGGCTTAGGCCAGCCGGGCGATGTGTTGCTTGGTATCAGCACCAGTGGCAATTCAGCCAATGTAATACTGGCTGTAGAAGCCGCCAGGCAAAAAGGAATGAAAACCGTTGTGCTCACCGGAAAAGACGGCGGCAAACTGGCAGCGTTAGCAGATGTAGAAATCCGGGTTCCTCACACCGGCTACGCCGACCGCATTCAGGAAGTACATATTAAAATCATTCATATTCTGATTATGCTGATTGAGCAACTAGTAATTACCAAATAAACTGATTGAAACCTAATCCGGTGATTATCATGCCAGAATTGCTTTATTTTATAACCCATAGCTGATTTTAGCGTATACCTTTCATTGAGTATATATAAGTAAAAATTACTTATTAATGTTTTATATCTTAACCTAAAAGAGCAATGGGACTATTAGATTTTTTAAAAAATGGGGATGAGAAAAAAGCAACTCCTCAGCCAAAAGCAGCACCTCAGGCTAAAACACCGCCTCCGGCACAGCCACAACCACAGGTAAATCCTGTGAATACGAATACAACTCCGCCGGCAAGTAGTGCGGCTAAATATGAAATGTATACCGTAAAAGAAGGCGACTGGTTATCTAAAATTGCTGGCGCTTACTATGGAGATGTGCATAAATGGGATCGTATATTCCAGGCTAACCGCGATCAGATCAGCGATCCAGATAAAATACGGCCAGGACAGATTCTGAAAATTCCACTCGATTAATAGTAGACACGATTTGATAACAGCAAAGCCTGCATTTTATAATGCAGGCTTTGCTATTTTATAGAGTTTGTAATACATATAATTAATTAACAGAGTTAACCCAGAATCATGTTATAATAATATTTGGATAGCCAAAGGTTACTGATCTACCCGATACACATTAAATATATTCTTCACCTGGTTGATTCACTATTAGTTACAATAGAGATAAGATTATTGAATATTTTAAGGCGAAACCGGGTACAAAGGCAATGGCTTTCTGGGAAAATAAACACAAATCACGAAGTCATTTTATATTAAATACGCCATATAATCAGTAACTTAGTTTAAAATATATGCTTTTTGATAAACTATATTTCCTTAATGATGATACTATTTGTCACCTATATAATTTCTCTGTTTCTATCGCTTACCCAGACTACTGAAACGTATCATGTGATCCATGTACAGGGAAGTATTCTGAATAAAGTTTCCCGAAAACCATTACAAACCGGCGACCGGCTTAAAGCGGATGATGCCCTTGTATTTGCCTCAGATAAAGCACTGGCTGTCGTATTAAGCACAAAAAAAGGCCGCTATATTCTCAACAGACCTACCAATGATGGAGACGTATCGGCTGGGAGGGAAGCCATAGCTATTATCCGTGATATTATTCTTAATCCGGTGGAGCGCTCCAGTTTATCTACCCGTAACTATACCTTTCGCAGAAGAGGCATAGATCTGAAAGACTTATTTGCTGATAATACTTTTACGCTATTAGGTAGACAAACTAAAATTGTGCTTGACCCGGCTGTATATCCGATGTCTGCACAAAATTATTTTGTGTGCAAATATAATTACCAGGAGAAGGAAGTGAATAAAAAAATGCCTTTTATTGGCGATACCCTCATATTCGATGTAAACCGGATGTATACTGTAAATGGAAAACCTATCAGGCCGGAAGCACCAGGAGAAACAGAATTGTATTATTATAATATTGCCACCAATTCCAGCACCTTTGTAGGTTCCTTCATTCCGGTATATATAGCCGACGAAATTCTTGAAAAGGAATTACAAACACTGACCGATGTACTTAAATCCCTGCAAACTCCCCGGCCAGAGATTGAGCAGCATTTACATGAGCATGTGCAGTCCTTGTATGGAATTACCGATAAAAACATTCTGACTCATTGGGTGAGTGAACATATAAAAAATCACAACTAAATTCAGTGAAATAACATTTTTATCTACATATAACTCCATATAATATAAAACAGAATACCATACTTAAAAGTGGGTCACTCTTTGACATATTAGTTTACTATTATATGCTTAATAAGATATTCAACTGAGTTTACAGAATACCAACCATCAACAATGATTTAGTATTATACGATATATCCATGATCTTCCTCTTATTTGCCTGGCTTATAGTTTGCCCATCTCCTCAAACTGATATCTATCATGTGATACATGTGCGGGGAATTATTCTCAATCAAACTAAAAATGATACCCTTAGTGTAGGCGACAAATTAAATCCTAGCGATAAACTCTTATTCAGAACCCCAAAAGCAATGGCTACGGTATTAAGCCCTGCGGGTGGCCGTTTTACGCTAGGTTTAGCTGCAGCTCGGCAAAGTTCAAACGGAGAGGAATTTATGAATCTGCTGAAAGATGTATTGATGGGTGAAACGGCAGTGGCTAAACTAAGCACCCGTGGTTTAGTTACTGATAAGATTGTAGATTTGAAAGGAGTTTTCTCTTCAGATTCAATGGTGTTTTTGGGAGGCCGTTCAAAGCTTATTCTCGACAAATCAGCTCATCCCATGTCACATCACCAGTATTTTGTGTACCGCTATACCTATAACGAGGATAAAATAGCCCAAAAACGGATTCCGCACCGTGCGGATACGCTTATTTTTGACAAGAATATTTTATACACACATAACAATCATGCAATTGCGCCGGCAGGTATTAATGAGGTAGAAATTCTTAAAGTGAATGTAAAAGACCAGAGTTCAAGGCTGATGGGAAGTTTTAAGCCAATTTTTATATCTGATGAGGAACTAAAGACAGAGCTTGAGGTAATCCGGAATGTTATGCGATCTCAGCAGCTCACTGAGGAGGAAATTATCGAACAAATGTATTACCACATTTTAGCAGTGTACGGGCAAACTAATGAAAATATGTTACGGTTGTGGTTGTCTGAACATTTAAAAATGTAAATTGGGTATATGATAGGTATTAAAACCGGTGGTACATTCCTGCGGTGGTATCACTTCTACAATTCGTCAAAGGAACTCATGTCAATTTCCGAATGAAGAAAAACGTACTACTTATTACAGCCTGCCTGGCACATAGCCTGTTGTTACTGGCATTTACGTATATTGAACTAAAGTCTCCTTATACAACCGGGGAAGAGTTGACCATGCTGCAACTTACCTCAGGGCTGAAAAGAAAGGTTTTTCTGCGTAAAGAAAAGCCTTCCCCAGACCGGTTTTTATTCATATCTGTATCGTGGGATAAAAAGCTGGTTGAGAAAAAAGATGAATATGATACTCCAGTTGGCCAGCAACCCATTACTGATCGTTCTAAAATTGCAGATTTTTTGCAGATTCTAAATCAGAAGCCAGATAATCATAAATTCATTACTTTAGATATTTTTTTCGAAGATTCTACTACTGGCCAGCCTCAGGATGATATACGCCTGGCAGCAGAGCTGGCTCGGACAAAAAACCTGCTAATCCCTTATCATATGGGAGATAGTAGCCAACCCAACTATCCCATATTTAAAGCTCCCTTGGGATTAGCGGATTATGAACCTACTGTTGAAGGGTTGTTGATCAAATTTAGCATCGTTAATAGCCAGGGCCATAAAACAATGCCACTACTAATGTATGAAAACGTATCTGGTAAAGAGTTTAAGCCTGGTATGATAGTAGATGAACTGGGTGGCAAACCTGTTTTAAGTTCTTTTATTCTTGATCACCGCATCTTTCAGGAAGATGTTATGGCTCCGAATGCACCGCTTTACCATAAATTATATTTAAATGAATTATTAAAACTAGATCCTGAATATATACATGATTTTACCAAAGATAAGATTATTATCATAGGCGACTTAGATAACCGGGTTGATATGCATAAAACGATATATGGCGACATGCTGGGACCTGTTATCTTGCTGAATGCATTCCTTGCCCTTGAAAATGGCGACAATCAGATTACCTGGTATTTTCTGTTGTTTTTACTTTGCAGTTATATGCTTATCTCCTATGTGTGTTTTAAACAGGTAGATATCCTGGAAGGCTGGCTCTTCAGATGGTTACCCAAGTGGCTGGCCATCCCGGGTTATGTGAAGGAAATGATGGAGAGTTTTGCCAGTTACCTGCTGTATTTTGGATTGCTTTCAATTATGTCGTATATGCTATTTAACTTTCATCTTACCATTTTTCTGATTTCTATTTATATGCAGGTATTAGAGTGGATTATTAAAAATATCCGCCGCCGGGTAGAACAATCAGAAACAGTGATCAAAAGCGCCCAATAACTTTCGCAGAACTGGTCTGTTATCAGAATGGATGCAGTAAAAACAAAAAGATATTTTCGCTGGTAAAAATAAAAAAAGCCTCTGCTAACAACAGGGGCTTTTATATAATATACACTTATTGCAGATTATGTTATCGCCAACATAATAGACTTAATCAGGAGCAATAACTATTCCAGTGTATGATATTTTTTAACAGATATAAAAATAAATTTTGTGCAGGATTAGTAAAGCTGAACATAGAATTAATTGTGTTTGCGTTGCGGCATACTTGATCCCCGTATGATCAGCTGGGTTTTTAGTACTTTGGTTTCTGGTTTAGAAATTATGCCCTTATTTTCAAGCCCTTGTAGATATAATTGGGCGGCTACTCTTCCAAGTTCCACGGGATTTTGATCTACAGAAGTAAGGCCCGGATCAATAATGGTAGAAACGGGTTCATTTCCAAAGCCAACAATAGCTACATCTTCCGGAATCCGAATGCCTTGTTCTTTCAATATAAGCATTACCTGAATGGCGACCGGGTCATTAATTACTACAATCGCATCAGGCCTGTTTGGCAAATTCATCAGGCGCATCGTAGCTGCTGCTATATGTTCTTTGTTAAACCCACAATGGATAATTAATTCCGGGTCTACCTCTAAACCGGAAGCCCTTAATCCATCTGTATACCCTTCCATCCGGTTTTTACTGATAGATAACATTTTATTACCGGAAAGATGAGCAATCCGCTTGCGGCCGGTTTGAATCAGATGCTGGGTTGCATTAAAGGCTCCTTCGTAATCATTTACCACCACTTTACAAACATCCAGTTCTTCACAAACCCGGTCAAAAAAGACGAGGGGTATGCCTTTTTTCTGTACTGCCCTGAAATGAGAGAAATCTTTTGTTTCACCAGACAATGAAACGATAAGCCCATCCATTTTGCTGGATACCAGATTACGCACATTCGCAATTTCGGTTTCATATCGCTCTCCGGAATGGCAAATCATGGTATAATATCCTGCCCTGCTCAATACTTCCTGCATACCAATTACAGCTGAGGAGAAAAATACCGTATCAAGGTTGGGAATTACAATGCCTATAAAATTAGATTTGCTTTTCACCAGGCTTTGCGCCATGTAATTAGGCTGATAATCCAGTTCATGTGCGAGTTCACGCACCGCTCTCCGGGTATGTACATTTACTTCTGGTAAATTACGCAATGCACGCGACACGGTCGCCGCAGAAATATTCATACGACGGGCCAGATCCTTAATCGTAATTTGTTCGCTATTCATAGCTAAAGTAGATGTTGTTTAACTTTTTGTTGTTGGAGGGAGCCCGTAAAGTACTCAAGTTTAAGTAAATATAAAAATACCTTTTCTAAAGTATATCATTAACTTTTCTGAAAAGACACAGCAGCAGTGGATACAGATAAACACTATCCAAAAAAATAATTATTAAACTAATAGGTTGTCTGCCATAAGATTTTGAATTGCTAAGATTCTTGCGGTTAAGGAATTACTACAAACATTTCTCTATAGTTACTAGCTATGCTTGGAGCCGTTTTTCCGCCCATCACACTTACAGAAGATTGATCTGTAGGCATCTTTACATCTAGCGCAGCTCCGGAAAACCCTCCAAAAACCCTGGCGGCATCAGCCTGTATCTGTAGCGTACTGGAACTGTTTTGGCTAACAGTTAATTCTTTTAGATTTAATGTTACCTGGCGGTAACACTGTTCTCTGCCAATGTGGTAGACAATAGGCCCTTTCGCGCCGTCTGGCTGGTGATAAAATCCCTCACATTTAAAAAATACATACCCTGTTTCCCACATCCAGAACATGCCATAATCAGGATCTAATACGCCGGCTTGTTCACCACTGTGATTATTAAGGCTATCTACACCTATGGCAAAAGAGAGTTTAGTATATTTTCCCGGAGGTACATCTGGTAAAGAGACTATAGTAACAGGTTCTGTATCTTCTGAAATTTCTATGAGGTGATAGCTGTTTTTTTGCCGCCAGATGCTGCCATCAGCTTTAGTAAGTGCAATATTACTCAGGTAAAATTTAAATCTGGTGATACTGATCTTGTCGCCCAGTAAAGTGGTATAAATCTGGTTCAATTGCAGTTTTTCTTTCCCAAACATAGGCTGTATCTGCAAAGTCAGATCAGAGGGAGGTATAACTTTTGTATCTTCTGGCACAAATCCAGATAGTAGCAGGATAAAAACAATACATAGGCTGTAACGTACTTGTTTCATAGGAGAAAAATAGATCAGGTAACAATTACTGTTCCAGTAAACGGTTATACAAATATATATACTTTCTCACCATCAGGTCAATAACTCGTGTCTGGAACCGTGAATGATTACTAACAGACAACCGGATTTTCTGGAAGGATGTATCTATTTTTGTTGATTGCCTGTAAATCTTATAGTATGAGTAAATGTACAACTTTTCACCTGACTAAATTATTCTCTTGTTGTATGCTTTTGTTATGTTGTCTGATAAGCAGGCATGGGTATTCTCAATCTAAAAGCGGGATTTATGTAGACAAGCAGGGTGTTTTGCGCTGGAAAAAAGACCATTCAGAAGCCACTTTCTTTGGCACCAATTATACGGTTCCTTTTGCCTATGGATACCGTTCTCACCAGGCCTTACAGATTAATCATGAAAAAGCCATTGACCAGGATGTGTATCATTTTGCCAGATTAGGTTTCGATGCCTTCCGGGTACATGTATGGGATACAGAAATTACAGATTCATTGGGTAATCTGCTGGAGAACGAGCACTTGCGCCTATTCGATTATTTAATATTTAAACTGAAAGAACGGAATATTAAAGTGATGCTTACCCCGCTTGCTTTCTGGGGAAATGGCTATCCGGAACCAGACCAGAAAACGGCAGGATTTTCCAGTATTTACAATAAACGGCAGGCAGTAACTGAAGAGAAAGCCATCCGGGCACAGGAGAATTATGTGAGCCAGTTTTTCAAACATGTAAATGTGTATACAAAACTTTCCTATGAAAACGACCCGGATGTACTTGCAGCTGAAATTAATAATGAACCACATCACAGCGGACCGAAACAAAGAGCGGGTGAATATGTAAACCGGCTTGCCAGAGCGATTCGCAATGCTGGCTGGACCAAACCTGTTTTCTATAATATCAGTGAATCTCCCTGGTATGCCGATGCTGTAGCCAACGCAGAAATTGATGGGGTAAGCTTTCAGTGGTATCCAACCGGGCTGGTAGCCAATCATACCTTGCCCGGAAATTACCTTCCTCATGTAGACCGGTATCATATTCCGTTTGATACCATTCCGGCATTTGCTAACAAAGCCAGAATGGTGTATGAATTTGATGCAGGCGATATCTGGGAACCTGTGATGTACCCGGCAATGGCCCGTAGTTTCAGAGGTGCGGGATTTCAGTGGGCCACCCAGTTTGCCTACGACCCTCTGGCAACTGCTTATGCCAATACCGAATACCAGACACACTTTGTGAACTTAGCCTATACGCCATCTAAAGCCATCAGCCTGATGATTGCCGCTAAAGCATTTCATATACTTCCCAGATCAAAATCTTACGGCACTTATCCGGCAGACAGTGTTTTTGGACCTTTCCGGGTGAGTTATAGAGAATCGCTGAGTGAAATGAATACAGAAAAGGAATTTTATTATTCCAATACTACCAGTACTAAGCCGGTAAATAACCGCAACTTACTGCATGTGGCCGGCGTAGGTAGTTGTTCTATAGTTAGCTATAAGGGACTGGGTGCCTACTTTCTGGATAAACTGGAAAACGGAATCTGGCGGCTGGAAGTAATGCCGGATGCTATTATGGTGAGTGATCCATTTGCCAAAGCCGCTCCCCAGAAAGAAGTGGTGCGCATACAATGGAAAACACATGCTCTACAGATTAAACTACCTGATCTGGGCGTAGACTTTACAATAACAGGTGTAAATGAGGGCAATACCTTTTCGGCAAAAGCTGTAAGCGGAAGCATAAAAATTCAACCTGGAACATATCTATTGGTGAAAAATGGCAGGAAATTTCAGAATAAGGGAAACAAATCATCTGTGATCAAGCTGAATGAATTTGTAGCACCTGTCTCCAGAAATACAACACCCACTATATGGCATACACCCCATGAGGAAGTTTCATCCGGTAACCCCTTCAAACTACAGGCACAGATTGCAGGACTGGAAGATTCCAGTAAGGTAACACTGCTGATCAATAATTTATCCGGCGTATACAAAACCATTGCTATGCAGGAAAAAACAGCCTATACCTATGTTGCGGAAGTGCCTGTAGAGCTTACTACACCAGGATTGGTGCAATACCGGATTTTGGTAGAAAAATCAAAAGGGGAGTTTTATACCTTTCCCGGAAACTACAAAGGCTATCCTTATGCCTGGGATTATTATCAGAAGGATAGCTGGCAAACGTATGTGGCCGCAGAAAAATCATCCTTAGAACTATTTAATGCCAGCCGGGACAGAAATCCTACTATTTACCCCAATTTATGGCGCAGCGACGAAAAACAATTTATCACTTCTCAAGAACCAGGTCAATTGGTGTTCAGGCTGGCTTCCAAAGAACTCGGCAATCCAGAACATATAATGGGCTTCCAGCACACGTTTGCTGACAAAATCAAAGGCAGGCAATCAGAACTTGATTCTTTTAAAAGATTAGTAATTAAAGCCCGTACCGGAAATACGCAGCCTGTTCAGATAAAAATAGCCTTGCTCACCATAGATGGTATGGCCTTTTCCTCAACCGTTACCCTTACTTCAGCAATGCAGGAATTAAGCATTCCCTTGGGCAATCTGAAGCCAGATCGGTTTATATTATTACCCAGACCTTACCCTGGTTTTCAGCCTTTCTGGTTTAAATCATCGGCAGCTTATTCCTTTCAAGTGAGCCAGGCAGAGAAACTACAGATCACTATAGGAGAAAATTTGTCTTCATCAGAGTACGAGAAACCCTATAATATCGAAGTAGAATCCATTAGCCTGGAGAATTAGTAACTTATATAGCCCGATCAATTACTTACTGCCTACTACTGATATAATCATTCAGCTTCTTTTCTGGCAATCAGGTTGGCAAAAAAGCGGTATGCTCCTGGTACGCCAGCCGGCAATTGTCTGAAAAATGCATACCCGGTGTATACAAACCTGCCTTTGCCGTAAGGAGAAATGAATAATCCGTAGGGTTGTGCTTTTTCTTTTTCTCCCGGATCTTTCGTAGTGAGAATGGTTTCGTACCGGGTATCCAGACTATCAGCAAAATACAAACCCCGTTCCTGTACCCAGCCTTCAAAGTCTTTAGGCGTGATTTTATTGGGTAGCTGAAATACCTGGTGATCCGGTTTCAAAAATGTAACCGGCGCTTCCTCCACTGTTACTCTTTCTCTGGATAGGCGGAAGGGATAGGGGCCAATTTCATCGGTAACCAGATTATTGCTCACATTGTACTGAATTAATAAAGTACCCCCGTTATTTACATACTGCAATAGTTTAGGCTGGTAGAATTTAAGCCGTTCCTGGGTATTATACGCCCGTACACCGGCAATAATAGCATCAAAGCGGCTTAGAAAATCAGTATCTTTTTGCAGGTCATTATCAGACAACAGCGTAACCTGGTAGCCAATCTGCCGGAGCGAAGCCGGAACATCATCACCAGCGCCCATAATATAGCCAATCTGTTTGCCAGCAATCTGCATATCGGCCCGCACGGCTTTGGCAGTTGCTTCCGGAAATAGCGTTTGTACTGGAATATGTGAGTAATCAATGGTGAGAATGCCTCTGGAAAGAGAAAGTCCTGATGAAGTTTTAATTATAGCCTTAAGCGTTTCACTGGCCGTGTAGGCTGGAGGAGTTACCTGAAAACTTACTCTCATTTCTTCTGCATGCTTTTTCAGTTCAAAAGGAATACTGGCAGGCATTACTTTCCAGGAAGAGGGCAGTTCAAGACTTACTTCGCCACTTACGTTTTCCTTGCCGGCTTTAAGCAATACCTCTACTGTTTTAGCCGATTGATCTGGAAACATGTATACCTTTTCGGCAAGGTTCACCATTACCTGAGGCCGTATCTCCAGCGGACGGTAGAGTTCGCCTTGTACCGGGTCTGTCCATTTGTAGGTAACTGGTTTTGTCCAGGTGAAAGATTGCCCTTCCAGATTGAAAGTAAATTCTACTCCGATTGGAGCCTCATTTTCTGGTTTTCCTACCAATTGCAGATCCTTCACCTGAAAAGTACCCTTTGTAAGCGGCTCCCGTAACCAGTATGGCTGAGTAAAAATAGTAGCAGCCGGAACTTCAATGGTAAACGGGAAGGTTGCAGTTTCATTATTCTTCAGGGGCAGCGCCATGGCTGTATCTTTCTGTGCCCCTACAAAACGAATCTGGCTTACATTTACCGGAAAATCAGACCGTTTTACAATGGACGTATTCACTTTGAGTTTACCAGAAGGCGTACTGGCATAGGCAGTAGCATTGGCTTCGTACCACAAACCGGCACAGGCGGCAATTACTTCTTCCAGCTCCTTCTTTTTTACGCTTATCCAGTAGTTGTCTGTAGGGAGTTGTTGAATTTGTTTATAGGCCTGCAACAATAATGGCAGGCTAGCGGAAGGATTTTCTGGTTTGAAACTTTCGAGGGCTTGCTGTAAGGTTTTACTCAGGCGGCTGCTTCCCGGAATTCGTTTCCAGCTCAGGTCAACTCCATCAAACAAATCTTTGGCCCCCTGCTCTCCGGCCGTATGACGCAGGTAATCGATACGGTTTCCGCGTGCTCTTGCCGAACCAAAGCCCTGGCTTTTATGCATACTGCGGCTCTCGGCAGCAATTTCCGTATAGGATTTCCCCAGTAAGGCATTATAATCACCCAGATTTACTGTTACATAATCATTTTCCTTAGGAGGAGTAGTATTGTTAAAGTTAGGATTATAACTATTCCAGACGATACGTCTGGCTTGCCAGGGTTGTACATACTTGAGTTGTTCGGGAAAACGTTTCGCATCAGCCGCTGCCACAAACGCTTCTGCAGCCAGTACGGAGGAGGCGCTGTGTTGCCCATGTCCTGCCCTTGAATCTGGCGGAAAACGGGTAATGATGACATCTGGCTTAATATTGCGGATCACCCAGACAGCCTCCGACAGGATTTTTTCCTTTCCCCAGATAGACAAAGCTTCTTCGGTAGATTTAGAAAAGCCAAAATCAATGGCACTGGTAAAAAACTGCTCAGCTCCATCGGTCCGGCGGGCTTGCAGCAATTCCTGCGTGCGGATCACCCCAAGCAATTCGGCCTGTTCAGCACCAATCAGATTTTGTCCGCCATCTCCTCTGGTGACGGATAAATAAGCCGTTCGCACGAGCCGGTTTTTCGCCAGATACGAGAGCATCGCAGTATTTTCATCGTCGGGGTGAGCGGCCATATAAAGGGCTGTACCTACTACATTGAGTTTTTTTAAAGCGAGCTGTATTTCTCCGGCAGGATAAGTTTTAGGGGTTTGAGCAAAAGCATTGGAAAGGAGCAAACCGGCCAATAGAACGGCAGCATATATACCTGTATGTTTCATCTCTGATAAAAGGCTTAGCTTACAAGTTTAGCGAATTTATCGCAGAATAGACAGGGCTTAAACAGGGATTGCATGAAATTGCCTAAAGGTGGATTTTAAACCTATATCTATGTATCAATTCACCTACCTAATACCGGAAACTGAGCGATGCGCAACCTGGTACATCCATAAGGTATCAGTACAATTTCCTCTTCCTTGCCAGTTTCTAATCCATAGGTAATACTGTATGGAATAGGTCCGGTCATGTCGTTGTATAATTTCCAGGAAGGGATCTGCTTTGCTTTGGTACGTATTTCAATGGGGGCACTGGCCGGATTCCAGGGATATACGGGCACCTGGTCTTTTTTTGTGACTGTAAATGATGCTGTTAGTTTTTCATCGCTTACCTGGGGAAGACCATAGTTCCAGGTACTTTTCGGCAGTACTTCATAATATATACTTCCATACTGGATTGAATCAGTCGTATTGTTCACTTTTTTCCACTCTTCCTCTATCTTTAACGCATAGGTAATAGGGCCTCTTTCTACAGCCATTGAATTCTCATACCATTGGGTTTTAAATACATGCATAGGTAATTGTAACTCCACCACATCGCCTGATTTCCATTCCCGATTGATTTTCACAATCTGATTTCCGGCAGCTTCCTGCAATATTTTTCCATTAATAGTGATGCTTGCCTGTTTACACCATTGCGGAATACGAAGGTGGAAAGGAAAAGAAACCGATTTTACTTTTTTAGGTGTAGAAAACGTGAATTTGATGGTTTCTCCAAAAGGATAAGAGGTTTCTTCCAGCATCTTTACCTGAATGCCATTACCAACATTAGCATTTACTTCACTTGGAGCATATACCAAGGCAGCTATGCCTTTGTCGGGAGTAGCGTACCACAGGTTTTGTGTGAACTTGGGCCATCCCTGGTGCATATTGGAAGTACAGCAAGGATATCCGGTAAGCAAGCCATAGCATACATCCGTGCCGCTATGATTCACGTCAAAATTGCGGGTTTGCCGGGTAAGCATTACCTGGTTGGCTTGCTGAAAATACTGCCGGTTCATAAAATCATCCGTAATCTGCGTAGGAAGCGCATTAAAGGCTATTTTCTCCAGGTGGTCGGCAAAGGAGATATTTCCGGTAATGCCTAGCATAGTTTCCAGGGAAAACATCATTTCTACAGCACTACATAATTCTGAGCCTTGGGTTGGGTTATTTCCATGTAAGGCTTCATCGCCGCCATACAAGCCATGGGCCATTCCGTTGTATTTGCGGATATCGGCAAATCCTTTGGTAATGGCGTCTGTATATTTTTGCTCCGGATGATGCTGATAATATACGAGAGGGGCTTTTATGCCTTGCGCCAAATTCACACAATGAATACTTCCCTGCGTAGACAGCATATTGCCTTCCAGAAAAGCCTGTGTATAATCGAAGGTTTGTTTGTGAATGATTTCCGCCAGATCGAGCAGAAAAGCATCGCCCGTGATATTGTAAAGCCAGTAAACGACCATCAGGTTATCGCCGCCCCGGTAACGTGCCCAGAAGGTCCAGTTGTCGAGTGGTTTTGTGGGAAGTTCCTGCAACTGGTATTTAAAATAATTGGTCATCAGTTTGATCACCCGCTGATCGCCGGTTGCCGAATAATATTGCTTGAGTATTTTAAGCATCACCATTTTAGGCCACCAGTCCCGGCTATTGTCCCGCTGCAAACCAGGTTCAGGACCATAATCTTTATCCGGCCCAAAATAACCATCTGGCTTCTGGCTGTTAATGGCCCATTCTACCCAGGGTTTGGTTTTGGCAATTAATTCTTTATCATCCAGAATGTAGGCTAGAGGGAGAAGCCCGTCAATCCAGTAAGGCCCGCGTTCCCACTGGTCGCCATCCCCACCCAGCCAGCCATTGCGTTTGTTCATTACCAGCGGATAGAGTTCATCTAAACGCCCGCTGGCACCATTTTTCTGACGGACTAGCATTTCTTTGAGCCAGCCTTGCGGTTTAATAGCGCCTAATGGCAGTTCTATATAGGGATTTGGTTGTAAGGGGGCACGGTTATGTAGATAGGTAATATTGGTTTTAGGCTGAGCAATTGCCTGAAGCAGGCTAGTGAAACAGATGAAACAGATAACTGTGATTTTCATGAAGGTTATAAGGGTAAGTTATTCTAGCTATACAAAAGACTCAAAAAGAGTTGGCAATATTGAGGTGGCGCACAAAATCATTCTTTAATCGCTACTTTATGCACCTGGCGGCTGGCTATATGCATCCATAGTTCTGCTTCATACGCGCCTAATTGGTAAACCTGAATCTGATAACTATTTTCTCTTCGGCTGTGGCCGTATACACCATGATGGCGAATGTATTGCACTTTTTCCTGTAAGGTTAAAAACCTGATTTCGGTGGTAGAAAGCCTCATATAAACAAAAAATCCGCCCAGAAGATGATCTGTGCGGATGAATATAAAACAAAAACCGGATATATGTTGCTTTATTTATTTGCCTGTTGCGAAGCAGATTGAAAACCAACAGCTTGTTTTAAGGTGCGTTCATTATCAGATTCAGGAATTTCGTAGGTTCTTTCTTCTACGGTAATGAATAGTTGTTTACCTTTTAGTTTATTGGTATCAATGGTAGCACCTTCCTGCATAGGCATATCTACGGCTTCGAACAAGCTGGCAATAATGGGCATACCTGCTTTGGAATTATAAAAACGCTGGATAACAAAACCTTGCTCATTTTCGAAGCGGCAGGCAAAAAAAGGTACACCTTTGTGCTCACTGGTTCCTTCATCTATATGTGTAATTTCTACCAGATGTCTTCCATCCGGAAGAAACGGTTTGTCCATACCTTCATTTACTTTGATTTTCATAGCTAATTTATTTGTTTAATGCTTACATGTTTTATTGGATGAATACGTGCGTTATCAAACAAATGTTTCACTAAATATTAAATTTTTGTTGTATAATTTTTTAAGCGATCATGATACTATTTGGATTGTAGATATTGCTGAAACTCTTCTAATAATACTTTATCATTAATGGTTTTGCAATCAATTATAATTATGGCATCATATCCACCTAATTTATTTTTGTTATTTAAACTAAGCACATGAATGCCTCGTGGTCTTTTATGACTAAACTTAAGATGCTCAAAATATTTATTTTTAAGTAAAAATCCTTCAGTACATCTGAAAAATGCCAGCTTTTTACCTTTGAAATTAAACTCTTTTGTAGAAACGTGTTCTTTGAAAAGCACATTTTTGAAATAATCAATCTCATAAGAATTTAATACCGGATTGATATCAGTTCCACAACTATCTAACTCAATTGTTTGACCATTAGAAAGTTGAACGCTCAAAAAAACTAAAAGCAGAAGATGAATAATTTGCTTTAGCATTGGAAAGTTTTTTTACAATTGCTTGTGCACAATCGTAGCCGAAGCCTGAGCCGTAGGAAGAATAGTTAGATCGCTGATGACTACATGCGGCGGACAGTTAATAACAAACAGAATGGTATTGGCTATATCTTTAGCGGTAAGTGGTTGAAAACCTTTATATACGGACGATGCCCGTTGCTCATCACCTTTAAACCGCACCAGGGAGAATTCTGTTTCTACCAGTCCGGGATGAATGCCACTTACCCGGATGCCATACGGATTTAGGTCCAGGCGCATGCCACTGGTAATCGCATCTACAGCAAATTTAGAAGCGCAATATACATTTCCATTAGGATATACTTCTTTACCGGCAATAGAGCCAATATTGATGATCTGCCCCGATTTCCGGCTGACCATTCCCGGAATAATAACTTTAGAAACATACAACAAGCCTTTTACATTAATGTCCATCATGGCATCCCAGTCTTCTGAACTTCCGGTTTGGATGGGAGCCAGTCCGTGGGCATTACCGGCATTATTGATCAGAATGTCTATTTTTTTCCATTCTTCCGGTAAGGAATCAATAGCGGAACTGACAGCTTGTTGATCCCGCACATCAAAAGTGAGGGTTTGTACCTGTACTTGCTTACTTAATGCCTGTTTGAGTTCGTCCAGGCGGTCAGAGCGACGGCCACAAATTACCAGATTAAATCCATGAGCGGCTAGTAACTCAGCCGTTGCTTTTCCAATGCCGGAAGTAGCTCCTGTAACAAAAGCAATTTTATCCATTAATGAGAAGTATTATAAAATTGAAAGATTAGATTAGTATAATATTAGTTGCTGAGTACTATTACCAAAACCAGCCAATACTTTTCATCAATTCTTATTCGAAAAATAAATACAAAGAGACTGTATGGCTATTTAACCTTTCCAGTCCCCGGCTATAAGGAGATGTATCTTTTACCAGCATATTGCGGATGCCATGTGAGAAACGTATCTCTGGAGATACTTTTACAAAGGTATAAAACAGGTCGAATCCCATTCCATATTCAACGGTCAGGTCCATGTTATCGGTAACCAAACGGTCTTTGGTCTTTTCCTTTTTATTGGAGCCGATCTCAATAGAAGGTTTGAGTCCACCTACCATATACATCCGCACATTTCCCCGGCGTACCGATTTGTATTTGAGCAGGATAGGTAGTTCCAGAAAAGTAGATTCAATGGTTTGTGTATTAGTCGTTCCTTTGTTAAAAAGATAATCAATAGATCTTTCGTAAAAGGCAGCGGAAGGCAATAGCCGTATATCTACATATTTGCCAATGCTGTAACTGGCGATAAAACCGAGCCCAAAGCCGGGTGCTCCTTTGGGATTAATAGAAAAAGCAGTATCCATCCCTGTAATAAAAGCCTGGGAATAATGGCGTTTAAATTTAGTATAATTGCCTGCCAGAAAAAAGCCATAATGCAGCGGCTTATCGTCGTAATTCCCCTGATGAATGGCATACAAACTTTTGCGCTGCCCAACACCCGGCAAACTGAGGAGCAAGGAAAATAAGAATAAAAGTAAGGTTATTTTTTTCCGATGTAGATTGAACTGATGCCGAAAGTGAGCGGTATACATTTTGTTGATTGGAAGCCTGCCTTTTCAAATATATTAAGAAAATCTTTCCCATCCGGAAATGCCTGCACAGATTCCGGAAGATAGTGGTAAGCTGCATTGTCTTTTGAAATAGCTTTACCAACGAAAGGCAATATATGTTTAAAATAAAAATTATATATCTGTTTGAACGGAAATGCAGAGGGTTTTGAAAATTCCAGCACGATACAGGTTCCGCCAGGTTTTAGTACTCGGTTCATGTCGGTAAGTCCTTTGAGCAGATTTTCAAAGTTACGTACCCCAAAAGAAACGATCACAGCATCGAAGTAATTGTTATCAAACAGTAATTTTTCGGAATCGCCGGTGCGTAATTCGATTTTATCGGCCAGTTTCAGTTTTTTGATCTTTTCTCTTCCAATAGACAGCATTCCTTCCGAAATATCCACCCCAATTACTTTTTCTGGTTTGGCAGCCAGGGCTTCTATGGCAAAATCGCCGGTACCGGTAGCAATATCCAGAATCAGCCGGGGTTTTTGTTTTTTAAGTATTCGGATGGCTTTTTTCCGCCAGTAAATATCAATGCCGAGGCTCAATACATGATTCAGCAAATCATATTTGGGGGAGATGGAATCGAACATGGCGGCTACCTGTTCTTTTTTACCTGCCTGCTGCTCTTTATAGGGAAGTACTGTCATGAGTAAATAGATGGAACAAAGGTAAATAAGTTTCTTAGTATTTTCGGTATATATCTTTCACTTTACGGGAAAACACATTATAAAGCCGAATTGTTAGAGTTTTCTTTAGGAATGAATCTTGTACAGGTACATTCCGGTGAAAATGAGTGTTACACATTCACTATCTTGAGTGGTGTATGCAAAAGCTTTCATTTGTCTGATGAACAAAAAAATTATACTTACTTTTCTCTATGTTGTTCTATTCTACTTGAATGGTTTTAGCCAGAATAATATACTAACGCCTGAGAATATTCATCCTCAGGCAAAACAATGGGTAGCAGACGATTTTTTCCTGAGTACTACCGAAGAAACAGCTCCTTTTGGCAATGAAACAGGCCGGAAAGCATTTATGGGATTTAAACAATGGCGAAAAACCCATATTTATGAAAGTCCGGTAAGTTACCTCTCACAATTTATACGCCGCTTACACTATCCTGCCTTCGATCTGGAAACCCTGCATCTGGATAAACTTTCCCAATATATTGCTGCCATGCCTTCCGGCGCAGAGATGCTCACCCAACAGGATAATGCCGTAATTGCCGTAGGTTTTGGCCAGTTGATACTGGAAGGTAAAATAGAGCAAGAACTGCTATTTTTAACACAAATAGCCTTGCACCGAGAAATATTGCCGGTAGTTATTGACCATTTCGAAGCTGATTATCATGCCACCAGGAGAGAGCAACTGACTAAAATGCTGGAGGTTATTTACACAATTTCAAAGAAAGAATAGCTTCCTTCCTGTTTCATGCGTTTAATGTAAAAATCTAATAACTTATTTATATGGAAACCATACCTCAACTGTTAATACCTCTTCTGGCTGAATGGCCAGGAGATATGCCGGGACCGGAAGAGTTTGACGAAGAAGATGACAGCCAGGAAGAATTGCTTCCGGATGATGACGATGATTTTGAAGACAATGAATTGATAGAAGAAGATGAAGACGATTATATAGGGGAGGAAGAAGAGTAAGATTAAATCATCTGGTTTGATAGTTATTGTCAATTTTTGGCATTGAAAGTGCAATTATTATTAGTATATTAGCTATCTGAATAAGTAGTCAAGCATATCCTTTGTAGTATGTATAGGATTATATAGCACTTTGTTGTATAATTACATTATACTTTTGTGTGTCCTAATTTTGCTGAACTTACAAAAGAGCAACCTTCCGAAAACAACCCACCTAATAAATTACTTTCATTATCCATTTATTTTTCCGGCATTTTCTTCCGGTTATATATGAAACAGTTTATTAGTTGTTTGTTATTTTTCTTTTCCACGCCGGCTTTTTTGTATAGCCAGTTTGTTCCAACCTATAAATGGGGTAAGGTACTTCCTGAAGAGATTCAGTTAAAAGTATGCGCCATCGATAGTTCTGCTTCAGCAGTCGTCCTGAGTGATTACGGCAAAGTTATTTTCGGGAATGGGGTAATCTATATAGAACGGCATAAACGCATTAAGATCCTGGATCAGAAAGGATCGGGTGAGGGCAATATTACAATTCCTTATTATACAAAAGACCATTATGAAAAAATTACAGGATTGCAAGCCCATACGATTACAATAGATCAGAATGGTAAAATAGCAACTCATAAAGTAAATGCAGATCAGATCTTTGAAGTTGATCTGGCAAATAAATGGCGGGAAAAAAGATTTACATTTCCTAATGTTGAAGCAGGAGCCATACTGGAATACCGCTATACAACTTTAACTCATAACTATCTTACCTTAGACGGCTGGAATTTTCAGTCTGGTATTCCTACTATCTATAGTGAATTTCATTTTGTTAAACCTACTCGTCTCAATTACCGGATTCTTTTACAAGGTGAGCATCTATCAACAAAATATGAAAATGCATCCACAACAACATGGTCATTAAATAATCTGCCTGCTTTAATAAAAGAATCTTTTATAGCCAATCCGATGGATTATGCGGAAAGGATTTCGTTTCAATTAGATGTATTTAATATATCAGGTAGTGTTCCTGTTTCATTTGAAAACCATTCCAGTTTTTTTTCATAGAAAGAACATGCCGGGAAAATCTTAAAATCAATTCTCGCAGAAAAAGAAACAGATGTGCAAAGGGTTCAAAAAATATATAATTATGTAAGAAATACATTTACCTGGAATGGTAATCATAGTTTTATTTCTTCGCAAAACCTATCTTCTTTGGTAGAAACCAAAAAAGGGAATTCAGCGGATATCAATCTTTACCTGATTACGCTCCTGAAAGAAGCAGGTTTACAGGCCAATCCAATGTTAGTGAGTACCCGGACGCATGGGAAAATATATGCTGCTAAATATCCTTTACTTACCCAGTTTAATCACTTAGCCGCTTTTGTACAGGTAGAGAACGAGTCATTTATTCTGAATGCATCTGACCGTTTTCGCCCGTATACGCTTCTGGATATGAATGACCTGACTGAGAATGCGTATTTGCTCGACCAGAATACGCCCCAATGGATAAAGATGCGTCAGCCTTTGCCTTCAAGGCAATTAACTTCTGCAGAGGTTGATTTATCAGATACCCGTAAACCTGTTTACCGCCTGGCTACCCGTTACGAAGGTTATTTGGCATTAGATCAACGTCAGAAATTCATGGAGGCTGGTAATAAAATACAGCCCAGCCAGATACTAACTACTCCAACACAAGATTTTAAATTAACCCAAACGGAATCTAAAAACATGGATAATCCAGATGAACCTTTACTCATTACTTTGGTTTATCAATCAGATACTTCTTCAGAATCTAAAACAGATATTATATATTTCAACCCTGTTTTGAAAAGTGATATTAGTGAGAATCCATTTAAGAATGCAAACCGAAGCTTACCTGTTGAATTAAATTATCCCGCTACTTACACATATGGGCTTAATGTGAAACTACCGATGGGCTATTCTGTACAGGAATTACCTAAGAATATAATGATTAAGCTCCCCAACACAATGGGCGAATTCCGGTATCAGATTACTCAAAAAGAAGGTATGATTCAGTTATTATCTGTAATTTCCTTTAAAGAAACACTCATTCCTGCTGAGTATTATCATCATTTACGGGAATTTTACGATCATATTATTGCTAAACACCAGGAGCCTATCGTATTTGTAAAACAAAAATAGGCTTGTCCTGATCTCATTATAGAGATGGAAAATATGCCTTTATCATGGTGGGAGAATTTTTTGCTGATTTATAAATGCCAGGCGACACTCTTTACTCTATGGAAGGTAAAGATTGCCGCCTGGCTAATTAAAGAAAGAGAGAATTAATTATTCTGAGGCTTCTTCTATAATTTCTTCGGCTTTTTCGATTTTAGCATCAGAATAAGTGCCTGAAGTAGTATATACGATCTTTCCATCTTTATCTAACAGGAAAAAATAGGGCGTATCTTTTTCTTTCAATCCCAATCCATCTTTAAAATCGCCGATGGGGCCGGTGTAAATCAGGGTATGTTTATGGAGTACCGGATCGATACCTTTTTTCATTTTCTTTTCAATCGTTCCAGCTACGGCTTCCTTAATGCCGCTGATCATTCCCACAAAATACGTATTTACGTCATATTCGGAATCCTGGATAAACGTTTCATATACAGGCTGAAACCAGTTTTTTAAGGCTTCATCTGCTTTCTGGGAGTAAGCTATACCCACTAACGTATATTTACCTTTAGTATCTTTTGGTAGGCTCACTTGTTTATCTTCCAGAGTTGTTCCTGTCATGTTAGGAAAGGTTTTTCCTTTCTGTGCTTGTGCTGATACGAAAATAAGCAGGCAAATAGCCAGCAAATGTATTTTTTTCATAGTATGCTGATAATTGATTATTGTAACAACGTTAGTACGCAACTTTTATTCCATGATAGTATTCCTGAGCCTGATAATCTTTCCGCAAAGGAAATCCCTGCCAGTCAGCTGTGAGTAATATCCGCCGCAAATCCGGATGGCCGGTAAATTTGATACCCATCAGATCGTAGGCTTCCCGTTCGTGCCAGTCAGCTGTGCGCCAGATGTGGCTAATGGTGGGCACTTCAGGCAAATATTGGCTGTCAGAGGGCCGTGGTAATTCTAATCTAAGTACCAGTTTTAAATGGTAAGGGATAGAATATAAGTGATAAATGACTTCCATTGTAGCCTTTTCCGGACCATTGTCTATGGCTGTGAGGCACGACAAAAAATCGAAATAAGTGCGCTCATCTTCATGCAAGAACTGGCAAACCTGGGCAATTTTCTCGGAATGAATTGTAAAACCAGGCTGCAAAGTGGTGCTATCTTCTTTCAGAATAATTTCTTCTCCAAATTTCTCAACCAGGATTTGTTTAATGCCAGTCAGGTTCATGTGCAAAATTAAATAGGCTTAAAACAAGTCTGCCCGGATATTTCCAGGCAGACTATTTAGTTAATCTTAAATACCTAACAGCAACCTGGATGGATCTTCGAGCAGTTGTTTTACCCGAACTAGGAAACTTACCGACTCCCGACCATCAATAATGCGGTGGTCGTAGGAGAGAGCCACATACATCATGGGCCTGATCTCTACTTGTCCGTTAATGGCAACCGGGCGTTCTACTATATTGTGCATGCCCAGAATGGCAGATTGTGGTGCATTAATAATAGGCGTAGACATCATGGAACCGAAAACACCTCCATTGGTAATGGTAAATGTTCCGCCAGTCATTTCTTCAATAGTGAGCTTATTGTCTCTGGCTTTGGTAGCCAGCCGTATTACTTCCGCTTCGATCTGGGCAAAAGTCATAGATTCAGCATTGCGGATCACTGGCACCACCAGGCCTTTTGGGGCAGATACAGCGATAGATATATCGCAAAAATCATTAAACACCATTTCTTCTCCATCAATCATCGCATTTACTGCCGGCCATTCCTGCAGGGCAATACACACTGCTTTGGTAAAGAAAGACATAAAGCCTAAGCCCACATTATATTTTTCCTTGAATTTATCTTTGTATTTAGCCCGCAAATCCATAATCGGCTTCATATCTACTTCATTAAAAGTAGTCAGCATTGCCGTTTCATTCTTTACAGCTACCAGTCTTCTGGAAACAGTTTTACGTAACTGAGTCATTTTCTGCCGACGTTGATTGCGGTTCCCGCCGCCAGATGTTACAGAAGGCTGAGTATTTGCAGCCGGCGCTTTTTCCTGAGTTGGTGCAACCGGAGCTTTAGGCTGTGGCTTCTCTGCCTGCATCGCATCTGCTTTGGTAATCCGGCCATCTACGCCTGTACCTTGTATTTGCTTAGGCTCTACTCCTTTTTCTGCCAGAATTTTTGAAGCGGCTGGTGAAGCATGTCCAGTGGCATACGTAGTAGTTTGCTGATTATCTGCTACTGGTGTTTGCTGGGCAGGTTGTTTTCCAGGTTCCTGGGCATTCTTATTTTCTGCCTGTAATACTTCCTTAGGAGCGGCATAGGCATCTTTATTAGGCGTAACACTTCCGTTGGTAGTAGTTGCTGCACCGCTCGTTTCAATTCTGCAAATCAGATCGCCAATTGCTAAAGTTGTCCCGGCCTGAGCTACAATCCTTAAAACGCCTGATGCTTCAGCCGTGAGTTCAAAAGTAGCTTTGTCTGATTCTATCTCACACAAAACATCATCCAGTTGCACGCTATCGCCATCTTTTTTATTCCAGCTGGCAATGGTAACTTCAGTAATAGATTCGCCAACGGCAGGTACTTTCATGTCAACTACCTGTGTTTTCTGGGTGGTTTCTTGCATAGGTTTAGTTTTTTGTTCAACAGGCACAGGAGCCGGATTGGCAACAGTTACTGGTGGCACAGGTGCTGGTTTTACTGTTTTTTCTGCGACTGGTTCAGATGGTTTTGCACCATTTTTTTCTTCAATCCGGCAAATCAGTGTACCTATCGGAATGGTTTCACCTTCCTTTACCAGTATCCGCAGTATACCTGAAGTTTCTGCATTCAGCTCAAAAGTCGCTTTATCTGACTCGAGTTCGCACAATACCTCTTCGGCGTTTACGGAATCTCCGTCTCTTTTGTGCCAGCTGGCAATGGTAACTTCGGTGATCGATTCGCCCACGGAGGGGACTTTTACATCTAAAGACATGCGTGTATATTTTTGTGAGTAAGTTTTTTTCTCAGGCCTTTTTCAAAAAAGCCTGAGTACATACTTTATTCTAAAGCTTTTTTAATAATTTCTGCTTGTTCTTTGGCATGAACTTTTGCAAAACCAGTGGCTGGCGAAGAACTCGCTTTACGCGAAATCAATTCCATGGCAGTGTATTTATACGCCCTCAGGATATAACTCCAGGCGCCCATGTTTTCAGGTTCTTCCTGTACCCAGCATACTTTTGCATTTTTGTTATAATTGGCCAGTACGGCATACAGTTGTTTGGCAGGGAAAGGATGTAATTGTTCAATACGGATAATAGCTACATCTTCCCGCTTGTTGTTCTGGCGTTCTTCCAGCAATTCATAATATAGCTTACCTGAACATAGCAATACTTTCTTTACATTTTTTCCCTTTACCTGCTCATCTCCAATCACTTCCTTAAAGCTGCCTTTGGTAAATTCTTCCATAGGAGAAATGCACAGAGGATGCCTTAACATAGATTTTGGCGACATTACTACACAGGGCTTACGGAATGGCCAGGCCACCTGACGGCGCAATAAATGGAAAAAGTTAGCAGGTGTAGTTACATTAGCCACAATAATATTGTATTCAGCCGCCAGTTGCAGAAAACGTTCCGGACGGGCATTGGAGTGTTCTGGTCCTTGTCCTTCATATCCATGCGGTAGTAGCATCACCAGGCCATTCATCCGCTGCCATTTGCTTTCACAGGGAACTATAAACTGGTCAATCATTACCTGAGCTCCATTTCCAAAATCTCCGAACTGTGCTTCCCACACCACCAGTGCATTGGGGTTGGCCATCGCATAACCAAATTCGAATCCCAATACGCCATATTCAGAGAGTAAAGAATTATAGATTTTAAAATCAACCTGATCTTTGTCGATATAATCTAAGCTATCGTAAGGCTGGTTGGTATTGGCATCGTGCAGCACAGCATGGCGGTGGGAGAAAGTGCCTCTCTGCACATCCTGTCCGCTCAAACGTACCACTTTATTTTCAAGCAGAATGGAACCATAGGCTAGAAGCTCTGCGGACGCCCAGTTAAGCTGCTTAGTTTCAAAGAACATTTGCTTACGGTCTTTGAGCAGCTTTTCAATCTGTTTTAAAGGCTTGAAGTTTTCCGGGACATTGATCAAGGCATTGGCCACTTTCTGTATTACCCCTTCAGACACACCGGTATCCGGAGATTTTTCAAAATCTTCAGGCGTAGAACGGCGAAGGGCATTCCATTCCTCTTCATTTTTCTGATAGGCATAGGGCAAAGGTGACTGTTTTACCATGTTCAGGCGGTCTTGCAGAAGATTTCTGAACTCAGCATCCATTTTTTCCGCCAGCTGGGCATCTACATCTCCTTTGTCAATCAGTTTTTTGTTATAAATCTCCCTAGGATTCGGATGTTTGGAAATTACATTATAGAGAATAGGCTGTGTAAATTTGGGTTCGTCGCTTTCATTATGTCCATGCCGACGATAGCAGACCATATCAATAAAAATATCCCGGTTAAACTCCTGCCGGAATTCTACAGCCAGTTTTGAACAGAAAACCACTGCTTCCGGATCATCGCCATTTACGTGCAGAACCGGAGCATCTATAATTTTGGCTACATCCGTGCAATAAATACTGGAACGGGCATCCATAAAATCAGTGGTAAAGCCTACCTGGTTGTTTATCACAAAGTGAATGGTGCCACCAGTATAATACCCTGCCAGTTTCGACATCTGCGTTACTTCATACACAATGCCTTGTCCGGCAACCGCCGCATCGCCATGAATAAGAATAGGCAATACTTTGTCATAGTCACTTTTGTATAATACATCAGCTTTTGCACGGGCATATCCTTCCACCACCGGGTTTACTGCTTCCAGGTGTGAGGGATTAGGTGCTAATTTCAAATGAATTTCTTTTCCGGATGGCGTAACAATCTGAGAATCATATCCCATGTGATATTTTACATCACCGTCGCCCATGGTCAGGTCAGGTACAGCGGTTCCTTCAAATTCATTGAAAATGTTCTCATAGGTTTTACCCATCGTATTGCAGAGTACATTCAATCTGCCCCGGTGCGCCATTCCAATAATTACTTCATTCACCTCCATATCAGCCCCTTTATTGATAATAGCATCTAAAGCAGGAATCGTGGTTTCGCCACCTTCCAGGGAAAAGCGCTTCTGACCGATATATTTGGTATGCAGAAAATTCTCAAATACAACTGCCTCATTCAACTTTGAGAGAATCCTCTTCTTTTCATCAATGGAAAAATTAAAGGCGGGATACTCCTGCTCGCACTTCTTTTTAAACCATTCCAGCACTTCCGGCTCGCGGATGTACATGTATTCAAAGCCTACCGGGCCTTCATAAATGCGTTTGAGCGTATCTACTATCTTGCGGAGCGGAGCGGAGCCTATTCCTAATTCCCGGCCAACCTCAAAAACAGTATCCAGGTCATTATCAGTTAAGTCAAAATCTTTTAAGTCCAGTAATGGTTTGCGGTCTCTGCGCTCCCGGACAGGATTGGTTTTAGATTTTAAATGTCCCCGGGAACGGTAAGCCATAATCAGGTTACGAACTTTGATTTCCTTATCAATAGTACTGGCCGGAACAGTTGCTTCCGTTTTAGTTGGAGCAATGGCAGTTTCTGCACCATTTATTTTTCCGTTGCCATTGTTATAGGTTTGATAAAACTCAAATCCTTCAAAAAATTTTTGCCAGGTAATATCAACCGAGGCAGGATCTTGCCTATAAGATTGATAGAGCCCTTCTATGTATTCCCCATGGGCATTGGCTATGTATGAAAACTTATCCATAAAAACGTGATTTCCCTATTTTCTGCAAAGATACTTATAATTTACAAGATGAATACTTGCATAATCGCTTAAGCAAATATACGGTTAACGCTACATGTAATATTTCTATTTAAATAAACGCTTGTAATTAAGATATTGCAAATTAAAGAATTAATTATATTTAAAGGGAAAAGATGGCTATTATTTCACAGTTTGCTGTCTTTCTAATTTTATTTAAAATATAAATTTTTTTAATATCAAATGGATTGCTAATTTTACGTGGCAAATAACCATACCTAACGATTATTTGCCATGATCCCAGACAACGCTAAGTTTATCTTCGAAGCGCTTACCTACGACGACGTTTTATTACTCCCTGCTTATTCTGAAGTTCTGCCACGTGATACTAACACGGTAACACGGCTCACGCCCAACATTAGTTTAAACATTCCGCTGTTATCCGCAGCCATGGATACGGTTACAGAATATGAACTGGCCATTGCCATGGCACAGGAAGGAGGTATTGGTATCATTCACAAAAACATGTCGGTAGATGAACAGGCAGAACAGGTACGGAAGGTGAAACGCTCCGAAAGTGGAATGATATTAGACCCAATTACTTTAGACACGACAGCTACCCTGGGTGATGCACAAAAAATCATGCGTGATTTTAAAATCGGTGGCATTCCAGTAGTAAATCAGACAGGTCATCTGGCTGGCATTTTGACCAACCGGGATTTACGTTTCCAGAAGGAAATGGGAAAGCCGGTGATAGAAATTATGACCAAAGAAAACCTGATTACCGCGCAGGAAGGCATAGACCTGGAGGAAGCAGAGCAGATATTACAACAATATAAGATCGAGAAACTACCTATCATCAATAAGGAAAATAAGCTGATCGGACTGATTACCTATAAGGATATTCTGAAGAAAAAAAGCCATCCTAATGCCTGTAAAGATTCTTTTGGCCGTTTGCGGGTAGGAGCGGCTGTGGGCGTAACTCCAGAACTATTGACCAGAATTACTGCCTTAATCAGAGCCGGGGTAGATGTAGTAAGTATTGATACAGCGCATGGCCATTCAAAAGGAGTAATTAATGCGTTGAAAGAAGTAAAAGCCTCTTTCAAAGACCTGGAAGTAATGGTAGGCAATGTAGCAACCGGAGAGGGAGCAAAAGCATTGGCTGATGCAGGAGCAGCCGCTGTAAAAGTAGGCGTAGGTCCCGGAAGTATTTGTACCACCAGAATCATTGCCGGGGTAGGGATGCCCCAATTATCAGCCGTATATGAATCCGCCAAAGCCTTAAAAGGCACAAATGTTCCGGTAATTGCCGATGGAGGCATTCGTTTTTCCGGTGATCTGGTAAAAGCCATTGCTGCTGGAGCAAGTAGTATTATGGTAGGTTCTTTACTGGCAGGTACAGAGGAAGCGCCGGGTGAAATGCTCATTTACGAAGGACGCAAGTTTAAAACCTACAGGGGAATGGGTTCTGTAGAAGCCATGGAAGATGGCTCGAAAGACCGCTATTTCCAGGATGCAGAAGATGATGTAAAAAAACTGGTGCCTGAAGGTATTGTGGGCAGAGTGCCTTTTAAAGGTAAAGTATCAGAAGTAGTTTATCAGTTAATTGGTGGATTAAAAGCCGGAATGGGGTATTGTGGGGCACCAGATATTCATGCACTCATGCAGGCAAAATTTGTAAAGATAACAGCTGCTGGTGCCAGAGAAAGCCATCCGCATGATATTCAGATTATCCGGGAGGCTCCTAATTATAGCCGTTAATTTCTTAATTATTGCATTCGATATACACAAAGCTGCCGGAATTCTAACTGGTGGCTTTGTGTGTTTCTTACAGGCTTATCTTTTGATAATAGCTGAATCAATGTAAGCCTGTTTGTATGCCTTATTATACTCATTCCGCTTTTTAAATTGTGATGGCATTAATTTTAAGTATAGAAACTGCTACAAAAGTCTGTTCGGTGGCCTTGCATCGGCAGGGAAAACTATTGGGTGTATCGGAGTTGTTCTCAGAAAAATCACATTCAGGTGCCATCACTTTGCTGATTCAAAACCTGGTCACTTTATCAGGCTTTCAATTAACGGATATAGAGGCTATCGCCGTTTCCAAAGGTCCGGGTTCGTATACAGGTTTACGTATCGGAACGGCTACGGCAAAAGGATTATGCTTTGCCCTGGATAAGCCTTTGATTGCTGTGCATACCCTGGAAGCCATGACCTATGGTTTAATACATAAAATACCGGGAAATGATTACTTGTTTTGTCCGATGATAGATGCCAGGCGGATGGAAGTATATTGTGCCGTATATCAAAAGGATTTGCAGGAAGTATGGCCGGTGGATGCCCGGATTATCAATGAAAATTCTTTCACAGAGTTACTGTCCATTCATAAGATCATCTTTTTTGGGGATGGGGCTGCTAAGTGTAAACCATTGCTTTCTCATTCTGAACATACCTGCTTTGTAGAAGATATATATCCTTCAGCCGCCGATGCTGGCGAATTGGCATATCAGAAATTTACCCAGCAAATCTTCGAAGATATAGCATACTTTGAACCTTTTTATCTCAAAGAATTTTTCTTTAAAAAATCTGGTTAAGGCATTGTTGGAGGTTCTGAGTAGAAGAAAAGTTCGTTCATATTTTTTATAACTATGCAAGAAGATATTATTATAAATAAAGTAGCCAGCAGCGGACTCATTACCCTGGATTTAGAACAATACTACCATACAGGCGAACGGGTAGAATACGACATTGCCCAGAACCTCTTTCATGGCTTGATCTTACGAGAAAAAGATTTCAGGGAGTTTTTAAAACAACACGACTGGTCGCAATACGAAGGGAAAAATGTAGCCATTATCTGTTCGGCGGATGCCATTGTGCCGACCTGGGCATACATGTTACTGGCTACACATCTGGAACCTTATGCTAATCTGTTTGTATTTGGGGATCTGGAAATGCTTGAGAATGCACTTTTTGGGCAAGCTTTAGCTAAAATTGATGTAAATGAATATAAAGACAGCAAGGTAGTAGTGAAAGGATGCAGCAAGGTGCCAGTGCCGGTGTATGCCTATGTAGAAATAGTCCGTTTACTAAAGCCGCATGTACGTAGTATTATGTATGGAGAACCATGCAGTACCGTGCCTGTATTTAAGAGAAAATAATCTGGGGAAACCCAACTTCAATCTAAATTTTATCAAAATCTAGACTAAACAACCGTTCAACACGAAAGTGTTGTTTGCCTGTTAGAACAGAAGTATATTTTGTGCATATACCTATGCTATGACTTCTTTTTAAGTCACAGTATAGTGATGTATGGCCAGAATCTTTTCAAAGGATCAAAGCCAATTTTCTCTTGTACAATATATATCTGCACACGCATGAAATTATTTTCAACAAAAATAGCGGAATCTGCAACTGATTCTCAGGCAAAACCAAAGAAAAGCCCATTCCGTGAGTGGGCAAAATCTATCCTTTTTGCGGTAGTTGTGGCTACACTTATCCGTGGATTGTTTATAGAAGCGTATGCGATTCCTACCGCTTCGATGGAAAAATCGCTTCTGGTGGGCGATTACTTATTTGTAAGTAAGATACATTATGGGGCCAGAATGCCTTCTACACCCCTGCAAATTCCCTTTACTCATCAAACCATTGGCGGAAAGATTCCTTCGTATCTGGATTGGATTCAGTTGCCTTCCTACCGTTTGCCCGGATTAACTTCCGTACAGCGTAATGAAGCGGTAGTATTTAATCTTCCTTCAGAAAAAGGCCATCCAATGGACTTAAAAACATATTATGTGAAGCGTTGTGTGGGCATTGCTGGAGATACGCTTCAGATTAAAGACCAGCAAGTATATGCCAATGGAAAGCCTTTGGAGAATCCGGAAAAGATGCAATTCAGCTATTATCTCACTTCAAGCCAGGTTTTAAATCAGCGGTTTTTCCACAAGTATGATATTACAGACGTAACCTCTGTGAATGAAGGATACGTAATCCATACCAGTAAGGAAACAGCCAGTAAACTTAAGCAATTTGCTTTTATAACGGATTTGTTGCCACTCCATTATGAAGCTGGTACGATGAATGGACAAGTGTTTCCCAAACAGGTAGATTTATCCTGGACGATAGATAATTTTGGACCGCTATATATTCCCAGAAAAGGTGATAAAATTACATTAACTGCACAAAATATAGCTTTGTATAAAGACATTTTGCTGGAATATGACCACAATAAAGGAATGGAAATAAAAGATAACAAGGTATATCAGGAAGGAAAGGAGTTACAGGAATATACCTTCAAACAAAATTATTATTTTATGATGGGAGATAACCGGCACAACTCCGAAGATTCACGTATGTGGGGATTTGTTCCGGAAGATCATATTGTTGGAAAGCCTTTATTTGTCTGGTGGTCTGTTGACCAGAATGCCAGTTGGTCAAATCCTCTTTCCAAAATAAGATGGAATAAAATCGGAAGTATAATTGAGTAACAAAAGAAAGGGAGTCTTAAAAGCTCCCTTTCCTGTTGGCTTATTTCTTAGACAAATGCACCCGGACGTTTAATTCTTCCAGCTGTGCATCCGAAATAGTAGAAGGCGTATCAATCATTACATCCCGGCCAGAATTATTCTTGGGGAAAGCAATAAAATCCCGTATAGAATCAGCACCACCAAACAGCGAACACAAGCGGTCGAAACCAAAGGCAATACCACCATGTGGGGGAGCACCATATTCAAACGCTTCCATGAGGAAGCCGAACTGCTTACGGGCTTCTTCATCGGTAAATCCAAGCTGTTTAAACATAAGTGCCTGTAATTCCCGGTTAAATATCCGGATAGAACCGCCGCCGACTTCTACACCATTGATTACCATGTCATAGGCATTAGCACGTACTTTTCCAGGATCACTTTCCAATAGATGGATGTCTTCTGGCTTGGGCGAAGTGAACGGATGGTGCATGGCAAACCAGCGCTGCGCATCTTCGTCCCATTCAAGCAAAGGAAAATCTACTACCCATAAGGTGGAGAATTTGGATTTATCTCTGTATCCCAGTCTTTCTCCCAATTCTAATCTCAGTTCAGAGAGTGCTTTACGGGTTTTGTTGGCTTCTCCAGATAAAATCAGCAGTAAATCCCCTGGTTGGGCTTGCAAACGTTCTGCCCATTGTTTCAGGTCAGCTTCTGAATAAAACTTATCTACCGAAGATTTCAGCGTACCGTCTGCATTATATTTTACATACACCAGGCCTTTTGCGCCCAATTGCGGACGTTTTACAAATTCGGTGAGTTCATCGAGTTGCTTGCGGGTATACTCTGCACAACCTTTAGCACAAATACCCACAATCAGTTCAGCATCATTGAAAATAGCAAAATCTTTTCCTTTGGCTACCTCATTCAATTCCACAAAACGCATGTCGAAACGGGTATCAGGCTTGTCATTTCCATAATACTTCATCGCATCAGCATAGGTCATTCTAGGGAAGTCAGTCAGTTCAATGCCTTTTACCTGCCGGAATAAATGGCGTACCAGTCCTTCGAACATATTCAGAATATCTTCTTGGGTAATAAAGGACATTTCACAGTCTATCTGCGTAAACTCAGGCTGACGGTCAGCACGCAGATCTTCATCCCGGAAACATTTTACAATCTGGTAATAGCGATCGAAGCCAGAGACCATCAGTAATTGCTTAAAAGTTTGTGGGGATTGTGGCAAGGCATAAAACTCACCTGGATTCATCCGGGAAGGGACTACAAAATCACGGGCTCCTTCCGGCGTTGATTTGATGAGTACCGGTGTTTCTACCTCAATAAACTGCTGGCTATCCATATAAGTTCTAGTTTGCTGCATCATTCTGTGGCGCAGTTCCAGGTTTTTCCGGACAGTATTGCGGCGCAAATCCAGATAGCGGTATTTCATACGCAGGTCGTCGCCACCATCCGTTTCATCCTCAATCAGAAAAGGAGGCAGTTTAGCAGGATTCAACACTTCCAGTTCACTTATCCGGATTTCAATATTTCCGGTAGGCATTTTATCATTCTTTGCCACCCGTTCTACCACTTTACCAGTCGCTTTCACGACAAATTCCCGTCCGAGAGTACGCGATTTTTCAATCACAGCAGCAGCACTTACGCCTTCTTCAAAAATGAGCTGGGTTACGCCATAGCGGTCGCGCAGGTCTATCCAGATCATGCCACCTTTATCTCTTACTTTTTGCACCCAGCCGCACAGGGTAACTTGTTGATTTACATGTTCGATTCGTAATTCTCCACACGTATGACTTCTAAGCATATTACAGTTTTATTGGAAACAGGCGCAAAGATAGTAAGTGCTCAGAAAAAATAGCAATAGGAATCAATTTATTAAACAGTGTCGGTTTCCGGTCAAATAATTAATTCAGGAAAAATGGCTAAGTAAGATATCAGTATTCAGTAATAGAAAATATATTCTGTGCAGATAGTTTTAGTTCTTCATTGGAGAGATACTACTTCTACATCCGTCACCGCATTTGTTATTTTTTATTACTTCTATCGGTAGTAAGTAAGAGTACACAATTAAGTATAAGATTTTGGCAAATTGTATCTTTGCTTATGCGTTATATCAAGGAGATTACAGACAAGCAAAAACAAGACTTAGAGAAGATTCATAAAGATAGTAAAAGTTATCAGGAACGTAACCGTTGCCAATGTATACTGTTATCCAATCAAGGCTATCAAGTACAGAAGTTAGCAAGCATTTTTCAAGTAAGTCAGTTAAGTATTTATAAGTGGTTTGATCGCTTTGAGAAAACAGGTGTGGTAGGGTTAAAGAACCAAAAAGGGAAAGGCAGAAAACCCATCCTTACTACCAGTAATGCTACCCATGTTGAAGTAGTGGAAAATAGCATAGAGAAAGAAAAACAACAACTTAAATTAGCTAAGCGAGAGATAGAAGCTAAATTAGGCACGGCTATGAGTGAGATGACCTTGAAGCGGTTTTTAAAAAAATTGACTACCGATGGAAACGTTTCCGTAAATGGATAAAGCCATTGCAAAACAAAGAAGCATATGAGCAGAAAGTCAAGCGATTACATGCTTTGCTTTATTTGGCACAGACAGGCAGTATAGATTTATATTTTGGAGACGAATCAGGGTTTTGCCTTACCCCTTGTGTACCTTATGGATGGATCAAAAAAGGCGAACACGCCCCTATTTTATCCCAAAGAAGTACAAGGATAAATGTATTTGGCTTGTTAAGTACAGACAATGAGTTGCTTACTTATCAGAAAAGTGGGAGTCTAAACGCTGACTTTATCATTGAATGTGTAGAGGCCTTCTCAACATCTATTTCCAAGTTTACTGTCATAGTCTTAGACAACGCCTCCTGGCATACATGTGGCCTATGGGAAGTCAAAAAAGAAGAATGGGAACAGAAAGGATTATACATCTTTTTGCTGCCTAAGTATAGTCCTCATCTTAACAGGATCGAACGATTTTGGAAGCAGGTGAAATATCATTGGCTCAAAGCCGAAGACTATCTGTCTGTAGAAGCGCTTAAGGAGGCACTTTATACCATCTTTTCAGGATTGGGTACTTACTTTAAACTTGATTTTAAAAAACTTGAAGTAGATGAAAATATTATACTTAATTGTGTTTAATTACTTAATACCAATCTCCAATAATATTAGAAATGCTTTTAATATGATCAAACCCAAAAGTAAGCGGTTGATCGGTTTTCTCAGATACTTTCAAAGCATATCCTCCCGAGTTGTGTAAAAAACCTCCTAATTCAAAATAACAATATCCGTCTTGATAAAAGCAAGGGCTTAAGCTTTGATAGTTTTTGAATAATATATCTCTTTCCGCTTTCTGAAGCTGAAAACTGGGTTCTTGTAAAATCCAGTCTCCATTAATCCGCTCTGCTACAGGAACACTATTTTGATATTTACTAAAAATATTAATAGTTGATCCGTTAGCCACATATAATGTACTAATTCCAATTAAGTCTCCTATCCATTGAAAGAAAAGTAAGACTAATAAGCAATGAGTTACAAAGAGATACAATCTAGCTTTAGTTTGATTTTGTCTGTAAAGAAAACCAATTAAGCAGATAAGTAATCCAAGAATCTGTAAAAATACGAGTAGGGAAAAAAACACATTTAAATTCATTATCAGACATCGTAATGAATAAAATAGTCCTAGTACTAATATATTCAGCCGAATACGCCTGCTATAACTTCTATAGCCTTCCAATTTCTTATGCTTCTAAAGAGATCAGTGTATAAAAAAGTGAAGCTTATATAAAATTCACTTCCGCATGCAGGGCAATGCCAAACTTTTCGAGAACAGATTGTTGTACCTGTTCAGCTAAAGCTTTAATCTCGTTGCCATGAGCGCCTCCGTAATTTACTAACACTAAGGCCTGGTTTTTATGTACACCGGCTTTTCCTACAATTTTACCTTTCCATCCGGCTTGCTCAATCAGCCATCCGGCAGGCACTTTTACCGTATCGGGAGAAGTAACGTACCCAGGAGCAGCCGGATATTTTGCCTGGAGTTCTTCATATTGTTGTTTAGGAATTTCCGGATTTTTGAAGAAGCTGCCGGCATTTCCTATTTCCTTAGGATCTGGAAGTTTACTGCGGCGGATATGAATAACAGCATCGCTCACAGCCCGTAAGTTTAGCTCTGCTACATTCATTTGTTTCAACGTATCCTGAATAGCACCATACGAAACATTGAACTGGGCGACTTTATTTACCCGGAAGGTAACACTGGTGATAATGTACTGGCCTTTAAGTTCTTTCTTGAAAATACTTTCCCGGTAGCCAAACATACACTCGTTATGCGAAAATATGCGGACATCGCCCGTTTCTATGTGTACTGCTTCCAGGCTTTCAAAGGTCTCTTTAATTTCCACCCCATAGGCACCAATATTCTGCATGGGAGCCGCACCTACGGTTCCTGGAATCAGCGACAAATTTTCAAGACCGGCATAGTTGTTTTCAATACAATACATCACCAGATCATGCCATACTACTCCGGCACCAGCTTTCAGGTACACATAGGTATTATTCTCCGCTATTTTCTGAATGCCCTTGATGTTGATCTTAATAACCAGCCCATCAAAATCCTGGGTGAACAGAAGGTTACTGCCGCCTCCCAGAATCAGCTTAGGAATGGAACGGTACTCTGGAAGTTTGAGCACTTCCTGTAATTCGGCCTGGGAACGTACTTCTGTAAAAAATGCAGCTTTCGCATCAATGCCGAATGTATTGTAAGGCCGGAGCGAAATATTCTTTGCAATAGTCATGGGGTGTATAACAGATACCATGCAGGCAAGTTATCTGGTTTTCTACAATTTTATTATACCTGTAGAAAGGGTAGCATGTAATAAATTATTCCAGAAGATGGAAGTTAGAAGAAGGAACACAAAAAGCGAGGATTCTCAAACTCTTTTGCTTTCCTACACTTTATGAGCTTTATAAACAAAGTTAATTTTAACTATTTTATGATTGAGTTATGTCCCTGTCAAAAACTTAGGCCGTCCTTACTTTTATTTTGCTTGCCCAAAATAAAAGTAACAAAACAAAAGGGCAAAATGAAAAATGCTTCAACGCTCATAGCCAACGCGCACCCCGCTTTTCATTTATCCTCCGCACATGGAATATTTATTTGATTATTTGTTAGCTTCCTTACTTATATCATTATGTCCACAACCGGATAAACCAATACACATAATAGTCCTCATCGTCCTGCCTGTGCTTTTTTTCGGCGCCTAAGTTCTTTTTGAATCAATTTATATTCCCGGCTGCTTTGTCCGGAAATGGAAGTATTTTCTTCTGCTCTTCGGAACAAATAAGGCATTACTGCTTCAATGGGGCCATAGGGAACATATTTGGCAACATTATACCCTGCTTGGGCCAGATTATAGGAAATATGGTCGCTCATGCCATAGAGTTGTGCAAAATATACCCTGGGGTCTTGTGGGGTTATCCCATGTTTTTCCATCAACACGGTGAGGTAATAATTGCTTTGCTCATTGTGGGAGCCGGCACAAATGGAGATACGCTGTTTTTCATTCATGCAAAATACCAGCGAGGAGTCAAAATCACGGTCGGTACTCTCTTTATCCGGCTGGATGGGGTCTGGCAATCCTCTTTTGGCGGCTTCGTCCCGTTCTTTTTCCATGTAAGCGCCCCTTACCAGTTTAGCACCCAAGTAATAATTGTTCATGGCCGCATAGTGGAAGGCTTTTTTGAGATTTTCCAGGCTTGCTTTGCGGTACATTTGATACGTATTATACACAATGGCTTGCTCCTTATTATATTTTTCCATCATGGCGTAGGCCAGTTTATCAATGGTATCCTGAATCCAGCTTTCTTCCCCATCTATAAATATGCGTACTTTATTTTCGTAGGCTTTTTTGCAAATCGCATCTACCCGGCGGCGGGCCAATTCATAACTGGCAATTTCCGGGTCGGTCATGTGCGTGCGCCGCTGTACTTTTTCCAATACTTCGCTTGCCGCAATACCCGTTACTTTAAACACCGAAAAAGGAATATTGGGATCTCCTTTTGCCCGTTCGATGGTAGCTATAATTTCTCTGGCCGTAGCATCAAAGCTTTGTTCGGTTTTTTCGCCTTCTACTGAATAATCGAGAATCGTTTTAATGTTGTAACTGGCCAGACTTTGAATGGCCCCTTCGCAATCGGCAATCGTTTCGCCGCCACAGAACTGTTCGAACAAGGTATATTTTATGGGCGTTTTTACAGGCAAGCGGAAGCGTAGCGCCGTCTTTATGAAGAAAGTACCTGTATTTACCAGCATATTGCTATTCATGGCGGCAAAAAGCAGGTGCATTTTTTTAAGGTCTAAATCAGATTTGGAAGCAAAGGCAGTGGCCGTATCTTCAAAAGAAACCGGTACTTTTTGAGTAAGTGTCATGTATGGATATTAAATAAACAACTAAACAGCTGTTGCCAGCAAATATAGGTAAAACAGAACTAAGACGTGGTTTGTTACAGCCTGAGCGAATAACTTAGGATGTCTTTTCTAAAAAAGCTACGGATGGTACGCAAAGCAGATCTGTTCCGGCATCAATGAATTTTACATATGTCAGTTCATCTTCCTCTACCCAGGTTTTAATGCCTACCGATTCAGGCAACAGATTTCTCAAGTGGATTATGGCGGAATATGGAACACTTACCGAAACAAACGCCGGATATAGACATACATAATCTGCTCCGGCATCGGCACAGAGCTTACAAAATACTTCTTCTTCATGCGCCTGCCCGATACGAAAACCATCAGTCATTACGGTAAATGTGGCTTCCCTGGCATGTACCAGGTGAGCAAACCTGGCAATTTCAGCCTTTACCCAGTTCATACGATTCGATTTCCAGGCTGATAAATTAATCATAAGTTCTATGCTTTGAGCCCCATCGGCAAAAGCCAGTTCCATTTCTGCGATCTTCGCCTCCGTACGCTGAAACCCAAAAGGATAGCCAATAACTGTGGTAAGCTGCACACTGGTACCTGCAGTTTCCCGGCTCGCTTTTTTTACCCAATATGGAGGCACACATAAGGCACCTAGTTGTAATTGTACAGCCAGTTGGGCAGCTGCATCAATCTGGGTATCTGTTACCAGGGGATTCAGTAAAGTATACTCAATATACGGATGAATGGCTGATTGCATAGTGTTGTTTTTTAGTCATAAGTATCCCGTCTTCGGTAATGGGCGGGTTTTGCCCGTTCAACCAAATTGTGGAAAATGTGTAAGGTGTAAGAAAAACAGGCTTTCTGTATACTTTTTCAAACTTACCTCTCCTTCTTTCCAGGTTATACTCGCCCAATCGACTTAAAGTTATATGGAAATTGACAGGTATAGGTATGATTTTTTCATACTTACGATGAAAATACAGGTATGAAATGAAACAATACTTATTTCTCCCTCCAGCAGGCAAATAGCGGAGGTAACCGGGTATAGCCAGAGAATAAATAAAAGTATGGTAAGGTTCTATTTAGAATCAACTGTTCCGGGTATGTGCTGTGGATATGTTAAGAGAAAATTGAATGCATACAAAACAGTATTCGCCTTTAGAATTGCCAAAAAGTTGCTATTAAAATTACATAACCGCAGGTATATCTTTCGTTCACAAAAGCCTTGTAAATAAGCTATTGGTTGGCGGGAAATAAAATTGTCTATAAATTAAGTCAACCAAGTATACTTTATCTCAACTGCAAACTATGGGTTAAGCAGGCGGCACTGTCTGTTATTCACCATTACATCTATGAAGTTAACTAACCTCAGTCTGGCAACAAAAATCAAGCTTGCCTTTTTGGTAGTGCCTGTAGCCCTGATCATTGTTATTACGGTATACAGTGGTTTTAACCTGATTAGTCAGCAAAATGAGCTTAAACGGTCTACAGCAACTCAGGTATCTGAGAGTGTAATTGAAAAAGTAGACAGGAATTTTTATGAACGGTTCGGCGACGTACAAGCTTATGCCTTTAATCGCCTCGCTGTGGAAACAGCATTGACTGACAGTATATCCGGACAGGCGCAGACTTTTATCAATACCATGACCGCCTATTATGTGTTATACGACCTGATGATGATCGTGGGCAAGGATGGAAAAGTGATTGCTACCAATACAACAGATAAGAACGGGTACAAACTGCAAACAGAATTTTTAACCGGGAAGGATTTTAGCAGTTCAGAGTGGTTTAAAATATGCACTTCTCCCAAAGGACCCGAAGGAGGCGCCTGGTATTCTGATTTTGAGGCAAATCCTTTTGTAGGGCAAATTCATGGGAGCAAAGGTTGGGGTATGGCCTATGCGGCCCCTATCCGCGATGATCTGGGGAATGCTATCGGCGTATGGTATAATTTTGCAAGCTGGAAAGAGGTAACGCAGGGAATCCGGCAGGAGGCACTACAGGCTTTAAAAAAGAGCGAGCCAGGCGCAGAAATCTTCTTGCTCGACGATAAAAGCAGGATTATCGACGCTTCCGACGAAAATCTGGTACTGAAAAGTAAACTGGAAGCCAGTGCACTCCAACAGGAAAACTTTACCCTGATTTCAGAAGGAAATACCTTGCAAGGCAAAGATTTTACGCACGGACATGCCGCTTCTGCAGGGGCATATACCTATAAAGGAAAAAACTGGAGCTGTGTAACCATTATTCCAAAAGCTGCTATTTCACTGGCTAATTTTTTTACCACTGAATTACTTCTCATCGACTTTTTATTCCTGGGGATTGCTTTCCTGGTGGCTACTACTATTTCAGGTAATCTGGTCAGGCAGATTTATCATTTACGGGATATAATTAATAAATTAAGCACAGGCGATTTATCAAACTTTGAGGGTGGACAGGCTGGGAAAGATGAACTGGCGCAAATGGCCTTGTCAGTAGAGGTTCTGGCAAAAGGCTTACAACAAACTTCTACTTTTGCGGAAGAAGTAGGCAAAGGAAATTTTGAAGCCAGTTTTACTCCGCTCAGTGAAAAAGATACCCTGGGTAATTCCCTCATTAAAATGAGCAATAACCTGAAACTGGCTGCCGAAGAAGATAAACGCCGTAACTGGTCTACGGAAGGGCTGGCCCGTTTTTCTGAAATTATGCGTAATACCAATGATTTAACACTACTCTCCGAAGCGCTGGTGAGTAATCTGGTAAAATATCTGAAGGCCAGTCATGGAAGCCTGTTTATTGTAAATAATACGCAGCCACAGGCGATCCAGCTGGATCTGGCGGCCTGCTATGCATACGACCGGAAAAAGTTTATCAGCAAAAGTATTCTTCCTGGGGAAGGTTTACTGGGAGAAGCCTATTTAGAAAAAGCGAGCATTTACAAAACAAAATTGCCCAAAAACTATATCAAAATAGCTTCTGGCATGGGCGACGGCGATCCGGCTTGCCTGCTGATTGTGCCGCTTAAAATCAATGAAAAGGTAGAAGGTCTTATTGAAATTGCATCCTTTACGGTGCTGGAGCCCTACCAGATAATATTTGTAGAAAAACTGGCAGAAAACATTGCTGCCTCTATTGCAACGGTAAAAATAAACCAGGTCACCAGAAAATTACTGGAAGAATCGCAGCAACAGGCTGAACAGATGCGGGCACAGGAAGAGGAAATGCGCCAGAATATGGAAGAATTGATTGCTACCCAGGAAGAAATGCACCGGAAAGAAAACGATTATCTGCAAATGATTGAGCGATACAAGCAGAAAACAGAAGCGGAGGAGTAAAGATCGTTGCTAGTTAGTAATTGTCGTAGGCTGTCGAATCACATATATATTCCACTTACCTGCTAACAACGAATAACCAACAACGATCAACGATTTTTCAGGCAGAAAGCACAATTGGTTCCTCTACATCCATGCTCCTTATAAAATCGACCAGGCTATCTTCATGCGATAAATTAAATTTCTTGCGCAGCCGGTAACGGGCCGATTTCACACTTTCCGGCGCAATGCCCAGAATAGCCGCAGATTCTTTCAGATTCAGATTGAGCTTAACCAGGGCGCATACTTTCAAATCATTATTGCTCAGGTCAGGGAAACGATCTTTCAGGTTTCTAAACAAGCTGGGATGCACCTGGGCAAAATGAAGTTTAAAATTCTCCCAATCCTTATCTATGTGCAGGCTGTTGTCTAACAGGCGCTTGATGTGTTTAAATTGCTGAGGCATCTGCTCAGAAGGTGTTTTTTTTAGAATCTCAATATGATTACGCAACTCTTCGATCATCTCATTTTTCTGGAGTAAATTCATATTATAGGAAGCAAGTTGCTGGTTTTTAATTTCCAGTGCCCGTTGTAATTCTTTTTCTTTCAGCAACCTGTTTTCCAGCTCATCCTGCAAGATCGACTGCCGGCTCTCAGCTAACTGGCGGTTCTTGTGTAAGTGTGTTCGCTGCATTTTGTACAAAAGTCCGCTGATAAGCAACATCACTACCATACCTGAAAGCATAATATTCATATATAATGCATCCATTTCCTTCTCCGGGGTGAGTAACGTAAGGGGTCGATTTTGCAAAGGTTGATTCTTTGTTTCCTCATATACACTTTTGATCAGATCAGGGGTATCTTCAGTCTGGTTACCTTCTGATACATTTTTATAATTTGAAATATATGGGTTTAATAGGACGATCCCCTCATTGGAAGAATAGGCTGTTGAGTTATAGCAAAAGACAAACAGGTAAAAAAAAAATGCCGATTTCATAGAGATAAGTTTTTTGTTGGTGCCTGCAAAGTAAACAGCTGTTGCCTCCAAAACGGATATGCTAAAAGTATTAAGACGTATGAGAAAAGTATTTTCCGGATGAAGGCAGAAAGTGCGGGAAACCATACATAAAAAGAGTGAAAGAATGTATTAGGTCGCATAAACTTATATTTTTGTAATTGTTTTTTATACACCCTGCTTATGCAACTTGCTAAAATTCACCATATTGCCATTATCTGTTCGGATTACGAACGTTCAAAAAAATTCTATACGGAAGTATTGGGCTTACCAGTCATTCATGAAACTTTCCGGGCAGAACGGAATTCATATAAACTGGATTTAGCGGTGGGCAATCAGGCACAAATTGAACTGTTCTCTTTTCCCGATACACCAGAACGTATCAGCCGTCCGGAAGCCAGAGGATTGAGGCATCTGGCTTTTCAGGTGGAAAATATTGATGCTACTGTGCAGGAATTGGAAGCCCACCAGGTGAGTTGTGAACCCATCCGGGTAGATGACATTACTGGCAAACGGTTTACTTTCTTTACTGACCCCGATGGATTACCTCTGGAATTATATGAAGCATAGAAACAGACTTCACCTACTATTTTTCGTTTCTGAAATGCCGGCAAGCCGACAGAAGCTGGTTGCAAGTGAGAAAAGAAACTTCATACATTTAAAATAACAGCAGACCTTCCCATGATAACACATGATATTGTAAGCACAATCGGACAATTCTCTGCTACAGAAATAGCCTTGTTTGAAAAACACACCACAAGAGAAACATTCAATAAAAATGATATTCTATTAAATGAGGGCGAAATTTGTCAGTCTGTTTACTTTGTTGAATCAGGCTGTTTCTTTCAGTTTCAGTTGAATGAAATCACTGAAACTATTATTGACCTGCATCTGCCAAAAGAGTGGGTATTTAATCACCAGAGTATCATAGCACAATCACTGTCAAAGACAGTGATTAAGGCTTTTAGCAGATCAGAGGTAGTTAAACTAAGTTTAAGCAGCTTGCATCATTTAATAGCTACATCTCAAGCCTTTTTGCAATTCGGGAGAATTTTCAATCAGGTGAATGACCGGACGTATCTTTTTGATAACTCATTAAATCCCGCACAAAAGTATGCGTACATACAAGAAGCTAAACCCCAGATCGCACAACTGTTTCCGATAAAAATGATTGCATCTTACCTTAAAATGGCTCCGGAAACATTGAGCCGCATACGGGCTAACTATTGAATTTCCTGATCTGGATCAAGTGCTATTGAGGGAAGGAATCGCCATTTTTACAGAAAAAACTATGCTGACAGATATTAATCCTAAACTGCCCATGCGTGACAAAGTGGTCACCAGAGATTTTTATATCCAAAAATTAGGCTTTAAAGCTATTGGAAGTGCAGACTATGATGGGTATCTGATGGTGCAAAAAGACAAGATACAAATTCATTTTTTTGAGTTTAAAGAACTTGATCCTCATGAAAATTACGGACAAGTGTATATCCGGACAGATAATATAGACGCATTGTATCAATCTATGCTGGACACCGGGCTACCTATACATCCTAATGGAAGTTTGCAAACAAAACCCTGGGGACAAAAAGAATTCTCGATGCTCGACCCGGATAATAATCTGCTTACGTTCGGACAGAGCGTATAAAATTTAAGTCATTGGGTGATACAATAAGACTACTAATCAATGACTATTGGCCAATGAATTTCCTGTGGCTTTCCTGAATAAAAATACTTATCATTGTAAATTGTCTTAATTTTCTCAACCCAATTTACGGATGGAGTACCTCAGAGGAATAATCGGGATTATCGTCCTGGTTTCAATTGCTTTTGTTTTTTCAGGAAATAAACGGGCTATTGACTGGAAACTGGTAGGAACTGGTATTTTGCTGCAGATTATTTTTGGGTTTCTGGTGATTAAAGTGCCAGCAGCTCAGGCTGTTTTTGGAGCGATCAGCCGCGGGTTCGTCATTTTCCTTGATTTCTCAAAAGCGGGCGCTGAATTTATTTTTGGTGAACTGGCTAAAAATTATGCACCAGATGATCCCAATGCCAAACACCAGCTCGGGCTTATTTTTGCTTTTCAGGTACTGCCTACCATTATTTTCTTCTCTACTGTTTCTGCCGGCTTGTATTACCTTGGTGTGCTTCAGAAGATTGTATATGGCATTGCCTGGGTAATGGCCAAAACAATGCGTTTATCCGGGGCAGAAAGTTTATCGGCCGCTGGTAATATTTTTATGGGGCAAACAGAAGCACCCTTACTAGTTCGCCCTTTTGTGCCCAGAATGACAAAGTCAGAACTGCTCTGCCTGATGACTGGCGGGATGGCGACTATTGCCGGAGGTGTACTGGCGGCGTATGTGGCATTTCTGGGCGGCGATGATCCGGTACAACGGGCTGCCTTTGCGGCGCATTTATTAAGTGCTTCTATTATGAACGCTCCTGCTGGTATAGTCATGTCGAAGATGTTGTTGCCAGAAACAGAATACGACAAAATTGATACAGAACTGAAAGTAAATAAAGAAAGCCTGGGTGTAAACCTGATCGATGCCATGTCTACCGGTGCGGCTGATGGCCTCAAACTGGCATTGAATGTAGGGGGTATGCTGCTGGCGTTTATCGCCGTAATTGCATTTGTAAATTATATGCTCATTAACCTGGTAGGCAGCTGGACCGGCTTGAATGAATGGGTACAAACCAGCAGTAATGGCAGTTTTCAGAACTTTTCTCTCGAATATATTTTAGGACAGGTATTCCGCCTGCTTGCCTTTGTGATGGGTGTTGAATGGAAAGATACGCTGGAAGTGGGCAGCTTGCTGGGGCAAAAAACGGTAATTAATGAATTTGTAGGGTACCTCGGCTTGGCAGAAATGAAAAATGAAGGTACGATTAGTCCACGGTCTATTATTATTGCGACCTATGCGCTTTGCGGATTTTCTAATTTCAGTTCGATTGCCATACAAATCGGGGGTATTGGCAGTATGGCACCCAATCAACAAGGAAATCTCTCCCGCTTAGGTATGACGGCTTTACTGGGGGCTACTCTGGCATGTATGATGTCGGCTACAGTAGCTGGGGCGTTGGTGGGAGATGGGCAGTAGTTATTTATTACCTACAAGATATATACATTAGTACCATATTAAAAGAAACAATCATTGACTAGAAGAAAACTTATTAGTGCAGGTTTTTTAATGTTATCAGGGTTAGTTCTAACAGATGCGTTATGGTTTGAAAGATTTTTTATAGAAATTAATGAGTTTTTTATTGGAAATACTGACAAGAACCAATCACAAATTCAAGTTGTCCAAGTATCAGACTTACATTTAAATTCTATTAATAAGCCCCTAAGGAAGCTCGCTCAAAAAATTAATAAAGTTAAACCAGACATGGTTCTAATTACAGGTGATGCCATTGATAAGTCCGAAAATATTTCCTTGTTAGACGATTTTTTAAAACTCATAGATCACCACATTCAAAAAGTAGCCATCCTTGGAAATTGGGAATATTGGGGAAATATAGACTTAAATCGATTAAATGATATTTATAAGGGTAGTAATTGCGACTTGTTGATTAATGAAACCAGGCAGTATAACTTCAGGAACAAAACCATTTCAATCACTGGAGTTGATGATTTTATCGGAGGCAATGCAGATTTTGAACTGGCCATAGCAAAATATCAGCAAGGTGATTTTCATATTGTATTAAATCATTGCCCTCAATATAGTGATACAATTGGTCTTAAAACTCCTGAAAATATAAAAATTGACCTGATTCTATCTGGACATACGCATGGAGGTCAGATTAATCTTTTTGGCATCATTCCTTTTCTGCCTCAAGGTAGTGGTAAGTATGTAAAAGGTTGGTATAAAAATAATTTAAAAAATATATATGTTTCAAAAGGGATTGGGACTAGCATCTTACCATTAAGGTTTGGCGCACGAGCTGAAATAGCAATATTTAATCTATAAGCATAAACAATAACATTAGTTTCAGGCGGTTTGTGGCCTTTCCTACGCACGACAATTACACTGCCTTTGAACAACACTGGAAAGTATACTTCAATGTTTGCCAAGGAAAACTTATTGCACGGGATATAAGAGAGTTAAATAATTCTCTGTTAACTTAGGCTCTATATTATAGATAGCATTTACTCTTCACCAATTGACAATTTTATTAATTACTTACCAGCATTTTCTCCCGAATACTGATAAAATTAGCTAAGATGGAAGCTCCTGCTTCACCGCTTTTTTCAGGGTGGAACTGACAGGCATAAAAATTATCCTGGTGCAGCATAGCGCTGAACGGATGGATATAATTAGTGGTAGCAATCGTATATTCGCTCATTTCGGCATAGTAGCTGTGCACATAATAGACATACGCCTGTTCCGGTAAGCCTTTCAGCAATACAGATTTGTAGTCATAAATAGTATTCCAGCCCATATGTGGAATCTTTACTGGTTCTGTGCCGGAAGTCAGGCTATTATCAAATTTTCTTACCGCAATGTCAAAAATATTGAGGCAATCGGTATTGTTTTCTTCCGAGTGGCGGCACATCAACTGCAAACCCAGACAAACGCCGAGTACTGGCTGTTCTAAAGTGGGAATAATTGTATCCAATCCTTTTTGACGCAGGTAATACATAGCAGTGCTGGCTTCTCCTACCCCCGGAAAAATCACCTTATCAGCTGAACGTATCTCCTGTTCATCATCTGATAATACAGGTTCTATGCCTAATCGCTCCAGGGCATATTTTACCGATTGTACATTCCCAGCATTGTATTTTATGATAACTACTTTCATAGGCAGGAAATAATAAGTGTTAACTTAGGCCCTTTACCTCCTACGTGAATAAACGGGCATAATGTTTATACAAACATACGTAATCTGGGTTGTATTAGCTACTTTTCGTTGCTGTACTTTAGCAAGATGCCCTGGAAATATATTACCGTACATATTCCGGATAATCTTTCAGAATGCTGGCATAATCACTGCGGACTTTCTCTACAATTTCTTTCCGGGGTTGCGCCAGTTCTATGGTGAGCGCATCCAGGCGGCCAGCACAATCCAGGGCTTTGGTGCGGTGTTCTGAAATTTTTAGCAAACTATGTATGCCCTGCGAAACCGTACCGACAAGCGAAATAACGGCAATTACGCCGCACACCGCTTTCCATCCTTTGGCCAAAGGAGCAGGTTCTTTTCCCGTGGCTGCTTCTGCTACCACCGTAGTGGCTATTTTGGTATCCATCGCACTGTCGGCAGCCAGCGTAGTAGCCAGAATACCACAGACTAGCGTAAGAATAACAAGACTCGTGTGTAAGGTCCGGTAACGCCGGGCATTCCGGTTTACCGTAGCTAAGCGGCTCGTTACATCGCTCCGCAGTAGCTGAAAATCTTCCTGAATGGTTGCCATGGTTTGTAAAGTAAAAAAAAGCTAATCGCTTATTACTGATTAAATTATAAAATATAAATATTTCATCCTAATCACACTTTCTAAAATATTTAGATAGAAAAAACAAAAGCCTGGTCTTATATGAACAGGCTTTTGATAAATTCAAAACTACTATTAACAATAGCCTCTAGGCAGCAACTGGTTGTACTTCTACTTTGGGAGGAAGCAATTTGTATAATACCGGTGTTACTATCCTGGTCAGTAGGGTAGAGCTGATTAAGCCGCCAATGATGACAAGTGCTAAAGGTGAATACAAAGGTGAATTTTCCAGTACGAGTGGCATCAGTCCGCCTATGGCAGTAAGGGTAGTCAGAATAATCGGAACAAACCTGGTTTCTCCGGCTTCCTGAATGGCATCATCCAGGCTCATTCCATTGGCCCGCAGTTGATTGGTATAATCTACCAGCAGAATCGAGTTCTTGATTTCTATTCCCACTAGAGCAATTAAGCCAATAGTGGCGGTAAAGGAGAAAGAATTTCCGGTGAACAGCAGCATCAGTACAGCGCCAATAATGCCGAGCGGAATCACAGACAATACGATTAAGGTACTTTTGAAGGTTTTAAATTCCAGAATTAAGATAGCCAGAATGCCAAAAACCGTAACAATAACAATCGTTCCCAATCCGCCAAAAGATTCCTCCCGGCTTTCCAGTTCACCGGCGGCTCCATAATGGTACCCTTCCGGAAAGCGGAAATTGTCGAGTTTGGCCAGTATTTCATTGGTTACATTGGAAGTGAGATAGCCTGTTTGTACAAAGGCGCTTACGGTTACAAAACGGTCTTTGTCATAATGGCGGATAAACGTAGGAGAGGCTTTTAATTGCACATCGGCCAGTTGTTTCAGCGGAACCAAAGCGCCGCTATTGGCACTTACATACATCTGGTCGAAGGCTTTCATCGTCTGGCGTTTTCCTCTGGGCAAACTTACATTAATCTGATACTCATCTCCATTGTCTTCCCGGTAAATGCCCACTGGTAACCCGGCAATGCCCATCCGTATCGTGCGGTCTACTTCACTTACCGGTATGCCCATGATGCCAGCTTTATCTTTGTTGATTTTTACCTGCAGATCCGTTTTAAGGGTGGTCAATGGATTTTCTACATAGATGGTTCCTGGCGTAGTTTTCAGAATATTTTCTACCTGGAAAGCCAATGACCGCAGCGAATCCAGGTTATCGCCGAATATACGTATGGCAATAGGCGCTTCTATCGGAGGACCTTGTTCAAACTGCTTTACCTGGATTTTGGCATTGGGATATTCATTAAACTGAAGGCGAAGTTCATCTACAAAGCTTTCGATTTCTTTCAAAGGCATATCTTTTAACTGCACGAAAATCTCGGCAAAATTGGCGGCTTCATTTTTCTGGATCACATTATAATAAATTCTTGGATTACCCCGGCCCACATTCGTAGCAAAATTCTGTAAGCCTTTTTTTGAAGCGAGCACTTTTTCCACATCTCTGGCAATACGGTCGGTTTCATACAGACTGGTGCCTAAAGGAGTTTCAACCGTGATCAAAAACTGTGGTTTATCAGAACGGGGAAACAAACTGAATCCAACGGTTGGCACCAGAGCCAGGCTACCAACAAATATAGCTAAGGCCACCAGCAAGGTGGTAATGGGTCTGGCAATGGCACGGTGCAGCAAACGGCGGTATGAGCCTCCGATCAAACGTTTTAAGCCTCTCAGAAAAATATTACCTTCTTCATGTTCTTCTTCCTTTAAGATCAGGCTGGATAAGAATGGAACGATGGTGAGAGACACAAATAAAGAAGCCAGTACAGTAGTAACAACGGCCATCGGCAAACTGCGGATAAAATCTCCGGCGGCTTCCGGTAGAAACATCAGGGGAAGAAAAGCGAAAATCAACGTAGCCGTACAGCCCAATACAGCCACACCTATTTGTTTTGTCGCTTCAATGGCGGCATCTTTCCGGTTGTAGCCCATACGCAAAAATCTGGCAATATTCTCCACGACTACAATGGAATCATCCACCAGCAAACCAAGGGCAACCACCAGACCTACAATACTCAACTGGTTAATGCTGAAACCAGCAAAATCGAGCAGTGCTAAGCCAATCGCCAGCGAAAGCGGAATAGAGATCATCACCACAACAGAAGCTCGGAAGCCTAAGGGAAGCAGGGTAAGCAATACCAGGAAAATAGCAATGCCGAAATCTCTCGTAAAGCCAGATAAGCGGTGAGACACACTTTCCGATTGATCAAAGCTTTTTTCGTATTTAATGCTGGCAGGTAAAGTTTTCTGAAATTCTTCCAGCACCGGATTTACCTGATCCCGGACCTGATAAATATTCATGCCATCTTTCTGGCTGGCCGTTACAAATACCGCCCGTTTGCCATTCAGCCTGGCTACATAGCTTTCTTCTTCATAATCAAAATTGACATCAGCGATGTCTTTCAGGTAAATCGTTTGTCCGGTAGAAGATTGGATGACAGTATTGCGGATTTCTTCGATAGAAGCATAATCACCGCTGGTTTTTACATTGAACTTTTTGGTTCCCATCTCAATGCTGCCGCCGGGAATATTGGCATTTTCACTTTGAATGGCACCTAATACTTTATTGAGGCCAATCCGGTAAGAAGCCATTTTGCCCAGATCTACAGAAACCCGTACCTGTTGCTGCGGATACGCCCAGGTATCTACATTTTTCAGGCTTTTAATTTTTACTAAGCGTTCCTGCAACTCTTCAGCCTGTTTTTCCAGATCCCGGTAAGGAGCCGTTTCGGAAAGTAAAGCTACCTGCAAAATATTCACATCAGAAGGAGTAAACTTTTGTACTTCCAGGCTCAGAATACCTTCCGGTAAACTGCCCCGTATATTGTTTATCTCCCGCAATACTTCGTCGTATTTCTTGTCCGGATCTGAGTCGTAGGTAAATTCCACTCGGAGTACTGCCAGACCATCGTCAATATCGGTTCGTATCTTTTTTACATTGTCCAGCTCATTTAATTTTTCTTCCAGTGGATCAACCACCAGTTCCTCCATATCGGTAGGGCTGGTGCCCGGATAGACAACCACTACGCCAAACTGCGGCGATTTAAACGTAGGATCTTCTCCTCTGGGCATATTGAAGAGGGAATTGAGCCCGATAGCCAGCACCATCACAAAAATGATAATGGTGAACTGGTAATTTTTTACAGAAAATTCAGCGATTTTCATAAGGAAAGAATGATTGAGTGGATGAGTGACTGAGTGATTGGGTGAATGAGTCATTGAGCGCTTAAGTGATACGCTGTAGTAGCCATTTAACAATGTAACAATAGCAACTATTGAACACACTCATTCACACAATCACTCTTTCACTCATTAAGACAAGCTAATTGACGATTTTGACTTTGGAATCCTGGGTGAGGTAGTGGTTGCCGGCTGTAATGATGGTGGCCTGATCGGTTAAACCTTCACTGATTCCTACCAGGCTGTCGTAAATACCGGCAATTTTTACCGGAAGCTTTTTCACCGTTTGCTTATCACTGTTCAGTACATATACATATCCCTGGTTACCATCTGCTTCGATGAGTGCTTCGATCGGAACCATCAGGCTGGCTTGTGTTTGCGAAGGAGTAATTTGTACTTTAGCTACCATGCCAGTGGCCAGTTTTTTGCCTTGCGCATCTACCCTCAGTTCTATTTCAAATGTACCTTTGGCTGGGTCAGCGATCTGGGCGATTTCTGTAACGGTGGCTGTAAAATCGGTATTGGGATAGGCATCAAATTGTACGGTGGCTTTATCTCCGGTAGTTAATCTTACCATACTTCTGTCGGATACGCCGGTGCGGATGATCCACTGCTCATTTCCGGAAGCAGCAAATACAAATATGGGCGTACCCCCTGTTACCTGTTCTCCGGTTTCTGAAAAGCGGCGCAGGATCTGGCCATTCTCCGGGGCATAAATAGTAGAATATTGCTGGTTAAAACGGGCCGATTGTAAAGCGGCGGCGGCTACTTCTAAACCTGTAGAGGCATTTTGTACTTGTTCCAGGGTAGCGGCACTGTCGGCATACAGATTTTTTATACGGCCTACATCCCGCAGCGCTTTTTCATGGTTTTGCTCGGCTCCTTTTACCTGTGCATTGATTTCTGTGAGGTTGAGGGTGGCTAAGAGTTGCCCTTTCCTTACGGTCTGGCCTTCATCCACCGATATAGAAGCGATAATGCCACCGGTTTTGAAAGAGAGTTTTACTTCTTTTTTGGAAGCCAGTAAACCACTGGTAATTATAGGCTCTGTAATCGATTGGGTGCTCACATGACGGGTTTTTACAATCACTGGTGTATCAGCCGTAGAATTTTCTTTGGCCTGGTTATCACTGCAGCCATACAGGATGGTGAGTATACCTGCCAGTAAAATGAGTGTGTAAAGACGGGTTTTCATGGGGTATGAAAGGGTTGAAAACGTGGGATGAAAGGAGTTATAACTATATATGTACTTGTCTTTGATTTTAATCTTTGGCAGCTACCCGGTTAAGTTCGGTTATTCGTATCTGGTAATCATATTCAGCCAGAATCTTGCTATTTTCGGCATTGGTGAGTGAAGTAAGGGCAGAAAGGTATTCGATGTACAGTGCCATTCCTTCCTTGTATTTCCGGTTGACAATATTAAAGTATTTCTGGGCGCTGGTCACCCGTTCGGTAGCTGTTTGTACATTCTGCCTGGCTACCCGTACCTGTTCGGCAGCTGTAGTAACCTGTAGCCTGATTCTTTGCTGGAGTTCGGTCTGCTGGGTTTCCAGGCGTTGACGGTCTAAAGAGGCTTGTGCAATCCGGGAGCGGTTCTGAAAGCCGCCGAACAATTGCCAGCTCAATACCAGGGAGCCTTGTAAATAATCGTCTTGGGAAGTAAAGCGGTATTTGGTTCCCTGAAAACCATAATCTACTACCAGGTTCAACGTAGGCAATACTTTGCTGCGGTTCAGTTTTAGATTCTGCTCTGTAATTTGCAAACCCTTGTTTACCTGTTGTATTTCTTCCCGTTTTTCTAAAGAAGTGGTAAGCAGGTCATCCATACCGAAAGCAGTAATTTCTTCAAAGGCGAAGGTAGTATCGGTTTGTATTCTTGTGTCCAGAGGTTTGTTGAGCAGAAAGTTGAAATAAGCCGTGGCAATAGTTTTATTCTTTCCGGCATCAGCCAGTTTGAGTTCCGTATCGCTGATGTCGGCTTTGATGGCGTAGATGGCATCATAGGTGATTTTATTGTTCTCAAACAGTTTTTCGTTCAATGCGAGGTTTTGTAATTGCAGGCTTTTTACCTTCTCATACAATTGAATGCCTTTTACACTTTTCAGATAGTTATAATAACTGGTGCGGATGTCAGCAATTAACTGTCTTTTGTAAATATCTACTGCATCCTGCTGCATGGAAACCTGTGTTTGCCTGATCTGATAGTTGTAATAAATGCTAGGCTGCAAAATGGGTTGTACCAGGCGAAGTTTCGTTTCGTGTTCTTCGGGACGCAGAAAAGGAATGGCTGCATTCTCCAGGGTTGGAAACTGTTTGCTGTCCGTAAGCTGATTTAATGTATTGTATGCTGGATTCAGCAGGTCACCAATGGGAAATTCAATTAAACGGCCGCCGGTAGCTCTCGAATAGCGGGCATTCAGTTCCAGAGAAGGCATAAACAAGCCTCTGGCTTCTTCCAGTGCGCGCATATTTCTTTCCAGAGAAATATTTTCCTGCTTCAAAGAAAGATTGCTTGCTAATCCCTCAGCTACATAGGTATCGAGAATGTTTTCCTGTGCCTGAGCCTGCTGAAATACTACAAGACTGAAAATGAGAAAGAATACAAAATGTCGCATGGCATGTATGAATAAATGGTATCCTTAAGATTGTGTTATAAAAGTACGATCTGTTCAATTTTTTACTTCTGAAAGCTGGTTGAGGCTTTAAAAGCGGCCGGTGAAACGTATATAATTTGTATTCAACCGGAGAATTATAAACATTTATAAATTACTGAACAGTGTTCAGTTAAAGGCAAAATTTTTTTAGATTCTGAACAGGTCAAGCATCATATCACACGATTGTTTCATGAGCTGCTTGGCTGTAGCTTCATCATACATCTTAAAACGGTTGCGGATAGAGAGCGAAGTCATGCCATGTTTAAACGACCAGATCGCCATAGCTGCGAGTTCCACATCCATTTTTTTCATATAGCCCTGTTCCATACAATCCCGGATAATCTCTTTTAATGAATCATATGCCCGGAAACCACATGCCCATTCATCATTTTGGTGCTGCAAAGCTGTCATAGGTGCCCGCATGATAAACATCAGATCATAATACTCCGGATTTTCATAGGCAAAATCAATGTACAGATCCGATAGCTTCACCAACCTGTCGAATGGATTCTCAATATTCCTGGTAGATTCCATTACCTGAAAAAACTTTTCAAAGGCTTTATCGTGAATAGCATGGAATATCTCGTCCTTGTCTTTGAAATATAAGTATATAGTAGCCGGACTGTATTCGATCTTGTCGGCGATTTTGCGGATGGATGTTTTGTCGTAACCTTCTTCAATAAACATCTGGGAAGCTTCCGTTAAGATCATCTCCCGCATCTCCAGTTTTTCCCGTTCTTTTCTTTCTGTAATTCCCATGTTTATTTGGTTAACGATTCAAATATACTGAACAGTGTTCAGTAAAAGCAAGTGTTTTTGCTGAAAAATTATTATTTAACTTATAAAATACTGAAATATAGTGCTTTATAAGATTTTGCGAATAATATAAATAGGATTATTTTATTAGAAAATATAGCCAATATGAAAATCCGGACTAACTATAAAAATAGTGGAAAATCTTCTGTTGATGCGTGCATTCTGATGCCGGTTATAGTTAGTGTTCTCCAATCCAACGTGCAAAGAGGGCGTGATTCCTAGAGAAATTTTCTTTTTAATGACTTGCTGATACCCTACTAATATTCCAAGGCCCATTACATGACGTTTTTCCAATGCATTCGGCCTGTCAATATAATCACGCAGATAAACGGCAGAGGCACCCAGATGAAATCCGTTAAAATAATTTTGTTTATTTCGCCTGAAATAATGCCGCCATTGCGGAAGTACCATAAATTGTCTATAATTATCAACTGTGCTACGGCCATCAAAATAATTTCTATTGGAATAATAGTAACTGATGCCCAGACTTACAGAATTTTTTGTACTTAATAGCCGCTCGTATTGTAGGCCGGTTAAAAATGTTTGGGTGAAAAAACCTTTATACCAGAAAGGCAATCTCAACTTAATGTCATGCTTTACTGGCAGAGAATCTGTAGTTTGGGAAAAGCATTCAGCACACATAAGTACAGGCAGCAAGAGCAGAAGTAAAGATTTTTTCATGGCATATTATTTCAGAAAACAGCTGGCTTGTTTATTTTTCTTTTGCCTGCTGTTTCACTTTCCATTTATCATATTTATTGCGCAGCATTACTACGGCGTTTTGTCCGCCTTTTCCCTGGCCAAATATTACTAAATTCAGGTAGGGACGTTTGGGGTGATCATCTGGCCGGGCTACCGTAATAAAAGCCGTGGTTGCTTTTTGTTCGCCGCAACGTTTGTCGCCTCCATCCTGGGCACCTGCTTCCAGGGCTTTCATGAGGATGGCATCAATACGCAAACCTTCTTTCCGGGCATTAAGTACAGCTTCCAGAATTTTTTGAATGGCTGAATTACTCGCCAGGGTATTGCCTTGTACAGAAATGCCAGTAGCTGTAAGTGCCCCATTATACACATGGGTAGAATCGCCGGTATATGTCTTAGGTGCCAACAGGTGCTGAAGTGTTACCACTGCGTATTGCTGCCTTTCCGGATCGTAGATGGTGTTTCTGAGTTCGGCAATAATCTGTTCCGGCGAATTACCAGATATGATCATTTCCAGACCTCTGGCTTTTGCCTCTTTATTGCTCATGGCCTGCACAATAATGGCTCCCTTTCCCGGAATAATGCCGCCAATGCCATAACAATTATAGGTGCAGGAAGCTCCTGCAATCCCGATTTCTCTCGTTTCCGGGTCAATCAAAATAATAGACCAGGTTGCAAAGGAGTAGGAGTAGCAAGCCAGCAGGAGAAGTAGTGTGGCAGAGAAGGGTTTCAAGGAGTTAAAGTTTTGTGATGTCATAAAATTAATTTAGAATCGGTAAGCAAGATTAAATCCGGCCCGCATTCCAAACATTTCATACCGTCGTGAGAATGAAGCTTGAGTACTATTAATGACTTGCTCTGTTTTTTCATTGCCCATCCGGTACTTGGCTCCCATATATGTTTCCAGATGCAACTTGCGGGATAACTGAAAATTCTTTCCCAGAAGCAGACCTGGGCTCGCCTGCTTTTGCTTACTGCTGATCAGGTAATTATCTGTACTTTGTTCGCCACCAGGCGTTATGCTATTTTGTTGAATTTCCAGAAAAGAAGAAATATAATAAGATTTGGCGACCACTTCTCTGGTATTAAAGTAATATTTAAGTTCAGGAATTACATTATTATACACTTCGTTTGCGCCATCTGTACTGCTCATATCAATGCCACTCCGGTTTATTAATACTTGCAGCGAAAAATGATTTCTTATCAATCGCTCGTAACCTATCCCTACAGAATACATGAGTCCGCCTAAAGGCAGAATAATAATTCTTCCTTTAACTATATTATTCTGATCGTTTGATTGTGATCTGGCGTAAAAAGTAATGGAGAGTATTATTATACAGATAAAGGCTGTTTTCATATTAGTTGTGTCGGATAATATAATAATTTACTTACCTGTGAGTAGTAATACCTATGCATAACGCAGTATTATTCAAAAGATAGGCAAAAGAAAGGCAGGCCGCAATACCGGAAATTAGGTATTTTTCAGCGCTATTTGAGTTAAAAAGCACTAAAAATGGGGATGACTGGTGGGTGAAAAGTGTGCATAACAACCGGTAATCATCTCAAGAGGGTGACCGTGCCTTTCATGGTATTGCTGCGTAAGCGATTCCTATTTCTGCACGTAAATTCTGTATACCAGTAATAAATGCCTGGGGCGCAGGCAGTGCCTTTGGTTTTGCCATCCCATCCCTGCGCTATATCACCTGTCTCGAATAGTACCTTTCCCCAGCGGTTATAAATTTTCAAATGAAATCCGGCTATATCAGACATAGGCTTACACAGAAAAACGTCATTTTTCCCATCTCCATTGGGGGTAAACACATTAAATGCTTTTACGATGCAATCACCGGCAGGCGGCTCGGGAATGTCTTTTTCCTGGATGTTATCAATTAATATATTTCCGAAATACGTGCCAAAATGAGGAGGCACTTTATAAGTAGCTTCCAGAATCAGATAGTATATGTCATTGGATTCTGGCGTAAGGCTTACCTCATAGGTTTTCCAGTCGGTATGATCTATCACAGGCGATTCCCAGAGTAATTCTGTTCTCTCACAACTGTTAGTTCCTCCCCATATTTTGAGTATCACCGGATTGACATACGATATAAATCCTCCATTTTCATCATTACGGCCATGCAAATCTGAAAAAGCAAGGTCTATGCTGATAGGGTACGGATTATTTGCTTCCAGTTTGGTATTGAGCCGGGTTTGAACTGCTTCCACCGTATTGGCATAGGGCCCATCGTTACCCCTGGTTTCTAAACTCAAATACGTAGCCTGGTTGGAGGCTGGCTTTTTTACATTCCAAAAACCGGGCTGGGTATCTGGGGTACTGAATGTATTGCAAGGTGTCCAGGGAATAGGAGGGACATCACGTTGGGGGAGTCCTTCAAATGAAGGGTTGTTAATCCGTTGTGTATACCCATGTTGAGAAACAGCTGCCAGGAATAGCACCAACACTAATTTTGAGAATGCTTTCATTGGGCTACCAGTAACAAATTGAATGTTCTATGATTATACATCATGCCTTCAAAACAAGTGCAGGATGGTTCTAATTAAGGTAGGAAAAGAAAGGCAGGCCACAAAACCGGTAACTAAGTTTTTACAGAATGAAACAGGTAGTATAGAAAGTTATAATATAGGGTGTATATGTATTGGTAGTAAAATGCTGCATCATACTATTTTTACTAATAACTTATAATAGACAGCCAACAACCATTTCCTCCTAACTCATTACTTCTTTCAGTACTTGCAGTGAGCGGATTTCGCCGAAGTTTTCTACATGGAGGGCATAAAAACGGAGTACATATTCCATGATCTGCCGGCGGATCGTGCCGGGAATATAAGTGTATTGTTCGTACGATTGGGAAAGCAGCGTATTCAGGGCCTGTTTTTCTTCTTCAGTAGCCGGATAAATACGGATGGCGCCAATCTGCTCCATAATTTCCTCCGCCTGTTGAGGAACAAAACCCAGGTACCTGGATAATTTAAGCAGGAATTGTACCGGAAAATTTTCAATATGGGTTTCCTGCTGATCTAAAAACAGGATGGAATGCAGCAGGAAATGGAAAAGTGGCAGATTGGATGCCTCTTCTTTCAGGGTTTTGTTAAGCACTTCGGTCATAAACATAGCAATGCCCGATTTGTGAAAATGATAGGGTATACTCTGCAAAGCTTCCAGGCATTTAATTTCCGAAATACGGAAAATATCACCGCTTTCTTTATGATATACAACTAAATCTAGTAAAGTGAGCGGCTGGAATAAAGCGATCTTATTTTTGGATTTAGCGCTTCTTACCCCATTTTCAATATAAGTCTGAATGCCAAATTCTTCCGTATATATTTTAACAATAATGGATGTTTCACGGTATTTTATATAATTAATTACGATTCCCCTGGTTTTATGAAGCATATCTATGTGAAGCAAGCAACTTAATCTGATAACACCAAATACAGGCAGTTCATTCCTATTCGATGATGGCAATTTTGCTTACAAACGTTTCTTTTCCTTCTGTATCAGAACTGAAAATCAAATAGATTCCCGTGGCTGCTTTCCGGCCGGTATAATCTCTGCCATTCCAGACAGCCGTACTGCCCTGTGCTTTGGTTTCGTAGATTAGCCGGCCAGTAATATCTGTTATTTTGACCTCTGCCTGTGCTACCAGTCCGGATATAGTAATCAGTCCCTCAAAACCTGGCCGTACCGGATTGGGAAATATTTTCACATCTGAATGAGTGCTTCCTCCTTCCGTTGCGGTTCCCCGGTATGAAACAATACCTTTGTCCGTTGCGATAAACACCTCTCCGGTCACCGGCTGAATTTGCACATCGCGTATAATATCCGACAATAAGGGGCTGTTTTGCCTGGTAAAATGATGAATAAGTTCACTGCCATCCGGGGTGAATAGCCATAGCCCATTCCTGGTACCTATCCATTTCCGGTTTCCGCCATCTACAGTGATTGCGGTAATACTTTCATCGCGCAATAAGGGGCGGCGTTCAAAAATGGGCTCAATAGCATCAAACCCACTGTTTTCAAATATAGCAAAGGGATTAAAAAATACAGCAATACCCCGGTCAGTGCCCACCCATACCTGGCCTTCTTTATCTGCAGTGATAGCCGATACAATACTGGAAGGCAGACTACCTTGCCCAGGAGGAGTGGTAGTTAGGTATCTGCTGCGGTTGTTTTTCTCATCAAACACCCAGATTCCTCCAGGAGGAGAAGCCAGTGGCATCCATTTATACCCAGCATCATCTATTAGCAGTGAAGTGGGGAAACGGGCGGCAGTACTGGAAAAATTGTAAGATTGCCAGGAATTATCTGTCTTCTTCATATACAGTGAAGCACTTCCGGCAGCAGCGCCATAAATTGCCATCCAGACATTTCCTGTGGCATCCACTTGTATGTCAGTGATTTTTATATCTCCGGCAGGAGAAGATTGCAGCGGAGAATTACTAGCATTAAATATGGTACTTGATTGTCCTGGCTGAGTTACCAGCACACCATCACCAAAAGCAGCCATATAGAGTTGGTCATCAGCCGGGTTATAAGCAGCATTTACCAGATCTTGCACCACCGGAATCTGGTGGCCTGGATCTGTTGTTGCACCATAATAATTCTCCCAACCAGCAGAGGTAAAAATGGAAAGCGTTCCAGACTGGTTTAAGGCGGTATAGGTACTGGAAAAACCACCAGGCACAGCGAGTATATTTTCTTTATATGACAGTAACTGCCATATAGAATTGCTGGCTGGCCCATTAGGTACATATTGTGCAAAAGTGCCTGACTCATTGCTGAGCAAGCCATTTACCCCATCAGCTATCCAGAGTTTGTTTTCTGCATCAAAGGCAGCTTCGTATGGTTGCTGGATTAAGCTATTTTGTATCTCCTGTATATTGTTGTTTGCATCCAGCACCAGAACTTTCCCAGGAGTACTAACCGTAATAAATCCTAGTGATTCTTTGATTGTATATCCCTGCGTTGTTGCAGGCAGATCTATTTTTTGCCACTGGCTATTCTCATACATATATAAGCCATCATTTTCCAGACTGGCATATACTTTTTCTTGCCGACTGGCCAGAGAAATTGCGGCTTTTGCAGGTATTCCCTGAGAAGGTCCGGCAAGGACCCAGTTATTATAATCGAGCAAATTTACACCTGTCGCTGGAGCTGTTAATATGCCCTGGGAAGAAGCCAGAAACAAAGTATTATTGACCATAGCCATGGCATATGTCCGGATGGCACTACCACTTGCACCCAGGTTGAGATAGGTTTCTTTAATCTCCTGTTTTTCTATATCCAATACAACCACTCCAAAATTAGTAGATAAATAGGCCAGATTCCCATTGAAAAAAATGTGATTAACCTGTTTATCAGGAATAGCTGTAGATGTAGCCAGATCATCGATATTGGTAATGGTATTGTCCCGTAACAAGTCAATATTCCCATTTGTGTAGGCGATCAAAAGCGTCTGGGTAGAGGAATTATAGGCCAACCTGCTTACTTGTGTATCGCTGAACCCATCCTGCCTGGACAGTATGGTGCTGCTGCTGGTAGCTTTGTCATATACAAAATATCCATTATCTGCTGCGGCGTAAACCTGTTCGCCGGCAATGGCTATGGTATGGATAGAAGAATAGGAGAGGTGTGTACGCCAGGTTCCTACCGGAATGTTCTGGGCAAGCGCCTGAACGGTGATTAAAAGATAAACCGCAACAAGGCAGTATAATTTCATTAGATTATTTTTATTTTCAAATCACTAAGCAAAGCCTAAGATATATGTTTCTTTATCCTGGCCATTCCTTCATTAAAACACTTGCGGCACCTGGCTTCATAGCTTTCTGTTTCGCCGAGCAGCACCTTTGCTTTAGAAGGCACCAGACGGAAAGAGAAAGAGGCTACATTGCCGCACACGGCACAAATAGCATGTACTTTGGTTACAAATTCGGCTACTGCTATTAAGGCAGGCATACACCCAAATGGTTTTCCCTCAAAATCCATGTCAAGGCCGGCTACAATCACCCGTTTTCCGCTATTGGCCAGAGCAATACATATTTCCACAATGCCTTCATCAAAAAACTGAGCTTCGTCTATGCCCACCACATCTGAGTTGCCGGCAAGCAATATAATTTCCTGGGAAGCATATACAGGAGTGGAGCGAATAGCAGTAGCATTATGAGAGACAACGTCGGATTCGTGGTAACGGGTATCTACAGCTGGCTTGAAAATTTCTACCTGTTGTTTAGCAATTTTGGCCCGGTTCAGGCGGCGTATGAGTTCTTCTGTTTTGCCTGAAAACATAGAACCACAGATCACTTCTATCCAGCCCGTACGGTTGTTTCTTCCAGGCTGTTGTCTTTCTAAGCGGGGTTCTATAAACATGATTTAACAATTCTTAGGAATACTATCCGCATCAACATACTTAAACAGGTCAGAATCACTGGCAGATAAACGGGTGAATTTACAAAGTTTTGTTTACACTGGTATAAGGCTTTCTCTTCCTAAAACCAGTTCAGCCGGCCTGCTACAAGCGGCAATCTGGATTTTGCTATAAAAAGTAGGAACTTTTGCTTATACATTGGTAAATAGTAATCAGAAAGTAAAGAAATTTTTGTGTTCTGAAAAAATACCTATAATTAAGTATTGACTGGCTTGTATAAGCTACTTACATTACTCATACTTTTTAAGCGGCTGCTGTTCATCCTTTCCATAAATTTTGTAAGTACATCTCCTGTAAAGTTTGTTGTATGCGCTTTGCATTGATCTTATTGCTGCTGGTTTGGTTGGCCCAAACCAGTAAAGCCCAGGATACCCTCCGCCGGACAGATGGAGTACTTATTCCGGCGAAAATACTGGATATAAAAAATGGAGAAATAACATTTAACAAAACAGCTTCAACCGATAGCCTGGTGTATATCATCAGCACGAGTGAAGTGGAGTGGATACGGTATGCCGATGGAAGCCAGCGAACCTTCACTGTTCCAAGCCAGAATAAACCTGTTATCAAACCAGCGCAGCAAACATCTGGCACCAGCCGGAATATTATCGTATTCCGCCCCTTTGACCTGGTTTTTCCAACTATCAGTCTGGCTTACGAACATTTTTCGCCTTCACAAAAATTCAGTTACCGGATTCCTGTTTCTTTTGGATTGAATACAAAGGAAGAAAGAGACCTGTCGTATGCCTTTCTGTATTCAACCGGAAAAAGCTTTTCTACTGGAATAGATTTAAATTTCTATCTGAGCCATCCGGACGATAAGTTCCGTTATTACATAGGCCCGGCATTGCAGCTAGGCTTTCTCCGCTTTACTTCTCCCTATTATTCGCCAACCAATCCCAATGACCGGGTTACCTACAAAGGGACTCAGTTTGCTATTCTGGCCAACAATGGATTCTGGTACCGGACGACAGATAGGTTTGTAGTAGGCGCTGATATAGGTTTGGGCTTACGGCGAAGGTCATTCCAGGAAGATATTGTCTATAATACCTATTATGCAAAAGTAAGTCTCAAATTATCTGGCAATATCAGTGTTGGAATCACTTTTTAACAAATGCTGCCCTATGAAAAACCGATGGACCTACCTTACTTTTAACACATTTAAACCCCTGCATTTGTTCCGGAAGGACAGCACTACTGCTATCATTGCCAAAATTCTGCTCCTATGTTTTTCATTTCAGGTGAGTGGCTGTAATTATTACCGTACCCGTACTGAAAATTCGCCTGCTAGCGGACAGCAAATATCTCTGGCTGCCGGAAAGTATTTCATTCTGCACCAGGGCAATAAAACCTATAGTTTTAGCAATCCGGTAATTAACGGTGAATTTCTGGAAGGAGTAATTGGCGAAGTAGCGCCTGACTTTATTGGTTATACTAATCCGGAATCTGGTAAGGCTTACCGTTACAATAGCTCTGACAAAAGGATTGCACTCAATATTGTCCATATCTATATCAACGAATATAGCAAAGGAGAGGGAAGTCAGGTAATGATACCTATTACTTCCATTAAACGGATTGATGTAGTGGAAAAAGAAACAGGCCGTACGGTAGCTTCCCATATATTAGGAGGACTGGCTATGATTACAGGCGTTCTAGTAATTGTTACCATTTTAGTAGCATTGCTTAAAAGCTCTTGTCCGTTTGTGTATGTGTATAATGGAGAGAATTATCAATTTGTAGGGGAGACATATGGAGGAGCTATATTTTCACCACTGGAACGCCAGGATTTTATGCCCTTGCCTGGGATACAGCCAGTAGGTAATGAGTACCGGGTGAAAATTACCAATGAGTTAAAAGAACGCCAGTATACCAATCTGGCCCAGTTATGGGTCGTTGCTCATCCGCAGGGTAGTCAGGTGTTACTGGATCAGCAGGGAAATCCACAGGTATTCTCAAACCTTCAACCACCTGTTTCTGCTATGGCGACAGATGGCCGGAATTATTTACCGCAGCTATTAAAAAAAGACCAGTCGGCGTATCTGTTTAATGAAGCAACAGCCACAGATTCGTTGAATTCTATGGTACTTACTTTTGCTAAACCGGCCTCTGTCCAGCAAGGAAAACTAATATTACGGGCACAAAACTCCTTGTGGCTGGATTATTTGTTTGGAGAATTCACCAAAAAATTTGGTTCATTTTATACCACATGGGCAGAGCGGCAGAAAGCTAAATCATATGACGAACTCAATACCTGGCAGCACAATCAGGGCATTCCATTACTGGTTTCCGTAGAAACGGATCAGGGCTGGCAACCAATAGAAGCCATTCCATCAGTGGGGCCATTGGCCGCCAGAGATCTGGTGGTACCCATAGATTTTTCAAAAGATAATTCAAAGCCGGAAGTAAGAATAAAGTTGTCAGCCGGATTTATGTTCTGGGAGCTGGATTATGCAGCGATAGATTTTAGCAAACAAATTCCTGCAACCCTTTCCAGGCATACACCATTTTCAGCCATCACTCACCAGAATAAAGACGTAAGCAAACAACTGGCTTCTGATGACAAGCACTATCTGGCACAAACGCAGCCTGGAATGGCTGTTGAACTTAAATTTCAGGTAGATACTCCCAACAAACCGGCAGAAAAATATACAGCTTTTCTGCGCACCAAAGGCTATTACGAGCATATACGCGAATATGAAGGTATGCCAGATATGGTAGAACTCAGTCAATTCCGCAAGCAGGGGCGTTTTATTGAATTTTCAAGGGAAAAATACCAGGAAAGTATACACCAGATGAACAATACCGTTGCGAGGCAATAATCCGGTAGGCTACTCTTATATAAAATCTTTATTTTAAACCAGATGATGAGTACTCACACAGTTGTTGCGCCTGCCACCCTACAGTTACCTGAGCAAACAGTGTACAAAGCGGATGGGATGCCCAGCCTTCCTCACTTTCAGCCTACCATCCTCCAATCTCCACTCAGGCGCTATATAGCCAACCGGCGGCTCAGGTTCCGGGAACTGATGATTTTAATATCCTGCATGCCTCACCCGATAAAGTTATACAAGGCGTTGCAAAAAATAGCTCAACTCAGGGAGTTGTATTTTGGACAGTCGATTCCTAAAAAGCTTGCCTATGTGGGTGGGCGGTATTACTGGGGCTTTCATTCCCCAGGCTGGCCTTCGCATTCATTCACTGAATATCTCACCCACACCATTCAGCAACTGGAACCTCAACAGCCAGATGAGCGCACCTTGCATATGGCATTTGTAGCTATTACTAAAAAATGCCCTCTGGCCTGCGAACATTGTTTTGAATGGGACAATCTGAATAAGCGAGAAAAACTATCTGTTAATGACCTGAAGAAAATAGTTTCCTCTCTCCAGGAGAAAAAGATCGCCCAGATTCATTTTAGTGGTGGTGAACCTATGTTGCGGATGCAGGATATGATGGAAGTAATGCGTACAGCCAAACCAGGCACCGATTTCTGGGTAATTACTTCAGGCTACCATTTCACTGCAGATAATGCACAATTGTTAAAAAAAGCTGGGCTTACAGGTGTTTCTGTTAGTCTGGATCATTACCTGGCAGCCGAACATAATGCATTCCGCCATTACAATGATGCTTTCGACAATGCCATACAAGCCGTTGGCCATGCACATCAGGCTGGCTTGGTAGTTAGTTTGTCCTTGTGTGTAACTCAGAATATGGCTAGCGAAGAACACCTGATGCAGTATGCCAGGCTGGCCAACCAATTGGGCGTTGCCTTTATTCAATTGCTGGAACCACGGGCAGTTGGTCATTATGCAGGAAGACCGGTATCACTCACAGAAGATCAAGTGCAGGTATTACACCGGTTTTATGAGAAACTGAATTTTGATCCGGCGTTTGATGGATGGCCGATTATAACGTTCCATGGCTATCATCAGCGACGGGCTGGTTGTAGTGGGGCCGGTTTCCGGTTTTTATATATTGATACCGACGGAGATGTACATGCCTGTCCTTTTTGCCAGAAGAAAAGCGGAAGTGCCATTAATGAATCTATGGATACATGCCTGAACCGCTTAAGCGAAAGAGGTTGTCATGTATTTGAACAGGCGAAAAACTTGGTGGAGGGTAATGGTATTAGAGTCAAATAGTGAGTATAAAGTATAGATTTTTTATTACCTAGATTGAGGAGCTTTTATGCATCAAAAATCTTCGTTTATATAGCAGGTATAAATTTCTATAAATCAGTCTCAAAAGGCAGAAATACAAAAAGCTGAGAAATTCTCAGCTTTTGCTATTACAAATTTACTCAAATGTAAAGTATAAGTTAGTTCTAATTATAACGTTTATAAAACTATAGGTTTCTAATTGTCGTTTTGATTGAATTCTTCTTAGTCTACTACTTTTACATTTACTGCATTTTTACCTTTTTTCCCTGTCTCCACATCATACGTTACCTGATCGTTCTCTCTGATTTCGTCAACCAGAGCGCTCACGTGAACAAATATGTCATCGCCTCCATCTGAGGGCTTAATAAACCCAAATCCTTTTGAGTTATTAAAAAATTTTACTGTACCTTTTGGCATTGTATTAATTAAGTTAAGCGGCAATAAAGTTATAAATAATTATATTTCAAATATATATTGTTAAATTTTTTATGTTTAGGCAAAATATTTTGCATTTTTAGATAACAACCCTCTACAATGCGCCTTTAATCATCCTTTATCAATGATCTGATTGACAGATTAATCCGGCTGGGCATCTAAGTTTTTTTCGACCAGCCGGATGTTGACAGCGAAATTACAGCTTTCACACTCGTCGAGTTTGGCAGTAGCAATACCGATTACCTGTCCCTGCATATTCATCACCGGGCTGCCGCTGCTGCCCGGAGAAATTGCCGCATCTATCTGTATATAATCATTTTTTGTATGCAGGCTTCTGAAGGCAGATACCACACCCCTGGTAACAGTGCTTTCCAGCCCTTTTGGATTACCCAATACAAAAATATCTTCTCCTTTTTCCGGTAACTCCTCCGATAATTGCAAATAGGGCGACTGATCTATATCGACTTTGAAAATGATATAATCAGTATCTTCATCAGAGTGAATGATGCTGGAGACAGGGAAATACTTGCCTTCGCGGGTTTTGATCTTGTACTGGGCTGAACCTTTGAATACATGATAGTTACTCACCGCCAGTCCATGTTCGTTAATGAAAAAGCCGGTTCCACTGCCAGTTGTATTTCCTTCTTCATCCAGAGAATAGATCAGAAACACACAAGGTTCAGCTATCCGCACCAGCTGGCGGAGTGATCGGGGTTCCGGTGTTTTTTTGGCGGATTCAGGTAATTTGGTTTGTTCCTCTGGAATTTCTTTATTTTTTCCGGCTGAGGTAGTGGCCGTCATGTCTTCATTTACGTATCCCTGAAAAGCCCGGAGGCTATCGGTGAGGTATTCTTTGTTTAAGGGACTTAAGCGGCGTTTGAGCAGTTCTGCATTAATGGAAACGCCTTTAATCGTTTTGATATAGGCAAACACTTCCTGATTACTGCTTTTGATGGTATAGGTATTGCTCCGGTCGGTGGCAAACCGGATTTTTTTGTCGAGTATATTTTCTGACAGATATTCTTTGGCTTCTGGTGTATCTTCCACGCCGATCAGTTGAACGGTGAGGCCGTTTTTCAACGTAATAGTATTGCCATTTACAATATCTACTACCGTATGGCTACGCTCTTCCACCGATTTGCTACAGGCAACTAAACCTAACATACAACAAACAATAAACAGGGTTTTCATCAGGGTTTTTCCATTACAGTTCCGCACTTCTTACAGGTTCTCCGTTCGATAGAGTTGAAAAAATTATTCATAATAGGCGGCAGTTGTGTTACAATATCAGTTACTTCGGCAAATTCCTCATAGAGTTTATTGCCGCAATTTTCGCAAAACCACATAAATCCATCTATTTCTCCTTCCTTCCGGTAACGCTCCATCACCAGTCCGACAGAACCAGCGGTACGTCTGGGAGAATGGGGCACTTTCCCGGGCAACAGAAATATATCGCCAGCTTTCAGGGGAATATCTACTGGTTTGTCATCTTCAATAATTTTCAGCACAATTTCGCCTTCCAGCTGGTAATAAAATTCTTCCCCTTCATTGTAGTGATAGTCTTTGCGGGAATTTGGTCCGCCTACTACCATCACAATAAAATCTTCGTTGCCTTTATATACCTGCTGGTTGCCTACAGGTGGCTTCAGCAAATGACGGTTTTCTTCTATCCAACGGGTAAAATTAAAGGGTCTCTGTATAGACATAGGTTTGAGGTTTTGTTAGTATATGATTAAAATTTGTGATTTCAGTAGCAATTAAAACGAATACAGTGATTTGATGGTATACGTAGTAATGATAAATCCTTTGGCTTGAGTTCCCAGGTTTTATTCCTGTCAGGAAAAATTATTTCAATGGAAAGGGTTCTACCATCATCACTTTTTCCTTATCTATTACCACGGCTCCTTCTGGCAAGCCTTTGGGTTTACGGACGTATTTTTTAGGTGTATAAATTACCGGACAAAGGGTGTCGGTACGAAGTTTAGAGAAATAAGCGGCTAGTCCGGCTGCTCTCTCAATGACTGGCTCTGGGAAATTTTTGCCAGCCTGGTATTTCACAATCACATGGGAACCAGTTACATCTTTGGCATGGAGCCATAAATCTTCTTTAAAGGCATATTTCTGGGTGAGCAGGTCATTGTTTTTGGCGTTTTTTCCAATCCAGATTTCGTATCCCATATATTCCGTTTTCTTGAATAACTGGTCTGGGGTGGGTTCGGCTTTTTCACTGCTGATGCCATGCATTTTCAGATAGGTACGGAGTTCTTTTAAGTGCTTGATTTCCTGGATGGCTTGTATATGAGTCAGGAGAGTTTGTAGTTCTTGCTCTTTGCTTTCGATAGCTTCCTGAATTTTGCCTACTTCTATCTTTTCATTTTTCGCTTTGCGGTAATATACTTCTGCATTCCGCTGCGGACTCAGGTCTTTTTTGAGCTTAATAGTGATAGGCTGGTTGTGATAAAAATCCAGTAATTCCACTTTTTCAGCCCGGGCAGGTATCTGGTGCAAATTTGCCATCAGAATATTGGCTAGGTGTTCATTTTTAAAAGCATCCTCCAGTTGGGCAAGTTTATCATAGGTTTTGGCCAGGTAATTCTCCGTTTGTGCTTTTCTTTTGTTGAGCAGGCGGATGGCTTCTTCTTTTTCGGTGGCCAGCGTATGTACTTTCGCATACAAACTATAAAACAGATTAGCCGCCTCAATTGCACTTTTTGTGGTATGTACCACATGTTTAACAGGCAACAGCGAAAGTACCGGAACAACATCCGCCTGCGAGATATAAAAAACAGGATTTTCCAATTGCACCAATATTTGCTGAATTATCTCCCACTTCTCTACTGGAGAGGCTTGCTGATATGCCGCAGTTTGAATGTATTGTAATACGGGTTTACCAAATGTGGGGAATAATGCCTGTATCTGATAATTACTCGCTACAAATGCTTCAAAACTCTGGTCTAAGGGACGGTGTAATTGCTCAAACTTAATTTCGTAATCGCCACCTAGTTTGTTGTGAAATAAGCTAACAGGTTCTTCTTTCTGAAAGAGAATAATGTTGGAGCGGTTGCCATGCATTTTGAACAGAAGCCGGAACTCATTTTCAAAGTCCACCGAAAAACTGCGCTCATTGAGAAACTGCGTTACACCCTTTACAGGCAATCCAGTTAGTTCTTCAAATAACTCTACACTGTTTTTACGTGCACGCGCAAATGTTTCTGGGAAAACAAGGCAGGCAAAGCCAGGCGTAAGTACCGCTTTGCTATAAAACTCGGCTGAGCCATTTGTAAAACCTATCACCAGTTCATCTTTTTCCTGGCTGAAGCAAGTCTCCAGTGTCCAGCCCTGGAGTGTTGACTGTAACTGTGCGGATAGTTGCCGGATATAGTAATAATTATTATGCACGGAAAATGAATTACAGGTGGATAGATTTATGAAATGAATGCAGTTTCAATAAACTCTTTGACAGATAACAATCAAAGTTCAAAACTACACTTCAAATTTTAATCCATCATATCCTAGGCGGATAAAAGGAGGCAGCTCTTTTTCGACTTCGGCATGTAGCCCCAGTTTGTGGCTGATGTGGGTAAGAAAGCCTTTTTCTGGCTGTAGTTCCTCTAGCAAGGCAACGGCTTGTGCCAGAGTAAAATGAGAAATATGGTCTTCTTTCTGGAGGGCATTGAGCACAATTACTTTCGAGCCCCGGATTTTTTGCAGTTCTTCTTCGGCAATAAAGTTGGCATCGGTAATATAAGTGAAATCGCCGATACGGAAGCCAAAAACCGGAAGGCGGTAATGCAGCACTTCAACCGGAATTACTTCTATACCCTGTACATTAAACGGTTTATTTTCTATTACATTGATCTCTACCCTTGGAACACCAGGGTACTTAAAATCGGAGAAAATATAGTTAAACTCCCGTTTGAGCTGCTCAATTACCGTATCCCGGCCATAAATAGGCATGTCTTTTTTCAGCCGGAAATTATACGAGCGGATATCATCCATGCCGGCCGTATGATCTTTGTGCTCATGGGTAAACAGCAGGGCATCCAGCGTTTTAATACGTTCCCGGAGTACCTGTTGCCGGAAATCAGGGCCAGAATCGATAATGAGACTGGTATCGCCGATTTGCAGATGAACCGAAACCCGGAGGCGCTTGTCACGAAAGTCCAGAGAACGACATACTTCGCATTCGCAGGCAATAACAGGAACACCTTGAGAAGTACCAGTACCCAGAAATGTAACCAGCATAAAGAGTGAATGAGTAGATGAGTTAACAGTATAGGAGCCTTTAAGCTCCAGCTATTACAGCTTGATTTACGCTTTGAACTCAGGAACGTTTAACTTGTAAACTCAACAATTTCCAGATACAATTTTTTGTTTTTGTCACTAAAGCCAGACATATCTACCTGGATGCCTCGGAGCATCTCAATCAGACAATTGATCTTGCCTTCAGTGGTAAAATATCTATTCACAATCGCAATTCTGGTATCCTTCAGCAGACAATATCCGGCTTTGAAATTTCCTTTTTCATACCGCAACACATACCCGCATTCAGAAAATAATTCTTCCAGTTTGTTGAGGAATTGTGGTGTATATTTAATCTGCATGCCGAAATCTAAATTCCTGATCAAAGGATAACCCGGATTAAAATCTGATTTAGATCCTTTATATAGTTATACCTGATATGGGTTATGTGCAAAATAAAAAATGATCTTCCTTACCTGCTATTGAAAATAAGCCTGAAGCAAATAATCAACTTGTGAGAGGAAAATCGCCTTGAAGCAGGATTTAACTCTGGGCGGTCAGTTCTTTTACCACACTTACCAGCTTGTCAAAATCCAGGGGTTTTTGCAGATAGTCGGTGATACCGGCTTTCTTAAAATCTTCCATGGAATAGTTTTTGGCATTTCCGGTAATAGCAACGATTGGAATATTGGCTTTGCTGGCATCTGGCAGAGCTCGTACCCGGCGGGCACACTCCATTCCATCCATTACCGGCATGTTTATATCCATCAGGATGATATCAATATTTTCTTTCTCTAATGTTTTTAATACCTGCTCTCCGTTTTTTACAGCAGAAATTTCGAAATTCTGGAACTGTAAAATCTTTTTTGTCAGATTCTGTATCACGGAGCTATCCTCGGCGATCAGTACTTTTTTAGCTGCGGCCATGTGTTAGTCTGTTATGAAATTTTTATACTCTTGTTGAAATTCAACAAATAACTCTTGCAACAATTGCAAATCTGTGTTCAAATCAATGAATTCCTTGTTTTTGAGTTTGCCCTCCGACAATTTAGCCTGATTGGCAATCCGATCGGCGCCAATCGTGCCTGCACTGCCTTTGAGCGTGTGCAAATTACTTAAAATTTTAGTCTGGTCATTGGCATTTAAAAAGATATTCAGCTCGTGCAAAAGTTCGCCGGTTTCATTCTCAAAATCTTCGAAAACGCTGGCTACTAGATCTGCCCCACCAAATTTTTTCAACTGCGCTACAATTTCAGCATTGATTACCGGAATCTTAGTAACTGCCGCTTTCTGTTCAACAGGTTTCTGCAGCTTATCAGGTTTGATGGTAACGGCTTTTACTACTTTCTCCTGTTTCTTTGATTTAGACACTGTTGCTTTTTTCCTGGCTGGCTCAAACCATTCTTTTACTTTGGCAATTAAAGTATTAGCCCGGATAGGTTTGGGAATATAGTCGTCCATGCCCTGGCTCATAAACCGTTCCCGGTCTTCCTTCATCGAGTAGGCCGTCATGGCAATAATAGGTGGAAGCTTAGGAATCCCTAAATTCTTTATTTGCCTGGTCGCTTCAATCCCATCCATATCCGGCATTTGTATATCCATAAAGATGAGGTCATACATTTGCTTGTCCGGGTCTGCATAGGTTTCCTGCACTCTTTCTATTGCTTCCTGTCCGGTACTGGCTACTTCCAGCTTACACCCGGATTTAATGAGTATTTCGCTGGCCACTTTCTGATTTACTATATTATCATCGGTAATGAGAATATAGGGAGCCGCTTTTTTGAACTGGTCTCCGGCCTTAAAATCAAAGTTTTCGGCAGGTGCATTCACTGGACTTGTATTGGTTTCTTTGGCTTCAAAGGTAAACCAGAATGTACTTCCGCGTTCTGGGGCAGAAGTTACGCCTATTTCTCCATTCATCATCCGGCACAGTTCCTTAGCAATGGAAAGACCTAAACCGGTTCCGGCATACGATTTTGAAGAAGAATTGTCTACCTGGCTGAATGTATTAAACAGCAGTGACAAATTTTCCGCGGCAATGCCAATTCCGGTATCACTTACATTTACCTTGAATTTCTTCACCTTGCCTTTGCTCTGAACCAGCGATACATGCAGGCGGATGTCGCCTCCTTCCGTGAATTTGATGGCATTCGATGTCAGGTTAGATAATATCTGCAAGAGCCTGGTTTCGTCGGCTATGATATATTTGGGAATTTCAGGCTCTATAAAATAATGAAGCTGATTGCGTTTGGAATTTGCCTGTTGCGAGAATAATGCATATAATTTTTCAATCGTCAGTTCCAGTGACATAGGTGCTTTGTGTAGCTCCATTTTACCGGCCTCAATTTTGGAAAGATCCAGAATATCGTTGAGAATGTGCAACAGGGTTTCTGATGATTTTTTCACCGTTTGCACATATTCCTGTTGTTTAGGCTGCAAATGTGTATCGCTCAGCAGGTCTATCATGCCAATAATGCCATTCATCGGCGTACGGATCTCGTGGCTCATATTGGCCAGAAAGCTTTCCTTCACCTTCAGCGATTTTTCGGCCACTTCCTTGGCTTTGAGTAGTTCTTCCGAAGATTTTTTGAGTTCCGTAATGTCCCTGGCTACTCCTTCAATCTCTACCGGTTGTCCATCTTTATCATATACCAGGCGCATATTCAGGATAAATTGCAATACAGCGCCACTCTTGGTCTGGAAGCTGGCTTCCAGGTTTTTTACGCTGCCGAATCGGAGCAGATCCCGTAATACATGCCGGCTTTTGGTAACATCAGTAAAGAAATGGGTGATTTTTTTGTTGATGATTTCGAAAGGCCGGAAACCACTCACTTCATAGGCGGAAGGGCTGATCATCAGAATACGGCCAGTCAGGTCAGAACGGTAGTAAATATCCTGGAAAGATTCGAAAATATCCCGGAATTTCTCTTCACTTTCCATCAGAGCAATTTCAGCCTGCTTTTTATGGGTAATGTCGTGGGCAATACCGGAAACTTCTTCAATGGTGCCATCCTGCAGGAAAATGGGGTTGAGGTAGATTTCGCGCCATACGCTTTTACCATCCCGGTCATCCATTAATGCCTCAAAATATTGTGGACTTCCCCGGAAGGAGGCTTCATACTTACGTTCCCACAGCGAAAATTGCTCATCATTCATTAGTTGGGTTCGCACCCGGTCGGCATTAGATAAAAGCTGTGGTTTCATGCCATACTGTCCTTCAATGGCATCCGCATAATTCCGGTTGAATGAAGTCAGGTGCATTTTCCGGTTGATAGACCACATCAGGTGGGTTCCACTCTCAAAAATTGCATTCAGCCTGGCTGTTTGTTTCTGGAGTTTATCTTCGTTCTGTTTCCGTTCAATAGCAAGTGCGATCTGGCCGGAAATAAAGTCGAGTAATTCCAGATCGCGTATGGTATAGGTAGTGCGGCTTTTGTAGCATTTTACTGCGATAATTCCAATGATGCGGTTCTCAATTTTCAGCGGAACGCCCAGCCATACTTTGGGAATAGCGCCAAAAATCTCCAGGTTGTTTTCCTGAATAAGCTGCTGAATTTGCTCTTCGTACAAAAACAAAGGCTCATTATAAAACATAGCGTACTCCGTTAAACCTTTTCCCACACGACGCTGGGTCATGCGGATTTCTCCTTGCAAATCTTCGTCTACATAATAGGGAAAATGCAGATAGTTTTTTTCCTGGTTATAGAGGGTAATATAAAAGTTCTTCACCTCGATTACCTTGCCCAGTTCCTTGTGGATATTATAATACAGATTTTCCAGGTTATCGCTTTTTACGGTGAGGTTGGCAATGCTGTAATATAAGTTCTGTGCTTTTTCTGCCCTGATTTTATCGGTAGTATCATACAGAATACAGCGGAAAGCGGTAGGACGGCCATCTTCATACTTACAGCTCACACTACCGGCCAGGTGAATACTTTTTCCTTCCTTGCTCACAAACACCGTCTGGAATTTAAACAGCTTTTCTCCTTTCACAATCCGCCTGAACATGCGCAGGGTAGATTTTCCATAATCCGGATGCACGATGTCTTTAAGGTTCATGGTTTCAATCTCGCTGTTTTTGTATCCCAGCTTTTCCTTCCAGGCTTTGTTTACAAACAGAATATCGCCCCGCATGGAAATAATCTGGATCAGGTCGTTGGCATTATCAAACAGGTCTTGTAGCTGCGCCTGGTTCCGGATAAGCGTTTCGGCTACTTTTCTTTTATCAGTAATGTCTTCGCCAATCCTGGTAATACCGGTAATTTCTCCCTCCTGACTATTGAGCAATACTGAACTGAACTGAATAAAGCGCACTTTGCCATCCCTGGTGAGCATGCTACGTTCCACATTTTCAAAAAAACCTCCGTTCTTTAAGGCTCTCGCAAATTCCTCCCGGCGAATTTCCCTTTCATAAGCAGGTACAAAAAAATCAAAAAAGTTTTTTCCTATCACTTCTTCCCTGGTGAAGCCGGTAGCATTAAGCAAATAGGTATTACAAAAAGAGATAGTGCCGTCTTTTTCAACCCGTAACGCTACTAAATTTACTTCCTCCAGTGCCTTATGAAACGTTTCATCTGCATTGCGGAGTGCTTCTTCCCTTTGTTTTTCCTCTTCAGCCAGCTTGCGTTCGGTAATATCTATGGCAGAAAAAATATACCCTTTAAACCGGTCTTCTGCGTCATAGTGAGGCGTACCATTATCCAGTATCCAGCGGTAAGTACCATCTTTGCGTTTGAGCCGGTAGGTGACCTCAATATTCTTTTTCTTTCTGAATGCAGCTGCTAACGTATCGCTTACCATGGCTGCATCATCTGGCTGTACCTGAGAAAGCCACCCCATATCCCGCTCTTTTTTTAAGGTACGCCCGGTAAATTGCAGCCATTGTTTGCTGAAATAATAGAACCGGTTATGTTCATCGGTCATACGCAGCAATACCGGGGCATGATTGGCCAGGGTACGGAAGCGGGACTCACTTTCACGGATGGTTTTCTCTGCTAATCTTCGATCTGAAATATCTTTTCCATAAGTGATAATTACTTCTTCTCCCCGGTACATTCCTTTTTTAAAAATGATTTCCCTTGCCAGCAACTGTCCGGAAGGAGTTTTTCCTTCCCATTCCAGTTTAACTGATTTTTCCTGCCAGGCTTCTTCCAGAAAGGCAGAAAGTTTATCAAGCCGGTAATCGTATTTTTTACAAAAAACATCCGCCTGTAAACCAACTAGCTCGTGTTTGGTTGCCTGATAGACCTGTAAAGCACTCTCATTTACGTCGAGTATATATCCGTTCCTACTGAAAATAAAGATAGCATCGGTGCTGGCATTAAAAATAGCCCGGTAATTCTGGTCGTATTCCTGCGACTCATTTTTCACCCAGCTTCTGTCGGTAGTATGCTGTGCAGAATTATAATCGGTGAGGGAAGATACAGGTATGGCTTCTGCCAGCTCTGGCTGGTCTACAGGTTGTTGTATGCTGGCAAGCTGCTGCCTGAGCCGCTCTATCTCCTCAATCAACTGTGCCTTATTTTTATATACTAACGATTGCATGTCAAAAGGATAATGAAAAATTAATCTTACAAATCCTTGTCAGAAAGCTTGTGCAATAAGCCTTCATAGAATAGCTTACTTCTGACAAAATTATATCTATACTACTTGATTTCAGGTAAAATAACAATAATTTTTAAAACTTAGTGCGGCATTCAGCAAAAGGCGTTACTGGTATAAAATCGGTTGCTGTAATCTGATTTTTACATATGGTGGATTGCGAACTGTTATTTATATTGCACTAAAACCATTACTTATATGAAAAAACAAATCATCAACGTTGGCATATGTCTGGTGTTAGCGTTTACTACTCTGCATTGTGCTAAAAAAACAACCACTAGCCAGGCTTCCACTACAGACCAAAGCCAGACTTCTACCTCCGCTGCTTCCAGTTCTACGTCTGCATCAACTGAGGCAGCTGATCTAAATGTCTATGCAGGTAAATACAAAATGCAATCCGACCAGGTGGGTATGATTACTATTACTGTAGAAAATAACAAAATCTATGGAGAAGCAGAGGGGCAGCCTAAAACTGAGATAAAACCGGAGGGAAGGGATTCTTTCAATGTGCCAGATTTTAATGCCAAGGTAATATTCAGCCGGGATAGTAATCAGAAGGTGAGTGGCCTTACTTTATACATCAATGGAGGGGAAGTAAGTGGGGATAAAGTTGAGTAAAAGATATAGAGAATTTGAGTATACCTAATGTAAAAAGACAGAAGAGATATTATCTTCTGTCTTTTTTATGCCATTTCTTATTGCACAAGATTTAGTGCCGGATATAAAAATTAGGATGTTTAATAAAACTAATGTTGTAAGCAGAGACGGATGTAAAAGCGGTGATTGGCAATTACATGATTTTTATTTCAGTATTAGCATTGCGAGTAGTTTTGTCATAGTACAAACTCTTTGCAAAAGATGGTCTAAGTAAAGTAGTTTCTCAAAACAGAAGGTGTTCTATAATAGCTCCAGGCAGATTTTCAGCCGGATGATTTTTTTTACGGAGGTATGTATCTGATTCTTAAAAGTCTCATTCGCCTTCATTTCCTGCACAATGGACGCATGCAGAGAATTTTCGTTGGGTGGCATGAGGATCATATCGCAACCGGCTTGTACCGCCTTAAAAGTAGCTTGTGGAATTTTAGATAAAGCGCCCATATTCATAGCATCTGTTACCACTATTCCCTTAAATCCCAGTTCATGCTGGAGTAGATCCGTTACAATTTTCCTGGAGCAACTGGCAGGTAATCCATCCGTCTGGTATATTTCATTATTTTTTATAGCAATATGCCCTACCATTACACTTAACACACCACTGGTGATTAACGGGCGGTATGTGTCTACTTCTTTTAGTTCTCCATCTATATACACAAGTTTCGCATGAGTGTCGCCTTTTACAAAGCCATGCCCAGGAAAGTGCTTTGCAGTTGCGACAATCCCTACTTCCTGGGTAGTCTGGATAAACGCATCACTAAACCATACCACCGTATCTCTGTTGCTGCCAAAACTCCGGTTGCCGATGGCTTCATTTGTAGTGGTCATGTCACAGGCGGGAGCGAAATTGTGACGGATACCCATGTCTAACAAATCTTTGTTAATAATTCCGGCCGTAAGCCTGGCGTCTTCTACACTTTTAATATCAGCTGTGTTTTTCACTTTCTGGGTGCCACCAATCTTGCGGTTGATAAGGCTCGGTTCAGCATCGGCACTATAGAGTAAAGGCAAACCCTTATTTTGCTTATTTAGACTGATTACCAGTTGTTTAAAATCAGTAGTATTTCCACCTAATAATAAAACGCCTCCCAGTTTCTGCTCTTTTACCAGTTGGTTGATAACTGTAGTAGGCTTACCCAGTTTGCCGGCGGCCGGTATAATCATCTGGCCTGCCCGCTGGGCATCTGTTAAGGTATTAAAAACAGAATCCACCCGCCTTTCCAGAAGGGGATTATACTGGTAAAAGTCTTTTAAAGTGAATGAATTACTGATTGTGTCCTGGGGAATAATTTGTCCAAAGGAACAAAAAGAAAGTAACACCAAAGAAAGGCCAATGAAAGATATTTTAAACATAATTGAATAAGCTGTTATTGGTAAAAACTTAAAATTACTTTATTACTGATTATACACCCATTGAAGGGTACTGGAATAGATGACTTTGGCTTATAATTGACAAATTCTAAAGTTTTGTTTCCTAAAGAGAGCATCAAATATACTTTATAAAACCTTGTTGCTGTATTGGTATTATGAAAGTACAAATCGATAGTGAGTTCTTTTTTTGTCCAGGCTTAAGAATTAACTTCGATTTTGCTAACAGTCTTTTTTTCTTTCTTAACACCTTTTTTGGATTTAAACTCACTTTAGTTAAATAAAGCTGCAAGCTAGTTGGTAAAGGATTCTCATTAATATCTTCGTTGAATAAGTTCAATCCTATTAACTGATTATTACAGTAAAAAGCGGGAATACTAATAGCATCTTCATACCTGTCACTAAATCCAAAAAACAGATACTCTTTATCTGAATTATTACTTAGCTGCACCTGAACGGGAATAAGAGTATGAATACTATCTACATGTATACTATCAGTCATTATTTCAAGCCGTACGTCATCATTCGTTCCACTTTGTGAGTAACAGAAATGAGTGATAACTGTTAAGCTAATTATGAATAGTGTGCCTCTAAAGATCATTGATTTAATCCTATCTTCTATCAAAATCCGTTAACAAATTCTTGCCAATACATCAAGTGCTTGTTGCTCCTAATTATTTTCTTTCATTATCCATGCTTTAGTTGAATCTAAAAGCTTTTTGTCACTCATTTGCTGAAATTTTAGTAAGCAACCTTTTGCGGGAAAGATCCATTGCCGGGGTAAATTTTTCTTCTCATTAACAGGTCCCGGAAAAATTTGAATAGATGAATCATTTTTTATAATGCCCTGCCATTTTGTTATTCTTCTGTAAGCCGGAAAACCGCCGGAAGACAAAGTATGATTGAATTCTAATTGGATTGAATCATTACTTATATTATATAATCCCCATATTACAATACCTTCTTTTGAGTATAGTTGTTGTTCTGTAAAACCTACTATAATTTCCTGGGTTGTCATCTTGCTTTCCTTAAAGCAAGGAAGGCAAGCTACACTGCCATTTTCAAAGAAAAAGACAGGACAGTAATCTGAATTTTTACTTGAATCAGAAGAGGCTTCATTACTAATGATATAGCATCCATCAGTTTTAATAGCATTTGCAAAAGAAGGACTGATAGTAAATCGCTCTTTTCGAAATGGAGAACATCCAGATATTAGAAATATAGAAGTTGCTAAGATTATTAATGTACCTAGGTCTCTATTACAATTTTTATTTACCATAGAGTATATTCTGAGTAGCTTTGGTTGTAGACACACCACATTACATATAACTTTTAAGAGTTGAAGACTAAAATCAAAACAAAGCTGTTACCTGCATGCGGCCGATGTGAACGGTACGCTGTGCTTCTGAATTACGGCCTTCGTAATTGATGTTAATTTGTAATCCATTGGTGAGCCGCTGCTGCAAATTCATAGACCAGGTAAAATTATTGCCAGGCCGTAAGGCTTCCAGCATTTCGTAGCCTAACGGATTATTGACTTCTCCATTATAAGCAATCTGAATATACCTGGCTTGCACCGAAAGGTTCCGCTTCGATACTTTTGCCCACCTTGCCTCCAGTCCAGCCTGATTAGAAATAGCCTGTTCATTTGATTCTGTGGTGAAAATATTATGCTTGATATTATACAGATAGGTGGCCGTTAAGCGAAAGCCAGCATTGGGCTGCCAGGCCACTTCCGGACCAGCTTGCTGGGAACGGATGCGGTAATTGCGGTTTTCCAGGTAATCAGAAGCATTGTTGCGTATGCCTCGCCCCAGCATCAGGCGTACACTTACATCTTTATACACGTTCATACGGGAGTTCAATTTCAATTCCTCTGTATTGGCAGACTCAAATCCATTGGTAAGCAATTGCTTATTCAGAGTGCGGAAAAGAGCTAAATCAAACCCATATTTTGAACTGGCCCGGTTGAAGAATAAAGTGGAACGCAGTGCTTCCTGGGCAGAAAGTAAGGCTTCTGCCGGAACATCAGTAGCAAATGGAATAAAACGGTTAATGAGTTTATCATCCGTGATTTTCTTATTAATTGTCCAGGAGGAAACCGAGGAAAACTTAGCCAGAAATGATTTCACCATGCCTTGTCCCCGCCAGCTTCGTGGCATGAGCAAATTCAGGCGGTAATTGAGGGTATTGGTAAACGCCCGGATGTACTGGTCAGTAGGCACAAAAAATTTCGCATAGTTCTTTTCATCCGGATTAATGGCTTCATAAAACTCATTCAAATCCTGCCTGCCATCGCCATTATCATCCCGCCAGGTATGGGTGCCTTCTCCGGTTGGAACGAGTAAAAATACATATTCCCGTTGTAATTCCCGGCCGGTTCCGGCGGTATAGGTTAACTCCGACCGGACATGTTCCTGTAGCCAGTTTCCATTCCAGTCAATGCGGCCCATTACAGTTTCCTCCTGGCGGCTGTCTTCCGGATTTCTCAGGTTTTGCAGGTTCCGGTAAGTAAATAGAAAATTTATGTCGTTATTCTGCCGGATCTTGGTTTGCAAACTGGTAGAAGCGGTATGGGAAACGGTATTTTTTACCAGTCTTCCTTCTACTGGCAGGTTATCCTGACGGATGGTATAATCTATTCTGAATCTGGTACGGGAAGTATCCTGCGTTTTCAGGTAGAACTGATGGGTCTCAAAATTCATGGCGGTACCAATCACTGAATCTTTCCGGGCAAGGCTGCTGATGCTGTTCTTATCCATACTGTACACATATCCTGGGCTTAAAAATTTAGTAAGATATGCTGCATTCACTTGCAATCGCTGCCATTCGGAAACATCTGTACTCCGGCTGGAACGTAGTAAAAATACATCAGAACTGAGTTGTAGATTACCTATCCGTTTGGAAGCTTCAATCCGCTGCTGCCAGCCGTTAATTATACCGCCTCTGTTCCTGCGGCTGAACCGGTAAATCAATTTATCACCAGATGTATCGTAATTCGGAGAGGTAGCTTTATAACTGCTGTCTTGTGTTGCCGTAGTTGCCCTGCGGATTCCGGCAGTAATGTTAAAAATATGGTCGTCGGCTCTGGAGGTATCTGCTTGGGCACTCCAGTCCCGGTCGTATTCTATGTCCCGGAAACGGTCAATGGGAGTAAAATATTTGTTGTCAAATTCATAATCTATATTGCCCAGCCATTCATAATTAGGCAGAAACGACAGTACTTTTCCCCGGTTCTGATACCCAAATTTAAAGGCATTTCCTTTGTTATCGCGGGAATCCAGAGGAGAAAACAGGTTTACATCTCTTTCAGAAAAAGCCACTTCGGCATAAATACTTTGGTTTTTACTTATGTTATATTCACTGCCCAGCGTAAGCATCTGTTTTTTATTGGGCGTAGGAATTTGCTTTACTGGTTCGTATCTGCCCTGAGGCACTCCATTTAGTGGCCCTTTCCAGACATATACTTTTCCATTGGCTGTATTTCCCTGTAATACCTCATAGTTTCCGTTTCCCTGTCCTACATCAGAAAACTGGAGTTGATAACTTGCTCTCTCTGGATTAGTGGATTGTTTGTACATCGTATACACTACATTTTCCACAATGGAATCTACTTTCTCATACAGAATCTGGTTGCTGTTGTATTCATCTACCGTACTGATACCAGAAACCACTGCCTTTTGTAAACTATCGCCTATTTCACTTAGCAACTGTTTATCGGCATCATTTAAAGTAATTGTCAGCGGAGTATTGGGATTATCCCGTTCGCTGTAGAAATTGGCAAATACACCAAACTTGCCTATTGTCTGGCTGTGCGAACCATTGAGAATAGTACGGCTATAAATCCGGTCGGAATACTCAAAATCCACCCGGACTCTGGTAAATTTAGTGATGAGGATATTGGTATTGAACACAATCTCCGCCAGGTTATAATCAATTACATAATCATAATTAAAACCACGTTTCATCAATTGCCCATCCACATATACTTTCTCAGAATTAGCCAGTATAATAATGAACCGTTCGTTGGCTGGCCCCCTAAGCCGGTAAGGCCCTTGTACACCTTCGCTTACTTCCAGCAATATAGAGGCAAATTTCCCCTTGGAAATAGCAATTCCAGCGGAGGTGCGTGCCGTAGAATTGGGAGCAGCTTTATAACTAACTTCCGCCTGAGCACCCTGTACATTTTTGTAATACCTTAAAAATTGTGAAGGTTTGGTTTGTTTTTGCAGCCACAAGGGATTTTGCATGACTAAATCTCCGGCGGCGAGTTTGGCGTTTTTACTGGCAAGTTGCACATATACCCTGTCAAATTCCTGTAATTGCTGCGTATTGCCTTCCGGCTGAAAAGGCACATTCTGGTCAGAAATGGCGGCTACAATGGAAATATTATCTGTTAGCTGGCCTTCCAATTGCAGATTTAGGGCTGAATTCACAAATACATTCTGGGTATTGCCCAGCGAAATGCCTCTGGTAATGCTGCCGGTTTTATTGATGCTTTTGGTAGAAAAAATTTCTTCCCGGCTTTCAGGCGTTTGTTTTCCCAGATTACTTATGGCACCTTCCTGTTTGTAAAAGGCATTGGTATCATATGCTGCCGGATTACGGTGGAAAATGGGTTTTCCTACCCGGAAAGGAAACACACGGAAAGAAATCAGCACAGAATCTGTTGTAGGTACTTTTTGCCATTGGAGGGAATTTGAGGCTGCATCATAGGTATATGAAACTTCTGTTGCTGGTGCAGAAAGAATTTTAATACTGCCCGGATACACCGATAAACTATCGAGTTGTCTGGTATCATGCACTTTCACCCATTTCATCCGGTAATTGGAAAACTGCGCCTGTACCTGCAAGGTCAGTATCAGCAGAAAACCAATGATAGCCAGAAACCGGAAAATCATGTGTAACGGATGGGTAATGATCGCTGATTGAAGAGTAGAAAATGTTCGTTTAAAAATACAATTCCTATACAATCCTCTTTAACAAGAGGATATGTAAAGAAAATACCTGTAAAATTTAGTTTTGAGCAGGTACAAACACACTCAGCGGCAACTGGATAAAGAAAGAAGTACCTTCGCCTTCTTCGGATTCAAACCAGATGATTCCTCCGGCATGCTCTACGCCCCGTTTGGCTACGGCCAGCCCGATTCCGGAGCCAGCATACTTGGTACTAAAGTTAGGGATAAAAATTTTATTGCGGATGTTTTCAGGAATGCCTACGCCATTGTCTGTGATTTCTACACGTATGTTATGTACGTTTTTTTGCAGACTAATAAATATATGCGGTTTCCGGCCATTGGGAACCGACTGGATGCCATTCAAAATCAGGTTGGTAAAAATGCGGCTCATGAGCTGCTGATCTCCTTTTACATAGCATTCGCCTGGCACAATCTCTGTTGTTATTTCAACATCCTCATCATTGCTGTAGAGCTCAATCGTTTTCCTTAGCACTGCTCCGATCTCAAACACTTCTTCTTTGGGTGTAGGCATTTTGGCAAAAGCCGAAAAAGAAGTAGCAATGTCATTGAGCGTATCCACCTGGTCGAGCAGTGTGGTAAATGACTTTTCTGCACTGGTTTTGTTCACACTTCCGTTGCCATTGAGCAGGGTACGCTGCAAATGTTGTAAGGTGAGTTTCATCGGTGTAAGCGGATTCTTGATCTCATGGGCCACCTGCTGTGCCATTTCCCGCCAGGCAGATTCTTTTTCACTCCGAGACAAAGCCTGTTTACTTTCTTCCAGTTTTACCAGCATCCGGTTGTATTCATTCACAAGTAAACCAATTTCATCATCCGATTCCCATTCCAGCGGGTCGTTGTAGTCGTGCAAGGTAGTTTTCTGAATTTTCTGGGTAATCAGCCGGAGTGGTACGGTAAGGATACGGGAGGCAAAGTAAGAAAATACCAGAAAACACAGGAAAATGGCCGTAAAAATATTCATGATGGTAGACAATACTTCTATCATCTGCCGGTCGAGTTCGGCCTTCGATTCAAAAAAAGGAATACTAATAATTCCCAGCAGTTCGCTGCCATTGTCAGATTTTACGCCTACATATACTGAATTGTAATTGAGTTTGCCTACGGATTCGCCCATCATTACTTCCTTGTCATTCATCTCTGCCACCATAATATAGGCTGCCGGGTTAATATAGGGAGAAAGCAATTCATCTTCGTAAATAAGTGGCTGACTGGTAGCAGTAAGTCTTCCCGATTCATCAAAAATATTTACATCAGACCCAGAATACCTGGCGATCCGAATCAGTTCGCCGGAAAGTTCTTCCTGGCTAATGCTACCACTTTTATAATTATCTACATACTGGCGCAGGTTGCTGCTTACATTTTCGGCATTGCGCAGGAAAAGTTTTCCCAGGTTTTTTTTGTAAGCCGAACTGATAATGCTCAGCGTAGCAATACTGATCACAAACAGCGGCAGAAAGAAAGCCAGATTGAGGTATACCTGAATTTTAGTAGCAAAACTGGTATTGACTTTGGCAGCCCGGTAGCGAAGGGTAAATCCAATAATAAACACCACGATACACAGAACCAGCACCAGAAAAAGAAAAGAGAAATTGGAGAACAAACTTTTTACCGGATACTGCAAGGCCGAAACCACTACCCGCTTGCCTTCTTCGCCATTTACCATAATATGCAGGTATTTATTGATCACTACACCCGAACTGCTCGCCTGCAGGCTGTCTAAGGAACGGATATCCAGAAAACGGCGGTAGTTAAAGGCACCTTCGCTGTAAATAAGGTTATTATATTTATAAATGGCATAGCTGTACTGACGGCTTTCCTGCGATTGAATAAAACGCTTGTCAACGAGCAATTCCGGATATACGCTGGCAGGTATAATTCTTTTCAGTTTGAGCCACACAATTACATAACCCACATTCTTTTTTTCTGACTCTACTGGAATAAAACTGATGTATTCTTTGATAACGCTGCCGCCTAACCTGCTGATAAAGGACAAATTGGCATAATCTGTTTTATATCGTTCCTTTTTATAATTCACCAGATACTCCCAGTAAGTAGTTTTTCCGGAATTGCTTTGCATGGGCTCACCTTCTGAATTAAATAAGAATATTTCAGTATCGTATTTATCGTACAGATAGCTTTTCAGGTGTACCCGTTTAATTTTCTGTTCGATCACTTCCTGCGAAATAAACGAACTGCCTGTAAACCGGCTTCTGATCAGGGGTTCTTCCTGAATGGATTTTGTGGCCTCATTTAAAAGAAATTCATCTAAACGTTCGTGCTGCGCCAGCAGTTGTTCGCCAAACTTTTGCTGGTTATTAATGTGTTTGAGCTTCTCCAGGTTATAAATGGCAAAAGCCCCGATGGCAGCGCAAACCAGGGCAGCCGTAAACAGATAGATAGATGTAGCATATTTGAATTTGTACAAAGACCTGGGCAGCCGGAAGTAGAAAATTAACAGGAAATAACCCGTATTCAGCAGAATAACAAAAGGATACAGAATATCAATCCGGTAACAGAGCCAGGTGAATAAAACAGTTCCGATTAGTATCCATGCTAAAGCAGCAATAGCACTTTCCCGGTTAATTCTGATAAACAACAGCCCCAGTAAATGAACACTGAAAAAATAAATGCAGGAATTGATAATAAATATAATGAGGCAGATGATTTTGAAATAAGAAAAATCAATGCTTGTGGTAATATCTAAGGTAAGCTGCGAATTAAGGTAAATATTGTCCAGGACATAAAAATGCAGGTACAAAACCCAGTTGCTTACCCCTGCCAGAAATATTGATAAACAAATGCGCCAGAGCCTGGGAAGATTAATGAGAAAACGGTAGAAGCGGCTTTTATAAAAATGTGTAAACAGGTAGGCCAGTAGCAGAATTACGATACCTACGTTTAGCAGCAAATCCCCCAGAGAAGGACTGATATAGGAATAGCCGTAAAACTTGGAACTGAATAAATCGAGTTCAACCCAGGCATTGGGCAAGCCAAAATACAGCATTGCTGACCGGATGGACACCAGAAACAAGGTAATGAGTAAAAATCCCCATTCATATTCACGGTTTATCTCCAGCCGGTTTACCAGAACCACAACCTGCCAGCAGATAATGGCGAGGGCTATAATTGCACTTATGACTGTGAGTACATGCCCCAATTGGTGCAGAATAACTCCTTCTTCCGGCATTTCTACTACAAACAGCGGCTTTCCATCGCGGGTATAAATGGTATGCTGATGCTGGTAGGGTGAGCTTTCGGTAACTACCTGTAGCGATTGATAGGGAATAAGGTCTTCGTTGAGGCCAGATTCCAGGTAGTCGTTGCTGATCTTATAACGTTTGTACAGGGGCAATACCGAAATAATTTCAACCCGGCGCTGGTGTTTAACAAAAGCCCGGCGGTGTACCAGGTATTTGCCGTGTTTGAAATTAAATACCTGTAATGAATAATTTCCGCTGATCATACTATGATCGGGTACAAACCTGTAATCTGACCAGAATATCACGTTGCCATTCGCATATATAAAATAAGGATACTTTGTTTCCAGTTTGGAAGCAGTAAAAGAGATTGAATCCTGGGCATCGAGTATGTTCTTTACCTGTTTGCTTTCCGCTTCCATCACTTCAATTTCGTGCCATATCTGCTCGTGAATGCTTTTGAGTTGTTGCTCTTCGGCATTTGGGCTGCTGTAGAAAATAATGTATCTGGTAGCTGCGCCAGCCGCTACAATTATAATCGCCAGTAATATGAATAGATATCTTTTTGACACGCAGGTAAATAAAAATAATTCCTTGGATATTCAGGATGTACCGGTAAACTCAGATGTTTCTGAGGACAGAGTTAAACATGGCTACTTTAATTCAGTAAAATACCGCAAATATACAACCAGCTTAGGCAGTATCCACTAAAAAATAGGATTTTGTGCGGATAAGGTAGATTTTGAAAGTCGCTTTGGCCTTATAAAGAGAATGTTAATAAAAAAGCCTTTCGTTTATCGAAAGGCTTTTAATATCTACTGAGTTCTATTACCGTGATTAGGCGCTGTTTCAACCTTATAAACGAAGTATTTGGTTTCTCCCCGCCAGGAAAGCGTATAAAATTTTTCTTTATAATACAGTTTTACATGATCACCTGTCAAAGCAGCGTCTTCGAGTTGCTTAATGACTTCCTTCTCGCCATTGCTTACACTAAAATCCCACAAAGGAGAGGTATGGCTGCCATCTGTGGAGATGCCCCCTATATTGAGTTGACCCTCGTATGTTTTGATGAGAACTCCCCTGCGGCTTAGTTTGGCAATGGTGCCTGCCCGGTTGCCTTCACTATAATTGCCGAATAAAAAGTACGAAAGGATGGCCAGTGCGATAATTACAATGCCAAGAAAGATGAATTTGACGGTTCTCATAGGAGGTTTAAATTATGGCACATAATACAAAAAAAAGCATATAACAGGCTACATGGTTACAATATTTAAACGGATGAATCTGCTAGAGAAGAACTGTAAATAGATATTAATGTTTTACATAGGTATTTACTATTTCGGTCATCATATCTTTTAGTTTCCTATCCTTGCACTTTGCCATAAGCAGATGTTGAAGAAAATTTTTATACCAGAAGGTTACTTTCTTTTATTCTCACCATTACTGCTAAAACATCCTCTTATCATTCTAAACAACAATGAAATTTACATTCGTCCGCGTATTTGTTTTAACAATCATCTTTTTTGTTGCCTTCACATTTTCTCTTTCAGTATCAGCACAGCAAAAATCCACCTCTATCGAAGGGTACTGGAGTGGCCAGGGGTATCAGTTATACCTGCAACAAGGTATGTTCCTGTTCCAGACGGAAGGAAATACAGCCATTTCTGGCGTATACCACCTGGAAAATGGGTATCTGTTGTTAGGTGATTCACAACAGCCATTGGTGTATAAAGTGGAGAGAAAAGGAAATACCCTGGAATTATTAGGTGCTGAAACAGAAATACACTTACAAGCCGATAAACACACCGTTCACCGGAATATTTTTATGGGAACCATTTCCCAGATCGGCAGAGAAAATGCTCAAAGTGAAGCTTCTTCTCAGTTGCCAGAACACTATTTCAATTAACATTGATTCATAAGGATATTCCATAGAAGTTATCCTACTCAACTTGCTTATTACCCTACATTAATTTTCTAATTTTTAAATCTTCCAATCAATTAATTCTTATGAAAAAGCTTGCTTATTTTTTATTAGCCCCAGCTTTATTATTCATTAGTTCTGTTACACACGCCCAGCAAATTGGCAGCTTTAGTCTGGAAGAAATCCAAAAGCAGGTTTCTGACCCGAATGGTAAATATTACCATACAACCTTGCTGGAAAAATTCAATAAAGACCAGGAACTGGATACCGAATCTTTGGTGATGTTGTATTATGGCTTCAGTACCTTGAGCGACTATAAGCCTTATGAAAGCTGGCTACTGGAGAAAGAATTGCTAAAAGTAGAAAAAGGCAAAGAAGATGCTTCAACCGCAGCATTGGCTGATTCCTTGCTTAAAATCAATCCGGTGTCATTACTGGCGCATCAGAAATTGTATCGTGCTCATTTAGATAGTGACAAGAAACTGGCCATCAAACACAAAGAAAAATTTGAAAGCCTCGGAAAAGCGATTAAGTACAGTGGCAATGGCCGTAAAATAGAAACTGCCCCATTATTGATTTCTCCAGCCGATAAGTTTGCCTATTTCAATTATATGGGCATGACCTTGCGGCCGAAAGAGGAAATTCTGGAAGAAAATAGCAAAATATACAATGTGGTGTATTATGCCAATCCGGCCAGTCCAGTATTGACCAACAAGTGGTACTTCGACAATACAATTCCCTTTACCAAAGAAAACAAGCTGAAATCTGAAATCACGGTGATGATTGCAGAAAAAGCTGCTAGTAACTAGTAGTCTATAAACATTAAATAGTCGGGTATAGTTTTTTGAGTTTAACCCTGGCATCTTGATTGGTGAACTGCCAATTAGCTTTTACTGCTTTGTTATTTCTGCTCTCCTGCCAGGCGCTTAGCTGTTTTATTAACTCATCCTCTGTGGCAATGTGCCTGTCAAGGCAATCTCTTTGTAACACTGATAGCTCTATTTCTGCCATATTGAGCCAACTGCCATGAGCCGGGGTAAAGATAAACTCTATCCTGTCTAAATACGCTTTAGCTTTCTCAGGTTGATAAAGTTCATAAAAAGCACTTGGTTTGTGAGCCGACAAGTTATCCTCTACTAAAGTGATTTTCTCGCATGCTTTGTAAGTAGTATCCAACAACCGGCTTAGAATCTTTACCCAGGTGAAACGGTTGTGGTTTTGCTCCACAAAACAATATCGTTTACCGGCTAATGGCTCAAAGACCATATAGATATCACGCACTCCATGTCTTGTATAGATACTGTCCTGATACTGTTTTCCATCTTTGCCTATGAAGTGTTTGCTTTCAATAAGTTGTTTGGGTGATTCATCCAAAGTGACCAGCAGCTGCTTTTCATCATATGGCCTTTCATAGACTGAAATCACTTTTTCCATTTGATAAACAAACCCTGCATTTTGTTTAGGGGGGATCACCCACATGGGCCTCAGCCAAGGCTTAAGCTCATTTTTTTTAACAGGCTTGCCACACTCGTATGGGAAATGGAGTCAATCACCTTGAGTTCTACTAATCTGTCTGCCAGCAGTTGCAGTTTCCATTTTGCCTGTCCTTGAGGCGGCTCACTACAGACTAATGCCAGCAGATGCGCTTCTACCTTCCCATCTATCTTTTTGTCGCTTCTTAATTTTCTTGTTTTCTTATCAAACATGCCCATGCCCTGCTCACAAAAACACTTACGGATACGCTCCACACTTCTGGTAGATAATTTATAAGTTTCTGCCAACTCAGTCTCACTTTGCCTGCCTGTTGTTTCATCGCTGGCTAACAGCACATAGGCTTTTTGAATATCTTTGGCCTTTCGGCTGCCTTTATTTATCCAACTACTTAAGATCCTTCTTTCTTCAGCACTGAGGGTAATTCGATAAATGACCATGGCTTTTTTGATCAAATTACCTAATTTACCTGACATCTTATATTTTATGAACTACTAGTAAATAAATATAAAACAGGTATATACTATTGTAACTTGAACTGGTTTATTGCCACGCCTCTAAAGGCGTGGCATTTACATTTATACCTGGATATACACTTCTTCCGGCTTTGCTTGCCTGTCAATGAGATGTAAGCGGTACAAGGTATCAACTACCTCAGTCAGGATTTTTGGTGAAAGTTGGCTATTTGATGCCCACTTTGTATGTGCAAACCAGGCAGTTGCATCGTCGGGCTTTATGCCAAAGCGTTCTGAAACCATTCCAGGTGCACTTTTATTTTGCATAAATTCTCCATTTGCCTGATAGATGGTTTGTAATACCTTTTGTAACGCTTCTTTTCTAGTAGCAATTACTTCGTTTCTGGCAGCAATCACAAAACAAGGCCAGGGTGTAGGGCATTCTCCCACTCTGCGGAATTCACCATTGTCTACAAAAGGCTGGGTCATAAATCGCTCCCACATAAATACTTCTGCTTCATTGTTGCGGAAAGCTTCCCGGGCTCCCTGTAAATTACCTACGATCACTAATTGCTCTTCAGTAAGCGGCCATCCTCTCTGGCTGGTATCTACAAAAGCCATCAAATGTGACCCTGAACCCATCCGGCTAATAGCATAACGTTTTCCCTGAATATCTTCTATATTTTGTAAACCGGAATGTGCAGGAACATGTATGCCCCAAATTAGCGGCGATTCTACATACAAGCTTATAATTTTACTGGGATTGCCTTTTACAATATCGGCAACGATGCCTTCAGTGAGCAGTACTGCCAGATCGAGGCTTCCATTTCGCAAATCCCTGGTCATTTCGCCGGTGCCGCCAGGATATTCTTTCCACTCTATTTGTATGCCTTGGCCCTCAAAATCCCCCTGGCTGATTGCCTGGTGCCAGGGCAGGTTAAAATGTTCGGGTACGCCTCCTATTTTCAGTGTTTCAGTGGGTTTCATGGCTTTGAGTTGTTATAGATCATTCAAACGCAAACAACAAATTTTAAGTGATTTTTTTTGTTATCGACTTTCAAATTTGCAATTTTCCGCATTTTTAAAATTATCAGTTTATCTTTGCCCCATGACAACACCAGATAAAACCGTTACAAGCGAAAATATCTTCAAAAAAATTATTTCTCATGCCAAAGAATATGGATTTGTATTTCCTTCCAGTGAGATTTATGATGGATTGCAGGCGGTATACGATTACGGGCAATATGGCGTAGAACTAAAAAATAACCTCAAAACCCTGTGGTGGAAAAGCATGACCCAGCTCAACGATAATGTGGTGGGTATTGATGCAGCTATTTTTATGAATCCGCTTACCTGGAAAGCCTCCGGACATGTGGATGGGTTCAACGACCCCATGATTGATAACAAAGATTCTAAAAAGCGCTACCGGGCAGATAATCTGATTGAAGATAAAGCTGATGAATATGAGCAGGCTGGCGATGTAAAGAAAGCCAAGGATCTTCGTGCAAAAATGAATCAGTTGCTGGGCGCTAATGACCTGAAAGGGGTATATAATTTAATTGTGGAAGAAAATATCAAATGCCCGCTTTCTGGCACCGCTAACTGGACAGATGTACGGCAGTTTAACCTGATGTTTTCCACCAAAGTAGGTTCTGTAGCAGAAGAAGCCGATACCATTTATCTACGTCCGGAAACGGCACAGGGTATATTTGTAAACTTTTTAAATGTACAGAAAACCGGCCGGATGAAAATTCCTTTCGGTATTGCCCAGATCGGTAAAGCTTTCCGGAATGAGATTGTAGCCAAGCAATTTATTTTCCGGATGCGGGAATTTGAGCAGATGGAAATGCAGTTTTTTATCCGTCCTGGTGAAGAAATGAAGTGGTATGAACAATGGAAAGAAACCAGGTTCCGCTGGCACCAGGCGATCGGCCTTCCGGCTGAAAAACTCAAATACCACAAACATGAAAAACTGGCCCATTATGCCAATGCTGCGGTTGATATTGAATTTGAGTTCCCATTTGGCTTTAAAGAGATAGAAGGCATTCATTCACGAACTGATTTTGATTTAACCGAACATCAGAAGCTGTCGAAGAAGAAAATGCAGTATTTTGACAATGACCTGAATGAAAATGGTAAGCCGTATGGAAATTATGTTCCCTATGTAGTAGAAACCTCTGTGGGTGCCGACCGTTTATTCCTGGCTACTTTATGCAATGCCTACACGGAAGAAACCGTAGGAGAGGGCGATCAGCAAAAAGAACGTATTTACCTGAAATTACATCCGGCTCTGGCGCCAATAAAAGCTGCTATTTTTCCACTAGTCAGGAAGGATGGATTGGCTGAAAAAGCACAAATGATCTTCAATTTACTTAAGTACGATTTTAATGTTATTTACGAAGACCGGGATGCCATTGGTAAACGATATACCCGTCAGGATCTGATCGGAACGCCTTTCTGTATTGCCGTAGATTATGAAACGATGGAGAATGATACGGTGACCATCCGTTACCGGGATACGATGGCACAGGAAAGAGTGAAAATTGATGAGCTAAGCCAAAAAATCGGCAATGAAGTATCGTTCAAACGTATTTTTGATAAATTATCTTAATCTTAATATAAATAAATGTTGATGTTAGATGAGTAGGTTATTTATTTCCCCAATATTTTATTGCCAGGCTGGTTCACATGTCGAAAATCAAATGAAATTGGAACGATGTTGTAGTTAGATACCAGGTACTTGTGTGTAACTCATTCCAGTTTTCAAATCTTTTAATCTTACAATTCGCAATTAAATAATGCAATCCTATAATTTATCTCACCTCAAACAATTAGAAGCAGAAGCCATTTTTATCATGCGCGAAGTAGCGGCGCAGTTCGAAAAACCAGTATTACTTTTTTCCGGCGGCAAAGATTCTATAGTCATGGTTCGGCTTGCACAAAAAGCATTCTGGCCTGCTAAATTTCCCTTTCCACTGATGCACATTGATACCGGGCATAATTTTGAAGAAACCCTTGCTTTCCGCGATAAACTTGTGGAACAAACTGGTGCCCGTCTCATCATCCGCAGTGTTCAGGATTCTATTGACAAAGGCCGGGCTGTGGAAGAAAAAGGGCTAAATCCAAGCCGTAATTCCCTGCAAACCATTACCTTACTGGATGCTATTGAGGAATTTAAGTTTGATGCCGCTTTTGGTGGCGCTAGGCGCGACGAAGAAAAGGCCAGAGCTAAAGAGCGTTTCTTTTCTCACCGGGATGAATTTGGCCAGTGGGACCCCAAAAATCAGCGGCCGGAACTCTGGAATTTGTTTAATGGTAAAAAACATGCCGGCGAACATTTCCGGGTATTTCCCCTCTCCAACTGGACAGAAATGGACGTTTGGCAATACATTACGATGGAAGGCCTTGAAATTCCAAGTATTTATTTTACCCATAAACGCACGATTGTAAACCGGGGAGGCATGCTGCTGGCAAAATCCAATTACATCACCCTGCTCAATGGTGAATCATATGAAGAAAGACAGATTCGTTACCGTACAGTAGGCGATATGACAATTACGGGTGCGGTTGAATCAGATGCTGCTACGCTGGAAGAAATCATTCAGGAAGTTGCTTCGGCCAGGGTAACCGAAAGGGGTAGCAGGGCAGATGACAAACGTTCGGAAGCGGCTATGGAAGACCGGAAAAAGCAGGGCTATTTCTAATAGTATAAACCTCTTAAGTTAACATTATTTAAAACCCGCAAGTTAAATAAACACTTGCGGGTTTATTTATATAATTCTATAACCACCTGCATAGCATCTTTCCGGTTTCTGCATGTATGGATATTATCAGGATAGATTCTGCTGGCAACAGGAATTACCTGTTTTACCTTCCTGAGAATATGCTCTGTAGGAAGATGAATTATCAGGTGGAAAAGGAGTTAGCCTTCATCCATTCAATATATAGAACCTTTGTTAATATTGTTCTGGCCGGATATCCTTGGTTTTATAGCTGTTAGCTTTAGATTAAACTAATTTTAAGAAACACGATTCCTGCAATATTTCGGAGCAGTCTCAGGCTGGAAGCCTTCAGTAACTTTTTGGCTTGTTTTTACGTCCCTCTATCATTGGATGCAAATGCAACAGACACTCTCTTACTTTTTACATACCAAGCGCCTTGCAACCAGTATTTCTGAAAGTATTGCTTACCAGTCACCTGAATGGACCCTTATATACTTGTAATTACTATTATTGGCCTGGCTGCCTTAGGCATGACCTGGCTTCCCAACTGGCTGGCAGAATTACCTTTGTCTTATCCTATTTTATACCTATTGCTGGGTATATTATTATATAGTTTGCCTTTAGAATTACCTGATCCGGATTTAAAGAAAGAAGAAAGCTTTGTAGTTAGGTTGACAGAATTGAGTGTAATTATTACGCTGATGGGTACAGGCATTAAAATCAACCGCCCTTTTAGCTTAAAAAAATGGAGTATTCCTCTCCGGCTGGTAACGGTTACCATGATTGTAACAATTGCTGCTGTAGCGTTTTTCGGCTGGTGGGCACTTGGTTTGGTTCCGGCATCTGCTATTTTATTAGGGGCAGTACTGGCACCTACCGACCCTGTTCTGGCCGGAGATGTACAGGTAGGTCCGCCCAGTGAAGAACAAGAAGACCATGTACGGTTTTCATTAACGGCCGAAGCCGGTTTGAATGATGGGATGGCTTTTCCTTTTACCTGGCTGGCTATCAATCTGGCTATTGCAGCGGCAACCAGAGAGCAATGGCTTGATAACTGGTTTCTAAAAGATGTATTATATAAAATCACTGCAGGCGCTGGTATGGGTTACCTGATGGGAAGACTTCTGGCTTTTGTGGTATTCCGTTTGCCTAAGATTTCTAAATTTCCGGAGGCAAAAGATGGTTTTCTGGCTTTATCGGCCACCCTGCTTGTGTATGGGCTTACCGAAATGATTCATGGATATGGGTTCATTGCTGTATTCGTAGCCGGCCTGACCTTAAGCAGCCGGGAGCGGCAACATAAATACCACAAAGAGTTACATGATTTTACTGACCAGGTAGAACGTTTACTTATGGTGATTGTGCTCATTCCCTTTGGCGGAAGTTTACTGAAAGGCTTACTAGATGATCTTACCTGGCCTGGCGCTTTACTAGGATTAGGCCTGTTATTTATTATCCGCCCTTTGGCGAGTATGTTAGGATTGATAGGCACAGATGTGAACTTAAAAGAAAAACTAGCCATAAGTTTTTTTGGAATCCGGGGAATAGGCTCTTTTTACTATTTAGCCTTTGCCTTTTACCAAACAAGCTTCACCCAGGCAGGAGAGCTGTGGTCAATTGTGAGTTTTGTAGTAGTAGTTTCTATTGTACTGCATGGCATTACCGCTTTTCCGGTGATGCGCTACCTCGACCTGCGCCGGCTGAAAGAAGAAAGGGCTAACAGAAAAACTGCCAGCCCTATTATCAATGAAGTTAAATAATACTAAAGTATATTACGTATTTGCTCTTAGTGTTTATGTCCGTGATGATCGTCATTTTTTTTGGTAACGGAAGTGGCAATAAAAAAAGCAATGGCCAATAACACCCAGGTTCCGGCGAAAGCATATCCAAACGAAGGATTTACATTATCATTACAGCCAGACAAACCTATCGTACTCATCAGCAGGGCAAGTACAGCTATAAATTGTTTCAGACTACTTTTGGCAGTATTTATTTTTTGTAAAAACAGAAACAGTGATTTCATCAGTGATCGGATAAAGTCTAAGGAAATGAAAGCTACAAAGGTAGAAATTATCAGCATATGAAAGCTACAAATTATTAAGATTTCTCTGGTTTATTCAACAGATCTGTTCATACGCCTTTTATATTTCCAGTAACTAATAGTTTCTTCATTAATTTACCTTAACTATTCTGTACGTACTTATCTTCTTATCCCCAAATACCTGCAAAATATAAGTACCAGCTGGCAGTGTTTCTCCTAATTTTATTTCTTCATTTGAAAATGCGCCAGTTGCTTCATATACTACTATTCCTTGCAGATTAGCAATACGTATGGTAACAGGCTCAAGTTGAGTATCTACTTGCAGGTTAATATAACCTGTAAATGGATTTGGATATACTCGTTGATGCTGATAACCATATGCCTGATTTACTACTTCTTCTTCACTTGCTATTCTGGCAATTGAACTTCCGGCGGTAGTAAAGCTAGTGGTTCTACCCCAGTTAGGGGATAGGTTGGTTTTAACTCTGGCATAGTAAGTTTGGCCCAAAGCCAGGTTGGTGAAGTTGATAATCCGGCTGGCCGAAGTCTGCACCAAAGCAGTCCCTGTGAAAGTAGCATTGGTATTGAGTTCAATGGTATAACTTGTCGCTCCAGGTACAGAATTGGCTACATACGCTGGAGAGGTCACACCGGTAGTTCCGTTGCTTGGGCTGGCCAGGTAGGCATAACTTTCGGCTGTACCAGTGGTAAAGGTGGTTGTTCTACCCCAGTTAGGGGATAGGTTGGTTTTAACTCTGGCATAGTAAGTTTGGCCCAAAGCCAGGTTGGTGAAGTTGATAATCCGGCTGGCCGAAGTCTGCACCAAAGCAGTCCCTGTGAAAGTAGCATTGGTATTGAGCTCAATGGTATAACTTGTCGCTCCAGGTACAGAATTGGCTACATACGCTGGAGAGGTCACACCGGTAGTTCCGTTGCTTGGGCTGGCCAGGTAGGCATAACTTTCGGCTGTACCAGTGGTAAAGGTGGTTGTTCTACCCCAGTTAGGGGATAGGTTGGTTTTAACTCTGGCATAGTAAGTTTGGCCCAAAGCCAGGTTGGTGAAGTTGATAATCCGGCTGGCCGAAGTCTGCACCAAAGCAGTCCCTGTGAAAGTAGCATTGGTATTGAGCTCAATGGTATAACTTGTCGCTCCAGGTACAGAATTGGCTACATACGCTGGAGAGGTTATTCCGGTAGCACCGTTAGCTGGACTTACCAGATAGGAGATGATAGTGGCCTCATCCGTAATTTTATAAATTTTTCCATTGCTATAATTACATACATATAACTCTCTTTGATCATCTTCACCAAAAGAAGAAATCTGACCAGGAAATTTTTGCAATAAATTATTAGATATCGTACTATCGGCAAAGTTAGCACTACCAACCCAAATATTACCGCTACCAAAATCCCCGTAAATATATTTCCCATATAAATAAGGAATTTTTCCGCGATATACATAACCACCTGTAACAGAACTGCCCTGGGTTCGGTCGTACTCATAAACTGGGGGGATTAAATTTGTATAACTACTACAATCTGTATTAGGAGCGGGATTATAACAGAGGCTACCTTCTTTTAAACGCCATCCGTAATTACCTCCTTTTATAATGACATTTATTTCTTCCCGCTGCCCCTGGCCTACATCTCCCAATACAATAAGACCAGTAACCGGGTCAACACTAAATTTCCAGGGATTACGTAAACCATAGGCGTATATTTCTTTACGGACCCCTGGAACTGCAATAAGAGGATTATCGGCTGGAATAGCATAGTTTAATCCAGGTGATGTTCTGTTTATATCGATCCGGAGCATTTTACCTAAGAGGACCGTAAGGTTTTGTGCATAATTGTTAGGATCACCAGAACTGCCGCCATCCCCTGTCGAAATATAGAGATACCCATCTTTACCGAAAGCAATTTTTCCTCCGTTATGGTTGGAATAGGGTTGAGGATACGTTAGCACAATAAGTTCACTGGCAGGGTCTGCTACATTTGGATTGGTAGGGCTTACCTTAAATCTTGAAATAACACGGGCACTGTTAGGCGTTCTGTTATAACTGACGTAAAAATAACCATTTTGTCTGTATGCTGGATGAAAGGCAAGCCCTAATAATCCCCGTTCTCCGCCGGTTAGTACTCTGTTGGTCATATTGAGGAATACCGTGGAGGTTGCTGAAGCGCTATTAGGCATTACATAAATAACCCCGGTCTGCGATACTACAAATAATCGGTTGGAGCCGTCGCCAGCACCAGTTAACTCTACTGGCTGAGGAAAGGTTAATGCCGGAAAGGCATCCTTCATCACTAATTGTGCTTGTAGGGCATGATAAAATGATATGCATGTAAATAAGAGTAAAAGGTATTTTCTCATATAATTAAGTTTAATGTAGTAGATAGTAAATCAAGATGTAATTAATATACTGTAAATTTATTCAATAGTTATAACTTTTTTGTTAAGGCATATAAATAAGCTACATACGAACGCATGATATAAGCGGATTTCGACAGTTTGATTTTATTTTATCTCTAAATATACATCAAATATCTTTAGTATTGATATAACTACGCAAGTGAATAAAAGTTAAAAGGCCAGTTCAAACTGGCCTTTTAACTTTTATTTTACAAAAATTTTATTCTGCCTCCAGCGTCATTTCGGAGCCATCTCCAGCTTTGAGGCGAATCTTATCATCGCTTAAATCTACTACACTATGAGATTCAGTAACACTGGCACCTGCAAATTGTAAAGTCAGTAGTTTAGCCGCCGGATCATAGGTCCAGGTGCCTTCTGCATTGCCTTCTACTGCATTTGCACTAAAAGAACCATCGGAATTGAACCGCAAAACATCTCTTTTTTCAGCGTCTGATACGTCTTCTTTTTTGCCTTCTGCGTTTCTGGCTTTCACTACCCGCCAGGTTTTGGTACCATCTCCGTAAAATTCTTTTCTGGCATCTTCGCCTTTCTTTTCGCAACTGCACAACATGATGCAAATGCCTAACATCCACACAACAATAGATTTCTTGGTATACATAAGAGCTTTGGTTAAGGTTAATTTGTATTCGCTCTTTGTATGTACGCTAACTATCCTACAGAGTTGCTTGTTTTATTCGTTAGCCAATAGTTAATTATCTGTCATTAAAGTTATTGCCCATATTGATTAATTCATTACCAATACCTAATGACCAGTAACGAGTGAGCGATGAGTATTTGAAAGGATTTCTCTTACGTTGTGTTTAATGCGAAGTGCCATTTCTTCCATGGGAAGGTCATTGGAATCAACCCCAAAAGGTTCTTCTATTTCTTCGGCAATGAGTTCGATACTCACCAGTACATAAAACACAAACATTACAACCGGTATCGTCCAGTATTGAAAGGAGGTAATAAACCCTAAAGGCATCGTCATGGTGTAGATGAAGATAAATTTTTTCATAAACAGGCTGTAAGAATAGGGGATTGGTGTATTCTTAATCCGTTCGCAGGCACCCACAATATCGGTAAGCGCTTTTACTTCCTTGTCCAGAATAATAAACTGATCCCCGGAAATTAACTGGCGGCGGTAGAGTTGGTTACATTTAATATATATCGCTGTAGCAATGATGTTAGGCACATGTTTGGCTTTTTCAAGTTCCTGCAGCGGAAGTTCTTGCATTAATTCAAGCTCCGCCAGATTTATTTTTCCCCGCAAATGTCCTTTCATGGCATATACATAATTGGTTATGTATTTAGAAAAAAACTGGCGGTTGTGCAGATCATCTTCTGGCAAAAAAGCCTGGATTTTCATGGCCATATTCCGGGTTTCGTTGATCAAAGCACCCCATAGCTTACGGCCCTCCCACCACCGGTCATAGGCTGAATTGGTACGGAATACTAGAACCAGGCCCAGCACTATACCCAGCAACGAATGTACAGTGGTGGTTGCCCCATCCCTCCACTCAACTACTTCAAGCTCTAAATAGGTAAATCCGGCTGTGTATAAGCCGATCAATATCATGCTGGGCAGCAGAATACGAAAGGTATCGCTGCGGTGAAACTGGAAGATCAGGGAAAACCATTTTTTGGGATTATACTTAATCATAAGGGCATCAATAGTTTTTGAATGGCAAATATAGCTATTTTGTGCCTGGACATTCACCCCAATACAAATTATGCGACGAAGCCGCTCGGTTTTTTTATGGATAATAACCAGTGGTGCCATTCTAGCTTTGATGCTAGTATGGTTTGCCGGGTATAGCCACGGTCCACGTTTTACCTACGATTCCATTAATTATATTTATGCCGGACATGCCCTGATAGAAAAAGGAGAATTTTTGCGTCCGCATGAGCAGCCTTATATTGAATGGCCTCCTTTATATCCGATGCTGATTGCTGCCCTGGATGTGTTTCCTGGAAATTTACTCCTCAAGATTTTAGTGATACAAGCCATCATCATGAGTGTAACTGTCGGACTTTCAATCAAACTGGCATATAACTGGATAAAAGAGCCTTTTGTTTTCGGAGTTTTCTGTATGGCAATCGTATTTTCTACCCCACTTCTGGTAGTAAATCATTTTGTATGGTCCGAATCTTTGTTCTGCCTGTTAACCGTAATTCAACTTAGTGTACTGATACATTATATACAGTACCCACGGCCTTTAAGCCTGGTTGATCTGATGCTGGCTGGCATGCTGTTGTGCCTGCAAAGGCATGTAGGCATATTTTTTATCATAGGTACCAGCATAGCCATCTGGCTGTATACGGCTGAGGTTTCTTTGATTAGGCGCTTTCAAAGAGGTGTCCTATATGGGCTTGTATCAATTATTCCACTCCTTCTCTGGTGGGCGAGAAATTATCTGGTCAAAGGACAGATCATGAACGATTACAGTGAAACCATATTTAGTGTGGGCATAGGGGAACATTTTCTGGCATTTCATCAGGTACTTACTGCCTGGTTTTTACCCAATAAATTACCTGTTCTTCTCCGGATAGGTTTGCTATATAGTGTCATCATCTGGCTGGTTGTTTTTATTAAACGTAGCCTGGCTAATTCCAACAAAGCTTTAAAAACAGTTTCATATGATCTGATTGATAAATCAAGAATAACAGGCGTACTGACTGTATTTTTTCTGAGTTATTTTCTGTTGGCATATGCCGCTAGCTTTACGGTAAACGAATACATAGACGACCGCATTCTGGCACCTGTTTATGTGACTGGTATGTTGCTGTTTTTTGGATTAGTAGATCAGTATCTGATGACTTTTACTAAACCCAGGGTAAAAAAATACCTTGTCTATATCTGCCTGCTCTGGACACTTTACCCCTTAGCCCGCTCCCTTTCCTATGTGAATTTGTGGCATTCGCAGCCAGTGTATCTTCCATACAGCCAGCCGGTAGAAGAAAGAGTGCAATACCTGTTTCATTTTTAAAGCCTTGATCTGCGTTATTTTTAAGGTGATTATATATGAATTAAGGGAGTGTCCACTTTTTGTATACTTGCCTGGTTTGCTGTCTGCCTGTAAGCCTGCTTATCTTTGATACCAACAAAAAAAGCTTTTTTATGTCTTTTTACAATATGGTACAATCAGAAAAGCCTGCAACTCTACTGGAAATCTGGGAGGCCATCAGCACAGCATTCACTCATAACCAGAATGAGCAATTTCAAATAACTGATCCCAGACATGGAGATTTTACGGTTCACATAGAGCAATATGCTGATTTTTCCGTCATGAATAATATATATCAGCCCAGGCAGGAAACCCTGCATATTCCCATCCGGCCTCAGGTTCCTTCGCTGCTGATGTCTTTTTGCCTTTCAGGCAAACCAGGTTTGTCTGGTGATAGATGGGAAGCAAGCTATGAGGCCAATCAGGCTCTATTCAATGTTTTTCCGGCCAGGAATTCTACGTATGTTTTACCGGCAAATACCCAGCACGAAGATCTGGTAATTAAGTTAGAAATGCATACTCCTTTTTTAGAAGAGTTTACCAGCGATTCTGATGATCAGCTGAGCAACTTATTATACAAAGCCACTATCCATGAAGAAAGCCTGCATTCTCTACAAGGCAATCTGACGATAGACCAGACAGCATCCGAAATTCTGGCAGGTATTCAAAAATGCCCGTACACCGGAAAATTACGGGAAGTATATATGGAGTCGCAGGTAAAGTTATTGTTGGTACATCAGTTGTCGGTAGTGCATCGCCTGCAACATTCCAATAAACCAGATACAACCGCTAAACTGACAAAAGCAGACCAGGAAAAATTACAGGAACTGAAGCTTTACCTGGAAAGCCATTTTTTAGAAGATCATTCCCTGCAAAGCTTAACCAAACAGTTTGGGTTGAACCTGTTTAAGCTGAAATACGGATTTAAAACGCTTTTTAATACCTCTGTGATGAAGTTTATTGATGACAAAAAGCTTCAGTATGCCCACCTGCTTCTCCAGCAGGAAAATGTAACCGTATTTCAGGTAGCCGATACACTTCATTATGGGCATTATAATAATTTCAGTGCCGCCTATAAACGGAAATTCGGATATTCACCCCAGCTATTGCGGAAAGGATAGCCGATCGGATTGTTTACTTTTTATTGGCGTATACTTCTTTGAGTTGCGTAGTCAGGTATTGGTAAGCTGCTGGTGCTTCCTTGGTTAAATCACCTGGGCGGCCTTCGATTACGATGGGACCTTTGTAGCGGATAGCTTTTAATGCCTGGAAATAGGGTTTGAAATCTTCGCCTGCAACTCCCGGAAACGTGCGTTTTTCTTTTTCAGCTAGTTCTACATATACAATCCATTTGGCGGCATCAATAATATGCTGAGGCGGCTCATTCTCCTTGAGCATGTGGTAAATATCTGCATTCAGCCTAAAGTTAGGATGATTTACATTCTTTACGATTTCTGCGGCTTCTTCCAGGGTATTGATAAAATTAGTTTCTGTTTTATTCAAGGCTTCTATAACAAGCATAATTTCATGTTTTTTGGCTATTAAGGCCATTTTGCTGCACAGTTTAGTAAATTCTGTTTTTGCCTGCTGTAGATCATATCCTTCCGGCAGCCTTCTCGGACCGCCGCTACCGAGTACGATTAATGGGATATTTGCCCTTTTCGCCCGGTAAAAAACAGTATCTAAATAATTCATAATCCGCTGTTCATTCACCTGCGGACCGGTTATTTTGATGCTGCCAGGAAACAGAATATTGCACAGGTATAGCTTACTCCTGGTTTGTTTTATTTTCTTGAGATTAGCTTCAAAGTCGGCTTCAGATAGGCTAGGAGAGAGCATTTTACCCACCGATTCACCGATCAGGCGGAAACCGGAAGCATACAATAAACTGTCATTACTTAACGATTCTACTACACCCAATGTGGGAAGTTTTTGTGCAGTGGATGAATAATTACAGCATAAACCTATTACTAACGAAAACAGATAGAACCAGACTCTCATAAATTAAATTCTTGGAGAAAATTGCACAAAAAGCCCTAAGATAGAAAAATACAAGATTAGCCAAACAACTCTGGTAAGAATCTCTCTGAATGAATAGTATTTCAACCTCTCCTAATCAGGAAAAACAAATGTGACTGGTAAATATGGAATTGACATTTGGAGGAAATGATGCGTAGTAAAGTCAATCTTAGGAGGTTAAACTTTTTCAGAAGGCAGGAACTTCTATAAACTTTTTGCGTTACATAGAAGCTTTTATTTTTCACCATTTTAAACACACGCTACTTATGAAAAATCTAACCGAAATTGTTTGCGTACTGGATCGTTCTGGTTCTATGGCGAGTATTGTGGATGACGCCATTGGCGGATTTAATACTTTTTTGAAATCGCAGCAGGAAACACCCGGCGAGGCTATCATGAGTGTGGTGTTATTTGACAATGAATATGAGATGTTATACAGCGGCAAACCTCTCTCCAGCATCCCACCATTCAACCGGGATACTTTTGTACCCAGAGGCAGCACTGCTTTGTATGATGCGATTGGAAGAACTATTCACGATGTAGGTGTGCGTTTAGCCAGCTTACAGGAATCTGAAAGGCCGAATAAAGTATTATTTGTCATTTTGACTGATGGACAGGAAAATGCAAGCCAGAAGTATTCCTCTGCACAAATTCAGCAGATGATCACCGAGCAGCGCAATGTATATAGCTGGGAATTCATATTTCTGGCAGCCAACCAGGATGCCTTTGCCGTATCGGAAAGCATGGGAATATCTAAGGGAAATGCCTTGAATTTTGCGGCTACTCCTGCTGGCACCCAGGTAATGTATGAAAAAATGAGTAAGGCCACTTCTAAATACCGCTCTGCGAACTTTGATAAAGCAATGAGAGACCGTCTGCTCGATGATTTTACAGATGAGGCGAAAAATTCGGATAAACCATTTAAATAATAATTTGTAAAAATCACCAATAAGTGAATATTCCAGATTGCAAAAACATAAAAAGGGCGTAATTCTACACGCCCTTTTTATGTTTTGACTATTCAAGTCTGACATATGCCTTTCCGGGTTACCCTAAAACGACTTTTACATTTCGTTAACATTCTTTTACAAGCCCTTAACCAGGGTTCAGCACAATAATTTGTAGGTTTGGTTAAAACAAGTATAGTCATGAAAATCTATAACCTTGCCTTTTTGCTCCTTCTTCATTTTCCCTTTGCCTGTAATGAGGCAGTAGACTTTCTATCCTCTTCTTCAATCACGGATAGTGGGCCAAAACTAAATAGAAACAAGCCTAAGCTTGTAAACATTGTTTTTAAATCTACGGATGGGGGACAAACATGGCAGGACATGAGCGAAGGACTGCCTGAAACTGTGCAGGCAGGTGGTTTTTTTGCTAATGAGCGTGGACTCTATGTACGTGCCGGAAATGGAATATACCACAGTAAACCAACTGCCACTGCTCCTTTTTGGAAAAAAGAGATGTTTCCTGACGGGCATAGCAGCATGGCTCCTGCAAATACTGGCATATTTGCATACAATTACCTGGATGGCCAATTTTTACTAAAAATAAACGGAACGAGTTTATGGTTGCCCATGTACACGAAATTTCAAGAGAAACAGGTACGCACCGTTTTTGAAACTGCCTGGGGCACCGCTTTCATAGGCTGTGACAAAGGCCTTTTTAAGTCCATTAACGGTGGAAAAACCTGGCGACAAGTCCATACAGGAGGCTGGGTAATGAAATTGGTAGAGTCAAACGGTGTACTTTTGGCAACCAGCCAGGGAGGGATATTAAGATCGAGCGATGAGGGTGAAAACTGGGAGCTGGTGATCAGTGAGGGCGGTGTGGGTATCGCTGTAGAACGTATTAAAGGCGGATTCGCTGCGATCACTTACAATACAACTTCGGAAACCAGAAGAGTGCGAACCTCCTACGACGGAGGTAAAACATGGCAGTCTATTGATGCCGGTCTTCCGGCAAGTCTGTTGGTTGCCTCCATTATTGAGGTAGGCGACTACTTCTTTTGTGGACATCCTAGTGGCATTTATAGATCAGCAGACAAAGGAAAAACCTGGAAACTGATACTTCCTTCCATTGAAAATAAGGTCTTCAATTTATCCCTTTCAGGCAATGTGATTTATGCCATACCCAGAGAGGGAGGATGTTGAAAATTGGGGTTACTTTCGTCCGGTGCGTGAAAGTTTGCTCAAGTGGCGGAAAGGGTATTGAAAGACTACAGTTGTTGGTGTATTAACCCCGATATAGCACAAGCAGGCACTGTCGGTAGCGGTTGATTCAGTAGAGTAACGCAGGCGGAAATAATCCTTGTTAAATGCTAAGTAATTAAACACAATTAAGTATAATATTTTCATCTACTTCAAGTTTTTTAAAATCAAGTTTAAAGTAAGTACCCAATCCTGAAAAGATGGTATAAAGTGCCTCCTTAAGCGCTTCTACAGACAGATAGTCTTCGGCTTTGAGCCAATGATATTTCACCTGCTTCCAAAATCGTTCGATCCTGTTAAGATGAGGACTATACTTAGGCAGCAAAAAGATGTATAATCCTTTCTGTTCCCATTCTTCTTTTTTGACTTCCCATAGGCCACATGTATGCCAGGAGGCGTTGTCTAAGACTATGACAGTAAACTTGGAAATAGATGTTGAGAAGGCCTCTACACATTCAATGATAAAGTCAGCGTTTAGACTCCCACTTTTCTGATAAGTAAGCAACTCATTATTTGTACTTAACAAGCCAAATACATTTATCCTTGTACTTCTTTGGGATAAAATAGGGGCGTGTTCGCCTTTTTTGATCCATCCATAAGGTACACAAGGGGTAAGGCAAAACCCTGATTCGTCTCCAAAATATAAATCTATACTGCCTGTCTGTGCCAAATAAAGCAAAGCATGTAATCGCTTGACTTTCTGCTCATATGCTTCTTTGTTTTGCAATGGCTTTATCCATTTACGGAAACGTTTCCATCGGCAGTCAATTTTTTTAAAAACCGCTTCAAGGTCATCTCACTCATAGCCGTGCCTAATTTAGCTTCTATCTCTCGCTTAGCTAATTTAAGTTGTTGTTTTTCTTTCTCTATGCTATTTTCCACTACTTCAACATGGGTAGCATTACTGGTAGTAAGGATGGGTTTTCTGCCTTTCCCTTTTTGGTTCTTTAACCCTACCACACCTGTTTTCTCAAAGCGATCAAACCACTTATAAATACTTAACTGACTTACTTGAAAAATGCTTGCTAACTTCTGTACTTGATAGCCTTGATTGGATAACAGTATACATTGGCAACGGTTACGTTCCTGATAACTTTTACTATCTTTATGAATCTTCTCTAAGTCTTGTTTTTGCTTGTCTGTAATCTTCTTGATATAACGCATAAGCAAAGATACAATTTGCCAAAATCTTATACTTAATTGTGTACTCTTACTTACATTCCTTCTGCGTTAAATTACTCCCAAGTCAGCTTTCCATCAAGGAACATTGCTGCCTGGTTTATTTATCGATATAGCAGCCATTGTTTTTTGCCAAACTATATGGTGGTTTATTCGCTAGCAAAAATGGTTGACGGTATGCATTCGTTTAAGTTAGGTATTATGAATGTATTCCTAACTCAAGACACTAGCAACAAAAGTAACGAACAACTACCAACGATTTAATACAAGCTGTTTTACTGGTACCAATCAGAATTGAACTGTAAATGTGGTTCCTTCGCCTAACACACTTTCTGCCTCAATGGTACCTCCGTTATTTTCCAGCATACGTTTGATCATGTACAAACCAATGCCAGATCCTTCTACATGGTTATGAAAGCGCTTAAACATGGTGAATAAATTCTGCTGCTGGCTGGCAGATAGACCCAGTCCATTATCAGTTATTTTCAAAATTACCCTTCCATTTTCTTCATAGGTTGCAAGGCAAATCTGAGCCCTACGGTCTGGAGAACGGTACTTAATAGCATTCGAAATCAGGTTGAATAAAATACTCCGCACATTCTGACGGGAATAAAAAATACGTTCCACACATAAGTTCAGCTTGATTTGAACACCCGACTCCTGAATGAGTTCCTGCAGATCCGACTGAATCCCGGTAAGCAGGTCGGGGAAGAAAATGGTTTCCTTTTCCTCGCCTGTCTGCCGTTGTACTTTAGCAATCTGTGTCAGGTCATGAATGGTTTGTTGTAAACGGCCTGCCGAAAGATCGATCATATCCAGGAGTTCTTGTCCTTTTTCGTCGAGTTTGCCAGAAGAATTCCTGCGGAGGTATTTGAGCAAACCAATTAAAGAAGTAACCGGAGATTTTAAATCATGGGAGGCCGCATATACAAAATTATCGAGGTCAATGTTTACTTTCGTTAACTTCTCATTTGTTTTGGCCAGATTTTCGTTGGTGTGTAACAAAGCTTCATTGCTGGCATGAATTTCATCGTTGGCAGCTATTAATTCTTTGTTTGCTTTAGCTAATTCTTTACTCAATGCCTGTAGCGCCAGCTCTCCTTGTTTGCTTTCTGTAATATCCAGAACCACCCCAGCTATTCTGACCGGCTGCTCCTGCTCATAAAATACCTGTCCTTTTACAGAAATCCATCTCCGTTCTCCATCTGCCCTTATAATCTGGCACTCAAGCTGTAAAGTGCCTGTAGATCGTGCCATACTGAAACTGGCTTTTACATTTTCCCGGTCTTCTGGTACAACATGGGCTATAAATGTGTCAATTCCCCATTCAGGTAATGTGCTTTGGTAGCCAAAAATCTGGTCATGGTGCAGCGACCGCAGCGATTGATCTGTTTGCAGATCCAACTGCCAGGTGCCCATTTTTCCAGCCTCTAAGGCAAGCCGCAGATTTTCTTCGCTGTGTTCTATCTTTTGCCTTACCTCTATTTGTTCGGTTACTTCAAAGGCAAATACCAGAATGCCATTAATCTCTCCTTCAATATCCCGCATGGCCTGGTATACAAAATTTACATAAATCTTTTCCATTTGGCCGGTATTAAACCGGTCGATGGTGAGGGGCACTTCCTTCCCGATAAATGGTTTGCCTGTTTGATATACCCCATCCAGGATCTCCTTAAAGGGTTGCGAACGCAGTTCAGGCAAGGCTTCCAACAGCGTTTTTCCGATTAGTACCCGGTTAGAAAATAGCTGCTGATAGAGCGTATTCACCAGTTCGAAAGTATGTTCAGGGCCTTTTAAAATACAGATCATAGCCGGTGCATCCCGGAACATATCCTGCAATAGCTTGGTCTGCTTTTCTGCTTCTTTCCGGGCAGATTGCTCCATTGCCATTTGTTTCTCCCGTTCCGACTCCTGTTTGCGTTCGGTAATATCCATTATAATTCCGGAAATACCCATAGGGGTTCCCTTCATATTATAATATGCTTCTCCTTTGAAATGAACCCAGTGAATACTTTTATCAACCCGGCGGATACGCACTTCACAATCCAGATAACCATTTTTTAGTCCTTGCTGGTAATTCTCTTTAAACACCTTCTTATCTTCTGCTACAATATGGGCTAATAGAATAGCCTGGTTCCATTCCTGTAAAGCCTCCTCATATCCGAAAATCCGGTCGTAGCCAACAGAACGGGTAATGGTTCCCTGCACAAGGTCTTCGTGCCAGGTACCCATTTTCCCGGCTTCCAGAGCCGTTTTAAGCAGTTCTTCATTACGTTCTGCTTTCTGGCGGGCTTTCACAGAAGTAGTTACTTCACTGGCTAACTGGATAATACCAATCACTTCGCCTGCCTCTTCTCTAACCGGCTGATAGAGTATATTAAAATAGCAGAGTTCCATTCTGCCATTCCGTTCTAAAGGTGCGGGCATTTCGTTACCGGAGAATGATTTTCCGGTTTTCCATACTTCCTCTAATATCTCCTCAAATCCTTGTCCGGCTACTTCCGGTAAGGCCTCAAACAAGGGTTTGTCCAGTACTTGCTCCGGATTACGCCCCCAGATTTCCCGCATCACCGGATTGGCAAAGGCAATGGTATAGTTTTTACCTAAATAGATGCCAATAGCTACTGGTGCTTGAGCGTATGATTGTAATAACAGTTGGTTCTCAATAAGAGAAGAAACAGAATTTTTCAAAGAGAATATGCAGGTTTTGGAATGGGTAACAAAGGCATCTAAGATAAAATTCAAATGTAGCACTGCGGCTATTTAAAATACATTACAGGCTGGAAGAATATATATCGTAAGCACTTTTTATATTTAATCTTGTATTGGCTCTATGCTCCATTGATCCAATATTCTATATAAAAAATCAACTTAATGAATTGATAAAGATAAATGTAAAGCATAGACTTTCCAAAAGTCATATTCTGTGCTAATTATTGTACAACCAATGTGTAATAAAATTGTTTAATTTCTTTTTGCAACACTGTTGCAAAAAGAAATTAATTCCCTAATTTTGTTCAGAATAAATTCAACTTTCAGGAAAAATGACAGGCAATAAAAACTTCGATGTTATCATTATAGGTGGCAGCTATGCCGGGCTTTCAGCAGCAATGGCGCTGGGACGTTCACTGCGGAAGGTGCTCATTATAGATAGTGGCAAGCCTTGTAACAGGCAAACGCCGCGTTCCCATAATTTCATCACCCACGACGGAGAGAAACCCCAGGACATTGCCAGAAAAGCAAAAGAGCAGGTATTGAAATATGAAACGGTACAATTCATAGAAGCGCTGGCTACTGGCGGATCTATAACCCAAGAGGGTTTTGAAATTGAAATCAGCAATGGCGATAGGTTTAATGCCCGGAAATTACTTTTTGCCACTGGCGTTGCCGACCAGATGCCTGCCATTGAAGGTTTTGCCCAATGCTGGGGAATTTCGGTATTGCATTGTCCGTATTGCCATGGCTACGAAGTGCGGAATACGAATATGGGTGTGCTGGGCAATGGTGATTTAGGCTTTGAACTAAGCCGGCTTATTCATCACTGGAGCGGTCAACTCACTTTATTTACCAATGGAAAATCGACACTTACTGCAGAGCAAACCAGTAAACTACAGTCTCATCAGATTGAGATTATCGAAACAGAAATAGCAGCACTGGAACACACCAATGGCTATATTGACCATATCGTTTTTAAAAACGGAAATACCAATAACATTTCTGCCTTATTTGCCAGGGTTAACTTTACCCAACATTGCCAGATTCCGGAGCAACTGGGCTGTGCCTTAAACGAGCAAGGATACATTAAAATAGATGATTTTCAGCGGACAAGCTTACCTGGCGTATATGCGGCGGGTGATAATACCATCATGTTCAGGTCGGTTGCTATGGCTGTAGCTGCCGGAACAAAAGCAGGCGCTGTAATTAACAAAGAACTAATTGATGAAGCGTTCTAATATTAAAATTATTGATATTAAATTGGTTATGAAAAATACTTAAGTTAAACATCAGAAATCTGGAGAGGTATACAAATTAAATCCAGCCCACTTTCTTTCTCCAGGCATTAAATTCCGGATCGGTATGCAGGTCTGTGGGAAGCTCAGTTTTAGTTGCTTCGGTGATAATATCCATGGAATGTGGTTTTAATGCCAGTTTTGTTCTAAGTGCATTTACCTTGTTCTTATCTTCTACCGGATATAAACCTTTGTCCTCATACTGAGTGCCATATTTTTGCGGCTTTCCCTCAAAGTAACAGATCCGATCATGCAAATATGCCAGCTGTTGTGGATTAACAGTTCCGGCGGATTGCTCCAGTAAAGCATAACAGCTTTTTATAAATACCGGATCGCCAATGGAATGCTGCACAATAAGCCAGGCAGCTTCGCTCGCTTCCTTTCCTACTTTGGGTATGGTTGGCCATCCAATTTGTGCAATGAGTTGTTTTAGTCTGGCAGCATTTTGTTTATGTACCGCTTCCATCTCCGGATTATACCCTGGCGATAATTTATTTTCTTCCTGCAATTGCTGCCTGACTTCTAAATCATATTTAGCAAGTTGTATGAGTTCCGCTGCGATAAGATGATGCATGGCTAGAGACTTTTACTGGAATTTTATAATTCAATATGCCTGATTACAAGTCATTAATCAGAAACCCATTCCTGTTACAAAGAAAATGAGGGGCTTTACAAGGCAATGTTCCTTCTTTTAATGTAATTTTAGCTTTAAATTATACAAAAGGCTATACAATATGAAAAAGCTGTTAATGCTGTTTTGTCTGGTAAGTTCCATATCCGCTTTGGCACAGGAATGGAAACCGCTGTTTAACGGAAAGGATTTACAAAACTGGGCGCATGCCGGGGATGGAAAATTTGTGATAGAAGATGGCATGCTCAAAACGGAAGGAGGCATGGGTCTGCTGTGGTATACGCCGCAAAAGCTTGAAAATATCCGCCTGAAAGTAGTGTATAAAGGTGCCGCTGCCAACAATGCAGGCGTATTTATCCGGATTCCCGAAAAACCCACAGAAGCCTGGATGCCGGTAAATAAAGGTTATGAAGTGCAGATTGACGACCGGGAAGATGAATTTCATAAAACTGGCGTACTCTATTCCCTTACCAAAGCTAAAGCAACGCCCGGAAAAGCGGAGGGATGGAACGAAATGATTATTACACTGGCTGGAGAACGCACCCAGGTACATGTCAATGGGGTGCTGGTCACTGATTACAAAGAAGGCGATATCGTTCCTAAAAAAGCGAAAGATTACGAACCAGACAGAGGCCCCAGGCCAACAGCTGGCTATGTTGGTCTGCAAAATCATGGGGGCGATGATGTGGTTTATTTCAGAGAGGTCAGTTATCAGCCCTTACGTAAATGAAGCCAATAGTTGCAGTAGTCGCCGATCTTTGCCTGGATATATTGTTTACCGGGGAGGTAATACCCATATATGGACAAGTGGAACAATACGTGGATGATTACCACATCGAACTGGGTGGCTCTGCCGGTATTTTTGCTTCTCAATTTACTAAACTAGGTGGTAGTGTAGATTTGTATGGCGTGATAGGCAACGATTTTTTTGGCCGTTTTCTTAAAGAGCGCCTTCAGGAACTCAATATTTCTACCCGGTATGTAACTTCTTCCAAATCATATAAAACAGCTGTTGGATTAGGTTTGGCTAAAGGAAATGACAGGGCGATGCTTACCTACAAAGGTAGTTTCAACGGTGTTACGGCCAATGGCATTATGGAATCTGGTATTTTGCAAAAGGCTTCGCATCTGCATATCGCCAGCTATTTCCTGCTGGAACAATTACAAGCATTCTGGCTCGAGGAACTGCCGATTCTGAAGGCGAAAGGCATAACCATTTCTCTGGATACCAACTGGTCGCCTGAAGAAGACTGGCACAAAGTACATGCAATATTGCCTTACATCGATGTATTTATTCCCAATGAAGAAGAGGCCTTACGTATTTCAGGTAAAGCAGATGTGGAGCAAGCAGGAAGCTGGCTCAGTCATTTTGGTGGATGGGTAGTAATTAAGCAGGGAGAAAAAGGGGCTACCGTATTTAATGGATCTTCTGGGCAGCATTTTACCATACCAGAATCGTTATCAAAAGGATTGAAGATTGCTGATACGACCGGCGCAGGCGATAATTTTGATGCCGGATTTTTGTATGCCTGGCTTAAAAGAGCTTCTTTAAAGGAATGTGTAAACTTAGCCATGCGTTGCGGAACCGGTAGTTTATCCGCTATCGGGGGTATTGAGGGGCAAATTCAATTACCATAAATTTTTTATTCTATTTACAAATTAAGTATGGAAACTGCTTTTGATGCGATTGTAATTGGTTCGGGTATTTCAGGGGGATGGGCTGCCAAAGAACTGTGTGAAAGAGGTCTGAAAACGCTCGTGCTGGAAAGAGGCCGGGATGTAAAGCACATCAAAGATTATCCCACGGCCAATATGCATCCCTGGGAATTCAAACACCGGAACAGGATGCCGCTTGCATTTAAGGAGGCTAATCCGGTGATTACCAAAGCGGCCGGTTTTGGGGAAGATACGGCTCACTTTTTCATTAAAGACGAAGACCATCCCTATGTGCAGGAAAAGCCTTTCGATTGGATACGGGGATATCAGGTTGGAGGGAAGTCGCTCATATGGGGAAGGGCTTGCCAGCGCTGGAGTGATAATGAGTTTAAAGCACCCGGCAGGGATGGCTATGGCATTTCATGGCCAGTGGGGTATGCGGATATAGCGCCCTGGTACTCGCATGTAGAAAAATTCATTGGGGTGTGTGGTAATAAAGACGGCATTGAGGCCATGCCAGATGGTGAGTTTCTGCCACCCTATGATTTTAATTGTGTAGAGCAACACATGCGGGATACCATCCGCGAGCATTTTCCAGGAAGGCACGTAGTACAGGGAAGATGGGCACACCTGAGCGAACCGAAGCAAATTCACTTTGACCAGGGACGAGGTAAATGCCTGACCCGGACATTATGTATGCGGGGTTGTCCATATGGCGCATATTTTAGTTCAAATTCTTCTACCTTGCCCTGGGCGGAGAAGACCGGTAATTTGACGATCCGTCCTTTTTCGGTGGTTCATTCTATTGTATATGATGAAAAATCTGGGAAAGCAACTGGCGTAAAAGTAATTGACAGTACTACCAAAGAAGAACATATTTTTAATGCCCGGATTATTTTTGCCAATGCTTCCTCGCTGAATACCAACCTGATTTTACTCAATTCTATATCCAACCGTTTTCCGAATGGCTTGGGTAATGACAGTGGCTTGCTAGGAAAATTTATCGGATTCCATATTTACCGGGGTTCTGCCAATGGACGAATTGAAGGCTTTGAAGATAAATATTTTTATGGCCGGAATCCTACCGAATGCATCATTGCCAATTACCGGAATTTGTACAAACATGATATGGATTTCTTTGGCGGTTATACCATTTTTACCGGTGGCTACCGGGAACGGGTACATGGATTACCGGATGGTGAACCACAGTTTGGTGCCGAATTTAAAGAGGCTGTAAGCAAACCTGGTAACTGGCGGATTTATATGTATATGCAAGGTGAAACTGTTCCTAAAAAAAACAACCAGGTATACCTGAGCAAAGACAAGAAAGACCAGTGGGGCATTCCTTTACTGGTTACTGATGTAGGCTATGATGAAAATGACGAAAAAATGGTAGCTGATTTTCTTAAAGAAAGCCGCCTGATGCTTGAAAAAGTAGGCTGTAAGGATATTTCTACCCATGATAATAAACAAGCGCCCGGCCTGGACATTCACGAAATGGGCGGCGTACGTATGGGCAAAAACCCGGCAGACTCGTTGCTTAATGAACATAACCAGCTCCATGCCTGTAAAAATGTGTTTGTAACTGATGGTGCCTGCATGACCAGTACCGGTAACCAGAGCCCTTCTATACTCTACATGGCACTTACCGCCAGGGCTGCTGCGTATGCGGCTGATCAGTTTAAAAATGGAAGGCTATGAATTGAAGATTGAAATATTTGAAGACTTGCTTCTGATAAGAAAACCTTTATAATATTATAAACACCATTTTGAGTATTAATAATAACAGCATTTATATCCGCCCTGGAGGAAAAAGCCTCTATACTCAATACAATATAAAAACATGTACATTCATTCTTATACAACTAATAACTCTACACTACCATGCCTGACAAAGTAAAAGTAGGTCTTATTGGCTCACAGTTTATTTCTACCATTCATGCCGAATCTTTAAAAAGGGTAGCAGCAGCTGAAATTGTAGCGGTAATGTCTCCTACGGAAAGTCATGTAGCTGCATTCGCACAGAAATTTGGTATTCCTCACTATTTTACTAACCTGGAGGATATGCTGGCGATGAAAGAACTGGATATGATCGTAATTGGGGCACCAAATTATCTGCATTGCGAGATCACCTTGAAAGCTGCTGCTGCCGGGAAACATATTGTCGTAGAAAAGCCGCTGTGTATGAACCTTGCTGAAGCTGATCAGATGATAGATGCCTGTAAAAAAGCAAATGTGAAACTGATGTATGCAGAAGAACTTTGTTTTACACCCAAATATGTCCGCTTGAAAGGATTACTGGATGAAGGCGCATTGGGAAAACCGGTACTACTCAAACAATCTGAAAAGCACGACGGACCCCATGCTGATCATTTCTGGGATGTGGAGCGCTCTGGTGGAGGCGTAACTATGGATATGGGCTGTCATGCGATTCAGTTTTTCCGCTGGCTCAATGGCAATAATCCCATTAAATCGGTATATGCCCAGATGAGCACCAGTGTACATACCCATAAAACCAAAGGCGAAGATAATGCAATTTTGATATTTGAGTTTGAAAACGGAGTAATTGCCCTAGCCGAAGAAAGCTGGACAAAGCTGGGTGGCATGGACGACCGGGCGGAAATTCATGGTTCAGAAGGAGTAGCCTACGCCGATGTATTGCAAGGTAATTCTATTCAGACCTATAGCACCCAAGGGGTTGGCTATGCCGTAGAAAAAGCTGGAAATACTGTAGGATGGAGTTATACCATCTATGAGGAAATCTGGAACTATGGCTTTCCGCAGGAGTTTGAGCATTTTGTGGATTGTGTGCAAAATAATAAGCAGCCACTGGTAACCGGCGAAGATGGAAAGGCAGTATTGGAAGCCATTTATGCTGCCTATGAATCAGCCGGAACTGGCAGAAAAGTAATGTTTCCTTTTAAAACAGATGCAGATAAACCATATAAGCTCTGGAAAAAGTAGCCCAATCACTTTAATCAACGATCATTGCTATGAATATTATCCATTGCCGGGATTATGAGGAAATGAGCGGAAAAGCAGCCACACTTGTTATCCAGGAGGTAGAACGTAAAAAAAATCTGCTGTTGTGTGCAGCTACCGGCAATTCTCCTACTGGTTTCTATGCAAAATTGGTTGAAAAGTCAGAAAAGGATAAAATATTTTTTGACCAGCTCAAGGTAATTAAACTCGATGAATGGGGCGGAATTCCCGAAAATCATCCTTCCAGTTGTGAATATTATCTCCAGACAAAACTAGTAGAACCACTCCGAATACCACCAGAGCGCTACATCTCCTTTCAATCTAACCCAACTGATCCTGCCGCTGAATGCGCCCGTATTCAGGCAGAACTAGATACACAGGGACCAATCGATCTATGTATTCTGGGAATTGGTGCTAACGGACATATTGGGTTTAATGAACCAGCCCTTTTTCTTGAGCCACATTGCCATATAGCCCGGTTATCCGGTCATTCGCTGACACATACGATGGTTCAGTCACTGAATGATAAACCTACTTACGGACTCACTTTAGGCTTACAGGATATTATGCGTTCCAGAAAAATTATACTGCTCATTTCCGGGAAGAACAAGGAACAAATCATACAGGAATTTTTATCCGGAAAGATAACAACCCGGTTACCTGCATCTTTGCTTTGGCTGCATCCGGATGTAGATTGTTTGATAGGCATTTAGAAAGCACGCAGGGATATTCATTAGCCAGGTTATTTGCTCTTTTGTTATTGCTTGTTTTGCCTCAGAGAGAATGCCCGGATTTATTGAATCTGATCAATCACCAACACCCAGTCATCCTTTGTTGGGGAATTAAATGATACTGTTTTCTGTGGAGTGTAACGGCCAATTATTTTCCTTTCACCAGTACGCGGATCAAACCAGGAAGCTTGTACCTGTTTTCCTTTGAGTCTCGCTAAATTAATAGAAATGTTTGCTTGGGAAGGCAAATAACTGATAGCAAAACTTCCATCCTGTGCGATTGCTGTGGTAGCATAATTGTTTTCAGCAAAGTTGCCCCGGCCAGCTACAGCTACCAGATTGGCGGTATCTGGAACCAGCTTCTCCCAGGCATGGCTCGTGAATAAGGAATATACATGCTTTAAACTTTTGGCACCGGGAAGGTCCAGGTAATTACGCCAGGTGGAGTCCATTTTCCATAGAGGCGAACCATAGGCATGACCGGTTCCGCCGGAAAGCATTGACCAATATGCTTGTTTTCTGGCTTGTAAGGCAGAACCCCAGCTATCATGTTCGCCTTCATAAGTAGATTCGCCTAAAAAGAAGGGTTTGACTGGTTTTTTATTGTATTCCTTATAGGCTACTTCATATACATCCGGCTGGTTTTTGTTCCAGGCTTTGTTAAAACCTCTGAACTAGGTGTATACCATTACCACGTCCAGCCATGATTCATTTTCCCAGACATCTGTACTGGAATGTGAAGAAGAGGCATGATAGGTAATTAATTGATGTGGGGCTGTTTGCTTAATACCCAAAGCCAGTTGCCGGATGGCTTCCTTGTCTGCATGTGGATCGTTGTCACCGCCCAGAATCCAGAACAGGTTATTAAATGAAGCATACCTTTTTCCAATATACCGGCCAAGCTCATGTGTTTTTTTTATCCCGTTCTTTTCAATAGGTTTACCTTCGCCAGCCCATCCTTCCTTGCAACAGCCCGACCATAATGGGGCAATGGAGAGTATCAATCCCAAAGAATCTGCCTGCCTGATTACCCAGTCAACATGTGTAAAATAAGCTTCATTAGGCTGGGCAAAATCTTTATTTCCTAAGAAAGGAGAATGACCTTCTCTGTTTTTAAAATCATCAAAGCCGGTAAGCATTGTCTGAATAACATTGAATCCTTTGGATTTTCGGTCGGCCAAGTAAGTGATGGCTTCCTGTTTGGTAAGGTTCAGAAAGAGCATCCATCCGGTATCAGCCTGATATAAAAATGGTTTGTTTTTCTGATCTACCAGGTGACGTTTACTTGCACTGATTTTAAGAGGTAAAGTGAAAGTGTCGGCCTTCTGGGCAAAAGCAGGAAGTATAATCAGCCAACCTATTAAACAATTTATTACAGATTGACAGAGGAGAAAATTAAAAGTGTATGCTGAATATTTCATGGGCTTTCCATATCCGGAGATAAAGTTCTTTTCAGGCATGTATCCACGAATCAATGCAGTATCGAGAGTTTGAGACAGGCTGGAGAATAAATATACAATTTCTGCTTGAAAAATAGGATGGAAATTCAATGTTCCCTTACACAACAAAGCCTCTGGTATATTACCAAAGGCTTTGTTGTACTATTTTGGATCTGGTTATTAGATCAATTACTTATCATCGTTTTTGTATTGAAATTCCATCTTGAAATCGCCTGTTATGGAACCGTGTTCTTTTTCTGCCATCTTTTTATACTTTTCATAAACCGCTTCCGGTTGTTTCTCCCCATCTATATATAAGCCTTTACTATCCAGCTTGAACGTATAGCTGTTCTCATTTTTGATAAGTTTATCTTTTTTCAGTTCTTCCCGGAGTTCCAGCGAAAATTCATGTCTGCGCAAGCTCTTTTCATGATCCTTCATTGCCCTGGTATGTTGCTCGAGTGCCCGTTGCTGGTTCCGCATCTGCTCTCCTTGCCGCTGTAAAGCTCTTTCGTGTTCCCGCATTACCCGTTGCTGGTCCTGCATTACTCTTTCGTGTGCTCGCCGTTGTTGTAGGCTGAGTTCCCCATTTTTATGGATAGCTCTTTCACGGTCCCCTGCGATTCTTCCCTGCAAGGCTCTACGTTCTTCGTACATCCGCTCTCTGGCTTCTTCCATTCTGTATCTGGATTCCAACTGGCGTTCTCTGGCTTCTTCCTGGCGCAACATGGCTTCTGCCCGTCTGAGTTCTGCATCTTGCCTGATTTCATCTACAATAAAGCTGTAGTTTTTGTACTCTGATTTTGGAACCGGCTTATTATCTATTTCCAGTTCCTCCAGTACACCATCCTTCATCCGGAAGGTATACTCCTTTTTATCTTTACCCTGGTGTACAATGGTGAAGTTACCTTTGTAATTTTTTAATCTGGTCGTATCATTAGTAAGCGCCTCTTCCAGTACATCTGCTATGGCAACAGGCTCAATCGGCGCTAATGGCTCCATAGGTTCCATTGGCTCCAGGGGTTCGAAAGGTTCAATAGGGGCAATAGCAGGTTCCAGATCCCAGTCATCTTCATAAGTATAGGGGGCAACTGGCGCTAAGGCCGACATCGGAACAGGTGGAACAGGAGGATTGGGTACATCTGCCATTAATTCATACACCAGATCCTGATATTTTTCGATCTCTGCAACCGGCACTTTTTTTCCGTCCAGGTACAGTTTTGTAATTTTATCATTCTCAATGGTGGCTTTTACATCGTATTTGCGTCCGTTTTTGCTGCCTTTGTAAGTAAAGGTTCCTTTGTTTTTCAAACTATCAGATACTAAAGTCTGTTCAGGCAGATAGCTTTTTTCCTCCGCAGGTAGTTCCTCTATGTTCAGGGAAAGATTTCTAGTAGTAGTTTGTAAAGCAGTTCCGGCACTTACACTCACGGCCATAATACTAGCCATTAAAAAACAGGCAGCCAGGAAACCTTCCATAAAATTAGGATTCCGCCTGGGTTGCCCGATCAAACGCTGAATCCGGTGTAGCAGCGATTGCCCTTTTCCGGCAAATCCCAGAGCCAGAGAAGCAGTACCAGTGTGTACGCCTTGCAGGTTAGCAAGTGCCTTGGCAAAGGTGAGCGAATCTCCGCAAAGTGCCAGTGCCATATCATCGCAGCAATGCTCCCGTTCTTCTCTGATCCTGCTCGACATCCACCAGACGGCCGGATGGAAAAAGAACAGAATTTCTACCAGGCACTGGCCAATATTTACCAGATAATCTTTACGGGAAATATGCGCCAGTTCGTGTGCCAGAATCGCTTCTATCTGCTCGCTGGGTAAACCTAGGATGGTGCCTACCGGCAGCAGAATCACTGGTTTAAAATACCCAATCACCACCGGTACTTTCACCAGCGCAGATTCTACCAAACGTACTGTCTGCCGGATTTGCGCTCTTTCTGATAAATTCTTTACACAGTTCTGCCAGTACTCTGGCAAATCAATGATTTTATAATGCTTCAGACGCTGCGAATAGGCAAGGCCTCCCATAAAACGGAGTAATAATACCATAATACCTAAGGCCCACAGCAATACAATAGATGGTAGATGTTGCGTAAAGTAAACGGAAAAGGTGCTATAAAACCCCGGAGATAGAGTTTCTGCCTGAGAAGCTGGCTGGCTGGTGGTGAGTGCTACCGGAAAACCAATGGCATAGTTCATCGGCGTTGCTTCACTGGCGGTTGTTTTGGTGAGTATAGAGTATTCTTTTACAAAAGTGGCTACCGTAACCAGCAGAAACGTAAATAAGGTAAGCGTAGATACAAAATAGCGGATGGTAGCTGACTGGCGGTGTAGTAATAATAATAATATGCCCAGCAATACAGCAGCAATCAATCCTTGCCATAAGGAATGTAATAAAGTCCATCCCAGGGCTTGTATCCATTTATCGGGTGCGATGGATGAGAGTGTGTTCATTTTTCACCTCCTTCTATTTTATCTAATAATTTTCTGATCTGGTTTAATTCTTCTTTGGATGCCTTATGATTGCCCAGCGCCTGCATTACCAGCTTGGAGGCTGAACCTCTGAAAGCCATATCCAGGAATTTACCGAGCATGTGTTTCTGCGTAGTTTCTTCACTGACATTGGCTTCATATACATGCGTACGGCTTTCATCATTGCGTTTTACCAGCCCTTTTTCGTGCATAATCTGCATAATTTTAAGGGTAGTGGTATAGCCGACTTCTTTGGTCTGACTTAGTTGTTCGTTTACAAACCGGACGGTACAGGGACCATATTGCCAGAGTACCTGCAGAATTTCCAGTTCGGCATCGGTGGGTTTAGAAAAAGGAGTATGTGTCATATATGATAATTAGACGTTTAATTAATTACGAATATTTTCGTATTTCAAATATATACGAGAGATTTCGTAATTGCAAATAAAACTACGATTTATTTCGTACATAGATTTTTATTGTGATGAGCAGCACTCGAAATAGATGAGCGGCTATGTTTGTGTACATATAATAGATAGTAAAACGAGTCTTGGTTATTGGTTTGGATTAAATAAGATTTTCTATTATTAAGAGCTAAGCATATTGTGAGATAGAGGTTATCTACTTACATTGGTGAATAACCACATGTTTTGAGATTTGTTGAGGTTATGTACATGTTAGCAAGTATATAAAGATGAAATTATTAATATTCGTACTTTTAACTTTAAGTTGCTTAAAAGCAAATGGACAAGATTTTAATAAAAACATTGACAAAGATTCATTGCTTCACGTGCTAGTTAAGAATTTGCCTAAGAAAAAGAAAAACGAATTACTTAAGCATTACAAAAAGGGAAATGAACAAGCTAAAGAGTATATTCTCTTTATGCTTTCTATGCCAAGAAGTAGCAAAAAAGAGCAAATTGAAAATCTTGAAAAGAATAAACTAGAAATCTTCCGGCTTAAGGATGAATATGTAAAACTTATTCCTGATAGTTTAATTGCCTGCTTAGAATTTAATCCTAAGAATGTGCTTGTAAGTACGAATAAGAGCGTTGATTTAAAAATCTATAAAAAGCTAAGTGAGGGGAAAAATGAATCAATTTTTCAGGAATGGAATTTAGAATATGATTCAGATGCTTTAAATAATGGAATTAAAATCTTAGGATGGAATAACGATACGCTGTTGTTTATAAAGCAACTGCTAGACAAAGCAAATTTTGTCTCTATTGAAAATGGGAACATAACAACAATCGGTTTTGCAAGAAGTGGCATGGGCAAATACTTTTACAAGATATTTAAAACAGATTTAGGTGAAGAGCAGAAGTTGGAATACAATGATTCCTGCTCTTATATATTTTACAAAGACAATATTGTTTTAGAATATGGAGGGGGTGCGATTGGACCCCAATGCTTTCCTGATTAATAAAAACACTTGCTAACACCTACTTCGCCGATCAGCGGCTCCCTTCAGCGCAAGGCTCAAGCGTTATAAGACCGCCGTCGGGAAGTTGTGTTCCGTTACGTCTATACTTTACAACGTTATCTCATTTCAAATAAAGCACCATGAAAAAACCAGAAGAATGTGAAGATATGACTGAAATCCGCCAGGAAATTGACGAAATAGACCAACAAGTTATTCACTTGTTAGGTCAGCGTTTTGCGTATGTGAAAGCGGCCTCTAAATTCAAAACCAGTGAAGCTAGTTTGAAAGCCCCGGAGCGGCTTCAACGGATGCTCCTTGAACGAAGAGCCTGGGCTGAAACTGCTGGATTAAACCCGGATGTAATTGAGAAAATGTACCAGGATTTAGTAAGTTATTTTATTGAAGAGGAAACTAGGCAGTGGAAAAGCCAGCATGGCAAGTAAAATTCTGCTAAAAAGCTACTGTTGAAAATAGGCTAAACAATAACTTTGCCTTAAATTATAAATCTAATGCCTTACATGGCAGATGACTCAAGTACAGGAACTTAAAATGAAAAAGCGATGAATGGATTAATTTCTATTATAGCATTACTAATGGTCTTTAGTACCGGCTTTACAAGGGTACAGCACCAGAATAGTTAGAGGCCCACAATGCCTGTGATCAAACCGGATACTACAATTGCCTTTAAAATTCTGATCGTAAAGCCTGATTCTACCACTCATTTTCCTATGCCCATATTAAGACCTGACTGATAGTGATTCTGATTATTGCAGAATGGTTGTTTCAAGTAAAAATCAAAACTTATATAAAGAGAAATTTGTGGGAATAAGGCTAAATAAAAGAACATTTGTACGCTGGAAGATTTATATCGACCGTGCCAGAATGTATATTGGTTACATCCAGTTTTTTATGATCGGCATCGTGTTTTTTGAATCATTTAAAGATAAAACTCTGGGTAAATTAGTGTATGACTACATTTATATCTCCATTCCCATTCTCTTCATACTCTTTATTTTCTGTTCCCTGGTCTTGGGCTATTTTGATTCAAGATTGGGCTTTAAAGAGGAAGAACAACGGAATATCTCTAAATCAAATCCGGTTCTGATGGAAATCTTGCAATCGGTAAAAAGGCTGGAGAAAGAGGTAAAAGAATTGAAAGAACAGAACAAAGAAAAGATCAATTGATAGGCTATCCGGCTGGCAATAAATCTATCAGGCATTTTCTTTCCAGAACCATAATACAATTGAATCACCATAAAAACCGCTTTGGTATCTGTCACCCGAATGAAAAAAACCGAATAATCTGCCATTACCTATGATAGAAGAACTTCAGAAATTATATGACCGGGACATAGAACGCCTAAGGAAAGAAATTGAGGCATTTACTCGGGAAGAGCATCTCTGGCAAATCAGAGGGCAAATTATCAATCCTGCCGGAAATCTGGCGCTGCATCTGGTGGGAAACCTTTCTACTTATATCGGAAAGAACCTTGGGCAGCAACTTTATGTCCGGAACCGGGAGGCTGAGTTCAGTTCTAAAAATATCCCCAAACAAACCTTGCTGGAACAGATATCAACTGTGAAAGCAATTGTACATTCTACGCTGCAAACAATCAAACCCGAAGATTTACATCAGACCTATCCGGAAAATGTGTTGGGTTATGAAATGACTACCGGCTTTTTTCTGATACACTTACTGGCGCATCTTTCCTACCATCTCGGGCAGATTAACTATATCAGGCGGATATTGGAATAAGCTCATAATAGCTTATCTAAGCAGCCACTATTTTGATACATTGCTTTTCTAAAAAGCGCTGATGATTGAAAGATCAGCTGCTCATATTGCCATCAATCCTAAAACTACCACTATGGCCATCGAAATCCGAAAACTAGAAAAACAAGACCTCGATACTTTTATTGCCCTGATCCGGGTATTTGAAGATGTGTTTGAGATGAAAAATTTCACTATGCCCGATGAAAAGTATTTACAAGCATTGCTGGCAAAGGATAGTTTTTTCATCTTTGTAGCCTTATCTGATGGTGAAGTTGTAGGCGGCTTAACAGCCTATACTTTGGAGCAATATTATTCTACCAAACCCCTGGTATATATTTATGACCTGGCCGTGACAACCCAGTTACAGCGGCAGGGAATCGGCAGAAAACTAATGGCTTCCATTAATGAATACTGTAAAAATACCGGTGTAGAGGAAGTGTTTGTGCAGGCCGATGAAGTAGACGATTATGCTCTGGAATTTTACCAGGCTACCGGAGGCATCGCCGAAAAAGTAGTCCATTTTAACTATCCCCTGAATACAAAATAAAACTTTCGAACAAACGATTTTGTCTGCATGTCTACCTTTCCGGTAATAGATTCTACCTTATCACCAGTTCATCTGGCTGCCTGGCTCATAGAAAAATATAACCTGCATTTCCATACCAGTTGCCGCCTTTTCCGTACCAATATGAACCATACCTATATTGTTTCGGAACAGGAGAAGAAATACATATTAAGAATTTACAGTTACAACCGGCGTTCAGAAACAGAAATAACTGAAGAACTCCGCCTGCTGAACCTGCTGAAAGCCTCCGGAATACACGTTTCCTACCCGATCGCAGACAAAAATAATAACCTTCTGCAAAAAATTGATGCACCAGAAGGCATGCGGCATGTAGTTCTGTTCTCCTTTGGAGAAGGCCATAAAATACGCAACCTTACGCAGGAACTCAGTTATAGCATTGGTTCCTTACTGGCAAATATGCACACTGTAACCCTTCATCAGCCTATCAACCGGATACAATATAATATAGATAGCTTGGTTGCAAAGGCATATCAGCAGGCGAAGCTTTATATATCGGAATCGTTAGAGGAAATGAAATTTATCCAGGCATCTGCAGAGGTATTACATGCTGTATTTGAAGCCTCAGCAGCGCCGGATATACGCCGGGGAATTGTACACCTAGATGTCTGGTATGATAATATGAGTATAACTGATGCAGGTAAGATCACTCTGTTTGATTTCGATAACTGCGGAAACGGATGGCTCGTACTCGATATTGGCTATTTCTGCATGCAGTTATTCTATACCCAGCCAGACAAAAAAGAATACGAATGCAAGTTGCAAAGCTTTCTGGATGGCTACCGGACTATCACCAGCATTCCTGAAGAGGAAATACAGTTAATTCCTTATGCCGGACTGGCCATCTGGATATATTACCTGGGTGTGCAGGCAGAAAGATTCGATAATTTTTCGAATATTTTCTTTACCGAGAACTACGTAAAAATGTACATCGGCAAGGTAAAAGAATGGGTAAACTATCATCATATCAACATACACACAGCAGCTATCTGCTAATTTCTATTGTGCTGAAGTAACCAGACAATCCTATGAGACAAATTCTAAGGCTTTACTTTCTTCTAACTATACTTCTCTATTCATGTCAGCAAACCGATCAAAAACAAGAGGCCGCTGGCTATACTATGAAAAATTACCTGGACATTATTGCTTATAATGAGCAAATGGAAAAAAATTATCAGGCTACCGGCAAGGCAATCTATCCATACATTATAGAAATCAGCAAAGGCCATAAAAAACTTATCTTCGTAGGCACACGGCATACCAGAGAGATTACCCAGCAAGCTGATAGCATTGACCATACATTCTGGAGATTAGGACCCCAGGTTGCATTTAATGAAGGAGGGCAGGTAACCCAAACGTATGCCAGCCGGGATGAAGCCATTCGCAAAAATGCAGAAACCGGCCAACTTAAATATTTATGTGATAGCCTGGGTATACAGATGCAGAATGGAGATTTAGATGTGGCTACCGAAGTAAATGCTTTGTTTGAAAAATACGGAAGAGCAAAAGTGCTGCTGTACCTGGCCAATGAACGTTTTTTTGATTTATATGTCCACAACTGGATAGATACCACCGCCGGATTAGAAAAAACCTACCAAAAAGAATTTATAGAGTATCTGCAAAATGATGGCGTAGTGCTTAAAGAGGAAGAAAAGCCTTTTTCCTATATTCAGAAAGTATACCAGGATTTTTTCAATCAGCCGCTTAACATATATGCAATTCCGGCTGAAAAATTCTATTTCCTCAGCGATGGCGGCGAACTTACTGAAATTGGCAGAAGTTCAAAAGTAGTGCGGGATGTGCATTTGCTGGGAAAAATAGAAGAAGCTTTCAAAACATACGACAGGGTTTTTGTGGTGTTTGGAGGCGCTCATGCTTTTGTTGTCGAACCTGCTCTTCACCAGATCATGGAAAAACAAACTACCAGATAATTGTTCCAATCAGCACTCATCTATTTTCAGATAGACTTGCTACCAATACAAAACAGGTTTCATCTATAGCCCGAAATTTTAGGAAAATTCTGATCTGCTGCATGATTTATTCAGGTTATAAAATGTTTATGCTATTTTTTACAGAGGCATTCGTTATACTCTCTATCATTCAAAATTTATAAGCATATTTAACCGTATTTTCTGCTACCTAGCTAGTCGCTGTTTATGAAGGAATTTTTTGAAAAACTCTTTTCTGCCGGAGATTTTATGCCCCATGGGCACTGTTATTTCTGGGAATCTGATATTCTCTGGACACATGTAGTATCCGATGGGCTGATAGGAATCTCCTATTTTGTAATTCCACTTTGTCTCATTTTTATAGCCCGCCGCCGCATCGATATTCAGTACCGGTGGATGCTGGTGCTGTTTGGCATTTTTATTTATAGTTGTGGCACTACCCATTTGATGAATATCATTACCGTTTGGAACCCATTGTACCGGCTGGAAGGCATCATCAAAGTAATTACTGCCATATCTTCTGTGGGAACAGCCTTTGCCCTTATTAAAATTACTCCGAAAGCACTTGCCATTCCCACTGCCAAAGAATGGCTGGACGTAAACATGGAGTTAAAAGCCCAGGAAAAACAATTGCAGGAGAAAGACCTGGCGATTCAGCAATCCGAACAGGCATTGCGGGAAAGTGAAGAACGCTACAATACCCTGCGTGACATTTTTGACAGTGTAGTGATTCATCAGGACAATAGTATTGTATATGCCAATCCGGCGGCAGTTAGCTTGCTGGGTGCCCGTGAGGCAAAAACGCTGATTGGAAAATCTGTTATGGACTTTGTACACCCGGAATTTACCGGGGTCATCAAAGAAAGGGTGCAGGCAGTTGAAGAAGGCCAGAAACTTCCAATGATAGAACAAAAGATTATCCGCCTCGATGGCACAGAAACAGACATTGAATCGCTTAGTGTCCCTTTTACTTATAATAATCGATCAGCTACCCAGGTTATTATCCGCGATATCAGCGAACGCAAGAATCAGGAGCGGATTTTAAGGGAAAGTGAAGCCAAATTCAGAGGTCTGTTTGAGTCGAATATGATCGGCACCTTATTCTGGGAAATTAATGGCAAAGTAACCAATGCCAACGATGCCCTATTGGAGATGATTGGGTATTCCCGCAGCGATCTGCATCAAGGCCGGATTGACTGGGTACAAATGACACCTGAAGAATATAAAGAACTTGATCAGGAAGCCTACCGTCAGATTATGTCAACCGGCATACATGCGCCTTACGAAAAAGCCTATATCCGCAAAGATGGCACCCAAGTCCCTATTCAGGTCGGAGGTGCCTTTATCAAAGGATATACCGACAGAGGGGTATCCTATGTGATTGACATTACCGAGCGTAAGAAGCAGGAAAAAGAACTCCGGGAGAGCGAAATCAAATTCAGGCACCTGTTTGAGCTGGATATGCTGGGTGTGATTTTCTCTGATGCAAATAATAACATTACCGATGCCAATGATGCTTTTTTACAGACTATCGGTTATTCCCGGGAAGAACTTAATTCGGGCGTGTTACAATGGCAGCAACTCACTCCACCAGGATATGAACTGCAGGATCAGCAAGCTATACAAAGTTTGAGAACGACCGGTTCCGTATCTCCTTATGAAAAAGAATATATCCGCAAAGATGGAACAAAAGTACCTATTCTGATTGGAGCTTCTTTGTTGAAAGATACACGTAGCGTAATAGCATTTGTGCTTGATATAACCGAACAGGATAAGGTACGGAAAGAACTCAAACAGCGTGCGCTCGAACTGCAGGTGCTGAATGCTGAGCTGGAGGAAAGCCAGGAAGTATTGCGCCTGAGCGAATCCAGGTTCCGGCGTATGTTTGAATCCGATCTGATCGGCATTGTGTTCTGGGATAAAGCAGGAAATTTCCTGGAAGTAAATAACTTGTTTTTACAAACGATTGGATATACCAGGGAAGAATGGGAAAGGGGTGAGATCAACTGGATTGCCATAACCCCTCCGGAATATGCGGCCTTAGATCAGCAGAAACTGGCAGAAATGGATGAAAAGGGTATGTTTTCTTCCTATGAAAAAGAATATTTCTGTAAGGACGGTTCGAGGGTATCTATTCTACTGGGGGTACCAGGCTGGAAGGTTTCACTGACAGAGGCGTATCATATATTCTGGATATTACCCACTTAAAAAAGGTGCAGAAAGAGCTGGAAGAAAGAGCCAGGGAACTCGCCCGTTCCAACGAAGAACTGGAGCAATTTGCCTATATCGCCTCTCACGACTTACAGGAACCCCTGCGGACAATGGCCGGATTCGCCAATTTGCTCGAGAAGAAATACAAAAACCGCCTCGACCAGGATGCCAATGAGTTCATAGAATTTATTGTGGATGCAGCCGAGCGCATGAAAAAGCTGATCACCAACCTGCTGGAATATTCCAGAATCAATAACAAGGAAGCACCATTTGGGGCTGTTGATTTTAATAAGGTGGTAAGTAAAGTAATATACGGCTTGCAGAACAAACTCCAGAGCGGCGATGTAGAAATAAAGCTCAATCAGTTGCCGGTATTGCAGGCAAATGAAGGACAAATGCAGCAAGTATTCTCACATTTGCTGGGAAATGCTGTAAAATTCAGAGATGAACGTCCTTTAAAAATTGAGATCTGGGCAGAAGAGAAAGATACCCAATGGCAGTTTGCTGTAAAAGATACTGGCATTGGTATTAATATGGCCTATGCTACCCGTATTTTCCAGGTATTTCAGCGTCTACATACCAGAGATAAATATGAAGGCACCGGCATTGGTTTATCGGTCTGCAAGAAGATTGTGGAAAAACATGGCGGTGAAATATGGGTAGATTCTGTTCCGGATGTAGGTTCTACTTTCTACTTTACCATCAGGAAGTGATGGGATTCAATTAGCGGATTAAATATTATTAGATTGTAAGATTAATATCAAAGCTCCAAGTAGCTGTAAAGTTATTATAAGGCATTGCAATAAGGAAGGATTGTCGCTTCAGCAGGATGTTAGTAGCAAACTTTTCTATAATTATTCATATGTAGGAGCATAAGGTAAGGATTTAGCATACATTGTATCTTGATAAAAATTAATAGCCCATTTGTTTGTAATCGCTTTCTTTAAATCAATAATCAATAAGTCTGTATGGTTCTTTTTAATATACAACTTTTCTTTTCTCATATTGGGAAAAACAAAGCGAGCAGCGAAGTCTATTGATTCAGTAGTTGATATAATTTGTTTTGCTTTAAAGTCATTGACTTCAAGTTCGATTAAGTCTGCAGTAAATCCTTGCTCAAAGTATATGTAGATTGAATCGGGATGGATATATTTTTCTACACCTTCAATACGCCTTCTCTTTAAAGGAGTATAATCAACGGAAGTTTTGTTGCTACCTTCAGTAGTCAAGGTACTTTTATTCCCTTCATAGTTTTCTGAACAGGCAATTAAGTAAATCAAAAATATTAGCCCAACTCTAAAAATTAGCTTCATAATACTTCTGATTTCGCCTAATATGTGTTTATACCCAACTAAAGGCTGTAATTAGTTGCTTTGAGCGTCTGTCTGGAGTCTGGAGTTATCGGTATACATGGTATTTCCAATCGTTTCCAGCAGTTGTTGGAGTACGGTATCTTTGCCTTTTACTTCTTCTTCAATCATCCGGTTGATGGGCATATCGGGCATAATGCCTTTGCGGGTATTGGCACAACTTTTATCATTTACCACGATAGCCGTAGGAACAAACACCTGTAAGCCGGTATTTGGTAGTTCGAGTAATACCACATTGCCAAAAGAAAACGAAGGACTGGCGCCGCATTCTTCGCCTACAATTGTGCCCAGGTGATGTTCCTGGAAGAATTTAGCGAACAAACCTGCAGCTGAAAAACTGTTTCCATTCACAAGCAAATATACTTTGCCTTTGAATTTCAGCTTTTCATTGGCAATAAAATGATCCCGGCTGGAGAAGCGGATAAAATTTCCGGCAGGTGTATGGGCAATTTTGGAAGCATACGAACGATGATTGAAATTACGCAGCAGGAAATGCATAAATCCCTGTTTTTTCATTTCCTTCAGCAACTGACTGGATTTTACCTGAAAGTCGCTTTCTATGTTCTGCTGGCTGATATAGTTCAACAGCAAATGTGCATTATAAATCATACCTCCCGGGTTATCCCGCAGGTCAATGATCAGGTTCTGGGTGCCATTCCGGTTGAGTTCTTTAAAGCTTTTATCCACAAATTCCCAGAAATGCATTACTTCATTTCTTTCGGAAATGCCCTCAAAACTATTAATGTCCATATAGGCGGTGGAAATAGGCGCATGCAGGGTAAGTGTCGGACGGGTTTTCTGCTGGTTATTGGCTAAAATAATTTCTTTTGCTGTAATACCCGGCACATGCACGGTAACCTGGCTTGTATCCGACTGATAGACAATAGTATACTGGTCGGTAGGCTCATACAACATCCAGTACAGGATATTAAAGCGTTCCAGGCTTTCCAGTTGACGGGTTTTGAAAATAGATAAACCAGCATCGGCGCTGCTTAAAGCATACATTTGCTGTAAAATCTCTGAAACCGGCTTATTATTGATAGAAATAAGTTGCCTGCCAGCTACGGTTGAGTCGAGAAATCCTGAAAAATCATGATGGATATACGTGCTTTCTCCTTCAAATAACAAAGTAAGAGGGAAAAAGCGGCCTCTGTTATGAATATACCGGGATAAAGAATTGTAATTGCCTGCATCCAGGTGTCCGTCGTTAATGGCTGCCAGGTAAGCTTTCACCATCACAGTAAACTCAGATTCTGTCAGCTGGGCATAATAGGAGGAAGAACGGTGCCTTTCCATGCTATCGAGCAGGCTGGTGAATTTCTGGCGCAAGGTAAGGCTATCAGTATAGCAGTACAGGCAAGGGTGTGCATCCTGTAATTTTGCATTCAGATACAGCAGGTCGTCTATACATTTACTGGTTTCGAAGCGGGTTTGCGCATTCTCATTGGCTTGTTTACTACCTACCAACTGAGTGTAGCCGGTAAACCAATGCAGTATAAAAATGAATAACAGGCGTAAAAATTTAGTTGCCATAGGCAGTACATAAGGCATAGGTTATAGAGAAACAAGCAATATGAAATATATTTTCTACTGCAATTTCCAGCTTGAGCCCAGCACCTGATTTAGGTTGCAAAAGTGGTGTATTGGCTTTGCATGTAAAACATCCAGGATGAGTAAAAAAGCAGAAGATTGCCTACAGAAGGCCGATTGAATTATATCTTCCGGAATACTCCGGTTTCCAGGAATTTACCTGAATTGCCATCAGAAAAGTAAGTTAAGAATTATTTTTTACAGGTCCAAGATGTACCAAGGGCTAGATGAAATTTTTTATAAAATGCCTTTTGTCCTACATTTTATAAAGCTTTTTGATGAAACCTTGCTAAAGAAATGCCCTAAGAAAATTTGTTACAGTACAGCAGGATGTATAGCTACATTTGTTGGAATACTGTTGTAGCATACAGGCGAAATTGCTCCCGGTATTGTGGCATGGGCGGCATCCTAAAATCTCCAGTCAGGGTACAAAAATGTACTTAAATCGTGCTAAAAATGGGAAAGTAGAGTGTTTAATTTCCAGCTATAGATAAATAATGTATTCAGATTTTCTTTAATTGCAGCCTGTAACATATCTCCTATTGTAAAAGCCTTTCATTAAAAGTAAGTGCAGAGTATGTGGGCTTACTCATTATAGTAATAAATAACCAAGCAAGTATTCAGTTTAGACTTCTTTGTATACTTTTTCAATTTTAATGACTTTAGCCTTCCCGAATTGGTGTCGGCCCATATGTTGAGGTGGATTTCCTCCTGAAAGATAGGGATAGTTCAATTCAATGGCTGAACCGCCTTGATCAACCATTTTTTCAATTTGCTGGTACACTTGATTTACTCCTTGTGAGTCTAATCCTCCAACATTAAACAATATATTATTACTTTTACTCATGCAAGCCAAAAGAGCAAGCATTCTTCTGGTATTCCCTCCAAATCTATTCAAAGGCAGTGCTGGCTTACTAATTAATTCGTTTAGAATCTGATTTCTTTCCGCCTTTAAAAGTTTACTATTCTTTTTCAAATACCGCTCAGGTGTAGTCGGATAAAAATGTTCCTTAAACCAGTCATCTCCTTTATAATCTTCAATATACATAAACCGTTTTATAAGTGTAAGGGCGTTATGCGTCTGTTTCCCGCTTAACAATTTGATTAATTGAGATTCTATTTTTGATCCTACACCCTCATTTTGTTCCGTATCTTGAGGCAGCCATAAACTAATTACCTGTCCTTTCAGTAATTCAAAAGGAGAAATCCAATATCCATTGATTGTAAATCCTGTCGATATAATGATATTACTCATATTTTCTATGGTTGCGAACAAACTGAGTGTTATTACCTGTCCACTTCACCCATTACCAGGTCGAGGGAGCCAATAATGGCGATCAGGTCGGCAATGAGGGCACCTTTAGAAATTTCGGGTAAGACAGATAAGTTATGAAAACAGCAGGAGCGGGCTTTACAACGGAAAGGAATATCACTTTTGCCATCTGCCCGGAAAAAATAACCCAGTTCGCCTTTTGGGTTTTCAGCCCGGATATAAAAATCCATTGCTTTCGGGCGGATCTTTTTGGGAACCATTGCTTGCGGATCAAAGTCACGGGTACGTTTCAGATCGGTTTGTAACCTGTCCAGGCATTGTTCGATGATTCGCAGGGATTCGTGGCATTCCAGTACGCGCACATTATTCCGGTCCCAGCAATCGCCCAAAGTCCCCATTTCACCGCTGCCAATCGGTATTTCAAATTCCAGTTCAGGATACACCGAATAGCCATCCACCCGGCGTAAATCAAACCGCAAACCGGAAGCCCGTAAAATGGGTCCAGAGCAACCATAATTAATAGCCATTGGTAAAGGAAGTATGCCAATGTTTGCGGTTCGCTGTATAAATATTTTATTTTCGATAACCAGTTTTTGTAGTTCCAGCAATTTGGGTTTCAGGTAGCGGACAAAATCCCGGCAGCGTTCTTCAAATCCTACTGGCAAATCGTAAAACAAACCTCCGATCCATATATAATTATAGAGCATCCGGGCCCCACAGGTCCATTCGAGCAGGCGCTGAATATGTTCCCGGTCACGCATGAGCCACAAAAAAGGGGTATACGCCCCAATATCCAGTCCATAGGTGCCAATGGCTACAAAATGAGAAGCAATGCGGTTGAGTTCTGCTACCAGCACCCGGATGTATTCAACCCGTTTGGGAATCTCTTTTTCGATGCCCAGCATTCGTTCCACACCCATTACATAGGCATGTTCATTGTTCATGGCAGCCAGGTAATCCATGCGGTCTACATAGGGAATCACCTGGTTATAGGGCATGGATTCGGCATGTTTTTCAAAACAGCGGTGCAGATAGCCCACATGCGGCACTACATCTACGATCAGTTCGCCGTCGGTAATTACTTCAATTCGTAATACGCCATGGGTAGAAGGATGCTGTGGTCCCAGGCTCAGAATCATTTCCTCCCGCTTCAACTGTTCAGGCTGGTATTTATTTGGCTCCGAAAGATGGAAGTTTTCTGGCTTGTACTGGTATTGAATAGAGTTCTGAGGCATCTGCATGTATTAAAAACAGAAGCTCAAGTTAGGAAAATTATGCTTTTGTCTTTTGCAGGCAGTATAAATTATAACATATGTTTAAGTAGAAAACAGCTTGTCTGATGTAGAGAGCATATATTCAGGATAATAACTTAACGTGAGGTTGGAGATAGTAAAGTGTGTTAATAGCGAATTCATAGGCTTTTACAGCAATTTTTACTTAAGCCGTCCTTACTTTTCTTTTGCTTGTCCAAAAGAAAAGTAACAAAAGAAAAAGACCGCACCAACAAAGCCGCTTTTACGCTGGAATGGCTGATAGTCGCACTGCCTCCGGCTCTCGCTCATGGCCAAAACCGGCCACACTGTTGCTGCACCCCTACTCACAAAAGAAAGGATATAAATCTATTTGAATCTCTCGTCTCACGTTAAATTAAATACCTCACCTAATAATTTTGTCTGCATTTCACGCTTTGAGTGGCCGGAGGTTTGCAGTTTTTCCCAGGGTATATTCAGGATATTCTGCATCATATGCATCGAAACTTCTTCTGCCAGTTGAATCTCTGTTGCGGCCATTTTTTTAGAATAACGGTTTAACTCTTCCTGGCGGATCTGTTCCAGCTGGTTTTTAAACCGGCCTATAACAGCCAGTATGCGTTCATCCGGCTGGCTACTTAGGTCGGGTAGTTTGCTTTTTTGTTCTGAAATCATAGGAATTATATACTTTATGAACTATGGAATATGAGTAACATGGGGTTATTTGGCTGATTTTGCTCCGGTTTTAAATGGCTCGTAACAATCATAATTTCGCTGCCGGAATATTTTGCCATCTTTAAATTCAAAAATAGTACAGATATAGGCCATCAGTTGCTGTTCTTTAGTGAATGGGCCTACATCTACTGCTACCGTTCCATGCCATTGTAGTTCTACAGTCAGATGCCCTGGTCCGGCCAGTATGCCAATGATTTCAAATTTCTGTGAGGAAAGCAGTTGTTTGCCTGCTTTAGCGCCATTCATCAGCCCATCCCGGGAGCGGCTTTTAATCTGGGGCGTTACCAGGTTTGGATATTCTGTTTGAATAACATTGGGATGCAGAATTTCTTCATATGCCTGGCTATCTGTATGGAAAGTTTCCACCAGATGGAAGTATTTTTTTACTAATTCTATTTCTTTGTTCATGATACAGCATATTTGTCATGAGTGGCCCGCCTAAGTTTAGTTTTAACAGGGAGCCACTCAATTTTTAGAATTACTTAATTCTGGGTTAGTTGCTGCAATAAAGAATGAAGATCAGCTATGGGTCTGGCCTCTATTACAAAATTGTTAGCAACTTTAACCATAAACACCTCCTGGATACTGATCTGTCTGTTGGTGGGAGCAATTCCCCAGAACACTCCTTGATGGGTGCCTTGTACTGTAACCCTGGCGGCTACTTTATCATCTTCTGCCAGTATATCTTCAAGGGTTATATGCAGATCAGGGAAAGCGGTGAAGAAATTGCCAAGGTATTGTGCCAGATGATCCCGGCCGGTTACAATATCTCCATTAGGAGCCACCGAATAAAAGTTTTCAGCAAACAGTTGTGGAATGAGGCTGAGCTGTTTTTGATTGATCACCTCGTTAAAATGACGCATAACCAGTTGCTTATTTGCATCTGTTACAGCAGAAGTATTCTGCATGGGAAAAGTTGTGGTATTCATAAAAATGGGTTTTTAAAAAGAGTATAAAAATTGAAATAATGTCTGGCTTTAGTTCCACCGGATACCGCGGAGTAATAAGATGGTTTGCATGATGCGCCGCAGATATGAACCGGCAGTTTTTTCCTGCACGGAGAGTTCATATGCTTTTTTCAGTAACTGGTACATATCGTCGTCATTGGCTTTCATTTTTCTCTGGCCGGCCGAAAGCTGAAACAAATGTTGCACTGTCTGTTCGGAGGTTGTAGCTACTGTGTAGGATTCATCCGTTAGCATCGAAATATTTTCCTGAATGGCTGTCAGTTTTTGCTTCATCAAGGCTTCTGCTATGATATACTTTAGATCAGCAGAAGCACAATAATATACTTCAATGAATGTAGAAGCAGACAGTACTAAAACATTGGTAAGGCCCACTTTTATACCTAGATAGGTAAGCAGCTTTCTGCTGGCAGTTTCGTCGAGAGACAAACTTTCACTATTGTCTGAGGGAGCTTTTGCATAGGATATTCTAACAGCTCTGAATAATGAGTTCATTGGAGGAAAGTGATTTGTTTGAAAATTTACTTTAATTTGAAACTGAGTTATCTTAAGACCGACCGCTTAAGAAGGCTTTCTCCTGGACTTACTTCACGATGACTATTTTCTTGCTATCTGTTTGGCTTCCATCAATTACCAATTGATAGACATAGATGCCTGCTGCCAGGTCATTTGTTGAAAAGCTTACTTGGCCATTGCCTTTTCCGGGAAGTTGAAAATTGTGGATTTGTTGTCCTGCCTTATCAACCACTATAATCTGTGCCGAATGTACTTCATCGGGAATAAAGTAAGGAATGGTAACAGGGCCATCAGAAGGATTAGGGATGCTTTGATATAAAATGGCTGCCATAGAAACTTCGCCGTTTGTATGGTTATCAACTTTCCCAACCGGAGAAGTGGGTTGATTCAATAATAGTTTTTTGATCAGGGCTAATTCCTTTTTGATTTCCTGATTTTCCTGCCGGAGTGCATTTACTTGTTCCTCTTTCTTGTCTAATTGCTGTTGTTGTTCTTTCACCGCATTTACCAACATATAAGTAAGGGCATTGGCATCATAGTCTAAATACTCTTCTTTTTTGCCCTGCTCATCCTGATAAGTGAAAGTATTTACCGTATACCCTGCTATTTTCTGCATCTCCTGGGCAATCACCCCGACATATTTTTTCTCTGTAGGCAAACCAGCTTTACCATTGTATTTGAACCATACCGGGTTAATTTGTTTGATGGTTTCCAGTCCTTCTTTGAAAGGTTTAATGTCTTGTTTGAGGCGTTTGTCGGAGGCAACAGACCAGGTAGAAGAGCCAGATTTAGCCGCTGATCCATTGACATGTAATTGAAAAGCAGGGGATGTAGTCCCAATGCCTACTTTTGCAGTAGCTGTCGCTCCATTTACTCCATTGATAGATCCCAGTACCAGGGCATTTGATGCAGTAACTTGTGACCGGAATCCAATGGCAGATGCATTACTCAGATTATCGGAAGCACCTTTGGCAAAACTTCCGATATAGGTATTTCCTTTTCCTGTTTTATGATTAGAACCTGCCTCTTTCCCTATGAATGTATTATTTGAGCCGCTTGTATTTCCTCGGCCTGCCTGATTGCCCAGGAAAACATTGTCATTGCCAGATGTATTTCCTTTGCCTGCTTCGTAGCCTATATAGGCATTCCCATTGCCAATACTACCATCAAAAGCGCCTTCACCGGCAAAATTTCCCAGGTATACATTTTTACTGCCAGACCTATTGTTGCGGCCTGCTTCAGATCCAAAAAAAGAATTTTCATTTCCTGTAGAGTTAACAGCACCGGTAAATCTGCCTACAAATGTGTTGATGTTACCAGTGGTATTGCTTACTCCTGCCTGAACGCCTATGAATACGTTGTCGCTACCCACTGTATTTCTTTCACCCGCTGATTCTCCCAGAAATACATTCAAACTGCCAGTAGTTGTATTAAAACCGCTAAAATTACCCAGAAAAGTGTTATCTGAACTAATATCAGCATTAAAACCGGATTGGAAGCCTAGAAAAACATTGTTCCTGCCAGATGTATTTTGCTCACCTGCCCCCGCACCAATAAATATATTCTGAAATCCAATATCGTTAACAAAACCTGCCTTGAAGCCTAAAAAAACATTGTTTTTACCATCTTTATTAGCTACACCTGATAAATGGCCAACAAAAACGTTCTGGCTTCCTGTCTGATTGTTCTGTCCGGCATTATTCCCCAGAAAAGTATTAGAACTACCACTTGTATTGGAAAAACCAGTTCCATCACCTATAAATACATTTCTATTGCCGATGGTATTTTTGAAGCCCGCTACATTGCCCAGAAAAGTATTGTTGAAACCACTGATATTAGAGCCACCAGCACTATTCCCTACGAATACATTTTGTGAACCTGTGTTTTTAGTGCCTGGCCCCAGGATTACATTGGTTTGAGCGAAAGAAATGGATACACTTAGCAAAAATAAGAGCAGTAAACTGTATCGGATAATAAATATTTTCATGGAAGTGTTAGTGTAAAAAGTAGCGTATCAATAGAATCAAATAGTATAGAGAATTATAGAAGGTGAGAAGAATGACTTGTAGAGTAGGGGTGGCCCATTGCGGGCACACCCTTACATCAATTAACCATCTAACACTTAATTATTTATTCAAGTACAGATAAGAACCAGTTGGCTATTGCACTGCCTTTGGTTTCGCCTCTTTGGGTATCGTTTGCGAAATAATAAATAGGTTTGCTGAGGAAAGTAGTCTGGGTTTTGCCATCCGCACGGGTGATAGAACCGAAGTTGGCTTTATTTACCAGAGAAGGCACTTTTACAGCTGACTGGCTAATGAGTGGCCAGGTATCTACACAACCATTGATACAATTGCTTACGTTTTCAGTGTCTTTGCCAAAGAAATACACCGTACGGCCTCCCATATTGATCAGGAAGTTTTTGCCATCTTTATTGCCGATCATCAACGTATAATCCGGGCTGGCTACTACCCAGGTTTTTCCTAAACCCTCGCCTTTGGTATCTCCGGCGGCAGCATCCTGTGCAAAATGGTACAGCGGCCATCCTTTATAGGTAGTTTGTTTTTTACCATCTGTACGGGTAATCACCCCAAAATCTGCAGCATTCAGATTGTCGGCAACTTTCAGATCTTTCTCATAGAAAATAGGCCAGGCATCGGCACAACCGCCTTCGCAGGCACTGTTTCCGGTAATGTCTTTGGCAAAGAAATACAAGGTTTTGCCATCTTTATCGGTCAGGAAATTACCTAATGCGGCATTACTGGAAGTTTTTACATGAATAACCTGAGCAGGTGTGGGTGTTACGTTATCTTCTTTATCGTCTTTGCAGGCGAAAAACAGAACAAGTCCTAAATAGATACATAACTGGGTGATTTTAAATGCGATTGTTTTGGATTGTGTTTTCATGATTTGTTAGAAATAATAAATTGGGTTGTTAGAAAAATGAATGTTAAAATGTGAAACGGTTAGAATGAGGCATACCTGGCGGCCAGTATCTCAGATGCTGCGAAATGAATCCTTAACCTGTACTGCTTTCTTTCATATCCCTGTCCGTTGAGTTGTTTGCCCTTCAGGCTGAGAATTATATGCTGGTTCAACGCCTCATTTTCGGTATAGACCTTTATATTTGATATCCGGCTGTTTTTATCAACCTTGAAACTAAGGGCTACTACTCCATCCTCTTCGTCCTGAATAATGGGTGAAGAAATAAGCTGTGCAATTTGCTGTGTGAGTGATGGATAAGTATTTTCCGGGCTGGTATTGGTGCTGATACTGACTGGCAGTTGAGCACTGGCGTTTTGAATGCCGAGAGAAAATAAGCCTAGAAATATCATAGCATACATTGTTTTCATGGGGTTACTGCGTTTTGGCAAGACTCTTCCAGCCCTCTCCTGAAGAGAAGTATTAAATGTTTCGGAAACTGAGATTGATTTACTTGTGTGACTTCACCAGGGTAAATTGCCTGGAAATATTAAATCCGTAGAAGATTTCTCCTTTCGACCAGCTGTCTACAGTACCTGGAATAAAGTATTGTTCTACCATTCCTTTGGAGTTAGTAACATGCAGCTGGAACACATGTCCGCCGGTTTCAATATCGAAGCCTAGGGAAAGAGAGTTTTTTACCCCTGCCGGCGCTGTTTCAGGTAACAAATAGAAGTAATCGGCATTTACAGATACCCGCTTACTAAGTTTGATCCGTCCTCCTGCACCTAAAGCGTATACATCACTTTGCTCGGCTTCGGTCTGAATATGGTTGCGGTGTACAACAGTAGGAGCAAGTTGCAGGGAAAGCCTGTCGCTGAATTTACGGCCTACAATGAGTTGATGCGTATAAGCCAAGCGGCTGGCAAAATCCCTGTCGCCCTGAGTATCATCGAACTTGAGCGAATTAATGCCCATATTAGAAAACCATACGACTGTAACTGGCATATTCTTTAACGCATCGTTGCGCTGGCGGAGCAGTTTTACTTTCACAAAACCGTCATAATGTTTATTAAATGAGCTTCTGCCTACTCCGATCATTATCCTATTGCTGAGGCCATATTCCAAACCGAGGCGAATGGTAGACTGGTCTAAGCCAAACAGGTTATAAGCGCCTGAGTTGATTTTGCCAAAGCGGTGAGAGATGCGGAAATCTAATACGCCCTTGCCTACTGTTTCTACCGAATGCTGGTTAATAACCCTGGTGCTTTTGAAAGTAGCCGTAGCAAAACGGGGCTCTACCGGGGTATCTTTCTCGAGTTCTGCCAGTAAGTCCTGAGCAAAAGATATATTTACAAACAGACTACAGGTGAATAGAATGGTTAATTTTAACTTTTTCATCTTTAAGAAGCTGGGTTTGGATATTTTACCTGAAGGGTTACTTCTATTACTTCAGCAATATTCTGGAATACCAGCGTTGGGATCTCTATCTTATGATCGGCCACTTTTACTTTAAATTTGCTGATTCCTGATATACCATCTTTCTCTACTTTTAAGGTTACCGGAATACTCCGCTCCTGGGTAATTCCATGGATGGTGAGTTTGCCTTTTACGGTCAGGGTTTGTTCGGTTGTAGCTTGCATATCTATTTTGCCTTCTACCTTTCCGGAAAATGTGGCTTGCGGAAACTTATCAGATTCCATATAGTTTTCGTTAAAATGCTCCTGCATCAGGGATTTTTCGAAACCAAAGGATTTAATTGGAATAGAGAAGGCAACTTCACCAGTGGCGGCATTCAATACAGAAGTCGCTTGTTCGGTAGTAGCTTCTATATTCTCTAAGGGTGCTTCTGAAAAGAATTTTACCTTTCCGTTTTTGCTTTTGTATAACCCCTGCGCCGAGAGCGATTCTGACATACTGAATGAAAGCATAAGCATACATAAAAAGGCAACAGAGAATTTGTAGTTTTTCATGGTTTTGAGATGTTTGAAATGGGATTAAGTGAAAATTAATTATTAGGAAGTCCTTTATTGATCCAGGCTTGCACCTGCTGTATTTTACAATCGGATAGTTTGGCACCACCTTGTGGCATCGCAGAAAAACCTTTGGTATGAGAAATAACTCCTATTAGTTTTCCGCTCTGGGCTACCTGCTTTATGCTGTTATAATTATCCAAGCGAACACCGCCTGAAGCACCTCCGCCACTGTGGCAACTACCGCAACTCTGGCTGAGCATGGGCTGAATAATGGTAGCGAAAGTAACCAACTCTGTATTGCAGGCAGGTGGATCAGTAACCGGCTGTATTTTGTCGGCTACTTGGTACTCGCAGGCAGATAAGAAAATCATGCCTGCGTATAATAGTACTTTTTTCATGTGTAGTAATAGATAGTATGTGGTTATTGAATTTTACTAGGTAATAATCTTTGATATTACTGGGTGACCGGTATTATCAGCAGTAAAATCTCTATTCAATAAGTACAATTGAACTGTTGCCCAAGGCTCTGGCTGTACTTATATAATTAAAAGGTGAGGTTTAGGAACTCAGGTGGTTAATTTCCTGAATTGATGTTGCAAAGCTATATTATTGAGCAGAGCAAGTGTTACAACATATGTAACAATGATTTTCAATATTGTAACAAATGACTTATCTTCTGAAAAGAAGGTAAATAAATATATAAAAAGTACAATTTAAGGTAGGAAGGTGACTATGATATTTCTCAACCAAAGGGAAATTATACTATATTTTTACAGAGAGAATAGTGATAATGTTTTTAGATTATTCCAATACTTAATGATATTATTGATTTAAAAGCCTGAGAATGGATATTTATTTAAATAATTGATTATCAGTTATATATATGATAATTTACGTGGCAACAGGAATAATTCGGATAACAGATATATACTAGCCACAACATAAAAACGGTACACCCAGGTAGAGTATTTTGTGGGCTTACATACACGTAACATAAGTTTACAGGTATGTAACATAGCAGCTTGTATAGCGGATCTTAGACAAAGAGAAAAAATAACCCACAAGCCAGATAGTAGCTTATGGGTTTAAAATAATGCAAGTTTTGAGAATGGTTATTTATAACAGGCTTGTAACATCAATTAAAATATAAGGAAAATGAATTGGCTAGAACCCTGGAGCAGTGTAACTGAAAATGAGAAAAAATTCCTTAAAGAATGATTACGAAATGAGATAACTCCAGGTCATAAATTAGCTGGTGTTGATCTTGAGATTATTGGAAGAAATGCAGCTTCAGATGATATCTTGTGTGGCTTAAAAAAGGGTGAACTGGTAGTGGTTCATTTAGTCTGGAATAGTGGTGTCAACTCTTTATATCCTCGCACACAGTTTTATAAAGACTGGCAAAACTTTGTTGACAACCGTATGAGGGAAGATAACTTCGGATATGCCGAGTAAACAAAAGAGTGAAACTTTCTTATGTGAGTTTATCTTATGTAAAACTTTGTACCACTGTTATATTTGATCAATTGAATTGCCGGAAGCATACTCGGTAGGCATAACGCCAAAATAATCATGGAAACATTTAGAGAAATAAGAGAGCGTATTAAAACCTACTTGATATGCTACTTCCGTTACGTTGCCGACTTTGGCTTCTAGTAACTGGGCAGCCCGTTTCAGGCGCATAATCCGGATAAAATCAGAAGCTGACTGGCCGGTAAGTGCTTTTAATTTACGGTGCAATTGCATGCGGCTCATCCCAATTTCCCGGCTGAATTCCTCTACACTGAATGTTACATCTGCCATATTCTGCTCTACCACCAGTATTGCCCGTTGCAGGAATTTTTCATCAGCTGAAACCATTACTACTTTAGCAGGCTGAATCCATGTATCTGTTGTAGGGGCAATCTCAGGATGGGCAGAATGCCTGGAGATTTCACTCATAAAAGAATCACGTAGTTTGCGGCGGCCGGAAATCAGGTTGTGGATGCGGATATCCAGTTCGCGGTTATCGAAAGGTTTGGTCAGGTAATCGTCGGCGCCGGTTTCCAGGCCGGCGATACGGGCTTCGCTTGTGGCCAGGGCCGTAAGAATAATCACTGGAATATGACTGGTACGTTCGTCAGTTTTGATAATATGGCATAATTCCAGCCCATCTAAGCCTGGCATCATCAAATCACTCACAATCAAATCTGGTATGGTTTCAAGCGCTTGTTCCAGTCCTTTTGTACCATTTTCGCTTTCAATAATACGATATTTGCCCGAAAGTTGTGCCCGGATATACTGCCGGAGGTCTGTATTATCTTCTACAATTAATACCAAGGGAAATTCTTCCATCTCTTCAGATATCGGATCGGTTACAGAATTCTCCCTCATTGCAGCCTGTTCTGCAATATCAGGTATAAACACTCCGGAAATGTCCAATGATACAGCTGAAGGAACCGCTAATACACCATCTGTAATCGGAAGGAGAGGCAATTGCACAGTAAAACAAGTACCCTTACCCAACTTGCTATCTACCCATATACTACCCTGGTGAAGTTCTACCAATTCTTTGGTTAAGGCAAGGCCGATGCCGGTGCCTTGTTCGTCGGCATAATATTGTTTACCCTGGTAAAAACGGTCGAATATCAATTGTAACTGTTCTGGACTGATACCCGGGCCACTATCCTGTAGAGAAAATTGTATCTTCTGCCAGGTTGGCTGGCCTGAACTCTCCTGTATGGTTTCTAGCGTAAGTATAATTTTTCCACCTTCAGGGGTGAATTTAAATGCATTAGATAGAAGGTTATACAGAATTTTTTCGACTTTATCGGCATCAAAGCGGCACAGAATAGGTTTTTCGGGTTTAATTAATTGGAAATCTATATTCCGGACAATTGCCAGCGAAGAAAAAGAAGCAACTATAATCTGTAATAGTTGAGTTAAATCTCCGTTTTGCAGATTCAATGTCATCTTACCGGATTCAATTTTGGAAAGATCCAGCAGCTGATTAATAAGTTCCAGCAGGCGTTTGGAATTGCGGTACATTACATTTAGTTCCGGCTGGGTAACATTAATCTGGGTTTGTTTGGGCTGTTTGCGAATGTCAGCCAGTTTATCGACCAGGCTATTTAAGATGAGGGTAAGTGGTGTGCGGAATTCATGCGAAATGTTGGCAAAAAACCTGGATTTTGCCTGGTCTAGTTTTGTGAGTTTATCTGTTTGAGCTGCAAGTTCTTCCGCTTGTACGGCCAGTTGTTGATTTTTAGTGGCAACTTCTGTTGTTCGCTCTGTCACAATCCGTTCGAGTTCCACTTTTTCTGCCTGGAGTGCGGCCGAACGCCAGCGTATTAACATTAAAATAAAGCCTCCGGCCAGCAGGCCATATAGTATAAACATTGCCCAGGTCCGGTACCAGGGAGGTAAAATTCTGAAAGTATACGTTGCTTCTTTTCCTACCTGCCCAAAAGAATTCAAAGAACGTACCCGGAAGGTATAATTGCCCTCCTGAATCCAGGTATACTCTTTAAAAGACTCATTAGTCCATTCTGACCATTGTTCATCAAAACCTTCGAGTATATATTGAAACTTATTTTCTTCTCCTTTATAATAGGGTGCTGCAAACTGAAAACGGAGCGAATTATATTTGAAAGGCAAACTGATGTTCTGAGCCATATTTACCGGATATACTACTGAATCAGCTGAAATCTGAATGCGTTCCAGTAAAGTAGCGAAAGGCCGGGCATCCTGTAAATCCGTTTTCCAGGCAAAGCGGACCAGTTTTTCGCTGCCTCCAAACCACATGATGCCATTTTTCTCTAGATGGGTGAGACGTTCCAGGTAATCACTGAGTTGATTAAAGTAATTAGGCCGGGTATGGTAGGTTCCGTCTGGTTGTAAGGTAGCCAGTGTCCAGTACCGGTTGTTTTCATTCTTGTTTCTGGTCCATAGCCATACAGAATCTGACCGGCTGAACACCATTCCCGGATATATTACTTTATCTGGTAAACCGAATTGTTTATTAAAATTGGTGACAAGCTTAAAAGTATTATTAGCAGTGAGTTCAAATAAGTTGCCGGATTCGTCGCCAATCTGTAAAAGAACCCGGCCATCTATAAAATAAATATGATTATTTCCGGAAGGCAAGCCTTGTGCAATCCCATACTTCTTAATAAGCATGTGTTGTAAGAACTGGGTAGCGGATGTATCCTGAAATTGAACATGAATGGTTCCTTGCCATCGGGTAGGCAGCCATAGATCACCTGTAGGAGTTTCAATAACCGCATGCATACTTTCACGGATACCAGGAATGATACCGTCCTCTTTCCATCCGGATGCTACCTTTCGCAGCACAAACAAACCATCTGAGGCTATAAAAAATACATCTGGATTAAACCGGCTGGGTTGAATGTCTACACATGGCGTTTTGCTGACCTGGGAAACCATATTGTTTTTTAGTTCATAAATACCTTCATTGCCGCCAATCAGCAGTGATTCTCCGGTAGAGTGAAGGGTATAAATAATATTTATGTCAGGCGTTACTTTCCGGAAAGCCCCTGTTTTGTCACGTACATATAAGCCTGTATGTGTACCGATGTAGAGTTTACCCTGGTGCCATTGCATAGCTTGAATACTTCCCTCTAAACCGCTACGCTCATCAAAGTAAGAAAATGGTGAATTCAACTCTACATGACTTATTCCTTTATCCATAGCCACCCATAAATCCCCATACTGATCTGTGGCCAGGCCATACGTTGCATTGCTGGTGAGTCCGCTTGTTTTATTTAGCACCTGACGGATTTCTCCTTGCTGGCTTATAATAATCACCCCGCCGGTTAATGTGGCAATGGCAATATCATTTGTAGGTAATACGATTCCATGATAGAGCCGATGCTGCTGACCAAATAAGCTGGCTTCTGGAAAAACTGGTGTAATCTGGCTACCATTAAAACGAAATAATCCTTGCAAACGCGTTCCAGCCAGAAAAGACCCATCCCGTAAGGGTAATAACAATTGAAGGGGTGTATTGGTAAAAAAAGTATCCTGGGAAATAAGAGAGAGTTCGTTATTTTTCACAGCAAACAATCCTTTTTGTAGCTGCTGGATATACAAGGTTTTATTTTCGTAAAATGCCCTGGTAAACGAAGTAGCCGTTTCCCAGGATTGGAACTGATCCTTATGCCACCGGAACAGGTATTTCCGGGTTTGAAAATATACCCCTTGTGGGGTAGCATATACTTTCTGAATATCACCGAATGTCCGCTGGCTGGCCGGTAAATAGGACAAGAGGGATATAAACTGCTGCCGTCCAATCTGATTCGTAGCCAGATAACCCAGGTCATCAGAAGCCCCTACATAAATCCGCCCGTTTGCATCTTTGGCAAGTGCCCGTACAATACTCTTAGCCGGAGTTTCTATAAACTGCCAGAAAGTACCATTATAGCGCAGAATTCCACCAGAATTACCTATTACCATTGCTCCCTGAGCATCTTCTGCAATTGCCCAGGTATCCGGAAATGTAGTGAGGTGCTTATACTGCCTGGGGTGAAAATTAGTAATGAACGGCAATCCTTTTTCACTCACTAGTGAATCAGTGCTATCTGCTTGTGGAGTGGCTTTAGCTGGCAGAATTATACAGCCTAAGAAAAGCATCCATAACATATAAAACAAAATGAATGAGGAAATCTTTGCCTGTTTCATAAGCTGGCAAATTTAGATGCAGAAGGCTAAAAAAAGCTGGTAAAGTTCAGAAATTGAAAAGGTAGAGGTCTTTCTATCAAATATAGAGAAAATATCTAACCAGTTTATCTAATTTTTCTCATCGCATACAAAGTATAGCCGAATTGAAGCTGGTTATATACTTCAAATCCAAACTTTTGATAGAAGCGCACGTTGTCTGAGGAGGAAGTTTCCAGGTAGATAGGCTTATTTACATGACTGGCATCTTCAATAATCTGGGATAATAAAGTACTACCTGTTCCTGTTGCTTGATAGGCAGGATCTACCCCGATAAACCACAGGTATAGAAAAGGCTGGTTTGCCGGATATCCTTTTTTAATCTGGGCTTCTCTATCTAACACAGCTTTGAGCCTGGAAAGCCCTGTTATTTGCCATATAAACTGAATATCCCATAGAAGCGTTTGTATAGTAGTTTTCTTTTGGTCTGGAAAGAGTGTTAAAGCGCAGGATTTGTTATCGCTGGAGAGATAAATATTGCCATATACGTGGCACACATCCACAGAATATTCCATGAGCTTTTTGATTCTTTGGAGTCTTCTGCTGTCTTGATTTATAATGTAGTTTACACTTTTATTCGTATCAAAGGCTTTACAGAGGAGATCAACAACAATTGTTTTATGCTGGTAAATATCCTTCATCAGCCAGAATAATTAGCCATGGAAAAAGCAGCTATAAGCTGACTATTGATTTTCAGGAATCAGATTTTGGCATTGGAGATAACATTACCTGTTTTCCTGGCATTTCTTGAAGAAATAACCAGTACGAGGATACCTCCTATCACGGCTGGAATACTCAATAATTGTCCCATATTCAATAGCATTTCATTCTCAAACTCCACCTGTGGTTCTTTCAAAAATTCCACAAGGAAACGGAAAGTGAATAGGGCAATGAGGAAAATACCAAGCAGTAATCCCTCCTGCGTACGGGCACGGTATTTATTCCAGATGGCAAACAAGGTTATAAAAAGTACCAGGCAGAAAAGTGCTTCGTAGATCTGGGTAGGGTGCCGGGGAATGGTCTGGCCATCGCGGACAAAAATAAAACCCCATGGTAAATATGTCTGATGTCCGTAGATTTCGGAGTTCATCAGGTTACCCAGACGAATGAGCATACCGGCCAAGGCTACAGTTATTACAATCCGGTCGACCACCCAGAAATAACTCTGGTCTTTCTTTTTACGGGCATAGAGGTATAAGGCAAACAAAATTCCAATGGTAGCCCCGTGGCTGGCCAATCCGCCTTCCCATATCTTCAATATATCGATTGGATTTCTAAGATAATCCATAGGTTCGTAAAACAGCACATGTCCCAGCCTGGCACCCACTACGGTTGCAATTACCATATATACCGTGAGGGTTTCTACATCACTTTCAGGTTTTCCTTCCTTCCTGAAAATATAAAACAGAATCTGCTGACCGATCAAAAATCCCAGGGCGAAAAGCAGTCCATACCACCGGACAGTAATGTATTTGGTACTAAAAATTTCAGGCGCTACATCCCAGGTAATAAATTCAAGCATGAGAAGGAAATTTATGCATTTGGGTTAGTTAGGATTAATTTTCTGAAACCTGGATTTCACCGATTACAGGATTGTGTGAAGATTTTGTGGATATAAGGTATACATGGTTCAGGAAACAAATTCAACTTTATTGCTCCATTACTCATATTTCTACTTCACTTCTTCATAATCAACGTATTCACCACCAGTAAAATTGGTTTTACGTTTTTTTGCTTCTTGTTCCGGAACATAATTTATTTCAATACCATCCGCATTCCGGTAGGTCTGTTTAGATTGGGTTTGCTTGTGAACCGGGTTGTTTTTTTGCGCTCTCATTCCCAGCATCCAGAACATAGATCTAAAGATAAAACCGCCTATTTTGACGAGTACAAAAATAACAAGCAGGGTGATTAAAAATACTTTTAGCATGGATCAATAATTTATATACTAACGCAATTACTATACATATATAATAGAAAAGTAGAATTTTTTGTTCAGATCTATCAAATAGTTTTATCCAAACGTTGATTTTCAGCCCTATTTCACCACCCTGCTTGCACTTTGTTTACCGGCTCAGGTATAGATTTCTTTCCGCATACACATTTACGAAGAAATCATCCTGCAAGTCGTCAATAAAGTAAATCGCTTCGCCAGTAGACTTCATTTCTGGCCCTAATTCCTTATTTACATTCGGGAATTTATTGAAGGAGAACACCGGAATTTTGATGGCATATCCCTTTTTTACGGGTTTAAAGTTAAAGTCTTTCACCTTTTTCTCGCCCAGCATTACCTTCGTTGCATAATTTACATAGGGTTCCTGATAGGCTTTGCAAATGAAAGGTACTGTACGGGAAGCCCTCGGATTTGCTTCTATAATGTATACTTTATCATCTTTGATGGCAAACTGAATGTTAATTAAGCCAACCGTATTCAGCGCCAAAGCAATTTTCCGGGTGTGGGCTTCAATCTGGCTAATTATTTCTTCGCTCAAATCGAAAGGAGGCAGTACCGCATACGAATCTCCGGAGTGAATTCCGGCTGGTTCAATGTGCTCCATAATGCCAATGATGTACACATCTTCTCCATCGCAAATGGCATCTGCTTCTGCTTCCACCGCATTTTCCAGGAAATGATCGAGCAGGATTTTATTATCTGGAATATCCCGTAGAATATCTACTACATGCGATTCCAGTTCCTGTTCGTTGATCACAATCTTCATGCTTTGTCCACCCAATACATAAGATGGCCGTACTAATAGTGGGAAACCTAATTGCCGGGATAGTTCTACCGCTTGTTCAGCACTTTCGATCACACCAAATTTTGGATATGGAATTCCATTATTTTTTAGCAGAGTAGAGAAACTTCCCCGGTCTTCAGCCAGGTCAAGAGATTCGAAGGTAGTACCCAGGATTTTAATTCCATAGCGGTGTAGTTTCTCAGCTAATTTCAGTGCAGTTTGACCACCTAGCTGTACAATGACGCCTTCCGGTTTTTCTTGCTGGATAATATCATAAATATGTTCCCAGAATACTGGTTCGAAGTAGAGTTTGTCTGCAATATCAAAATCGGTAGAAACTGTTTCGGGATTACAGTTGATCATAATCGTTTCGTAGCCACATTCTTTGGCTGCCAGAATCCCATGCACACAAGAGTAATCGAACTCAATTCCTTGTCCGATGCGGTTGGGTCCGGAACCTAGTACTATTACCTTTTTGCGGTCAGATACAACAGATTCATTTTCCAGGTGTAGGGGAGAAGCATGGCTTACATCTACAAAAGTTGAATAGTAATAAGGAGTTTTGGCTTCAAATTCAGCTGCACAGGTGTCCACACATTTGTATACCCGCTTAATGCCCAGATCATTCCGCTTTTTGTACACTTCGCTTTCGTAACATTCCAGCAAGTGAGCAATCTGGCGGTCGGCATAACCTTTTCGTTTGGCTTCAAAAAGAATAGCAGCTGGAATGGTTTCCAGGTCGTAGCGGCTGATTTCTTTTTCAAGAAGTATCAGTTCTTCAATCTGATGCAAAAACCATTTATCAATCTTTGTCAGGTTTTGGATCGTTTTGAACGGAATACCTAATTTGAATGCATCATAAATATGGAATAATCGGTTCCAGCTAGGGTGCGCCAGACTTTGCAGGAGTTGTTCCTGATTGGTTACTTCCCGGCCATCGGCTCCTAAGCCATTGCGTTTGATCTCTAAGGACTGACAGGCTTTTTGCAGAGCTTCCTGGAAATTCCGCCCAATACCCATTACTTCTCCTACCGATTTCATTTGAAGTCCTAAATGGCGGTCGGCACCTTTGAATTTATCAAAATTCCAGCGGGGGATTTTTACAATCACATAATCAAGCGCTGGTTCGAAATAGGCGGAAGTTGTTTTGGTGATGGCATTAGTCAATTCATCGAGATTATATCCAATTGCCAGTTTAGCTGCAATTTTTGCAATCGGATATCCGGTAGCTTTAGAAGCCAGTGCTGAAGAACGGGATACCCTAGGATTAATTTCTATACCAACGATTTTATCATCTACAGGATTTACGGCAAACTGCACATTACAACCTCCGGCGAACTGGCCAATACCATTCATCATCTTAATAGCCAGGTCCCGCATTTCCTGATATACCGTATCTGGCAAGGTCATAGCTGGCGCTACCGTAATGGAATCGCCGGTATGTATGCCCATGGGATCGAAGTTCTCAATAGAGCAGATGATGATTACATTGCCGTTATTATCCCGGAGGAGTTCCAGTTCATATTCTTTCCAGCCCATAATACTCTGTTCTACCAGAACTTCGTGAATAGGAGAAGCATGTAAGCCAGCATTTAATGCCCTGTCAAAATCTGCCGGATCATTTACAAAGCTGCCACCAGTTCCACCCAAGGTATAGGAAGGACGGATTACAAGCGGAAAACCAATTTCCTGGGCAATTTCTTTGCCTTCGAGAAAAGACTGGGCAGTTTCGCCTTTACACACATTCACATTCAACTCTATCATTTTGAGCCGGAATTTTTCCCGGTCTTCTGTCGTTTCAATGGCTTTTATATCTACACCAATGATTTTGACTCCATACTTTTTCCACAAACCTGCTTTTTCGCATTCAATAGCCAGGTTTAAAGCCGTTTGGCCACCCATCGTAGGAAGTACTGCATCTATTTTATGCTTCTCCAATATTTCCCGGATGTACTTTTTTTCCAGCGGACGCAAATAAATATTATCTGCTGTTACGCTGTCCGTCATAATGGTAGCCGGATTAGAATTAATCAGCGTTACTTCAATACCTTCTTCCCGAAGTGACCTAGCTGCCTGAGAACCTGCATAGTCGAATTCGCAAGCTTGTCCAATAATAATAGGACCGGAGCCAATAATTAAAACAGATTTAATACTTTGATTTCTGGGCATCTGAGGGGGTTAGTTAAAATCGTGCAAAGTTAGCAGATTTTGAAAAAGTATTGCTATAAAATCTGTCGTAATTACAAGTGTTTTATTGTATCAACGCTTATATTTATTACAACCTCCCTACAGCCGTTACAAGCCGTACTTATGATGTTTTCCTCCAGAAATTGATAAATTTGTTTAGTTGATTTCCCCTAAAATTAGTTTTCATTTAAAGTGAAATGCAGAAAACAGCTGTTAAGAATTGAAAAGATTTTATTTTCTATTCTCTAATGGTTACAGGAATGGGGCAAATTGAGAACAAAAACAATTAACACTTTGTCAGCTACTACTGCGCAAATCGTCCGTTACTCATCTCTGGGATTTATCCTGCTGGCGCTAGCACTGATCATTGCTTTTGGTCAGATTCCAGCTGTCATAAGTCTGGCGATTTTACCTTTTATAGGGCTTTATTTTTATCTACTGTTCAGATATCCCATTATTGGCGTTTATACCTGTTTGTTATTTAGTTTCATAGCTAATGGCTTAAGTCGCTATATTCCGGGACCTTTGGGCTTAACGATAGACTTATTTTTAGTACTCACGTTGATTGCTACCTTTTTCAAAAGATTTGACAACAAAAACTGGCAAGAGTTTCAAAACCCGCTTGTATGGGTTGCTCTTTTTTGGGTACTCTATTGCGTATTTGAAATATTCAATCCTGAGGTAGTGAGTTATGAAGCCTGGGCATATGCTGTTCGTAGTCCGGCTTTTTATATGCTTTTTACTTTGTTGTTGGGGCTTATCTATTTTAAGGATATAAAAGAAGCGGAAAGACTGGTTCACCTTTGGTTTGCTTTTTCTGTGCTGGCCGCGCTGTATTCTTTCAAACAGTTTTATTTCGGATTAGATGCAGCAGAGAAAGAATGGCTGTTGCATAACGCATCCACACACTTGTTGTTTGGCAATCTTCGGGTATTTTCATTTTACTCTGATGCTGCGCAATTTGGTGCAGCTATGGCACATACCGCTTTAGCTGCAGTTATCCTTGCTTTAGGTAAACAATCTTTTAGAAGACGGTTTTTCTATATTCTTACGGCGGCTGTCTGTTTGTATGCCATGTCGCTTTCTGGAACCAGAGGTGCGTTATTTATATTGTTGACAGGAGGTATGGTATATTTAATTTTATGTAAGAATTACAAAGTACTGATTCCGGGGATGCTTATTCTGGGTTGTGCTTTCTTCCTGTTAAAATTTACCTATGTAGGTCATAGCAACTACCAGATTCAGCGCATGCGGAGTGCTTTTAACCTCAGTGATCCTTCTTTTCAGGTACGTATCAACAACCAGATAAAATTGCAGGAGTATTTAGAAAGCAGGCCTTTTGGCGGGGGAATTGGTTCAGCAGGGTACTGGGGGTTACGCTTCAGTCCGGATACATTTTTAGCGAAAACGCCGGTAGATAGCTGGTATGTAAAATTATGGGCAGAAACCGGAGTTATTGGGATAACACTTTATCTGCTTATCACCTTATTTATTCTGATTTTTCTGGCAGTCAGGCTCTGGACCTTTCAACATTCGCCACAACGGCAACTGCTGCTGGCACTTTTTGCCGGATTAGCTGGTATTACAGTAGCTAATTATGGAAACCAGGTGCTAGGACAAATGCCTACCAGCCTGCTTTTTTATTTAAGTATTGCCATTATTTATACCCTTACTTCTGCTTCATCCGGCAAAAGGCATCTTTTACAATAGAATTCTTTACCGTTTTTCATTACATTTTTCCTGCATTGGAGCGAATTGCCGCAGGTTTCCTCTAAAATGTACAGAGGTTCAATAAGTTTTTTATAAATTGATTCTGAAATAATTTTGAAATCAGCAAGTTAACTTAATTTTAAGCTCAAAATTTATTTTTCAAACTCCTTTCGTAACAGGCAAAATCTGTGATCCAGGTTACTATCATCTCATAGAAAAGTATTAATAAAAGTACATTGTAATGTAATGTTCTATTTTAACATAAGTTTTACTTTGGATGTGTAAACAGGTGATAAAATCATAAACATGAAAAACTCTACTCTTCTATTGGTTAAAATTTTATCGATTACAATCTTAGTTGGGATTACCTACAGTGCTTTTGCACAAAAACCTGTAGTGAAATCTCAAAAAGCTCCTGTCATTATTGAGCAGACACAAGAGAGTTTCGACCTAAAGATTCCCCCGCTTGATACACTGATTGCGTATGCATTAAGAACTTCTCCAACCTTAAAAATGCAGGAATCGCTCATGCGCAAAAATTCCTATCTGATCAAAAGTGAGAAAAGCAGATGGGCCGATGCAATTGCTACGGATATAACAGCAGGATTTGGAAATCAATCTTTACTCGTGCAACAGCCGACCGGGGATATTACTAATTTTAATAATTTTAATAACGGATATAGAGTAGGGGCGACACTTAGAATCTCTATGTATGACTTGTTTGGACGAAAAAATGAGGTTGGTATGGCAGTAAGCGAATATGAAGAGTCCAGGCACAAGAAAGATATGCTGGCCAAAGAAATCGTTTCAGAAGTTACTTCCCTGTATTACATACTAATTGCTTCTAAGAATATCATGCAAATTAAAAGTGAAGCAAAGCATGCTACAGCCCTCAACCGTAATATGGCGGAGAAAGAATTCAATGAAGCAAACATTCATGTAGCTGAACTATCCAGGATAATCGAAATCTCTTCTAAAGCTGCAACTGAATATGAAATTGCCAAGCAGGAGTTGTATAAGAATATCAGGATTATGGAAAATATAGTAGGTGTTAAACTCTTCTAAAAATGACCTTCGCTCGCTTAAAAAGATTATTAAATGATCACAAGCGCTTGCTTGTCTTCTTTCCTATAGTACTTGCCTTACTTGTATTTTTGTTTACAACGCACATGCGCAGGCAGTACACATCCAAAACTCTGATTTACACCGGGCTGGTTTCGGGTTATACCTTAGAAACAGGTGAAGGTGCTAAAGTAGATTATCTGGCTATTAACAATTCTTTCGATAATTTGATTAATACAGTTAAATCGCGCATAACCATTGAGGAGGTAGGAGTACGCTTGCTGGCCCAACACCTGATGATGAAGAAAGCTAATCTGAAAGTAGCTTCCCAGGAAACGCTTGATGAGTTAGATGCGCAGATTCCGGCTGATTTAAGAAAACGGCTTGTAGATGAAAAATCATTTCCCAAGACAGTACAGAATATTTATATCGCTTTTAATAAAGGCGAGAAGGCAATTATAGAGATACTTAATTCAAAAGAAGGATATTATAGTGAACTTAGTATTTCCAGTCGCTTAAAGGTTGAACGTGTAGGCACCAGTGATATGGTAGAAATCTCCTATACGGCGTATGATCCGGCTGTCGCTCAATATACATTAAAAATTCTTACCTCTATATTTCTGGGCAGGTACAGAAAAATCAAAGCGGAAGAAACTGGATCTGTAGTAGCTTATTTTGAAGAACAGCTCAGAAAAGCCCTGGAACGTTTGCGTGGAGGTGAGGACCGCTTAAAAGATTTTACAACCAAAAACCAGATCATCAATTACTACGAACAAACCAAGTATGTAGCCGCTCAGCAACGAGATATAGAACTTGAGATTCAAGATGAACAATCTAATCTGGCTGCTGCAACTGCTGCTTTAAAGAAACTTGATGAAAAGCTTTCTATCCGGAAAGATATTACACTCAAAAGCTCTCAAATTAATCAGGATAGAGATAGTATCTCAGAACTGAGTTCGAAATTAGCCATTCTGGAAATTAATCCAAAGGCAGATCCTGACCAGGTTGAAGATCTGAAAAGGCATATTGGCCTGTTGGAAGATAAGTTGAAACAGGATATTTCTTCACTATATGATTCTCACAACTCTACAGAAGGTGTACCCTCTAAAGCATTGTTTGAAGAATGGGTAGATGCACTGGTAGCTGTAGATAAAGGTAAGGCAAGACTCAACGTAATGGATGATGTAAGACGTGATTACCAGCGATTTTATAATCAGTTTGCTCCTCTGGGTTCTGGGCTGAACAGACTTGAAAGAGAGGTTGGCGTTGCGGAACGGGAATATCTGGAAATTCTGCACAGTTTGAATATGAGTAAGCTTCGCGAAAGAAATCTTGAATTTTCTTCTAAGCTGCGAATTATGGATTCACCGATATTTCCTCTGAAAGCGAATCCTTCTAAAAGATTAATGCTTGTAATTGGTTCTTTTTTAGCAGGTTTGCTACTCTGTATAGGCTTTATAACGGCTAAAGAATATTTAGATACAACAGTAAGAGATCCCCAACGGGCTGAAAAGCTGACAGGTCTGGCTTTTGCAGGTGCTTTACCACTCACTGATAAGCATAATTCTAAGATTAATTATGCCAGAATTGAACGTAAGTTATTAAATCAGTGCTTGAGTAAATTGAAACTGAGATCTCACGATCATGCGCCTGGTACTCCTTTTGTAATCATACTCTTCAGTATCAGAAATGAGGAAGGCAAAACCTATTTTGGTAACAGGCTTGCTGACCGATTGAACCGTACAGGGAGTCCTACTTTATTATGCGAACCTTTTAACAGACGTAAACAAATAGACGAGTCTGCATTCCAATATAAACTGCCTGCTAACTTCAGTTCAGTTACAAGTATACAGGAACTGACAAACCGCACCCTGGATTCTTATAATTATGTTATTTTAGAGATACCTTCTACTATTGATAATCCACTCCCTGTTGAATTAATTCAGAAAGCTGATTTATCGTTGATGTTAGTTACAGCTGAAAGAGTATGGGAAGAAGCTGATAATTTCTCATTAGCAGGTTACAAAGAAGTGGCCAGTAAGCCTGTATTATTATTATTAAATAAGGTAAAACTGAACTATCTGAACGGCATTATTGGCAAAATATAGGCATAAACAATATGTAATTTAAAAGCCCATATTGCATCGGGCGTTCATCAAAAATTTTGTTAATTGCCTTACCAATCCATAAGTAGAATTAGCATTCGCCGGGTTGGAAGTAATTCTGAATTTCTGAGAAATGACCACGTCCATACTGGAAGATAAAGATATTGTTTGCCTGGCTTTCCCCTCTTGGGATGGTAATTATGAAAAAAGTACTGTGAAGATAATGTCACAGCTGGCTAAGCGGAACCGGGTATTATATATAGATTATCCATATACTTATAAAGACATCTTTACCACTTGGTTTGGTAAGCAAAATGCACCTGTTGGCCGAATGCTGGGTACACAGAAAAGGCTTAGAAAAATAAGTTTACCAGAGAGCGCATTTATTCACGTACTTACCACTCCACCTGTTTTATCAGTGAATAGTGTTAAGAACGCAGCTAAACACAGAAGGCTTTTGCAAACAAACGGCAATATTGTGCGCAAATCTATCTTAAAAGCGATGAAGAGCCTGGGAATGAAAGACCCTTTAGTTGTTTGTGCCTTTAATCCCTTCTTAGGACTGCCACTTCTGAATCAGTTAAATGAATTAGCTACCATTTATTATTGCTATGATGAGATCAGTGCCTGCAACTGGACTAAAAACTATGGAAAGCAATTGGAAGAAGAGTATATAAAGAAAGCGGATACTATAATTGTTTCGTCTGATGGTTTATTAAAAAGCAAGAGTTCTCTCAGCAATAAATGTTATCTGGTAAAGAATGGGGTAGACTTTGCTATATTTAACCGTACGGCAGAGTTGAGACAGAGAAATAAGAATGTTGATATAACCGTTGGTTATTTAGGAAGCCTGGATGAGCGGGTTGATTATGAGTTACTCATGTATCTGGCAGAAAAATTACCTGATATTAAATTTGAGTTTGTAGGCAGGATTATTTCTAAAGATAAAGCTGCTCAGTTAGATAAATTTCCTAATACCAAATTCTGGGATGCTAAAAAGCCAGAAGAATTACCTTCTTATCTGAAAAAGTTTGATGCAGGCATTATTCCTTTTCTAAAGAATGAACAAACTGCAGGTATTTATCCTATGAAGATTAATGAATACCTGGCTGGCGGTATTCCCGTAATTTCTACTGATTTTTCGCCTTTACCCGAGTTCGATTCAGTTATTGCTACTGCCTCTACTCATGAAGCTTTTTTACAGGCTATGATGGAAAGTTTGTGCAATGATACACCTCAGAAAAGAAAGGAACGTATTTCGATAGCTGCTGGTAACTCTTGGGAAAATAAAGCTACTCAATTTAGTCAGGCCATTGCTGATACTTTAATGCGGAAAAATGCTGTAAAGCCAGTAGTTGCTGCTGTAAGTGTATCAGTTTAAATATTGTTCAAATAAGCTTATTATTCATCTTCATTCGCATATAAATAAGTGAACTTATGTGAATTCATTCCTTAAAAAGCCCCAGGTTTTATCACTTACAGCGAATATACTTGCTTCCTCAGCAGGTTTTATTAGTATTTGGGTGCTTGTCCGGTTGTTAAATGCCGCCGACTTAGGCATGTGGATGCTTTATCTGACAGTTTTCGCGTTCGCCGACATGTTACGTTCAGGTAGTATTCAAACTGCTTTTATCCGTTTGGTGGCTGATAGTACATACGCTTTTGTAAAAGGCTCTGCCTGGTTCATCGCATTAGCTATAACTATGTTGCTGATTGGAATCTTTTATATATCGCTACTCATTTTTTCTTTCAGTCATGTTTTCCCTATTCCTGCTTATTATCCTGCTATACTTTTCTTTGTTTCACTGCCTTCTGCAATGGCAATATGGTTTATGCAATCTGAGGGAAAATTCAATATCATTCTTTATATCAGGTTATTAATAACCTTGCCTTTTTTACTATTCAATTTAAGTGGATTCTTCTTTCCATTTTCCTTGCTTGAAGTGATCGAGGCACATGTAATCTGTAATGCATTAGCATCGGGAATAGTTATAGTTTCAGGATGGGCTGAAATAAAAGAAATAGTATTCATTAATAAGAAATCGCTTGTATCGCTATTTCGTTTTGGGAAATATAGTGTAGGAACTTTAATTGGTGCTAATCTGCTGAAAAGTTCTGATATTTTTATGATTAACTGGTTTTTAGGCCCTTCAGCAGTAGCCTTATACACATTGCCTTATAAGTTAATAGAATTAATTGAAATCCCGATCAGGAGTTTTGCTACAACTGCCATGCCTTTATTAAGCCAGTATAGTGCCCGGAATGATATAAAAGCTGTACAAGGCGTTTTTAATCGGAACATTGGTTTTTTGATACTACTAATTATTCCTTTTGCTGTGATCGGCATGTGGTTAGCAGATAGCATATTACTAATTATAGCTGGAGAGAGTTACATGGGTTCGGCAGATATTTTCAGGTGTTTCATATTTTATAGCTTGTTTCTGCCTCTAGATAGGTTTTTGGGTATTACTCTTGACTGTTTAAATAAACCGTACTTAAATTTTATTAAAGTTGCTGCTTCAGTTATTATAAATGTGTTAGCAAATGTTTATGTATTGAATGCCTTTCAAAGTCCGGTGGCAGTTGCGGCAACTACTATTCTTACAATTATATGTGCGGTAATCATTGGTATTACCTTGTTACGCAAAATAATGGCTGTAAATTTAGTATGTATCTTTCAAGAGGGATTCCGGACCATGAGCCAGAGCTTGCATAAAATATTACCTCATAAAGTATGATACATATTTCCAGGCAGCTTCCTCTAGTATCTATTATCACGGTAAACTATAATAAGATTAGTGTTACCAGAGAGTTTCTTCAATCCATACAAAGAATTACGTATCCTCATTATGAAGTAATTGTAGTAGATAATGCAAGTATAGAAGCTGGCTTTGATGAATTGAAAAATGAATTTCCGGCAGTAATATTCATTAAAAATCCTTTCAATACAGGCTTTGCCGGTGGAAATAATGTAGGGGTAAAGGTAGCAAAAGGGGCATTTCTGCTATTTCTCAACAATGATACAGAAGTAGAAACCAGCTTTCTTAAACCATTGGTAGATTGTTTGTTGTCGGATGAGAGAATAGGAATGGCCAGCCCGAAAATAAAATATTTTGATTCCCCAGATATTATTCAATACGCCGGAGGTGTGGCAATAAATCGGGTTACTGGCAGAGGCAGATTTATTGGAAATAAAGAAAAAGATAGCTCTGCTTTCATTGAGAATACTCCTACTGAGTTAATTCACGGAGCGGCTATGATGGTTTCCAGAAAACTATTGGATACGATTGGCCCTATGGACGAACAATATTTTTTATATTATGAAGAGTTAGATTGGTGTGAAAGAGCAAAGAAAGCTGGCTTCTCTTTGTATTTTGTTGGACAGTCAGTGGTATACCATAAAGAATCGACGTCTGTGGGTAAAAACAGTGCTTTGCGGACCTATTATCTCACCCGAAACCGCTTATTATTTATACGTAAAAATTTTAGAGGATTTTCTTTTTGGAGCAGTATTACTTTTTTCTTTCTGGTTGCTTTTCCTAAGAATATATTTTTCTGTTTATTCACTGGTAAAATCAAACTGCTGGTGGCTTTTATAAAGGGTGTTTTCTGGCATTTATATCCGAAAAACTGGTCATAAATATTCAGCTATCCTCTTTCTGCATTTATTTGTGAGTTTATGAGTTGTCTCAATAGCACAAAGGGCAAATTGAAAGATGACAAAATAAAAATTCCTTCATCCACGAACCGCTTGATTAGTAGCAATAAAAACGCCGGTTTATAAACCGGCGTTTCTGATAATATCTATAAAGGATCTACTACAAATCATCTACTTTGCCTTGCTCTGCTTTTTCTTTTAATTCATCGTTAGCTACTATAATTACTTCTACCCGGCGGTTTTCCTGACGTCCTGTTTCTGTATCGTTAGAAGCAATGGGCTGATCAAAACCATATCCTTTAGTGGTTAAACGGTTGTTTTGTACGCCAATTTCTTTCAGGCGTTTTTCCACTTCTTTGGCTCTTCTCACCGAAAGTTTCTGATTATAGTTAGCATCTCCTTTATTATCGGTATGGCCTTCAATTAAAATCTCAGTGTCTTCATATTTTTTCAACACCTCAGCCATTTTAGCCAGATTTCTTTCAGATTCAGCGTTCAGCTGATCTTTATCAAAACCGAATAATATACCAGAGTCAAATTTTACCCGGATACCTTCGCCTACTCTTTCTACTACGGCGCCATCTACATTTTCTTCTATTTCTTTAGCCTGTTTATCCATGTAGCGGCCTATTACTGCACCAGCGGCACCACCTACAGCAGCGCCGATTATAGCGCCTCCGGCTGTACTTCCTGTTTTCTTACCAATAATTCCTCCGATTACTGCACCAGTTCCTGCTCCTATAGCTCCTCCCTTAGTAGTTCTGCTTGCATTACAATTCCATAAAAAAATAGCTGCCAGCAAAAAAGCTAATATACCCTTTACATTCATTACATTCTTCATATGCTTTTTATTTTATTTTTGGTTTTAACGGTTTATACTACAAAAACTAAAAATATGTTTAACTCACTTGCACAGAAATGCCTTTCTAATGTATTTTGGCTAGTATTCTAAATAATCGTGCCAGTTTTTCTATCTAGCAGTAAGTGTTTTTTTCTGGGAAGCACGAAATAATTCCTCACAACTGAGAAACAAAAAAGAGGCAGTGCCAAAACTTTATGCAACTAATTTTGATATCTTCCAGTGTAAGCCTTTACGTTGGTCCTAAATTTATTTACTTATGAAACTTAGCCATCTTCCCACCCGTGCGCCAGAAGATCTTGATAAAGAAAAAACAAAAGATCAGACCCTAACACTACTGAGCTACTTACAGGAAAAGCAAGATATATTGTACGCTCAGCAACAATACAGCTTGTTGATTGTTCTGCAAGGACTGGATGCATCCGGAAAAGATGGATTGGTGAAAAAAGTATTCAGTGGGGTAAATCCAATGGGTTGCCAGGTAAAAGCATTTAAAGCACCTACTGAAGAAGAATTATCTCACGACTTTCTATGGCGGATTCATAAATACACGCCTGCTAAAGGTATGATTCAGATTTTTAACCGATCTCATTATGAAGATGTACTGGTGCCCAGAGTAGAAGGATGGGTAAAACCGGCTGTTATTAAGAGGAGCTATGGGTATATCAATAGTTTTGAACAGTTGCTCCAGGATTCCAATACACTTATACTGAAATTCTTTCTTAATGTGTCGGAAGATAAGCAACGGGAACGTATACAGGAGAGAATTACCGATCCTAATAAACATTGGAAATATGACCCTGGAGATATGCTGGTGGTAAAGAAAAGAGATGATTATCTGGAAGCCTACCAGGATGTGGTAGAAGAATGCAGCCCTGACATTCCATGGACGATTGTACCTGCCGACCAGAACTGGTATAAGGAATATGTGGTGGCCAAAAAAATTGTGGATACTCTGGATACTTTAGATCTCCGCTATCCGGATAAGTTGAAGAAATGAGCAGAGGTAGTTAAACATTGCACATAGTACAAGAAATATTGCAAGAATCATAACGTTTGATTTTTCTCTTATTTCTAATGTCACCTCTACTTGATAGATAAAACAAATAAGCCTGCAAATTTCGATTTGCAGGCTTATTTGTTTTATCACTTGCTCATATCTACATGTAATTGTTTGAGCAGCCACTGGTCAGTTTTCTCATTTTGTTCCGGGAAAGTCCAGTGCCCGGTTTCTGGTACTACAAACACTTCTTTGGGGCAGTAATCACATTGTACACAGCATATAACGATGTTGGGGGGCAAGTTTCATCATTAAACCCCCAGGAATAATAGCCAGGCACTTTTACCCGGCGGGCAAAATTCACTACATCATAATAGCCAATGGTTTCTACTTTATCTTTTTTATTGTGAATAGCCTGGTTCGTAGGAGAAAACATATGCGGCCAACCGCCTGCCCTGCCATGCAAATAACCTGTCATGTCGCTTAAGGCCGGATAATACGCCACCAGGTATTTTACCCTTTCATCCAGGGCAGCTGTTACAATAGAAAGTGCGCCTCCCTGGCTACCTCCATATACGCCCAGATTCGTTCCATCAAATTCTGGCAAGCTGTGCAGAAAATCTACGGCACGGACACAGCCTAAATACACACGTTTGTAATAATACGTATCCTTATTATCGAGATTAAAGGTAGGATAGCCATTCAATGCCCCAGCCGACAAATGATCATATACTTCTTTTTCCATGGTAACCGGAATGCCGTGAATGCCAATCTGTAAGGTAATAACGCCTTTTTCAGCTTTTGCAATATCCCCCGTATACGGACGTATGCCTGCACCCGGAACCTGAAGCAAGGCCGGGTATTTTCCTTCTTTTTTTGGCACACATAGTATACCATACAACCTGGAATTTTTGAAATTTTGAATATTTACATGGTACACATTCACTTTTTCTGTACTACGTTCCGGTAGTAATGTCATTCGGGCATCCAGAGGAATTTTTGCTAAATCAGCTTTTCCTGTACTCCAGAATGTTTCAAAATCTGTGGGATTTTCTACGGTAGGTTTGATAGAAAGCGGATCGAATGCAGCCGTTCCCAATCCCTTATATTCTTTTCCATCCAGTTCGGCAAACACTTCGCATCGCAGAAAACCGGCTGTTTTCATCGTTCCGCCATCAATTACTGTTTTCCCTTCCTTTAAGGTTAATGGGCCGGAAAGCACTGGCGGCATTTTTTCGGGCATAACTGCATAACGCACTTTTGCTGCCTGTATAGGTACCCCAGACTGTGTAACTGATACAGTAAACCTGACTTTATCACCAGGTTTATAGGTCCAGTCTGTTCGCTCGGGTGCTACAGTAATGCGGATATATTTCTCAGTAGGTTGCGCTAATACCGACAAATAGCAGGTAATGAGCAGCAAAAGCAGGGAAAAGTGTTTCTTCATAAGGTTAGGTTATATTAAATTTTAAGATGATTGATAGGTAAAAATAGATTTTAAATTCTCAGGCACTTCAACGCCCTGGCTTTCATAACATTAAGCTGTAAACAGCCTACAAAATAGATATTTTCTATGATTCCTTCCATAAATCTTTGAAATATTCCTTGAAGGCTAACAGAATGTATGTTATAAAGCCGGAATACATTTACGTATTCAAACTATTCGCAATCAGATAAATACCTGAGAAATTCTTTACTTAGATAAGATTTTTCCGTATATTATCTTTAAACCAACCTCCTTCCACATGAAAAAGATGAATCATGCAGAATCCATTGCTGTTCGCTATGGCCTGCTTACTTGTTTAGGCTTGATAGCTTTCTTCTTGCTGATGCGCATCTTTAATCTGGCACAAAACCAGGAATTGCGGGTGCTGAACATGATTATCCTTACCATAGGAATTATTATGGCAGTTTCAAAACTCAAAAAGCTACAAGGCAACTCGATGGAATATCTGAATGGAATATCTTGCGCCATGCTTACGGCACTGGTAGGAGTAGGAAGCTTTGCGGTATTTGTATGTATTTACTTATTGATTGATACAGAGTTATTGAGCAGACTCCAGCAGACGAGCATTGTAGGCAAGTATATCAATCCCTTTTCCGGAGCAGCCGTTGTTTTTATGGAAGGAATATTTTCTGCAGCTATAATTAGTCTGGGAGTGATGCAATACTTGAAAACCTCTAAATTACAACAGATGGAAGAGGATGAGAAACGATTTAAAACGGTTATTCCCCAGACAAGCCCGCAATAATACCGATTTCAAAATATTAACAATGTATAGGCTTACTTTTACAGGCGACCGGAATATTTCTGTTGCCTGTATACAATACTTTTAAATGAGCTTCTCGATTTCAAGAAAATAATTGCATATGTTTTCTCACCATTCTCTGAATAGATTCGCTATTGTTGAGTGTACTCACCTGTTCTATCGATACCCATTCCAGAGCTTTAGATTCTGCATTTTTAACTAAAGGTTCATTGCGGCTTGCTTGTAACAAAAAACGGATATCATAATGATAGTGTGCAGGTTCTTGTAAACGGGCTGGAATCTGATGTATATCTACATCAAAAATAACCTCGGAAATCAAAGAAAAATGCTGCAAACCGGATTCTTCCCTGGCTTCCGTTAGGGCTACTTTTCTTAAGTCTGGTTCTCCGTCGGCATGGCCACCTAACTGAAACCATTTATCTAATTTATAGTGATGGATAAGTAAAACATATTTGCGGCTTTCATCTGTAATCCAGGCTGAAGCCGTGAGATGGCCTGTTAGCAAACTTCGAAGCAGGCAATCGGGATATGTTTGCGCAAAAGCGATCGTATTATTCACCATCTTGCGTTCATTTTCGTCGGAAGCGATGTAATGTTGTAATCCGACAATAATATCTTTAATAGTAATCATGAATTGAATCAATGTATATAAACAATTTAAGAAATCACGCAATTTAGTTTAAAGGTAGAAACCTAACATCAGCGCTACTATCGTACTCTTTAAAGTACTACACAAAATAGTATCTATATTTGAGTAAAAAGTTAAATTGCTCCTTCATGGCTTTAAAAATAAGACACAAGCACTAACTTTAAGCATGCAGTTTAGTTCAATTCTATTTCATGTCAGGCGGTACTTTCTGTATTTAACACTTTGTTTGTGCTGGGTAGATACAGCTGTTCAGGCGCAATACCTGGGTGGACGAACTTCATTTTCATTTGTGAATCTGCCTGGACATGCCCCATTGGCAGCTTTAGGTGGAATAAATGTATCGTTGCGCAACCAGAATGTAAATTCTTTCCTGTCTAACCCTGCTTTATTAAGTACGCAAACCGACAAACATATATCCCTGAGTTATGTGCCTTATTATGCCGGCATTAACTATTCTACGTTAGCCTATTCACATCCGCTCAAAAAAGCGGGAAGGTGGGCGGCAGGACTTCAATACATCAATTATGGGACGTTTGAGGAAACAGATGCCACCGGGGCTGTAATAGGCAGCTTTAAAGCCAGCGATTATATATTAACCACTGGATATTCTCATATCATCGGACATTATACCCTTGGAGCTAATCTTAAACTTGCTGGTTCTACCATTGCTAATTACTCAGCGTATGCAGCGATGCTGGATATAGGAGCCGTTTTTAAACATCCGGTTCATGATTTGAGTATTGGCCTTGTGATTAAAAATGCAGGATTTGCCTTAAAAGCTTACCATCCGGAAGTCTCTCTTGCTATGCCTTTTGATGTGCAGGCAGGCGTTTCTTTCAAGCCTAAATTTATGCCGCTGCGTTTTTCATTCACTGCCCATCACCTCCACCAGTTAGATATCGCCTACGATGACCCAGCCTTCAATACCACTATTGATCCCAATGGAAATAAGGTAGTAGAAAAAGTAGGAGTAGCAGATAAAATTGCCCGTCATTTTACAGTGGGAACACAAATTCTGTTAGGAAAAGCATTTCAAATACAGGTGGGATACAATCATCTCTTGCGGCAGGAACTACGGCTTATTAACCAGGCGGCAGGTTCGGGATTTTCCCTGGGTGCTTCCCTACATATTAAATCTTTCGATATAGCATATGCCAGGGGCTTCCATCATGCAGCAGGAGGAATCAGTTATCTTACTTTGATCAGCAATCTGGGAACGGTATTTAAGAAAAAATAGTCAGTAGTCATTAGAGTTTTTGACTAGCAAAGAACTATAGTAATGACTACTGACCAATAATTACTGACTAAATCACACTTTCAACTTCTTCACATTCTGGAAACTAATATTAATAGATTCCAGGGGTGGGCGTTTGCAAACATCCTGTTCTACAAAATAGTGTTTTAAACCGGCAGTTTTTGCGGCATCAAAAATCCGCTGAAAATCTATCGAACCAGTGCCTACTTCTGCGAAAGCGCGTTCTGCTGTCTTTTCCATATCTTTTACATGCCACATAGGGAAACGTCCGGGGTGTTGCTTGAATAATTCAACCGGATCTTTTCCGGCAAAACTGATCCAGTATAAATCTAATTCAATCTGCACCAGTTTAGGGTCAGTTTCTTTCAGAATCAGATCAAAAGGCATCTGGCCTTCAAGTTGTACAAATTCAAAATCGTGGTTGTGGTAACCAAATTGTAAGCCTGCTGCCTTGCATACCTCCGCCGATTTATTGAATAATTCTATATGATGTTTATAATCATCCAGTTTAGTACGTTCCTGCGGAAAGAGAAACGCACAAATCATATACTTTTGTCCTACTTCTGCGGCATCATCTACAGCCCGTTTCCAGTCGTCTTGCAGGGTGCCTTTGCTCTTCATCACATTACCAGTCGTATAATGGCCACTAGGTGCTGTTAAATTCAGGCTTTTTAAAATATCACGGAATTCTTTTGGGCTTTTGCCAAAGTATTTTCCATCAGAATAGCCAAACAATTCTACTTCACGATACCCAATATCCGCTACTTTTTTTAAAGTACCTTCCAGGTCTTTAGGTAATATTTCACGCAGAGTGTATAGCTGAAGGCCTACGTTTTTACTTGTTTTCCCAAATGCAGAAAAATCTGTAAGAAAGGTGCCTGCCAGGGCTAAGCTGCTCACCTTTAAAAATTGCTGCCGGGATATTTTTTCGGAGAATGACATATAAAAAATTTAAGAGGTTTAGAATCAATTTAATCTATAGACGATAGTCTGCAAAAATTACTGAATTACTGAATGATAGAAGGATTGAGTAAATAAAAAATAATTATTGTAATTCAGTAATTCAGTAATTCAGTAATTCAGTAATTCAGTAATTCAGTAATTCAGTAATTCAGTAATTCAGTAATTCAGTAATTCAGTAATTCAGTAATTCAGTAATTCAGTAATTCAGTAATTCAGTAATTCAGTAATTCATCATTCCGTTACTTTTAAAATACCCTGCATATTCATGTAGTGACCTGGGAAGGTGCACACATACATATAATCGCCAGGCTTGGAAGGAGCCACAAAGTAAATGGTTTCTGATGTTTGAGGTTGTAGCTGGGCAGTATGATAGAGCACTTTAGGAGTTTTTGGTATATAATCCATTTTAGCACCATCCAAGCCTAGTTTTACGGCCATTTCACCTACTGGTGTTGCTTCTCCCGGCAACGTTACTACAAAGTTATGCAACATATCATCGTTGTTGTTGAAGGTAAGCTTTACTTTGCTGCCTGCTTTCACAGTAATCTGTGACAATTCGAATTTCAGTCCAGGTTTAGTACCCAGGGTGATGGTTTTGTCCGGTCCATTGGTCCAGTCGGCAGGCATAGTAATGATACGTTTGGCTTGTGTACCAGTAGTAGCTTTTCCGGTGGTAGAAGTTTTTACAGTAGTGCCTTTTTGAGATGCACTGGCACTTGCCGAATGATTGGCATGAGAAGCCTTCACCATCTGATCGTCTTTCAACACCAGCTTTTCTCCGGAAGGTAGGTAATTTAAGGTATAATACCCCACCGAATGTAGCAAAGGCTGTTTAGTCTGGTTGCGAAGCCCTTCTGCTTTCACTTCATGGATATAGCCTTCTCTAATGCCATCTACCACCAGCCGAACTTTCATTCCATCTTCGGATACCACAATTCCCTTTAGCGTACAAGGTTTATTGTCAATAACCGGGCTACCATATTCCTGGCGGTACATATAGTTAAAACTGGTGAGGCCATACGAAGCAGCATCTTTGGCGGTAGCTTTATCAACCGGCTGGGTAAACTCAAGTTCAAAACCATCTGGCTGGGCTTTCATGGTCTTGATCTCAAACGGCATTTTACCGGTCCAAACCAGGCGTTGCAATCCATACTCATCTTTACCGGTAGAAGCCCATCCCCGGCTGGTCATGCCCACAAACATAGATCCATCGTTGCCCCATACCATACGCAGTATACCTGACTGAAAACCTTCTTTAAATGGAAATACAGCGCCCTGGTATTCGCCGTTCACCTTTTCCATAAATACCCGCATAATTTTACTCTGTCCCTGATCTCCAACCAGTACCTGTCCGGTAAATGGACCGAAAACGCCTGCCGTAGTATCCGCTAAGATAGCAGACGTGGAAATACCCAGAATACCTTGTGGAAACCATATAGCAGGTAGTTTTAGCTCTTTTACGGTTTTGGCTACTTCATACATAGGTTTGCCAGTGCTGGGCACATCTTCCGGACGAAGTTTAATATTCGACTCCGGCAGGTTAGACCATAGTAAACCAGATGGGTTTCCTACAAAATCACCGGGTTCTATGTGGGTCATGCGGCCAGAGCCTACCCAATCACCCTGGTTTTCGGAGTAGAAAACAGAACCATCGGGCAGAAAATTAAATCCGGCTGGTGAACGCATGCCAGTAGCAACCGGGGTCATCTTGCCATCCGGTGCAATTTTCAGCATCCAGCCTCTCCATTTCGATAAGGAAGCTCCTTTACCAATCCAGGCCAGATTCAGCGTAATGAGCATGTCATTGTTTGGCATAACAACCGGGCCATAGGAATATTCATGATAGTTTCCGGATAATGGCCAGGAATAAATCACTTCATAATCATCGGCTCTGTCGTCGCCATTAGTATCACGCAACCTGGTGAGTTCGCTGCGCTGGGTCAGATAGAGCGAGTTATTATGGTAAGCCAGTCCTAAAGGTTCATGTAATCCTTGAGCAAAACGCTTGAAGTAGGGAATTCCCTGGTCACGCATATAGGGGTTTTCTATTAGCCATACATCTCCTTTCCGGGTAGAAACGGCCAGCCGACCATCGGGCATAGTAGCCAAACCACCTACTTCAAGCTCTACATTTTTGGGAATGGGTACGGTAATGATTTTGTAATACTCTTCCTCCTCTGCACCAGGTTTAGAACCTTGGGCTGCATTCTGGGCAAAGCTCAGCGTAGACGAAAGGAATAGCGTAGCAGCCAGTGTTATTTTTACAAATCGCCAGCTTTTAGACAAACATTCATTCACTATATTGACAGGAACAGCAGTATTTTTAGGGGAGATTGAATGGATATTCAAATATGTTTTCATGAGTAGTAAATTCAGTTAATGAGTGAAACAGGCTACCAGATAATTCTGTATTTAACAGAAGCCTGATTGTCTTTCAGACGTACAGGGATCAGTAGTTCTTCCCGGTTTTTCGATTTGCGGATCACAGGTTTTTCTCCGCCAGTTTCCACTTCCAGGTAATACATTTTGTCGTTGATGCTATATGCGCCATCCGGCAACTGGCTGATCTTACTTCCAGATGCTACCAGACACCAAAGATTTTTAGTATCCTGCCCATTGCTTTTTACCTGAATCTGGCGGTTCAGCATCCGGTTATTATCATCTGGCAAGGTCTGGTCCTGAATGTTTAGCCCATTCATGGTATAGCGGAAGGTAGGTCTGTTGCGGGCATCTACTGAATAACCTTTGAATTGAAAATTGTCTGTTTCCTTCACAGAATCAGGCCAAACGGCATTATTACTGGCAAGCATCGCTAAAGCAGGCTCTCCAGACATGATAAGGGTACTGCCTACCGGCTTCACGATTTGAGGTTCGCCCCGGTCATGCCACATATCGGTTGCATCCAGAAAACCGCCTTTCCATACCTGGAAAAGGCTTCCCTGATTCAGATCAACAGTATAATGTATGCCGCCAGGCTCACCCACCGAAATACAATTTGTTCTTTTGTGATTATTGTCCCATATAAAGCTGCGTACCATTCTGGTTTCAGGTGTATTTACCAGAATCGGCTCTATATATTCCGGGTCAGGAAGGGAAGTAGGCAGGGCAACAGGCTGGCGTACCACGCCAGGACCTTCTACATACATACTCAGCATTGAGCGCAGCCAGGGATATTGACTCCGGAAATAATTAATAGTCATTTCGTGCGAACCAGCCTGTAAGTTGGTTTGTCCACTGGCCCATTCCTCGGGATAATGAAAGCCATCGTAACTGATAACAGGTTTGCCATCAATACTAAGTGTAGCGCCCCCCATACATTTGATTTCAAACAGATACTCTCCGCTGGAAGGCGCCTGAAACGTACCATTCAATTGCAAAGCAAAATTATTCGGGCTTTCTACGAGTTGCGCTTTTTCTTCTACCTTGCCTGATTTTTTGGCAGTTAACTGAATAAAATCAGCCTGGTTATTGAACTTGCCTTCGTAGTATTTATAAGCCAGATTATTTAACTGTACAGCTGGCTGGTCATAACGTTTGTAGCGGATATTGCGGAAGGCTACCGGACCATGATCTCCTTGAAGCATCAGCGGACCAAAGGGTTTTTCAACCTGGAAAGCGGCAGACTGGGTAGGGCCGGTCAGTTCCACATTTTCATGTACCACCACTCCATTATGAATTACTTTTATAAATCTTGCATTCTTTGTTTTTTTGCCTTGTGCATTAAAAACCGGTGCCTGAAATACAATTTTCATGGTTTGCCATAATCCGGGAGCCCGGCTAACATTTACCCTGGGTGGGTGCCCTTCGTAGCTTTTTTGTCCATCGGGTCTTTTCTCATCCCAGCGTCCGTAAATGGCGGCACAATCTGATGAGCGGGAATTGGTAACTCCCCAGCTGTCGAACAACTGAACTTCATAACGCCCCTGCAGATAGATACCAGAGTTGGAGCCTTTAGCCATCATAAAATCCAGTTCCAGTTCTATATTTCCATGTTCAAAGCCAGCAAAAATGTTATCCTTATTTTTTGAATCTGGCAGATTTACTAAAACACCTTTTCCGGAACTGACTTGTAGTGTCTGGTCTTTGCTCCGGTCGGCAGTTACATCGCCGCTTATTTTCCAGTTTCCAGCTACAGGCTTAAAGGCGCTTAAATCATCTAATGAGACTGGGGTAAACAGAAGAGATTTCTGGGCAAGGGCAAAAAAATGAGTAAAACAGCAAAAAATAAGCAGCGGAATGATTTTCCAGGAAAAACGAGAAAGAGTCATACAGGGTATTTAAACAAATTTGGTTTAGATTTTCAATGGATTTAGGTATAAAGGCTGGTATTTCTACATCAGAATGGGAACAAGGCGAAAATTTATTCTACATATGTTGTTGTAGACAGACAAAATAATGGGCAATAGTACACAATAGGGCAATTTACTTCCCTTTCTCTGGCAAATCAAGCTTTTGATCTAATTTTTGATTTTTTAGGAGAATTTGAAGAAATGCTTTATGCAAAAAGCCTTTATTTCTTCTGCCTATTGCCATACCCAGCTTTATATTGAAGAGCTTCTATAGCAGCAGCTAAATACACAAAAGGCGCATTCCAGTTAATGGCAACTTCATTGGAGGCATACGAACAATCGTTATCAGTAAACACTTCATCCGCTATGGTAGAAGTATAGGTCGTACATTTATCCTGCCTGGGGGCATTGGCATTAGGTCCGCCGGATAGTAAGCCTGGCACAGGTTCGGTTACTTTATCTGCAACAGAAGGCCGGTGATGCGGATGCATAGGTGTTTTGCTGCCATAACCGGTGAGGAAAGAATAGCCGGTTGCATTGCGCCCTAATAGATAATCCAGGTTAGTAAGCGCATAATCCAGGTATTTTTTATCGCCGCTTAACAAATAGGCTTGAATCAGCGCTATCCCCTGGTTTGCCGCAACAGAACTGCTTCCCCAGATATAATCTTTCGCTGTTTTTCCCATCACGGTGCCATACGGTTGGGCAGAAACGCCACTAATCAATTCATCACCAAACCCAATAATGCGTTTCTTCAGCTCTGCAAAATCTTTCTGGGCTATGGCACTCAAGGTTTTTTGATGTCTGGCCAGAGAATAGTATCCGAGCAAGCGTACCTGTGCCCAGGAAGGCAAAGGCATTTGAGTATCTGGAAACAGGTTTACAGCGGTATAATACTTGTCATTTTTGGTAGTGATATACAATTCTGAAGCTGCCCATATGAATTCATCGTCAGGTTTATTATCGCCATAGGCACCAGTTACTACATCGGGGTCAAACTGCTGGTTCATGGCTTCCTGTTTATACAATACATCCGGATGTTGCTCGGCCCAGGTCCAGGCTTTTTCGGCAGCGGTAATACAGGAATCAGCCAAGCCAGGTAAAGCTTGCGGAAATTTTTTGACTATCCGGCTGGCTTGGGCCATTACGGCTGCAAAATCGAGGGCAGCAGTTGTGCTTTTTTGTACCACATACCTGGGTTGTGTGGCGGCTTCCGGCATAACCATTCCATCGAACTTGGCATTGGTCAGTTTGTGATAAACACCTCCATCATTTGGGTCTTGCATGGCGAGCATCCAGCGCAGGTTCCATAATAACTCATCCAGCAGATCGGGTAATTGATTATTACTTTCTGGAATATGGAGCTGGAGCGTATCAAAATAGGCAGGAAAATCTTCGTAGGCAGCAAGCATCGTACCCATGGTAATACCACTGTTTACAATGTATTTGTTATAATCGCCGGCATCATACCACCCATATGGGGCAGATATCTGAGTTCCGGTAGGCCGTTGCGTTGAAGCAGCAGAAGGATGGATAAGTACTTTATCATCCGGATGACCAGCAGCCCTTGCCCATTTTCCGGCATATTTCTCTGGCAAAGCGGTAGACATGCGTTGAAAATAATAGGATTTGATAGCCGCTGCAGTTAAAGGAGTGTGAATTTGGTTTGTGATCTGAAATGGATAAGAATGTCCGATTTCCGGAATCCAGAGAACATACTTTCCAGGTTGGATGAAGGCTGAAAAATCGGCCATCCGGGTTTGTTTGCCTGAAAAGGGAGAAGTACGGGGTTCGCTCAGTTTGCCTGTAAAAACGGTACGCTGCAAATCCGGGGTAGCAATATAATACGTAGTTCCTCCTTCTTTCACAAGTACAGCCATTTTGGGCGCTTTCGGATAGAAACCAATCTGGTTTAGGCGGATGTCTTCAGATAACTGGCTTTGTTTGAGCTGCGTAGAAAGAGCATTATTTTTCTGGGCAATGCTGTCAAGATGAATAACTAATAAAGTAAGTAAAAGAAAAGCAAAACGGCAGTACCGGGTAATCATTTGGGAAGAAACAGGGTTTAGGTTAAAAAATGAACAATAAAGTAAAGCACCCGTTTTCTAAAAACCTATCATCTGCCACAAAATTATATACATCAATCTGGTTTTTATGTAAAGCAGCTATGAAATGATCTGCCTACCTTTGTAAGGTACATTCACAGGAACAGCAAAAAACTGGTATCCCATTGAAATACTAATTAGAAAGCATTCAATTAAAATCAGTATCTATGAAAACGCTAAAATTTAAAACCAATATTAAATGTGGAGGTTGTGTGGCTGCAGTAACGCCTCACCTCAATGCCCTGGAAGGCATAGCTGGAAACTGGCAGGTAGACTTACAAAATCCAGACCGGGTGCTTACTGTAGAAACCGGAAATGCCGGACCAGATAAAATTAAAGATGCCATTCAAAAGGCTGGCTATAAAGCGGAACAAGTATAAATAGAAAAGGCAGGAATAGATTTCCTGCCTTTTCTATTTTGTGGTCAGGGTAAACGCATAACTCAAACCTTCTGCTGCTACAGTAGTATATTTGAAGGTCGATTGATTTAATTCCTGGATCACTAATTTCTGTCTTTCCTGATTGGCTAGTAGAATAGTAAGGGTATCTGGTGTGGTTTCCCAGGAGAAAGCCTGAGCTTGTTTGCCGCAACTGGTATCATAAAAATCCAGTGTTCCGCTTTTTTCTTTTGAAAAAGTGATTTCTGTAAACTTCTGGCAATCGTCCAGGGCTTGGCTTACTCCATTAATGCTCACACTGCTGATCTTCCAAATTCTGGAGGTATTCCCGCTAAGCTGATTGAGCTCTACCAGAGGATTGGTAGAAACAGGCTTTTGTTCTTGTACAGGCGTGCATTGCCAGAGAGAAAATAGGCTGCAAGTGATAAAGGAGATATAAATTGTAGATTTCATAAGGCTGAATTTTGGTCATTGGTCAATGGTCATTTGTAGTACTCCTAAAGCTAATCGCTGATGACCAGTAGAATATCCTTGATGGTATATCCCATTCGAAGACTCTGACTGGTTCCTGGGATTTTTCGCCATTCTTCTACCATTACAGCGATTGCATACGCACCCTGTAAAACTGGCTTATTCCAGGTTAACTGCCCGGTTTGAGGGTTGAGAGTAAATGTGCAGTCTGTACAAAGGAATTCAGGAGAACGGTAACCTTCCACATTCCGCCAGGCATTTTGCATGGGAGTAATGAGTTTGTATACCAGGGAATCTCCATCCGGATCAATGGAAGACAAATCTGCTGTTAATGCTTTGTTCACTTTTCCGGATACAGAAGCCATAGTATCTGCAGGAGCTGCAGAACTGTTAATGCCCAGAAAGGAGTTGACATATATTTCTGTTTCTATATAGAATGAGGTATTAATAGAGGAAAACATATTCAAAATATTTCCGCTCCGGTTATCGATCCTAACAGCTATCTTATTACGCACACCTCCAAAAAATGAGACTTCCGGAAAGGTATATATAGTTGAATATAAAGCCAGTCCAACTTGAGAGCCAGGTTTCGGATTCATATACTTTCGCAAAGGCAACATAATTTGCTGCGCTTCAATACCATAGATAAAAACTTGCTGCTCAGGTACAACCGGCACCCCACCGATATCATAAAATAGTCCTACCGTGATTTCATAATCATTGCGTTGCAGCCATTTATAAGCAATATAGCCGCCACTAATATGGGTAGCCCAGGAGGAAGAACATAGCAGGAATAAGCAAATGAACAGGCTTAGCTGTAAGGTGCGGACATGGGTTTTCATCTGGATAGGATGATTGAAAAGCTGGTTGAAGACTTGGAATAAATCTCAGAAATACACCTGTTTAACCCAATGCCCTTATAAAACGAAAAAGAGGCAGACACAAGTATCTACCTCTTCTGGTATTTTTTGAGTTAAAACTTCCTCTATTTCAGGCTCATTTCTTCTACAATCGCTTTTACTTTTTCTTGTAATTGCACAGCTACCTGGTCGAAATCCTCTTTGCGTTTGAGCGGTGCATTTACGCTGAAATAGAACTTAATTTTCGGTTCTGTTCCTGATGGACGGGCAGAAATTTTGCTTCCATCTTCGGTAATAAACTGCAAAACATCCGACTTATCAAAATTCATTGGAGTGGTTTTTCCAGTTGGCACATGAGTTTCCATACGGTTTTCGTAATCCTTAAGGTAGAGCAGCGGCGAACCATTAATCGTTTTAGGCGGATTGTTGCGTAAGTTCACCATCATTTGCTTGATCTCCTGGGCACCGGTCATGCCTTTTTTGGTGAGAGAAACCAGCGTTTCGTAGTAGAAGCCGTATTGCATATACACTTCCATTAGCATATCAAACAAACTGATGCCTTTGTCTTTGGCATAAGCCACCAGTTCAGCGATCATCGCACAGGAAGTAATGGCATCTTTATCGCGTACAAAATCACCTACCAGATAGCCATAACTTTCTTCGCCACCGGCAATAAATTTCTTCTTGCCTTCCAGGTCACGCATGATTCCGGCAATGTATTTAAAGCCAGTAAGCGTATTGAAACATTCTACGCCGAAAGATGCCGCCATTTTATCAATCAGGTCAGTAGTTACGATGGTTTTTACCACGTATTCCTTCCCGGTAATCTTGCCGGATTCTTTCCAGGCTCTCAGCATATAATAAATCAGCAAACTACCAGTCTGGTTGCCATTCATGAGCTGGAATTTGCCATGATGATTCTTTACAGCAATTCCCACCCGGTCAGCATCGGGGTCGGTAGCCATTACCAGGTCAGCATCGAGTTTTTCGGCTTGCTGCAAAGCCAGGCTCAGGGCTTCTTTTTCTTCCGGATTGGGATAAATCACGGTTGGGAAATTGCCATCTGGGGTAGCTTGTGCTTCTACCACATGCACATTGGTGAAGCCCATCTTCTTTAATACCTGTGGCACCAGTGTAATGCCAGTTCCATGAATCGGAGTAAATACAATTTTCAGGTCTTTTTGCCGTTGAATCGCATCTTTTGAAATGGAAAGCGAAAGAATATTGTCGATATATACTTTGTCAATTTCCTCACCAACCAGTTCTACATTGCTATCCACACGCTGGAATTTTACTTCATCTACCGATTTTATTTTCTCTACTTCCTTGATCACATTTTTATCATGGGGCGCAATCAGCTGAGCGCCATCGTTCCAGTAAGCCTTATAGCCGTTGTATTCCTTAGGATTATGTGAAGCCGTTACCACTACACCGCTCTGGCATCCCAAATGGCGAATAGCAAAAGACAATTCTGGAGTAGGGCGAAGTTCTTTGAAGAAATATACTTTGATACCATTGGCAGAAAACACATCGGCAGTGATACGGGCAAAATAGTCGCTGTTGTTGCGGCTGTCATGGGCAATCGCTACTTTCAGTTGCTCACCAGGAAAACTGATTTTCAGATAATTGGCTAATCCCTGGGTAGCCATTCCGACCGTGTATTTATTCATCCGGTTGGAGCCTACCCCCATGGTACCCCGTAATCCACCGGTTCCGAATTCAAGGTCTTTGTAAAACGCATCAGCCAATTCGGTTTCGTTACCGGCGCTGATGAGTTGCTGAATTTCCTGTTTGGTCATGGGGTCGTAGTTGCCGCTGAGCCAGGTATCAATTTTCGATTGGATTGCTGTTTCCATGCAGATTTGTGAGTTGATTTTTAAACATGCATTTATACTGCCGGATTAATAATAGCATATGTCAGGCAGTAATTCCTAGATATTCAAATTTTTTGCAAGCTAATAAATTAATTGTCCCTTTAAATGGAAAGCGATTAATAATTGAAACCGCTTATTCAAACCGCAGGTGTTTCACCGACTCTCCGGAATGCGCCAGTTCCTGCAGGGCATCAATGCCGATCTGCAAATGCTTGTTTACAAACTGCGATGTAATCCGCTTATCACTTTCTGAAGTTTTTACACCCTCCGGTGTCATGGGTGTATCGGATACCAGCAGCAAGGCACCATGCGGAATTTCGTTGGTAAAGCCCACAATAAAAATAGTAGCCGTTTCCATATCAATGCCCATGGCACGTATTTTCTTCAGATATTCTTTAAACGCATCATCATGTTCCCACACCCGGCGGTTGGTCGTGTATACAGTACCAGTCCAGTAATCGAGTTCATATTTTTTGATCATGGAGGAAACAGCTCGTTGCAGACGAAAGGAGGGGAGAGCCGGAATTTCTGGCGGCATATAATCATCACTGGTTCCTTCGCCCCGAATGGCGGCAATTGGCAGAATCAGGTCGCCCGGCTGGGTTTTCTTTTTCAGTCCGCCACATTTTCCCAGGAACAGCGCAGCTTTGGGTTTTACAGCCGATAATAGATCCATCACGGTTGCCGCCATGGCACTACCCATCCCAAAGTTGATGATGGTAATATTATTGGCCGTAGCCGTTTGCATCGGTTTACCCTGACCTATAATTTCCACATCAAACTGGTTGGCAAACATTTCTACATAATTGTGAAAATTCGTGAGCAAAATGTACTCACCAAAATCTTTCAGTGGCCTGCCAGTATACCGGGGAAGCCAGTCTTTTACTATTTCTTCTTTGGTTTTCATATGCTATAATTTTCCATTCAGGCGTCGGTATGGCTTTGGTTGAACGGTTATACTTTGTCAGGGTAATTCACGTTTTTAAAGAGCGATAAAACCTCAGGTTTTGCAGCATTCGTCGTTTGTAATTCGTAATTTTGCCTCATGATTGCCTTAAATCTGCCACCATACGAACACAAAATTAAGAAGAAGGATGATAAACTCTTCATTTTTGACATATTACGCAAAAAGTATGTCTTTTTAACCCCTGAAGAATGGGTACGGCAACATTTTGTGCATTTTCTGATCAATAAATACCATTATCCCAAAGCCTTAATGAAAGCGGAAGGTGGCCTCAAATATAATAATCTGCCTAAACGGACGGATCTGGTCATTTTCGATTCAGTAGGAAAGCCTTTGATTGTAGTTGAATGCAAGGATGTATATGTACCTATTACGCAAGCCGTATTTGAGCAGGCAGCCAGGTATAATTATATCTTAAAAGCACCTTACCTGATTGTAGTAAATGGCCTTTCGTATCATTGCTGCCGCATCGACCATGCCAGCCAGAGCTATCAATTTCTGGAGGATATCCCTATGTATATTTCCCCGGTTCTTTCTTAATCATCCACCTGTTTTACTGCTGCTTTGAAATCAACCGCTACTACTCCAACTACGCAATCAAATCCGGTTACTGTTTTACTTGCTTCTGAAAATCCCTGGCTCAAATGGCTGCCTTTTGTGGGTATTTATGTGGTATATGGTATTGGACTATTTCTGGATGTAATGGATGTAGATGCCACTCAGTATGCTTCGATGTCGCGGGAGATGCTGGAGACTGGTAATTTTCTCAAACTCTATAACCGCTACGAAAACTACCTGGACAAACCACCACTTATTTTCTGGCTTTCGGCATTGTCCTATAAATTATTTGGGGTATCAAATTTTGCTTACAAGCTTCCTTCGTTTCTATTCTCTTTGCTGGCAACCTATTCTACCTATAAGTTAGCTAAACTCTATTATAACAAAGAAACAGGCTACATAGCGGCTCTGGTATTAGCTTCCTGTCAGGCTTTTTTCCTGTTCAACCACGATGTGCGTACTGATACCAATTTAACTGGGGCAGTCATTTTTGCTGTCTGGCAACTGGCGGTATTCAATCAGACTGGTAGTTTTCTGAACCTCATTCTGGGATTTACCGGGGTTGCCTTAGCCATGCTGGCGAAAGGTCCGATCGGCGTAATGGTGCCTGCACTTGCCTTTACTACTGATTTTATACTCAAACGGCAATGGGCTTCTTTTTTCAGGTGGCAATGGCTGGTGGGTCTGGTCTGGGTAGGAATAGTATTGCTTCCCATGTGTATTGGCTTATATCAGCAATATGATGCCCATCCGGAAACCGTAGTAAATGGCCAAACCGGCGTGTCTGGCTTGCGGTTTTTCTTCTGGACACAAAGTTTCGGGCGGATTACCGGGGAAAATGTATGGAAAAATAATGCGGATTTCTTCTTCTTCATGCATACCTTTTTATGGAGTTTTTTGCCCTGGTCACTGCTGTTTATTGTGGCCTTTTTCAGGAAAACGGTGGCTTTATTCCGGCAGAAGTTCAGAATTAACTCCGAAGAGGAAGCCCTTACCTGGGGCGGTTTCCTGTTTCCATATATTGCTTTATCTTTATCTAAATACCAGTTGCCACATTATATTTTTGTACTGTTTCCACTGGCGGCCATCCTGACCGGGAAATACCTCTACGAAATCATTACCAACTCTTCTCAGACCAGAGTATTCACAATATGGAAAAGCATACAGTTATTTGTGATACTCATCGTCTGGACGGCCATTGCTTTATTGGTGCTTATTTCTTTCCCGTTGAAAAATGCATTTCTATGGCTGATCCTTCTGGCCTTTTTTAGTGGAAGTTTATATATGTTCTGGAAAGGGAAAACAGCTTTTAGCAAGCTCATACTACCTTCTTTGATTGGTATTACCGGCGCTAATTTTGCGTTGAATGCACATGTCTATCCGGAGTTATTCAAGTATCAGTCGCCAGCGGTGGCGGCCAGGTATGTGCTGGAACACGGCATCGATCAGAACCAGTTTTATTACTACAAAGCTTATATGTATTCCCTGGATTTATATAGCCGCAAGATTATTCCTTCTCTCACCGAAACCGGTACTCCTGGTGCAAGACATCCCGGAAGCACTTACTGGGTATATACCAATACCGAAGGTTTGAATATTATCCGGGCCTTACAGGTAAATCCTGAAATCGTAGCAACTTTCGACCATTTTCATGTTTCCACCCTCACCTTGCCTTTCCTCAATCCCAATACCAGAGATAAAGCGGTGGAAAAACGGTATCTAATTAAGGTAGAAAAGTAATTGAAAATAATTGAATATGGGTTAAGTTGATTAGATACAGATATAAGCAAATCATTAATAACTTTATCTGATACTGTATTTTGTGAAGTTATAATCTAAATTTGAGATGGTGGGTAATCTGCGACTATTCTTAAAAGGTATATGAAAAAATACTTACTTCATTATTTGCTTTTAGCTTTTATAGGTTTTTTGGAGGATGCTTTCAGAAAGATCCTATAGATAGCTACAACTCCCACTTTACTGCTAAACTGAAACCTATATAGTATCGCGGCAAAATAACGAAAAATGGTCCCTTTGATCATTTTATAGTGATAGATGGATATAAGGACGAATGTTTCAGTAATTATGATTTTATTATGTTATCCTACAAATATCTGGATACAGTAAAGACGAAACTTCCTGTTGAATCAATTAGATTTTGTACAACAGAAGCTAGTGATTTCTTTTATCCTAAAGAGAGCCCTGATAACATAAGAAAATATTCGATTGTAGGAATTAACTTTTCTGAAGAATCTTTATATGATTCGATTCCTGAAATACGCTCTGTTTACTATTGGAAAGATGGAAAAAGCTATGAATTAGACTTTCTATATTACCTTAAACATGGGCAGAAGAAGTAACCTGATCTATTAAATAATTAAAATAAAACAAAAATTCCATGCGTGATGGCCCGAAAAAACAGCGGGCATTGCGTAGGCTTGTAGCGGGGAAGCATTGTTTTTTCTTGACTTTTCTTTGCTTACTTTCTTTGTGTCAAGACAAAGAAAGTAAGGACGGAGTAAGAACAAAGACATCATCTACCTGATTATTGACACAAATAAATAATAGTTAGATAAAGTAAAAATTCTTTTGTAAGGCAAAGCATGAAAAAAGGGCTGAACAAACGTCTAGCCCTTTTTTAGTTTTCCTTTATTAATTTATTAAAACCTGTGTGCATAGTTGAGAAATACCAGATAATCGGCGAAAGCCGCATCTCCGTGCCGGTTCATTTGCCGGTCTGTTACGCTTTTGGTACGGTTGCGGATGAGGGCAACTGGCACTCCCAGCGTAACGATGTTTTTGCCATGTGCATAGGTAATGCCTGGCTCTACAGAAAATATATGTCCCGGGCGGCGGAATCCGTTGCTTTTTCCAATCAGGTCACGTACCGGAACCCCCTCAAAACGTCCGCCTAGGCTCACATAAATTCCTTTAGAAGGAAACACTGCATAATTTATCCCTGCCCTTGCAGAAAACTGGTCTGGCACCGAAAGATAAGATTCGTTAGCTAGGGTAGTATTTAAAGTTTCGCGGTAGGTACGGGTTTTGGTAGTATCCCGGGCATTAATCATATAAAAACCGCTGATGTAGGCTGTGGCATTATTAAATAACTTATGATACGCCTGAATCTCCAGTAAACCTGCTACGCCCCCATCGCCTAATTGTAAAGACTGATCAACCGGCCTACGTTCTAACACAACCTGGTCATTTCTTTTGATATGAAATTCATCCTGAGTATTAAAATTCCCGGTAGGAAGTTTTACACCAGCACCTATGGCAATATTTCCATTTGTATATTTTTCAGCATCAATCAGCCAGTAACTAGCCTGCAAGCGGATGTCTCCTAAGCCATAGGCTTGCGAGTGGTAACGGGGTCCATTCACACGGTCTACATGCTCATACCAGGAAGATCGGTCGGTATAGCTGAGCGGTACAACGGCACTAAAACTCAGCCGGTTGGTAAGAGCATAAGTTACACCCAGATCCAGGGCATTGGTCGTATTAATTACTTCATTGCCTATTTTCAGTCTTTCTTTTTCTTCATGATTGCCCCTGAAATGGCGGAAAGAACGGAAATAGCGGTAAGAAGCGGATACCTGCCACTGGCCAGCCATTAGATTGGTATTAGTATTAGCCGCGTTGGGATTTCCACAAGTAGACATGTGCCGTACGGCTACACAGCCCTGAGCCTGACTCTTTTCAGCGCTTATGAGAATGATAGTAAACAGGGCAACAATAGAGAGAAGATTTCTTGCAAAAGCTGGTTGTACAGATATTTTCATAAGGATAGGTTAAAATGATGCGAAAATGTAGGCAGATTGAATATATGATGCTTGCAGATTATGTGAACCTGCAGTTTTATCTGATGAACGATTCATTTACCTATGTAAAGCTCCCGGAATGAATTATACTTATCCGTTAAAAAATTTAATCCTGTTGAGATACATAGAACTTTTACAGAATAACATATAATAAAATTTATATTAAATTTGGAAATGATTATATTTAAGTAAAAATCTAATAGACATGGACATTCAGGCAACCCTTACCCCGCAGCGAGATCATATCTGGTACAAACATTATACAAAAGGTACTCCTCACCAGATTAACCCGGATAGCTATCCTTCTCTGGTAGAATTGATGGAAGAAGGTTTCGCCAAATTCAATGCCAAGCCAGCCTACGCTAATATGGGTGTAGAACTTTCCTTTACAGAAATGGACAGGCTGTCGAAAAACTTTGCGTCTTTTCTTCAGAATGATCTTAAGTTGCAGAAAGGAGACCGGATTGCCCTGCAAATGCCGAATATATTTCAGTACCCGGTAGCTATGCTGGGTGCCTTACGTGCCGGACTTATTGTAGTAAATACCAATCCTTTGTATACCCCCGGGAAATGGAGCATCAGTTTAAAGATTCTGGTGCCAAAGCCATTGTAATTCTGGCCAACTTTGCGGTAAACCTGGAGAAGGTGCTCGATAAAACCAGTATACAGCATGTGATCGTTACCGAATTAGGCGACCTGATGGGCTTTCCTAAAAAGCTGATTGTAAATACGGTAGTGAAGTATATAAAGAAAATGGTTCCTTCCTATAATCTGCCTAAGGCTATCCCCTTCGGTAAAGCCATTAAAGCCGATGGATCAGCCTATAAGAAGGTGGCACTGAAAGGATCAGATGTTGCATTCATTCAGTATACTGGTGGAACTACAGGCGTTTCTAAAGGTGCTATGCTGACGCACCGTAATATTGTGGCAAATGTGGAAATGAACTATGCCTGGATGAGTTCCAGAACAGATGAAACCAAAGATAATATTATCATAACGGCCCTCCCGCTGTACCACATTTATTCACTTACAGTGAATGCCCTAACAGCCCTCAAAAGTGGCTGTTTGAACGTGCTGATTACTAATCCCAGGGATATGAAGGCCTTTATCAAAGACCTGATCAAATATAAATTTACGATTATCACCGGAGTAAATACTTTATATAATGGCCTGCTCAACCATCCTGATTTTTCAAAAATAGATTTCAGCCACCTGAAAATAACCTCAGCCGGAGGGATGGCTTTACAAACAGCCGTTGCCGAAAAATGGGCAAAAGCTACCGGCTCTGTACCTGCAGAAGGCTATGGCCTTTCTGAAACCTCACCGGTTTTATGTAGCAATACGATAGATGGCAAAGCCAAGCTGGGCACCATTGGACTTCCATGGCCTAATACGGAGTTAAAAATTATGAAAGAAGATGGTACAGAAGCAGCTGTAGGGGAAAGTGGAGAAATATGGGCCAAAGGACCACAGGTAATGCCTGGCTACTGGAACCGCCCTGATGAAACAGCAAAAGTATTTGAAGGAGAATGGTTTAAAACCGGTGATATTGGTGTAATGGATGAAGATGGCTTTTTCAAGATAGTAGACCGGAAAAAAGACATGATCATTGTATCAGGCATGAAAGTATTCCCCAACGAAATAGAAGATGTAATTGCCAAACATCCTGGTGTACTGGAAGTAGCCTGCATTGGCGTACCAGATGCTAAATCCAGTGAAGCAGTAAAGGTTTTTGTAGTGAAAAAAGACCAGAACCTCACGGAAGATGATATGCGGAAATATTGCCGGGAAAACTTTACTGGTTACAAAGTTCCCAAACACATTGAGTTCAGGAAAGATCTGCCTAAGTCGAATATTGGTAAAATTGTACGCCGCTTGCTGAAAGAGACAGCCTGAGGTTAAAATCTGTAGCACTTCTAAGCCTGTGTATTGCGGTAATTCGTATAGGTATGGTCAAAAGAACCATCATCGTATAAGTTGAGCACCGAATACCCGGGCTTGGTTTCTTTATATGAACCATTCCACCAGTTGCCGCACACGGCACCGTTGCATAAAAATGTAATGCCATTATATTCTACTTTATCCAATAGATGCAAGTGTCCGCTCAGGCATACTTTTACATTTTTGTGTTTATAAAACAGGTCAGTTATCTCATTGGCATCCATGTGAACGAAAGATCCTGGAATTTGCCAGCCTCCGTTCTTCCGGCGGTCTCCATCAAAAAAGGCAGCAGCTGATACAATTGGGATATGCGACAATACGAGCACTGGTGTACGGTCAGGTACCTTTCGTAAATCGGTTTTAAGCCAGTCAAATTGTTCTTCATCCAGTTTGGCTATATATCCGCCTTCGGCTTTCAGTTGTACACTATCCAGTACAATAAAATGCCATCCGGCCTGGTCAAAGCTAAAATATCCTTTCTCAAGCTGTAATTTCTCTTTGGCCCAGTTTTTTCCATATAACTGGTCATTTTTTTCGCCAGCTGCCCAGATATCATGGTTGCCAATACAGTTCACCATTTTAAGAGAACATTCATTTTCAACCACTTTATTCCATACTTTCCATTGCTTGGCTACTGTAGATTTATCCCGGCTCAGCGCATCCATAATGCAATCGCCCCCATTGAGGATCAATTCTACTTTATCAGGCAGGGACTGGAGGTGATTAAAACATTTCGCTAATCCTTTGGGTGCCCGTAAACCAGGCTGTACATGAATATCAGTAATATGCGCAATGGTAATGGCTTTTTTTCGCCCGGCATTGGCCAATGAAGGAACCTGTATACCTGACATCCCGAATGGAAGCAGGCAGGATGCCATTCCTATGGTTTTTAACCAGTCTCTTCTTTTCATTTCCCTAAAACCTATAACTTGTTGAACAATAGTTTTTACTTAAAAAACTGCTATGGTGTTACACGTTTTACGAGATGTGCCAAATTATATTTTATCCTGTTGTATAAACAAGTACAAAATTAATCTAAAAAGCATAGTTAAACGATAATTGTCGACCTTCCAGGAAAAACACATGATGGAATAATGTAGACGGATTCATTTGCCGCCTTTATAATCTGGTGGCAAAATAAAAAAGTCTGGAAGAATAGTGATTAACGTTTCTTTAAGGCTATGTTAACTTTTTTTCTTGGCTTCCTTCACGCCTTTTTTGAAAGGATCTAGCGTGATTTTTACTTTCTCAGCAGCCGATTGCGCCCTTGCCCGCAGGTAAATACTCGATCCGGCATCTGAATGTACACCAATGTTTTCAGGTACGTAATCATCATCCCTTTTTCTCAGGTTGGTTAAAGGCAACTGAATACTCAGATCAGTAGTATCTTTGAAACTGAAAATCCCCTGCACAAAGAAGGTAAGCACACTGGAAGCAATTTCCATCCTTGAAATCATCAGATCCTGCCCTTTCAGCTCAATATCATTAATAATATCGGCAAAGGTAATATCGCTGAAATCCCTTTTTTTGAACACGACATTACTTATTTTCTCCAGTGGCTCAAAATTCATCAGACGGCCTTCTTTAAGTTGTACATACATGCGGCCTTCCATACTTTCGGGCTGTAAGTTATAGGCCTGGTCAAAAGTAGAGGAAAAAGTAATGTCTGCCTGAAGTTTCCCCATCAGGTTCTTGTCTTCCAGGGTTTTTTGTTTGAAATTCTCAAAGGAATAAAACAGATTCCGCACATCTGCATCCTGTATACGGGCTTTTATCTGGAGGTTGCCCACCGATTTGCTCAGGTCGTTGATCCGGCCATCGAGATTAAAATTTCCTCCGGAACTGCTCATTTCTATATTATCCAGACCCACAAAATTGTCATCTAAGGTGATATTTCCATTTACGCCGCTTGCTTCAAATTTCCTGTATTTAATCTCATCGGCATGAAATGCCAGGCGGCATTCCAGTTTTTCGATCAGTGAGTCTAGTCTGGAAGCAATTAATCTTTTGGTCTGGCTGCTTTTTTTTCTTTTAATAAGGCCCATTTTTTCAAGAGAGCCAGGAGATTTAAAATCATCGAAATTGAAAGCAGGAGTGCTTACTTCCATATTTGCCTGAATTTTACCCCGGTCATAAAGGAATAAAGGGAAAAAATCTTCAATACGTCCCTTTACCTGTATATCGTTATTATTAAGCTTAAATTTTAAAGATTGTATGGCAATATCCGATTGATCGAATTTGAAAGTGCTGTTTATTTTGGCGAACTCAAACTTGCGTGGATAATAATGGAATGAGCCATCTTTAATCTCAATAGTGCCTGAGAGTTTTCCGGGTATTGTATCATTTGTTGTATCAAAGAAATGAGCCAGATCACCTTTGTATTTGAAATCGATATTAGCTTTACCTGTACCCAGTTGCATTTTTTCCTCATCCAGTAAATGATTGGCTTGTTTCAGGGCGATATTAGCCGAACCGACCAGGTTGATTTTCGGATCAGTAAGCTGAGTAACTGTGAAAGTGGCTTTATAGGGCAAATTTTCATAACGGCCTGCGAACTGGGTAATTTCTACGGCGGAATTCTCATCACTCTGCTCTAGGGTAGAGTCGAGCTGGTTTACAAAACGGCCAGTCATATCAACATGGGTAAAAGTCTGCCCTTTGTAGGTGATGCTGGTATTATTGGCTTTAAACTGTACTTCCAGGTGTGGTACATACCCAGGCAGCAGCTGGGTAGAAAGAGTTGCTATTGCCTGTACTGGCCTGTCTACCGTGAACCGGTTGAGTTTTTTTGCAATGTTTTCCGGAAGCAATGGCGTTACCTTTTGTAAACTGGCCTGTGGGGCGGTAAATACCAGAAACAGGGAAATGGGCTTATTGAACAGTAAATTCCCTTTTACCTGGTAATTTTCTTGGCCAATATGAATGTCTGATGGAGAAATAGCTAACTGTTTCTCCAGAGTATGATACGTTAAGTGGAGTTGAAGTTCCGCCTCTTTGTTTTTAAGGAAACCTCCTTTAGCAGCATTAAAAGTAAGCCCATCAAAGTTCACCCGGCCTTTCAGGAGGATATCTATTATATCTTTTTTTCTATCGAGCTGGGTAAAGGCATTGGCTAAGCGGAAACCTATGGTTTTATTCCGTAAAGAATCAATATACTGGAAATGTACATTCCGGTATATTACTCTTTGCAGGTTCAGTTCCATACCCAAACTTCCGCTGCTGGCGGTATCCGAAGAAGCTGTATTTTGTTTAAATACGCTCATGTTGGAATAGTCTTGTTTATCTTTGAATAAATGAATATTTGCGTTTTGCAGAATGACAGATTTGATGCGAAGTTCGTTTTGCAACAATTTTAGCAATGCCAGCTGTAAGTGTATTTTGTCTGCCTCGAAAAGATACTGCTTATGCAGGACGTATAGGGAATCTTTGATTTTGGGCTGTACCAGGGTAAAAGAGAAATTAGGAAAATCGGCCAGTAAATTGAAATCCATTTCTTGTACGGTGAGTTCTCCATTGATTTTTTTATTGAATTCCTCTTTTACGGCTGCCATAATCTCGTCCTGGTAGCGCCAGACAATAAAATAGCCGGCAGATAGCAGCAAAATAATGCCGGCAACCAGATAAAAAATAAATTTGAGAAACAGCTTCATACAATGGTGGAGATAAGACATAAACCGGAACTATAACTTCTGAATTAACAGGTAGCTATACATGTGAATGAAGCATTCATACTTTCCGGTGAAGGTGTAAAACTTTAACTGAATATAGTGAAAAATAGTTGTCACTTCTGTTATTCGTCTTATTTTGCAGCATTGTCTCTTCATAAAGATGCAAAGCATTTGTTTTAAAGATATCTATTGCTGGTGCATTTAATAATTTCTTAAAGAGAGTATACAGTTTCACATAAGATGATTTTGTAGCTTGCCGAGCAGCAAAATACAAGCAGTTTTGGATTAACTATTTTGTACTGCTGCTCAACATCTCATTAAACTATGAAAACAACGAAAGGCGCTGACGTAGCTGTGATAGGGGCCGGTATAATCGGGCTGGCGATTGCCTATACTGCAGCCAGAAAAGGACAATCTGTGGTCGTATTTGAACGGAATACCAAAGCCATCGGTGCTTCTATCCGCAATTTTGGGTTGATCTGGCCCATTGGCCAGGCGCCTGGCAGGGCATATGAACGAGCCTTACACAGCCGGAATATATGGGCCGAATTAGCAAAGGAAGCAGGATTTTATGCCTCGGAAACCGGTTGTTTACACTTGGCCTATCACCAGGACGAAGCCAATGTATTGACAGAATTTGTTGATACAGCAGCTGTTCATGGCTATCAGGGCTGTGAATGGTTATCTCCGGTGGAAGTATTAACTAAAAGCAGCGCCGTACAATCAAAAGGTTTGCTTGGTGGAATGTGGAGCAAGACTGAAGTTACCGTAGATCCCAGGCAGGCAATTGCTGTGTTGCCTTCTTATTTAAACACAAAATATGGGGTACAATTCCGCTTTGGCGTGGCGGTGAATGGCATACAGATGCCTTTTATAGAAACCAAAGACGAAAAATGGGAAGTTGGTCAGACCTATGTATGCAGCGGAGCCGATTTTGAAACTTTATACCCGGAAATATTTGCCGGAACCGGAATTACCAAATGCAAACTGCAAATGATGCGTACCAGTTCGCAACCGAATAATTGGCAACTGGGACCTGCCCTCTGTGCCGGACTTACCCTGCGTCATTATGCGTCATTCAAACATTGTAATTCTTTAACAGCCTTAGATCAGCGAATTTTACAGGAGTTCCCCGAATACGAAAAATGGGGTATCCATGTGTTATTATCTCAAACCAGTCAGGGAGAACTTACCATCGGCGACTCGCATGAATATGGCCTTACGCCAGAACCCTTCGACCGGGAGGAAATAGATAAACTTATACTGGACTACCTGCATACCTTTGCCCATTTTCCGGATACACATATTACTTCCCGCTGGCATGGCATTTATCCCAAATTGCCAGGCAAAACTGAATTTATCGCTTATCCGGAAAAAGATGTAACCATTGTGAATGGCCTGAGTGGCGCAGGTATGACTTTATCTTTTGGACTGGCTGAGGAACTTGTACACACTGGTATGCTGGTGAATGAATAAATTTTTAGTTATTTGCCTAAGCTATTGAAAGTGTTACTGATAGGGTGAGTTTTACTTATACCCTTTTCATCATATTGTTTTTTCTATATCTTACGCTCCAAGCCAGAACAATGAAAAATAATGTCAAAAAAATACCAGCTAACTCTAACCTATACTTGTGCACTCTGTTTAAGTTGTCTATTTCTTCTGTTACTTCATCCGGCTAAAGCTCAAAATCAATCTGATTTGCAGCCTTTTCTTTTCCAGACCAATCGGCTTTTGGAAACGCTCGATTTTTTGGGTACACCACTATCCTCAGCAGATAAGCAAAAAATAGAAGAGATTATCCGGACCAGAAATGCCTTCCAGATGACAGAAGAAATTGCAAGTACATTAGACAAATATTGTATCCTGGAAGCAAGTATTAATCCTGAAAGCCGGGTACAAGTAGTGCCTGGAAAAGCAAATCCGCAGCTCTGGCAGAATGGCTGGCGAACATTCCTTATCAAAGTAGATAACCAGGCAGGCATCACTGCTGTATTGCAAGCCAGTAGCCAGCAGGCTTCGAAAGTGTATGCAGTAGAAGGCGATGCGTTTAATGGCTATCCAAAAGGCAAAATTGATCCTATTACCAAACAAGACATCGGCGACCGATGGCTGGACATGAGCCTGTATACCAAACCACCCATGCAGGATTATTTGAGTGGACTAGAGTTACAATACTTTATTGTGCAATTATACAGCCGGGATGCCGGTAAAAGAGCAGCCAGTTTTAGTGTACATGCCGGACATACAACACAGGATCTGGGTTTCCGGAATGAGGCAGATATTCTATTTGATTGTCTTCCGTCAAAAACCATTGCGTTTGAAGTAAAAGATGAAAATGGTAAACCCACTACAGCTTCTTTTGTGATCAAAGACAAACAAGGGCATATCTATCCGCCACAAGCCAAAAGGCTGGCACCAGACTTTTTTTTTCAGGATCAGATCTACCGGCAGCATGGCGAACACATGCTGCTTCCGGAAGGTAATTACTCCATTGAATATAGCCGTGGGCCAGAATATATCCCTCAGAAAAAGAATATAACTGTAACTACGCAGGCTATTCAGCCAGTTACATTTAACCTCAAACGGTGGATTGACCCGGCAAAAATGGGCTGGTACTCAGGCGATCATCATATTCATGCGGCTGGTTGTGCACATTATACTACCCCTACGGTAGGTGTAAATCCATCGGATATGATGAAGCATATTCTGGGAGAAGGCGTAAATGTGGGAAGTGTGCTTACCTGGGGACCAGGCTATTATCACCAGAAACAATTTTTTGAAGGCAAAGACAATTCTCTTTCTACGGCAGATAACCTGATGCGCTATGACCTGGAAGTTTCCGGTTTCCCATCCGGTCATGCCGGACATATTGTACTCTTGCGGCTCAAAGACCAGGATTACCCGAATACAAAAGTACTTGAAGACTGGCCCACCTGGACACTTCCGGTACTTAAATGGGCCAAAGCACAAGGAGCTGTTACCGGCTATGCTCACTCTGGTTTGGGTCTGGAAGTGAAAACAGATAAGCTACCCAACTACGATATGCCCAGATTTGATGGTATTGGAGCCAACGAATATATTGTAGCGGTTACACAAGATCTGGTAGATTTTATTTCTACCGTGGATACTCCCCATTCCCATGAACTGAATATCTGGTATCATACCTTAAATTGCGGATACCGCACCAGAATCAGCGGAGAAACAGATTTTCCCTGCATGAGCGAAGAGCAAGTTGCCCATGGACGCAGTTATGTAAAATTAGATGGAAAGTTGAATTTTAACGATTGGGTGAATGGCCTCAAAGCCGGGCGGAGTTATGTATCAGAAGGGAAAAGCCATTTATTAAACTTCAGGGTGAATACACTGGAAGTAGGAACGAACGGGAGTGAATTGCATATGAAAGGCCCTTCTACTGTTAAAGTAAGTGCGAAAGTAGGAGCTTACCTGGCAGTACAAAATGACACTACTGTTCGCAAACTGAATCTTTCGCAAGATCTCTGGTATCAAAAACCGTACTGGAATCTGGAAAGAGCAAGGATTGGAAATACCCGGACTGTACCTGTTGAATTGATCGTAAATGGAGAAGTTGTGGCCACCAAAGATATACTCGCTGATGGTAACCTGCAGGATATTAGCTTTGATGTACCTGTTGCCAAAAGCAGCTGGGTAGCGCTGCGTATTTTGCCTTCATCTCATACCAATCCCATATTTGTTATTGTAGATAATAAACCCATCCGGGCATCCAGGCAAAGTGCAGAATGGTGTGTAAAAGCAGTTGATCAATGCTGGAGTCAGAAAGAAAGTCAGATTTCTGCGAAGGAGAAACCAGAAGCACAAAAAGCCTATCAGGCGGCTAAAGAAGCATATAGCAAAATTCTGTCGGAAATCGCAGAGTAATATCTGACCTGCATAAGTAACTTATAATCAGCTTTTTTCTTACAAGTATAGCAGAAACCTTAATTTAGTAGAGAGGTCTTGTTCAGCTTGTTCTGCGCTTCTTTTTCCAAGATAAGGGCTTTTGGAAAGAGAATTTCATTTTCAATGCGGGCATGCAGCTTGAGTTCCTGCTCAAAAGATTTCAGTTCAGCAAACACCACTTTCATATGGAGGCCATGTTGAGGTTCTAGCGTATACCCGTTCGTAATGTTGCGAATGCCCTGCATCTCATCATCATGGGTATCATGGTCCATGGCATATTTCTGAATAGAATGTTTGCGGAGCGCATAATATAATTTACCGGGATTCATCTGCTGTTTGGTAGCTGCTACCAGCTGGGAGATATAGGTAAATAAGGTATCTTCTTCTTCGTAAATGTGGTAAATAAAATCCTCCACAAACAAAGGAAACACAATCTGAAGGTCTTTTACCAAAGTAGCAGAGGCAGGCGTTAGTTTTTCGATCAGGCGGGCGATATAGGGCAGCTTTTGCTTGATAAAAATGTGGTGAGAATGTTTCAGATACTCAATTACTAAGTCTGCCGGGAGTTCTTCTACAGGTACCTGGGGAACAGGTTCTGTTTTCTGAATAGATTCCAGGCTGCGTACCACTTGCGCTACATTCAAGCCTTTCTTCTGGCATACCTGTACCAGGGTAGGTTCGGAGTATTCATAAAACTGTATGCCAAAATAATAGAGAACATAGGCGTAGATGTAATTCTCATCTACCAGTTCTGTTATTTTCTTATTGAGTATCTCCACCTTCATAGAATTATAAGCCTGTATACAAATATAAATAATTTATGAATTATTCACTATCGGCTCACAAATTTCAAACCGGAATGATGTTAGTTTACGAACATAATCTTTGTAAGATATGTTATTGGTATAATGCACGTAAATTATGATACGTCCGATTTTTACGCTAGTATTTATTCTGTTTATCTTATCTGTTAGGGCTCAGTCGACTTTCATTCCAAATAGTTGCATTAGTGAGACAGATACTCTGGATGGAAGTAAAGTATATACGGTAGTTTCCAAACAGCCTGAATATCAAGGGGGGATTAACCAGTTTTATAAAGCTATTGCCAGAAATATTGTTGTTGATAGAGGCACTAGACACCAAATAGATAGTAGAATCGTTTTTACATTTATTATAGATAAAAATGGGCAAGTTCGTGAATTTTGCTTGATTAAACCACAAGGTCTTCAGTTTAATACAAACGAATTAGTAACTAAAATCAACAATTGGACTCCTGGAGAATTAGATGGAGTAAAAGTACCTGTAAGATTGACTATTCCAATGATTATAGAACTAAGATAGTAATGAATTCACAAATAAAGCCTCTGGTAAAATTACCACTCATCAAAACCTGTTAACAATTTTAACCAAAATTTAATAACTTTCATTTCATACAAAGCAGCTTTTCATGGCTATTTGCGTTTACAATATTCCCGGCATAGTATATGTATCTACATACGAACCTTACCGGAAAAGACTGGAAACAGCAGATTTCAGCTTGGATTTATAAACTACAATTACTAATTTATACTTTCTTTCAAATTCGCAACTTAATCTTTTATTCACGTGGGTAATATAAATAATTCGAAGTTTTTTATACGGTTACCTCTGCTCTTGGCGATTGCCATTGCCGGAGGTATTTTTATTGGTGCCACCATGTTTGGCGGCAGCAGTAATATTAACACCATTGCCAAAGGCTACATGAAATACAAAGAGATTCTCACCTATATAGACAGGGATTATGTAGATACGGTCAATACAGAAGAACTCATTGACTATTCTATCGAAAAAATGCTGGAACGCCTTGATCCGCATACAGTCTATATTCCTGCTAAAGATCTACAAATGGCCCGTTCCCAGCTGGAAGGTGATTTCGATGGCATTGGCGTAGAATTTAATATTTTTAAAGATACGGTGTATGTGGTAGCTCCCATTACTGGTGGCCCTTCTGAAACAGTAGGTATCCGTGCCGGCGATAAAATTGTGGAAGTGGATGGCAAACCAATGGTAGGTAAAGAAGTAGATAATGCGATGGTATTTAGTAAACTACGTGGGCCCAAAGGGTCGAAAGTGAAACTGGGTATTGCCCGTGGTATGAGTAAAGAGGTTCAGCAATATACGGTGACCAGAAACAAAATACCCAGCTATTCTATTGATGCTGTGTATATGATGGATAATAAAACAGGCTATATTAAAGTAAACCGCTTTGCAGCTAATACCTACGAAGAATTTAAAAAAGCCATGAAAACCCTTAAAGACCAGGGCATGGTGCAACTGATGCTAGACTTAAGAGGCAACCCTGGCGGATATATGGACCGGGCTACCAATATGGCCGATGAACTGTTAGCCGGCAATAAACTGATTGTGTACACAGACGGCAAAGAAAACCGGTACGATTCAAAGGTAAATGCCTATATGAACGGATTATTCGAAAAAGGTCCGGTGATTGTGTTGATTGACGAAGGAAGTGCTTCTGCCTCAGAAATTGTAGCCGGTGCTTTACAGGATAATGACAGAGCATTGATTGTAGGCCGCCGTTCGTTTGGAAAAGGTCTGGTGCAGGCTCCTATTCCACTGGAAGATGGGTCAGAGTTGCGGTTAACTATTTCCAGATATTATACGCCTAGTGGACGCAGCATTCAAAAACCCTATACGCATGATGAATCAGACGAAGGCTATAGCATGGATGTGATGAAACGCTACGAACATGGTGAATTCTTTCATGCCGATAGTATTAAATTCAATGATTCTCTTAAATATCAGACGACCAAAGGCCGTACGGTGTATGGTGGTGGTGGTATTATGCCCGACTATTTTGTCGCCCTGGATACAAGTTTTAACAGCAAATATCTGACAGCTCTGGCCAGTGCTAATGTTATCCGGGAATATGCTTTTAAATACTATACCAATCATAAAGCAACATTTGAAAAGCAAAAATTTGCTGATTATAATGCCAGCTTTACTGTATCTGAACCAATGCTGAAAGAAGTAGTAAATATGGCTACAGCAGCAGGGGTGAAGTACAACGAAGCTGAATTTAACCGCTCCAAAGATTTTATTCGTACACAAATTAAAGCATTGATTGCCAGAAGTGTGTGGAAAAGCGGGAACAGTGGAATGAACAATGAATATTATCAGGTAATGGCTGCTACCGATGAGATTTACCAGCAGGCCAATAAGCTTTTCGATAAAGCGGCAGACATCGAAAAAGGAAAAGTAGCTATTAAATAAATAGTCCGCGGACCAAGTTACAGAATTACTGAGTTATAGAATTACTGAATGCTTTAACATAAATTCAGATTTTCTGTAATTCAGTAATTCTTTCATTTAGGGGACTTATAAACCCAATTGCTATGAGTTATTATTATAAATTAGGAGACATCCCCCACAAACGGCATACCCAGTTCCGGCAGCCAGATGGCAGTTTGTATAAGGAAGAAGTAGTTAGTTCTAAAGGTTTCAGTGGAATTTATTCTATCCTGTATCATAAAAATCCGCCTACTAAAGTAAAACAAGTACAAGAGCCTGTTCCGTTTGGTTTTACACTGGCACATCAGTATCCGCTTAAACATACCCATCTGAAAACTTCTGTGGTAGAGGCAACCGGCGCAGATTATCTGGATTCCCGCAAAACCCTGATGGCCAACCATGATGTAGCCTTATCTATCTGCAATCCTACAGGAAAAAGTATGGATTATTTTTACAAAAATGGCGAATCCGATGAGGTACTATTTATACATGATGGGAGTGGTGAACTCATTTCTCAGTTTGGTAAACTACGTTTTGAGCAAGGCGATTATATAGTAATTCCCAGAACGACCATTTATAAGCTCCAGTTTGATGAAGCTCCGGTACGTATGCTTATTATTGAGTCTACCGGTCCGATAGAAACGGTGAAAAGATACCGTAATGAACTGGGGCAATTGCTGGAACATTCGCCCTATTGCGAACGGGATATCCGTCCGCCTAGTGAATTAAATATAGAGGATAGCACAGGAGAATACCTGGTGAAAATAAAAAAGGGCGGATATTTGCACCAATATGTATATGAATTCAGTCCGCTGGATGTAGTAGGCTGGGATGGATATTTGTATCCCTATGCACTCTCGATTCACGATTTTGAGCCCATCACTGGCCGTATTCACCAGCCGCCTCCGGTGCATCAGACCTTCCAGGCACATAATTTTGTGATCTGCTCCTTTGTACCCCGTTTATTCGATTACCATCCGCTTTCCATTCCTGCGCCCTATAACCATTCCAATATAGATTCGGATGAGGTGTTATATTATGTAGAAGGCAATTTTATGAGCCGCAAAGGAATTGATCGTGCATCTTTTACATTGCATCCTGGCGGTTTGCCGCATGGCCCACATCCCGGAACAGTAGAAGCCAGCATTGGCGCTACCAAAACCAATGAACTGGCGGTTATGGTAGATACGTTCCGACCCTTAATTCTGACAGAAGAAGCTTTACCTTATGTAGATGAAAAATACCCTATGAGCTGGAATGGGTAGTGCTTATTTGTTGGCTAGAGTTAAAAGAGATATGTATAATAATCAGCTATTATGAATCAAAGTAGTTGCAAATACCAAATAAGCATATTGCTAATTAGTATGTTGGTAAGCATAGCTTCTGAACTTTATTCTCAAGATTTTCATAACATCGATCAAAGGGATACAACTATTTATTTATCAGTTGATTCTTATCCTAAATTGATTACACTGGAGCGAGAATATGAGATTTCTAACCTATCAGCGTTTGTCAACCAACATTTAAAATGGCCAAGGACAAGTCTAGATTGTGAAGGAAGAGTTTTTATTTCTTTCATAGTAGAAAAAAATGGAAGCTTAAGTAATAAGAAGTTCGCAAAAAGACTATGTGAGGGGTTTGATGAAAAAGCAATGGATGTTATAGATTTGATGAATACTTGGCAACCAGGAATTATTAATGGAGCACCGGTAAGAACCTTAGTGACCATTCCAATAAAATTTAGCTTATAATAAAAGCACTCAGTAAATATCATTTATAAAAGTTTAGCAGCCCGCTATTCGTTCAACTAGAAATACAATAGTAACTCCACTTATATTGAAATCAAATTAGTTTCCTTATTCATCGAAATTGAGAGCGCTGCACTTTCTTAAAATTTTTACGGAAATTGAACTCAATTGTCTGAAGAATACCAATAAACTTCGCTCTGCTTCGTTAACTTTACAGCCTGTCAAATGGATGAACATTTGACTATTTTTTTGCGTTATTCGTAAAAATACCTAGCTTTCACAATCACCTTAATTATTTATATAAGCCGTGTTTCGCTCTGCACTCATCATACTTTTCTGCACTTTATTTTCAGGTTTTGCGCTTGCTCAGGAGGAGGAAGACGAAGAGTATCAATCTGAATTTGTATATGGTGTCAACTTTAATACCAATGGAGGGATTATTGGCGGTGCCATGATTAAATATGCCAGGGCAATGGGACCAAATATGTACCAGACTTTCGGACTGGAGATTGTAAATGTGAAACATCCCAAGGAATTACGGGCGCAAAGCAATTTAACCGGGAATACCTTTATTTATGGCAAGCAGAACTACCTGTTTGTAATCCGTCCTAATTATGGCCGCGAACTAGTACTGTTCCGGAAGGCGCCCGACGAAGGTGTACAAATCAATGCCATTGCCGCTGCCGGACCTTCTATCGGACTGGTAAAACCCTATTATATTTTGTATGCATACTCTCCGCAGGATGTCCGTTCAGAACCTTATAACCCCGACAGGCATAATGATTTTAACCGGGTTTCCGGAAGTGGGGGCCTTACCGAAGGATTTGGTGAAATGAATGTTACCATGGGCTTACATGCCAAAGCAGGCCTGAGCTTTGAACTAAGCGGATTTCGAAACAGTGTAACCGGCTTCGAAGTAGGTTTTCTAGCCGAAGCCTACACCAAAAAAATTATTATCATTCCTGCCGCCCAGAACAGAAGCGTATTCAGTTCTGTATATCTTACTCTATTTTTCGGCAGCAAACGCTGATTAATAAACTATTTATTTGGGCTTTGTTGTTTCATATTTAGTAGTAAACCGCAATTTTGCCCATCATTACATTGCACAAACTTATGATTGAACTTCCAGTAATAGAATCTTCTAAAAATACCACACGCAAACCCGACTGGCTGAGGGTAAAACTACCTATTGGTAAGACTTATGCCAATGTCCGGAAGATTGTGGATGATAATAAACTGCATACCATTTGCCAGAGTGGCAATTGTCCGAATATGGGCGAATGCTGGGGAGCCGGTACCGCCACTTTTATGATCCTGGGCAATATTTGCACCCGTAGCTGTACCTTTTGTGCCGTGGCTACCGGCAGGCCAACTGAATACGATACCGATGAACCCCGCCGGGTGGCCGAGGCGATTAAACTGATGGGAGTAAAACATGCTGTGATTACTTCTGTTAACCGGGATGAACTCAAAGACCGAGGTGCTGAAATATGGTACCAGACCGTAGTAGAAGTAAAAAAAGCATCTCCTGCTACTACCATTGAAACTCTGATTCCGGATGTAAAAGGCAACTGGGAAGCCTTGTACCGTATGATCAGTGCAGGCCAGGAAGTAGTATCGCATAACATGGAAACGGTGGAACGCCTGTACAGACGGGTACGCCCACAGGCCAGATATGAGCGGAGCCTGGAACAGATTCAGCGCATTAAAGAATATGGCAAACGCACCAAATCCGGTATTATGCTGGGTGTAGGCGAAACAGCCGATGAAGTATATAAGGCAATGGACGATCTGGTAGCACATGGCCTGGATATTCTGACCTTAGGACAATATTTACAGCCTACTAAAATGCACCTGGAAGTAGCTGAATTTATTCACCCGGATATGTTTGCACGCTATAAAGAAGAAGGCCTAAAACGGGGATTAAAATATGTAGAATCAGGTCCGATGGTGCGTTCCTCTTACCATGCTGAAAAGCACGTAATGGTATAAGTTGTAGACCAAAAGTATAACTATTTATAACTCATTCTTTCGAAAATCCTGTCTGATGGCAGGATTTTTTATTTCCCGGCATTTGTATTTGTTTTACTTTGAAAGATGGAAATGCAGGCTCTTGAAACAACCACGTAAAAAAATAGCGGAAACAGAATTAATTAAGTACTTTATGGCCAAATTTTACTCCTATGTGTAAGACCTGTATTTTGATTGTTTTTTTATTTCTCAACCTTCTTTGTATGGCAACCATGGTTCGGGCACGGACTCAAAAAAAAGCACCCATACGGGTGGGCGTAGCCGGATTAAATCATGGTCATGCTCCAATGATATTAAATTATAAAAACAAAGAAGTAGTTGAAATGGTGGGAATTGCGGAACCCAACCGGGAACTGGCCGAGCAGTATGCAAAGAAATATGGCTTTAGTATGGACATTGTTTACAATAGCCTGGAGGAGATGCTGGATAAAACCAAGCCTGAAGCAGTCGCGGCATTCAATTCAATATTTGGCCACCTGGAAGTAGTAAAAATTTGTGCACCCAGAGGGATTCATGTGATGGTAGAAAAGCCACTGGCTATCAGCCTCGATCATGCGAAACAAATGGAAGCACTGGCCAAAAAACACAAGATACACTTACTCACTAACTACGAAACCACCTGGTATGGCAGCACACATAAAGCCTATGCCATGGTGAATCAGGACAAAAGTATTGGCGATATCCGGAAAATAGTAGTACATGATGGTCACCCAGGCCCTATGGAAATTGGCGTTGGCAAAGAGTTTCTAGACTGGCTTACCGATCCCGAGCAGAATGGGGGAGGCGCATTAATCGATTTTGGGTGTTATGGGGCTGATTTAATTACCTGGCTCATGAAAGGAGAACGGCCTGTTTCGGTTACTGCCATCACCCAGCAAATTAAACCTGATATTTACCCGAAGGTAGATGATGAAGCAACTATAATAGTAACGTATCCCAAAGCCCAGGGGATTATACAAGCATCCTGGAACTGGCCGGTCAGCCGAAAAGATATGGCCATCTATGGAAAAACAGGCTATATACAAACCATTGATGCGCTGAATATGCGGGTACGCTTACATGAAAAATCGCAGGAAAACACTCTAAAAGCAGAACCAACCAAGTCTCCCCAACAGAATCCCTTCGACTATCTGGCGGCTGTTATCAGAGGTGAAATTAAGTCAACAGATGATCTGTCTTCTTTATCCATAAATATGGTAGCCATGGAAATTCTGGATGCGGCCAGGCGGTCTGCCAAAGAGGGGAAAACTATTTATCTCACTAAAAAGTAAACAATATATACGCAAACCGAATGACTTAAAAATTGTGCGGATTTGCTTTTGCTACATTCTCCAAAAGTATATGTAAATGCTGTGAGAACCGGGCATTTCTATAACTTGCGGCCTATTATTCATTTATAATACAGCTAATGGCAGAAATTAAGCCTTTCCGGGCATGGAGATACAACCAAAGTTTATTTGAAAATATTGAAGAGCTTACCTCTCCACTTTTCGATGTAGTTTCCGATAAACAACGCAACCGGTTATACCAGCATCCCTATAATAGTATTCATATATCTGTGCCATCCGGCGAATATGCTCCTCAGCAAGCAGCCAGGCTACTTCAGCAATGGAAAGTGGATCAGATTATTTTACAGGATGCATTGCCAGCTATTTATGTATATTATCAGTATTTCTCTTTGCCGGGAAATCCCAAAACTTTTTGCCGGAAAGGATTTATTTGTCATATTAAAGCCTACGACTGGCCGGAAAAAGTAATTCTACGCCATGAAAATACCATTCCGCATTCCGTGAACGACAGAACAGCGCTTCTGGAAGCTACCCAGTTACATGTGAGCCCAACGCATGGCTTATATACCGATGCAGAATTTGAGCTGGAATACTATATGGACGAGAGTATCCTGAATCCCATTTACGAAACGGAAGATTACCAGGGAGTACGAGATGTATTGAGTGTCATTCAGGATGCAGCTGTTATCAGAAAGTTTATGCAGAAGCTGGCACATAAACAAGTTATCCTTGCCGACGGACACCACCGCTATGAAAGCTCCATTACACTGCGTAAAAAATATATGGCCGAAAATCCGGCGCATACCGGGCAGGAGCCCTATAATTATCACCTGATGTACCTGAGCAATACGGAAGCCAATGATTTGTGTATTCTGCCTACTCACCGCCTCATCTGTAGCCTGCCTGATCTGGATGTATCAGATTTTATGCACAAACTGCAAACTTATTTTATAATTAAGGTAGTAGAAGATCCTTATGATCTGAATGAAATTATTCTCGGCAAACAGTGGGCATTTGGCTTATTGCTGAAAGATACCGTCTATAAAATCCGGTTAAAGCCAGAGGTATTCAGCCAGATGAGCTGGCAATTTCCACCCGAAGTAAAAGAACTCGACCTGACGGTACTTCATTATTTTGTGATCGAAAAAGCCTTAGGTATTCCGGGAAAGGATCAGCGGAAAAGTCCCTATATTCATTTTTCCAGAAGCTTCTCTGAATGTATGGCGCAGGTGATGCAGGGAGAAGCACAGATGGCGCTTATTACACAAAATATTTCTATGGAAGAAGTAAAAAAAGTATGTGCCAGCGGATATACCATGCCCCAGAAATCTACCTACTTTTATCCGAAAGTGATCTGTGGCTTTTTGTTCAGTTCCATAGTTCCCGCTGAATTTACAACACCAGGATGTTCTGTATTTTAATTCTTTAGCTCCATTTATTAAGCGATAATCACTTTATATAAAGTTTATAGAAAAGATAAAATCCAGCATACAAAAATTGCTGTCCGATCACAATGACTAACTAGAAGCAAGATTTGGGATGTTCATTACTGTAGGAGCTTTAGTTTACTCTCATCTTTGGTAATAGTATTATTACCTGAAAAATAGCGGTAATATGTTTTATATTAAGTTAAGTAGCTTTGGCATGAACCAGGACATAAGCCCATTTGCTTTCTTGGCTAACAATGTGGGTGAAATACTTTTTATTATTGTGTTCACATTCAAAAGGATATAGGAAGAATTTCCTTACATAAGCTGATCGGCGAAAAATATTATAAGGGAAGTCTTTATTAAAAAAATTATTAGTAAATTAATAATTGAATATTTTTTTATCTTTTATCGTGATAGGAATTTAAAAAATTTTGCCTATGGCCTGCCATTTTCGAAAGCTGCTGCTTATTGTCTTAGCAGCGCTGTATGGGTGTAATCAGGTAACAATTCCCGAAAACATTGCCCAGGCAAAACAAAATCTGCCAGATAAAATTGATTTTAACCTGCACGTAAAGCCTATTCTTTCAGACCGCTGTTTTGCCTGCCATGGGCCAGATAAAAATAAGCGGGAAGAAGATTTACGATTGGATATAGCAGAAGGAGCTTTCGCCGCTTTAAAATCAGGGCATGGGAAGGCGATTGTACCTGGAAGCTTGCATAATAGCGAAGTGGTGAGACGTATCCTTTCTGAAAATCCGGAGGAAAGAATGCCGCCAGCCAGTTCAAATCTGAGTTTAACACCAGAAGAGTCAGCTACACTTATCAAATGGATTGAACAGGGTGCCGAGTACAAACCACACTGGGCTTTTATTCCACCAACTAAGCCGGAAGTTCCACTGGCAAAAAACAAATCATGGAAATCAAATAATCCCATTGATAATTTTGTGCAAGCCACTTTAGAAAACAAAAACCTTAGTCCGGCTCCGGAAGCAGATAAAGAACGCTTGTTACGCAGAGTAACAATGGATTTAACAGGCTTACCTCCGACTATTGCAGAAATAGATGCTTTTTTAACCGATAATTCCCCTGATGCTTATGAAAAAGTAGTTGACCGCCTGCTCACCACAGATGCCTTTGCCGAACGTATGGCGATGGAATGGATGGATGTTGCCCGCTATGCCGATTCTCATGGGATGCATGCGGATGGATGGCGCATGATGTGGCCCTGGCGGGATTGGGTAATTAAGGCGTTTAAAAATAATATGCCGTATGACCAGTTCAGTACCTGGCAGATTGCCGGAGACTTATTGCCTAATGCCACAAAAGAGCAGATTCTGGCTACAGCTTTTAACCGCAACCACCCGATGACGGCTGAAGGAGGAGTGATTGATGAGGAATTCCGCCTGAAATATGTATTTGACCGCACCAGCACTATTGGAACTGCTTTTCTGGCTTTAACCGTAGAATGCGCGCAGTGCCACGATCATAAATTTGACCCCATTTCCCAGAAAGATTATTATTCGTTATCAGCTTTTTTCAATAATGTAAAAGAGCTCGGCATGACTGGTGATGATGGAAATTATGGCCCTATGTTACTATTGCCGGATGAAACCACAGAAAAGAAGTTAGCTGCCTTGGATAAACAAATACAGGACAAAGAAAAAGAGATAGAGCTTTCAGCAGAAAAAGCAGACCAGATACACCAGTTTATATCGAATAAATATCCTGCACCGGAAAGTCCAGCCGCTTATTTGCCTTTTGACAAAACAGCAACTACCACCAGGAAAGAAGGAGAAAAAGAACTAATCATAGATGGCTCACCCCAATGTTATTCTTCGGGCACTCCTGAGCTGGTGAATGGTAAAAGAGGCAAAGCCTTACTGTTTAATGATGAGTATGATGAGGTGTTTTTGAAGAAAGTAGGCGCATATGAAATGAATGAAGCTTTTTCTGTGGGCATGTGGATCAATACCTCTAAACTGGAGAAAGGCAAAACGCAGACACTGATAGGAAACACCGGCAACAAAAACAATTTCTGGCGGGGATGGGAATTCTACCTGGATACGGCCAATCATCTTTCTGTACGGCTTATTCACTCACTGCCGCATAATTATTTGCATGTAAGCACCCTTGAAAGTATTCCGCTTGATACCTGGACCCATGTGGCTTTCACCTATGAAGGTTCTGGAAAAGCCTCTGGTGTGAAACTGTATATGAATGGTGAGAAAGTATCTACAGCAAATAACTATGACCGCTTGTACAAAACTATCCGGACTATTGATGATGTAAAGCATTTAGCGCAGGAAAGACCCCTTAAAATCGGAAAAAGCTACAGGGTATTCACTGGAGAATATGGAATCTTCAAAGGAATGATAGATGAAGTAAGCTTATTTAACCGGCAAATATCTACGTTTGAAATTAAAAAATTAGTAAAGCCGGAAGCACAACCAGAGGGCAGTTCTGCGCAAGAGTATCTCACTTTCCGCAATTCCCACTATCAGGCACTTCAACAGGAATTAAAAGAATTACGCCATGACAGAATTAAGGCAATCAATCAGGTGCCTGAAATAATGGTGATGGAGGAAATGAAACAGACCCGGCCTGCCTTTGTGCTCAACCGTGGACAATATGATTCACCAAAAGAAAAAGTAAATCCCGCTACTCCCCAAAGTGTAATGAGCTTCCCGGAAAACCTACCCAAAAATCGCCTGGGTTTGTCGAAATGGTTGTTTGATGCCCGCAATCCGCTTACAGCCCGTGTAACAGTAAACCGCTACTGGCAACTATTTTTTGGACAAGGCCTGGTGAAAACTTCCCATGATTTTGGTAACCAGGGCAATTTGCCATCCCATCCTGAATTGCTCGACTGGCTGGCCATTACCTTCCGGGAATCTGGCTGGGACGTGAAAAAACTAATGAAACTAATTGCCATGTCAGCTACGTACCGGCAAAACTCCAGGGCAGATAAGCAGTTACTGGAAACAGATCCGGATAATAAATTCCTGGCCAGAGGACCCAAATACCGCCTGCCAGCTGAAATGATCCGCGACAATGCCCTGGCAGCCAGTGGATTATTAGTCAGGTGGGTGGGTGGAGAAAGTGTAAAACCCTATCAGCCAGAAGGTCTCTGGACAGAAAAGAATAATTTCTCCCACATGCTATTTGACTATGTTCCCAGCAAAGGAGATAGCTTATACCGCCGCAGCATGTATTCTTTCATCCGCCGTACTTCGCCACATCCGGCCATGGTTGCCTTCGATGCAACCGCCAGAGATGTATGTATGGTAAAACGGGAAACCACCAATACCCCTTTGCAGGCCTTGGTGCTGTTAAATGATCCGCAGTTTGTAGAAGCAGCCAGAGTAATGGCCATACGATTGCAGAAAGAGGGAGATGAACTGGAGCAACAACTCGAACTGGCTTTCCGCCTCACTACCGGACGAAAACCCAAAGAGAAAGAAATTGAAGTATTAAAGCAGTTGTATCAATCGCAGTACACACAGTTTACGCACAACACAAATCAGGCAGAGGAATTACTGGGTGTGGGAGAGTATAAACAAGAAGATGGTATTGATAAAGCTAAAACAGCCGCATTAGCTATGGTGGCCAGTACGCTGTTCAATCATGATGAATCCTATATGAAACGGTAGATATAAGCTTAACACAAGAAATACATGGATCATTCTAGCTGTAATCATTATAATACCAAATATACCAGAAGGGATTTTCTCACTAAAACATCTCTGGGATTGGGAGCCGCCAGTATTGCTTCACTGCTAAACCCTTTAGGCTTATTTGGACAGGGAGCCAACCCAAAACAGATCATTGAAAACTCGAATGGCGGCGTATTAGGCCAGCCACATTTTGTGCCCAAAGCAAAACGGGTTATTTACTTGTTTCAGAGTGGCGCTCCTTCACACCTGGACTTATTTGATTATAAGCCTTTACTCAATAAGATGAATGGCAATGATATGCCTCCAAGCGTTCGTGGCGAAGGGCGGCTTACTGGTATGTCTTCCGGACAAACAATTTTTCCATTGGCAGGGTCTTCGTTTAACTTTAAACAATATGGAAAGTCTGGTGCCTGGATGAGCGAATTAATGCCTTACACTTCCAAAATTGTAGATGAACTCTGCTTTGTAAAATCCATGCATACGGATGCCATCAATCATGATCCGGCGATTACCTTTATTCAGAGTGGTTCCCAGTTTCCCGGCAGGCCATCGATAGGTTCATGGCTGAGTTATGGCCTTGGGTCAGATAATGAGAATTTGCCGGCTTTTGTTGTGCTGGTTACTCAAGGACAAACCGGGCAACCTATTTATGCACGGTTGTGGGGAAATGGGTTTTTGCCTTCTGAACACCAGGGAGTGCAGTTCAGGGCTGGAAAGAATCCAGTGTTATACTTATCTAATCCTCCTGGAGTAGCTTCAGAGAGCAGGCGGGAGCAACTGGATTACCTAAACAAATTGCAGGAAATGCAGTACGATGAATTTGAAGACCCCGAAATACAGGCCAGAATCTCGCAGTATGAAATGGCCTACCGCATGCAAACATCAGTTCCGGAAATTATGGATACAAGCAAAGAACCGGATTATATTTATGACATGTATGGTCCCGATTCACGTAAACCGGGAACGTTTGCTGCCAATTGCCTGCTTGCCCGCAGGCTTGCCGAAAAAGGAGTAAAGTTTATTCAACTCTATCATAGGGATTGGGACCATCATGGGAATTTGCCGAATGCCTTGCCTGTAAAATGTAAAGAAACCGACCAGAGCTCAGCTGCCCTGATTATGGACTTAAAACAACGCGGTTTGCTGGAGGATACACTGGTAATATGGGGCGGTGAATTCGGACGTACCAGTTATTCCCAGGGTAAACTCACTGCCGACAACTATGGCCGGGATCATCATCCTAAATGTTTTACACTGTTTATGGCAGGGGCAGGTGTAAAAAAAGGATTTACCTATGGGGCAACCGATGAGTTTGGCTATAATGTACTACAAGATCCAGTACATGTGCACGATTTTCAGGCTACCTTGCTGCATTTATTAGGTATTGATCATGAAAAGTTAGTGTATAAATTCCAGGGAAGAAGATACCGCCTGACTGACGTTCATGGAAAAGTAGTTCGTGAAATTATAGCCTGACACCTTGAACTTCAGAAGCATTGAATAGACATCTTGAACCCCATAAACTGAAGGTTGCAGTTACCAGCTATGATCTTTAAATATGCCCAGGGAATTTTCTTCCTTATTTCATTTTGAACATCTGATTTAGTATTATTTGTCATCAAGATTACAGCAAGTAAAATAAAAAATCACATTGCTTGTTTTTATGCTATCATAAATACCATCCATTTATAGCCTTTTCACTGAGTAGTTATCGAAGTTGGAAGCTGGAAATGAGAAGGTAAACAGATTAGTATCCGATTTCTATCATTTATCTTTCAAATTCTCTCAGGTAATCAGTTATAATGGATATTTCATTTAAATAGATTTAATCTGCTTTTCTTATAAGCTCTATTTGATTAGACAGTAAGCAAACTGAAAAGCGCTTTGATTCAACCTGTTATTCTAATTGTGAGTATATTGTCAGAAGCTCGAATCATTAAAATCCTGAAACAGGAAAACCTGGCAAAAATTGATAGAGGTAAATAAGCCCGCTGTTATGAAGATAATATAGGAAATTGTAAGCCGGAAACTACAGATGTTTTACCTTTACATAGATGGAATTGTAGAACAGGAAGCATCAACCAGAATTTTCCAGCTTCCAACTTCCATCCTCCAACTTCTAATACACTAATGCCCAGCTCGCATCCATTTAAAATATACAGTTCTTCAGCCGGCTCCGGAAAAACCTATACCCTTACCAAAGAGTACCTGAAACTAGCCTTGCAACAGGACAATCCTACCTATTACAAGCAAATTCTGGCTATTACTTTTACCAACGATGCGGCAAATGAGATGAAAGAGCGGATTTTGTCTGCTTTGAAAGGTTTTTCCGATGAGAATTCCCTATCTGAATCCAGGCAGGCGTCCAACCAGGTGCTGCTCCAGACCATTGTGGAAGAACTACGGGCAGAAGGCGAGCATGTAACAGCCACAGAAATCCGCCGACGGGCCGGACGTACGTTCAGGAGTATCTTGCATGATTACTCGGATTTTGCGGTGAGCACGATTGATAGCTTTGTAAACCGGCTGGTGAGTGCCTTTACAGAAGAACTCAATATTCCTTTTAATTACGAAGTAGACCTGGATGCTGCCGATCTGCTTAATAATGCCATCGACCGGCTGCTGAACAGAATAGGAGAAGCAGAAGAAGCCGTACTCTCTGAAATGCTGGAAGGCTATGCGATGGAAAAAGCGGACGAAGGCAAAAGCTGGAACTATTTGCCAGATGATCTTGCCGGATTCGGAATGCATCTGCTGAATGAAAAAGTATTTGAAGCAGTAGGGAAATTACAACAGGTTACTTTACAGGATTTCCGGGATTTCCGCAGCAAAATCCGGGAGTATCTCCAGTTACTTCAGGGACAAGTAGCCAGCCTGGCGGATGAAGCCTTGCAACTCATCGCCGAAAATGGACTAGACAGCAAATGTTTTGTGGGTGGAAGCAATGGTATACATGGCTATTTCTCCAAAATTGTAGAAGATCCGGAAGGGCGCATTATCTGGGCACCTACCGAAGCTTTTATCCGGGGAATTGAAGGCAGTGAATGGGCACCCAAAGCAGTAAAAGAGGCGCAGCGTACCAAAGTAAACGCCATTGCTCCCGGTTTGCTGGAATATTATGAAGCCATTGAGCGATTGAAAGGCGAGTTTATTCTACTGGAAGCCATTTTGCGGCATTTTTACAAATTGTCTGTTATTCATGAGATCAATACGGAGCTGGAAGCCATTAAATCGGAGAAAAATGTAGTGCACATTTCGGATTTTAATAAGGCCATTATCAATATAGTATTGCAGGAACCGGTGCCTTTTATTTATGAACGCCTGGGTGAACGTTATAACCACATCATGATTGATGAATTTCAGGATACTTCGGTACTACAGTGGAACAATTTGCTACCGCTGATAGAAAACAGTGTGGCCAAAGGACATTTTAGTATGATTGTAGGTGATGCCAAACAAGCCATTTATGGCTGGAGGGGAGGCGATATGGAACAAATTGTATACCTTTCCCAGAAACGTTTTGCCGAACTCAGTAAAAAGCATCAGCAATCCGACTTACTGGACTACCGCTACGAAACCCTGGAGTTTTCCCTAAAATCTGAACGGCTTACTACGAATTACCGGAGTACAGCTGAAATCATTGAATTTAACAACAACTTGTTCCGCTTGCTGTCCGGTTTATATAACCATGATAAACGTCTGCTTGCTGATGTATATGATGCCTTTTTTGAACAGGAAATTCCGCCACAACCCCGGACAGGCGGACACATCCAGGTGGATTTTGTTTCCAAAGAATTGCTCACCTTAGATGCTTCTCCACAGGAACTGGCTAATCCCTATAAATTTAATACGTTTGATGCCTTACTAAATATCATTTATGAGGCGAAAGCAGGAGGATATTCCTATCAGGATATGGCAATTTTGAACCGCAGCAATGTTAAAGGGAAAGAGATTGCCAATTTTTTGCAGGAACAGGGCATAGAAGTGATTTCCCAGGAAGCTTTGCTGTTACAGTCAGCCCGATCGGTGCAACTGGTAATGGCTTTGTTTAAAGTAATCCACGAGCCGGAACATACCCTGCACCGCTATGAGGCATTGCATCTGTTTCATACCTATATTCTGGGCACTTTGCCGGATGCGACGGGAGAGGCTGTAAAGGAAATTCTGACCGGGGCTACTACTGAGCCTTTTTATGCATATTTTACTGAAAAAGGCTATACTATTGATCCTTTGCGCATCCAGCAGTCGGGTATTTACGAACTGAGTGAAAAAGTGATACAAGTATTTGAATTATTCAGCAAACCCAGGCAGGCCGCCTATCTGTTCCGTTTGCTGGATGTAATTCTGGAATTCAGTATCAAGCAGAGCAACCACCTGGCCGATTTTATGGAATACTGGGAGCAAAAGAAAGAAAAACTGTGTATCAATACACCTAAAGAGTGGGAGGCGATTACGGTAAGTTCTATTCATAAATCCAAAGGACTGGAGTACCCGGTAGTAATTGTACCTTTTGCTGACTGGGAGTTTTCGCCCAATAAAGAAGATTTACTTTGGGTAAGCCTGGAAAAAGAAAATCTGCATCCGGCTACCTATTTGCTTCATGAATTACCTATCCGTTCAGCCGCTATCTCTCCGGTAAAAGACCTAAACCGTACTCCTTTGCGGGATCAGTATAGCCGGGAATCCGAAAAAGTATTTGTGGAAAGTTTGAATACACTCTATGTAGCTTTAACCCGACCAACAGACCGGCTGTATTTGCTCACTAAAAAAGACGATTTTGAGAAAAAGAGTGATACCAGCCGGGTAAATGTGAGTTACCTGCTTTACCAGTACATTGCCCATTTTGGAGAGTGGGAGCCGGAAAGAAATACTTATATTTTTCACCAGGGTTTGCCCAAGCCAGGAACAAAATCTACTGTTACAGAAAACGAAACATGGACATTACGGGAAACCCAATATGCCGACTGGCAGGATAAGGCCAGACTTAGCCGGAAAGCTGCTATTATTTTCGATCCGCTCACTTTAGAAAAGCAAAGGGATATTTCCCAGAAGCTTTGTTACGCCCTCTCCCGTTTAACCTATGCGAAAGATCTGGATGATCTGCTTCTTACATTCCAGGCAGAAGGCCTGGTAGATATTACTGAAGCAGTAGAATTTGAACGAAGATTGAAAGCACTCCTTTCTCATGAATGGATACAGCCTTGTTTTAGCCCGGAAGTACGTATTATGTCAGCTCATAATATTATTTCTGCCAGAGCATTATCTTTACCATCTCCTGATAGAGTTGTAGTAAATAGGCAAACAATAAGTATATTGAATTTTTTGCCTGGTTCGCCCTCAGATGCGGATAGCAAGCGATTACAACGCTATAGTAAATTTCTGAAAGAGATGGGGTATGAAACGGTTGAAGCTATTCTGGTGAATGTGGCAGATAGTAGTGTGCAAAAAATTAGTGTATAAACAACACACAACTATTCTAACTAAAAAGCAGCTGCCAATCATGTGGGCAGCTGCTTTAAAATTCACTCCTGATATTTGTATCAGAAACCGATTACACACCTCTTGGTCTGCTCAGTTCTTCATCATCATCTAGTGTGCGGTCATCTGAATCTAATCTGCGTTCGTCAGAATTATATATTCTGTCAGTATCTGCGATCCTGTCATCAGTTCTCTTCAAATTCTCTACTTCCACATCAGTTCTGCGAACGGTATCACGCACAGTTTCTTCCCGTTCTTCTACATCTTTATTCAAAGATATTTCTTCTATTACACGGGCTTCTTTATTTACAACAGGTACTTCTGAGCGTTCTGTCATTTCAACTGTACCTTCCCGGAATCCAGCCAGATCAGCTTCAGAAGCCGGACGGTTAACTGGGTGTCTTTCTACACGTACATGTTCTTCCCGCAAACGAAGGTTTTCTTCTACAGGTTTTTCAATAATCCGGCTACGTAAACGAACGCCACCAGTTTCTACTACCCGTTTTCCAACATTAAGTTGTTCTTCAATGATAGGCAGTGAAGTTTCAGAATCAACTACATCTCTTCTATCCAAATTTGTTCTGTTATCAATATCTACTCTATCTGTGTCAACAACATCTCTGTCTCTGAATTTATCAGCGTCGAATCTGTTTGTATCCTTATCAAACCTATCGGCCGTATAAGCAGCACCGGTAGTAGTGGTATCTGTGAAATTAGAGCTAGAAGTAGTGTTTGAGTAATTACCAAACTGAGATGCACGTTCATCAACATTTACTGCGCCATATTCGTCCAGAATATCAGCTGCTCTTTCTGCTTCGTCCGAAGATTGGGCATGAACAGTAACTACACAACCACGGCTGGCAACACGGCTATACTTATCGGATTCATCGCTGCTTCCGAATAAAGAGCGGAAAAAGCCGCCAATGCTATCATCGTCGTCGTGTTTGCGGCTAGTGTAATCACTATCGCTTGAAGTGTAATTGCTAGAACTTCTATCGGCAATATCAATACTATTGCGGGTAAAGCCTCTTTCTACCAGATTGTCAACGGCCCTTCGGGCTTCGCTTTCATTATCAAAAATTCCAATCACTGTTTGTGCCATGATGGTCCTCCTTTTTTAGGTGTTTAGGTTAAATAAAAGATTAGTTTGTTTGGGTTGTATTAACTAAGTTGTTGTATCAACTAAGTTATTCTCTTTTGGCCGGATGGGTATTCCGGTATCTATATCTTCGCTGTTTCCGGCTATACGTTCTACTATTACTTCTTCCCTGCGTAGAGTTACTTGCTGAGGCACAGAAGTTTCTATTTTGCGTTTAGTAATACGTAATTCTTCAGTTATAAACAGTCTTTTTTGTATAATTACTTCTTCCCGGAGTACAGGAATAATCATAGTGTCTCCTTCATAGCGTACTTCAGGTGCTTTTTCTACATACTGGTTTACCGGAATCCGTTCTACTGTATGTTCTTCATGTACGAGCGGAATATCTATGGTTTTCTCCTCTTCGTGCACCTTTTTAGAAACAAGCACTTTGCCGGTTTCTATTTGCTGCTTGCTTACGTGTACTTGCTCTTCAATTACCGGAATTACAGCAGATTCATTAATTACCTGGTTCTCCGCAAAAGTTCTTTCCTGCTCAGGCTGATATTGTGAATCTGATGTCTGGTTCATGTCGCTTCCTCCTTTAATAGGTACAATAAATTACACAAAATCAAGTATTTACCTGATCTGGTATATCTGCTTAGTTTGCAATAGTATTACGTGAGAATGGAGAGAGGGTTTAGAAAATAATCAATAAATTCTATAATAAAATTTTGATGATTATCTTCAGAATGCTGTAAGTACTTGACAGATAATAAGGTAAGTTGGAAGTAAAGGTGTTACTTTAACAATTAATTAATATGTAAGTATGAAAAGATTAAGTAGAATCAATTTTAGAAGTGGAAATCCTGAAAAGCAAGGAGTAAAATTTAAAACGTCATTTCATAAACATGTGTTGCAAGGCTTTCCAGAGTAATTTTTTGGCATCCGGACTATTTTCAAGCACACTTAAACTATCGGCTAGCAGCATATCTACACCTTCAATACGTTCTACCTGGTATTTTTTTAGATATAGTTCTAAATTTAAAGCCGTTAAGCCTACCCCAAAGCTGATGAGCTGGTTTAATACTTTCTCTTTTAACAAATCTATATATTCTATCCGCTGAATATTATTATAGTTCACCAGGTCTACATCATCAATGTCCAGCTTCACAGAGAAAAGAATTTTCTTTAGCAGGGCTTCTTCATTTTTTGCCAGGTAGGGAGAGTGCTCATTATTGAATAAGATCATTACCTTGTTTCTGTTTTTTTGCGGAACTGGTTTCTGAATGGGGGCAGGTGATTGAATAGGTTGAGCAGGAGTGGCTTTCAGTGGCGGATCTGCTACAGGTTTTGCAACAACTTGTTCGACAGAGGGATTCGCTTCCGGCACTTCAACAGGTAATTCTGCTAAAACAATGGGTGATGGTTCCAGCTCTGGCCTGAGTACATAAATGGGTTCATTTAGAAATAAGGACAGATAATTTATTTTTTCTTCATCAAAGGCCATAAGTAGCAGAAGTTAGATGACTATTATGATAAAATATTGAGTGATATTATGCTGATAATCAATATGATAATCTATGCTGTTTTCCCTGGTATATCTTATGACTTTCAGCTGATATTTACCGAAATATTCTACAAATATTATGGTTTTTATTGAACTATACCTGCTTAAAATATGTAATTTTGCTGGCCGTTTGAAAAAAGATCACTTTTCTTTACAGTCCGGTTCGTTCAATTTATAAACCCTTAACAACATTTAAAAAATGAACAAAAACCAGAATTCAAGAAAACAAGAGCTATTGCAAAGTACCATTCAGCACATTGACATTAAACAACACAATGTCGTGCCGATGATCGATGCAATGGGCAGTATGGCTTTTCAGGCACGCAATTTATCCAGAGGCGCTCAAATTTTCAATAAGATGCAGGAGGATAAAGAATGCGCTGTATTCCTGACACTGGCTGGTTCGCTGATCTCGGCCGGCTTAAAAGGAGTAATAGTTGATTTAATAAAAAATAACATGGTAGATGCTATTGTTTCTACCGGAGCCAACATTGTAGACCAGGATTTCTTTGAAGCCTTAGGGTTCAAACACTACGTAGGAACTCAATATGGTATTGATGACCAGGAATTACGTGAACTGATGATCGACCGTATTTACGATACATTCATTGATGAAGAAGACCTGCGTATCTGTGATGCTACCATTGGTGAAATCTGCGAAAGTTTAGAAAAACGCCCTTATTCTTCCCGTGAATTCATCCGTGAAATGGGTAGATACCTGGCTGAGAATGACAAGTATGCCGATTACCGCGAAGATTCAATTGTATACCAGTGCTATAAAAAAGGAGTGCCGATATTTGTGCCTGCCTTCTCCGACTGTTCTGCTGGTTTTGGCTTGGTGCATCACCAGTGGCATAATCCCGATAGCCATGTATCTATCGATTCTGCCAAAGATTTCCTGGAAATCACCAAAGTAAAATTAGCGAACCCTGAATCTGGCATATTTATGATCGGTGGGGGTGTTCCTAAAAACTTCGTTCAGGACATTGTAGTGGCTTGCGATATTTTAGATAAGGAAGCGCCTATGCACAAATATGCTGTTCAGATCACAGTGGCCGATGAAAGAGATGGTGCTTTATCTGGTTCTACCTTGAAAGAAGCTTGTTCCTGGGGAAAGGTAGATACGGTATATGAGCAAATGGTATGGGCAGAAGCTACGATTGCTATGCCGCTGATTGCCGGATATGCGTATCACAAAAAATCATATGAAGGCCGTCCAGAGCGTAATTTTAATAAGATATTAGACAAGAAGAAGTTACAGCACGCTTAAATATAGAGTTTATATAAGTCAAAAGCGTACAGATTAATGTCTGTACGCTTTTTTATTTTGTTAAAATATATTCTTTATACGATTAGATATTCTGCTTAGAGGCATTTCTCCTCCAGGGCCGGAGAGGCCCCGCTTTTGCATCCACCACTCTATACAACCCGCACAAGGCCGGTGCTGACCCGAAGGTTGTATAATGTGACTCCTGCAAAAGCTGTAATTATTGAAAACTATTTAGTTGCCAGCAGCCATTCTGGCCGGGTAGTGCGTACTTCTGCCTTTAGTTCGTGTAGCATCGCATATAATCCATAATAGGTGCGGTTGATATACAAGGCATGCCTGGAACCACGGGCTTTTTTAGACTCACGCAATTCTTTTAATTTGGAAAGTTTTTCACCGTATTCGAAGATAGAATCGAAATAGGCATTGTCGCCAAAGTCGAAGGTATCGGAATGGAAGGGTTTGCCCAGCAATACAATCATCGTTTTGAACAGCTCACTGAAAAAACGGAGTTGTTCCGGAGTATCATACTCATTGATAAATTCCAGGTTATTGAAAATTTCTCTGGTTTTTGTCTCATCACCCAGAATAGCTGGATTAATCAAAACAAAATAGTTCTGGTAATAATCTTCCGGAATTTCTTTCACACAGCCAAAATCAATAATTCCCATTGTACCATTCTCCCGCATCAGGAAATTACCCGGATGTGGATCGGCATGTACGGTTTTCAAGGTGTGGATCTGGTAATCGTAAAAATCCCACAAGGCCTGGCCAATCGTATTTCGTACTTTCTGAGATGGATTAGTTTGCAGAAAGTCTTTTAAATGTTTGCCTTCCAGCCAGGTCATGGTAAGAATGCGTTCACAGGAATATTCTGGCAGATACGTGGCAAAGTCAATGTTGGCAATATGGCTGCAAGCTTCAGAAAGTTCTACAGAGCGGCGAAGTTCCAGGGTATAATCGGTTTCTTCCAGCAGTTTGCTTTCCACTTCTTCCATATACTTATCTACGTCTTTCTCATTCAGGTTCATGAGCCTGACGGCAAAAGGCTTTACCATTTTCAAATCAGACTGGATGCTGTTGGCTACACCAGGATATTGCACTTTTACCGCAAGCTTTTTTCCTTGCAAATAAGCCTCATGTACCTGGCCAATAGAGGCCGCATTAGCCGCTTCCATATTGAAAGAATCAAATAATTGCTGGGGCGTTTTGCCGAAATACTTTTGAAAGGTTTTAATCACCAAAGGTCCGGAGAGGGGTGGAGCACTGTACTGAGCCATGGTAAACTTTTCAGAATATGCTTTGGGAAGCAGGTTTTTATCCATGCTCATCATCTGGGCTACTTTCAGGGCGCTGCCTTTCAGTTCACTCAATGACTCATAAATATCATGGGCATTGTCTTCATGCAGGTCTTCTTTGGTAAGGTCTGCATCGAACATACGTTTGGTATAATGCTTTATATAATTGCCGCCTACCTTGAAGCCGGTTTTCACAAACTTGGTGGCCCGTTCTACCTTGGTAGCAGGAATACTGTTCTGACTTTTCATAATGAATGGGATAAATGGAAATAGAGCTACTGAAATGAACAGATTTACGATCTAAATAAACCTTCTGTAATTCAGTAATTCTATTGTTCAGTTTTTGCTTTGATAGAGGAATTTGGCGAAATCAAAAATGGAATCTAGGGGCGTACGGCCTAATAAGTCAAATGAGGTGTTCACTGCTTTTTCAATGGCTACATCCGTTTGTTCAAAGTTTTTACTCTGATCCTTAATCCAGAAGTTAAGTACAAACAGTGCCTGCATCCAGAAACCATCTGCATAACGGTTGCTCAAATAAGGGCGGTCTATGATTTCATCGGTAGTTCTGCCTTCACGGATCAATTCACCAGCAAATTCTTTGAAAGCATTCCGGAACGTGTATAGTTCTGTTGAGGCTGTGTGAAAACGGCGGCCTGGATATTTGTTGGCGGTGTATACCACAAAACTGCGGTTGTTTTTCAATACTTCAATCCAGGAGTAATAAAAGGAAAGCAGCTTTTCCCGGACAGAATACTGCATGTATACTTCCTGACTTTCTACTTTAACCCGGGTGGTTTCAAATAGTTCTCTCCACACTTCCTGCTCCAAGCCTTCAAAGGAATTAAAATGCTGATAAAACTCTTGTTCGCTGATGCCCAGATGTTTGGCAAAGGCAAAAACGGAAACTGGCTGGCGGCCATGTTCCAATACATATTCTATATAGTGTTGCTGAATGTGTTCTTTGTTTTCCATAATCAGATAACCTTAAATGGCAATGAATGGTTTAGCTAAATAAGGAAATCGTTGTGGTTTAATGAAGGATTCATTTAGCTCTGCTCAAGGGATAATAGCTTTGTCAAAAAGTTCATTAATATACCAGCTAGAGATAAGGCCATCTAATTTGGTATTAATGGCTTCTGCCTCTTCATAACTGTTTCTTTCTCCAGCTAAGCTATTTTGACTAGCTCTTTGCAAAAACTGCTCAATTGAGTTTCTTAACTCCAGATTCATTGAAAGTAAAATGGAATAATATGTGATATATAGATTCTACATTTATCCAATCAGAACCATTCATTTAGCTAAGTATACAACTAATCACTTAAACCTAAAACACCCGGTTAACAATTGTATCAATTACTTCCAGCAAAATCAAAAGAATCACAATCCATTCAAGGCGGTTGCTTTCACGGTGTTGCAACTGGTCGGTGAAAAGTGAAAGATTATCCTGCACGATTTTGAGTTCATAATCCAGTTCCCGGAACCGCATATTGATGTCGAACATATCTCTAAGGCCATGATCCAGTTTAGACAGCAATTCATTCTCCCAGACGAGGTCAGGCGAGTTGAAAACATATAAATTATCGAAAATGCTGTTTTTAACATTGAGCGTTTTACCGATGTATTTCATCAGGTTGGTTTTAGAAATACGGATTCGTCCGTATTTTTCCAGTTCATCGGTGAATTTTCTGGTACTGTCTAAGGCTTCCTGTCCGAGTTTCTCATAAAAATCCATGGCTACCGACTGGGCAATATTGAGAATGATAATCCGGACCACATTTTCATTTAAGGCCGGGACGACCAGGGAGTTATAGTTAAAAGTGAGTTTAGCCTGAGGATTTACGTCAACAAGTAAATCTTCTTTGAAATCTCCTTCTACTGGTTTTTCACAATAACTTTTCAGGAATTTGATAAAATCGCTTTTTTCCACATCTCCATACCCAACAAAGCCTACCACGCCATAATTGAGCACATACAGAAATTTATTGTTCTCCTGTGCATAAAACGCTTCAAAGGCACTGGCTGAAAATGGATTACCTGTAAACTCGGCCCTGAATTTCTTTACATTGATTTGTTCGGCAATCAAGAACGCTTCTACCCGTAGCATATACTTTTTTCTGCAAATTAGCTTTTTTCTCCGAATCCGCTTATAGCGGGGTGATTGAGCGAATGAGTAATTGAGTGACTATAGTTTATAGTCACTCAATTACTCATTCGCTCAATTACTTATTCACTATTTTTTTCTGACTGCCTTTGTCTTTCTGCAACTATTCTCTATCTTTGCAAGCTCAAAAAATACGCTTGTTCTTATTTCTTCATCCGAAGGATAAAAGGCAGGCATCCCGGATTGAAAATAAAAATATAGCATAGACATGAAAAGAACATTTCAACCTTCGCAGCGCAAAAGAAGAAACAAGCATGGCTTCAGAGAAAGAATGGCTACCGCTAATGGCAGAAGAGTACTGGCCAGCCGCAGAGCCAAAGGCAGAAAAAACTGACCGTTTCTGACGAAAGAAGACATAAAGCTTAATTCAGTTTCCGGCTTTAAAGCATTCGTTGTAATTGCTTATAAAACAAAGGGTTTATTCGTTGGGTTATAGTTGATACTTCTTTATGGAAGACCTTACAAAGCCAGCTTCCAGTCAAAAACTACCCAAACACGAAAGGCTGAACAGCAAAAAAATCATTGAGGAACTTTTCCAAAAAGGTTCCTCTGCTTTTTTATATCCTTTCCGTATTCATTATCTGCCTGCTTCTCAAACAGAGCCTGTTTCCTATCCACAGGTACTTTTTTCTGTATCCAAACGGAATTTTAAAAGAGCCGTAGACCGCAACTTACTTAAACGTAGGATGAAGGAGGCTTACCGGAAAAACAAATCTACATTGATGACAGCCCAGCCGGAAGGGCAACGGCTTGCCTATATAGCTATTGTGTATATAGCCAAAGAAAAAATCTCTTTTGAGATCATTGAGAAAAAACTAATAGTAGCATGGCGTCGTTTAGTAAACAACCAGAACTCTGTTTGATACACCCAAAATAATTGCGTATATTTATTGATGTGTATCTATCCGGTATGCGTTATCTAATTTTTCCCTCTATAAATTCTTTTGCGTATGAATACCAAGCGTGTACGAATTGCTGTTCTCAGCCTGATGCTTGCGGCTGTGTTCAGCTTTTTTGCTTTCAACAACCCTGGCGAGCGTTACTTCGAAATCACCCGCAACCTCGATATTTTCGCTACCCTTTTTAAAGAAGTGAACATGTATTATGTGGATGAGGTGAATCCTAATAAAGTGATTAAAACCGGCATAGATGCGATGCTGAATTCTCTCGATCCTTACACTGATTATATTCCCGAAGACGAAATTGAAGATTACCGCACTATGACTACCGGCCAGTATGGAGGCGTAGGCGCTTTAATTGGCAGCCGGGGCGGGCGTACATTGGTATTGATGCCGCATGAAAATTCTCCCGCTACCAAAGCAGGGCTTCGCATCAGCGATGAAATTATTAAGATAGATGGCATTGATATTAAAAATAAATCCTATTACGACGTAAATAAACTGCTGAGAGGACAAGCCAATACGACGGTTAAACTGACCATTATGCGCTATGGACAGAAAACACCTATTGAAGTTCCGATCACACGTGAAAACATTAAGATTGACAATGTGCCTTATTATGGGATGGTCAATGATGAGGTGGGCTATATTCATTTATCCGATTTTACCACCGGTGCCGCCAGAGAAGTGAAAAATGCTGTGGTAGAACTGAAAGGAAAAGGCGCTAAAAAACTGATTCTGGATTTAAGAGATAATCCGGGAGGATTGCTGAGTGAAGCTGTAAACATTTCTAATATTTTCGTGCCCAAAGATGCTGAAATTGTAAGCACCAAAGGCAAAGTAACTGACTGGAATAAAACCTATACAGCGCTAAATCCACCTATTGATACCGATATGCCTATGGCTGTGCTCACCAGCAGCCGCAGTGCTTCTGCTGCAGAAATTGTATCTGGTGTTATTCAGGATTATGACCGGGGTGTACTGGTTGGCCGGAAAACTTATGGAAAAGGTTTAGTACAAGCTACCCGGCCCCTTTCCTATAATTCTCAGCTGAAAGTAACTACTGCCAAGTATTATATTCCCAGCGGCCGTTGTATTCAGGCAATTGATTATAGCCATCGCAATGACGATGGTAGCGTAGGTAAAATTCCGGATTCTCTACGGGTTGCCTTTAAGACAAAGAATGGAAGGATAGTATATGATGGGGGTGGCATTACGCCAGATGTACCGGTTGAGAAGCCCAATTATGCTTCTATCACCAATAGTCTGGAAAACAAAAATCTCATTTTTGATTATGCCAATAAATATTTCGCAGAACACGAAAAAATCGCATCAGCCAATTCTTTCAACATAACAGAAGATGAATATCAGGCTTTTGTAAAGTGGTTAACCGATAAGGAATACGATTATACTACGCAGGTTGAAAAAACCCTGGAAGACCTGGTAGATCATGCAAAAAAAGAGAAGTATTACGAAGATATTCAGGAGCAGGTAAAATCTTTAAAATCCAGAATCTCTCACAATAAGGAATCAGACTTACAAAAATTCAAACCTGAAATTAAAGAATTGCTGGAACAGGAAATAGCCTCCAGATACTATCTCCAGAAGGGCATGGTAGAAGCTGCCTTCGATGATGATGCCGATGTTCAATCAGCGCTGAAAGTGCTAAAAGACTCAGAACAATACAACAGGTTACTCAAAGGCAAGTAGCCATATAAAAAGGACTGATATTTGTATCAGTCCTTTTTTGTTAGTTTTGCAGCTACAATGGTATATTACTTCTTCTTATTTATTTCAGGGCTGATCGGAGGATTTCTGGGCGGTCTGCTGGGTATTGGAGGAGGTATCATCTATATTGTGGTTATTCCAGTGGCCCTCTCAGGTATAGGTGTTCCCAGGGATGAAATTGTGCAGTACACCATTGCTAATTCAGTGTTTGCTTCTTTTTTTTCATCTCTCTCTGCCAACATTATTCTGGTTAAAAACCATGTATTCTATATCCGGGAAATACTCATTATGGGATGTGTAGGCATAGTAACTTCCCTGTTGCTTCTTCAATATGTGGTAAACACCAGCTGGTACTCTAAAGACACATTCAATCTGGTAATTGTGGTACTGCTATTATATATGCTGCTAAAAACCATATTAAATGCTTCCAACGGGAAAGATGAAAAGACAAAAGAGGATTCCAGGTTTGACCTGAAACTGGGTTTGGCAGGATTAGCAGGAGGTGCTGTTTCGGCTTTATCAGGTTTAGGAGGCGGGGTTGTTATCATACCTATTCTGCACACCATTTTTAATATGGACATCCGCAAAGCCAATGCTATTTCTCTAGGCGTTATCGGAATTACTTCCTTTATGATGACTATTTTCAGTATGTTTGAAAATGTAAAAAGCCCTACTGCCCTTTATCATACGGGATATATTATTTTTCCGGTAGCTTTATCACTTGCAGCAGGCGTAGTAATTGCTTCACCTTTTGGCGTAAAAGCCTCAAAAGTAATGTCTGCTCAGATGCTGGGGTATTTGTTTTCCTTTTTTCTGGCGCTGGTCATTATCCGGAAGATCATAGAACTGGCAGCCTACTCAAGTTAATTCCGGGGTTCTTTTGAGTTTATCTGGTTCGTTGGATAGAGGGGCAATGGCAAGTTGCACGGTATCAATCCGGGCATCCTGCATAGCAATAATTGTAAAAGTATAAGGCGCTACTTCAATTATATCATTTACACTTGGAATATCTTTGTTAATGGCAATAATAAGACCTCCTAACGTTTCATAATCCCCTTCAGGCAATTCCCATCCATACTTTTCATTCAGATAATCTACTTCATGACGAGCACTTAATAAATAGGTCTGGTTATCTATTTTCTGCTCTACCCAATCCTCACTCTGGTCATATTCGTCCTGTATTTCACCAAAAATCTGTTCCATTACGTCTTCCAGACTAATCAGGCCAGAGGTACCTCCAAATTCATCTACAACCAGGGCAAGACTTTTCCGTTCACTGGTAAATTTGAAAAGCAATTCATGTACAAGCGTAGTTTCTGCTACAATAATAATGGGCGTTACAATCTGGGTAATATCTTTAGGTTTCTTAAAAAGTTCCAGAGCATGGCAATACCCTACAATGTCATCAATAGTTTCGCGGTACACCAGAATTTTTGAATGGCCGCTTTTTACAAATGTATTCCTGAGTTTCTCTATTCCATCTCCTATTTCAACGGCGGTTATCTCTGTGCGGGGAATCATACATTCCCGGACCCGTTTGGTTTTAAAATTAAGGGCATTGGTAAATATTTTTGTATCTATTTCCGTTTCAGGCTGTTTAATTTCTTCAACCAATGGGCTATTGATATGATGATCCAGGTCTGTTAAGCCGAACGCTGGTTGAATCTGTTCATTGGATAATCGGAATATTTTAACCAAAACAAATTTGGAAACAGCTGTTACAAACATTGCCAGTGGATATACTACAAAATAGATAGCCCGCATGGGCAGAGAAAAAAACAAGGCAAACTTTTCAGGATTAATTAAAAACAGGCTTTTTGGTAAAATCTCTACCACTATAATAACAATGAAGAGGGCAATGCTGATTTGTAGAAGCAGGACAATAAGCTCATGGTTAATTTCCGGAGGCAGCACTATTATCAGATTTCTAAGCCATACATCCAGTACACTGGTTATACTTAACGTATACAATACCAAACCTAAGGTGGTGCCAGTGAGAATGGTACTAATAAAACCAGCCGGGTTTTTGAAAAAAGCTGGCAGCATTTCTCCGGAGTATACGCCTTTCCGCCGTAATATTTCCAGGTGGGGTTTATTGGAAAAAGTAAAGGATAACTCAATGCCTGCAAGCAACACTAGAAACAGGAGTGATAAAATAACACTGAGAATCTGAAGCGTGATCATTTGCGGATGCGTTTAGTAATTTTACCTGGCTGCTTTTTTTGTACAACGCTTGGTTTGGCTGATGTGGTAGGTTGTTTCTCTACACTTTTATTTCGCTGGAATTTAAATACCAACAGGAGTGCAATAGAGAGCATGAATATCCAGTAACTTTGCAGAATTCCTACTGTGAATGTCTGGTGTACGCCAATGATGAGAAAAGCAACTGCCAGGGAGAATAATATGGTTTCTGATAGTTTCATTGCTGTGAGAGAGGCAAGGTTCCGGTAGGCTTCAGTATTTTCCAGCGGCTAAAATCCTGGTTTGCTTCCAATCCCTGTCCTTTTAAAGTATCAGATTTGGTTTGTATCACTACAAATTTATCAGTAAATATTTTTTGTGTTTTGGGCGTCCAGTGTAATTCTTCCGTATTCATCTTTTGCGTCTTCACAGAGTCTATAATTACTACATTCCCGGTTACCGTATATTGGTTTTTCTCCTGATAAAATACACCAGAATTAGCCCGAAGGGTAGTAGTGCGGATTTGATTTTCATTATAAAATTCTATATATACACCTTTAGGCCAAATTTTATCTCCGTTATCCATAATTTCTTCCCTAGGGGCTGCCATATACATCTTAATTTTAGCTGAGTCAGTATAGGTATGTCTGATATTTTCAGAAACTAGTTTTGGCCCAGTGTAAGGTTTTATAGCCTGTAAATCTTTGTCATCACCTTTACATGCCAGAAGTAGCATACACCCTACAAACAGACATTGTGAAAAAAAAGACAGGGTGGTGTACCCTGTCTTTTTTTGTATAAAAATATATGATATGTTATTAAATAGATGCAGTGGATTCACTGTTTATTTCTTTTGCAAGGTAACAGTTTCATTGATCCAGCAGCCGGTACTCATTTGCTTGCCGATCTGTTCTGTCATTCCATGGGTGAATATTTCTTCGGCTGTTGGGAAATATTGTCTGGCTTTGGCCATGTTCGCTTTATCACCAGCTTTCTGGTACATTTCATATGCAGCAATGGCCCACAATTTAGCTTTTACTGGATTTGAATCAGTACATTCTTTATGGCTACTCAGATATAAGTTACCAATGGCTGTATAGGCAGCAGTTTTTCCGCTTTCAGCCGCTTTCAGGTAATAATTACGGGCAGATTGATTAGCTCCTTTACGGTCATGTACCTGGGCAATTTCAATATAGGACTCCGCTTTTTCAGAAGGGCTGCTTGCATACTTGATAGATTCTTCATAATAGGCAGAGGCCTTGTCATAATTTTTGCCTGATTCCTGAATTTTGGCTAATACCCGGTATACACCATAGCTTGGTTCTGCTTTCACCATGGCTTCACCGGCTTCCAGGAACAATGGATCTTCTGTACATTTTCCGGTTGCCATCAGGCCAAATATTTTCTTAGCCATTGCTACATCAGTAGGGTTTTGCTTGAACTTAGGACCTAACTGATTCTTAACGAAGTTACAATCAATTTTTACACAAGATTGTAACATCTGGTCTACATATGTACGAGCCTGTGCCCAGTTTTGCTGTTTGCTGGCATCAGCACCACTTGAGTTTTTATCAATAATAGAGCTGATCTCGTCAAACTTAGCTAATACCTGCTCATCTGTAAAAGTACCTGCTGATTTTTTCTTGCAGATCAAATCCATGTAATACTGTATGTTCGGACTATATGTAGCTTCTTTATTTAAAGCCACTATCTTCTCATACAGCGGAAATAACTGATCTACAGAATTAGGACGGCTTGATAGATATGGATAAGCTTTTAGACCCTTTCTATTTAAAACTTCTGCTTCTTCCTTAAAATATTTTGCTTGTAAGTCATACATTGCTAGTGCAGAATCCTGATATACAACCAGTTGCTTAGGATCTTTGGTCTGGTCTACTAAGCCTTCATAAGTTTGTCTTCCTTTTACATATAAATCCTTGCCCAATTCAGGCGCATTTTTCAGCAACCATGATAGAGGTACAGCGGCAGATTTAAAGTCTTTAAGCTTTACATTATCTGAAAACAGGGCGTATTTTTCCTGAGCTTCAGCAGCTTGAGAACCCCAATTAGGAGCTTGAGCTTTTATCAGACCGGAAAAACCCAATAATAAGGCTAAGGTTAACATTACATGTGCTCTCATAATCATCATTTTTCTCTTTTTTTTAATCTATTTTTTGTTTAACAAACCATCCATCGTATAGGCCATTCAAAGTAAAGCCGAGGGATACTTTAAAATATTGCTCTTTAATCAAATTACTATTTAAGGTTCCTCTCTGTCCCCAGGTAAATGCCAGGTTCAGGTCTGAAATGCCTCTGCCTACGGGGAGGGAAGTGCCAAAATTGATGCCAAAGTCATTCAACTGCTCGCCATTTAATGAAATAGGTGTTTTGCTGAAATTGACACCTGCCCTGTAAGTCATTCTTTTAAAATAGCTGGATATTGATGTAATATCTGGAATAATTTCTCCCCCTACAGCCAACGTATAACTGTTATTTAAGGTTTCCTTTACTTCAAAATCTTTAAACTCAGACCAGTTCTGATAAGAAAAATCTGCGGTTAAAGCCCAGCTAAATGGCCTGTCTATACTTAAACCAAATCTATATTGACCCGGTAGCCTGACACTGCCTTTTACATCGCTGGATAAAGTATCATATCCCGCAGTAATAGGCAATCCCGTTGAAGGTATCCTGGTTTGAAATCCTACAAAACGTTTACCTTGTATGTCGCCCTGGAAATCGTATACAAATCCGGCATTCAAAAATAATTTGTCTTTTAACTTTCTGCGGTAAGCGATGCCGGTTTTTACTATAATATCTGAATAATTTGTCCGGTTTACATAAGCTATTCCTAAAGCACCCACAGAGTCAGTAGTGACCCAGGAAATAGATTCCTGCGTGATGTTGCCAAAAATATAGCTTGCCTTAATACCAACATATATATTATCTTTTGGCTTGCTAAGTATATGAAAGCCATTAGTAAAATCAACACTGGTTAACCCTCCATTTCCTTTAAATGTATACCCGGCCTGATACTCAGAACCAGGAATAGCTTCAGCCGTTTTTATTTCATAACCTACGGTACTATATGGCCTGAGTCCGGCGGAAATTGTCCAGCGTTTTGCAACTGGAAAGGCAAATGCCAGGTAACTCAGGTTACCCCCTACATCTTTCTGCGAAGCTGAATTAGTTTGAATGGTTTTATATTGACCATTAACCCCTACTTCAAAAATGGTAGTTTTGTTTCTCCCTAAAAGGGCAGGGTTTACGTAATTAATATGAAATGCATCTGAATAACTGGCACCAGTACCCCCATCCCCTGAGCCGGGACAAAGGCAGGAGAATTTATATCTCCAACGCCAATCTGCGAGTAAGGTGAATTACCTATCCCTTGGGCAAATGCAGTCGTGGATACTATCAGTGATAAAAAAATAATTTTATACAAGAGAGACATTATATTCAAGAATCCTATTTAAACCGACAAGCACTAGTTCCGGGATTACAAATATGCTTTCTTTTATTTTGTTTTCAAAGAAAGTCGCATCTCCGCCGCAAAATATTACATGCATTTTACTAAAATTTTTTCGATATTCCTTGATAATTCCTTCTATTTCGCAGGTCATTCCATGAATCGCTCCGCTTTGCATAGCTTCAATGGTATTTGTACCTGTTAAAGGAACAGTATCTGGCTCTGGCTCAAGTAAGGGAAGCCGGGCAGTAAATGTATGCATAGCTTTAAAACGCATTTGTAAGCCCGGAGAGATACTGCCGCCCCAGTAATTTTTTTGTGCATCAACAAAGTCATAGGTAATGCATGTACCCATATCTATCACCAGGCAAGCATATTCTCCATAAAGATAAGTAGCGCCACAAACGGCTGCCAGTCTGTCTTTTCCAAGCGTTTGAGGTGTCTGGTAACGATTGGTGATTGGAACTGGTAACAGGTGGTCGAGGACGAAGACTTTATCTAAGAATGGCTGCAATGCTTGCTGGAAAATAGTACTATCCTGGTTTACAGAACAAATAATACCATAGGCGGGCGCATGCTGGTTAATATGCGTTGTAATGTCCTGTAAACTTACATGGGGATAGGTAGCGATTAGCTGGTTGTTTTCGAAGAATGCTATTTTAGTAGAAGTATTCCCTGCGTCAATAATTAGGTTCATGAAATAGAAAGTTTAAACCCATTTCCTTGAAGAATAGCGTATAGCAAAAGTTTACGCGTGTGCTTCTGATTAATAAAAAGGAGGAAAAAGCGAAAATTACAGATTACTTCCGGGTTTATTGTTATTAAATGTTTTCAATATACGGTTTGATTCCTTCAGAGGTATAAGTCTGGAGTTTGCCATTTGTGCCAGCTGTTACAAAAAAAGCATCCAGGTCTTTATGCGTCTTTAGTAATTCAAGCGCTTTCTCTTGCCCGATCACCATAAAAACGGTGGCATAGGCATCTGCAGAGATACAATCTTTGGCAAATACCGTTACGCTTAGCAAAGAATGCTGTACCGGATAGCCGGTTTTAGGGTTAATGGTGTGTGCATATTTTTTGCCATCCTGTTCATAATAGTTCCGGTAGTTGCCAGAAGTAGCCAGTGCCCGGTTGTTCAGTTGTACAATCGCCTGCAACACATCTCCGCCTTTCTGTTCATACTCCGGATTGTTAATACCAATGGTCCAGTATTTATCCTCCGCATTTTTTCCTTTGCACAACACTTCTCCACCTACCTCAATCATATAGTTTGTAATACCTTTCGATTCCAGAAAATTGCCCAGTACATCAGCAGCATATCCCGGGGCTATGGCGTTAAAATCTAGATACATGCCTTCTTTTACCTTGCGCACCGATTGCTCATCAAAGGAAATACTATCGAAACCCACGTACTGCAATAAGGAATCTATTCTGGCCTGGGTGGGTGCTTTGCGTTCTTTGCCTGTTCCAAATCCCCAGGCATTCACCAGCGGACCTACCGTTGGGTCGAAAGCGCCGCCTGATACTTTGTATACTTCCTGCGTTTTTTTTAGTACCGGGTAAAAATAAGGAAGCTTAAAAGCTACGGCATGACCTTTATTAAACTGGCTTATTTCAGAATCAGGGCGATAGGTAGAGAGTGATTGATTAAAGGCTTCCAGAATTGAATCTACAGCCGTTTGATACTTTACCGCTTTGCCAGGAGATGTTACATATTTGATGGCATAAGTGCTGCCCATGGTAGGACCGCTAAAAGAGGTGAGTATACCTTTTTGTATAACTTCATCTGTTTTTTTCGATTCCCGGAACTTGTATACAGCGAATATCGCAACGATCAGCAAGAGGCTGTAAATTGCATTTTTAATACCATTTTTGCTCATGCCTGCAAATATACATGTAAGGGTTCAGATCACGTAGAGATGCTATAAAATTTAGATAAAAAATGAGATTTTTACCGGGAATTCCGCATTTTTATGCGTAAATTAGAGGGATAATTATACACCTAATCACCAGCTGTTGCATTTTGGAGAAAGGCTGATTTAATCAATTTAAGCTGTATTTTTCCAAGAACGGCAGATAATTAGTCCGGAGATTGTTTGTAGCATAAAGAAAATTAAACAACCCCTTTTACACATGCGAGAAGAATATTTAAAAGGCTCTTCTGACCATATGTCCAGTGCCGAAAAAGAAATAGAAAAGGCACTACGCCCCTTGAGTTTTGGAGATTTTGCCGGGCAGGACAAAATTGTGGAGAACCTGAAAGTGTTTGTACAAGCTGCCAAACAACGCAGTGAAGCCTTAGACCATGTACTGCTGCACGGGCCTCCCGGCCTGGGCAAAACTACGCTTTCCCATATTATTGCTAATGAGCTGAACACTGGCATTAAAATGACTTCCGGTCCTGTGCTTGATAAACCCAGTGACCTGGCTGGCTTGCTTACTAATCTGGAGGCTAATGATGTGCTGTTTATTGATGAAATTCACCGGCTGAATCCTATTGTAGAGGAATATTTGTATTCGGCGATGGAAGACTATAAGATCGATATCATGCTGGATGCCGGCCCAAATGCCCGTACGGTACAAATCGGCCTGAATCCATTTACCTTAATTGGGGCTACAACCCGTGCCGGCCTGCTGACTTCTCCCTTGCGAGCCCGTTTTAGTATCAATGCCCGCCTGGAATATTATGATGCAAAGCTGCTTTCGTCCATCGTTAAACGTTCGGCTCACTTACTGGCTACACCTATTGTAGACGAAGCTGCTTTTGAAATTGCCCGCCGGAGCCGGGGTACACCCCGTATTGCCAACAACCTTTTGCGCCGGACCCGCGATTTTGCACAGGTGAAAGGAAACGGAACCATCACCATAGATATTGCCGAAATGGCTTTAAATGCCTTGGATGTTGATAAAGATGGCCTCGATGATATGGACAACCGCATTTTAAGTACCATCATCGAAAAATTCAAAGGCGGCCCTGTCGGACTTTCGACTATTGCCACTGCTTGCGGGGAAGAAGCAGAAACCATTGAAGAGGTGTACGAACCATTCCTGATTCAGGAAGGCTATCTCAAACGTACTTCTCGTGGCAGAGAAGCTACCGAACTTGCCTATAGGCACTTAGGTGTAGTAACCCCTATAGACAAAACCAAGGGACTATTTGATTAATGGTAGATAGTTTTAAATATTGAGTACTAAGTTTAAACCCCGCAAGAATTTCTGAATCTTACGGGGTTTTATTTTGAATATTGCCCAATCTTTTACCCCTCAACTGATTTCACCCTGATCTGGTAGTTTTCTTCAGTAAGTGACAGGTTGGCAGAACGCAATACCTCTTTTATCTGATCAGTACGGTTATTGAAGTATTCGTATAGCAGTGGAATAATCTTTTGATTAAAAATAGTCGGCAGGTCGGCCGATGTTTTTCCGATGAAATAGGAATGACCGATCATAAAATCGGTGCCTTTTTTCTCGCGGATGCTTTCATTTAATGTTTTTAGTACCTGGGCAAAGTCAGGAATTGGTTCATAGTTTGGGTACATACTGATGAATTCAAATCTTCGCCGCAAGGCAATATCGAGTAGCGCAATAGATTTATCAGCCGTGTTCATAGTACCTACCAGGTACAGATTCGGAGGTAAGGCAAAACTTTCTCCGGAAGGCAATGTTACCGTAAGTGCATTCTCTTTTCCATAGCGCTTGTCTTCTTCCAATAAGGTGATCAGTTCGCCAAATACCCTGGAAATATTGGCCCGGTTAATTTCATCAATGATTAGTACATACCGGTTAAGTTGCTGGTGTTCATTGCTTAGTTTGGCTTGCTGCTCAAACTTCCGGACGGCATTCACTACTGTTTCGTAATATGCTTTGTTAATCGCCTCCCGGATTTCCTTGCCGTAATACTTTTCCTTCAGCTTGTTGATATACAATAATCTTTCCTCATCCTTTACGATATCTCTTAAGGTTCGCCGTTTGTATTTTAAATAGGTGTCGCCAACTTCGTAAATAATAATAGATTTAAACTGTCCTTGTAACTCAATAATGGGCAGTTCTACTTCTTCCGTTTCCCGATTCATGGCCTCTACCAGTAACCTGTCCAGTAAAAGTTCAAAGGGAAGTTCGGGTTGTGATTTGTTTTGCTGGTAAGAAATATAATTGACTTTGGCCCGGTCTGCAATGCGTTTAAATACGCCATCTACCAGTTTGAAATAAAGATTTTCGGTGTTGCGGTTGGCATCCGGGCGCAAACCTTGTACAAAATCTTCGTAGGCAAAACTCTGATGAAACGTAATAAACTCGATCTGCTCATTTTCCCGGTAAATATCGTAGCGCCGTTTTACTTCCAACCGGTTTTCGGCTTCTACCTGGGCAAGCTTTTTCCCTTCAATAATAGCTACCGCATACGTAAGGGCATGATAGGTTTTGCCGGTTCCAGGGGGACCATATAAAATCTGGTTGAGTGGAAAAGATTTGGCAGACTCATACGTTTGCGCCTCTTCAGCCACAATAATCACTTCCAAGGTAGGCTGGGCAAAATACAAAGCGGCTAACTGATCGAAACGAATATATTTCCCGTAGAAAAATCTGGTATGAACATCCGGAAAAACAGATTGGATCTCATTCAGGCTAAAATGCAGTTCGTTGTAAGGATTATATGTCTGGTTAGTTCTATCTGGGCGGCATAAAGGGCCAAAATATTTGCTGCAAGCCAGGCCTACCGTTAAGAGGTGATGTTTTTCAACGGCTTTCAAAAAATCTGTCCGGAATAGCTGAGGCAACGACCGGGCACGGCGCAAGGCTTTTTCATCTACAAGCAACCTAGGTAAGCGGTAATCATTTTGTTCGAACACAACCGGCAAACTTTCGTAATTATCGCCACTGCATTTGTAATACAGCCGCATGGGCTGCGATGGACGCAATACTACAAACGCATGAATGGCTTGCCAGAGCTGGTCCCTTTGTATTTCTTTTGCAATCATCAGTGGGCGAAATATACTGATAAAAGTGAGAAATTTTATTGTACTTCCTCATCCGGTTTCAAACCAAAAACCAATGTAGCGAAGCCTCCGATTTCATAATGCTCTATTCTCAGCTGATGGGTTCCATGCAAGGGAAGTGAAACACTATCATACTCTGGTTCATGAGGTTTCCAGTGATCTATTACTTTTTTGCCATCCAGCCATATTCGTACACCATCGTCGCTGGTGACATGCAAAGTATAATGACCTTTAGGAACGGTAAAAGTACCTTCTGCAACAGTGGCAACAGAATCGGAGGGCATATCTTTTCCGAAACTTCCATACCAGTCGTAGGCTAAATTTTTAGTTTGTTCCGACTTGAACAGCTTTTTAGATTTGAGTAATTTCTGAAACGCTTCTGGTTTGGCCTGAGGGTCTGTGGATTTGTCGTATTTATACCATTGTACATTCCATTGCATAGGCACCGCAAATTTGCGGAAGTGAAACACATATGGTTTCCCGGCTGCTATTTTTTCTCCGAAAGTAGTAATAATGGCAGCACCTGTGTATTCCAGCTCTACATCAATATCAACCAGAGAGTCTTTATCTACTTGAGCTGTTAGTGTTCCTGGGATATTGCCAGAAGTAGCAGATAGCATAATACCTTTCTGTTTTTTCAGTTTCCATTTACCTGCCGGACCTAATAATTCAAATTCCCAATTGCCATTGGTATTTCTTTTTCTGGGCCATAGTACAGGTGATTTAAAATCATACGGTCCCCATTCACCTACAAGTATGTATTTTCTGCCACGCAATTGTGCAGGTTTAAGCATGGGATTAATTCCACCCGGCAAACTATCGGGCGCTTCTTTCTGAAGCACAGTTTCCAGAATTCCTTTTCCGATAGTATCTGCAAAAGCAACAGGCGCACTTTTCAGTTTTCCCGAAACGGGATTCAGAAAGTTTCTCTCATTGATAATATTTTTTGAAGCGGCAGAAGCTTGAATGTTTTTAGCGTCAAAATCCGCCAGATTATTGGAAACCAGATTAAGCTCATTCAGCATACTGTCTGATTTGAGTAAGGTAGTAAAATAATTGAATGTATTGTGCTCAATGAGAATTTCCCTGGTGCCATTGATCAGCAGGGGAGCAGGCGTATGATTAAATTGATTGCCAGCTATGGTATATTCCCGGCTTCTGGTATCCCGTTTCTGAGCATATCCCCAGTCTTTGGGTTGCGATTTCCGGCTGAACAGCCAGATTCCGGTTGTATCATTTTCAAATGTATTGTAGCCGATGGAATTTTCCTGTCCGTGTTCAATAGCGATGGCATATTTGTTTCCGGCAAACTGGTTGCCTAGTATCAGGGTATTAAAACTATACCCACCCCAGATGCCATGTGTACATTCCTCGATGCGGTTATTGATTACTTTATTGAGGCTGAATGTGATTTCTACCCCATTTGTCGGCGCATGCGAAAAATCATTTCCGTACAATAAATTATCATTGCAGCCACCATCACCAGTATCCATGGTATACTGGCCTGCCCAGAGAAAAAAACCGTCACCAGAATGGGTAGCAGAATTGTAGGCAAATGTATTTTCGGAACTTTGTTCATACACAAGAATGGCCGCTGAATCCTGCCCCCGCTGATATACACCATGACTATACCCTCTGACACACCAGTCGAGTTTGTTGTGCATGATTTTATTGCGGCTGGAGCGGTACATCCCAATTCCGATACCAGATAGAAACGAAAAGTTATTATTCCAGAAGGTACCTTCCTCACAACCAGTCAGCATTAAACCATTCTGCCCGCCGGTAATGGTGCAATGGCTAACCTGCGCCTGTGTGCAATTGCTCAGGTAAATTCCGGCACCATAACGAAGCCATTCGTCATTTTTGTTGCTGTGGTAGCTCATCCAGTCAGATACATCTTCCCGTTCCAGGGTGCTTCGTAAATGCTGCTTGTAATTATAGCTCAGGTCACAATAACTGATTTTCAGAAAGGCGCAATTCCGGGCAATTAAGCCGACTTTGTACCCCTTAATCACCGCATTTTTAATAGTAATATTACTGCCTTTAAGTTGCAGGCCAATTCCGGTATATTGATCAGGTGTGGTAGTCTGCGAAAACCCTTGTAAAACAGCGCCATTAAAATCAACGGTAATATTATCTCCTTCAATAAGAATTACACCATTCTCCATGCTGGTGGAAGAAAGTTTATAAATTCCAGGCTTAATCGTAGCAGATTTACGGATAATGGTACCGGCTTTCAAGGGGATGGTATTCTGAGCGATCAGATTTCCCGTGAAGGACAAGTAAAAGATTACAAACAGGCTGAACCGAAAAAAACCTCTTGAGCACTTGCAAAACCAGAAGATATTGCATACAATACTTCGAAAATATACATGGCCTTCTGTGGATACAGGTAAAAAATTTACTTTTTGATATAAATCGCTTTTTTTGCTTGTTTGCATGGGTGAAAGATTGCCATTCAAACAAATTTAACAATAATCACATACATTCAACTGCTTGTGTAAGAAAGCAAAGGGTTTAGATGTATCCGGTTTTCAATTCTTGCTTAAAAAATAAATCAGTAAAGAATAGTTGCCTGATCTTTACTGAATTCAAAATGTATAAACACTCATTTTGTACGTATTATGCTTTTAAGCCATATTTATCAATAATGCCCTGCCGCTGTTCGTGAAACCAGGTAATCCCAAACTTTTTATCCAATGCTGCAATTCTACTGGCAATTTCTGGAGCAGCTGGCGTCAGATTCTTTTTCATCATATCCGGGATAATCTGGTGAAACAGTTCATCCAGGTAATCTTCCAGGTTCTGGTTAAAGAAGCAGTCAATAAATCGCAAAGGTTTGTCCGAGGCATTCCAGAAAGTGTGTACAATGCCTCTGGGGCGAAAATTCCAGCCGCCTGCTTCTACCGTATATAATTCCTTTCCAATCATAATCGTAGCAGTGCCTTCCAGTACATACATCAGTTCATCCAGGTCTTTATGAATATGTGGGGCAGGTCCCATTTGTTTGGGTCCTAAAGCTCCCTCTATATTGGAAAACTGTTTATTGGTTTGGCTGGAATGGATGATCGTGCGGACATCCATATTGCCTGGTCCTGGGGAGAGTGGTACTCCGGGTGCAATAGTAAATGGTTTCAAGGAGGGAGTATCAGTTATAGTTTGATAAAATGATTCTGTTGGTGAACCTGCCATACCCATGCTGCCGATTACAGTGGTAGAAAGAAAATCTCTGCGTTCCATATAGTAGTGTAGCTTTATGATGTGTGAGTTTGTATCATAAAAATACTGCTGCCGGTTGGTCATTTAGTGGTAAAAAAGTGACGTTTTTAGTGCTCAAATACCGTAAACGTACGCTCTGGCACTTCTCTTTCGATTTCAAACAGCGATTGAGGGGTGAGGTTGGTAAATTCTTTGTAATCGCTTACCAGATGCTGGTAATCATAATAGCCACAAGCCAGTGCAATGGAGAGCCAGTCTAAGTGGGCTGTGCATTTTTCATCCGGTAAGCCCTGTCGAAACGGGTAATGCGGTCGAATGATTTAGGGCTAATGCCCTGGCGTTCTTCAAACTTACGGATAAATTGCCGCTTACTTAGACAAGACTGATCGGCAAGCCATTCCAGAGAAGCTGGATCTTTCTGATTCAAAATAAACAGGCTGGCTTTATCAACCGGATGTGCCTTTTTGTTCAGATGAATCATGAATAAATTGTTGAAAAATATCTCCAGAATACTGAACATCTCCGGCAAATCTTGTGCATTTATTAGTCTCTCACAAGTGATACGCACTTCTTTTCCCCATAAATTTTCGGCATCAACAAAAGAATTGGACAGTTCTTGTGGTAATATTCCCGTAAGCCGCAATAGGATACCGGGTTGCATCACTACTTTTATGGCTACAAAATCGTGTCCGCCATACCTGTTAATCGGAACATCATACATTCCATTGATAGCACACCTCGGGTAGGTAATGATCAGGGGTGAGTCGATAAGGCTGTATCTCTGTTTATCTCTGGCATAAAAAGTAATACAATGTTCGGGATGTGGTGTATGGTATTTTATTGGCAACGGACTATTTTTATCGAAAAAAAGACGGGTTACCTGATATTTACTAATATATTCCCGCAGGGCAGGCGATGGCGGAAAATTTTTAATAAGCATCGTATCCATTTTTATGAAGACTTTTATTGTATATCTCGCTGATTAGAAGCAGATCAGATATTAACAATATAGGTTTATTTATTGAACTTTCAATGTCTACAAGAAACAACAGGCTTCCGGCAGAAACATACGCAGCAGGTATTCTGGCAGGCGACCGCTTGTTGTTAAGCCGGGCGATTACGCTATCAGAAAGTACCTTACCTTCCGACCAGGAATTGTCGCAGGAAGTGTTACAACAAGTGTTACCTCATACTGGAAAGTCTATCCGTATTGGGATTACCGGTGTGCCGGGTGTTGGGAAAAGCAGCTTTATTGAAGTATTTGGAAATTATATCACATCGCTGCCTAAAAAATTAGCAGTGCTTGCCATAGATCCTACCAGCCAGATCTCAGGAGGGAGCATTATGGGTGATAAAACCCGCATGGAAACCCTTTCTAATCATCCACTGGCTTTTATCCGTCCCTCTCCAGCTGGAAATGCATTGGGAGGAGTAGCTACTCATACTAGGCAGGCATTAATACTCTGCGAAGCTGCCGGATATGAAGTAATTATCATCGAAACCGTGGGCGTAGGTCAATCCGAAACAGCCGTATACCACATGACGGATTTTTTTCTGCTGCTGATGCTGGCCAATGCCGGCGATGAATTACAGGGAATGAAACGGGGAATTATGGAAATGGCTGATGCCCTGGTAATCACCAAAGCTGATGGAGATAACCTCAATGCCGCACAAACAGCCAGAGTGACTTATGAAAATGCTTTGCATCTCTTTCCACCTTCTGCCAAACAATGGCAGCCGCAGGCACTTACCTGTTCGGCTTTTACCAAAGCAGGAATACCTGAAATCTGGGCATTGGTAGAAAAATTTTATCAGCACATGCAGGGTAAAGGCTTATTCGACTTACACCGGCAAAATCAAAATCTGTATTGGATGCACGAAATCATCAAGCAAACCTTGGAGAAACAATTCTATGAAAATACTGACGTAAAAAGGCTTCTTCCTAACTTACAAATTGATGTGCAATCCGGAAAAATAACGGCTTTAAGTGCTGCTCTGCAATTATTAAATAGTCTCCAAAAGAAGTGATCTGGCTGCCAGTCAAGGAATTGGAATTTATGGAGACATTTTTGTGTTATAACCAGAGCTATGGAACTAAAGAAACAATTATGGATTGCCTTGCAGGCGATAGCCCGGTTGCTTTGGCTGCTGGTACAAGAAGTCAGCAAACTAGTTTGGGCTGCGAGTAAATATATTTACAGGCACCGGAGAGAAATTGCCCGGTATAAACTCACCATTCCTGCGCTCATTATACTTTCTGTTTTCTGGACTGGCTTCCGTGTTTTATCTGATGTAAAGTCTATGGAGCAATCCAGGGAAATACCTATGGATGACTCAAATGACGCTGAACCAATAGTTCAATTTTCCAGTCATACTACTTCTGCTGACAACGACAGATTGTTCGAGCATATCAACGACTGGATAGGTACTCCCCAACGAGATGGACGAAACAGCAAATCAGGAACAGATTGTTCTGGATTTGTACAAGCGGTTTATAAAGAGGCTCTGGATATTGAATTAAGCCGGAGTTCTGAGGAAATGTACCGGAACGATGTCGAAAAAATTAATAAAGCAGAGTTAAGCGAAGGAGATCTGGTATTTTTTAATACCTATGGCAGTGGGGTTTCGCATGTGGGTATTTATATGGGAGAAGGCAAATTTGCTCATACTTCTACTTCCAAGGGAGTTACCGTTGATGCGATGGATTCGCCTTATTACGTCCGAAATTATTATGCCAGCGGAAGAATAAAGGGTAATATGTAACTTAAGTCAGGAAAGTACTATCCGATTGTGAGGAACGCTCCAGCTAGCAGCATTTTATATGGAATGTAAAACATCGAATAAGGAATAAAGAATGATGAAGAGATTTTGATCAATTCGATATTCAACATTCCTTGCTCATCTGTTCATCATTCAATAACATGATTTACATTCCATATATTTACTTTGGACTCGTCACTATTTCGCAGGTTTTCATCACTTTTATTATATTTCATTTTTGCTTTCAATTAACATTGTACACTTATAACTGATACAATGAAAGATTTAGTGATCAAACCTGAAAGTTTGCCCAAACCGGAATTCTGGGCAGCTACTACTATTTATGTGTTCTCAGTATTTTTCCTGATAACACCTGCCCTCGAAAATGAATTTGCAACCATACGAACCTGGAACAGTTATTTTTTTGAAGAGCAGAACCTCGCATTTAACTATTACCAGCATTATTTTGTACCCCAGCTTATTAGGAACACAGTGCTGTATCTGGCTTTTCTAGTGTTGAATTTTACGGTATTACCCAAACTTACCCGCAAAGAAGCACTGGTACAAAACATTTTGTTTATACTCTTAACTTTTGTTGTTATTGGGGTAGTATTAGGTATTACTGACACCTATTTAAAAAATTATCTCTTTAACAGCTATGAAACAGAGCAGGAAACATATAATATTCTATTTCAGAATAGTTTTCTGTACGCCTTCTGGCTTCTGTTGCTTTTTGGTTTCTATGCTGTTATTAAGTTCGCAAGTTTATATTTATTAACTCATTCAGAGGCAATTCAATCCAGATATGGATTAATCACACGTGATGTGCTGACAGCTATTGTGGTATGGATGATAGGTATGTTCCTGTTGATGATGGGAAATGCAGACGGGCAAATCATTGTGGGCGCAGGTATACTCATTCCTTTGGCTATTTTATTATATGGTTACTCCTTTTATTCCCTGATCCCCATTTCATTACGGAAAAAGAAACCTTTCAAGGCGTACATGCTGCGTATTGTACTTATGTTGGTTATCTCATCGATTCCAGTCTTTTTGATTGGGTTATTATTGACAAATAGAGAAGAAGCAGGATTGGTGTACAGCATGCTGAATGCTCCTTTTCAACTCCTTTTTACTGCACCACTTTCATGGATATTGTACAAGCGGCAAATGACAGGCAAAGAGGAAATGTATGTGCTGCAGAGAGAATTAGGACAAACCAACGCTAATTTTGATTTTCTGCGTTCCCAGATTAATCCTCACTTTCTATTTAATGCACTCAATACCATTTATGGCACGGCTATCCAGGAAAAAGCCGAACGGACCTGCGAAGCTGTAGAAAGGCTGGGTGACATGATGCGGTTTATGTTGCAGGAAAACATGCAGGACAAAATCTCTCTGACCCGCGAAATAGATTACCTGAATAATTATATTGGCCTGCAAAGGCTACGTACCGATCCCAACCCTGCTATCCGGATTGATACTGATATTGAGCAGCCACCCGTCCCTATCCAGATTGCACCTATGCTCCTGATTCCGTTTGTAGAAAATGCGTTTAAACATGGAATCAGTCTCCGGGAGCCTTCTCACATAAAAGTAACATTAGATGTAAAAGACAATGCTGTGTACTTTGATGTAAGTAACAGCAAGCACCTGAAGCCAGACAATGACCCTGAAAAATACAAAAGCGGTATTGGATTAAGCAATGTAAAGCAACGGCTGGAATTATTGTATCCGGAAAAGCATGAGTTAATCATCCGTGAAACAGGAAAAGAATATTTTGTTCACTTAACCCTGCAATTAAATGGATAATGGAAAATGGATAACTCAAACAATGACAATCAATCATCATGATTATGCTAATCTTTGATCAACTTTCCATTATCCATTTTCAATTAACAAAACTATGAAAGCCATAGCCATTGATGATGAACCCATTGCTTTAGAAATTGTAAAATCGCATGCAGCTAAGGTGCCTTTTCTGGAACTGAAAGGGGAATTTACAGATGCATTTAAGGCATTAGAATACCTTCAGAGAGAGAATATCGACCTGATTTTTCTGGACATTAAAATGCCTGATATTTCGGGCATTGACTTTTTTAATAGCTTACAAAAAAAACCACTGCTTATATTTACTACTGCCTATACCGAACATGCCGTCACCAGCTTTGAAATGGATGCGGTAGATTACCTGTTGAAACCCTTTTCACTGGCCCGTTTTGTAAAAGGTTGTAATAAGGCATATGAACTATACAACGCCCGAAATGCCAGCCAGAATCTGGATCATATCTATATTAAAACCGGATATGAGCAACTGAAGGTCTTATACGAAGATATACTCTATATAGAAGCCGCCGGTAATTATGTGACCTTCGCGTTAAAAGATAAAAAAATTCTGTCCCGGAGTACATTTGTCGAGGCCATTAACCTGCTTCCAACAGATAAATTTGTGCGCGTACACCGTTCCTATCTGGTGGCAATTAATAAAATCGACAAAGCTGAAAGGCATCAGGTTACGATCAACAACACCAAAATACCACTCAGTGAAGCCTACCGGCAGAATCTCACCGCTTTTCTTTTCAAAAGTTGATATATTCTTCCTGCTAATTCATAGTAATAGCAAAAGTGCTGTGGAATCATCTACAGCACTTTTGCTTTTATTATGACCATAAATTCTGATATAATGCCTCTAACAACCAGCAACGATTTTTTACTCTACCAGTTGAATCATGATTTTTCCAGGCAATCCAATGCGGTGATGTATGTCATTATGACCAGAAGAGTTAATGCTGATGAGTATCGTATCTGCTGCTTTTCCGGATAGTTGTATGCTGGTTTGATCTGATGTAAGCGGCCACAATACTTTATAGGTAATGGGATGTGTTTCTATTTCCTGCATTTTCGCAAAAAGACCATAGCTTTTTGTTTTACTCACACTCATAGGACAGACTTCTTCTACAATCAGCACAATTTTACGCTCATCTCTTGCTTTCCGGCATACATGCTCTTTTGTAGAAGCGGCCGAAGTGTGTGGGCCAATTTCAAACCAATCACTTGAACTAAATAAGCCCATTACAAACAATACGCTGGTATATAAGATTTTCATGGCAAACAAAATTTATCAGTTAGGTAGGAGTAAGGAATCTGGTTTATGCTTTGTATGAATAACAGGAAAGAATGGGTGCTTATACTGAATAAATACCCCACCACTCTCGTCCATAATTGATGATACAAGATTAATCACTATTCCCAACAGGATAAACTAAATGTGATGAAAAGCGGGAAAAAAGGGATAAATTAAACTAATCCTAAGGTAGGGTGTACTTTGCTGCAGAATAAGAGAAAAATTCGGACAAAGCAAGCTATAAATTACAATAGCGAAGGAATAATTCCTTCGCTATCCTATTATAAAATAGAGCTTTGCAATCAAGTTCTATATCAACTCCATCTGTTCTTCATTCATTTCGATATTGTGATAGACTTTCTGTACATCATCATCATCTTCCAATACTTCAATAAATTTCATTACTTTTTTAAATGCCTCATCATCCAGCTTTACATGAGTGTTGGGAATGCGTTGCAATTCAGCATTTTCTACTTCAATTCCCATTTCCTCAAGTTTTTTCTGAATGGAGCCAAAATCCTCTCTGGCACAATACACAGTAATATAGCCTTCTTCAAATTCTACATCTTCGGCACCGGCATCTATCATTTCGAGTGTAAATTCATCTTCATCGAATTTCTCAGGTTGTACAATATGAAATACACCTTTCCTGGCAAAAATAAATTCCAGCGAACCATTCGTGCCTAAGCCGCCGCCATATTTACTAAATGCAGAACGTACCGCTGCTACGGTCCGGTTGAGGTTATCTGTGGTGCATTCCACAAATACAGCAACCCCATTACTGGCATAACCCTCGTAGGTAACTTCCACATAATGAGACCCATCCGCACCGGTTCCTTTTTTAATGGCCCGTTCTACATTTTCTTTCGGCATGTTGGCCCCTTTGGCATTCTGAATAGCCAGGCGCAAACGTGGATTATTGGCCGGTTCAGGGCCACCTTCCCGGGCAGCTATGCTAATTTCTTTAATAATCTTGGTAAAAATCTTTCCTCGTTTGGCATCAAGCGCACCTTTTTTCCGCTTAATCGTTGACCATTTACTATGTCCTGACATAAGAATTATGCATTTTATTTCAAATACAATGCAAATTACGCAAACTCCCGAAAATCTGAAAGACTGAAATAAACAGAATAATAACAGACTGGACAATGGATGAATTCAGAAACTATTTGAATAAATAAGGCAGCAGTCGCTGTTGTTTGCCTTTTTGTAACTCATTTGCCAAATTCAGTTTGACTGAACGGCTAAAATCAGCTTTATTGAAAACATAAACTTCACCTCTGGTCAGGTCATAAATGGTAGAATACACCGTTAATTCCTGCTGATGTGTTTGCGAAAGAATATGGGTTATGTTTGATACTGTGGCTGCAGAATCTTTTTGTAAAAGTAAGTTAGCCTTTTGAAACCGTTGACACACTGGTTCATTGCCATATTCCGGATTAGTTATGTTGAAATTGGTAAGCAACTGGTACGACTGATTATTCCGGTAGTGATAGGTTAACTCACCCTCATAAGCGCCAATAATTACAGAGTTTCCCCTTTTGTCTGCAAAAGAAACGTGTACTTTTTGCAAGTCGGGCACTTTATAGGTTTTTACAAATGCAACAGCTTCTTCTACCGTAGCGCAATTTTCCAGAATGGCTTGCCACAAATACCCGGTATAGGCAGGTTTATCAGAAAAATCTACCGACACAAAAGGGGTTGCTGTGCCATCGAAAAATAATCCGGCAGTGTTCATTCCTCCCTGAATATATTCCTCAGAAGCAAAGCCGAATCCAACGAATCCATATTTCTTTCCTGTAGGAGGTACAACCATCACCTGTGAATCCTGGGCATACCAATCCTCATGATTACCTACCAATACTTGTTTTCCATCCGCAATAACCAGAATCAGGCAGGCCGTGGCTGGTTGAATGAATAAGAATAAAATAAGAAATGCAATAACTCTGTTCATTTTTGTAGGAGTTGTGTTTGATTGAATTGAACCTGAATATCAGGCCGCATTTTAGGTCCATTGCCCGGGAAATATGCATACACAGCCAGACCTACCTGTACCTGTGTTGAAAAGTATTTCCGTTCGATAGTTTTGAGCACTTCCCATGTGGCTTCATGCATTCCTCTGGCATACAGATGAAATACAGAACCACTACGTTCAATGCGGATTTGCCAGCTGCGTTCTTCTATTTTTACTGGGTTTACAGCTGAATTTCCATCCAGAGTGTTTTGGACAAATAGTTTCAGATTGTTGTTGCCACCTGTACCGATTCCCAGAAAAATGTGATTTTCATTTGCCTGCATTGTATCCCGGATCAATATACCGCCAGCCTGAAATCCCCGGTCTGGTGATTGTGTAGAGTCGCTTGCTTTGTTGATAGATACTACAGTTTCCCATATAAAATCGCCCCTGGCTGGTTGATAAAGTAAAGGACCAGTTGCATCATCTTTCCATTCGCATTTTACCAATGGTTTTATATAAATACTGGAGTCTTTCTGGTATACTCTTACCAAAGCCGGTTGCAAAACCTGCCAATTTGTATCTTGTAGTGGTTGAAAATCTTCTTTTCCCTGAATACTGGCTACAATTTCCCGTAAAGCTGTAGTCGGACGGAGAATATTATTTTCACCCCAGAAAGCATCATTATAGTCCGTTGCCAGGTTGATAACCAGATTTCCTTTTTGCCATACAGCCGCTTTTGGTAAGGGGCTGACAGCTTCCTTGGACTGTTCAGTAATTAATAGTTCACTGGAAATGTCAAGGTGTGTGTCTATCTCTTTTCTGGGTTGTTTGTAGGCAATACCTGTTTGCATGTTCACCGACGACAAAGCCCATTTGCTACTATCTGGCTGATAGGTTACGGTAATATTCTGGTAAAGCTGTTTAAAATCAATATTGAGCAAGCCAGCTATCAGTTTGTCTTCTCCATTTAAATGTTTGATATAGGATAAACCTTTCTGGCTAAAGCTAGCCTGATACCGGACAAGGGCAAAATGATTGGCTTCAATAAACAAAGTTCCTTGTTGCAAGGCTTCTTTTACTGTAGCTTTCTGGTCAAACCCAATAACAAAAATCTTTTGCCCATCTAGATAGGTAATGGAATCGAGTTGATATTCATATTTGTCCTGGTATTTATGTTGCAGAAAAGTAGGCGGAGTAAGTCGTATGTCTAATCCTGCCAGTAATAGCGGCATACCACCAGGATGGAAATCCTCAAACAAACGGGTGACTTTTACTTCTTCGCTTGCCCGGCCCTGAACGAGTTGTAACTGAACATTTTCTTTCTGCCCGGGAAACGTGAATACATTAAATACAGCTTCGGCCACTGACAGATAATCAGTTGAATCCCGGATGATCTCACGGTAAAAGGCTTTGGCTTTTTGTGGTTGTTGCAAATAGTTCGTAGGAATGGCACGAATGGTTTTAAGGATAATGTTGTAGGCACTTTCCTGTACAATTTCTACGGCTGAAAGCTCGTATACTGCCTCAGTTAAGGCAATTTGCAAGGTGTCTCGTACAGCAACTTTTACAGTCTGATACCCTATATGCGTGATTTTTAATGAATCTACGTCGGACGGTACTATAAACTGAAAATATCCTTCCGGGTTAGAAATAGTGCCCATGGTTTTGCTGTCGGTAGTAAGTATATATGCGCCAGGAATACCATCTCCATTTTTTGCATCTGTGATTCTGCCTGAAATGGTTTGTGCCCAGAGGTGTAGCGGCCCCATCCAGAAAAGTAAAAAGATGCAGTATTTCATGAATTTGTTTTTGACACAAATATGCGGTAATCTGTATGTCTATTGTCCCGTTTGTTCAATCCGCACTTCTTCCCGGTTCAATTTCCGGAATTCGCCAGGGGTATATCCGGTTAATTTTTTAAAAGCAGTGTTAAAAGCCGTTTTAGAATTAAAGCCAGCTTCATAGCCTGCGCCCACCACAGAATAATGTGATTTTTTAGGATCAGTAAGTATTCGTTTGGCTTCCTCAATCCGGTAAGCATTCAAAAAATCAGAAAAGTTTTTTCCGGTGCGTTCATTAATTACCTGAGAGATGTAAAACCGGTTGGTTCCCATATTTCTGGCAAACTGATCCAGCGTAAATGTGGGTTGAAAATAAGGTTTATGCTCAGTAAAAAATGCCAGAATACGGTTTAATAGAATCTGTTGGTCAGGTTCGGATAATCCGGAATGGGCATATTTTACTTCCTCTTTTTGTTTGCGACTTGCCTCAGGTTGCACCAGTGACCAGTAAGAAAAACCGTATACAACTAGTACGCATCCTGTTTGTACAGCAAATAATATCCAGTTACTGGCACTAAGTCCCATTATTCTCAGGTACATACCGATAAAAGCAACTAAATAGATAGCAGCCAATGTTCCGGTAAATGCTTTTAGCCAGTTGAGAATTGTATAGGTAACAGAAAATGCTTCTTTCCGGCTTTCCAGATGTATCCTGTTGAGAGTGAGAAAAGAATAATACAGCAAATGAATAAAAAGAATATGAGCCAGAACAAGTTCTGCTATTTCTCTTTCTATTTCTATAAGGAGATAGCCTGCCAGCAAGCCTAATATATACAGACCGAAACCTGCAAAATGCCCGATACTATTTCTCAATGAGAGGCTTTCACCCAGTAGGGATTTAACATAGAGTAACATAAGCGGGCCATATAGAAAAAGAAACCCTCCCAGAATTTCACTGAATAAGCCAGGAAGCATGGGTTGATACCAGTGTTCGGTAAGGCTTACTAATAATACACAAATAAAAGCACCCAGAAATTTATTAGCTTTCTGGTTAATTTTCCTAGTAAATAGCAAAACAGCCAGCAATACACCTTGCATAATACCCAGCCCAGACAAGTAATAAGACCAAATTAACATATCAATAGGAATAAGCAGATTCGAAGGGTAGATGCAGCATAAGCCCTGGAAGTTGCCTGAAGAAAGGTATACTTGCAGTTTTTGTTTTTTCAAATTATCTGCCCGTTCTGTGAAAAATGAAGAAATATCAACAAATTAGCACTGCCAACTACTATCCGAATAAATGCCGCATTATTACAAGGTTTTCAATACTTTCATTTTGAGCCTGTTGCTGTGCCTGTGTTCACAAGCATATGCACAGGAGCTTTGGACTGGCCTGACCTTGCGGGTGAAACCTTTCAAGCGGCTTACGACTGAAGTTGAGCAGCAGTTCCGTTTCGACAATGGCATTACCAGTCTGGCCACTACTTTCACAGAGTTTGGGGTGGGCTATGATATTACCAAACGCTTCGGAATAAAAGCTGCTTACCGCAATACCAATAAAACCGGCAGCGAACGGGTAGACAATGATAAGGAGCGGTTTTCGATAGAAACATCTTATGATATTGGAAGTGACGAAACCAGATTCGTGTTCTCATACCGCCTTCGCTACCAGGTAGCCCGAGAAACCACTAACCGCGAAAATGTAGACCGCGATGATTATATCCGAAACCGTTTCAGCCTCGATTATAACCTGACTAAGAAAGTATTGCCCTATGCCGCTACTGAAATATTCTACAAACTGAATCAGAACAAGGAAATACGGGCCTACTGGCTCACCCTGGGTTTAAAATCAACCATCAGCAAGAATATTGGGCTAAATACATTTTACCGGGTAGAATTGGAGCAGAATGTAAAATATCCAAAAACCAATTACATTGTCGGGGCGATGCTTACCTACCGAATTAAATTGCAGAAAAAAGATTCCGATGATGATTCCATCAGCAGCGACCAGTAGGAATTAGTTATTGGTTGTTGGTAGTATTCTTATGAAAATAACTGAATATATTCTGCCATTTGGAAACAGAATGACTTAAATCCTGTTTCTTAACTATTGATCATTTACTACTGACCAGTTAGTGGATGACCAACTTCTGATTATATATTAAATTTCCGTATTGTATTTTCAGCAGATACAATCCTTTAGGTAGATTTGAAACTTGTATTGGAGTGTTTTTTAAAATGCTGCCATCTTTAAACTCATTTGAGTACACTTGTTTTCCTGGAGTTGTAAAAATGTTTAGCCTCACCGGGAAGGAAGCCGCTTCGCCCAGGTCTACGGTAAAAACGCCAGTGGTTGGGTTTGGAAAGACAGAAAAGGGTAATGCAAAAAGAGAAGTAATCTGGTTATACATTTCCGGCGGCCGGTTGAGCGTAAACAAGCGGATTTCCTCAATATTCTCCAGCCAGTGATTATAGGCCGAAGGATTATTCCAGCGGTATACATGCTCAAACACTTCAGGCGCATACGTTTTTTTAAATTGTTCAATAATACCCATCACCCGCCCTGGTTCGAATGTAGTATTCAGGTGATACATAAACCGCTGTAGAAATTGTTTACGGAAAGACTCGTTTTTAAGCAGACTCCGCAGTAAAAAAGTAGACTGATCGAATCGTTCATGAGCTTTGTCTTTCGAAGTGTACACAACTAAGTGTTTTTGGGTATCCTGGATCATGCAGGCATCACAATCGAAAAACAGCCAGCGCCATTTGCCCTGGGGTGTTTTAGGCCGCCAGTAGCGCACATTATTGATAGGCCAGTCGTAATTGGCAAAAAATATCTGGGCGATCTGGTAATCAATAAAATTACCCACGTCCATCTGGGTAGTGATATACTGGTAATGAACCGGATTTTGCAGATCATTGTCAGCGATATAGCCCAGCATAGCATTGTAATGGGTTTCATCGCCTTCAATAATCTCTGTTCCCTCCAGGGCAAGTCCCAGAATATCCAGATTGTCGGGGTCTACGTTATGATGACTGGCAATATAATCTTTGTCCTGCCTTTCACGGATATTGTGAATGCCCCAGTATTCTCCATTGATAAATACTACTGATGGCCTGGTGGCCTGTAAATCCAGGTTCATATCGCGGATAATGGTTTGTACCAGCTCATCTTTAAATATAGTCGAAGAAAAATCAGCATCCGGCGTACGGAATATCAAGGTTTTGAACCGGTTAATATTTAAATCTGGGAAAAGCTTATAACTGATCCTGTCTTTTCCGTAATCGTCTCTGGCATATACCCGCACCGACTTCTGTGGATTTCCTCTGGAACCTCTGCCATGAATGCGGGCACCCAGTTCCTGTTTAAAGCCCAGTTGTTTCTTCTCATCAAAAAATTCCAGGTGAATCTGCCTTTCCCATTCCCGGCCGCTTTGAATAAAATTTTCGCCCAGACCATCATTTTCACCGATTACATAAATGCCATTTTTCTTGCCAAAAAAATCACTGCGGTCGGTTGCGATCGAAACAACCGGCAATGTATAGCGCTTCTGTATATGCTCATCTACAAAATAGGTATGGGTAATCACCTGGCTTGCCGGACATCCATCAATGTAAGCAATCGCCCGAATCACTGTTCCTTTGAATACTTCCCCTTTGGGCGGAATCCAGGCGGGAGAAGTTTCAATATCAGATACATCATTTTCCTGCCCTTTCCGGTTTTCAATGGAAATCGGACTTTGGTAAAGCAAAGCGCTTTCGTCCGGCTCTGAGCCATCTGTAGTATAAAAAATCCTGGTTTCAGGAGAATTAACAGAAAGCGTTAATGAAAAAGCTTGCGTATAAAATCCGCCCGGCGCTGAAAAAATAAGTGTGTCTTTTCCTGGTGTTACCGTTACTACCGGACTTTGGTTATTGCTGTTGCCAGGAGAAGGAATGGTCAGGTGAGTTTTTAATCCCGAACCATCTGGCTTATGCCCAAATGAAAAACCAGTGGGAATACAGGTTGCCGTAAATTCATCTACTCTTTGCTGGGTATTATTATATAAATACACCGATTCGCGGCCGGCACCGATCTTAAAACCGGTGTGTAATACTTCTCCCTTCCGGTCTTTGTCAGAAGCAAACACAATTAAAAAACTGCCTGGCTGCAAAGTTACAGCCGGAAATACCCATTTGTCAATTTCCAGAGAATCGTCGGTAATAGACCAGTTTTCCAGGTTTACAGCAACAGTTGAAGTATTGAATAATTCAATCCAGTCTGGTGTATCGCCATCTTCATCTTCCAGAATACCTTGGTTAGAGGCCATTATTTCATTGATAACGACCGTTTGTGCATAGAGGAACTGGCTATTGATCAACAAAAAAATACCAGTAAAATACGAAGCCAAAAGTACCTTCATGGTTTTACAATAAGATGCCTACCCTGAATGAAAGCAAATCGAAATTGAGATTGTCGCGGAACACCTGCTTACCGAAGGTTTCGTATTTGAGCATCGCAAACTGGTGCTTGTAATTCACGCTGAACAGAATAGAATATTTGTCCTTCACAGAAAGTTTATACCCGATGCCTGGACTAAACAGCAAGCCACCCTGGTAAGAATACCCTGCATAATCATTGGTATTACTGTTGGAAGCAAATGCGTAACCAAACTGAGCCGTTAGATAAGGAGTACTGTCTTTCTTCTTGAGTAAACCTTTAAAACTGGCGGTGAGCGGAATAAAGGTTTCAGTATCAAATTTTTCCACACCTATTCCCAGTCCATAATGTACCCGTGTACTCACTTGTATATCAGCTGTATACTGGAACAACTTGCCGGTTTCATATACAAAATTGTCATTGGAAAGCTGGCCACCCAGAGAAAATCCCACTTCAGCCGTATGATGCAAATTGAGCGATTTTTTGTCTTTATCCTCTTCTTCCTCCTCCTCATCCTGGGCAAAAACGGGCGTACACAGGCAAAGAAAGCAATAAATAAAGAAGCTTTTCAATAGGATAAACTTATGAGCAGATGGTCTGGAAAATGTATTTTTCAAGGATTTACTTTTTTATGTAAAGATAATAGTATGGTCATCTTTTCAAAATATACTCACATATAGGTAATATAGGAAAGTATATGACAGGCAATAAGCAAAGGCTTTGCAATATTCTCCGCACCATTTCGTACCTTAGACTATACTTCCGGAAAATTTTTTAGGTGAGTAGGGTGATAGTTGCAATAGTACCGGATTAACCAGTAAAAAGCGTATGGAGACAATGCTCAGTCCGGTGGCGGCTACAGATTTACGCCATAACCTGACCTTTAATCGTGAACAAACTTTAGAAAAATTATATGCCCGGGCGTACCCGATGGTTTTGCATTATGTAAAGCAAAACCAGGGCACCGCCGACGATGCCAAAGATATATTGCAGGAAGCCATTATCCTGTTATTTGAAAAAGTAATGCATGGCAGGCTTGAACTGACGGTTGCCGTAACTACCTATATTATGGGGATTTGCAAAAACCTGTGGCGGAAGGAATTAGAAAAACGCAGCCGCAAACAACCATGGAATGTAGATATAGAAGATAATCTCTGGGAAGAAATCACAGCAGAACCGGAAACCCCTGTTTTATCTTTAACAAATTATGTAGAGCAACTGGGAGAGAAGTGTAAAACTATTCTATTGTCCTTCTACTATTTTGGGCAGCGGATGGAGCAAATTGCTGAAAAGCATGCCTATAGCAGCATTCGTTCAGCTACCGTTCAGAAATTTAAATGCCTGGAAAGGCTACGTAAATCGCTGGCTTCATTAAGTATCGGTCATTTCAAAAATTAAGTACATGCGGCCCGAACTGGAAGATATACAATTGCTGGAAGCCTATCTGCACCATACCCTGGATGAAAATAAACGGATAGAAGTAGAAATCCGCTTGTTATGGGATCAGGAATGGCAACAGAAGGTAGCGTTGCAGAAAAGTGCTTATCTGGCGCTACGTCAGGCCGGCCGGCAGCAACTTCGCCGGGAATTACAAGCCATTCATACCCGGCTTTTCGGCAAGTAACATCTTTCAGGCTTTGAGCCTCCGGTTGGCAGCCACATATTCCTTAAAAATCATATAACCATCATGAACTTCTAAATCCTTCTGTCGGGAAGGCATAATATCTCATTGCCTTCATTGTCTATAGCCAGAGTTTAATCATTTGATGTCAGCCCAAAGTAAGGGCTGAACGGCCTCGCTTTGCCCAAAAATTAAAAATAACTATCAATTATCCATTTTAAACTATCCATTTCTTATGTATCCCTCTAATTATTTCAAAAGCGAATTCCGCAATTTTGCCGTCCATGACAGATATATCAACGGACTCACCGTAGACAAATACATGAACCACATTGAAAATATGACCCGTTCGGTGATTGAAGAAAGGCCGGTGAATTTCCGGGAAGTAGATGTATTCTCCAGGTTAATGGCCGACCGGATTATTTTCCTCGGCACTCCTGTAGACGATAATATTGCCAATGTAATTGTCGCCCAGTTCCTTTTCCTGGAATCAGCTGATCCCCGAAAAGACATTCTGCTCTATATTAATAGTCCGGGCGGAAGTGTGTATGCCGGGCTGGGTATTTATGATACCATGCAATATGTAAAGCCAGATGTAGCAACGATTTGTACGAGTATGGCGGCTTCGTTTGGAGCAGTATTATTGTGTGCCGGGGCTGCCGGAAAACGGTCGGCCTTGCCGCATGCCAGAATTATGATTCACCAGCCACATGGCAGTGCCCAGGGTCAATCGGTAGATATTGAAATTGCCACCAGGCAGTATGTACAACTCCGGAAAGAACTGTATGAGATCATTTCCAAACACAGCGGCCGTCCGTTTGAGCAACTCGAAAAAGATGGCGACCGGGATTACTGGCTCAAATCAGAAGAAGCCAAAGCCTATGGCCTGATTGATGAAGTGCTGACTAGAGAGGAAATGCTGGTGAGGTAATATAGTGTTTATAAAGATACCTGTTGTTATATCCTTCTACCAGATGTAGCAACGGGTATTTCTGTTGAGGTTTTCCGCCTGGAAAGCAATAGCAGACCCAAAAAGGTAAGAAATCCATTTAAAATCAATATCTCAAAACCAAATTTATAGCCACCCAGCCAGGTTTCAGAATTCCGGTTGATGATATAACAGATGATAGGAGAAACCAGGCAAACATAGGGCACAAACTTATCGCGGACAGGCAGTTTGGTGAGCATACCAAAGGCAAACAAACCCAGCAAAGGACCATACGTATAGCCAGCCGCTGTAAACACCGCACTTACCACACTGGCATCGTTAATGGCTTCAAATAACAGGATGATCAGGAAAAGTAGTATAGAAAATCCTACATGCACAATAAACTTAAGCTGCTGCCGCTCTTTTTCCGGACGTTTATCAAAATCCAGAAAATCAATGCAGAAAGCGGTAGTTAAAGCAGCCAGGGCAGAATCGGCACTGGCATAGGAAGAGGCTGTAATGCCTAATAAGAAGAAAATAGCTGCCAGCAAGCCAAAATGCTGTAAAGCCAGAGTCGGATACAGATAATCACTCCGTTCTGGTAAAGCAATACCTTTGTTCTGAGCATACAGATATAGTAAGGCACCTAAAGTCAGGAAAAGCAGGTTTACAAAGACAAATACTGTACAGAAGGAAAACATATTCTTCTGGGCATCCTGCAAATTGCGGCAAGTGAGATTCTTCTGCATCAGATCCTGGTCCAGGCCGGTCATGGCAATGGCAATAAATGCCCCGGCCGTAAACTGTTTCCAGAAATATTTACTGCTATTCACCTCCCAGTTAAATATTTGTCCATAGTCGCTCTGACTTACTGTATTTACCATTTCTCCCAAAGTAAGCCCCAGTTCCTGCGAGATCAGATATACGCTGATAATTACTGCCGAAATCAGGAAGAAAGTCTGGAAAGTATCCGTCCATACAATGGTTTTGATGCCGCCCTGAAAGGTATACACCCAGATCAGGAAAATAGTGATCAGCACATTTACCCAGAAAGGAATGCCCCACTGGCCATAAACCCCGATTTGTAAAACAGCCGCTACCAGAAACAGCCGGAAGGCAGCGCCGATGGTACGGGAAAGCAAAAAGAAGAATGAACCGGTTTTATACGACCAGAAACCAAAACGCCCTTCCAGATAGGTATAAATAGAAACCAGATTCAAACGGTAATACAAAGGCATAAGCACCGTAGCAATCACAAAATAGCCCACCAGATTCCCCAGCACAAACTGAAAATACGTAAACTGGGTAGTGCCTACATTGCCGGGTACCGATATAAATGTAACCCCCGAGAGAGAAGTGCCGATCATGCCAAATGCCACCAGATACCAGGGCGATTTTTTGTTGGCAGTAAAGAAGGTTTGCGTATCGGCATTGCGGCTCGTGAAATAAGCGATCACGAGTAACGCACCAAAATAAATAACCAGTATACTTACAACCAGAATAGGATTCATAGGAATATATCTTTATTAATTGTTGGTTGTTCGTTGTTAGTAAATCCTGTAGGTATGGAAAGTAAAACGTTGCAATATATCAATCTCCTTATGGTTAAAGAGTAATTATTGCACATGCTTTCTTGGTTTTCCCAGCAACGAACCATCAGTAAAATCAACCATAATTTTCGAATATCGGTTTTTTTAGTCATTCGTTGCAACGTTCCGGTAAAAAATCGGGTTATTTTTATTAATTTTACGTGCTGAAAATCTGAAAAGGCTATGCAAACTTATCAAGAAGAGGAAGTTGAGGTTTTAGAAGATGTAGTAACTTCAGACATTAAAGATCTGGTGGTTTTTAATGATGAAGTGAATACTTTCGATCATGTGATCAATACCTTGATAAAGGTCTGTAAACACACACCGGAGCAGGCCGAACAATGTACCCTGATGATCCACTATAAAGGCAAATGTACCGTAAAAATGGGCTCTTTTGAGGAACTTGCCCCTATGCGCAATGCGATCTGCCAGAGAGGTATTTCTGCTGAAGTAATGTAGTTTAAAAGTTATTAATCTATAGGCTGCAAATGTATTTTTTTATAGCTGCCGTACACCAAAAAACCTCTTTTCGGGTGCTCCTTTATCTACGAAAATTTTAGTAAAAAAGCAGAATAAACTTAGTTAATCCGGATTTATATCCTGTATTATTTTGTTGTATATTTCAGTGCAGAAGTATAACTTATAAACTTTCTGTCTCTTTGATTACATATTTATTATATGTGCTTTGCACCCGTTACAGAAGGAAATTTCAAGCTTGTTCTCTTCTGCATATATGGGCTGTTAACCATAGATTAATCCCTTAAAACCTATATGAATTTTCCTTCAAAACTGATTGAAAATGCAGTAAATGAAATGTCAAAACTGCCTGGCATTGGTAAAAAAACGGCCCTGCGGCTTGTATTGCATTTGCTGAAAAAAGACGAAGAAAATACTATTCATCTGGCGGAAGCGATCACAAATATGCGCATGCAGATTCAGTATTGCCGCGAATGCCATAATATTTCGGATGCAGAAGTATGTGCCATTTGTAACAGCCCCTCCCGCGATCGCTCCCTGGTGTGTGTCGTAGAGGATACCCGGGATGTACTGGCGATTGAAAATACATCGCAATACAAAGGCTTATACCATGTGCTGGGCGGCATTATTTCACCTATTGAAGGTGTAGGACCTTCGGATCTGCACATTGATTCGCTGGTGCGGAGAATTCCGGAATCTGAAATCAAGGAGGTAATTCTGGCACTGAGCCCTACCATGGAAGGCGATACCACGGCTTTTTACCTCACCAAAAAGTTCAAGCCCTTTAATTTGAAAATCAGCACCATTGCCAGGGGAATCCCGGTAGGCGGCGAACTGGAGTATGCGGATGAAATCACCCTGGGCCGCAGCATTGTCCGCCGGACAGCGTACGAATTGTAGGAATGTTGTTGTTGGTTGTTGGCATAGCAAAAAGGCACTTTCAGATTTTCCTGAATGTGCCTTTTATTATTTTAATAGTGTTTGTTCAAAACGGACACTATTATGTAATTCTATTAACGAACAACCAACAACGAATAACTATATCTGCCGCATTCGCTTGCGGAAATAAGGCTGTAAAAGGGTTTTATCTACAATGAGTAATACCAGAAATGCATTTACCACCATAAACAGAGTGAGCAGCAGCTCATTTTGCAGCAAACTTTGCAGAGTGGTGAGATCATAAGCGACATTAGCATCGGGCTTGCTGGGAGTGAACTGATTTTTAAACCATCCTACATTTGACGAACCAGAAAGCAAAACCAGTATCAATCCAAAGATAAAAGCCAGTGGAGCCAGAATCCGGCTATATTGAAAAGGCTGGTCAAATGCAGGAGCCGCCTGCCATTTTTCCATTAATTTTTCCGTAAAGTTATCCGATGGGCGTTCAAGTATGATCTGCTGTAGCTGGGTATCGAGTGCAGAAATTTCTGTATACAAGGCTTTACAGGCCGCACATTCCCCAAGATGGGTTTGAAAAACCGTTTGTTCCTCCACTGAGCATTCCCTGTCTGCCAGCCGGAACATTTCCTCATCACTTATATGTCTCATAAATATCATTCGTCAAAAGTCTTTGTTTTGGGTTTTATCTATACTTACCCAATTCAACTCAGGTAAAATAATTTATTTCATTATTAATTACAACAAGCTATGTGCCTCATTTTTCAGCAACTGATTTAATTCTTCTGCCAGCCGTTTTCGGGCACGGAAAATTTTTACTTTAGCCGTATTCGCCGCAATTCCAGTAATACCTTCTATTTCTTCCAATGAAAACTCTTTCAGATAAAACAAAGTTATCATGGTAACGTCATCTGGCGGCAGCTTGTTCAGGGCTTTTTGAATATACACTTGTTGCTCTTTTTGTTTCATGCCTTCCCCGGAATCACTCATGCCGAGTTTAGAAAGTTTAAAATCCTCGATCTGTTCGGTAGCCATCTTATTTTTCCGCTTGTTTCCGAGGGCAGCATTAAATACAATCCGGTAAAACCAGGTAGTGAACTTAGATTCGCGGTTAAACTGAGGCAAAGCCCGGAATGCACTCATAAAAGCATCCTGCGTAATTTCTTCAGCATCTTCACGGCTTCCCAGAATGCGATAGGCAACCGTAAAAGCATACTCCTTGTGCCGGTTAATTAACGCCCGGTACGCAAACTGATCACCCGTAAGAATACGGTCAATTAAAGCCAGATCTTTCTGATTGTCGTGCACAGTGCATTAGATACAGCCAGTTACAGCCAGGTTACAGGTGAAGATAGATTTTATTTAACTAGGTAAATTCAAAAATTACCTGCTGAAGTAAAATTGCAATCCCAAACTGAACCGTGATGGATCTAATGAAAAGGCGGCATATCTATTTGTGTTAGTATTTTCTATAGGTTCACTTATATTTCCTTGAATGGAAGTCCCTTTTGTTTTTGCTCTGGTAAAGCTATATCTAATTAGTCCTAAAGATACCTCAATCCCTAACTTATTGGTAGCGAAAAATACTAATCCGGGTGAAAAGGTAAATCCAGGTGAAAGGCTGGTGCGGTTTGATGTAGTTTTATCCTCAACATTGGCTACTCTAGATATTATCTCCGAATTCATGCGTTCAAATGAAAATATATTTGCTTGCCCAAAAACGCTTACTTTCTCATTCAGTTTTTTATAATACCGCACAAAGGGACTTATTGAAAAGGTTTTAAATATCTGAGATCTATAATTTTGTTCTCCAGTTAAAATTGTTTTCTGACTTGAGTAGTTTGGGTTCAAGCCAATAACCAGGTTGTTTGCAATAAAATAACCCAGTGAAGGCCGTACATGAAAGAAAGTCTGCTTTTCCTTACTAAAAAGTACGTTATTTAAATCAGTATCATCTATTTCATTGATAATACCAAAACTCCCTCCCAACAAGAAATTGCCTTTACTGGTTTGTGCGTAGCTGATCAAACAAATTGATACAAAAAAGAAAAATGTGCATAGCGTGGTTTTCATACTAAATGTGGATTTTATAAGTGACGGGCTGGAATATGATAAATATTACAAGAAATATAATAATTATTTAAAGATGATAAATAGTGCGTAAGAGAAAAGAAGAGTGAATTCTTATAGAACTTTTTGATACAATCGAGAAATACGCTATAAAAACTATGACAAAGTGATCTCCAATATTTTCTGAAATTTTTTCTTCCTCCCTGTAACCTTCCTGCTGAAGCCTGCATCATATGGGCAACATCAATAATTTCAACAGAACCATTAAAAACAAAAATAACAATGGAAATCTCTCCTATACTTATTCCAATATCTGCCATTGTCGGCGTATTTACCATGATCATCCTCATACGCAAGTTTGAGAACGACGAACGTATGGCCATGATCGAAAAAGGCTTAAACCCGCATACGCCAAAGCCCAGGCGTCCTCGTCCTAAATCGAATTCGATGATCACCTTTCATTTTGCTGCCATCTCCATTGGGTTGAGCTTAGGTTTACTCATAGGCTATCTGCTGGAAAGTGTGTTCAATATGTTTGAACCCGTAGCTTATTTTTCTATGATTCTGCTATTTGGCGGCATTGGCTTACTGGTTTCTTATGCCGTACAATTCAACCACGAAGAAAGAGAACGTGAACGGGAGCGGGAACAAGAAATAAAGGCTGAAAAGCAGTATTCAGACGACATATAGTACAGTATCCATACATCCAGTGGTAGACATGGTATAACTATGCAGTATAAAGCTTGTTTATCTTTACCAGAATACCTCGTAACTTACCGTCTGTTTCAGACTTCATGTTTACCACTGTTGCATCACTGTTGAGCAGAAAGATTATTAAAATCAGCCTGGGCATCATTGCCGGTAGTTTTTTGCTGTTTTTATTACTGCATCTGCTGTTTCCACTAAAACTCTTAGTTTCTTATTCCCAGATTATTACTGCCCGCGACGGTTCGGTACTGCATGGCTATTTAAGTCACGACGACAAGTGGCGCATGAAAACAGAACTCAAAGAGATTATTCCGCAACTGAGCAAAACCATTATTTACAAAGAAGACAAGTATTTCTATTACCATCCGGGCATTAACCCAGTGGCTATTGTAAGGGCAGGAGTTAATAATATACTCAAAGGAAAAACAACCTCTGGTGCTTCTACCATTACTATGCAGGTGGCCCGTTTGCTGTCGCCAAAAAAACGTACTTATGCCAATAAAGTGGTGGAAATATTCAGGGCATTACAACTGGAATGGCAGTTCAGCAAAGAAGAAATTCTGCAATTATACCTGAATCTTGTTCCGTATGGCGGTAATGTAGAGGGGGTGAAATCTGCTTCCCTGTTGTACTTTGGCCGTTTACCAGACCAGCTCAGCCTGGCTCAGATAGCCACTTTATCTATCGTGCCTAACCGGCCTACTTCCCTTGGTCTGGGAAAAAACGAAATACTGCTGTTACAGGAACGGAATAAGTGGCTTAAACGCTTTGAGAGAGATAATTTATTTCCTGAAAAAGAAATACAGGATGCCTTACTGGAACCTCTGGAAGCTAGGCGAAGGCCAGTGCCTAAAGTAGCTCCGCATTTTTCTTACCGGCTCAAAAGTCAGTTTCCGAAAGCCGATCAGTTGCCTACCACACTCAATCCTGCCATGCAACAGAAAGTGCAGCAACTAGCTTATAATTATAGTAAACGCCTGCAACGCTATAATATCAATAACCTGGCTGTGCTTGTGCTGAATAACCGCACGATGGAGGTAGAAGCTTATATTGGCTCACCCGATTATAGCGATCAGGCACATGCCGGGCAGGTAGATGGAGTAAAGGCAATTCGCTCTCCGGGAAGTACTTTAAAGCCATTGATTTATGCAATGGGAATAGATATGGGCAAAATCACCCCTAAAACCATACTAACTGATGTGCCCAGCAGTTTTGCCGGATATAACCCGGATAACTTCGATAAAAAGTTCAATGGCCGGGTGAGTGTAGAAAAAGCCTTGTCGTATTCGCTCAATATACCGGCGGTGAAAGTATTGCATGAAACCGGGCTCCCCATCTTTATTGACAAATTAAAACGAGCCAGTTTCCGGCAGATCGATAAAGATGAAAACAAACTGGGTTTATCAGTAGCGCTTGGAGGTTGTGGTGTAACCCTTGAAGAACTAACAGGCTTATTCGCTTCCTTTGCCAATAATGGCTATTACAGACCTTTACGTTACCTCACGCAACCAAAACCTGTTACGCCAGATACAGCCAGACAAGTGCGCATTGTTTCTCCGGAAGCGGCGTTTATGATCCATGAAATTCTTACCCAGGCTTCCAGGCCGGATCTGCCTAATAATTACCAGAATAGTTATCATGTGCCGAAAGTAGCCTGGAAGACCGGAACTTCGTATGGACGCAGGGATGCCTGGAGTATTGGGTATAATGCTACATATACAGTAGGGGTATGGGTAGGCAATGCCAGTGGGGAAGGGGTTCGGGAATTGACTGGCGCTGATATTGCAACCCCCTTGCTATTTACCATCTTCAATACGATTGATTATAATTCTACTAATCAATGGTTTTCTGCACCCAAAAGTCTGGCTTTCCGGCTGGTGTGTACCGAAACCGGACTTGCCCCGGATGATTTTTGTAAGAATCAGGCGGCAGATTATTTTATTCCATTGGTTTCCTCTACCCAAAAATGCACCCACGAAAAAGAAGTGGCCATTTCTATAAATGAATCATTCTCGTATTGTACCACTTGCCAGCCAGCTATCGGATTTAAAAAGAAGCGCTATCCTAACCTGACCCCAGATTTGATCGCCTATTATGATAACAGTGGAATCGTATATGAGAAAATTCCCAGACATAACCCGACTTGTACCCGCATTTTTGATAGTCAGGCTCCTTTAATTGTTTCGCCGGTACAAGGCCAGGAATACTTTATCGACAGTGATTCGCCGCCGGAACTAATGCTGAGCTGCCAGGCGGATAATGAAGTGAAGCAAGTCTATTGGTTTATCAACGACCAGTTTTATGTGACTGCCAATGCCGCAGAAAAAGTATTTTTCAAACCTGCTACTGGTCCGCTCAAAATCTCCTGCAGCGACGACAAAGGCCGGAATTCCGATGTGCAGGTTAAGGTAAGGGCGGAGTGAGATTTTTCGTTTAATGTGGATGTATTTCTAAATGTTGTAAAAGCTGCCCTATTGTACTATCGGCGACAATGCACTCTTAATTATAATTTCATTCTTATATTTCAATCTTCACTGCATCCTGATAAAATTCTTTAAAGGTATTCATCCATTCATCATACTCCAAGTTGTTAATGCTAGTGGAAAATAAAAAAGAACTACCAATTACAATCCTTTTATATCTCGGTCTGGTTATAGCGACATTTAACCGATTAGGTTTAAAATAAAATTCTGCTCTTTGTGTCGCATGGCCAGGGTCACTTGTCGTTAGTGAAATGATTATCACATCTCTTTCTTGTCCCTGAATTCTTTCGACTGTATCAATAACTATTTCATTTAATATTTTTTCAGAATTATCTCCAAAATCATCTTGAATAGTTTTTTTTTATTAATCTTCCTTGCGCCCGATATGGCGCAATTACAGCTATTTCGTTTGTTTCAACCCCGATATTAATTAATTCCTTTACTAATTCACTGATAATTTTTGCCTCTTCTGGTGATCTAATGCTTCTATTTTCATGTTTTAGATCAATGAATACGGTTGAGTTTTCTGGTTCTAATATATTCTTAAATTTTTGAGGAAGGGTTTTATATGAAATTAAAGAATTTGCCACTGATGGTGCAGAAATTAACGTATTATTATAAAACTTCTTGCTTGGAAATCTGTTAATGGCGCTATTCATTCTATACGTTATGTTCAGCATCGTTCCGGGATTTTTTTCAAAAAGCAATTCGAAAATTGATTTTGTAAGTTCTTTATTAGCATGTTTCGCTTGGATGATTGGTGGCATCTGTTGATGGTCGCCAATAAATATATATTTCTTTCCAGCAAGCATGCCAATAATACCCAATGGAATAGTTAGCTGTCCCGCTTCATCAAAAATTACTGTATCAAACTCAAAACCTCTCAATTTATTTATAGTTGCATAACAGGTAGCGCCTATAATAACTCCCTTACTCTCTGAATTATATAAATCAGTAGGTAATTCTTTATAGTTTTTAACTTCTCCTCCTTCCCAAATTAAGTCATCCGCATCAGTTTCCAAACCAATTTTAATTATATGCTCATATGAAGTAACTTTAGAAATTTTGACCAAAGCATTATTTATTGCTCTGTGAGTAAATGCAGTGATTAGGATATTTTTACCCATTTTTGCAAGTTGATGAGCGATGTGAGCAAGTAACCAAGTTTTACCTGTACCTGGAGGTCCTTGTATAAGATATATATTCTCAGCTGAGTAAGAATTGATAAATGCCTCTTTTTGTTTTTGATTAAATCCAAAATTATTTGATATTTCTTCTGCATAAATTTTATCTTTCTGATTAAATAAAGGAACTGCATCTTCTTTAATTAGCTTACGAATTATTTTTTCCTTTTCTGGGAATATCAGTATTTTATCTAATGCTGTTTTACAATTTCTCTTATATCAACTTTATCACTATCCAATATCCAATTTGGGGTATTTTGTATCTCTAAAGGAAAATGGCAATAGCCCTGTTGCTGTAGTTTTACTTCTAAAACAAGTCCTTTATCTTCTAAGATTTCGTATGAAAAAGTATTTACTGTACTTTTTGGATTGCCTTTATGAAGTATAACTTTGCTTCCCTTTCTGAATTTTGATGTATTTTCATTACATTCAAGTGTAGCTTTATCAGAAATAATTGATGAATAACCCTTGATTCTCATTCCTTTAATCTTCAAAAAGATATTTCCGATTGCTTCACCGGCAGCTATTCTTTCTTTGAGAGGCTTTGCCCATGTTTCTTCTATTTGTCGATTCTTTTCATCATACTCTTTATCGATAAAAAGTTTTAGTTCTTTAATATAGTCTATCATATTTTTACTTTTTGCTGATTATGAGTGTATGACCACGCCTTTTAAATAATATACATTGTCACTATAAAAAAGGTAAATGAAAATATCGAAAATCTATTAACATGACAAGTAGTCAATCAAATATTGTCACTTAGATAAGTGGTGAGAGACTGTAAGACAATTTAGTAGAAACAAATAAAAGTGCCTATACACCTGAATAAACGGCATATAGGCACCTTTATCAAAAGCAACAATACTGTTATAAATGGCTACTTATCCAGCACCACCGTATTGTTGATCAAAAAATTCTGTTTATCAGTTACCAGGTTATATACTTTTTTTACTTGCCGGGCTTCGGTTACTACCTGCATCACTTTATATTTTATAAACATGCCACTGGCGCTGTTATACTGATAGAGATATTCTCCTTTTTCCAAAGTTTCTATCGTTTTGCGGCCTTTATTGGTATACACCGGATGATTGGGTGTAGCTTCCAGCATCACACTGGGCACATACGCTTGCATCGAAGCCGTAGGCTCATCGCTGATCAGCAGCACCGAAGTAATAGTATACGCTTTATCAGCATGGGTATGAACTTCTTTTACTCTGGTAGTTTGTAATGCACCTGTAGCAGCATCAAAAGCGGCTACTTCGTCTCCGGCACGTACATCTTTGATTGCTTTCTCACTGCCATCAGCCATCCGTACCAAAGCCTCTTCCGGGAAACATACATCATAATCAGTAGCAGCACCGGCAACTGGTGCTGCCTGTCCGCCACCGGAGGCAAACATCGCACTCATTTCCCTGGACATTACGTACGAAAATGCAGATAATAAACCATTTTCCTGGGCACCGTATTCTTTCAGGTCGTCAATATATCTGGCCCATACCTCTTTCGGCGCATTGGGGGTAGGAATACACAAGCTAATGGTTTTGCTGTTTCCCGGCGTATGATAAAAAGCCACCATGCCCAGCTCTTTTTTTGTTTTGTTATCCATCAGTTTGTAGAGGTATATCTTCCGCTCGATGCCATCGCTGTATTTAAATACATAGGGCGGTTTCATCTGGTAGCGGTCCAGAATATAGGCATTCTCAAACTTTACATAGGTATCCTGGTCGAGGTTTTTGGGAATGAAGGTCTTTACTTTGTTGAATTCTTCCAGGGTAAGGCTGCGGCTTTCGGTTTTGGGTTCCTGAGCAAGTGCTTTTGAGAACAAACCTGAGGCACTTATACATACCAGGCATATGAAAATCCGGGCTACATGGGTAAAATAGGCATGCTGTTGGAAGGCATACTTGGGTGTGGACATAGGGTATAGGTTTAGGTTAGGTTGAAAAGGCAATCTTTTGGCGAATTCCAGCCAAAGCTATATTTAGCTAATATAGATGGGATCGAAGAAAAACAAAAAAAATACAACCTCAAAGCCTGTATACAAAAATTGAAATATTATATTAGAATCAGTCAAAAAAACACAATAATAATTGGTATTATTGTTTATTATCAAAATTAAATAAACTGTTTATTTATACAGCAAGAGGATGCCGGAAGATAGTATCTCACTTCTCAGCAAAGAAATATTGCCTTGTACACTTTTAGTCTACTTGTATAATAAGGTTGTAAGCAGGCTTTGTATGTACTTTTATGGAACAGAATTTCAGCAGGCTTTAAATTTTTAACCATAAACACTTTTTACTTATGTCCGACCTTATATATCCTCATTCAAAAACAGAATTAGAACATCACCTCAGCGAAACCATTATCCGGAATCATACCACCAGATTTGATATAACACATCAGCGTCTGGGGCAATGCTCTCTGGCCATTGATAAATATCAGGATTTCTCCCTTATGCTGACTAAGTATCAGACGATGGATCTCTCCATACAGGTGCCGCTTAAGCGTGAAGAAAATACTTTAGTTATGGGCTTTTTATTGAAAGGTACCTATCATTTATCCTGTACTTGTCAGACGACCATGAAACCGGGAAGCCGGATGTTTAATTTGTTTCCCACTTTCAAAACGACGATGCAAATACCCAGTGAAACAGCCATAGAAGATTTGATTTTTAAAGTTCAGCCATCGATGCTGCACGGTATGCTTACCTCTAGTGATGATCCTATGAGCGATTATTTATATAAATATACTGTAAAGAAAGGCAGGCTACATCCTTTTAGAACCACCTTTGTGATGGACGCTGAACTCTGGCAGATGGTACAGGCCATCAAGAACTGCCCATACCAGGGAAAAATGAAGCAATTGTACATTGATTCGCAGATTAAACTGATGCTGCTTCACCAGTTAGCCTTTACTTACAAACTGCACAAAAGCCGTCTGGAGCCTGCCGATCCTAAACTCACCAAAGCTGATATAGAGAAATTACATGAGCTTCGCCTGTTTCTGGAAACCCATTTTCTGGAAATCCACACCCTGGAAAGCCTGTCCAGACAATATGGACTCAATCTGTTTAAGCTCAAATATGGGTTTAAGAAATTATTTAATACGTCTGTAATCAAATGGCTTGACGATAAGAAACTACAATATGCCTATCAGGCCTTACAGCAGGAGAATGCATATGTGGTAGAAATTGCAGAGGCACTTGGCTATAATCATTATAATAATTTCAGTGCTGCCTTTAAGCGCAAATTTGGTTTTTCACCCCAGCAACTATCCAATAAGTATATGATGGCTGGTTAAAGCCCCAGCTTCGTTCGATCCTTTACCCAGCTACATGCTTCAGCCCGGCAATGGTATTAATTATTGTTAGGATTGAGGCATTTTTTTCTATTGGCAAAATATAGACTCTGTTCAACCGGAGTTAATTTCCTTTATGTAATAACAGTAAGTAATATATCTAGGCAATATATAATAATTTGGTAAAATAGTTATAAAATAAAATTTTATGGAATAAATTTTTGCATGTGTAGAATAAAATTCTAAAATTCATGCTGAATTACATTTATTAGTTTTCAATTCTATTATTCCTAAACTGCTTAAATCCATGAAGAATCTTACCCGGCGTGAATTTATTAACAGGGTATCGCTGATTACAGGTTCTGGCTATGCTGCCATGACAGCGCTGGGCATGATCCCAGCCTCTCCGGCACGTGCGTTACAGGCAGAAGGAAAAGTTGAGGAAAAAAAACATGTGGTGATTCTGGGGGCCGGACTGGCCGGACTGTCTGCTGCTTATGAACTCAGTAAATTAGGTTACCAGTGCACGATTCTGGAAGCCCGTTCCAGGCCTGGCGGCCGCATATGGACCATCCGAAAAGGCATGCGGGAAAGCGAGATGGATAGCCCGGAACAGGTATGCAGTTTCGATGAAGGACAGTATTTTAACGCCGGTGCCACCCGGATTCCTCACCACCATACTTCTGTCATTAATTATTGCCGGGAACTGGGTGTACCTCTGGAAAACTTCAATAATATCAATGAAGCGGCATATCTATATAGTGAAGGCAAAGGGCCGCTCTCTAATAAACGTATTCGCCAGCGGGAATTACACAATGACATGAGGGGGTATACTTCTGAACTGCTCGCCAAAGCCCTCGACCAGAAAGCCCTCGATCTGCCTATTACCGAAGAAGAAAAGCAAAAAGTAGTGGAATACCTGGTTGCAGAAGGAGGCTTAGATACTAGCCATTTGTACAAAGGTTCGTCCAGAAGAGGCTATACTACTCCACCGGGAGGGGGCGACAAACCCGGTCAGCCCAGCGATATTCCCAGTTTGATTGCCTTAATACAATCTGGTTTAGTAGATCCGTATTTTTACAATATTCCCGAATATACTTACGAACAACAAACTACTATGCTCACTCCCGTAGGCGGAATGGATCAGATCACAAAAGCATTCGAGAAAAAAGTAGGGAAGAGCATTCAATATAAAGCAGAGGTAAAAGAAATACGCAAATCCGGAAATGGCGTGCGTATTGTAGCCATGGGAACTGATAACAAGCCAAAGGAAATTGTGGCTGATTTCTGTATTTGTACCCTACCGCTAACGGTGATGAGTACCATGGAAACCGATTTTTCGCCGGATATACTTCGGGCGATAGATTCTATTCCTTACAATAATAGCTGCAAAATCGGGTTACAGTTTAAAAGGCGCTTCTGGGAAGAAGACGATGCTATTTTTGGAGGCATCAGCCGTACCAATATGGACATTACGCAAATTGTCTATCCATCTTCCGGATATATGTTGGCAAAAGGCGTATTAGTTGGATATTATAATTTTGGCCGAACGGCCGAACGGACTGGCAATCTTTCTCTGGCCGACCGGGAAAAAATGGCGCTTGAACAAGGCGGCAAAATTCATCCGCAGTATACCAAAGAATTTGAAAATTCATTTTCTCTGGCCTGGCAAAAAATTAAATACAGCCAGGGAGCCTGGGCAGCGTATTCTACAGAAGTCCGTCAGAAGTATTACCCGGCCTTACTCAAACCAGATGGCCCAATCTATTTTGCAGGCGACCATGTTTCGTACCTTAACGCCTGGATGGCCGGTGCTTTTGAATCCGCCTGGCTGGCGGTGGAATCCATTCACAAACGGGCAAGACAGAATGTAGTAGGAGTGTCTACTGGTAAGTAAAATTGAATGGCTGGGTTTTGAAATCACCAGATTTAATATGTCAGAGGTGGATGCTTATATAAGTTAAATTTACCCTCAAACAATGAAAATTGCCTACATGATTCTTTCCAGCGTTGAAACTGTTGCACACTCGTCCTTTCAAACTTTCTTTACTGAATCATGTAGGCTGTTCAAATACTGAACACTGAAATCAATAATTGATTTTTTCCAGGCGCATATCCAGTTTTTTAGCTTTCCTGAAATACTCCGTGATCAGGATAAACCCAGGCTTTGCTGGTATAACCCGTAAAGAACTAGCATCTGTTTCTAAACTGAGCTTATCTGTAGCATATTCTTTTTCAGCATAGGTGATCGCACCAAACACCAATCCATTTTTTTCTCCTTTCTTCTTCTCATAATCTACATAGCCTACCGAAAATGTAGTAGCATCCTCATTTTGCTGGCTGAAAGAGTAGTCGAAATGTCCTAAAGCCTTTAAATAGTAAGCCGTTATCTGCGGACCGGCAAAATCATAGGCGGCAGGTAGTTCAACGTTGGTTTTACTTTTATCGAATATTTTAACATTTTCGAGCTTAAACTGCTGGTTAAATTCTAATACCACTAAATCTTCTATCACCATTTTTGTTACACCAGCACTTGATCCACCCAAAACGGTAAGGGCTATACCTGCAGCGCTGGCAGCTTTTCTATATTGCTCTCCAACCGCTATATACCTGCCGTCTGCCGTTTTTATAATTTTGTGAAAGTACAAATAGCCTACATCCTCCATTTTGCCTTGTGCATTCACCGGCAAAAACTTTCTCACATCTGTGAGCCAGGACGCATAATTTTTAGTGATGATATTTCCATCTGAACTCAGTACATAGGAGCAGAGTCCTAAACTCTTATCTTTTACTACATTGTCATTCTTTTTATAATATTGACCGAGTAAGGCTACATTGCCTGAGTTTTCATCTATCGTAGCGTTAATGAAACTGAGTTCGTACTGCTTATCTTCTACTTTTTTCTCAAATAACTTTTTACCAGTATTAATATCAATCCCCAGCAGGTATGCTTCAAAATTCTGACTTAACAGATTATTTCTTCGAATCACGGAAGAGATAAGCAGATTTTTGCTGGCTACCACATACCCAGCATTCTCTACTTCTTTGCTATTGCTGGCAGATTCATAAGTCCATCCTTTCTGGGTCTTATTTTCCGGATAAAAAGTAATGGCATAACCCAGCTTACCATCTTTCTTCATGCCATAATCTACAAAACCCTGGCCTGGAATAGCAAATAAAAAAGTACCATCGCTTTCTTCCCTTTCAGCCTGTGAATTATAAGTATAGACCTCCATTTTAGACTCTAATTTCCGGCTTGATTTATTTTTGAGCTGACTTTTATTATCGTACTGATAAAAGCTGATGGTTTTCTCCTTGGCATCATAAAACTTAAACATTAATGACTCATCATTATAAGCAGCTTCCATCAGGTAAAAGTACTTCGATTCCTCAATTTTACTTTCACTTACCTCATTCAGGTTCTGGTCGAGGATGCGCAGTAAATAGGAATTTGTTTTTCCATTCACCCTATCCACTTTGTAAAACATATAGTAGCCGGAAACCTGATTCTTATTGTAAATAGCCCCCATATTGCGCAATTGTATGGTAAGCACATTACTAAACGACTTCTGCTGGGCAAAAGATCTGGTACATACAGCACACATGAGTATGCATAACAGCAAACGAACTGTAGATTTAATCATAAATTTGTATTGAAATTAAAATAGTTAGAGTTGTTTTATTTGTTGTACAAACCTGCCCTGGGGGTATTTCAGCAGGTAATCGTTTTTTAAGTTGGAGAACTGTTCAGGGACTTCCATTACTTTACTTAAAGCAGCAAAAGCATATAAAAAATCTTCTGAAACCTCACTTGTATAATTGTGCTTAAGAAAATAATACCCTATCTGCGCTATTTCCTTTAGCCGCAGATTATGCAAAAAGTCCAGTAACTGGCGGTATTCTTTAGAATCTCTGGGTGCCGGCAGGTCAACATACTTACTGAGCTGATGATTTTTCTGTGCCTGGTATATTCCATACAAGCATTGTCCGATAGTTGCCTGTAAATATTGATTGTGAGGCTGCTGGCTGAGCAAGAGAAGGCTTTCATACAAGCACCTGCCATACCTTCGAAAGTATAATTCCCGTTCAATCAGCTCAATATCACTTTGGCTCACCATCTCCTGAAAATGTTGTGGAGGTTGCACAAATTGCTTTTTATTATTTCTATCATTGATTTGTGTTGCTAAGGCTTTTATCCGGTCTGTGCAATCGGGATGGGTTTTTAATGAATCTTCGTTCCAGTACGCTTCCTTATCTTCTATTTGCATCAGTTGAGAAGGCTTTAGCCAGTAATCTTTAAATGGATATTCCGGAGAATCAAAAGCTTGCTTGAGTGGCAACTCATATCTGTATTTTTCTCTGTCCACACTATCCAATAATGCAAGTGCAGTTAAAGCCTCTTTTTCATCGTACACTGTGTTCTTCATAAATAATAAGGCCAAAGAATCGGCTTCTCTTTCATGCGAACGGCTATTATTGTTCATAGCATAAACCGTATGTCGAAGCAGGTCTATTCCCTTGCGCACTTTCTGGTTATCACTTCGTGCTATTTTCTTTAGTTGTTGTTGGGTAGGCCTGCCATAGATGCTTTCTACATACTGTGCGATACTCTGGTCAATATGATTCAAATAATGGTGAGCTAGTTCATGGCAAAGAACAAAGGCTGCCTGACTCTCATTTTCAAAGCGACGGGAGAGCCCAATATGAAGGTTTATAATACTATAACCCATACTGCTTGCATTGGGGTCTGCTCTGCGGCTGATCAACAAATGCACTTTATGGTCAGCGAGCATAGGGTTTGTGCTGATAATATGATCTGCTATTTGCTTGTAGTAGGGGTAAATCTTATCATCAAATAAATAGTGCCCATTATTAAGGTGAAAAGTCAGTGTATCAAAGTGTTGCTGGTATATTTTTTCAAATGCTTGCCGGTTAGATACTGGTAGATTACGCTTTTTTATTTCGTGTGTCTTTTTGATATTTTCTAATAAGTTATCTGAATTAGGAATTACATACCGGGAAGACGGGGTGAGAGGGGGTATCTGGGAAGAAGCAATATTTATACAAAAGAGCCAAAGGATGAGTGTATAGAAGAGTAGTTTGGACATGTACCAGAAATAAAATGCTTCAAATGTATTTTTTCAATAAAATACAGGCAATCCTAAATGGTCTATTATAAACCTTATGTAATATATCTGAACACTTTTGGGGCTAGTGCTTGATTTGTCATATAGAAGCCATCATCTGTAATAATTGAGGCATGGAATAGACAGTAATAAAGAAAGATTTTGAATTATTATAGATAAATGTTTCAATAAGTGGGCATTTAATCACTTCACGATTTACATTTCATCTTTGTAGCTTACCTATTGATAAACAACTATCTCAATGTTAAAAAGCTTCCTATAATAAGATACTGTTATTTGCTTTTTCTTACTGCTCAGGAATTACAATTCTGAAAATTACAGCTACTACTTATTCTTCACAATACTTGCTTGGCTTTTATATGCTTAGTACAATTATAAGATCATATTTAACTTTTTTCTGATATGTTATTAAAATTTGAATAATATAAATATTACAGAATATTATTTGTTAAAAAATGAAAAAAGTAAAATTAAAATTTTGATTTTTGATTTAAAACATATATTATTGTCAAGGCTACTTTATCATTAATATCTTTCTATTAATAGTTTTATTACTCCTTACTAAACTATCCTGCGATATTATCTTACGATAGTTTTTGAATCATGTGTAACTAAACCCCAAACACATTTAGTATCTGTGCTTTGCTTCTACAGGAAATATCTTTTGATAGGCCTGTCCACCGCATACGCACACAATGTAAAGAGTAAAAGAATACCTGACTTATTTTATTGTATTTCGCCTGGCAGCGCTTTTAAGTGCCGCACAAACAGATATTAACCTGTCTTCTAAAAACAGAACCAGGCTAATGATACCTGATTTGTGCCGGTTACATTAACTGTATTGCCTGTGCCAGCTAGCTTTTTGTCGATACAAGAGCAAGATCATGTGCCGGAGATGAGTTTTCCGGCAGGCAGGAAAGATATTGCCCAAAATTCAATGTAGCCCGATTGAGTAGCCTCCTTTTATTAACCATGAACCTTTACCTTATGAGAGAATATAAATTACTACTTATTATTTTTTCCATCTTCCTATATTCCGGCGCTGCGCAGGCGCAACAGAAAATTTCGGGCAAAGTGTCAGCCCAGGAGGATGGAAGTATAGTACCTGGTGTGAACATCACTATAAAAGGCACAACCAGTGGTACAGTTACAGATGGTACTGGTATGTACTCGATTACGGTACCTGATGCAAAAGCTATCCTGGTATTTAGTTTTATTGGTCTAACCACTGAAGAAATTGAAGTAGGAAACCAGACTACTATAGATGTACAAATGACATCAGATGTAAAAACGCTGACTGAAATCGTAGTAACTGCATTTGGTATCGAAAGGGAGAAAAAAGCCCTTGGTTATGCTGTACAGGAAGTAAAAGGGGCAGATATTGTAGAATCCCGTTCTTCCAACCTGGCCAATAGTCTTTCCGGCAGGGTAGCCGGTGTGCGGGTGACCAGCAATGGTGGTCCTGGTAGTGGATCTACCGTGCAAATCCGGGGAGCAGGCTCCGTAAATGGCAACAATCAGCCTTTAATTGTCATAGATGGCGTACCTACCGAACAATCTGGCAGCAAACAACTGGGTTCCGTGTTAACAGAAATCAGTCCTGATAACATTAAAGAGATTTCTGTATTGAAAGGCCCAAGTGCCAGTGCGCTCTATGGTTCCAGAGGATACAATGGAGTAATTCTGATCACAACTAAAAATGGTTCCGGACAAAAAGGGATTGGTGTAGAAATCAACTCCAATATGACTTTTGAGCGTCCGCTGGTAAAACCTGATTTTCAGGATATGTATGGCGGAGGCAATGGATACCGCACCTGGTATAACGATGGCTGGAGCGGAGTGATCAGCGATCCGCTGCAAATAGACCAATACCAAAGTGCCTATGGAACAACTGCGCCACTTACCGGTACAGAAGGAACCGATGAAAGCTGGGGAGGCCCAATGGATGGCCGCCTGGTACGCCAGTGGTGGACAGGTACTGAAGTAGCACCCCTAACTCCTCAGCCCGATAACTGGGAACAGTTCTGGGAAACCGGCCGTACTTTTACCAATAACATTGCGATTTCCGGCTCCAACAACAAAGGTAATTTCCGCCTCTCACTAGGCCGTATGGACCAGACCGGGATTATGGCCTCCAACGATTTCAAACGCAATAATATCCGCTTAAATACCGGCTATAATTTCACACCTAAACTGAGCATTACCATGTCGGCAGAATATGCCAAATCTGGTTCAGATAACCGCAGTTATACCAACGGGCAGGAATTTATCTGGTCGCACCGCCATACCAACTGGGATCAGGTAAAAGACTGGCGCAGCTACACAGGCGTTCACATCCAAAGAGCCGTAGCTGGAAAACCTGCTGATAATGACCCACCCAACTGGCAACACACATATTTTACCAATCCCTATTTTTTACAGGAAATGCTGCCTTATTCCAACGAAAAAGACAGACTGTTAGGAATTATAGCCTTACAATACAAATTTACCGATTATCTGAGCCTGATGCTGCGTACCGGTACAGATTATTCCACAGATACCCGCACCAACATAATTAATTTCGACAGGGTACGTAATGGCAACCGCACCCCAGGAAGATATTCTGAAGAACTACTGCGCTATCAGGAAACCAATTCCGATTTTATGCTGCGCTTCAATAAAGACATCAGTTCTATGTTCTCTTTAAATGCCATGGTGGGAGGGTTACACCGCACCAATTACTACAAACGTAATTTTGTAAACGTAGGCGAACTGGTGGTAGACCGCTTGTATAACCTGGCTAATTCTGTACCCAGCCTGAATGTAACAGAAAGTACCATCCAGGAAAGAGAAGCCCAGAGCTTATTTGGCTCCTTCCAGGTAGGATTCCGCAACTCAGTTTTTGTGGAAGTAACCGGCCGCAACGACTGGTCCAGTACCTTGCCAAAAGCAGACAGGTCTTATTTCTATCCTTCTGTATCCTTTACTGCGGCCCTTACTGATTTGTTCAATATTCAGAGCAATATGCTGTCTTTTGCAAAATTAAGGGCCAGCTGGGCACAGGTGGGTAATGATACTGATCCCTACCGTTTATCACAAACCTTTCTTGCTTCAGGTTCTTACAATGGCGCTATTCCTAAATTCTACGAAAACCTGACGATTGCCAATCCGACGTTGAAACCTGAGAGAATGACAGGTTCTGAGTTAGGAGTTGACCTCCGCTTTCTGCAAAACCGGGTAGGTTTAGATGTAACCTATTACAACCAGGATGCACAGGATCAGATTCTGGATGTGGAAATTTCCAAAGCTTCCGGCTATAATAAACGCATCATTAATGCAGGAAAGATCGTCAACAAAGGGATAGAAATCAGCCTTAATGCCACACCAATCAAATTGCCTGGCAGCTTTAGCTGGGATGTATCGGTGAATTTTGCCCGCAACCGTAATAAAGTAGTAGCGCTCGCAGATGGGCTAACCACCTATTTGCTTGCTTCCCAGAATGGATTACAGTCACTTGCCAGCGTTGGACAACCGTATGGAACCTTATTTGGTGTTGCCTTCGAACGTTCTCCGGATGGTCAGGTGGTTTATAAAGATGGATTGCCGGTTGTTGCAACCAGTTCTCAAGTTTTGGGTAACATACAGCCAGACTGGACCGGCGGTTTACAAAATACATTCAGCTTTAAGGGAATTGTACTTTCGGCTCTGATCGATGTGCGCAAAGGTGGCGATATATTTGACCTGGGTACTGGGGTAGCCCGCTGGACCGGCCAGTATGAAGAAACCGCTGTCGGCCGTGAGGAAGGTATTATCGGAACAGGTGTAATGAATATCGGTACTACAGAATCTCCCCAATATGTGCCTAACAATATAATTGTGGATGCCAACCGCTTGTATGGCTACAATAATCCCCGGAATTATCACGAAACCGGTATTTTCGATGGAAGTTATGTAAAGCTCCGGGAACTCTCCTTAGGTTACCAGATACCCTCTGCCTGGCTGAGCAAACTCTTTATCCAGACAGCCAAGATATCTGCCGTTGGCCGCAATGTCGCCATCTTATTTAAAAACACGCCTCACATCGATCCGGAAGTAGACCGTTTTGGTGCCAATGGACAAGGCTTTGCCTATGGCGAGTTGCCAAGCACCCGCAGCATTGGTTTTAATGTGAGCTTAGGTTTTTAACCAAAATAAAGTCTGGGAGGAGAGATGAGAAAGGAGAGCCATCCTTATGCAAACAGAATTCCGCCTTCATCTTTCCTCTTCCAGCACCAGTTTTGTAATACACGCTGCAATTTGCCTGATCACCACATAAATGACAGCCATTTCATTTAACCAAAGACCTTTTATGAAGCTATTTCGATATATTTTTCTAATCGCCGGATTGATGGTTTTTAACTCTTGTACCAAGGAGTTCGATGAAATCAATACCAATCCCAATGACCCCACTACCATAAGTCCGCAGTTTATCCTGCCTTATGCCATTGAAGCCTCGGTAGACCGTTACTGGGGACACCGCACCCGTTTTGAACGCCTCAATTTAGATGGCGCTATGCTTTGGATGCAATATCTTTCCAGAAATATTTATTCCAACGAAGGCGATAATTACAGCATATCGCCGGCATTGCATGCCAACAACTGGAAAGGGTTTTACAATGATGGTCTGGTAAATTTCCAGCGCATTGTAACCTTGTCTGGTGAAGGAAGCACTACACCCAACACCAATTACGAAGGCGTTGCTCTGGTGATGCGCAGTTGGGTATTTTCCCTGCTAACCGATTCGTATGGCGCTATTCCCTATTCAGAGTCGCTAAAGGGCACCGCCACGGATGCTGTGTTTTCGCCGGTATATGATTCCCAGGAAGAAGTATATGCCGGTTTACTCAGCGACCTGAAAATGGCAAATGAAAAACTAGTGGTAGGTGGGCCTTCGATTGCCGGAGATATTTTATACAGTGGTGATATTCTCAAATGGAAAAAGTTTGCCAATTCCCTCCGCCTGCGTTTGGCTAACCGCCAGGCAGCCAAGAAGCCAGCTGAATCTCAAGCAATCATGGCAGAAATTTTATCTGATCCGGCAATGTATCCCATCTTCACTGGCAATGAAGACAATGCATCCCTGAAACATACGGCTGTGCTGCCCAGCAATAACGAATGGCACCAGGTGATGGTACAGGATGGACGCACCGACTGGAGCATCAGTCAGACCTTAGCCGACAAGCTTAATGCATTGAATGATACTCGTATTACGGTGTTTGCGCAGCCCAACGAAAGTGGTGTATATACTGGTATTCCCAATGGATTACCAGATGCCATTGCCACTACTTACTTGAGTACAGCTTCTAAACTAGGTTCTTACTTTATGCAGCCTACTACGCCCAGCGTAATTATGACCTATGCAGAACTGCAATTTATTCTGGCTGAAGCGGCTATTGATGGAGATATTTCCATCGGAACCGCACAAGGTTATTTTGAGAAAGGCATTGAAGGGTCCTTTAAACAGTATGAGTTAGCGTTGCCTGCTGATTATCTGGCTACGGTTGGTGCCGCAACTAAGGAGAAAGTTATGGAGCAGAAATGGATCGCTTTGTTTGGCCAGGGCCCGGAAGCCTGGACAGAATATCGCCGGACCGGATTACCTGTATTTCCTGCCCGTGACCCCAGAGCGGTGTTCGATAACAATGGCGTATTGCCAACCCGTCTGCGCTATCCTTCTTCCGAAGAATCGCTCAATGGAGCCAATATGAAACTGGGTGTTTCGCTCAATGGCGGCGACAATGATATGGTAACCAAGCTCTGGTTTGTAGAATAGAAACATAGAAGTTAGAAAGATGGACTTATTGACAAATCCCACTTTCAGCTAACAATAAAAATATCAACCCTGAAAAATAGCATTCACTAATTGAACTGACGATGAAAAAACGATTCAACTATATAATATATCTGATGGCAGTAGGCATGATTAGCCTGATGACTGCCTGTGAAAAAGAAGAAGATCCCTTTGTAGACAGAGTAGCCGCTCCGGTACTGGTTGTGATTGAAAATGCAAAAGCCGGATACCTGACCGGTGGCGGACTCTATGCAGTACCAGTAGTAGATTCTAAACTAAGTGAGCCGGTATTACTATCAGCAAGCTTATACGAACTCGACAAAAGTGGAATTCTGAACCATGCCGTGGGAATTGACTCCATACCAGTAGCAAATCTGTCTATTACTTTAATGACCCGTACCGGTTTGAAAATCGCTGATGTGACTTCTGATGCAGAAGGCCATGTATCTATAACCAAAACCTGGGCTGAACTTGGCCTGACTGAACCCAAAAAAGGGAACCTTATTAACCTGGATTGGTCCGGAGAATATAAGGGGATTGCTTTTGTGCGCCGTTCACAGGTACAAGTGGTAGAATAAATTTCAATTTCAAATGTGTAAAGTATACCTAAAAATTAAGATGAGTAGCCTTTAATTCTAAACTGTGGGTGCCTTGTGCTCACAGTTTAGCCTGTTTCATACTGTATCCACATGAGTTGGGTTTAGCACACGTCTCTAAATAAAAAAATTAACTAATAACCTCAACCAATCATTTATCTCAAAACTTAAACCTATGCAACCTACAATCAACCGTCGTAACTGGCTGAAAAGCGGAGCACTCATGGCCGCCGGACTTACTTTCGGCACCGGAAAATGGAATATGACTGCTGCTGCCCCTGAAAACATATTGCTTCCTCCGGATAGACCAGTGATCAAAGCCCGTTTATCATCTAACGAAAACCCCTTTGGCCCCTCTGAAAAAGCCCGCAAAGCGCTGATGGAAGCCATTGGCGATAGCTATATGTATCCCAGAGAATCTATGCAGCATTTCAAAAGCCTGATTGCCAAAGAGGAAGGCGTGAGTGAAGAGCATATTCTACTGGGTGCCGGTTCGTCGGAGCTCCTGATGGCGGCTGCTCTCAATTATAGTCTGAAAGCGCCTGGTAGTTCTATACTTTCAGCAGATCCTTCCTATATGTCATTGATCCGGGCTGCTACACAATATGGTTCGGGCTGGGAAAAAGTGCCCTTAACCAAAGACTATGCCCATGACCTGGATGCCATGGAAAAACAGGTGACGGATAAAACAAGCCTGGTCTACATCTGTAATCCCAATAACCCGACTGGAACGATTGTTTCTGCTGCTAAACTGGCTTCCTTCTGTGAAGTGGTATCCAAGAAAAAGCCTGTCTTTATGGACGAAGCCTATATTGATTATATTCCTGATTCCAGGAAGAATTCGATGATTAATGCAGTTAAGAAAGGACAGAATGTGATTGTGGCCAGAACTTTCTCGAAAGTACATGGTTTTGCCGGCTTGCGTATCGGCTATGTGATCGCACTCCCAGAAACGGTGACTGAACTGAGAAAATATTATACTGGTGGTATGAATATAGCTGCAACTTCTGTGAATGCGGCCATTGCCAGTTACCAGGATACTGAATATATGGCTTATGCCATTAAAAAGAATGCGGAGTCCAAAGCCTTTTTATATAAAACACTGAAGGATGCCGGATATGAATATGTTCCTTCCTATGCAAATTTTGTGTTGTTCCCGATTCAAATCGATGGAAAACGGTTTACTGAGGAAATGTCTAAGCGGGGGGTAAGTATCCGCAACTGGGCATTCGATAACAAACAATGGTGCCGGGTAAGTATGGGTACGATGGAGCAAATGCAGATGTTTGCACAAGCCTTTAAAGAAATCGCTTAATTGAGTTTGCTAAGAATACAATGAAATTTTGCCTGACAGGTTTGGTGCCTGTCAGGTTTTCTGTTCTGGATTGCTGTCCGAATAAATATTTGCGGATATCTTCCGAATATACATAGTTTTTTGTACATTCATTAATCGAATATCTTGCTCTGAAAACAATTGATTATCAATAAAATATGACTAAATTTTACTATAGCTTGTAGCAAGAAATAGCATTGACAGATACCCATTCACCCAATACACTATATTCTGATCTTAACACCTGATATATACTATGGCATCACAAGTAAATCGAAGAAACTGGTTAAAATCCAGTGCCCTAATGGCCGCCGGCCTCACAATGGGAACTAGCCGCTGGCATGCAGCGAATGCTGAAATGATTACTGCCCGGCAGCTGTTTGCAAAAGCTTATGAAACAGAAGCAAGGTTAGCTGCTGATATGCCGGTCATTAAAGCCAGACTATTTGCGAATGAAAATCCGTTCGGTCCTTCTGAAAAAGCAAAAAAAGCAATTGTAGAAGCGCTCCCTGAGAGCTATATGTACCCGTTTATGCAGTTGCGGGAATTTGCCAGCCTGATCGCTAAAGAAGAGGGAGTAAGTGAAGATCATATTTTGCTGGGAGCTGGTTCTTCCGAACTCCTCATGGCTTGCTCTTACTTATATGGTGCTAACGGCGGAAGTATTGTTTCGGCCGATCCTTCGTATGCCTACCTCATGGAAACAGCAGGTACTTTTGGTGCCAAATGGGAAAAAGTGCCCTTAACCAAAGACTATGCCCATGACCTGGATGCCATGGAAAAACGAGTGACGGATAAAACAAGCCTGGTCTACATCTGTAATCCCAATAATCCCACCGGAACGATAGTTTCTGCTATTAAGCTGGCTTCCTTCTGTGAAGTGGTATCTAAGAAAAAACCTGTCTTTGTGGACGAAGCCTATATTGATTATATTCCTGATTCCAGGAAGAATTCGATGATTAATGCAGTTAAGAAAGGGCAGAATGTGATTGTGGCCAGAACTTTTTCCAAGGTACATGGCTTTGCCGGCTTGCGTATCGGCTATGTGATCGCACTCCCGGAAACAATAAAGAAGATCGAAAAATATGGCGGTGGTGGCATGAACATAACGGCCACTTCTGTAAAAGGCGCAATAGCCAGCTTTACGGATATGGACCATATTACCTATGCCGTAGGTAAGAACAAAGAATCTAAAGACTTTTTATACACCGTATTAAAAGATGAGGGATACGAATATATTCCTTCCTACGGTAATTTCGTGATGTTCCCGCTGAAAATGGATGGTAAAAAATTCCGGGACGAAATGATGAAAAGGGGAGTAGGCATTCGTAACTGGGAGTTTAATAAAATGCAATGGTGCCGGGTGAGTATGGGTACCATGGAGCAAATGCAACTGTTTGCCCAGGCATTCAAGGAACTTTCTTAAGTAATCAAAAGAAGAACTTTATCATAAAAAAGAGCTTCTTAGGAGCTCTTTTTAGTTTATAAGCTATAATATATACCTCAATAGATCACTACTTTAGAAGTATAAAGCTGCGTTGTATTATCAATTTGTAATATATACATGCCTGGCTTTATTTGCCCTGTTTGGAGCTGAAAAGGGATATTCTTAGTAAATGATACCACCTGCTCCAGATGTATCTTTCCATCCATACTTCTCAAAATCAATTTTCCGGATGAGACGCTTGCTCCATTTAAATGAATCGTTATCATCTCTCCCTGTCTTACCGGAACCGGATTTACATCAATCTTACTTCTGCCTGATTTTACTTCTATAGAACGGATACCTGAATAAGTATATGTGCCATCCAGATCGGTTTGCTTTAAGCGATAGTAATTAATGCCGTATAAAGGTTCTGTATCTGTAAATTGATAATTCTGGATACTTTTTGAGTTTCCTTCCCCTTTCTGCTGGCCTATTTCCTGAAAGTCTATTCCATTTTCAGAACGTTCCACAGTGAAATAATCATTATCTGTTTCAGAAGCTGTTTGCCAGGAAAGCTGAATAGATGAATTGGTATGGGTGGCTGTAAAACTAATCAACTCAACAGGCAAAGGAATCCAGCCAGCAGTAGAGAAGGAGTACAGGCGGGCTGGAACAACTATCTGGAAGGGAAAGCCAAATATAATAACGGTACGTTCGAATCGTTCGGAAGAAATATAACCGGTAAGGTCGCCTGTATAGGTTACGCCTTCAATTTGCCCATAACTGGCAACATTACTCAAGCCAATTTGCCTTTTATTGCCGGAAAAAAAAATATTACCTGTATAATCAAATAAAAGCCACATAAATAAGCTTCCATTATTTATATCATAGCCGATCAATACTACTTCATTGAGGTTGGTGGTAGAAATATCTGCGCCGGTAATAGCTCCATTCACCGGAAATTCTGCTTGCTTTTGAGCTATATACGTACCCGGTATTGCAGGCAATGTATAATGTTTGGTAGAATAACCATTAGCACCTACCCAGTCTTTAGAAAACAGATGGAACTGGTTATCTTTGATAAAAAAAGCTTCGCAATCAAACTCTGTATTATTGTTTCCTGTAGGTGGAAGATTAGTCTGGTCCTGGTCGCTGTAGGTAAAGTTGATTACATCAGCCATTACACTGGTGGTAGCTGCATTTCCGAGCGCAGCTTTACTGATCCGGTATATTTTTAGGTCTGTCCGGTTGCCATTGATATTATTGCCGAAATCGCCGATATATAAGTAGTTTGCATCAGCTGTGATATCTTCCCAGTCCACATTGGTTGCATTAGTAACGGTGATAGTCTGAAGAATACTTCCATTGCTTTCACTGATTCTGTAAAGTGTTGCAGAATTACCGCTGTCATTAAAACTCCAGAGTTTCCCATCTGTATAGGCTAAACCGGAACTTTCATTTAAAGTTGTAGATAAATCTTTTGGATTATTAAGGGTAGTATTTGTAGTTGGATAAGAACAACTTCCATTATTTACTTTAGCTGCAGGATCGTAATTACTGGCAAGAGGATCAGTACATCCGCTTTGAGCAGACGCGGAAAGTACATAACTAGCCGACAGTAAAAGCAGTAGTAGATATCTTAACACAGCTAAAGGGTTTATGGAGTAAACTCAAAAACAGGCTATGTAAGAAATGAGATTGTTTTTAACCTGTATATGCTGTTAAATTCGATAAAAAGCTATTTTGTAACAAGTTCTGCAGTAAATATTGTGAAATATTTTTTAGAATAATAAATGTTTCTATCTGCTGTTACTTGGCAGGTATTCAGGAAGTAAGGGCATACATGATAATATTTACACCAAATTTGGTATTGTCTTCGGCCAGCCAGCGTTTATTGCGGAAATCATAATCCCATTCGCAGCCATAATCTTTATTGCTGTACAATACACCCATCTTGTTATTAATAGTAATGGCTTTCAGATAATCATGTACCAGATCGTCGCCCCAGCCATTGAGTTCAAAAGAAGTGGTAGGCGGGCCTTTCTCAAAATTGAAAAATGCATGATACACAGAATGATTAGCCGGAATTTTTTGCAGGGCTTTACTTCCAAAAATAGCACCCATTTGTGCTTCAAATGATTTGGCAAACAACCCATCAATGTCATGGTTGCAATCGTCTACAAACACGAAGCCGCCATTGTTAACATATTTTTCAAAATTCTCCTTTTCCTTACTGCTGAACTGCACCAGTTTATGTCCGCTCAAATAACAGAATGGATAGCGGAAAACCTCATTACTGCTTAAGGGAACCACTTTTTCCTGGGTTTCTACTTCCAGGGTTGTGTATTGCAACAGGGAATGAAGCAGATTAGAAGGCATCCGCTGATCAGTATCCCAGTCGCCGGAATTGTATTGTAAACGGGCAAATGTAAACTTGGAAGAAAGCATAAGTTATCGGCAAATCATTGGCTTTTCCTAAGCTGAAACATTCTACTTTTATACATCCTGTTCCCTAATTAATTTTTTACTAGGTTAGCACAGGTGAAATCATAAAGAAAGAATCATAAACTTTCTATTGCCAGAATAGTTCAGATAAAGGAAGTAATAATGGCTAAAGTTACGCAGAAAACGCCGATTTATTACGTTGGTGGAGTATGGCTCTACTTTGGCTTTAGCAGAATAAAGCTTACCTTTTACTTTACATTTATATTCGGATACATACTTATGAAAAAAATATTAATTCTTTCCCTGTTAAGCCTGTTCTCCTTACATACTTTCGGGCAAATCAGTTTAAAAAAAATCAAGCAGGCAGTAACTACCAAAGCAACTCCTTTGTCGGAGTCTGATATTGCCAAAGGTTTGAAAGAAGCACTGAGCGTGGGTGCAAAAAATGCTTCTTCCCAGTTAAATGCGCTGGATGGATTTAATAAAAACACAAAATTACGCATTCCCTTTCCAGAAGATGCTCAAAGAGTAGCTACTAAGTTGCGTGAAATGGGTTTTGGTAAAAAAGTGGATGAATTTGAACTAACCCTGAACCGGGCTGCCGAGCAAGCTGCCAAAGAAGCGGCACCTATTTTTGTAAACGCCATCACATCTATGACCATCACCGATGCTAAAAACATCCTGATGGGCGCCGACACAGCGGCTACCGGCTACCTGCGTACTAAAACATCTGCCTCACTGGCCAATGCTTTTTCTCCACATATTAAAAAAGCTTTAGATGCCACTACGGCTACCCGTAAATGGACAGAACTGGCTACCTTATACAATAGAATTCCGCTTGTGAATAAGGTAGAAACTGACCTGGTAAAATTTACTACTAATAAAGCACTAAAAGGGCTTTTTACTGTAGTTGCTGATGAAGAACTAAAAATCAGGAAAGATCCCGCTGCCAGGGTAACTGATTTGTTGAAGAAAGTATTTGGCAGTAATGCGAGTTAAATGGTTAAATAGCTGAATAGTTCAGCGTTTAGTTGATAAAATAGATATTCGTTTTTGAAATCCCTGGCTATATGTCAGGGATTTTTATTTTCCGGTATCTGTAAATGTGAGCTGGAAATCAGGTTTCTTCTTCTGGCTATTCCACATTTTTCGAGTACAAATTTGAGCAAATATACCATTCCTATAAGTACAAGCAGACATCCCAGGATGATGACCAGATCATTGCCACCTGAACTTGAAGAAGGTGTTGCTGCTAAAGCTTGTTGGAGAAAGATGTAAGCCAGCATGACGATAATTGTTAGGTTGTTCTGTCTAATTTAGTTTTTAGAGAATAAAATACAAGCAAAGCAATATTCCCATCAAACAGATAAATGCTTCGGAAAAGACAGTTCATATTACTTCTTAACCTGCACATAAATTTCAGCCAGTTTTTCTACGAGTTTACTGATCTGTGTATCTTCATTATATATGTGCAAACAAATACGCAGGCGTTCTTCCCCTTCTTTCACTGTAGGCGATAAAATAGCCCGTACATCAAATCCGGCTTGTTGGAGTTGAGTTGCTACTTGCCGTGTTTCCAGGTTTCCTCCGATTTTAATTACCTGTATCGGACTATGGCTTTCAATCCAGGCTTGCTTCAATGCAGGGTATTTATTCAATTCACTTGTAAAGAACTGTATCTTCCGGTGAATATTTGTTCTTAATTCTGCATGGGTCTGTACAAATTGAAAAGCCTCAGCAATTGATACCAGGCTATGTAGGGGTAAGGCGGTAGTGTAAATAAACGGACGAGCAAAATTAATCAGGTAATCAATTAAATTACGGGAGCCGGCAATACAAGCCCCATGTACGCCCATTGCTTTCCCAAATGTATAAATGCGGGCAAAAATCTCCGGATGCCTATTCGTTTCGCAAGCAAGTCCGCTTCCATTCTCACCCCAAATGCCGGTGCTATGTGCTTCGTCCCAGATCAGATGGGCAGTGTAGGTACGGCACAAATCCAGTAAGTCTGTCAGAGGGGCAAAATCGCCATCCATGGAATAGACCGATTCGGCTACGATGAAAATCTCGCCAGTCGCTTTTTTGAGTTTTTTTTCCAGGTCTGTACAATCGTTGTGGCGGAACGAAAACCGGTTGGCAAAACTCAGCCGGGCACCTTCCTTCAGGCTGGCATGAATATATTCATCATAGAGGATGGTATCATTTTTTTGTGGAACGGCAGAAAGAATAGCAGTATTAGCTGCATAACCGGAGTTAATCAGCAATGCCGCTTCTGCCTGAAAAATACCAGCTAGGTTTCCTTCCAACGCTACAGCAAAAGCACTGTTTCCGGAAATAAGTCTGGAACCGGTAGACCCGTTTTGCGCCTGTTGAAGATTGGCATATTGCTGCTGAATCTGCTGATGCAAAGTAGTGTTTGCTGCTAAACCTAAATAATCATTTGAGCAAAAATCTGCCAGATGGGCAGGTATTGAAAGTTTACGCAGATTGCCTGCATTTTCACGTTCCAGAAGTTTGAGAGCTAATCTTTGTTCAATACTTTGCATGCGTTTTAGAAAAGGGAAAATAAATCTGGATTTAGATATCGGAAGGTGGATTTGAAAGTTCAGAAAGGATTACATCTGGTTTTTCGCTTCTACAACAGCAATTATCAACAATTAAATCAATTAATCTACAACATGCCCATGCAGCATGCCGTAAAACAGGCAGTTTTCGTTTATAATTAAACAAATCTCTTAATATACTATGCACATGACAAACCAATCTAAATTAGTAGTTTCTGTTATCGTAATTTCCCTGCTGTTTATTCAAACCTTTAGTTTCGCCCAGCAAACCCGGCGGCGACAGGTATTAAGCATTGCTCCCAGAGTAGGTGTAAATATATCTGATTTCAATGGAGATGTAGCCAATAATAATATACAGTTAGGCTTTTCGGGAGGTGCTATGCTGACGTATAGTGTAGTGAATACATTCGGAATTTCAGTAGAGGCACTATATTCCCAGAAAGGTGCAAAGTTTGAAAATGCAGCTTATGGTAGCGAGCGAATGAATTTTAACCGCCGCATTAATTATATAGAGGTTCCAGTACTGGCTCGTTATTTTTTAAATAAAAACGGTGATTTTCGCCCCAATCTATTTATCGGCCCTGATTTTGGGTTTAAACTGAGTGCCAAAGATGCAAACCGGGAATTAACATCTGGCACTGCCCGGCCCGATGTGGATATAAGTAATGCGATTAATCCGGTAGATGTTGGTATAACCGGCGGTATTGGCCTCAATTTTTCAGTGATAGAAAGCATGCGTTTTCTGATTGACGCCCGCTATACCTATGGGCTGACTGATATTTCCAGTGCTCCACTTGCAAGTTTTACCGGCGGACAAGATGTTAAAAACTCAGCCATCACCCTTACCTTCGGGGTGAGTTTTGGGATTGGGAAAAAATATGTGAAGTAGTGCTGGTATTAAGTAGTGAGTATTGAGTACTAATTATGAAGACTATAATCAGGTTCTTATACTCAGTATAGAAAGTGATAAATATCTTGATACTTAATACTCACTACTTAATACTCCTATTGTTTTCCTGCTTTGCGCAAATAAATATCATTGCTGATCGATTCCAGATATACTTCCGGACCACCACCATTCACGGTGCCTTTTAGCAGATAGCCAACATGCTGGGGAGTATCTTTTTTGTTGAGATAGGCAATATCCAGGTCGGAGTATAACTCACCGGTAATAGATTTCATAGCAACAGAGGCTCCTTTTCCGGCAGGCCAGTTCATATCTACAAAACCGCTGATAGATTTGGCAAATACTGGTCCGGTGAGGTCTTTGAGTTCAATATTGGCGCTAATGGTTTCTATTTTCAGGTCAGCACCTTTCGGTAGGAATATCTGATACGTGATTTCGCTGCATACATAATTGTTGCCATCGTGATATCCCCAGAAAGAACCATCTTCACTGGGCGGACAATCTTCTCTTTTGCCCTTCTTGATTAGTTCTTTATCAAAATCTGCCAGTACAGAGATTTCTTCCTTATCTGAGGTGAAATTCATGATGAGTGCATCATTTAACTTGCCACTATTGATGAGCACTTCTGCCTTGATGTATACTTCATTTTTATCCCAGGCATTCACCTGGATTTTATCGCCGAACTTCAGGTTCAGTTCTACTTTCTGGCCTTTGGTATAGGGCAGGTTCTTTTCAATGATTTTCTGGCCGGAAGCCGGTGCCAGAGCTAATAGCAGGCATGCAATTGCCAGCAGAATAGTGTGTTTCATAATAAGTGAGTTATGCGTGAGTGAGGAATGATTATGATTTTTTCTTGCGGATAAAAATATCGCTGCCTACAGTTTCTATAGACATGGCAACCCCTCCGCCATTGGCTTTGCCTTCAATGTGATGGCCGCCGCCTACTTTACGTAAGCCTTCTTTGCTATCGTTAACGGCCAAGTCAAAATCGGTGTAAATTTCTCCTGAAACTGATTTCATTTTAAAATCAGCTTTGGTATCAGCTGGCAGGGTTACATCTACAATACTGCCCACTACCGAGATGGCACTTGGTTTTTGCTGACTCAGGCTGGCAAACACCACCGTAACATCGCCACCAATACTACTCGCTACCACCGATCCACTGATATTGTCCAGGTGAATATCTGAGCTTTTGGTTTTTACTTCCACATCGCCTTCAATCCCTGAGATGGTAATATCCCGTCCGTGGTGGTTTACTTCTTCAAACAGCAAGGATACTTTTATGGGTACTTTAATGGTATATTTTACTTCCCGGTGGCTGGTGGCTTTTATAATTTTAACCGTGTTATTTTCCTGTGTCACCGACAAGCCCAGGCCGGAATTATCTTCAGCGGTATTGTAGAGAGGTTTTAAACCTTCAGCCCGTTTGGGAGGTGTTTCCATGCCCATAGCTTCGATGAGCACTTCATCCCCGTCATATCCGGTAATTTTAACATCGCACTTGTCCATCATCAGTTCTACTTTACGCTCACTTTTGCTATTGAATTTTATTCTGAATTCCTTAAATGATGCGTCTGCTGTACTCTGATGGAAGAAGAGAAAGTCGGTATGGCTGAATAGGCCCATACACAACATGGGAATAAAAAAGAGTAGTTTCATATTATAAGTTAGATTGTGGTTGAATATTTTTTGTGAGTGAATAAAAGACTTATTGAATTATAGACTTACAGAAGGTCTGAATAGAAAAAATAATTATACTAATTCAGTAATTCAGTAATTCAGTAATTCAGTAATTCAGTAATTCAGTAATTCAGTAATTCATTGGCTTGCTTTCCGCAGGTAGATGCTGCCGTTCTTAGATTCGAGGCTGATGAGGGTGCCTCCGCCATTGAGGGTGCCAGAAACTACATTCCATTTGTCGTTGCGCTCATTTTCCACACCACTTGCTTTGTCCTGCTGGAAGGCTACATTGGTATAAATTTCCCCATGCCTGGTACGAAGTTCAAGGGTTGCTTTCTGATTTCCGGAGAGGCTTAGATCCACGGCACCGTTTTTAGTATTAGCCAGAAGTGGCCCCTGAATCGCACCTATTTCAATATCGCCGTTTTTGGAAAAAACAGACAAATCTGTATTTCTGGGTACGGATACCTCAATAAAAATATCTCTTACGATGCTAGAACCCACAAAAGAAATTCCCTCTTCGCCGTGAATGGCTATAAGTTCCTGTACTTCTTTACTATTCCAGTCGGGACTTTTTACAAAATACCTGGCGCCATCTCTAGTCGTAATAAAGCTTTTACGGGGGATATTTTCCTGATCCATGAGCAGTGTTTCCAGAGTAAGGCTATTGTTATCGGCATCAGCTTTCAGGTCGAAAGCATCGTCGTTTTCGCCATTATTGATACTGACTGAAACCTGTACACTTACTTCATTTTTGTCCCAGGCTTTTACTTTTACCAGGCTTGATTCCTGAAAATTCAGGTTTACTTTCCGGGAGGCAGGCAAGGGATAGGTTTTTTCAAATTTACGCTGAGCAATGGCCGGAAAATAGAGTAATCCAGCCAGAATAAAGAGAATCAGCTTTTGCATAGGATGGGGTTTAAGATTGTTGAGTGGTAAGGCGATTGATTGGGTTAAAAGTGAATGGTTAAATGACTAATAAAGAGTATATTCACTCAATTACTCATTCACCTTATGATTTAATTTGCCTTCCGCAGATAAATATTGCTATGAGTAGATTCCAGGTGAATTTCCACACCGCCGCCGTTGAGTTTACCGGTAATGCGATTACCACTGATCTGGCGCATGTTGTCTTTGCTATTATCAAAAGCAATATCAAGGTCAGTAAAAATCTCACCGTAGCCGGATTTCAATTCCAGATTGGCTGGTGTTTTGGGAGGCATTGTTACATCTACATCGCCATGTACAGAGGTAATGGAAATGGGATTTTTGGGATTTACTTTGCCAAATTTTACATTAATTTTGCCATGTACACTATGTACCAGTGCAGGGCCAGTAATATCTTCCAGTTCCACATCGCCAAACCTGGCATCGATCTCAATTTCGTTGCTGAAGTTGTTTACATTAATGTGCGAACCTCCATGATTATCGCCGCTTGATATTTGTAAGCTGGCATTGGCCGGAACCAGAATTTTGTATTTGGTATCTCCCCGGCGGGTCAACCCGTTAATTTCGATGGTATTATCGACTTCTTTTACAGCAAGACCCATATTGGTATTGTCAACCATAGAGTTATATACTGGCTTTAATCCTTCTGCCCGTTTGGGAATTGGCCTTACACCACTCGCTGTAATAATGACTTCTTTGCCATTATGGCTTTGTATATTAACCTCATTAAGTGTATAAATTTTTACTTTTCCGGGCTGCGAAGGCTTACTGAATGATACTTTATACTCCTGGCCGGATGACCCTGACTGTCCGGCGCCTACTGCTACATTCTGGGCTTGTACATTCAGGTTATATATACTAATGGTGATCAGGGCAAAAAGAAATTTAATAGTTCTGTTCATGGATATAAATGTTAAAAGATGCGAATGAAAATTTTATGTTAGGTTTTGAATGAATAATACTTTTCCTGGCCTTCTGTAGGCAGAAAGAAATCAGTATGATATGATGAGAAAATGATGATTTACATGAGGATCTGGATTCCTTTTTTTGCTTCTTCCTTTACCACATCCAGGGTTTCTTGATTTTCCAGCAGACTCTGCATCTGACGGACAGCCCGTTTTTCTTCCAGCTCTACGAAAATGTCTATCAGGGCAAGTTGTACAATAGGGTCCGTTTGTTTGTTTAAGGAATTAACCAATCCTTTTCTAGCGGTGCCCACCGACGAAAGTCCTGCTAAAGCACGGGCGGCGGCTAACCGCACATTTACGTTATCATCTTCATTGAGCGTTTTCAGCAAGGCATTCACTACTTTTGCATCCGGCTCAGTAAATTCTTTTACATAACTTACCGCCTTTAACCTCTCACTGGCCGATTGTTTTTCGAGCATAGAAAACATCACCATCTGTTTCATTTCCTTTACATCATTCTGAAGCTCTGTTATGGAATGCGTATCTGCTGTAAGTACAGGCTGTACCGACATTCTTCCACCAAAAAAGCCAATAATGAGGAAACAAATACTGGCAGCAATTCCCAGGCCCCAGTTGATATACATAGACCTCGGTTGCTTCACCGGCGTTTCATCGGCTTTTTCGATGGTCTCAAAAATTTTCCTGTCCAGGGCTTCATCGGCTGACTTGTCTTGTTTTTTGCTGGAAAAAAACCTGAACTGGGCGGCATAGGGCTGCAAATGTACAGGTACCTGGTTCTGGTTGAAGTAATCAGATAATTCCTGTTCTTCCTGAAGTGAAGTTTCACCCAGATCATATTTCTGAATGAGGTCTTCTATATTAGTCAATTTCATAGTTGTTCAGCTTTAAATAACTCTCTTTTACTTGTTGCCTGGCCCGGGAAAGTATCACCCGGATATTATTGATGCTTAAGCCGGTAATCTGTTCAATTTCTTCAAAACTATAACCCTCCACATTGCGTAGGTGCATGATCAGCTTTTGCTGGTGAGGTAACTCCTCGAAAATGGCATACATGGTATTCATATCATCTTGCCGTTCCAGCGTTTTGTAAGGTGTTTCATATCCTGAATCGACCTCCAGCTCATTGACATCTACCATTTTCTTGACCTTTTGAGATTTTAATTTATTCAGGCACGCATTTTTGGTCATTTTCATGGCAAGCGCTTCTATGCTGTTGTAAGCCGGTAAGCCTTGCCGGAGCATCCAGAGCTTCAAAAACACCTCCTGTAGCGTATCTTCTGCTTCCTCTCTGTTCTGAAGCATCATTTTCGCCAGGCGGAAAAGTTTATCCCTAACCGGGTATACTTTTATTTTGAACTCTTGTAGATCCATTTTCAATAATAAGACAACCGGGTTTCAAAAACATTACAGAAATTTTCAAAAAAATTTTACTTTCGTTTTTTAAGGGTGAATGAGTAATTTCTTTAGTAGTCCAACCATTTAACAATGTCACCATGTAACCATCTAACTATTGAATTTTACTTTGTACGCATTAACTTTAAACTCACTCAATCACTCATCCGCTCATTCACTTATGCCCGCTACCTACTGGATAGAAAAATTGCATTTACAAGCCCATCCGGAAGGAGGTTATTTTGCAGAAACCTACCGCAGTCCTGAAGAGGTGCAGGCAGCGCATTTGCCGGAAAGATATGGAGGCAGGCGTAGTTTTTCTACGGCCATTTACTTTCTTCTGGAACACCCTGAATTTTCAGCCCTGCACCGAATTAAATCAGATGAAGTATGGCACTTTTATGCAGGAAGCACTTTGCTGGTATATGTCATTGATCCCGGCGGGAAGCTGGAAATTATCAGGCTCGGAAATAATCTGGAGGCAGGCGAGCAATTCCAGGCGGTGGTAAAAGCAGGCTGCTGGTTTGGTTCAAGACTGGAAAAAGAAAATATCTATGCGTTGGTAGGATGTACAGTAGCACCAGGCTTCGATTTTGCTGATTTTGAGATGGCAGACCGCAAGGAATTACTACAGCAATTTCCGCAACACCAGTCAATTATTGAACTGCTTACCCATTAAGAATTTATAGTTAAGCCCGAAAAGAGAGTAAACCATTCAACAGAAGTTAATTCCACCTCATGATGAACCGAATCCTAATAAAGAAGTACCATCTCCCGAATTTAATTATGCTATTGCTTTCGGTGTGTATACTCTCATTTCCTGTACAGGCACAGCAAACCTCGCCCACAGAAGTTGATATTTGTATTTATGGAGGTACCGCCGCTGGAGTAATTGCTGCCTATACAGCCAGGAAAATGGGGAAAACCGTATTGCTCATTGAGCCTGGAAAAAACCTGGGCGGTATGAGTTCGGGAGGTCTGGGCTATACTGATATCGGAAATAAATATGCAGTTACAGGTTTGGCTAGGGATTTCTACCGGCGTATCGGGCAGCACTATGGCAAGTTTGAACAATGGACCTTCGAACCGCATGTAGCCGAAAATTTATTCAAAGACTATGTAAAACGAGCCGGTTACCAGGTAGTATATGAAAACCGTCTGTTTGCTGTGAAGAAAGAAGGGATTGTGATTAAAGAAATCACCCTGGAAAATTCAGTAAATCCATCTGCTGCCACCAACCGGACGATCCGGGCAAAAATCTTTATGGATTGCACTTACGAAGGCGATCTGATGGCAAAAGCAGGAGTGTCTTATACCGTAGGACGGGAAGCCAATAGCCAGTACAACGAAACGTTTAATGGTGTCCAGCTGATGAAAGGCCATCAGTTTCCGGATGGCATTGATCCATATATTGTTCCTGGCAAACCTGAAAGCGGCTTGGTATGGGGAGTAAGCAACCAGCCACTGTTGCCAGCCGGTTCAGGAGATAAAAAAGTACAGGCCTATAATTTCCGCATCTGCCTCACTAACAACAAAGATAATTTGGAGCCCATTACCCAGCCGGAAAACTACGATCCTAAGAAATACGAACTGGTATTGCGCCTGATGGAAAAAACGCCCTGGAAATCTTTGCAAAGCGGTTTTATCTGGAGTTTGATGCCCAATGGAAAAACAGATATTAACAACCGGAATGGCTTTAGTACGGATATGATCGGCATGAACTGGGACTATCCGGAAGCAGATTATGCCACCAGAGCCAAAATCTGGAAAGAACATGTAGCGTATACCAAAGGTTTGCTCTACTTTGTTGGCCACGATCCACGGGTGCCCGAACATATACGTACAGAAATGCTATCCTGGGGCTATCCTAAAGATGAGTATACCGACAATGGTAACTGGACGCACCAGTTATATGTCCGGGAAGCCAGACGGATGGTGGGCGAACTCGTAATGACACAGCACCATTGCCAGGGAAAGGAGGTGGTTACGGATGGGATTGGAATGGCTGCCTACACCATGGATTCACATAATTGCGACCGTATTGTAGTAGATGGCATGGTAAAAAATGAAGGCAATGTAGAAGAAGGCGGATTTGGCCCGTATCCAATTTCGTACCGGGCTATTGTTCCTAAGTCCATTGAATGCACCAACCTGCTGGTACCGGTATGTTTATCTGCTACGCACATTGCCTATGGCTCTATCCGCATGGAGCCTGTATTTATGGTGCTGGGGCAATCTGCGGCTGTGGCAGCCAGTTTAGCCATTGATCAGAAGCAAACCCTGCAAAAAGTTGACATCCAGAAAGTACAGCAGATTCTGAAAGCCAATCCCCTGTCTGATGGCAGTACGCCAGAAATTCTGGTAGATAATGAAGCTAAAGCGAATGTAAAACTCACCGGCAATTGGAAAACAGAAAATAAAGGCGGCTATGGCCCTACTTTCTTTACCGATGATTCGAAAGGCACTGCCGGAAAGTCAATTCAATTTGCTCCGGCTGTAAACCAGGCTGGTTCTTATGCGGCTTACCTATATTTCCCCAAACTGGCAACGGCATCTTCTACCACCCAGGTAAAAGTGTTTGATGGAAAAAATATTAAAACGCTATCTTTCAGTAAAGATGATGTACAGGTAGTCGGGCAAACTTCCGGTGAATGGGTATTTCTGGGAAACTATACCTTGCCCAAAGGAAACAAAGCTTATGTAGAAGTAAGCAACCAAGGGGCAGACGGAGTGGTAGTAGCCGATGCAGTGCTGTTTGTGCCAGTTGAACAGAATTCAGGAAACAAATCAAAATAATAAAACTGACATATGAGAAAAAATACTTGTCCTTTTTTACTGCTTCTGTTAGTAATTAATCTCTGGTCATGTTCCGGCGAACAAAAATCTACCACTGCTACTGAAAATTCAACGGAGTACCAGGCGGATATTATTGTATATGGAGGCACGTCAGCCGCTATTACAGCTGCTGTTCAAGCCATACGCATGGGTAAATCAGTATTGGTGGTTTCGCCAGATACACATCTGGGTGGCTTGTCGTCTGGTGGACTGGGATTTACCGATACCGGCAAAAAAGAAGTAATCGGAGGATTGGCTCGTGAATTTTACCACCGCATTTATCTGCATTACCAGAATGACTCTTCCTGGCAATGGCAAAAGAAGGAGGAATATGGGAACAAAGGCCAGGGAACACCTGCGATAGACGGAACCGAACGTACCATGTGGATTTTTGAGCCGCATGCCGCAGAGAAAGTATTTGAAGATTTTGTAAAGGAGAATAACATTCAGGTATTCCGGGATGAGTGGCTTAACCGGCAGAGCGGGGTAAAAAAAGAAAATGGAAAAATTGTGTCTATACAAACCTTAAGCGGTAAGACCTTCAGCGGAAAAATGTTTATTGATGCTACGTATGAAGGCGACTTAATGGCAGCGGCTGGGGTAAGCTACCATGTAGGCCGGGAAGCCAGTAGTGTATATGGGGAAGAGTGGAATGGCATCCAGGTGGGTGTGCTGCATCATGGCCATCATTTCAAAACCAATATCAGTCCTTACAAAATTCCCAGAGATTCTACCAGTGGCTTACTTCCCCGTATTTCAGCAGAAGATCCAGGAAAAAGGGGAGAAGCTGACAAGAAAGTACAGGCATATTGTTTCCGGATGTGCCTCACCAATCATCCGGATAACCGTATACCCTTTGCCAGACCTGAAGGCTATGATTCTACCCAGTATGAACTGCTGGTGCGGGTGTTTAACGCTGGCTGGCGGGAGTTATTCGATAAATTTGATCCGGTTCCCAACCGGAAAACCGATACCAATAATCATGGGCCTTTCAGTACAGATAACATTGGCATGAACTACGACTATCCAGAGGCTTCTTATGAGCGGAGAAAGGAAATTATTAAGGAACATGAAGTCTACCAGAAGGGTCTAATGTATTTCATGGCTAACGACCCCAGGATTCCGGCTGATGTGCAAAAAGAATTTGCCACCTGGGGTTTACCCAAAGACGAGTTTACCGATAATAGCCACTGGCCTCATCAGATATATGTACGGGAAGCCAGGCGCATGATCGGGGAATTTGTAATGACTGAACATGAAACGCTGGGTAAAAAGCCTGTTCCAAAACCTATTGGCATGGGTTCCTATACCCTGGATTCGCATAATATTCAGCGCTATGTAAAGCCGGATGGCTATGTGCAGAATGAAGGAGATATTGGTGTACACATCGCAGAGCCTTACCAGATTGCCTACGGCTCGCTGGTACCTAAAAAAGAAGAATGTGTAAACTTGTTTGTGCCAGTTTGTGCGTCCAGTTCGCATATTGCGTTTGGCTCTATCCGCATGGAGCCAGTTTTTATGATTTTAGGCCAGAGTGCGACTACCGCAGCCGTGCAGGCAATAGATAAAGGAATAACTGTACAGGAAGTAAATTATGAGCAATTAAAAGCGCAACTGATCAAAGACAAACAGGTAGTGAATGCTCCCAAAAGCGCTTTATAGTAATTCATTGTTAGCTGTTCGTTATTAGTTGTCAGTTTAAAGGTTAATCAAACCGATATCACAATATAAAAACTTAATCATAAAGATGTACTAACAACCAATAACCATTTACAAAACTTGCCATTTAATGATTTTGAACGACTTGCCGCTTCGCACATGTACCAGATAGGTTCCTGCACTTAACTGTCCGGAAGGAATCTCTATACTGGTTGTGCCAGCCTGAATCGTTTGTGTGCTGGTAAACAGAGATTCACCCAATAAACTAGTCACCTGGATTTGTACGGTTTCTGCCTCTGGTGAAAGAATCTGTAAAAAGGCGCTTCTCTTTGCCTGGCTTGGATTGGGATATAGGGTGATAGAGAATGAGCTTGCCTTGTTTTCAACAGAAACTGTTTTTGAGTAAGCAAACTTACCGTCTATATCTACCTGCCGTAGCCGGTAATATGAAATACCAGTAAACGGATGTGCATCTATAAACTGGTAAGTGCTGAACACAGCAACCGTTCCTTTACCTAATATTCTGCCTATTTCGTTGAAGTGGATGCCATCCTGCGAACGCTCGATGCCAAAATAGTCATTGTTGGTTTCACTGGCTGTAATCCATTCTATCAATACTTTACCAGATTGTAACTCAGCTGTAAAGCTGAAAAAATCCACAGGCAAAGGACTACAACTACCAGTAGCCGCTGTAGTACTCTCAGGCATAATTACATCTGTAAGTACAGTTCCAGCACCTCCGGTAGCAGCACCATTAGTACTGCCATTGCATCCATTTCTGCTATTGGTGACAGTTCCAGGAATTCCTCCAGATATGATTCTTTCTACATCATTTGGAAAATTTTCTGCATTAATTGCTATCAAGCCGCCTGCGCCTCCACCGCCAGGCCCAAAACAACGATTTCCATCACTTCTTGCTTGTCCTCCGTTTCCTCCTGTTGCTTGTACAGTTAAATCAGTAGGAGTGAAAGCATTTACTCTTAAAAGTACTGTTCCTCCAGCGCCTCCGCCCCCTGCGCCATCACCAGTACTTTGAAGAGCGCTTGCCCCATTAGTGCTTATTAAATATCCATTTCCATTAAATTCATTAGCACTTATATAAATGATACCCCCTCCATTTCCACCAGGAGTTCCGGCAGGCCGACCTGTAGCCCTAATAATATTATTAGTATGTCCGCCACCTCCTCCTCCACCCATAAATATTCTATCGTTCGTTACAAGTGCCTTTCCTCCAAGTCCTGGGTCATAACCTTTACAGTTTAAAATCCAAGGCTCATTATTTTTACCTCCTATTCCACCCTGACCAATATGTCCACCACCACCTCCTCCTGAATTATGATCATTACCGCCACCACCACCATTTGCCTGAGGCCCTTTACCTAATTCTTTTCCCGCTATAATTTTAGCTATACCTTCTCCTTTAAATGCAGAATACAAACTAGTTCTTCCATAATAATAATCAGATCTTGTATCAAAAGGTCCACAGTTATTCTGTTCATTAGGATCATTAGTAACAGCCCCACCACGAAAACCAACGCCATTGGCATTTATATCTGCATTCAAAGTAACAGTACCAGAAGCCTCAAATGCAATAATTCCGCCTTTTTCACTATCCCAAGGTAAAGCGGTTATCATACCTGAAATTGTTACATCTGTGTATTGCGGAATAGTAACAACTTGTACACTACCTGTAGTATAATTGTAGAAATTGGCATTCACAAGGTCGTTGTATAAGGTAAGTTCATTGCTGCCGATAGCGGCAATGGTGGCTTTTTCATATAGACCGGCTCCATTTACACTGGTAACATTTCCGAAAATAGAGGATGGAGAATCATCAATATCGGCACCCTGCATTTGTATAATGAGTACTTTTCCATTCACCTGGAAACCAGCCGTAGTACTGACTGTAAGTTTATTGGTACAAGCATTAGGACCAGTTACCGCTGCATAGCGATTAATTTGCCCGGAAATATTTATCTGGGAAAAGGCAATTTGATAAAAAACTAAAAGACAGGGCAACAGAAAAAAATAGACCCGCTTTGGAACAGAAGAGGATTTTGTAAAAACGGACATACTGCATGTTTTACTATTTCTACGGAAAATTCATTAAAAAGAATACACCCTGTTCTTGTTTTTAGATTTCTGTAGGAGAAATCCTTGCTTAATAAATCTACTAAGAAAACCTGACCTATCCAACTGCTTTTACGCAGCAAAGCCGGTTATATTCGATTAATATCAAATACAACCGGCTCAAAATGAGTATTCATCCGCTTGAGTAGTGTGACCGTTGAGAAAAATGGATAGGCTTATATGACCACATTCACAATCTTCTTCGGAACTACAATCACCTTTTTGGGCGATTTGCCTTCCATCCATTTCTGTACCTGCTCGGAAGCCAGTACTGATTTTTCAATGTCTGCTGCAGTAGTATCCAGAGAAAAAGTCATTTTAGCCCGCAGCTTTCCATTAATAGAAATGGGGTATTCAAAAGCTTCTTCTGCCAGATAATCATTGTTGAACTTTGGATAACTGGCTTTAAATATGCTTTCTGAATTGCCCAGCAATTGCCATAATTCTTCAGCCATATGTGGTGCATAAGGCGCTACTACAATAGCTAAGTCACGTAAAATCGCTTTTTTATTGCACTTCAGGGCTGAGAGTTCGTTCACACAAATCATAAAGGTACTCACAGAGGTATTGAAAGAAAACTTCTCAATATCTTCCTGCACTTTTTTAATGGTTTTATGTAACGATTTTAGTTCTTCTTTCATCGGCTCGGCATCCGATAAGTTCAGGTTGCCCATATCATCGTGAAACAAGCGCCAGAGTTTACGCAGGAAATTATGTACGCCGCTGATACCATTGGTATTCCAGGGCTTGAATTGCTCCAGCGGACCCAAAAACATTTCATACAAACGTAGCGTATCTGCGCCATACCTTTCCACTACATCATCTGGATTCACTACATTTCCATACCGTTTAGACATTTTTTCGATTTCCCAACCACATATATATTTGCCCTCTTCCAGCAGAAAAGTGGCTTCTTTAAAATCAGGGCGTTGTTTACGCAGGGCTTCCACATCCAGAATGTCGTTTTCCACAATATTCACATCTACGTGCAGCGCTGTTACCGGCACGTTTCTAATCAGATTTTTGGAAACAAACAAGGAAGAGATAGAAACACCATAGTCGAACTCCGGATCGGCAATTTGTCTTTGCAGGGCTTTTTCAATTTTGGCAATGGCTACTTCGGTATTAGTAATGACTTCCTCATGCGATAACAGCAGCATTTCATACTCACTATGTTTGATATAGTTGTAATTGAAATCATAAAACTCCTGCATCGATTTGAGTCCCTTGATCTCTACCACCAGTCTTTTTTGCACACACAGGAAATCAAATTTGTGCTTTCCATCATAACATTTCCGGCTGAATTCTACACCCAGCTTCTTATCTTTCAGCCGTTCCCACATCAATTCTTCTGCATAGGCTTCTATATCATTTACCCGGTATACAAAATTCGACCGTCCCTGAATCATGCCCTGGTTAATAAGCTTTTTGAAAGGCTCCTCTACGGTAACATATCCCAGGTCATACAAAAACTTGGTCCAGAAGCGGGAATACAATAAATGGCCGGTGGCATGTTCAGAACCACCAATGTATAAATCTACATTTTGCCAGTAGGCCTGGGCATCTTTGCTGCAAAACTCCTGCTGGTTGTGGGCATCCATATAGCGGAAGAAATACCAGCTGGAACCGGCCCAGCCCGGCATGGTGCTCAACTCATATTCATACCTGCCTTTATATTTCCAGTTATGGGCACGTCCCAACGGCGGCTCACCGGTTTCGGTTGGCAAATACGCATCTACCTCCGGAAGCAACAAAGGCAAATCTTTTTCATCAATCAAATGAGGCATGCCATTATCAAAGTATACCGGCACTGGTTCGCCCCAGTAGCGCTGACGGCTGAAAATAGCATCCCGCATCCGGTAGTTTATCTTGCCTGTGCCAATTTCCATTTCTTCCAGCTTATTAACTGCTGCCTGCATAGCCTCTTTTACTTCCATGCCATCGAGAAAACCGGAGTTTACCATTTTGCCTTCTTTGGCATCATTGGCTTCCACTTCCAGATTTCCGCCTTCAATCACTTGGCGGATGGGCAGGCTGAAATGTTTGGCAAAGGCATAATCCCTGGAATCAGAAGCAGGCACTGCCATAACAGCACCAGTTCCGTAGCCAGCCAGTACATAATCTGCAATCCAGATGGGAATTTGCTCCCCGGAAAAAGGATTGACGGCAAAGCTTCCGGTAAAGGTACCAGAAATGGTTTTTACATCACTCATCCTGTCCCGTTCGGAGCGGTTTTTAGCGGCTTCTACATAGGTTTCTACGTCATATTTGCGCTCTGGAGTAGTCAGTTTGGGCAGATCTTCGTATTCCGGAGCCAGAGCCAGATAAGTAACGCCGAAAATAGTATCTATCCTGGTGGTAAATACTTTTATTTTCAGGTCAGAATTGGCTACGGCAAAATCAAACTCAGCTCCGATAGATTTTCCGATCCAGTTGCGCTGCATTTCTTTCAATGGTTCCGGCCAGTCGATTTCTTCCAGCCCTTGCAACAAACGTTCAGCATAGGAGGTAATGCGCATGCTCCATTGCTGCATTTGTTTGCGTATCACCGGATAACCTCCCCTCTCCGATAAGCCATCTTTAACTTCTTCATTAGCCAGTACCGTACCCAGTTGGGGGCACCAGTTCACGATGGTTTCTGCCAGGAAGGTCAGGCGGTATTTCAGCAGAATTTCCTGCTGCCGGGTGGAAGAAAAAGCCTGCCATTCTGTGGCTGTAAAGGCTGGTGTGTCATCATCGCATACGGCATTCACTTTCGCATTTCCATTCTTTTCAAACGTGTGGATGAGGCTTTCTATAGATTCTGCTTTATCGGCATCTTTATTATACCAGGCATTGAACAGCTTCATAAAAATCCACTGTGTCCATTTATAAAAATCTGGCGCAGAAGTACGTACTTCTTTACTCCAGTCGTAGGCAAAGCCAATATTTTTAAGCTGCGATATATAGCGGCTGATGTTCTGTTCGGTAGTAATGGCCGGATGTTGACCGGTTTGAATGGCATATTGTTCGGCAGGCAAGCCAAAGGAATCAAATCCCATCGGGTGCAGCACATTATGTCCGGTAAGCCGTTTGAACCTGGCTACAATATCGGAGGCAATATAACCTAATGGATGGCCTACGTGCAAACCTGCACCTGAAGGATACGGAAACATATCCAGTACATAATATTTAGGTTTAGCCGAGTTAACTTCTGCCCGGTACAACTGCTGGTTTTCCCATTGCTGTTGCCATTTTTTTTCTATTTCCCGGAAATTATATTGAGCCATATTGCTTTTGAAAGATTTAAGGATGGCAAATTACGGATATTATCAAAACTATTTTTTGACAGCAAAGGTACACATTTTCAATTTTGATAGAATAGGCGGCACAATTAACATCCGTCCAGGAGAGATGGTACAGCAATAAAAAGAGAAAGAATCTATGCAGTTTCCAGAATCAGACTGGTTTTACTGCAAGGATTCTTTCTCCGTGCTTATTATTAAACTGCAGAAAGCAGTATAAACAATCTCTTTTATGCCACTTTTTGTGTCTGTGGGCTTATTATCATCTTATCTTTTTCTGCCACTTTTGTTCTCAGGCCAAACAAAAGGCGGGTAACGGCAGTCCTTTTAATGAGGAACTCATAGATCAGTAAGGTGTTCATAAAGGTAAGAGCCATAATAACTATATATTTCAACAGAGGCATCATTTGCCATTGTACCACAAAATAGGCAATAAAAACCATAACAGTCTGGTGAAGAATATAGAATGGATAAACCGCTTCACTCGTGTAATTCAGAAAATTATTCCTGAACCTGAGGTATTTTTGGGCAAATCCCAGAATACACAGCAGCCAGCAGCCTGTATTGAGTACTCTTAAAAATTTATATCCGATAAAAGCCGGAGAGACTTCCCCTATCTGTATAAAGGCAGTTGCTTGTCCGGGTTTAAAAAGAAGAGCCATGGCAATAAAGCAGCAAATGCCCAGGATTAGAAAAACGGTGCGGTATTTCATGATCATGGCACGGATACCACTATGGGAATAGAGTAAATAGCCGTATATAAAAAACAAAATAGTAGTAGTAAAATTATCCCAGTCGCTGATCAGATTTCTTTTCGTTGGCCAGTCGAGTTGCAGTAAAATACCCGATATAAAAGGAGGCAGGATCAATAACAAGAGCATTCCTCTTCTGGTAAAGAAATCACCTATTTTCTGCAATATTTCAGGGTTTTTCTTAAAGAAATGGAACATGGGGATCAGAATAATGGAGAATACAAAAATGTATACCAGATACCACAAGTGATTCCATTTAAGGGCTTCACCTGATCCAAAATGAATATTGGCAAGTGATTCTGCATAATAAGACGGATAGTATGGAAAACTTCCTTCTTTAAAGCCTTTGGCTATATAACTCTGTGGCGGATTTATAATTAGGACACCAAAAACTAATGGGACCAGAATACGGGTTAATCTTGAATTGACAAATTCTCCGGTAGATGATTTTTTATAAAGAAATGCTACACTTGCCCCTGAAATAAAAAAAAGTAAAGGCAGCCTCCATTGGCTGATAAAGGTCATTAACGTGCTTAAGAAGGGTATATTCGCAGAGTTGGATACATAGAAGCCACCTGAAAAAATAAAACTCCCGTGATAAAACACCAATAGAGAGAATGCCATTACTCGTAACCAGTCAAGTTCATGCAATCGCTCTTTCTTGAGCGGAATCTGAGAAGTAGATACATTCATGGTGGTATAGGGGTTGTTAGAATTTCTTCAGGGTTTCAGTTTGTGAATTTGTTAAAATTATGTATCAACTCAAAAACAATAACGGAATTATACAGACAAATACTATTTATTTATTCGAAAAAGCGAGAAATTATTATAATAGTTAAATAAAATCAACAATTTGTAATATCTTCTTAGGTTAGTATAAACACTAAAAATGTTTATGGTATATTTTATACTGAACAGAATAGAGAGGCATTATTTTAAATTGGCAATTATTATTCGATGAGGGTTATACGGTTTACCTCTTATAAGGTTTGCTTCTAGAATTACGTTTATCTGATCTATTTTCTTAATTATTTACTACTAATTGTAGGGGCTATCCAGAAAATAAAATGCTGTGTTTTCTTTATTACTACTCCCTGATTATATATTTAGTTCTATCTGCTTCAATTCTAACTTGATAGGTGCTTCCATCTGATTTTCTGTAGAATAATTTCCATTCCTCAATTTCTTGAACTAGATCAATTTTTTCCAGTCTGCTTCTGTGCAATTTTGTTTCATCAACCAGGCGATAAGGCGATGAAAGTAAAATCTATGGCTGATCATAGCCTTAACGCGGCTGACTGATACATTATATTTTTTTAAAACTCAATTATTCCATTTATTAAAATCTAACAACCATGACACAATTAGAAATCAAACAAGCACTCGAAGACCTGAATGCTTTGGTGCTGCAAGGAAAATCTATTGAAGCTTTCCAGAAATATTACCATGAAGAGGTAGTTATGCAGGAAAATGAGAATGTACCTACCATTGGCAAAGAAGCCAACCTGCAACGGGAACTTGATTTTTACGGAAATGTAACCCAGTTCCGGGGTGCCCATCCGCTGAAGGTAGCTGTCGGAAACGACTATTCGATGGTAGAATGGCATTATGACTATACACACAAAGACTGGGGCATAAAAAACTATACCCAGATTTCGGTGCAGGAATGGAAAGATGGTAAAATCATCAAAGAAAAGTTCTATTACAACAACTAGCTAACTACAGGCTTACTGCCCGTAAGTGGTAAGCCCTATCCTTACAACTTTAGTACACTTATCTCTACTCACATTTTAACTACACTTACGATTATGATCAAGAATATCTTTTCTGCCCACAGCGACTATACCGGGCTAATTCTCCGCTTAAGTCTTGGACTGGTAGTATTGCCACATGGTGCACAAAAATTAATGGGGTGGTTTGGCGGCTATGGATTTACAAATACGATGCATTTCTTCACTGAAACCATGCATTTACCCTGGCTGATTGGGTTTGCTGTCATTATCCTTGAAACGCTGGGCGCAATGTTATTAATTGCAGGCTTTGGCAGCCGCATAATTGGTGTGCTGATGGCTATACTAATGACTGGTATTATCTTCAGCGTACATATAGAAAATGGCTTTTTTATGAACTGGTTTGGCAATCAGAAAGGTGAAGGCATAGAGTACTGCCTGCTGGCGATTGGCCTTGCCTTAAGTATTGTGAGTAATGGGGCAGGTATCTTCTCTGTGGATGGATTGCTTTCCAGGCAAAAACGGGAAGTAAAAACGTACGCTTGAATTGGCAAGCAACATACGATCCTTTAAAATTATATAAATCATACTGGCTAATGTGTAAACTGCTTTAACAAGTGGCAGACTACCTTTGAAGCAAACAATACAACAATGATAACTACATATAAAAAAGCGGTCAGGGTTACAGATGCGAATTTTGACCTGGAAGTATTGCAATCGAAAGAACTGGTGATGGTAGATTTTGGTGCCGACTGGTGTCCCCCTTGCAACGCCATAAGTCCCATTGTAGAAATACTGGCTACAGAATTTGCCGGTAAAGCCAAAATTGCCAAACTGGATGTAGATGAAAATCCTGAGATAACTTCCAGATTCAAGGTGAGAAACCTTCCTACGCTGCTGTTTTTTAAAGATGGAAAAGTAGTAGATAAAATCGTAGGCGCCGTAGGCAAAAAGGCAATGACTGAAAAACTGAATCAGTATTTATGATTCAAATTTCGGCCCTGTAAAACAAAACACACTCTTATACAGAACATGATACTTTTCTTCTTTATTTTACAGTTTACCCTGACAGTGATGTTAGGGTTGATCACTGAAACCAATTCTATTTACCGTAACCTTTCAATGCGTACTACCCACACTTCTGAGCAGATAGTAAGAGAGTTTCTATTGACTGTCCGCTCAGGAAAAAATCCGGATAAAGCCAGAGACTTTATGGCGGGCAAAGTACTGGCGCACCAGATGAATTCTGAAAATCCGCAGACGGTAGAAAGAACGCCACAAAACTATGCAGCACATGTAAAGGAATTTGTAGAGATGTATGGCCAGTTTGAATTCGAAATTACAGAACTCATTGCCCAGGAAAATAAAGTATATGCCAGGTGGAAACAAACCGGAAAACACCTCACCGAAATAGATGGATACTCACCTACCGGATTGCCCCTCACTGAGATAGCCAGTGCCGTATACCGGCTCGAAAACGGTAAAATTGTAGAGTATTGGATTCAGATCGACCGGGCAGGCTTTGATAAACAACTGCAACAGGCGAACAAAAATTAATAAGCGGACTTTCAAATTAATCTTCTGGTATTCAATCGAATAGCTGCTAAAAAATCAGAAAATACATATATAAGGAGTATGGAGGTAAAAGTTCAGATTGTAAATGCGTTTGTAGATGGTGATCATGGCGGTAATCCTGCTGGAGTCGTGCTGGATGCCGATAGCTTAACCAGCGAACAAAAGCTACAAATAGCTGCACAAGTGGGATTATCAGAAACAGCTTTTGTTTCCAGATCAGCGCTGGCTGATTTTAAACTGGATTTTTTTACACCTGCCAAACAAATTCCCCATTGCGGACATGCTACTATTGCTACTTTTTCTTATCTGCAAAGCCTGGGTAGAATTCCATCTGCACATACGTCGAAAGAAACCATAGATGGGTCCAGGCAGATATGGATGCGAGGCGAACAGGCTTTTATGGAGCAAAAACCGCCGCAGTATCAAAGTGTTCCGGAACTGGAAGAGAGGATCTTTCAATCATTAGGTATTTCGAAAGATGATCTGATTGAAGGAAAATCTCCGATTGTAGTAAATACAGGCAATTCCTTTCTCATCATTCCACTTCAGAATCAGCATATTTTGCGTGAGTTAAAACCGCAGCTTGCAGAAATAGAATCTATTAGTCAGCAATTACATCTGATCGGATTTTATCCGTTTAGCCTCCAGACACAGCGAGCGCAACGGGATGCCACAACCAGAATGTTTGGACCTCTGTATGGCATACCTGAAGAATCGGCTACTGGTATGGCTGCCGGACCCCTGGCCTGCTACATGCATGATATAATGAGTATAAAAAAAGATTCATACCTCATCGAACAAGGATATCTGATGAATCCGCCTTCTCCAAGCCTGATTACAGTAGAACTGGAAAAAAACGAAGGTGCTATTCAAAAACTGATGGCCGGCGGCAAAGGTATAGTGATGCAGCAGAAAACAGTTGTGCTGTAATCGCTGATTTATAAAACAGTTGACACTTTCAGAAAACTTACTGTCAGGGAATATCAATCCATTGTTAACACAACAATGGATATTCATTTTTCCACCTGATGCGTAGAAAATAACCTATTTTTGTAAATTGATATACAAATCAGGTTAACCACTTTTTTATGCCCATACAGCTTCATATTAAGAACATGGTTTGCGACAGATGTGTACTGTATGTGGAGAGTATATTAAAACAATTATCTATCCCTTTTCAAAAAGTACAGGTAGGCGAAATCCATCTACATGAAGATTTGCTGGAAACTCAAAAGCAATTATTACAGCAACGTTTACAGGCAATTGGGCTCGAATTGATAGATAACCGGCTTAATCAGCTTATTGAGAAAGCAAAAACCCTGATTCTGGCCAGAGCCCGCAACGAAGTGCCCGAACAAGAGAAGCATCAAAAACTTTCGGTGTATCTGTCTGAACGCTTGCACCTGGATTATTTTTACCTGAGTACCTTATTTTCGTCGGTAGAAGGCCGCACCATTGAAAATTATTTAATTGAACAGCGTATAGAAAAAGCGAAAGAACTCCTGGTATATGGCGAACTATCGCTTTCAGAAATAGCCTATCAGCTCGATTATAGCAGTGTAGCCCACCTTTCCGGGCAGTTCAAGAAAACTACTGGTCTTACCCCCTCCCATTTTAAACAGATCGGCACTAATAAGCTCAAATCCTTGGATAAAATATAAACCGCCTGTTCTTTTATAACCTTCTAAGTGAAAGATCAAATAATTATATAAATCTATCACAAGATTATAGAATAGCCAGCCTACTCCCTCCCTGTATCTTTGCATAGTTATCAAACACAAACACACAATAACTATGAAAAATACATCTGTAGAATTTCAGAATACCGATCTGGCATGTAATTGCGCTAGTCCTTCTTGTACCTGTGACAACTGTACCTGTGGAGATTCCTGCGGTGGCGACCATTGTTCCTGCGGCTGCGATTGCTGCCGTTAATGCTGATGAATGCAGCTTGTCTGTATAGGCAAGCTGCATTTCCAAACCTTCTCTACAATTCGTCATTCCTGTCATAATACACAACTACTATCTAACATTCTACTCATATTATTAATCCTTTAACACGATGAAAAGCCATCACCACCCTACCAGTCAAGTTATATCCTACGAATTAGAAGCAAGCATTTTTTCATGGGAAATAGCCGAAGGAAAAACAGTAGAAGCCTGGGGTTTTAACAATCAATTGCCAGGACCTTTGTTACGCGCCAGAAAAGGAGATACGCTGGAAGTAAAAGTGAAAAACAACCTGCCGGAACCTACTATGATCCACTGGCATGGAATTCGCCTGCCCGCCAGCATGGATGGCACAGGAGAAGTGCAAAAACCCATTGAGCCAGGTGAAGAATTTACTTACCGCTTTGTAGTACCCGATGCAGGCACGTTCTGGTATCATTCCCACGCCAACGAAACGTTTCAAATGGAAAGAGGCATGTATGGAGGATTGATCGTGGAAGAAGGAACAGCACTGGTTACCGATGGAGAAAAAGTGTTCCTGCTGGATGATATGAAGCTTACCGCTGAAAATGAATTTACCAAACCGGGCTGGTTTATCCCTCGGATTATGGAAAGGCACGATGGCCGGGAAGGAGATACGCTTCTGATAAATGGAAAAGAAAATCCCACTATTTCAATAGCTGGCGGACAAGCCGAAAGATGGCGCTTTATAAATGCCTCCAGTGCCAGATATATTCAGTTATATTTGGGTGGAAAAGAGTTTAAGATCATTGGAACAGATGGCGGCTTGCTGGAACATCCCCAAACGGTAACCCAGGTACTACTTACGCCGGGAGAACGTATAGAAATAATAGCCGGACCTTTTACAGAAGGCGAAAGCTTCCTGATAGAAACACTGCCCTATAACCGCATGACTTTCCTGAAAGCAAAACGGCAGACGTTTGCCACCATACAAGTAGGTGCACAGAAACCTTCCGTGGCCTATATTCCGCAAATACTCCGTAAGATTGAGCCTTTGGCTGAAAAAGAGGCTCCGGTTTCCAGAAAACTAAAGTTATCAGTAGGCCCTAGTTTAAAGCATGGAATGGATTTTCTGGTAAACGGTGATGTACATACCAGCGACCAGCCGGTAAAAGTAGGCGAACTCCAGGTGTGGGAAGTAGCGAATAGCAGTTTGATGGATCATCCGTTTCACTTGCATGGTTTCTTCTTTCAGGTGATCGAAGAAAATGGAGAAGCCCCTGACTATATTGCCTGGAAAGATACCTACAATCTTCCGCCCAGAAGCAGGATAAAAATTGCCTGGATGCCAGATGACCGTCCTGGCGAGTGGATGTATCATTGTCATATTTTAGAACACCATGCCGCCGGTATGATGGCACATTTTGAAGTAGTAAATCCAGACCGTCCATCTGAAGCAGCATATGCAAGTGACCATTCTTGCAAACACTAATACATATTTATAATTGTTCAACTCATTTAGTTGATATTCTTTCAGCAAAAACGAACGAAATTTCTGGAACGCATATGGAGAAGACAGTAAAAATAAAAGGAATGGTATGCAGGCGTTGCATAGAAATAGTAAAAGAGATTTTTGAAAGCCAGGGCTTGCCTGTACACGAGGTTAAACTCGGCGAAGTGACATACCAGGAAAATGATGCCCAGGCCCTTGAAGCCGCAATCAGGCTGCTGGAAAAGGAGGGATTTGAACTCTTAACCGATAAACAATCGCTGACCATTGCCAAAGTAAAAGAACTGGTAGAACAGGAATTGAATACTACTAAAGCGCATAGCAGAAATTTTGCCCAATTGCTTACAGAATCGTTACCTATGGATTACGATACGATCAGCGCTTTGTTTTCACATACAGAAGGCATTACCCTGGAACAATACTTGATTCATAGGCGGGTACAAAAAGTACAGCAATTACTAAAATATACCTCACTTACCTTAACAGATATTGCCTTTGATCTGGGCTATAGCAGTGTACACCACCTATCTAATCAATTTAAAAAAATCACCGGAATGTCGCCTTCCCAGTTCAGAGAATTGCAGGCTGGAGTAGAGAAATAGTGTAGTATCAGCTTATGGATGGCATTTAAGTAAAGCTAAACTTTTATCAGTTTAGCTTTACTTTTTAAACAATTGATTTTTAAACCTTTTCTATAGCTGGCAATTGTATGTTAGTTATACCTAAAAATCATATACATCCTTTCTGGAATTGTGTAAAAGAGATGGCACTAAGAAGCCGTAACTTTGTTTCGTTAATTAAATAAGAGCTTAAATAATAGAGCCATGAACGCAGAAAGCATAACCTTGACCAAAAAAGCAAGGCTGGATTCAAAAAACAAAGAAACGAAAATAACCCTGCCAGTCACTGGAATGACCTGTGCGGCTTGTGCCGTGAGTGTAGAATCTATGCTCAAATCGCAGGAAGGCGTAGCCGATGCGGGTGTTAATTTTGCCAACCAGACAGCCTGGGTAGATTATATTCCTTCGCAGACTTCTCTTCCCAAATTGCAGCAAGCCATACAATCCATTGGTTACGATCTGATTATTGATGAGGAAAATGCAGTTGAAAAACAGCAGGAAGCACAATTAAACCATTATCAGGAATTGAAACGCAAAACCATCTGGGCAGGTATTTTATCTGCGCCTGTGGTAGCAATTGGGATGTTCGGAATGGAAGTACCCTATGCCAACTGGATCATGCTGATTCTTTCCCTGCCGGTATTGTGGATCGGACGTAATTTCTATATCAATGCCAGAAAACAAGCGAAACATGGCAAAGCCAATATGGATACGCTGGTAGCTATGAGTACCGGAATTGCCTTTTTGTTCAGCTTATTTAATACCTTAAATCCGAATTTTTTTCATGAGCGGGGGTTACATGCCCATGTGTACTACGAAGCCGCTATTATGATTATTGCCTTTATCTTACTGGGCAAATTATTGGAAGAAAGGGCAAAATCTAATACTTCTTCAGCTATGAAAAAACTGATGGGACTACAGCCCAAAACGGTAAGACTGATAGAAGATGGCGTCGAAAAAGAAATTCCTATTGCCCAGGTAAGCATTGGAAATATACTGGTGGTAAAACCTGGTGAAAAAATTCCGGTGGATGGCAAAGTAACTTCCGGAAGTTCGTATGTGGATGAAAGTATGATCAGTGGGGAACCCTTGCCAATGGAGAAACAAGCAGGCGCCCAGGTATTTGCCGGAACCGTAAACCAGAAAGGCAGTTTCCGGTTTGAAGCGGAAAAAGTAGGAGGGGATACGATTTTATCACAGATTATTAAAATGGTGCAGCAGGCCCAGGGAAGCAAAGCTCCGGTAGAAAAACTGGTTAATAAAGTGACTGCCATATTTGTGCCGGTAGTCATTGGGATTGCTTTACTTAGTGCGGTTGTATGGATGATTTTTGGAGGCGATAATGCTTTTACACATGCTTTATTGGCTTTTGTAACCGTGATGGTCATTGCTTGTCCATGTGCTTTGGGTTTGGCAACACCAACAGCGATTATGGTAGGTGTGGGCAAAGGAGCTGAGAATAACATTTTAATTAAAGATGCTGAAAGTCTGGAATTAGGCTATAAAGTAAATGCCATTGTGCTGGATAAAACTGGTACCATTACAGAGGGTAAACCTGAGGTAACGGATGAGCTATGGTTTACAAAAGAAAGTGATAAAATGCAGAACAGGTCTATTTTGTTAGAAATAGAATCCCGTTCGGAACACCCGTTGGCTGAGGCAGTGGTTCGGAAACTTAGAGGTGAACAAACACAGGCTATAAATTTATCTTCTTTTGAAAGCCTTACCGGAAAAGGAGTAAAAGCTAGTTATGACAATGAAATTTATCTGGTAGGAAATCAGAAATTACTGGCGGATAACCATGTTTCTGTAAGTGAAGCCGTAACTGCCCAGGCAAAATCCCTACAAGCTGAAGCCAAAACTGTAATCTATTTTGCGTCAGGCAAAGAGGTAGTAGCCATATTAGCCATCGCCGACCGGATCAAAGCTACGTCTAAGCAAGCTGTACAAACCTTGCAAAACCAGGGGATCGATGTATACATGCTTACGGGGGATAATGAACAAACCGCCAAGGCAGTGGCAATACAGGTAGGCTTGCAGCACTACAAAGCCGAAGTATTACCTTCTGAAAAAGCTGAATTTATCAAGCAATTGCAAAACCAGGGCAAAGTAGTAGCCATGGTAGGCGATGGTATCAATGACTCTCATGCGTTGGCTGAGGCAGATGTAAGTATTGCGATGGGCAAAGGTTCGGACATTGCAATGGATGTAGCTAAAATGACTCTGATCACTTCTGACCTCAACCAGATTCCCAAAGCCTTAAAACTCTCCCGCAAAACGGTGCAAGCTATTAGGCAGAACCTATTCTGGGCGTTTATTTACAATATCATAGGTATTCCCATTGCGGCAGGAGTATTGTATCCTTTCTTTGGTTTCCTGCTCGATCCAATGATTGCTGGAGCAGCCATGGCCTTGAGTTCAGTATCAGTTGTAAGCAATAGCCTACGCTTACGGAGTGCAAAATTGTGATTTGGTTCTTATAGAAAATTGAAAAGAGGCTTTAATGATATATGAATCGAGGTTAGGAAGCTTTACGTGTCCAGTTTTTATAGGCACGTTGGAAACTACTTAAATCAGCATACCCAAGTAATTGCGCCACATCTGCTTTTTTGGAGTGGCGCTTATCCATTAAAGAAAGAGCTAGTTCTTTGCGGAGGTCATTTGTAATCTGGCGAAAAGTAATTTTTTCCTCAGCCAGCCTTCTTTGAAAGGTTCGCAGGCTCATATTCATCCTGGCAGCCACTACTTCAATAGGGGGTATCTGGCCTCCAAATCCACTCAAGAGTACATCTTTGATCTGGTCAGAAAATGATTTTTGCAAGGATAAGGTTTGTTGTTTCTCGGTAAGCAGCAAATTGAAGAAAGAATACAGAGATTTGTCATACGAAATAATAGGCAGGCTCATGTCTTCCGCCCGGCATACCACGCAATTACTCTCGGCATCAAATATCACTTTTGTTTGTAAAATCCGCTCATATTCAGGTACATTTCTTTTGGGATAGGCCAGATGCGCCCGAAGCGGAGAAACTTTTTTGCCGGTCAAAAAATAAAAAACCCGTATCAGGGAAGACATCATTAGTTCAACCGCCTGCCGGGAGCTTTCCGGGAATTTATTCCGGTATTGAGGAACAGGATTAAAATGAAAAATATACTCTTGCCGGCCCTTTTGTGTTGAGAAATGAAAAACATCAGTAAGCGTATTATTGTATCTGACAATAAATTCAAACGCCTCTTCCAGGGTGGAACAGCTCTGCACCAGATAGCCGAGCATGCCGAATGCCGACAAGTTGTTTTCTTCACCCATATGCAGCGCCAGAAGCGGATCGCCACTCATTTCTACCGCATAATCCCAGGCAACAGACGAAACTTCCCAGTCTAATAGCTTTTCTGCATCATTCAGTTCGGTGGGATCAACACCAATTCGCTGGCATAATGGCCCGAATGGAGCGCCATGCTTAACGGCTCCGTAAATGATAGTTCTCAAAATGGAGTTCTGCACCTTCATGGCATGAAACTGTTGAAAATTGGCGTAATCTGCTTACCGCTGCTGTGCGGCAACAGACGAAATTTACGCAAAAATAAGGAAAAGCCGGAGAAATAATTTCTGCCGGATTTTAACATTCAACCATCATCTGATCAACATAAATATAAGTGAGCCATGAAAAAAGCAGGTAAAATACTAGCAGTAATCACCGGAATTGTGTTGGCCTTTCTACTGTATGTACAATTAACCTATCAGCAAACCTATGAAGTGCCGGTAACCGGATTAAAAGCAAGTACAGATTTAACAATTATCGCAAGAGGAAAATACCTGGCTATGGGGCCTGCCCATTGCTGGACCTGCCATGTAGAAGACCCATCTTCAGTAGATCTAATAAAGGAAACTCCGGCTATGAGTGGAGGACTGTTATTAGATTTGCCATGGATCGCCACACTGCGTACGCCCAATATCACTTCTGATAAAAAAACAGGGATTGGCCGGTATAGCGATGACCAGCTGGCGCAGGTAATCCGCTACAACCGTACACCCAAAGGACATGCCCTCGTTCCCTTTATGACTTACAATGCCATGTCGGATGCTGATATTGTAGCCATCCTTTCTTACCTGAGATCCACTAAACCGATAGAAAAAGCTATTCCGGAACATAATTTCACCATGCTTGGTAAATTATTGATGCGCTTTGTAATAAAGCCCGATGTGACAGAAACCCATCAACAGTTTGCGGCACTTAAGCCTGATACCACAGCCGGGTATGGAAAGTATCTGGCATACACGGTTACCAACTGCAATGGCTGCCATACAGAAAGGGGACCTGCCGGCGAATTTGTGGGCGAGCCGTTTGCCGGTGGGCATAAAAGGGAGTTACAAACAGGTACTTTTGTAGTGCCCAACCTTACGCCTGATCCGCAAACCGGAAGAATTTACCACTGGAATCAACAAACTTTTATCAACCGCTTCCGGATGGGTAAGGTTTATCAGGAAGATTTTATGCCCTGGAGAGCTTATCAGCAAATGAATGATAATGATCTGAAAGCAATTTATAATTTTCTGCAAACCTTAAAACCAGTTACTAACAAGATAGAGCAAACGTATATACCCCTCGCGGAGAATTGAAATAAGTCTACCTGTTAAGCCTGAATAACAGCCTGCTACATCATACATATAAATTATTTGCCTGAAAACCAACCTTGTTTTCGGGCATTTTTTATTTAATGGTATTTGCCGGTATTGTTACTTAAGATAATTTACCTGGGAAGTAATATCTGCAGATATACAATCCCGGGGTCGTATGCCTTTGCGCAAGTATGTGCCGCCTCTATAACTGCCAACTTAAGTTTTCATCAACCGAAATGGTTAAAGAGCACGAATAGCCTGCCTGAAATTATATGAATGATTCCGGTTTTTGTGTAAAGCCTTCCAGGGGCAGGTAAAGTAACTTTGTATAAAGAAAGGAACGTAAATATATGTTCATGAAACTTGGCTTTTTAAAGTATAGCTGATGGAATGTGCTAAAAGCTCTTACCGGAAAATCCAGGGCAGTTTATATCATAGAATACTTGTAAAAGAGAAATGAATAGAAACTCCGATGCTGTCCTTTCTGAACGGATTGTATAACGAAATAAAGAAGATATGAAAAAAATACACACCTTTTTATGGATGATAGGGTTGCTAGTGGCAACTCAGGTCGCCTCTGCCCAAAATGAACACCACCATCATACACCACCACCAGATAGTATTTCGCATCAGCAGCCTCATGCTGGGCATACAACTGAAAAGCCTGTACAGGAAACGAGTTCCGGACATTCTATGCATGGAGCACCTATGTCTCATGCTTTTTCCCTGAATCTGCCCATGAACCGCAATGGCTCCGGTACTGGCTGGTTGCCTGACGCCGCTCCTATGTATGGCTATATGGTTCATTCTAAAAAATGGATGTATATGTTTCATGGTAACCTGTTTTTACGCTATACCAATCATGATATCAGCAACAAAGGCTCCAGGGGAGGCTCTAGGTTCGATGCCCCCAACTGGGTTATGGGTATGGGACAAAGAAGGGTAGGAGAAAAGGGTTTGTTCCGGTTTAGTGCCATGCTTTCCCTGGACCGTTTAACGGTAGAAGGAGGTGGATATCCGCTGCTGTTCCAATCAGGAGAAACCTGGAAAGGCAAATCTCTGGTAGATAAACAACACCCACATGACCTGTTTTCTGAACTTTCGGTAGCGTATACGCATGCTTTTTCACCGGATGTAGATGCTTTTGTGTATGTTGGCTTTCCGGGAGAACCAGCCTTTGGTCCGGTGGCATTTATGCACCGTCCGTCCAGCTTATATAATCCGGATGCACCTATCGGGCATCACTGGCAGGATGCTACCCATATTACTTTTGGGGTAAGTACATTAGGATTACGGTATAAGAATTTCAAAATAGAAGGTTCTAATTTTACCGGCCGTGAGCCTAATGAAGAACGATTCGGATTTGATACGCCCAGGTTTGATTCCTGGTCAGCCAGAGTATCGTATAATCCTACTCCAGAATGGGCTTTACAAGTATCTCAGGCCTGGGTGAAAGATGTACATGAATTAGGTCCGAGGGAAGATGTAAATAAAACCACAGCTTCTGTGGTTCATGCTAAAAAGCTGGGTGCAAAAACTTCCATCAATTCGGCTGCTGTCTGGGGATACAACAAAGCCGTAAAAGGCCACCATGATCCCCAACATTCTGCTCTGGTAGAAAGCGCGCTGAATTTAAACAAAACGGCTATTTACGGTAAATATGAATGGGTACAAAAGTCGGCCGAAGAACTGTTGCTAGATGAAGAAATATTTGGACATGGCAAGCTTTTTCCGGTAAATGCACTTACCCTGGGTGTTAACCAGAACCTATTTAAGGTAGCGAATACCAATCTTGCTATTGGCGTACAAGGCACCTGGTATGGTGTGGATCATTCACTGCAAGGATTGTATGGCAAAAATCCGCTTTCTTTTGAGACCTATATCCGCCTGTTTCCGGGCCTGATGAGTGCTGGTTCCAGCCGTTAGTAAAATTCCATATTATACCTTGATGTTCACAAAAAAGACTTAGCCACAGAAGCTAAGTCTTTTTGTGAATGCTTTATAAACCATGCGCTAACAACAGCCCGGCTTTGTCATGGATATTATTCTGCAGAAGCAATAATCTGTTAAGCGTGTATCCAGATAAGCCAGGCACTTTGTTTACACTAATTTATAGTTTCTGCAACTTGTTCCAGGTTAAATTTATGTGGCGTCAGCCCTAAAGCAAGCTCTATATGTGCCTGGTGGTGTTCCAGATGCCAGACTGCCATATGTACAGCTTGTCTAAGATCAAACTGCATTTGCCTGACAGGATGATAATAGCTTTTGCTAAAGTCTTCCTCACTCATACTTTTCACTACATACACAAAACGCTTATTAATGCCTTCCAGCATCAAAAGTGAATAATCAACCGGTGCTGTCAGGGAATCACTGGTAAGCGCCCAGGCATTCATTTCTATGGTAGTAGCAATATAATTTTCTTCCGTCAGCGTCTTTTTGATCCGCAGAAAATTGAGCATATGCACATCTGCCACGTGATGTAGTAATTGTCTTACTGTCCAGCTTCCGGAGCGGTAGGTTTTAGCTAATTCTTGTTCAGTAAGGGGTAATAAAAGTGTATGATACCTCTCGGGAGAACGCTCCATAGTGGTTATAAGTGCTTGTATCTCTTTGGCAGTGTAGTTTGTTTGGGCTGAAAAACGCCCAATAGGATACTGTAAATGCTCCATTTGTGGTGATGGTAAAGTTAGAAATGCTAGTTATACTGAATCCTTCACAAAGTCAATGAGACACAATTAATACTACCAGAAATAGCATTGCATATACGGCTTTCGATTTTACTATTAGCTATCTGATAAAGAATACCGGTATATATGTAGTAGTCAGTTGTTCATCAGAAATTAATACATCAGGGTTTATGCTGTTATAATTTGCCTATGAAATAGAGTATAGAATAGAGGACTGCTGATGGATTTACAGGTATATACGTATTGAAGGAATACTTAAAAAAATCAAGCAGAGGATGCATGACCTCTGCTTGATTGTATCAACTCGTTAGTAAAGAATTGAAAAAAAGCTATTCTAAACGGACTTACTTAACTACGGAGAATCTCAGGACCATCAAAGATCATCAGGTATTTACCATCCATTTCATCATCGGAAATAATTCCGGCGGAAGCCTTGGCCTGTATTTTTTCTCCGTTTTTATTTTTTAACTGCACAATTTCACTCCATATATTTCCAATCTCGAGTAATTGTTTGGCATTATCAATATAATTTGTGTCCAGCAGTACTTGAATGGGCTTGCCGAGGATCTCTCTTGATTCTACATGCAGGAACGACTGTAAAGGCTGATTGGCATACGTAATCTTAAACTGATTATCAAATTCCACAATAAACTGGGTTTTATCAAAAATGATCTCACGGGCTTTTGCATCTTTCTGTGCCCGTTCCATTTCTTCCTGGGTTGCCTGCAGTTCTTCCATATTCTGGCGCATTTCTTCTTCCTGTGCCCGCATCTGTTCGGTCAGCATGGTAGAATCCTGCAACAACCGCTGAGTCTGCTCATTAATTTTAACAGTGGAGATAGTAGAAGCAATACTTTCAGCAATTTTTTCGATAAATTCTACCTCAAATTCAGCAAACTCATTAAAGGAAGCAAGTTCAATTACACCAAATATCTGCTCATTTACTTTCAATGGTACGATGAGGATACTTCTGGGATTGGATTCACCCAAACCGGATGTAATGCTGATATAATTCTGGGGCACTTCTGTCAGATAGATGCTTTCCTTCTCCTGCCAGGCTTGTCCGGTCAGGCCTTCTCCTTCGTAGATTTTCTGTTCGAGGTACTTCTTTTTATCCCAGGCGTAGCAAGCTTTCAGTTCCAGATAATGGTCTTGTTCAGTATCATTAATAATGAATAATCCTCCCTGGTTGGCTTTTACATACTTTACAAGATTAGAGATAATATCATCTGAAAGCTTGGAGAGCGTATCGTTATTACTCCGGAGAATTTCGCTGAACTTAGCAATTCCTTCTGTAGTCCAGTTTCTCTGTTTATCATCTTCTGCTACTTTTTCCAGGTTATTACGCATGTTAATTAAGGCATTACCCAGTACGTCATTATTACTCAAAGGGGCAAAATCAGCCTGGTAGTGACCATTTCCAATATTCTCGGCAAACAGAGAAGTAGAACGTAAGCCGGTTACCAGTTTGTTTACCGCTTCGGCCATTTCGCCAATCTCGTCATTGCCAAATTTCTTTTTCTGGTCTTGCGGTAACTCTCCTTTACCTAATTGCTGAATAATATCGCGTATATAGTTGATGGGGGAAGTAATATTTCTGGTAAGCATAAAAGCCGCCAGAATGCCTACTACAATACACAATAAACCAGAGCCCAGAATAGCCATACGCAGATTATCAAAGGAACTTAGCAAAGCTGCATCTGACCTGGTTATTTCATTCTTCTGGCTTTTAATAATATCATTCAGTTGCAGGGAAATCTGTTTACTTTTGGGAAGAACCTCATCATCTATCCTCATCTGGTTACTGAATTTTTTAGCTTCATCTTCGTAATCCTCAAAAGAAGCCAGATCGGTCATAATCTCTGCTTCTACTAACAAGAGTGAATCGAATTTAGAAAACACAGCATCTATTTTTTGTTGCTGTTTCTTTTCCCAGGAAGCTTTCAGGGCATTTATTCTGCCTTTCAGCGCTGCGTATTCCGTCTGGTGAATTTTTTTCAGGGCTGTTTTGTCCTCCTCATTTGCCCGAAGATACACCCAATTGGTGATGTACATCCGTGAATTGATGCTGAGCAAGTTAAAGTCATTTAATGCTTCTTTAGATGGGTCAACAATCTGGGAAGTTTCCTGAAGAATATCACTGCTCTTTTTGAGCGAAAACAAGCCAATTACAGCATTGAGAATGAAAATAAATATGATAGCCAAAAAACCACCCATTATTTTCTGACTGATACGAATGTTTACTTTTTTCATAGCGTAATCAAAAACGATTAATTAAAAAATTGGCTTTTATGTGTAATGCGAATAAAAAACTGATACTATATGTTACCTTAAAGTTTGAATTTAAAATATAATCTGTTTGATTGGTTTTGGTAAAATGGAGGAAGGCATGAAAAAAACAGCATTTTGCTTTACTTTAAAACAGAAAATTGAGAATACAGAAAAATATAACATTACAACCATCCCTATTTAAAACTGCAGTAAACCCATATTGCCCGTATAAATTGAATAATGGCTATCGGAATATTGTTAATAGCTGGCTTTACAGTAGTCAGAATGCTGATATAATCCCGGTTTTATACCTGTTTTCATCATAACCAGGAATGGCAGCCTAAAAAGGGTATAATGTATAGTTTTACCTTACATCCGTAGCTTTCCTGCCGCTATATCAGAAAAGTATCTGTCAGGAATTTAATTTGCCTTCCAGCGATTTTATCCTCCTGTCTTTTTCATGCATACGCTCATTGTACTCTTCTACCTTGCGCTGTAACTCTTCCTGGGTTGCCTGTAGTTCTTCCATATTCTGGCGCATTTCCTCTTCCTGTGACCTCATTTGTTCATTCATCACCTGGAATTCATCGAGTAATTTGGTTGTTTGTTGATTTACCCTGGCAGAAACAATCGTAGCTGCTATACTTTCACCAATTTTTTCCAGGAAACTAATTTTGTAAGCAGGGATTTCTGTAAATGAAGCCATTTCTATAGCACCTACTATGGTGTCATTGGTTTTTAGCGGAATAATCAGAATACAGGTTGGATTTGCTTTTCCCAGTCCGGAAGTAATCTGGATGTACTCAGCAGGCAGCTCTGTAATATATATGGTGTCTTTTTCTAACAGTACTTGTCCGAGTAATCCTTCTCCGGCTTCTATGGTTTTTTTGAGGTGTTTTACCCGGTCATAGGCATAACAACCGCTTAACACAAGTTGTGGCTGTTCAGGATTTTCTACAATGAACAAACCACCCTGGTTAACTCCTATGTATTTTACCAGTTTGGAGATGAGCTGGATGGAAAGTTCTTGCGTATTCAAGCCTGAGTTCCGGAGCATTTCACTAATTTCAGCAAGCCCTACATTCGTAAACCGGTCTTGTTCTTCTTTTTGCCTGGCTTGCAACAAACTGCTGCGCATTTGTGATAATGCTATCCCCAATTTATCTTCTGCTGTAAAATTATGTTCAGCCTCCTGGTTTCCTTTACTTATAAATTCTGCAAAGGCAATATTTTGTTCCATATTCCGAAGCTGGTGACGTAATTGCAGGGTATTACTGGCGTTTTCTAAAGTTGACCGGTGGAGCTGAAATGCCCATAGCCCACAAATAAACACAATAGCGGCTGCCAGGGCTGCATGGAACAGAAAAGCCTCCAGAGTCATATAATCGAGCTGGGTAAAATATACTTCTTTGAAACCAGCATATTGTAAATAAGCAAAGCCTGCGTGGTGAACTACAATAAGTAGAATTAAAGGAATTTGTAATTTCCAGTTTTGATAGGTTATTAGTAATACAGCGCCCAGGAATGCAAAAAAGTGCATTTCAAACATACCATGCATCTGGTAAATAAATTGCGCCATAAACACGGCCAGTATAGCACTTATTACATACTGGTAGAGGGTATGTGCTGGCAATAAGATTTTGCTCAGGTAGCAGGCCGCCAGGCAAAGCCCGCCCACACTAATGGCAATAAACCAGGTATCATAAAAAAAAGCCAGAAATAAGCCAAAACAGAAATAAGCCACCAGAACCAGATTAATCACTGTGCCTGCCTTCTTATAAATTGTTTCAATAAAAGGTTTCATTTCCTGAGACGAAGATGAAAGAGTAGAAGTATTTGTCATTTGTACAACCCGTTGTAGTATATTAATTGAATATATTTATGAATGATATTGCCTGAGTGGAATCCGGTAACTCACAGCCATATGCTTTTGAAGCTAGCTCAATAAATTCAGGAGTATGATTGCCAGCCAGTAAAGAGTCGATAGCCATCTGGGCAAAATTGGAGTTCTTGTTTGTGCAATACCTCGACTTATTATAATTGCCTCTGTAATAAATACTGTTGTTTTTAGTTATTAAAACCGCTTGTGGCGTAGCATACACACCATAAGCTTTAGCGATTTGTTTATTGGTATCCACTACAACTGGTATATGCAGATCATACTTCCCTTCAAAATGCGCACTGGCATTTATATCATCTTCCGTTTGGATAACAGCAATGAAAGTGAGTTGCTGTCCATAGGTTTTTACCAAGCTACTGAAATGCTCTATATTAAATCTCGAACACGGACAATGAGGATTGAAGAAATGCAGGAATACAGGTTTGCCTGACTGAAAATACGGCAATAGTTGATCTTCTGTAGTAATGCTTTGGCCAATAGCTACCGGATGATAATTTCTTGGCACAGGTGTAGGTAACAGATACTGGCTTTCCTGATACCAGAATATAGCACCTATTGAACCAAAGATAATGACCAAAAGCGAACTTGCGAGTAAGATGCGCTTTTTCATACTCCTTAATAATTAAATATGAGAAACTTAAATGACGGAGAGCTGGCTGGTATATTAAATTAACAGGTGGCCAGATGATTTCCTATTTCTACAGAATTGGCCTTGTTTAGCGGATGTAATAAAACTGATATGCGTAAGGGTAAAATCGTTTATATCAAACCGTTAAACCCATAAGAATATAAAATAATAGGTATACATATGTATAATGGAAATGCCGCTACGTTGTAATTCCAGCGAAACTACGGTACCTTTACCAAAAACAGATGTATGCGCATTTCCCGCAGGTCGAAGGCTAAACTTATACTCTTGCTGGGCTTTATCAAGCTGGTGCGCCTGCCCAATCTGCTGATTATTGTACTCACCCAGTATATTACCCGTATCTTCCTGATTGGCCCCAAAGAAAACTGGTGGCAACATATCACCGACATGAAATTGATGCTGCTATCATTGTCTACCGTACTGGTTGCCGCCGCCGGATATATTATTAATGATTATTACGATATTAAAATAGACACCATCAACAAACCAAAACGGGTAGTAGTAGGCAGATTGCTCCGGCGGCGCAAAGCACTGGCTGCTCATATTATTTTGAATATAATAGGTGTACTTATTGCTTTTGGCATCAGCCTGAAAATCGGGGCTATTACTTTTGTTTCCGGGTTTCTCTTATGGCTGTATTCCAACCAACTGAAACGGCTGCCTTTTACCGGTAATTTTGTGATAGCTTCCTTAACTGCAGTTTCAGTCATGGTAATATATGTGTATGCTCCCAGAAATGAGTTTATGGTATACATTTTTGCTTTCTTCGCTTTCTTTATTTCCTTGATCCGTGAGATTATTAAAGATATGGAAGACGTGAAAGGCGATGCTACTTTTGGCTGCCAGACTTTGCCGATCATCTGGGGAATCCGCCGCACCAAAACATTACTATACCTGCTGATCGCTTCTTTTCTGCTGGTTTTATTTGTGCTTTCTATCTACCTGGATCATATACTTATTACCTACTTTTGTTTCTTTATACTCCTTCCGGTGAGCTGGCTTACTTTTAAACTCATCCGGGCAGATACTAAAAAAGATTTTGCCTACCTCAGCAGTCTATGTAAAGTAATTATGCTGAGTGGCGTGCTAAGTATGGTATGGGTGTAAAAGGAATAGACTACTATAAACAAACCAACGTGATCCATATAGCTATTTTCGCTTCCGGTACTGGCAGCAATGCCCGCAAAATTATTAACTATTTTGCTGCACATCCTCAGATACAGGTTACTCTGATACTAACAAATAATCCAAGTGCGCTGGTAACTGAGGTCGCTACCCAGGCAGGAATTCCGGTAAGTGTATTTACCCGGGAAGAATTTTATCAAAGCGGTAAAGTGTTAGAGACGCTTCAGCAACATCATATACAGTGGGTGATACTGGCTGGTTTTTTATGGCTGGTGCCTCATAACCTAATACAACAGTATGCCAACCGCATCATTAATATTCATCCGGCACTATTACCCAAATTTGGGGGAAAAGGAATGTATGGCATGCGGGTACACCAGGCCGTAGTAGAAAATAAAGAAACCCATACCGGCATTACCATTCACCTGGTAAACGAAAAATACGACGAAGGAGAAGTTCTTTTTCAGGCCACTTGTGCCGTAGAGCCAGGCGATACAGCAGAAGAAGTAGCCCACAAAGTTCAAATTTTAGAACATATGCACTTTGCGGAAGTGATAGAAAAAGTAATTCTAAAAAATGTATATTGACAGATAAAGATGTAATTTCGCGCAAAATCACAACAGCGCATAATTACATATCAAAAGGCTGCAACCACGCCAGAAATTTTTCTATTTGTTACCTAAAATCACCGATTTATACATCAATGTCTTCCAAAAAAATTAAATCAGCCCTTATTTCCGTATTTTATAAAGATGGCCTCGAACCCATTGCCCGTTTGCTGCACGAGCAAGGCGTACAATTGTATTCTACTGGTGGTACCCAGACTTTTCTCGAAAAATTAAACATTCCGGTAACGGCGGTAGAAGATTTAACCGGATATCCCTCTATTCTGGGAGGCCGGGTAAAAACCCTGCATCCGAAAGTATTTGGAGGAATATTATCCCGTCGCGAAGACCACTCCGATCAGGAGCAGGTGGCGACTTATGAAATTCCTCCAATTGATCTGGTAATTGTAGATTTATATCCTTTTGAAGAGACAGTAGCTTCCGGTGCTGGCGAAGAAGATATCATCGAAAAAATTGATATTGGAGGTATTTCCCTGATACGGGCGGCAGCTAAAAACTTTGGGGATGTAGTAATTGTCTCTTCCAGAACACAGTATGCCGCTTTGGAAAATCTGCTCCGGGAGAAAAATGGAGCAACTTCCCTGGTTGAACGCAAACATTTTGCTGCCCAGGCTTTTGATATCACCTCTCATTACGACTCAGCTATTTTCAGTTATTTTAATGCTGATTCTGCTATTTCTTCTTATAAACTGAGTTTGCAAAGTGCCAAAAAACTCCGCTACGGCGAAAACCCACACCAGGCCGGATATTTTCATGGCGACCTGGAAGCTATGTTTGAGCAATTGAACGGAAAAGAATTATCCTATAATAATTTAGTGGACATTGACGCCGCTGTTATGCTGATCGATGAGTTTACTGGCGAAACAGCATTTGCCATTTTGAAACATACCAATGCCTGCGGTGCAGCTACTGGCGTTTCTGTGAAAGAAGCGTATCTGAAATCCCTGGTTGCAGATCCTGTTTCAGCCTTTGGTGGTGTATTGATTACAAATAGTGAGGTAGATGTAGCAGCGGCTGACGAATTGAATAAACTATTTTTTGAAGTATTAATAGCTCCCTCTTATCAGCCGGAAGCTTTATCTCTGTTAACAAAGGGTAAAAAAAATAGAATTGTTTTAAAACGAAAACAGGTGAGCTTACCGGCTGTTTCTGTTAAAACCTTACTTAACGGCATAATCCGGCAAGACATTGATAAACACACCGAGACTTTGGATGAACTTCGCCCGGTAACCAAGCGGCAGGTAACCCCAGAGGAGAAAGAAGCGCTTGTTTTTGCAATAAAACTGGCGAAACATACCAAGTCAAATACAATAGTTTTGGCTAAAAACGGACAACTTCTGGCAAGCGGGGTAGGCCAGACTTCACGGGTAGATGCCTTAAAACAGGCTATTGAAAAAGCACGGAATTTCGGTTTTGATTTAGAAGGTTCAGTAATGGCTTCTGATGCTTTTTTTCCTTTTCCGGACTGCGTAGAAATTGCTCATAAGGTTGGTGTTCAGGTAGTTGTACAGCCAGGTGGGTCTATCAAAGATCAGGATTCCATTGCTTACTGTGATGCCAATGGAATGGCAATGGCTTTCACTGGTATCCGGCATTTCAAACATTAACAGGATACTTGCCGGCGGAATATGTGCTATATTGCTGAATATGTTATCAGTGTAATATTTTTTTCATTTAAAAACATATTTAAAATAATAATTAGAGTGATATTGCATAAAAATTATTCAGCGCTTTTGGCGTTTAACAATAGCAAAACGCAAACAAAAAAGCTTTTCCAGCCGACAAAATATATACAATTAATTACTAAATTTCGTGATTCTGAAGAATCACTTTAAACAGGAGAATTTAAACGAATATGGGATTATTCAGTTTTCTTACCAGCGACATTGCCATTGATCTTGGAACAGCTAACACCCTCATTATTTATAAAGATAAGATTGTAGTTGACGAGCCTTCTATTATTGCCATCGACAGAAATGTTCCCAGCCGGGTATTAGCCATTGGTAAGGAGGCCATGCAGATGCATGAAAAAACCCATGAGAATATTAAAACCATTCGTCCGCTGAAAGATGGTGTAATAGCCGACTTTACAGCCGCCGAACAGATGATCCGGGGGATGATTAAGATGATCAATACCGGCAGCCGCTTTTTTACTCCTTCTCACCGCATGGTAATTTGTATTCCATCTGGTATTACAGAGGTAGAAAAACGGGCGGTAAAAGATTCTGCTGAACATGCTGGTGCCAAAGAAGTATACATGATTCATGAGCCTATTGCCGCTGCCATTGGTATCGGAATTGATATCGAACAGCCGATGGGTTCTATGATTGTGGATATTGGAGGAGGTACTACAGAAATTGCCGTCATTGCCCTGTCAGGTATTGTATGTGAGCAGTCGATCCGGATTGCCGGTGATGTATTTACCAAAGACATTCTCGATTATATGCGCCGCCAGCATAATCTGCTGATCGGTGAGCGTTCTGCCGAGAAAGTAAAAATTGAAGTAGGCGCTGCATTAACAGAACTCGAAAATCCTCCACCTGACTATGAGATCCGTGGACGGGATTTAATGACTGGTATTCCAAAGGTAATAAAAGTTACTTACGGAGAGATTGCATTTGCACTGGATAAATCTGTTTCTAAAATAGAAGAAGCTGTATTGAAAGCCCTTGAAATGTCGCCGCCGGAATTATCTGCAGATATTTATGTGAACGGCATTCACCTGACTGGTGGAGGCGCATTGCTCCGTGGCCTGGATAAAAGACTGGCTGTAAAAACCAAACTTCCCATCCATATCGCCGATGACCCATTACGGGCGGTTGTAAGAGGTACAGGCGTTGCCCTGAAAAACCTGAAGAATTTCAAAGCTGTTTTAATTACCTAATTTTAGTTTATGAGTTGACAGTGTATAAGTAAATGAGTGACAAAACACATACTTATTTACTTATGCACTCGTTCATTTATAGACACAAACCTTCCTGCCCATGCAAAGGTTATTTCTTTTCTTTTATCAATTCAGAGCCTTCATCTTTTTTGTGTTGCTGGAAATAGCGAGTGTCTGGCTTATTGTAAAAAATAACAGATTTCAGAGTGCAGCTTTCTTTAATTCCACCAATAAATATGCGGCAAAAGCCATGAGTGTTTCTAACTCTGTCGTAGAGTTTGTTAATCTCAGGAAAGTAAATGAAGACCTGGCACAGGAAAATGCAAGATTGAATTTTCTCTATACACAGCTGCAACATCAAAAAGATGATTCTATAGCTGGACCTTACCAGCTTGATTCAGCCGTCTCCGGCCGCTTTCAATTCCAGGTGGCTAAGGTTATTAATAATTCTACCAGCAAATTTAATAATTACCTGACCTTAGATAAAGGTACAGCCGATGGTATTCAACCCCGGATGGGTGTGATTTCGCCGGAAGGAGTAGTAGGCCGGGTATTGTATTGCTCAGAACACTTTTCTACGGTGGCTTCTATCTTGCACCTCAAAATGCAGTTCTCCATTAAATTCAAAAAGACTGGTGAGATTGGCAGTGCCAAATGGAGCGGATACAATGCCCGCGAAATAGACCTGATAGATGTGCCTCCGCATATTAATCTGCAAAAAGGAGATACCATTGTAACTTCCAGTTATAACCCTTTCTATCCGGAAGGCATCATGGTAGGTACAGTGAAGGATTTCTCCCAAAAGAGCGGTAGTTCAGGGTTTTATGAAAATGTAGATGTAGCCCTTGCTACAGATTTCTATAAGTTGTCATACGTGTATATAGTTTCAAATAAGCTGATTGCCGAGCAGGATTCTCTGGAGCAGCATACCGAAACTGCAGTAGTACCAGATTAATATGAATTCAAGAGACGTTATTCTAAGTATATTTTATTTTATTATTTATCTGGCACTGCAGGTATTTCTGATGCGGAATATGGTGCTGTTTGATGTAGGGTTCTGCTTTATATACATTGCATTTTTACTATTGCTTCCTTTTGATACCAATTCAGTATTACTTCTTTTACTAGGTTTTGGCACAGGTCTGCTGGTGGATATTTTTTACGATACCATGGGCATTCATGCAGCGGCCAGTACGTTTATTATGTATCTGCGGCCCTATGTAATTATGTTTATCACGCCTCGCGGTGGGTACGAACAAAACATGCGCCTGAACATGCAGAGTATGGGCCTGGAATGGTTTTTACCATATATGCTGTCTCTGACTTTTATTCATCATACTATTTTATTCTTTGTAGAAGCCAGCCAGTTAAGCTTGTTTCTGTTTACGCTGCTGAAAGTAGTGTGCAGCACTGTTTTTACCTGTGTCATTATCATTCTGATACAATACCTTTTCTATACCTCGAAAAGCCGCTCCTTCTAAAAATCAACTTTGTAGTAAAATAAAGGCAAAAAGCCCAGCTGATACTCTTCTCTCAACCGGCTCAGGCTGGGATTATAGCGGTTATAAGTATACGTGAGTGAAAGTACGTTTTTAACATTCAGCACATTTACCAGGTCAACAGCGATTTCATGGGTGAGTTTGCGGCTATTGAGTTTGAAACCCAGTTTAATGTCAGCCCGGAAATAGTCGTCAAATTGCTGAGAATTCCTTTGGGAATCTATATACACGATATCTGTTGATTTTACGGTAGAAATAGTATCCACAGGCGAATAACGCCTTCCGCCAGCCCAGGTAATTTTACCACCAAAGGTAAATGTTTTATTTTTGATAGCATATTCAGTACCTGCCAGTAGATTCATGGCAAAATTGCCATTAAAATCTGTATTCCGTTTAACCTTATCACTGCCTGTATATTTGGAGTCGAACAGAGATCCGGTAACCATAAAAAAGTAATGGTTGCTGAAAAATTTCTCCAGGGTTAGTTCAATGCCATAATTTTTTCCGGTACCTGCATTGGTAAGCGTATCAGGAAAGAACCGCTCAAAGGTTGAACCCTGGTTAAGCAAGGAAAAAGAAGAAGGCTTAATGCTTATCGGTACGTCCCACAACGATTGATAATACGTTTCTGCTTTCAGGCGAACGTGCGGCGAAAAAGTATGATCATACGATAGTACCAGATGATGACTTCTGGTAAAACCTAAATTCTTGTTGTGCATCACAAATCCATTAGCAACCGGCAGATGATAAAAATAAATATACGTAGGCTGCATCTGGCTGTGAATCCCATATCCTGCACTTAATGCCTGAGTGGGAGAGAATTTCCATTTTAAGCCAACCCTGGGTTCCAGTGAAAAACTATTATTAAGTGTTAGAAACTGGCTATGTAACCCTGCATTCAGCGTCAGATCTTCAGTGAGGCGGTGTCTGGTTTGCACATAAGGTTGCAGTAAAAAGGTGCTTCCCCTATAATCAAAGCGGTTGATGAATGTATCTGACGGCTCTTTTATGGATACACTGTCTATAAAATTGAACTGATATCGGTCTATAAAGAAGCCAGCTTTTACTGTATTGCGTACCGAAAACTTGTGATTGATATACCAGGCTAAGGTGCTTTTTCCCTGCAAAAAGGTATAGCCCAAAATGGGTGTCAAACCTATAACTTTAAGTGTAGTATCTCGGTCTACCAGATCGTGGTGAGCATTACTTTTAGAAACGGAAGTGGATAAGGTCAGCTTGGTAAAAGTGGAAGAACTCATAGAACGACTAAATGAAGCACCCACCACACCCATGGTAGAACCAAAATACTGGTCCCGGTCGGTATCGCCGTAAATGTCTCTGGGGGGCTCAGCGAATTTGCTTACAATAATATCAATCTGGCTGGTGCCGCCAATGCCGAATACAGAAAAGTTGCTTTTCTTGCCCACCGGAAAATTGAGTTTGAACGAAGCATCCTGGTAATTAGGTACGGCAGTAGTTCCGATTTCAATACCCAGTGCCTGAAATATCCGTAAGGTAGAATACCGGTAGGTAGCCAGATACGAAGATTTGGCAGTTTTAGAAATAGGCCCTTCTGCTGATAATTCTACCCCCAAAATTCCAAATTGCCCGGTAAATTCATGCGTTGAATTATTGCCATTGCGCATTTTTAAGTCGAATACACCAGCCAGAGCATTGCCATATTCTGCCGGGAACGCACCAGTCATAAAATCAGATGTACCAATTACTTTATTATTCAGAATGCTCACTGGTCCTCCGGTAGTACCTGCAATAGCAAAATGGTTGGGATTGGGAATATCTACATCTTCCAACCTATACAATAAACCAGCTGGTGAATTTCCCCGGATTACTATGTCATTGCGTGAATCATTCGTGCCTTGAACACCTGCAAAATTAGAAGCCATACGGGCAGGATCTTGCCGGCTTCCGGCGTAGCGCTCAGTTTCTTCCACCGAAAAAGTGCGGGTACTCACACTGGCCATTTCATTGATGGTGCCTTCCTTATTATTTGCTCTTACCACTACCTCATTCATGTTAACCACTGCTTCTTCCAGCTCTATAGATAACACCACCTCTTTACCTGAATTTACAATAATGCCCGGCAGACTCAACTTCTGGTAGCCTACATAACTTACTTCAATGGTATGTTTTCCCAGGGGTATATTATCTAACCGGAAATAACCATCGGCATCGGTAGAGGTTCCTTTAAGCAGGCTGTCTTTTTGCATGAGGGCAATAGCTGCACCAGGTAAGGCGGTTTTTGATTCTTTATCTGTTATCCGCCCTTTAACAGTTTGTGTAAAGGTCTGGCCATTAATGAGATAGGGAAATAAAAGCAATACTGGAAGTAAAAAAATCTGGTAAAACTGTCTCATAAGATTCCCAGGTAAAAGAGTATAAACCGTAATTAATGAGATAAATTAAACATAAATTGATAATAAATCCATATGCTGGCTTTTTTCATGAAACCATACATTACCTAATAAAAATTCAATTTTATAAGGCAGACTTCCGAGCAACCATTTTTTGCTGATAAAGCTGTTGTTTGTTAGCAACCGCTCAGTACGTTGAATCCGGTAAAAGCTGTTTACACCATGAAAAATTTCTCGAAATAAGGCAGACTTTATATTCAGGAAGCGCCTCAATAGCTATTTTCTGAAAAGGTAAACGGCAAAAACTGATGCTGCACTTTATGGAAATGATAGGAACCAGGCAGATGTTTCATGAAGACTGTTTCAATAGCCGCTTTTGGGCCAAAACATACATAGAAACGCGAAAAAAGAATCTTTTTTTTGAAAAACCTTGTTGTGTATGTGGTAACTAATTTGGACTTTTGATGTATAATTTGATAAGGCTGATTCGTAACATATTTTCACTAAAAACCTCCGGAAATTTATATTTCAAGTTCCTTTGCGAGCTTCACTGCCAAATTGATTCATACTACCCAATCTGCTGACCAATGAAAGAAGGAAGACAATACGTTGTTCAAGGTATTTTTATAGCGGTAGGCCTGGTATTCCTGGCCAGGCTTTTCTTTTTGCAGGTTGTAGCCGATGATTATAGTTCGAAAGCTGAGAAGAACGTATTGCTCAAGGTAGTGCAGTATCCGCACAGAGGCCAGATTTATGACCGCAATGGCAAGCTTATCGTGATCAATTCCCCGGTGTATGACATTATGATGATCCCCAAAAAAGTAAGGATTGCAGATACGCTTGCTTTTTGCCAGTTGATGGGCCTGACCAAAAATGGCCTTGATTCTGTTATGAGGGTAGCCAGGGCATCTAGGGCCTATTCTTCTGTTAAACCTTATCCTTTCCTGAAACAAGTATCTAATATAGATTTTGCCAGAATACAAGGTGGCCTGATTGAATATCCTGGTTTTTATGCCACTGCCCGTACGATCCGTTCGTATCCTAGAAAGTTAATGGCCAATACATTAGGCTATATCGGGGAGATCAGCAAGAAAAAGCTGGAATCTCCCGGACAAAATTATTATAAGCAAGGCGATTATATTGGCATCAGTGGTATAGAGTCAAACTATGAAGAAGAACTTCGGGGCAAAAGGGGAGTAAAATATGTACTTGTTAATGTGCGGGGGGTAGAGAAAGGCTCATTCAAGAGTGGCTCTATGGACACTGCTTCTGTAGCAGGCGAAAACCTCATTTCCAGTGTTAATATTGATATTCAGCAGTATGCAGAATCGCTGATGATAAATAAGATAGGGAGTATCGTAGCTATTGAGCCTTCTACTGGTGAAATACTTACCATGGTATCCAACCCATCCTATGACCCTAATATGCTGACCGGCCGTGAATTCCCTGTTAATTTTGGCCCTTTGCAAAAAGATCCATTGATTCCTTTGTATAACCGTCCGATTCAGGCCGTATACAGACCGGGTTCTATTTTTAAGCTGGTGCAATCGCTGGTTGGGTTACAGCAAGGTTCTATTAATCCTACGGTTCGCTTGCCAGATGTGGGACCTATGGCTTGTCACCATCACTCTGGGCTTCATAATGGATTACACAATGCGATTCAATATTCTTGTAACGTATATTTCTACCAGGCTTTCCGCCAGTATATTTACCACAATGAAACAGGAAATACCTTTAAAGATTCAGAGAGAGGTTTAATGCGTTGGAGGGCAGCTGTTAATAAATTTGGTTTCGGGCGGACACTGGGCATTGATCTTCCCAATGAAAAACGCGGTTTTGTACCGGATACTTCCTTTTTTAACAGGGTATATGGAAAAGGAAGCTGGAAGTTCTCTAACTGGTATTCGATGGCTATTGGAGAAGGTGAATTGGGCGTAGTACCCTTACAAATGGCAAATCTGGCCGCCATTATTGCTAACAGAGGCTATTATCTCACGCCTCACCTGGTAAAATCTATTGGCAGAGATGGTAAAATAGACCCTAAGTATACTACTCGTAATTATGTAGGCGTAGATAGTACCCATTTTAACGTAGTAATCAGTGGTATGGAAGATGTGGTTCGGGCGGGTACAGCAGGACTGGCCAGAATTGACAGTATCATCGTGTGCGGAAAGACTGGTACTTCAGAAAATAAAAAAGGGAAAGACCACTCTGTGTTCATAGCGTTCGCACCAAAAGACAATCCAAAGATTGCTATTGCGGTGTATGTAGAGAATGCTGGTTTTGGCGGGGTTATAGCGGCTCCTATTGCTTCCCTCATTATGGAGAAATACATCAAAGGCAAAATTGGCAAGAGAAGAGAGTATCTGGAGAAATTCATTCTGGAAAAGAATTTTATGCCGGCTCCTATAGCACCCAAACCTCCTATACTAATGGCTAAAACGGATAGTACCATTACTACTACTGTTAAAACAGTAAAAAAAGTTATAGAAGCAAAACCAGCCGGAGATTCTATTCTGGTGAGAGATGTAAAGCCATCCAGACAATAAGATTCAACTATTTATTTTTAGGCAATAAGATGTACGGAGACAGAAACGAAAAGATATCTACAAACTTAGACTGGCTGACAGTGCTTTTATTCAGCACTTGTGTAATTCTGGGCTGGCTCAATATTTTTGCTGCCGTATACGATGTAGAAGCCAAACAGAATATATTTAGTTTTAGTATTAACTCCGGCCGCCAGCTGGTTTGGATAGGTTGTACGCTTTTTATCATTATTGTTATCCTGGTTATAGATTTTAAGTTCTATGAATTCTTTGCCTACATCATTTATGGCGTAATACTGATTGCCTTGTTTGGTGTATTATTTCTGGCAAGAGATGTAAACGGTGCAAAATCTTGGTTTGAGATAGGCAGCATCCGTATCCAGCCTTCGGAATTTGCCAAATTTGCCACTTCCCTGGCATTAGCAAAATATTTAGGACGAGTGACTATAAAGTTCGATAACCTTCGTACACAACTTACCTGTGCTGCTATTATTGGTGTTCCAGCCATTCTGATTCTGATGCAAAATGACACTGGTTCTACTATGGTATTTGGTGCATTTATATTTGTGCTGTACCGGGAAGGTTTGTCGCAATGGGTTTTGATTATGGGTGCTTTTGGGCTATTTGTATTTATTATGGCACTGGTGGTACCTCAGCTTTTTTTGTTGCTCGGAATTGGTGCAATAATGCTTATTATCATTGCCCTGCTTCCCCGTAAAACCGTCAAAAACGTTTTATTAGTCGTAGGCGGAAGTGCGATGATAGCAGGTGTAGCCGTGGGTGTAGAATATTTTGTGAATGACGTATTACAGCCTCACCAGAGCGCCAGGATCATGGTTTTGTTTGACCCAGATAATCCTAAATTCCACAGTGGTGTAGGCTGGCAGGTTACCCAATCTAAAATTGCCATTGGCTCCGGTGGACTTACCGGAAAAGGATTTTTGGATGGTACCCAGACTAAGTTTGATTTCGTTCCCGAACAAAGTACTGACTTTATTTTTTGTACCATAGCTGAGGAGCATGGATGGGTAGGTAGTCTGCTGGTGATTAGTTTATTCATTGGGCTGCTTTGCCGGCTGATCTTCCTGGCTGAAAGGCAGAAAGACCGTTTTGCCCGTATTTATGGCTACGCTGTGGCTTCAATCATTTTCTTCCATTTTATGGTAAATATCGGGATGGCGATTGGCTTACTTCCGGTAATTGGTATTCCGCTGCCCTTCTTTAGTTATGGTGGTTCATCTTTATGGTCTTTCTCTATACTGCTGTTCATCTTTTTGAAACTGGATGCACACCGCAGCCAGATGGGAGCCAGATATTGATCGAATGAATAATTGAGTGTTAAACAAATAGTTTTAGTATAAAGGCCGCTGTAAAGCGGCTTTTTACTTTTCGTGAGATATTGAAAAACAATAATAACTCTGGTTGCGTAGCTTTATTTACCTTTGACCGTTAGCGAATGAATGTGTAAGTATGCAAAGAAGTTTCTGGCTGCGTTTGAGTAAATGGGAATTTTTACCTTTCTGGCTTTTTTACTTTCCGGTTTATTTTTACTGGCTCTGGCTGGGTATACGTGCACGGTCTCTGGTATTTTTTAGTGCGGCAAATCCTTTAATGGAAATGGGCGGCTTTTGTGGCTATTCTAAATCAAATGTACTCAAGCATCTACCAGGCAAATTTATTCCACAAACTCAGATTCTGGAACTTACGGCTGATAATGTTTCTACTGTTGCCCATACCATTGAAGAAAATTTCCTGTTTCCGCTCATTGTGAAACCAGATGTAGGCGAAAGAGGATGGAAAGTGGAAAAGATTCATACCAAAGAAGAACTTATCCTGTATCTTTCTCAAAACCAGGGTAAACTGATCGTACAGGAATACATAGATTATCCTCTGGAATTTGGTGTGATGTACAGCCGTTTGCCCGGACAAGCAAAGGGAAAGATCACTTCTATGGTGCAAAAAGAATTTCTGTCTGTGGTAGGTGATGGCAAGTCTACGCTTGCCGAATTATTCCATCATTCCAAGCGTACCCGGTATTATGAAGATACGCTTCTGCATTTATACAAAGATGAGTTACACATCATATTGCCGGAACATAAAAAGAAAGAACTGGTGAGTATCGGAAATCATTGCCGGGGGACTACTTTTCTGAATGCCAATCATCTGATCACACCTGACTTATTATCTGTATTTGACCAGATAAGTAAGCAGATTTCTGGTTTCTACTTTGGCCGTTATGATCTCCGGGTACCTAGCCTGGAAGATTTATATGCCGGAAAAAATATTAAGATCTTAGAGCTGAATGGTGCCAATTCAGAACCTGCACATATTTATGATCCGCAAATGTCTATTGTAAGTGCCTATAAACATTTATTTTCGCACTGGAATAACCTGTTTGAGATCAGTATCCGTAATCATAAAGAAGGTATTCCGTTTATGTCTTTCCGGGAGGGCTTAGACACAATCCGGAACAGAAAGCTTTACAATAAGTAGGCTGACTTGTATCTTTACAATCTGTTTTACCAACACAAACCACTTTAATATGCCTGCCATCACCTCACATATGCTGCCATTAGGAACAGTCGCACCTGATTTTAAAATTCAGGATACTGTTTCTGGTAATCTTATTCAACTGCAACAAATCAGATCGGATATAGCTACGGTTATTATGTTCATCTGCAACCATTGCCCCTATGTAAAGCATGTGCAGCCGGAACTGGTACGTCTGGCAGAAGACTATATTCCCAAAGGAGTAACCTTTGTAGCCATTAGCTCTAATGATGTAAGCCGCTATCCAGATGATGGCCCAGAGCAGATGAAAAAAGTGGCCATTACAAATAAGTATCCCTTTCCATATCTCTATGACGAAACGCAGGAAGTAGCCATAGCCTATGATGCCGCCTGTACACCCGACTTTTATATTTTTGATAAAGATATGCAACTTGTGTACAGAGGTCAGTTAGACGATTCAAGGCCTAGCAATGGTATTTCTCTCACCGGACAAGACATCCGGAATGCCTTAGATCATGTACTTCTGGGAGAACAGGTAAGCCCGTTTCAGAAGCCTAGCATTGGCTGCAGCATTAAATGGAAGCCTGCCAGTAATAGTCAGTCACCCAGCGCTGCGATTCTCTGATTGCTTATAACTACACCTCTATAAATAGGCAGGAAAAAATTATTTAGCTGGGAGATATTTATAAAAATATATCTTAAAACCAACAAAAATATACCTCTTCGCCTCTGAATCTGCCATCTCCAGTGTAACTTGCATCTTATTCATGAGGCAGTTAATTAAGGAAGTTCAGGCATTGATCCGGAAAGAAATCGTACTGGAATGGCGGCAACGCTACGCTTTAAATGGCATGCTACTCTACGTAATCAGTACGGTGCTGATCTGTTACATGAGTTTTAGCTTGAGTGCTGGCGGCATTGAAAAACCTACCTGGAATGCTTTGTACTGGATCATTCTGTTATTTGCGGCTGTAAATGCAGTAGCTAAAAGTTTTGTGCAGGAGCGTTACGGACGGTTTTTGTATTATTATACCTTGGTGAGTCCGCAGGGAATTATTCTGTCGAAGATTGTGTACAATGCTATACTGATGGTTGTATTGTCACTGGTGGGATATGGGTTTTATTCGCTGATGCTGGACAATCCGGTGGAAGATCATTTTTTGTTTGTACTCACTATTTTATTAGGCGCTGCTGGTTTCTCTACTACGCTTACGATGGTTTCCGGAATTGCTTCAAAAGCAGGAAATAATAGTGTACTGATGGCCATTTTAAGTTTTCCGGTAATTATACCGATGCTGTTAATGTTGATGAAAGTTTCCAAAAATGCAATGGATGGGCTTGAAAGGGCAGCCAGTAGCGACGAAATACTCACCCTTGCATCGATTAATCTGATTGTAAGTACACTATCTTACATTCTGTTTCCGTATCTTTGGAGAAGCTAACATTTGCTGCTATGCTTATAACCAGTTCAATATTGCATTATATTCATTCTAATTATAAGCATTCGGAGGAAAAAAACTATATTTTTCTATATAACAAGCTTGGCCAAATCCTTATTTTTGGCCGGTCCATTACATAAATAACACACCTATGAAAGCCGCCTGGTGGAAAATGATTTGTATTGTTTTATTGCTCTATACAGTAATAGCCGGTTTTTTAATGGAAGTTCCCCGTCTGGCTATTCTTAACGAAAGCATCCGGAACTTATATTTTCATGTGCCTATGTGGTTTGGAATGCTCCTGATCCTGGGTATCTCAGTATTTTACTCCATCAAGTATCTGCAAAAACCTTCTATAGAATCAGACGATATGGCCGTATATGCCGCGCACACCGGTATTTTATTTGGTATGCTAGGACTGGCTACCGGGATGGCCTGGGCCAGATTTACCTGGGGTGCCTGGTGGGTGAATGATCCCAAATTAAACGGAGCGGCTATTGCCATGCTTATTTATATGGCTTATCTGGTATTGAGAGGTTCTCTGGAAGATGAGCAGCAGCGGGCACGGATTTCTGCTATTTACAATATTTTTGCATTTGCTACCCTTGTTCCTTTGCTGTTTATTCTGCCCAGGCTTACCGATTCTTTGCATCCTGGTAATGGAGGTAATCCTGGCTTTAGCAGCTATGATCTGGATAGCAGAATGCGGATGGTATTCTACCCGGCTGTGATTGGCTGGGGATTATTGTCCGTATGGATCACGCAACTGAGTGTGCGTTTGAAAAAATTACAACGCAGGAGCGAAGAGACGTTGCACCGGCAAGTTCAGGCGTAAATAGTTAGCACCGTTTTTCAGAAGGTAATTAATTTGCTAGTAACTATAATAATAATGTGATCGATGAGAAAAATATTGGCCTTTGTATTGACCTTATTCTCTTTAAACCTTCAGGCCCAGCAACAGATTGAAATGGCAGACCAGTTGAGAAGCGATGGAAAAATTTACGTAGTTGTGGCCGTTGTTAGCATTATTTTGCTCGGAATTTTGTTATACCTAATACGGTTAGATACCAAAATCAGCAAACTTGAAAAGGAATCCAGAAATGAAAATGAATAAAATCTGATATGAAAAAAGCACATATTTTCGGAATTGTTATTATTGCTGTAGCTATTGCTGTAATTGTTTCTACAGCCGGAGATGCCAGTTCGTATGTTTCCTTTAAAGAAGCAGCTGAATTAGCAGCTGATGGAAAGGATAAAAAAGTTCACGTAGTAGGAACACTTAAAAAAGGAAATACCGGTGAGATCATAGGTATGCAATATCAGCCGCAGATAGATCCGAATTATTTCTCATTTCGCCTTATTGACCAGAATAATGAAGAAAGGGAAGTTATTTACAGCAGCCCTAAACCTCAGGATTTTGAACGCTCTGAGCAGATTGTGATCATCGGTAGTATGCAAAATGATCGCTTTGTTGCTGACAAAATTCTGATGAAATGCCCTTCCAAGTACCAGGAAAATGAAATCAAAGTAGATGGTGCAAAGAATGAGCAGGCGAAAGCACAACTGGGATCGTAACGGAAGAAGATTGTAGAACTGCTGATAGGCAGGATGAATAAGAAAACATCTGGCTGTGCCGGAAGTATTGAAATAAATTTTAATTAACAACCCATCTCTAATGGTTCATACATTCATCGGTAACTTAGGACATTTATTTATCATCATTACCTTTGTTACCGCCTTAGTTGCTACCTATTCCTATTTTCAGGCCGCACGGGTACCCGAACTAGCCGCTGCCTCCTGGTATCGTTTAGGAAGAATTACTTTTTACACACACCTGGCCGCTGTACTGGGTGTGATTGTTAGTTTGTATTTCATCATCAGCAATCATTATTTTGAGTACCACTATGCCTGGAGCCATTCCTCGCGTAGTTTGCCTTCACACTATATTATTTCCTGTTTCTGGGAAGGGCAGGAGGGAAGTTTTCTGCTGTGGATATTCTGGAATGCTTTGCTGGGTATCATCCTGATTCATACCAATAAAGCGTGGGAAGCACCTGTAATGGTGATTTTTGCCTTGGTACAGGGATTTCTGGCTTCTATGATTCTGGGTGTGGTAATTCCAGGCCTGGATATTAAGATTGGGAGTTCTCCTTTTATTTTGCTGCGTGATGCCATGCAGGATGCACCCATATTTGCTTCTAATCCGAATTTTGTGCCTGAAGATGGTAACGGACTCAATCCACTCTTGCAGAACTACTGGATGGTGATTCACCCTCCAACTTTATTCTTAGGATTTGCTACAACACTTATCCCGTTTGCCTATTGTATTGCCGGTTTATGGAAAAATAAATTTGCTGAATGGATTCGTCCGGCATTACCTTGGGCTTTGTTTTCGGCAGTAGTGCTGGGCGTAGGTATTCTGATGGGTGCCTATTGGGCGTATGAAACCTTGAATTTTGGTGGATACTGGAACTGGGACCCGGTAGAAAATGCGGTATACATCCCATGGCTGGTGCTGGTGGCTACGATCCACACCATGATCACTTATAAGAAAAGCGGCACCGCTTTACGTACATCAGTGGTATTAGCGATTGCATCCTTTGTGCTGGTATTATATGCCACTTTTCTCACCAGAAGCGGTATCCTGGGCAATGCTTCCGTTCACTCCTTCACAGATTTAGGCTTATCCGGACAGTTGTTAATTTATCTGCTTACTTTCACCATAGGGTCTATTGTGCTGAGTGTGGTGAAATGGAAAAATATTCCTTCCGATGAAAAAGAGGTTTCTACCTATTCCAGGGAATTCTGGATATTTATCGGAGCCACTACCTTGTGTCTAGCCGCTTTCCAGGTGCTGGCTTCTACTTCCATTCCGGTTTATAATTCTATTATTGAATCATTCGGTTTTCTTTCGAACCTGGCGCCGCCAGCCGACCAGATCAGCCATTATACTAAATTCCAGTTATGGTTTGCTGTGGTTATTACCATACTTTCTGCGATTGGCCAGTTTTTCTGGTGGCAAAAAATCGATAAAAAAACGCTGCTCAATTCTCTCACAACGCCATTGCTGGTTACATTGCTAGTTTCTGCGCTGTTTATTGTGCTGGCTGGGGTAGATAATCTGATATATATTGTGCTGCTTACCACTTCTGTGTTTTCAGTAGCGGCCAATGCTAAAATTCTGTGGAAAGTAGCTAAAAACAATTACAAACTTTCCGGAGGTGCCATTGCTCATATTGGGGTTGCCATGATGCTGATTGGTATTTTGTTCTCTTCCGGCTATTCTGAGGTAGTTTCACTTAATACATCTGGGTTGATGATCTCTAATGATGAAACCTTCAAAAAAGACAATGACAAAGAGAACAAAGAAAATACATTGCTCTGGCTGAATAAACCTACCCGTATGAATGAGTATTGGGTAACCTACCGGGGCAGACGAATAGACGTACGCAATATGCCAGGGTATATTCACAAAGAATTATTATTGCCCGGCGATGTGGAGTACCGCTCAGTAGCCAAAGAGGATATTGTATATGAGGGCAAAACCTATTTCAAAAAAGGCGATACCCTGGAAACGTATCCTGAAAATACCTACTATGAAGTAGAATACCGGGACGATAAAGGCAGAATATTCAATTTGTATCCGAGGGTCCAGATCAATGAACAGATGAATGGCATTGCGCCTTCACCTGATATTAAAAGAAGCCTTGGCAGCGATTTATACACGTATGTTAACGCTACTCCCGACCCCAGTGCTGAAAAAGACTGGAGTGAAATGGAAGAACATATTGTGAGCCTGCAGGATACTTTCTTTATAAACGACTATGTAGCCGTGCTCGATAATGTTGTACGGGCATCAGAAGTAGAAGGGATTGTGCTTACTTCGAATGATGCAGCCGTAAAAGCGAAAATCCGGGTATTGGGTGAAGGCAAAGATTATGAAGTAAATCCGGTATATGTGATTAAAGACCGAATGGTAGGCCGGGTGCCAGAAACCATTGAAGACCTGGGTTTAAAACTCACTTTTAATAACATTGATCCCAATACTGGCAAATTCACATTTGGCGTGAGCACTACTCAGAAGGATTATATTATTATGAAAGCCTTTGAAAAGCCATTAATCAATGTGCTTTGGATAGGCACATTTGTATTAGTGATTGGTTTTACACTGGCTATTATTCGCCGTTACAGCGAATTTGTCAAAATGCGCAACAAAGGAATGGAAGTATAAAGTATGTCTGGAACCTGGATTTACAGGATTGGAAGATTAACCGGATTAAAAATAAAAATAATTTTAATCCGGTAACTCCTGGTTTCAGACAAATCAAATAATCTGCCAAAATCTGCTTCCAGACAAGATATGAATATCACGTTTATAGGCGCTGGCAATGTCGCCTGGCATCTGGCACAAGCCCTGGATAGTGCCGGACATACCGTGCAACAGGTATACAGCCGGCGTTTACAATCGGCTGTACAACTCGCAGACCAGCTCTATAATGCAGAACCTACTCAATCTTTAGATTTTTCCAGAAGCAAGGCAAATGTTTTTTTTATTGCTGTACCTGACCAGGCAATTGCTTCTCTGGTGACCCGGCTACAATTGCCGGTTCATGCCATACTTGTGCATACCTCTGGTACCTTGCCCATAGAATTATTATCGGCTTTTGAAAATACAGGTGTGTTTTATCCGCTGCAAACATTCAGTAAGGCAAAGGCTTTACAAATGCAGCAAGTGCCTTTTTGCATTGAAGCTTCCAATCCGGAAACGGAAGAAGTTCTGGTAAGTCTGGCACAGGATATAAGCCGCACCGTTTATCTGGTAAGTTCAGCTGAGCGTAAAGTATTGCATGTGGCTGCTGTATTCGCCTGTAATTTTACCAATCATCTCCTGTCAATCGCTTATCAGATCACCTTGCAGGAGAATCTGGAATTTAGCCTGCTTGAACCACTCATCAGAGAAACAATTAACAAAGCCTTAGCTGGTGAAAATCCGGCAAGTGTACAAACAGGCCCTGCGGTGCGTAATGATACTAGCACCATGCAAAGCCACCTGGACTATCTCAGCCGTTCTCCCGCAGAAAAGGAAATCTACCAACTCATCAGCCAGAATATTCAGAAAGTAAGCCGCGAACTGTAAGATTAGCCCTGTATTCGCATTTTGTGCGATAACTTAAATGTTTATTTTGCACCTAATTTCTATAAGATCATAAGTCCGCATGAAAGAACTGCTGAAGAAATTTGAGGACAAAAAGCCTGAAATTGTATTTGAATGGAAAGATCCGGAAACTGAAGCGGAGGGCTGGGTGGTAATTAATTCATTGCGGGGCGGGGCAGCAGGTGGAGGTACCCGTATGCGTAAAGGGCTGGATAAGCGGGAAGTCGAATCGCTGGCAAAAACCATGGAAGTAAAGTTTACGGTTTCAGGGCCGGCTATTGGAGGGGCGAAGTCAGGAATTAATTTCGATCCGGCAGATCCCAGGAAAAAAGGCGTATTGGAAAGGTGGTACAAAGCTGTTTTTCCTTTGCTGAAAAATTATTATGGTACCGGAGGCGACCTGAATGTAGATGAAATCCACGAAGTAATTCCCATTACAGAAGAATACGGCTTATGGCATCCGCAGGAAGGCATTGTAAACGGACATTTCCGGGCAACCGAACCACAAAAAATCAAAAAATTAGGACAACTGAGGCAGGGTGTTTCCAAGGTGCTGGAAGACACGAATTATACACCTACTTCCAGACATAAAAAATATAGGGTTGCAGATATGATTACTGGCTTCGGCGTAGCAGAGGCCGTCCGGCAGTATTATACGATATGGGGCGGGGATATTTCTAAAAAACGGGCGATTATTCAGGGATGGGGCAATGTAGGCGCTGCAGCTACCTTATATCTGGCAAAGTACGGTGTAAAAATTGTAGGCATTATCGACAGAAATGGAGGCATTGTTTCCGAGAAAGGACTGGATCTGGCAGCAGCCAAACAATTATTTTTTAACAAAACCGGCAACCAGCTAAATGAGCCAAATCTGATTCCTTTTGAGGAAATAAGTGAAAAAATATGGAACGTGCCTGCTGATATATTTATTCCGGCAGCGGCTTCCCGTCTGGTTACAGCCCGGCAAATACAACAAATGGCTTCAAACGGCCTGGAGGTGATTTCTTGTGGGGCAAATGTTCCGTTTAATGATTCTGAAATTTTCTATGGCCCGACCACCGAACTGGCAGATGGGCAAGTTTCCCTCATCCCGGATTTTGTGGCAAATTGTGGTATGGCCAGAGTGTTTGCGTATCTGATGAATACACAGGCGGAAATTACGGATGAGGCTATCTTTACCGATGTGTCACAAACGATAGGGAATGCTTTAAAACAGGCACACCATCACAATCCGCAGAAAAATGGCATCGCACAAACACTATTCAGAATTGCCCTCGAACAGCTCGTATAAATGTACAATTTGAGGATTTTATCAACGTATACAATCTTTTCTCCCTATGAACTTCGAACAATATTTAAATCAGCGTTTCTGGGGAAACCGGCTTGAAAATATTTTGTGGTGCATTGGAATTCTGATTTTTGGCCTGTTATTGAAACGGGCGATCTCCCTTTTGCTAAGCAATATTTTATTCAGGCTTGTGAAAAAGGAGTCAGAAAACCTGCCTCTTACCGATTTTTTGAAACTCATGCGTCAGCCAGTTGAAATGTTTATTTCACTGGTCGTAATTTATACTGCTTTCAGTTTCCTGGTATTTCCGCCCCAATGGCAACTGGTATCTGTCAGGCAATTCGGATTGCGGATGTTTTTGCTTAAAACCTATCAGTTGCTCATTATTATTGCCGTAACCTGGCTGGTGATGAACTGCTTTAATTTCTTTATGCTGGTAATGGCAAGGCGGGCAGTGCGTAAAGGTTCCGGGTTTAACGAACAACTGATTCCTTTTCTGAAGGAAGTATTTAAAGTATTTCTGGTCATTTTTGCTTTTTTCTTTGCCCTGGGTGCTTTATTCAGCCTGGATATTGGTTCGATCATCGCCGGGTTGGGTATTGGCGGTCTGGCAGTGGCACTGGCGGCCAAAGAAAGTCTGGAGAATTTGTTTGCTTCGTTCACTATATTTCTGGATAAACCTTTCGTAGCTGGCGATACTGTGCAGGTAGGTACCATTCAGGGAACGGTAGAAAAAGTAGGTTTCCGCAGTACACGCATTCGTACCTTAGACAAAAGTTTTCTCACCATTCCCAATAAAATGATGATAGATCAGCCGCTCGATAATCAGACACAACGCCGGTTTAGAAGAGCAAGATTTACTATTGGGCTCGATTATCAAACACCCACTGCTATCGTGCAATCCATTTGTGATGATATCAGAAAAGCCATTGCTGCCAATGATCTTACCAAAAGCGAACCAGGTCAGGTACGGTTCACTGATTTTGGAGAAAGCTCGCTGAATGTGCTGGTGCTTTTTTTCGTGGAAACGGTAGATTTTAGTGAGTACAACCAGGTAAAGGAAGCGATAAATATCAAAATTATTGAAATAGTAAAAAAGCATCAGGCATCATTTGCCTTTCCTAGCCGTACTATTCATGTGATTCAAGAACCGATAGCGAAGTCTGTTTCCAGTACTTTTTAATATATATCTGGTTCCATAAGGAGACTACAAAATATAAAAACTATAAATTCGACACCTGATTATTTATTTTGTTGTAAATTACTGCCAGAAGTAAATTTTGACCGTATAGATATCAGGAATAAAGTGAGCTTGAGATTAAAAGATAATTTGTTTTTAAGTGTTGATATTGTCAACATGCCCGAAAAGTGAAATAATATTTATCCCATAATTTTTTGTGGTTTGCGAACTATTTTATTCACAAACCGTATGAAATAATAACATATTATTTGTGAAATTCACGATAGAATGTATATATTTGCTACTTCTGCTAGTAAGGTATATCCACATCCGTTTTTGAAATAAGTTTTTCCGGCTATAATTAATACCAGTTTATTCCAGTGATAAAGGTAAAACGATCAGTTTACCGCTTTAGCGATTTGATGTCTACCACCTATTCATCTATCCATTGCGGCATATAACATACTTGAATATTATCGTCAATTTGTTTCATCTCTTAGGATTTGTTTTTCTTACAAACATCAAAACAAAATAATTTAACAAACTTTTTATTCGCCCACAGCGAATACATCATTTTTATTAATCAACACTACCCCACTTATGTACAATATTGAAGACTTAAATATGAGGCTCCTCTCTGAGTTAAAGGAAATAGCTGAAAAATTAGGAGTCAAAAACTTCAGAAAATTCGCCAAGAAAGAATTGATCTACAAAATTCTTGACCAGCAGGCAATCATGCCAGACGCTGCCACCATCCCTGATGTAGCCGAAGCAAGTCCCCGCGTAGAAGAAAAAAGACCAGTACCTGTAGAAGAAAAAAAACCTGGTGGCGAAGAAGAAAGAAGAAGACACCGCGTAAAACGCGAAAATGTGAAAGAAGTACCTGTTGAGCAACTAAGCCTTATAAATGGCCTGCATGCCAACGGTGGCAACGGAACGCCAGTATTACCAGAGCCTGTAATCGAAACCCCGGTTTTTGAAGAAGAACCACCTGTGGTATATGAAACTGAAATTATCGAACCTGTTGCAGAGAAAATTGTAGAGCAGAAAGAATTCCGGGAACGCGAACCCAAAGAATTTGTAAACCGCGAAAACACCACTAATCCACAAACCCCTATAATTCGCGAACGAGAAAATATCCGCAACGACCGCGAAAATCCTAATCGTGAGATTAACAACCGGGATAATAATAATAAAAATAACCGGGAACGCGAAAACCGGGATATTGGCAACCGCGATAATAGCAATCGGGACAACAATAACCGCGAAAATAATAATCGTGAGATTAACAACCGGGATAATAATAACCGCGAAAATAGCAATCAGCGCAAACCAAACAATAATTATAGTGTCCGTGAATTTGATGGCCTGATCGAGAATGAAGGAGTGCTGGAAATTATGCAGGATGGATATGGGTTCCTTCGTTCAGCAGATTATAACTACTTAGCCAGTCCGGATGATATTTATGTATCTCCATCGCAGATTAAATTATTCGGCTTAAAAACCGGAGATACGGTAAAAGGACAAATTCGTCCGCCAAAAGAAGGCGAAAAATACTTCGCTTTATTACGGGTAGAAACTATCAATGGTAAAACTACCGAAGAAATCCGCGACCGCATTCCTTTTGAATACCTCACTCCACTATTCCCTGAAGAAAGATTAAACCTGAGCACTAAGCACGACCAGTTTTCTACCCGTATTCTGGATTTGTTTGCGCCTATCGGAAAAGGCCAGAGAGGTATGATTGTGGCCCAGCCGAAAACAGGTAAAACTGTATTGCTCAAACAAATAGCCAATGCCATTGCCGAAAATCATCCGGAAGTATACCTGATTGTATTACTGATAGACGAACGTCCGGAAGAAGTGACTGATATGGCCCGCAGTGTAAAAGGAGAAGTGATTTCTTCTACGTTCGATGAACAGGCAGAACGCCATGTAAAAGTTGCCAGTATAGTGCTGGAAAAAGCCAAACGGATGGTAGAATGTGGCCATGATGTAGTAATTCTGCTTGATTCTATTACCAGGTTAGCCCGTGCCTATAATACCGTGGTTCCTTCCTCCGGTAAAATTTTATCTGGTGGTGTGGATGCCAATGCCTTACATAAACCTAAACGTTTTTTTGGCGCAGCCCGGAATGTAGAAAATGGCGGTTCGCTTACCATTATTGCTACAGCTCTAATTGAAACCGGTTCTAAGATGGATGAGGTGATCTTTGAAGAATTCAAAGGTACTGGTAATATGGAACTGCAACTCGACCGCAAACTTTCTAACAAGCGTATCTATCCGGCTATCGATGTACCTGCTTCCGGAACCAGAAGAGAAGACCTGCTGATCAACGAAGACGAACTTTCCAGGGTATGGATTCTGCGCAAACATATGGCCGACATGACTTCCAACGAAGCCATGGAGTTCCTGCTTGATAAAATGAAAGGTACACGCAATAACGAAGAGTTCCTGATATCAATGAACAGGTAATTTGTTTAGAATATTAATATTGTTACTATAAAAAAGCGGTGCTCAACACACCGCTTTTTTATTGCCTGCAACTCAGTAAATGTGCAGGCAGTATTTTGAATAAGATTCGATTTGCAAAATAATTCTCTTATTTTTCGTAACAGATTCATACCATCTTGAAGCCAGAATGAATGACCATTGGCCCGTAATAAATTATTGTAAAAATTGAATGTATGCGTAAACGATCGAAGAATATTAGTAAAAAAGTAGGCCAGTCTCCGGGTGCTCTGATCTATACCGGCGACAAACCTCTGAAGGACGTTACTATTACTATTATTGAATACAATGCAAAAGAGTATAAAAAATTCATAGCAGCAACGCTGGAGGAGTGTCTGGCTTGCAAATTTTCGAGAAATATTAGCTGGATTAATATAGATGGTATACACAATATTGATATCATTAAAGCTCTGGGAGAACAGTATGACCTGCATCCCTTGCTGCTGGAAGATGTACTGGATACACAGATCCGTCCAAAAATCGAGTTTTACGACAAATATGTGTTTGTTGTGCTGAAAATGCTGCGGTACAATAAAACTACTCTGGAAGTAGAAGCCGAACAGGTAAGCATGGTACTTGGTGATACTTATGTTATTTCATTGCAGGAAGAACGGGAAGGCGATGTATTTGATCCGATACGAACCAGACTTGAAACTGCCAGTGGGCGTACCAGGCGTTCAGATGCCGATTTTCTTTTTTACTCATTAATCGACACCATTGTAGATAATTATTTTCTGGTACTGGAAAAAATAGGAGAAAGGGTAGAAGCACTGGAAGATGAAATTACAAGCCATCCTTCAGAAAATGCCCTCAAAACGCTCTACAAACTCAAACAGGAACTGGTTTTTATCCGCAAATCGGTCTGGCCGCTGCGGGAAGTAATCAGCAGTCTGGAACGGGAAGAAACGCCTTTGATTCACAAAGAAACCCGTAAATATATCCGGGATGCCTACGATCATACCATACAGGTGATTGATACAACCGAATCATACAGGGACTCGATGGGAAGTTTACTGGATATTTATCTGACAAGTATCAGCAATCGCACTAATGATGTGGTAAAAGTGCTCACTATTATTTCCACGATTTTTATGCCCCTCACCTTTATCGCTGGTGTATATGGAATGAATTTCGACTTTATGCCTGAACTCCGGTGGAAATACAGCTATTTTGTGGTACTTGGAATTATGTTGTTGAGTGCCCTGGCCATGCTCCTGTGGTTCCGCCGGAAAAAATGGATTTAGCGTTTTTCATGGACCTAGCTGTTGCGTTGTCGCCTTACAAAGCCGATTTACTGGCTGAGATTAATCCATAATCCAATAATGTGGGGATATTTTCGGATGTAGGTGTTAAACCTGCCTGTGAAAACCAATTCCGATACTCCTTACGGCTATATGCCCGGCCTTTCGTATGCATAAAAAGCATCCCCGAATAATCAGTTACAGCCAATGGTCCGTCTAAGTTATCATTCAGAAAAGCATCGTGTACCCACAACTCTCCTCCAGGACGAATAACATCAGCAAAACGTTTGGCCAATACCATACATGTTTCAGTAGGCCAATCGTGAAATACGCTGGCGGCTAACAGGATATCTGCCTGAGGTAATTCATCTATAAGCATATCACCAGCCTGGAAGCTTATGCGTTCCTTTACACCCGCAGCTCCTTTCCGGTTGCTTTTGGAAAAGGTATCCAGAAATTCTTTAGCTACTGCTAATACAGCAGGGCGGTCAAAAATAGTAGCGGTAGCCTCAGGATTGGCCAGGAGCCATTCGTAGGTATAGAAACCTGTTCCAGCGCCTACATCCAGCAAATACGCTTTTTTCTGTGGTAATTTGCTGGCTACAATAGGTGATAAGTATTGGGCTCTGCCTGCCAGCGCCAAAGTAAAAAACCTGGCTGTTTCCTCTTCATCCATCACAGAAGGGGTATCTCCTTCTTTCACATAGGTTAATGCAGACTCATCTAATGGGCCATCGTTTTTCAGAAGTTGTGTCATCTCTAATACGCCTGCATTGTCTTTTTCCAGTCCTATATAGGAAATCAGATTGGGTTGAGTAGATTCAATGAGATGCTTGCCCATCTCAGTAATATATAGTTTATTTTCAGTATTGAAATTGAGCAGTTGCATGGCACAAAGAGCCGGAAATAATACCATCGCAGGCCGTTCTTTTAATCCTAATTTCGCTTGTAACTCCTCTATAGAGCAAGGCTCTTTTTGTAAGTGTTCAAACATGTGAAAGTGATGCACCCCAGCAATTAATAACTGCGAACTGGCCATGGCACGTAAGTGTCTGGTGATGGGAGCAAGGTCAAGGAGTGACGTTTCCATAATAATAGGTTAGATTAATATAAGGCAAAATAGGTAAGCTGCTTCTGGTTTCCTTACTCCTCCCAGAACACTTCTATGATCTCATTTCCCAGATCAATGGTAGTTTTGGTTTCTTCAGAGTGCCGCTTGAAACTAAGTTTGCCTTTTGTTACACCTAGTAATTCCTGTTTGAGGACGAAATGCTGATTTTTCTTATGGAATACGACAGCTCGTTCAACCTTGTCATTTTCCATAGCAAGATTAAATACCGTGCCTTTCTGGCGGATGGTTGTGATCTTGTTGAGTGTAAGCGTAGAATCTTTGAGCAATTGAAGCGCCTTAGCTGCATTGGGTACGCCATAGCCTACATAATTATTGCCATACGGATACAAATGCCCTGATTTTTCTATAATGTGTTTAAGTTGTTTATTGGTGAGTTCCGGAGCCGCTTCCATCAGGCAGGCTGCAAACCCGGTAATAACAGGTGCAGAAAAAGAAGTACCGGAAGGGGAGAAACAAGTTACATTAGGTTTCAAATAGCTCAAAAATTCAGGGCCAATGCTGCTGTAGGAAATCTTATCTTTAGACTTTGCTTTAGTAGAACCCACCGATAATACGGCTTCTGCATCAGCTGGGGTAGATACAATTTTCCAGTTGGGATCGTCGCCTTCATTACCGGCAGATACTATAATGAGCATGCCTTTTTCTTCAGTAGCAATCTGAGTAGCCCGGCTGATCATACTGGTTTTGCCATCCATTTCTACTGGTTTGTAATTTTCTTTAGAATCTGTAAAACCCAGGGCATATCCAAGGGAAGTATTGATCAGCCTTACTCCCAGACTATCCATGTGTTCCATGGCGGCTATCCAGTTGTCTTCTTCGCTGCGGGTTTCTCTGGTGCCATGATCAGTTCGGGCTAAGTAAAAAGTAGCGTTGGTCGCAAGTCCGTATTGTAACTTTTTTTCAGGTTCAAAACCGGCAATCATCTGCAATACTTCGTTCCCATGATAATCAGAATTAGTTTCCAGGTCAGTGAAATGGTCTCTTTTCTGAGGATTTACAAAATCTTTGATATCTGCAATTTTATTTCCTGTAATCAGGTGGCGCAGTGATTTATTGGCCGTAACTCCATAAAAACCCACATCAATTACGCCTACTTTTACCCCTTTTCCACTCAGGTTTTTTAACACAAATGCTTCTGCCCCAATTTGAGAAAGTACTGTGCTATAATATTCAGGTTTAAAGTCAGCACCCGGAGCAGAACTGATGATAAGGTTGCGGTTGATGGGTACCAGTTCCTGTACAAAAGAAAATTGCTGTGCCTGTTTTACTTGCCTCTCATCTAAAAAAGCGGATACTGCATTGAGCCATTTAGAAATCACAATAGGAGTAATCCCCTTGTTTTGCAAACTATCAATATATGGTTTATCAACTGGTATATCAGTAAATAAAAGCTTAGTCGAAAGAAATGGATTTGTAAGATTTGAAGTAAATGCCGGATGTTTGTCTTTGAATACGATCCAGTATTTGTTTTGTGCCTGCAATTCACAAATCCACAGCGAAAACAGTAAGAATACATAAATTTTTTTCATATTTGTCAGCCGTTTACAGACGCATTTTATAGGGAAACATAAGTAAATATACGTAATATGAGATATCTGCCCATCGGAAAAGAGCTATTTATCCAGAACCGGCAAAACCTTGCCAAATTGTTGCCACCACACGCTATGGCTATATTTCATTCCAATGATATTATGCCTACTAACGCAGATGGTACCATGGGTTTCCGTCAGAACAATGATTTATTTTATCTGTCTGGCATAGATCAGGAAGAAAGTATATTGCTGTTGTTTCCGGATAGCCAGGAGCCTAAACACAGGGAAATATTATTCTTAAGGGAAACCAGCGAACATATTGCCATCTGGGAAGGACATAAATACACTAAGGAAGAGGGGATGGAGACTTCAGGCATTACTTCCATTTTCTGGGCACAGGATTTTTCCAGAATTCTGCATGGCTTAATGACGGAATGCGAATATGTATATCTGAATTCTAACGAGCATACCAGGGCTGTAATTGAAGTAGAAACCAGGGAGGCCAGGTTTATCCGCTTTATGAAGGAACACTATCCTTTGCATGACTATAAACGGGTAGCTCCTTTGATGCACCAGTTACGGGCTATCAAATCAGAAAAAGAAGTAGAACTGATCAAAACGGCCTGTTCTATTACCGAAAAAGCTTTCCGCCGCTTACTCACTTTTGTAAAGCCAGGGGTAATGGAATATGAGATTGAAGCAGAGTTGTACCATGAATTTCTACGGAATCGTTCCAAAGGTCCGGCTTATACGCCGATTATTGCTTCCGGTGCCAATGCCTGCGTATTGCATTATATAGAGAATAACCAGTTTTGTAAAGATGGCGATGTATTGTTATTGGATGTGGCCGCCGAATATGCCAATTATGCCTCCGATATGACCAGAAGTATTCCTGTGAACGGACGTTTTACACCCAGGCAGAAGCAGGTGTACAATGCCGTATTACGGGTAATGAAAGAAGCTACACAACTGCTGGTGACCGGCAATATCTGGGATGACTACCACAAAGAAGTAGGCAAAATAATGGAGAAGGAATTGATTGGCCTGGGCTTACTCGATGCCACTGCCGTAAAAAACCAGGACCCGGACAAGCCTTTGTATAGAAAATATTTCATGCATGGCACTTCACACTTTCTGGGCCTCGATGTGCACGATGTGGGCAATAAATACCGCCGCTTTGAGCCAGGAATGGTGTTTACCTGCGAACCTGGCATATACATTCCGGAAGAATCTCTGGGAATCCGTCTTGAGAATAATATTTTAATTACAAAAGATGGCAACATTGATCTGATGGCCAGTATTCCGATTGAAGCCGAAGAAATTGAGGCGTTAATGAATAGTAAGTAATATACCTGGTGCACCTTCATCTGTGGATTCACATATCTGCTTTGTACATCAATACCTGGGTGGCGTGCATAAAATTAGTGCTGAGAGCAAACAGCCTCACTCCTTTACTGGAGAAAGTCCGATTTTCCGGCCGTTTTCCAGCATAAAGGCAAAAGCTTCCTCGTATTCATTGCGGATGTGGCCTTCCAGAATAGCTTCCCGTAACACAGATTTAATCTCACCTACTTCCTTGCAGGGTTTTAGTCCGAAGGTTTCCATAATGATCTCTCCGGTGATTACCGGCTGGAAATTGCGGAGTTTGTCTTTTTCTTCCAGGTCATGCAGTTTTTGTTCTACCTTATCAAAGTTCTGGATATAGCGTTTTACTTTGTCGTGGTTTTTGGAGGTAATATCTGCCCGGCAAAGCAGCATGAGCGCTTCCAGGTCGTCGCCAGCTTCAAACAGCAGGCGGCGCAGGGCAGAATCGGTAATATTTTCTTTCACCAGCGCAATCGGCCTCAGATGCAGCCGGACCAGTTTCTGCACAAAGCGCATTTTCTCATTCAAAGGCAGTTTAAAGCGCTTAAATAATTGGGGAGTCATTTTGGCTCCCAGGTCTTCATGCCCATGAAATGTCCAGCCTACCTTCTTGTCGTAGCGTTTAGTGGCTGGTTTGGCAATATCATGCAGAATAGCTGCCCACCGTAGCCACAAATCCTGAGAATGCTTGCTTACATTATCGAGTACCTGCAGGGTATGATAAAAATTATCTTTATGGCCTTTGCCATCCAGGGTTTCTACTCCCTGAAGTTCTACCATTTCCGGAAAAATAAGTTTGAGCAAGCCAGAATGATAGAGCAGTTTAAATCCATACGAAGGCAGCGGCGAAAGAATAATTTTATTCAGCTCCTCAATAATCCGTTCCATCGAAACTATTTCAATCCGGCCTTTTTCCTCCACAATTGCTTCAAAGGTGCCAGGCTCAATATCAAACGTAAGCTGGGAAGCAAAGCGGATGGCCCGCATCATACGCAGGGGGTCATCAGAAAAAGTGATTTTAGGCTCTAAGGGTGTCCGGATAATTTTTTTCTGCAGGTCTTTTAAGCCATTAAATGGATCAATCAGTTCGCCAAAATCAGCTATATTCAAACTGATCGCCATTGCATTAATAGTAAAATCCCGGCGGTTCTGGTCATCTGATACAGTGCCTTCTTCCACAATGGGTTTGCGGGAATGACGCTGATACGATTCTTTACGGGCTCCTACAAATTCCACCTCCCATTCGTCCAGTTGCAGCATGGCCGTACCGAAGTTTTTGAAATACGATACATTGGTTTCCCGGTCGCTGTTTTTAGCCACTTGTTTTGCCAGGTCGATGCCACTGCCAATACACACAATATCAATATCTTTGGATGGCCGCCTCAGCAATAAATCCCGCACAAAACCTCCGATCACATAAGCTTCCACTCCGAGCTGTCTGGCGCTTTCGGCAACCAGCCCGAATACCGGATTTCGTTGGAGGGTTTCTGCAAAATTCATGATATGCTTGGTCTGTTCATTAAAAGAACCTGCAAGTAAAACAGATATTTTGAATACTTCACAGGTTCAGCCCATTTTTCAAATTCCGGGATAGCCTATTATACTACATTTTACTTCCGGAGGAAAGCTATTTGCCCGTTAAGTTCCAGCCTGATAATGGTAGAAAGCCTGACTGTATTTTTAGTTTTATCAACTACCGGCAGGTTCACTACATGATCTACGGCGTTTACTATATCGATTTCTACGTCGGGGAGGGTAGCAGGTTTGGGTTGCAGGTGCTGGCAGGCTGAAGTAAAGGTAATGGCTCTGCCACACTTTTGGATCAGTTTCTGGCAAAACTCATCCCGGTTGAGTTGTACCGCAATACTTCCATCAGAGGCCAGTAGGTTCGGCGCTACATTTTTTCCTTTCGGATAAATCACTGTCAGTGGTTTTTCGGCATATTCTACAATGTCCCAGGCAATGTCGGGCACTTTCTGCACATAATCGTATAACTGGCCAATTTCAGCAATCATCACTACCAAAGGCTGACTGGCAGGACGCTTTTTTATAGATAAAATTTTATTAACAGCTTGCTGGTTACGTACGTCGCATCCCATGCCCCAGACAGTATCAGTTGGATATAAAATTACTTCTCCATTTTTAATGGCTTCTGAGGCTGTTTTAATTTCTTCAGTCATGTATGGCAATATAAAATTAATAGATTCTAAGATTAAAAAATATATCTGACTTATTGAACCAGATCGAAATTATATTAGATAATAAAAAGTTTTTAAGTCTATACATTCAATCTTCCTCCTCATAAAATTCCTGTAAAGCGCCGAAATAAGTCTGGTTCCAGCCATCGGTAATATCAGCAAAATCTTCATCGGGAATGTTGGTATGCCTCAATTCAACGGAAGTTCCTTTTTTATGCGGATGGAGTTTAATGGTGACGATAGATTCTGCCGACTGGTCGCCAAAATACCATTGCTGCACAATCTTTTTGCCCTCTTCAAATTCCAGATTTCTGCCTACAATACTTCCATCCCACAGCGAAAATTCCGAACCTGGCTCTGTAGACATTTCTACTTTGTCGCCGGTCCATAATTGCAGGGTAAGCGGATGGGTTAAAGCCAGGTATACTTCTTCCGGGGTGGCTGGTATAATGTAATACTGTTTGAAATCTTTCATAAGCTTAGGAATCCGGTTACTCAGAAATTTTCGGTGAAGTAAATACAATTTTTTAAATGTTGTTACTCCGGAAAAAAGTATGTAGCAAATTGTTCACTGAATGTAAACATAACACCTGTTTACTGATCACATTTGATAGAATTCTGCGAAGTAAGGTAATACCTGCCTGGAGCAATAGTGCTCATCACTTCCGGGCGGAAAAGTAGTAAATTCTGGTAAATGAACGAACCAGTTTTAGCTGAAGAAAAGTAACTTGAAATAATCAGGCGTGAATGAGATGACCCTTTGAGCTGACTCAGCGGTGGTTTTTTCTTTGCTGCAAAGCGGTGAGTGCTGCCTGTAGTGCAACCGTATTTTTTGACTGCTTCTCCAGGTTGTAAAGTTCTACTCTGCGAAATTCTACCGGATGGCTTTCGCTTTGCAGGGCAATGTATCCTTCTGTAAGTAATTTGCCATCCATTTTAACAGCCGGGTCATGGCTACTTACATTGCCACCACCAATCTGGGGTTTTTCGTACGTCAATACCGTGTCTCCTTCCACGATATGTTTCACAAGAGAATCGCCTAATACCAGCACATCTGCCCGAACCCACTGGTCGCCATGATAGGTTTTAGAATTAGAGTCAATACAATGCGGCGTAAATAGCTTGCCATTCAGTACTACATTGGTGCCGGGGGTACATAAATTGGCTGTATGCCGTTCGTCTTTGCCATTGCCACCCAGAAATTGTACTTCAATGGAAATGGGAAAATCCTGATCCAGGCCCATGGTAGCAGGTGGCTGGCAGTGCAGCATAGCGCCACTATTGCGGATCGCCCATCCCGGACCACCTTTGGCCTGTTCGCCTGTAAACCTATATTCCAGAGAGAGCAGGTAATAAGAATATTTCTGTTTGTAGAAAATATGCCCAAACTTTTCATCAAAGTTCTGATACTGGCTGTAATCTACTTTCATGACTCCATTTTCTACCTGGAAAGTATTGCCGTAATTTTCATTCAGAGGATAGTTTCTGATTTTAACCTGCCAGTCTTTCAGATCTTTTCCATTAAACAACTGAATCCAGCCATCTGAGGATGTTTTTTTTGAAGTAGTATTCAGGCAGCTAACTAAGAATAAGGCTCCGATGAAAAACAGGTTTGAGCGGGAAAAAAGTTCATAGGTGAAAGGGTGTATGATGTAAAAATAAGGCTATAAAAAGTATAGCGGGAAGTTTATTTCCCGCTATACATGCTATATACGCTTCTAAATTTTAATCTTTCAATCCAGAGTTACTTCTCAAAGCTGATCCAGTCGATGCCGATTAAAGGAGTATTGTCATTCACTTTTTCGTCTTTCTTCTTGAAAACAAAATACAGGTCATGTTTGCCGCCAGGATTATTGAGAGGGGCGCTCAACTCTGCATATTTTCCTCTGCCACCTGTTGCTGTAAAGTCGAGTGTACTAATCACCGGACCTTTTGCCGAACCAGTATGTACTTCTACTATCCCATCTCCACTGGAAGAATAAGAATAATTCAGCTTGCTGATACCTGTCAGGTCTATGTTTTTAAACATCAGATAGGCTTTATTAGCACCACCAGCTGCCCTGCCGAACCGCTGCGCATTACTCATCACATCAGCATCTTCTGCTTCAACCTTGGAAGGACGTAGGATAAGTGTTTCTGTCCGGCTCAGGGGCGTAATACTTCCGCCTTTGTCTGTATAAGAAGCCGTCAGAATATACCGTCCCTGCGTTTCTTTGCCCACATGTTCTTTCAATACTGTATTTCCCTGCAATGGAAGTTTAGCCTGCGACTGTTGCGTAGATAAGGTAAGTACATATTTTACAATTTCAGAAGCATCTTCCACGGACAATTGCGGATGAGCATTCATGGCTTTTTCGCCCCATACGCCACCGCCACCGGTAATGATTTTGTTGGCTAGTTTCGCTACTGCATTTTTATCGCCAGTATATTTCTGGGAAACTTCCATAAAAGATGGCCCTACCGATTTTCCGTTCAGTTGGTGACAAGCCTTGCAGTCGCTGTTTGCCATCAGGTTTTTGCCCAGATTATAAGAACTGGTAATTTGCTGGTGACCTGTTATTGCCTGCTGGCTGGCTACTTTGGGAATATAGTTGAGCTTAACCTGTACTTTTTTCTTGTCAATTACTTTGTCTTCATTGTCTTTTACTTCTACTGCATATTTGAGAGGCGTATCCTGGGCAAAAAAGAAAGTGCTATTACCTTCTGTATTGATCGCCACCTGGGGCAATGTATTGCCTACTTTTACCTCGAGGGTATCAGTGCTGCTCATGCCCGAAGGGTCTGTAACTTTCAATAGTACCGGGTATACTCCATCTTTCTGGAAAGTATAGGAAGGATTCGCTTCTGTAGAAACTGGCTGGTTTTTTTCGAATGTCCACTCATAACTCAGTTTGTCTTCCTCATCGAAATCATAGCTGCGGCGGCTGCTGAAGTTTACTTTCAAAGGCGCTAACCCAATGGTATCTCTGGCAGAAGCCATGGCTACCGGCATGCGGTTTCCGGGATTAAACTCTATTTTTACAAGCCGGGCATCGTCGTTATCAATGCCATATACGGTACCATATTCCAGCATGTAGAATTCACCTCCCGGACCAATTTCCATATCTATTGGCCGTCTGAAATCGCCATTGGTGGCCATAAATGGCTCCATCCGTTTGAAGTTCTGATTTTCGTCTAAACGTACGGCAAACACCCAGTTACGCATCCAGTCAAAAATGAACAGAGCTTTATCGTAGTACTCTGGTATTTTTACCTCTGACTTCAGGTTTGCATCAAAGTGATAGACCGGACCGGCTTCTGCGCTTCTGCCGCCAGTACCCAGTTCAGGAAATTCATCTGATTTATTATACGGATACCAGATCATGGCTTTCTGAGCCGGAGGTAAGGTTTTGGCACCAGTATTATTGGGTGAATTATTTACCGGCGCATTTATATCGAATAAATTGCCAACCGCTTTGGTTTCGAAGTCATAATCGTGATAAGGCTTACTATCACCTACAAACAGCGGCCAGCCATAGTTACCGGGTTTTTTTGCCTGGTTAATTTCATCATAACCTCTCGGGCCTTGCGGACCATCTGTACCAGAATCCGGGCCAATTTCACCCCAGTATACAATAGAAGTTTCCTGGTCTACCGACATGCGATAAGGATTGCGGCAACCCATGACATAAATTTCCGGGCGGGTGCCAGGCGTACCTTTTGGAAAGAGGTTTCCTTCCGGAATGGTATAGGTGCCATCTGCTTCCGGGTGAATTTTAAGGATTTTGCCACGAAGGTCATTGGGATTTCCGGCAGAGCGCTGGGCATCGAAGGTTAAACGTCCTGGCCTGTCGTCGATAGGAGCAAAGCCACTGGATTCGAAGGGAACAGTATTGTCGCCGGTAGAAATGTACAGGTTTTTGTCTTTGTCCCAGGCCAGAGAGCCGCCGGTATGGGCACTTACTTCCAGGTCAATGGGAATCTGGATAATTACTTTTTCTGAAGCCAGGTCCAGAAAACCATCTTTGCCCAGGGTGAAACGGGAAACATGCTGTTTAGTCTGTCCGTTTTCTTCGGCGGTATGGAAGAAATACATCCAGTTATTCTGGCTGAAATCCGGATCTAACGTAATTCCCAGCAAGCCATTGAGATATTTTTCTACCGCTTTTACCGGAAAATCACGCAACAGGCGGGTTTTCTTGGTTGCCGGGTCATACATATAAAATTTACCAGCCCGTTCTACGTAGAACACTCGTCCGTCTGGTGCTACCGCCAGTTCCATAGGTTCGTTTAAATCATTGGAAAGAATGGTTTTTTTGAAGCGGTTCTCCTCAGGCTTTTTCACCCCATACGCTTTTGAATAGTCTAGTTTCTGATTCTGCCCGATGGCATAACGGATACCACCCAGCAGGTGATTCACAAACATAGGTTCCACAAAGGTTTCGTTGGTATGTCCTAAGCCAGTGTAAAAAGCCCGTCCGCCATCATAGTCATGGTACCATACAATCGGATGGTTGCCAGCATTCTCTCCGCCTTCATAGCTGTCCTCATCTAGTTTAGCCAGCACTTTCAGGTCGGGATTGATGCTTTTATAATTATACCACTCGTCGTTGCGCTCCCAGCGGGCAGGCAATCCTTTGGTGGAAATATGAGAAGTGTCGATTACATCAATTGTAGCCTTGCGTACATTGGGATTGTTGGGATGGCTCAAAAAATATGCGCCTACCAGTTTGTTATACCAGGGCCAGTTATATTCGGTATCGGCTGCTGCATGAATGCCCACAAAACCTCCTCCGGCCTGAATAAAACGCTCAAAGGCTACCTGCTGATCCGGATTGAGTACATTCTGGGTGGTGCTCAGGAAAATAACAGCACTATAGTTTTTCAGGCTGTCTTCTACAAAATAGGCAGAATTTTTAGTGGTATCTACGGCGAAGTTATTTTCCCGGCCTAATTTCTGAATAGCCGCTATTCCACTGGGAATCGACTGGTGGTAATATCCACTTGTTTTAGAGAAGATAAGTACCCTGGGTGTTTTTGTTTCTGCCACCGGCTGGCTCACAGTAGGGATACTGGCGGTAGTTGCCGTTTTACAGGCATAGAACCCTCCGCCAGCCATGGCACTCAATATAAGGGCAAAAGCTGTTTTTTTAGCGTAATCTTTTACGGACATAAGTTTAGGTAATGTGATAAGTAATCAAATTATAATAAGGTGAATGTTTAGCTGACTGATTTAGTAAAGCATAGGTTGAATAGGCTTATTTAAAAATAGCAATATCGTGATTTTACTTATAATTATATAAAGTATAATTAAAGATATATTGAAAATTATTTCAATGACAAGGTGAAGACTTTGCCTTCCAAGTTTGTTTAAAAAATCAGCCCAGTTTTCGGCCATCAGGAACGAGAACAGCGTATGTGTAAGCAGGCAGGTTCTATCTGTAATTATTAGACTTTATTTTATATTTTTATAGCGCAATCGTTTATTCGCATTATTTCTTCAAAGCATGTAGATATACGGCGTAAAGAGTTAAATCAAACTTTATAAACCTTTAACCTCCAGATATTAATACTTCAATTTTCGTATATTCTAATTCGTAATCCTACATATATGGCAAATAAGAAAACCTCCAAAACCAGCAAGCCCAAAGTAAACAAAGAACTGGAAGGCTTTGATATTCAGGTAAATTCTTTCGGAGAAATCATTACTAACTTTGATATCAACAAGATCAATGAGTTTCTGAACCGGAATGTAGATGATAAAAAACTCCGGGATAGGGATGATATTTTTGAAAGCGAAGAGCAAAAGCCCAAACGCCGGAAAACAGATAAACCTTCGGAAGAAGATAACAAAGAAGAATAAACAGGCGCTTTATTCATTTGTGCTTTTCTCCGGGCTGGCATAGCTAATGTCTATGACCTCTACTTCTTCCTGGCTGGGACCCATTTGCAGCAAAAGTATTTGTCCGATAGTTACACCTGTGAGCGTACGGGCAATAGGTGCAATAAAGGCGATCTTTCCTTCAGGTACAGAGGCTTCATCTACACCTACAATGGTAAACTGCCGTTCTGTACCAGCCTGCTTTCCATTCCGGGTACGCAAGGTTACCGTTGCTCCAAACCTGACCTGATCAGAAGGCTGGCTGCCCGGGTCAATGAGTTTGGCAGAGGCGATACGACTGGTAAGGGCGTTTAGCTGAGCATTGAGAATAGTAAGTTGCCGCGTACGCTCCGAATCTTCCAGAGCGCTGGTTTCTATTTGTGTATGCTTTGTTTCAAGCGCTGCTAATTCGGTTCGCAGCATGGCCAGACCCTGCGGCGTTACATAATTAGGAACACCTGCAGGTAGGGCCGCTCTAGGCGGAATGATAGGTGCTTGTCCGGAATCGTCTTCTTTTACAAATGCTCTGCTCATGCCTTTGTTAAACGCAAGCTGGGTATTGAATGGTTGTTGGTATACATTATTTCATGCACTTGTACAGTATCTGCGCTCATAAAAGTTTTGAGCTGTCTGCTTAATGGCGAGAAAATTTTTGGCAATCCGAAGTTTACGCTGAATCTTTTTTCCAATTAATTCACAAGATAAGCAATAGACCATAACTTAGCTTATAAGTATAAACCCATGTGACCCGATGCCCCGGATACGAATACTTGCCTTAGAAGATAATACCCTGCATGCCGATATTTTACGGATGACGCTGGATACCTTAGGTTACGAATTGATTGATATTGCCGATAATTCTAAAGACCTGATCCGATTGCTGGAAGCCACCGATCCTGATCTGCTGCTGATGGATGTAGATATTGGAGAAGCCTTCACAGGCATAGATCTGGTGAAAAAAATCAACGAAAACATAGATATCCCGGTGATCTATGTTACTTCACTAAAGGAAGAGCAGGTATTTAAAAAAGCCAAAGAAACCCTGCCGGATGCCTATATTAATAAACCTTACCAGCCCGAGCAACTACAGGCGGCGATTGAACTGGCTTGTTATAAGAAGCAAAAAGAAAGCAGTTATATTGCCAAATCCCGCAATAAAGACATTGCTGCAAAATCGGTATTTGTAAAAGAAGGAGATAACCTGATTAAAATTTCTTTACCGGATATACTGCTCGTAGAAGCGTATGATAAATACTGCTTCATTTACACCAGGGAGAAAAAATACCTGCTCAGCGTACAACTCAAAAACATAGCTGATGCCCTTCCGACAGAGCAATTTTTACAGGTGCACCGCTCCTATATCATTAATATCGATGCCATTGAGAAAGTACGCCTGAGTCAGAACAGCCTCGAAATAGCCGGCAAACAGATCCCCTTTAGTAAAACCTATAAAAATACTTTGTTCTCCCGGCTGAAAATGCTGTAAAATCACTATTTTAGAAGGTTGATAACAAAGGAATGATGCACTTAAATGATAATTTAATTAGTTGTATTGAATCTGCCGCTGCTTCGGTCTGGTTGTGTAATACGAACGAACAGCTGGAAACAGATATGGTCCGGGTGCTGGGCGTGCAGGTAGATGCTGACCGCCGCCACCTGACAGTATATATTCCGGAAAGCTATGGAGCTGACGTTATCCGAAATTTGTCTGTTACTGATAAAATCACCTTTCTTACAGCTATTATTTTTACTTATGAATCCTATCAGGTAAAAGGCACCTATATTTCCCACCGGGCGTCCACAGAAGAAGAGATAAAATATCAGAAAGCGTATATGGACGATTTTGCAAAGGCCTTACAAAAACAAGGATTATCCAGAGAAAAGGCTTATAAAGCGTACTTCCGGCAGCCTTGTATCGCTTTGCGTATGGTAGCAGAAGAAGTATATGAACAAACGCCCAGAAAAGGCACTGGAGAAAGGCTGGCTGTTTAACAATTATGAAATACATATCCACTAAGCCTGAAATTACCAAAGAAATGCTGTCAGGTATGCAAGGCGTGATCCCTTCTACCTTGTCTACTGCCAGTAAAGATGGAATTCCTAATGTTACATTTATTTCGCAAATGTTTTATGTAGATTCCAGGCATGTAGCGCTTTCCTTCCAGTTCATGAATAAAACCTGGCGAAATTTGCAGGAAAACCCAGTAGCTACAGCTATTATTACTTCTCCCGATACTTTTTCTATGTGGAAAGTGAAATTGCGCTACCTGGAAATCCAGACAGAAGGACCTATTTTTGAGCAAATGGAGATGCAACTGATGGCTATTACTTCTATGATGAAAATCAAGATAGATTTTGTTATTAAAGCGGCTTTGATCTGTAAAGTGGAATCGGTAGAAGTTATCTATGAAGGAGAATAATTAGAAATGGAAAATATAATAAAGCTTTCTGTTTCTTTCAAGGAGCTGGAAGCCGAAAAAAGAAAGAATGAAATCATCCGGCAACTTTCGCTGGAACTAAGCAAAACTTCCATACTGAAGGAGAAACTGGATAATATTCTGGCTATATTAGATCATAGCCTAGGCCTGAAACATACGATGTTGCTGCTGCCAGATGATACCAGGCAGAGATTAAAAGTATTTTCCAGCCGGGGTTTTGATGAACAAGGGATTGGTGCAGAAGTAAACGTAGGGCAAGGTATTATTGGAGTAGTTGCATTGAAAAAGAAAAAGCTTCGGATGGCCAATATTTCACGGTCCCGCACTTATATGTCCATCATCGCCCAGGGGTCTCAACTTAAACAAGATATTTTCCTGCCTTCACTTTCTAATGCAGAAAGCCAGGTAGCTTTGCCCCTGCTGGTGAATGATGAACTCATCGCTGTACTTTCTGCCGAAAGTGCCGACCTGAATTTTTTTAGCCTGGAAGATGAAGAGTTTCTGATGACACTTTCCCAGTTAATGGCACACTCTATTCAGAATGCCATTATATTGGAACAATTAGAGCAAAAAGTACAGGAAAGAACGGCCGCTCTCGAAAAGCAAAAACAGGAACTAGAAAAAGCCAATGCCAGCAAAGACCGTTTGTTTGCCATTATCGGTCACGATCTGCGTAATCCGGCGGCGGCTCTCCAACACGTAGCTGAACTGATTCAGTATTTTAGTAAAAAAGGCGATACCCAAAAGGTAATTGAAACCGGAAATAATATCGTAAAGGAAGCCAAAACCCTAAATTGCATTATAGATAACCTGCTCAACTGGTCGATCACCCAGACCGGCGATTTAAAAATACACCCGGAGGAAATCTGCCTGGATGAAATAGTTAAAGAAGTGATTGAACTTTACGATGATATTGCCGCAGCTAAAAATATTCAGATACAAGTAAATAACCCTGACTGTCTTGCTGTGTTTGCCGACAGAAACGCTACCCATACTGTATTACGCAATTTAGTAAGCAATGCCATCAAATTTACCCGTCCGGGAGGCAATATCATAATTACTGCTATTCAGCAGGCACAAACCGCTTTGATCACCGTAAAAGATGATGGAGTAGGAATTTTGCCCGAACATATACCTGCCCTGTTTGATTTGAAAGAAAATAAGAGCACCAGAGGCACGGCCAAAGAAAAAGGAACTGGTCTGGGTTTGGTATTAGTGAAAGAAATGGTCAAACTCAATGGCGGCGAAGTATCCATCACCAGCATTCCCAACGAAGGTACCACTGTATATCTGCTGCTTCCCGGGATATCAGAGTAGCATGAAGAATCGCTTATATTATATTTATTGCATCAGGACAACTTTCTCTTTTTTAAAGGAGAAGGTGGTTTGAAATATTATTGATGTAGCCTTCCATTCACGCCTTTCTTCGTTCCATTCACTCCTTTTTCAGCACTGTTCACGCCTTTTTTCCGGAGCTGTATTGTGGCATACCTACTTTTGAATCAAGATAAACGCCACATAATTACAGACATATGAAAACATTAGTTACCGGGGGTACCGGAACCGTAGGCAGCCAGGTAGTTCAGTATCTGCTACAAGAAAACAAACAGGTACGGGTACTCACTACTTCTCCTGAAAATGCCATTCGCTTACCAAAATCCGTGGAGGCAGTGATAGGTGACCTGGATAAGCCCGAAACCCTTGATCAAGCATTTGAAGGCATTGACAACGTATTTTTACTGAATGCCCAGAGCCATACCGAAATACAGCAAGGTATTCATGCGGTAGCAGCAGCCAAAAAAGCAGGTGTCAGGAAAATAGTATACCAGAGCATCCACCAAGTCCGTCAGGCTCCGCATGTTCCTCACTTTTATACCAAAATTGCCATTGAAGAAGCCGTGATCAACTCTGGCCTGTCCTATACTTTTGTAAGTCCTAATAATTTTTACCAGAACGATTTCTGGCTGGTAGAAGCCATAGCTGGTTATAATCTTTATCCGCAACCTATTGGCCACATTGGTTTGAACCGGGTAGATGTACGTGACATTGCTGAAATAGCCGTAAAGGCATTGTATTCAGATGAGTTAAATGGAAAAACGATAGCCCTGGTTGGCCCGGATATACTGAATGGAGCTACTACTGCCCATCTGTTAACCGAAATACTAAATTACCCTGTTGCCTATGCTGGCAATGACCTGGTATCCTGGGCAGCACAGGCAAAACTTATATTGCCTGCCTGGAAAGTAGATGACTGGGTAGAAATGTATCAGTTTTTCCAGAAACAGGGCCTTATAGCTTCGGAAAATGAGCTTTCTGAGCTCACACAACTGTTAGGACGCCCTCCCAGAAGCTATGCCGATTTTATAAAAGAACATAAAAGTACATTTTTACGCAAACCAGTAGAGGCCTAACACAAATTATAATCACCCACCACACAATGAACACTGTAAAAACAACACTAAACAAAGTAGCTAACCCGGCACATATCCTGGAAGTAGGTATGGGATTCTGGGCATCTAAAACTTTACTGACTGCCATCAAACTCGAAGTATTTACCCTCCTGGGAGACAATCTTTTGCATGGAGAAGAAATCAGAACCAGATTACAATTGCATGAAAGAGGCTTTTATGATTTTATGGATACCCTGGTAACGCTCCAGTTTTTGCAGCGGGAAAGAATAGGTTATAGCTCTTTTTATGAAAATACGGAAGAAACAGCCCTTTTCCTGGATAAGAACAAACCCAGCTATATCGGAGGTATTCTGGAAATGGCCAACGACCGCCTGTATAAATTCTGGGGAGATCTGGAAGAAGCTCTGCGTACCGGCAAGCCGCAGAATGAGGTGAAATACACCGGTAAACCAGTTTTCGAAGCCATTTATACCCAGCCAGAGGTTTTACAGCAGTTTATGAATGGGATGGCAGGTGTACAAAAAGGTAATTTTGCTGCCCTCGCCGAAAAATTTCCGTTTGAACAGTATCGTTCGCTCGCAGATATTGGCGGGGCAAATGCGCTGTTGTCTATTTCAGTAGCGACTCAGCATCCACATCTGCAAATTACTTCCCTCGATCTACCACCGGTAGAACCCATTGCCCTAAAAAATGTAGAAAAAGCCGGATTAACACATCAGATTACTGTAAGCAGTTTAGATATGATGAGCCAGGATTTTCCAAAAGCTGAAGTAATCACCATGGGAAATATTCTGCACGACTGGGGCGTAGCGGACAAGAAAAAATTGATACAAAAAGCATATGACGCCCTTCCCGAAAATGGTGCCCTGGTGGTGATCGAAAATATTATTGATGACGAACGCCGCCACAATGCATTTGGCCTGATGATGTCACTGAATATGCTCATTGAGACAGAAGGAGGCTTTGATTATACTCTGGCTGAATTCAACCAGTGGGCTATTGGAGCAGGTTTCCGTTCTACTGCCAAAATCCACCTGACCGGACCAGCAAGTGCAGTGGTTGCCTACAAGTAAATTTGTTAAGCCTGCAGCGATGCGAAATCCTTGCAGGCTTATTGATACACTTTTTGCATATTTTCTATTTATATAATTATATTACCCACAATACTTCAGCTCTACTACCAGCAATTGCACCTTCTTGCCTGATACAGGCTTGCTCTAAAACATTTGAGAATGGAAAATAAATAAAACACCACCTGAAAATATACACTCATCACTAAAACATGTATCGTCAGATGAATAAAACAATCATTAATATAGCTCTGGCTATCTGGACAATCTGCACCATTATCAGTGGAATGGTAGCCTGCAATAATTCAAAATCTGAATCTAAAGCAGCCACCGAACTCAGCGAAGAAAGTGAAGTAAGCGAAACTACAACCAACGAAACTATGGTGAAGCGGGGAGAATACCTGGTTACTATTATGGGTTGCCATGACTGCCATTCACCCAAAAAATTTGGTCCCAGAGGTCCCGAACCTGATCCGGATCGGTTGCTTTCCGGACATCCGCAGGATATGCCAATTGCTAAAGTGGATACTGCCATAGTCGGACCCTGGGTATTATTTAATGCACACACTACAGCTACTGTTGGTCCATGGGGTGCATCTTTTGCAGCTAATATCACCTCTGATGCTACCGGTATTGGTAACTGGACGGAAGAACAGTTTTTCAGGGCCTTACGGGAAGGAAAATACAAGGGATTGCCTAACAACCGGATGCTCTTACCTCCAATGCCCTGGCCTATGTTTTCAAAGCTGGAAGACAATGATTTAAAAGCCATTTTTGTTTATCTGAAAACTGTTAAACCTGTAAAAAACATTCCGCCCGCCCCTCGGCCACTAAGTGAACTCAGTAGTTTGTATTAGGCTGATAATTAGAGTAATAAGCAATAGAATAAGAGAATGGATCGTATATGAACTTAAAACAGCCATTTCATGTGGGATGGCTGTTTTATAAAAATAGCATCAATAATCTTTTACACACGAACATTCAATAGCAGACAAATCATTATAAACACGGTCAGAATTAGTAAATAAATCCGAGGAATATTCTAACTTTATTGTTTGCCAGATTGTTATCTGACAAGAAAGCAGGCATATGCTTCCTATAAATCAATATTGAATGAGTAGAATTAAAGAGTATTTCCGCCTGGGTGAAGTATTTGGTTATTTTTTCAGAAAAAATGACCCCAGCCGCCCTACCAATGTGAACCTGAGAATGATGCATGGAATTAATAAAATTTCCATGATCATGTTTCTGATCGGGATTATATTTATTATCATTAAAAAGTTCTTTTCCTGATCTTTTTTTATTTCCGGCCAATTCATAATTTTAGGCAGGCACTGCTATGGGGTGCCTGCTTTATTTATATGCCAGCTATGAAAAGAATAGTTACTTATCTCTACGTGTTCCTCTTCTTTTGTCTGCTCTCGTCTTGTAAGAAAGAAGATGACCTGACCGGTAGCCTGAAACTTAAATTAAATGGGATGTTTGTTCCAGAAAATGTTTTCTTTCAATTGTATACTGAAGGTTCATGGTCTGTTCCTACAGTTACGCAACCACTCAAAACAGGAAGTTTTAATTCAGGAATGGCCATCATCAACGATCTTAATCCAGGAAATTATATCATTCTGGTGGGTGGTGCTTATTTTTCAGTACAAGTAACTGCTGGCAGGCAAAGAGAATATTCACTTTGATAAACTTATTATAACTTGAATATAGAAGATTTTAGAACCTATTGTTTACAAAAAAAAGGAGCAAGTGAAGAATTGCCTTTCGGAGAAGATACACTTGTTTTTAAGGTGGGCGGTAAAATATTTGCCCTTACTGGCATGGAAAGCAAACCACTAAGCTTTAATGTAAAATGTGATCCGGAAAAGGCAGTATTCCTAAGAGAAACATATGCTTGTGTACGACCTGGTTATCATATGAACAAAAAGCACTGGAACACCATTATTGCCGACGGTTCAGCAGGTTTACGCTTGTTGCATGAATGGATTGATGATTCTTACAATCTGGTGGTTGCCTCTTTGCCCAAAGCCCATCAGAAGGCGATTCTGGAGGAAGAATGATTTATTTAACTCGTTCTTACTTGTAGCTTATTCCTTAAAGGCCGGCCAAAACCTTCTGCCTCAATTTCAAATATATCCCCATCCTGGGTTGTAATGCCATTGGCAAAACTAAGCACCGATGTTCCAAAGAAATGTACGTGTACATCGCCGGGTTGCCGGAACATTTCATATTTAAAGTGATGGTGTTCCAGATTTGCCAGATTATGGCTCATATTTTCCTCTCCGGTCAAAAACTCTTTCTCCCATAGCAACCCGCCGTTGCGGTAAATCCGGCTCATACCAGTTATATGTCCTGGCAGTTCACCCAACAGCAATTCCGGACCGAATGAACAAGGCCTGAGTTTGGAATGTGCCAGGTACAGGTAATTGATCCGTTCCATGCGGTGGTCTGAAAATTCGTTGCCCAGGGCAAAACCAAGCCGCCTGGGATTTCCGTCAGCATCTATTATATATAATCCTACTATTTCCGGTTCTTCTCCACCATCCAGGGCAAAAGCAGGGGAGAGCAGCGGCTGATCAGGATGTACTACACCAAGTCCATTGCCCTTGTAAAACCATTCTGGTTGCGAAGCTGGCGTATTTCCTCTCATCTTTCCGTTTTCCAGACCCATCTGAAACATTTTCATAGAATCAGTAAGCTCCTGTTTGTTCTGCAACTTCTGGTGCATACTATCTCTGGAAGCAGCACTCCCCAGATGAGTCAGGCCAGTACCAGTAAGCCAGGCATGATAAGGGTCGGGATGATCCAGCGGCACTAAAATTTTGCCCTGTGAAGCTATATTTTCATATGATTGATACTGGCCGGAAGCCAGTTGTTTTGCTTGTTCTTCCATGCTGATGTGATTGCCAAGCGCTTTCTGGAATAATTGATAGGTAGAAGATACATCTCTTAAGAACTGAACGGTATCTTTTTCTACAATTCCTACTTTGCGCACACCGGTAGTATCTATGCATTGAATCAGTCGCATAATTATCTAATAAATTAGTGAAGAAAATAAGGTAGTCGTGAAGATGAAAACTGATAAATTCTTATGTTTTTTGCTTACTGATTGATTCCAGCAATCCCCGCATATACCCCAGGGCATATAAACATCCGATGGTACTATAGCCGGGATATTCATTGCTGTCGCCGGCCATGGTTGGTACATGGTCGGGGCGAATCGGGCCTTTAAATCCCACATCTACATAGGTTTTCATAGCCTGGTACATATCAATAATGCCTTCATCATGAAAGGTTTCCTCAAAGTTGAATTTGTTGCCCCGTACATTTCTGAAATGCACAAAATGTATTTTCCCACGTTTGCCGAAATCCTTAATCAGTTCAACAATATCTTCTCCCATCAGGGCAAAATTTCCCTGGCACATCGTAATCCCATTATTAGGACTTGGATAAATATCAAGCATCCGTTTAAAGGCATTGCCAGTGGTCATAATACGCGAAATACCACGAATGCTGTCTACCTGAGGATCGTCCGGATGCATGGCTAGTTTAATACCTGCTTTTTCCGCTTCCGGCACTACTGCTTTTAAAAAATATTCCAGATTCTTCCACAAGGTTTCTTTCGAAACTTCTCCATACTGGGTGAGCGGCAGATTTTGTATGCCTTCATTATCAAATGCGGTTACCAGGGCACCGCCTCTTCCAGGACGGTCATCCTGGGTTCTGTACCAGCCAATGGCAGGCATCCAGTTATAGCAAATGGTATCAATACCGGCTTTTGCCAGGTTTTTCATCAGTGTAATGAAGTTGGATATTTCCTCATCTTTACCGGGTAAACCAATTTTTGTCTTTTCGCCTAAAGCCGGTGGACCTTCAATTACTTTTAATTGCAATCCTTCTTTTTCCCAGGCTTTTTTTACAGCTGCAATGGCTTCATATTCCCAGGGTTTTGCCTCTTTCAGACCTACCATGCCCGGATTGATTCCGCCTACAGCACCCAGTACATCCATCTGCTTGGCTAAGGCTATTTTCTGAGGCTGCATCCCAAAGAAATAAGCCTCGCACAGTTGCATACCAGCATCTTTTAATGGCTGAGAACTAGCCAGGGAAGTCTTAGTTTGTGCGCTACTTTCCAGAGAGATTCCATTTACGCCAGATAAGGCAGCCAGAGAAGCACTCTTTTTAATAAAACTTCGGCGGTTAGGTTTCATAGATAAAGGGATGATATGACTGAGCTGTGTTTGTTATAACTTATCCCGCAGCTCTGCTAAGAAAGATTTTATTTTCTCCAGCGATGTGATCAGCTCAGCATTTTCCGAGTGCTTGGCTGATTTGGCTTTCATAAAATCTTTGGCTCCCTGCAAAGTATAGCCTTTTTCTTTTACCAGATGATAGATCGTTTGTACACACTCAATGTCTTTCTGGGTAAACTGCCGGTCGCCTTTTTTATTTTTTTTCGGCCGCAGCATGTCAAACTCCGATTCCCAAAAGCGGATGAGTGAAGTATTAACGTTAAATCTTTCGGCTACTTCACCGATACTGTAGTATCGTTTTTGAATTTCCTCATTCATACATTCCTCTGGTTAAATGGTATGCTTTTCCAAAGGTAGCACTTATCTGCAATGTTGATATACCTGAAGAATCAAAATATTGGAAGGGTATATAATTGCATGGCTAGCTTAATAGTAAGCATAACTCACTTAATAAGTGACCTTCTCGGGAGGCACATAGAGAAAGAATAAATTACTTCAAACAAATCTTATCATAGAAAATGATAACAGTATACCGGAAAAATTAAAGCAGATAATGTAATAAATACTTGCTGCATATAGCAAAGACAAAAGTGGCTTAGGGAGAGATTTAGGATCAATCTGCGTTTGTTACACGTAAGGGGCAGGAACTTAATTAATCCAATGATAAGTCTTTTTACTTCCCGGCAGTGGTATTCTTCTCTTTAAATGGAATGCGGTAAAATACATAATAGCTCAGGCCCATCATAATATTTTTGTCGGCTTTGCCAAAACCCGGTATGAAAACGGCATCCAGCCCATTGTATTTGCTCTGGGCAATTTTTACTTTGAGCCGGCCGGTAAAACCAATATACACATTACTGAATACATTTACTTTTACACCACCAACGCCTTCCAGCCAGTGTGCCATTCCGTTTTGTTTGGGTGCGGGTTCATTATAACTGCCCCAGTATTCATCATAAATCAATATATTATCAGCGGCAAAACTAAACCGGCTTACTCCATACCTGGCTCCTATAAAAATAGCATCGTCGCCACCTTTCAGCAGGTTGCTCTCTACGCCCACTCGTCCGAATAAGCCATTGCTCGTATAACTATAGTTAAAAGTATCTGTTTTTTCCAGGGTTATGTTGCTGAAACCAGCTTCAGCTACAAATACTACTTTTTTATAGCCTACATCTGCTGATGCCTCAAAAGTTTTGTGACCTTTATTGGTTAAGAAGTAATAGGCGATTTTTCCCAGATCAACGCCGATGCGTACCCCATTTGAGAGCACCGTATCTTCTCTGGCCGTTTGTGCAAAGGCAGTTACCTGTAGTACAAGCAGCAGGCTAGTCAAAATAAATCTTAACATTGGCATTATTGTTCTGGGCATTCACCGAAGGCTGTGTTACAAGTACAGTATCAATATTTTGTCTGGAATGTTTTATTACCCGGAGATTCTCAAATTCCATTTCAAATCCACACGCCTGAGATCTAAAATAAGGTTTACGGGTATAGGTGAAAAAAATTGTATCATTTGCTAAACTATCTCTTACAAATACAAATGTAGACATATCATTTACTTGCGAAAGGGGAATCCGTAAGCCGGCAATAGCAGCTTTGCTTCTTACCAATGAGTCATCTTTCCGAGGAGGCTGCGGGTTGGCACCTATACCATAAATGTGCTTAAAAGCTACAGTAACAGCTTGTTCTTCAGTTCTTTCGGCATCTATAAACCGGGCAAAAGATACTCGCATCACCGGATCGGATACAGTTTCACACTCTTCCCCTACACAAGCATTAAGGAAAACAAAAATAACCAGCAACCAGCAAGAGGTACGCAGAAACAAAGGAGTGAAGCGCATAGTACAATTAACCCGGCTAAATTAGGAAGAAAATCTTTATCTGCCATGCGTACCGGCGGCAGTAATAGGTTTCCAGAACGATAAATAGTAAAATCGTTTTTAGATTTTCATTTGTTACTTAATCTTTAGGTTTCTGAAAGAACATCAGGTGCTGCTGAGGCAGTACATTGGAGGTTTGTATCCATTTCAGGCCTACGGCTTCCATTTCTTTTTGTGCCTGGGCAACAGTCATTTTGTGTCTGGGGCGAATCGGAACATTAGGGTCTTCGGCCCGGTATTCTACCAGGGCTACTCTTCCGCCAGGTTTTAGTGCAGTAGCAATTACCTCCATCATCTCGCGGGGGTGCGAAAATTCATGATAGGCATCTACCATCAATACGAGGTCTACGCTGCCGGCTGGTAATTTGGGGTTGCTGAATGTACCTAATACGGTTTCTACATTGGGCGCTTTATTCTTTACTTTATTTGTTTCCAGCAGGTCTATCATTTCCTGCTGAATATCTACAGCCAGTACTTTTCCCTGCGGTACCAGAGGACTCATGCGGAAAGTAAAATATCCGGTGCCGGCGCCAATATCTGCCACTACATCATCTTTCTGTAAGGATAGGGCTTCCAGCAAGGCATCAGTCCGTTCTTCCTGTTCACGTTCTGGTCTTTCGAGCCATTCAGCACCCGTATGCCCCATCACCTGTGCAATTTCCCTTTCCATATAATACTTTCCAGTGCCATCGGGGCTTTGAGAAGGCTTGTTCTGGTAAATTTCACTCACCGTTTCCGGGTCATTTGCCTCCTGGGTTTGTGCTTTCTTTTTTTGCCCGCAGGCGGCCTGAGATAACCAGATCGAACAGAAAATGATAAACAGGTATAGGCTGGGTTTACTAATTACTTTCATAAGATTTTAGGTTTTATTCTACTGCCCACACGAGAGTTAACAGTGAGATCTTCCTGAAAAAGTCTGATTCCTTTTCTTGTAGAACGATTTTTTTGCGCTATAGTATGCTGCGAATTAATTTTCAATTAAATGTAGGGTATTAAATAACAATCCCGGTAGTCTTCAATTACCGGGATTGTTATTTAAAAATCAGATATAGTTCTCTACACTCAATTCATTCCTTTTGATTCCTTAAATTCTTTGAAACAGTTATTGATGGCTATTACGATTTCATATTCATTCTCTGCTTGTATCACCATTGCCTCCGAAAGTTTGCAATACTTCATAAACTCTTCCAGCGCCTGGTCTTTCAGGCCAGTTAGCCGTTGCACCAGCTGCTGGTTAAACTTGGTTTCATACGATTTCTTTTTATATTCCTGCACCCTCAAAGCCTGCACTTTTTTCTTTTCTTTGGCTTCCCGGCTTACTTTATTATATATCGCACTAAACGGACCCACCACAGCTACCCCGCCACTTGGCATATATTCTACACCTTCGGTAAGTTTAGGCTGTTTAATTTGCGGAAGCTGTAATTCTGGCTCATCAGGCAGTTTCAAGCCCAGAAAATCTTTCTTAAACTGATCTTCAGTAGGAATCGCACGTACGTCTACTTCTTTTAACTCATAAATTTTAGGCGTGAGCTTGATTTGTACCAGTGGACTATTCGATTTAGACGCAGGATCTAATACAAAGTGGTAAACTTCGTAGCCAACGGCCGAGAACAGGATGGTATCCGTACGGTGCATAGCAATGGAAAAATATCCTTTGTCATCGGTAGTAGCCCCGGTTCTGCTTTTAATGTTTAGCACATGTACCCCGGTAACAGGTTTAAGACTATCGGCGCTCAGCACAGTACCAGACAAGGAAAGGAGCTTGCTTTCTGCAGATTGCTGCGCCAGTAATGGCAGGAATGCTCCTATTCCGAAAAAAAGCAGAACAAGTTGGATTGAGAATTTCATAAGCCGGGTGGTTGTATAACCTGTTTACAGTACAGCAAGAACGATACGAATTGTTCCTGCTTCCGCTGAAAACGGAGGTTAATTTATCCTATACGATAAAGATAGAAGTTTATTTACAATATCCACTAACGCAAGGTACGAATGGTCACCCGATTTCTTTAACGGTTACCTGTTATTTTGCTTTCCTATACTTTGATAAAGTCTGTAAGAATAAATAGCTAAATTGCTTCCAGATTATTTAACTATTTTTATACTTGAGCCATACATCTGAACATTCTACAGTTGCCCAGCGCCAGCATCCCATTGGTATTTTCGATAGTGGCATTGGCGGACTTACTGTTGCACATGCCGTTACGCAAGCTTTGCCGCATGAACACATTATTTATTTTGGAGATACCGCACACCTGCCCTATGGTGATAAGTCTACGGCAGCCATTCAGGCGTATTCCGTAAAAATATGCGATGTATTGCTCCGGCAGCAATGTAAAATGATCCTGATTGCCTGTAATTCTGCTTCTGCTGCTGCTTTTGATCTGGTAACAGCCTATATAGGAAGTAAGGCCAAGGCCCTTAATGTAATCGACCCGGTGGTAGAGTTTGTAGGACAACAATTTGAAGGCAAAACCATTGGATTGATCGGCACCAAGCAGACTGTTAATTCGAATGTTTATAAAAAGAAGATAGATGACCTGCAGAAATCCATTGTGCTGCGTTCCCTGGCTACCCCGCTTCTGGCTCCGATGATCGAAGAAGGTTTCTATGACAATAACATCAGTGAAAGTGTGATCCATACTTACTTGTCTGACAAACACCTGAACCGGATCAAGGCATTAATTCTGGGCTGTACACATTATCCACTTATCAAAGACCAGATCAATGCCTATTATCAGAATAAAGTAGAAGTGATAGACAGTTCGCAGATTGTGGCAGCACATGTAAAAGCATTTCTGGAGAAAAACCAGTTACTCAATACGGCTGCTGCGCCCTATAAGAAATTTTTTGTATCTGATTATACCAAGTCGTTTGAAGCATCTACCAAGCTTTTTTTCGGCAAACGCCTGAAACTGGAAAGATATCCTTTGTGGGAGTAGTATAGAAATAAGATTACAGGAATTAATAGCCTATCGGATTTTTCTCCAATGCCGCTCATCCTACCATTCTGCAGCTCCTGGTCCCAGACTATTCTGTTAACACAAAATTAATACGAATCCTGGGTGTAAAATTCTAATTTTACTGCACTGTTATATACCAGCAACTACTCACTTTCAGTTCTAAAATCAGCAAATGGCTTAAATTCCGTTTTGTATGCATTCCCCTATGACCCTTGTAAGCAGATATTTTGAGCGTGATCTGAGCTGGTTATCGTTCAACTATCGTGTATTGATGGAAGCGGCAGATACTTCCCTTCCTCTCTACGACCGAATTGGGTTTATGGCCATCTATTCTTCTAACCTGGATGAATTCTTCAGGGTCCGGGTGGCTTCTATACGTAGTCTGCTTCAATTGAACAAACCCAAAATTAACCGCGAATTAGCCTACGAACCAGCCGTGTTGCTGCAAGAAATATATGCAGTAGTGGATAAGCAGCAGAATGAATATGGGGCTATTCTCAGAAATTCTATTCTGCCGGGATTGCGGGAAAACGGCATTATCATCTATCAGAACGAGCCGCTTACTGAAGCACATCAGCAGGAGGTGAAACATTATTTCCGGAGCAAAGTTTTGTCTTATGTGCAACCGGTATTGTTAAATGAAGCCGGTGCCAGAAAGCCATTTCTGGAAAACCGGGCTATTTATTTTATTGTCAAATTGCGCCTGAAGAATACGCAGGATGGCGAACAGGTTAAATATGCCCACCTGAATATACCCTCTGACCAGCTTCCCCGTTTTGTGGAACTATCGAAAACAGCTGGCAAACATTATTTTATCTTCCTCGACGATATTGTCCGGCTCAATCTGGGCAGTGTTTTTCCAGGATATGAAGTACTGGAAGCTTATAGTATCAAGCTGAACAGGGATGCTGAGTTAAACATTATTGATGAGTTTGATGGCGATCTGAAAGATAAAATAAAGAACCAGCTGAGTCAGCGGGAGCTTGGGCCGCCAGCCAGATTTTTGTATGATGCTACCATGCCGGAAGATACTTTGGAATTTTTATTAGAAACGTTTGAGTTGAGTAAAGAAGACCTGTTTCCCGGAGGCAGGTATCACAACTTATACGACCTAATGAAGTTGCCCAACCCGATCACTCCAGATTTGCAAAGTGCTCCCCTTGTTCCCCTGCTGCATCCAAAACTGGAATCGGTAGAATCTGTATTGGAAGCCATGGAGACACAGGATTATCTGCTGCATTTTCCCTATCATTCCTATGATTATATTCTGCGCTTTTTCAATGAGGCGGCTATAGATCCTCTGGTAGAAGAGATCAAGATTACACTGTACCGTATCGCTGCAAATTCATTTATTGCCAATGCCCTGATTAGTGCCGCCAGAAATGGAAAAAAGGTAACCGTATTTGTAGAAGTGAAAGCCCGGTTTGATGAAGAAAATAACCTGCGCTGGGCAGAAAAAATGAAAAAAGCTGGGATAGATATTATCTATAGTCTGCCTGCCTTAAAAGTGCATGCTAAAATTGCGTTGATACACCGTAAAACCGCTGACGGCCAGATTCAACGATATGCCTACCTGGGTACAGGAAATTTCAACGAAAATACCGCCCGTATTTATACAGATCATGGGCTGCTTACCTGCCACCGGAAAATGACCAAGGAAATGGAAGCGGTTTTTGCGTATTTGTGCGGCGATAAACAAAAAAGGCATTTTAAACATCTACTGGTTTCCCAGTTTAATTTGCAGGAATGTTTTTTAGAAATGATAGACCGGGAAATCAAACAGGCAAAAGCGGGCGACAAGGCGAGTATTATCATTAAACTGAATAACCTGGAAGATGAAAAAATGATTGATAAGCTATACGAGGCCAGCCAGGCAGGCGTACAAGTCGAATTGATCATACGGGGAATTTGCTGTTTGATCCCACAGGTAGAGGGCTTAAGTGAAAATATCCAGGTAACCAGATTAGTAGACCGTTTTCTGGAACATGCCAGGGTATTTATCTTTTATAATGGGGGCGATACGGAAGTATACCTGGCATCCGCCGACTGGATGAAGCGTAATTTATACCGCCGTATTGAAGTCGGTTTCCCGGTTTATGACGAAATAATGAAGGCTGAGTTAATGGAGATTATCCGCTTTCAACTCCAGGATAATACAAAAGCAGTATGGCTGGATACACATCAACACAATATGTCTATCAAATCCGCTACAAATGAAACTCGCATACGGGCGCAGATGGATACCTATCAATGGCTGAAGCAAAAGCAGGAATCTTTTTACAAGCCGGAAAAAATGGATTCTGAGAATCACCTTAAAAACCCTCTTTCCAGCTTGTAAATTTATCACAATATAGATTTCCTTTTAGACAACCTGTTTCTCAGCAACTTCTTTCATTACCGGCAGAATGGTTTTCCAGCCATCCACAGAATCAGTATATCTTTTTCCGCCTTCGGCTACTTCCATAAAGCCTGTTTGTGTAATGGTTAATTCTGTCTGATCAACTGTAGGTTGAATCTGGTACGCAACTGTAAGATAATTTGAAGGGATATCCAGTATGTTCCAGGTCGTTGGAAACAGAGTATATGCAAGATAATTTGGCGCTTCGGCCCGAATAATAATTCCTTTTACTGCTACTATTTCCTTGTCTCCCTGGTCAAAGTAATATTCAATGATACTCCCAGGTTTCCAGTCGGTTTGTACCCTGGCACCAAACATATACTTGCGAATACTTTCAGCCTCTGTAAGCATATTCCATACTTGCATGGCATCGGCATTTATCAACATGCTTTTTTTAATTTCGTTTTCCATCGTTATACTTTTTAACAAAGAAAACCGCTTTTACTGACAACCCTATGTCACATAAGACATGAAAAAACCGCAAGTTTTACATCCTGCGGTTCAAATATTAGTATGATAAATATGATTTTATTTTACAAACCCAAGGCTTTGCTATAGGTTGCCAGGTCTTTATCTCCTCTTCCGGATAAATTAATTACTACTACATCCAATGGCTGGAAATTCATTTTCTCCAGATAGGCAATGGCATGTGCCGTTTCCAAAGCAGGAATGATACCCTCCAGTCTGCTTAATAGTACACCTGCCTGGACAGCTTCCTCATCAGTGATATTATAAAATTGCGCCCGTCCGGTTTCAAACAGATGTGCATGGATTGGCCCGATACCTGGATAATCCAGCCCGGCAGAAATCGAATAAGGTTCAGTAACCTGTCCATCTTCTGTTTGCATCAGAATGGTTTTGCTGCCATGCAAAATGCCTGGTTTGCCTAAAGCAGTAGTTGCTGCTGAATGTCCGCTGGTTACACCTTGTCCGCCGGCTTCAATAGCAATTAAATTCACATCAGGTTCATCCAGGAAATGATAAAAAGCGCCGGCAGCATTGCTGCCACCCCCTACACAGGCAATTACATAGTCCGGATTAGAACTTCCGGTTTTTTCCAGCAACTGGCTTTTAATTTCTTCGCTGATCACCGACTGAAAACGGGCTACCATATCCGGATAAGGATGTGGACCTACTACCGAACCAATAATATAATGTGTGTCTGTAGGATTATTTATCCAATGTCGCATGGCTTCATTGGTAGCATCTTTTAATGTCTGGCTGCCGCAAGTGGCTGGTACTACCTTTGCGCCCAGCATGTGCATCCGGTCTACGTTCGGTTTCTGGCGCTCCATATCTAATTTTCCCATGTACACAATACATTCCAGGCCCATTAAGGCACAAACGGTAGCTGTAGCTACGCCATGTTGCCCGGCTCCGGTTTCTGCTACAATCCGTTTTTTCCCCAGACGTTTGGCAATCAGGATCTGTCCAATGGTATTGTTTACTTTGTGTGCACCGGTATGACAGAGGTCTTCCCTTTTGAGGTAAATATTGGTATTGTACTTTTCAGAAAGCCTTTTGGCAAAATATAGAGGTGTAGGCCGGCCTACATAATCTTTTAACAAATACTGAAATTCTTCCTGAAAGTCTGGCTGGCTGAGAATAGAAAGGTAATTTCTTTCCAGCTCTTCTACATTGGGATATAGCATCTCGGGAATATAGGCTCCCCCAAAATTGCCGTAATATCCTTTTTCGTTGACGGCAAAGGAAGCTTTTTCTTCTAAAATATTCATGCGGAATAGAGGTTAATAGCAGGCTTGCTATTTGGATATATAAAATTTGATTGCTGGCAAAATTACAAGGACAACACCAGTTTTAAAAATAGAGTTTACCCCGTTAGTAAAAGAATGCCTTTTTACTTCAATATATTGAGGTCAAGTTCAAAACCCGGTAATATTTGTCCGCCGGAAAGTTTAGTATTAAAAGAATCTAGGGTTTCGACTTTTTTCCCTGGCCGGTAAATGTACACTTTTTGGTCTTGTACATCCATCAGCCAGGCTAAGCGGCACCCGTTCTCTATCCATTCCTGCATTTTTTTCTGCAAGATTTTCAGAGAATCAGTTTTAGATCGTAGTTCAATCACAAAATCCGGGCAAAGGGGTGGAAATTTTTCTTTCTCTTCTTCAGATAATGCCTGCCATCTATTTAAAATGATCCAGGCAACATCCGGCGAGCGCATCGCTCCATTAGGTAGGATGAATCCTGTAGATGAATCAAAAGAAATCCCTAATCTGGCCTCTTCATTCCATAACTCTAAACGGGCCGCTATTTTAATATTTCTATTTCCTGTTTCTCCTCCGGTAGGTGACATAATGATGATTTCCCCTTCTCGGGTGCGCTCAAAGCGTAAGTTGCGGTTTTCCTGGCAGAAGGCAAATAATTGCTCATCTGTAAGCTGGCCCCACGAACGGGTACTTATTTTATATTCAAAGTCCATAGAATAGGTTGCCTGCTATGGCTGGAGACAAAGTGCTAAAATGAGTGATACGTAAGTAAAGGTATTTACATCTGTGGGATTTGTACGGTTGGTCTGAGTTGTCTGGCAAATGCGTTGATCTTATCAATATCCTTCAGGCCGGGAGAGATTTCAAACTTACTATTGATATCAACAGCATGAATATTTAAACCTTTCATTTCTGTGATCATCTCGGCATGCAGTGGACTCACACCACCACTGAGGAAAAAGGCTTTTTCGTTATCATACTCTTTCAGGATTTCCCAGTTAAAAGATTGACCAGTGCCGCCCAGGGTTGCACCTTTTGTATCGAACATAAAATAATCGCAATGGGATTTGTAATTATTTAACCGGCTGAAATTAAAACCTGGTTCAATAGAGAAAGCTTTAATCAGGGTAAGTCCCCGGCTTCTCAGACCCCTGCATACATCCGGTGTTTCATGTCCATGTAACTGAACCATATCCAACGTATATTTTTTTACTGTTTTCAAAATCAGGTCTGGATGTGCGTTTACAAAAACTCCCACTTTTTTAACATTTCTGGGAAACGTTTTCAGCAGGTCAATATTTAATTCTTCTCCGATGTATCTGGGCGATTTTTCGTAAAAAATAAAACCCATATAATCCGGCTGCACTTTGAGAAGGGATTGAATATTGACACTATTGCGCATCCCGCAAACCTTTAGTTTGATCATGATAGCAAAGTTTAGAAGGTGAAAATAGCTTATATTATAAATAACCTATTAGCTATAAAGTTAAGTAAAATATATAACTTTTTCACTATTCTAATATAATTAATATTATATTCAGTTTCACTTATTCAAGTTTACGGAAACAGTAAGGCTTTGCACTTTTTCAATAAACTCGGCGCAGGCTTTCTCAGACCGGCTGTTTTTCATAAACGTTTCGCCCATTAGAAAACCCTGATATCCATATGATTTTAACTCGATCACAGTTTCCGCCTGGCTGATGCCGCTTTCAGAAACCTTTACAAACTGTGAGGGAATAGCAGCAGATAATTCTTTAGAAAGAGTAATGTCTACCGTAAAATCCTTCAGGTTACGGTTGTTTACACCAATGGCATCCACTTCTGGGGTAATACTTCTATCCAGTTCCTCTTTATCATGTACTTCCAATAGAACTTCCAGTAGTAATGATTTGGCAAAGGCAGCCAGTGTTTTGATTTGTGTAGGAGAAAGGATGGCCGCGATCAATAAAATAGCATCGGCACCAATGGATTTGGCTTCCGTAATCTGGTATTCATCAATGGTGAAATCCTTGCGGAGAATAGGACAAAAATTGAACTTACGGGCTACAGTGAGGTCTTCATTTTTACCACCGAAGAACTGAGCATCAGTAAGAATAGATAACGCCGAAGCACCTGCCTGCATATACCCCACAGAAGTGCGTTCTACAGAGACATAAGGGTTGATCATACCTTTGGAAGGAGATTTACGCTTAAACTCCGCAATAATGCCTGTTTTATCCGGACGTAAAAGGTATTTTTTCAGCGAAACAGGCTGCGTCTCAAAATAGATGCTTTTCTCCAGCAATTTTGTTGGATACAGGCTTTTTCTTTCTGCTACTTCTTTCTGTTTATGGGCAACAATTTGATCAAGTATATTCATAGTTGTCTGGAACCAGGATTTTTAGGATTTAGGGATTAATTGGATTAAAATATTTATTATCTGAGATGATAAGTTAGTTATTATAAGAACAATATTACTGTCATATGATCTAAGGCTAATAACTTACTTATATTCTAATCTCAGTTCATCAATTTTTGAAAGCTCTTCAAAGCTTTTTTGCTTTCCAGGCTTTCTTTGGCAGTGGCTACGGCATCTTCCAGGCTAAGGCTGGGATTAGCGCCATATAAGGCCATGGCGGTATTGGCAATTACGGCTTCATTTTGCGATTGCGTGCCAGAGCCTTGCAATACATCCATAAATATTTTTCCGGCTTCGGCTACGGTGCTGCCTCCGGATAAGTCAGAAGGAAGAAGTTTGTGTAAGCCCAAATGTTCTGGTTGTAATACTTGCTCTTTTAGATTGGAGATCATCTTAAAGTTGCCAGTTAAAGAAACCTCATCATAGCCATCCAGCCCATGTATGATGATGAAATTTTTGTTCGTTTGCTGATACAGATAGGCATATAAACGGGCCAGTTCCAGGCTGAAAACTCCAACCATTTGCTTGTTGGGAAAGGCCGGATTTACCATCGGTCCCAGCATATTAAAGAACGTTTTTACGCCCAGTTCCTTCCGCACTGGTGCTACAAATTTCATAGCCGGATGGAATAAGGGGGCATGTAAAAAACATATGCCGGCTTCTTCAATTTTCTTCCGGATATGGTCTTTATCGTTGGTAAATGTATAACCTAAATATTCCATTACTGTAGAAGAACCACAAGCCGAGGAAACACCATAATTCCCATGTTTCACTACCCGTTGCCCAGCACCAGCTACTACAAAAGAAGCCAGCGTAGAGATATTGAAAGTATCTTTGCCATCGCCACCGGTACCACATACATCCATAGGATCATATTCGGCTAAATCAAGCGCCAGACAAAGTTCCAGCATGGCATCCCGGAAACCTTCCAGTTCGGCTACCGTGATGCTGCGCATCATATACACGGTGAGAAAGGATGCAATTTGTACATGGGTGTATTTTCCCTGGGCAATATCGGTCAAAATGGCTTTTGCCTGGTCTTTGGTGAGCGTTTTATATTCAAACAGATGATTGAGTATTTCTTTCATGGCAGGAATTATAAATTATTAGAAGATTGAAAGATTAGAAGGTTGTTAGTATTCAAGAATGACAGATTTAATCTCCTTCCAGCCAGTTTTGAATCATCTGTTTGCCATGCTCAGTTAAAATAGATTCGGGGTGAAATTGCAGACCACGAACGTCGTATTGCTTGTGACGAATAGCCATTACTTTTCCGTTTTCATCTATGGCAGTAATCTCCAGTTCATTGGCTGGAACCGATTCGGGAACTACTGTCCAGGAGTGGTAGCGGCAGGTTTTGAGTTCTTTGGGAATATTATTAAAAATACGTTCCTCATTACTAGTCACAATGGCTTTAGTTGCTACGCCATGCAATACTTCTGTCATATTCTCCAGCTTGGCTCCAAAAATTTCTGAAATGCCCTGGTGCCCCAGACAAATGCCCAGAATGCTCTTTGATGGTGCGTATTTCCTGATCAACTCAGGCATAATACCTGCTTCCGAAGGCAAACCCGGACCGGGAGAAAGTAAAATCTTGTCGAATTTTTCTACTTCTTCCAGAGATATTTTGTCGTTGCGGTGTACTTCAATACTGTTTTCGAGTCCTAATTCTTTCAGCAGGTGCACCAGATTGTAAGTGAAGGAATCGTAATTGTCTAAAACTAAAATTTTCATGGGATTTATTATAAGATTATAATATTGGAAGATTAGAAGATTGGTTGTGAAATGTTTATACCAGCAATCGGTTAATCCCTGCTTTAAATTTTCTAATCTTTTAATCTTCCAATCTCTAATTGTACTTACACTTGTAAATTATCAATTTCGGCCAGAGAACGTTCGATTTCGGCAGTAGTTACTTCTTCATCTACCAGTTTTCCGGATAAATACGCTTCATAGGCAGCCATATCAAAATTCCCATGTCCGCACAGGTTGAACAGAATTGTTTTTGATTTTCCTTCTTTCTGGGCTTGTTTCGCTTCATGAATAACCGTGGCAATGCCATGATTTGCCTCCGGAGCCGGAACTATTCCTTCTGTACGGGCAAACAACAATCCGGCCTCAAAACATTCCTTCTGGTAATGTGAACGGGCCTCGATCAGATTATCTTTCAGTAACTGGCTCACAATCGCACCAGCGCCATGGTAGCGCAATCCGCCGGCGTGAATCGGAGAGGGCACAAAATTATGTCCGAGTGTGTACATGGGAATCAAAGGGGTCATGCCGATGGTATCGCCGAAATCATAACGGAATACCCCACGGGTTAACTTAGGGCAAGAGGCTGGTTCACTGGCAATACAGCGGATGGATTTTCCCTGTTCAAAATTCAAGCGTAGGAATGGGAAGGAGATACCTGCAAAATTAGAACCGCCACCAAAAGGAGCGACTACAATATCCGGCATATCTCCGGCTTTTTCGAGTTGCTTGATACACTCCAATCCGATAATGGTTTGATGCATCAATACATGGTTCAATACACTGCCCAGGGCATATTTGGTTTGCGGATCACCAGCGGCTCTTTCAACCGCTTCAGAAATGGCAATTCCCAAACTGCCTGGCGAATCCGGTGTTTCTCCCAGAATGTGTTTACCGGCTTGTGTCAGATTGGAAGGTGAAGCATGAACGGTAGCGCCGTAGGTATTCATTACAATGCGGCGATAGGGTTTCTGGTTATAACTTACTTTCACCATAAACACTTCACATTCAATTCCAAATAGCTGGCAGGCAAAGCTTAGGGCAGTTCCCCATTGTCCGGCTCCGGTTTCGGTAGAAATCTTTTTTACTCCTTCCTGCTTATTATAGTAGGCCTGAGGAACAGCCGTATTGGGTTTATGTGAACCAGCCGGACTTACACCTTCATATTTATAATAGATCTTAGCAGGCGTATCCAGTGCCTTTTCCAGGTTATACGCCCGGTATAAAGGCGTAGGCCGCCACAGGGTATAAATGTCCCGTACTTCTTCCGGAATCGCAATCCATTTTTCGGTGCTTACTTCCTGTTTGATGAGTTCCATCGGGAACAGCGGCGCTAAGGCTTCCGGTCCAATAGGCTGCTTGGTACCAGGATGCAAGGGCGGCAGCGGCTTATTAGGCATGTCTGCCATAATATTGTACCAGTGCTCAGGCATTTCTTTTTCGGTGAGGAGAATTTTACGTTCCATATATTTGAGAATTAGGGATTAGAAAATTGTAAGATTACATGCGTATGCTTGAAGTTATTGATAATTAAATAGTGAATAAATATCCATTTTTTATATATCTGTAGCTAAGTCCAGGGCTTTACGCAAGGCAGCCAGCTTATTATTTACTTCCTGTAATTCGCTTTCAATATTGGATTTTGCCACTACGCCGGCACCGGCCTGGTAATAGAGTGTGTTGTTTTTACTCAGAAAAGACCGAATCATAATGGCATGATTAAAATTACCATTGAAGCCCATAAATCCGATACAGCCACCATAATAACTCCGGCCGGTAGGTTCATACTGGTCAATAAGTTGCATGGCCCGGTGCTTGGGTGCGCCCGATAAAGTGCCAGCCGGAAAGGTATCAGCTACCATTTGTACCGTAGAGGTTTTCTCATCCATAATACTGCTTACTTTCGAAACCAAGTGAATTACATGCGAATAGTATTGAATCTCTTTAAAGGTATCCACTTTTACGTGCATGCCATTGCGGCTCAGGTCATTTCTAGCTAAGTCTACCAGCATTACATGTTCTGCATTTTCCTTGGGATCATCATATAATTTCCGGGCGAGTTCGGCATCGGCTTTATCATTGCCCGAGCGTCGGAAAGTGCCTGCAATAGGATAAATACAGGCTTTTCTATCCTGAATGGTGATCTGTGCTTCCGGAGAAGAGCCAAAAATCTTAAAGCTGCCAAAATCAAAGTAAAACAGATAAGGCGAGGGATTTACGGAGCGTAGGGCACGGTATACATTAAATTCATCGCCGCTGAATTTGCGTGAAAAACGCCTGGATAACACAATTTGAAATACATCTCCGATCTGGCAATGATGTTGTCCGGCAGCGAGTATTTTTAAAAATTCGGGATTGCTGAGATTAGAGATTTCTTCGGCTTGCAGACTGAAGGTATAGGAGGGATAATTTTTGTTCTGAATGAGGGAAGCAATATAATCCAGGCCACTTTCGCTTTCCTTATTGCTTTCTAACTGCGGTGTATGTTCAAAAATATACAATTCTTCTTTGAAGTGGTTGATCACAATTACATAGCGGAACACCTGATAGATCATATCAGGAATTTTGTTTTCTTCCCCTTCCCGTTCAGCTAAACTAATGTCCTCAAAATACCTGACTGTGTTATAAGCAATGTATCCGAAAACCCCATTATTAATAAAAGGAAACTCATGTGCTTCTGCAGAAAACTTACTGCAAAAGCTGTGCAGGGCTTCTACCACCTGATGCCGATCTGTGATACTGGTTTTCTGTTCGGTAGCATCGGGAAACTGCTGGTATAATATAGTATCGTTTAGTTCAAAACGGGCCATTGGCTGACAGCAAATATAGGAATAGCTATTTTCATTGCCGTGGTAATCAGAGCTTTCTAGCAGAATGCTGTTTACAAACTTATCTCTGAGTTTCAGATAAATGCTTACAGGCGTTACCGTGTCAGCCAGAAGTTTTTTATAGGTAGTAACCAATGAATATGTCATACTCAGGCGTACAAATAAGTTAAGTTAGAATTAGGTTTATAAATCTCAGTATATAAAAAAAGGCTTACTGTGTGAACAGCAAGCCTTCAGAGCGTTTTGTATATGGTTTTTACACAACAGGCAGCTTCACACAACCGTTTCCGGAATGCGCCACCACCATGCCATATTGTGTAATTGAATATTCATGTGTTGAATTTGTGACAAATATAAAAGGCTGATTTAATAATGCAAAGCATACAACATTTTTTTTATCATCTGATATTTAACTTAGGGTTTCCGCACCAAAGATAGAGAAAAAGGAAAGAGGGGCTAACTTTGTGCATGGAACTTAAAAAGATACTAAACAAAGTAGCTGATTTTCGGGTGCAAGGCCGCTGCTTACATCTATTAGCAGATATTTTAGGCTTAGTTTTATGTGGGGTAATAGCCGATTGTGATGACTTTGACGAGATAGCAGATTATGGCAAAGATAATACAGCGTTTCTGCAGCAAGAACTAGGATTAAGTTTTGTTAATGGTATACCTTCTGCTGACACTTTAAATCGGGTGATCAGACACCTGGATAGCCATAGTTTGGAGCAATGCTTCAAAGCGTGTGTAGCTGGCTTCTCCTTAGCAGGCAAGCAGGTATGTATAGATGGCAAAGAATTGAGAGGTACTATACCTGCAGGCAAAAAGCATGCTTTGGTTCGTATGGTCAATGTATGGGTAGAGGAACATAGCTTAAGCTTTGGACAAGTAGCCGTAGAAGCCAAGAGTAATGAGATTACAACTATTCCTGCTTTATTAGATACCCTTGATTGCAAAGGTAGTATCATTACTATAGATGCTATTGCTTGTCAGCAGGCAATTGTAGAAAAGATCAGGGATAAGCAAGCCCATTATGTGATTGCCCTAAAGGCTAATCAAGGTGTACTCTATGAGCAGGTAGCCCATTTTATGCAAATCAATAAGTCTGCTCTCGCTTTTAATCAGCAACTAGATAAAGCCCATGGCAGAGGAGAAGAACGTAGGGTATATATTGCTCAATGCATTGATTTGGTAGAGGAAAAGGAAAAATGGCAGGACTTACATACTTTAGTCATGGTAGAAAGAAAACGCATTATAGCAGGCAAAAAGCAAGAACAAACCCTGTTCTATATAAGCAGTTTAACAGATACAGACCCTGCCTTGTACAGCCGCTACATAAGAGGCCATTGGGCGATAGAGAATGGCTTGCATTGGCAACTAGATGTTACCTTTAGGGAAGATGAGGCTAAAGTCAGGAAAGATAAAGGACCCATCAATCTGCATCTGATTAGAAAGTGGTCTTTGCATCTGCTCAAAAAAGAGCCTTCTTGCGTGAGTGTCAAACGGAAAAGAAAAAAAGCTAACAGAGACACTAATTTCCTGTTAGCTATTCTTAAAACTTAATATTTAGTGCGGAAACCCTATATTTAACTGCAACAAATAGCATTTTGGATTTAATACATAAAATAGCTACTTAAGAGCCAGGTTTATGTTCATATATTCAGATATCTCTCCTAAGAAATATAACCAATTATTAATATTTTCAATAAAAACATTCCCACATATTGATAAATAGCTAATAAACACCTATTCCTGCAAATTACCGAACAGACTCGGATAATATAATTTTTTCATGATAATTCTATTAAAATGAGTATAACTATTAAATTTTTCCTTGAAAAAGTAAAAATTATTCCTGAGAGTTCATTGTATATGTAAATCACGTTACATAATTTTGTCGCCCACAAATTGCTTACATTATTACAACATTCAGATTATCAATGGATAGTGTATAAATATCGCCTCTTAATTGTTTGTCTGTTTTAAAGATTAATATTTCACACCAGAAAGGACAGCTTCACTACATGTAAAACGATGAGGAAGATTTTCAGATAAGGCAAACATAAGCCTGGATTTACTCGTCAATACATTATTACGCTCTATCTATAAGTATTATCTATCTGCCACCATTTTGAAGTTTAATAAATCAATTACCTAATCTGAATCTTATACCAAATCAACGGATCTAAAAACGAATAGAATTTATGAGTAACAACTATCCTCTATCTAGTAGCCATGCAAACGTTTGCATTCGCTTACCACTACCAGAGGCGCATCCTTTGGGTAACAAAAGGCCGGTAGGCTTTAGCAAATCGTATTATGTATGCATGCTTTTTTTGATTTTATTATCGGTGCAAACGTTTGCACAAACCAGAACAGTATCTGGTAAAGTAACGGCACAGTCGGATGGTACGCCGCTTCCTGGGGTGAATGTACTGATAAAAGGGACTACTTCTGGTACTACTACAGACGTAAATGGAGCATATACCCTTCAGGTGGAGCCAGGCACAACCCTTGTATTCAGCTTTATTGGATTTACCACACAAGAAATTGCTGTTGGCACGCAAAGCACCCTGGATGTTGCCTTACCAGATGACGTGCAGGCATTGTCTGAAGTAGTGGTAATTGGTTATGGTACGCAAAAAAAGGAAGACCTGACTGGTTCAATTGCCGCCATTTCACAGGAAAGCTTTAATAAGGGCCAGGTAACTACTCCCGAGCAATTACTGGTAGGGAAAGTTGCCGGTGTACAAATTACCCCTGGTGGAGCACCCGGTTCTGGCAGCCGTATCCGTATCCGGGGTGGTTCTTCGCTCAATGCCAGCAACGATCCGCTGGTGGTGATTGATGGAGTGCCGGTAGATAACACAGCTATTTCTGGTTCTGCTAACCCACTGAGCTTAATTAACCCTAATGATATTGAATCTTTTAATATTCTGAAAGATGCTTCTGCTACAGCAATATATGGTTCCAGGGCTTCCAATGGGGTTATTATCATAACTACTAAAAAAGGCCGTCAGGGCGATAAGATCAGAGTAGATTTTAGTTCACTCGCTTCTATTGCTACCAATACTAAAACGGTAGATGTGCTCTCAGCAGAAGAATTAAGGGCAGTCGTAAATGAGAGAGGTTCTGCTTCACAAAAGGCGCTGCTGGGAAGTGCCAATACCAACTGGCAGAAAGAGATATACAGAAATGCTTTCAGTACAGATAATAACCTGAGTGTAAGCGGGTCATACAAGTTTTTGCCTTATCGTTTATCTGTAGGATATCTGAACCAGGATGGCGTATTAAAAACATCTAACTTTCAGAGGACCTCTGCTGCTATTAACCTGACACCTTCTTTCTTTAATGATCATTTAAAAGTAAGTCTGAATTTGAAAGGCTCGCTTACCAATAAACAGTTTGCCAATGAAGGAGCTATTGGTGCAGCTGTTGCTTTCGATCCTACCCAGCCTATTAACGCAGAAAATAATTATGGTGGATTTTACGAATGGACTAATGCTAATGGTTCACCTAATACCTTAGCCCCTCGTAATCCGGTTAGTTTATTAGAACAAAATGATGATCAGAGTGAGGTAAAAAGAAGCATTGGTAATCTGCAGCTCGATTATAAATTTCACTTCTTCCCTGACCTGAGAGCTAACCTGAACCTAGGCTATGATATATCAGATAGTGAAGGTTCCAGATTACAGCCTGCAACTTCAGCCTCTGTATTTAACCAGGGAGGAAGCCGCACCCAGTATGCCCAGTCCAGAAACAATAAATTACTCGATTTCTATCTGAATTATGTAAAAGAAGTGCCAGCTCTGGCCAGTAAGTTTGATGTAACAGCCGGGTATTCTTACCAGGATTTTATCCGGGAGAATCCTTCCTTTGCAGGCTTAAATGCAGCCGGAGAAGTAATACCAGGTCAGGAAGCTGATCCATTTCCTTTAAAAACTCAATATACCCTGATAGGTCTTTTTGGTAGATTGAATTATACCTTCAAAGATAGATACCTATTAACTGCCACTGTGCGGAGAGATGGTTCTTCCAGATTTGGCAAAGGGAATAAGTGGGGTACATTCCCATCTTTAGCCTTTGCCTGGAAAGTAAATGAAGAATCCTTCTTGAAAAACGTTCAGGTACTTTCTGAGTTAAAATTACGGGCGGGCTATGGTGTTACTGGCCAGCAAGACATCAGCACTACTACTATTCCTAATGATTATCCATACTTGCCAAGATATACCTTTAGTGACCAGACTTCTCAATACCAGTTTGGGAATCAGTACTACCTCACGCTTCGCCCGGAAGGATATGATGCTAATATCAAATGGGAAGAAACAACTACTATTAATGGAGGATTAGATTATGGTTTTATGGATGGCAGAATCACTGGTAGCCTGGATTATTATTTCAAGAAAACCAAAGATCTATTGGCTATAATTCCGGTACCTGCCGGTTCTAACCTGACTAACCGGCTTCTTACCAATGTAGGAAACATTGAAAACAGAGGTCTGGAAGCAGCCTTGAATTTTACGGCTATCAATACAGAAAAACTGAAGTGGGATGTAGGTGTGAATGCTACCTATAATACCAGCGAGATTACTAACTTGAGTAAAACACAGGATAATTCTTCTGAGGGTATTCCGGTAGGACTAATCGGTGGAGGTGTAGGAAATAATATCCAGATCCACACAGTCGGCTACCGCCCTTACGCTTTCTATGTATATCAGCAGGTATATGATGAAAGTGGTAAACCTGTAGAAGGTTTGTATGTAGACCGCAATAATGATGGTGCTGTTAATAACCGGGATTTGTACCGCTATAAAAATCCGGAAGCAAATGTATTCTTCGGGTTGAATTCCCAGGTAACCTATGCCAGATTTACAGCTGGTTTTGTACTCCGGGGAAGCGTTAATAACTATGTATATAATAATGTTCGTTCGGGCAATGGCGTTTATCGCAACATTACCTATCCTAATTATCTGACCAACCTGCATAGCAATGTATTGGAGACTGACTTTAATAATAACCAGTTTTTCACAGATTATTATATAGAGAATGCTTCTTTCCTGCGTATGGAAACTATCAACTTTGCCTATAGCTTCGGCCGGATTTTCAACGACAAAGCAGACCTGCGCTTGTCTGCTAATATTCAGAATGCCTTTGTGATCACAAAATACTCAGGATTAGATCCTGAAGTAGCGGGTGGGATAGATAATAACTTCTATCCAAGAGCCAGAATATTCTCATTAGGTGTAAACATAGGTTTTTAATCATCCCATAAATCAATCGGATACATGACAACTAAATTGATAAAAAATATAATCCTGTCAGGCGCCTTGCTATTCTCAGTAGCCTCCTGCACCAAAGACCTGGACCGTGAACCGTTTTATGACGTAACCTCTGCCAATGTTTACAAGGATTTTAATAACTATAAAAATGTACTGGCAAAAGTATATGCCGGATATGCGGTAAGCGGCCAGCAAGGTCCGGCGGGAAATCCGGATATCAGTGGTCTGGATGAAGGTTTTTCTAACTATCTCCGTTTGTATTTCAACTTACAGGAATTACCTACGGATGAAGCTGTGATCGGATGGAATGATGGAACTTTACCTGATTTGCATGATATGGACTGGACTTCCAGCAATGAATTCATAGCTGCTATGTACAACCGTATTTATTACCAGATTGCGCTGACCAATGAATTCATACGGGAAACCACAGATGCTAAACTAAGCGAACGCGGAATTACCGGAGAAAACCTGAACAACGCAAAACGGTACCATGCTGAAACCCGTTTCTTGAGGGCTTTGAGCTACTGGCATGCGATGGATATGTATGGAAATGTACCTTTCGTAACAGAGCAGGATGCAGTGGGTTCTTTTTTTCCCAAGCAAACGACCAGAGCTGAACTTTTCAATTATATAGAATCCGAACTAAAAGCCATTGAAACAGAACTGGCTGCACCCGGACAAAATGAATATGGCCGTGCAGATCAGGCTGCCGCCTGGACCTTGCTTACCAAATTGTATCTGAATGCCGAAGTATATACTGGTCAGGGGCGGTATGCAGATGCCGTTACGTATGCCAGCAAGGTAATTGCCAGTACCAATTATGCCCTGGAACCACAGATCGAAAAACTGTTCCGTACTGATAATAATACGTCTAAAGAGATTATTTTCCCGATCACTTTTGATGGCTTAAAAACACAATCCTATGGCGGGATGACCTATCTGGTGCATGCCCCTGTAGGGGGTAATATGGACCCTAAAGCCTTTGGTATCAATGGCGGATGGTCAGGTTTGCGAACTACAAAAAATATCGTCGAACTTTTCGCCAATGGAGATGCCAGAGCACAATTCCATACCAACGGACAGGCGCTTGAAATCAATGATATTTTCACGTTTACCGATGGGTATCCGGTCACTAAGTACAGAAACGTAAGTTCAACTGGCGTGGTAGGTTCTGATGTTACTGGCAACTTCCCAGATACTGATTTTCCGATGTTCCGCCTGGCCGATGTGTATTTGATGTATGCTGAAGCCGTATTGAGAGGAGCAGGAGGGGGAGATGCAGCTACTGCTTTACAATATGTAAACCGTTTGCGTGAGAGAGCTTATGGGAATACTTCCGGCAATATTACCCAAGCTCAGTTAACCTTAGACTTACTTCTGGAAGAAAGAGCCAGAGAATTGAAATGGGAAATGCACCGCCGTACTGACCTGATCCGTTTTGGCAAATTTACTCCTGGAACCTATGTATGGCCGTGGAAAGGTGGCGTGAAAGAGGGCAGGGGTGTAGAGAATTTCCGCACCTTATACCCGGTTCCGACTACTGATCTTACCGCCAATCCCAATCTCAAACAAAACACAGGCTACTAATTATTAACAGGAAGGGTGTAACAGCTGCTTCCTCTCTAACATTAAATACAGACACATATATGAAAATAGGATTTAATAAAATCTATCTGCTAGGTATACTCACACTGGCTCTTTTTGCCTGTGAGAAAGACGAAGACAAGGTAATTGTGAGACAAGGTTCAGCTCCGGCCCTTACTTCTACAGCCAACACAGTGGTACTCGCACAGGATCAGGCAGACCAGGAAGCCATTAGCTTTTCATGGACGGCTTCTGATTATGGATATAATGCGGCTGTTAAGTATATTCTGCAACTGGCTAAAAAAGGGAATAATTTTGCTACACCTATCAATGTAGACCTGGGCTCAAATCTTACAAAAAAATATACAGCTGCAGAATTTAATAACCTGCTAAGCCAGCTGGAAGCGGTTCCCGGAGAAGCCAATGAGATCGAAGCCCGTATCAAGTCAGAAGTTTCCCAGTATGTAACACCTGCGTATTCAAATGTAACTGCAATAGCGGCTACTCCCTGGCTGGAGAATCCCCCTTTTGATTTCTTATATATGGTGGGCGATGCCACCGAATTTGACTGGGATAATACCAAAGCCCCTCTTATGTTCCGGAGTACGGAAGATCCTTTTCTATTTACCTACACTGGTTTTCTGGAAGCAAAAGCGCTTAAGTTTTTAGCAGAATTAGGCAAATGGGCACCTCAGTACGGAAATGATGGCAGCGGTGGTGTTTCTTTCCGGGAAACAGAATCAGATCCTGATCCGGGTACATTTAATGTGGCTGCCGATGGATATTATACGGTTAATCTGAACCTGCAAAAGCTTACCTATAGTATAGAACCTTATAATATTGCCGGAAAACCTACTTTCAATTCCATCGGTATTATTGGGCCGTTCACCAACTGGGCAAACATTGTTCCCATGACGAAAACAGCCGAAAATCCTCACATCTGGAACATGACCTATACTTTTGCTGAAGACACAGAGGCAAAATTCCGGATAGATTCAAGCTGGGATTCCAACTGGGGACCTAAAGCTGAGCTTGAGCGATTTTATGGAAAAGGGGAACAAGGTGGGGAAAACTTAAAAGTGAAAGCCGGTACCTATAAGATTTCCTTCAATGATCTGACAGGAGAGTACATCCTCAAAAAAATGTAAACACTTCCACTTGATAAAGTTTAGTAAATTAACCGGAATAGCGTAAACTGATTCAGTTTACGCTATTCCGGTTTTAAACTCTCAACACATGAGAATCAGACATTTACTCCACCTGTTTTTTCTTCACCTGCTTCTGATCAGTTCTGCCAAAGCACAGGTAACTACTTCGCCTGCTTTTCCTACAGAAGATGCCGATGTTACCATTACCTACGATGCCAGCAAAGGTACGTCAGGCTTGCAAGGAGTAGCAAAAGTGTATATGCATGCAGGTATAATTTTAAGTAGTGAAACCGGAACTGGCTGGGAGAATGTAAAAGGAAACTGGGGAAAAGACGATGGTATTGGATTGATGACAAAAGATCCGAATAACCCCAATGTCTGGCATATTACCATAAATCCCAGAACCTATTTTGGTGTACCAGCCGGACAGCGCATCTATCGCATTGGCATGGTATTCCGGGAAGCTGGTCCTTGTGGAGATACCGGCCAGCCGGGTTGTAAAGAGGGCAAAAGTGCAACCAACGGCGATATTTTTGTAGACCTCTACCCACCCGGATTACAAGTAAGTTTTACTGCCCCAGCCGATTCGCTGCTGTTAGCAGAGCCCAATACTGCCATCTCTATTCAAGCAACTGCTTCTACAACTTCCACCATTACGCTTTTTAATGGAACTACACAGCTTACCCAAACTACAGGCACTCAGCTCACCTATTCCCTCAATCCTGGTGCATCCGGAGAGGGTACTATCAAAGTAACTGCTACGGATGGAACCAACACCAGTGAAGACTCCTTTTATTACCTGGTTAAATCAGCTCCTATAGTGCAGAATTTGCCTGCCGGAATAAAAGATGGCATTAACTATACGAGTACAACTACTGCCACCCTTTCGCTTTTTTTGCCTTTCAAAAATAATGTGTACCTGATCGGTGATTTTAATAACTGGCTGCCAACAATTGCCTATCAGATGAAAAAAACTCCGGATGGTAACCGCTATTGGATGGAACTGACTGGCCTTACTGCCGGACAGGAATATGGCTTCCAATACCTGGTAGATGGTATAGTCCGGGTAGGTGATCCCTATGCGGATAAGATTCTGGATGAAAACGATAAATTTATCAATACCAGTACAAATGTGGTATATCCCGGTTTGAAACCCTATCCGAGCGGAAAAACCAGGGGCAGTGTTACTGTATTCCAAACCAATCAACAGCCCTATCAGTGGCAGACAGCTAATTTTCAACGTCCGGATAAAGAGAATCTGGTGATTTATGAACTATTGGTGAGGGATTTTGTAGGAACACACAATTATCAAACCTTATCCGATACGCTCACTTACCTGAAGCGACTAGGCGTAAATGCCATTGAACTGATGCCTATTATGGAATTCTCAGGTAATGAAAGCTGGGGCTATAATCCCATCTATTATTTTGCTCCTGATAAATACTATGGTACCAAAAACGGCCTGAAAGCCTTTATTGATAAAGCACATCAGATGGGAATGGCCGTCATTCTGGATATGGTACTCAATCAGGCCGACTATGAATTTCCCTATGTAAAAGCATATTGGGATGGAAGTAAGCCAAGTGCCAATAGTCCGTATTTCAACCAGCAGGCGACTCACCCTTTTAATGTATTTTTCGATTTTAACCATGAAAGTGCTGTTACCCAGGATTTTGTTGACACAGTAAATGCCTACTGGCTCAGGGAATACAAATTTGATGGCTTCCGCTTTGATCTGTCGAAAGGATTTACCCAGAAAAATACCGGCAGCGATGTAGCGGCATGGAGTGCCAGAGACGATAGCCGCATTGCTATCTGGAAACGGATTTATGATAAAATTCAAACGGTAGATAATAATGCCTATGTGATACTGGAACACCTGGGAGCCAATGATGAAGAGAAAATTCTGGCCGATTATGGCATGATGCTCTGGGGAAATATGCAGCCTAATTACAAAGAAGCAGCCTTAGGCTATAATAACAATAAAGCCGACCTCAACTGGGCTTCCTACAAACAAAGAGACTGGAACAATCCACATGCCATTGCCTATATGGAAAGCCATGATGAAGAACGTCTGATGTATGAGCAGCAATTATACGGCAATACAAGCAGCACCTACAATACCAAAACATTTGCTACTGCCCTCGACCGGATGAAACTCGCTTCGGCCTTTTATTTTACCATTCCTGGCCCTAAAATGATCTGGCAATTTGGTGAACTGGGGTATGATCTGTCTATTAACCGTTGTCCGGATGGGAGTATTAATAATGATTGCCGGGTAGCTAATAAACCAACCCGGTGGGAATATTATACAGATGCCAGCCGATCAAAATTATATAAAGTATATGCGGAACTGATCAAGCTCAAAACTACTCAGCCAGCTTTTAGTAGTACAGATTTTACCCTGGATGGCGCTTCTATTGTAAAGCGTCTGTCTGTTAATCACCCTTCTATGAATGTAAATGTGATCGGAAATTTTGGGGTAGATACCATTACTGTGAATGCGAGTTTTCAGGCTACAGGCAAATGGTATGATTATTTTTCAGGAGACAGTATTGCAGTAGCCAGCACTAATGAAGCTATACTGCTACAGCCTGGTGAGTTTCATATTTTTACCAGCTCAAAATTACCCAAGTCTGAAGCAGGACTTATACCCAACTGGAAATATACGCTTCGATCTTCTTTGCCTACTGCTATTGTAGATGAACTATTGAATGCGCAAACTTCCATCTACCCCAATCCAACAGCCGGGAAAATACTGCTAAAAGTAGAAAACGAGCTGATCAGTTCGTATGAAGTAAGAATCAGCACTACGTTGGGCAAAACCATTCAAACCTTTAGAATGAATAAATTCGACCGTTTATTAAAGCAGGAATTAAACCTGGAACGCTTGCCTCAAGGAATATATTTACTGGAAGTAGTCAGTGGAAATAAGAAGGCGGTGAAAAAGATTTATAAAAATTAAGCAACATTCGATTGTTTGTAGAGTGTATAGCAAGCTGCGTTCTCGAAATGCAGCTTCTTTTATTTTGATAAACTATCATAATATTCAAACACTTGTGCCACCTGAATTTCATTTTTAAAATCCATCTGATTTTGTGAAATAAAGGTTTTCAACTCCTGCTGATGGTCAGGAAATACTTCGAGAATGGCTTTTTTGGTCAGCCGTAATTTTTCAGGTTTTTGATCTGGTTTTTTTACGTAATAATCAGTTTCCGTTACAAATTCATCGTATGGTTTGCCGGCATTATAACCACCGCTATAGTTGGCTTTGATTAAATTTTTCCTGCGTTCGGCCAGTAACAGATATTTTCCCTTATATAACACATCCAGATATCCTTCACGTACAACTGGAGGTTCCCCATTAATAGAAGATATTTTTTCAAACATGAATTCTCTTCCGGTACGATTTTCAGTAAGCGAAACTTTTTGAATTGAATTTGAAAAAATAATAATAGAGTCCCCGGATTGACGTTTGGCAATGATCTCATTTCCATACAGATCAATTTTCAAAGGAATATTTGTCAGCACCTTTCCATTGGTAAGTGTAACGGTACCTGCATTCCATTGATCGAATAGAAAAGGCGAGCCGATCACTCCCTGGTATCTGTTATCAAATTTCCGGACAATTGTGTTCAAATCATTTCCTGCCAGCCTGTTGATATTATCCTGGGCATCTATTCCCGCAGGTGTCTGCGAAGCGCTGGTAGCAGGGTATAAATAACAAATCACTGTTAGTAATAGAAAGAAAAATTTCATTTGAGTAAAGCACATTGATTTTAAACAACTTAATGAAACTCATTAGCGTACAATGAAAAAATAGCTAATAAACACCTATGAAAAATACATCTTTCTTATTAAATATCCTCATTATTTTTTTCGCTGCCATTACACTGACAAGTTGTGATGTGATCGGCGATATATTTGAAGCTGGCGTATGGACAGGATTAGTTGGATTGGTACTGGTTATTGTGCTGGTCTTCTGGCTTTTCAGCAGATTCAGAAAATGAAATAAATAAATTTGCGTAAGAGTACTTGCAAAGCCAGACGGTATGTAAATCAGCTTTCTTATATTACATATTAGATACAATGGTGTAAATCCCGTTAATAGTCATGAATTTTTCTTAACATTTTATTTGTGGATTGTACCTTAAATATGTAAAATTGCACTCCCAAAATAGCAATGTCTGTTTTGCGGGCTTGTAGCTCAGCCGGTTAGAGCACCTGACTCATAATCAGGGGGTCCCTGGTTCGAGCCCAGGCTGGCCCACTTGAAGATCAACCACTTATGATGAAAATTCATAAGTGGTTTTTTGTTTGTGCATTACAATGTGCATTACATTTTTGAATGTTGATTTCATGGATCAAGGTGAGATGGCAAATATGAATCTAATAGCGCATAACATTGGGCGTTTATTTCTGCCTCTAATATCCTATACGGGTATATAGTATTGATTTACAATCTTAATAATAATTAATAGTAGCATATAAGCTAACTTTGTTATAAACTACACCTGTAGTTTGTTTAAATCGATATCTGAAATTGCTTTCATAAATAGCTTTAGGAAAAACGTTTATTAGTCAATCTTTATAAACTAACAGCCCACAAGAGACATTAGATTTAACCTCAGCCCCTCAGGGTTTATATTTTCTTAATATCGAAACTATTAGGGGAAGTAATAGTGAGAAGAATTGTAGTTATAATTGATATTAACAATTAAGGATAACCTTTAACTTTCATTGGTTTTGGAGCAACATTATTTTGCTAGGTATAATACCTCGGTAAAATCAGACCACGCGTTAAAGTGAAAAGCAATACAAATTAAACGTGGAAAAGATGAAAAAAACGAGGAGAAAATTTACAGCTGCTTTCAAGGCGAAAGTGGCATTGGAAGCGCTTAAAGAGCGGGAAACATTAGCGGCTTTGTCGGCCCGCTTTGAGGTACACGCCAACCAGATATCGCTGTGGAAGCAGGAATTTTTAACTAATTCGGAGCTGGTATTCTCTTCCACAGAAGGGAAAGAAAAAGAAGAGCAGGTAAACTTAGATGCGCTTTATGCTAAGATTGGGCAACTGGAGATGGAACGCGACTTTTTAAAAAAAAGCTTGAAGAAGACCGGACTGTAATGGAGCGTAAATCACTGGTTAGTCCTCAAGCAAAGCTTAGCCTTCGCCAGCAATGCCGTTTACTTTCTATCAGCCGGGCCTCTTTCTATTATGAGCCTAAACAAGAGAATGCAGATAATTTAGGAATGATGCAGCTCATGGATGCCCATATATTAGAAGAACCAACGGCCGGAGTGCTGACAATGCAGTCGATGCTGGAGGAAAAGGGTTATAAAGCAGGTTACGAGCGGATAAGAAGATTGATGCGGCTGGCTAACATCCGGCCTATCTACCCCCGAAAGCAACTGACGCAGTTAGGGGACAAAAAGTATATCTATCCTTATTTGCTCAGGAACTTAAAAGTAGAGCGGGCAAACCAGGTATGGGCTATAGATATTACCTATGTTGCGATGGCTAAAGGGTTTATGTATTTGACGGCTGTGATAGATGTGTATAGCCGCTATATTGTGGGCTGGGGCTTGTCTAATACATTGGATGCTGAGGCTAGCTTGCAGGTGTTGAAAGCAGCGGTAGCTGAGCATGGTAAGCCCGGGATTGTCAACAGCGACCAGGGTAGCCAGTTTACCTGTAAAGAGTATGTAGAATATTTAAAAAGTGAATCTATCCGTATCAGTATGGATGGCAAAGGCAGGGCACTGGATAATATATTTATAGAAAGGTTTTGGCGGACCATTAAATACCAGCATATTTACCTGAACCCGGCCACTGATGGCATCTCCCTCTACCAGGGCATCAGTGGCTGGATGGAGAAATACAATCAAAGGCCACACCAGGGAATTGACCGAAACAAGCCCATTAATCTTTATAAAATGGCAGCTTAATTCAACTAAGAAAACAAGAAAAGTGGTCTAAACTAATCGAGGTATTATAAGGAATACCTTAAAATTGATAACTATTTATTTTTTAATGATTTATAAAGAAGGTGAAAAGTTATTAAAATTATACTGATACTAATATTTTGAATATTTGACAACTACTGTCCTAGACACATTTATAACTATAATCCTCTGAAAATAGCTGCATGGTCTTGTCCGGCTATGGGTTGACAAAATCATTCTTAAATAAAGTGCTGCTATTGACCGGGCAAAAGGGAAAGAAAAAGGCTTGTGTAGAAGTGATAGATTGATTTCTTATCTTCTCGTCCCATTTTTTTAAGTTTTAAGAAAGTGATCTTGCTACATTTGGGTGGACATTAAGTTAAGAGAAAATACTTAACTTAATGAAAATGGGACAAAGAAGAAAATTCGACAAGGAGTTCAAACTAATGACTGTTGAACTTAGTAAGAGCAGAAAAAATTTAGTAGATCTGGCTAAAGAATTGGATATCAAAATTGGATTGATTTATCGCTGGCGCCGTGAGTTTTTAGACAAGAGGGAGGGAAGTTTTCCTGGCCATGGAAAACCAAAACAAACCCCTGAAGAAGCAGAAATAGCCCGTCTAAAGAAGGCATTAAAGGATGCAGAAATGGAAAGGGATATGGAGCCGATGCTCACAACGTAGGCAGGTCCAAAAAAGGCGGTCAGCATCTTTTCCAGGAACGATGGGAGATATTCCAATTCATAAAGGATAATCACACTGTATACCCCATTGAGAAGATGTGCAAAGCCTTTCAAGTAAGTAAAAGTGGATATTATGGATGGATAAACAGTGAGCCATCTAAACGAGCTACAGAGAACCGGGAAATTCTTCAACAGATCAGAGTGATCCATAAGGAGAGTGGCCAGACCTATGGTAGCCCAAGAATCAGTAAAGCCTTGAAAGCGAATAACATTTCAGTTTCCAGACCCAGGGTTGCCCGCTTAATGAAGCAGGCTGAGCTTAGGGCAAAAAGAATTAAAAGGTATAAGGTCACTACGGATTCAAAGCATAGCTATCCGGTGAGTGAAAATCTACTGGATCGAAATTTTACAGCTAATGCAACAGGTCAGGCCTGGGTATCAGACATGGACCTGCAGACGATGTCAGCATCGGGTCCACTTATATCAGAACCATTACAGGTTGGCTATATCTTACGGTGGTACTGGATTTGGCAGACAGAAAGATTATTGGCTCTCGCCTTGAGTAAAACCATGAAGGCCAAAGAGACGACAATAGCAGCATTAAAAATGGCTATAAAAAACAGGCCCGTGATCCAACCTCTAATATTTCATTCAGACAGGGGTATACAGTATGCCTGTGATGAATTTAGGCAAGAATTAGGTACATATCCTCTTATTAAGCCAAGCATGAGTCGAAAAGGGAATTGTTGGGATAATGCTGTCGCAGAAAGCTTCTTTAAGACCCTGAAAGTGGAATGTGTATATGATTATAAGTTTGCCCATCAGCAGCAAGCGGCTACCACTGTTTTTGAATATATAGAAATCTGGTACAACAGGAAAAGACTGCATTCCTCTCTGGGATATAGAACACCAGCCCAGATGGAGCAACTTTTAAATCAATATGTGTTAGTTGCTTAATTTATTGTCCACAATTTTGTTGCAAGTCCAGTACTGACCTTTATTATCCTTAGATACATGATTTGTCTTTAATTGGGAAGCATCTCCAAAGCGTAAGCCAGTGTAAATAGAGAAAAGAAAAATATCTCTTACTTTTTGAAGACTCAGATTATTGCCTAAATCATGTTTTTTAAGTAGTTCTATTTCTTCTTCGCTAAGAAAAGTACGATTAACGGTGTTATCTTTTATTTTAAAGCTATTGTAGGGATCTTTATCTAATATTTCTTCTTTCATACCTTTATGTAAAACCGCTTTCAGTCGTTTATGCTGTCGATTGGCAGAATTTCTGTCCATTGCACTTTTATTATCTGAGCTTATATACGTCATTAGATGAAAGTCGAAATCATTAATAAATTTCGTGTCTACTTGTAATAGTTCTATATCTTTTAGTCTTTTGCTAATTATAAAATTTTGGAGATGCTTGTAAGTGACCCTATAGTTCTTAATAGTTCCTTTAGAGTACTCCTTAGATAATTTTTCTAACTGTGAAATATGGTCATTGAAATACTCTAATAAAAAATGTTTTTCCCCAACTGCTCCTGTATGAATATCTTTTATTAGTTTAGATGAGATAGGTTTGCCTTCATATTGCAGACGGCGTTTAATATCAGTGATTTGATTTTTTAATTTTAATAAATCCTCATTGACGCCAGTGTTAGAAGTTTTTTTTGTAGATTTTGCTTGCTGTGCAGCTTCGTTCCACATATCAATGCGTATAGTTGAGCCTGTATACATTTCGACTTTCTTACGGTCTACAGTAATCCTCAAAAATATTTTGGCATGGATATTATCTGGTTGTGGAATGATAAAAAACTTTAGGGAAAAAGATTCTTTGCTTTTCATTGAAACATTTCAGTTAGAGTTGACATATAACTGAAACAAATTATGAAAAAAGCTGAAAGAAAGCAATAGGCTCTGAAAGCAAAAACCGCTTCTAATTTCGTTTAGAAGCGGTTTGAAAAACTTTGAAACTATTTTGTGATCCCGCTGGGACTCAAACTAAAAAATAAAGCCCTTAAATTAAGATATTTAGGGATGAAAATAATAAAAACGAGTAAAAAGAGAGTAAAAATTTTATATTTTAGCATATTGGTAAAGTACTAAATATTAAAATATGGCAACAGTCAAACTTGTTTTAGCTTCTTATAAAAACAAAAAAGGAGAATCACCTCTTCAGGTTAGGTATGTTAGAGGTAAAGACAACTTTCCTATTTCCGTGAATATTTCCCTAAGGGAGGAAGATGTTGATTATGCAAGGTTTAGAGTGAAACGATCAGTTCCAGAATGGGTAGCAGTAAATAAGCATATTGATGAAATTGAGGCTAGGCTTAAAAGGATTTTATCTAAATACCCTGATGCTGATGTTAAGCTTGTAAAAGAAATGTACAACTTCGAAATACAACAAGATGAAGAAAGAAAACAAAATGAAGAATTGGCTGCAATAGGTACAAAGGGAATGAGGGTTATAACTTCACTAGAAGTAGAGGAAAAAGAGGAACAGATAAATCAACTAAAAGCTGAACAAGCTGAATTGAAAGCATCGCCATACTATTCTGTGAAGGATTCGAACCTTGAATCTTTAAAAGATTTACGTGATTCTTTTGATGAATTTCTAAGAAGATATTCAACAAAAGTAAAACCTCAAAGTCTACGTAATTACCCACAGTTAAAGAACATATTATTATTTGATTTTTTAGAATCAGATTACTATAAGAAAGCCGCTTCCAGAGGTTTAGTTATGTGTTGGCACAATCTTAATGAGGATTTATTTGAAGTTTTTAAGGTTTACTGTTATGAAGAACGTAAATATGGAGATGGCAATTGGGGCAAAATGGTAAAAATGCTAAAGACTTGGCTTAAATATTCTCAAATGACCATGAAGAAATCTATATCTGATGATTATAAAGCTTTTAAGCGTACCAGACCTGTATTAGATGACTTTATTATCATAAAGGAGGATGAAATAGATATGATATGGAATGAACGAAATTCAGTCACTGATAGGGAGCGTAAAGTTTTGGATTTGATGGTATTTGTTTGGCTAACTGGATTAAGAATAAATGAAGCTCTAAAAAATGGACTAGTACTTGAGCCCCATGGAGATAAAATTTATTTAACTGGTGAGACAGATAAAAATGACTCTGAATATTTTTTACCTACTTGGAGAGATCCAAAGAATCGTATAATTACTCTTTTAGAAGAATATCAATATAATCTAAAGTTGTGTACTGATGTTGAGGTTAATCGCGTAGGAAAATTGCTTTTAAAGCGTTTATATGAAAAGTGGGGTATACATCAAAAGTCTAAACCAATTTATAAAATTAAACACGGAAAGAAAGTTTTTAATGGTACTAAATACCGTTATGAACTCTTCACTACAAGAACGCTAAGGCGTTCAGCAATCTGGCATTGGTATTATATATGGGGTTGGCGTAAAGAGAAGATAATGGCAATGGTTGGAAATAAAGATATAGATGTAATCAATGTCTACATCCGCAAACAAAAAGAAGACAAGGTAAAAATGTTTGAAAATGATTAAACACTTTAAAAATACCTATTTTTAGGTATTGACAACATATAGCTATTTTCTTAATATAGCAAATATTTATAATGTATACCAAGTATCAGTTAAAATGTACTGATTTTCCATCTCCTATTAGTATCTTAATTATAATTGCTTTGTTATTAGTGAAGTAATCAACTTATCCTATATTATCTATCCTATCTTCTAGAAGATAAGTCATTATTTTATTTCTTTTATTATTTCTTAACATATTTATTGTCAAGCAGAATATCGAAATGAATATGAAAGCACTAGTATTATATCTACTTATTTATTTTGGCTTTCTAACTGGAAATTTTTTTCTGAAGAACAATTTCACTGATAAAAAAAATTATGCTCTATGCGACCAATTAGATATCGCTAATATTAAGGAAGACGCAACTGCAAAAAGTTTTCCATATTCAACACGGGAAAATGCTTGTGAAGGTATATATAATTATCGTGCAAGAGGTGGACTAAGTGTTGTAGGTTTATATAGAGGTGACTTACTTATAAATGAGAAAAATACAAACATTGAAATTTTACCAGATATTGGGGTACCTAATCAGATAAAGATTAGAGCGGCAAATGTGTCAGTCGGTGATAAACATAATTACAGATTGGACGCAGAGATTAGCAATGGAAATAGTTTTCTTTGGGATATTTCTAAGTATTTGATTCCTTCTGGCTTTACTAGCAACCAAATTAAAATATATGGTTGGCTATCAAATACTGGCTATCGTAATGTATTCGAAAGAGTATCAAGTGAAGATATTTTTTATGTACCAATAGTCCTTAATAAAAAATATGATGGTGATTTGCAGTTGTACATTAGAACAGTTAGAGATATAAAGCAAATAGAGTATAAAGTTTATAAAGATGATGGAAGTCCAATATATACAAAAAAGAAAAGTGTTGAATCAATTAATAGAGGCAAACCTATAATTATAAAAATACAAAGTGATTGGAAAAATAATAGAATCGTCTGTATTAATATTATTGCTTATTCAAATCTAGGTCCTGAAAAAATTAAAGTTCCGATTGTATTTTCCACTATATAATATGAAAAAAACAGACTTAGTAAAATGGTTAAATGATGTGGAAAATGAAATTATTACAAATTACACCACTGAAGGTGAATTAGATAAATCTCATCTTAATAAAATTGAAAAAATAAAAATATTAAATGAGTTAAGAAATATTAAGGAGGCGGTATTATATAAAAGATACAGATCCTTATTTACTTGGTTAGTAGTTATAATAAGTGTAATAGTAGTTTTGTCACTGCTAACTGCGAAACAAGAAACTGCTTATATTAAAGGCGTATTTGAAGTAAACAGTATTCATTTCAAACCTAATAAAGATTATATTTTAGATAATATAGATGGTATTGGTAATAATCTAATATTTAGTGGTGTAACTAAACTCGAGTTTCAAAATAAAGTATTTAATAGTCCTATTAATGATATAACCTTTGAAGTAAATAGTGATTCTATTAATTTTTATGGCATTGTTATAAAACAAAATTCGAAAATATCCTTAGCTAAGGACAATAAACAAATTATATTGTTTATCCATAAGGGTAACATGGAAGGCAACGCTTTTTTCCCAAATAGTGCTATACATGCAAATTTGAGTGATACAGATAATAACGAAAGTATTAATCTAGAAAGTGATGAACATATTGAGTTTTCATGGTTAGTAACAGATAGCTCTTATAATGATTCTTATCTAGATATATATAAAAAATCATCAAATAAAGAATGGAAGTTTGAAGATTTAAGTGTCCAAGATTTTAATTTTATTAATACTATTGACGGTGAACATCCTGAAAGTTCAGTTAATAGTGGAAAAATTAATTTTAGCCAATATCCATTTGATTACACTTTTTTGAATGGCGATTCTCTAAAGTTATCTCCTGTAAATGTTAAGCAGTTTGAAATCAAGGCAACAGCAGAAAAGATTGTAGTAAATTTTGAAGGTGAATTTTCCGAAATAAAAAAATATGTTGGAATTGAAGCAGTTGATTTGATGCCTTCAAGATTGGACTTTTTTTTTCATGATAAAACAGTCTTTTTCAACTATACTGCAATAGCTTTCTTGATAGGTCTGGCTTTAAAAATATTTGATGTATTTATTATTAAAAGTTAAAATTATACTAATGAAGCTGTTTAGGATTTATTAAACGACCCAAAAGATTTGTGTTTTTGAAGCAAATGAATGAAAAATAAGACCTTTGTATCTTTCGTAAACCTCAAGGATAGCAAGTATATCTTTACAGTCAACCTGGCTTTAGTTTTAAGTATAAAATCCCTAATTGTTTCAATAACAATTTTTATCCATCAAAAGGAATCCTTTATATAATATAAAGACGCATTAAATAATACTTAAGGTTATAATATCTTATTCATTCACCTACCACCTTTCTAGTTTTCAATCATATTAAAACTGTACTGTTTCGACATGCTTTTAAGATATTAAATAATAGTATAAGTCATTAGCTACAAAAATTACCACTTACTAAACTTATAATTTAGATTACTTTAATATGGAAATTAAATCTACTTTAAAGCTCATCTTACAATATTGTATAGGATGCTCATTATTTCTAACTGTAAACTTAAAAGCACAAGATAAAATCAGTTTGCATAACTCGGTTGTAAATGTATTAGCAGGGGATAGTGAAGCAGGTGCAGGAATTATAATTGGAGAAGGTAAATATAATGGAGTTGATCGCCTATATATATTGACTCCTTATCATGTTGTTATGAAGCAAAAAGATTTAAAATCAGAAGAAATCGTAAAAGGGTATTTGGATCAAGATCTAAAAGAAATGTTTGAAAAAAAAATATCAGTGATTTTTCCAAATGGGAAAAAAAAGAAATCAAAATGGAACCTCTCACCTAGTGAAATAATCAAATTACATGATAAAGATATAGACTTTTATAATGGTGATGATAAATTTCAATATTATGATGCAGCAGTATTTTCGGTAAGAAAACCTTCTAATTATAATTGGAGAAGACCTTCATATGTAAATAGTGATATTTTAAAAGAAGGTAATAGTTTACAATATATCACATATAATGGTGAAGATCTTTATTTTCCAACAGAAGCAGAGTTTTTAGTAGCTAACTTATCAACTAATAAAGATCATGCTTTTGGTATTGATAAAGTAAATAATTTGATAGAAGGAACTTCAGGTGCCCCAATCTTATATAATTGTGGAATTATTGGAATGTATAAAAAAGGAGAGAAAGGAGAGGAAGTTATTCGAATAAATCATATTAAAACCAAAATAGAGGAATTTAATAATACAATTAAATTAAATTCTAGTGTAAAAAATAAAAAAAAGAAATTAAATAAGGAAAATGAAAAATTATTAAATAAATGGGCTGGTATATGGAAGTTAGAAGCTTGTGAAAATGATAGGCGAACTGTAAAAATTAATGCTGATTTCAATAATTTAACGAATAAGAATGATACTATTTCATTTAATATAGCATTTAAATCTTTATTAGCAAATGGTCCAAATATTAATGTCGGTTCTCTCCGTAGTGATAATACTTATGATTTATCCCAAATTCTTGTTAGTTGTGATGATAAATCATATGATGTTGTATTAGACTTGACAAATAAGAATATTTTAGATCCATCTTTAATACAAATAAATATTAGCTATGATGGATCATTAAATAGAAGGTTGATAAACATATATTCAAACTTTTCTAATAATGATACAGTGTCTACACAAGGTATATTTACTCTATATAAAATGCCATTTGATTCTATTACTCAAAATATAATTACATACAAAGTAGAATTAATAAAACGAACATATTTAACTGGTATTAAAAAATTGTCACACCTTCCTGTACGAATTAATAGTAAGTCTAAGCCAATTACTCTTTCCTTAGAAGATGATATACAAGAAACCAATGATTCGAATTTAGGTGATACAGTTGTCAGTTATACTAAAGTATTTTCATTGGCTGAAGAACCTTTAAATCGTGGAGAATATTACAATGTAGATTTGTTGAAAATGCTAGGCGATTCAATTCAATTATTTAAGCAAAATAAGATAATAGAAAGAGTCGATATTATTGGTTCATCTGATGGATACCCATTATTAAAAACACTCAAGTATACATATCCTTATGATTTAGCAGATGATTGTTATCTAATTGATAATGATGGTCAAGAAATAAGTTTCCCATATACAATAGGAAAGCCAATAGACAATACTGACCTCGCTGTATTGAGGACCTTGCTAGCAAAAGATTACCTTATCAAAAATGATATTGTACCAGAAAGATCGATAAGGTGTTTTGCTAGAACAACTTCAAGAAAATCTGAAGATGACAACTGGAACTATAGGTATATAAAATTTATCATACATTACTCTTCTAATGAGTAATGTATGATAAATTTTAACAGCCAATACTGAACTTCTTTAACTAATTAGGCATATATGGTATGTTAGAATAAGATTTAATTACTATATCATGGATAAAGAGCTGTTTGATAGACTTGATAAAATTGAAAAGCAACTTTCCTTAAAAGAAAAAGACTATTGGGAAAAGTTGCAAGTTTTAACCCCAATATTAATACCTATTATTATTGCTTTAGCAGGCTGGTACTTCACTGATCAACACAACAAAAACCAGTTAGAAATCGAAAAAAATAATAATGAGAACCAATTACAAGTGGCATTAATAAATTCAAGTGTTGGACAATCTGAGTTAATAAAAGACTTTATGCAACATCTTGCAGATAAAGATACTTCTATTAGGAACATAGCAATCGAAGCAATACTTTATGCTGCTCCCACGCCAGGAAAAAAAATTGTTGAAATTATAGCTAAAACAAGCAATGGAAATGCTAAAAAATTTGCGATAGACGCATTAAAGGGTAAAAGACAAGACCTAGTTTCAAACTTATTTTCTTCACAAAAACAAAATAGACTGATTGCTGCTAGTGAGATCTCAACAAACTGGACTACAGATAATGAAATGTTATCTGAATTGTTAGCTAAGGCAGGTAATTGTTTAACAAATAAGGAAACTGCTTCGGATTGTGATAATGGTGTGTATAATACGATTATTGTTATTTCAAATTTTTCTAGAAGTTTATTAGTGACCCGCAAGGAAGAAATACAAGGCTTAGTTTCTAAAATTCCAAAGGCTAGTCCCCTAACATTAAAACAAGTTGAAGAACTACTGAATAAAATAAATTAATAACAGCTAAAAATCGCATTGTTACTTTATTAGTAGAGTATCAGTACAATTTAAACCTGTGCAGAGAAGAAGCTAATCGTGAAGTTAAAAAGATAGAGGAAGGATTGAGCAGATTTATAGGCAATAGAATAATACTGATTGGGGTAGTCACTTTGCTTGCTGGGGTTAGTATTGGGTTATTTACTCAATTTAAAATGCAACCTATCTTATTGTTTATCTTAGTAGGCGTATTCATCCTTATAGAGTTAGAATTTAACAAATAAACGGTTATCTATTATAACTTAAATAGATAAGAAAGAACATACGCCTAAAACTAGTTTCGATGCCAACTAGCGGTGTCTCAGCAAATGACTATATCTCAAAGGAACTAGTATGCGAGAAGCTTTGACACATTAGTAGTAATTTAGAAAAAATGAAATACAACTTTTACGAAAGAAAAGATGAAGTAATCCCGAAGGAGCAATTTGATTGGATTGATGCTAATATTGAATCAATTTCTAATAAAGAAAATGTTCTTTTTGTATTTCAGGGAGAGTATGAAGCTTTGCTTTTTACAGATTCAAGTATTTATTTCCCGAATAGAAATACAAAGATAAAAATAAGTTATGGTGAAATACACAAAATAAGGATAGCTGGAGATATGCTTGTTGAGTTAGTAACAATTGATTCTGAAGCTTACCCAATAGTCTTGGTAACCTCAATAGATAAAGTGAAAATTTATCAAGTTCTAAAGCTGCTTACTGATAATTTCAAAAAAAGAATAAATACGACCTTTGAAGATACACATAAAGTTTTTAGTGAATTTATAGTCTTAAAATATCCTCCAAATCAATCACAGCATAAGTTGCCACAAGTGTACTTAAAGCAATTTGGGTATTTGGATGGAGATCAATGGAAAGTTTCAATTTTACAAAGAGGAGAAAAATTTTCAAGACAAAAAAGTATTGGAAGCTTTACAGCGGTAACTAATGTATTTGATATTGAAAGCGAAGATGACAGATTACCAAGAATATTTGAAACATTGAATGCAGATATAGAGAACCTATATCACGAAATGCTTGATGACATTTCAAATAATTCTGTCATTCCTGATAAATGTTGGGAAATAATTGTTCAACTAACACCTAATTTAATGGTTCGCTCGGATTATTGGAGGGATATTGTTAGTGGGATGTTAAATAGCCCTTATAAAGAAAATTTTTTGGATATTGCGTTTAGCGTTTATGCAAGTTCCTTTGAAGAACTGCAAGAGTTAAAGAAAAAGCATTTCTACAAAGTTATAAGTGAAGGGGAAGTGACACAAAGCAAACTAAACCAAGCTTTATTACATTTCTTAAACTATATATTTGACCATCTAAAATCATTTGACTTAGTTGTTATTGAGGCACCAGAAGGAAAAGAATTTTTTACCTCAGACAACCCAGTAAATTTTAGAGCGAATCAGGAAAAGGGAAAGATGGGATGGTTTAGTAAGGATACCGAAGTATATTTCCCCTTATCAAAGAAATATTTAGTGTATTTTTATCATCAAGTTTCTGAAAAAGAATCAACGTTACGAAAGTTAAAAAACAGAGGAGTTTATAAAGCGGAAGAAGTACTGACAGAAGATGAATATGGTAATTTGGTTAAAGAAGAAATAATTGAAAAGTCAGACCAATTTATTATTGCACCAGGAAAAATGAATTATAGAAGAGCAAAATAAAACTATTCCCAACACTTTAAAAAGCGATAGTCCCACAAAACTAAAAGACATCTATAGCTACTGCTCTTATACTAATCGTTATGCAAGGCATCTAAAACTTTCAAAGCATATAGAAAAGAACTTCGAAGAGCAAACTAATAAAATGCCTGGAGATTTGGGAAGATAAAAGCACTACTTTTTGAAGACAGATGGATAAATAAGTAATGACCTAGTGATAGGAAAGGTAATAGTATAATAAAAAGCGGAATACAGCAATGGGGATAGTGATTGGCTTTATTTGCTTCTGCCTAGCTGGTCTGCAACTATACTAGGTTATAAAGGGCAGAAAAAAGAGCAATACAATTCAAAATTGGCTCCCTGTAGTTGGAGAGGTGGTCGATAATAAACAGGAGCGAGAACCGAAAGGTGATGTTAATTCAAATTTATTGCAGATTCTAGCCTGTAAATATCAAATTGATGGCATTGAAAATGCGTCATCAATAAAATTTAATTACGAAAATTTCCTAGGATTAAGCCGATGGGTATCTAACTATGGAAAAGGAGATGAAGTGGATATATTATACAATCCTGATAACCCTCAAGAAATCACTCTGTGATATTATAACCAGGATTTACTCTATGAGCCATTAGGCTAAGCGTTTATATTTATCTTGATAGGAATAATTACTAGCTTATTTTCATTGGAAACATTGTAAAGCAACACAACATCACCGATTACTCTGCTTCCTAGCCTTTGCTACCAGGAATGAAAACCAGTTTTCCATTTTGTCTTCTATTCTAGTAGTGATAGAATTTGCTCTGTTAAGTTTGTTTCTTCTAAAATGCTCTACTGCTTAGCTAGACTTATTATTTCCTTGCAAAATATTTCTCTTTTAGTGCCGAGATTTTATCTCTTTTGATAAGTTATCCAAGTCAGGAAAAATACTTGAAAGTCTTATGCCTAGTAATTCAAGTTCCAATGCAATTTCAGCTAAATATTGTTGAGGTATTGTTATTTTTCTAAGCCAATTACTATTTTGTTTAAAACTTTCTAATGGCTGTTTATCAGAATGTATTGTAAAAGCACTTTGCTGCATAATCATTCTCTTATGTGTTTCAATTGCAGAGGCAGCAAGAATACCCAGATTCTCATTCTGATCTGCATAAAATGCTTGGTTAATTAATTTTAATGATAAGTTACTATCTAATGGATAAAGCCACGATTCATGTCCAAAATATTTGTTTAAATCTCCAGGAGAAATCAACCAAATACATGCGTTCTTATCCGAGATATTTTTGGTGTGTCTGTGATAATTATTCGTTGCAAAATATAGAGCAATAAGTGGTGATTTTGACCAGTCTAAAAGTCGAGTAGGTAATCCATGATGTTGCATCAACGAAATCCAACCCGCTGTATCATCATTTCCTGGATAAGAACTAGTTCTAGTTCTAGCTTGGAATAAAAATTCTCGTGTCATAGAAGCCTCTGATACTTTGGAATAGTCTCTCCATAGGCTTGGCTGCAATTTCCATGATTCATCTGCGTGTCCGCGAAACCACCATTTTCTATTTGTTTCAGAAATAAGATTTTTTAGATAGTCAGTTAGTTCAGCAATATTTTTAATTGATATATCCATATGATCTAAATCAGCTTATTACGTATGTAAAGGCACATTTATTGTTACAGAAGATCTTCATCATTACTAATATAAAATTATTATTGTTGTTTGTGACTGGTCACTCTGATCCATTATTTATTGCCAAGCTTGGATTATTTACATATCTTTTCATCTTAATCATATATGTTATAATTTTATCTTAATCTCTTCAATCTGTTGATTTGTATATTCCAAAAGTGATTGAAGTCCAACTTTAAAAGCAATATCATTTGAAGATTTAAACATTTTTAATGAACTACTTAAATTTCCCATTAATTTATATACTCTTCCTAAATCTGATAATGTTTGTGCTTCTCCTGCTTTATTGCCTTGTTTATCAATATCAAGTGCTAAAGTATAATAATGAATAGCATTATAATACTCAGCTTCTTTTTCATACAATTCTCCTAAATTGCAAAGGGTATCAGATTCGCAAAGTTTCTTTTCTCTAAATTCTTTCTTTCTTGATACCTGTAGAGATTTTTTGAGATATTTTATTGCCCTTATTCTATCTGATAAATAAATATAAGAGTAGCCTAAGTTTGTATTTGCTGCTGCAATACCAAAGTAAAAGTCTATTTCGCTAAATATATTCAATGCTTTTTCAAAATATTCTATTGCTTTCTTATAATCTTTTAAAGCATGATAAATGAGTCCTATATTAGAATAAGATGCACCTTCATTTTTTTTATTTTCCTCATTTGCATATAAAGCTTTTTGATGATACTTCAATGCAATATCATAATTGGATATCCTATAAAATAATTGTCCAATTATTGTAAACATTAGATAACGGGAGTTAAAAGCCTTAATCCATTTATCAATATGATGTTTCCAGTTTTCATTAAAATCTGAAGTGCTTGTATAATCAGAATCAATTTTATTCCACAACCATTTTACAAATAAATCTGTATTTACTTTGATTCTTTGCCCTTTATATCTTTTGAATGGATTATTTTCTTTCTTCTGACATATGTCCTCAATAATTACCTTTTCCTTTCTATCTATGGATTTATCGTATTCAATAAGATAAACATTCACTTTTGGATCAAATATTTTTTCGATTTTAGGAACAATATCAAATATATCTGAGCAACTATAACCTAATATTAAAATTCGCCTATCAACTTCTTTAGTTGAAAAAATATTATCTAAGACTTTTCCCCTTTCTTTAGTTAAATTTTTATTTGTAATGGTTGTTAATGTTGTACGAATTGATTCAATATCATCAATACTTCCATGAACTTTGACAAGCCTACATTTAACTGAAGCTATATCAATCGCAGGAAATGATTTTTCGTTCTTAAAAACAAGTAAATCTGTTTTATTAATTTCAAAAGCTTTTTCAATAAGTAAGTCAAAATTTGTAGTATAAATTTCATTCATCAAGTTATGTTGATGACACTTCAAAATAAACCAATGATTAGTTGATGGTTTTCCGTCTTTAAATACATCTAGAATTTGAAAATCTTTACTATTCTCCAGGAATATCTCAAAAAACATCTCGAATGGCATTGCTAAAGTCCAATCAGGTTTAATTAATTTTTCTTTATCTTCTAAATCTACCTCAAGATGTTCTAATATTTGGTTAAGCAATGGAATAGCAGCAGGGAGTCCAGAATTTATTGATATTCCAGCACCACAAAAAATTACAAGCTTATTGTCTTTTTTAGACAGTTCATTTAAAATATTTTCAATTGAAGAGAAATTTTCCATGTAAGAAGTGTTTTTCAGTGCTACTATGTAACCTCTCTTTAAAAAAAATCCATAAATAGTCCCTGCATTTCCAGTTCTCAGGGTTCTTGCCCATACTACTAGTTGGTATCTTCCTTAGAGCCTTATTTTTATTTTTCTGGTAGTTTATGGTGGTGTAAAATCATTCATACTTTATATGATGGCACCATTGTATTACTTAATTTCAGCACGCAATCCATCAAACATGTTTCTACTTCGATTATTGCGCTAAGGTTCATTATGTCAGATTGACTATGGACAGTATTTTGATTGCTCTAGCCTGCCTCTGAGCGCCTCATTTATTTTCATCAGCAAGCCAAAACTCTATATGAGGATGATCGCCAGGATTATTTTCATAATGGGAAATGTTATAATATTATCAACTAACTCATTTGCCAATAGCTTGCTCAAATTGTCTGCCTAATACAAAATATCATTTCCATACATAGACAAAATTGGATTACCTGCAACATCAATTAGTATAAAGCGGTGTTCAAGCACAGGCATAATTCAAGATGTGCCTCTGGGTTGTAATTCTCCAGAAGTGATCTGATTCGCAGTATATATCCACTCAATCAACCTTTGAATTTGCTTAAGGTCACTTGGATAAGAATACAATCTGGAGCTATAAGCATAAGCATTTCCATTATTGCATATACAAGGTATAGAAACGTTAAGTATGGGTATCCTATAAAATATTATAAAAATACCTAAAATTAGGTATTGACAATTCTTTTTATTATCTGTAAATCAATAAATAGACTATTGGTTTAGTTGAAAGAGCGAATCTAAAACCTATCTACCATGATAATTAAAGATAATACCGAGAGCAGTACAAAATGTATAGCCTACGAGAAGTTCCTTCAAGATATTGCTGATGAATTAAGTTTTAATTATTCAACGGTTTCATTTGGAAATCTTCATAAAGACAATTTTGTGGTCTCAGGAATTGATAATGAAAAAGAGGTATTTGAAAGTATCTTTTCTAATGCAAAAGAACTTATAGATAGAAGAAAAGGAAAAGGAAGATGCAGAAATATTTTAGTAATTGGATCGGGAGCAACACATGATTCTTATGCAGCAGTGCCACTCGGATATAAAACAAAATATCAACTCGGAGAAAAATTGCATTTACAAACTTTACTTGGATCAAGTGAGCAATTTAAGAATAAGTTTGAAGATGAGGCAGCCAGGCTTTTAGCTAATAAATTAGGATTTATACCTGATAAAAGTAGTAAATCTTTCACAGATTCAGATCAATTTGATTTTGAGAGTTTTCTATTACTAATGACAAAATTTTTTCGCGAACACGAGGTGCGAAATGCTTTACATGAAATGTTTAACCTACGTTATGCTCCTTGCTTATTTTACGAGATTGCCGCCCATCTTTTTAAACATGGTTTTATTGATATAATAATTAATTTCAATTTTGACGAGATGCTTGACCAAGCAATAAAAGAAGAAATGGGATCTGGAAATTATTATGAAATTTTTTCAGATGGACATTGTAAAGATATCTCAGAAATTGTTGTTGATGGCAGATTGAAGATTCCTGTATATATTAAACCACATGGAACTATAAGTCACAAAAGCACGCTCAGATTTACAAAAGATCATTATTTTGATCTTCCTATTGATATCAAATCTTTACTTGAGCAACTATTTAGAGGTCAGTTACAAACTAATTCTTTAGCTCCATGTTTAGATAGGATTAATGTTATAACAGTAGGTTTTAATTTAGAAAGCATTGAATTTAATCAAATCCTTGAAAAAAATAAAAACAAACTTAGATTATATGCTATAACATATAAAGATATTCCTAAAATCTTTGATAACCCAGAAATGGAAAAAACTTGCAAGGAAGATTCTAAATATAGACTGCTTCAAACTGGCTTAAGTACAAAACCGTTAAATTCGCCTACAGAAATAACGTTATTCTTGGGAGATGTATTTAACGATTTATATAAAGTAATAATCAATAATTTCAAAGAACCATATAAGCCCAGAGGAATTACAAGACACTTATTATTTAATGATTTATTTTATAGTGAAGATTATAGAAGAAAAGATAGTGACTCTAAGCCTATAACCCCATTTAAAAAATTAGTCGAATTATTTAAAAGGACCGAATTTTTTAAAAATAGATCAATCATCGAATTAGCAATAGCTATCTCTCGTGGGCGAGGAAAGATCGAATTAAGAGAATCAATGAAAGATCGGCTAGGAGAGGTTTATACATTATATCGCAGCTTTAATGAAAAGGAAGATAAAAATAGTACTCCTGTTTCTCTCTATGATTTAGCAGAAATCTTCGGATTACATGAAGAATTTAGCTTTTCAAGAAATGTACACAATATCTCAGATATCACAGAAGATGAAATAAAAGAGGATGATGAATTAGCATTAAAACTTTTTGGCACTGAGAGAGAAAATTTAATGGCTATCAACTCGCTAGAGCCAAATTATTTTGCTCGAAGAATTGTCTTTCGCTTACTTAATGCTAAATCTACTCCCGAATCACTAAAATCAGCTTTTCAATTGAAAGAAAAAGTACAGTATGACAACAGATGGAATGAAGAATATATTAATAAAATCTGTGATTATTTTGAAATACTCTATAAATACGGCAATTATCAGCACATAAAGGCTCGATTTAATGATCCTCGTTTATTTGTTTTTGATCATTTCTATAAAGACCAAATATTACATACAAATTTATCATATACTTATAGATTGAATGAAGTATTTATATGTCCTGAACACTGGGATTATCTTTTTATTGTGACTGATACTGGAATGGTATTAAATGAATATTCTAAATTCTTAAAACAAGATTTAAATGAATCAAATAAAATATATTTAATTACTTGTCAGGAAGCTATTAAGAATAAACCTGGAAAGTATGAACCTATTGATGATATTTTACAAAATCATTTAAATAAGTTTAATGATAATGATAAATTAAAAGACAGAATTATACATAAGACCTTACCTTATTCAGATCATCATCATCATATCACTATATTTTTAAAAAAGGTTAATACAAATGAATCAATATTTGAGTTAAACAAATTTCCCACCGTTCAAATAGAAACGAATTCTAAAGGTGAAATAGAAAATTATATATTTGTTAGAAGTATCTATGTATATAAGAGAGGCTTTTCTAATGAAATAAATCCTCTTTGGGTGAGAGGTGCTTTTGCATTTTTAAAAAATCCCCAAACATCTCGCCCCAATAATTATAGAGCTGATTTATTAGTAAAAGATCATAATATGCTACTAGAAACTTTCTATGCATATCATAGAAAAGCAATATCAATTGAAGAATCGGATGGAAAAAATTTAGAATTTATACTTCCTAAAGAGTTCCACATCCCGCAGAATCATACAAATAATTCAGTTTTAGACGAGAGGAAATTTAAAATTAATAACTTATTTAAGTTTATTAAAGATACTGATCCCAAAAATCAATATAGAAAAGTATCTTTGCCTAACACTGATACATCATCTAATTCTAAACCATCTTCTACATCTTCAGATACTGAGCAGCAAGGTGAAGTATCTTAATGCTAATACTTTCTAATACTTTAATTCTTATAAGTGCCTTCTATCTATCTAAAGAATTAAATAGTGTACTATCATCTATCCTACTAAACAAAAAAACCTGTAAATATCACATTTACAGGTTTATACATTTATATTCAAGTGGATAAGTAGGTTCAATATACCCATAAATAGCAACTTAATTTCTCAATTTAAGGGCTTTGTTGAATAGTTCGTGAGATAATTCGTGAAATAATTCGTGAAATAATTCGTGAAATAATATATTCTGCTTCTTGATTGACTTTGTTTATCTGATTTAAGAGATTGGCTTGTGTATTAAACACAAAATTCATAACAGGCACTAAATTTTTAAACAAATAATGATTAATCACTAATTGGACAGCCTGATCTAATTGAATGTTATTTGAAGGAGTAGAATTTACTTGGTTATTTAGAAAATTGATTCTACTAGATTCTAGGTATTGCTCATGATAGATTTCTATATGTGTATATTGGTAAGAAAGAATATACCCAGGCTGTAGATCATTATTGATTGTTTCTAAGCTCGACTTTAGCATTTAACCTGTGTTAAATTATCAATAGGTAGAAATGTCTACCTTATACGAAATATTAAAAGATTGGTAGTCAATATATTGTATCTTTATGTTTTGCCCATTGTCTACCTACTCTTTCACATATACTATTTTTGAACATCATATTTAAAATCTGATGTTCAAAATTAAATTAAGAAGCTATTGTTCAATAATACAGTATACTCCAGTAGGCAGTACAGAATGTATTAAGTTTCAATACTACTTTAAAAATGCTAAAGTCCAGCTAAGATCATGTTTAAATATTGAGAAGAGATAAAAAGCGGGTCAGTTGCGTAAGATAAAAGTGACCAAACTTACTAATCTTATGCAAACTCAATATGAGCGCTTAACTGACCCGCAATGGGAAGTTATCAAAAAACATCTCCCTATTCAACGTAAACGTACTTATAACTTAAGAGATATAGTCGATGGCATATTTTGGGTTTTACGTGTAGGCAATCAATGGAGAAATATGCCTGAGTATTTTCCACCCTGGCAGAGTATTTACTACTATTTTAGGCGATGGAAAACAAATCGGACATTAGAAAAATTAAACTGGGCACTCAACAGGTTAGAGCCTAAAAGAGTAGGAAAAGAAGACACACCAAGTTTGTTTTGTATTGATAGTCAGTCTGTAAAGACAGCCCCTTTTGTCAGTCATTGTAAGGGTATAGATGGAAACAAAAAAATCAACGGTAGAAAAAGACATCTTATCACGGATACCTTAGGTCTTGTCTGGTCAGTGGTAGTCCATGCTGCCCATCAGGCAGATGGAGTAATGGCTCATAGAGTGATAGACCCCTTACAAGGCTATATGCACCGCATGAAGAAAATATTAGCAGATGCAGCTTATGAAAAGGTGTTTATCCAATGGGTAGAGGAGAATCTATTAGGTGTAGATCTGGAGATTTCTTCTAAGCCTCCTACCACACATGAGTTTGTCCCTGTCAAGTGGCGATGGGTAGGAGAAAGAACTTTCGGCACCTTCAATTTCTTCAGAAGATTAGACAAAGATCATGAAAAAACTATAGAAAGTTCTGAAGCTTGGATACTTTGGCAGAATTGCCAGATTATTCTTAATCGTTTATAATCAAATGTCTATGAAAATTTTTAAACATGATCTAAATGAGGCTAATGAAAAGATTAAGATACTTGAACGTATGATGTCTTTTCAAAAAAAACTCAAGTCAAAAGAAAATCCTAAAATTGACTCTGATGATCTTGTTTTAATTATAAAAATTGCAGCAGGTTTGATCTTATTCATTTTTATATTATTAAAGTTTTTTTATTGAACTAATTATTCATTTTACCCTTGACAGAGCATGCGCCACCCATATTTTTACTGCTCCATAGGGAAGACTTAAGTAGACTAAGGAAATACTGTCAGACAATTTTAAGGCAAAAGGTCAAGTAAAGTAGGGAAGACTACAGCTTAAACAATAGCTGACTATTGATCATCAAGCGTTTTACTTTTTGGACTGTCTTATCAGAGCAACCAACTATCTTTGAATTATTTCGAATTGAATACTCCTCTTTTAAAAGTTGTTGCATCCGCTTATTTTCAGAAAGAAATTTTTCACAACTCTTTACTTCACCTTTAGGTCGCCCAAATTTCACATTATTAGCAATAGCAATTTTTCTTCCACTTGCAGCTCGATCTAAAGTAGTTTCTCTTTCAAGCTTAGTAAACAGATTGGTAAAAGTAGCTTGTATTTTATCTAGCATTATTAATACTAAAAGTGTTTTCATAATAAATTCTTGAGCTAAAAGATGCTTTACAATAAAAATAATATTATATTTTATATGAATTTTTTAACTATTAATTAAACTAACATTCCTGTTATGGATAATATAACCTTGGATATAACTTTTCAAAGTGATAATGCCGAAATACAGGCAAAACAATTCAAGCACTACATTGAAAAGCAATGGATTCCAGATTTAGAAAAAATTGAAGTTAATAGAAGTGAATATAAAGATGGTCAGATGGGTGTAGGAGAAATCCTTGGATCAGTTGGGGTACTTATAAAAGCTGCCAATGAACCTCTCACTGAACTAGCAAAAGCACTTCGAGACTATGTTAAAAATAAAAGAACTGTTGCAACCCTAAAGGTAGGTGATAAAACGATGGAAATAAGTGGGGAAGGTCAGAAGGTTGAAGAGATAGTTAAGCTTTTTCTATCTTCTCCAGAAGGCAGCAAAACTACCGATACAAAATAATATCAGGTATGGATTACAATAAAATCAATGTTTTATTAATTGGTACCAGTACTTATAATGATAGTAATATCAAGCCAATACCTAATGTTGAGCAAAATCTAAAAGAACTGAAGAATGTTTTTTCAAATAATAATATTTTTGGATTACCTGAAAGTAATATTATTCAAGTATTAAATGCGGATGTTACCAAGATAAAAATTGCCATTGGATCAATATCTAATAGAGCTAGAGGGAAAGACCAGATTTTGATAGTCTATTATGCAGGTCATGGATTGATGAGCTCTAAAAATAGCAATGTCTATATAACTGCTATTGATACCCTAGAAAATCATTTAGAACTCACAGGTCTTAGTTTAGATGAATTAAAAAATATTATTAAAGATTCTACCGCTGGACAAAAAATTATTATACTTGACTGTTGCCATAGCGGAAATATTTTTGGCAATATGGGTGCCTTGCAAAGTAAGGTGATTGAAAACATTAAACGATTTGATGATCGTGAAGCTTTTTTAGGTACCTATATACTTACTGCGACAGACGAAAGACAATCTGCCAAATTTAATCCCGATGACCCAACTCTCCCTACTCTTTTTACTCAAAAATTAGTCGAAGTGTTTAATGAGGGCATAATGAATAACAAGCCTTACTATTCATTTCAAGAAGTACATGGCTATCTTAGTGCTATGTTTAAGGCAGAAGCTAATCCTGAGTTTCCTATTCCTCAACATGCAATTTTTGGTGATGGCGGAAGGATTTCAATAATAAAGAATCGAAAGCAAAATTTAGATGAAATAGCATGGTTTAACACTAAACAAGTTGATGCTATAGAAGAGTATTATAACTTTATTCAATCTTTTCCAAATAGCAAATTTATTTCTGAAGCAGAGCAAAAAATAGCTTTATTAGAAGAAGAAGCAAGGTGGTCTAGGGCGAAAAAAATAGATACTATAACCTCCTATCGAGAATATATTATAAGTTTCTCAAATGGGAAGTTTGTAGATGAAGCAAAGGATAAAATTTCATTTTTAATTGAAGAGTTAAAAAAAAATCAAGAGGAAGCATTATGGAGTAAAGCTGAAAACAGTAACATAATTACCTTATACGAAGACTATTTATCTAAGTATCCTTCTGGAAAATATAGCTTAGAAGCAAAAAAAATAATAAAAACGAATCAAGAAAAAAAACAGGAAGAATCACTGTGGCGAGAAGTAGATAATAGGGAGATACCAAATATCCAACTTTATCAAAAATACATAGAAGTGCATCCTGAGGGAATCCATGCTGAAGAGGCTCTACAAAAAATTGGTAAGTTAGAGAGCATTGAAATTCAGAAGAGACAAGAAGAAGCTATATGGAAAAATGCCATTCAAGAAAATAATGCTCATGCTTTAGACAAGTATATACAAATGTATCCAAATGGCATATATATTAGTGAAGCGCAAGAAAGAATAAGCCAATTAGAAGAGCTTGAAGAACAGAGAAGAAAACAAGAAGAAGCTGTTTGGCAAAATGCCACATCTACCAATGTTTTAAAACTTTATCAAAATTATGTAGACAAATATCCCACTGGTAGATATATACAACATGCTCAAGATAAAATCTTAGAATTAAAACAGATTGAAGAGCAAAAAAAACTAACTAGGGAAAAAGAGGAAATTTTTTGGCAAAAAGTAGATCAAGAAAATACAATATTTTCTTATGAAGAATATTTAAGAGTTTATCCTATTGGTTTTTACTCAGATAATGCTAAAGCTAGAATCACTAAAATAAAGCAGGTTGAAGAACAGAAAATACTTGATGCTAAGATTAAAGAGAAAGTTGCTTGGCAGAAAATAGTAGAAGTAAATTCAATAAACCTGTTTAAAGATTATTTGAAAGAATATCCAAATGGTAATTTTTTTAAAGAAGCACAAGAAAAAATTATCCAGCTAGAACAGCTCGACGAGCAAATACGGCAACAAGAAAATGATAAGAAACAAGAAGAGGCGATCTGGCAAAATGCAGCGGGCAAAGATGTTTTAAAGCTTTACAGAAGCTATGTAAAGCGCTACCCTAGTGGTATATATACAAAAAAGGCACAAGAAAGGATTACTCAGTTAGAACAACTTGAAGAGCAAATTAGGCAACAGGAAACTGACAAGAAACAGGAAGAAGCTGTTTGGCAAAATGCAGTAAATGAAGATAAGGTGAAACTATACAAAGGCTATATTGAGAAATATCCTAATAGCAAACATACTTCTTATGCTAAAGACAGAATTTCACAATTAATGCAGATTGAAGAAACAAAAAACAAAGATGAAAATCATGTTTGGCAAATAGCAGTAAAGGAAGATAGTATAAAAGTTTATCAATCATATATAGAAAAATATCCAAGGGGACAATATGTAAATGATGCAGAAAAGAGAATTAAAGAACTGGGTAAGGAGAAATATGCTTGGAAGAATGCATCAGAAAAAAATACATTGTATTCTTATAAAGAATACTTAGAAAGATACCCTAATGGACAATATATGAAAGAGGCAGTTAAAATGATTGAGAAATTTGAGGCTGAAAAAATAAGATTAGAGGCAATACAAAATGAACAATATAGAAAAAAGAGAGAAAAGGAGTATAAAAGTATGCGTAAAGTGGGATTTGAATTTGATTCTGAAAAAATACCTCAACTTCTAGTAGGTTTATTTATTTTAGGTCTTCTTATATTTCGTTTAATTCGCTATTATTTTTATTAAAATCACTGATAAAATATATAATATATTGCTATAATCTTTACGAATGCAATTAGTCTTAATCTGTGAACCTGAGCTTTCATTTTATTGTGGTTAAAGCTGTACTTGATTATTGAAAATTAGTTTTTTTACTTTTTGAACTGTTTTATCTGAACAACCAACAACCTTAGATATATTGCGGATTGAGTATCCTTCTTTTAAAAGGTGTTGTACCCGCTTATTCTCAGATAAGAATTTTTCATAACTTTTTACCTTACCTTTAGGTCGACCAAATTGCACATTGTTAGCAATAGCGATCTTTCTTCCACTTGCTGCTCGATCCAGTGTAGTCTCTCTTTCAAGCCTGTAAAATTCAGAAAGAATGGTAAAAATCAATTGAGCAATAGGATTGCGTTTCTTATCAGGCAATAAGGTTTCTAGATTATAATTTTGAGCATATACAGATACCCCAAGATTAGATAACTCTTCTACCACTTTCAAAAACTCAACTGTATTTCGACCTAAACGTGAAATTTCTGTTACTAGAACCTTATCAATTTTTTTAGCTTTAGAAAGCTCTATCAATCTGTTTAATTGAGGTCTTTCTGAATTTTTCTTTGTACCTGATATTGTTTCAGCTATTATTTCAATGATTTGGTATCTATTACGCTCTGCTAATAACTTAAGATCAGTTATTTGTCTTTCCACATCCTGATTTTTTGTAGATACTATTGTATATAATACGACTCTTTCCATCTAAGTAAGTAAAATTTGGTATTTGATTACAATACAAATGTAGTAATAAAAATCAGTATATTTTATACTACATTATAGTAAGAAGAACACGATCAATATTTATTCATATGAAAACTTTTTATTATTAATTTTTAGGAGGATTTTTTTTACTACACTATTTTATATTTATCAGACCTTATAATATCAAGTAAGTACTGGAAGGCACTCATGACTTGTAAAGCAAAGTTCTCTCTGCTGTACTTTCAACCTTCGCTACTTCTTCTGTATTATTATATGAAACTGTAATAGTTCCAAGATTGAGATCTGTTGTTTCAATGGGCTAATACTTCTTATTATATTTAAAATCAATTCTACTTTTATTTTGATCTGTTATTGATTTTATTCTTCCTTGTTGTCATAAAATAAAGCTACCCCTTTTTCTAGCTATTTTTTGCAAATGTCAGATTTCCATTGGTATCATATTAGAATTCGCTCCAAGCCTTTTGCTTTTCATAGATAACAACATTTTTAACTTTTACAAACCTTATATCATATTGAATCTAGCTAATCAGTATTCTATGTGTAGATAAGAATATGGAACTAGAGCAAATCACTGTTATAATTTAGTGAAATTAAGTAGCCATATATACTGCATAGATATACATTAATTAACAAAATTAATGTATTTAGATTATCTATATTCAAAAAAATTGAATACCATCTAATTATGATTAATGAAAAAATACAAAATTATATAATTAATATTTTCGTTTTTCAATTAAAGATATCTTATTATATTTATATAAAAAATATTAAAACAAGTAAAAATATGATATTAATATGTAAAATATTCAATTTATTTTTTGCAAACTTCAATTATAATAAAAAAATATAAATAAAAAAAATTATAAATTTTTACAACCTTTTATATTAGTATCAGTATATATGCTCAAGAATAAAACCACATAATTTACTAGACAGTAGTTAAGTATGTGATAAATGAAAAAAGCTAGTTAATATTAAATATAAATTGATCTATATGATATATATCGAAGATGCATGGGATATTAACCATATCTTAAATATGCTGAAAAATGATGATTCCCCTGGAAGTATAGGTTCAGCTGATATAAGTATAGCCTTTCTGAATGATTTAAATGCTTTTGTTATACAAACTGGTGATAAAGAGTTTATAACATCTGGTAAGGGAAAAGTTGGAAATCCTAAATTATCAAAAATAAAATCAGTAGAAGTCCTATCTGAAGGACATATGTATCTCGCTCTCTGGAAAAATAGAGTCGCTTTGGCAGCTGAAATTGAAAATAATCCAAAGCTATCCACTTTAAAAAGTTTGTATATGAATTACAAAAGAAAGAAGAGTATTAAGAAAATAATATAACTGATAAGTTGTAATTGCTGCTATTTTACCTTACTTCCTTTAATTATTGAACAGTTATCTCATTTTCTGTTTAGATGTCCCCATTTATCAGCATAAGGCTGATCTGAAGTGAGTTTTACATTTTTTGGATAAATGGCTCGCTAGAATAAGGAATAAAAAATATTAAACAAGGTGATATAAAAAAATTATTAAAATTATGCAGAGAATAAATGATATGCTTCATAGAGTTAAGCAGAAGCAACGTAAAAAGTATGATGAACTCGTTACTTTGCAACTCATAGCTTACAATATTGTATTGTCTGAGGATGAATGGCACTATGTAGCTAACCGTGTAAAGCTTTTAAGTGAGGGAACTATTATCCTTAATCCATCTATGAGTAGCCTAGAAAGTCGAATACTTCGTGCGAATATTATAGCTACGAATATTAATAATAAGGATGAAAGTAACTAATAAGTTTAAATTATCTGGCAATTTTAAGTTTGTCCGAAGAAATCTTACCTCCTTGCATGCAAAGATAATAACAGAAATAATTTTATCAAGGGTAAACGGGGCCAATGCACATTCGAAGCATGTTCAATAGGTCCACGCAGTTGCCCACCCATACTACCCTTAATAAAATTATTTCTGTTGCTTGATAGCCATTTAATGTGTGTAAAATAAGCTATGTGGTCATTTGACTGTCTGAAATATCAAATTCTGACTACTCCAGTTTAAGAATTTTATATTTAAGAATTTATTCTTTTACTTTCTTTTTATCTGTTCTAAATTATAGTTATTTTTAATAACCAAAATTTAATGAATTTATAAACTGCCTAAACTGAAGCACTCTATTTACTTCCTCACAATCAACGTTTTTATCATAAATTTTCTGAACTGTAATTTGAGCACTCAGATGATTTATAATAGTAAAGCTACTAAGTGAATCATTAGAAAATACTAAAATATCAATTTCTTCATTGCAAGGAGTTTCTAAATTCAAAACATGTTCTGCAATCGCATTTTGGTAGTCAGACGCACTTACAACATAATTAAATCTGTTAATTATTATAGGATAGGATTCTGATAAAGTAATCTTAAACTGAGCTATATGAGTACTAATTATATAATTATTCTCCATTATTATTTAGTCCCCCTTCTAATATTTGTTTGTACATAACATTGATTATATAACCTAATAAATCTAGTTTCGTCAAATTATGTGTATAATTTTTATTCTGTTTTAGTTGCAGCAATCTTAATCTTATTGCCTCTAATTGTAGGAATGCATCATTTGTTAGTTTCACACTCTTCATGGTAGAAGTTATTTTTTATAATATATATTAAGTTTCTACTTCTCCCTTTTTCTACCATGGTTTTTAAATCATGTCCGTCTATCACCTTTCATAAATAAGTAAAAAGTAAGTTAGCTTAACATTTAAGAATTATTGATTTGTAAAGCAGCATCCTTCCCAAAGCATATGCTTTGATCATTTAGCTTCGCCGAACGTTATTTATTTGTAGCAATAACACATCGAAGACTCACTAATTCCTTCAAGATAGATTATCGTTTTAATAAAAAAGCAAGGGCTTACTCTCTAAATTAATGAGTTAACCTGCTATTAGTAATTCTATTAATCTTCCTGCTTCAACTCCCTAATTAATTTTTAAAAATATTTTTAAAAATTTAAAACAATAGAAATATTCTGCATATAAGTTTCAAAATATAAATAATGTAGTGAAGAAAATTCCTGCGCAAGAAATTATTATGCCTAAACTACTGTAAGCAGGGACAAATCATCAGCTAAATAAAAATGAAGATGTCATTATGATAATTCAGAAAGAATAGCTTGAAAATAGGTTTAAACAAATAAGTAAATAAAATAAATAGATTATGCACAACCAGATAGACAAATTAGTTGAAGAAAGAGAAATCAAATATCTTGATGATTATGAAAATGATAAAGATGATGATTTTATAGAATCTGAAGATGAACCCAGATGGACTAGAGGATTCATTAAATGGTATAAAAACGAATATGGTTTTTTTGACGAGTTTGATCTCGATAGTGATTCTTTTAAAAATTTTATATCTAATGAAGATCTACCAGATCCATCCTACAAATATAGTTTGGGTGAAAAAGTTTTATATAAAGTTTATATAGGTTTTGGTATTCAATATTGGCCTGCTGAGATAATTAATATTTATCCTATACATTCAAGATATGAATTTGAAATAAGAATTAATGATAGTGGAATTACTGAATATAGAAATGTTGAAGAATTTAAGATAGTTCCACATAGTGAAATGCTAGAAAAGAAAATGTTTGATGTAGATAACAATAGGGTAGTTATAAAAGTAATAAATAATGAAATTAAAGTAACTAGGAAAGCGCTTCAAGATACTATTGATTCTATGGAAAATGAATTACAATATTTTCATTATGATGATCGCTTCTTAGACCAATATTCCTTTAAAAGCATTTTAATAGCCTTAAAACTTAAATTTAAACATTTAAAGATAAAACACTATTTGGGAGAAGAGCCTTTTGCTAAGGAATGGTGGGATGGACCATTGGATTTATTTTGAATTAATTAGATCCAAATATATATTATTTTGTGGTGCTTCTTCCTTTAATACCCTTATATATCTTTATCTAAACTAGGTTCCTATTTCCTTATTCATAATTAAGTTACAGTTTCAAATGTAGAAATATAACATCCACTTTTCATCCTATTTGCTTACGGAATATTATAATTATATTCTCAGAATATGAAGAATTAAGCAATAATTTATCTATTGTTGTTTGCCAACTCAAAAGCATTATCAAATTACATTTTATGCTTTATTAAGAAATAAAGTCAGAAGCCGTTTGCTCAAACTATTAATTTAAATTACTTTAGAAGAATTAATTTTCGTTCAATTTAAGTTCGTTAGAAAATGGCAAAATACCTCCAAGCTGAGCTTTTCAAGGATTATGCTGATTCTTATAACAATGGACACAACCTTGAAACCAACCGAATGAGTATAAAAGAAATTCAAGAAGAGATTCTTGACCAGTATATGGAAGTTGATAACTTAAGACCTTGGGTTGTCGGTTTTAGTGGAGGAAAAGACTCTACAATGCTACTACAACTTACCTGGCTTGCTGTAAGGCAGCTTCCAGAAGAATTAAGGAAGCGTAAAATTTATGTTGTTTGTAATAATACCTTAGTAGAAAACCCTAAAATAATTGAATACACAGAAAGGGTTCTAAAAAAAATACAACAAGCTGCTTCTGAACAATCAATGCCTGTTTATGTCCAAAGAACTATACCAAAGCTTGAGGATACATTTTGGGTAAATCTGATTGGAAAAGGATATCCAGCGCCAAATAATATCTTTAGATGGTGTACAGAACGGTTAAAAATAAATCCTACTACCCAGTTTATTCTTGATATTACTAAGCAAGAAGGGGAAGCTATTATTCTTTTAGGTACTAGAAGTGCTGAAAGTGCAAACCGAGCGAGAAGTATCAAAAAATATGAAATAAAAGGAGAGCGGTTAAGAAAACATGTAATCCCAAAGGCATATGTCTATGCTGCAATTAAAGATGTTGAAACAGATGAACTATGGCAATATCTTAATCAAGTACCTTCTCCTTGGGGCGCATCCAATAAAGAACTAATAACACTTTATCGGAATGCAAATAGTGGTGACTGCCCTTTAGTAATAGATACTACTACCCCTTCATGTGGTAATAGCCGATTTGGTTGTTGGGTATGTACTGTGGTAAACAGAGATAAATCAATGGAAGCTCTTATTGAAAATGGCGAGGATTGGATGGAGCCATTAATGGAGTTAAGAGATCTTTTATCCATATCAAGAGATAGTGAGGAGTTGAGAGAAAAGCGAAGACGTGATGGGACAGAAAAAGAAGGGACACTAGGTCCATATAAACCTGCCTTTAGAGCAGAATTTCTAGAGAAATTGTTTGTAGCTCAAAAAGAAATTAGAAAAACTCATCCTGAAATGAGCTTAATTAATTATCAAGAGTTAGTTGCAATTCAGGTAATATGGTATAGGGATAATATTTTTACTTTTAAGGTAGCAGATATCTACAATAAAATCTTTGGAACAAATATTACTTTAGACAGTGCTAATGAGAAGATTTTAAGAGAGAAGGAAGCTTTAAAGCAAGCATGTAATGGAAATCAAAAGGATTTTGAATTAATTAACGAGCTTTTAGCCCTACAAAAAACTAAAACGATATTAATGAATAATAGAGGGTTACAAAATGACCTAGAAAATAGACTAGAAAAATTTGTAAAGGAATAAAATTAAAATCAATGTTTATTAAAAGCGTCATTCTGAATAATTATAGAATTTATCATAAAAGAAACAAGCTTGATTTTTTTCAAGATTCCGAAAAAAATGTTTTTCTGATTTCTGGCAATAATGGTTTTGGTAAAACTACATTTTTAACTTCCCTTGTTTGGTGTTTATATGGAAAATTAATGGTTGATGTGGATGAGAAATATAGAAGAGAGATTTATGAAGCGGGAGGGTATAAAAAATATGCTAGTAGTATTTTAAATAGAAAAACCAAAGCCGAACTGATTGGCTTTCAAACTAACTACGACGCAAACTATTTAGCCGAGTCTAAAAACAACAATAGAGAGTACCACGGAAAGCTAGAAAAAGATCTTATTGCGCTAAGTAGTTTTAGCGTTAAAATTATTTTTTCAGATATACATATTCCTTCGATTCCATGTAGCGAGGTAAGTGTGGAGCGTACTTTCAATATTTTGAAAGAAGAAGATGATCTTCAAGTTTTTATTGATGGAGCAGAAAGTGAATTAACCAGAGAAGTTGGATTAGAAATTTTTATACAAGATTTTGTTTTACCAAAGGAGATAGCCAAATTCTTTTTCTTTGATGCAGAAAAGATTGTTTCATTAGCTGAAATGAAATCAATAGAGGAAAAACAAAGTTTGAGTAGAGCTTATTCAGAAGTATTGGGTATCAAAAAGTATGAGGATTTAAAATATAACTTAGAAGATCTAAGAATCCGTTTTCGAAGAAATTCTGCCTCAGAACATGATAAAAGAAGGTTTGCAGAACTTCAAAAAGAAGTTGATCAATACAAAAGGCTCATCGAAGAGTATGATGGTCAAATAACAATTTTACAAGAAGAAAAACTGTCAAAGAAACAAGTAACTAATCAGTATCAGGAAAAACTTATTAGAGAAGGAAACTCACTTACTGTAGAAGACCTAATTAAATTAAAAGCAACTAAGAAAAAGCTTGAAGAGGAAGGAGAAGATCTAAAAAGTAGGATGAAGGATCTTTTGGAACTTGCACCTTTTGCCATTACTGGAATTAAAATGCAGGAAGTTCGATCTCAATTAATTTCTGAAATGGAATTAGATAATAGTCAAATAAATCCTTTTTTGATAAATGAAAAAGCTAAATCAGTTGCTATTAAAATTTCCTCTGAAATAGAAAAATTGAACTTAAGTAGTGTTGAAGTAGAGCAATTAGTATTAAAAATTCAAAATGCTATCATTAATAGCTTCACTCAAGAGAATATAAGCGATTCATCATTTAAAGTACTTCTAGAATTTACTGACAAAGAAAAAAATGAATTTGAAGCAATATTTTCAAATTTAAAACATGCTTATAATCAAGCTTTCAAACAACTTGTAACTGAGTATAAGAACAATAAGATTTTCTTTAATAAAATTACCAGAAAGATATCAGATGCTGAGTCTAAAGAGAATGATTTATTAATACAAGAAATTAGAAAACAAAAGTCTACTTTAGATAGACGGATTAAAGAAATTGATGATAAACTATTGTTACTCAGTCAAGAAATAGGAGGATTACAACGTGAAGTAGCCATCAAGTCTAAATTAATATCTGAAATAGCTAAAAAAATTAATATAGAGATTAGTGATCAAGCTAAAGATGAAACTGCAGCTCGTTTAATAGGAGAGTTAGATATATTTATTACTAATCTTAAAAATGAAAAAAAATCGTCTTTAGAGGTCCGTATTAAAGAAGAACTCAATGCTTTAATGCATAAATCTGATTTTGTAAGCCAAGTTAAAGTGGATATAGGTCAGAATATTATTGATATTAGTCTTTATGATCAACGGAGACAAGAAATTAGCAAAGATGGATTGTCAAAAGGCGAACAACAACTATATGCAACGGCTTTACTAAAAGCATTAGTTGATGAGTCGAATATCGAATTCCCTATTTTCATTGATAGCCCTTTACAAAAGTTTGACAAGAAGCACTCTCATAACATTATTGCGGAGTTTTATCCCAAGGTTTCAAAGCAGGTTGTACTATTCCCATTATTAGAAAAAGAACTTACTGAAGAGGAATTCCAAGCTTTATATGCTAAGGTAAATAATGTCTATTTAATTAAAAATGTAGATTATGATCATTCTACATTTATTCAAGTAAAACCAGAGGAATTATTTGCTAACTATAAAGAGATGAATGAATATGTTCAATAGTATTAAGACATCTGCTAATAATAAAATTATAGTCACAGACTTAACTAGAAAACTTGCTTTAGGGCCAGAAAATGTTATTGCTAGAATCGCATTCGCATATTCATTATCAAAAAATATTAAACTATCTGTATCAGATTTAAAAGATTCAAAAGGCAAGGAGTACAACAAAAATGTTCTATTTGGGCAATATCTAACTTATTATATTGCATTAATTTGTACACATTATAACCTTTATAAGACAGATAAAGATATTCCTAAATATATAAAACTTCATATTGATCATGGTTTGGAATTACTTGATGAAGAATTTAGAAATAACTCCAATGTTACAGGATTTGAATTTATAGTTCAGAAAGTTGAAAATGGCCTGCAGAATCTAATTTGATGAATAACCAAACCATTAATGATGCAATTATAGAAGTCTTTAAACGTGAAGAGAAGCCTCTAAGAGTTAAAGATATATTTTTAAGAATAATTGAAGATAAACTTTACGAATTTAATACTTCGACTCCTGAACATGTAGTAAGAACTGCTTTAAGACGCCATAGTGATTCCCTTAATTTTCCCTCATCAAGCAGCAAAAAGCTATATACCACCCTTCCTGATGGTACTTATTGGTTAAAGGGCAAAAAGCTACCGAACGAAAAAAATAATAATAAAGAGTCTAAGGAAGATATAGGCCTTAAAAGTAATTTTAATGAGCTGAAAGAACTGCACAATAAATATACTCATATTTTTAAACAGTCGATTCTAAATCAGTTGAAGCTTCTCACTCCAGATGCCTTTGAATCATTTTGCAAGCAACTTTTAATAGCTTTTGGATTTAAAAATGTAGTAGTTACTCCATCTAAAAGGGATAAAGGAATTGATGGCTATGGAGAATTAAAAATTGGATTAGCTTATATGAAGGTTGCGTTTCAATGTAAACGCTGGAATGATAGAACTATTGGAAGACCAAGGCTTAATCAATTTAGAGGCGATATACAAGGCAGCTTTCAACAAGGTATTTATTTTACCACTTCTAAATTTACAAAAGAAGCAAAAGCTTCCTCATTTCAACAAGGGGCTGTTCCTATTATTTTGATTGATGGTTTAGGAATAGTTGATATAATGATTGAAAAAAGACTAGGGATAGAAGTAGAAGAGCTGCCTATTTATACAAATGCTATTGATTTAGTTATTAATGGGAGTGAATGAAATGTTGAAAGATGCAGATTTTAAAATTGTTTACTCTACTGGTGAGGATGAACCAGCAGAGTTTTTTATTGATGCACTTTTAGAAAGCAACACCTTCGATTTAGGCCTTGGTTATTTCAGTTCGAGCGGGATACGAGCCCTTTCTATAGGATTTGCCTATTTCATAAGTAAAGGTGGAACAATGCGCATCATTATCAATGATATATTATCACATGATGATAAGTTGGCCATAGAAAAAGGACTATATCATAGTAGTGATATTCTTATCGAAAAAAATATTATAAATGATATTATAAAATTACAGAAAATTTTATCAAGGCATGATGAACATTTTTTTAACTGCCTTTCTTGGTTAATAGCAACAGAAAGATTACAGTTAATAGCCATTGCGCCATTAAATAATAACATGGGTATAGCACATCAAAAATTTGGTGTGTTTAAAGATACTTCTAATCATAAGATAGCCTTCAGTGGTTCAGCAAATTTTTCAAGTAATGCATTATTTAATAATCTGGAATCAATAAGCTGTTATAAATCGTGGACTAGTGAAAAGAGTGAGACCGAAAGGGTGAACTATTATGAAAGCCTTTTTGAGAAAATATGGTCAGGTAAATCTCAAGTTGTTAGAATTGTACCTATTGAGAAAGTGAAAACTCATATCCTTGAAAATTTCACAATTGTTTCTATTGAAGAATTGCTTCTTCAAGAAGAGAATTTAAGTCAAGAATTATTAAATAAAGAAGGTTTCTCTGACAACTATAAGAGAAAGGTAGAAAAAATTCGTAGAAAATTAATTTCTGCAACTGAGATTAGCATTCAAATTCCCAAAAACATTGAGATACGTGACTATCAGAAGGTTGCTTATGATAAATGGGTAAAAAACAATTTCACGGGAATATTTGCTATGGCCACTGGTACAGGAAAAACTGTAACTGCATTGAATTGCGTATATGAAGAATATTTGAAGAATTACAAACAAAATCAATCTTCTAACTATCACTTATTAATCCTTGTACCAAGCCAACCTCTACAGCAGCAATGGATTAATGAATTAGCAAAATGGCAATTAAAAAAAATTTACCCAGCAAGTGGTAAATCGCAATGGCGTAAGAAATTACAAGAATTAGCTAATGATTTTAATTTTGGCATTGTATCTAGTTTTGGAATAGTAGCAACTTATCAAACATTTACTGATAACATATTTCAGACTCTATTAAAGTGTTTGCCTTCAGATACTATATTAATCGCTGATGAGGCACATAATTTAGGTCAAGAAAAGGTAAAAAGACTTTTAAAAGCATTTCCTTTTGAAAGAAAAATTGGTTTAAGTGCTACCCCAAAAAGGGCATACGATCCTATGGGTACTATAGATATTGAATTATTTTTCAATGATAAAGAGCCATATTGTTTTAATTTTTCCTTGGAGAAAGCAATAGAAGAAGGAATGCTTTGCAGATATGACTATTTTCCTAAGCGTGTTGAATTAGATACAGAGGAACTTGAGGAATATATAAATATCTCAAAAAAAATAGCTCAATTAATGCATATATCAAAAACAAAAGCTTCTGAAGTTAACTCTAATATTGAGCGATTATTCCTGAAACGCAAAAGAATTGTAAATAAAGCTAAGGAGAAACAACTTGTGCTCAGAAAGATTATAAATGATATAAAAGAACGTACAACATTAAAGTATTGCTTCACATACGCACCAGGTGGAGATTCAAATGATCAAGAGTATGAACAAGATAATAAAAGAATTATTCGTCAAATGCAACAAATATTTGACGAAGAGGCACCTGGTATCTCTACACATACTTATTTAGGTGAAACTAAAGATAGGGAGGAAATTCTATATGGTTTTGAAAAAGGAGATATAGATGTATTACTTGCTATTCAATGTCTTGATGAAGGCATAGACGTACCACGAGCAGGCATTGGTATTTTTACTGCTAGTACAGGTAATCCGCGACAATATATTCAAAGACGTGGGAGATTACTTCGCTTGCATAAAGATAAGGTACGAGCTTTGATTTATGATATGATAGTTATTCCCAAAATATTTGGGGAAAAAGACCATGAAGAGTTTTTTCAAATTGAGCGTAAGCTTGTGAGAAATGAATTAATGCGAGTAGGATATTTTGCTAAGCTTTCTGAAAATTTTTATGATACACTTAAAGAGCTTAATGATATTTGCCGATTCTATAAACTTGACTTAGATACTATCATTAAAGATTTATAAAATATGACAGGAAACGAAATTTTTAAAGCTATGCTGCATGATCCTATTCTACAAGAAAAGTATGGAATTTCTAAAGATCAGATAAAACAAATTACTCTGTCCAGTAGATCAGGTTCCGATATTATAGAAATGATACAATTAGTGATAATAGGACTTGAAAACCAAACTCCTGAAAGAAGCATAAATTCTCAAATAAAAAATCATTTTAAAATTTAAGAATTATGTCAACAATTATAAATTCTATATCACTTTGTAACTTTTATAATTACTATGGTGATTATGATAAAAACATCTATGAATTTAATGCAGGTCTAAATATTATCGTTGCTGACAATGGAGCTGGAAAATCAAAGCTATTTAATGGATTTAGCTGGATTTTGAACGATAAAGTCTTCGACTCAGATAGCAAAGAATATGCTAATATAGAAAACTCGATGGTAAAGATGATTTCTGATAAGGCTAAAGACGAGACTCAAGTCGATGAAGAAGTCAAATGTGGGGTAAAGATTAATTTTTCTGATGATAAATATGAATATCAAGTAGAAAAAAGCCTTTGGGGAAAAAGAATTGCTGAAAGGAGTGTAACAAATACAGAAAATTGGATTTGTAATCATTCAGATACAAAAGTATTTGTAAAAGATAAAATGCTTTTAGATTTTCGATCTATCTATGATAGGGATGAAAAAAAACAAATAATTAATAAATTGATTAGGCCAGAATTTCGTCAATACGCTTTATTACAAGGTGAAGAAGTTGATAAAATAATTGATTTTAGTAAAACTGAAAGCCTTAAAAAAGCTATAGATACTCTCTCGAATATTAGTAAAATTGATAGTTTGATCACTTTGTCAAAGTACCTTGCTGAAAAAGGTGAGGAAGATTTAATAAAAGCAAAAAAACAACAAGCTAAAGATAAAGATGAATTTGATAAAAGAGTTCGAGAAAGAGAAAGCATAAACAAGAATCTAAATCAAAGAAGAATTGAACTTCAAAAGGCTCAAGAAGAGCTATTTAAAGCCAAAGAAGAACGAGACCAATTAATAAACTTTATTTCAAATGCACAAGGAAGGCAAGAAATTCGTAACAATCAAAGAATAATTAAAAGCAAGCTAACAGAGATAAATAATACTCAAAGTGATTTCCTAAATAATTTAACTGATAAATTTTTTGATGAACGATCGGCTTGGTTATTATACAATACAAAGGAAAATGGAGAAAAATTTCTCAGGCTAAGAGAAAGATATTTAGATAAAAGAAAGGAAAAAAGAATAATAAATAATATTCGTAAAGGTGATAAATCGTTTCTAACAAGGCTACCTGAAGGTTCACCAGATTCATACTCTTTACAAAAAATGCTAGAAAATGAGGAGTGTTTTGTTTGTGGGCGCGATGCAAAAAAAAATTCTGAGCCGTGGCAACACATTTATAAAGTATTAGAGGCTCATACAAAACCCAAAGATATAAATCTAGAAGCAAAGCATGATTTTACAAGTTTTCTTGATCATCTAATGCTTTACTCGCAATCATATTATAATCAAATTAACCGCATAGAAGATGATATAAAGGATGATAGAAAAAAAGACTACCAATATCGTGCTCAAAAGCTAGAACTTCAAAGTAAGTTAGAACAATTGGAAAATGAAAGGATTGGCCTTATAGGTAGTAATGATGAGGATGATCAAGTAGTTATCAATAGATATGGAGGTGCTGAACGTAGAATTCAAAAATATGAAGGAGATATTGTACGGTTAGAGACAGACATTGAAAGGCTTACAATAGATTTAGAGAATAAAAATAAAGAAATAGATGAATTATCTGCGGCTAAATTAAAAAACACTTTGTTAGAGCGTGAAGATATAATGAAAGATATTTACCGAATTGCAATTAATACAAAGGAGCGTATTTTTGATAAAATAATTCAAAAGCTAGAAACGAGTGCTAATTTGTATTTTAAAGAATTAACTAGAGAAAACTCAGTAGATGGTGGTATTATTCGAATTATTCGATATCCTGGTGATACTTTTGCAATTGAAATTAGAGATCAAGAAGATAATAAAATCTTTGGCTTATCAGAAGGTTTCCAAAGAATGAAAAAGCTAGCTGTAATAATGGCTATAATTTCAAGTAGTGATCGTGGTAAGATGGATTATCCTTTAATTGCAGATGCTCCTTTGTCAGCTTTTGGTAAAGGCTTTATAAGAGGTTTTTTTGATAAAGTTCCTGAAGTTTTCCATCAATCAATTGTCATGGTTAAGGATTTATATGATCGTAATACTACTAACCGCTTAAATGATGTTGGTGAAGATATACTCGAAAAGGTTAAGATTAATCCAGGAAGTTTTCATCTGAATGAAATCGATAAAAATCAACCACAGTTAAAGAGAACGACTCAAATTTTAAGATATTAAGTTGCAGTATGAATGGACATGAGTGGATGAAGTTTATAAAAGAACGTCGCCCAGAGTACGCTATCAATCGAAAGCCTCTAATTGAAAGGTTTGCAAATAAAGGCTCTAGTAGAGGGGACTTCACACAATTTGGCCCAATCTATCAAATTTTCATGTATGCTTTTATATTAGGATTTCATAAGGGAGATCGCATACCATTACCTAAAGCAGCTAATGAGCGAAATGAATTCCTTGAGATAGGAAAATGGAGACCTGAAGGCTTAGTCGACTATATTATAATGTTATTACTGTCGCATGGTACAATATTACATGAAATTGGCCTGGACTTTAATGACATGGAAGATATGGATGAGGAAATAGTTAAATCTAAGTTTACTCATCTTATTAAAGTTATGGAGGAGTATGCTAATGCTGGATTTGGCATCATTCAAGAACGTTTTGAATTAAATCCTTATTTTTTCAATGACCCTTTTGCTTTCATATTACTGTTGAAGGAAGTTGGAGATGGAAAGCTCAATTAGTTATAATGAACTACCAAAAATAATTTCTATAAAGAAAATATGAAATCCTTCTATGGGTTAATAGGTGTAGAGTTAGAAGAATGGTTTAATTCTTTTATTAGAAATGAGTTTGAATTTGAGAATTATTTTCCATCACCTGGCCAAATTGAATTACAAATTTTAGATCCTGATATAAACCCAGGTCATCATTTAGAAATAGATGGAATTTTATTGATTCATAAAACGTGTATTCTGTTAGAGTATACAGGACAAGCAGGTAATTTTAGAGATAAAATTAAAAAATTTGTACGCAATTCTAATATCTTTATAACTAGTACTTGCTTATCCTTAAAGCAAAAATTTCAATTATTTAATATCCCAGCTGAAAAAATAGAGGATTTCGAAGAAGTTGAACATTGGAAATTTCTATATATTGGAACTCATATTGAATTCGATAATAGACATTATTCTAGAGGGGATTTCCCAGATTACCCATATGTAAGAGACAGGTTATATATCTTTCAACCTTCACAGCTTGAATACTTAAGACAGTTAACAACCCTAATAGGCAAATTTAGCAGAAATGAATTACTTGCTGTTTTAGAGTTTTCTCCATTAGATCTGGGTGATGCTGATGAAAGCCTACGTCTTGATTTTATCAAAGCTGATGCAAAATATATTACAGTAGATAGTGATACAAAAGCTGATATTTATTTAATTAAATTTCCAATAGATCAACTATTAAAGATAGCACGTGTTTCTCGATATGAAGGTATACCATTCATCCTTGAAGGAAATAAGAGTATAGATAATTATCAGCGCCTTTTGATTAATGATAAATTAAATGATATATCACATAGATTTATTGATAACAACAAAAGAAAAACTTTTCCTAATACAATTACAATAGCACTATCTAATGAGTGCATAGAAGTAGGAGAAATCGGTAATAAAAAATTAGAAATTCCGAAGAAATATAGCTCTATAGATATAATAGATGGCCAGCATAGACTATTTGGATATACACAGTCAAATGTTAGCGATGAAGTAAGGCAAAGTGCTGAAATTTTGGCTAGTGCCATAAAATTTAAGACAGAAGATCAACATATAATATCAAAAAGTGCCGCTAAGGTATTCTGTGAAATAAATTCTACTCAGGCACAAGTGAGTAAAGATTTACTTTATTTAATTAAATATGATGTACTTGGCGATAGAGATTATATAGCATTGGCAGGTAAAGTAATAATAGAATGTGAGAGAAGAAACCGAGCATTAGGAGGTATTTTTTTAATAAGTTCTTTAAAAAGTAAAAATAAATTAAATCTGCCATTTATCGCTATTACTAATATAATTGATTATGAGTTGATTCCGCTGCTAATGGGAGATGGCCTCGATGGTTATGATGCAAATGATGAAGATTTTAAAAGGGTTTTTAATAATACAAAAAGTTTTTATTTAATTAATCCCGAAGAGTTTTGTAATAATGCAGTAATTCTTCTGGAGAGATATTTTAGTTATATTAAGTCTACATTTGAGAATGATTGGGTAATTAATGCAGAATCCAACCTTATTACTGAAGAATATTTTATAGCATTTATTAGATTCCTGAGGTTTAATCTATTCAACAAAGGAAGATCTATTGATGATTTAAGAAATATACTACTAGACTTAAAAAATGATGTTAATACAATCACCTTTCCAAATGATTCTCCATCATTTCCAAAAGTACATAACCGTATTCCTTCTCCAACAGAAGGAGCTAAAATTATATTCGATTTCTTTATAAATCTTGATAGTTTCAAAAACAATCAAGATTAGGTTTGATAAATTAGAATATTTATAGATATAAAAGTGTTGGATCTTCTGAATTTTAAATAAAGTAAAATTTAATATAGAAATACATTCACATGTATAGCTTATTTATTTTCTACTTGTATGACAGTTGACAAATTAGCTTATTAAAATATTGTAGGCTTGAAATATATGACTTAGAAGACATAATAGGGATGGTTTTTTCAAACATATAATGTTGTGCATATTTAAAATTATGAAATATGAAAATAGATGAAGTACATGAAATAAATCTTGATCAAATCAAGCTTCAAGGGATCAATGTACGTTCAGATTTAAGTTCTTCAACTTCGCAAGAGTCACTCAAAGAACTTGCTGAAAGCATCAAAGAGCATGGCTTAATGCAACCTATAATATTAAGAGGAAAATTAGGAAGTCCACTATATGATGTTGTTGTTGGTCAAAGAAGATTTTTAGCTCATCAACTTTTAGGCGAGAAGACAATTAAGGCCACTTTTACAGGAGATATTGATGATATTCATGCTTTAATGCTTTCACTTTCAGAAAATTTGCATAGAGCAGAGTTATCATATAAGGATACAGAAAAAGCAATTACTACATTATATAAACATTATGGGAAGGATGCCAATAAAGTTGCAAAAGAATTAGGATTTAGTGTTAGAAAAGTTAGAAGCTTTATAAAAATTGATGAACAAGCTACAGAAAAAATTAAAAATTTTCTTTACGCTGGACAAATTTCTGCAATAGATGCTAAAAGAGCATTAGAAGCTGCACAAGGTGATCCAACTAAAGCTGATCAATTAATTGATAAAATCAAGGATTTAACAAAGTATGAGAAAAGGAGAGTAGTAGAGTTTGGACAAAAAAATCCTAATGCTCAAGTCCAGGAGATATTAGAAGGAGCTGAAAAAGCTCGCATAGAGGAAACAGTAATTCTTAACCTTCCTATAAAAGTTGGTAAAGCACTTAAAAAGGCTTCAGATGACCTAGCCATAGAATCAGATGTGATCACACTTAATGCATTAACTGATTGGTTAAAAAATAACAATTATTTAAATGAATAGGAAAGATGAAATACTAGCCATTTTAATAGCAAATACTAGTAGAAAAAATAGAAGCCTTGACTTAGTTCAAATATATAGCCTTATAGAAGAATTTATTAAACATTATGGAAGCATAAATGACTTAATAAATGCTTTAAATATATCGAAAGGTATGTTAAGAAAATTTACTTCAATCCAGAAATTATCTAATCCTGTTAGAGAGTTAGTAAAAAAAAGAGAGATAGATAGTGTTGAAATTGTAAATAGTTTATCCCAGCTAAGTTTTAATGAGCAATATTTTGTAGCTGAACAAATAATCAATAAATCTTTTAACAGTCAAGATATAAGAATTTTGACTCCATTAAAAGAAAAGTTTCCTGATTTGCCAATTCAATCTCTGGTTGAAAAAGTAAGGGATTCAAAACAACTAAAAATCTCAGTAATTAAATTTGCTTATAAAGATGGTTTAATAGAAGATAAACTTAGAAAATATTTAGTAGAATATATAACAAGCGATAATATTATAGAAATCAATTTTAAAGATGAGGGCATTATAAAAATTACAAAACAGGGAGAAAAAAAATTACGTGATGCTGCAAAATTGCATAAAAAGACACTTTCTCAATTTATATCAAAGTTAATTGAACAAAGTTATGTCAAAAGGCCATAAACAAGTTTTGGATAGGCAAAAATATCATATTATAAAGGCTGGATTAAGTGAGTTTAGAATCAATACTTATATTCGTCAGATTGAAAAAAGGCAAGGCAAAAATAAAGGCACTATACTTCCTTTTGTTAGAGGATTAAGATTTTCAGCGTTATTAATTTATGCAATAAGGCAATTTTTAGATTCTGATTTAGAAGCAAGCTGGGGACATCTTATTAATGATGAAGGTGAACTATCAAGAGAATGTGATATTATTATTCATAATAAAGGGCATTATATGAGATGGAATGGAGATGGAGTAAATCACATAATGGTATCCGTCCGGTGAAGTAGCAGGTTATATTTCCGGTACAGGGAATGCATCGGCTTTTTTCCAATAGGGAGGCAATAGTTCTTTAAGTTGATTGATAGGCTGGTCAGGTAATCTTTGCAAGACATCTTGTAAGTATTCATGGCCATTAATGCCTTGCAATTTACAACTGCCAAGCAGGCTGTAAACCATAGCTGCCCGTTGTGCCCCGGCATGGCTTCCGGCAAATAAGTAATTTTTGCGGCCCAGGGCTACAGGACGAATAAGGTTTTCCACCGGATTATTATCGATTTCTAATCTACCATCTTCTAAGTAGAGATAGATCTTATTGTAACGGGCAACAAGATAGTAAATGGCCTTGCCAATGGCACTTTTAGGCAGCACTTTGCTATGCTCCTCCACGAGCCACTCTCCAAGCAGATCCATTACCGGACGGGCTTTTTGTTGACGCAATAAATAACGATCCTCTGCAGAGAGGTTTTTCTCCCGGGCTTCTCTTTCCACAGCATATAACTGCTGCATCCACAGCAGTACTTTTTCTGCTCTGGCTTTGTCGTTCTCCAAAGCGTGTTCAAAATACCTTCGGGCATGGGCCATACAGCCTACTAACACGATATCTTTCCTTACCTCAAATTGATCATAGGCTGCGTAGCCATCCGTTTGCAGATAGCCTTTGTAGTCTTTGAGCAGTTTAGCCGGTCCACCTTTGCCTCTGCCTGGTTGGTAATCAAATAATACAAGCTTTTGCTCAGGTGAATAATATACCCAATGGTAGCCTTGGTGGGTGTCTCCCTTCTTTTGCTTATCTAAGACGGCTATCGGGGTTTCATCCCCTTGCAAATAAGTAGCAGAAAGCAGGTATACTCGTAATGTTTGATAAAGAGGTTCCAGCAAGGCGCAAGCCCCTTCAAACCAGCCGTCCAAAGTAGAGGCAGGAATTTTCATGCCTAACTGCTCATAACGCTGTGCCTGCCGGTAGAAAGGCAGATGATAGACAAACTTATCTGTAATAATTTGGGAAAGTAGGCCTGCAGCGGGCATCCCTTTTTCTATCGGGCGTGTAGGTAAGGCAGCGATATGAAAAGTCTCCTCTTTGCTCACATAACGGGGACGAATGTAACGTCGGACAAACAGGGATGCCGGTTTTAAGTCTAACTCCTCGGTGATTTCTTCCCCGATCTTTCTCATTGCCGAAACATCTTCCTGTGGCTCTAAGATCACATCTACTCGAGGCAGATGCGAAGGAAAACCTCCGCGTATAGCTTTTTTGGCTATTTGTTTGACTGCCCGTTCATAGATGACTGTCTGCTTAACTACTACGGCCGGTTCACTACTTGCCGAAGCTAACTCTAAGCTCAGTTGTCCATCCTCTGCCTGAGCTACAAAGCGCTCTCTTTTACTGCCAAACAACAAACGGCGTAGTTGTTTTACTTCCTCCCGCAGTTCGATATTCTCCTCCACTAAGGCTTGTTGTTGGGCAGCAGATAAAGGTGGGGCAGTTGACATAGTAGCAAGATAAATCTTCCCTCTATAGCCGTCAAGCAGGCGTGGCTGTTTTTTCTGCAGGACACCCATAACGTTTATGGCGTTGTTTGACCTCTACTTCTACGCCTTCAATCAATAAACACAGCTCGCTGTAAGATAAACTCCATTGTCCAACCTTGGGCAAATGGAAAGTGCCTGCTTCCAAACGCTTGTAGTATAAAACAAAGCCACCCTTTTCCCATACTAAAAGTTTGATCTTATCTCTCCTCTTGCCTATAAAAATATATACATCGCCTGACAATACATCTTTTTCCATCTGCCCTGAGACAATCCCACTCAAGGCATCAAAACTTTTACGCATATCCACTGCCTGCCCGTAAAGAAAGAATCTTTGCGAGGCTGTTAACGCGAACATGAAGTGAGTAACTCGTGTAGGTAACTGACCGGAATCAGGGAGGAAAAACGGATGACTGTTCCGGAAGGTAAAGCCACTTCCATTGGGCTTACCGTGGCTTGGGGAATAGGTAATTGAATAAACCCTGTGCTAGTAGCAGGTGTGGGTTGAGTTGTTCCATGCACCTTCCGGTACCTGGCCACCCAGTAGGGCATAATATGTAGGGCAAATCCATGTCTTTGGCCAAACTCTTTTTGGCTGATGCCGCTTGCAAGCCACTCTGCTACCAGCGGAAACATTTCCTTTTGGGTCCTGATTTGTGTCATAGTTTTTTCTCCTAAATTTAGGAGCGCTACGCCTCACAAATCAAGGCTGTTTTACCGAGCGCATACACATAATGGACTTTCGTTTCATTGAGCAAGATAAAGCTAAAGCTATAATCAGCTGCAAATCTGTTTTAAATCCATCCACAGTTGAACAAGATTATTGTCAAGATTTGAACCCCTTCTCAAATGAAGTGTGGTTGTTTGCAGAATGTTGCGGACCTGACAGCCCTGAAAAAATTAAGGTAGAGGCTCAAAAATGTGGTTATAAAAATTATTGGCAACTGTATACTTGGAATAGAGATACAGACGAAATTATAGATAGTTTGGAAGCTTGGGATAATTTTGTAGAAACTGTTAGAAGCTTGAGGGCATAACCTATATTCATACCATAGATCTTAAAGATAAAATAACTTTTTGCAATTGATTAATTAAGAAATCAATCTCTTCTAAGCTGTTAAACTTACTGAGACTAAATCTTATACTTGAGTATGCCTCCAGATCAATTCTGGCCATTGCAGTCAAAACATGAGACGGTTCAATTTTGTTTGATGAACAAGCGGAACCATTAGATACAGCAATATTTTTCAACCCAATAATAATGGCATCTGCATCGGCTCCTTTAAAGCAAATATTGCTCACATTATAAAGTCTTTGAGTAGGATGTCCATTAAGGAAGGTATCTTCAATTTTCAACAAACTAGATTCAAGATAATCTCTTAATTTCTGTATAGATACCCTATCAGCATCTATTTCACCCTTAGCTATTTCAGCTGCTTTGCCTATACCAATGATACCAGGAACATTTAATGTGCCACTTCTATAGCCTTTTTCATGCCCACCTCCATGCAATAAGGCTAAAGGTTTGACTTTATTAGGTTTTCTATTTCGAATAAATAATCCTCCAATACCTTTAGGTCCATAAAACTTATGACCAGAAAAAGCTAATATATCTACTCCTAAATCATCTACATTAATAGGTAATTTACCAACTGCTTGTGTAGCATCTGTCATAAAAAAAGCACCTTTCCTATGCGCAATTCTGGCAAATTCTTTAATATCCTGAATTACTCCTATTTCATTGTTTACATACATTATAGACAAAAGAATTGTATCTTCTCTTATGGCCTGCTCTACCTCATTAGTATTTAACAGTCCATATTTATCGACACTAAGATAGGTAACTTCATAACCTATAGACTCAAGGAATTTACATGTATCTAAAACTGCAGGATGCTCAGTGCTGGCAGTGACAATATGTTTTCCTTTATCTGAATATTGTTGGGCTATACCCTTAATAGCAAGATTAATAGCTTCTGTAGCTCCAGAAGTAAAAATGATTTCATTAGCCTCCGCACCAATCAAGTCTGCAACTTGCTTCCTTGCCTCTTTTACGGCATCATTCACTTTTACACCAAATGAATGATTACTTGATGGATTTGCAAACAACTCTGTTAAATATGGCATCATTGCATCTAGAACTCTACGATCTAAAGGAGTTGTTGCATTATTGTCTAAATAAATTATCTTGTCCATACTACCGTAATAACCTGCTAAAGTTAATATACGATTTATTGTATGCCAAATTAATTCTTAAGTTGATGTCTATTTAGATTTCCGATATACCTTATTTATGGAGTTATTATTTTTCTCATAGACCGTTTTTTTACAATTTGAATGCTTTTCTTTATTAATAGGAAAAGCTTGTTGCTTATGATTAATTTAACAATTTATTAAAGCATTTTTTATTTTCTTTACTCTCTTTTTTCTCTTGTATTCTGCATATAAATCTGCACCTTCTGGAATGCCTTTAAATAAATCTATCAATACACATAAATATTTTCCTAGCACAAATTGCTCTATAATTGGTGTAGGATAAGATTCAAAAAATAAATCTTCTATATCTTCTTGATCTAGCTCTTCAAAATTATTTTCTTCAAACTCTTTGAATTCTATCTGTTTATTAAGTTCAAAATCATTATAATATTTTATTGTCATTATCTCAAGTCCTTCTAATGTAACCAACCTTGGTTCACCAGAAAATGAATATTCTATTATATCATAATTTTCAATATTGATCCGTATCCGTTCGGTGAAGTAGCAGGCTATATCTGTAATTGAGGTGATGAATTAATTTTTTTCCAAAAGGAAGGCAGTAGTTCTTTAAGTTGGTTGATAGGCTGGTTAGGCAATCTTTGCAAGACATCTTGTAAATAGTCATGGGCATTAATGCCTTGCAGTTTACAACTGCCAAGCAGGCTGTAGACAATAGCCGCCCGTTGTGCTCCGGCATGAGAACCAGCAAAGAGATAATTTTTGCGTCCAAGAGCCACAGGCCGAATAGCGTTCTCCACCGGATTGTTATCTATTTCTAGTCTACCATCTTCTAAATACAAATAGATCTTATTGTAGCGGGCTACAAGGTAGTAGATCGCTTTGCCAATGGCACTTTTGGGAAGTACTTTACTGTGCTCTGCTACTAACCATTCTCCAAGCAGATCCATTACCGGACGAGCTTTTTGCTGGCGCAATAAATAACGATCTGCTGTAGAGAGGTTTTTCTCCCGGGCTTCTCTTTCTACCGCATATAGCTGCTGAATCCAGAGCAGTACTTTTTCTGCCCTTGCTTTGTCGTTATCCAAAGCATGCTCAAAATATCTGCGGGCATGGGCCATACAACCCACTAATACGATATCTTCTCTTGTTTCGAACTGATCATAAGCGACATAGCCATCTGTTTGCAGATAGCCTTTGTAGTTTTTTAGCAGTTTAGCCGGTCCATCTTTGCCTCTGCCGGGTTGGTACTCAAACAGCACCAGTCTCTCTTCGGGTGAGTAATACACCCAATGGTAGCCTTGGTGGGTATCTCCCTTCTTTTGCTTATCTAAGACAGCGATAGGTGTCTCATCTGCTTGCAGATAAGTAGAAGCAAGGATGTGTAAGCGCAAGGCTTGATAGAGTGGTTCTAGTAAGGCGCAAGCCCCTTCAAACCAGCCATCCAAACTGGAGGCAGGAATTTTCATGCCCAACTGCTCATAGCGCTGTGCCTGCCGGTAGAAAGGCAGATGAGAGACAAACTTATCTGCAATAATTTGGGAGAGCAAACCTGCCCCGGGCATACCTTTTTCTATCGGGCGTGCAGGTAAAACAGCTATATGAAAAGTCTCCTCCTTGCTCACATAACGGGGGCGGATGTAGCGGCGGACAAACAGGGAAGCCGGTTTTAAATCTAACTCCTCGGTGATTTCTTCACCGATTTTGCGCATACCTGATACATCTTCTTTGGGTTGTAAGATCACATCAATGCGTGGCAGATGTGTAGGAAAACCGCCACGAATGGCTTTTTTAGCTATTTGTTTGACTGCCCGCTCATAACTGATGGTCTGCTTGACCACTACAGCAGGTTCACTGCTTGAGGAAATTAACTCTAGACTCAGTTGTGCAGTATTAACTTGTGGCACAAAACGTTCCCTTTTACTACCAAAGATAAGCCGTTTGAGTTCTTTGATTTCCTCTCGCAATTGCTCATTCTCCTCTAATAAGGCTTGTTGCTGGACAGTAGATAACAGGGGCGTAGCAGACATATCAATCCTACTTGATCTCTACAAGATAAATCTTGCTGCTGTAGCTGTCAAGCAGGTGTAGCTGTTTTTTCTACAGGACCCCATAGCGTTTATGCCTTTGTTTGACCTCCACCTCCACCCCTTCAATCAATAAACACAATTCGCTGTAAGATAAACTATACTGCCCACTTTTGGGCAGGTGAAAAGTGCCTGCTTCCAAACGCTTATAGTATAATACAAAGCCTGCTTTCTCCCACACTAGTAGTTTAATCTTATCTCTGCTTTTACCTATGAAAATATACACATCCCCTGACAAGACATCTTTACCCATATCTGTAGAAACAATTCCACTTAAGGCATCAAAACTTTTACGCATATCCACTGCCTGCCCATAGAGAAAGAATCTTTGCGAGGCTGTTAACGCGAACATGAAGTGAGTAACTCGTGTAGGTAACTGACCGGAATCAGGGAGGAGAAACGGATGATTGTTCCAGAGGGTAAAGCCACTTCCATAGGGCTTATAGTAGCTTGAGAGGTGGGTAATTGAATAAATCCTGTGCTTGCAGCAGGTGTGGGTTGAGTTGATCCATGCACCTTCCGGTACCTACTCACCCAATAGGGCATAATATGTAGCGCAAATCCATGTCTTTGGCCAAACTCTTTTTGGCTGATGCCGCTTGCTAGCCACTCTGCTACCAGCGGAAACATTTCCTTTTGGGTTCTGATTTGTGTCATTGTTTTTTCTCCTAAAGTTAGGAAAGCTGCTCATCACAAATCAAGGCTGTTTTACCGGGTGCATACATTGATCCCGTTTCTTTTTAAAACTTCTAATAGCTGTGGGGCATGTATTTTTAATCGTTGAATGTCATTCATTAAATTTTTTATATTTTTAATCTACTTTCTGTAGTATTTTTGGTTAAGGGTTTCAAGGAAAAGAACAAATCTTTACAGATGATTCTGCTACTTTGCTTTTTTCCTTAAAAATATGGTTATTTCTTCTATATGATGCTTTATGATGGACGCCCTGTCCTTATAAATTTAAAATCAAATGACAATAGCTAAATACTAATTATTACTGATTCAGCATTATCAACCTTTTATGCTCAACTATAATTACAGGTGAGCTTTTCGATGATATTTATAACTCTTTCTGTAACTCAGAAATTATAGTTTTTCTACGTCTGTTCTTGTAACTTTGAATTGCTTTATAAATGGCAGGTAGCCAGATATAGCCTGGTAATGACATCTCTTCACCCCCAAAGTTTACTGTTAAGTAATTTTGTGGGTCAGTATTTATAATTCTCATTGCAAGGTCAACGAGTGCATCGTTCGTAAGCTTTGGTAAAAATCTTTTTAAAAAATCATTTTGTCCATCTACTAGTTCATCCGTCTCATAGTTTTCTTCTATTTCTTCAATTTTTGTGTATTTTTCCATTTCGATATTTGTTTTTAATTCTTGTGTAATAGTTATATTGACTTTTTGCTTAAAGTTTTAAAATTTTAGAATATTTTTTCTATTATATTATTTATTTCATTTTCTCGTCTGAAGAATTTGGGTTTTCCCAACTTTTAATCACATCGTCAATTTTACGGACCCTTTCCTGTTGGATTCTTCCTTTTATTAATTTATTGCACATAATATTGGCACAATCTTCTGGTGTTACCCGAATGGCCTTACCATTAATAATCATTTCTATGCTATTATCTTTCATTTTATTATAAATTAGTTTTTGGGATTGGCAATCCTAAGTTTGTAAATGTATCCTTGATTAGTTGTAAGAATAATTCTTTGTTTTGAGGAGCGCATATGTAAGAATCATGTACTGTAACAAAAGGAAATGGACATACCTCGTTTGCTTTTGTTGCTATCATATCCAATAAAGTTCTCGCCTCAAATCTTTGTAGGAGCTTTGGAAAGCCACCATCATTTCGATTAATAATTTCACAAACTTGAATAACCGAAGGAAATAGATGATTTAGTATTTTTTTAGATCTCTTGCATTCTCCTTCTTTACTAAAAAGAGCTTTAAAGCACATATCTTTCACCTGCTTTTTGGTGTATATTTTGCCTATTTCTTTGAATCCTTTGATGATAAACTGGTAAATATTTCCTGAGATTGAATGATCAATGAATGTTTTGTAGTCAGCATGACTATTATAATAGTAGTCCATTAGATGCAGATTCTTATATAACAGTGTTGTGTTGTAATTTTTTTTGAGTATTTGGTAGGACTGTTCTTTATATAAGGTCAAACATGACATAAAAAACATCTGGCTATTTTTTATATCTATCTCAATGGGTGCCTTACCATCGATTATTATGAACTTACGTATTATTTTTTTGCTATTAGTAAATAAAGAATGAAAGCGTTCTCCAAATTCATCCATACAATTTAAATACATATCGCCTGCTTGAAATCTTTGAACCCGTACTAAATATTCATTCAGTTCATCAAGATTTTTAAACTCATGTGGATTACTTAAAGCCCAAGCTGTGAAGCCAGCTATATCAAAATCCTTAGATATTAATTCCAGATTATGAGTTAATTCAAGCCTACTTTTATTCTTTAGAATTTCTTTTCGCTTTTCTTTTTTTAAGTTATAAAGCCTCACTAAAACTCGTTCATCTGAATAAGGAACTCTATAGTATTTTCTTAGATCTCCTTGTTTAAATACCAAATTATTAACCCATTTAATTTGTTTAGCATAACTGTTTGAAGCATAGGTTTTACTTCTTATTATATATTTGGCATCTTGAAAAAATTGCAGATACTGTTCATAATTTTGTGAATGAACCCATTTTTTCAAAGCTTTAGAAGAAACATTTGTATATCCTTGCTTATAAAAGTGGGTATTTTTCTTTGATTTTATTGCTGATGTCCTTTTAACTATTATAAGTGAAGACAAGGATAAAGCTCTGTCCAATTCAAATTTAACTTCATGATGCCAATGCTTTTGCGCATCCATTGCTAGCTTTTCTAGAGATAGGTTTATAGGTAACCATGCGTATGTTTGCCAATTGGTAGCATCTTTATTAATTGCTTCCAGTTTCTTCTTATAAGTATAACCTTTTGTTTTACCTATAGCGGCTCCTTTATTTGTGCCTTTTGTAGATGGCCTTAACTTAATTACCCATTTATTTGTTTGGGCATTCCAATACTTTCCTGTACTAATATCTATATAACCATGTTCTATTTGTGTTTGCATGGTTATTCTATTCAGGAAATACTTAAAGTTTTAAAAAAATGAAAAAATATTTTCTAATTAATCATAGAGTTAAGTAGATGGACAAAAAATATATATATACATTATTGATAATATATCTACTCCATAGACTATAGAATGACAAACATCAATTAATTAAATGATTATTAATTGATATAAATTATTTATATAAAATCAGAAGAACTAAAGACTGCTGTAGAAAAGAATAATATTTGGTAGTAAATAAAATTATGAGGTATTTTTTAAGATATGTGAATTTGAAATAAGGTTTAGTGCAAAGAGACAAATAGTTAAATTTTATCCTAAATCCTAAATACGATAATGTAAATGTGTTTAATGCACATTTTAGGTCTAGTTTTAAATTCAGAAGCAGAAGAAATTTGAGAAAAAAGAAAAGCAACAAGTAATTTAACCTGCCAATAGTTAGTCAGATTTTTTTGATTACTTAAATGCTTTTTGATTTGTCAGAAAAGGCCTTTATTGCTTTTTAATTGCCGAAGTCGATCAATGAAGTTTTTTTAAGGTCACTTTTAGATATACAGCTTAATGAGAATTAGCTAAAGTAAGGTTAAATAATTTATACTGATTCAACTTTATACTGATTCAACAATGATAAACTATTCATGCAGGTATTATCTAAATAAGTAGAACATTAGCCAGAAATGGGATATGCCTAGCGCGACTGGGTCTGAGTACTCACGAACCTTTTTACGATTTTCGGTGATAGGATCAGAGGAGTTGGATAATAATTCAGGTTGGCCGTCTGCTTAAACAGCCGCCAACCAACCTGAGCATTAAAATAAAAGTCCCTATTACAGTTCAATTTACATTCCCTTTTTTAGTCAGAATGATTAAATATATACAACTGCACTAAATATTATCAATAAAAAAAGTATCATCATCATCCATTTTGTTATTTGTATTTGCATCTTCATCAGAGCATAACTCCTTGATAATACATTTCCTTTTTATTCTTTGATTATAAGCTATTCCACATAAGTTACTTGCGAGTAAATCCATCTCAACCAACTTATCAGTGACCAAATATAGATATTCATCTACATACCTACCCATATTTACTGAATTCACAGATATTACTGTTGCCTTCATGCCTTTAGGGCAATTCCAAGAGCCAGCATAATTATTAATAAAGCCATTACTTGTCCATATAATAATATCATCTTCCTTGTTTCCATTTGCAATAAAGTAATGAAAATCATCTTTACATTCTATCTCATTATCAATTTCATCTGTTTCTATAGTATACTTTCCATTTATATTAGTTAAATCAAATTCATCTAACACACATTCGCAGGAATTACCTATATTATCATAGAAACCTTCTTCCAGAATTTATTTTTTTTTACAGTTTGGGCTACAATAAATATTTGTTCTTATTAATTCTGAGTTTTCCATATATATTACTTTATTTTTTAGGGATTATATTTCAGAAAAAACAAAAGTTGTGTTTTAATATCAAAAATGTGAAAATATTTTTACGGAATACTTTCTTGGATAATAAGTCATAGAATCATAATCTTTGTCAAAACCTATGGTAAGAGTTAAAAATATAAGTTCTTAAAAAAGAAAAAATGATCCTATTCTATACCATTTTGAAAGGTAATTATGAGAAGATAATCTGAAGCTTTAATCTTATCTATAATTAGATTACAAATATTTTTTACTCTCCTAAGTATTATTCTTACTCTCCAAAAAACGAGTAAAAAATAAAAAAACCCTCTAATTATCAAAATTAGAGGGTTTTTAATATATATTCAGTGATCCCGCTGGGATTCGAACCCAGGACCCATACATTAAAAGTGTATTGCTCTACCGACTGAGCTACGGAATCTTATCGGTAAGATTGCATTACTAAGGTCGTTTTCCTTAATTGCGATGCAAATATAGATGTTGATGTTCTAAATGCAAAATGTTATATTAAAAAAACTCAGCCTTTTTGTTTTTGCCTGTTTCGTACAATTTCATCCCATGTACGGACAAAGCTATACTTACCAAATTCAGCAGGCTGATTCTTTATTTGAAAGAGGTGATTTTACTGGTTCATTAAAATTATATGAGCAGATTCTTTCACAAAGTGGGAAAGCTTCTCCAGGAATATTACTAAAAATGGCTTATATCTATGAGGGATTGGAAGATTATACCCAAGCTTTATACTATCTAAGTGTATACTATTCATTCCGGCCCAGCCAGCAGGCCATAGATCAAATGAAAAATATTGCTTCCCGTCATAACCTGACAGGATATGAATTTAAGGATGCAGATTTCTTTATGGTATTGTATGAGCGGTATTATGTATATATTACTTCTGCTCTCATGCTTATATGCACAATTTTACTTGCCTCTATGATTGGACGAAAGTTGCGTCGACAATACGTACCATCCAGGCATATGATCGGACTCATTTTATTTCTTATCATTGTTTTTGCTTTTCTAAATATCACATTCAGATATAAATCTGTAAAAGCAATCATAGCTCATGATAACGTATATTTGATGAGTGCTCCTTCGGCTGGCGCATCTTTAATTTCGATTTTACCGAAAGGACATCGGCTGGATATTAATAATCAACAGGATATATGGCTGGAAATAGTCTGGAATGAGCAGATTGCTTATGTAAGACAACAAAATGTTTTAATGATCGAGTAAGAATAATAATTTGCCTAAAGAAGTTTTACAACTAATTAGCATAATCATTACTCCAATCTGAAATACCCTATAATATATAATGCCATAAGAAATATATATTTCTTATGGCATAAAAATCAGTGGAAGCAATAACTAGTTTACGCAATCCAACTTATATATTCAATGCCCGGTTATCAGAAGCAGCCAGGCATGCCTCTTTTAAGGCTTCTGTATACGTAGGATGGGCATGTGACATACGGCCTATGTCTTCGGCAGAAGCTCTATATTCCATCGCTACCACTCCTTCAGCAATCATGTCGGCGGTGCGTGGGCCAATCATATGAATACCCAATATTTCGTCGGTGGTGGCATCGGCCAGTACTTTTACTAATCCATCTGTATCCATGCTGGCACGGGCACGTCCGGAAGCTTTAAATGGAAAAGAACCGGATTTATAGGTAATACCTTTGGATTTTAATTCTTCTTCTGTATAGCCAACGCCTGCTACTTCCGGCCAGGTATATACTACATTGGGGATTAGCAGATAATTGATGTGGGGTTTTTGTCCGACAATGACTTCGGCTACAAAAACACCTTCTTCTTCTGCTTTATGTGCCAGCATGGCTCCCCTAATTACATCACCAATGGCATAAATTCCGGAAACATTTGTTTGCAAATGTTCATCTACAATAACTCTACCTCGGTCATCTTTCTGTACGCCTGCTTTTTCTATATTTAGTCCGTCTGTATAAGGTTTTCTGCCAATGGCTACCAGGCAGTAATCGCCGGAAAGAGTAAGCGTACCACCTTTGTTATTATCAGCCGTCACAATTACTTCCTCTCCTTTGCTTTCAACACCAATTACTTTGTGGTTAAAATAAAAGTCAGTATCGATTTTTTTCATGGCCTTTTGTAATTCTTTTCCCATGGTGCCATCCATGGTTGGAATCATGGAGCCGGCATATTCAACAAAACTAACTTTGGCTCCTAGTCTGCCATATACCGAACCAAGTTCTGCGCCAATCACACCGGCACCAATTACAATTAGGTGTTTTGGAATTTCCGGTAAATTAAGTGCCTCTGTAGAGGTAATGATCCGTTTTTTATCAATGGCAATTCCTGGCAAAGAGGCAGGTTTGGAACCAGTGGCAATTACTACATTTTTAGTAGTAATCTGCTGAGTGCCGCCTTTAGTATCAGTGATCAGAATTGTATTTTTATCTACAAATGAACCCATTCCCTGGTAGGTAGTTACTTTGTTTTTTTTCATCAGAAACTTTACCCCATCGGTGGTTTGCTTCACTACCTCATTTTTGCGCTTAATCATCTGCGAAAGGTTCACTTGCAGGTCTTTTAGTTCAATGCCATGTGCAGCAAAGGTATGAGATGCGTTAAAGAAATGCTCCGAAGAGTCCAGTAATGCTTTGGAAGGGATACAGCCTACGTTAAGGCAGGTGCCTCCCAGGGTTTCATATTTTTCAATAATGGCTGTTTTAAGTCCTAATTGTCCACAACGAACGGCTGCAATATAGCCTCCAGGGCCAGAACCGATAATCACTACATCGTAATCCATATTTGTATGGGGTGGGTTAAGTATACATGAATGTTCATGCGTAGGGCAAAGTTGGAAAGAATTGATTATCTGTCAAAGGATTCCCTGTATTTTGTTACGGGCAAGCAGGTTTGAAATTTGCCACCGGAAATCTATTGTTCTGATAGAAATAGTGCCACCATTCGCTGGTGATGGGTAAAAAACCGGCAGATTCCATTCCTTGTTTTAATAATTTACGGTTCTGTAAGGTTTCCTGTGGAAGATTGGTATAGGCATGATGTGCTTCCCTGCCGAAATGATCGAAGGAAGTGCCCATGTCAACTTCTTTTCCCTCTGCATCTACTAACGTAAGATCTACGGCAGCCCCTTTATTGTGAACAGAGCCATTTTGATAAGGATTCCCTACATACCGTTTGTCGGGCATAAGGGCCCACATGCGTTTTTGAACATCCAGCGGGCGGTAACAATCGAATAACTTGATGCGGTATCCTTGATCTGCAAAAGCTTTCTGGGCTTTGGCAAGCGCTTTGGCTACTTTCACCCGTAACAGACATTTGTCACAATCATATACTTTGCTCTTCAGAAAATTGTCAGGAGTGGCATATTTCATATCCAAAACAAAGGTACTGTCTACGGTAAGCAACTCTACAAATGAACTGTCGGGCAGGTTATTTAACTCTTGATTGGTGAGCAGGCTGATTCTTGGTTCTGACCTAGTAGATACTGTATCAATCTTATGGGATGTTTTGGCCTGGCTGAGGGTATCTTGAATTTGGATGGGATCTTTCGTCTGTTCAGTGGAGGATTGACACCCATAGGTTAAGAATAGAATACCTGCAATAAAAAAATGCAATAGCTTAGTTTTCAGCATAATTAAGGAAATGACAGGTTTTGTATGGTGTCATTCAGAATATTTATATAATAAAACTATAAAATTTTGTAAAAAAACAGGTTACCTGAGAATCGTAAATACATAAAACCTGTCAACTGATTAAAACAAACCATGAGAAAGATTACTTCCACCCAACTTACTATCAGATTTGTATTTCTTATCTGTTTTATCATCATTGGACTTGCTTCTAAACTTACAGAAAAAAAGACGTTTGCTAAAGAAGTTGCTCCCCAGCAAGTAAGCAATAACGTAGATGGTAACGCTACACAAAAAATGATTTCTGCGCTGTTATTTTGAACGGGAATCTAATAAAGAACGATAAAAATGTCATATATTTATGATAGCCTATTTTTTGTTTTAATGCTATTTTTTAAGACTCTATAAATAACAGGAGTCATTCACAGGTGATTTTAAACACTTAATTCTACTACATCCTAAACTTTTTGCACATGCAGAAATCTTACTTCTTACTGCTGACAGTAGCAGTACTCTCATTTTCTTCCGCTTCCGGGCAGGTGCTCAATAAGCTCCGGCAAAAAGTGGAAAATACCGCTGATAAAGCGATTGATAAAGCCTTAGAGGATAAAAAGAAAAATGAATCTACTTCCTCCTCTACTAATACTTCTAGTTCTGATACTGACAATTCAGGAAACAATAGCCGCAGAAAAGCACAAAATAAAAGCGGTGGGATGGTAACCACTCCTCCTGATGTAAACCAGAATCTTACTGATGCGGAGACTTCTTATAAATCAGGGAAATATGGTGAAGCCCGTTATGCCGTTCAACAGGCTATGCTTGGCGTTGAAATGGAAATTGGCCAAGATATCTTAAAATCATTACCGGAAACGGTGAGCGGATTGAAAAAAGACGAAAGCGCCGACCAGGTAACCAGCACCGGATGGGGCTGGGCTGGACTCACGATTCAGCGTCTATATAAAAATGATGATGACAAAGAATTAACAGTAATAGTGGCCAATAACTCGGCATGGATGTCCTCAGTGAATCTATATCTAACCAATGGTGCTTATTCTCAAACCAATGGCGGAGAACAGAAATGGAAACAGGTTAAGGTAAAAGGGCACCGGGCTGTAATGGAATTTGATGAAAGTAGTGGGTATAAGTTAAGCGTTCCTATCGGCCAGTCTTCGCTGATTGTATATGAAGGAATAAACTTTGCCACCGAGCAGGAAATGCTGGCTGCTGCAGGTGCCATAGATATTGATGGTATTAAAAAGAAACTAGGTGAACAGTAATCTGACAGGAAATTCTTTTTAGCCATCTCTTAAGTTCGGGAAAAACATCCCTTACTACATTTTAACCATTCATTTACTCCTCATGAAAAAGATATTCACTACTTTATTATTCTCAGCCATTTCAGTAATGGCCTTCTCGCAGGATTTTGCTAAAAATCTGACCGAAGCTAAATCAGCCTATTCCTCAAAAAAATTGTCGGATTCCCGCTTTGCGATGGAACAAATGTTAAAAGAACTTGACTTAGCCATCGCAAAAGATATTCTGAAATTACTCCCTGTAAAAATGGATGCTCTAAATGCCAATACCAAAGCAGACAATGTATCTGGCAGCAGCGGTTCCGGGGTGGGCTTGTATGTACAGCGTACCTATGGTACAAACCCTAAAACGGCTACTGTAGAAGTAATCAACAATTCTCCGCTGATCACCACATTGAATGCTTTTTTATCAATGCCTTTGATCGGCAGTATGGCGTCAGATCCGAATCAGAAAACAGTAAAAGTACAGGGCTATAAATCTGTACTTACCAAAACGACTGACACTGACACCAATAAAACAAATTATGAGTTACAGGTTCCTATGAATAATACATTGTTTACTTTAAAAATGGATGATGCTACAGAAGCAGATATTTTGCGCTTAGCTGGAACAGTTCCGCTGCCCAAAATCGCTGAAATGGCCCAATAAACTTTTTTAGTATTTTTTAGTAAGGGTTGATACATCAGGTATCAACCCTTTATTTTTTATTGACTTAGGGTAGCACTGAGTATACTGAAAGCAAATGGAGGCAGTGTAATCGTATTGCTAATTGGACTGGTGGTTACTTGCTCGTAGGCGGTTGTGGTAATAACAGCTTGCTGTATAGTTGAAGCATCTATTTGTTTGGCCGACCATGAATAATTAAGCGCAGCCAGATCTATAGTTACTTCATCAGAAGTATGATTGGCCAGAAGTAATTTCAATCTGTTATCTTGTTTAAGTAATAAACTGCTAACCTGCAAAGGGAAATCGGTAGAGCAAGCAATAACTGTAGCATTTTTCATTGTGGCCAGTTCCTTGAAAATATAATATGCCGGATAAATCATTTCCGGAAAAGCAGGAAATATAGTATGAGCATTTGCTTGTTCTCCAGCCAAAATTCCCTTTTTGCCTACCGTTTCAAAACATGTAACACTTGCAGCACCACTCTCTGCCAGATATTTAAGGCTCCCCAGAGTCCATCCGGCTGTAAATAAAGATACTTGCCTGGAATCCAGCTGAAAAGGAAGCATATCTTCACTATAATCCTCCGGATCAAAGTCTATTCGTAAAGAAAGTGGAGAGATATGTATTTTCTTGTCGTTGGCAAAGCTTTGTATGGTTTCAACCGGATACTTCTGCGCTTCCAGGTTCTCAATCATAGTTGAATTATCAAAGGCATGTACCTGTGGATTAGCTGAGAAAACAATAAAATCAAAACTGCCCTCTCCTGGCCTGTTGCGGTTGATGTCGGCAAAGAAACCTTTGGTGCCAATGCCTATTTCTGCATCCGGAATGTATTGTTTGCAGATAAGAATCAATTCTTCCTGTTGTTGCTTGCCGGAAAGACTGGGCGGAAAATAGAGAATAATTGATGTTATAAACTGCTTTTCAGTGGCGATCGTGTTAAGGATGGTTTGTAATTCATTCTCCTCTTTCAAATGAATGGCTAATTCAATACTTATCTGTAAAACTCTCACTTCCTGCAAGGCTTTTTGCCATTTCTCCTTCCAATCAGCCTGAGTGGGTAAAACATCAACGCGGTAATGGGTAAAGGCACAACTTTTTAGTAACTCAATTTGGGTTGTATTTAGTGTATCATACTCTGAAGCTTGACGGATACCTATGGAAGGAAAAACGGTGGTTTGTTCCCAATGGGGAATAATAGTACAAATAGCTATTGGTTTCTTTTGGGTAGCAAACCCAGTTACCTGTATTGTTACTGACTGAAAAAAAGTATCGCTCTTTTTTACTTTTGCCGGAATAGGGATTTCCAGTGGAGTAGAATAGGTTTTATACGAAGCATCTGTCCAGTTGCGCTGGTCTTCCATCTCAAAAATATCTCCAGTAAAAGTGATGGAAACAGTACTGTTTTCGTCCGGAAAATACTGCATCGAACGTATATTCTTAAACGGCTGATGCGGACTGACGAATACAGGAAAAGTGCCAGTAGTTTGTTTCAGATCCGGGTGAGTAATGGTAATTTTTTTTCCTTTCAGCGATTCAATGGGATGCAATACACAAATACCCAGGCGGTTTTTCTCAAAATCTGCATCCGCTTTTCCATTCATTTCAAAGTAAATACTGCCGGAAGCATCCCCGGAAATAAGCGCATCCCACGAAAAAAGCAAGCGATTCTGGTAGTAATACGAACAGGTATAGGTAATACGGAAGAAATCGGGCTGTATGTCTATCTGCTCATTTGTAATTTGCGGAATATAGGTTCCCCAGCGTTTGTCCCGTAAGGCCACATATATCATCCGCACCAGTTCCGTATTGCCTGCTTGTATATACCGCAGTTTACCTTCTTCATATACCATCTGTACTGGGCCGGCCTGAAGCGGGATTTGAGGAGGCAAAGGCGCATCACTTCCATAGAGCAGTATATTTTCAGACAGAAGTTTTTCTGTATTCATTAAGAGGCTGTTAAGATTTGGTGATTGACTCGATCTGCTGTTTCACACTTTCTGGTTCAAATATCTGTTTCCAGTCTTCTTTCACAATCAGTGGACGGCCAATGTCCATGGCTTTGTAGGCGGCATCCGAAAACACAGCGCCAGGTAATTGATCAAATAATACGCCTAATTGTATATTTAAATGACCGAGGAAGAAATCCCAGGCAGCTTCTTTGGGAACACCTTTGCGGACTACCTCATCCAAGCCTTCCCGCATCAATTTTGTTAAGGTAGACATAAATGTTTCACTCATGGCCGGCTCCAGAATACCCATCTGTTCCACCGTAATGCGGTGTGAGCGGAAAACCGGTGCGTACATAGCTTTGGCTAATGATTCTCCTATGGCATAGTGTTCTTCCGGCCCTTGCATGAGGGCACATACAATAGCTTGTTTGGCAGCAATTCCACCAAAATAATCGAAATGTGTTTTTTCATCTGGCTCCCAGTTAAAGACAGACGGATGTGCCGGATGTGATACAAAATAGCTGATATCCTCACGTTTAGGTAAGTGACCGGCCAGAGGTGCTGCCGGGTCTAAACAAATACCAATAGAACCAGATTTCATCTGCGGAACAATGCTTGCCGCTACTTTTCCAATATAGATATCCGGTACCGCAAAAATAACCATATCCGCCTGTGGTAATACTTCTTCCGGCTTGGAAACAGAGATGCCTCTTTGCTGCAATCTTTCGATACCTGCCTGGCCAACTTCCAGATAAGAAACCTGGTATGTGCTTGAATTCTTTATATTATCGGTAATCCGGCATCCCATTTTGCCTCCAGCGCCCACTAATACTACTTTGTTCATATCCCATTTGGTTTAATATGTATAATCAACTCTTAGATTGCAAGGTCAATATATTATGCATAAAAATAGAAAAATTTATATTTAACCGTTATTATGCTTGTGTAAAATTCACACTGAAGCAAACCAATTATCTAACTGAAGTAAAATCTATTAACTTTCATTTCTGAATACACATCAAAGTCGACAACCGGAAGATACACATGATCTATACCCTTTCTTATTCTAATCCTGACAAACACTATATCGACATTCAAGTACAGATCTCAACTATTACTACCTCTCACGTAGAAGTACAACTACCAGCCTGGCGCCCCGGGAGGTATGAAATGGCCAATTTTGCTAAAAATATGACTTTGCTTAAGGCGTATGGCACTACCGGAGAGAAACTCAATGTACAGAAATTGACAAAAGATTGCTGGCGGATACAGACCGAAACATATACGTCTGTTCAACTCAATTACAGCTATTATGCCCAGCAAATGGATGCCGGTGGTTCATGGCTGGATGATAAACAGTTGTATGTCAATTTTGTAAATTGCCTGGTGCATGTGAAAGGCAGAATGCAGGAAGAATGTAGGATACAACTGCAACTGCCTGAAAATTACAAAATTGCCTGTGGGCTGCCAGAAATATCTAAGCATGTACTGATTGCCAGTGATTATTATCAACTGGTAGATAGTCCGATGATCGCAAGCGCCACATTGCAGAAGTATTCTTACCAGATACAATCCACCACTTTTTATATCTGGGTACAGGGCGAATGCCATCTGAATTGGGAAAAGGTAAAACTTGATTTTATTAAGTTTTCTGAAGTACAAATGCAGATGATGCAAGGATTTCCTTGTGAAGCGTATCATTTTTTATTCCACTGGCTGCCATTCCAGCATTACCATGGGGTAGAACACCAGAACTCAACCGTAATTACTTTAGGTCCGGCAAGCCAGGCAGAACAGTTATATGGCGAAATGCTGGGTATTAGTTCGCATGAATTGTTCCATACCTGGAATGTGATCCGGATTCGTCCGGCCGAACTGCTTCCTTATGATTTTTCAAAAGAAAACTATTTTTCGACTGGTTTTGTAGCGGAGGGAATTACAACTTATTATGGCGATTTATTTCTGGCCAGAGCCGGTATTTTTTACATAGAGGAATATTTGCAGGAATTGAGCCAGACGCTGAATAAGCACTTCAAATTCAGCAACCGTTCGTCTTTATCGCTGATCGATTCTTCCTTCGATTTATGGCTGGATGGTTATACTATGGGTGCGCCTGGACGGAAAGTGTCTATTTACAACAAAGGTGCTTTAGCCGCTTTGATACTCGATCTGGAAATCCGCCAGCTTACACAAAATACCCGGTCACTGGATGATGTGATGCGGGAATTATGGAAACAATTTGGTGATATGAATGCCGGTTATACCATACAGGATTACCAGCAAATAATAGAGAAAGTAGCCGGACAGAATTACCAGGATTATTTTGATGAATGTATTTTTGGCACTATCCCTTTACAGGATAGGACTAGCCGGGCACTGAATTATGTGGGCTGTGAATTAGCTATTCTGCAAGCCTTACCTGACTCGGAAAATATAGAAATTACCATCAGATTGAAGGAAACGATAACAGAAACTGAAAAGGAAAATTTGCAAAAATGGCTTGAAAATGCAAGATAAGCTTGTTTTGGAATGCTTTGGCTTATTTATAAAATCTTTGAACAAGAACCAGTTAGAATATGTTTGCTCCATAGCCGCATCTACTTTGTCTGTGTTGCTTCTCTATGCTTTATTATAAACAATACCTGCATCCGGCCTCTGAGGAATGGACAGTTTTTATTCATGGTGCCGGGGGTAGTTCTTCTATCTGGTTTAAGCAATTGAAGGAATATAAACGTCATTTTAATGTATTGCTCTTAGATTTACGGGGACATGGCCGTTCGAAAGATTTGCTCAAAGAATACATCGGACAAACCTATACCTTCAAAAACATTAGCCATGATGTACTGGAAGTATTAGACCATTTGAAAATAAAAACGGCGCATTTTATTGGCATTTCGCTCGGGTGTATCATTATTCGTACGTTAGGAGAATTACAACCGGAACGGGTAAAATCCATGATTCTGGGCGGTGCCATCACCCGCATGACGTTCCGTTCTAATTTTCTGATGTACGGAGGCAATCTGTTTAAAAAAGTAGTGCCTTATATGTGGCTCTATAGCCTGTTCGCCTGGGTGATTATGCCCAAAAAACGCCACGAAAAATCCCGTTCGCTATTTATTAACGAAGCCAAGCGGCTGGCGCAAAAGGAGTTTCTCCGCTGGTACAAAATGACCTCAGAAGTAAATCCCTTACTAAAATATTTTAATGAAACTGAGCTTTCTATTCCTACTTTATATGTGATGGGCGAAGAAGACCATATGTTTTTGCCGCCGGTAAAGCAGATTGTAAAACGCCATACCTTTGCAACCCTGCAAATTTTACACGATTCCGGCCATGTGGTAAATGTAGATCAACCGGATCAGTTTAATTTACATACAATTGCGTTTATTAAAAGGCATTCTGGGATTTCTATTGAGACTCAATCGTGGAATAGATAATCATTCTTTAATAGAATCTATATTCTCTTTTATTGTTTTTCTAAAAAGCTTTTTATTTATACAGAGTTTTTGGATGATTTTTGCCATTTCTCGTTGAGCCTCTTCTGAATTCATATATACGACAAATGTTGAAGCTTCACAATCGAGCGGATAGTCAATTTTATCCAGTAGACTTTCATTTTCTTTCTCTATAAAAGCTAGGATGATACTTTCCAGCAGATAACCACTGGGTTCTAAGTCAAATTCTTCCATTATTTCAATGAATTCTTCATCAAAATCAGTAGCTAATTCAATACAATAAAATGTGGTGGGTACATCTTTTCTAAAACCTTCTGATGTTATCATCTCACAAGGTAAAAATTCATCATCGTAGATAGTATCTTCGATTATTTCTTTCATAGCGTTATGGTTTAATAATACTTATGCCCAGCCAGATAATTGCTGACATAATCCTGTACACCTTCTTCCAGAGAATGAAAAGGACGTATATACCCAATAGAAATGAGTTTCTGCATACTGGCTTCGGTAAAATACTGGTACTTGTCGCGAATGTCGGCTGGCGTGTCTACAAAGTCAATCTGTTCTGGTAATTGCATGGCTTTAAAGGTATTCCGGACCAGGTCTAAAAAAGTACGGGCTTTGCCACTGCCTAAATTATAAATACCTGAATTTTTCCGGTGGTGCATCAGAAACATGCATACTTCTACCACATCTTTTACATACACAAAATCCCGCATCTGTTCGCCATCTTTAAATTCCGGGTTGTGGGAACGGAAAAGCTTCATTTTGCCGGTGGCTTTTATCTGGTTAAAAGCATGAAAAATCACCGAAGCCATCCGGGCTTTGTGGTACTCGTTGGGGCCATATACATTAAAAAACTTCAGCCCTGCCCAGAAAAAAGGCTTCCTTTCCTGCTGTAAAGCCCAGATGTCAAATTCATTTTTAGAATCTCCGTAGGGATTAAGCGGCTTGAGTTGAGGAATTAAGGCTTCATTGTCATCATAGCCCAGTTCGCCTAAGCCATAGGTTGCTGCTGAGGATGCATATACAAGCGGAATCTGGTAATCGCAGCATTTCTGCCAGATGGTTTGGGAATAGTGGACATTCAGTTCATCAAAAATATTCCGGTCAAACTCGGTGGTATCCGTGCGGGCACCAATGTGAAAGATAAATTCTATATGCTCATTATTAGCGTCAAGCCAGGTGAAAAATTCCTTCCGGTCTATCCGCTGTTTAATCTGTTTGCCTTCCAGATTCGGAATTTTGTTTTCATGCGAAAAATCATCTACCGCAATAATATGGGTAAACCCATCTGCATTGAGCCGGCTAATGAGACAGCTTCCAATAAAACCGGCAGCACCTGTAACTATAATCATAATGATTCAGTGGTTTGAGAGAAATAATACAATTATAGACTTACGGAAGGTCTGAATGAGAGATTGAATAAAATAATAATTACAATTCAGTAATTCAGTAATTCAGTAATTCAGTAATTCAGTAATTCAGTAATTTAAATTTTGGCCTAAATTTACAAAAATTAGTTTCCAGCCCTAATGGATTTACTTTCTCATACACATCCCGGCAAATATTACTTTTGGCTATTTTTTATTTTGCTATTGGCCGCCTGTTCCGCAAAGAAAGACTCAGGGGAAAAAGAGCCGTCAGAAACTATTGTACTGATAGATGACCTGAAACGGGAAGTAGTGCTTTCTCGCAAACCTCAAAAAGTAATGGCACTGGCACCTTCTATGACTGAAATGTTATTTTTTGTATGCGATACCAGTCAAATTGTAGCCGTTACACAAAATTGTAATTATCCAGAAGCCGTAAAAACCAAACCTATTGTAAATAACTATCCGATGGATTTTGAAGGACTGCTTAAAGTGAAGCCCGACCTGGTTTTTACCATAGAAGGCATGACGCCGCAATCTGATGCAGAACGGATGAAGCAGATGGGAATTCCGGTATATTACCAGAAATATGCAACCGTTGATGATGTACTGGATGGCTTAGCAGATATAGCAAAAATTATGGATAGGGAAGAATTAAGCCGTTCAAAAATAGATTCGCTGAGAAACCTAAAGAATACAGTAATAGCACAAACACAGTTTTTACCTAAACCCAGCGTACTGGCTATTACCTGGCAAGATCCCATTTATGCCTACGGAAAGAATACCATTCTTACCAATAAACTGCAGCTGGCAGGTGCAATCAATGCCATAGACACTGTATTTGATAATCCTTATCCGGCACTTTCCAGGGAGTATATACTTAAAATTAATCCGGATATTATTCTGGGGGGCACATTTAATGAAATGGACAGCAGCTTTTTTAAGTTGTATCCTGAGCTAAAGAAGATAAAAGCTTACCAGAATAAACGCATATACAAAGTAACCGACGACTTAAATTCACGGCCCAGCCCAAGGGTAATAGAAGCCGTGATTGAACTGAAAAAATACATTCATCCGGAAGCTAAATGAATCAGTGAGTTTACTGAATTACCTCGGCACCGTATGATACATAACTAATCCAACCAGGGCAAACACGATATTTGGCAGCCATACAGCCAGCATAGGATCAATGGAGCCAGCCTGAGCAATTGCCCGGCTCATGATAAAAAATAAGATGTAGACGAAGGCCAGTACGAATCCAAAGGCAATCTGAAAGCCAACGCCGCCCCGGCTTTTCCGGGCCGATACAATTACGCCAATCAGTGTGAGAATAACCATAGCAAAGGGACTGGTAAAGCGCAGGTATTTTTCGATCTGGTAAATGGCCACATTATCTGCACCACTATTTTGTAATTCTGTAATAAAAGCCTCCAGTTCGGTCAGGGTAAATGTTTCGTATAGTAAGTAATTATTACCGAATGCCTTCGGATTTAAGTTAATCAGGGTGTCGAGAGTATCGCCGAAAGTCAGCGTTTCTTTACGGCCATCAAAAGTCCGGAGTTTATAATTCCGCAGCAGCCATTTTTCCTCTTTGGGTTTCCATTCCACCCGTTGTGATTCAAGTTTTGCCAGCAGTTTTCTGTCTACAACTTTTTCCAGCGTAAAGCGATAGCCTACATCATTGGTTACATCATAACTTTCCATATATGCATAGGTTTCCGGCGCTATCTTTTTGTGAATATTTCTGGAATCATTATAATAAGGTTCTTTCAGGTATTGCCTTTCAAAATCAATCCGTACTTTATTGGAGTTAGGAATTACCCAGCCGGAGAATAAAAAAATAACCGCTCCTACAAGTGCCGAACCAATAACATAAGGCAGCATAAACCGCCTGAAACTCATGCCGCTGCTAAGTGCCGCAATTACCTCCGTATGCGAGGCGAGTTGAGCCGTAACAAATACGGTAGCAATAAAAACAGTGATTGGACTTAGTAAATTGGCAATGTAGGGAATAAAGTTCAGGTAATAGTCGTAGATAACAGCTTCTGTGGGGGCTTTCCGCTTAATGAAATCGTCATTCTTCTCTGTAAAATCAATTACTACAATAATGGAAATCAGAATCAGTACCACAAACATGAATGTGGAGAGGAATTTCTTGAGAATATATAAGTCGAGTATTTTCATCTCACCATTGGAAATTAGAAAATTGTAAAATTAGAAGATTATGCTTTTAGCGTACTACGTATATCTAATAACCTGTAAATTAACCAGCCTGGATCATTTCTGCCATTGATTTACAACCGTCGCATTACTTGTTCTACCATGCTGTTTTTCCAAGCATAAAACGTGCCTTCCAGAATCTTCTCCCGGGCTTGTTTGACAAGCCATAGATAAAACGTAAGATTATGTACACTAGCTATTTGTGCTGCTAAGTATTCTTTACTTACTACTAGATGCCGCAGATAGGCTTTTGTATACGTTGTACTTACATAACCACCTAAAGTTTCATCGATTGGACTGAAATCATTTTTCCACTTCTCATTTTTGATATTGATAATACCCTGTGTAGTGAATAGCATTCCATTGCGGGCATTACGGGTAGGCATTACACAATCAAACATATCTATTCCTAACGCTATGGTTTCCAGAATATTGGCAGGCGTACCTACGCCCATTAAATACCTGGGCTTATCTTCAGGCAGAATACCACACACCATTTCTGTCATTTCATACATCATTTCCGCAGGTTCTCCTACAGATAAGCCTCCAATAGCATTTCCTTCCCGTTCGAAAGAAGCAATTTTCTCTGCCGATTGTTTGCGCAACTCCGGAAATACACTGCCTTGTACAATAGGAAATAAGGTTTGTGTATAACCGTATAAGCCTTCGGTGGTATCAAACCGTTCGCAGCAACGTTTCAGCCAGCGGTGCGTCATATCCATAGAAGCCCGGGCATAACTAAATTCGCAAGGATAAGGCGTACATTCATCAAAAGCCATAATAATATCCGCACCGATCGTACGCTGAATATCCATTACATTTTCTGGTGTGAATACATGGGTAGAGCCATCAATGTGCGACTTAAAGGTAACACCAGCTTCCTTGATTTTCCGGGTGCCTGATAATGAATATACCTGGTAGCCACCGCTATCGGTGAGAATGGGATGACCCCAGCTATTAAACTGATGTAATCCACCTGCTTTATGTAATACATCCAGTCCCGGACGCAAAAAAAGATGATAGGTGTTTCCCAGAATGATCTGTGCCTGCACGTCATCCGAAAGTTCCCGCTGATGTACAGCTTTTACGGAACCGGCTGTACCCACAGGCATAAATATAGGTGTTTGAATCAGGCCATGATCGGTAGTGATCTCTCCGGCTCTGGCTTTTGATTGAGAATCAGTAGCCTGGATGCTAAATTTCATAGAACAGTATATTTAACCTGGAAATCAGGTTAAATGAAAGATTTTGATGCGATAAAAGATGCAAATCCGCTTAACAATCAGAAAGATTACATCTGTACGAAGGCGCAAAATTATACCTTATTATTCATATTCTAATTCTTAATTTTGAAATAATATTTACATACCTTCCCGGCAGTATGTACTTTTTAATCGGAGTGTTTAGCAATAAAATAATACGGCTTTGGTGTACATCATACTCTCTTTTTTTATAGTCTGTGTAGGAATTCAGCTACTATACTGGTTGTGTATTTTTTCAAAATTTGCTTTCTATAAAGAAACGCCACCACCGGCTTCTTCAGCTGTACAAGGCGTATCGGTGATTGTATGTGCCTGGAACGAACTGCAAAACCTGCAGAAACTAATTCCTATTTTACTCAGCCAGAAACATCCGGAGTTTGAGCTTGTGATTGTAGACGACCGCTCCAATGATGATTGTTATGATTACCTGCTGTTTGAGTCATTCAAATATTCAAATATGAAGCTGGTCCGTATCAATCAAACGCCCGATCATATTACGCCAAAAAAATATGCGCTATCACTGGGAATTAAAGCCGCAACCTATGAAATTATCCTGCTGACCGATGCGGATTGTATACCGCAAAGCGAAGACTGGATCAGCCAGATGCAGCAAAAGTTTACTAGTGACAAGCAAATCATTCTGGGATATTCGCCGTATACATATCATGATGGCTTTTTGAATTTTATGATCAGATATGAAACCTTTTACACCGCTGCGCAGTATTTTTCTTTTACATTAGCAGGCATGCCATACATGGGTGTTGGCAGAAACCTGGCATATACAAAAACATTATTTAACAGTAATAAAGGTTTTCATTCCCACCTGAATGTATTAGGCGGAGACGATGACTTGTTCATTAACGAAGTGGCAACCAGTAAGAATGTGGCGATCTGTATTGATAAGCAGGCGCACGTAGTTTCTAAACCAAAATTTACATTTAAAGCCTGGTACAGGCAGAAAAGAAGACATTTATCTGTGGGCAAACATTATAGATTCAGAAATAAACTGATGCTGGGACTCATGTCTGTTTCACAGGTTTTATTCTGGTTTTCTTTTATTACACTCCTTTTCTTTCAAAATATGGTATTATTTGCGCTGGCAGGGCTCATTCTCAGAACTTGTGCGCAGATTTGGGTGTTACAGCCTATAGCAAAAAAGCTTGATACTTCCATTAAGTGGTTTTTTATACCTATTTTTGATATTCTATATACTGTATATTACATCGTAATTGGGTCCTCGGTTTCTATTTCAAAACAAGTAAGATGGAATTAGATAAGCAATTTTCAGACAAAGCACTTCAGGATTTTAAACTGATTGATCTGGCTAAAGAACAAGGCGATCAGAAGGCTTATGCTGAATTAATGAAGCGTTACAAAAAACCTTTATATCATACCATACTCAAAATGGTCAGAAATGTGGATGATGCCGAAGATCTGACCATCGAAGCGTTTGCCAAAGCATTCAAAAGTCTGCATAAATTCAAAAAAGATTATACCTTCAGTACCTGGCTTTTCCGCATTGCTACTAATAATTGTATAGATTTTATCCGGAAGAAAAAACTGGAAACTACCAGCATCAGTTCTTCTTTCCGTGACGATAATGGCGATGATGTAGGCATGGATATTAAAGACATAAATCTTAATCCACAGGAAGAAGCCATTAAAAGCCAGAAAGTGGAAATTATGCAGGTGATCATCACCAAACTCCCCCCCAAATACCAGACGCTGGTAAACCTGCGCTATTTCCGGGAACTATCCTATGAAGAAATTGCCGAAGAACTGAATGCGCCCTTGGGCACTGTAAAAGCTCAGCTCCATCGTGCCCGTGAGTTGCTGTATGACCTGGTGAAAGACAAAAAAGATTTTATATAACAAAAAGTAAAAGGGGCGTTTATTCGCCTCTTCTGCTTTTAGCTTTTCAAATTTTATTCATTCACGCTATAACAAACCCGGCTCTGCCACTTGGAACTCATCCGAAAATATTTTCCGCAACTTACAGCCCGCCAGTATGAGCAGTTTGCTCAACTCGAACCCTTATACCAGGAATGGAATAGTAAAATCAATCTCATTTCCAGGAAAGACATTGACCAGTTGTATGAAAAACATGTGTTGCATTCGCTGGGAATAGCCAAAGTAGTACAGTTCAAACCCGAAACAACACTATTGGACGTAGGCACAGGAGGCGGTTTTCCTGGTATTCCGCTAGCGATTTTATTTCCAGAATGTCATTTTCATCTGGTAGACTCCATTGGTAAGAAAATCAGAGTAGTGCAGGAAGTAGCGCAAGCCTTACAGCTCACCAATGTAAAAGCAGAACAGGTACGTGCCGAAACTATTCAGGACGATACCTATGATTTTGTAATAAGCCGGGCAGTAACGGAATTAAAGGAATTTTATGGATGGGTCCGTAATAAAATCAATAAGCCGTATCAGAACAGCCTGAGAAATGGCATACTCTACCTCAAGGGTGGTGATCTGACGGAAGAATTAAAAGAAGTAAAATTCAAATACAAAATTTACAATATCTCCGATTATTTTGAAGAGCCTTTCTTCGAAACTAAAAAAATTGTGTATGTGCCTTTTTGAAGAATCCCAAGCCAGGAAATAACTGGCGCAGGAGAGAGCTTACTGTTGAAAAAACTAACCTTTTGAGCCTTTAACTTACACAGCTTTTATCATAATAGGCATACACATAAAGAGTATAGAATAGCTGTAATTATGTCCGGATGTAGTATTGCAAAACATTCTCCGGTACTATTTAGTATAGCTCTGTTGCCAACGTAGAGAAAATTTTGGTTTACCTTACCCGTATGAGTATTCACCAAAATAGGAATCACTTCTTGAAGGTAAATAACATAATTTTGATTATACGATAATAGATTATGTCGGAGCCGTCTGATCTGTCTTAAGATGGATCTCTTAAACATAATTAATACGCATTATAACATTATAACCAATCAGGAAATGGAAAATAACGTTGACTTAGTCATGCTGGTGGATGACAATGATACAGACAATTTTATTAGTAAGAGAATTATAGAAATTACCAAGTTTGCCAAAAGAATAGAAGTTAAAAATTCTGGTAAAAGTGCACTTGAATATCTGGAAAGAGAGCAATTTAATCCTACTAACCTTCCTGATATTATTTTCCTGGACATTAACATGCCTATTGTTGATGGATTCGTGTTTTTGTTCGAGTTTGAAATGTTTCCGGATGAAGTAAAAAATAAATGCAAAATTGTTATCCTTTCCAGTTCCGATAATAAGCGGGATATTGAGAAAATTGTGGATAACGATTATGTGGTAAAGTTTGTAACCAAACCTTTAACAGAACATGCGTTAAATGAAATAAAAGCCCTTCCTCAGATTGTATTAAAGTAAATAAAATAGATTTTCAATAAAAAGGCCTGTAAGCAAATTTGCTTACAGGCCTTTTTATTGAAAATCTATTCAGACTTTTTACTTTTTTTCTTCTTCTCACTGTTGCCTGGAGAAGCAGCACCAGCTGGGGTTTCGGCTGGCTTAGGTTCTGGTGCAGGTGAAGTTACCACATTTCCATTCTTATCAAGTTCTATTACTTCATATCCTAGTTTTTCCAGGCCTGGTTTTACCAGTTCTTTATCACCTACTACAGCAATCGACATTTTATCTACTGGCAAATGTTTTTGGGCTAGGGTGTTTATTTCTTCTTTGGTGATATTTTTCAGAATCTCATTCTGTTTGGTTACAAAATCTTTATCCAGGTCATATTTAATGATATTAGATAAGAAGCCGGCTTTTTGCCCTAATGTCTCATATTTAAGGGCTTGTATCTGTCCGACAGAACTTTTGGTGAAAGCCAGTTCTGCATCTGTAATGCCCTGCTTCTGATAATTGGTGAGTTCTTTCATAATTTCTATTACTGAACTATCCGTGGCATTGGCGCGAACACCTGCACTTACGGTATAGGGGCCTGGAATTTTTGAAGCCTCAAAACCCGACCAGGAACCATACGTATATCCTTTATCTTCACGCAAATTCAGGTTGATACGGCTATTGAAAGCGCCACCCAACGTAAAATTCATTAACCCCATTCTATAAAATTCGCCGGTAGCATCAAAGGTCATATTGGTTAAGTAACCTACCCTGATTTCGGATTGAGGTGCCTGTTTTTTGTCTACCAGATAGATTTTAGTTTTTTCCACAGGCATAGCTTTGGTTAAATCTGGCATTTTTACCTCTTTGGCCGCCCAGTTTTTTAGGAAGGAGAGTTTAGGCAGAAGTGCCTCTTTAGTAATATCGCCCACTACAACCAGTTCGGTTACCGAAGGGGAGTAATAGTTACTATAGAAATTCTGTACATCTTCCGGAGTAATCGCCTCTACCGTTTCTATAGTTCCATTGGTAGCTATGCCCAGGATGTTATTTTTGCCATAAATGGTTTTATTATACACATTTGAAGCAACAGCCGCCGGAATATTATCTTCTCCTTTGATACCTTCGAGTTGTTGTTTCTTCACCCGGTCAAAATCTTCTTTGGCGAATTTGGGATGAAAAAGTTTTTCTTCCAGCAAAGCCAGCGTAGCATCCAGATTTTTAGCCAGAGACTGTACACCAACAGTAGTTCCGGTTTTAGTAGCATATACATATATGGTGCTTCCCAGTTTATCGAGTTCATTATCCATCTGCTCTGAGGTATATTTCTGTGTAGATTCATCAAGCAAGGAGGCAGTAAGCGAAGCAATACCGGCTTTTTTAGGATCATTCGCCGAAAGTAAATGTCCACCATTGATATTCAATTGCAGGAAAACCATTGGTAACTCGTTATTTCTGGAACCAATGATCTTCATACCATTATCAAATTTATCTGTCCAGAATTCAGGCACATTTACCACCGGATTAGCTCCTGGTCCAGGGCGTTTGGTGCGGTCGAAAGTATCTTTTCCTTTCGCATAGGTTAACCCGGCCGTCTGGTCGGTTAGTGCTTTGTATTCTGGTTTTACAACTTTATAATTATCAGGTCTGGCCGCTGCTATCACATTTCCCGACTGGTCTTTGGTGAGTACACTTAGAATAACGGCTTTTTTGCCTTTGATATATTGATTATACACCCGTAATACATCTGCTTTGGTAACTGAGCGGTAAGCTTTTAGTTCCTGTGCCAGATAATTAGGATTGTTCCGGAAAGTCTGGTAAAAAGCCAGGGCAGAAACTTTTCCCCGTACACTTTCCAGTTCTTTGAGTTTGTTGGATTCGTATTTGGCTTTGAATTTTTGAATGTTTTCATCAGTTACACCTGATTTTTCAAACTCTAGCAAAGCCTCCCGCATTTCTGTTTCAAACTCAGCTAATGATTTTCCTGGAAAGGGCAATACGAACATAATGATCTCCCCAGCTAACTCATTATTGTTACTGAAAATACTGGATTGAATCGCTTTTTGTGTTTTTACAAATTTCTGGTAGAAGAATGAACTTTTACCTACCCCAATAATATCCGCCAGACATTCCAGGGCTGCTTCGTCGGGATGGCCGGAGGGAACGGTCGGGAAATCTACTACCAGGGCAGGAAAGGGTGCATTGTTATCCTGGTAGGATATGTACCGATCTTCAGTTAGGGCTACGGGCTCACGTTTGTCTTTCTCTACAGCAGGACCTTTGGGGATAGAACCAAAATATTTCTGAGCCATTCGCACCACTTCCTGCGGATTTACATCACCGCCTATACTTAAGGTTGCATTATTAGGCCCATACCAGCGCAGGAAAAACCGCTTGAGGTCATTTACATCAGCCCGGTCGAGGTCTTCCAAATCTCCAATTACACTCCATGAATAAGGATGTCCCTGCGGATATAATGTTCTGCCCAGATTTTCCCAGATTCTTCCATAAGGTGCATTGTCTACATTCTGGCCCCGTTCATTTTTTACAGTTGAGCGTTGAATTTCAAATTTTTTCTGGGTAACCGCATCCAGAAAGAACCCCATCCGGTCGGCTTCCAGCCAGAGCATAAGTTCGAGCTGGTTGCTGGGGACAGTTTCAAAATAATTGGTACGGTCATTATTGGTAGTACCGTTTAGTGTACCTCCTGATTCTGTTACAATTTTAAAGTGTTCTTCATCGGCCACATGGTCGGAACCCTGAAACATCATGTGTTCAAAAAAGTGGGCAAATCCGGATTTTCCGATGTCCTCTCTGGATGAGCCTACGTGATAGGTTACATCTACGTGTACCACCGGGTCAGAATGGTCTTCGTGAATTAGTACAGTAAGTCCGTTGGGCAATACATATTTCTCATAAGGAATCACTAATTCATCTCCTTTTTTGGCTACTTTCTCTATCTGCTTTACCTGGCTATATCCCAGCGTTACAGCTATGAAGTAAAATACGCATATGAGTTGAAGACTCTTTTTCATGGATAGATCTGTTTAGGTGATACATGGAATGCCAGGGAATATATAAAATATTATCATGCAATGCTTTCTGAATTTGATAGCCGGAGAATAGAGTGTGTCTGTGGTGGGTTAAGAAAACAAAAAGCTACCAACTGCGGTAGCTTTTTAATAAAATACTGTTAGCGAATGAATTATTTCGACTTTTTACCTTTCTTCTTTTTCTCAGTAGATCCTGGAGCAGCAGCACCTGCAGGAGCTTCGGACCTAGGTTCTTCTACGGCAGGCGCTACCTGCACTTGTACCGGATTTCCTTCTTTATCTAATTCAACGAGCTCATAGCCTAATTTCTCCAGTTTTGGTTTCATCAGCTCTTTATCACCCACCACCAGAATATTCATTTTTTCGATGGGAAGGTGTTTTTTAGCCAGTGCATTTATTTCTTCTTTAGTAATAGTCTTCAGGATTTCATTCTGCTTATCTACAAAATCAGCTTCCAGGTTATACTGAATGATCTGATTTAAAAAGCCGGCTTTCTGGAAACCGGTTTCATATTCCAGGGCATCACTTTGGCCGATAGAGCTTTTGGTAAAGGCGAGTTCTGCATCGGTAATACCACTATCCCGGTAATTGGTGATCTCTTTTACTATCTCTACCAGGGCACTGTCGGTTACATTGGCTCGTACACCAGCTCCGGAAGTAAAAGGACCTACTGATTTTGTGCCGGAAAAGAAAGAATAGGCACCATAGGTATAACCTTTGTCTTCCCGCAAATTCAGGTTGATACGGCTGTTAAACGCATCTCCTAATACATAATTCATGATGTTGGATTTATAATATTCACCGGTAGCATCAAAGGGCATGGCCACATAGCCTACCCGGATCTCGGATTGTGGCGCTTTTTCTTTATCGACCAGGTAAACTTTGGTTTTGTCTATGGTTTTGGTAATGGTAGCCGGTGGCAAACTTACATCCTTTTTCTCCCATTTATTGAGGAAAGAGAGTTTAGGCATAATAGTAGGTTGGTCTATATCGCCTACAATGACCAGGTTAGTTACAGTAGGAGAGAAGTTTTTCTTGTAAAAATTCTTGACATCCTCCAAGGTGATGCTTTTAACTGTTTCTTCCGTGCCACTTTGGGGAACAGCTCTAATATTGCCTTCACCAAATAATAAGCGGTTGTATACTTTGCTTGCAATAACAGTAGGCTGGGTATTCTGATTGGCAATACCTTCCAGTTGTTGCTTTTTGAGCCGCTCAAAATCATCCTGGGCAAACTTGGGGTGGTACATTCTTTCTTCCAGTAATTTCAGTGTCGCATCCAGGTTTTTCACCAGCGATTGTACTGAAACGGTATAACTTTCTGCTCCGGAAGCAATAGAAATACTGCTGCCTAACTTCTCCAGTTCATTGCTCATTTGCTCGGCTGTATAATTTTCGGTATCCTCATTCATCAGCGAAGCAGTAAGAGAAGCAACGCCAGCTTTGGAAGGCTCCAGTGCCGACATCCGGTGGCCACCCTGAATGGTAAATAAAAGGGTAACTGTAGGAATTTCATCGTTTTTCGCACCAATTACTTTAATACCGTTCTCAAATTTATCTGTCCAGAAAGGTGGAATTTTTACAACAGGATTTTTGCCGGAAGCCGGACGTTTACTGCGGTCAAAGTTGTCTTTGGCCTTTGCATATTTTAATCCATCGTAGCCATAATCAGGAGCTTTATAGCCTTCTTGAGAGATTTTGTAATTATCTGGAGCAGCAGCGGCTACATTTTGTCCTTTGGGAATAACGCTTAGGATAACGGCTTTTTTGCCTTTAATATATTGATTGTATACCCGCATCACATCAGCTTTGGTTACGCCCATATAATTTTTCATCTGCTTGGTGATGTAATTGGGATTGCCTGTGAATGTCTGGTATTGAGCCAGCTGCGAAACTTTTCCGGCTACACTCGATAAGCCATTGATCTCACCTGCTTCATAACTTGCCTTAAAACGGCTGATGTCGTCATCACTAACGCCCCGTTTTTCAAACTCTGCCAGGGATTGGCGGATAATGGTTTCCATACTATCTAAGCGCTGTCCGGGATAAGGCAAGGCCACAAATGTGAATTCACCGCTCAATTCAGAGGTGGGGTGGGAAACAGTGGCCTGCACGGCTTTCTGGCTAATGATCAGGTTTTTATATAAAATAGAGTTTTTCCCCTGCCCTAAAATTTCTGCCAGGCAATCTAATGCTGCTTCATCGGGGTGGAAAGTAGGTACACCAGGAAAGGTCATGCGCAGCATCGGAAAACGGATATTGTCTTCATAAGAAATATACCTGTCCTGAGCTAATACTGGAGCCGGAACCTTGGTCGGTTTTACTTCCGGACCTCTGGGAATCGGACCAAAATATTTTTCTGCCAGCTTTACCACTTCTTTGGGGTTTACATCTCCGCCTACAGTCACCACAGCATTATTAGGCCCATACCAGCGCAAAAAGAAGTTTTTCAGGTCATTTACATCTACCCGGTCCAAATCTTCTACATATCCAATGGTGAGCCAGGAATACGGATGTCCATACGGATACAGGTTTTTAGCAGTATATTCGGTAGCTAACCCATAGGGCCGGTTGTCGTAGTTCTGGCCACGCTCGTTTTTTACAGTAGAGCGTTGTACTTCAAATTTTCGCTGGTTAACAGCATCCAGCAAAAATCCCATCCGGTCGGCTTCCAGCCAAAGGGCGGTTTCCAGTTGGTTGCTGGGTAAGGTTTCAAAATAGTTAGTACGGTCACGGTTGGTTGTTCCATTCAGATCGCCACCCGATTCGCTCACAATTTTAAAGTGTTCTTCATCGCCAACATGGTCGGAACCCTGGAACATCATGTGTTCGAAAAAGTGGGCAAAACCTGATTTGCCGATTTCTTCTCTGGCTGAGCCCACATGATAGGTTACATCTACATGGGCAATAGGGTCGGAATGGTCTTCGTGAATGACGAGTGTAAGCCCATTAGAGAGTACGTGCTTCTCATAGGGAATCACCAGTTCGCTGCCTTTCTTGGTAACTTTTTCTACCAGTTTGGTTTGTGCCTGTGTCCAGGTAGAAGCCAGCAGGCAAAGCAATAAAATTAAATTTGGTTTTTTGGTCATAATGAAGGTATGGTAAAAGGGTATTAAAAGACAAGCTAAGAGGATTTGTCCAATTTTTCAACTAATAACGGGAGTTTATTGCCTTTAAGCAGAGAAACGATCCGGGAAACAGGGAATAAAATCATTCTGGCTTTTTTGAAAGGTAAGTGTTGTCTTGGACAAATACTTACCTGTTTTATTACACATCTAATAAATAGCTGTATTTTAAGAGATGGCCAAAACGGACAAGTTTTATTTTTGATACAGTCGCCATTCTATTCAATTGTCAATTATGCCTGCCTCACCATATAAAATCCTGTTTGTAGACGATGAAGAAAATAACCTGATCGCCTTCAAAAATGCCTTCTTCCGCACATACACTATCTTTACTGCCTCTTCTGCTTCACAAGGGCTGGATGTTTTAGAAAAATATTCTATTCACCTGGTGATTACGGATCAGCGGATGCCCCAGGTTTCAGGACTGGAATTTCTGACAATTGTAAAGGAAAAATATCCACTGGCCATACGGATGGTAATAACCGGGTATAGTGATGTAGAAGTTATTATGCGGGCTTTCAATGAGTTAGATATTTTTCACTATGCGCTTAAACCCTGGAACAATCAGGAATTAAAAATCATCATTGATAATGCGCTTACTAAATACCAGCTTACTTCGGATAATATTTGCTTGATTAAACAATTGCAACAAGCGAATGAAAGCCTGGAGGAAAAGGTAAAACTACGCACACAGGAACTGGAACAAAAAAATGAAGAATATGCACAACTGAATGCCCTCAAGGATAAACTATTTTCTATCATTTCACATGATATTCGGTCTCCTCTCGCTTCGCTTTCGGCTTTAGTAAACATGTTTCTGAATTATAAAGATATTTTTTCGGAAGAGGAAGTCCATGAAGCCATGTCGGATATGAAGCATTCGCTGGTAGATATTACAGAAATGCTGAATAACTTACTCAGCTGGGCTCAGGCACAGATACAGAATACAGAACCCCTTTTAGAGGCACATTCGATAGGCAGTACCTTACAGAAAAATATAAGAGCCTATCAGGCAATGGCAGCTCATAAAAATATTGCTATTCTTACAGAACTGCCTGCCGGCGATTTTCAGGTGCAGATAGACGAAAATATAACCAGCCTGATTTTGCGGAACCTGATTTCGAATGCCATCAAATTTACGCCAGAACATGGCCAGATCATTCTTTCATCGGTGGCTGAAAAAGAATATGCTACCATTTCCGTAACAGATACTGGCGTAGGTATATCCGAAGAAACCCTTACCAAGCTTTTCTCAAATGAACACCTGATAACCTCTCTGGGAACAGCCCAGGAAAAAGGTACCGGTTTGGGATTAAAACTTTGCAAAGAGTATGTGGAAAAGCAGGGAGGTGTAATTTCCGTACAAAGCCGCTTGCAAAAAGGCACTGTTTTTAGCTTTACTGTTCCAGTAAGCAAGTAGGGCAACTTCGCCTTTCTATCCCCGCTAATTTAACCATTCAGGTCATTACTGACCTTGTCCAACCTGATTCCAGATATTTTTAATGGAAAACAACCTGAAACTAAGCCGCCGCATCAAACTTACTTTCTTTGCGGCCATCCTTTCTATTGCCTTAGTGATGATTGGCTTGCAATACATAGTTGAAAGAAAAATTTCAAAACAGGTTTTTGATTCTCAGGTAATTAATATATCCGGCAGGCAGCGGATGTACAGCCAGAAGATTACCAAAACCATTTTGTTGCTTTCCCAGGCCAAAGATTCAACAACTTATTATACTTATTTACGCACACTACAGCAGGATGTAAAAACATGGCATGCAGCACATAAAGCCTTGCTATACAGAAGCAAATTACCGGCAGGAGAAATAGTATTCATTCCTGGTGAGAATACTGATGCAGCACAGCAACTGGTAGAACAGCATCGCATTCACCATCTGAATATGCTCAAGGCAGTATCTGTTATAGTGAACACCACGTATCCGATTATTGATTATAGTCACCGGGCCGCTTTTGATCAGGCACTCAGTATGGTACTAGCTGAAGAACCTTTTGTGTTGAAAGCAAGAGAGGAAATTACCAGGCAATATCTGGCTGAATCTGCCCAAAAAATAGAAGGATTAGCCAGAACAGTTAAAGTGATCACCCTCATTTTATTGCTGGTATTGCTTCTGGAAGGTTTGCTGATATTCAGGCCTTTGGAAATGCTGATTAAAAATTTTGTAGACCAGCTTAATAACAAAATCAGCCAGTTGCATGCCCACCATGAAGAGATGTATGCTATACAAGAGGAGCTGGCACAGGCAAATGCTTTTCAGAGTGCCTTGCTGAGTAATGCAGTAGTTTCTATTATTTCTACCAATAAACAAGGCATCATTACCAGTATCAATCCTGTCGTCAGCAAATGGCTCGGTTATCAGCCTGACGAACTATTAAACCAGCATACGCCTGATATCTTGCATAAAACAGGCGAACTATCGCAGTATGCAAATAAAATTTCTGCTGAATTAGGGATACCTTTTACTTCTGGCCTCGAAGCCATGCTATCAAAAGCAAGCCATGGATTAATGCAGCAGGAAGAATTTACCTATGTCCACAAAGACGGCACAGAATGTACCGTATTACTGAATATCTCTGGGATTTTTAACAGCATCGGCGCTATGGATGGATTGGTTTGTGTGGGCGTAGATATAACAGCCAAGAAAAAAGTAGAAGAACAACTCCGGGAAAGTGAGCAGTTATATAAGCTTATTTCTGAAAATTCTCTGGACCTGATACGCCTGCACAACCCGGATGGCAGCTATGTATATGCTTCTCCTTCTGTGATCCATTTGCTTGGTTACCAGCCGGATGAACTGCTCCATCTTTCCCCAAAAGATGTTATACACCCTGCTGACTATCAGCATGCCATGGAGTACACCACAAATATTCTCCAGACAAAAAAGCCAATTAACCATACTGAATATAAGGTTCGCAGAAAAGATGGACGATTCATCTGGCTGGAGACGTTTACCAAACCTATTCTGAATGAAAATGGTGACGTAACCCTACTCCTGACGTCATCCAGAGATATTACCGCACGTAAACAGGTGCAGGAAGCACTGGAGGTAAGTGAACTCAAATTAAAGGCAGCACAGAAAATAGCTCATATTGGAAACTGGGAATACGACCCGCATAGCATGCAGAGTATATGGTCAGATGAGATGTTTCTGATTCATGGACTTGACATTTCCGGAAAGGTGCCTTCAGCAGAAAGGTATTTGCCGATGGTTCATGCCGATGATTTGACGCAGGTAGTAGAAAGTATGGATCTGAGTATTCGTGACGGAAAGGAATTTATAAACGATTCCAGAATTATTTTGCCAGATGGAGAAGTCCGCTGGGTAAATGTGATCGGTAAAGTACAAAAAGATGTGTCAGGAAATGTGATTAAGGTGTATGGAACAACTATGGACATTACCGAACGCAAAGCAAGAGAGACTCAGTTGAATGAAGTATCCGCCTTTTTAAATAGTGTTCTGGATAGCTCATTGTCAGGTGTAATGGCTTTCCGTTCGGTAAGAAATTCTCAGCATACAATCGTTGACTTTGAATGGTTATCTGTAAACAAACAGGCAGAACAATTAACCGGACGTACGGCTACCCATCTGGTAGGGAAAAAAATGCTGGAGGAATTGCCCGGCAACCGCATAGACGGGCTTTTTGATAAATATGTGCAGGTCGTAGAAACCGGCCATTCGCTTAATCTGGAACATTTTTATGAGCATGAAGGCATACGTGTCTGGTTTCATATAGTGGCTGTTAAACTACAGGATGGCCTAGCTGTTACCTTCTCGGATATTACTGATAGTAAAGTGATTGAACTGGAGAGGGAAATTCTCAATAAACAACTCAACTTACAGAAGTTTGCGTTGGATGCGGCGGCTATTGTTGCTATTACTGATAAAAAGGGGATAATTACTTATGCCAATGAGCGGTTTTGTAAGATATCGGGCTATACCAAGGACGAACTTATTGGAAATACCCATCAGCTGGTGAATGCAGGCTATCATGAACCAGGCTTTTTCAAGGACATGTGGATACAGATTTCTGCCGGATGTATGTGGCGGGGTGAAATTTGCAATAAATCCAAAGACGGTTCACGATATTGGGTGGATACGGTGATTGTACCTTTCCTCGATGAACAGGAAAGACCCTACCAGTATATGGCCATCCGTTTTGATATTACCAGCAGGAAAGAAGCAGAAAATAATTTATCCTTTGCACTAGCCAGGCTTTCGGCCATTATGGAAAACATGCAGGCCGCTATTGTAGTAGAAGATGAGAATGGTAAAACTGCCCTTATTAATCATCAGTTTTGCCAGATGTTTTCTATTCCCTTAACACCCGATGAAATCACTGGGATGGATTCTATTCTCAAAGCTGAATCCTATAGAAAGGCATTTGCAGATGAAGCCGGATTTATGAAGCGCATGGCAACTATGCTTAAAAATCACCTGCCGGTAAATGGTGAGGAACTTCCATTGAAAGATAAACGGGTATTAGAACGGGATTATGTACCTATCTATATAGATAAGATCTATCGGGGGCATTTGTGGATGTACAAAGACATTACAGAGCGTAAAAAGTGGGAAGACAAGCTCATTGAGTCCAGCCGGTTTATTAACGCATTAATTGATCATTCGCCTTTACCCATCCAGATTTATGACCGGCACGGCTTTTCTATGCAGATGAATGAGGCGCAACGGACTTTACTGGGTATTCCTGAAAATACTTATGGCGTAGGTTATTTTAATGTGCTAACCGATCCTTTTCAGAAACTGAACGGATCTAATCTGCATTTTGAGCGGGCTTACCGGGGAGAAACGGTTATCCTTTCCGACCAGCAAATGGATCTTACCAATACTTCTAACCAGTGGAATACCAAAAAGCGCATTCTCTTTTATGACCAGATCATTTTCCCCATCAAAGACCAAACGGGCAGTGTAGAGGCTGTAGTATCTTTTGTACAGGATGTTACCTATAAAATGGTGGCCAGGGTGGAGCTGGAAGAAACCAAACGTTTTCTGGAAAGTATTATGAATGCCATTCCCAATTACCTGTACATCTTCGATATTGATACGAATACACTGGTATATGCCAATCTCGAACTGGTGCAGATGCTGGGTTATTCTGAAAATGAATTGCAGCAAATGGGCAGTGAGATCATACCTACACTGATACATCCTGATGATATGGTGCTGATAGAATCCTATTTTCAGAATTTTAAAGCAGCCGGCAATGGTCATACCCATACGGAATTCCGGGTGCGGAATCACCATCAACAGTATCGTTTATTGCAAAGCCGGGATGTGCCCTTTAAAAGAAACAACAAAGGGGACGTATGCCAGGTAATTGGTATTGTGCAGGATATTACTGATTTGCGGGAAGCAGAACTCGAGTTGAAAGAAGCCTATCATGAACTTCAGATGTCAGAAGAACAACTCAGGCAACGGGGTGAAGAACTCAGGGCGATGAATGAAGTGATGGAGAATACTATTGTGGAATTAAAGACTACACAATCCCATCTGGTGCAGTCTGAGAAAATGGCATCCTTAGGCCAGCTTACGGCTGGTATTGCCCATGAAATTAATAATCCGGTAAATTTTATTTATGTGGGAATTTCTAATCTGAAGAATTCTTTAGATGAAATCTTTGACCTTTTGAAACACTATGATGCCCTGGCTACTTTCCAGTCGATGGAGGAGATACAAGCCGGATTAGCCTATATTCAGGAATTAAAAGAAGAGCTCTATTACAAGGAAAACCTGCAGGTAATTTCTGAAACACTCAAATCGGTAGAAAGCGGTGCCTCCCGGACAGCAGAAATTGTAAAGGGCTTGCGCAATTTCTCCAGGCTAGATGAAGCAGCGATTAAACATGCTTTTGTGCACGAAGGTCTGGATAATACCCTGATCCTGCTCACCAACCAGTACAAAGATCACATTAAAATCTTTAAAGAATACGATTCTCTTATTCCTTCTATCGAATGTTATCCAGGGCAGCTCAACCAGGTATTTATGAACATACTAACCAATGCTATTCAGGCGATCGAAGGCAACGGCGAAATTTATATAACTACCAGTAACCTGCCAGAACACATCAGCATCTCTATCCGGGATTCAGGGAAAGGAATGCCGGAAAATGTACGCGAGAAAATATTTGAACCCTTCTTTACCACTAAACCAGTAGGGCAGGGAACCGGACTTGGTTTATCAATCACCTATGGTATTATTCAAAAGCACAAAGGTGAAATCCGGGTAGAAAGCGAGCCAGGAAAAGGTACTACTTTTATACTAATCCTACCCAAAGTCTTATCTGAGGAAAAAATGCCTCAAGTCATAATAAGCACAGAGTAAGCGGTATTAGTAGGTATATGTAGTAGGAAGCGCTACCATTAGTTAGAATCGGATCTTTCACGAACAAGGAATATCGCAATTTAGATATTCCTTGTTCGTGAATGGAAATTAAAGGAGTTTGAGTAACATATCGTACTTATTTGCGATAATCCAGCGGAGGTTTGCGGTTGCCGATCATAGCTTCATATTTATAATTCTCACCTCTTTTTTTGCTTAATTCCTGGCTTGCTTCATTTACAATGGCAGGGTTTTTAAAAATATCGTATGCCGTAAGTGCCAGAGTTTTGGCAGCTACCATCATCCCTTTGGTACCAATGCTGGTTCCGCCTGCGGCTACTGCCTGCCAGCTATGCGCTGCTGTTCCCGGAACCCAGGTAGCCGCACCCATGCCCACCGTAGGAACTGTCCAGCTCACATCTCCTACATCTGTAGAACCGCCGCCGCCTTCGCCAGCTTTCTCGATCTCGAAAGGTTGTATTTCCTGTGCCGATGCAATGGAGGGTTTTGTACCAGTGAATGATTCCTGAATTTTGGCTGCAAATGTTTTTTCTTCGGCGGTATATTGAACCCCACCCACAGTACGCAGGTTTTTGTCCATAATTTTGGCCAGTACCTCATTGGGAAGCAGGTTATACACACCATGAATAACTTCATATTCCATTTTAGTACCTGTTCCAAGGGCCGCTCCTTCAGCTGCTTTGGCTACTCTTTCAAATATTTCTTTTACTACACTCATTTCCGGATGGCGTACATAATAAAATACTTCTGCAAAAGCAGGCACTACATTAGGCGCTTCGCCACCTCTGGTAATTACATAGTGAATGCGGGTATCAGATGGAATATGTTCACGCATCATATTTACCATATAATTCATGGCTTCTACTCCATCCAAAGCTGAACGCCCGCGTTCAGGGGCTGCTGCCGCATGGGCCGCAATGCCGTTAAAGCGGAATTTAGCCGATTTATTGGCCAGAGAAGAAGAAGCGCTTGCCTCATTCTCATTGTTGGGATGCCAGTGTAATACTACATCTACATCATTAAACAGACCAGCCCTCACCATATATACTTTGCCTGCGCCTCCTTCTTCTGCTGGTGTGCCATATACCCGGATAGTGCCTTTGGTACCAGAGCTTTTTAGCCAGTCTTTAATAGCAATAGCTGCTGCCGTAGAGCCTGTTCCAAACAAATGATGTCCGCAGGCATGACCGGCAGCATTGGCCTGCAAAACTTTACGTTCCGGTACCGCATCCTGAGAAACACCTGGCAGAGCATCAAATTCAGCTAATATGGCAATAACTGGTTTTCCACTGCCAAAGGTGGCAGTAAAGGCAGTAGGAATTTCTGCTACACCTGGAGTTACCTGAAAGCCTGCTTTTTTCAATTGCTCTTGCAACAAAGCGGTACTTTTTTCCTCCTGATAACCTACCTCGGCAAAACCCCATATTTTTTTTGCTATATCCCCGTAGGTAGCTGTCTGCTTATCTAAAGCAGCCATTAGTTTGGCTTTATCAGATTCTTCTTGTGCAAAAACCTGGAATGATACCATCAGGAAGCTTATATAAAGCAGGATTTTTCCGTATATTTTCATGTTGGTTTTAGGTTTAATAAAGTTTAATTTGAACTATTGCCAGAATAGATGAATAATCATGCTATTCCTTGAAAGATAATTTTTTTTAGGCAGATATGAAACTGTGAATCTTTGGAATAATAAATTTTTATAAGGCCGAAAGCTGTACAAACTAACTTTATTGTAACTATTGAGTGGATTTATCTCTTTTAAATAAGAACCTTATATAAACAAAAAAACCTCACTATTTGGCAGATAGTGAGGTTTTTTTAAGCATGAAAATTATTTAGACAGATAGATTCAGGTTCTCCAGATACTTGTAGCCGCTGCCGGTATTTACAATTACTACTCTTTCTTCCGGATGAATCCAACGGGATTGTACCAGTTGCTTAAATCCTTGCCAGACGGCTCCTCCTTCGGGTGAAACCAGTAAGCCTTCTTCTCTGGCAATCTCTTTAACGCCAGCTATAATTTCTTCATCGGAAATGGCAAGTGCGGTTCCCCGGCTTTCTTGTAATACTTTTAAAATTAAGGAGCCTGCATAAGGTTTGGGTACCCGGAGACCATTGGCTACTGTAAAAGTATCAGGATACAGATCCGTATGTTTACTGTTTTCGGTGAATGCTTTTACCACAGGTGCACAATTGGCCGCCTGTATGGCTACCATCCGGGGTCTTTCCGGGCCGATCCAGCCTAATTGCTCCATTTCATCAAATGCCTTCCACATACCGATCAAACCAGTGCCACCACCAGTTGGATAAATGATCACATCCGGAAGTTCCCAGTGCAGTTGTTCAGCAATTTCATAGCCCAAGGTTTTTTTACCTTCTATCCGGTAAGGTTCCTTAGTAGTAGATACATCAAACCAGCCATGAATAACCGTTTGTTCCCGTACCATCTGGCCGCAGTTATAAATATTGCCATCCACTAAAGTAACGTTTGCTCCAAACAACCGGCATTCCTGCTTGAATACATCCGGTGTTTCTCTGGGCATAAATACATGAGCTTCTATACCAGCCTGCGCACAATAGGCGCTCAGGGCACCTCCGGCATTTCCGGCTGTGGGAATGGCACAGGCTGTAATTCCGAGTTCTTTGGCTTTGGAAACAGCCATACTCAATCCCCGTGCTTTAAAAGAACCAGTTGGGTTATTAGATTCATCTTTAATATACACTGTATAACCTCCTGCCTTTCTGCCCAGATGCGCTGTTTTAAGCATGGGGGTCATTCCTTCTCCCAGTGATATGATATTTTTATCGGACAATAAGGGCAACATTTCACGGTAACGCCACATAGTAGCTGGCCGGTGACGTAAATATTTTCTGTTGAGCCGCCGGCCGGTATTATAAGCAGCCAGTAAAGGGTGCTGGCAATCTGGTTTGCGGCATACTGTTGCCACCTGGTTTTTATCGTAAATTTCTCCACATGCGGAACATACCAGATGCGTAAAAAGTGTATTTGTGCCGGTGGCCTTTAACCGGAGAGGATATGATAATTCTAACATAGCTTAATTGAATTAGAGTAAATATCAGGAAACTAATTTTATTACAGATAATGGAAGCCGTTAGTAACGTACAATGAGCGCTGAAGTTGATAACTTATCAGGTAAACGTTTTACCTTTCAGTTCATCCGGCTATGATGTAACATAGTTATATACGTATATCCGGGAATATTGTAAACATAATATATAGCCGCAAATTTCTTGCCCGGAAAATAGTTGCTGCTGGCAAATTCAGCTGTAGATTACATAAAAACTTAGCGCTAAACAAAAATATATGAGCCATCGAACTATAAGTAACCTGATGGCTTAGAAACTACATTGTTATCCGCTTTAATCAGTTTCCATGTTCTCAACTTTTAATAATTAATGGCTGTTATTGAACTCCAGACACAGATTGCAGCTCCGATAGAAAGATGTTTTACCCTGTCGCTGAGTGTGGATGTACATACGTTATCTACCGCTCATACCGGAGAGAAAGTGGTAGGCGGTGTTCGCACTGGTGTTATGCAGCTGGGAGAGCATGTCACCTGGCGAGCCAGACACTTTGGTATCTGGCAGGAGCTCACTTCAAAAATTACGGAATATCAATATCCCACGTATTTCTGTGATGAAATGCAAAAAGGCGCTTTTAAAAGCATGCGGCATGAACATCATTTTTCTATACAAGGTGACCACACCCTCATGACTGACCTGTTTGAATTTGAATCTCCTCTGGGTGTTCTTGGAAAGCTGGCCAATACCCTTGTACTCTATACATATATGCGCAATCTGCTGACGCAACGGAACGCTGTTATCAAATCTATCGCTGAAGGTGAGCAGTGGAAAAACTTACCGGGTATTAGGTAAATATTTATTCTTATTCTTCATATTATTTTCTGCTATAAGCCTTTAGTAGTATTCGATTATAAAGCCTTCACAAAATTTTTTTCAGGCAATTGCTTGCAAATCAAAAATCATATCTTACATTTGTAGTGTATTAGTTATGTAGTACACTAAAACAATAAGCACAATGGTAGAATTAAAGGACATACATTTCCGGTATAAAAAAGGCAGGGGTCTGTTTTCGGACCTGAACCTGACTTTAGCACCAGGATATATTTATGGCTTGCTGGGAAAAAACGGAGCAGGTAAATCTACGCTGCTCAAGCAGATTGCCGGACTGTTGTATCCAGACAGCGGTGAGTGCCTGTTAGATGGATACAAAACAAGTGAGCGTGATCCAAAAATGCTGGAAGACATCTATGTAATTCCGGAAGAGTTTGAATTGCCCTCCGTTACGCTCGATGTATATGCTAAAAGAAATGCGGTTTTCTATTCCAAGTTCAATTATGATCAGTTCAGAAAATACCTGCAGGAATTTGAATTGCCCGAACACATGAAGCTTTCTACTTTTTCCTATGGCATGAAAAAGAAGTTTCTGATCGCTTTCGGGCTGGCTACTAATGCAAAAGTGCTGATTCTGGATGAACCGACCAATGGGCTGGATATTCCTTCCAAGAGCCAGTTCCGCAAAATTATGGCTTCTGCCCTGGACGAAACCAAACTCATTATCATCTCTACGCACCAGGTACGTGATCTGGAAAACCTGATTGATTTTGTAGTGGTATTGGAAAATGGACGCATCATTTTTAATCAGAATATTGCCCTGATTTCCGAAAAATTAGCGTTTGAGCACAACTTAGCAGGCGTACCGGCCAACGAAATCCTGTATCATGAAGACATGCCGGGACGCAAAGCAGGGATAACCAGGAACCACAGCGGCATCGATACCAGAGTAGACCTGGAATTGCTTTTTAACGGAGTGATTAAAGATACAAAGGTGATTAATGCAAATTTTACAAACTAATTGAACGATGAATCAAGATAATTTCAATATCAACAGGCTCTTTAACTTTATCCAAAGGCAGGTGTCCCTGAATTTGCCTCCCATGCTGATAGCAGCCGGAGGTATATTCGGCCTATTGCTGGTGGTATCTTTATTTGTAGCTTACTTCGATCCCCGAGATATAAGAGAAATCAATAGCTTTTATCTGACTGTTTTCTTTATTGGCGGCTTTATATTTACCAGTCGGATTTTTTCAGAGCTGAATTCTCCGCAGAAAAGCTATTTCTATCTCACTTTGCCGGTTTCTACCCTTGAAAAAGTTATAGGTTCATGGGTGCTATCTTCGCCGGTATATGTAGTGGTGTTTTCAGTTGGCATCTTTATCATATATCTGATTACAGGTTTGGTAGCTGGCGGAAATCATGCTTCTATTCCGGATATGTTTGACAAGCATTATTTTCAGTCAATGGGTGTCTATATGGTGACACAAACTGTCTTTTTCCTGGGTGCTGCTTATTTCCGGAACTATAATTTTCTGAAAACTTTGCTGGCACTGTTCGTTTTACAGGTAATCATAGGTTCGTACAGCGGTTTGCTTGGCTGGATGCTGTTTGGCAGTAAATTACAATCAGAGGATTTCTCGGGAGGTTTCCAGTATTTTGTTGAGTATACAATACCACAAATTGCCCACGTATTATTCTGGTATTTGCTGGCACCGTTCCTATTAGTTGTTTCATATTTCAGTTTAAAAGAAAGGCAGGTATAAATGGAATTCAAAGATAATCAGGCTATCTACTTACAGATTGCCAACCATTTTTTCGAGAATATACTTCAGAAGAAATGGAATAGCGGGGAAAAAATCCCTTCTATCCGGGACATGGCTGTACAATTTGAAGTTAACCCCAACACTACCATGAGAACATTTAACTATCTCCAGGACAAAGGCATCATCTTTAACAAAAGAGGCATCGGCTACTATGTAGCAGACGATGGCTACGAAAAAGCCAGAGCGCTGAAAAAAGAGCAGTTTGTAAATGAAGACCTTGCCGGATTTTTCAGAAATATGCAGATGCTGGGTATTTCATTTGAAGACCTCAAACGGTATTACCACGAATTTTCTAACGGCAATCATAACTAAGCGTATTCAGCTAAACACATGAAAACAAGTAATAAACTTATTCTGGGATTTCTGACTTTGATCCTGATTGCGATTACCGTTTTTGTAGCGGTAGCCAAATATTATCAGTACGCAGATACGGTGACTGGCAATGGAAAAAACACATCGAATGTAAGGCAGGTCACAGATTTTAACAGCATTGAGGTAAGCGGTAAAATTTCAGTAAATCTCACACAGGGCGCACCAACAAAGGTGGAAGTGAAAGGAGATGAAAACCTGATTGTCCTGATCCGTACAGAAGTGTCAGGAAACCAGCTCCGTATTTACACCAAAGATAAAATCAACAGGCAAACTAAGATTGAGGTAGACGTAACCGTTCCGAATATTGAATCGCTGCATTTGTCTGGAGGCGCAAATATACAGTCGACGAATGAATTGAAAGGAGAGGAGTTAGCATTGAAAACTTCTTCCGGAAGCCAGGCTACTTTAGCTTTACAATACAAAAACCTGACATCAGATTCAAATGCCGGGTCTATTCTGAAATTAAGCGGACAGGTGGAGGAAGCCAGTTTTGAAGCTTCGGCCGGTTCGATTATCAACGCTTTTGACCTAAATGCCCGTAAGTGTTCGGTGCAGGCAAATGCCGGTTCTATGACCGAAGTGAAAGTGTTAGATCAAATTTCTGCAGATATCAGCAGCGGAAGTTCACTTACCTATGATGGCGAACCTGCGGTACGGGATGTAAATGCATCATCGGGAGGTATGATCAGAAAAAAGTAGTTGAGGCTGTTTCCACACAGACGGAACGCAGTTTCCGTCCTGTAAGTTTCTATCAGATATATATGAGCGGAAGCAGCCTGACACATTTGTAATACTGATTTGTTGTTGGTAGTTGTTGACAAACCATTATATGTTGAAAGCAATCATGTAAAAGTAAAATGAGGATAATAAATCATCACTTGTACCTGGATAATGAGTTGAGCTTAGGTTCTCTATTGATGCAGGTCACTGAGAGACTGAAACCAGTGTTAATCTTAATCTTACACTAAAATATTATAGATAAGTGGAACAAGATATATTATCCACACAACAAAAGTTGTTTTAGAATAATATTCAAAATTCATTACTTCCATATTTAACATATCTGCCAATGGCTTATTCTTATTAATGAAAGCGTTGTGCTGGTTTTGTTTATTATTCATTGATTTATAGATGGAAAACCAAAGTAATCCAATAACACCACCTAAATAAGGAGCAATCAGCTGTAGTAAGATGACATTAAAAAAAACCTTGGATGGGAATGTATTTCCTAAGCTGAGACTATATATTGATCCAAACAAAACACTTGAAAGTGGAATAATTAGATAAAAAATTGTTTGTAGTTTAGCCTGTTTAGTAAGTAATATAAAAAATACATAGTTCAATTGATTATGGCTGATGTGATGATAAAAAGTGTAACATATTATCAGTTATCCATTTCTATTCTCCGTTTCTTTCACCATCCGGTACGACATATAAGCCAGTAAAGCGATCACAATACCAATGGCAACCCAGATAAAAAGTTTATTTGTAAAAAAGGTAGGGCCTGTTTCCGTCGGCGTTACATTTGAAAGAGCAATTGGCAACCCAGTCTGGATTAGCGCAGCATCAGCCGGAATCTTGTCAGTAAAATAAGTGAGATCATATTGGGGTGCCGGGCGGTCCGGATCATTAAATTCCAAATGGTAGTTTTCTCCTGAGCGTAAATTTGCCAGTAGATAAGTATTTAACTGATAGGCACTCACACTTGCAAACTGCAAAGGCGGATTATCGGCATTATCTATCACCAGGAAGAATTCCTCTGACCATTTACCTGATATAGGTATATTATTCACATGGCTTGAATTCAAATCAAATTCCCGGATCACCTCAAAATACTGTTTCTTTTTTCCTCTCTTTCCTTCTACAGTTTTATATATCCCCAAACGGGCATGCCGCAGGTAATAAGCAGGCTGTGAGATATTCAATTCCATTTTATCTATATACGCAGGCTCCGGCAGCGAAATTTTTACATAGGTTTGCTTTCTGCTACTGCTGTCCTGCACCTGAAAACTCAAATCCGGGATAGGAGTATATTTTCCATTTTCGGCATAGGTATCATAATAGCCTGCTTTCAAAATATTGATGGGTATACTTAAAGAATCATTAATATCCAGTTTATAATAGGTATAATCACTCAATGGAAAGTTCAGAATTTTCATTTCTGCTGTTTCCGAAGTACTATTAGCCGTTTGTAACAGATAATTATCTGCAATAATATACCAGTGAGTGGTATCGTCACTGCCGCTTAACCTGGCTCGCTTCTGTACTGCCGTATTTTTAATAAGTAAACTCAGGTTATTAATTCTGGTGTGGGACGTATTTTCTACGACCAGCGAAGTACCAGATTTTTCACGTGTCGTTTTACTTAGGATGGTATATTCCTTAAACAAGGTTTTGTACGAAACAGGCTTTTCTTTTACCAGCACATAGGGCGTTTCCTGCCCTTTACCGGTATATAAGCGTATATCTGTGTAAGCTTCATTGAGATGACCTGTAATATAGGGAGAAAGGTAAATCCGGTAGTAGTTGTTTTCAGGAACTTCGTTTACCGCTGCTTTAAATTGGAAGTGTTGCCCCCAACTTAGGAATGGCAGTATGATTCCCAACAATACGCCTATCTGGTTTATTATAGCACGTTTCATTGTTTTGTAGGCTCCTCTCCGGATGCTGCATTTTCATCAGCCAGAATAATCCTCTTCAGGTTTTGATACATAAAAGAAATCACCAGCAACAATACACCCAGTGAGATAAAGGCTGCAATTTTTCCGCCTTCCGAAATACCGCGAATATCATAGATAAACAGCTTAAGCAAAGTAAGGGTGAATAGACTCAATGAAATAATGCGCAGATCTTTGTTTTTTTGACGTAACCCAATAAACATGAGCGTAAAAGCACATATACCCCATAAAATCGGGAAACCTACTTTGGCAGTTTGGGTGATCAAACTATTCATTCTACTTACCATGGCTTCCTCCGAAGAAACCGCTGTACCAGACAAATTAAAGTAGATCACATGATAGAGCAGTTCAGCACTGGCGATATATACAAGCACTGCACATAAGAACCATAGCAATAGGGTAGAAACCACCTGGATGTATCCGTCAAATATTGTTTGATGCATAAACCCATATATCACCAACATAGCCACCGCAATCAAACTCAGGTAATGAAAAAGAAACCCAATAAATTCCTGCTGGCCATATATAAAATGCATACGCAGTAATGCCATAACCGCCGGGTTATACACTGCCAGATACAAGACAATGCCAATTAAACTCAGCATAAGGACATAGGTAAGTGTAATACCTTTTTGTCTGCTGTAGAAATACACACCATTAATAAAAATCAGATTGTAACAACCCAGTATAATGGTACGGCTCTGCCCGGAATCAATATAGGTGAGAAGCTGGTAGTTAAGTTCCAGCAGGCCTGTCAGGTAAATAGTTAGACCCAATACAATCTGTAGTACCTGTTTGTAAGGCAGAATTTCTAATTCAAAAATGGTAAAGTCGACAGGTTCGGTTTGCTGGCGGAGCAGACGTAAATTGGCAAATAAGCTGATAATGGCAATCAGGCCGGTAATAAAGGCTTTATTAATTAATATTGGAAGAGGATGCACAATAGCATCTGCGGTGTAAATGTTTCTCCAGTCCATCACCAGGCTGATCAGCATTAACCCGGTTACAAGCACCGAACTGACAGCAACCAGCTTTAACCCGGATTTTTGTGATAACCAGAGCAGCAATACAGCTTCCAGTGCCCAGAACATGGTAATATAATTGCCTTCCAGCTGTACTGGCACCGCCAGACTGATAAAAGTAATGACCAGTCCGATCAGTAAAAAGATAAGATTGCGGTCTACGTTGCGGTTTTTGTATAAGACGAAAGCAAATATACAGTTGAACACAGCCACACATACGGTAAACAAACCTTGATACAATCCGCCTCTGATTTCTGCTAAAATCACCATGCCTGCTGAATAATACAAAAAAGTATTGCTCAGTAAAATAGTAATTTCTGCCGGTGCAAATTTCGTCTGCCGTCGGATGTTGTTAATTACATTCATCAGAAAGAATACAATATAGAACAAAGTCGCAAACAGCAGCGCACCCTGCAAAGGAGGATTAGCAACCCCAACTACCTGAGTTTCCAGCCATCCGCCATAGAGAATAATAGTAAACACATAGGCAATCCAGTTGATAATATTCCATTTTTTCAGATACGCCAGCACCAGCATTCCTACATTCAGGATCAGAATATATGTGAAAAGTACCTGGTAATTGCCCGAACCAGTACTTAACATAAAAGGCGTAGCAAATCCACCCAGAATAGAAAGTACTGCCAATTCTACCCGGTTGTAGGAAACAGATAATACAATAGAGAAACCAGTAATAATCACCATCAGCACAAATGCGGCAGTCTGGCTGAAAATCTGGTATTGATGGAAAGCAATAGCGATGGTAAAATACAATACCGCCAGACCGCCGCCAACCAATACGGAACTAAACGCAGCAAATTTGTGCCGGAGCCTGTGAGCCAAGCCGATTAAGATGCCGCCAGCCAGAATGCCAATGCCTACCCGTCCTATTTCATTGATCCATTCTTTATCAATCGCAAACTTTACAAAGTAGCCTATTCCCAGTACCAGAATAGCAATCCCAATTTTATTAATTAGATTTTCGCCAATGAATTTTTCTAAATCCGGATTATTTTTCAGGAAATTCTCAAAGAAAGAAGGCTGCTCTTCCTCTACTTCAGGTTGCGGAACCTGCGGTGGTTTAGGCACGGATTCCAAAGCTGGTTCTGCTTCCAGCCGGGATCTTTTCTGTAGTATTTTAACTATTTCGGGTTGTGGTTCAGGAAGAATAACTTTCTCTGGTTGCACTATTGCCGGTGGTATATTGATTTCCGGTATAATTATTTTCTTTTCTTCCTGTGAAATGACAGTACTTTTTCTGGATGCTTCAATGTCAGATCTAAGCTGGCTTAATTCCTTGAAGAAACCATCTAAACGGTAATTAGTTTGCCGGGTCTGGTCAGAGAGTTTGTTGCCCAGCCAAAGTACCATACCTATCAGCACAACAAGTAAAAATATTTCCATTTCGGGTTTAGTTTTATTTCACTTCAAAAAGTCAGGTTTGGCTCATGCAAGTTCAGCTAAAAATACCTTAGCCGGAAAGTCATATGTACTTGCTAAATAGATTTGTTCTCAAGTTAACAGGCCAGGACCAGCATCCAAAAACCAGGCTTTTTAAGGGATGTAATGAATGAAAGGTTGTAAAATAACAATAGCCGCTTTCGATTGTATCAACAAAGGCGGCTATTGTTAAAAATAAAAAATAAATTCTAAAAAAAAGTAGCAATGAAGGAGTTTTTGCGTACATTTTCATAAGAATTGTGAAAGCAATTCATAATGCAAAAAGTGTATATCAATAAAGGCTTCTGTTTCTGACAGAGGCTTTTTTTATGTGTGAAAAGTACAATCAATCTTAGGAATGCTAAGATATACTTTTAACAGTAGCTTCAAAATAAAATGCTGATTTTTTTGTAAAAACTCTACTTCATTTAATTTCGTCTCTTCAATTCACTATTGAACAATATGGCTTATTAGCCGGATTAATTGGAAAGGTACGTATAAATACGTATTTTGTAAATAATACGTATAATAGTGTAACTTATCTATTCATAAATAGTACAATTATGAATAAGGAGTTTTTAGTAATTTTATATTTTTTTATTAATTTTTTTATATCTATGGCCTTCTATGTAAGAATCGAGGATTTAGAAGGTAACATCAAATCGTATTTTAGATTTGAAGATGAACTTAAAGCGTACATGTTTTATGATATTATATGTACGAGTACATCTGGTAAGCCTGCCAAAATAAAACTAATGGACAGTAACTTTGTTGTATTGGAATCTGATCAGGATTTAAATAAACCCATGGATTATTAATATTTCCCCAGATTTGAAGGGATAAAATACGTCTGTAATATCAGTTCAGCTTGTCATAGCTATTAAAATTGTTGCTCTATTCAACTTATACATTACAATAGTCAGGATTTATATATTGCTTATATAAATCCTGACTATTGTAATGATGTTAAATGAGATCAGATCTATTTGATTTTGGAATAATCTGTAGGAGCCATATAGACAGATTCTACCTTTTCAGTTAGCGAACCATTCACTTCAGATGCTTTTTTCGCTTCTATCCAGGTAGGATCTTCCCGGAAAGCTTTAAAGGAGGCTTCCCCAGATTCTTTGCTCTTATGGGCCAGTATATAGACTAGTGTATTGGGTTCAGCGCCATCTTTACCTAGTACTTCCCAATAACCAATATTGGTCATGCCATGCTTTTTGAAAAGCTTGATCGTATGATTGCGGAAGCGGGCATGCAGGTCTTTCAGTTTGCCGGGAGGACAAGTATAGGTACGAAGTTCAAAAGTACGGAGCTCCTTTCCTTTGGAAGGGCCAATTTTAGGAGAATAATCTACGGCATTCATAAAAGTAGATTCTACCTTGGTTACAAGTTTGCCATTTACTTCGGAAGCTTTCTGTACTTTTTGCCATTCAGGGTCACTTCCAAAATCTTTCCATGCTTTATCACGGGCTTCTTTGCTGGGGTAGGCTAGTACATAAATCAGTTTATTATCCGGATTATCCAGTGGAACCCAGTAACCAATATTGGTCATGCCATGCTTTTCAAAAATTTTAGTGGTATGATTTCGGAAACGGGCTTGCAGGTCTTCAAGTTTGCCAGGAGCCGCATAATAAACACGCATTTCATAATAGCGCGAGTCATTGGCAGCCATCGCACGAAGTGCAAAAAAGGAATCTATAACGCCGGCTATTGCCAGTATAATTACAGATTTACGAAAAAGGTTAGGGTGCATGTCGAAAAAATTATAATAAATTTATAGTTTGACTGACAATAATACAAATTAACTACTAAAATAAGGAGAATGACAGTGAATATTTATGCAGTCTAGCCTGGGTTTTATAAAAATCGCAGAAAGGAATTATTTAAAACTATGCAGGTATAAATTAATATATTATTTTGCAGATTATGTTATCCAAGTCCTGACAGCAGGCGTTAAATAGACCTAAATCGTATTTACCACTTTCACCATACTATCATCATCCATGTCAATACCAAATCCTGGCTACGACCCAAGCGAAATAAAAAAAATAAAGGAAGCATGCCGCCAGCAAAACCAGTCTTATATCCTTAATGAAGAAGAACCCCAAGGTGATGAATTTGCTCATTTCCTATTTACAGGTACTTATGAAGGGCAGGAAGTAATTTTTGATTCGGTATTATATACCTTACGTTTGCATCACAGCAGTGTATTGTATGAAATGGCAGAAGACAAAACAGCCGAGCAATTTCCCAATTATACCCGCTGGGATTTTGAGGAAGATGCCAATGGAGAACTTGTTCTGCCAGAAGGGCTGGATGAAGAAGCAGAAAATTTCAAAGCAGAAGTAATGGCTGAACTGGAAGATTCAGATGCTGTAAAAGTAAAAGAATACGTAAATATAGACACAGATTTCGATTATGGTGTTGCCCTGGAAGCCTGCCTGCATGTAGAAGAGGTAACGGGCGAAATTATAGAGAAATTTGTAAATGACTTTAAATCAAACAGATTAGTGCTCGATACTACATTGTATTCATTCAAACACGAAGAAGAGGAAGAAGATTAATTTGTGATAGATAGGGTAAGGAACGCCATAAAGAATTTATATAGTTTTTATCTGTTACCTGAAATTTTTATTATACTTTTTCGTTATCACTGAAATAATAATGAGTGTATTGCGTTCGCTGCCAATTGTTCACCTCACATCTGCTATTATACCAGCTTTATTTCTTTCATTGAATATATTTAATTCTTAACTAAAACTCACCCGGCTTGCAATAATGTATATGTATGCCAGGACTTATAAATTTGTTTGTGAATACTACTTTTGCTTATTTACTTTCTCGTCTCATATAATTAAATTAATTTGTAATGACACAAAAAATCCGATTCGTAGATACCGGAAAATCTGAGTTTTTTGCTACCGTTCGAAAGCGTGTAGATGCCTATTTCAAAGAAAATAATATCTCCAAAAATGCCAATGCTGCCATGTGGGCTAAAACTACATTCTTCCTGGGCGGCCTGGTTATTATATATGCACTTATTATTTCCAATCAATTCAGCCCGTTAGTGATGTTGGGCTTAGCTGTACTACTGGGTATGTTTGCGGCTTTTATCGGATTTAATGTATGCCATGATGCCATTCATGGTTCATTCTCAGCCAATCCCAAAGTTAATAAAGTTTTAAGCCTGGTTTTTAACGTAATTGGTGCCAATGCCTATGTGTGGAGTATTACCCATAATGTAGTACATCATACCTATACCAATATTCCCGGTCATGATGAAGACATTGAAGTAGCCCCTGGCCTGATCCGTCTCTCACCAGATGAAAAGGTTACCTGGATGCAGCAATACCAGCATTTGTATGCTTTTTTACTATATGGGTTGGCTTCCCTGTCCTGGGTTTTTAGAAAAGATTTTAAAAAATTCTATCAGAAAAGAATTGGCCAGTATGACAATTCTACACATCCGAAAGGCGAAGTTTTCAATTTGTTTTTCTTCAAAGGCGTGTATTATGTGCTTTTCTTAATCATTCCGCTAATTGTGCTGGACATTACCTGGTGGCAATTCCTGATTGGTTTTGTAGCCATGCACCTGGCTGAAGGCTTGGTATTAGGACTGGTATTTCAGCTCGCACATGTAGTAGAAGGAACAGAGTTTCCATCGCCCGATGAAGAAGGAAATATAGAAGAGGCCTGGGCTGTAGTGCAGATGCGGACTACGGCTAATTTTGCCCGTAAAAGCTGGCTGGCCAATTTTCTGTGTGGGGGCTTAAATTTTCAGATTGAACACCACCTTTTTCCCCGGATTTGCCATATTCATTATCGTCCGGTATCAGAAATTGTGAAAAAAACGGCTGAAGAATTTGGTTTGCCATATATAGAAAGCGAAACTTTTGGCGGTGCTATTGCTTCTCACTACAAAATGCTTAGAAAATTCGGAAAAGAAGCCTATCAGGAATCTATTCTTTCCAGAAAGAATGCGGCGATGGTGGCAAACTTAAATGTCTGAATGTGACATGCCGATAATTATTGCATTACCAGAGTATAATAGTATCAAAACTTTTTATTTGCCAATTTATTATTCTATCTTTGCGGCTCACAATTTTATACAATGCAAAAAGGAATAGTAAAATTTTTTAATGAGACGAAAGGGTTCGGATTCATTAAGTCAACAAGTTCTAATCAGGACATTTTTGTACACGTTTCAGGTCTGATCGACGAGATTCGTGAAAATGATGAAGTAACTTTCGAAGTACAAGAAGGCAGAAAAGGTTTAAACGCTATTAATGTTAAAATAGCTTAATCATACATCCTGATTCTTTACAAAGCCCCGGAATGGGGCTTTTTTGTTTTCAGGCTGTAGGTGATATACATTTAATTTTGCTTTTTTTCTTATAAATTAAACTCTTTTCAGAAATATTTGAATAAAGTTGCAATAACGATTAATTTTGACAGACAAAAATAGTAAAGAACAGATATGGCTGAAGTTATTAGAATGCCCAAAATGAGTGATACCATGACAGAGGGTGTCATAGCCGCCTGGCATAAAAAAGTAGGAGACACGGTGAAGTCTGGAGACGTGCTGGCAGAAGTAGAAACCGATAAAGCTACCATGGAGCTGGAATCCTATGAAGATGGTACCCTTTTGTATATAGGTCCAAAAGAAAAAGAATCTGTTCCGGTGGATGGCATTCTGGCAGTGATTGGGCAAAAAGGGGAAAGTTATGAAAACCTGCTGAATGGCAACTCAGACAATGGAAGTAAGGCAGAAGCCTCTAAACCAGCAGAACCTGCTAAAGCAGAGCCTGTGAAAGAAGAACTGAAAGCCAAACCAGCGGCTCCCGCTACACCTGCTGCCAACGTGAAAGCTAATGTGATCCGGATGCCCAAAATGAGTGATACCATGACTGAAGGCACCATTGTGGCCTGGCATAAAAAAGTAGGAGACACGGTGAAATCCGGAGATTTACTGGCAGAAGTAGAAACTGACAAGGCCACCATGGAGCTGGAATCCTATGAAGATGGTACCCTTTTGTATATGGGTGTTCAGCAGGGAGAGTCGGTAATTGTAGATGGAATTCTAGCGATTGTAGGTGAAAAAGATGCCGATTACAAAGCTTTACTCCAGCAACCCAAGCCTGGGGAAATTACAGATTCAGATAAAGAAGTTGAAAAGATCAAACAGGAAACCACTACGGCTGGCCCTAAAGTAGAAGGAAGCAATGTAGCACCTAATAACAATAAAGCACCCGGTGCTCCTGTGAGTGAAACCAAATCAACTGTTCCGGCAGGTGGAAACCAGAGTGCTGCAGTTGTTGAAGAAAATGGAGCAGAGGACGACCGGGTTAAAATTTCACCTCTGGCCAAAAGATTAGCCAAAGAAAGAGGAATTGATATTAGGCAGGTAAAAGGTTCGGCTGAGAATGGAAGGATTGTAAAGAAAGATATTGAATCATTTGTGCCAGCGGCTAAACCAGCTCCGGCTCAGGAAAAAGCACCAGCTAAACCTGCTGAAAAACCAGTATCTATTCCTGCAGTAGTAGGGGAAGAGAAATTTGAAGAAGTGGCTGTTTCGCAGATGCGTAAAACCATCGCCCGCCGCCTGGCAGAAAGCAAGTTTACAGCCCCTCACTTCTACCTCACCATGGAGATCGACATGGATAAAGCAGTAGAAGCCCGTCAGAGTATGAACGAATATTCACCAGTGAAGATTTCTTTTAATGATATGGTGCTGAAAGCTGCGGCAGCAGCCTTACGCAAACATCCTAAAATTAATTCTTCCTGGCGTGGAGATAAGATCCGCTATAACCAGCATATCCATATTGGGGTAGCAGTCGCTATAGAGGAAGGATTGCTTGTGCCTGTAGTGCGCTTTGCAGATAACAAATCTCTTTCTCAGATTGCAGCCGAAGTGAAAGACCTGGGAGGCAGAGCGAAAAACCGTCAGTTGCAGCCGTCAGAATGGGAAGGAAATACATTTACTATTTCTAACCTGGGTATGTTTGGAATAGAAGAATTTACAGCAATTATTAATTCTCCCGAAGCGTGTATTCTGGCAGTAGGCGGCATTAAACAAACACCTGTAGTGAAAAATGGAGAGATTAAGATAGGAAATGTAATGAAAGTAACTCTTTCCTGCGATCACAGAGTGGTAGATGGAGCAACCGGAGCTGCTTTCCTCCAGACCCTAAAAGGCTTGCTGGAAGACCCTGTAAGAATACTGGTATAGTTATAAATGAGCGATTGAGTGAATGAGTCAGTATTTATAAATTGCGCTCATTCACTCAATCATTCATTCATTCGCTTAAACTACTGGCGCTGTGCCGGCATGGTATTTTTTAAGAAGAATATCATCGTAATCATCAGCATAGTTTCCGATGCGGTTGAGCATGGCCATCGCTTCGCCTTCGCTGAAGTTATCTAGTTCACGAACGGTTTTAATATAAACCCAGTTTTCAAACACAGTCATACCTACTCCATATAATTTATGGTTAATTTCTAAGATTTCTCTGTAGAAGGCTTCTTTATTAAATTTAGGAATCTCAACTACCGGAGCCATTGCCTGAAAATAGCCATATGCTTCACCTTCCTGCTGCCACACATCAATCCATACTTTGGCTGAACCTTTTTTCAAATCCCATTGTCCTGGTTTTTCACCCCGGCAGGTTGCCGGATCAGCACCCAGATTGCGGATGCAGTTTTCAATCATCTGATAGTAGTAGTCAATTTTTTCCATAGATTAACACTTTATTAGTATACAGTTTATTTAAAATAGGGGAAATAAAGTAACATTACCAAAAAGGGTCAGATGAATAATTTACTAATTTTATCAATTTGATGTAATTTATCAGGCCCGTTCAAACGGTTTTTTTAACGTAATTGAAATTTTATATGAATAAGATACATGCCACCACCGTACTTGCCGTACTCCATAATGGGGAAGTAGCCATAGGAGCCGATGGGCAAGCTACCATTGGAAATACAGTTGCCAAAAGCAATGTAAAGAAAATCAGGAAGTTACTAGATGGTAAGATTCTGACTGGTTTTGCAGGCTCTACTGCTGATGCCTTTTCTTTGCTGGAACGCTTTGAAGAAAAGCTAACAGCGTATGGAGGTAATATGAAACGCGCAGCTATCGAACTTGCCAAGGACTGGCGCACGGATAGATATTTGCGCAGACTGGAAGCTATGCTCATTGCAGCAAGTAAAGATGAGATCCTGGTTATTTCGGGTACTGGTGATGTACTGGAGCCGGATAATCAAATTGCTGCTATTGGTTCGGGTGGCATGTATGCCCAATCGGCTGCTCTGGCGCTAAAAAAACATGCACCTCAACTTTCAGCGGAAGAGATGGTGCGGGAAGGTTTGCATATTGCTGCCGATGTATGTATTTACACCAACCACAACCTGGTTATTGAAAAACTCTAATACCCTATTTGCATTTTCTAAATATGCTTATAGTGAGAGAATACTACCATAAAAATAAAGCCCTGCACTTATAATGTAGGGCTTTATTTTTATGAATTGAGGGATAATTATTTATTAGGATTACCGATACCTAGCAATTCCATTTCGAATATTAATGCAGAATTAGGGCCAATATCAGCACCAGCGCCTCTTTCACCATAGGCTAGTTCTGCAGGAATATACAATTCCCACTTAGAACCTACTTTCATCATTTGGAGAGCTTCTGTCCATCCGGGAATCAACTGGTTTGCCGGGTATACCAGGGGTTGTTTACCTACAGAAGTGTCGAATACTTTTCCATCCAGGGTTTTACCAGTATAATTTGCTACTATAGTATCAGTAGCTGCAGGAGATGGGCCGGTACCATCTTTTAATACTTTATACTGCAAACCGCTGGCGGTGGTTTTTACTCCTTCTTTGCTTTTATTCTTAGCCAGAAAATCTTGTCCTTCTTTCAGGTTTTTATCAGCCTTTTTCACAGACAAGTTCTGGAAATAATTTTGTAATAACTGGTTGGCTTGGGCAGGGTTTACTTTCAGCGAGTCATTGCTGAATACGTCCTGAATGGCTTGTACAAACACCTCAGCATTGATGGTATCCATTCCTTGGCCTTTGATGCTTTGGCCGATACTTACACCTAAACTATAGCTGACGGTATCTATTTCTGATTTTAAAGAGATGTCTTTGTTCATACTTTTCTGAAGATTGCAGGAAGCTAATGCGCTTAAGCTAACTCCTGCAAAGATGGCTAATTGTTTAACGTTCATTCGGATATTAATTTTTTGAAGCGCAAAATTACGCTTTTTATTTGATTCTCAACCTCCAATGAGAAATATTATAGCAATGCTGCCGGAGAGAAATAAACGGGAAATAGTAGAGATAATTATTTATAAACAGAACAGTAGAGGAAGAAAACTTTATGCCATAGGAAACAAAACAGTTATTGTAGTTCCATCGTCTATTCTGGATTCAATATCTAATTTGCCTTTATGTAATTTTATTATTTTATCTGTCAGGGAAAGGCCAAGGCCATGTCCTTTAATATTTGAAGAATTATCGGCTCTGTAGAAGGGCTCACGTACATGACTCAATTCTTCCTTCGAAATTCCTATTCCTTTGTCAATGATTTTTATTTTCAAGTAACCTGGTTCTTCACCTAACCTTACGGTTGCTGGTAATCCATTGGAAAATTTACAGGCATTATCTATCAGGTTGATCAGCGCAGATTTTAAGAGGGTTTCACTTCCTACAATCGTAAGCTTTTCTTCGTCCTCTGCGAGCAGGTCATATTCAAAAGAAATCTGATAATGATGCTTTATTTCAGTGAGCGCTTCAATTGACTCTATCAGTAATTCATCCAGCCGTAAGGGATTAACAGTGATTTTTTTGTTTTCAAGATCCATTTGCGCCAGTTCAAGCAGATCATTGGATAATTTACTCAGGCCGTTCACATCTTCTAATATAGATTGTAGCACTTTTTCATACTCTTCCCCTTTTCTTTCCTTTAATAAAGCTACCTGAATCTGGCTTGTAACTGAAGTAAGAGGCGTTCTCAACTCATGGGATGCATTGGCAACAAAATTTTTCTGTATATGAAAAGCCGTTTCTAAGCGTTCCAGCATTTTATTGAAGATAATAGCAAGATTAGCAATCTCATCTCTGCGGTTTCCTTCCCCCAGACGGGCATGCAGATTACTGGCTGAAATATTATTTACATCTGTTACAATTTTTGAAATAGGCTTCAATGCCTGGCTGGCAAAAAGCCATCCGGCTGCTATGGTAATGGCTACACTTATAAAAAAAACGAACACCAGCACATATTGGAGATTTCTTAATTTACTTAATCCAAAGGTATCGGTGGCAGAAGCAACTACTATGTATCTTTTATATTTTCCAGGATACAATAATCCAATTACTTCTTTTTTTGCTTCCCTATAGTATATTTCATTATCTAACCGTATCTGATTTAGTAAAGCCACCGGAATTGAATCGCCATTTTCCTCTTTGCTATTGTAAATTTCTTCGTTCAGATAATTATAAATGATTACTTTCTCTTCCGGCAGAGAAATGGTGTTTCTGTTGATCACTTTCAGCAATGTATTATCCACTTCGTCTACGTCGATAAGAAGCTTAGCTATATTCAATGCTTTATCTTTCAGCCTGGAGCTAAACTCGTTTTTTCTGTATTGTGCGGATGAGAAGTAAACAGCCAGAGAAAACATTAACAGAATGGAGGCAACAATGAGGGCAAACTGGATGGCTAATTTCCTTTTTATATTCATGCTTATTCCCCTTCTTTCATAATATAGCCCATTCCAATGTGTGTATGAATTAATTTCGGAGAATGATTTTTGTCAATTTTCTTTCGTAAGAAATTAACATATACCTCAATTACATTGGTGCCAGTATCAAAAGTATGGTTCCATAGTTTTTCGGCTAAGTCAACTTTTGAAATGATTCTGCCTTTATTTTTCAGGAAATACTCTAATAGCTGGAATTCTTTAGCGGTCAGATTTATTGTTTCGCCCCCTCTGGTTACAAGCTTAGTATCCATATTTACTTCAAGATCAGCAATTTTTAGTACATGCGTTGTGCCGGAAGCAGCCTCTGCACTTCTTTTCAAGAGTGCCCTGAGCCTGAGTAGTAACTCTTTGAATTCAAAAGGTTTTACCAGGTAATCGTCCGCACCGGCATTAAACCCGGTTTCCTTATTTTGCAGGGAACCCAGGGCGGTGAGCATCAGAATGGGGATTTTTGAGTTAATAGCTCTTATTTCTTTGCAGAGGTCAAAGCCATTTATTTTAGGCAAATTAATGTCGAGGATGATGGCATTGTAAGCATTGGAAACAGCCATGGTTTTGCCGATGGCTCCATCAAATGCGATTTCAACCATGTAATAATTGTCTTCCAGTCCTCTTTTAATCGAGTTGGCTACTTTTGCTTCATCTTCTATTACCAATATGGAAGAATTCATCATAACCGTATTTTTTAATCAGATTTAAAATTAGCCCTGTCCTTTCCAAATTAGGAATCATTATGAGCTTAAATCTTACTTTGATACCTCTTCTTTTTTTAAGCCCGTTTTAAGCTCTTTTTAATTTCCTTTTAAGGTGAGTTTAAGTCCGTTTTAAGCCTGCCGCTTTAGTTTTGTATCATCAGAAATCAAAATTTTAAATAACATGAACCAGTCAAATAAAAGAAATGCAGCTGTTGTTATTGGCGCTGCCGTCATACTTGCCTTGCTTATAAGCACGGTAACAGTATTGTATAAAAATTCACAACTGAAAGAAGCCATGAACTATGAAAAGCTTCATGCGGAAAAACTCCTTTCTGAAAAGCTTTTGCTAAACAAACAAATAGACGACTTCCGAAGAGAAATTAATTCATTAATGGGCAAAAATAAAGAGGCTGATATATTATTAGAAAAAGCAAAACGCAACTTAACACAGAAGGAAGCTACTATTAATGGACTTACCAAAGAGGCAGCAGATGCCAGGCAGCTAAGAAAGCAACTCACTGACATCAAAAAAAGCAGGGAAAACCTGTTGGCTGAGCTTCAGCAATTGCAGGATGCAAAGCAGGCACTGAATACGCAGAATAAAGAACTTCAGGATAAAAATGAAAAGCTTGCTAAAGACAATAATACCTTATTAGCTGAGAACAAAACGCTCACAGAAAAGCTGAAAGAAAAATCGTTTGCCGGATCGAATTTTAAAATTGAGGTAATTAAGAATAAGAAAGACAAGCTAACGGTGAAAGCCAAGCGTACAGAGAAAATAAAGATAGAGTTTGAAGTAGCAGCCAACAGCTATCCGGTAGAATCCAAGTTTATACATGTCGATCTTTTATCACCTGAAAAATCATTGCCGGCTGGCGAAACAGAAGTAACCGTAGAAAATCAGGCGAAGCTTTCGGCTAGTTTGACTGACAATCTGAGTGGGGAAGAATCGCAGAAAGTCCTGATACAGTATACGCCTAAAGAGAAGTTAAAACTTGGCGTATACACAGTTCTGGTTTACCACAAAAATACCTTCCTTGGCAAAGCCCAGTTCAGGTTGATGAAATAATATTCAACTGTCAGACCTTCATAGTTGCATAAGAAGTTCTGATAAAAACATGAATCAAAATCAAAATCTAAGAAGCTAGAAAGGATAATTCTTTTCTGGCTTCTTGCTTTGGGAAATTATAGGTTTTCCATTTGTAGAATTACTAAAGGGGTATGGAATGAAAATCAAAACACAAATATTTTTACTTTTTCTGCTGCTCTCTGTTTTTTTAACCAGCCTGTTTGCCGTTACGATCTATCACTTTACCAAAGCGCTGGTACTGAAACAAGTAGACTCTCACCTGGAATCTGTTTCTGAAACAAAAACCGCCCAGCTCAGAAATATGATCGGAAATATTCATGAAATGTCTAGTTTTCTTTCTAAAAACCAGGCTATTATCAAAGGAGTAGGAAAAATTCAACAGGATATGCAGCCCAACGCAGGCAGGGAACTTTCCATACATCTTTCCCAGTATGTGATTGATATTCTCAAATTCAGAAAAATTTATATTCTCGATACGCTGGGCAGTGTGGTGGCCTCATCCGATTCGAATATACTGCACAGAAATTTATCGAGGACAAGTGCTTATTTGAAAGGCAAAGAAAGTATAAATCAGATTATTGGGTTTTTCTATGATGCAGATCATACCTTGTTTTTAAAGGCTTCCGATTTAATTATCAATCAGAAGAATGAATGGATAGGTATTGTAGTAATTGACCTGAATGCAGATGAATTTTTAGAACTGGTAAATGACTATACCGGCCTGGGAAGAAGTGGAGAAACTAATATGGCCATGGCACAGGGAGAATATGCGCTATACATGACTCCTTTAAAATTTGATAGAAATGCAGCTCTAACCAGAAAAGTTAACCTGCATGATAAAGAATATGCCATGAGCCTGGCGTTAGATCAGCAAACTGGTTTCCAGGAAAACGCAATAGATTATATGGGCCATCATGTAATTGCTTATACTAGATACTTGCCAGAAACAGGCTGGGGCATCGTAACAAAAATAGACAAGGAAGAAGCTTTAGTCGGGGTATATACCTTACAGCGCATCCTGTTGATGATCAGCCTGTTTTTTATAGGCACTATATTTATTGCTTCTTTTTTTCTGGGCGGATATATAGCCAGGCCTATTGAACAACTGATTGAGCTTACAAATAATGTGAAAGAAGGAAATTTCAAACCTAAAATTACTATATCAGCTAAAAGCGAGCTTGGAACATTGGCGAATTCTTTTAATGAAATGACCGAAAAGCTTGAGAAAAAAATGGATGACTTAGATAAGTTCGCCTATATTGTATCACATGATCTGAAATCGCCCCTTAACACCATTACTCCTTTGATGGAATTGATCCAGAAAGACAGAGAAACCATTTTAAGTCAGGAAAGCAAAAGGATGATGAAAATGGCCGAAGACAAAGCCATTCAAATGAAGGAACTTATAGACCAGGTACTGCTTTCGGCTACAGAAGATTCTTTACAAAAGGAGGTTATCAATACCAACCGCTTGCTCGACCAGATACTAGAGAATCTGAACCCGCCAGCCCATATTTCGGTATATGTTCAAAAAAATTTGCCTCCTATGCGTTATCATAAGGTTTCATTATTACAAATCTTTCAGAATCTGATTGGAAATGCGATCAAATATATGGATAAATCTCAGGGAGAGATCAAGGTCAGCTTGATTAAGCAAAACAGCCATTACCTTTTCAGCATTCAGGATAATGGCCGGGGTATAGAAAGGCATTTATTAGAAAGAATTTTTGGCATATTTGAAAAAGGACATAATGAAGTGATAGAAAGCAGTGGCATAGGATTGTCCATTGTGAAGCGGATTATAGAAGAGAATAAGGGCAGGATATGGGTAGAATCAGAAGTAGGTATAGGTTCAACCTTTTATTTTACCATTCCTTTATCATAAACTCCTGATTTTTTGCTGTAATTCAAGATGTACGTTTCCTGCAAAAACAAAACCCTGCAAGTATAATTATCTTGCAGGGTTTATACGTTTAAATCACTTTTTTAATCAATTTCAACTTTGCTCACATTATAGAAGCGAATATCGCCAGACTGATCATCCAGGAGCATACCGACCACATCATCCTTATTGATCTTACCAGCCAGAATCTCTTTAGATAATTCATTCAGGATCATTTTCTGCATCACGCGTTTCAGCGGACGGGCACCAAATTGCGGATCAAATCCTTTTTCACCCAGCATGTTCAGTACTTCTTCGTCGGCTTCTAAGCGGATACCAGCTTCTTCCAGACGTTTCTGGATTTGTTTGAACTGAATGTCTACCACTTTGCGTATTTCTTTTTTGGTCAGTGGCTGGAACATCACCAGTTCATCAATACGGTTCAGAAACTCAGGCCGTATGGTTTTTTTTAGCAATTCAAACACCTGGTCTTTGGTTTCCTCAATCACCTGCTCCCGGTTCCATTCTTCCATTTTCTCAAAATTCTCCTGGATTACATGCGAACCCATATTAGAAGTCATAATGATGATGGTATTTTTGAAGTTAGCCACCCGGCCTTTATTATCTGTTAAACGTCCATCGTCGAGTACTTGCAGCAATATGTTGAACACGTCAGGATGTGCTTTTTCAATCTCGTCCAGCAAGATCACTGAGTATGGTTTACGGCGTACGGCTTCCGTTAACTGGCCACCTTCATCATAACCCACATATCCGGGAGGTGCACCAATCAAGCGGCTCACCGCATGGCGTTCCTGGTATTCCGACATATCAATCCGAACCAGGGCATTTTCATCATTAAACAGAAATTCTGCCAGGGCTTTAGCTAATTCAGTTTTACCTACACCGGTTGTACCCAGGAATATGAACGAACCAATCGGACGTTTTGGATCTTGCATACCTGCCCGGCTGCGGCGAACAGCATCCGAAATGGCCTGTATGGCTTCTTTTTGTCCGGCCACCCGTTTACCTAATTCTTCTTCCAGATTCAGCAGTTTTTCCCTTTCACTCTGCAGCATTCTCGAAACTGGAATACCAGTCCATTTGGCTACTACTTCCGCAATATCTTCAGCTGTTACTTCTTCTTTTAGCATGGCATTATCCATCTGCTTTACCTGCTTTTGCAATTCCTGCAAATGTTGCTCAGCTTCCCGGATGCGGCCATACCGCAACTCAGCTACTTTTCCATAATCTCCGGCACGTTCGGCTTGTTCAGCTTCTACTTTGTAGCGGTCAATATTTTCTTTTTCTTTCTGAATGCTTTCAATGACACTCTTTTCATTTTCCCACTTGGCTTTCAAACTATCCCGTTGCTCAGATAACTCAGCAAGCTCTTTAGAAAGAAACGCTTCTTTGTCTTTGTCATTTTCTCTTCGAATGGCTTCCCTTTCAATTTCCAGTTGCATAATCCGGCGCTGAATTTCATCTAGTTCTTCTGGTAGGGAATCTATCTCAATCCGTAGTTTGGCAGCCGATTCGTCCATCAGGTCAATGGCTTTATCCGGCAGGAATCGGTCGGAAATATACCGGTTAGATAACTCGACAGCAGCAATAATGGCATCATCTTTTATCCGTACACCATGGTGTACTTCATATTTTTCCTTGATACCACGCAAGATAGAAATCGCATCCTGCACACTCGGTTCATCTACATTTACCGCCTGGAAACGCCTTTCTAGGGCTTTGTCTTTCTCGATGTATTTCTGATATTCTTTCAGCGTAGTGGCACCAATGGCATGCAATTCTCCTCTGGCCAAAGCAGGTTTTAATAAGTTCGCTGCATCCATGGCACCTTCTCCGCCACCACCAGCTCCAATCAGCGTATGGATCTCGTCAATAAATAGAACGATCTGGCCTTCAGAATCGGTAACTTCTTTAATAACAGCTTTCAGCCTTTCTTCAAATTCGCCTTTGTATTTGGCACCGGCGACTAGCAAACCCATATCAAGAGAGATCAGGGTTTTGTCCTTCAGGTTTTCAGGAACGTCGCCACTGACGATGCGTTGGGCCAGGCCTTCTACGATTGCTGTTTTACCCACGCCAGGTTCACCTAGTAAAATCGGGTTATTTTTTGTCCTACGGGAAAGAATCTGCAATACCCGTCTGATCTCTTCATCGCGGCCAATCACAGGGTCGATCTTTCCGGATTTTGCCCGCTCAGTAAGATTGATAGAATATCTTTCCAGCGATTTGTATTTAGCTTCCGCATTCTGGTCAGTTACTTTGGTATTGCCACGTAATTCTTTAATAGCGGCTTTTAAATGTTTTTCGGTAAAACCTAAGTCTTTTAAAACTTGCGCTACCCTGTCTTTTCCGGCCAGAATACCCAATAATATATGCTCTACCGCAACAAACTCATCTCCGAATTCTTTCAGGTAACTCTCTGCTTTTTGTAAAGCAGCTGCGGCATCATTTCCCAGATATGGGCTACCCCCGCTTACTTTCGGATACGCATTTACAATTTCATCTATACGTGGGTCCAGCTGGTTGCGTCCTACGTTTAATTTCTTCAGTATAAAAGCGATCATGTTTTCATCAGACGACAAAATCGCTTTCAGCAAGTGACCAGTTTCTACAGCCTGCTGGGTATTTCCCATAGCAATTTCAGAAGCCTTTTGGATCACTTCCTGAGATTTAATAGTGTATTTGTTAAAGTTCATGTCTTTAAAAATTTCTACTTTACCTTATCAAACGGTAATCCATATCAAATTTCCGGAAATTTTGTCCGGAAATCGCAAATTATTAATAAGAATCAACGACAATTTGTCTTTATTTTTAAAATAAAGCCATAACCTTACCGAAACAGGAGAAAGGGGATTACTTACAGGAATACAAGTGTCAATAAATCAGGTTTTCTGCTTCTTCTTCCGGGCAGCTGGAAACAGTACATTATTGAGGATAAGCCGGTAACCAGCTGAATTGGGGTGCAGCGACAAATCGGTAGATTCTTCCTCGGGCATATGCCAGTAATCTTCCGGATCATGGCCGCCATAAAAAGTCCAGGTGCCTTTGCCTAAAGTACCATTAATGTAGCGGGCTTCATTGGCTACTTTGGTTTCGGCCATAATTGTTACTTCTCCCTTAATCTGCTCTTTTTTGAAAGCGGTCGTCTGGCCCATAAACCCTTTGATCACATTTTCATGGTTCTGCGTAAGCATGGTTGGAATAGGGTCCCATTTGGCTGAAAACGTAAAGAGGGAGAAAAAGTCATTGCCTTCATAGAGGTTACGTTCCCCTCTCTGGTTATCGATACTGGAAAATTCTCCGTCATAGGGCGTAAGTACTACATTAAAGTTTTTAAAGGCGAAGGTTTTACTGAAATCCATTTTTTGCTGTGCCTGCGGATCTATGCCATCCCCATCAAACATGGCATCTACAATATCTACCCCTTCTGCTGCCAGAGCAACATCGTAGGTATCGGTGGCTGAACACATGGCAAACATAAAGCCGCCGCTGGCTACATAGGTTTTAATTTTCTTTACCACATCCAGCTTCATTTGAGATACTTTGCTGAAGCCGTATTTTTTGGCTACGCCTTCCAGTTCCTGTTTCTGTAATTCAAACCATTCCCGGTTACGGTTACGCCAGAACGATTTTCCATACTGGCCGGTAAAATCTTCATGGTGGAGGTGAAGCCAGTCATATTGAATAAGCTTTCCATCCAAAACCTCTTCATCAAAAATCAAATCGTAGGGGATTTCAGCATAAGTGAGAACCAGGGTTACAGCATCATCCCAGGGCTGCTTGGTTTTGGGAGAATATACAGCGATTTTGGGTACCTTTTCCAGTTTCATCACATCCATATTGGCATCGGGGCTTGCTACCTGACTGAGAATATCCTTGTATTGTGCCTCAGAAATCACTGAATAGGAGATTCCTCTGACCATCAATTCGGTTTCATACGCCTGTGTGTGTTTAAAGGCAAAACTGCCCCCCCGGTAATTGAGCAGCCAGTCTACCTCTTCCTGCTTTTGTAATACCCAATATGCCACCCCATACGATTTCAGGTGATCTTTTTGTTTATCATCCATAGGAATAAGAATCTGGGCGGCCATACTGCTGAGCAGAGGTAAAATAAAGGCGGCCAGGCTAAAGAAGTAGCGGATATTCATAGCAGGCAGAGTTTAGGCGTGTAAATCAAATATAAAAAAATGCTGCCATATTGAGAAGCAAAATATACTATATATGTGAATCAAGGGTATAAAAGGCAGCATCGCAAAGAGAGCTAACTTTGTAGAATGCTATAACTACAATTGATTAGCCTCTGTTATCATGTCAGCCACTGCTATGATGCATAGTGTTGTCTGCATTATCAACGCATAAGTAATAATTATTCACCTTCCTTTACTGATCAAGAAGTAATTACTATATATGTTTGGCATTTTGCAGAAATGTTTACCCTCAAGGACACCTACGACTATATCCAACATCATTGGCTTGAGTAGTTTCCCTGTCTGCCTTCCTATCAGGCGTATAATAAGCGTTTGAATGATTTATACTTGCAATGTGAAGTCCTAGTAAAACAACTAATGCAACAACTTTCCTATAGTAATTTCTATCCTGGATGTGAGTGTAGTTGATTCTTTACCTATCCTCTTTTCTAAAAGACCTCATCAGGCCACCAGCTTCATGCCAGGATCTTACAGGTAGCCGATAGAGGGTATTGTTCAACAAAAGATCTACTATGATGGTGTAAGCTACACTTTTTAGGAGCCGATTGCGATCGAGCTTTATCTCAAGGGAAATATATTGACTTAAGCCGGCGTCAGCTAATGATTTAACCTTGTTAAAACTACTACTCAGCCAGTTAAAAGCTTGTAAAGTGGTAGCAGATAAAATCTATACTTCAAAAGAATTCAATGTGCAGTTGAAGTTACAAGAGGTGGAAATTATTACACCTGTTAAATTCAAAAAAGACAAAAGTATCCGGAGACAGTTGATAAGTTAAGTTATTTTCCCGATGTATAAGCTTGGTAAGACAATCAGTAGAAGCTTTTTCATTGGCTCAATGAAAGAACAGCTATTCAAACAGCCTCTAAAGTTCGTTCACAAAAAGGGATTTGGGTACATTGATTTGGCAGACGCATGGCTGCTCTTTTTACTTTAGTTGTTAACCCTTGATTCATATCAAGAGTAAAATCATTGGCGCTCGCATTATTGACAGCCAATAATTCGTAGGACTGGCTATCTGTGCCTGTTTGTGGAGATGGCGCAAGCATGGCTATCAGATGTGGGTTTAGAAACTTGTTTCTAGCTCCCAATGCCTCAATATGAATGGAGTTCAAACTAATGAAATAAACTATTCTAATATTGACAGATACGTACCTGAGATGTGCTTACTGCTAATTGTCATTCCTTTTGCAAGAATTTGCCTTTGCTACCAAAGCTCAATGTGCCTCAAACTTTGCTTCCACATGTGGAGCCAAACTAACCAATTCTGCTTCTTATTCTGTCATTAAAAGTATGCACTAAAACCTCCTATAACGGACAAGCTCATTGAAACCAAAGGAGAACACAGCGTTGAATCCTTCATGGAAATCCAGAGGCAGCTGAAAGACGTGTCGAAATACCTTTTAATAGCAGTATGGAACAAAGCCAGATCCTTCTAAAATGCCATTAGCTTATCTCTTTATTACAATAGGCCGATTGATTAGAAATCAGCCTCAGTATAAATTGCCTGATTACATATCACTCTTGCTTGGTAGATTTGTCTTTAAAAATGTACAAAATATAAACGTCTTACAGCTAACAAAGGGAATCCTTCTATGAATAAAATAATAGAAAAGCTCAGGTTCAATAATTTCAAGTAGAAAACCCATCCACTACTTAATTTTGAAAGGGTCATAAGACATCCAATCTATCTCTAGTTCATACGGTCGTAGTGGTTTTTCTATAGATTTACCATTGGTTTCAACCGACCACTTGTTGGTATGCCAAAAATTCATCCGGTAATGAGAAGGATTTTGAGGAATGCCTCTTATAGACCCCTGATAGTTCCACAGTACTATTTTTTCACCAGTAGAAGGATGAAGTATCCACCAGCGGATCCGATCAGGATACCAATCAAATCCATACGTGTAAAAATTGGATGAAGCATCATAGTCTGGAATGGCAGAAATGGATTGCGGCTGATTTTGAGCACCGCTTAAAGGTGTTCTTATGCCTGTATGATCCTCCCGGTAGATGGTATTATAAATAACACCTTTCGCCAGATTTATGGTTCTGCCAATTCTTTTAAGCGCTCCGGTAGGGCCAGTCCATGTGCCTATATAAATGATAGTAGGGTCGGCAATGAGCCATTCAAAATCAATCTCACTGAGCCCGGCTATAGAATCTACATGATAGGTAAAATAGCCAACTACGGCTCCCACATTGGGCTGTATATCTTTCACCCGAGGAACTCTGAGCCGTGTGGCATAGGTGCCAAAATGAGTAAAGTCCTTTGAAATAATTTCCGGTCCACGCCCAGCCCCGGCACTATCTGCAGGGTCTATCTTAAAAGAGAGAATTTTTGTTTTCGGTTGTGTCAAAGAATGTACACCAAGCTTGTATTTAAATGGAGTTTTGTTTCCGGTAGAGCCATATCTAAAGTAGAGAGAAGTAGAATCAGCGAAGTCCTCAATAAATGAAGTATGAAATCTGTCGTTTTGGGCAATAGCCATAAAACTGATGAAAAATAAAACGGCTGATAAAATGAGGTGTTTCATACTAGTAAGCTCTTTGACTCCGCAAGGAATGTACGAAAAAGAAGCAATAGATGCGTATAACAGTTGAGATAATTCAAAAATAGGTCTGCCCAACGATGCTAAGTATAAAGAAAGGTATTTTATTGCCTTTACTCACTGATCTTAAATAAAAGGATACATTAATACCTGAGATAAGGTATAAGTATGAATTCTTATTCATTCAGCTGGACAGGAAGCGTAACGCAACAAAAATGCTACCCTAATCGGGAGGTTTTGTACAGATGATTTCCAGGAGACCATTGCAAACTATGGCTGGCTAAGACGGCTTTCAATCTGTTCTGAGCGAAGATATTATATTTAATAGGCATCATCTGCCAGGATATAAAATGAGAGTAAAGTACTATTTACCATAAGGAAGGCAGCGGCTACCTTTACTCCATCAATTTTTACAACAAAAAAATAAAACAATGGAAAATCTACTGGAAAAAATCTCTGACCTGAACACGATGATCGTGCAAGGTAAAATCCTGGAGGCCTTCGAGAAATATTACCATGAAGAGGTAATCATGCAGGAAAATGAAACTGAACCGAGAGTAGGTAAAGCAGCTAACCGGGCAGCTGAACTCGATTTTTTATCGAAAGTAACTCAATTGCGCCATGCCCATCCACTGAAAGTGACTGCCGGACAAAATACGACTATGGTAGAATGGCACTTTGATTATACGCATGCAGACTGGGGAATAAGAAATTATACGCAGGTTTCTGTGCAGGAATGGAAAGAAGGGCAAATTATCACTGAAAAGTTTTATTACCCGAATGCATAAAACAGGAATGGGTTATTAGAAAGCTTTTATTCGTAAAAGGATTACTTTTAATAATCTTGTATTCGCTAAAATACTCAATTAGAAAGGCTTCTGCTTACTCAACTATAGGTTAAATGTTTGAAGCAGCCTGCAAGTGAGTTATTAACTACCAGTCATTGGATTACTCACATTCTTCTTACCAAACACGAGCGTACCTGCAAAGCCAATAGAATGAGCAGACACATTGATTTAGCTAATAACCACTGACGAATGGCCAATGTCGCTCTGGTTAAATTGGTGCTAAAGTGCTATTGATAGCCTTCGTTTCAAAGTAAATCTTTGTAAAAAAATATAAACAATTTATGTATTCAAATATTGTAGGTAGTTCATTCTCCTGGAGTGATCTATTATTGCTAATTACACTGTTAATGACTGGTTTCTACGGCGGAACCGGATTTTTTGTCCTGATGGGTGGAAATCCCGCTATATTGAAAATGTCGAATGCCACTTTTGCTGAATACTGGCAGCACACCGATTACTATATGGCTGCCAGAATGCGTTTTTTCGGCCCATGTATGATGCTTTGTGTAGTGGTAAGTACTATTCAATACTTTCTCCACCACCAGGTGACTTCCTTCTGGTTGATGATAGGGGCTATTTTATTTCTGGTGGCCGATTTGATCATTGTTTTCAGCTTCAATCATCCGCTCAATCAACTCATCCAAAGCTGGCATTTAAACCAATTGCCTGATGATGTACAAATGATAAAGAATCAGGTAGTAAGTGCTTTTTGGGGCAGATCGGTTTGCATGATCGGCTGCTTTATCCTAAATCTGCTCGCCTTCTGGCAGCGCTGATAGGATAAGGTCCATATAATTATAATCACCTTCCTTTTCTGTGCAATTTATTTACTATGAAAAAAATTTTCATGGCAGTTATTCCTCTTGTATTTATTTTGAGCACTGCCTATCAATGGTATTTTACCGATATTCCCAAAACCTGGGATATAAAAGCAATTAAGGATTTTCATCTGCCTCCACCGGATACTTCTGTAACTGTTACTTATGCGCCTGAGGAATATTATAATAGCCTTCCTGAGCATGTCATTTATAAAACCTATCCGCTGTATGTGCGTGAATTTGAAAAGCCCGGATACCTGGATTCTCTGCGAAAACTGGAGCCCGAAATTGTATTTAATCCTGCAAAGCTAAAAACCCAGGAAGACTGGATTAAAGCCGGTGAACTGGTTTTCAACTGGCCGGCGGCATTTTCTCCTTATAATGACAAAGCGCCCCACCTGGATACCAGTCTTTTCCGGAATGGCAATGGAAAATTCACCCGGGAGGGTATCTACCCCTTTAGCCGCTACGTAATTACCGGAAAAGGTAAACTCCTGGTTGGCTCTCTTTCGTGCGCGTCGTGCCACACGCGGGTAATGCCCTCGGGTGAGGCAATTCCTGGCGCTCAGGGAAACGTATTCAACACCGTCCGGTTTGGCAATGCGGTCCAATCGGGTAAAATTCCGTTCCCGGCCTTTCAGTTCGGCCAGCGGCAACTTAACTATGCCCCGTGGGCACCATCCGGAATGCGTATTGTTCCCGATAGCCCACAGGAATATATGCAGAACCTGCAGAAGTTGCCGACAGGGGGATCTGACCGCCAGGGAATGGGGTACGGGTATCCCTTTGCCACGCCCAGCCTCATTGGCATCAAAGACATTAAATACCTGGATGCTACCGGCCTTATGCGGCACGAGGGGCCTGGTGATCTGATGCGGTATGCGGCCTTTAACCAGGGCATGGATATGCTTACGGCTTACAACGGCTTTATTCCCGGTGGGAAAAACAACTTCTCGGAATTGCCCAATGCAAGTGAGTGGAATCACCCCTTTGGCTACACTGGCAAGCGATACAGTGATGCCCAACTCTACGCTCTAACCCAATATATATACTCTCTCCAGCCGCCAAAAAATCCAAACAAGTTTTCAGAAGCTATTCTTACCAGAGGTAAAAAAGTGTTTACACAAGCCGGATGCATCACCTGCCATACACCACCCTTGTATACCAATAATAAACTGACACCAGTAAATGGATTTGAGCCTCCGGAGGAACACCTGTCAACGTACGATATATTCAACGTATCGGTAGAAACGGACTCTGTATCTGCCTTGTATACCCGCCGGGGAACTGGTTATTATAAAGTGCCTTCACTTAGAGGAGCCTGGTTCAGAAGTGCTTTTTTTCACAACGCAAACCTGACCAGCCTGGAAGAAGTACTCGACCCGAAACGTTTGCAACCAGAGTATGTACCCACCGGCTTTAAGCCTCCGCATCTGAAAACTATGCCGGTTAAAGGGCATACTTTCGGCATGGAACTAAGTGAACCTGATAAAAAAGCTCTGATTGCCTTTCTGAAAACCTTATGAAAACAGCCATTTTTTCACTGCTGGCACTGGTTTGTGTCATCCTTGTAACCGAAGTTTCTGCCGGATTAGTAAAAAAAGATACGACTATTCAATCTATCGTAGCATTCAGCATTTACAATGCGGGAATGGAAGTAATGGGTAATATCCAAGGCATTTCTGCTGATATTGCCTTCAAGCCTGACGACCTGGAGCACAGCTACATACATGCTACCGCAGACCCGGCTACTTTGCAAACTGGTATTGGTATCCGTGATAAACATCTGCAGCGCATTGATTATTTCGATGTTAAAAACCATCCTCATCTCCGGATCGTCTCCAAAGGTTTCCGCAAAACCGGAAAGAATACCTTTACTGGCCGTTTTGATCTGACTATGAAGGGAATTACCAAGGAAATCGCTATTCCCTTTAAAGTACTGGAGAAACAGTATGCGACCATCTATAAAGGAAATTTTGAGATAAACCGGCTGGATTTTAACCTAGGTGAAAAAAGCGCCATTCTCGACGAAAAAGTGAAAATTTTTATTGAAGTGCACACCAGCCAGGATTTGAATACTTCTAAAAAATCTTATCGCCATTGAAATAGTACAAAAGGACTATAGTATTCTACTAATTAGCTGAATAATTTTAAGTAGTGCTTCTGTTCCAAATCCTTACTACCCGATAAAAATCTAAATACATGTATTTCAATTATTTTCCTCCTATTACTCAAGCTACTTTATGAAACCTCTTTTTGGATTCTTCCTCCTGTTTATAAGTTTGAGAACGATTGCTCAGGACGTAAATCCCATCTATGGATTAGCTCTTTGTGTGAATGACAGCCCCATAATTCAACAAAGGATCAGCTTTGTAGAAACTAAAGCCAAAGAAGATGAGGCAAGTTTTAAGGAATTTTTAACCGGAAGGTTTGAAAAAGGCTTAAATAACTTTATTAACGGAGATGCTACCCTATGGAAAGAACAGGTGTCCAGGAGCGAAGATGTTGCGATTATGGGCGGCTTTGGAGCTTATGAGAAAGGATGGCAACAGGTAGGTGCCCGATATGAATGGGCATCAGCCAGGTTTAAACCAAGCGGGGCAAAAGCAGAAATAGAGTACCTTTCCATAGCCGTGAGTGGGGACCTAGCCTATACAGCTTCTGTTGAACGTAGTAAGGTTCATTATGCAGACACAGGCAAAGTGGAACCTATGACCTTACGGGCTACGCATGTTTTCAAAAAAGAAAACGGGGAATGGAAATTACTTCACCGCCACGCCGATCATGTGATGGAAAAAGCAATTCCCGGTTCTGCAACAAAGAAATAATATTCTACCCATTTCAGGCGATGATATCAGAACTTGTACAAGAGGCCAGAGCAGGACACGAGATAGCCTGGAATACCTTGTACCGGAAATTTTATCCTGGCTTATACTCCATTGCCCTACGTATGTATGGGGATATACCTTCGGCCAGAGATGCCGTGCAGGAAACTTTTGTGATCGCTTACCTGAAGCTTCCTCAGCTAAAAGAGGAAGCAACTTTCGCAGGCTGGCTGAAGAAAATACTCATCCATTACATATACCGGGATTTAAAGCGTAAACAGAAGAGTACAAGCCTGGATGCGTTACCTCCAAAAAATGATGGCTGGTGGGAAGACGAACTAAACAGTAAACTGGACTTGCTTTCCACCCAAAGCAGGCTGTATTCAGCATTGGCTCACTTGCCGGAAGTATTACAGAGCACGATGCTGCTACGGTATTTTTCGGCTTTCCATGCCTATGAACAAATAGCTTCTATCCTGGGTGTACCAGTGGGCACCATTCGCAGCCGCCTGAATCAGGCTAAACTCAAACTTACTACCCAATGGCATTCTCAGCCGGAGGTTAGTATGCATATCTTTCAGGAAAGTGAACTCTGGAATGAGTTTTACAGCACTACCTATTCCGGATTACATCAACACGAGGATTATAAAAACGAGTTTATAAACCACCTGCAAAAAGACGTTCAGATCATATTATCCGGCCAGGAAATGCTAGCAGGTAATTGTTTTTTTGATAGAAAAGTTTCTGAAGATAAGCAGGTAGGAAGCTGGTTAAAGACAAGTAATGTTACCAGTTGTGGCGATATTTCTATTCTGGAAGCTGATCATTTTAATTCTCCTGAGCATCCTTTTCACTGTCCATCACAATCGGTTGCTGTACTTTACCGCAATAAGAATAAGGTATCAAAAATGTATCTGTATACCTCTCCTCAATAAAAATATTTCTCTTCTTTTCGAACTTCTTCAACACCTCCTGTCTCTTACACCAAAAAACAGGAGGTTTTTAATGAAATCAATTAGTCATCCATTAGTAGGTCTGCTTCCAGAACAGGCTTTAGATTGCGGTAAGGCAAAATTATTTAACCCTTTACATGTACAGGCGCTATGAATATTATTGTGTTTGGCGCTTCTGGTGCTACCGGGCAGCAGATCGTATCTCAGGGATTATCCGCCGGGCATAGTGTTACCGCCTTTGTGCGTAATCCAGAAAAAATTACCCTTCAGCACCAACTGCTGAGAGTCGTTCAGGGCAATGTAAAGAATTATAAAGAGGTAGAAAGTGCCATCCAAAAACAGCAGGCAGTAATAAGTACCTTGGGCGTATCCAAAACATTCAGGCATGATCCGGATGTAATTCAAGGAGTGCAGCATATTGTTAAAGCCATGGAAAAGCACCAGGTAAAACGGCTGGTCTATCAATCCACTTTTGGCGTACCTGAATGCCGGGTTGACTTTGGTTTTTTCGCTCAAAATGTATTGCCAGTACTTTTGCACAAAGAGTTTCAAGACCATACCCACAAAGAAAACCTGATCCGGAAAAGCCATCTCGATTTTGTCATTGTGCGTCCGGTTATGTTAACCAATGGCCCTAGAACAGGAAAATACAGGCACGGAGAAAAAATTGTATTCAGTTCCCTTATTTCAACCATATCCAGGGCTGATGTTGCTGAGTTTATGCTCCGACAGTTATCCGATCCTACCTATTTATATAAAGCGCCCAGAGTGATGCAATAAAAAGTTTAAACGAATCCAATAACACATAAAACTTATGAACACTACCAGAGTAGAAGTAATTATAGTGGGTGCCGGGCATGCCGGATTAAGTGCCAGTTATTTACTGAAGAAAGCCGGCCTTTCGCATGTAGTTTTTGAACGGGGAAAAACCGGAGAATCCTGGCGTTCGCAGCGGTGGAATTCATTTGTGCTCAATACAGCCAATAAATTAAATGTATTGCCTGGTGCTTCAATCCCGGAAAAGAATGCAGATGGATTTAGTACAGCCAAGGAATTTGTAACTTCCCTGGAAGAATATGTAAGTACTTTCCAGTTACCGGTCGTAGAAAATGCAACAGTACTAGCTATTGAAAAGTCTGCTGATTCAACTTTATTCCAGGTAACCGTTTCTGAGAATAACAGGCTCAGAAAGTATGAATCCGGACAGGTAATTATTGCTTCCGGTGCTGCCAGTGAAACGACTATTCCGGAGCTTTCAAAAGGTATTTCTCCAACCATTAAACAACTGCATGCCGGGGAATACCGCCATCCAGGCCAGTTCCCAGAAGGCGCTGTTTTGGTAGTAGGGAGTGCCCAGTCTGGTTGCCAGATTACCCAGGACCTGGCCGATGCCGGACGGAAAGTATATCTCTCTACCAGTAAAGTGGCTCGTTTACCCAGGCGATACCGCGGCAGGGATATTCTGGACTGGTTAATCGATGCAAAATTTTTCGATGTCCGCGCGGAAGATATTACTGACCCGGCTCAACTACACATGAAAGCACCTCAGCTTACTGGCGTGGGAGAAGGAAAACATACCATTAGTTTGCAGGCGCTGGCTAAAAAGGGCATTACAATTTTGGGTAAAATAGAAAGTATATCTGAGAATACTGTATCGCTTGTTTCCAATGCTTCGTCACATATTCAATTTGCCGATGGTTTTTCAGCCCATGTAAAAGGTATGATTGATGAAGTAATAGCGAAACACCAGTTACCTGTTCCGGCAGCAGAAAAGGATGAGGCAGATGCGCCAGATACCGATACCAGCTCAGCCTCTTTGCTCACTACCCTTAACCTGGAAGAGAACAATATCGGCACGATCATATGGGCCACCGGATTTGGGTGTAACTTCCAATATATTAAACTACCAATACTGGATAAAAATGGACATCCTAAACACTACAATGGTATTTCGGAGGTAAATGGCTTGTATTTCCTAGGTCTTCCCTGGCTTCGCTTTAGAAAATCCGGATTAATTTATGGCATACACGAAGATGCAGCATTTATTACCGGGGAAGTGTTGCAATTTACGCAGAAGCAGATTCCGCACCTAGTCAGTTAAAACCTGTACAGCATCCATAAAAAAGAAGAGAAATGTCATTCAACAGTATTTGCCTATAGCTATAGAGTTAAATTGGTAACAAAGTACTATTCCGGTTTAACGGCTTGGTTGTCAAATTTGTATATAAAAAATAAACATTTTTTAACTATACGTATATGGCAGTAAATCTGTATGACAGCTTTAATAATGAGATAACTGGTGAAACATTCCGTTGTATAGATTATACCAGTGAAGCATTCGTTTTTGAATGGACCGTAGCCCCCAAAGGTTATGTGCCATTTGAACATATTCACCTGAATCAGGCTGAAATTTTCCATGTAAAGGCCGGAGAAATTAAAATTTATATTGAAGGGGAAGAATTCATTGGCAAACTGGGAGATACGGTAACGGTGCCTGCCGGCAAACGGCACATTGCTTATAACAATAAGCCAGAAACCCTTTCCTGTGTAGTCGAATATAAGCCGGGACTTGATACCTACACTTATTTTCAGTGTTTTGCCGGCCTCACTTTGGATAAAGACACCAACAAGTATGGTAAAATCAATATTGCCAAAATGCTATACCTTGCCAAAAAGATGAATGCCCGAAGTTTGGTCAGACCAACCTCCGTTCCTGCGCCTGTTCTCAAATTGGTAGCTAATCTTGCTTTTATTATAGGTTGTTTGTTAGGCTGGGTAAAAATTTATGCCAGGTATACAGGAAAACAGTAATTACAAGTATAGGCTTCCTTTGCCTGTAGAGATTAGCAGGCGAGTCTAAATCTGGTGATGTTTCTATCACTGGCACAAGGCATTAAGGTGCAACAAAGTTATTTTTGACTTCTGTTTTCGCCATAATGCCTTGTGATAAAAAGTGGTTTTATACAGTTTTTGAACATTCAAGAATACTTACCGGAGATGAGGTAGGCAAGACATTTAGCAGTTTAAAGCCTGCTACATCAAGCAGGTTGCGGTATTCTTCCACTATACGTTCTTGCCCTCCTGTCATAACCAGCATATTGATGTCAAATAATTTGGCTTCTGATGTTTCATTGCCATCCGGAATAATGCGTTCAATAATTAAGAGCCTGGCATGGCTAGGCATAGTTTTCCGGCAGTTGTGTAAAATAGAAATACACGACTCATCATCCCAGTTGTGCAGTACACTTTTGAGCAGGTAAATATCTCCTGCTGCCGGCACTTCTTTGAAAAAATCTCCGGAAACATAGGCAATGCGTAAGTCTTCTGTTGAAGTTAAATTTGCAGCATTGGTACCCACCACCTCCGGAAGGTCAAACACAATGGCTGATAGATGCGGATTTGCTTTGAGTAGAAATGAAACAAGTGCCCCTTGGCCTCCACCTATATCTACCAGGGTATGCGCACTTGAAAAGTTATATGCCTTAGTAATAGCTGCTGATTCCATATGGGAAAAGCCACTCATCGCCTTGTTAAATACCTCGCCTGCCTGTGCATATTGTTGTAAATACGCATACATGGATTGCCCATGTACAAACTCAAATGCCTGATCGCCTTCCTCTATGCTGTACGATAATTGTGCATAAGCTTTCCATAACCACTCTTCTCCATATAGAATGGCCACATTGCGCAAGGAGCCAGAGGTAGTTTGACAAAGTAAGTTCCCGGTAGCAGTAAGAGAAAACGTATCATCCTGGTTTGCCTCCACAATGCCCAGGTTTGCTAATGCCCTGAGTAGCCGGTACAGTGCCTGCGGATGGGTATGGGTATGGGTAAGTTGTGAAAGTTGGACTGCTGTTTTTGCACCCTCTTCGAGATGCCCGGCAAGGTTAAGTCTGGCTGCTACAGCTATTATCTGGGTTGCCCTGAAGCCCATAATATACTCCATTAGCGCTTTTCGCTGCAAAGATGCTTGCTGGGTAGTTGCGTTGTTAGGTTCTTCTGGCGAACTGGGTTGATTGGAGGTTGACATAACTGTGTTTGATGTATGATAAATAAAGAGAATCGGATTTATTAGGCTATATCCTGTTTCGGTATGTTTCCGGAATGAAGAAAGCGAGCACAATACCAGCTGTTAGTATCAGTAGTAAAGGATAAATCAGGCCGGCAAAGAGAGAAAAAGCGGTGCTTGCTATAAATATACTTCTGAACAGTTCAGCAATAAAAGTAGTGGAACCACCCAATACGCCGTTGCCAATATTGTATACAAACCCCATGCTGGTAAAGCGGATACGTGCCGGAAAGGATTCCAGAATAAATGCGCCCAGTGGTCCATATACCATTGCACAACAGATATGAAGAGATAAAATCAGTACGATTAGTTTGGCCATTACCATCGTACTAATGGTATGAACTTCTTTTAGTTGCTGCGGATTTGCTTGCTGAAGAATAAAGTAAAAGACCAAGGGTACCAGTACCGCACTTAACAGCAATCCAGTCAGCATAATCTTTTTTCTGCCAACCTTATCACTGAGTGCTCCGGATAATTGAAAAAACGGACAGCCTAGTAAAGTAGCCATGCCGATCACAAGTAAGGTGGTATCGAAAGAGAGAAATACCACCCGTTGCAGAAAAAACAGCATCACAAAATGTGTCGTTTGCATTAAGGTGCTTTGAGCACCACATCCGCCGAAAATAAGCAACAACATCGTTTTAATATTGCCTTTTGTCTGGAAGGATTCTCGTACCGGCTGGTGGCTGATTTTGCCCTGGGTTTGTAATAGCGCATACTTGGGAGTTTCGCCTAATTTCCTCCGGATGAAATAACTGAGTAAAACCAGAACCGCACTAAATAAAAATGGAATACGCCATCCATATGTACTGAAATCTTCAGGGGTCATAGACCGCTGGGTGGTAAAAAGTACGCCCAGACATAGCAGAAGCGCCAGCGGAATGGTTGATTGAATAAATCCGGTATAAAAGCCCCGTTTGTTTTCGGGTGCATGTTCGGCTACATAAATAGTAGCTCCGGTATACTCTCCGCTGATCGCCAGCCCTTGCAGCAGCCGCAATATGAGCAATAATACCGGTGCCATCCAGCCGATGGTTTCAAACGTAGGAATACAGCCGATCAGAAAGGTAGCAGTTCCCATCATCAACAGCGAAACCAGGAAAGGTTTTTTACGCCCGGCAGAATCACCTATGCTTCCAAAAAGCAAAGCTCCTATTGGCCTTACAAAATAAGAAGTAACGATAATCGCCAGCGTTTCCAGAAACCTGGCTTCTCCTTCCGGAAACAAATTCCGGGAAATAACAGGGGCGAGTACAATGGCCAGGATCAGGTCGTAAAACTCAATCAAAGTGCCGGCAGATGCGGAAGCAATAACGAATACTAAACTCTGTTTTTTACTTGCAGTCTGAGTAATCGGAAGTGTACCAGCTCCGGAGTTGTTATATTGTTCAGATATTTTCATGAGTTTATCTGAATGGTTCTAAACATTTTCACATGATGATGAGCAAATACCTGGGTTGAATTATAAATATACCAGTAACAAAGCACATTATACTCACCTGCATGTCAAGCAAATACTTTCTCTCTTCTTTTAAGGCAAGTGTGCATCATCCATACTACAATGCCAAGCCGGATATATCCCGGAATACTCCTCAGCCAAATATCAGTTATGATCAAACGCTCGATGGCCTCTTTGGAAAACCCGCTTGTACCTAACTGGCCCTGTATGGGAAACTGAATGGTAATAGCAGAGATCCATATAATAAGTAGCAGCAAAAGTGAAGCCCACACAGTCCATCGGGGAATAACCTGCGGCCGGTGCCACAACAGAATGATGTTTAAGATATTAGAAAGCAGGAAAGGCAGTACCATGGTAATAATGATTCTTGGCCCCAGTGCCTGGTGATAGGCCTTAAATTCATCAGGACCTATTAATAACCAGGTAGGATAATTTACGAAACTTTCTACAGTAGCCCCTCCCGCCGAAAAAATGGTAAACAGAAAAAAGGCAGTAACGACCCAGGTTGATTTTGTTGGCTTATGCATGAGATAGGTGCAAAGAGACTGGTTATACAAATTTAAAATTCTACCTCTGCCGGCTGTGTAACACGTAATACAGAACTTTGTTGAAAGCGTTTTTTGTACTCCTCTATAATGACTTTCAGTTTATCATCGTCGGATGTACTTTCGGGGTGAACAACTTCCAGAATAAAAGTAGACTCCCTGACGATCACGCCATCTTCTTCCTGCCACTGTCCCTGGGCATCCAGTAAGGTGAGGCCATCCGGAAAACGGGGCGTTATTACTTCTGCTACAAATGAATCCCAGGCTTCTTCGGATACTTCTTCTCCGTTAGGCATAGAACGGCCAAAATACAAGCGTTCGAGCATCCACTGCTCAGTTACTTCTGGCAGGGGTTTTACGTCATCTTTTTCACAACTGGCCAGACTTCCAGTCAGGAATAGACCAACGAAGGAGTACAATACAGATAACCAGATGCGGTATGCAGCGCTGGGTAAAACAGAATTGGTTGTCATAAATTTGTAAATACTAATGTTAATTAAAATTACTTAAAGGCTATTCAGATATAAGTGTATGGCTGTCAGTTCATCATCAGTAAAAGCACTGGCAGATTTCCAGGGCATTTCTTTAGGATCAAGCGGTTTTCCTTCCGGCGTTTTACCGGTGCGGATAGTCGTAACAAACTGATCATGCGTCCAGCTGCCAGGGTGGCCAGTTGAAGAAATATCAGGTACTGGTGGAAAACCAGGAGCAAGCGGTTCACCTCCTTTCATATTCGGGCGGTGGCAACCCTGGCAGGTAGCAGACAGGTATTTGCCATAGTCCGCAGACACTTCTGCCTTTACCTGTTTCACCATCTTTCTGGAATGATCTATCTTTTCAGCCGGAAGCAGTGGTATTTTATTCAGATACGTAAGTACAGTGCCTAAAGGCCCCAGCTGACTTTTCTCAAATTCACGGTTTATGGCTGGCAAATTTGAAGCATATGCAATAATTGCCCCCATGTCCCGCTCAGTCAGGCTGTTAAATTCATGGGAAGGCATAATGAATAAAGGTTTACCGTTTCTTCTAATGCCATGCTTTATGGCGAGTACCCAATCACGGTAGCCATACCCTTCGGGTAATCCTCCTTTTCCACTGGTGAGATTGCTGGCTACAAAGTATCCTAGTTTATGGGCATCATCTATAAATATCCTGCCGCCCAGATCTGCACTGTGGCAACCGGTACACCCTTTGGCAATTGCCAGTCTGGTCCCGAGTTGTATCGAGGTAGTGTCATAGTGTACGGTAATGGGTTCAGGATTGATATCATACACTTTATTGATACGTTCCTGGATATCCTGGTAGGCCACCAGGTAAAAAACCGCTGTCAACAGGAATAAACCTGCCAATACGATGCCTGTTATTTTTACTATTTTTCTAATCATATGGATTTGATTTTAGTATAGGTGCCTCCTTCTTCACCCGGGTACTGGTTTGGAAGGACTAATAGATTTTGTAATACTTTTCAAAATCCTTGTGCTTGCCCAGCCACCGGGCAATGATTGCGAGTACATGAAACAGCCCATTTAGCGAGCGCATATTGCCAGCCAGTTTAGATTCTCCCATTTTCACCAGCAATGCCATGTGCCAGATACTTTTGGGCAGGCCGTTGGAAAGCAGCAGGCCATCTCTTGCCATGCCATAGGCTGCCTGCAAGGCTTTTTCAAAACCTTCATTTCCCGGCTCCAGCACCACATCGCATACCAGCATTTCATCGGATTTATTCGACCAGGCGTGCAGCGTATCTGGCGGTACAGTAGCTTTTTCTCCAGCCTGTAGTACCAGTTTCCGGTTACCCAATTGCAGGCTAAGCGTTCCGGAGCGAACCTCAAATGTTTCTGAAAAGGTGTTGTGGTAATGTGGACTTACTTTACCGCCAGGAGAAACTTCCAGTAAGCCGTGTGAACGTTTGCCGCCACTTTCCCTGGAGGTTTCTAAAAAAGTTACGTAATCTTTCTGGACCGGATTGTAAAATCGCCGTTGAAGAGTGGTTGTAGTCATTGTAAAGTATTGATTTATAATTTTTTGAAGAAAAACAAACTAGGCTTCTGTTGTGAAGCGCTTGCCTAAGGAAATAAATAGAGGCTTTTGGCTATAGATTAATAATCATCATGTCACATGAGAAGCTAGTCGTATAGGATACAGGTTGTAATAAGGTGTTTAATAAAGCCTACATTTTTAGCCTGGGATAAGGAATGAGGAACTGATTCGGATATTTTCCTCCCTGATAGAACATCGCTTTCACTTTCCGGCTGTCTCTCGCTCGCTGGCAAAACGGGTTGAGACACGGACTTACACTTATGATAACAGGCAGCGAAGATGGAGAAGCCGCATTTTTAAATACTTCAGCGCCGGTATGAATGCCATTCCGCATAGGAATGGCAACCGTTTCCATTGTAACCTGAGTGTTATCCAGCATCTGTAAAGCAGCCAAAGCCGGGGCACTCACCTGGTCATGTATCAGGTACTGTATGTAAGTAGGCAACACGAATCGAAGGAGCGAAATAGTTAAATATCCTCCATTATTCTTCCGGAATTCAGCCCAGCCGGTTATGATGCATTTGTAACTTTCCTTTTTATAAGGTGCTTCGTAGCTTGCTTTTGCTTGGTCTACCAGTTGTTTCACTTCCGCAGATGGAATAGCCTGATGCGCCTTGAGAATGGTTTGCTTTACTGCACTTGTATATGTGGAATCTCCGGAATGGAGGCTTGCCAGACTTGCCTGCAGATAGCTTTCGATTTTTAACCCGTACATTTTCTGATCCGTTTCTTTTACAAGCAGCGAACGAAAGGTAGACAGGTACTGCAAGGCTTGCTGGTAATTTCCTTCCAGGGTATAGCTATACCATAACATTTCAGCAAATAATTGCTGGATGGAAGGATCAGAAACTAAATAATATTGCTGCAATTTCTCAATATCAGTCCGGACCTGTGTAGCCAGCCTTACTACCGCCTGATGTAAAGCGATGCTATCTCTGGGATCAATATCTGGTAGATGATACGAGAGTCTGGCCAGGTCTGCTTCTGAGAGAAAGGGTTTCTGCGCCACTGCCTGTGTAGATAGCAGACTTAAAACCAGTAGTATAACAAAGTTTTTCATTGCAAAGAGGAGAATCGAAGGTAATTAGGTGCTCAACTTTTCAGCCGGAAGAAATTCCATATACTTTCCCAGCACCTGTAACATGGCCTGCATTTGTGTGGCAGAAGGAGGTGTCTCCAGTACAGGCAAGTGACCCATATCTTGAATGGGGTTACCAAGTTCCTGAAGCAATCCTTCCATTACCGGAGAACTATGTACAACCAGAAACTTTCCCTCTGTATCACCAGAATTCCTGAAGGTATGCCAAACCATAGAAGGAATGGCTAAAGTATCACCTGGTTGTACCCTCACACTATGTTGCTGGTAATCACTGTTAGCGGTAGTCATTATAAATTCTCCTTCCAGAAAGTAAAATGTTTCGCTATAAGTATGTCTATGTAGCATAGGAGGGCCACCGCCTTTAGGTACTTTTACTTCCATTGCCAGCATGGTACCTGACGTTTCCTGGCTTCCGGCTTTCACGGTAATCATGTCAGAGCCAAGCAGAAAATGCTTGCCGGTATTCGCTTTTGTTAAATGAATTGTATGCATAGGTGTGTTTGAAAAAGGGTGTGCGGGGATACTGGGTTTCTTTACAGAGATGCTTGTTTTGCACTTAGTTCGAGTAAGGAAATGATATACTGCTGACTGGCTTCATCAAACTCAACCCTATACTTGGCCGGATATAAACCGCCCTGCCGGAAAGTTTGTGGCTGTGGAATAGTCATTATGGTGTCAGGCCTGGCAAGCAGCCAGCTGTGGGAGATCATGGGTTCATGGAAAATTACTTCTCCATCGTAGCTTCCATAGATAAAAGTAGCTGTAAATGGCTTTCCCTGTAACTCGGGCGATGTTGCATCTACCCAGTGTTTTCCCATTTGTGGCACACCTTCTCCAGGCTGGCTGAAATACGTAGGAGGCAGAAACTTTGCATCCGGCAAGCGTTCGATCTCATCACTTGGGTGCAGAATACCAGCCTTTTTACTCTGGTCGATCATATAAAAGTGCATATCAAAGTGGGGTACATTGTAAACGCCTTCCGGTGAATGTCCATGCGAAGCCCAGTCTAATGAAATGAAATTGTAAGGCGTTTTCTCCGTTTCTTCAGGTAAAGCGAGCAGGTATGACTCTTCTTCATGCGGGAGGCCTTCCAGGGCAGTTTTACTCAAGGTAAATCCTATGGAAGTTGGATTGCCGGTATTATCCAGCTTGATAAAACTGCGTGCTTTTCCATTGCCTACACTCACTTCCGGACCATAGGCCATATCCCTGGGTTGACTGGTAGTTGTATCATCGTCGTTGCAGGCAGTAAAGGTGGCAGCTAAGGTTATTAATCCAAAGGTGAATACTGTAGTAAATAATTTGTTTGTTTTCATGAGTTTACGAGTTAAATATATGTAGTGTCCGGGCATGGTACATTCTGTAGCCGTATGTATGTGCGGCCCGGCTTAAGAAAAATTAAGAGAGTAGTTGAGGAGTTCTTGCTCTGGAAGAATAGTAATATTTCGGTTAGGAAATGCTATGCTTTAAACATGCAAAGCAGCTTCAGAGATTAAAAATTATCCCTACGAGCATTATTTCCGGGAATGATATTGCCAAGTACAAGCAGTGCAATCATGGCCTGGGCGGATTCAAGCGCTACCCTGACCCAGTTGGTTTCCATAATATAGCGGATCAGGTATTCGTCTTTGCCCAGGTTGAGCTGAAGATTGATTGGAATCTGTACGAGAATAGTAGATACCCAGTCTAGCAAGAGGCAGATAAACGAAGCCCAGACCAGTTTTCTGGGTAAACTTGCCGGCCGGAACCAGAACAGCAGAATATTCAGAACGGTAAGCAGGCCGAAGGGAATCACACTGATGGGAACAATCCGTTCTTCCAGCAAGGCATGATAGGCTACAAATTCTTTTTCTCCTACGATCAAACGGGACGGATACACCAGAAAATAATCCATCATCGCGGTGCCATAGCTGAAGAAAGTAAATCCTATAAAACTGGCTGTGGTCCAGCGGATCAGCGTATGTACAAATGTTTTGTTGGTAGTTTGTTGAGTTTCAAGGGTAAGCATTTTATGGTTGATTTTACCGCTGCCTGTTTGTTAGTTGTTAAGGAAGCGCATGTGGTTGTATGGTGAATGAATAAGTAAGAATATTCAGGGATGAGTTACTTGCAGCACTTTGCCATCTGTCAGGCTGTTGACATAATACGTGCGTAGGTTTGCTTTTACCAGATCAGTAGGCATATTCAGGCCCTCGATAATCACACGTTGTTGCTTACCGGAAGCCCGTATAATTTTACCAGTGCCGGGTTTTGGTCCTTGTTCTCCAAATGTGCCCAGTTCCAGTACGACCGGCCGCTTATCCAGGTCGAGATCCAGATCAATTAAACCCGTAAAGCCTTGCTGATAGACAGACACTTTGCCTTTCAGGTCAACCTGGTAGATGATTCCTTTATCAGCCGGGAAAGGGAAACCCAGAAAGGTAGTTACATAAAACTTTTGTCCATCGAACACGATGCCAGTAGGTACTGACTCAAGCATGGGAGGCCCGACAGAAGTTGGATTTTTGATACCTGGTATGTTGGCAAATACACTCAGTTCTCCGGCTTTATCTCTTTTAATAATAGCATTGGCTGCTGCATCCGCTATATAGAGGGCATCATCGGGGCCAACCGTGATTTTAAACAGATTTGATTCATTGGTATCATGCTCGAAATTGTACGCTTTCACGAAAGTGCCGACATCTTCTGAAGGTAAATCGTTTGCTTTCAGGGGAGAATCGCCAGGCTTAAAAGTAGCTATTTCTGCCTGGTACAATTTGCCTTCCCCACTGTGCAGAATCCATAAAACCCCATCTTTCAAAGCCAGGTGAGTAATTCCTGCCGGGAAGCCATCAAATATAGAAGAACTGAAGCCGACAATAGCTGTATATACCTTGCCACCCGGCATTATTACCGATATGCGGCTGTCATTATTTCCGGTACCAGCTTCTGATACCCATAGCTGACCTCTGGCATCTAACACCATTCCGGAAGGGCTAAGCAAGCCAGAGGCATAGTCTTTTACGATCAGTTGTACTGGTTTTACCTCGTCGAAATAATCCAGAAATTGCCGACAACTGGTGCCGGATAGCAGGATAAAAAGTATTAATAATTTAATTAATTTAGTTTGCATGGATTTAAAAGATGAATATATATGCTGTTGATATTATGAGAATTATGATACAAAAATACATCAGGGATTGTTGTTTTGAAATAGTACTTTTCTACCAATTATAAGTACTGTCTGGAAAATTGAGATTGTTGTTTATTAATTTGATAGAACACCAGCGGCTTCCCATCTTGTACTTCTTCTTTCAGCAACTGCATTCCTAATCTTTTCATCACCTGCACAGAAGCCCTATTGGGTACATCACAACTGGCTATAAGATAGGTGTAGCCTAGTTTTTCAAAGGCATAGCCAATAATGCATTTAGAAGCTTCCGTAGCATAGCCTTTTTTCTCATATGGGGGCAGTAACGCATATAGCAACTGAGGCTGTGGTTCGGAGAAAAAAGAATACAGCCTACGAATCCAATCATTTCCAGAGAATCTTTCAGGTATATCAGCCATAAGCCGTAGCCATGGGTAGAAAAGGTATCCAGCGCTGTCTCCAGAATTTCGGCTGACTGGCTGATGGGTACAATCTGGTTATCAAATAAGTATTGGCGTACAGATTCATCGGTCAGAAACGAATGCAGGATGGGCAAGTCTGTAGCTGCAAGCGGCTCTAGGTACAAGCGGTCTGTATCGAGTTTGAAAGTATAAGTAAGAGTAAGGCACATAATATTTACTGAATAGATAGTTTTCTGTTTGCTGGCTTATTGGGTTTGTGGCAGCAAAATTGGCAAAGCATGACCTGCCAGCCTATGGTACTTTCCTACCATTTCTCTTTTGCTCCCACTGATATAGTATAAAAGCACTATTTACATACGGGTGCTTCTTACACTATTTTTGCAGCAGTTTTACTATTTCAGCAATCATAACTAACTATTTTTCATGCATTCTTCTTTAAAACCAGCGTATGGCATTCAAGTATTAGGTAAAGCCTGTATAATGGGTGGCATTTTATTCGCCATTAGTTTAATTACCATGTTTTCGATGCCGCAACTGCCTATGGTACTACGTGAATTTTTCCAGCGGCACGATTATCTGCTGAGAAGTCTCTTCTTTTTATCCCAGATGGGGTTTATGGCTGGTCTTGCTGGCTTACTTCTGACAAAAGCCTTAGGTTATAAAAGCGTAGCTCCGGTATTACTTCTCATTCCGTTCCTGGGACAAGTATGTTATGCAGTTTCTGCCTGGTTATCTACCCAGCAGGTAATGACTTTACTGCCGCTGCCTTTAACCCAGATTGGAGCTTTACTTAATGCAATAGGAATGCTTATAATTGGAATCATAGTGGTACGGGTTAAAGTCTGGCAGGGATGGCAACGCTGGATTCCGCTGAGTGTAGGATTGTATCCTTTTCTGGTGATGTTTCCTATCCTGATCCTGGCAGGAGGCCGTCCGCCCAGTACCATTATCGGGGCGTGGGGACTTATCTGGGCCATACTTGGCCTTAGTATTTATTCAACCGCCAGTAAGAAGACACCAGTAATAGCCTGATCTAAGCGCTATTACTTTCACTTATACATAATCAACTACGATCTGGTAAACTTAATTTTCTATCTATGAATCATGCTCATCAAACCGGACATATGCTGCGAAATATGATGGTGAAATATGCAGGCCCGCAGCCACAGAATAAAACTGAAATAGAAACCGATACAGCAGAAATATGGAAAGGAATTTCTCTGGCCGAAGCATTATTTCCTGCCTGGGCCATTTTGCTTTGCCCGGTTCATCATCCGGAAATGCTATTTATTACCAGAAACAGTGAAGCTATTCTGGGCTATCCGGCAGACTATATGATGCAGCTGACACCGGAAGCTTATTTTGCCCTGGTTCATCCGGAAGACTTGTCCATTGTAAAGCACATGGTTGAATACATGAATAGCTTTATCTTAAAAGTTGAACATTTCAATCCTATACACTATCGCTTTGTATTTCACTACCGGCTGAAGCAACCTAAAGGTGGGTATATGCATTTGTTAGACGAAAAAGTAGTGATCGAGAGTAAACACAAACGCTATGTATTTTTCACCTTATTTAAGGAAGCAAATAAAGACCAGAAATTATTCCAGGTTAAACTGGAAATATACCAGTCTCAAGGGTATAGCCAGGTAAAAATTAAAGACTATGTACCTCATCAATCGGACGTGAATATCACGCAACGGGAAAAGGAGGTTATCGGGCTAATCCGGGATGGATTAAGCACCAGGCAAATCAGTGAGTCTCTGGCCATCAGTGTGAACACCGTAAAAAACCACCGCAGCAATCTGTTTCAAAAAGCCAAAGCCCGTAATAGCCGCGAATTGTTATTATATGCCCAGCAAGCCCAGTGGATTTAATCTGGTAACATAGCGGTATGATTGTAGCAGCCAATTGATGAATGAATTGAAACCCCTGTATCAACCGATTACGGAAACAGACCAGACCCCATGATTTAACGACTTACCCGAATAGTTTAGGTACGTTCCCTGGTTTTCAATTCCGGAGATAACGCTATTTCCGTGGTGGTTTATTTCTGACCTTATCCAACAACAAATTAAGCAGCACCAGTTCGCTGTGTTCCAGGTGAGCCAGCAGATCATTTATTTCATGCACTTGCTGGTCAATCAGAGAGAGCAGGTCGAGCCCTTTTTGTGTAATGATTATATCTACCGCCCGTTTATCTACATCAGAAGGCCGGCATTGGATCAGCTTTTTTTTTTGCAGCTTTTCTGTAATCCGCGATACATTAGAAGATTTATCTACCATCCGCTCTTTAATGGAGTTCACGCTGATAGGCTGTTGCTTTTGGCCACGCAGAATACGCAGGATATTATGTTGCGGATGCGTAAGGCCAAATTTTTTAAAAAAGTCACTATGTGCCGCTTTCAGCCAGATTCCCGTGTAAATTAAATTAATACCAGTTTTAGACAATTGATTTCTAAAGGATGTTTGTTGAATTTCATCTTCAATACGGCTCATTTTTTCTCCTTCACTTTATACAATATTTCTCAGTTCCATCATTTTACTATGCATTTTCACTTATTGTTGACCAGATAAGACCCAGGTGAAAGATAAGAAGCAAATGCAAATTATACGTATAATAATATGTGTACGTACAATATTTATTCAACTTATAAAAATCCTTTCTGTCAGGCAATAGTAGTTTCTTACTAATTTTAGCAACAATCAAAATTATATTTATCTTTGACGGACTAAGATATTCTCAAATATAGGCTTTTTGAAAACTGAATAGAACTGCAACGGTATTTTTTATAAAATTTTTCTTTTTTCTGTAGGTTACTAAACTCCGGAATCTTCATTAAATTTTCAATATGTATTTCTCTGCTCCCGGGAGTAGACCGGTTTGCTTAACTATGTGTACGTACACATACATGCTACCCGATAATAAGGCTACTGCCAGGCCATATCAGGTTTAATAGATAGTATTATTGAAATGGTTATTTTCTGTTTTCGTTTATTTCAATGGACAAACAATTCGACCATCTGACCACCACACAGCTCCTGGAAAGGCTCCGGCAAGGGGATGAGCAGATTTTTAAGTGGCTTTATACACAGTACTGGCAAAAATTATACAGGGCTGCGTATAAACGCTTAAAAGATGGCCCCTTGTGTGAGGAAATCGTACAGGACATTTTTGCTTCCCTCTGGCGAAGACGCAGTACTTTTCAACTAAGCCAGTCGTGGGAAGCTTACTTTTACAAGGCTGTTCAATACAAAGTAATCAATGCGGTTAGTTCTCAAAAGGTACGTAAAGCCTATATTAGTACGGTAACCAAGCTCGAAGCAGACCTGTCTACGGAGAACACCCTCCGGTTTGAAGAATTGCTCCACCGCATCGAGCAAGTAACAGACCGGTTGCCTCAACGGTGCCAGCAGGTGTTCTGGATGAGCAGGCGCGAAAACTTTACGATCCGGGAAATTTCGCAACAATTAGATATTTCCCAGAAGGCGGTTGAAAAACAACTAACGAAAGCACTTAAGCAACTGCGTTTCTCGCTGCAAGATTACCTATAAATGCTTGTATTACTCATTTCTTTCCTGCCATCTGTTTCTTCAGTGAAGGAGAAGCGGTGGCAGTATTCAATAAAAACACACAAGAAGGTAGGGTAATGGCTTCCCAGCTTGACTTTTAAGGAAGAAAAGACCCACTTTGGGAATGACAGATCAACAATTGAAACAATTACTGGAAAAGTATCAGACCGGAAGCTGTACACCAGAGGAAGAAAGGCTGGTTCAGCAATGGTACGAATCATTTGAAAATGAAGAGGATGGCATACAAAATCTTTCAGAGCCACAAAAAGCGGCTTTAGAAAATAAAATCAGGCAACAGATAGACAATCAGCTGCAAGCTCCTTCCGACAGAAAAATCATTTTTCTGCAACCTTATGTAAGAATCTCAGCAGCAGCCATTTTAATAATCTTCTTCGGCTATTTTTCCTGGAACTGGGTTCAGAAGGAAAGGATTGAAGCTGATTTTGTTACGTTTGCCTCTGGAACTGAGATTAAAAAAGTTATTCTTTCAGACGGTTCCCTGGTATGGCTGAAAGCAAACAGCCAATTAAAGTATCCCAGGCAATTTGAAAAAGATGCAAAAGTACGCACAGTGGAATTACAGGGAGAAGCTTTGTTTGAAGTAGCTAAAAATCCGAAGCAACCCTTTTTGATTCAATGCGGAAGGGTGCAAGCAAAAGTGTTGGGGACAAGCTTTCATGTGAAACAATCTCCCGAAAAGCAGCAGGTAGCAATCGTAGTATTAACCGGGAAAGTTGCTGTAACAAATAATGAATCGGCAGAACCTGTAAATTCAGTAGTATTAGAACCTATGGAAATGGGTACTACCAGTCCCAACGGCTTTACTAAAACAAGGGTTCAATCCACTTCGGGCTATATTCAGGGTACTTCATATGACATGCACTTTGATGAAACACCTATACAGGAAGTGTTAGCGCGGATCGAACGCAAGTTTGATGTGGAAATTACTTATCCGGATGTAAACAGAGACTGCCGAATCACAGCAGATTTTACGGACCAGTCTCAGGAAATTACCCTGCAATTGCTGGCGTCTACTTTAGGGGAAGTGAGTTATCAGGTAAAGGGCAATACGATTTTATTTGAAGGAAAATCCTGCCAATAGCTATAATATAATGGCTTAATAAGTCTGCTTATGCGTACAAAAACGCTGCTTTTCCTGCTTATTGGATTAACCAGCCACTTCCTTGTAGAGGCGCAGCATAATTTTGAAAAAACAGTTTTCATAAGGGCAGAAAATGAGCCGTTAAAACAGATTTTACATTCACTTGAGAAGCAAGCCAGTGTAAAGTTTTTGTATACCAATCAGATTATTTCCAGGCAGAAAATTACGCTTCATAAGGAAAATATTCCTTTGTCGCATCTACTGGATACTTTACTCAAGCCTCTGGCCATTGACTATCAGGTAATGGAAAATGGTTTCATTAGACTTACAAAAAGTAAAACAACTGTTCCAGTATCAGGTGGATTAGCGGCAGGAAGTCCTGGAAAAAATCAATCTTCTGATCCCAAATTCATTTCTGGCAGCATTACTGATGCCAGCACGAATGAAGGAATACCTGGCGTAAATGTGCTGATAAAAGGGACGCTGGAAGGGAAAGTTACCGATGCTGATGGAAAATTCAGTATCCTGGTAGATACCGCTAGTATATTATTATTTTCTTATGTAGGCTATTTATCACAAAGCATAAAAGTGGGCAGGCAAACTCACCTGCAAATAGCCCTTTCCGCAGATAACCGGCAACTGGATGAAGTAGTAGTAACGGCGCTGGGAGTGGAAAGAGAAAAAAGAGAAGTAGGCTATGCCATGCAGATGGTGGCTGGTGAGGATATAAGCAAAGCCCAGGAAATGAATCTGGTGAATACACTTGCCGGAAAAATCGCTGGTGTTACGGTAGTCAATAATCCTTCCAGTATTGGAGGTTCGTCCAGAATTACCATCCGGGGAGAACGTTCCCTGAATATTGGTAAGAACCAGCCTCTTTTTGTAGTGGATGGAGTGCCAATCACCAATGAACTCATAGGTTCCTCAGGCCGCAATAACCAGGAAGTAGACTATGGCAATGGAGCAGGACTTGTAAATCCGGATGATATAGAGTCGATAACCGTATTGAAAGGAGCTAATGCTACGGCGTTGTATGGTTCCAGAGGGCAGAATGGCGTAGTGCTTATTAAGTCTAAAACTGGTAGAAGAAGTAAAGGAATGGGTGTTATCCTAAGTTCAACCTTTACGCTGGAAAATCCCCTGCGTTTGCCTGAGTATCAGAATGTATATGGCCAGGGGATCAATGGAATATTTGAATTCAGGGAGGACCTGGGAAGTATTAGCTGGGGACCTGAGATGAATGGCCAGCTGGTTAAACAATTCGATTCACCCACCACCAACGGATTCCGGGGTGGAGATGTAGGTAATTTACATGCACAGATCGGTGACATCGATATATCTGCTCAACTAGCCGAAAGAGGCGAGATTATGCCAACTTCCTTTCTTTCGCATTCAGCCAATGTAAAAGACTTTTTTCAAACCGGCATTACCACCAGTCAGCATGTGGCTGTTAGCGGAAGTAACGACAAAGCACATATCCGGCTAGCCTATACGTATGCGAATCAACGTGGTATCATTCCTAATACTGATTTAAAACGCCATGCCGTTACCTTAAATACCGGATATAAAATAGGTTCCAGGCTCAATCTTTCTTTGTCTGCTAATTATTCTAAAAGTCTGAGTAATAACCGGCCCAGCCTTACCTATGGCAATGAAAATCTGATGTTTTATTTTATCTGGATGGGACGTTCCGTGAATATGCGGTCTTTGCGGGAGTACTGGCAGTATGGGAAAACAGGGGTAAATCAGTTTAATTCAAGCTATGGCGCACATGATAATCCATATTTTACCGTATATGAAAATACCAACGGACAAGATTTAAACCGCCTCTTAGGAAATATTTCAGCCACTTACCGGTTTTCAAGCTGGTTGCAGCTCATGTTACGGGCAGGAACCGATTATGTAGATGAATTTCGCAACCGGAAAAGGGCATACAGCTCTCAGAAATTTCCCAAAGGTTCTTACCGGGAAGAAGAGATTTTATTGCAGGAAACCAATGTTGACTTTTTGCTTTCTGCGAATAAAGCTATCTCTTCAGATATTAGTTTGTCAGCAAGTGTGGGAGGCAATGCACTTTACAGAAAGATAAAATTATCTGATACTAGTGTTCCGCAGCTTGCCATTCCTGGCGAATATTCATTGATGAATGCCAACGTTCCTCTGGAATATGCCAGCTTTCACTCAGAGAAAAAGATACATAGTTTATATGCTTTCACACAACTAGGATATAAAGACTTATTATATCTTGAACTAACCGGCCGCAATGACTGGTCCAGTGCGTTGCCTGCACATAACTGGTCGTATTTTTATCCCTCAGTTTCGGTAAGCGCCATTGTTTCAGATATTTTCTCACTCTCTCCCCACATTAATTTTGCTAAAGTACGGGCAGGAATCGCCGGTGTGGGAAACGATACCGATCCTTATCAGCTAGCCTCAGTATATGGACCGCAAACACCGGTTCAAGGTACACCCACCTATACCGAGTTTAATTTTATTCCCAATGCACAGCTAAAACCAGAACAAAGTCGATCGGTAGAAACAGGATTTGAGATGAAGCTTTTCCAAAACCGTCTGGCAGTGGATGTATCCTTGTATCATACCCTAAGCAAAAATCAGATTCTGAGTGCAAGAGTGAGCAATACAACCGGGTACCGAACTCGTATCATTAATGCCGGTAAAATTGAGAACAAGGGTCTGGAAGCAATCCTTACTTTCATTCCCATCCAACTGAAAAACGGCTTTACCTGGACCACCGGAATTAACTTTTCTCTCAACCGGAGTAAAGTCAGAGAATTATACACAGACCCTGTAACCGGCCAGAAGATCGAAAGCCATGTAATCAGCACAAGGTATGTGAATATTCAGGCCAGTGTCGGCGACAGGATGGGCGATATATATGGGATTGGTTATCAGCGGGTAAGTGCCAATCCAAACGATCCGTATTATGATCCTTCGGGAAAGTATGTGGGGCAAATCGTATACAATGAAAAAGGAGCGCCCTTAGCTACTCCAAATCTCATTAAACTTGGCAATTATAACCCTGACTGGTTGGCTGGATGGCAACATACTTTTTCCTGGAAAAATCTTTCACTGATGGTTTTACTGGATATCCGCAAAGGAGGAAAATTGTATTCACATACACAAACCATTGGCCGGGAAGCAGGCTCTTTGATTGAAACACTCGAAGGCAGAACCAATGGCTATGACCTGAATTTACCTGGAAATGGAGTGGTTGGAAAAGGTGTAGTTGCTTTAACAGATGCAGAAGGCAATATTACCGGATTCTTACCGAATACTATAAAACTTCCGGCACAGGAATGGCATACCGCTCTTACAGCCAACCGGCGTATTCTCGAACCGATGATGTATGATGCTTCCTTTGTAAAACTCAGGGAGATGAAAGTAAGCTACACTTTTTCCAAACGGTTGCTGCCCTCCAGTTTCTTACAGGAACTTACCTTTTCATTGGTAGGCCGCAACTTATTTTTGTGGTCAAAAGTACCTCACATTGACCCTGAAACGGCTTCAACCGCCGGAGGTACGATTATTCCTGGAGTAGATTCATTGGCCTTACCTACTGTCAGAAGTTATGGATTTACTTTAAGTGTTAAATTATAATGGCGTAAGTATGAATAGCACACAAAGCAATGGCAGATTTTTGAATAATACCCGGCTGTTATTTGTAGGGCTGCTTATATCTGCCTGCACCCATTCCTTTGAAGACATAAATACCAATTCCAATAACCCTTCGACTGTATTACCAAAACAGCTCTTAGCCGGTATCCAGCGGGACATGATGCATACCCTGGTGAATGAATCCTGGGTGATTGGCACAACGGTGATTCAGTATACGGCTAAAAATACAACTACCCTGGTTGACCGCTATATATGGGGTGAACGGAACCAGATCTGGGATGCAGTATACGATAATATGCGGGATGTAAACAATATATTAAAGCAAACCAGTGAAGGAAAAGAGAACAATTACCGGGGTGTTGCCTTGGTGTTACGGGCATGGCTATTTTCTCTGGTAACGGATTGTTATGGCGATATTCCTTATACAGAAGCGATTCAAGGCAAAGAAGGTATACTATCGCCCGCTTACGACAGGCAGGAAACTATTTATGAAGGTATATTGACTGATCTGGCAGAAGCTAACCGGTTATTATCAGATGCAGCCAATATTGAAAATGATTTTATCTATGGCGGAGATATAAACAAATGGAGAAAACTGGCCAATTCCTTGCGCCTGCGTTATTTACTGCGTATTTCTGGCCGCAAAGAGGTAGGAGCAGAGATGCAGCAAATCGTAGCAAACCCGGCAGAATATCCCTTGTTTGAAAGCAATGTTGACAATGCTTCTTATACTTTTTCTGCCACGGCTCCTGACCAGTTTCCTTTGCTTGCGCTGAGAATAGGCTCATTCAACGAATCCAGAGCAAGCAAAACCCTAATCGATAAACTTCAGCAATTACAGGACCCCAGGCTAAAAGTTTTCTTTCGGCCTACTCCTTCAACAGAAGCCACTCCATCCACAGACGATGAATATACAGGGATTCCGAATGGATTAACAGATGTAGAAGCCATCCGCTATAATGGAGGCCCTGATTTTCAATCACGTATCAGCCCATTGTTTTATGAGCAATCCATTACTGACAAAGGTTTACAGATAGCCAAAGGATTTATGATGACGTATGCCGAACTACAGTTTATTCTGGCAGAAGCAGCCCAGCGAAAAATTATTATCTCCAGTCCTGAAACACATTACAAAAATGGTATTCAGGCATCGTTTCAATTTTATGGGAAACAAGTTGAGGAAGCTTATTTTTTGCAAAATGAAGTGATGTTTGAAGGGACAGATATACAAAAACTAGAGAAAGTACTCACGCAGAAATGGATTTCCCAGTTTTTTCAGGGGTTTGAAGCGTGGTTTGACTGGCGGCGTACCGGATTTCCTAGCTTAAAACCTGGTGTACATAATGAGAACGCAAATAAAATTCCAGTCCGGTTTATATACCCCATCATAGAACAATCATTAAATGCAAAAAACCGTGCTGATGCTATTCTGCTGCAAGGTCCGGATGACATCAATACTAGGGTCTGGTGGGATATAGAGTAAGAGCAGGAATTTGTATTCGTTTTTTAGACTGGTAATTAAATAATTTTTGTAAAATAATTTATATTAAGGTAGGGTATAATACCCCTTACCTGACAATAATATATAGGACAGAATAAAATGTAAGCTTTCCGTCTTATCATAAAACATGTAATGATTTTCTACCATGATCTTGCCTGATACCTTTTCGGTTCGTTACCCCTGAGTGCTGATTTTTAAATTTAGCCTTAGGCGAACTCTTTTAGCTTTAACTCATCTTACTCTTTACTCATTAACCTTTGCTTTAATGAAAAATATAAAATGAATTCCTTTGTCTTATTTAACTGTGTGTACATACCCATAGTTAAAATAATTTTCAGTGGATCTGTAATCATTGGTTTTTCATACAAGTATTGAAATATCACATAGTTACATAATTAAAAATGCCGATATGCGTATACTTAGTTATATGATGAATTAAATAAGGCCTGCATACATATCTTATTAATATTTTAGGAGAGTAGGCATAAAATAATAGAAGCCTTTTGCAGAAGGTGATTTAATAGCAGATCTATATGTGTGTATGTACACATAGTTTTTAAAAGATGAAAATGCAGTTTTGATTCCATTATATAAGTTGCCTGATCACGTAAAGCAGAGGCATCTTTCACCACAATAAAAAATAATTCAAGTTGTATTTATAAACTATTAGCTTTTACCACAATGCTCCAATCAAGACTTTTTACTTCTGAATTTTTGGGTCAGATACCTGCCAGAGAAATATCCATTCACAAACAATCAGCAGCTGAAGGGCTAGGGCTCCAGATGATTGAGCGGCTTTTTCATCCCTGTGTAATTGTGTTACAGGATAAATATATGAATGTATCCTACCTGAGCGAAAACAGCCTTCATCTGTTTGGGTATGGAATCGATGATTTAAAGAATACCGTTTTTAGAAATACGGCGAATTATCTGCCTGCAGAAGATAAAGAACTTTTCTTGCGGGCCAGGCAAAAAATAGATGAATTTTCCAGAACCATTCGCCAGCGTGAAATACAGGAACACCGGTTTGTAATGAATTATCGATTCCGCAGAGGTGATGGCAAATATATTCACCTGATGGAAGAAAGAATAAGTATTGCCGATCCTACAGGCAAGTATTCCTATTTTCTTCTTTTTAAAGATATATCCGCTGAAAAACCTTTTATGCGGGTTCATCTGCAATGGCTGAAATATCAGAATGGAGCGTATACCAAAATCAATTCGTATGTGCCGGCTGTGGATGAATCCAATTTTTCGCAACGGGAAATTGAGGTTCTTCAATTAATTAAAGAAGGGTTCAGCAGCAAAGAAATAGCGGATACTTTATCTATCAGCATCAATACCGTACGAAACCACCGCAGCAACCTTTTTAAAAAATCCCATGCCAGAAACATGGTTGAACTGCTTAACTATGCAGCTTCTGTCGCATAGCATACCAATTGTGGCCTTGTTTCGGTAAACTGAGCGGTAAGTTAAGCGCTAATTTTGTAAGCACCCCCTACATTAATGGCAACAATTATCAGGCAATTTATTTAACTGCCTGTTTAATTTTACTCAAAGGATAAGCCGTATATTTTTAGGTAAGGTTTGAAATTTAATCCAGTTATGGAATATAACATACCACTTATCTGAATAAACCTGCCAGATATGCAGTGGCCATTCAATGGAATAGTTTATTTGTGCATCTTTCATCTATACATCCTTCATTCCACACAAAACTTAATAAAACCATATGAAACGCACTTTATTTTTTTTATTTATTCTTTTGCTGGCAATAACCTGGAGCTGCCAAACAGAGAGTGATTTTTCTTCTTCCCCGCCTCAGCCCGAATTCTCTTCCACCCAGGAAGTTTCATCTCGTAGCCAGCAAACTATTAGTTCACAAATGCTAAATAATGTAGCCGTAGATGTAATTAATTTAAATTTTGGGCAGGAATTCTATCCTATTACCCTTACCCAAATAAAAGGGGTAAGTCAGCAGCAATTTACCCAATGGTTGCAGAGTAGTGCTATAGCCTCTGCCCATCAGGGTTTACTTCCTGTATTGGCCAATACAGCTACAGAATATATTATCATCTCTAATGTTACAGTACGGGCTACCGGTAAACAAACAACGGTGGCCATGATTGGTGTCCCATCTCAGCTCACAGGCCAGTATGCGGAGGCGATCATCCTGGAGGAAAAATCAAATATCCCGGCTTCAATGCAATTGAAAATCTGTATCTGGAAAAAATGTACCCCTTACGCTAAATGTGTTACCCGGATCAGACCTTTTCCTGCCAATGTTGCCTGCCCTACTGATCAATGCAATGTAAATAATCCCTGCGTAATGTATGCTGTACCTCCTGGTACCACCATCGGATTAGCCTCTTTACGAAGTGCAATAGCCGCATTTTAATTACTGCCATTATTATACCATAGAAATATACCTTAAGGAAACTATACTCAATTAATCAACATCGCGTCTGTAATTGGCTCAAACACAAAATCAACTCTATTTTAATCAGGAAAAGAATATAATGCTGCAAATATATTCTGTTCCTGATGCTTTACTTTTAAAATCAGCTTCCTGTCACTCTTTTATATTTATATGGTCTCAAGCTATCCTTCCATTGAGATTCTCCTTTTATTTCCTGCTCAGAAAACCTGCATGTTTAACAGGAAATATGGCTTGTGCAGCTAATAAACATTGCTCCCATTTTTCGATACAGATTTTCGCATGGAACCAAAAAATGCATCGTGTACATCCTTCCATTATTACGCTGAGTATACCTGCCAGTAATAGTAACAGATGATACAATTTCTTTGCTTTTCCTTTCGGAATGAGTAGCTTTATATAAGCTACCACTCAATAAAACAGGTTTTATAATTTCATTTTTACAGTACAGCTATGGGCTCCCTCACCTCTGTTCTACCCCTGATTCTGCTGTTGATGTTGTTTGCCTCTTCCCTCCATGGTCAATCGGTACGTGAGAAACCAAAACCAACCAAAGCAGCCAAACAGGTTCCCGGAATGGCACAGGTATATGTGGATAGTTTGCAGGCTGTTTTACAAGCTACGCCGGACAAAGCTGATAAGATTGAACTGTATGGACTCCTGTTTTTTACATACGCCAGTACAGTAGGTAACCTGGAAGTGGCCCGCCAGTATGCAGATACGATAAAACGAGTGGCCACTCAGGTAAATACGAAAGATGCCTTGGCATATGTTAACTATTATCTTGGCATGCTGGCCCGTTTTGATGGAAAATATACAGAAGCCCTCAACTATTTAAATCCCATCATAGAGTATTGCAATACTACCGGGAATTCCTCCCTGTTGGCTGATTGCTTATTTCAAACGGCCGTAATAGAAAATGAACTGGGCAACTATGATAAAAGTCTTGAAATTAGTTATGGTGCTTTTGAGCTTTTCGAAAAGGAAAGAATACACTTTGGTGTAGCCAGGGTAGCGATGAATGTAGGCAATTTGTTTACATCTATGAAAAAGTGGGAGGATGCTATTTCGATGTATAATAAATCCCTGGCCAGTTTTACCAGCATGAAACAGGATATCAATTCAAAAATGGGTGAGCTGAGGGTAATGATCAATATGGGGAATGCGTATGCACAGATGAAACAATATGAAAAAGCCAGAACGCATTACAAACAAGCCTTGCTGCTTAGCGATTCTATTGGCTCAACCCGGACAGCAGCTACCATTCTCAGTAATATGGGGGAAGTATTAAGTGCCGAGGGAAAATATGACAGCGCCCTGCAATATCATCTTCAGGCTTTACGCATCCGCGAACAGGCTTCTCAGATGGATAAGATCGCATTAAATCTACTATGGGTGGGTGACACTTATATGTTGCTGAAAAATTATGCTCAGGCCCAACATTATCTCCAGAAAGCGCTTTCGGTATCAAAAGAATTTCATGCCAAACCTGCCTTGCGCGATAGTTATAAGAAACTTTCTGCCTTATATGCGGCTCAGCAAAATTTCCAGAAAGCCTTTGAGTACCAGGGGCTATTTACTGCCATGAAAGATAGTATACTGAATGAAGAAACTACCCGACAGCTGAGTGAACTGCAAACCAAATATGAAATAGGCGAAAAAGACAAACAACTCGCCCTTTTTGCCAAGGAGAAACAGGTGCAGCAAAAAGAAGTGCAGCGGAAAGTGCTGCAGCAAAAAGCCCTGATTGGCGGCCTGCTTCTGGTAACAGTTATTGCCGGGTTGGTTATTTATTTACTTCGCCAGAGAATGAGGAACCAGAAATTATTGATGGCAAAAGACCAGGAAATCAAAGAAACCCAGCTCCTGCACCAGATGAGTGCACTGGAAATGAAAGCCTTACGGGCACAGATGAATCCTCATTTCATTTTTAACTGCATGAATTCCATCAACCGCATGATTCTGGAACAGGATACGGCTGGTGCTTCCAGGTACCTGACTAAGCTTTCGAAATTAATCCGGCTTATCCTGGAAAATTCGGAAAACACGTCTGTCTCCCTACAGAATGAACTAATCATGCTGGAAGCGTATCTCCAACTGGAGAATCTGCGGTTTAAAGGCAGGATCGGATATAAAATCAGCGTAGATGAGGCAATAGACCAGGAAAATACATTTTTACCCTCGATGGTATTACAACCCTTTGTAGAAAATGCGATCTGGCATGGCTTAATGCACAAAGAAAAAGAGGAACAGGGATTTATACATATCAGCATTAAAGAAACAGAAGACGTGCTCAGGTGTGTGATTGAAGATAATGGCGTGGGCAGGGAAATAGCTACTGCGTTAAAGAAAAATTCGGTGGTTCACAGTAAATCCATGGGATTGCATATTACCGAAGAGCGTCTGAGGCTGTACAATAAGGGAAAAACCGGCCAGTTGATTCAAATTACTGACCTGAAAGATTCTATGAACCGGGCTTTAGGTACCAGGGTAGATCTTCTGGTTCCCTTAGAATAAAAGTTATCATACAAACTATTCTGATGGATGATGAAGCAGGTGCTGGGAATCCATGACAATGATTATGGAAAAGTATGGCCTTAATGGAGATGCTTATCTATTATAGCTACTGGAAAAAGCAGGCATTCCTGTTTACATCCTTATGATTATGTTTTCATCTACTCTTATCAGGAACGCCTAGTCTTTTTGTATAAAAATTCACGTTTATTTTCGGCCTTACTCACTTGGCAATTTGAAGATGCCGGACATTCCATACCATTCACACCCCAATTACTCAGCTTTTTTATGCGTTTGCTGCTATATTTTATAGCACAGGTAAACCTCTGTGTTAAAAATGATTATATTCAAAACGTACTCTTGAATATAATAACCTATGAAGCTACAAGTATTATTGCAAGTGATAATGTTTATACTTTTAGCAGGTAGTACATCTCTCCTGGCGCAACCGGAAATTGATAGCTTACTCTCACAGCTGAAAATCACTCCGGCCGGGCAGGGAAAAATTGACTTGTACGAAAAAATAGGCTGTTATTACATGAACGTTGAAGTGCAGGATTTTGTCAGGGCTAAAAGCTATACAGACAGCATCAAACTCCTGTCCGAAAAGTTGCATAGCAGGAAGGGGCATTTTCAGGCACTGTACGCATATGGCCTGCTTGCCTACCAGCAGGGCAACTATGCCCAGGCCCAGGAAAACTTGCAGGCAGTAATTGATTACAGTAAGGCACAGGGAGATTCCGTGCGGTTGGGCGAAGGATTGTATCATATGGCGGTGGTGGATATGAATCTGGGCAAATATGACAAGAGCCTGGCCACGCTTTACCTTCTGATGGAGAATGAAGAAAAAGAGAGTGACCCCCGAAAGGTCGGTATGCTGCTCAACATGATTGGTATCATACATGACCGCACCAATAAGTTCAATGAAGCAGTAGATGCGTATATACAGGCGGGAGATATGTTCAAAAAGGCCAATCTGCCGGTTAGGTATGGCATGAGTCTTCAGAATATGGCCAACATCTATTTGGCCCAGAAAAAGTATGGCCAGGCAGCAAAAGCCTACAAAGAGGCGCTGCGGATTTTTGAAGTGGCAAGGCTGCCGGTTTTGGTTGCTATCGTTTTGGGCAATCTGGGAAGATTGTACGTAGCCCAAAATGAACATGGCCAGGCGCTTGGGTATCACCAGCGGGCACTGGTGGTCTGGCGGCAGCATAGCAGAAAACAGTCGCTGGCAAACTGCCTGAAAAATCTGGGCAATACCTCGCTCAAGCTCAAACAGTATGCGCAGGCCAGTACCTATTTGAACGAAGCCTTGCAGTTAGCTCAGGAAATCAAGGCGGATCTGCTGTTGTATGATGTGTATTCGGCCATCCAGGCCTTACATCTGGAACAGGACGATTACAAACAGGCATATCATTTCTATTCTTTAGCAAATCAAATGAAAGACAGCCTGTTCACTGAAAGTAAGATCAAAGAGGTAAATGAACTGCAGGCAAAATATGAGACTGAGAAGAAAGACAAGCAGATTGCCTTATTGGCAAAGGAAAAGGCAATCCAGGCCCAGGAAACGCAGCGGCAGGCCACTTTTAAAAAAGCTTCTATTGGCGGTGGCATCCTCATCAGTCTGTTAGCCATTTTATCGTTCTATGTTTTTCAGCAGCGGCTGAAAAATCAAAAGTTGCTCACTTCAAAAAATGATGAAATCAAGGAGGCTACGTTTAAACGCCAACTGAGTGAACTGGAAATAAAAGCCCTTCGGGCACAGATTAATCCGCATTTTTTATTCAATTGCCTCAATTCAATCAACCGGATGGTGTTGGATGGGGAAACTGATACTGCTTCGGTATACCTTTCTAAATTTTCCAAACTAGTCCGGCTAATTCTGGAGAATACAGAAACGACAACTGTCACGTTAGAGAATGAACTGGCCTTACTGGAATCCTATATTCAGCTGGAAGAACTCCGTTTCAAAGGTAAAATAAGCTATTCCATAGGCGTGGATAAGTCTATAGAGAAAGAAAGTACTTATTTGCCTTCTATGGTGTTGCAGCCTTTTGTAGAGAATGCCATCTGGCATGGCTTACTGCATAAAGATGCCACAGAAAAGGGTGCCATTTCTATTACGGTCAGAGAGGCGGATGAACAATTGTTGTGCACGATTGAAGATAATGGAGTGGGCAGAGAAAAAGCGGCGCAACTTCGTGAAAAGTCAGTGTTGAAATCTAAATCCATGGGAATCAAAATAACAGAAGAACGCTTACGGTTGTTAAACCCTAAACGGCTGGAAGAATTGATCCGCATTACAGACTTGAAAGATGCTCTTAATCATACTTCGGGAACACGTGTGGAAATCAATATTCCTATTCTTTAAACTTTGATTCATTCTCCCCTCTGATGCAGATATAAGTAAATACCCAGACAGAAAACAAACTCAAAAAGCTCAATGCAAAACTCAAATCCCAGAACTTAAAACTAAAAATTACTAAGTAATTAAACACAATTAAGTATAATATTTTCATCTACTTCAAGTTTTTTAAAATCAAGTTTAAAGTAAGTACCCAATCCTGAAAAGATGGTATAAAGTGCCTCCTTAAGCGCTTCTACAGACAGATAGTCTTCGGCTTTGAGCCAATGATATTTCACCTGCTTCCAAAATCGTTCGATCCTGTTAAGATGAGGACTATACTTAGGCAGCAAAAAGATGTATAATCCTTTCTGTTCCCATTCTTCTTTTTTGACTTCCCATAGGCCACATGTATGCCAGGAGGCGTTGTCTAAGACTATGACAGTAAACTTGGAAATAGATGTTGAGAAGGCCTCTACACATTCAATGATAAAGTCAGCGTTTAGACTCCCACTTTTCTGATAAGTAAGCAACTCATTATTTGTACTTAACAAGCCAAATACATTTATCCTTGTACTTCTTTGGGATAAAATAGGGGCGTGTTCGCCTTTTTTGATCCATCCATAAGGTACACAAGGGGTAAGGCAAAACCCTGATTCGTCTCCAAAATATAAATCTATACTGCCTGTCTGTGCCAAATAAAGCAAAGCATGTAATCGCTTGACTTTCTGCTCATATGCTTCTTTGTTTTGCAATGGCTTTATCCATTTACGGAAACGTTTCCATCGGTAGTCAATTTTTTTAAAAACCGCTTCAAGGTCATCTCACTCATAGCCGTGCCTAATTTAGCTTCTATCTCTCGCTTAGCTAATTTAAGTTGTTGTTTTTCTTTCTCTATGCTATTTTCCACTACTTCAACATGGGTAGCATTACTGGTAGTAAGGATGGGTTTTCTGCCTTTCCCTTTTTGGTTCTTTAACCCTACCACACCTGTTTTCTCAAAGCGATCAAACCACTTATAAATACTTAACTGACTTACTTGAAAAATGCTTGCTAACTTCTGTACTTGATAGCCTTGATTGGATAACAGTATACATTGGCAACGGTTACGTTCCTGATAACTTTTACTATCTTTATGAATCTTCTCTAAGTCTTGTTTTTGCTTGTCTGTAATCTTCTTGATATAACGCATAAGCAAAGATACAATTTGCCAAAATCTTATACTTAATTGTGTACTCTTACTTACTAGTGAATTGGATAGTTTATTTATAAAGCCTCACCTTATTTACGTTCACCTTTTGCCTCATTATAATAGCTCACTACTATTTCCCGCAACTCCAACCTGGAAGTTTGCCGGAAGGCCATCTATTTTGACAACTTACCGGAACAATCACTGGAGCAGTTACTATACAAGGAATAGTACGACCGAATATTAGAGAACATTCCTCTTCCTACAGTAGCCAATTCTTTCTCCACAGGCCCAAAAGGATCAATATTGTTCCAAATAACTTACAGGCAAGTGCCATCCAGTATGCGGATTTTACAAAAGAAAACCTGTATTTTAAGATCGATATAAGTAATTTTGCCCCATCAGGCTATCATTGAAATAAGTGATAATAGAATCGGTATTGGGGAAAGCCTGGTAAAATATCTTTCAGATGTTTTACCAGGCTGGGCTTATATATTGTGTGGGAAGTAATTCATAAGATAGGTAGAACTATTGAGCTTACTTCCTGGGAAGGTGAATGGACTCGTTTTGAAATTTGTTTACTCAAATGCTGTTTCCATGAATAATCTGTAAACAGGGCAATCCGAGGTATGGCAGGTTAATACTGAAACCCATGTGCTTGCCTGATTGGTATAGACTCACAGGTAGGAAAATAAAATCTAACATTGTGATAGTGCCTTATTTTCAGGCAAAACTAAAAGTAAGTGAATGAGAAGCAATTCTACCTGTATTACATGGCTAACATAAAATCGCAACTACTAAATTTATGGCAAACAGCCCTTCGCATAGGTTTTAATCCAGCAATGGATTATACTCAGCAAATGAAGTTATTTGCCCTGAATGCATTTCTGTTCATGGGTATTATTCTAACTCTATTTTTTGTAATAGTTTTTACAATGCTCGGCTCATATAGTGCATTACAAGGCTTGGCAATTCTACCCATACTTTCACTGGTATTTTACCTCAATTCAAAAGCACAATATACACTAGCCAGGATTGTAGTTATTTATGGTCTTTTGTTTTTGATACTGATGCTTGCCATAGCTGACAGGCGTACAGGAACAGAATACATACTGATTGCGATTGGCTGCTGCTCGGTAAGCGTTTTTGACAGGCCATTTAGTGTGCTGTTTGCTTTCTTATCGGCTTTTGGATGCTATAGCGTGTATATATGGTTTGATGCTACACATTCATTTGTTGCCGATCCTTCGGTACCATATATTTTCGTTCAGAATGCGCTGATGTTTCTCTCCGGTTTTGCTGTTATGGCCCAGTCATTTGCGCTGCGTTCATTGATCGATACCTATTCGAAAAGCCTTAGTCTTGCCAATGAGGAAGTTAAATCTGTAAATGAAAAATTAAAAACATCGAATGAAGAGTTGCTTACTTTTTCTGAACAATTGGATGTAAGGGTAAAGCAGCAAAGCGCCGAACTGCAAGCGTACCTGGATGCCATTAATATAAATCTTTTATCTGCCACTACCGATTGGACTGGCCATATAATAAGGGTGAACGATCCATTAACAGAAGCAACCAGCTTTTCTTCGCAGGAATTAATCAACCGCAACTTTCAGCTATTTACCATAGAAGACCATCACGAAACTTCATTTGAACATATACTACATATTGTCCATACAGGCCAGAGCTGGCGGGGCGAAGTAAAGATTAAAACAAAAGCGGAATCTTTTTTATGGGTAGATATGGTGGTTATTCCTGTTAAAGCCCAACCGGAGGTGCAACCCTATCTTTTGCTATTAGCCTTATCTATTTCTGAACGTAAACAACTGGAGGAACAGAATCTTAAAGCCATAAGTGCACTTGAGTCAGTTGCTTTTCGCACATCACATGAAGTAAGGGGGCCTCTTGCCCGTATCATAGGGCTTACTGACCTGCTGAATAAAGATGCAATTGAATTTGCTGAGATAAATTATGTGTCTCAACAGTTAATAGCCTCCTGTAAACAACTAGATCTGGCAACACGTGATCTAACGATCTTTGTAAATGAATACCAAGGAAATACTGCATCAAATGACAGCGATACTAAAAAATAAATAGTACCATAAGTTGTCTGGTCTATGTACTACCAGGCACTTCTACCGGAGCAATAGTGAGTGTTTTTCGCACGACTTAAATATAACTTCTACCTGGGTAATATGGAGATTTTACGGCAAATTGTATCCCTATATAAGTGAATAGTAGCTTTTTCTCTATGGCTTTATCTTGAGTACAGGCATGCAGTTTGGTAGATTTGATATGAACGATGAATATCCATTTTCTGCATGCAATTATTCTACGGCTTATTAGAAATTATTGCCCGAACATCTACTATAAGAAGTAAAGCTATCAATAGTATTCCTATCTGTCGGATCTTTTTTGCTACATAGCCCAAATCAGCCTGAGGATAATTAAGGATAACAAATTCTTTTTGAGAAGCAGCCATCAGGCTGTGCTTATCGTTCAACTGATGCATCATTTCAGTAAAAACGGCAATTTTTGCAGTATCCTTTATTAAAAAAGCGTTGTCAACCCGGTCGGTTAGCCAATCATTCTGGTAATCTTCCTCATCCTTATCCAATATAAACCATCCTGCATTATCCATGTCACCCACATAGGAAGAAAAGGCAGCATACGCTTTTATACTATCGCCCGATTGGTATTCTTTATTTACCAGGGGTACCATTGCTCTTGATCCGTTATAGCTACCTTTAAAATTAAATATCCGTTTTGTGATGGCATCTGGCAATGTGCGTGCATCATCAAGATATACCAGCTGATATTCTCTTTTTGAATCTATGCTTTGGAGGGAGCTTGGTTGCGAGTCTTTTTTAACCTTTAGCCAGGTTTGCCATAAAACGTATGGATTGGGACTAATCAGTAATGAGATACCTATTGTCAGCACCATAAAGGTAATGACTACAGGCAGGTAATTTCTTTTGATTTTCCGTTTTGCCACTAAACTTACCAGTATAGCCAATACAAAGAACAAGATAATGGCCCCAAAAAAACGAAAATTATACTTCGTAAGTTGTTCCCATATAATCAGCAAACTCCCCAATAAGAGAGGAATTATTAAGGAAAAAAATATCTTTCGGGCCATTTTGCTTATCTAGTTTGAAACTGTTTATACTTCTGACATTTTTAAAGACTTTTATTACTGCCGCGAAAGCCAACAAAGCTTGAAACCTTTTAATGGTATTTCAGCCAGGTTTATACCCTACATTTTTAATGTAAAATTGAATAATAATGCCGTAGGGATACTTTTTCTTATTTGGCATAAAAGGCTGTAAAGCAACAGGATACTGAATATTAAAAATCCAGTAAAAACAGCAATTTGTTATCCTTAATTGCTTTAAATTCTAAGCATTGTAAGTTTCTAGAAACTAAGCAAGCGTTTAATACTAATAGAGAAGAAGAATGGGTAGTAAATAGCGAAATATTTCAACGCAGATGTAAATGGATAATCCTCCTATATGCCATTTTTTTCTATCCACATAGCCAAAGTTCAGCAGGGTTTTCAGAAATAATGTATTTCACCACACTATATGTTGGGCAGCCTGTTTTTGAGCGTACTTATATTGAACAAGGGAAGTGACAATGTATTTCACATAAAAATGTGCATTCCGTATAAAATATAGGGTTTCCGCACTAAATATTAAGTTTTAAGAATAGCTAACAGGAAATTAGTGTCTCTGTTAGCTTTTTTTCTTTTCCGTTTGACACTCACGCAAGAAGGCTCTTTTTTGAGCAGATGCAAAGACCACTTTCTAATCAGATGCAGATTGATGGGTCCTTTATCTTTCCTGACTTTAGCCTCATCTTCCCTAAAGGTAACATCTAGTTGCCAATGCAAGCCATTCTCTATCGCCCAATGGCCTCTTATGTAGCGGCTGTACAAGGCAGGGTCTGTATCTGTTAAACTGCTTATATAGAACAGGGTTTGTTCTTGCTTTTTGCCTGCTATAATGCGTTTTCTTTCTACCATGACTAAAGTATGTAAGTCCTGCCATTTTTCCTTTTCCTCTACCAAATCAATGCATTGAGCAATATATACCCTACGTTCTTCTCCTCTGCCATGGGCTTTATCTAGTTGCTGATTAAAAGCGAGAGCAGACTTATTGATTTGCATAAAATGGGCTACCTGCTCATAGAGTACACCTTGATTAGCCTTTAGGGCAATCACATAATGGGCTTGCTTATCCCTGATCTTTTCTACAATTGCCTGCTGACAAGCAATAGCATCTATAGTAATGATACTACCTTTGCAATCAAGGGTATCTAATAAAGCAGGAATAGTTGTAATCTCATTACTCTTGGCTTCTACGGCTACTTGTCCAAAGCTTAAGCTATGTTCCTCTACCCATACATTGACCATACGAACCAAAGCATGCTTTTTGCCTGCAGGTATAGTACCTCTCAATTCTTTGCCATCTATACATACCTGCTTGCCTGCTAAGGAGAAGCCAGCTACACACGCTTTGAAGCATTGCTCCAAACTATGGCTATCCAGGTGTCTGATCACCCGATTTAAAGTGTCAGCAGAAGGTATACCATTAACAAAACTTAATCCTAGTTCTTGCTGCAGAAACGCTGTATTATCTTTGCCATAATCTGCTATCTCGTCAAAGTCATCACAATCGGCTATTACCCCACATAAAACTAAGCCTAAAATATCTGCTAATAGATGTAAGCAGCGGCCTTGCACCCGAAAATCAGCTACTTTGTTTAGTATCTTTTTAAGTTCCATGCACAAAGTTAGCCCCTCTTTCCTTTTTCTCTATCTTTGGTGCGGAAACCCTATATAAAATATCTACATCATAAACTATCAGCTGTTTATTTTAAGGTAGTATCCTACAGTTTTCAAACTATAGTGACTCATGCAATACATTAACTCGAATATGAACTGTTTGAAATGTCAGTTAACCTCTATCAGTTGCGCATAATTTTGCTGATGGATATTCATTAGTTAGTAATAAACAGCCTCACTTTATCCTTCTTCCGGCATTAAGCCATTGTTTGCGGGCGATCTACAAAATGATTGAAACATAGGTTTAAACCACTTATGTTTTATAAACCTCCACTTGTGAAGTGAAAACGGCCATAAGTGAAGTGGAAATTCCTTATTAACTGCCTAACACTATTTTTACTAAGCAACCACTACAATTTTAGAATAATGATAAAAGTAAGGCTGATTAGTTTATTTTCCTGTCTATTACTGATTTGTATCTTTTTCATCTTTGCCTGTAAGTCGGATGAATCTGAAACTGAACCCAAAAATGACAATCCTGCTGATACCATTTCAGTAGCAGACTTGGATACTTTTTCTGACCACCTCAGGTTTTTAGGTGCCACAAAAAAACCGGGTAAAAGTCCGGTGTACAGCGGTAGTTCCTCGCTGAAAATATCTCTCAAAGATACGCTCTACCTGATGGACGAAATAAAGGGGCCTATCAAATTTCTGCATGAGGATACTACTAAAAATGTAGCCGGAGTTTATATACAGGTGCATAGTATGGTTGGTGGCGGTAGTCTGGCAACCTATTTTTATGACGTACCTGAAATACCGGAAATGGCAGATGATGATTCAGTATCCGTTGTTCTGGTTGGTGTTGACCATGATGGCCTCGAAGATATTTTCGGAGTGCCTCCGGCAGGTGCACCTTTTATTTTTGATGTGACAATTATTCCGTATGGCGAAAATGGACAAACACTTGGACAAACTACCAGGCCAGTTAAAATAAAGGATCAAATGTATAAATCCCAATGATGCTATGTGTGGACTGGTTCTTCCCGATGGGCAATACTGGCAGTGGGACCTCACGCTTATAGAAGATGTAAATAACAATAAGCTCCTATTTTATAATGATCATAACAAAAAATGGGGTGCCGGGGGGCAATTTATTAATGGGTGTTGTATTGATGGGGTCTCCTCCTACAATATACAGTGTGCCAACAATCCTTCTGCTTTTGTAAAGATGCGGTTCAAAACCTTTTTTGTATTTGAGGATGAGGTGTTACAATTTTTCAAAGAGGGTGAGTATCATCGGAATACGTGGGAACTGCATTCTATTCCAGCTCCTGATGAAAGCAATTTTTGCGGAAATGGGCCAGGTGTTGTTCATTGGAAAGAATATGACGTTTTCTATCTGGGCAATTGGTCTGTGAGTCAGCTTGCTACTCCTTTTCAGGGAGATTCCCTTCTTCTCACGCTACTTACAAAAGATAAAGTTGGAGGCTCCGGTTACGGCAGGTCAGGAGGTATTATCCATCAATTGGATTGCAATACGCTGGCATTAATCAATCCGGACCGGGAAGGTGGAAACCGTCATGAAGTTTCATTCTTTGCCCGCGTGCATGCCATTGGAGAAGATGGCTGGTATGCCGGGATGGGGTCTTGAAATGTGTATATATTCTGATCAGCCAGACAAACGGAGAAGGATTAATAACATCTATAGCGTATCCGGATGCTTGCAGGTTTGGTGCATGGTGAGAATTGATAAGCGTATCGTTCAAACATCTTTTTGAGGCAGCCTAATTTCATCATTCTGGTTTTTCTAAAAATATTCTAACCTTTTCAATTCGTGAAAAAAGCATTCTATTTATTTGTACTGAGTTTTCTGTTTACTCTTTTGTGGGGCGGATGTAAAAAAAGTGATGATCCAGGCACACAGTTTATCTCATCACCTACGCTAACCGGATTTTCTCCTACTTCGGGTGCAGTAGGAACTAATGTAACAGTTACCGGTACCAATTTTTCTGCAACCACAGCCAGTAATGTAGTAAAATTCAATGGTACAACCTCCACTGTTTCATCCGCTACCACTACTACCCTGATTGTAAGTGTACCGGCAGGTGCAGGCAGTGGTAAAATTACGGTACAAGTAGGTACTCAGATTGCTACTTCTGCCAGTGATTTCACAGTTACTCAGCCCGTATCATTAGTAACGCTTACCAGCTTTTCTCCCACTTCAGGTACCGCTGGCACTATCGTTACTATTACCGGTACTAACTTTTCTGCGAACGCTTTTAATAACGTAGTAAAATTCAATGGTGCACTAGCTCAACTGACGGCATCTACGCCTACCAGTCTGACAGTGAATGTGCCAGCCGGAGGCAGCACTGGTAAAATTACTGTACAGGTAGGCTCCCAGACCGTTACCTCCACCGAGGATTTTGTATATCAATCCTCATCCGTTACTACCCTGGCTGGCAGCGGTGCTTTCGGTTTTGCTGACGGTATTGGTACTGTTGCTCAGTTTTTTCAGCCTATTGGAATAGCAGTAGATGCTCTGGGGAATGCCTATGTCACAGATGCAGAAAACCACCGCATCCGCAAGGTTTCAGTGAGTGGTACAGTAACTACGTTGGCTGGTAGCGGCACCGCCGGATTTGCAGATGGAAGCGCTGCCCAGTTTAGTTCTCCCAGAGGTATTGCAATAGATGCTTCAGGCAATTTGTATGTAGCGGATGGAGTGAATAATAGAATCCGTAAGATTACGCCTGCCGGAATTGTAAGTACCATAGCCGGTAGTGGTGTTGCCGGGTTTGCGGATGGAAATGGAGTTTCTGCTCAATTTAATTTTCCGAAAGAGATAGCAGTAGATGCCTCAGGAAATTTGTATGTAGCGGATGATATTAACCACAGAGTCCGCAAGATTACTCCTACAGGAACGGTAAGCACGCTGGCTGGCAGCACCTTCGGTAATACAGATGGTGTAGGTACAGCCGCCCAGTTTAACCGGCCTACAGGCATAGCAGTAGATGCTTCAGGAAATGTATATGTAGCTGATTTGGGAAATCACCGTATCCGCAAGATTACTGCTACTGGTACTGTGAGTACAATAGCAGGCAGTTCGTCCGGCTTTGCTGATGGCAATGGTACAGAGGCCCGGTTTGATTCGCCGGCGGGAATTGCGGTAGATGTTACAGGAAATGTGTATGTAGCGGATGCAGATAACCAACGAATCCGCAAAATTACCTCTACTGGTAGTGTCAGTACCCTGGCCGGAACTATTCCTGCAGGTTTTGCTGATGGTAATGCCACAATTGCCCGTTTCAATAAACCAACAGGGATTGCCATAGATGCTTCAGGTAAAATATATGTAGCCGACCGGCTTAATCACCGCATCCGTACGATTCAATAAGGGCACCTGCTTGTGCTTAAATCTGGTTTATCTGTTTTCGAGATTGGTTAGTACAGTGAATCAGATGAACACAGGAAGAAGCTTATTTTGCTTTTCTTTCCCACAGTATACAGGCGAAGGATTTTTTGAACAGATACAATCTGAATAAATTTTACCACCATGTATGTCTCTCAACAAGAACTTGCTATTAATACAGAAGCCATCAGGAAAGAATTTCCGGTTTTGCATCAGAAAGTGAATGGGTATCCCCTGGTATATCTGGATAATGCAGCTACCACCCAAAAACCTACACAAGTAATTGATGCCTTAGTGGACTATTATCAGGGCTACAATGCCAACATCCACCGGGGCATTCATACCCTGGCCGAAAAAGCAACCAGTGCCTTTGAGCAAACCCGCGAAAGCGTCAGGTCATTGCTGCATGCAAAGCAAACAGAGGAAATTATTTTTGTAAGGGGAGTAACGGAAGCCATCAACTTAGTAGCTTCCTCCTATGGCCACACTTTTATTGGGGAGGGCGATGAAATTATGATCTCAGCGCTTGAGCACCATGCCAACATTGTTCCCTGGCAATGGGTATGCCAGCAGAAAAAGGCAACGCTTCGGGTTATTCCCATAACTGATGCAGGTGAAATAGATGTAGATGCCTATAAAAAAATGCTCTCGCCCTGTACAAAACTGGTTGCCCTGGCGCATGTTTCCAATACCCTGGGTACGATCAATCCAGTCAAAGAAATGATCCGGATGGCGCACCAGGCAGGCGCTGTAATTTTAATTGATGGTGCTCAGGCAGCCGGACACCTTGCGGTAGATGTGCAGGAACTTGATTGTGACTTTTATTGTCTCTCTGCTCACAAATTATATGGCCCAACAGGCATAGGCGTGCTGTATGGCAAAAAAGCTCTCCTAGAGCGAATGCCTCCTTATCAGGGAGGAGGTGAAATGATCCGGGAAGTAACCTATGCACATACTACCTATAATGATCTTCCTTATAAATTTGAGGCCGGAACCCCTAACATTGCTGATGTGGTAGCATTCTGGTATGCCATCGAGTTTATACAGAAGATAGGAACCCCTTCTATTGTGGCCCATGAACAAGAACTGTTAGCGTACTGTACGGAAAAGTTATCGGCTTTGCCTTTTATTCAATTAGTGGGCAGGGCTAAAGAAAAAGTAGGAATAGTATCTTTTATCATGGATGGAGTTCACTGCTTTGATGTAGGCCAGATGCTGGATGCATATGGAATTGCTGTACGAACTGGCCATCATTGCACACAACCTTTAATGCAAAGATTAGGTTTGGACGGAACTATACGGGCTTCCTTTGCTCTGTACAATACCCTGGCTGAAATTGATAAACTGGCAGCCATGCTTGAGAAAATTAGTAAAATATTGAAGTAAAGATGAGAACTATTCTTGAAATTCAGCAGGAAATCATCGGTGAATGTTCCGGGCTCAATGGAGAGGTTGAAAAAATATTGTTTTATCTCATACAACAAGGAAAGCAATTACCTGCAATGCCTCTTTATTACAAAACAGAAGCTTATCTCATCAAAGGCTGCCATTCAAAAGTATGGCTGGCAACTGTATCAGACAAGGAACAGGTGTATTTGTATGCGGATAGTAATACAGCCATTACCAAAGGACTAATAAGCTTGTTGATCCGGATTTTAAATGGGCAATTTCTGAAAGCTGTTGAAGAGGCCGACATTTCCTTTATGCAAGGAAGCGGTTTGGAACGTTTTATTGGCAGTGAACGATCCAATGGGTTTGCAGCCATGATAAATCAAATAAAAGACAGTACAAATAAACTAGCAGCAACGCATATGCTCCAGACTGATAGATAATGTTGTGTATCTGCTTTTTAATACGTATGGACAATGCCTTCTTTTAATGCTTCCTCATAAGTCTCTTTCTCAAACTGATATAAATAGGGTGCACGATGGGGACCAATGTTACGTCTTTCATCCAGTTTTTTAATTAGTCCTAGGTTTGTGAGCTTTTTACTAAAGTTTCGCTGATCTAATTCTTTTCCTAAGATGGTTTCATAAAGAGTATGAATTTCCGGTAGGGTAAATGTTGAGGGCAATAGATTGTAACCTATAGGCTGGTGATAGATTTGAAGCCGTAAGGTGAGCAAAGCTTTATCCACTACTTCATTCTGATCAAATAAAAGATCTGGCACCTCATTTACATCCCACCACTGGTAATCTTCCGTAAAAAAGTCTGTTGTCACACTCACTTTTGAATAATCTACTAACGCGAAGAACCCAATTGATAAGGTACGCTCAAATAACCAGTTATCTTCATCCACTTCCAGGCCAAATTTATCTCTAAAATCTTTAGGATTTCTTTCCTTCACCCGGTAAGGCGAATCGCCAAAGACCTCAAATTGCTGCAGAAACAGATTACTTAAACTCGTTCTTTCCTCTAAAATCCGGTGTGCAGCCTCACTTAATGGTTCTCTGCGCTTAATGAAACCTCCAGGCAACCCCCATCCATTCAATCCTTTCCATTTAAGGAGGAGAATTTTGAGTTGCTGGTCGTGGTAACCAAATATAACATTGTCTATACTTATATGAGGTAGATAGTGTTTATGGCCGTTTTTTACAAAGTCAGTTACTTCTTCTAATGAGTTCATATCTCAAAGGTAAAAAATATATTTCGTAAAATTTACGAAATATAAAAAATACTCTTACCTTTATTCCGTAAAATTTACAATATAAACTTAATTATTAGTAATCCACATCATTTCTTCAATCCTTAACTAAATTAATTTCTATCAACCCCTCATCCCTTATGAAAACATTAAGCGCTCTTTTCTTCTTTTGCTTTTTATCTGTTGTGTTGTTTGCTACAAACGCGCAGGCACAAACCGTTTCGGAAGATTATTTTGTAGGTACCTGGAATGTGACAGCCTTTGGCCTCCCTCAAGGTGATACCAATATGATTATCCAGCTTGACAAAAAAGATGGTAAACTTTCCGGAGGAATTATTGATCCTGCTACCAATAAGATAGGAACACCTTTTACTAAAATTAATGTTGCTGCCAATAAGCTCACTGCTTATTTTATTGCCCAGGAACAAGGTATGGAGGTATACCTTTCTCTGGAAAAGAAAGATGACACCAATGTAAAAGGAAGTATTATGGACATGTTCAATATGGAAGGCACAAAAGCGAAGTAAAATTTCATGGGTTTCTCTGTCTAATTGCCATAATACAAGCTACATTCTTGTTAGCATAGCTACACATATTTGTGAATTCAATCGCTTAACCAGCTATGCTATTCCATTATTTTTTAACTTTCATATCTTATATCACCGAACTGCCTGAAAAAACCTCACCTTATCCGTACAATGCAGGCAATCATGGCAGACTACCATTTAATCTAATTTCAATGAACCGCAATTTCTCCTCTCTCTTTAGAACATTGACCCTGGCTGTAATAACCAGCCTGCTTGCGTTTGGGCTTTGGGCTTATACTTTTGTGAAAGAACAGCCCCGCATTTTGGTGTTCAGCAAAACAGCTGCCTTCCGTCATGCTTCTATTGAAGCCGGTCAAAAAGCATTTTTTGCGCTTGGTAAACAACATGGTTTTGCCGTAGATACCACTGAAAATGCCTCCAGATTTACAGAAGAAAACCTTAAAAAATATCAGGCGGTTGTATTTTTAAACACCACTGGCGATGTGCTCAATAATGAGCAACAGAATGCCTTTGAGCGGTATATACAGGCTGGTGGCGGTTATTTAGGGCTTCATGCGGCCGCTGACACAGAATATGGCTGGCCCTGGTATAATAAACTGGCCGGTGCCTGGTTTGAAAGTCACCCTAACCCGGATAATGTGCAAAAAGGTACATTTGTGGTGGTAGATAAAACGCATCCGGCAACCAGCTTTCTGCCTGAGAAATGGGAGCGGACAGATGAATTTTATTCATATAAGAACATTAGTTCAGCCATTAAAGTATTGGTAAAGATTGATGAAAAAACCTACCGGGGAGGCACCAATGGCGATAACCATCCCATGGCCTGGTATCAGGAATTTGATGGCGGACGTTCTTTTTATACAGCCGGAGGTCATACAGATGCCACTTTCTCTGAGCCTTTATTTGTAAAACATCTCTATGCCGGTTTACACTATGTGATGGGAGGTAATTCGCCCAAACCTCTGGACTATACCAAGGTTAAAACCAAACGGATGCCGGAAGAAAACCGGTTTTCAAAAGTAATTCTGGAAGAGAAACTCGATGAACCCATGGAACTGACTGTGCTGCCAGATAACCGGGTATTGTTTGTGGAAAGAAAAGGGGGAGTAAAACTCTATAGTCCGGCTACTGGCAAAGTTAAGTTGATTGCAACTATTCCCGTAAATACTAAAGTAACAGATAAAAAAGGGACAGTAGGCAATGATGAAGGAGGTTTACTGAGTATAACCAAAGATCCTGATTTTGCTAAAAACGGATGGATTTATCTGTTTTACTCTCCGGAAGGAAAAGAAGCCAAAAATATTCTTACACGTTACCAGTTAAAAGGCGATGAACTCGTGATGGATTCCAAGAAGGTGATCCTGGAAGTGGCTACGCAACGGGAAATAACTGGTCATGCAGGAGGTTCGCTCACCTTTGATACAAAAGGAAATCTGTATCTATCCACGGGAGATAATATTAATCCACACGGCTCTAATGGCTACAGCCCCTCCGATGAACGTCCGGAAAGAAGCCCATGGGATGCACAAATGACCTCCGGTAATACCAATGACTTGAGAGGTAAAATAATCCGGATTAAACCACAGCCTGATGGAACATACACTATTCCAGAAGGTAATTTATTCCCAAAAGGTACACCTAAAACCCGCCCTGAGATCTATACGATGGGACACCGCAATCCCTACCGTATCTCGGTAGATCCTAAAACTGGGTTTCTTTATTGGGGAGATATTGGCCCGGATGCCAGTCAACCTGGAGAGAAACGTGGTCCGGAAGGACAGGATGAAGTAGGACAGGCCAGGAAAGCCGGTAATTATGGATGGCCCTATTTTGTGGGAGATAATAAAGCCTATTACAAATACGATTTTGCTGCCAGTCAGTCTGGAGAACTGTATGATCCTGCTAAACCTGTAAATAACTCACCCAACAATACTGGGTTAAACGAGTTGCCCCCAGCCCAAAAGGCATTCATCTGGTATCCGTATGGAGAGTCAAAAGAATTTCCACTGGTAGGCGCTGGTGGGCGCAGTGCTATGGCTGGACCTGTGTTTTACTCAGATCAGTTTAAGACTGCTAAACGGGCTTTTCCGGATTATTATGATGGGAAGTTACTCATTTACGAGTGGATGCGTGGCTGGCTGATGGCAGTTACGATGGATAAGGAAGGCAATTATGCTTCGATGGAACGGGTAATGCCGAGTTATAAATTCTCCAATCCGGTAGATATAGAATTCAGCTCAGAAGGTGATCTATATATGATTGAATATGGAAGCGGGTGGTTCACGCAGAATGATGATGCCAGGCTGGTTCGTATTGAATACAACAGCGGCAACCGCAAGCCTGTTATCCAATTAGCTACCGATAAAAAAGGAGGAACTCTTCCTTTCAAAGCCCGTCTTTCCTCAAAAGGTACTAGTGATGCGGATAATGATGTCCTGAAATATGTATGGAAAGTAACGGCTCAAAATGGAGGAACAGCCCGGACATTCAATGAACCTAGTCCAACTGTAACTTTTGATAAGGCAGGTATCTATAAAGCTACCCTTACCGTTACCGATGCCAAAGGAGCCAGTACCAGCCAGAGCCTGGAAATTATGGCAGGAAATGAAGAACCATTACTCACCTTTGATACGCCTACCAGCAATCAAACATTTTTCTTCCCGAATCAACCCTTTGAATACGAAGTAAAAGTAAGTGATAAAGAAGATGGCAGCCTATCAGATGGAAAAATCAAGCCGGAAGAAGTAGCCATTAGCTTCGATTATTTGCCGGAAGGATATGATATAGTGGCTATTGCCCAGGGGCATCGCAGTGCAGATGCTTCTGCCGGAGCTGTAAAAGGCCTCAAACTCATTGAAAGCAGCGATTGCAAAGCCTGCCATAGTATTGATAAAAAATCGGTAGGCCCGACTTACAAACAAGTTGCTGCTAAATACAAAGATGATAAAGGTGCCTCTGAAAAGCTGGCTAAAAAAGTAATTTCCGGAGGCAGCGGTGTATGGGGAGAAGTATCTATGAGTGCGCATCCCCAATTGGCAGAAACAGATGCCAGGGAAATGGTGAATTATATCCTGGGTCTGGCTGAAGAAAAACAGGGAGTCGTATCGTTACCGGTGAAAGGAAGTTACACCATGGCTATCCCCAAAGGCGATAAAGGCGAAGGTATGTATGTGGTTAGAGCAGCGTATAAGGATAAAGGAAGTAATGGGATTCCTGCGATTAGTGCTGAAAAAATAATGACTTTACGCAATGCCAAGATGCCGGCCGGAAAAGCAGCTAAGCTAGAAGGCGTAATGAAATATGGCACGGTGATTATTGCTTCAACCAAAGGCTCCAGTATTGGGTTTACTAACATTGATCTGACTGGCATCGAGCAAATTAAATTTACGGCCGCTGCTCCCAAAGCGCAATTAAATGCAGCCGGTGGCATCATTGAAGTCCACCTGGACTCACCCACCGGAAAACTCGTCGGACAAACCGATATGATGTCGCCGACAGAGGGAGGGAGCTTAACCAATATGCCACCACCAGTAGTAGCTAAAATTTCAGGAGCCAGCGGTAAGCACGATGTATATTTTGTCTTTCAAAATGAGAAATCTCCTGCAGGACAGGCATTGTTTGTAGTAATGGATCTGGAATTCCAAACGGGTAAATCTGCTAACAGCACCTCACAGGCAGCCAAAGCAACTACTCAGGCAAGTGTTGCTACAAAGGAGTTAGGAGCTTATGTAGGAAAGTATAAGATGACAGGGCTTCCTTTTGAGTATGTTGAAATTACCACCAAAGAAGATAAACTACACATCAGTGCCGGAGGCAATGAAGGAGATCTCTTGCCAGGCCAGGAAGCAGATGTATTTGCAGGTGATAACGGAGCCGAGTTACTATTTGGCCGGGATACCCAAAAGAAAGTTACCACACTGACCCTGAAAGCACAGGGCTTCACTTTTGAAGGAACGAAAGAATAATAAGCGTTTGTCTGGATTTTCAAGCTAATGTATCCAGGTTGGGTATGCATACCTAACCTGGATATTTGTATATGATTAAAGATAATACCTGCCAGGATTATTGTTGGGTGATGCTTATTTCCCGAAAGTTTATCCGCTCATACAGATTGATCTGTCCTTTGCCATATTTTTTCTATAACGAAGACAAAAATTATTATTAAGTTAACGCTTGTACATTCCCCTGAAATTACCTTTATTTCTTTAGGATAATTATTGAAGCGCAATAGCAGCAGGGAGGAGAAGCCTTCCTGTAAACTACAGGTATGTAAAAAGAGATTTTTTAATCATATACCCCAACCTAAATTAATAATATAATGAGTTATTCCAATTCCCGTCGGTCTACTTTACAAAAAATAGCCGGAAGTGTAGCATTGGCTACCATAGGTTCGTCGCTTAGCACCCGCCTGGAAGCGGCTGATAAAACGGTAGGCGACACTTTAAAAGGTAAAATTAACCATTCGGTTTGCCGCTGGTGCTACCAAAGTATTGCCTTCGAAGATTTATGCAAAGCGGCTAAAGACATCGGGCTGCAATCTATTGAACTGGTAGGGCCAGCAGAATGGCCGGTTTTAAAAAAATATGGGTTAACGGCTGCACTTCCCAATGGTGCGGGTATGGGAATTGAAAAAGGATTCAACGACCCCAATACCATGATGCACTGGTAAAAAGCTACGAAGAGGTGATTCCTTTAGTAGCCAAGGCAGGCCTTAGCCAGATCATCTGTTTTTCGGGTAACCGCAATGGCATGGACGATGAAAAAGGAATGGAAAATGCAGCCGTAGGTTTAAAGCGTCTGATGCCGGTAGCAGAGAAACACAAGGTTACGCTGGTGATGGAACTACTCAACAGCAAAGTAAATCACAAAGATTATATGTGTGACCACACACCCTGGGGAGCCGCTTTAGCTGAAAAAATAGGATCTGACCGATTTAAACTGCTTTATGATATTTATCACATGCAGATTATGGAAGGCGACGTAATTGCAACCATTAAGAAGTATAGTAAGTATATTTCGCATTACCATACCGGAGGTGTACCCGGAAGAAATGAAATTGATGAAACGCAGGAACTGAACTATCCGGCTATCATGAAGGCGATTACTGAAACTGGTTACAAAGGGTTTGTGGCTCAGGAGTTTATTCCAAAACGGGAAGATAAATTAGCTTCTCTCAAGCAGGGCGTTCAGATTTGTGATGTTGCCTGATTCTATAGGTTTTTATGAAATTAGACGGCTCAACCTGTAAGTAGTTGAAAATAATCGTTATCAATTAAAAAGTGACCAGGTATTATTACCTGGTCACTTTTAGTTTCAAGCCAGTAGATAAAACTATCTTTAGCTGCTTGGCTATTGTAAAATCGGACAAAAGATTAGCGAAAAGGTTAAACCTTAAAACTTCTAATGCTGATGGAAAGCTTGTGAGATAAAAGTCAATACTTCGGGCAGCGCTTCCCGCCAGTATGTCCAGGTATGGCCTCCATTGCGAACACGGAATTCATGGGGAATCTCTTTTTTTCGCATGGCTACATGAACCTGTGCATTTCCTTCATATAAAAAGTCATCATCACCACAATCAATATACCAGCGAACGGCCTTCTTAGTGGTATCCGGCATAGCTTCTAGTAAGGCTAACGTGCTATGGCGTTTGTAATAGTTTTCTACCTGGGCAGCCGAGGCATCCTTAATTCCTCTTCTTTCCAGTTGCGTCTTGGTATCTGCCAAGGTAATAGGTCCGGCAGCGGCACTTAGTGGACAAGCCGACGAGAACAGCTCAGGATGATGCAAGGCATACATAAATGATCCTCCACCTCCCATAGACAATCCGGCAACCGCCCGGTAACGTTTATCTGCCTTGATGCGGTAGGTCTTTTCTATGAAGGGCATAAATTCTTCAAAGAAAAAATCTTCATACCGCCATTCTCCTTTGATATCATTGAAGTATCCCCGTTGGCCGGTATTGGCATCCGGCATCACAATAATCATAGGTGTGGCTTTCCCTTCAGCGATGGCTTTATCTGTAATGTGTTGTACTTCTCCGAACTGTACCCAGCCGGTATGATCGTCTCCTCCGCCATGCAACAAATACAGCACGGGATAGCTGCGTTGGGAAGTTTCGTAATCTGGCGGAAAATAAACGGCATACTTGCGGGAAGATTTCAGAATCTTACTAGGCATGGACAAATTATCGGATACTTTTCCGCTTTGTGCTAACGATACAAATGGAAAAAATACAGCAAGGGCAAAGAGAATCTGTTTAAACATATGTTGATCAGCTTAAAATATAAAGTAAACCAGGTATTTTTGACATTTTCCAAGTAACAAATTTTTTTATATTCTACCTATTGCTGAATCATTCTTTGTTGCATACTTTACCTTTAAGCAATATATTTTCTTCAAAGCTGATTTGTACAATGGGTATTTTTGAGAAGAGAGGATAAATCCTGAGTAACCATATTCTGATCTTTTCACAAATGGCCGCTCTGATTTAATTTTAAAAATCTTCTGAGTGAACCATTTAATTGAAGATTTCATTCAAATCAGTTTTTACCTTTCTGGTTGCTATCACTAATGCAATTCCACTGAAAGCCAGGGCATCAAATGCGCTTGAAACTTCATTTCCTCTGGCAGCCAGTGGTTCTGCTATGGCTCTTGGCATGTGCAGTAAAATAACCCATAGAAATAACATGATAGAAAGCAGTAGTGCAATGGCACCTTGTCGTATGCTTAATATAATGGCTACGCCGGAACCTATTAATGCTACCGCCCCAAAATAGGTCCAGAAGACAGGATCTGGAAACCTGGCAGGCATAAGTGTAGATACAAACTGGGTATACATAAAATGCATAATTCCGAAACTGATCATGGTTATACAAAAAAAGATTCTACCCAAAGGAATAAGCTTTTCTAATAGTGTTATAACCAGAGATTCTCCTGTAAGCCTTGTGTTATCTTCAGGGAGACAGCCTGCAATCACAAAAGCGCCTCCAGACAAGGCAAGTTCTTTCAGAGCATCCGTCCACAAGGCAAAGTGTAAACTGCTATGTTCTTCGCCGAAAATCTCAAATGGAAAATGAACACATATAAACAACAACAGAAAGAAGCCGCCTATTATAAGTGATGCTGTTCGGGCTTTTTTCCCGAGAATAATGGCAATTCCGGCAATGATTAAACCGAGTCCGGTACTATATGCCCACACAGGAAGCAAGGGAAGAGACGATTGCCATTTTGGGAACTGCACATTCCGGAAATTGGCATAAACAAATTGCTGGATTCCATATACGACCATTGCCAGGCCATAAAATGTGCGGCCAATTTTAATCATGGTTTGCATATATTTTTTATTATTCATAATAATTTGTCTGAAACTTTATCAGGTATAGTTTAATGCCTAAATTAAGGCTGGGATTAGCAATTTTTAAACTCAAAACCTGAACAAAGTCCTGCAAAATCTAACCAAAGTAGCAGGTAAACCCGTCAAGCAATATGACAGAACAAGCAATCGTAAAAGAAAGCCTGATAGAAGTTTTCAAAAAGAATGGATATATAGAAACCGGACAGCTGACGCAGCGGGACTTTGATCACATCAGTCATCAGATCGAAACTGCTACCGGAACCTTAATCAGTGGGTCCACGGTAAAGCGGCTCTTACATGGCGAATTCAGCAGGTTACCCCAGATAGCCACACTGGATGCCATTTCCAGATACCTGGGCTACACAACATGGCAGGAATATAGATCGGCAAGGAGAAAACCGGAAACGTTTATTGCGCAAGAGGCAAAACAAAGAATTGCAGAGAATAAGAACCATACACATACTTCTGCCCGTGTAAAAGGATACAAACTGATAGCATTGGTATGCCTGGCAATCGGGGCAATAGCCATTGTGGTGTTTGTTCAGTTTACGCAAAAAAAACAATTTCAGCATATGGAAAAGGCTTCTTTTTCTGCACGCAGAAACACAAATCACGATTTGCCCAATACAGTTGTTTTCAATTATAATGTGGATGAAGTAATCGCTGATAGTTTTTTTATTCAGCAATCGTGGGATACGAACAAGCGGGTGCGAATTTCTAAAAATAACTATACGCTTACTGATATTTACTATGAGCCCGGTTATCATATTGCCAAACTTATCGCCAATGATTCCGTCATCAGAACGATTGATATAAGTATTCCCACGGACCGCTGGTTTTTATTTGCGAAAGATAACCCAGGCAGTAAACCTGAATATATCAAAGCGGATCATTGCATACGGGATGGCTTTTTTGGTTTGTCAGAAAAAGATATTCTGGCTAATAAAATAGATATAGGAAAAGAAAAGGAATACCTCTATACGTTTTTTCCTGGCAAGCTAGAAGTGAGTAGCGACAAGTTTGTGTTGAAAACAAGAGTGAGAATGAAGGAAGTTAAAAATAACAATTGTCCTTATATCACAATGGAAGTTTTTTGCCAGAGATATGCGATGTTCTTTAAAACTACGTCTAAAGGCTGTTCCAGCGAATCGATGCTACAATTCGGAGAGCAATTCATTAGTGGTAAAGAAAGCGACCTGGCTTCCTTAGGTTTTGATGTTACCCAATGGATGGACATGGAAGTAATTGTAAAAAACAAGCAGGCAAATATTATCATTAATAACCAGCCAGTATTTTCAACTTCCTACAAAAATACTTCTCGGCTGATTGCCGGCCTTGGTTTCGTTTCTAACGGGCTTTGTGAAGTTGATTTTGTTGAATTAAAAGGAATAGATGGCACAGTCGTTTATGCGAACGGTTTCGACAGTGAAAACCAGTAACTGACCTATTATTCAACTATAATATTGATTTTGCCAAACCCATTGACCTGTTGAAATAACAGATAGAATAATAATCTGCAACCAGAAAAGATGAGAGCCGTAATAAAATAAAATGGGTATAGAATAAGCACTGCTGCATTCTTCCAGCTACACTTACTTTCTTTACACTAATTCTTTCCTGAGTTCTATTTATCTGCCTCCGCCAAAACAACCAAATCTTTTTAATTCCCTTTCTTTATTTTTGTCGTTTAATTTCACAATTTACGCAGCAATTTAATTGTATTATTTTGCTGTAAACCATCTTTATTCTGGCTTTTCTTATGCAACAGGCTGTACAGAAAATAAATAAGCTTTTAGTAGCCAACCGTGGCGAAATTGCCATCCGCATTTTCCGGGCGGCTTCAGAATTGAATATCCGTACGATTGCTGTATATACTTACGAAGACCGCTATTCCCTGCACCGCTACAAAGCTGATGAGGCTTACCAGATCGGGCGGGATGATGATCCACTGAAGCCGTATCTGGATATTGAAGGTATTATTAAAGTAGCCAAACGCTATGGGGCAAATGCCATACATCCTGGTTATGGTTTTCTGTCGGAGAATGTAACGCTTGCCAGACGTTGCCGGGAGGAGGGAATCATTTTCGTTGGTCCGAGGCCGGAAGTAATGGAGCAGTTGGGCGATAAGGTGGCAGCTAAAGCCATTGCCATGCAAGCCAAAGTGCCTCTCATTGAAGATAGTCATGAAAAGCTCGATACGATAGAAATCGCCAGAAAAGAAGCTAATCGCATTGGTTTCCCGGTGATGATTAAAGCGGCCGCCGGTGGGGGAGGAAGAGGGATGCGGGTGGTGCGGGACGAAAGTACGCTGGAGAAATCTTTCAATGAAGCCCGCAATGAAGCTAAAAATGCGTTTGGAGACGATACGATCTTTCTGGAAAAATTTATTGATGACCCCAAACATATTGAAGTCCAGATCCTGGGAGATAATTACGGCAATATTGTTCATTTGTATGAACGGGATTGTTCGGTACAACGGCGATTCCAGAAAGTAGTAGAAGTAGCCCCCTCTCTTGGATTGAGTCCGGCGGTGAAACAGAAATTGTATGAGTATGCGCTCTCTATTGCCAAACTAGTACAGTATAATAATGCCGGAACTGTAGAATTTCTGGTAGAACGCAATGAACACATTTATTTTATCGAAGTAAATCCCCGTATCCAGGTTGAACACACCATTACCGAGGAAATTACCGGGATTGATATTGTGCGTTCGCAGATTCTGATTGCACAGGGTACCAAGTTATCTGATAAAAGCATTTATATTCTCGATCAGGAAAGTATTCCCTGTAACGGGTTTGCCATCCAGTGCCGCATTACTACTGAAGATCCCACCAATGGTTTTAAACCAGATTATGGTACCATTATCGCCTACCGGAATGCCGGTGGGTTTGGTATCCGCTTAGATGAAGGAAGTTCCTATGCCGGGGTGAAAGTTTCCCCTTTCTTTGATTCGATGCTGGTAAAAGTTTCTGCCAAGGGCCGTACCTTGTGGGGAACCAGTGAACGCTTACACCGGGCTTTGCGTGAATTCCGGATCAGAGGTGTTAAGACCAATATTGGTTTTCTGGAAAATGTAATTTCTCATCCTGTTTTCCAGAGAGGCCAGGCAACCGTTAAATTCATTGAAAACAATCCGGAACTGCTGCAAATCAGCCGTAAATTTGACAGGGCTACCAAGACCCTGCAATACCTGGCCGATGTAATTGTCAATGGCAATCCGGATGTAAAGGTTATCGATAAACAAAAAGTTTTCAGAAATCCCATTGTTCCTGATTTTGACAAATTCGGACCTCATCCGGCAGGAACTAAAAATAAGCTGACAGAATTAGGGCCTGAAAAATTCATGGAATGGCTGAAAGCTGAAAAGAAGATACAATATACCGATACTACTTTCCGGGATGGACATCAGTCTTTACTCGCTACCAGGGTGCGTACCTTTGATATGCTGAAAGTAGCAGAAGGTTTTGCCAAGAATCATCCGCAACTGTTTTCGATGGAAGTATGGGGAGGCGCTACCTTCGATGTAGCCATGCGTTTTTTGCACGAAGACCCTTGGGACCGCCTGCAGCAGTTACGGAAAGCTATACCTAATATTCTCCTGCAAATGCTTATCCGGGGTTCTAATGCTGTAGGCTACTCTGCCTATCCGGATAACCTGATTTCAACATTCATTGAAAAGTCCTGGGAAACTGGTATTGACGTATTTCGCATTTTTGATTCACTCAACTGGATAGAAGCTATGAAAGTGAGCATCAAAGCGGTACGGGAAAGAACCGGAGGAATTGCCGAAGCTTCCATCTGTTATACCAACGACATTCTCAATCCGGATAACAAAAATATACGCTGCAATACTACCTGGATCTGGCCAGGCAACTTGAAGACCAGGGTGCTCACATGCTCTGTATCAAAGATATGGCTGGTTTGCTAAAGCCGTATGCAGCAGAGGTATTAGTAACAGAACTCAAAAAGGCATTGTCTATTCCGGTTCATTTACATACCCATGATACTTCTTCTATTCAGGCAGCTACATATCTGAAAGCCATAGAAGCCGGAGTAGATATTATAGATGTAGCCTTGAGTTCGATGTCGGGACTTACTTCCCAGCCCAATTTCAATTCCATTGTGGCCATGATGCAGGGACATGAACGGGAAAATCCGATTAATCTTTCCTCTTTAAATCAATATGCCAATTACTGGGAAGATGTTCGGGAATATTATTATCCCTTCGAATCAGGTTTGAAAAACGGAACGGCTGAAGTGTATGAACATGAAATTCCTGGCGGCCAGTATTCCAATCTGCGGCCACAGGCACAGGGACTGGGCTTACTCGACAAGTTTGAGGAAATGAAGAAAAACTATGTGGTGGTAAACCAGTTATTTGGAGATATTGTAAAAGTAACACCTTCCTCCAAAGTGGTGGGCGATATGGCCTTGTTCATGACCTCCAATAACCTGACCGCTGAGGATATTTTTGAAAGAGGGAAAACATTGTCTTTTCCGGAATCTGTAAAAAGTTTGTTTAAAGGAGAATTGGGACAGCCATATGGTGGCTTTCCCAAGGAATTACAGGAAATCATTTTAAAGGGCGAAACGCCCATTACCGACCGGCCGAATGCCCACCTGGCTCCGGTAGATTTCGATGCAGACTTTGAAAAGTTCAAGCAGAAGTTTGATGCCCATGCTACTTTCCTGGATTACCTTTCCTACAAAATGTATCCGAAAGTATACGAGGAATATCACACGCACCGAAGGTTATATGGAGAAGTAGATTATATTCCAAGCCAGGCTTTCTTCTTTGGCCTGAAACCTGATGAGGAAATATTAGTGGAAATTTCTGATGGCAAAACCATTATCATTAAACTGCTTTTCGTGTTAGAACCGGATGAAAATGGAATGCGCCAGGTGTCTTTCGAACTGAATGGCCAGACTCGCCGGGTGCTTGTAAAAGACCGGTCTTTCAAAATTACAAAAGCGCTTCATACAAAAGCCAAACAGAAAAATGAAGTAGGTGCTCCCTTACAAGGCCGCCTGGCAAATATACTGGTAAAAACAGGAGATGTTATAAAATCCAATATGCCGCTATTTGTTATTGAAGCCATGAAAATGGAAACAGTCGTAGCCTCACCAATAGCTGGAACCGTTAAAACCATTCACCTCCCCATTGGAGAAATTGTGGAGCAGGATGATCTGGTGGTGGAAATGGAAGGGTAAAGAAATACTAGGATTGGCTACTTAAAATTAATAAGTAACCAATCCTAGTATTCTATAAAAGGAATGCCCACGCGTTAAAGTGCATCTAGATTTGGGTACCTGGATGCACTTTAACTATTATTATGTTAGGAAATAGTTCTTATTTTATTTCGCAGATAGAGAACAAAAACTATAACAAAAGCAAGGAATAAACCTATAGCTCCGCCGATAGCTGGAAATTTAATTAAATCTGGTCCATCCGGCGTATTTGATTTTGTAAAACTTTCTACAACCTGCACATCATCCACTAATTTAATAGAGGTTTCTATATTAAGTGATCTTTCATACAACTCTATAATTTTTACATTTACTTCAGCTGGATTTGTCAAAAATGCTCCAGAAGGATATCGGTTATTATTTAATATATTATTCAATGAATGTTTTAAACTATCCAATGAAGCAATCTCGTTATCTATTTTAATTTTTAACCGCTGAAGATTTGCTTTTTTTAAAGCCGACCTGATTTTAATATACTTATTATCTTCTAAAAAATTAATAATAGCCATTTCTAAAGAATCCAGTACCTGCACATCAGAAACAGAGGCTTCTATAGTAAAACTGCCGTCTTCGGCTTCAGGAGGAAGAAAACGTTTGTTCTCTGCAGGAACTGTCTCATTTGCCTTAAAGTTTTTAATCTTATATGCAGTTTCATAGCTGAGGTTTAGTTTTCTGGCTAATATTTCGTAATCATTTTTGGTAATATGTACCTGCCATGAATTTATTATATTGATTGCTTCAGGATTAGATAAGGCTGTTGAATTAACAATCATTCGGGATTTGTAATAAAAAGGGGTTCTGGTATATAATAAAATCCCAATCAGGATACCAATAATTGTGAAAATTATAAGTAAGCCAACATATTGTTTTAAAAATAGAATAGCTTTTGTCAATAGTTCTATTAAATCTATCTCATCATCCTTTTCGGAACGGATATTTATTTTCTCTAACTCTAGCATTATTATTTGAATAATTGACAGGCTGCAAATATAGAAATTAGCACTGAAGTAATTGATATGTTTCTGTCATTAAGGATGAACTTACCAAATATATATACCTATATTTATATTTCAGCCCTATTTACCCTTAGATTAAAGGTATCAGCCTATTTTTATTCATGAAAACTACGGGTTGATACGAATTTTAATAAATTTGCAAGCTCTTTGTAAAATAATAAATATGGCCATAAATTTAAACGGAAAATCTATCTTAGTAACAGGGGGTACAGGCTCATTTGGAAAAGAATTTGTTAAAACTGTTCTAAATAAATTTCCTGAAGTAAAAAGATTAGTAATCTATTCAAGGGACGAATTAAAACAATTCGAGATGTCTCAGCTCTATTCTGATAGAGACTACGAAGCAATCAGGTATTTTATTGGAGATATCCGGGATGGGGAAAGATTTAAACGTGCCTGCGAAGGTATTGATATTATTGTACATGCAGCAGCTCTCAAACAGGTGCCTGCCGCTGAATACAACCCTATGGAGTGTATTAAAACCAATGTGTTTGGTGCCGAAAACGTAATAAATGCTGCCCTGGATTGCGGAGTTAAAAAGGTAGTAGCCCTTTCTACAGATAAAGCAGCTGCGCCCATAAACTTGTATGGAGCTACCAAATTATGCTCTGATAAATTATTTGTAGCAGCAAATAATATGAAAGGCAAACGGGATGTAACCTTCTCTGTAGTAAGATATGGAAATGTAATTGGTTCCAGAGGTTCGGTAGTCCCTTTCTTTCTAAACAAACGTGCACAGGGAATACTTCCTATTACACATCCGGAGATGACCAGATTTAATATTTCCCTGCAAGAAGGCGTTGATCTGGTACTATATGCCCTGGAAAATGCCTGGGGAGGCGAGATATTTGTTCCTAAAATCCCATCCTATAAGATTACGGATGTAGCCGAAGCCATAGGTCCAGGTTGCGAGCAGTTAATTGTCGGAATCCGCCCTGGTGAAAAACTGCATGAGGAAATGATCACAGAAACAGACTCGCTTAATACCATAGAACTGGAGAAATACTATGTGATTTGCCCTTCTACGCCATTATGGAGTATAAATGAGTTCAATACAGCATTTAACGGAAAGGCAGTACCTATCGGATTTAAATATAATTCCGGTACGAATAATCAGTGGATGACCGTAGAAGATTTGCGGGAACAAATCAGATTACATGTTGATCCCAATTTTAGTGTGGAAACAATAATAGAGAGTTAAACTTTATCCATGAAAGCTATCCCATATGGCCGGCAGCACATCAACCAGGAAGACATTGATGCTGTGGTTGAAGTGCTCAAATCTGATTATCTCACGCAGGGACCAAAAATTGAAGAACTAGAAAAGAAGTTTGCACAATATATTGGATCTTCGTATGCCCTGGCTGTGTCGAATGGTACGGCTGCTCTACATTTGTGTACATTGGCGTTAAATGTTTCCAAAGGTAGTAATGTAATTACTACGCCACTTACCTTTGTAGCAAGCGCCAACTGTGTCGAATATTGTGGAGGAAACGTATATTTTGCCGACATTGATCCAGATACATACCTGCTTGATATTAATAAAGTAAAGGCACTAATTGAGTCAAAACCGAAAGGCTTTTTCTCAGGCATTATACCTGTTGATTTTGCTGGCTATCCGGTAGACCTGGAACAGTACAGACAGCTGGCTAAAGAACATAATTTATGGATTGTTGAAGATGCTTGTCATGCGCCTGGTGGCTATTTTACTGACAGTACAGCTACACAGCAATGGTGTGGCAATAGTAAATTTGCAGACTTAGCTATATTCTCATTTCACCCAGTAAAACATATTGCTACCGGTGAGGGAGGAATGATCACGACTAATAATGAGGAATTGTATAAAAAACTGTTGCTATTGCGCACCCATGGAATTACCAAAAATGCAGATTTATTAATTGAAAATCATGGGGGATGGTATTATGAAATGCAGGAACTTGGATATAATTACCGGCTCACCGACTTCCAGGCAGCTTTGGGCATTTCTCAACTAGCCAGAGCAGATAAAGGATTGCAACGAAGAAAAGAAATAGCCAGAAAATATGATGAAGCATTTCAAGGAACTTCCTTAAAAACACCGAAGCCTCATCCTGGACATGCGTATCATTTATATGTGATTCAGGTAGAAAACCGCCTGGTATTATATAACCATTTGAGAAACAAGAATATATTTGCCCAGGTACATTATATTCCGGTACACTTGCAACCTTTTTATAAGCAAAAAGGTCATACGGCAAATGAATTCCCTATAGTTGAAGAATATTATAAGCATTGCCTGAGTATTCCCATGTATCCGACGTTAACCGATGATGAACAACAGTATATCATTGATACTATCAATAATTATTTAGCTACCTATTAAAATTTATGACAGCAAACAAGCAAATAGATTTCTGGAAAGGTGAGTTTGGGCAGGAATACACGCTCAGGAATTCAAGGTCACAGCAAGAGTGGGACCAGTTTCATCTGGATACCTGGGGTATTACCAAAATTGACATGTATCAGAAATTTATTGGTGATTTACCTAAAGATGCCCGCATATTAGAAGTAGGTTCAAATACAGGGATGCAACTAGCCGGTTTACGGCGGATGGGTTTTACGCAATTGTATGGTATAGAGATTCAGCCGGATGCCGTAGAATTATCAAAGCAATATACACATCATACAAATATCATTGTGGGTTCTGGGCTGGACATCCCTTTTAAAGACAATTATTTTGACCTCGTATTTACTTCCGGCGTATTAATTCATATCTCACCAGATAACCTCCCTATTGTGATGAAAGAAATGGTACGATGCAGCCGCCGCTATATTCTCGGGTTTGAATATTATGCGGCATATGTTCAATCTATCAATTACAGAGGAAATGAAGGGTTCTTGTGGAAGGCTGATTATGCAGGATTATTTAGGAAAACAGAGCCAACATTAAAAGAGGTAAAAAAAGAATATTACAAATACGTCAAAGATGATAACGTAGACGCGATGTATTTGCTGGAAAAATAATTCCTTACTAGCTATTAGCACACATGAAGATAAGATATTGTAAAAAATGCTTGTTTCCTGAAACCAAACCGGATCTTTTTTTTGATGACAGAGGCGTTTGCAGTGCCTGTATTGCAGGGGAACAGAAATTTAAAGACATTAACTGGAAACAAAGGGAAAATGATTTCTACGAAATCATTAACTATTATAAGAAAAAGCCGCATGAGACCGGGTATGATTGTATAGTTCCTGTAAGTGGGGGCAAGGATAGCACCTACCAGGCCTACTTTATGAAGCATGTGTGTGGCTTGAATCCTTTATGTGTATGTTTTGAGACTACTGCCGTAACCGAATTGGGACAGCAAAACCTGGATAATATTTCTAAAATGGGTATTGACGTAATTCACTTCAAGAAAAATTACGAGGTATACCGGAAGATGGTGGTAGAAAGCTTTAGGCGGGTAGGCGACGAAATGTGGCCTAATCACATTGGCATCTTTACCATTCCTGTCATGATCGCTGTTAAATTCAATATACCTCTTATTATCTGGGGAGAAAATTCCCAGCAGGAATATGGTGGGCCATTAGAATCTATCCATAGTAATATTCTGAACCGACGATGGCTGGAAGAATTTGGTGGCCTGCTTGGCAACCGGATACAGGATATGGTTGGGGTAGATGGCATTACTGAGAAAGATCTAACGCCTTATATTTATCCTTCCGATGAAGAAATAGAACGGGTAGGCATAACAGGTTTGTTCCTCGGCCATTATTTCTTCTGGGATGCCCGTAAGCAACTGGAAATTGTAAAGCAACATGGATTTAAAGTGAAAGAAGATAGCCCAATAGAAGGTACCTATACCAACTACGAGAACCTGGATGAGAAACTGGTAGGTTTACATGACTACCTGAAATTTGTAAAATATGGCTTTGGCAGGGCTACCGACCATGCTGGTATCGACATTCGTAATAACCGGCTTACTAGGGAAGAAGGTAAAAAACTGGTGATGCAGTATGATGGAAAATATCCTCATTATGCGGTGTCAGAATTTATTACATACTCAGGTTTGAGTAAGCAGGAAATAGACGAAGTAATTGATTCGTATACCAATACCATTCTGTTCAAAAATGAGGATGGGAAATTTGTACGGGATGCTGAAGGGAATCTAATCCGCAATTTTGAAATAGAATAGTACATGTCAGTAGCCATAATCGATTATAAGATGGGAAATGTTGCTTCTGTACAGAAAGCACTCAGCTATCTTAAAATGCCCAGTGTAATCACCAGCGATTTCGACCAGATACGCCAGGCTGATTTTATTGTGCTTCCGGGGGTAGGTTCCTTCGAAAAAGGAATGCAGAATTTACACGAAGCAGGCTTAACTACTTTGCTCACCGAAGAAGTTATTCAGAATAAAAAGCCATTTATAGGCATGTGCCTGGGAATGCAACTGATTGCTACCACCGGGTATGAACCTGCAAAAACACCTGGCTTAGGCTGGATTGATGGAGAAGTGGTCAGAATTGTAGCGCCGGGCAAAAGAATACCACATATGGGTTGGAATAATATTCACATCAAAGACGATACTTATTTCAAAGACATACCCGGCTCAGATTTTTATTTTATCCATAGTTATCATTTTGAGGTTCGGGATGAAAGTGCTGTTTCATCAATTGTAGAGTATGGCATACCTATCACAGCGACTGTTCAAAAAGACAATATTTTTGCTGCCCAGTTCCATCCCGAAAAAAGCCAGAAAGCCGGATTGGCAGTTCTGAAAAATTTCTTTCACATACATGCTCAAAATAAGAGTTATACCCATATTAACATTTAATGGATTTGCCCTGGTAAAAACCAAACAATTTGCCAATCCCAGAATGGTAGGCAATGCTGTGCAAGCCGCCAGGGTATACAATAGCAGGGGAGTAGATGAGCTGGTTTTTCTGGATATTTTCGCCAGCGAACAAAACAGAAGATTAAATTTGTCTTTGGTGAAGGATATTATTAAAGAGTGCCTGATGCCCATAGGTATAGGCGGTGCAATCGCTTCACTGGAAGATATTAACAACTTACTCAAAATTGGAGCAGATAAGGTTATTATTAAAATGAAAGCATTAACCGACCCCGGTTTATTGAAGAGGCCGCCAATGTGTTCGGAAGCCAGTGTATTACAATCGCCGTAGATGCCAAAAGGCAAGGCGAAGACTATAAAATATATAATAAGCTTGGTATTGATGTTTCTTTATCTGATTTTATTAAACAGTGTGCTGATAGGGGAGCAGGCGAAGTTATTGTAAATTCTGTAGATAATGACGGAATGATGAATGGATTTGACCTGGAATTAATTAAAAAAGCCGAACAACTGACTTCCCTGCCGATTATTGCCTGCGGTGGCGGTGGAAATCCCACACACTATAGCCAGCTTTTCCAGGAAACATCTATCGAAGCAGTAGCTTCTGCCAGTATTTTTCATTTTACCCAGTACACCCCCAACGACATAAAACGTACCCTCGAAAGCCTGGGCAAACCAGTAAGAATTACAGCTTAAATTTTATTATGGCATTTTCTTCTCCGAAAGTAGGTATTATTTCACAAGCCCGGATGGGAAGCACCAGGCTTCCTGGCAAAATTATGCTGGAGGCAAAAGGCAAAAAACTGTTACAATACCACCTGGAAAGATTACACTGGAGTGGGTATCCTGTTATTATTGCTACTACTACACTTTCGCAAGATGATATTATTGTAGAATTTTGTCTGCAACACAATATTCCCTACTACCGGGGGGATGAAGAAAATGTATTGAGCAGGTTTTATCTATGTGCAAAGCAGTTTAAGCTCGATATTATTATAAGAGTTACTTCCGATTGCCCTCTCATCGATGGACTGTTAATTAAGCAAGCTGTAGAAGAATATATCGCTATAGGCGAAGAAAATGTATATGCCTCTAATTGCCTGGTCAGGTCATACCCTAGAGGCTTCGATTTTGAAATATTTTCCTTTGCGTTACTGAAAGAAGCCTACACACAGGCATCCTTGCCTGCACAGAAAGAGCACGTTACTCCTTATTTATATCAAAATACTTCAGGTAACATAGTGATCAGGCATTTTGTAAATGACCAGGATGCCAGTAGGTTTAGAATTACATTAGATACACCTGAAGATTACAAATTGATACTTGAGCTAATAGAAACGTATTATGCTGAAACTTTGTATGCGGCAGAAATAATCAAACTATTAGCAGACCATCCAGAACTCTCCCTTATCAATGCACATATTGAGCAGAAGAAAATTTAACTATAAAATACTTTGCTATTATCTGAATAATCTTTCTACGTACCCTTCAATTACCACATCTGGTTTTTCTTTCTCAACTATATTCCAGTCAAAATTTTTCCAGCAGTATACAATTCTTTTAAAGTGCCTGTTCATAAAAGGTTTTAATGCAAGTGTATAAGAATCATGGAAAACAACGGCTGTGATACCTGTAGTATCTAAAGAATTTTCATAGATTTCGCAATCAGGGTATGAAGAACTAATGTTGGATATAGAATCAGAAGAGTTTTTTAATAAGAAATAAGGTTTGTTATCAATAAACTGTGTATTGTTCTGCATACCAATTAAATCTATTAAATCTCCTCCTCCTTCCTTTACCCATTTTATAGTGAAATCACTGATAGGAAGAGGTTTGAGACCAGAGAAATCTTTACTTATATGATTAAACAAAGATGAATAGCCTATAAACGCACCATAATTATTCCAATGGGTATCATGCTTATAATAAAGCTGTGCATTCTGTTTCTGTCTTAATAAATCCGCTTTTATATCAATAATGCTTACGGCAGATTTTTTCTGCCTAAGAAACCTGTTCAATTGCTCAATTCTGGAAACAGTATCCAATTGCTGAACTTTTATTCTGAAAGGCAGAAATTCAGAGTAAATTGTATGTGTATTCGGATAGTATGCTTTATAGTACTTTATATTATTACTCTTGCACAGTGTATGTATATTTTCGAGATTTTTATGAATCACCTCCAACTCTTCTTGAGTGTAAAGATTTCGGTGGGCATAATCAGCCAGCACATTCTCATGGGGTTTAATAACGCTTAAAAATAACCAGCCCTGGTTTCCTATAATTGCCTGATTTGATACCTGAGATTCATTAAACAGAAACAATCTTAGTTTTCCTCCCCAGTCAATAAGTGTTCTTCTGAAATTAAAATTATCATTAAAATAATCGGTATATAATGAGGGAAATTCCTTAACAGAATCCAGAGAAAAGGCTGGCTTACTCTGTAGTTGTCTCTTTTCTATATTAACTCCTCCTTCTGTATCGAACTTAAATACGTCGCTTATTAGTGGCAACAAAAGCAATACAATAAAGGAAAAAGATTGTAATATGAGAATCTTGTTTGTTAGACTTAATGATGGAGTATAAGCATAATTTGATTCTAAGAATAGAAATACGCAGAAGGAAAGTAAAAAGGCAAGTGCTTCCGTAAAGGCTACAGAATTTTTTGCCCCTCTCACCTTTTCATAATCCGGGCCTATCTCCTGAGCATAAAAGAACGGGTCGTAATAGTTGTCAACCGTTTGAGGGATAAATTTGAGTTTGGAAGAATCTTCGGCAGGCGCTAAGCAAATATTATTAATAAACACTGTTAAAAAGTTACTCTGGTCATAATATATTGCTTCGCCATTGTGTTCAATGGTAACTTCTTTTAATTCAATTTCCTTTTGTAGTTTATTCTGTGAAATATCTAGTCTCAGCCTGATTATCTGAAGAGAATCCGGAATCTGAAAATTAATAACCTGATAGCCGGATTCGCCAGTGATATTAGTTGTTATAGACTGTTGTTCTGTCCAATCTGGTTGTGCCGGTGTTGTATAATATACCTGGAAATAATCATCTACCTCCATTTTTACTATAATCTTTAGAGAAACTTTATTGGTATTAAATATTTCATCTACTTTTAAATAAGTAAAAGTTTTTATAAGGACAAAACACAATACAACCCATATAGTTAAGTGTCCAAAATGTAATACAGTAACTTGTTTGTTGCGCTGGTAAATGTAGAAAAGTACGGATAATACGGCACAAAAAAGCCCCAACAAAATGTATTGCGTATAATGAGCAGGAATAAAATAAGTATCAGGTGTATGGAGGGTATCAGAAATAGAAGATAAGCTTGTGGAGTAAATAAACGGGTCGTAACTTCCATCAACTGTTTGCAGAGAAAAATTATGGGTATCCTGATTGTATTTTACAAAGTGATTGAGATTAAAAAACTTTGTAATATCTGCTTCCTGTAGGGAATAGGTTGTATTCTTTGCAAAAACTACCTTATTGATTCGGATTATGTTCTGTTTACTCTTGTCCCCCAAATCTATTCTAAGGCCAGTAAAATGATCTATAGGAAGTACAAATGTTACTTGCTGCCTTATACCTTCTTTTATTGGCTCGGTCAGTGAATGTTCCTCAGTAAAACCATCTGTGAGGTTAGTGATATAAAATAACTGCAGGTTATCTTGCTTTTCAGAGATAATATCAAAAGTTATTTTAATCTGATTCTTTTCATTTTTTACTACATATTTATTATAAGTTAATAATGACAATGAAAATATAAAAATACCAAAACAGGTGGAATAGAAGCATCTAGCGAAAATATTATTAGTGACCATAGAATACTAAAATCTAAAATAGATAAAAGGATTATAGCTGCTTTTTGCCAGTTCGATAATAGAAAGCAGAAACATACTGAGTGAAAATACATATGAAAAAGTATTCTCTAAAAACATATGTAGCCTGGGTGTAAAATACTTCATTGTAAAAATGCTAACCTGCTTACTGAGGTAAATCCTTAAAGGTGTTGAGAAAATTATTCCTATACCTAACATGAAAAGGGTATATTTATCTAAATAGGTCAGGCTACTGAAATTTCTGCCTTCATTCAACCCGAACATAGATTGAATATATTCTACTGCATAGGAAATATCTACTGCTCTAAAGAAAACCCATCCAATTATTACTACTAAAAGTGCATATAAGTGTTGTATAGGCTGATAGCTCTTTTTTAATAAGGAATTTAAACCGATTCTTTCCAGAATAATAAAAAAACCATGGAATAATCCCCAAACTACGAAGTTCCAGCTGGCTCCGTGCCAGAGCCCGGTCAGAAAGAATACGGTTAATAGATTTCTGTAAGTAATTAATTGTGAGCGTCTGCTTCCACCTAATGGAATATATACATAGTCTCTAAACCAGCTGGATAAGGAAATATGCCATCTCCTCCAAAATTCTTGTATGGATTTAGATATATAAGGATAATTAAAATTTTCTAGGAAAGTGAATCCAAACATTTTTCCTAAACCTATGGCCATATCCGAATAACCCGAAAAATCAAAATAAATTTGTAGCGAATAACATATTATTCCTAACCATGCTATTATTCCGGGAATATCTGAGGCTGGTAGTTTAAATATATCATCAGCCAGCATGGCCATGCTATTGGCGATCAGTACTTTCTTACCCAACCCTTTAAAAAATCTAGAAAAACCATCATAAAACTTTTCCCATGTAGTATCCCTTTTCAGAATTTGCTCATCTACGTCATGATACCGGATAATCGGCCCTGCAATGAGTTGAGGAAATAAGGATATATATAAGGCCAGATGAAAGGGATTGCGCTGTACGTTCACTTCCTTTCTGTACACATCAACCAGGTAGCTTATGTTTTGAAAAGTGTAAAAAGAAATACCTATTGGCAGATGTATAAGTGCGGTATGACTAATAGGTAATATAAATTTTAAGGGAAGGAATGTATCTACAATAAAATTAAAGTACTTGTAGTACAAGAGAAACAATAAATTTATAGCAACCACAACAAATAGGAAAAAAGCCGAAGCAAATTTTATATTCCTGTAATTATATATAAGCAGGCCACCTATATAATTAATGGCTATTGTAAGTATCATTAAAAATACATAATATATTTCCCCCCATGCATAAAAAAAGAGGCTAGCTATAAGCAAAATGCCATTACGGAACAGGGGGTGAGAAAAATAATATATAAGTAATACAATGGGAAGAAATAGAAAAAGAAAGACGGTGGAACTAAATACCATAATGTTGGTCAGCTTACAAACCTCAAAAATATTTCTTTTTCCATGATATAATACTAAAAGTTTATATTCTTAAACAAGAGGCAAGTAGATTCTTTAAATACCTTGAAGATTACCGGCTCATACATGAATTAATAGAAACCCATCATGCTGAAACCTTGCAGGCAGCAGCTATAATCAAACTTTTGAAAGCTTATCTGGAACTCTCTCTTATGAGTGCACATATTGAGCAGAAGAAAATTTAAATTAAAACGAAAAAATACTTATACTGCGAACTTTTTAGTACACGCCAAATATTTATATCGTTTTAATAGCTCATTTATATAACCCGCATATCTAAATTTGGCTTCAATAGTGATATATGAAAAGCATTCGATAAGTGATATATATTAATCATTCTATATACACCTTCTTATTTTCTATTTCCAGTATTTTTTATACTAATCATTATTTTATCTTTTTGATAATCAGAACGATTCTGTATTATCGTACGTATTGGTATACACTTTTTGTACAATTACTTTCAACCAAGCACTTTATTCATTTTGTAATTGCCAATGAAGAATCTTATTATTGTTTTTTACACACTATTACAACTACAAAGCATATTTTCCTATGGGCAACCTACCCAAGGCGCTCTATACTTCAATAAAACAGGCAGCTATATAAATATTCCTTCTTCTCCTTCATTAAGTCCGGAAAAAGAAATAACAGTTGAGTCCTGGATTAAGCCTAATAATTCAAACTGGAACAATAAGTATCAAACTATACTCTCTAAAAAAGAATATAATGATCTCACAAGCTTTACTGATAAACAAAAGTGGGAAGTTTATAATGCCACAAATGTAAATGGAGAAAACAATATTACGGGCTTTGTAGGCGCTGTTTTTGATGGGAGGTATGTGTATTTCAGTCCCTGGTGGAGAGGAGGTGATGAACCTCAATCCGGAGAAGTGCTGCGTTTTGATACACAGGGCGATTACCAGGATACAAATAGCTGGAATACTTATAATGCTGATAATGAGGATGGTAAGAACGGTGTGCGCGGCTTGGAGGGTGCTGTTTTTGATGGAAGGTATATTTATTTTGTTCCTCTCCATACAGAAAATATTTATTCCAGCCAGGTTTTGAGATACGATACACAAAAGGACTTTAATAGTACGAATTCATGGGATGTCTATGATTACACTACAAACAATGTTGCAGAAATTGATGATAAGTATCAGGCACCCAAAGGCTTTGTAGGTGCTGTATTTGATGGAAAATATATCTACTTTCCGCCTAATCCCTGGGAGCCTCACCATAAGGTTTTAAGATACAATACACAAAGTGATTTTTTTGATTCCAGCTCCTGGGAAACATATGATTTTGCAGCTAAATATGGCCCTGAAGCCTTGGCAGGATGTTTCGGAGCTATTTTCGATGGAGCTTATGTGTATTTTGTTCCCCAGGATGGGAAAGGTAATGTACTCCGCCTGGATACCAGAAAAGAGTTTTCGGAAGATGATGCCTGGGAGATGTTTAATTTAATAGATTTACTACCTCCAGGGTATCCTCCCCATTTTGCAGGTGCTGTTTTTGATGGCCGGAATATCTATTTTTCGCCTTTGTATGGAGGCACTGTAATTAAGTTTGATACTAAAGGCGATTTTATGGATAAGCAATACTGGAAATTAACTTATATACTGAATTTAGATGGCAACCATGCTGTAAAGGGTGGAGTGGGACCAGTATTCGATGGCCGGTATGTTTATTATCCGCCCATGTATGATCAGGTTGGCAGATCGGGTAAATTTGTTATTTATGACACCTACGGAGATTTTGAAGATTTAAGTTCCTGGAATTATTATGACTGGAAAACGCAGGATAAACAACTGGCCGGCTTTGAGGGAGCCGTTTTTGACGGGCAATATGTATACTTTTCACCCATGAACTTTGAAGATCCGCATGGTAAAATATTACGTTATGGTTCTACAGAGAGAAATGGGCTAAGCTATTCACTGATCTATAATCAGTCATCCAGTTCTTTTGGATCGGTCATGCAAAGGCCTAGTTTTCAGGTGGGTACAACAGCAGGGCTTCGTACAGTATACCTAAAGAAAGAAGCTAACCTGGCAGATGGGGAGTGGCATCATATGGCAGGTACGTATAATGGCTCTGTGCTTAGTATATATCTTGATGGACAATTGAATAATCAGATTATATACACCACACCTGCAGATATAGTAGTAAATGAGGCAAATGTTACAATTGGTTCAGAATCCGGGCATTCGAGTAGTTTTGATGGCTTAATTGATAATATCAGTATAAGAAATATAGCGGCAACAGCGGAGGAGATTCTTCAACATGCTAATTGCAGGGAATTTTCCGGAATCGATTCTCATTTGCTTGCTGGATGGCTGTTGGATGAAGGTAGAGGAGAGGTTGTAAATGATCTAAGCGGGAATAACAATAACGGTGTTTTAATAAATGAACCTAAATGGATTAATTTAAACACTGCTCTTAAGGTTTTTGCCGGGAAAGATGAAGAAGTTTGCAGCGATGACCTGCCATTTATATTGCAAGATTATTATCCTGCCGGAGGCGTATGGACTGGAAATGGCGTGAGTGCCAGTGGTTTATTTACTCCGTCTGAAAATTTTGCCAATACTACTCAAAAGCTGCTGTATACCTATCAGGATGAAAATGGCTGTGTATATTCTTCGTTCAAGAAAATTTATATAAGACCTTCAACCGGTCAGCCATATATATCTGAGCGTTTTAATGCCATTCTTTGCTCCGGGGAATTTACTACCCTCACAGTAGATAGAGACTATAGCCGATATATATGGTCTACAGGCGATACCACAAAAAGTATTCATGTCTCGCAGTCTGGTACATATAGTGTAAAAGTGGCTGAAGGTGATTCTTGCCTGAGTATATCTTCTGAGTCAGTTGCCATTCAGGTATTACCTGATATGCCTGCCCCGGTAATCAATTTAACGGATCTTACCAGTTTAAAAGCCAGTAATGCGGCTGATAACTTACATTTTGAATGGAAACGCAACAATGACACGCTTCCTCTTCATACACAAACGATAAAAATTACGCAACCAGGCTTCTATTCGGCTCGAGTCAGAAATTCAAATAACTGCTATTCGGAGTTTTCCGAGGCGTTTTATTTCACTCCACCCCAGCCTGACGAGATACTGAATAAAAACCTTACCATTGCTCCTAATCCAAGCAATGGCAGATTTCAGATAAGTGTTTCTGATTTTACAGAAGATGTGTCTGTGTATATAAGAGATCAAACCGGTAAAATACTGTATCAGGCTGTATTACCCGTCCGGGAAGGGCTTACCATAAAAGAAATTAATTTAACACATTTGCCAAAGTCATTATACATGATGAGCTTTGTAACCAGCTATGGTGTATTACATAAAAAAATAATCATCCAATAGCCGGTAGAAAATCATAAAGGTAATTTTGGAAAAAATACGTATAGTTTTCAGGGCAGATGGAGGTACACAAATCGGACTGGGCCATATCAGCAGATGCCTGGCAATTGCCGGGAGGCTAAAGCAGAATTTTAATATCTCTTTTGCCATTCAGGAGCCCGGCCCACAACTGGTAACCCTACTAAAAGATGTATGTGCGCATATTATTCCTCTGCCACCTGGAGATGATTATCAGAAGGATGCAAAACAGTTTGCTGAGCATTTGCATGCAAACGATATAGTAGTTCTGGATGGGTATTCGTTTGATAGTACGTATCAGCTTTTTTGTAAAAAACACAGTTCTAAGGTAATATACATAGATGATCTACATACAATGCATATGTATGCGGATGGGGTAATCAATCACTGCGGAGATATTTCTCCTGAATTATATGATGGACAGAACTACACCAGATACTTTCTTGGTACAGCCTATGCTATCTTACGGGAACCTTTTCTTCAGGCAACTGCCATGAAAAGAACAATTAATGAGATTGATACACTTTTTATCAACATGGGTGGGGCTGATATACACAATTATAGTTTGCAAATTATCAGACACTGTGCTACAATAAGCTCTATCCGCCAGATATACTTACTAACAGGAAGTGCCAACCCACATCTTGCTTCACTTAAAAATTATATAGAAAGCGCCGACAATCAAAAGATTACATTACTGTATAATCTACAGGCAGGAGAAGTGTGCGATTATATGCTGAAATCGCAGGTTGCCATCTGTGCTTCGAGCGTAATCGCCTACGAAGCCTGTTGTGCTGGTGTAGGCCTGATCTTATATAAAACGGCTTCTAATCAGAATGACATATACCGGTTTTTAACGCAGAAAAAACTAGGCATTGGGGTAGAATCTCTGGAGTTACTTCCGGAAAATATTGAAGAATTCGTTGCTTATCCGCAACTCATAGCTGCACAGATCAATTTACAGAAAAAGTATTTTGATGGTAATTCATTAGTTAGAATTGAGGAAATTTTTTATTCATTGGTGAATGATTGATTTTAGAAAGGCCACTAGAGATGACCTGCACTTGTATTATGAATGGGTAAATGATAAAGATGTAAGAGCAAATGCTTTGAATCCGGAGCCTATAGCATGGGAAAACCATTACCAATGGTACCAGAATAAGCTGGCTGATTCTAATACCTTTCTTTTTGTATTTGAGCAGGACAATATCCCTGTTGGACAGGTAAGAATAGACTGCAGAGAGGGATTTGGATATATTGATTATTCCGTAGACAGGAATTTCAGAGGTAAGGGTTATGGCAAATCTATGCTCGGGTTAGTTATAAATTATTTACAAAAAGATGGCCGGGAAAAAGTATTATATTTGAAAGCAGTTGTAAAAACACAAAACATTGCCTCTGTAACCGTTTTTAAAAACTTGCATTTTTTACAATATGGAATTGAAAATATACAAAATAATGAATGTATTATCTTTTTGTACATGTTAAATAAAGATGGCCAGAGTCATATTAGCTAATTCTAATCCAGTACACAGAGTAGTTGAAAAAAATATCATAGAAATATTTTATGATATAAAAATTATCAATTCAAAAGAGGAGCTTACCCCGGAATTTATTGATTTGATCAATCCTGATTTTATTTTCTTTATACATTGGTCATACATCATCCCAGAGGTAATATATAAAAATTATACCTGTGTTGTCTTTCATATGACTGATTTACCCTTTGGGAGAGGAGGCAGTCCGTTGCAAAATCTGATCGTGAGAGGATTTACTGAAACGGTTATTACGGCAATCCGGGTAGAGGCAGGGATAGATACAGGTGATATATATTTAAAAAAACCTTTAAGCCTTCTTGGAACAGCTGAAGAAATATTTTTAAGAGCGGGCCAGATAATGCTTGAGATGATAAAGCAGATTATTGCCCAGCCTATTGTTCCTGTTCCTCAGCAAGGAGAATCGGTTGTATTTAAAAGAAGAAAGCAGGAGGATAGTAATATTTCCGAGATTGAAAAATTAAGTAAAGTATATGACTATATACGGATGCTGGATGCAGAAAATTATCCTAAAGCTTTTTTGGAAAGCAAATATTTAAAATTTGAATTTTCACGGGCCACTTTAAAATCAGACTGTATTATTGCCGATGTTACAATCACTAAAAGATAAAAAAATCCTGGTAGTAGTAGCACATCCTGATGATGAGTTATTAGGCGTAGGAGCCACTATACATAAACTTATCAAAAGGTGTAATTGCCGTGTGCGGGTTATTATACTTGGAGAAGGTATCACTTCGAGGGCTAACCAAAGAGATACGAAAGCTTGGGGAAATGAGCTTGCCACTCACCGGAAAAATGTTTTTGCAGCTCAGAAAATTATTGGTTACGAATCCGTAGAACTTTATAATTTCCCGGACAATCGTTTTGATACAGTCGCATTACTAGATATAGTAAAAGTGATTGAGAAAGAGAAATCTGAATTTTTACCTGAAATTATTTTCACGCACCATGGGGGTGACACGAATATTGATCATCGCCGCACTTTCGAAGCTGTTATAACAGCTTCACGCCCGCTCGAAAAAGAAACAGTAAAAACAATTATTGCTTTTGAAACCCCTTCTTCTACAGAATGGCAGGCATCCAATTATCCAAATCCTTTTCTCCCAAATCTGTTTTTTGAAGTAGATAAAGGAGATCTGGATGCAAAAATAGCAGGAATGGAAAATTATGAGTTTGAGAAAAGACTATATCCACACCCACGGTCTCCGGAAGCATTAGAAATTCAGGCAAAGCGTTGGGGAGTTGTGGTTGGAAAATCATATGCAGAAGCTTTTATGTTAATAAGAAGTATTATATAAATAAGTAATGAATAATATTAGAATCAACCATATCGAAGTGGGCCTTCATACCAAGCCATTTATTATTGCTGAAATGTCAGGTAATCATAATCAATCGCTGGACAGAGCATTAGCCATTGTAGATGCCGCTGCTGAGGCAGGCGCTCATGCTATTAAGCTCCAGACCTATACAGCCGATACCATGACCATAAAAGGCGCCTATACCATAACCGATGAAAATTCTTTGTGGAAAGGCAGAGAACTTTACGAATTATACCAGGAAGCCTATACACCCTGGGAGTGGCATAAACCTATATTTGAGCGGGCCAAAGAAAAAGGTATACTCGCTTTCAGTTCTCCTTTCGACGAAACGGCTGTGGATTTTCTGGAATCTTTAGAGGTGCCTGCCTATAAAGTAGCTTCTTTTGAAAATACAGACTGGCCTCTTCTAAAAAAGATTGCTGCTACTGGCAAGCCTGTTATTATGTCTACAGGCGTTTCTACCTTAGCTGATATAGACGAATCTGTACATATTTTGCGTAAGGCCGATTGTAAAGAATTGATATTATTAAAATGTACCAGTACCTATCCGGCCACTCCAGAAAATACAAATCTGCTCACCATTCCGCACATGGCCCAGTTATTCAATTGTATGGTAGGCCTTTCTGATCATACGATGGGAATCGGAGCGGCCATAGCGGCTGTTACCCTTGGTGCCAGGGTCATTGAAAAGCATTTTACCTTACGCAGGGCAGATGGTGGCGTAGATTCTACTTTCTCTCTCGAACCTGAGGAACTGAAGTCTCTGGTGGTAGAAACAGAAAGAGCTTTTGATGCCTTAGGAAAAATCCAGTATGGCATTCAAAAAGCAGAAGAGAAAAGCAAACTGTTTAAAAGGTCTATTTATGTAGTGAAAGATCTGGCAGCAGGAGAAAAACTCACGAAAGATCACATACGCATCATACGGCCCGGCGATGGATTGGCACCGAAGTTTTATGACCAGGTAATAGAAAAAAAAGCCCGGCAAGCCATAAAAGCAGGTACAGCCCTGGCCTGGAACATGATTTAGCAGATTATTTAATTTGTCTTCCCCTCTATGAATAGCAGGTATTATCGTCATTCACTCCTTTACATAGTTTATGTACTACTACTATGCTGCTGTAAAAAAGAGGAAGATAAGTATCTGTATGGTTATAATGCCTTTCCGGATATTTGCAGGCTGGCCGATGGACGTATTGCCTGCGTTTTTTACCAGGGGTATTCTCATACATCCCTGCCGGAACAAAATACAGCAGGATACATGGGAGGAAAGATTATGATCGCCTATTCAATGGATGAAGGTAGAAGCTGGTCTATACCGGAAGTGTTGATCGATACGCCTAATGATGACCGGGACCCTTCTATTACTCAATTATCTAACGGAGATATACTGGTTAACTATTTTATTGTTAACGGCGAGGGTTTTGAATCATATGGCTTATGGACTGTGCGTTCTACAGATGGAGGCCTCCGCTGGTCGCAGCCTAGTTTGTTGAGCCAGGATTATTTTGCTTCCTCGCCCATCCGGGAATTATCCAATAAAGAGTTAATACTCGGCCTTTATTCTTATGCGGAAAAGGGTGTGTACGGTGCCTCTGTCCGCTCCATTGATACCGGCAGAACATGGCAGCAGGCTGTCCGGATCAGAAATCTGCAAGACCTGGATTTTGATGCGGAAACTGATATTGTAGAACTAAATAAAGACTCTTTGTATGCCGTATTGCGAACTAATGACCAGAATCGTAATATGCATTTTACTATTTCTACGGATCATGGGGCAAGCTGGCAGTTAAGCCAGGATATTGGTTTTCCCGGGCATTGCCCGTACTTGTATAAAGCTACAAATGGCGTTTTATTTCTGGCTTCCAGGATTCCAAATACCTGCATTCGCTATTCCAAAGATAATGGCAAAACGTGGAGTAAACCTTATCTTGTTGAAAATTCAATCGGAGCCTATCCCAGCATAATTCAATCGGTTGACGGCTCATTTTTAATCAGCTATTACGATGACTTTAATGAGTCGAGAAGGTCTGTAATAAAATTCAAAAGGTTTACTTTTACCGGTAATACGATATTGTTCAATACACAATTTTCCTCTCAACTGCGCTAAGTGATCCATAAACTTCTTTCCCTCTCTTTATTCCGTTCTACAGCGGTATATACGATAGCTAATATAGTAAATAGTTCTATTCCCTTCCTGTTAATACCTATACTCACCAGATATCTTACCAAAGCAGACTATGGCATTATTGCCATGTTCCCAGTAGTAACCAACTTACTTACTCCGCTTATTGGCTTAAACACCCATGTGGCCATCAGTATTCAGTATTTCCACCAGGATAAAATCGATCTTCCTAAATTCGTTTATAATTGTTTTCTCATTCTGCTGGGCACTTCTGTAGTTACATGCCTGTTTTTTTTTCTGTTCAAAAACTTCATCAGTGACATGAGTCACTTTCCGCTACAATGGATCTGGCTTTTTCCGGTTTTCTGTTTTTTTCAATTCATCAGCCAGGTACTACTAGTACTATGGATCAACCAGGCCCAACCTGTAAAATATGGTATTTTTCAGGTGCTTCAAACCGTACTTAATTTTGTATTATCACTGGTTTTAGTAATTGAAGCAGATTTCGACTGGAGGGGAAGAATTATTGGACAAGCGACTGCTACTATTTTAGCCGGTTGTGTGGCTTTATATATTATTTATAAGAGTAAGCTTATAAAACCTGAACCGGACATACCATACATAAAAAAGGCAGTAAGGTTTGGGTTGCCTCTGGTGCCTACTACGCTGAGTGTATTTGTAATTACCATGACAGACCGGATATTTATTACACAGATGATAGGGGTGAGCAGCACTGGTGAGTATGCTCTAGGTTACCAGATTGGAATGATTCTGGGAATACTTTCCGATTCATACAATAATGCCTGGGGGCCCTGGCTATTAAAAAGCCTGAAGGAAAATAAGTTAGCTGTAAAAATTAAAATTGTTAAATACACCTATTTATATTTCCTGGCACTTATCTTTGCCGGCCTATTTATATCCCTTTCTGCACCCTGGTTTTTTGACCTGTTCATAGGGAAAGAGTTCAGAAATGCGACGATCTATATTATCTGGATTGTTATGGGATTTGTTTTCAGCGGCATGTATAAGACAGTGTCCAACTATATTTATTTTATAGAAAAATCACAGATACTGATGTGGATTACAGTTATTGCTGCCGTTTTGAATATTATACTCAATTATGTGTTTATCAAAGTAAATGGGGCGGTAGGTGCCGCACAGGCTACTACCGTAGTAAATTTTGTTTTTTTTCTTTTAACTTGGCTGGCAGCAATAAAATATTTCCGGATGCCATGGTTTAGTTTCTTCAAAGTAGTTAAGTAACGTATGCTGTCATTCCTGAAAAAATTAACAGAAACCCTTCTCTCTTTTCTGTTTATCCTTAAAGATTCCAAGTTTAGCACCAAAGTAAAAAGTATTTCCGGCAGGTCTGGGCAGGTGATTGTATTGGGTAATGGACCGTCTTTCAGAGCGGATGTAGAACAGTATAGCAGCTTCTTTCAGGATAAAGATATTATATGTGTTAATAATTTTGCAAATTCTCCCTACTATGAAACTCTCAAACCCTATATGTATCTCTTTCTCGATAATATGTACTGGCATAAGGAGATTTTGAGTGAGGTAGAAGCACAGATCATGGCTACTTTTGAGTTTGTGAATAATAAAACCAGCTGGCCTGTTATTCTGTTGTTTCCTTTTCAGGCACGTGGCTCAGAAAGATTGAAGGTGTTTACTAATCCTAATATCCAGACTTTGTTTTTTAACCATACCCCAGTTTCTGGATTTATAGGCATCAGGCACTGGCTGTATAAACGGAACCTGGGCATGCCAAAAGCCCAGAATGTATTGATAGCTGCTTTATTTGTAGGTATTAATATGGGGTATAAAAAAATATACCTGTTTGGGGCCGACCATTCCTGGCACCAGACGATAGAATTGAACAGCAAGAATATGGTATGTTTCCGGGATTCACATTTCTATGATAATGATGATGCACACCTGATTCCTTTTTATAAAGGGTATGCAAACCAGGATACGTTTACCATGCAGGAATTATTTGATGCATTTGCCACTATGTTCAGGGGGTATGATATGCTTCAGGTATATGCTCAATCACTTGGCTGTAAGATCTATAACTTTAGTTCAAAAACATTTGTAGATGCTTTTGAGCGAATAAAGCCAGAGCAGTTACAATCATTTCTCACTTCTGAGACATTACTAAAAAAGGCAAATAATTAATCTCTGCGATAATATCATAACATATCTAGCTCAGAGGGAAAAAATTAAATGTCGAAGTATCAAACAGCTATATAGACTCATTGAAACAATATAGCCCAAGCTTTTGGCAGAGATAAATGTAAACACTAGAAAACGTTAGAAAGGCAAATGAATAGATAGTGTAACTTGTATTTTATCATTTTAAAACCGGTAATTCTTTTCCAGCACTATATCAACCACTTGTTTCCACATGCTAAAATTTCCTGCTGTTTCCTCTCCCTCCCTGAATAAATTTGAACTTACTACTTCTTTATTTTTGGCATTGGTTTCTCTGGGCATGGTTCGCTTGTATGCCTTAGGACGCAGTGGGTACGAAATCTCTTACTCAGATTTAAATAATGTCTCAGGAATAAGTCTTTTTATTCTTTTACTACCAGCTATTATTAATTTTATTGATATAGCCCGCCTGGGAAAACATAGAAGCCAAACGATAGGGTTTAGTGCCCTGGCTACCTTAGCGGCCATTGCTTTTATCATATTTTGTTCTTTCCTTATACCCTTTATCGGATACTGGTTCTTGAGTATCGTAGCTATTATTGGACATGTTTTTCTGGCTATAGCCCTGTTTTTGCTTGTTACCAACAGCAGGCCGGCACAATGGCTTTTTGTAATTATTTTTGCGGTTCTGTTGCTGCTATGGTTATATGGAAGAGTTTATAGCAGTTACCATAGTCCTTTGTTCTTTGAAAATTTGTCGCTGGGCTTAGGACATATGGACACATTGTTCAATGCTAGTATTATGCAAATGATTAAAACCTATGGTATTCCCAGTACAGGCCTTAATGGAACTCCTTACTTACCTTACCATTGGGGTAGCAACTGGCTGTTTGCCAGGTTTTCTGTATTCTTAAACACTTCTGCTATTACTACTTACAACCTGGTATACCCAGCTCTGTTTCTCTGTCTATATTTTAAAGCCTCTATTTCTCTGTCTTATGATGTGGCCCGGCAATTATCTGGTAATATCCACAAATCTATGGGACCAGGAATAAAATTCTGGTTGTTTTTCCTGGTTGCTAATATCGGTTTTATGCCATCCGCTTTTTTACAAAACTGGGCGGTATGGGAATCCTGGATTGAATCAGAGTCATATGCCATTTCCTTGTGGTTTGTATTCCTTACGCTCTCCGTTATTTTATTTGTATATAATGCCACGATAGTTAACCGTTCCTTACAAACGAAAGCCCTGTTATTGCTAATCCCGGTACTTATTCCCCTGATAGGTTTATTAAAAGTGTCAGTTCTGGTTGTGGTGCTTTCAGGCTTAGTGTACATATTTATAAGAATGGGCCTTTTCCGCAATATCAGCTATTTGCTAATTATGCTGGCTACGCTGGGTTTGAGTTATTACATGGTTAAGCTTACGGCAAGCGATTTTATAGGCGAACAAGATAACTTTTATCCTTTTCACTTTATGAGAACGTATATACTTTCTAGCTGGAGGGGGCTTTTTTATTATGTACATTATTTCTGGGCAATTATTTACATAATTTTCCGGTTAAAACAGGCAAATGCCTTTACTTATAAAAGTTTACAAACCGCCTTTCATACCAATAGTCTGCTGGATGTAGAAGCACTCATTGTTATTGCACTTGTAGGCTTTATACCCGGAACACTGCTGAGAATTGGCGGAGGCAGTGCCTATTATTTTACAGATGTACAAGCCCGGCTGGCTATTCCACTGGTATTGAGTTTTGTGCTGATCAACAGCATACCTTCTTTAGGTAAGCAGGCAGATACTTTCAGTTTAACAAATTACCTGAAAAGGTATGCACTAGTTATACCCATGATCTTATTTTTACTGCTAACCAATATTTTTTCAAAGTTTGAAGATGCGGTAAATATTAATCTGGCCAACCGGATAAATCATGTGAGTTCCTACGCTGGAAGTAAAGGATATCTTCAGAATGCAACGCCAGATATAATTGCGTTTATTTCAGGAAATAAAAGTGCCATTAAAGATAAGCTTATAGACCTGAGAAATGTACCTTTTATAGGCATACAAGAGAATCCAAGGTATTTGCTCTATAAAAACCTGGCTGAACTTGATAAACTAGACAGAGAAGATAAACAGAATAAAATGATATATGTACCCCGGACAAGCACCTGGTTCTGGACAGAATCGTTTTCCAATCCTATTACAACACCTTTTATTATTCCGGCTTTAACCGGGATCAAATCTGTGGGAGGTTTGCCTGCTACCTTCGACTTTAATTTCATACTGGCTTACGGCTATCAGACGTATACAACAAGCCTGGAAAATAACGATTATAAATCTTTATCTGTGGATAGTGTCTGTAATTATGGCTTACAAAAAAATATACTAGCAAAAGAGATATTATTAATCGAACCTGAACAAAATAAGATCAGTACTTTACCTTGTAAACCATAATTACAGATTTTTGAGCAGTAAACCTCGGTAGAGAAAGTGTTTGATAGCAAGGTTTTTTTGTTAATATTTGCGCTATTTTATTTAGGGGTACAAAAATATAATAATATACTGCAGTTACTTTTTAATAAAATAGATGTTACCACTCGACTTCATTTAATAAATAGAGGCTGAGTAAAATAAATGGATTTAATTTTATATGGTAAAAATTGCGATTATAGGCTATGGGTACTGGGGCAAAAATCTGGTAAGAAACTTCTTTTCTCTTCCCCACTGTACACTTTATACCGTTGCAGATGCAGATCCTAAACGGCTCCAGTCATTAAAATCATTATACCCTGGCCTAAATTCTACAAGCGACATAGAAAGTATTTTTAAAAATCCAGAAATAGATGCAGTCGTAATAGCTACTCCTGTTTTTACGCATTATACCTTAGCTAAAAAAGCCTTACTGGCAGGTAAGCATGTATTGGTTGAAAAACCCATGACAGCCTCTGTAAAAGAAGCTGAAGAACTGATTGAACTTGCACAGAAAAAAAGTAAACTTCTGATGGTAGATCATACTTTTCTCTATACAGGTGCAGTTGAACGCATCAAACACATGATTGAAGCCGGTGAAGTAGGAAAAATCAATTACATAGATTCTACCAGAATTAACCTTGGACTTTTTCAGGCAGATGTGAATGTATTATGGGATCTGGCCCCGCATGATGTATCTATCTGCTTTCATCTGACAAAAGACTTGCCCTACAGTGTACAGGCACGGGGTATTTCCCATACAAAAAACGGAATAGAAAACATTGCCTATCTTACGCTCAACTACCAGACTAGCCTGATTGCTCATTTTAATTGCTCTTGGTCTTCGCCAGTAAAGATCAGACAAATGTTAATCGGAGGCGATAGAAAAATGATTTTATATAATGATATGGAGCCTACCGAAAAGGTAAAAGTATATGATACCGGCTTTGAGGTGAACTCGCATGAAGATAGAACAAAAATAATTGTGGATTACCGTATTGGTGATATATATACCCCAAAACTGCAAACTAACGAGGCATTAACAGGTATGGCAGGAGATTTTGTAAATGCTATTCTCTCCGAAACCGAACCTGTGTCTAACTGGAAGATCGGTCTGAAGGTAGTTAAAGTGCTGGAGGGAGCCTCAGTATCAATAAAAGCCAAGGGAAAAGAAGTTACATTGTAATAATAGCTCGAGCAAAACAGCGCATATGGAAATATTGAATATAAGTACTGATCGACAGGCACTGGCCAATGTAAAGGTCGGAAAGGATGTTAAAATTTATAATTTCGTAAATGCCTATGGCTGTACCATTGATGATGGTTCTAAAATAGGTTCTTTTGTAGAAATACAAAAAGGCGTAAGTATAGGTAAAAACTGTAAAATATCAAGTCATACCTTTATTTGTGAAGGAGTAGAGATCAGAGATGGCGTATTTGTGGGGCATAATGTTTCCTTTATCAATGATAAATTTCCCAGAGCTGTCAATAATGATGGCTCCTTACAGACTGAGGCTGACTGGCACCTGATTAAAACTCTGGTGGAAGAACATGCCTCTATTGGTACTGGTTCTACTATTTTAGGTGGAATTACTATTGGGAAAAATGCTGTTGTCGGTGCCGGAGCCGTAGTAACCAAAGATGTGCCGGCAAATGTGGTAGTAGCAGGAAACCCTGCAAAAATCTTAAAATACCTTAGCGAGCATGAATAAAGAAATTCTGGTTGCCCATAAAATCCCGTTTCTGGATCTCAAGAAACAATATCTTCAGATCAAAGAGGAGGTTCTGGTTAAAATTGAAGAAGTGCTGGATAGTACCCAATATTCAGGCGGTAAATATGTGGAGGACTTTGAAAATAGTTTTGCTGCTTATTGTCAAACTAAGTATGCCATTGGTGTGAACAACGGAACCTCTGCTTTGCATCTGGCTATGCTTGCTTTAGGCATAGGAAAAGGAGACGAAGTAATTATTCCTGCTAATACCTTTATTGCTACTGCCTGGGGGTTACGCATGCAGGCGCTACACCTGTTTTTGCAGATTGCCATCCACAAACCTGGCAAATAGATCCGGAAAAAATTGAAGAAAAAATTACCAGCAGAACCAAAGCCATTATCGGTGTTCATTTATATGGGCAGCCTTTTGATATAGAGGCTGTAAAAAAAATAGTAGATAAACATAAACTATTTCTGGTAGAAGATGCAGCCCAGGCGCATGGGGCTTTGTATAAAAATACACCGGTAGGAGGTTTTGGAGAAATGGCTTGTTTTAGCTTCTATCCCGGAAAGAATCTGGGCACCTATGGAGAAGGTGGCGGAATTACAACCAATACTACTTCGTATCAGCAGCATTTGCATAGCTTGCGGAATCATGGCTCTACCGTACGTTACTATCACGATGAAGTGGGTTTTAATATGCGGATGGGTGGTATCGAAGCGGCTGTTTTAGATATAAAACTAAAGTACCTTGATAGCTGGAATAACCGGCGAAGAGAAATTGCCGGTATGTATCAGCAGGGAATCAACAATGCAGCGATCACCTTGCAGCAACAGCCAGATTTTACCCGGTCGGTCTATCATTTATTTGTGATTACCACTGATGACAGGGAACGCTTACAGCAGCATTTGAACAAGCATCAAATTTTTCCGGGCATGCATTATCCGGTGTCTTGCCATTTGCAGAAAGCTTATGCAGACCTGGGTTATAAACCCGGAGATTTTCCACATGCAGAATATCTGGCTTCACATTGCCTCTCATTGCCTATGTATGCAGAACTAAGCAATGAGGAAGTAGAAAAAGTAATAGAAACTCTTAATATATTCTAATATGAAGTATTTCTTTCAAGATACTAATCAAGATGCAGCAAGCATTAGAGAAGAAATCTTAAAATACAGATCAACTTTTCTCATGAATGATAAGGAGAGGGCAATATTTCTGGAATTGCCAGAGGGCTGCCGTATTAGAGAAAATGCTAAAATATTTGCACCTTCTAAATTTAAATGTGGAACAAACGTGTGGATTGGTGAGGGAGCTATACTCGATGCTCAAGGAGGATTAGAAATAGGGAATTTTTGCCAGATAGGATTATATGTAATGATATGGTCACACTCTTCACACAAACAGGCACTAGCAGGAGAAACAACCATTTCCAGAGATAAGATTACTTATACTCCTACTAAAATAGGTAATAATTGCTTTATTGCAGGCCATAGTGTAATTTCTGCAGGAGTAACTATTGGAAATAATGTAATCATTGCACCTATGAGCTTTGTTGACCGGGATTTACCTGACAATAGTGTTTTTAGCAACAATAGAAAAATGAGAGAAATGGAACGAAAAATTGATTCCTTAGAAAAGGAACTCATGTTGATTAAAGCAAAATTATAACACAGTTCAGTAATATAATCTTTGTGTCCAGATAATTACCTGTATACTGGTTTAATGACGAAGTAGTATACCCGATTAATTTGATTCAACGTATAAAAAATATGAAAGATGAAGTTTCCGTTATCATTCCTTTTTTAAATGAATCTGAGAATATTCACTTTCTGACACATGCTTTAGACTCGTTTTTTGAAAAAAATAATAACCTCCAGCCTGAAGTTATATTCGTTGATGATGGTTCTGAGGACAATTCAGTAGAATTACTTAAAAAGTATACACCTCAATATTTTACCAGTAAAATAATTAAATTATCTAAAAATTATGGTTCCCATGCTGCCTTGAGAGCCGGCATTTTACATGCTCAAGGTAAATACATTACATTTATGTACGCAGATCTACAAGATCCACTTGAACTTGTAAATCAATTACATATGCTATGTAAACAAGGCAATGAAATAGTCTGGGCGGTGAGGGCCTCAACAGCATCAAACTTTTTTGAAAAAAGCTTTTCTCAGTTCTATGCTTTTATGATGAAAAAGTTTGCCATCCGTACTTTTCCTGAAAAAGGATTTGATGTAGTAATGTTCACTGGTAAGGTACAAAAGATACTAAATGAAAATATAGAGGCAAATTCTTCAATATTTTTACAAATACTTACTTTGGGGTTTCGCCAAAGTACCATTACTTATCATAAACAATCCCGGAAAGCTGGTAAGTCTAAATGGACGATCAATAAAAAAATCAAAATATTTATAGATTCCTTCGTTTCTTTTTCATTTGCACCTATTCGCCTGGTCACATTGATAGGTTTTGCAATGTTTTTGTTAGGCCTATTATGGACTTTATATATTATTGGCAGAAAGCTATTATTTAACGATCTGGAACCTGGATGGCCTGCCTTAGTATCCATCCTGATGATCGGATTCGGCATTACAAATATATCACTAGGAATTATAGCAGAATACCTGTGGCGTACTTTAGATGCCTCACGTAAAAGGCCTGTATTTATAGTAGACGAAATACTGGAGGCACCTGTACAATACAAATTAAGGAATGAAATATCAAAATAGTATAATATTATCAGCTTTATAGATATTATAGAGCAGGAAAAATAATTTCAATGATTTTTAAATTGTATGATATTTAAAACCATCTTATACATTTTTTTGTATGCCCTATTTAATGTGTCAGGTGCTGCCATCATTAAATTTAATTTAAAGGGCAAGAGCCTGAATACGGTGAATGAGTGGATTAGTTTAATAAATATACCCTTTATTGCTGCCTTTGCCCTTATCCTGATTTCGGCACTGGCTCTTTTTAAGGCACTTTCCTTAAATAACTTTTCGCTGATCATTCCAATTGCTACAGGTATTAATTTTATATTAACCATCTGTGTCGGCTACTATTTATTTCATGATAAACTTTCATTACTAAGTTTCGTAGGATTTGCCCTTATCATAAGTGGAATCATTGTTTTGAGTTTAAATAATTAATCAAATGCCTGATAAAATCGAGAATGCCAAAATATTTATTACCGGAGGTGCCGGATTTATCGGTTCTTATGTGGTAGAAGAATTGCTCGCCTATAAGCCTGCCAGAATTATTATCCTAGATAACTTGATCAGAGGCTCATTAGAAAACATGCAGGCCTTTATCAATAATCCGGTAATAGAGTTTGTGGAAGGCGATATCAGAGATAGAGAATTGCTCGAAAAATGTGTGGCAGGCGCAGATTATGTTTTCCATATGGCTGCCTTACGCATCAATTCCTGTGCTGCCAATCCCAGAGATGGATTTGAAGTAATGCTGCAATCTACTTTTGAGTTAGCCGAGCTTTGCCTAAAACATAAAGTAAAAAAGGTAATCTACAGTTCAAGCGCTTCGGTGTATGGACTGGCACAGCATTTTCCTACCCCCGAAACCGATAATCCGTACGACAACCAGACATTTTATGGGGGTGCCAAGCTATGGGGTGAGCAGTTATTCAGAAGTTATAAATTCATGTTTGGGTTAGATTATGTAGCTCTTCGCTATTTTAATGTGTATGGTGCCCGCATGGATACAGATGGAAAATATACCGAAGTAATGATTAAGTGGCTTGATTGTATACGGGATGGCAAAGCTCCTTTGATTTATGGAGATGGCTCTACTACGATGGATTTTGTATATGTGCGGGACGTAGCCAAAGCCAATGTAGCCGCATTATTGGCAGAGGTGACAGATGAGGCATTTAATGTAGGAAATTGTGAAGAAACCAGTCTGAAACAACTCTTGCATACCTTATTGAAAGTAAATAACTCAACACTTGCCCCAGAGTACAGAGAAGCAAACTCAGTAAATCCGGTAAGCCGCAGACTGGCAGATAATACAAAAGCGAAAAACTTTTTGGCTTTTCAGCCTTCTATAAGCCTGGAAGAGGGATTATATGAGTTGAGCCAATGGTATTTTGAAAAGCAAAAGATCAAAATATGATCAATATGGAATGCCCTTCCTGTGGATCAGCAGAAAATCAGTTAATAGAGGATCTTGCTTATCCGGGTAGGTCAGGTTATAAAAATGTGGAAGTACGCCATTTTTAATTATGATACCCTAGGGTCAGGCCAGAAGGTATCTGCTATTGCAAAACCTGGCATAAGTGCATTGGAAAAAATAGGTAATATAATTGGCTTCAACGGTTTCAGACTAGTTGTTTTTGCCAGACATAAAAATAATTCAACCATAAAATGATACCGATAGCTAAACCTTATTTGACGCAGGATGAAGCACAGGCCACTTATGACACAATTCTTACCGGGTGGATTACGCAAGGACCAAAAGTTCAGGAGTTTGAAGAAAAATTTGCTGCATATACAGGTGCTAAATATGCAATAGCTCTTTCTAACTGCACTACTGCCCTGCATTTATCTATGATCGTATCAGGAATAGGCCCTGGTGATGAAGTAATATGCCCATCTATGAGTTATATTGCTACGGCCAATGCCATTAGATATGTGGGAGCAAAACCAGTATTTGCTGAAGTAGACCCTTGTACTTATAATATAGATCTGGCAGATGTAGAAAAGAAAATTACGCCTAAAACAAAGGCTATCCTTGTTGTACATCAGATTGGCATGCCAGCAGATATCAATGCTTTTAAAAAACTATGTAATACGCATAATCTTAAGCTAATTGAGGATGCTGCTTGTGCAGTAGGCTCTTCTTATAAAGGGGAAAAAATCGGAACCCATTCCGACTTAGTTTGTTTTTCTTTTCACCCCCGTAAAGTAATGTCTACCGGCGATGGGGGTATGATCACTACATCTAAAGAGGAGTATTACACTAGATTAAAATTATTACGTCAGCATGGTATGTCTGTGAATGACCGTACACGCCATTTGTCTAGCAAAGTGGTATTTGAAGATCATGTGGAATTGGGGTATAATTACAGATTGACTGACATTCAGGCTGCTGTAGGAATAAAACAATTAGAAAAACTAGACTGGATTATAGCAGAGAGACGTAAAATTGCTCTGAGGTACCACCAGGCATTCCAGCAAATAGATTGTATACGATTGCCAGTTGAACAGGAAGGATACTTTTCAAACTACCAGTCGTATTCTGTTTACCTGAAAGAAAATTGTCCGATTTCTAGAAATGAACTGATGCAAAAGTTACTGGATGCAGGCGTTTCTACCAGGCGCGGTATTATGACAACTCACCGGGAAACTGCCTATGCTGAATACAGTAAAGGCATTAAATTGCCAGTTTCAGAAGATGCGTCTGATAGAAGTATTATTATTCCATTGTACGTACCCATGCCTGAAGAAGAAATAAGTGAAGTAATTAACAAGATAAAAGAAATTCTCGGTAGATAATGCATGTGGGAATATATTATAAAAAACCCTGTTAGCCTGTGGATACAATGGATAGTGGCAACTGCTGTGTTGAAATATAAACACAGACATAAGAAATTGAATATTAGAAACGGAGCTATTATTAAAAAAACACATATAGGATACTGTACTAAGTTTTATGAGTATGCTTATGTATACAATTGTACGATAGGTGATTTTTCATATGTAGGCCGTAATTCCAGAGTTGGAAATTGTGTAATAGGAAAATTTTGTTCTATTGGTCCTGAATTTAAATGCGGTTTAGGGAAACATCCATCCCATACATTTGTTTCTAGCAGTCCCATATTCTATTCCACCGGACAGCAACTTCCCCTTTCTTTTGTTTCAGCAGATTATTTTGAAGAATTTGCGCAGGTTAGCGTTGGCAATGACGTCTGGATAGGAACGAGTGTGATAATTATGGATGGTGTAACGGTAGGAGATGGCGCCATTATTGCCTCTGGTGCAGTCGTAACCAAAGATATTCCGCCGTATTCCATTGTGGGCGGGGTACCTGCCAGGCATATCAGATACAGATTCGGCCCCGAAGAGATCGAATTTTTGTTGAAGTTTAAATGGTGGGACAAAGATCCTCAATGGTTACAGACTCATGCAGCCGAATTCCGGAATATATCAGAATTTATAGCAAAGAACCCTTCCAGCTTATAATTTTTTATTTCTATCTTATCCGGAAAGCCTTCAGCGCTATAATCGTTCCAGGATAAAAAATTTATTACTTTTGCAAAAAAATATAAGCCCAAGATAACTTCCTGGATCAGGCAAGCTTTGGCAAGGTTATCCGAACCTGCCATTTAATATGAGTAGTACAATATGAAAAAAACACTTAAGAATTTATTCAGAAAGCTTGGTTACGAAGTATCTAAATATTCACTTGCCCATTCCGCACATGCTTTACAAAAGCACCTCATTCAACAAAACCAGTTTGATTTAATAATTGATGTAGGAGCCAATTCGGGGCAGTATGGTGTTTTGCTGCGCGAAATAGGATATGTGGGAAAAATTATTTCTTTTGAACCTATTCCGGCGATTTTTACACTGCTTCAGAAAACAGCTTCGCAAGATTCAAAATGGGAAATTCATAACTATGCGATTGGCAATGAAGATGGTACTATTTCAATCAATGTTTCCGAAAATACATACAGCAGTTCAATTCTTCCTATGCTAAATACCCATTTGGAGGCTGCACCGGAATCAAGATACGTAAAACAGGAAAGTATTGCGATAAAAAAGCTCTCCTCCATTTTAACTTCAGCTTATTTAACCAAGTATAAGTCAATTTTGCTAAAAATCGACGTACAAGGGTATGAAATGCCTGTTATAGAAGGAGCTATTCCGTTGCTGCCTGGTATTAAAATGGTGCAAACTGAATTATCTTTTGTTCCGCTGTATGAACAAGCTCCTTTGTATACAGATATAATCGAGAAAATGAAAGAAACCGGCTTTGATTTCTTTACCTTTATTCCAGAATTTATAGATCAGTCGAGTGGGCGCTTATTACAGGCAGATGGTGTATTTGTAAATAGAAAATTATTGTCGCCTGATCTGAGCGGGAAAGCCAAATAAATGAAAAAAAAGGGCGGTTTACGTACAAAAGGCATTCTGAAAAGTGGGGATGCTACCCATCCTTTGGTGAGTATTATTACTGTTGTATATAATGGTGAAAAACATATAAAAGACACGATACAAAGTGTACAACAGCAAACATACAGTCCAATAGAATATATTATTATCGATGGAGGCTCTAAGGATAATACGCTAACGATTATAGAAAAACATGAAGGAAGTATAGACTATTGGGTAAGTGAGCCGGATAAGGGAATAAGCGATGGATTTAATAAAGGGATACAAGCGTGCAGGGGAGAAATAGTAGGGATAATTAATTCAGATGACTGGTATGAAAGAGATGCGGTGGAAAAAATTGTGAAGAACATAGGAGATAACGATGTAGCTTATGGTAAAATAGTATATTGGCGTCATAATAAAATAGATAAAGTATCTCCGGCAAACCATACATTGCTGCCCAGAGAAATGAGTGTAAACCATATGGCTGTATTTGTCAGAAAGACTGCTTATGAGAAATGGGGCTCATTTGATACTGCGTTAAAATATGCGATGGATTATGATTTGCTGCTGCGTTTTTTTCTTGGAGGAGCAACATATGTATATATAGATGCAATTATTGCTAATATGCGGTGGGGAGGCTTGTCTGATAACCTGTGGATCAGCGCAGTAAAAGAGGTACATGCGATAAAGTTGAAAAACAAATTGCCTAAAACATTTGCCTGGTTCTATACGCTCAAAATTTTTCTATTTATTTCGGGTTCCAAACTGATGAATGTGTTAAAAATACGAAAGCCTTACTTGAGGTTAAAACAGATATTGCAGGCCAAACAGGTAGATAACATGTATGAGGAGAGTTAAAATTTTGCTTTACTGGATTTTCCGGGCCAGATTTAATGTAAGCCTTCCGGAACTCTTGCAGTTTCTCAAGAAGCCCACTGTGAAAAATATTGGGTCCCGGTACATAAAAAATATCACAAAAACCGACGGCTACGAAATTTCTTTTGAGCCAATTCCAGACAAACTGTACTGGCCAGGGAATTTTCCGGTGGAGGGTATTTATCAGGTTACAGCTGAAACTTTTGATAAAGATGACTGGCATTTCTACCAGAAACAGCATACTGAAATTGAGGAAGGGGAAATTCTGCTGGATATCGGAACAGCCGAAGGTTTATTTCCCTTATCGGTTATACAGAAATGTAAACAGGTATTTTTAGTAGAACCCAACAAATACTTTTTTGCTGCACTACAGCGAACCTTTCGCAACTACCAGGATAAAGTTGTCTTGATACATTCCGCTGTAGGCAATAAAGATGATATTATCTCCTTGCAGGGAGAATCTTTGAGTGGCCAGATTTCTGATGATCTTTCTTCAGGAGATACGGTAGAAATCCATAAGATTGATCATTTGATTGCCGGACACAGAATAACTTATCTTAAAGCTGATATAGAAGGGTTTGAGTATGAAATGTTGAAAGGTGCCGCTGCTATCATCAAGGAGAATAAACCTAAAATTGCTATAACTACCTACCACCCACAGAATAATGCAGAAGAGATCATCAGTCTGATCCGGAGTTATGTACCGGAATATAAGTATTATGTAAAAGGGATATATGATGTAGAATGCAAACCTGTAATGATCCACTTATGGTGTTAAGCGCTTATGAAAATCAATAAGTATTATCCGTTTGCATTTATATATTTTTTTCTAAATAGTGTAGCGCTTCCCTTAGGCGTATTATATACAACGCTGCTTACCCCGGTTTTTTATATATGGTTGCTTATCAAGGGAAGAAAACATATATTAATCTACTTTCTGCTTATTTCTGCTGTTTTTGGCATTGCTCACCTGCTCAATGGAGTATTGCTTATCGACTATGTAAAATCGTATATTCTTTTTCTGTCTACCTATATTTTCTGTTATACTTTCTATGTCTTCTGTATAAAAAAAGCTTACTTGCTGGAAGATATATACAACCGCCTCGCTAAAGCAAATTTTGTACTTACCCTAGCTGCTATATTCTCTCTGTTTACGGCTTTCTCCTATTTATTCTGGACTACCAGTCTGGTATCTGCCAGTTTAGCTGATTTTCCAAGGCTCACCATGTTTACTTATGAGCCTTCTTATTATTCTACACTGCTTGCCCCATTGTTTTTGTTTTTCTTTCTCAAATTTTTTCTCAGGGCAAATACAACTCATTTTCTTAAGGTGTTCATTCTCGGTCTGCCATTGTTATTGTCTTTTTCATTAGGCGTTCTGTCTGCTATTATTTTATCGATCACCTTATTTTTCCTGATCAACTATTGGAGCATACTTACCAAAACCCGCTTTTTTAAATGGTTTACCAGGATACTGTTTTTACTTGTATTCACCGGCATTGTCCTATTGTTGTTTTATCCGGATAATCCTTTATTCATCAGAATAGGTGATATTATGGCTGGTACTGATACCTCAGCCAAGGGACGCACCTTTGAAGCCTTTGAACTGGCATATATTATTGCCGGCCTGAAAAGCCTGTGGTGGGGAGTGGGGCTTGGACAAGTGAAAACGGTGGGTTATGAAACCATTATTAATTACTACAATTATCCCAGAGAACTTTTTCCAGTAGTAAGAATTCCTAATGCATTCGCTGAAACACTGGCTGTTTTCGGTATAGTAGGTATTAGTCTGAGACTGCTGATTCAAATTTATCTTTTCTTTAAAACAAACGTACTCAACAATTACTATCAAACGTTACTATTTTTTTACGTTTTTATATATCAGTTTACGGGAAGCTATTTAACTAATATCGCTGAGTATATTATCTGGATAATGGCGTTTACAAACTGCTTTCCACAATTTAATAAAGATTACTTGAATAGATTTACGACATCAAAATTTAACTAACACCAATTGCTGGGTAATATAATGGCACGAGATCTACGCACCCTGAAGATACTTTTTATTGCCAGAGCTACCTTGTATAGTTCACCCGGAGGAGATACGGTACAGATTGATTCCACCGCCAAATATTTGCGCAAATTAAATGTACATGTAGATATAAAAATGGCTAATGAGCAAATAAAATATAGTACATATGACCTACTGCACTTTTTCAACATTATCCGTCCGGCAGATATTCTATGGCATGTGAAGGCATCTAAAAAGCCATATGTTATTTCAACTATTTTTGTTGATTACTCGGAGTATGATCAATATCACAGGAAAGATACATTAGGATACGTTAGTAAATTTTTGCCTGCTGACTTGATTGAATATGCAAAAGTGATAGCAAGGATGATAAAGAACGGGGAAAAAATCAATAGCTGGGATTATCTGTTAAAAGGCCATAAAAGTTCAATTCAGTACCTGATAAAAAACGCTAAGTGTTTGTTACCAAATTCAACCAGTGAGTACAACCGATTATATGCAGCTTATCGTACGCCACAAAAGTATTTTGTGATACCCAATGCAATAGATACTGAAAGATTTTATGCTTCTGATTCAGAAACTCATGAAAGACACAACTTGTTGTCGGTGGCCAGAATAGAAGGCAGAAAAAACCAGCTCAATCTAATTCGGGCTGTACGAAATTCACCTTATGAATTATATATTGTAGGCAAGCCTTCTCCAAACAACCTATCCTATTATGAAGCCTGCTTGAAAGAGACTACGTCAAATATTCATTTTATTGGCCACTTAACACAGGAACAGGTTAGTATCTATTATCAGCAGGCGAAGGTACACATCCTGCCTAGCTGGTTTGAAACTACTGGCCTTTCTACTCTGGAAGCGGCTATTATGGGCTGTAATATTGTAATTACCAATAAAGGAGATACCCAGGAATATTTTGGCGAACATGCTTATTATTGTGACCCGGAAAGCCCTGAATCAATTCGTCAGGCTATTGATGCGGCTTATAAAGCTCCGTCGAATGAAGCACTGAGAGAACTTATTCTGAAAAATTATATCTGGGAGAAAACGGCCCAAAAAACGTTAGAGGCGTATCTTTCTGTGCTTAGCTTTGATTAGAAACAGCTTTAAAATATATTTGATCTATATTTGTTGGAATGAAGATAGCTATTTTAGGAACAAGAGGGATTCCTAATCACTATGGTGGTTTTGAGCAGTTTGCAGAATATCTTTCAAAGGGGCTTGTTCAATTTGGCCACTCCGTTTATGTATATAATCCACATAATCATGTGTATCAGCAAAAAAACTGGGAGGGCGTGCATATACTGCATCAGTTTGATCCGGAATATAAGTTAGGAACATTTGGACAGTTTATTTATGATTTCAACTGCATTGCAGATAGCCGCAAAAGAGATTTTGATATCATCCTGCAGCTAGGCTATACCAGCAGTTCTGTATGGGGTTGGATGCTCCCTAAGCAGGCTGTCATCATTACCAATATGGATGGGTTAGAATGGCGTAGGACCAAATATAGCAGAATGGTACAGAAGGGATTAAAACATGCCGAAAAATGGGCCGTACAAACAAGTGATTATTTGATAGCAGATTCTATCGGGATTCAGAATTATCTGAAAAATAATTATAATAAAGACTCATTTTTTATTCCTTACGGCGCTTTTTTATTTCACTCTCCTGACTTTACCACTATTGCATCTTACTATTTTCAGCCTTTCTCTTATGATATGTTAATAGCCAGGCTCGAACCCGAAAACAGCATTGAAGAGATTTTGCAGGGAGTTACAGATTCAAAGACAGAGCGGCCTTTTTTAGTTATTGGCAATCACGCATCTGCGTATGGTAATTATCTTAAAACTAAATTCACCGATAAAAGAATTAGATTCTTAGGAGCTATTTATAATATAGTAACTTTGAACAATTTGAGATATTATAGTAATCTATATTTTCATGGACATACAGTAGGTGGTACCAATCCTTCTTTACTGGAAGCCATGGCTTCGTCGGCTCTTATATGTGCTAATGATAATGAATTTAATCGATCTATTCTGGGAGAAGATGCCTATTATTTTACTGATAGCACATCGGCTAAACAGATACTGGAAGCAGTAATAAAAAGCGGTGCAAAGGAAAATAGTAAGATCAATCAAAATATACGGAAAATTGAGCAATATTATTCCTGGGATAAAATAATTAAAGATTATGAAAAGTTTATGGAACAATGCCTGCAGCAAAAAGTAGTTGTTTCTTAAGATTAGCCAAGCGTCTGTTCTATTTTAGTTAAGCATAATGCTCCACAACAGAACGAATTTACATCAGCAAATACTGTTTTATTTACTGGTTTTAATTACCGTTACTTTACCTTTTACTGTTCGTATAAATAGCTTTTTTATTATATTATTAGCGACAAACTGGGTATTGGAGGGAAGTTTTAAATCAAAGTTTATCAGACTAAAATCAAGCAAACTGGCTTTACTTAGCATAGGATTTTATATTTATCATCTGATAGGCCTTACGTACACGGACGATTTGCAGTCGGGTTTTTCAGATATAGAAACCAAATTATCTCTTTTTCTATTTCCGATGGTTATCGGCAGTTCTCCACCATTAAGCCGGAAAAAATTGGATATACTATTAAAAGGGTTTATTGCTGCTTGCATAGTGGCTATTCTTATCTGTTTTGGCTATGCATTCTATCAATATTTTATTAACCACACTACTACCTATTTTTATTATCATGAGCTAAGTAGAACTATCCGTATACATGCCATTTATTTAGCAATGTATCTGAATTTTTCAATCGGAATCATTATCTATTTTTTAAGCAGAGACTGGAATAGAATATACACAATACATAAATTATTATATATCGCCATTATTGTTTTCTTTTCAGTAGGTATTTTTTTTCTGGCCTCTAAAATTATTATCATTTGTTTTTTCATCTTTTGTAATGTATTTATAGCCAGGTTAGTTTTCTTAAAAAGGGGATTAGCAACAGCTATAATTCTTACTGCCCTAATCAATATTGTAATTTTTGCTTTACTCCTCAGTATTCCCTATACCAAAGAAAGGTTTCTGGTAGAGAAGGATCTGAATTTTGACTTTATTGAGAAAAATGAGTATGATAGAGAGTACAGCGGGTTTGTATTACGGGTGGTATTATGGAAGTTTAGTGCAGACATATTAAATGCCCAGCAAGGATGGATTGCTGGTGTAGGAACCGGAGATGGACAAAAATTCCTGGATCAACGCTACCGGGATCATGGCATGTATACTGGTAATATCAACTTCAATGATCGTGGATACCTGGGATATAACACCCACAACCAGTATATGCAATTTCTACTTTCTCTAGGTATAATAGGCATTCTGTATTTTATAGTAATTCTTTGTTTATCTACTGCTCAGGCAATACAACATAAAAATTATTTGTATCTATATTTTTTACTTTTATTTGCAATAAGTGCTGTTTCTGAGGCAAATCTTTGTACGCAGAAAGGGGTTGTGTTTTATGCACTTTTTCATACACTTTTTGTTGCCAGCTATCAAAAATCACAATTTGCTGTTTGAGTGCAGTAATCAATTAGCTTTATCTGAAAATTTAGTTCTTACTTCTTTAAAATAGTATATGGTTAAAATAACTGAAAGAAACCAGTATATTTTTTTAGCTCTATTTGTGCTTATAGGGATCTGCTTGCGACTTTTCAGACTAGACTATCAAAGTCTCTGGTACGATGAATTACATTCTATCATTCCAACAGCTCCTGGCAATACTGTTGCCTCTATTATTGAATATTGTAAAAAAGATCAACCACCTGCCTTTTTTCTTTTGCTACATGGATGGTTTCAAGTATTTCCCTACAACGATTATTCTGGAAGACTCCTTTCAGTTATACTGGGTATTGGGGGAATAATTGCTATATTCTTTCTGGGTAAAGAAATAAAAAATAGCACAGTTGGTATAGCTGCAAGTGCCATTACTACTTTTAACTGGTTTCACATCAATTATTCGCAGGAACTACGGTTTTATACATTATTATTTTTATTAACGGTATTATCTTTCTGGTTCTTTATCAGAGCGTATAAGCAAAGTACTTTCCTCCATTTTTTTCTGTACTCCGTTTGCTCGGTTGCATTAATTTATACACATTATTATGCGATGGTCGTACTAGCTTCACAACTTATTATATTTATTGGCCTACTCATCTTTTTTGATAAAAGAGGTATTAAAATGATCGTATTAGCTATACTATCAGGTATACTTATATGTGTTGCCTTTATTCCTTGGATGCCTACTGTACTAGCAGATAACAATTACAGTTCATTCTGGATTGCGATGCCTAAGTTGTATTTCCCGGCAGTATACTTATATGTTTATTTAGGTAAAGATCCTTATTATGGTATCGTTGTTCTTGTTCTTGGCATATTGCTAATTAGTTATGCTATTCAATTATATAAGCAAACTGTGACAACCTCAGAAGAGAAAACTGCTAAAAAATCTATATTTATTCTTTTCCTATGGATTATACTTTCCTATCTGATTCCTTTCTTATACTCTGTGTTGGCATTGCCTATGTTACATGAGCGGTATACTATTATTTCTTTGCCTGCTTTGTTTATTGCATTTGGTTGGGGCTGGAGCCTTATTGAGAACATGAATATTCGCCGGTTTGTGCCAATAAGCATATTTTTGTCTACTATTATTAACCTGCTATTCTTTAATCAACATTATTCCCGTATTTATAAGATGCAATTGCGAGAGTTATCTCAGGAAGTAATCAATATAAATCGGGCCACTCATTCTAATCCACTTATATACAGTACTGGAGCCTGGTATTTCAATTATTATTTTAATCTTTTACAGCCTGATACCCTAGTAAGAGACATAAATGGAATCAACCTGGAACAAAATATGGCAAATGCTGATTCTATATGGGTATTAGAAGCAGCAGCCTTGGATCAAATAGATGAGATAAATAAAACTTATATTGAAAAACACTTTGTACCTAGAAAAGAAATAAGCCTTTTTCAGACATCTGCGGTATTATATGAACGTGTCCTCGCAAGTTCAAAATAAAAAGCAACTATTGTATTGATGCTGAATTGGTTAAGTAAAGCTATTTTTTATATTGAAACAATAAATATAATTTTACAAAAAACTAGCTTTATGTTTTAAAAGACGTTAAAATTCGAATACTAATATTATAATTTTAAATTAATTAATATAGAACTTGACAACCAGATATTCTAAATTTACGAGAAGCATATACCTGATAGGAGATATTATTTTAATTAATCTGTCTTTTATCATCTCCTATATATTAAAGTTTTATAATATCCCTGATGTGGACCAGGATGCATACATTATTCTGGCTCTCTACTTTAATCTTACCTGGGTAGCAGCGGCTTTTTTTCTACGGATTTATGATATCAGCCGGGTAGAACAGAATAAAAATATTATTCTTAATATTTTAAGGATCTTAGTTTTTCATGTGCTGCTGGTAACTGCCTTTTTCGTAGCTCGTAAAGGCTATTATTATTCCAGGGAACATCTGCTGGTAACCTATTTATTAACAACAGTTTTTGTAACTTCCTGGAGGCTGGCTTGTATTCAATTTTTTAGGGTATACCGAAAAACAGGCTATAACTATCGCAATGTAATTATTATTGGCTGTGGAGAAATAGCTTACGAACTTAAAAATTTCTTTCAGTCAAATCCGCAGTATGGCTACCGTTTCCTGGGCTTTTTTGACGATCATACCAAAGACAGTGAGGTTAAAGGTGACCTGCAGGATGTTCAGGGATATTCGTTGCTTCATGAAGTAGATGAAATATATTGTGCCAAACCTGACCTGGCCAATGACCGCATTAATGATCTGATTGACTTTGCTGAGAATAACCTGATCCGGGTAAAATTGATTCCGGATTTTCGGGGTATCAATTATAAACGTATAAATATTGATTTTTATGGCCATTTCCCCATACTGACCTTCCGGGAAATTCCCTTGGATGACGTATTGAATCAGGCTACGAAGCGGACATTCGACATTATATTCTCACTGTTTATTCTCATTTTTATCGCCAGCTGGCTTTTTCCCATTATTGCTCTTTTTGTAAGATTAGATTCACGGGGGCCAGTATTTTTCAAACAAAAACGTTCTGGCCGTGATAATCAGGATTTCTGGTGCTGGAAGTTCAGGACCATGTATGTTAATCAGGAGTCGAACATCAAACAGGCAGAAAGAAATGACTCCAGAGTCACGCCAGTCGGACGGTTTTTGAGAAGAACCAACCTGGATGAATTACCTCAGTTTTTTAATGTATTGGTAGGAAATATGTCGGTAGTGGGACCAAGACCGCATATGCTGGCACATACTGAAGAATATTCCAAACTCATAGATAAATACATGATGCGCCACCATGTAAAACCTGGCGTTACCGGCCTGGCGCAAGCAAAAGGATACCGTGGCGAAACCAAAGATCCGCAGTCGATGAAAAACCGGATCCGGGTAGATACCTTTTATGTAGAAAACTGGTCATTTTTGTTAGATCTGAAAATTATTTTCATGACCATTAACAGCATGATCAAAGGCGACAGGAATGCCTTCTGATAGTTAAAATGCAGTTTACGAATCTAGCTTTAGCAGCAGTTTATAATTTCATTTCCCATCCTTTTTCGTATTCTCTCGACCAAAGTTTAGAAGCTTCTTTGTTATTTAAGATGTGGCCATTGGCAGGATCACAATTCAGTGTTTTTCCACTGCGGAAAGCAATGTTTCCAAGTTGAGGCAGCAAGGTAGATTTATGCCCTTCGGAAATAGGTGCGGTTAATTGTGAGGTTCCCTGGATAGATTCTATGAAGTTAGATAAAATAATGCTGTCTAATTTTTCGCCCATGCCCATGGTATTGGTAGCTTCTGCTTCCTGAAGGCCAGTTTTTACCTCCTTAATCAATTTGTTTTCCAGGTCATATACCTTATAATCATCACCCCCGGGAATAACCATGGTGCCTTTTTCTCCATAGAAAATCACTCCTCTGCCTGCGCCTTCCCCAGGATAGCCATTGCAACTTCTTCCTTCCCAGAGAATGGCAGTATTGTTTGAAAACTCAAAGGTAATAGTTTGGGTATCTGGTGTTTCCCAATCGTCTTTATAAGCAAAACGTCCACCAGCGGATACGACTCTTGACGGATAATCTACCCCCAGGCCCCATCGCATCACATCCAGTTCATGCGTACCATTGTTGAGCGCCTCGCCAGTTCCCCAGTTCCAGAACCAGTGCCAGTTGTAATGCACCAGATTATCCCGGTAAGGTTTTCTGGGTGCTGGCCCTTGCCATAATTCAAAATCTAAATTGGCAGGCACGGCTACTTCCTTTCCATTGCCGATAGGCTTACGGGCATTGGCATACCAGCCTTTGGCAAAATACACCCGTCCGATAATGCCCTCACGCAGCGATTGCATAGCTTCTATTACCTTCGGAAAGGAACGGCGCTGGCTTCCCATCTGAATCAGTTTATTATATTTTTTGGCAGCAGCTACCAGTATTTCACCTTCTGCCGGATTATGGGAACAGGGTTTTTCTACGTACACATGTTTTCCGGCTTTTACACCCATTAATGCGGCAGGTGCATGCCAGTGGTCCGGAGCGGCAATCACAAGGGCATCCATGTCTTTCTCTTCCAGCATTTTACGCACATCCTTAAAGCTTTTTGGCTTCTTGCCCGTCATTTTCTCTATTTCAGCTACCGTTTTTTCTATCACTTTGTCGTCTACATCACATACAAAACCTATTTCTACATTAGGGATTTGTGCATACATTCTGGCTAAGAAAAAACCACGGCTATTGCTACCCATTATGCCTATAACTACCTTTTCATTGGGAGAACTGTTAAAAAAAGATACCTGGGGCGCTACCCAAAGTCCGGCTCCGGCCAGGGAGGTTTGCTTAATAAAGTCTCTGCGAGTGGTCATCTGGAAATAAGTCAAAGTTTACGTGGTTAAATTACAAAATTCCGGTGGGTTTATGATAGGATATCTACTATTTTACACGAAAGAAAGGCTTACAGAGAGGGAGTTTAGCTAGATATATAATACTTACTTACTTTCTTTCATTTATTTCTATCAGATAGCCATCCGGGTCTGAAAAGTAGATCTGAACTACCTTGTCAAAGCGGGTTTGTTTATGGAACTGAATCTTATATTTGGTAAGAAAAGTTTCTGCCTGAGTAATGGATTCTACAAAAAACGCAATATGCCCACCATTCCGGTCATGGTAGATCTTTTCGGTTCGGCCTGCCAATAAATGTATTTGCTGGCCATTGCCTATATCGAACCAGGAACGTATGGCTTTCAGATCATCAGGTACTGGTATGGGCCGAAGCCCTATTATATCCCGGTAGAATGCAGTGCTCTTGCCAATATCGGCTACGTGTAATCCAACATGATTGTGTCCGGCAAATCCCAGCTTATCCTGACCAAAAGTTACTACTGATGAGAAGATAAGCATTAAAAAAATAATAAATTGGCGCATAAAAGGTGGTTTATAATTGAATTAGAAGGTAAAAGAAATGCTGCTATTTCCTGAAACTAATGCAGCCCAAACTATATATTTTTTTAATTACTTACTGAGCAGCTTTTGATCTTATATATTCTCCCGTCTGCTTTTGTATAGAGATAAAAATCATTGTTAAGACCTACACCAAACCGTAGATCAGTTTTTTTATTATCGCTTAATGCCTGAAAGTTGGTTGTTTTGCCTGCCACTTGTATTTCCATTTCCTGTATTAATGCCTGTTTCCCCAAGGCTAAATTCTTATTTTCCACATAGAATACACGGCCATTTACAATATCGCCAAAAATATATTTGCCAGAAAGCAGGGGAATCGCCGTTCCATTATAAACAAATCCACCAGAAATGGCATTTCCTTCATCATGATCATAGAAGGCTACCGGGTAGGTATAATGTAAACCCGGATCATTTTCAGGTAGATTATAAACGACTTTCATGTCGCCCTCGTGGTTGATTACAAATGTACCTTCCCGTTCAGGCCATCCATATTCTGCGCCAGGAATACCAATATTTAATTCTTCTGCATTGGCATGGCCAATATCAGTAATGAGCATTTTCCCGTCAGACGTCCAGCAGATACGGTTTGGATTACGGAAGCCCCGGCAAAAAATTTCTCCTAGGCTGGCATCATCAGAATCTTGTGCAAAGGGATTAATGGCAGGAATACCATAGCGGCCATTCCGACTGTTTCTGCCTGCCGGGTCTATACGCAACACCGAACTCCACACCCGTTTGTTGCTATTACAGAGAAAATAAAAGCCATTTTCCGAAGCCCCGCCATCTCCTACACCTATATATAACAAACCGTAATCAGGCGAACCGGGTTTGGCTAATGGATTAAAGGTGATTTCCTGTACGCCATGGATGTTAGAAACCATATTTATCCGCATCATTTCTCTGCCGGTACCCGAAAATTGTTCTGCTGCCGGTTTATTTGCTTTCCATTCTGTAAGCACCCATTGTGAGGTAACTTTAATAGAATCATCATAGGCAAAATCCGCTGGAGCTGAATTAGGTTTTTCGGTATGGGTGGTGTATAAGAGGCCATTCTTGTAAAAATCCGGATGAAACGCATAGCTGCCAAAACCATTTGCCAGACCAGGGATGATAACAAAGCCAGGGCGTTCCTTTTGCATATCCATGTATACCTGCAGTTGTTTGTCTTTCATTTCATATAAAATTCCACGTAGGTCTTCAATAAACAAACGGTTTTTCTGGCCAGGCAATACCTGCATTTTATTGATACGCGCCAGAGGTACTTTATCCGCTGTAGCAGGAGCAGTAGTTACTTCTTCCAGAATGAGTTGTAAGCCTGATTTAGGAATAGCTGTAGGAACAGGATTATTGAGTGCTGTACCCAGATGGGCAGCAGTTTCGTTGGTAGGCGGTTGTTTCTGGTTTTTATGAATATATGAAAGCAATGCTTGTATATCTGTATCAGTTAATTGAGTAAAAGGAGGCATATATTGTTTGTATTCCTCAAAAAGCTGTTTGCCTCTGGCATCGCCAGCCGTGATAACTCCAGGAGCATTGCGGATAAACTTTGCGAGCCATTCAGAAGAGTTTTGTGAAGTTGCCTGTGCCAGATTAGGCCCTATGCCTTTTTGCAGAAAATTATGGCAAGCCGAGCAATTGGTTTCGAATAATTGCTGTCCTTTGGCTAAAACCTGTTCATCCGTGATATAATAAGAAGTACTACTAGTTTTTATTTCTGTGGTTTGCTCTACTGGATGGCTCGCTTCAGACGTTTTTGTACCGGCTTTCTTTTCAGAGGCACATGCATAGCAGCCCATGATTCCAGCCAGAATTAATGCCAGGAAATATATTTTTTTAATGAAGGGAGTAACGATGAATGGCATTCGTTTAAGGTTAGGTAATATATTTCCAAGGTACGTTATTTTAGATAAATAGTAAACCTCTGTTCAAATTGCTAAGATTAGTGCCGGTAAACTATAGATCTGATCAACCCATAATAAATACCCGGGGATATTACAAAGCAGCTCTTTTGCCAAGCTCAATCACCTGCATATTGCTCACTTTTTTGTCCTGTATATCAAAACGGAGTACTGTTCGCATGTGATGAAAACCATGTTTACCAGCCGCTCCAGGATTCAGGTGCAACAAATTATTATGTACACGGTCTGGCATCACTTTCAGAATATGCGAATGACCACAAATAAATATATCTGGCGGCGTTTTCTTGATAGCGGCCAGCACAGCCGGATTATACCTGGGCGGATACCCTCCAATATGTGTGATCCACACTTGTAGACCTTCACACGTGAATTTCTGGTCTTTGGGATAAGCAATTCGGATGTCCTGCCCATCAATATTGCCATATACTGCCCGTACCGGTTTAAAAGCAGCCAGCCGGTCAATTAAGGCTATATCACCTATATCGCCGGCATGCCATATTTCATCACAGGTTTCAAAGTAAGTAAAAAGCCGCTCATCCAAATACCCATGTGTATCAGACATCAATCCTATTTTCATTGCTATGCATTCAAAAGTGAAGAGACAAAAATACCTTTTTTGTCCTCAGATAAATGATTTTTTTATCTTGGAAACCGGAAACCTCCTAGAGTGTTCTTATGTTTTCCTCCAGAACAGGCAAACAGGTTTGGCAGGAGAAAGTATATATTTGAACATACATCCATAAAATAATCCTTTGCCATTGCTTATTGTCCTACCTTTGCCAGCTAAAATTTGAATGAAGCAAGTATGCGTAAAACGGTTGTATTAAATGTAGTAGGGCTTACTCCGGGTTTAATAGGCCAATATACTCCCTTTTTAAATGAATGGTCGAAGCAGGCGAAAACCACTTTTATAAAACCAGTTGTGCCTGCCGTAACCTGTTCTGTGCAGGCGACTTACCTTACCGGGAAAACGCCTGATGTACACGGAATAGTGGGAAACGGATGGTATTTTAGGGATGAGTGCGAAATTAAGTTCTGGCGGCAGTCGAATAAGCTAATGGAAGCGCCTAAAATATGGGAAGTGGCCAGAAAAGAAGATCCCTCGTTCACTTGTGCCAATATGTTCTGGTGGTATAATATGTATTCTTCAGCCGATTATTCCGTTACGCCCCGACCGCAATACCTGGCTGATGGCCGCAAAATGCCCGATTGTTATGCATATCCGGCCAGTTTGCGCGATAAATTACAGGCCGAATTAGGTACATTTCCGTTGTTCGATTTCTGGGGGCCACGTACAACTATTAAGTCCAGCCAGTGGATTGCGGATGCTTCCAAGAAGGTAGATGAATGGCATAATCCTACGCTTACCCTCATTTACCTGCCACACTTGGATTATAATATCCAGCGTTTTGGTCCGGACCTTATGAAAATAAGTAAAGATTTGCAGGAGATTGATGCGGTTTGCAAAGACCTGATTCAGTTTTATGAGAAAAGAGGTGCCCAGGTATTGGTGCTTTCTGAATATGGTATTACGCCGGTAGACCGCCCGGTTCATTTAAATAGGGTATTACGGGAGAAAGGATATATTGCTGTACGGGAGGAACGTGGACTGGAATTGCTGGATGCAGGCGTAAGTACTGCTTTTGCTGTAGCCGATCATCAGGTAGCTCATATTTATGTGAATGAGGCAAGTAAAATTAATCAGGTCAGAAAACTTATAGAGGCCATACCTGGGGTACAAGAGGTATGGGGAGAAGCAGAAAAAAAGCAGCATCACCTGAATCATGACCGTGCTGGAGAATTAATAGCTATTGCTGACAACCATTCCTGGTTTACATATTATTACTGGCTGGACGATGCCAAAGCGCCTGACTTTGCCCGGATTGTAGATATTCATAAAAAGCCAGGATATGACCCGGTAGAAATGTTTGCAGACCCAAACATTACAATGCTTCCGGTGAAAGTAGGTATGAAATTAATCAAGAAAAAATTAGGCTTCCGTATGCTCATGGACATTATTCCCCTGGATGGATCTCTGGTAAAAGGTTCGCATGGACGTTATCCGGATAGACCAGTAGATGGCCCTTTTCTGATGACAAAACAAGCTGCAACGTTGCCAGCTTCTCAAGTGGAAGCTACCCGGGTATTTGATATATTGCTTTCACATTTAAGGGATTAAGTAGAGATAGTAACAATAAATTAATCAATTTTTAATGGAGCATTCTCGTTTTTTTCTTACATTTGATTTTAAGACCTACTATATTTTTGCTTTGGTAAAGGACTATATCACATTAACGGCCATTTTTTCCAGTAGCCATTCCGGCGGATTCTATGCATATATAGAGGAGATACCGGAAGTATGTACAACTGCGGGCACTTTTGATAAAGCCATTACTCATCTCAGAATGAAATTACAAAGGGCTGTGCAGGATACCAGCCGGCTGAGATTAGCAGTACGTTATAAACATGTATTTCTTAAAAACAGCCATGCTAATTAGTAAACAACATAGCTGTACGGGTATTAAATATAGTTTTCTTAAAAACAGCCTCTTTTCGCCTTCTGATTATATGTTTGAATTACATTAACTAATCCCTCTTTGTAGTATGCGCTACCTTGCAGTTTTTTTTACGGTCATTTTTATCTTGTTTGCTATTGTTCAATACAATGATCCTGATCCAATTTTATGGATTCCAATTTACGCCTATGCTGCATTGATGTCGTATCTGGCGTACCGGCAAAAATACATTATTCCTGCCTTACTTATTGGGTTTGTGGCATATTTGGTCGGTGCTATCTATTATTTTCCACCATCGGTTGGCGAGTGGATTAACGCGGAGGAAACTGCCAAATCTCTTCAAATGAAGATGCCCTTTGTAGAAGAAGCCCGGGAATCGATGGGTTTGGGCATTTGTGTTATCGCCATGGGTATATTTTTGTATGCGGCCTACCGCCAGCGTAAAACTCAGACAAGCCCGGTATCTAAGATAGTATAGATTTATTTATCGGTAGAGTAAACAGAGATAGTCTTGTCCGGGAATACGATTTTTATTAATATTCCGGTCAAACTCTATCATCCTATATTTATGTTTGTACATACCGTATATTTCTGGCTTCACTATTCTGCTACAGCCGCAGACAGGACTTTTTTTGAGCAACAATTGCAGCAACTTTCTACCATCGAATATATTCATACAGCTTATGTTGGCGTTCCGGCACCTACCCGCCGCGAAGTTATCGACAGTTCGTATGATTATTCCATCACCTTTATATTTAAAAGCCAGGTTGAACAGGATCTGTACCAGCCGCATCCGGCTCATAAGGCCTTTGTTGATAAATGCGCGCATTTATGGCGGAGAGTACAAGTGTATGATGCTATTCCGTTCTAGGTAATATATACATTAACACAAATACCTGACAGATTTTATATTTGTCAGGTATTTATTTTTAGGGAATTACATTTAGAAATAGAAGTGTGATATAGAGCCATTTCTTACACAACAGATATTTGGATGCACTCTCTGTATAATTGTTTGTGAAGGCAGGATAGATTTGTAAAGTACCATACGTCTATTCTTATGAAAAACAAATACAGCTTATTTCTTCTCCTTCCTAGCCTCTTTCTATGTAGCTGCATGACTAGTACTTACTTAAAAGTAATGCGTCCGGCACAGGTTACGGTAGGGCCACATATTAAAAAAATAGCTATTGTCAACCGGACTGTTCCTGAAAAAAAAGCCGTCAATATTATAGAAGGTATCCTTACAGGGGAAATGCCCGGACGTGATAAACAAGGTGTACAGAAAGCTATCGATGGATTACAGGAAAGCTTTATAAATTCTCCCAGATTTGAAGTCATCAGGACAAATGAAGAACTAAAAGGCTCTGGCATTGGTGATATGTTGCCCACACCCTTGAACTGGACAGTAATAACTGATCTGTGTAAAAAATACCAGGTAGATGCCATTTTAGCTGTTGAAAATTATGATTCAGATTTTATTATAACGAAAGGTGATAAAATCAATAAGAAGGTGAATGAAAAAGGCGATACAATTAAAGTGCTTGAATATTATGCAGAAGGAATAGCTACTGTTAACTTAGGCTACCGCTTGTATGATCCTCAGAAAAAGGCAATTGTAGACCAGTTACAAAACAGCAATAAGAATAAATGGAATACAAAAGGAAATTCTGTTCAGGATGCACTGGTGCAACTCATTGATGCCAATACAGCTATTCAACGGGTGAGCTTTGCTTCAGGCGGAAATTATGGTAGCCGTATTACCCCAAATTGGGTTTCTGTGCGGAGAGAATTTTATAAGAAAAATAAGCGGGATAGCTATTTTACCATTGGCTCCCGAAAAGCACAGGTAAACGACTGGAATGGCGCTGCTGATTACTGGCTAAAAGCTACTCAATCCAGAAGCAGCAAAGTAGCAGGAAAAGCATGTTATAACCTGGCATTGGCTTATGAAGTACTCGGCGACCTGGATGGTGCAAAAAAATGGGTAACTACCTCCTATGCAGATTATGGCAATAAAAAAGCCCGCCGGTATTCTTATCTCATAGATGGCCGTATCTGGGAAATGCAGAAACTCAATGAGCAAATGAGCCAGGCGAATTAAATACAATATACACTACTTTCAAGTAGAAGCACAAACCCTGATAGGCTGGTTAATTTTAATTCCGGTATATCAGGGTTATTATTTTTAGAGAAATTAAACTTCTTCAGGAAGTAACTATAACATCTTCTCCCGCAACTTGTTCTTGTATCCGCTCCTCACGAGCTTTAAGCCAGTTGTAGGTATCAATTTGCGATTGAATAGGTTTGTTTTTTTTGCTCACCTCAATGGATAAGTTATTATGCTTACTATCCAGGTGTCTGCCTTTAACCGAATCTTCCAGTTGTAGTGCCAGCATTTGCCTGAGTTCAACTTTGATAGATTCGTTGTATACAGGAAAAGCTACTTCAATTCTTTTATACAGATTGCGCTTCATCCAGTCAGCGGAAGAGAGGTAGATTTCATCTTTGCCATTGTTATAAAACCAGAAAACCCTGGCATGTTCCAGAAAACGGTCAACTATTCTGGTAACCCGTATATTTTCACTGATACCTGCTATCCCTGGTATCAGGCAGCATATCCCCCGCACAATCAATTCAATCTGTACGCCTGCCTTACTGGCTTCGTATAACTCATCAATCATTACTCTGTCTTCCAGGTTGTTGATTTTAATAATGATTTTGGCAGATTTTTCTTTTTTAGCCGCATTTTTTTCCCGGTTAAGCAGCACCAGAAAACGATCCTGCATGTTGAACTGAGCCACCAGTAAATGTCTGAACCGCATGGCACTTTTCTTATTGACCAGGTGATTAAAAACTTGCTGTAATTCTCCGGCTATACCCTTATGCGCCGTTAATAAACCATGATCGGCATAAATACCTGCAGTACGTTCATTAAAATTTCCGGTACCCAGGTAAGCAAAATTTTGTAGTTTGCCTTTGGAAGAAGTGCGTTGAATAAGTGCAATCTTGGCATGTACTTTTAATCCGGGAATACTGTACATAATGTGAATTCCGGCAGATTCCATTTCCTCAGCCCAGCGTAAATTATTAGCCTCATCAAAACGGGCTTTTACTTCTACAAATACAATTACTTTTTTGCCATTTCTGGCCGCTGTAATTAAGGCGTTGGCAATTAAAGAATTAGAAGCAATCCGGTAAAAAGTTACTTTTATTTCACGTACGCAAGGGTCGATGGCAGCTTCGTTGAAGAACCGCAACACATAATCGTAAGAGTGATACGGAAAATGCAGAATATGATCTTGTCTGCTGATAGCTTCAAATATAGATTCTGATTCCTCCAGGGCAGATTTGCTAATAGCGGGCAAAGGTGTATACTCTAATTTAGGTGATAAAGGATTAGGCAACTGCATCAGGTCGTCGAGGTTATGATACCTGCCCCCAGGTGCCATATCTTCGGGTTCCAGTTGAAATCTACGAGTAAGAAACTCCAACATTTCCGGCGGCATAATATCTTCATACTGAAAACGGGTAGGTTCGCCAGCATGGCGTTTTTTAAGTTGCTCTTTAATTTTTCGCACCAGATCACCAGAGTATTCATCTTCGATACTCAGGTCGCCATTACGGGTCATTTTAATACTATAACAGCCCAATGCCTCGTACCCGGGAAAAATAGTAGCCAGGTTCTGGCGGATAATATCCTCTATAAAAACAAAATACTTATTTCCTTTCATTGAAGACAGCTTAACAAAGCGACCCAACGGCTGAGAAGGAATATTTAGGTAAGCAATAATCTTTTCTTCTTTGCCATCCAGATTGTGTTTGCGGCGCAGGGAAATGGCAAAATACAGAGCATCATTCTGCATGAATGGCACATTTTTACCAGAACCGGAAATAAATATAGGCTGCAGGTAAGATAGGATTTTAGATTTGAAGAAATGAGTCATTTCTTTCAGGTGCGCTTTTGCTGGTTCTTCTTCGTGATACAAAATAATATGATTGGCTTGTAGCTCAGGCAAAATAGTTTCCTTAAAAATGCGCTCAAATTCATAGTGCTGCCGGATTACATCCTGCTGAACTGCACTCATTATATCTTTAGGATCGAAATCGAGTTGTTTGTGTATCCTGGCTTTACTGAATTTTAATAAGTTTTGCAAGGAGGCTACCCTCACCCTGAAAAATTCATCCAGGTTGGAAGAATAAATTGCCAGAAACTTAATGCGTTCATACAAAGGAACTTGTTTGTCTTCCGCTTCCTGTAATACCCGGTAATTAAAGGTTAACCAGCTGAGTTCGCGGTTAAAGTAAGGATTTACTTGGCCCATGTCCGACTAATTTGAAGCAACAGAGTGATCGCCTGCTGCCTTGAATAGGTTTAGCCAGTAAAGGTAAATAAAATAGGCTGCTTTCTGGAATGTATCCGGATAATACCCGGGGAGAATAGAATGAATGATTGTTCAATATAGGGTACACATTCCACCATATTGGCTTCTTTATGTTTGGAAGTGTAGAGGTGTTGTTAGCAAGACGCTCAGAGGCAATCTTAGAATAGCTTTGGAAAAATTGAACCTCCACTTCATGCACAGAGGTGGAGGTTCAATTAAAATTGGCTTATGTGTATTATAATTTTGTAAATCTCTGCACTATTTTCAATTATTCATTTAAAAGTAAATGATTCTAGGATAAACCAGTATCTGTAGTACGTGTATCTGACATTCTTTTCTCATCTTTTGCTAAATTGTGTTCTGTCATAAATTCATCAAAGGAGAGTATGTCCAACTCCAATCTGTTGATATTTTGCTTTAGTAACAGATTGGAGTTGACAATAGTCTCCAAAAAATGCCTTATGGTATATTGTGTTTCCATACGAGGATTTATGATTTTTGTTGATTGGGTAATACCAGTTCAATTCTGGTACCTTCTCCCAAAGTACTATATAGTTGAATAGTGCCGCCTAGTTTATCAGCTGCTTTTTTTACTAAGTATAAGCCAAGTCCTGAACCTTTAGAACGTTCATCACACCTGCTAAACATGGCAAATGCCTTCTGCTGAAAATGTTGAGGAATACCTGTTCCATTATCTTCAAATACAATGACAAGGTCTTTTTGCTCGCTTTCTGCAAACCAGATATTAACATAAGGGTTTGATATGTTATTCTTTTTATACCGGATGGCATTCTCTAAAATATGTTTACAAATAACTTTAATTGAAAAATGATCAGCATTCACATGAATATCCTGTTCACATTCTAGTCTGATATCTACTTCTTTACTTTGATCCTGGAGAAAACTCAACTCAGTAGCCGTCTCTTTTAGGAGTTGATTTAAGTTGATAGATACCTTTTCCGGATAGTTAATCTTAATATGATTTACCTCCATAAGATTTGTAAGCACCTGATTTGTCTGGACAGCCTTGTCAGCAATCAGTTTAAAATAATGTCTTACTTTATCATCCGTAAATTCCATCAAGGCAACCTGACATATGCCTAAAAAAGAAGCAAGAGGTCCTCGTAAATCATGAGAGGCACGATAGATAAATGTATCTAGTTCCTGATTAATTTCAAGTAAATTTTGGTTTGATTGTTCAAGCTGTGTAGTTCTTTCTTTTACTCTATCCTCAAGCTCCAGCTTTGATTTCAGTAAGAACTTTTTTGCCTGATGCTTCTCCGTAATATCCATAGCCGAGCCAATGATATAAGGCTCATACCCATCTTCTTCAAATCTGATAGTATGGTATTCCCAGAAATATTCCACTCCATCTTTTGTCAGAACATTTACTACACCTGAAAATATTTCGTTCTGACTAACCTTGTGCATATAGTCGCTAAAGCAGGCAATGGCTCTTGGGGCAAGAATACAGGAAATATTTTCTCCGATCAGCTCTTCTTCTGTATATTTTAAAGCCTTGCAAATTGCCGGATTTACAGATAATATATGTCCTTGTAAATCATGGGTACAAATAAAGCTTTGATTATTTTCTACCAGATCACGGTATTTTTTCTCACTGCTCAGCGCATGTTTCTTCTCTATCTCTAATTGCATCTTCTGACGCTGAAGTTCAAAAAACGTAGCTGCATTCTTTGCCAGAGTTTCTAAAGCTAATTTCTGTTGTATGGTAAGTTCTTTAGGTTTAAAATCAACTACACACAAAGAACCTATCATACTATTCTCTGAAGTCATAAGAGGTACTCCACAGTAAAACCGAATATTTGAATGAGTTGATCTCTGAAAACCATTTGTAAACCTCTCGTCAATCCAGGCATCCTTTACTTCGAAGATACTTTTCCGGCTGATGGTTTGTCTGCAGAATGCCAGACATTTTTCTGTTTGAGGAATTCTTAATCCATATTTAGGTTTTAACCATTTTCCCTGCTCATCAAGCAAATTTATAAGAGCGACCGGAGTATTGCATATCAATGCTGCTAGTTTGGTTATATCATTTAATTGCTGTTCTTCATGCGTATCAAAAACAGGATAACTTTCTATGGCTGTTTTACGGGCCTTCTGATGGAAGGCTTGAGAGGTGGGTTTTTCTAGCAGAGGGTAGAATGTTTCCATAACTTTAATAATGAGCACTTTATAAAATTACAGGTAAGATTTGACCATGATAAACTACATACTTACTTGTAATATATATATTAATTTATATAGAAAATTTAATGCAGTAGTTAATATAAACTATGTATTTATTTCTAATTCTACCATTAATGAGCTTTAGAGTGATGTAAGTAAATGAAATGTAAAAAATATTTACTCACTCAATATTTCTAATCCATAAGTAAGATCATTTTAAAACTGTTGATCAAAACTTATAATCTTTTGCTAAACTCATAAATACCCATTATGGCTTATGCCATTAACATTATAAAGGAAACAGTATTCTATCTTCTTAGCTTTTGACGGCAGGCAAAACTGATAAATATCATCTTTTGCTCTAATTTCCATCATTCATATTCCTTGCGCCCACAAGTAGTTTTACAAAAGAAAAATTACTAATAGGGCTTTATGGAACTTGAAAAATTCAGTTACGACAATAAAATAGTAAAGTATTTTGCTATTGCCACCGTTGTCTGGGGTGTTGTCGGTATGAGTGTAGGATTGCTTGCCGCTTTACAAATGGTGTTTCCTATTCTCAATTTTGATCTGCAATATACCTCTTTTGGGCGTATTCGCCCTTTGCATACGAATGCTGTGATCTTCGCTTTTGTAGGCAATGGTATTTTTGCAGGGGTTTATTATTCTTTGCAGCGTTTGCTGAAAGCAAGAATGTTCAGCGATACGCTAAGCTGGATTAACTTCTGGGGATGGCAACTCATTATTTTATCAGCAGCCATCACTTTACCACTCGGCTATACGACCTCAAAAGAATACGCCGAACTGGAATGGCCAATTGACATTGCCATTACCTTAATCTGGGTAGTATTTGGATGGAACATGCTCGGAACGATTATCAAGCGCCGGGAGAAACACATGTATGTGGCCATCTGGTTTTATATCGCCACTCTGGTTACTGTAGCCGTGCTGCACATAGTAAACTCTTTCGAGCTGCCACTGCATGGATTAAAAAGCTATTCTTTCTATGCCGGTGTTCAGGATGCTCTGGTGCAATGGTGGTATGGTCATAATGCAGTCGCGTTCTTCCTGACTACGCCTTACTTAGGGTTGATGTATTACTTCCTTCCTAAAGCGGCTAATCGCCCGGTATATTCTTATAAATTATCTATTGTACACTTCTGGGCGCTCATTTTTATCTATATCTGGGCTGGTCCGCACCACTTATTGTATACTTCCCTGCCAGACTGGGCACAGGCCATGGGAACTGCGTTCTCAATTATGTTACTTGCCCCTTCCTGGGGTGGTATGATAAATGGGTTACTTACTTTGAGAGGCGCATGGGATAGGGTACGTGAAGAACCAGTATTGAAATTTATGGTAGTGGCCATTACAGCCTATGGGATGGCCGTGTTTGAAGGTCCGATGCTTTCGCTGAAAAATGTAAATGCCATTGGCCACTTTACCGACTGGATTGTAGCTCACGTACACGTGGGTGCCCTGGGATGGAATGGCTTTCTGACTTTCGGTATGCTCTACTGGTTAATCCCTCAAATGTGGAAAACCTCTCTGTATTCTAAAAAATTAGCCAACCTACACTTCTGGCTGGGAACCCTGGGTATCTTATTCTATGCACTTCCTTTATACTGGGCAGGTATTACTCAGAGTTTGATGTGGAAAGAGTTTACACCTGAAGGGTTTTTGAAATACCCCAACTTCCTGGAAACAGTTCAGCAGATTCTCCCCATGTATATGACCCGTGCTGTGGGTGGCATGTTATACCTGAGTGGGGTGTTCGTAATGGTGTATAACTTATTTAAAACTGCTGCACAAGGAACATTCGTTGCCAACGAAGCTGCTGAAGCACCAGCCTTGGCCAAAGAAACCAGCGAACACAAAGAATACTGGCACAGAGTACTCGAGAAAAAACCAGTGGTATTCACTGTATTGGCTACGGTTGCCATATTGATCGGTGGTATTTTCGAACTGATTCCTACATTCCTGATCAAATCTAATGTGCCTACCATTTCAGCAGTGAAACCTTATACACCCCTTGAATTGCACGGAAGGGATCTTTATATCAAAGAAGGTTGTGTAAACTGCCACTCTCAAATGGTGCGGCCATTCCGCTCCGAAACTGAACGCTACGGCGAGTATTCCAAAGCTGGCGAGTTTGTATACGACCATCCATTTCTGTGGGGCTCTAAACGTACCGGTCCGGATTTGCAGCGCTTAGGTCAGAAGTATCCCGATAGCTGGCACTACCACCACATGCTCGATCCAAGCTCGATGTCTCCAGGTTCTATTATGCCGCCTTATCCCTGGTTACTTGAACAGTCTTACGATAAATCTTTAACACCAGATATGATTACGGTTATGAGAAAATTAGGTGTGCCCTATGAAGATGGATATGAAAAGCAGGCCAACGCCGATGTAGAAAAGCAAGCCGACCAGATTGTTCAGCGCCTGAAAGATGCTGGTATCGCTACCAAATCTGATAAGGAAATCGTAGCCCTGATCGCTTACCTGCAACGCCTGGGTACTGATATCAAAGTGAAAAAAGAAATGATTGTAACGACAGAATAGGTGAATGAGCAATTGAGTAATTAATAGTTAAGTAAAAATTCATACTCATTCACTCCATCTCGCAATCACCCAGTCACACAAATAACCAACAACGATTACGAACATGTTTAAATATTATTTTGAGCGCATCCAGGATATTGAAATTTTTCCGGTGATATCCCTGCTCATATTCGTCCTCTTCTTCATTGCGTTACTCATCTGGGTAATGAAAGCCGACAAGCAGTACATCCGGTCTATGGAGCACCTGCCGCTGGAAGAAGAAAAACCTGGTAAAGAAAATTCTATCAATTAAAAGCCATGAACGCATTCCGCATTTCAACATTCAAAAAGAAAGCTTTGGCAGGTTTAATCCTGATGTTCTTCTTGAGCCAGGGACTTTCTGCCCAAGGACAATATGCTGCTGATACACAAACCATACAACTGTATGTAGTGGCTGTCATGCTCATATTTGTGTGTGTTGCTGTATTGATTACAGCCATTTACACTTTGCAGGTCATGCAGTTTCTCCTGGTGAAAGATTCGCCGGAAACCGCTATAGTTCAGGAAAGTTTATGGAGCCGTATCTACAAACGCTATATTGCAGGTGATATGACTCCTGTTGACCCAGAGAAGGAAAAAGCGATTGCCCTCAGTCACAGCTACGATGGCATAGTGGAATTGGATAACTACATGCCGCCCTGGTTGAAATACATTTTTTATGGTACCATCGCTTTTGCCATTATTTACCTGGTTAACTTCTTTTCTCTGGGCCTGGTACAAACCAGCGAACAGGAATATATGGCGGAAGTGCAACAAGCTGAGATACAAATAGCTGAATACCGCAAAGCAAACGCAGCCGCTATTGATGAAAATACGGCTAAAGTGGTAAAAGAAGAAGCATTACTGGCTCAGGCAAAATCTATTTATGAACAAAACTGTAAAGCTTGTCATGGGGGCGCTGGTGAAGGTGGCGTAGGCCCGAACCTGACAGATGAGTACTGGATTCATGGCGGAGATGTAAAAGGAGTGTTCAAGACCATTAAATATGGCATACCACAGAAAGGGATGATCGCCTGGCAACAAAAACTGAAGCCAGATGAAATTCAAAGTGTAGCCAGCTATATTCTTTCTCTGCAAGGAACAAATCCAGCCAATGCCAAAGAACCACAAGGGGAGAAATTAACAAGTGCAACTAATACATCTGGACCTGCAACTCTTTCTGTAACTGATTAATTAGTCAGAATTAAGATTCTTGGGATAATTAAGATTTCAGGATGATGGGTTAAGTAAGCTTAACCATTTCAATAAGAAACTACAGTAAAATCCTGCAATCTTTTAATAAAATAAATCCTAATTCTGGACCGATAAAATACCGCTATGCAAGCCTTCGCTGAACAAGAAAACAAAGAAACCTTCCGGAATCATCTTTCTACGGTAGATGAAACCGGAAAACGGGTATGGGTATATCCTAAAAAGCCTAAAGGCAATTGGCATCAGGCACGGGTAATAGTAGCCATTATTCTGCTTACCTGCTTGTTTGGAATTCCTTTTATCCAGGTGGATGGCTTGCCTTTCTTTCTGTGCAATATTTTCGAACGCAAATTTGTACTGTTTGGCTATCCGTTTTTTCCGCAGGATTTTTACCTGTTCGGATTGGCTATGATCACCTTTTTTGTATTTATAATTCTGTTTACGGTGGTATTTGGCAGAGTATGGTGTGGTTGGGCTTGTCCGCAAACCATTTTTATGGAAATGGTTTTCCGCAAAATTGAATACTGGATTGAAGGCGATGCCAACCAGCAGAAAATACTCGATAAAGCTCCGTGGACAGCGGATAAACTATTTAAGAAATCTGCTAAACACCTGATCTTCCTGCTGATTTCTGTATTGATTGCCCATACTCTGATGGCGTATATAATTGGTTTGGAAGAGGTTAAATTAATTGTAACTCAGTCTCCGGCAGAGAACCCGGCAGGATTTGTTGGCCTGGTGGCTTTTACCGGAATATTTTACCTGGTATTTGCCCGCTTACGTGAACAAGCCTGTACGGTGGTTTGTCCATATGGCAGGTTACAAGGGGTGTTGTTAACCAGAGAGAGTATTGTAGTAGCCTATGATTTTGTACGGGGCGAACCAAGAGGAAAAAAGAAAAAAGCCGGTAAAGAAGTAAAACAGATTCCTACGGAAGATGTACATGCAGATTGCAGCGGAAAATGTACTGGTTGTACTTTACAGCATACTGCTGTTGAGAAAATAGGTACACTGGCAGATATTGCCTCTGTAACAGAAAGACCTATGCAGTTACAGGACTTAATGAAGCAAGGTGATTGTATTGATTGTAAACTTTGCGTACAGGTTTGTCCGACAGGTATAGATATTCGCAATGGTACCCAACTGGAATGCATCAACTGTACGGCTTGTATGGATGCCTGCGATGAAGTGATGGAGAAAATAGGAAAACCTAAAGGACTGATCCGTTTTGATTCACACAAAGGCATTACTGATAAGGTAAAGCTGAAATTCACTCCCAGAATAGCTGCCTATGCCGCCGTATTGATGCTGTTAATTGGGTTGCAGGGTTTTATGATCACTACCAGAAGCCAGATGGAAGCAACTTTTCTGAGGGTTCCTGGAATGTTATATCAGGAGCAAGCAGAAAACAAGATCAGCAACCTGTATAATGTGCAGCTGGTAAATAAAACCAATCATGCTATGCCGGTTACACTGAAATTACTGGGTGATCATTTAGGAGACATAAAAGTAGTGGGCAAACAGATTATGATTCCCGAAAGTGCATCTGCGGAGGTAGTTTGCTTTATAGAACTGCCCAAAAGTGAAATTCATTCTGTTAAAACAACGCTGGAAATAGGAATTTACTCGAATGGCACTTTATTGAAGCGAATCAAAACCAGCTTTGTCGGGCCTGTTCAATAATACAAAACTATGAAAAGTAATATAGGCGAAACAGACAGAATAGTAAGAGTCTTTCTAGGCTTAACAATCATTGGTATAGGCTTGTCTGTGCAGAACTGGTTAGGGTTGATTGGGATGATTTCACTGGCAACTGCCTTGATCGGTAAATGCCCTTTGTATGTGCCATTTGGCATTTCAACAATTGAATCAAGAGATACTTCTGGCGGTGCCGCACTGCCAGGTCAAAGAAAATCATAATGCGAAAAGTGTATATTATGGAGGCTGCTGCCATTGGTAGCAGTTTCCATCCCAAGTTTAAATTTAAATAATAGTCAATAATTAAAACAGTAATAAAATGAGCTGGGGAACGAAAATAGCATTTATCTACGGAGGCTTTGTTGCTTTTATAATAGGGATGGTAACGCTATGTATCAAACAAGATGATATTCATCTGGTAAGTAAAGAATACTATAAAGAAGAGATTGCCTACCAGGAACAGATTAATAAACTTACTAATACCCAACAGTTACAGGGGCAAATGGGCTTTCAATATGAAGGAAGCAAACAGATGGTAGAATTCTTTTTTCCTAAATCTTTGCTGGATACCAAGGGTGAGATCCTGTTTTTCCGTCCGTCTGATGCCAGGAAGGATGTGAAAATAGATATTCAAATGGATGAAAACGGACGTCAGGTAGTACCAGTTGCCAACCTGGACAAAGGATTATGGAAAGTAAAAGTGAAGTGGTCGTCAAATGACAAAGAATATTTCAGTGAAGAGACATTAATTATTCAATAGCCGACAGGCTACAGCTTATGGTCTACAAAATTTTAGAGTAGATTTTTCACTGTGAGCTGTAGTCTGTCAGCTAAAAATTTATACATACACTATGTTGTATTCTGCTTTTGTTATTGGATTATTAGGGAGCCTGCATTGCCTGGGTATGTGTGGACCACTCGTACTGGCTTTACCAGTGCCAGCAGCTAGCCAATTGCAAGCCTTTTCAGGTAGATTAATATATAATATGGGGCGTATTCTCACTTATGCGTTTATTGGACTTATTCTCGGTATTTTCGGAGAAAGCCTTACTTTTTTTACTTCCCAGCAAAAACTTTCGGTGGTGATCGGGTCAGTAATGTTGCTGTTGATTGTATTACCTACCTATGTTTCCCGGCAAATGAATGGCCTGAGTCCACTCACCAGACTTACTGGAAAAATCAAGCAGCAATTTGCTTTACAGTTCTGCAAACGTACCTATAGCGCCTATTTTCTCAGCGGTATGCTCAATGGCTTGCTGCCCTGCGGACTGGTGTACATGGCACTAGCCGGAGCAATAGCCACAGGGAATAGCTTTTCTGGCATGTTCTTTATGGCTTTATTTGGACTAGGAACTTTACCTATGATGCTGGCAGTATCTGTAGCCGGACAATATATTACCCTGCAATGGCGTAGTAAGCTTACCCGAATCGTTCCTGTTTTCACCATTTTTATTGCTTGCCTGTTTATTCTCCGGGGGTTAAATCTGGGTATTCCACTCGTAAGCCCGGCCATCGCCCAAACCAAAGCAACTATTCATGTGACGTGCTGCCACAAAAAGTAGTTTCCTGCTGCTATCATTTCTGGTACAATCCTATAAAGTTGGATTCTGAGTCTATAGAAATAAGCGCTGAAGTTGCGCTCATCGTCTTAATTAGCCTGTTCCAAACTTCACTTATACCTTCGATACTTTCCTGTACTGGCACTTTGCACAGGTAATCCTTAATCTGATGAAATGGTTAGGTGGATTATCTAACTTATTATAAGTAATGGTTTTGTTACCCTTGCTATGTAATTGTATTTATTTCTGAATTATGCAATAAGCCTCCTGAAAAATGAGGATCTTTTCAAATCTTTACTAGGAGAGATTTTATTGTTGGCATTGATGACATATTACCAGTACTCCTGGTAGGTTTGCTAAAAATACTCCAACTTGTAAACGAACATCAGCAGACGATGGTAAGTTGAAAAATCGGATATGTAGTATTGTCATTTATTTAATTGGCTAATTCTTTTGCAAACGCATATATTCACCTATCAGCAGGCAAGCCTTAGTTATAACCGGCTGGGTAGTGGCAACCAGATATTATTGGTATTTCATGGATTTGGGCAGAATAAATCATATTTCCGGCATTTAGCAGCAACTCTAAGTACTCAATATACGGTATATACTTTTGACCTGTTTTACCATGGGCAAAGTGTATGGCCGCTGCCGGAGAATCCTCTCACCAAAACATTCTGGGCAGAATGGCTGAAAGCTTTTTTGAAGCAGGAGCAAATTGAAAAATTCTCATTACTAGGTTTCAGTATGGGCGGAAAATTTGTACTGGCCACCCTGGAATCCTTTTCGGATCGTATTTCTAAACTTATACTTATTGCACCAGATGGCGTAAAAACAAGTTTCTGGTATAGCCTGGCTACCTATCCAGGCTGGACAAGCAACTATTTCCGCAAAATGGTCACTTCTCCGGATGCTTTCTCCAGGCTAGTGGGAATATGTTATAAACTTCGATTGGTAGATAAAGGTATCATCCGGTTTGCTGCCAGCCAGATGGATACACCAGAGAAAAGGCGCAAGGTATACAACACCTGGATGCTTTGCCGTCAACTCAGATTCAATATGAAGCATATCGCTCAGCTTATCAACTACCATCAGATCCAGGTGTATATTTTTCTGGGTTCTTACGACCGTATTATCACCCGGAAAAATATGTTACACTTATTGAAGAAGCTGACAAAATACGAACTGGTGATGCTGCAAACGGGCCACAATCAATTAATTGATGAAGTAACCAAGTACATGAGTGCCAATAGGATATAAGGGGAGGTAGATATAATATATACTGTTATTATCCATCCTTTTTATTCTTCAGGTAGGTCATTTTGATAATTTATAAACCTTTTGTTTGTTAACAAATACTGTTTTATCAATCCCTTTGTAAACATTACTCACCCTATATTTCAATACTTCCTCTTATAAAGTGCTGCCATATCTGTTACTTGTAAAATCCTCATAGTGAATATTATACCCTGTAAAACTTGATAATCGGTATATTTAGGTCAATGCGCATTCATGTATGAAAAGTGACATATTCATGCACCAGTGATTTTTGATATCTGCTTATATTTATTTGCTGGGTTATATGCAAAATAAAGTCTTGCATTTGTAAAGCAGGGAATAAAAAAGGTGTATAAGCAGCCAAATGAGGATTTAAATTCAACAGAGAGTCATACGTTCCAACACCTTTTAGGTATAACTGCCTGTAAAGTAATTTTTCAGGAAGGTCCAGAACGAGGAAATAGTTTTAGAGCATGTAATAATTAACCCAATTCTGCAAAAGTAAAGAGTTTGAAAGATATCCTTTGCTACACGGAGAGCTCCAAAACAAATAATTTGACTTACTGCACAAGCTTTAGTATAATGAATAATTTGAATACAACCCTTTTAACAACCTTACAAAACCTGACTGAAGTGGGAGTGATCGCTACCGATGAGAAGGGTGGAATACATTTTTTTAATAAGGGGGCACAGCAACTTTTAGGCTATACTCCTGAAGAAGTGCTTTCAACAGATATTTCTTTTTTGATCTATACCAATCCAGAATCTAAATCCCAACACAACCAGCTACAGATACTAACCCTGCATCCGGAAGGAAGACATACTTTTATTCATCAAACTAGACAAAGGATATTTGTAGCACTTAGCATACAGCCCTATGCTGAGGAAGATAGTTCTCCGGGTGGGTATATTCTGACTTTTACTTCAGTTCAGACAGAGGAGAAAACCCCTGAATCACAAATAGCCTCGCAAAGTATTAAGCAGCAGACAAATGAAGCATTTGACAACGAATCAACCCTGCCACATGCCATTTTCGAAAACATAGTACTAACTAAAGGTGGCCAGAGAATTCCGGTAGAAATCAGTACTAACATTCCGGCAGCAGAGGAGATAACTACCAATTTAGCACTCATCAAAGACTTCAGCCAGCACAAGGGGGTGGAACAAGAAATACAAAACGCTCAGGCGGCCTTTAAAGCTATTTTTGATGAGAGTCCTATTGGGGTGTCCATTGTGGATGAAACTGACAGATTAATACAAATCAATCAGTCACACTGCCGCATGCTGGGGTATCAGAAAGAAGAATTACTTAACATGCGTTTTTCTGATTTTACCCACCCTGAAGATATTCAAGCCACTGCGGAAGTCAGGCAGAGCATACTTAAGGGTGAAATCAATAGTTATCAGTTAGAGAAAAGATTGCTCACCAAAAATAGAGGTTATATCTGGGTACGGCTCACCAGAATAGGTTTTAAACAGAACAATCATACTTTCATAGTAGGTATTACAGAAGACATCACAGAACGAAAGAAATGGGAAGAAGAACTGATGCGGGCCAAACAACAAGCCGAAGAAACTGCCTTAACCAAGCAGCAGTTTTTGTCTACAATGAGCCATGAACTCCGCACGCCGATGAATGCGGTGATTGGGCTTACTCATTTATTATTGCTGGAAAATCCGCTGCCTGACCAGGTAGAAAACTTACAAATGCTTAAGTTTTCCTCCGAAAATTTGCTGGCGTTAATTAATGATATTCTCGATTTTAGTAAAATAGAGGCAGGAAAAGTTAGCCTGGAAAACGTTAATTTCAGTATCAGGAGTCTGGTTATAAGCATTATTAATTCTCTTCAGTTAAAAGCCAACGAAAAGGGAATTGCCTTAGTAATGAGAATAGACGAGCAGATTCCTCAGTTAGTAACCGGCGATCCTGTAAGGCTGACACAGATATTGAACAACTTATTGAGCAATGCCATTAAATTCACACAAAAAGGCAGTGTTACGCTCAGTATAGCGCTGGAGCAAGTTCTTTCCAATCATGTCCAGCTTCATTTTTCAGTAACGGATACTGGTATAGGCATTCCTGCTGATAAACTCACACACATATTTGAAAGCTTTTCTCAGGCTGGGAACGATACCACCCGTAAATATGGCGGTACAGGCTTGGGGCTGGCCATTACCAAACGTTTGCTGGAATTACAAGGCAGTACCATTCAGGTAGAAAGCACACTTGGCGAAGGATCAACTTTTTATTTTAGCCTGAAAATAGGTTCTACTATAGCTGGGCAAGAGAAGGCATCTTTATATGCAAATACTGAGAAGTTCATTACGCTGGAATCTCTCCGCTTACTACTGGTAGAAGACAATGAAATTAACCAGATGATTGCAACTAAGTTTCTGACGAAGTGGAACATTTACCCCGATTATGCAAACAATGGACGGGAAGCGGTTGAGAAAGTGAAGCAAAATCATTATGATGTCATTCTGATGGATTTACAGATGCCTGAAATGAACGGATATGAGGCAACACATACTATCCGTAGTTTCGGTGAAGAACGTTTCAAACAAATACCTATTATTGCCCTAACGGCCGATGCTGTGATAGATGTGAAGGAAAGAGCAATAGCGGCAGGTATGTCTGATTTTATAACCAAGCCGTTCAACCCGGATGAGTTATACCAGAAATTGGTTAGGTATGCAAGCAAAAGTCAGGAAGATACTCAAACGTCCTTTCTCCATACACAACAAGTAGAAGCAACAAAAATGCTGTTGAGCTATAAGCAAGTGTATGAACTGGCGGCAGGTGATATGATTTTTGTAGAACAATTAATTCATTCCAGTATTGATCAAATACAGCAGTTTAAAGGAATGATTCACGACATTGTTGAAGCTAAAAATAAATACCGGTTCGACTCAGCTGTACATAAAATTCAACCCATGATCCGGCTGTTTGAGATGAACCTGCTGGCACAGCACCTGGAGGAAACCCGTACTCTGATGGAGAATTCAAGTATTACCTTTGAGCAGTTGAACTATAAGATCATTGATATTATGCGGGCTTGCAGTACCCTGACAGAAAAGCTTGCCCAGCCTCAGCATCAATCCTAAGCATCTACAGCCGTTCTCTTCCCTGAAAGCCAGCGCTAGCAAACTTTTGCCTTGATTGAGGCTTTTTTTTACTGCCACTAACCATAGATTTCGTCTTTTCCCGGCTGAATCCTATTAAAAAGTAAAACCTCCCGGGCAGGAGGTTTTACAAAGGCAGGAATAAAAAAGTAGATGTTAGCTAAAAGCAGCAAAACACCTGTTTAGAATAGTGGCATACACATTACCAAATTTTTCATAACACCAGGATTTTAGCATCCTGACTTCTTCGCCTATAAGTGAATTAATGGCTTTTTTTAATTCTTTTTCAAATAGCTTGTTGTCAAAACTTACTTTTTGAAGAATTAATTTCATGTATTCAAGCATAGCCTTTTAAATTTTTTGTGGGTTGAGTTAATAAAATTGCTAATCAAACTATTATACGGCAAGAACACCAGGTGGTTAGCAGGTTTCCTGCAACAATTTATATTAGTAATTTTAAAACTTTTTGTTAATACCTAATCTTCTGTCTACTACATAATTACCTCAAAACATACAAAGTTTTGAAGTCATAAAAACACAACTAAATATACGTCTAAAAATGAGTTTTATTATCCGTTTTTAGATTATTTTTTCGGGGTTGCTAAGATACAAAAAATATACATATTTAAATAAAAAATATGTATTAAATTATAATTACTGTACTATTAAGTGTTTTCTTCGGAACTTTGTTTAATGCATATATTCCTAAGCAAATTCCTGCTTGTTTGTTGGTTATTAGGCATATCTCTACTGAATCTTCAGGCTCAAAATGTTGAGGTTGAATTCGGAAAAAAAGTCATTGCTTTAGACGAATCTTTCACCATAAAACTGCTGATTGAAAGTAATAGTTCGAAGAATAATTATTCTGCTTTTCCACAGATTCCTGGTATGCTGAAAAGTGGCCTTTCGGCTTCTATGTCTACCGTCCTTCAGAACGGCCGGTCGGTTATTGTTGAAACGGTTACCCAAAACTATATCGCTCCGAAGCCAGGATCATATGTTCTGAAACCTTTTATGATAAAAGTAAATGGCGCCGAGGTGACGTCTGCCAGCGTTACGGTTCAGGTGGGGCCACCTAAAGACCCAAATTATGTATTTGGAAATGAGGTGTATGATGAACTGCTGGAACTGGAAAGAAAAAGAAACGAATATACCGATGTAAAAGCGGATGCTTTTTTTGCCCTCAACACCAGCAAAGACAAGGTATATGTGGGAGAGGGTTTTATGATTTCACTCGGATTATACATAGCAGAAACCAATAAAGCAGAACTTGAATTTTACAAATTAGAAGAGCAACTGGCAGATATATTGCGAAAAATACGGCCAGCCAGTTGCTGGGAAGAAAATTATGATATTGTTGAAGTAAAAGGCTCTGATGTAACCATTAATAACAAAAAATATGTCAGGTATACAGTTTATCAGGCTATGTATTATCCCTTAAATGCTACACCTATTGTATTTCCCGAAATCGGCCTGACAATAATTAAGTTTAGAGTAAAGGAAAATGCCGACTCTTTACAGAATAGTAAAAAGCAGGATTTACGGACTTTTTATACCAATACCAGAAAAGTAACTGTAATGCCTTTACCTCCTCATCCATTAAAAGAGCAGGTAACAGTAGGTAAATTCCGTTTGAAAGAAGCCATCAGCAAGCGTAGCCTGGAAACCGGCAAAAGCTTTACCTATCAGATTGATATTATTGGAGAAGGAAATCTTTCTACCATTGAGTTTAAACCCGGGAATAGTCCGGCATTTGATTTTTTTGCACCTGCTATTAAAACACAGCAGAATCGCACCGGGAATTCCAGTTCAGGAGTTAAGTCTTTTAGTTTCCAGATTGTGCCAAAAGAACCGGGCTTGCATGTGTTACGGAATTATTTTGAATGGATTTATTTCAATGTCGAAAAATCAACATACGATACGCTTTCTTCTACCATTACTGTGCAGGTAAGCGGTGAAAGCCAGAAAAATACGGATATTTCATTGAAAGAAATGGGACCGGTTTACAAGAATATGATGCGGGAAAGCAACCGTTTGCGGGATGCACATGAAGAGGATTGGATACGCATGTTTGCGAACCTGTTTATTTTAGGTATGTTGCTGGCTACTTTTGTTTTGTTTTTTATCAAACGGTAAAAACTAATGGGATTAGATATTCGTGTTGTTGCTGACATACCAAGTGATCTATTTTATACAGATGAGTATTTTGACAAACATTTAAAGGAGTTCTCACTAAGCAGAACATTCTGTAATTTATATTTTACATATCAGAATTATCTTGACAACAGTGAATTTATACAAATCAGTAAAATAATAGGTGTTGATTTTACACCTTTACTAAAAATGGCTTCTTATCCTTCACCAGAGTATATAGAGGCTATGTTAGAAATAGAAGCAAAAACAGAAGAAGAAAAGACTCAATTATTAAAGAATTTTGAGAGAGAAAAACTTGAATCAAAACAAAGTATAGCAGATATCAAGGTATTATTGAGGCAATTACATCAAAAGTTAGAAAGAATAGAGAACCTACAGGATTTAATAAAATACAATGAATATCATAAAGAAAGATTTTATAGATATTTCGAAGATTTTGTTATTGATGTAGGAGACGGATACATAGGTAATAACTTTGGCCAGGATGTGCGTAATTTTATTAAAATATTGGAATATTCAGAAAAGCAAGGAGCCCAAAACGTGTACTTTGATTTTGGTTAGGTTTTTTGGAAATGAGTGATCTAATTTTGACTTATAAAACACATAAGTTTTCTGCTTTAAAAATACTGGAACCATTGCAGATGGTTTAATAAAACATTTACATGAATACATACGGTAAACAATTCAGAATAACCACTTTTGGCGAATCGCATGGTGCCGGCATAGGCGTAGTGATAGATGGCTGCCCGGCAGGTTTACACCTCGACCTGGATTTTATTCAACATGAACTAGACAGACGCAAGCCAGGGCAATCTAAAATTACGACCCAGCGCAAAGAAAAAGACGAATTTCAGATTTTGTCTGGCATCTTCGAGGGCAAAACTACTGGCACACCGCTTACGCTGATGATATGGAATGAAGATGCTAAAAGTAAGGATTATGCTCACATTGCCGAGCAGTTCCGCCCTTCTCATGCCGATTATACCTATCAGCAAAAGTATGGTGTACGTGATTATAGAGGCGGCGGCAGAAGTTCAGCCAGAGAAACAGCGGCCAGGGTAGCATCAGGCGCAATAGCTAAATTATTGCTGCAACCTTTGGGTGTACAGATATATGCCTATGTTTCGCAGGTGGGCAAACTGAAACTGGAGAAAGCCTACCAGGAACTTGACCTCAGTTTAACAGAAGATAATATCGTTCGTTGTCCCGACCAGGCTGTTGCCCAGCAAATGATTGCTTTAATTGATGAAACCCGAAAAAAAGGCGATTCCATTGGCGGTATTGTAACTGGTGTTATTAAAGGTGTTCCGGTAGGCTGGGGTGAACCAGTATTTGATAAATTACATGCGGAACTGGGTAAGGCTATGCTGAGTATCAATGCGGTGAAAGGATTTGAATATGGCAGCGGCTTTGAAGGCGTACAATTATACGGTTCGCAGCATAACGATGCTTTTTATACAGAAGAAGGAAAGATTAAAACCCGTACGAATCATTCTGGGGGCATTCAGGGAGGCATTTCCAATGGAGCAGATATTTACTTCAATGTAGCATTTAAACCAGTTGCAACGCTTATGCGCGATCAGGAGAGCATCAATACCAAAGGTGAAGCAGTAACCGTTTCAGGCAAAGGCCGTCACGATCCTTGTGTGGTACCCAGAGCCGTTCCTATTGTAGAATCGATGTCGGCATTGGTACTGGCTGATTTCTATTTGCGTAACAAAGCTTCCCGGATGAATGATTAACCAATGTTTACAGAATTACAGAAGGATAGAATAAATTCTGTAATTCTGTAATTCTGTAATTCTGTAATTCTGTAATTCTGTAATTCTTTATGGCTTTAGATAAGAATTTCTTCCAGGATGTATATGAAGTAGTCAAGTTGGTTCCGGAGGGCAGAGTGACTACCTATGGCGCTATAGCTCAATATTTAGGCTTAAAAAGTTCTGCCCGGATGGTAGGCTGGGCTATGAACCAGGCACATGTCGTTAGCGGAGTTCCGGCACACCGGGTAGTAAACAGAAATGGACTGCTCACGGGCAAACATCATTTTGAAACACCCCAGGCGATGCAACTACGGTTGGAGCAGGAAGGAATTATTATTGTGAATGACAAAGTACAGAACTTTGATACATTAGTCTGGTATCCGGTAAAGGAATTGTTGTAAGCACCTTTAAATTACAAATTCCTGTTTAGCGATACCCTGGACATAAATATACTCACAAACGTAAGTATAGCACCTAACACGAAGGGAGCACCCGGAAAATATACCGGCGCACTGGATTCTGTAAAATAGGCAAATAAATTTGTCATTAAAGGAGGGCCGATAATACTGGTTACGCTCACTAAACTGGTAAGCGCACCTTGTAATTCTCCCTGCTCATTGGCAGGTACCTGGCTGGAAATAATTCCCTGCAAAGCTGGTCCTGCGATACCTCCCATTGCGTATGGGATGATAAAAGCAAACATCATCCAACTCTTGCTTGCAAAGGCGAATAATATAAAGCCTATCGTATATAAGAATAAACCTACGTATACCGAACGTTTTTGTCCCAGTTTAGGGATAATAATCCGGATCAAGACTCCCTGTACAATGGCCACCATTAAGCCTACAAATCCCAGCGAATAACCTACCCAGGCTTCATTCCACTTAAATTTTTCGATAGTAAAATAAGACCAGGTGCTTTGCGTAGCATGTGCCGCTATGTACAAACAAATTAACGAACCAATCAAGCCGGAAATAACCGGATACTTTCGTAATTGCATTAATGAACCCAGTGGATTTGCTCGTTTCCAGTCGAAGGCACGGCGATTTTTGGTAGACAGAGATTCAGGCAAGATAAAATAACCATACAAGCAGTTCAATAAAGTAAGGCCAGCTGCGGCCAGAAAAGGCACTCTCGGACCAAATTGACCCAACACACCACCTATTACCGGGCCTATGATAAAACCAAGCCCAAAGGCCGCTCCGATCATTCCAAAATTCTGTGACCGGTTTTCAGGGGTACTAATATCAGCAATATAAGCAGATGCGGTAGTAATACTGGCCCCGGTAATACCAGCCAGTAATCTACCTACAAATAACCATCCTATACTTGGTGCAAAAGCTAGAAACAGATAATCCAGTCCGAAACCTAACAAAGAGAGAAGCAGTACCGGTCTTCTCCCGAAACGGTCGCTAAGGCCACCCATTACCGGAGAGAACAAAAACTGCATCACTGCATACGCAAACACAAGCCAGCCACCATACCTGGAAGCGTCACTGATATCTCCTTGAATAAGGTCACTGATGAGCCGGGGTAACACAGGAATAATAATACCTAAACCTATTACATCAATCAGAAGGGTAATAAAAATAAAACCAAGTGCAGCTTTCCGTTGAACAGCCATAATTGCAATATAGGTTAAGGCAGTAGACCCATTCCTGTTACTCGTTTGTTCTCAGGAATGTTGCCGCAAGTTGTGAAATACCGGGCAGAAATTGCAGTTCAGCGAGGTATTTTTTAGAAGTGTGATGCCGTATGCTTTCCTGAGAGATTATACAAAAATAACCGGAGACATAGATAGTCTATGCTCCGGTTATTTCCCAACATAAAACTTGTACTTAAGATTAAATGGCTGTACTATTTAGCGGCCGATAAAGGCAATAAATGATTCTTAACCGTCCAGTTACCTACCTTATCACCCAATTTCTGACCTGCTTCGCAGGAAAAACGGAAGTGAATTCCTACCATTACCCTTGAATCTGCATTTTCATTGGCTGCCTGGCTAAAGCTTTTAAAAGAACGAGTTACATTTGCCGGATCAGAAGTTGTAGAAGTCATAGTAAAGGAGGTTTTATCTCCCAGAATTTCTCCCAATACGGCTGCACCTGCATTACCCAAGGCACTATGTGTAGATGGATAATCCTGTACCGGGGGTGTAGGCATTAAAGGTTCCCAGGTTGGGTCGGCAACAGTAGCATTATTTCCATCTGTTTCCGCAGCACGAATAGCGGTAAAAGGTCTCCAGAAATCATAATGAAATTTAGAATCCCAGCCAGCTGTATACGAATCAGCCAAGGCCATATTCAATAAGGCAAAAAGACGTGCTGTTTCTAACAGATCCAGTTTCTTGGTAACAAGCGCTGAGCGGGCAACCCGGTTCCAGCCAATTTCAGAGAATTCATACCAGAATTTAGCATAGAAAGTTTGTGCTGCCGTACGGGTAGTACTATTCAATTTTCCTACACTTTTAACCTCTTCAAATGCCTGTGCATAGGCAGTACTGTTAAGGGCCGGACGTGGTTCGCTGCGGAACTGGTCATAGGATTCCAGCGCAAAGGGCTTCATGGTTTTCCAGTGAGGCGCAAATACAAAGTTGAAAGGCGGTACAACCTGATACAAACCCGGCTCCTGAGGATTATTTACCGGGCCAATTGGGTCCTGGAAAGCGCCATCATTCGCGCGTAACGCTAATACAGCCTGTGCAGCTTGTTTGCCTAGGGCAATACCACGTGTTTTGCTATCCCCTTCTTTTACGCCGACTACAGATTGGGCAAAACGTTCGTCGAGCATGCTTTGCTTATCTGGAAAGGATGCGGCTAGTACTTCACGGGCAGCTGAGGCAGCAGCAGCAACAGGATCTGCCTGGGAATCGGTTCCGTTGAAGGCATACATCTGATAATCGGCTGAAATCGCATTGATGGCATCATGCATGGCTATATGTGTCATGGCATGGATATGGGCCCCTAATAAAGAATGCTGATAGGTTGGCCCTCCCAGAGCCTCTAGCGTAATCTGATTCCAGTCTAATATCACCTGGTTGGAGAGTCCTTTTAATTTGTTCTTTTTCCCGGGTTTTGCTTCGTCTCCGTTACAAGATACAAAGAAGAATGCCCAAAGAATGAGTGTAAATAATGCTGTTTTTTTCATGATCGTGTAGTGTTTTTTGTTGACGCAAAGGAATAGCGTGCTGGCGGGCATTCAAAAAAACACAGGTAGATACCAGGTATGCACCTGAAAAGCGTTAGGTAGATTCCAGGTATGCAACAGCAAAATGTCTGGTTTTAAGCTAAAGCGATCTTGAAATAGTTTAAATAGATTATAATAATACCAAATAGGGCGAAGGCTATTCCATAGAGGTTGTAATCTTGCTGATGGCTTCTAAAATGTAAGGGTATCCGGTTAGAGAGGCGATCTGTCTTTGCCCATAACTTTTAGCCGTATTAGTGATCCAGGCTTCCAGTTCTTGTTCATGGCTGAAGTTGTGAAAAGCTACTTTGTTTTTCATATCCCCCCACAGCCTTTCGACCGGATTGAGTTCAGGGTTGGAAGAAGGTAAATACACCAGGCGGATATTTTGGGGCACTTGCAAGGCTTTTGCCCGGTGATAGCCTGCTTTGTCTACAAAGATAAACTTGAACACTTGCGGTTGATGGCGGCTAAACTCCTCAAGCATATACTCAAAGTAAAGCGTGTTAACCTGTGGGGCAGTAATAAAGAAGTGATCTCCTGTCAGCGGTTCTACCAATCCATAGCAGTAGCGGTAGATGAAGCGGTGCTGATAGGCTCCTACCGGTTTTATGCCGGCAAGGGTGATGGCTCTTCTCAAAACAGTCATCAAACCAAAGCGGCTCTCATCCTGATAGTACACCTTCCAATGGCTGACTACCCCTTTGGCAGCCAAAGGAGCATAGTAGCGCTGTAAGAGGAAAGTGAGCACCAAGTTTAGTTTTTTTTATACTTCTGCTCATAGGCTAGATCCTTTTTCAGGTTGCTCTTTCTAACCACTTTCAGCTTTGCCCCCAGCTGTCGGTGGACAAACCAATGTACATGCTCATAGCTCAGATCAATGCCATGCGCCGTGTGCAACCACTCATGGATTTGCTTATAAGAAGTAAAATAGTTGTTTGGATCAGCAAGCTTTGCCTTCAACTGCTCAAGTACTTTACCTGCAATCTGTGATGCCCTTTTGTGGCCGCCCGGATCTATCTGAAGACAGGCTTGCAGCCCTTTCTGTTTGTAAAGCCGGAACCACTGGCCCACTGCATGACGCTCATAGCCTACGGCAGCAGCTATTTGTCCATACGCTTTAGCCTGCCCACTCTTGTAGAGGTAAAAAGCCCGCAGTCTGGCTCCGGCTAGCGGATGGGCTATTTTTTTGCTCATCTTCAGCAACTGCTCGGCACTCTCGATGAGCTCAGTTTTGGTTACTCTTCCCATACTTGATCAACATATAACATCTATGGAAGGTTCTTTATACTATTCGGTATAATTCGGGATTTAATGAATATATAACACTCTTTTAGAGATGGAAAAGAAAAAGCGCCCGAAGACGCTTTAATAATAAAATACCATATGAAATATAAAGACTTATTAACTGCCGGCTTTTTTCTGGTATTTGAAATACATAATGCCTAATGGAGGCAAGTTTACTGCAATAGAATTTTCCCGGCCATGTGCAGGAGCAGGCAGCGATTCAGCTACCGGCAGATTTCCGATTCCGCTTCCTCCGAAAATCTCGGCATCAGTATTTAATATCTGTGCATAAAATCCTTTTTTAGGTACGCCCACCCGGTAATTTTCTCTGGGCACAGGTGTAAAATTAGCAATAACTACGATTTGGTCTTTTTCAGCTTTTCCTTTCCGGAGCCAGCAGATCACACTGTTTTCAGAATCATTGATATCAATCCATTCAAAGCCGCTTTCTTCAAAATTATATTCATACAAAGCGCCTTCCTCTTTATAGATTGTATTCAATGCACTCATCAGGCTTTTCATGCCCTGGTGTGGTGCATATTGCATCAAATGCCAGTCTAAACTTTTCTCGTGCGCCCATTCTGTAGTTTGTCCAAATTCTCCTCCCATAAATATTAGCTTGGTGCCAGGGTGTGCAAACATATAGCCATATAGTAAGCGCAGATTAGCAAACTGTTGCCAGTGATCGCCAGGCATTTTATACACCAGAGGTTTTTTTCCATATACTACCTCATCATGAGAGAGTGGCAGCATAAAATTTTCAGTAAAGGCATAATACAAACTGAAGGTGAGCATATTCTGGTGAAACTTGCGGTAAACTGGCTCTTTGGCAAAATATTCGAGTGTGTCATGCATCCAGCCCATCATCCATTTCATACCAAAACCTAAGCCGCCAATATATGTAGGCCGGGATACCATAGGCCACGCCGTGGATTCTTCTGCAATAGTTTGTACATCCGGAAAATTGCCATATACAGCTGTATTAAATTCTTTCAGAAAAGAAATAGCCTCCAGGTTTTCACGTCCGCCATATTCATTGGGTATCCATTCGCCTTCTTTCCGGGAGTAATCGAGATATAACATAGAAGCCACCGCATCTACCCTTAGGCCATCAATATGGTACACATCCAGCCAGAATAAAGCATTACTAATCAGGAATGAGCGTACCTCGTTGCGGCTATAATTAAATATATAGCTTTTCCAGTCAGGATGATAACCCTTGCGCATATCGGCATGTTCATACAAGTGTGTACCATCGAAATAGGCAAGTCCATGCAGGTCAGAGGGGAAATGAGAGGGAACCCAGTCGAGTATGACACCGATGCCTTCTTCATGCAAAGCATTTATCAGGAGCATAAAATCCTGTGGAGAACCATACCGGCTACTAGGCGCAAAATATCCGGTAATCTGATAGCCCCAGGAACCAAAGAAAGGATGTTCCATTACCGGCATAAATTCTATATGGGTAAAACCTAATTCTTTGACATAAGCAGGCAGTTCCTGTGCCAGCTCCCGGTAGGTAAATGAACGGTTATCTTCTTCAGGTACTCTTTTCCAGGAGCCCATATGCAGTTCATACACGGAATAGGGCTGGGGTTGACCCTTTAATTTAAGCCGTTTTTCAAGCCACAATTTATCAGTCCATTTATGGGTGATGTCCCATACAATAGAAGCCGTACGGGGTGGGATTTCCCATAAAAGTCCATAGGGATCACCTTTTTCCGCACTATAGCCGTCTACCCTGGAGGCGATAAAATATTTATATACGGTTCCATGTCCTAAACCGGGAATAAACGCTTCCCAGACACCGGAACTATCAAAACGGACGTACATGGGATGAGATTCCCGGTTCCATCCGTTAAAATCTCCAATCACAGAAACTTTTTCTGCATTAGGTGCCCACACAGCAAAATAGGTACCCATTACCCCCTCATGTTCCATAATATGGGCACCTAATTTATTATACAAGGAATAATGTTTACCTTCTCTGAAAAGATAAATATCGAATTCAGTAAAGCGGCTTACGCCTGGTATAGAAGCAGCCTGTCCAGACTGGTTTTTGTTTTCGGATGCGATCATATTATTTAGTTTTTTCTTCTCCTTTTAAGTATCTGTCCATAATGTACTTGATGCCTCTGATCGGAATAACTACCCAGTCGGGGCGGTTGTTGAGTTCGTAACTCAGTTCATATACAGCTTTTTCCAATAAGAATACTTGCATTAACACGTCAAAGTCTTCCTTATTGTTGGGAATAAAGCTCTGGCCTTTTACTTTTTCCAGGTAAGCACTTAAATAGAAGCCACTTATATAATGATACCATTGCTCTGCCCATTTCTCGAGATAGGGTGCATCTTCGGCACGTACAGAAGATTGTTGCAATAAAGCATGATAGGCTGCATAATGGAATGAACGGATCATACCCGCCAGGTCACGCAAGGGGGAACGCTTGAGCCGCCGTTCGCTGAAAGCACGGGCTGGTTCGCCTTCGAAGTCGATAATAACAAAGTCTTTACCAGTAAACAGTACTTGTCCTAAATGGAAATCGCCATGTATCCTGATTTTATTGGTGTCAATTTTATGGGCGAAAACACGCTGCATATTTTTTAATACATCGCTTTTCATTCCGAGTACTTCTTCGGCTTCTGCCCGTACATTAGCCGGCAATTGCTTCATCTGCTTATCCAGGCTTGTGTAAGCACCTCGTACCAGAGATTGGAGCGAGGAATACACCGAACGCTGGTAGTGCAAAGAGAATGCTTCTGGCTCAAAGTTTTTCTCTTGCGGATTGGCCGCTAGTGCCAGGTGCATTTCGGCTGTGCGTTGTGCCAGCAGGCGTACCCTTTCTGCATTAGGGCCACCAATCATGTTACGCACTTCCTCTGGTATATCTTCAAATTTGGCCGGAGCCGATAAGTTTCCCACAGTAGGTGCAATTGTTTTAAATTCTGGCTGGCCCAGTACCCGCTCAAAATACCTTTGCAGAGAATCGTTAAAATATTCCCAGGCATCGCCCTGGTTAGGTACAAGTTCGAGCATCATACCAATCACAATCGGAGCCTGACGGGGTATCTGGTGTTCGATGGCACCGGCGAATTTGGGTATCTGTGTGAAGTCTGTTTTGTCGGTAAGGTATTTTGTAATTTCCAGATCTGGATTAATTACCCGGTCGAGTTTACGGTACAACTTCATAAAGAAGGCATTTTCAAACGTAATGGACGTATTGCTTTGTTCGGCACTTAATAGTTTTGAACTCACTTTTCCATTTTTAGCCTTCAGCAGGGTTTCAGCGGACCTTTCTGCATAAAATACCAGTTCCGCTTCTTCTCCATCTTTGATCCGGCGTTTTTTTGCCATCATGACAAATAAGGCTTGCTGGAACTCTTCATTGTATATCGCATCGTACAATATGCCTTTTTCTTCCTTGAGTGCTATGGTGGCCAGTACACTTTTGGGGCAATTGTCCCGGAGTTTTTTCTCCAGTTCATCTTTGGCAAACGCTACCGGAATCTGATACAGTTCAGGCATACCTTCATTGTAGTTGACTTCAATAACGAGCAAAGCTGCCCGGTCTTTGCCAAAAGGAATTTCTACATTATCTACCACTTTCACACGTTGCAGCACCCTTGCTTTTCCGCCAAACCACCGGCAGGTTTTGATATATTCCGGAATAATTTTTCCCTCCAGTCGCTGCAGCGGCATGTTCTCAAATAAGCTATCCCAGGTGTTAAGACTTACTATGGGCTGTCTGTCATCGGCTGCCTGGGCTATTTGTGCATTCTCATTTTTAAGCAGGAACCAGTAATAGGCATGAGGCCCCATTGTGAATAAATAGGGTTCTTCTTTAATGTTGGGAAATTTATTCTGACTAAATACTTCGGTAGGAGTATATCCTTTATAAGCAGACAGGTCTATTTCTACAGCCTGGGTAAACCTGGATAAATTGACAACGACCAGGATTATTTCTTCTTCATAGGTACGTGTAAAAGTAAGAATTTTGGCATTGGCCGGTGTAAGAAACTGAATATCTCCTCTGCCAAAAGCTTTGAACCGCTTGCGCATACCAATCACCCGTTTCATCCACCACAAGAGCGAAGAAAGATTTTTCTGCTGTGTTTCTACGTTTACTGACTCATATTTATATTCCGGATCAATGATAATGGGCAGATACAATTGATGCGGATTAGCGGCTGAGAATCCGGCATTACGGTCTACTGTCCACTGCATAGGTGTGCGTACGCCATCCCGGTCGCCGAGGTAATAATTATCGCCCATCCCGATTTCATCTCCATAATAAATAACCGGAGTTCCTGGCAGAGAGAATAACAATGTATTCATCAACTCAATTTTCCGGCGGTTATTATCTAGCAAGGGAGCCAGGCGGTGCCTGATACCCAGGTTGATTCTGGCTTGTGGGTCTTTGGCATATACCTTATACATATAATCCCGTTCTTCATCGGTTACCATCTCCAGTGTAAGCTCATCGTGGTTGCGCAGGAAAATCGCCCACTGGCAGGTTTCAGGTATCGCTGGAGTCTGGTCTATAATATCTGTAATGGGATAGCGGTCTTCCATCCTCACTGACATAAACATCCGGGGCATAATGGGGAAGTGGTAATTCATGTGGCATTCGTCGCCATTCCCAAAGTACGAAGCAGAATCTTCGGGCCACATATTGGCTTCGGCCAGAAATAAGCGGCCAGGATATTTTTTATCTAAGTGTGCCCGTAATTTTTTAAGATAGGCATGAGTTTCTGGTAAATTTTCGCCGTTGGTTCCTTCCCGTTCATAGAGGTAGGGAACAGCATCCAGCCGGAAACCATCAACACCCATATTGAGCCAGTATTCGAGAATTTTAAAGATCTCTTTCTGTACATTGGGATTGTCATAGTTCAGGTCGGGCTGGTGGGAGAAAAAGCGGTGCCAGTAATAGGCATTTGCTACCGGATCCCAGGTCCAGTTAGAACGTTCGGTATCAGTAAAAATAATCCGTACGTCTTTATACTTATTTGAGTCGTCGCTCCATACATAATAATCCCGGTAGTTGGAACCAGGTTTTGCCAGACGTGCCCGCTGGAACCAGGGATGCTGGTCGGAGGTATGGTTGATGACCAGTTCTGTAATTACACGCAAACCCCGTTTGTGGGCTTCTTTAAGGAAAGTCTTAAAATCATTAATATCTCCGTAAGAGGGATTAACATTGTAATAATCCGCAATATCGTAGCCATCGTCACGCAGGGGAGAGGGGTAGAAAGGCAAGAGCCAGATTGCTGTTACACCCAGGTCTTCCAGGTAATCCAGCTTGGAAAGCAAACCTTTAAAATCGCCGATGCCATCGCCTGAACTGTCTTTGAAGGCTTTGATATGCAATTCGTAAATAATAGCATCTTTATACCAGTGAAGGTTATCGTCTATTACACTTTTAGCCATGTAGGGTTAATGTTTAACGGGTTAAAGTTTTAGGTTAGATATTGATCTGTTAAATAGCTGGAAAACTGAGTTAAAACTTCTGATGCACATTTATTATATACCACACCTGGGTTGATTTATATGGAAAAAGTAAGCCTGCCTGGTATTTTTTATACTATTGAGCAGGCTTTAGCTATTATACTTCAATTTTGAACACATGTGCCGGAATTAAGGTAGGATGTAGTTCTACATAATTCCATTCGTTATTCCAGGTGTATCGGCTGCCTGTTAATAAATCAATCACCTTATAGGATGAGCCAGGAGAAATACCCAGATAGAAGATAGGTACTTTTATAAACCCAGCCTGCATATGATGGGGATCTATATTTACTACCATCATTAAGCTATTCGTACCGGCATCGTCTTTTTTGGCATAACACAATATCTGCTCATTATCTGTATCAGAAAACTGAATGTTCCAGGTCGTTTGTAAAGCCGGATTTTCGTGCCTGATGCGGTTGATGCGGTACATGACATCTTTTATTTTGGTATGGGCATAGAAATCCCATTGTTTGATCTCATATTTCTCAGAATCCAGGTATTCTTCTTTGCCAGCCGCCATCGGTGCATTAATTGCGAATTCATATACAGGACCATATAATCCATAATTGGAAGATAAAGTAGCTGCCATAATCAGGCGGGAGACGAAAGCGGCTTCACCACCCTGTTGCAAGGAATGCGGCAGAATATCAGGTGTATTGGGCCAAAAGTTCGGACGGAAATATTCACGCATATCTGTCTGAGTTAGTTCAGTCAGATATTGTTTGAGTTCATAGCCGGAGTTTCTCCAGGTATAATAGGTATAGGATTGAGTAAAGCCAATTTTAGCCAGCCGTTCCATAATCCGTGGACGGGTGAATGCTTCAGAGAGGAAAATAATATCCGGATGTACGCTGCGGACTTCCCGGATAAGCCATTCCCAGAAGTTGAAAGGCTTGGTATGCGGATTATCTACCCTGAAAACGTTTACGCCTTTATCAATCCAGAAGTCTACAATACTTTTGAGTTCATGCCAGAGGTTTTCCCAGTCGTGGGTTTCAAAATTGATAGGTAATACATCCTGGTATTTTTTCGGCGGATTTTCGGCGTATTGTACAGTTCCGTCGGGGCGCCACTTAAACCATTGCGGATGCGATTTTACATATGGATGGTCTTGCGAACATTGCAGGGCAAGGTCCAGAGCGATCTCCAGTCCTGCTTCTTTGGCTGTGCTTACAAAACTTACAAAATCATCGATGGTTCCTAGTTCCGGGTGAATAGATTTATGGCCGCCTTCATCTGCACCAATTGCCCAGGGAGAACCTGGCTCTCCTGGTTGTGAATTGACATTATTATTTTTTCCTTTCCGGAATGCACGTCCAATAGGATGGACAGGAGGCAGATACAACACATCAAACCCCATGCGTACAATTTCCGGAATGAGTTTTTCGCAATCTTTGAAAGTGCCGTGTTTGCCTGGTTCCTGGGAAGTAGAACGGGGAAATAATTCATACCAGGTGCTGAATGCTGCTTTTTTACGTTCTACATCTACCCTGAGAATGCGCTTATAGGCACCTGATTCGCTTTTGTCGCCAAATACAGTCATCAGACTTGAAACTTCTTCGCTCAGGGCATGCAATACAGAGGCTTGTACATCGGAGGAGTTTCTGAATTCATGCGCCCATCTGAATAAATCATCTTTATTCTGGCCTTCTGCCCGCGTAGCTGCTTCTTCCATCAGTTGTGCACCAATCACTAGCTCTATCTGTACATCCTGTCCGGCGTCAAATTTCTTTTTCAAGCCTTTTTGCCAGGTCAGGAAATGATCTATCCAGCCATGTACCCGGTATTCGTACATGCCAGGTGTATCTGGCGTAAAGGAACCTTCCCAGTGGTCATTGACTAAAAAGGTCATTGGCGTTTCTTCCCAATGGGCATTATTTACATGTCTGTAGCGAATATAGGCACGTACTTCATCGTGACCATCTCCAAATACATCAGCCCGGACTACTACTTTCTCTCCCACTATACGTTTGATGGGAAATTGTCCGCAGTTAATCTGTGGCTTTACATGTTCAATGATGGCTCTTTTTCTTCCTTCAAATTCTTGCATAGGTAGTTAAAGGTTTAAGGCAGGAGGTTGGTTACACCAGCATATACTGCAATGGGCAATTTCTGTTACATAGCCTGCTGCTGGTTATACTCAGGTGCACTAATTACAGAAATGATTGTAAAAAAATGAAATTTTTCAGTAAAAATACTTATTCACCTCTTTTTTCTTTTGTTAGCTATCTTTTCTATGGGTTTTCCCTGTATCCATTGCAAATATTTCTGTAAAGGTGCTGCTGATTTTAGTTTTTCAATACTATTATATTCACTGGCAAGCTCCCGGTTAGAAAAAGTAAGATGAATGGTGGTATGACATGGCTGACACAAAGGAACGGTGTCCGTATATTTACCTCCTTTTTGTTTTGGAATCAGGTGATGATACGTAAGCATACTTACGTTACGTCCGCATAATGCACAGGTTACATCTTCACTTTTAAAATATGGCATATACCAATAATCTTACAACCCTTCTTCAAAATTATTGCTACGATAATATTATGTAATATTTTCACTTTGGCTGAAAATATTACATAATATTATCTTTCGGTTCAGGCTAATTAAAAGTGCTCAAATAAATATGGGTGCTTTTATGGAAAATCAAACCATTATACTTTATTTGCATAAAACAAGATAATTACCCAGGTAGAATACAAATTTTTATATTACATTCCAGGGATGTATGGTATTTGTTTAATGTGTGAAATATAAGTTCTGGCAGAAAAATAGCACATGTAATAAAAATTGTATTTACATTTTATTATCTCCTGGTATACACGTAAACAAATAATTATCACACGTAGTATGAGCGAGCTGTACAGCAATATCCATCATAAAAATCTGATTATATCTTTGATCAGAGAGCATATGTCCATAGCAGATCAGCAGCAACATTTGCTGGAGAATAAGATTTGCCCCGGTGTGGAAGAAACGAGTATGTATGTGCATACGATCAGTGGATTAAGTATTTGCAATGAACTGAGTTTGAGAAATACACAATTGAAGGAGCTGTATTACTATAAAATAAAGATGATGCGCCACGAGTTGAATGGCCTGTCTCAAAAATTAGAGCAGTTTAAGGATGCATTAAAAGTATATGCTGAAAAGCACAACCGAAATAAAGCAACAGAGTAAAAGCAAAAGTTTTAAATTAGTTATACAGATTTAAATAAAAAGCCGGTTTCTATTGAGAAACCGGCTTTTTATTTAAATCTAATAAGTTTGCAGCTAGCAAATTACTGTTGTGGATACCCTGGATTTTGTGGTTTCAGGTTAGCATTATTCTGCATTTCTGGTCTTGGAATAGGGAACAGGAGATGTTTTTCCTGTAAAGCTTGGTTTGAACCTATGTTCACATGGCCTACAAAGTTATCGAATCCCTGCGTAGTCTCATTGTATACCTTCCGGAGACGTACCATGTCAAACCAGGTAATGAATTCGTAACAGAACTCATGCCAGCGCTCTCTCCATATGGCTTCCCGGAATGAGTTCTGATCATAAGTACCTAATTCTGGTGTTGTCAGCTGTGCTCTGTCTCTAATCCGTTTGAATGCATCGTATGCCTCCTGGGTAGGTCCGCCCAGCTCATTTTGCGCTTCTGCATACATTAACAGCACTTCTGCATAACGGATCAATGGCACATTGAGGTTGTTATTACGGGTACCAGCTACACCAGAGGTGCCATTTGCAGTTACATTAAAGTGCTTAAAAATATAAGGTGCTCCTAAATCAAAGGGATCTCCATTACCATTGCGGAAATAGCTGGTATAAAAGTAGCCTTCTCTGTCTTTTGCCCGCAAGTCGCCAGCTTCGTAAGAATTATAAAATGATCTGGTTGGCACCGTACTTCCGGTACCAGCATTCCCGGCAAAAGTAACAGGCTTAAAATTAGGATGCATGTCCTGCATAGGATTACCTGCCACCAGTATATTATATTGAAGCATAAAAATATGCTCTACTGTATTCTTCTTAGCCTCCAGATGCACATCGCCGTAAGTAGGGAAAAGATTAATTGTACCCGGATTAGCATTGGCATAGGTTATTACTTCCGCTGCTTTATCTGCTGCTAATTTGTAATGAGATGCCCCTTTGTTGAGAGGTTGTCCTGCCATAGTCAGGTAGACTTTAGCCAACAGAGATTTTACAGCGGCTTGTGAAACCCGTCCATTAGAATTCATCCATGCTAAACCAGCGGCCTCAGCGGCTACCAGGTCATCTACAATGAGTTGATATATTTCTTCCTGCGAATTACGGGAAGGCAGGAAATCTGGAGATTCTATCGTTTGAGGTTTTGTAATTAAAGGTGCATCACCCCAAAGCCTGACCACGTAAAAATAGGCCCAGGCACGGAGAAATTGTGCTTCACCAATGATACGGGCTTTTTGGGCATCGTTCATGGGCGTAATACCAGGAACTCTATCAATAACTATATTGGCATTGGCAATAACTCTGTATAAACCATTCCACCAGTTAATGATATGCTGGGTATTGCCATCATACGAAAGAGAATACAAGTTGTTTAGATCTGAATTCTGGGCTGTTTCTGTAGTAGAAGTTCCGGTGGGCGCTTCCAGCATTTGCCAGGTTACCGAAAAAATTCCGGCACCGTTCCCTATAAACCGGGTATCTGCATATACAGCCGCAATAGCTGCCTCGGCCTGGTCGGGTATGGTATAAAAGTTATCCGGGGTTAGGTTAGAGGGAGGTGTTTCCTCCAGAAAATCATTACAGGCTGTGCCCAGCAACATGGCTCCGCAAAGAAAGACGTTGCCAGCAATTTTGACTATATTAAACTTCATAAGAAATGTCTGTTATAATGATATAGATTTGAATAAGCAGATAGTAAGACCTTAAACAAGAGATATAAGAAATACAGGAATCTGTTCTGCCATCTTCTCATTTCTACTACACGTATATCTCTTATTTTGTGTCTTATATCTTTGGATAAATTAGTTAAATACCAATATTAATACCTGCTGTAAAAATTCTTGGTCTGGGATATTCATGCCATTTTATACCTTGTGAGAAAGCACTGCTGTCATTACCCTGATTAGTTGGTGTTACTTCAGGATCTCCGATGAGATCTTTATTAACAATCAGGAATGCGTTCTGAGCGGAAGCATAAATCCTAAGCCTGCTCAATTTTAATTTAGAATAAACGGCTTCAGGGAAACTATATCCTAATAATATATTTCTGCCCCGGATAAAGGAGCCATCTTTCACCCACCAGCTATCCACATTGGTTACATAGCCAGCCCGTGTATCACGAACTTCGGCAATCATCGTATTCTGGTTGGTAGGTGTCCAGGCGTTCAATACCGTTTTGTAACTGTTGGCAAGTGCCTGACGGTCTTCACTGGCATGTCTGGTTAAGTCTAACACATCGTTACCATAGTTAAATTGAAGTTCAACAGTCAGATCCAGGTTTTTATAGCGGAACGTGTTGGTCATGGCTCCCCAGGCCTTAGGCGTACCGTTGCCTATAATCTTCCGGTCAGCATCAGAGATGATGTAATCGCCATTTACATCCAGGTATTTAACATCACCAGGCAAAATGGTCAGGTTATTGCGGTAACTGGTATATTTAGCCGCTTCATCCGCTTCAGCAGTACCCCAGATGCCCAGACGTGTCAGTCCCCAGAAAGAACCTACTGGCTCTCCAACCCGAATAACACTGGTTTGATTGGTAAAATTAGGACCGCCTACACCAAAAATATCAGCAGGTGTAGCCAATGTAAGCACTTTATTCCTATTCAGAGAAATATTGAAATTGGTATTCCATGAAAAATCTCCGGCTTGAACGTTTATGGTATTCAGAGCAAATTCTAACCCTTTATTTTCCATTGAACCCACATTCTTTCTGATGGTAGCATAACCACTGGTACGTGGAACAGGTGCATCCAGCAGCATATCAGTTGTTTTTCTGTAGTAAAGATCTACTTCCAAGTTTATTCTGCCTTTGAATAAGCCCAGTTCCAGGCCAACATCTGTTTGAGCGGTTTTTTCCCATCTCAGGTCAGGGTTAGCTAATCTGTTCAAACCAGTGCCTCCTACCCTTGTATCTCCATATACCGCAGCATAGGTTGAACTTAATGTGCCTAAAGAGTTATAAGCAGGTATTTCAGAGTTACCGGTTAACCCATAGCTGGTGCGCAGCTTCAAATTGGAGATAACATTGCTACCTTTTAAAAATTCTTCTTCAGAAACTCTCCAGGCCAGGGCGGCAGATGGGAAGAAGGCAAATTTGTTATTTTTTCCAAATTTAGAAGAACCGTCGGCACGGCCAGTAAAGGTTACTAAGTATTTATCCATCAAGCCATAGTTGATCCTTCCAAAATAAGAATTAAATGAATTCTGGGAAGCCTCAGAAAAAACCTGAGGGTTAGTGGCGCCAGCATCTAAATTATTAAAAATAAAATAATCTGTTGCAAATCCGCGTACTCTGGCATCCATGTCAAAATAATTTGTCCTCTGCCAGGAAATACCTAACAAAGCAGTAAGTGAATGAATGTCAGCAAAGCGTTTTGTATAGGTCAAATAGTTTTCTAAAGACCAGAACATTTCACGTTTGTTAAAAGTAGAGGCTGTACCTTGTTCATTAATAGCTAATGTACGGGTTTGGGATTGGTTATTTTCCTGTGTCAGGATATTAGCACCCAATACTGTACGCATTTCTAAACCTGGAAAGAAAGTAATATTAGAATAAAGACTTCCTATACTGGTTTGCGTATTTAAGATGTATTTACGGCCATATAACCGGTGTACAGAACTCATGGTGCCTTCTGCATTCGGATAATCCCGGTTATTGGCAAAAGTGCCATCTTCGTATCTGACAGGCATAAAAGGAAAATCTTCCACAATCTGCCGGGAAACTGCGTCATTCACATCCACCAGGTTTTCGTTTTGGTAGGTATAACTCAAGGTTCCACCTATCTTTAACCATTTTTTAACCTGGTCATCAATAGAGAATCTTCCTGAATAGCGTTTCAGATAGGAAGTTTTTACAAACCCCTGGTCATCCCGGTAACCCAGTGAAAGAGCATAAGTCGTACGTTCATTACCACCACTAAAGCCTAACTGGTGATTCTGAGACAGTTTATTTTGTGTGGCTTCTCTCATCCAGTTCGTATCAAACAATGGCTGGCCATTGGCATCAAAAATCCGTGGATCTTTTCTGGCAAGTGCGGGATCTCTGAATGCCCATTTGCCTTCTGCCCATCCTTTAGGATCATATTTTGCCATGTTCTGGTAAGCCAGATCTTCTACAGCTAAATATTCCTGTGCATTAAGTACTTTTGGTGCATTAGGACCAAGCGTTGGCACACTAAAATCTGCATCATAGGTTACTCTTCCTTCACCTGATCTGCCCTTTCTGGTCGTAACCAGAATAACGCCATTTGCACCTCTTGCCCCATAAATAGCTGTAGAGGAAGCATCTTTTAATACTTCAACCGAAACAATATCATTGGGATTAATATAATCTATGGCATTACTGAACTGATTCTGATTGCCTTGAGGTAACATTACGCCATCTACCACATACAAAGGATTATTGGAGGAGTTGATAGAGCTGAACCCACGCACCCGAACTGTAGTTCTACCACCTGGGCGGCCGGAGTTTGTATTTACTTGTACACCAGCCATTCTACCGGCTAAAGCCTGATTAAGCGATGGAGCTGGGCGTTCCTGCAAAGTTTCTGCTTTTATGGATGAAACTGAACCGGTTAAGTCAGATTTTTGCGCTGTACCATATCCGATTACTACTACTTCACTCAACGATTGAACATCTGGCACCATGCTAATATCAATGGTAGTGCGGCCACCTATCGATACTTCTTCGGTAGTAAAACCAATATAAGAGAATACCAGTACTCCATTGCTGCCGGCATTATCTGGTATATTCAGGGAGTACCCACCATTAACGTCAGTGGTCGTTCCTGTAGTAGTTCCTTTTAACAAAACGTTTACCCCTGGTATAGGATCGCCGTTATCATCTTTTACTGTACCTCTCACTGGGATATCTGCTTTAAAGATAACTTTGTCAACAATGGCAATTCCGGCTGGAGCAGCTATCAGGGAACTAGCGGAAGCTTTAGCTTCGGTGTTAGCAGTGGAGTAAATCATGCCAGGAATAAGTGCACAAGCTATTAAGCCTGCTTTGCTCAGTCTCCATGTTTTACTTCCTACACGCCTGTTTTTTAGGGGAGTAATGGGTTTAAACATAAAATTTAATTTAAAGGTAAAATGGTAAAAAGATAATTAAGGTAATATCAAATGCCAATGTATTAAAGGTTTAACCTGACACTATTAAATAGTAATTAAGTAATCATTACTAAGAGTTAATAATCAAATAGTATATTAAAATTCAGGTTATTAAGTTGAGCACTGTTTTCATTTAGAAATTTTAACATCAGCTGATCAGAATTTTGCTATATCAGCGTATGTATAGAAAGTACAGAAAAACAGGCTTGATAGATTAGTTGGAAAGAGTAAAATCATGTTATCTGAAGGAATTGCGTTAAACCTATCATAGATTAAACATCAAAAGTATAACCTTCCTGCAAATTTCCTCAGGTTTAGTGAAAAAAAATTCTTGAATTAGTGCTAGGCTATTTGGGCTAAAGTAAACTTAGACAAAATATTATATACTAGCACCTATAGTTCAACTCCTGATCTTGTGAGAAAGGCAAATATTATTTTCTTATTTTTATATTTACCATTCAGTTATCATATTTTATAGTTTATTTCCTGTAGTTTTATTAACCTCCACCTAATGACCAAATTATTACCCGGGTTCGTTGTGATATTATTATGCTCACTTCCCCTACTCGCCCAGACTACCTTTCCCAAAAATGGTGTATATGATAAACGTCCAAGTTTGTATGCTTTTACCAATGCTACCATTCACACCGATTATCAGACTACTTCGCAAAATGCTACTTTGCTGGTAAAAGATGGCATTATCGAAGCAGTAGGCAGCGGAATAGCTGTTCCGGCAGGCGCTACCATTCTTGACCTAAAAGGAAAAAGCATCTATCCGGGATTAATCGACCTGTACTCCAGTTATGGCATGCCCGAAGTGAAAACCATCCGAACCAGTCGTGCCGATGGACCGCCGCAAATGGAATCTTCTAAACGGGGACCTTATTTCTGGAACCAGGCTATTCGTAGCGAAACTGAAGCTAGTGAAATATTTACTCAGAATGCCGGTGATGCGGATGCGTTGCGGAAACTGGGTTTCAGTGCGGTCCTCACACATGTTCCAGATGGGATTGCCAGAGGTTCAGGGGTGCTGGTAACCTTGCATGACGGACGGGAAAACGAAGTAATTCTCAAATCAAAAGCAACCGCACATTATTCCTTTAGTAAGGGAAGTTCCAGACAAGATTATCCTGGTTCGCTGATGGGTGCGATCTCCTTGCTGCGCCAGACGTATCTGGATGCCGACTGGTACAAAAAGGGTGGGAATAAAGAAGAGCAGAATTTATCTGTGGAATCCTTTAACCAATTGCAAAGCCTGCCGCAGATATTTGAAGCCAGCAACAAACTCAATGTACTCCGTGCTGATAAAATCGGAGATGAGTTTGGTGTACAATATATTATCAAAGGAAGTGGCGACGAATACCAGCGTTTAGAAGAGCTGAAAGCAACCAATACTACTTTTATTATTCCGCTTAATTTTCCGTCCGCCTTTGATGTACAAGATCCGCAGGATGCCATGATGATCGGTATGGATGATATGAAACACTGGGAACTGGCTCCGGCAAATCCGGCTATGCTTGCTAAAGCCGGAATTCCTTTTGCGCTTACCTTAAGCAATCTGAAAGACAAAAAAGAGTTCTGGACAAACCTTCGGAAAGCCATTCAGTATGGCTTCAGTGAAAAAGATGCCTTAAAAGCTTTAACAGCTACCCCTGCCCAGCTTATCAAAGCGGAAGACCAGATTGGTAGCCTGAAAAAAGGTTTAAAAGCCAATTTTATTATTACCTCCGGAAATTTATTCAGCGAAGGAACGACCATTTATGAGAACTGGATAGCCGGACAAAAGTATACGGTGAGTGAAATGCCACTGGCAGATATCAGAGGCCTCTATGATCTGAAAGTAGGCAATCAAAGTGGATTAAAGCTACTCGTGAGCGGCAAAGCAGATAAACCGGAATACAGCATCCAGACACTTGCTGATACCAATAAGATAAAAGCCAAAGTGACCAGAAATAATAACCTGATCACGCTTGTTTTTGATACCGACAAAAAAAACAGCAAAGGGGAAACCAGGCTCACTGGCTGGATTGCCGACAAAACCCTGAAAGGCGAAGGTCAGACTCCGGATGGCACTCCAGTGAAATGGGCAGCCACTTTTAAAGAAGCATATAAAGAAACAGCACTTGCTAAAAAAGATTCTGTTAAAACCATTGACCTCAATAGCTTAGGCAAAGTAAGTTATCCATTTATGGCATTTGGCAGTGAACAAAAACTATCAGCAGAAAATGTATTGATCAAAAATGCTACCGTCTGGACTAACGAAAAAGATGGTAAGCTGGAAAATGCTGATGTACTGATTCAAAATGGAAAAATTGCAAAAGTAGGCAAGAACTTATCTGCTAGTGGTGTACGCACGATTGATGGTACCGGAAAACATGTTACCCCAGGAATTATTGATGAACATTCACATATTGCCATCAGCAACGGCGTAAATGAAGGTACGCAGGCAGTTACCTCAGAAGTACGGATAGGTGATGTGGTAAACCCAGAAGACATTAATATTTACCGCCAACTGGCTGGTGGCGTGGTTGCATCTCAATTATTGCATGGTTCAGCCAACCCCATTGGCGGACAATCGGCTTTGGTTAAACTGAAGTGGGGTGCTTCGGCTGAAGAAATGAAGATCAAGAATGCAGGAGGATTTATAAAATTTGCCTTGGGTGAAAACGTAAAACAATCTAACTGGGGCGACTTTAATACCATCCGTTTCCCGCAAACCAGAATGGGCGTTGAACAGGTTTTTATGGATGCTTTTACAAGAGCAAAAGAATACGACAAAGCCATGAAAGCTTTTGCTGCATCTAAAAATAAAACCGGTTTAGCCCCCAGAAGAGACCTGGAACTTGAAGCACTGGTAGAAATCCTGAACAATAAGCGTTTTATTACCTGCCATTCCTATGTACAGTCAGAAATTAATATGCTCATGCATGTAGCTGATTCTATGGGTTTTAGAGTAAACACTTTTACCCACATTCTGGAAGGTTATAAGGTGGCCGATAAAATGAAAGCACATCAGATTGGCGGTTCTACCTTTGCCGACTGGTGGGCCTATAAAATGGAAGTACAAGATGCTATTCCCTATAATGCAGCCTTGATGTACAAAGTAGGTGTTACTACTTCCATTAATTCAGATGATGCCGAAATGGGCAGACGTTTGAACCAGGAGGCTGGTAAAACAGTAAAATACGGCGGTGTTCCGGAAGAAGAAGCCTTAAAAATGGTTACGTTGAACCCAGCCAAACTGCTGCACCTGGATGACCGGATGGGAAGCCTGGCGCCAGGAAAAGATGCAGATGTAGTCCTTTGGTCTGATCATCCGCTCTCTATCTATGCCAAAGCTGAAAAAACCTTTGTAGATGGCGTTTTATACTATGATATTGAAAGAGACGTGAAATTACGGGAAGAACTCAAATCTGAACGAGCCAGATTGATCCGCAAAATGCTGGATGCCAAAAATGGAGGCGCTGCTGCTGAAAGTCCGTCATTAAAAAAAGCTGCTCTGTATCATTGCGAGGACATTCTGGAAAATTATGAGTTTTAAGCCTGATACAATTAACATTCATTCAAATTCCAGAATCCGGATTTTATCATTCAAAATCATAAACCATCCATGAAAATCTTATCCATCTTATTTATATTATTTCTCTCACTTCAGGTGTTGGCTCAGCCGCCATCTCCTGCCAAGAAGCAATCCAAGCGAATCACATTAACAGGTGGCACTGTTCATATTGGCAATGGCCAGGTAATTCAAAATGCGGTAATTACGTTTGAAAACGGAAAAATTACCAGTGTATCTGAAACTTCCGGTGCTACGGTTGATGGGTCAGCAGGCGAAGTAATTAACATTGCTGGCAAACATGTGTATCCGGGAATTATTGCCCCCAACACCAGGCTGGGTTTAGATGAAGTAAGCGCCGTTCGAGCGACCAACGATTTCAGGGAGGTTGGTTCTATCAATCCGAATGTGCGGTCATTGGTTGCATATAACTCAGATTCTGAACTCATCCCAACTACCCGTTCTAATGGAGTATTACTGGCACAGGTGGTGCCGCAGGGCGGAATTGTATCTGGTACTTCTTCGGTGGTGCAACTAGATGCCTGGAACTGGGAAGATGCCGCTTATAGAGCCAATGATGGTATTCACCTGAACTGGCCTGCTATGTTTGCACAGGGGGGAGAGTCAGAACCTATCAAAAAGAATGAACAACGCGTGAAAGTGCTGGATGAACTCAACCGTATCTTTGCAGATGCCCTTACCTATAGCCGACTGAAAAAACCTTCTCCGGTTAATTTGAAATTAGAATCTATGCAGGGTTTATTTGATGGAAGCAAAAATCTCTACATCCATGCCGGATATGGAAAAGAAATTATTGAGGGAATTGGGTTTGCCAAAGGACATGGGGTGAAAAAGGTGGTGATTGTAGGCGGAGAAGATGCCTGGATGGCTATTGATTATCTGAAAGATAATAATGTACCTGTTTTGCTTTCTTCCTTGCACCGCTTACCCACCCGGACGGAAGATGATGTAGATTTGCCGTTTAAATTACCAGCTATGCTCACACAGGCTGGCGTATTGGTTGGACTTACTTATGACCAGGGCCCCATGCAAATCCGGAACCTGCCCTTTCTGGCCGGACAAACTGCCGGATATGGGTTAAGCAAAGAAGAAGCGTTGAAACTAATAACTTCAAACAATGCAAAAATACTGGGTATAGAATCTACTATAGGAACCCTGGAAAAAGGTAAGGATGCCACATTGGTTGTATCAAATGGAGATTTGCTGGATATGCGTTCTAATCAGGTGACCCATGCGTTTATTCAGGGAAGACAAATCATTCTAGACGATAAACATAAACGGCTTTACAAACGATTTAATGATAAATATTCCGAATAAACATTGGTTAATAGTCATTATTAAAAACGTTTGCATATCAATTATTTAGAATTTAATAAAATAAAGTTACAATAAAAGGCCCTGTAGATTTGTAATTTGCAGGGTCTTTTATGGTATAAGTAAGTGAACAAAAATAAGTATAAGATTTTGATTCGTGTTATCTTTGCTTATGCGCTATATCAAAAATATTACAGACAAGCAAAGGCAAGACTTGGAAGAGATCCACAAAGAGAGCAAAAGCTATCAGGAGCGTAACCGTTGCCAATCTATATTACTATCCAATCAAGGCTATCAGGTACAAGCCCTAGCAAGTATTTTCAAAGTAAGTGAACTAAGTATCTACAAGTGGTTTGACCACTTTGAAAAAAAGGGTGTGGAAGGGTTAAAGAATCAAAAAGGGAAAGGCAGAAAACCTATCCTTACCACCAGTAATGCTACTCATGTGAAAGTAGTTGAAAATAGTATAGACAAAGAAAAGCAAAGACTCAAAGTAGCTAAACAGGAAATAGAAGCAAAGTTAGGCACTGCTATGAGCGAAATGACCTTGAAGCGGTTTTTAAAAAAATTGATTACAGATGGAAACGCTTCCGTAAGTGGGTAAAACCCCTGCAAAATAAGCAAGCATATGAGCAGAAACGCAAAGCTCTATATACCTTGCTTTACTTAGCACAGACAGGTAGGATAGAATTATACTTTGGAGATGAATCAGGATTTTGCCTTACTCCTTGTGTACCTTATGGATGGATAAAAAAAGGTAAACATGCTCCTATCTTGTCTCAAAAAGGGGCAAGAATAAATGTTTTTGGCTTGTTAAGTACAGATAATAAGTTGCTTACTTATCAAAAAGGTGGAAGTTTGAATGCTGACTTTATTATTCAATGTGTAGATGCTTTCTCAGCATCTATCACCAAGCCTACTGTCATAGTCCTGGATAATGCTTCTTTGCATACGGGTGGCAGATGGGAAATCAAAAAAGAAGAATGGGAGCAAAAAGGCTTGTATATCTTTTTTCTACCCACCTATAGCCCTCATCTCAATAGGATCGAGCGCTTTTGGAAGCAGGTCAAATACTATTGGCTGAAAGCAGAAGATTATTTGTCTATAGATGCTCTCAGGGAGGCACTACAGACCATCTTCACAGGCTTTGAAAACTACTTCACACTTAATTTCAAAGAACTTGTAGTAGATGAAAATCTTATACTTAATTTTGAATGAATACTTATAGTGCATAAAGAATAAAAAACTAACATAAGCCGGTATTCAATGATGAAAGATCAAGAGAGGCGCTAGCGTTTTGTATGCTCTGTATATTTACATGCATTATTGTATATTTATATTAATTTAAGCGTATTTCTAAAAATACTGTAACCAACGCAAGCAGACATTTTTTCGGCATTCCTTACACCCATTTCTCGCTTATCCGGAAAGGATTTGTGCTTATTGTATTAAATTATTCCATTTTTATAATATTTTAATACAAACATATACTGTATCATTATGCAGATATTTATGTAGTTCTATTATTCATGACCTTATACCATGAGCCACCTATTTAGCAGAAGGCTACTTGCCTTTGCTTCGATACTCATTACCATTTTACTGGCACTGAATATTTTTTTTACCTATCGCAATAGTCAGGAAATTGAAAATAACCGGCTCCTGCAGGAGCAAACCGAAGAGATAAAAGCAGCATTGACTAAGATAGCCATTGATGTAATTCATAACCTGGATCTGGGCGTCAGAAGCTATGCACTCTTTGAAGATGAGCGCTATTTGTATCCATATCAGGTAGCGCTTAACGAACGGCAAAAAGTACTTTCTAAATTAGAAAAAATGCTGTCTCAGCAAAATTATCCGCTCACTGAGTTTTACCGCCTAAGAGATTCTATTAATTTTTATACCGATCTGAACCGGAATTTTAAAAGACTGGTAGACAACAGGCAATTAACTGAATTCAAGCAACTGGCTGACCGGGATCAGGGATACCATTTATGGCTGCAATATGAGCGGTTTTCGGGCCATGTTCATACCTTTGAGGACCAGATCCATAGCCGGGCTACCTATCAATATGAGCAAGCTTTACGTAATAACTATCTCATTCAGCTTAGCCTATTTCTTATTTGTATTCCTACCTTGTTGTTTACCACCTTTTATACCAGCAGAGCCTTCACGCTGGAAGCTAAACTGAAAGATGCTGAGTCGGAAAGAGTACAGCTTTTATTTGCCCAGAATGAAGAACTGGAAAAAAAAGTGCTGGAACGCACCAATGAAATTCAGGAGAAAAACCAGGCACTAAATGAAAAGAATATGGAGATAGCTGCCCAGAATGAAGAACTTCTCCAGCAGCAACAGAGCATAGCGTCTCAGCGTGACATGCTATCCCAGCAGAACCAGAAACTAAGCGAGGCGCAGGCAATCATTCTAACTCAAAACGAAAGACTGGCCACGGAAGTTGAGAAAAAAACAAAAGAGATCATTGCTTACAATCAGCAGTTAGAACAATTTGCTTTTGCGGCGGCTCATAATTTACGGTCGCCGGTTGCCCGGATTTTAGGATTAGGAGAAGTATTGCGCCTGGTGTCGGGGAAGGAAGAAGAAAAAGACATTATTAACCATATTCTTTCTTCCGTAACTACTTTAGACAGGGTTATCAAGGATTTGAATGTAATTCTGGAGATAAAAAGTAATATTAATGCGCAACTTTCTAAGGTGGATTTCAACGAAGAAATTAAGTTTATCCAGGCCAATCTTGAGAAGGAAATGATGGATGCTCAGTGTGAAATTACAACTTCATTTGAGGAGGCTCCTTCCGTGGTTAGCGTAAAAGCCTATGTAGATAGCATCCTTTTTAATCTGCTGAGTAATGCGCTGAAATACAGGTCTGCTGAACGGCAACTCCAGCTTAAGTTACGTACCTTCAATACCGAGGATTTTATATGCCTGGAAATAGCCGATAATGGAATTGGAATTGATCTGCAAACCTATGGCAAGGATGTATTTTCACTGTACAAACGATTTAATACGCATACTGAAGGTAAAGGACTTGGTTTATACCTGGTAAAAATGCAGGCTACTGCCTTAGGAGGACGGGCTGAAGTAAGTAGTATTCCTAACCAGGGCACCACTTTCAGAATATATTTTAAAAACCATTCGGTTCCATCCCAAATTTAGGTTCTTCATAACTTATAGTTTATCTTTATGCCCCATTCTAGATGGAGAAATTAGATATAATAGCTTTTTAGTAAACTGGAATGTAATCATTCTAATTTCGATTAAGTTCTTATAAAATACTCCCGATCTGACTCTGCTTCCTTGCATAACTTATTGTAATACAGAATTATATGCAACTATTGTTCTTCGTGTAGCTGTAATCCTCTTAGGCAGGCTAACCGAAGCTTCAACTATTTTATTTCATTTTCTTATAAATCTTTTCCCTTCCGTGCAACCCTTATATTTTTCTTAAATCTTTAGTCTGAAAATGTAAAAATTGGAAACCTTAGTATACCAGGATGTTAACCGGCACATTGTGGAACGATGTAAAGCCGGCGATAAAAAAGCCCAGTACGAACTGTATAAGTTGTATTCCAAAGCCATGTTTAACGTGGCGATGCGCATTACCAACGATTATGCAGAAGCGGAAGATGTATTGCAGGAATCTTTTCTGAATGCTTTTCAGAACATACACAATTTCAGAGGAGATTCAACTTTCGGAAGCTGGCTCAAAACCATTGTGGTGAATAAGGCAATTGGCCTGGTTAAGAAAAGGAGGCTGTCCCTGATTGCAATTGATGACCGGGATTATGCTGAAACCACTGAATCTGCGGATAATGAGGATATGCAGTACCAGGTAGCTTCTGTCCGGAAAGCGATACAAAAACTGCCGGATGGTTACAGGGCCGTATTATCGCTGTACTTGCTGGAGGGCTATGATCATGGCGAAATCGCAGAAATATTGCAGATCACAGAAGCAACTTCCAAATCGCAGTACAGCCGGGCCAGAAAAAAATTACTCGAACTCATAAAAAATGAACATAACTAACACGCAAGCATGAAAACTTTATACCCACTTTTTATTTGAATACATCGTCATGGAAGATAAATTAAAAGATTTTATTAATGAACACCGGGAGGAATTTGATTCCTTTGAACCCCGTCCGGATTTATGGCAGGACATTAGCAAGGAGCTGCCCCAAAAAAAAACAGCCAGGGTTATTTCCCTGACCTATGCCCGTATGTGGCAATATGCGGCCGCAGTGGTTTTGTTGATTGCCGCGGTTTTTGTCATCAGGCAATATATCCCAACTAATACCGACGGTCTGGTTACCCCGCCAACTACAACTGCTTCCCTGGAAAAAATTGCGCCACAAATGGCAGAAGTAGAAAGATATTATACTTCACTCATCAATGAGAGAAAAACACAGATGGGTAGTTTCGATCTCAAATCACTCGGTGTCAATGAAAATTTGCAGCAAGATATAGCAGGTCTGGATTCGGCGTATGCCAGGCTGAAAACAGAATTATTGACTACGCCAAACAAAGAGCAAATTATGGATGCCATGATCCAGAATCTGCAACTACGCATGGAAATACTCAATCAGCAACTCAATACTTTAGAAGAAATCAGGAAAATAAAACAGGAAACGAAACATGAAAAAGTTCAGGCATAAATTAATATTGGCAAGCATAACCCTTTTATTGGGTATGTCTGCTCACGCACAACTACAAGCTCCCAGCGCTTTACTGGCCAGCGCAGAGGAAGAATTAAAACATAGTGAGAGTCAGTACACAATATATAGTTACGACAGTGAATTAAGCAAAAAAATAAGCCGTTCCTTTAATGTAAGCGCTTCCGATAAACTAGCGATTGATAACCGGTATGGGAAGGTACACATTAATACCTGGGATAAAAATGAAATTACAGTCAATATTGAGATCTTAGCCAGAGCTTCTTCCGATAGCCGCGCACAGGAGATTCTGGATATGATTACAGTAGATGAAGAAAAAACAGGCGGATTGATCAGCTTTAAAACCCGCATCGGAAAGAACTCAGGAAATAATAACTGGGGTAAAAAAAGCGGATATACCATTAATTACACTGTTTCTATGCCTAAAAAGAACCCTTTGCAGGTAAAGAATATGTATGGCGATATGTACCTGGCTGATTACAGTGGCAATGGCGATATATCGTTAAGTTACGGCAGTATGAAGTTAGGCAGGTTAAGTGGTGAAAATACAGTCAAACTAGCTTATGGTTCGGGCAGTAACAGTATTGCACAGCTTAAACAAGGCTCTCTGGACCTAGCATATTCCAAATTAACTCTGGAAGAAACTGACAAACTGGACTTGAACAACAGCTATTCAGACATCAATATTTCCCGGGCAGGCAACTTAACTATGGAGAGTAAATATGGTTCGGTTGAGATTGGCTCTGTAAATGCCGTAGAAGGTTCCTCCGGATACTCAGGTTTCCGCATCGGTTCACTAGCTGACAAACTGGATCTGAACCTGCGGTATTGCAGCGGATTTAAAATTGGGAATATTTCGCCCAAGTTCAATTCTATCACCCTGGATGGTAATTATAGTTCTTTCGATCTGAACTTTGCCAAGAATGCTTCTTTCAATTTTGATGTAGACTTGCAATATGCCGATTTGCAGGTAGATAAAGACCAGGTGGTATACAAAGTGGTAGAAAAACGCAACACTTCCAGCAAATATGAAGGCAAATATGGCAAATCGAATGCGCAGGGTATGGTGAAAATTGCCTCCAGATATGGTAGTGTAAAATTCGAACAGGAAGATTAAATCCGGAAACTACTTTACTCCTGCTAAAATTCCAAAGCCCCGTCAATACAGACGAGGGCTTTTTTGTAAATTATAAAAGGTGTCACCATTATGGTAACAACGTTTGAATTTATGCACTCCTGTTATAAATTAATCAATTACACATCTTATCTAATTTAATCTTACATCAGGCTTTGGCATAATAAGACACTTGATTTCTGGTATTACTGCTGGCTATATAAATTACGTGATAGTCGCTTTAGATTTTTTCATTTATATCCCATAAATACCAGATATGAAAACCTTAGAACAATCCTCAGAATCGGGCCGGATATTTCTGGTGCTGACGATTGGGTTTTTTATTGGTATTTTTAATGCAACCCTGGATGTTGGGGCAAGCACTCTGTTTCTGAACCGTTTTGAAGAACAAGCCTATTTACCTAAAGCGATTGTAGCATCTGGTATACTAGGTATGATTTTTACCTATCTCTTTGCTTATTTCCAGAACCGTTTGCCATTTCAAATGGTGGCTGGTTCGTTTATCGTGATTATTCTGCTTACCATTACAGCCATCCGGCTTGGATTTGATTCTGTAGAAAATACGGATTTACTTATTTTTAGCGCATTTGTTTGTATTGGCCCTTTTAATGCAGTCGTACTGCTGATTTTCTGGGGGGTATTTGGCCGCTTATTCAATTTAAGGGAATCTAAAAAAATCATCAGCCGCATAGACAGCGGACAACTTCTGGCTTCTATTATTGCCTTATTTGCCATTCCTTTTATTATTTCCTTTCTGAGTGAACCAACCGATTTATTCTGGTTAAGTTCTGCCAGTGCTACCATGATTTTTGTAATGTTACTGGTCGTGAACTGGAAGTATAACATGAATAGCAACCAACAGTACACCCAACATAAATCATCCACATTTATTGGCTTTATCCGAAGTCCTTACATTGTATGGATGGCTATATTTGTGAATATTTCAATGGTATGCCTGTTTTTTGTTAATTATTCATTTCTGGCTGTAACGGCTAAACAATTTCCAGACCCAGGTAACCTGGCTAAGTTCATCAGTATTTTTACAGGTACTATTGTTGTTTTTAACTTCCTCATACAGAATTTTGTAACAGACAGAATTATTACTATGTATGGGTTGAAGGTAAGTTTACTCATTAACCCTGTGCTGTTATGTTTATTCACTTTCTTCTCGGCTATTATTGGATTTTATCTGGGATACGGCAAGCAATCTGAAACTTTTATTATCTTTTTCCTGGCAATTGCTTTAGGTAAATTGTTCACTGTATCGCTGAAAGAAGCCATCGATAATCCTACTTTCAAGCTATATTTTCTGCCGCTGGATTCTACAATCAGATTTAATATTCAAGCAAGAATCGAAGGTGTCGTTACCATGTTTGCCGGATTGATTGCCGGCAGCTTGTTATGGCTGCTGGATACCCTGGCCGTGATGGAACTAATCTATTTCACATATCTGCTCATTCCGATCGTTTTCTGCTGGCTGTTTGTAACATCTAAATTATATAGCTATTACAGGCAAACACTCGAACATACATTAGAAAACCTGAAAGAAAGCAAAATTACTACCCCCAAACATATTCATCTGGTTACCGATATTCTGGCTAATGAACTAAAAAGTGACCATCCGGCACAGGTAATTACTGCCCTAAAACTCATAGAGAGAATGGAACCTAACCTGTTTGAACAAGTCCTGGCAGATTTCCCTGAAGACAGCGCTCCTGAAGTAAAGAACTATGTAAAAAATAAGGCTAAAAGCTTATTGATAGATGTAGTGATTCAAACCGGAAATTCAGTGGATGCCAATTTGAATGGAACAGTAGAAGAGGAAGGTAATACAAAGAATGCAGCGTTAGTAATAGGAAATAACAAAATAAAATTCAATTCATTTGGTATTTCCTCTATTCAGAAGCTGGCCAAGTCGAAAGATATTTCAGAACGGCTAACGGCAGTACAACTCTTGGAACAGGTAATCAATTCAGATAATGTGTTTATTCTGCTTGAATTATTACGAGATCCGGATATTACTGTCAGAAAAGCAGCTTTGGCAACGGCAAGAAAATCGAAAATGCCGGAAACATGGCCTATGCTGATAGATTTTCTGGCTTCTCCTACACATAGCTATGCTGCATCCATGGCGCTTACCGAATGTGGACCTGACGTATTGCCGGTACTGGAACTGGTTTTTCATAAGGCCAGCCACAATACAAGTATCTTACAGAAAATCATCCATATATACGGGCAGATTGGCGGAGAAAAAGCGATTGAACTGCTATGGGACAAAATAGAGTATCCGGATGCCAGAATTGAGAATGAAGTGCTCATCTCTCTGGGAAACTGTCAGTTTCAGGCAATGGCCGAAAAAATGACAATTGTGCATCGGTTGCTGGAAACAGAATTGAGCAAAGCTGCCTGGAACCAGGCAGCTTTGCTTGAACTGGAAGAAGTTTATTATAATGAGCATTTGAAAACTGCCCTCGAAGAAGAAATGGTATATAACTTCGACCGTGTATTTATGTTGCTTTCCCTTATTTATAATCCGGAATCTATCCGGCTGGTAAAGCAAAACATTGAAAGCGGTACTAGTGAAGGAAAAGTATATGCACTAGAACTTCTGGATGTATTTATAGATAAGAATTTAAAGACTATCCTTTTCCCTTTACTGGATGACATACCAGCCTCTGAAGAAGTAAGCATTTACCAGGCACATTTTCCCAGAGAGACTCTTTCCTCTAAAGAAGTGTTGCTGCACATTATCAACCGGGATTATAACTCTATGAACCGGTGGACAAAAGCTTGTGCCATGTATTCCATTGCCGCCACCCCAGATATGCCGGTTACCCATGACTTGGCAGCCCATATATTCAATCCGGATATGTTGTTGAGAGAGACTGCTGCCTGGGCTATTCATAAAATGAAACCATTGGCTTACCTGGAGTTGCAAAATAGATTATCTGTTCAGGCAAAGCAGGAATTAAACAGAATTACCGGGTCATTGATAAACTCAACTTATGCAAATATACAGGCAGGCTTAATGGTGTATCAAATTATATTTCTCAAGCAAACCAGGGCCTTCAGAGGATTACCAGGGATTCTGTTATCGGAGCTGGCAGGTGCTATTACAATAGAGCAGTTTAAGCAGGGAGATTTTATTATCACGCCAGGGAAAAGTGGCAATACTCCAATTTATCTGGTATTGAGTGGTCTGGTAGAATGGCATAGCCAGGGCGGAGAATTCTGGCAGTCAGGCATCAGTGAACTAGTAGGTGAATCAATTATCCTGGATTCGGATGTACATGCTTATAAAGTAATCGCCCGTGAGGATACAGAATTATACAGCATAGACAAAGAAAAATTTTACAGAGTAATGGCTTCACAGCCCAAATTAATGCAGCAGTTTTTAGAAAATTTAAACAGCAACAAAAGAATACCGGCCGAAGAAGTATTTGCCTGATTAGACAAAAAATTAGTTCAGCACAGAAATTATATGGCAGACAACTACCAGATATGTATCAGTTACACTACTTCTGATTCCACACCTATAGAACATGGGGAAAGGAATTGGATAAGTGGTTTCCAGCAGTTTCTTGAAAAAATGCTCAACCGTCTGTTTGAGGCGAAACTGGACTTTATGCAGTATTCGGAGCAGGAACCTTTATCTGCCCAGCAATTAGCGAAAGTGGATGTTTTTATTTGTGTATTGTCTCCGGCTTACTTACAATCCATGGTATGCCTGAAAAATCTGGCGCAGATTGATGCTGTATTGAGGTTTTCTGATCCTGAACAATCAGCGGCTAACAAACGTATTTTCAAAGTCATTAAATACCCCATTAAAGTTGATGGAGAGCTCAAATCCCTAAAATCTCTGCCGGGATATAATCTATATGCCCCAGCATCTCATGGAGAAGCAACTGAGATTCATGATTTTAACCAGGCCAACCTAACCAAGGAAGTCCGGCTGGAGCTGGCAGACCTGATTTATGACCTGTATGAAACGCTGTCTTCACTGCATAATCCGGTAGAGTCACCTGTGGAGAAAATAGAAACTTCGGGTAATGCAATTTATCTGGCTGAAACCAGTGCTGATTTGATGGTAGAACGCCATATTATCAAGCGGGATTTGCAGAAGTATGGATTTAAAGTATTACCTGAGCACAAATTGCCAGAGAATGTACAGGATATGGAAACAATGGTCCGTAAAGATCTGGCCAGATGTAAATTATCCATTCATCTGGTAGGAGATTCTTATACGGAAATATTCAGCGGTAATGGCCGGTCTATTGTGGAACTGCAAAATAAGTTTGCTGTAGAGCATAGCCGGACTCAATCAACCAGAACTGGTGATACAAGTCAAGATCCTGCCTTTTCAAGATTGATCTGGCTTTCTCCGGGAGAGGGGCACATTCCGCAGATGCGGAAGTATTTGCAGCAGGAATCAGGTCGCCATTTTCAAACCCTGGAAGGCGCAGAAGTTTTTCAGACTTCTTTGGAAAATTTCAAATCAGCTATTTGGGAAGAGTTAACAGAAACATCTTCCAGAGATATGAAGCGTCCGGCAAGTGTTGCCCACCGTATGGATGTCTATATGATCTATGATAAACCTGACAGTAAAGAGATAGTCTCCATTATAAGCCAGTTACAAACCAAAGAAATAAGGCTCTCCCAGCCAGTATTTGAAGCAGACAGGCTGCACATTCGTCAGATTCATCTGGAAAAGCTTGCTACTGCAGATATCATCATTATTTATAAACATAAAGCAGACGAGCAGTGGCTTCGAATGAAGGCAATCGATGTGTTGAAAGCACCTGGCTATGGACGGTCAAAACCCATTCTGGAAAAAGTGATTTTCACTCAAAAAGATACCATCATAGATAAGTCATTTTATGAAAGTAACGGATTTTCAGTGGTTTCCAACTGGGAATTGTATATAGATACTTTATTAGCTCATTTTATTGCGCAGGCGCAAGAGAAGCATGGATAGAAATATACAAGATATAATAGATAACCGTACACAGACAGGAAAGGAAATAATCAATCCTTTCCCTGGACTCCGGCCTTTTAGCATACATGAAAGTCATCTATTTTTCGGTCGTGAAGGACAAAGCGAAGAGGTATTGCTGAAGCTTGCCCGGAACAGATTTGTGTCTATTATAGGTCCTTCGGGTAGTGGTAAATCTTCATTTATCTATTGTGGCATTATTCCTATTTTATATGGCGGATTTATTGAAAGCTCAGGTAACGGATGGAAAGTAATTAGTACTAGGCCTGGCAAATCTCCGGTAGATAACCTGGCAGAAGCCTTAGCCACCGAAGAATTATCCTATCAACAGGCCAGTGAGGAAGATAAGTTTGTTAAAAAGACCCTGATTGCCACCTTGCTACGTACCCATTCCCAGGGACTGGTAGAGGCGATTTCGCAGCATGAGTCTGCTGATAAAAATTTCCTGTTGATCGTTGACCAGTTTGAGGAGCTTTTCCGGTTCAAAAAGGGAGAAGATGGCAAAGATGCAGAGAATGAAGCAGTAGCTTATATTGAGTTGCTGATTGAGGCTATCCAAAATAAAAATCTGCCTATCTATGTAGTTATCACCATGCGGTCAGATTTTATAGGAGAATGTGCTTATTTTCCTAACCTCACCGAAAAAATCAATGAGAGTTATTATCTGCTTCCGCAGATGACCAGGGAACAAAAGAGTCTTGCTATTACAGGACCAGTAGCGGTAGGCGGAGCAAAGATTGCACCCAGGCTGATGCAGCAATTACTCGATGATCTAGGAGACAATGCGGATCAGTTGCCTATTATGCAACATGCACTTATGCGAACCTGGAGCTACTGGGCTACTGTGCATCGGGATAATGAACCCATTGATGTGCAGCATTATGAAGCCATTGGCCGGATGGAAGGAGCACTTTCCCAGCATGCTGATGAAGCCTACAGTGAGTTAAACGACAAGCAAAAAAGGCTATGTGAAACCCTGTTTAAATCATTAACCGACAAAGGTGGGGATGTTAATGGTATCCGAAGACCTACCCGGCTTGCTGAAATAGCCTCTATAGCCGATGCTAGCGAAGAAGACGTTATTAAAATAATTGATAAGTTTAGAGAACCTGGCCGGGCATTATTAACTCCGCATGCCGGAGTTGTTCTTCACAGCGATTCCATTATAGATATTTCGCACGAAAGTTTAATGCGTATCTGGCTGCGGCTGAAAAAGTGGGTGGAAGAGGAAGCGGAAGGAATACGGATGTACTTACGGCTAGCAGAAGCTTCGGCAAAATACCAGGTAGGGCAGGCAGGTTTATGGCGGCCACCAGATTTACAGCTGGCACTTAACTGGCAACTCAAGCAAAAACCCACACTACAATGGGCACAACGTTATGATCCTGCTTTTGAACGGGTAATGGCTTTTCTGGAATTCAGTAAGAAAAGTTACGAAACCGAACAACGCAGCAAAGAGATTCTTCAAAAGAAGGCGTTACGGAGAGCCCGGGCGGTAGCATTGATTTTGGGCCTTTTTGCCATTATTTCGGTTGGCTTTTTGATTTTTGCTATTACCCAGCAGATCAGAGCAAAAGAGCAGGCAGAGATAGCCAGAAAAAACGAACAGAAAGCAAAAGTTCAAACACGTCTGGCCTTGATTAGTGAAAGAAATGCCAAAAACCAGCGAATCTTTGCTGAGCAGCAACGGGCCAAAGCCAAGGAACAGGAACAACTTGCCCGTGAAAGTGAGCAGATTGCCCAGCAAGAAAGATTGAAAGCGGAGTTGAGCGAGCAGGAAGCCTTGAAGCAGCAAAAAATTGCCCAGGAAGAACGGGTGAGAGCAGAAGATAACGAACGGGTAGCCAAAGAGCAAACAAGCATTGCCATCAAGGAAAAAAATAATGCTTATCAATCGCGCCTGCTCTCTATTGCGCAGGCGATGGCCGTAAAATCATTGCAGGTTATAGATATGGATCTAAAACTACTTACTTCCGGCCAGGCATATGCGTTTAATGCCCAGTATGGAGGCAAGGAGGATGATCCTTATATTTATGAAGGGTTATATTATGCAGTAAAGAAATCGAAGGATGAATCTTTTAACAATCTGAAAGGACATTCTGATAACGTTCGAAGCCTGATTTCTGCCAATACCGGCAATTATGTGTACTCTGCCGGAAGCGATGGCAAAATACTCCGCTGGGATATAGAAAATCCTGAAAAAACATATACTTCTTTAGATCAGGAAAAGAATTCTATTGTACGTACCCTGGCTTTGAGCCGTGATAATAAATGGCTGGCTGGCGGAGGTGAGTTTTCATTTATCAAAATATATAATTTAAGCAGGCTCGATAATCCTCCACAGAAAATAAAGATACCTTCCCGGCTGATTTGGTTTTTATCCTATACCCAGGCTGATCAGGGGCTTGTTTTCTCAGATTCTTCCTCAGTATATCATTATGATTTTAAAGCATTTAATCAACTGTATAGAGCAACTTCCAAAATTAATACCATAGCCGTAAGCCCAGTACATAACACTGTTGCCTTAGGCAACCAGGCAGGCCAGGTTATTATGCTGAATCTGGATAAAAATGGGGCAGAGTCTATGCTGTTTCAAAACAAAGAACCTATTACAGCTATTTCTTTCAGCCAGGATGGGCAATTACTGGCAGTAGGAGATACCAAGGGTATAGTAAAAGTATGGGATGTAAAAAAGCAGGAACTGATAAGCACTTTAGTAGGCCATTCTGCCCGAATCAACAATGTGAGTTTCAGCTGGGATGATAAAAAATTAGCGACTGGCAGCTGGGACAAAACAGTTCGCCTATGGAATACAAGTAAATGGGCAAATCTGCCTATTGTACTGAAAGATCATCCGGATTGGGTGTGGTCAGTAGCCTTCTCTGCCGACAATGATAAATTGCTGGCTGGCTGCCGTGATAGTTTTGTGCGCATCTGGCCGACCAACGCTAAAACTCTGGCGGATATGATTTGCGGCAAAACCAAACGGAATATGAGTAAGAAAGAATGGGAGCAGTTTGTAGCGGAAGTTACAGACGTCCCTTACGAGAAAACATGCCCAGTTTTACCTGCTGGCGAGGGAATTATAAATCAATAACTAAGTATTCAAAACATGTATAGGATAGGTAAAACTTTACTGACCGGATTATTCTTGCTGCTATCATCCATAGTAATGGCACAAAATACATGTAGCCAGACATTGATTAAGGCACAGATTGCGTACTATGAAGGCCGTGCCGACGAGGTGCCTTCTATTTTAGCAGATTGTTTAAAGGAAGGGTTTACCGACGAGGAAAAATCACAGGCCTACCGCCTGCTGACGCTTACGCATTTGTACCTGAATGAATCGCAGAATGCTGAAAATACCATGCTCTCCTTTCTGCGGCTAAATCATTATTATAAAATAAATGAAGCAGTAGATCCTACTGAATTCATTAACCTCTATAATCAATTTCGTACCAGGCCATTTTATTTAATTTCGCCCAAAATAGGCACCAATGTATCGTTTATTCAAGTGCTGAAAAATTTTAGTCCGGATAATACCAAAGAAGTTAATTATAGTTATCACACAGTACTGGGTTACCGGGTAGGCGCTGCTGTTGGTTTTCCCATTCATTCAAAAATTACCATAAATACTGAGATATACTTATCAGGTAAGAATTACGCCTATAAAAACAATTTGTTTGGGTACGAAGCCCTTAGTTTTAATGAAAAACAAACCCATATCGAATTGCCAGTGCTTGCTTCTTATTCACCGAAAAATGATAAATGGCTCCGTCCTTTTGTACAAGGAGGATTTTCTGCAGATGTTTTGCTCAATGCAATGGCGAATGTGAGCAGAATAGACCAGACGAATGATATAGAATTGAAAAAGCAGGTAACTGGCCCAAGCATCAACTTAAATACACAGCGAAGAAGATTGAACTACAATGCAATTCTAGGAGGGGGAGTAACCTATACCAGAGGTAAAAATATAATGATTGTAGATGTTAGATATTCTTTCGGACTCTTAAATGCTGTAAAACCCAAGAATCGCTATACCAATACCGAACTTGTGTATAAATACGGCTACATGGATAATGATATAAGACTAAATGCTTTTTCTGTTTCAGTAGGATATGTTATTCCAGTATTCAGGCCAAAAAAGAATGTAAAACAAAAACTGGAAGTAAACACTACAGTAGCCCAACCTGCTAATTAACCCCTGATATGAAAGTAATATTTTGTATGGTTTGTTGCGATACAGCTAAGTTGTTTGTAAAAAACAGCTTATACCTTATATGCTGTGTACTGCTATATGCCTGCAAAACAGACCAAGATGCCCGGCCAGACCAATCCGGATTGTTTATTAAATTTTTTGGTGGGTTTGATACAGAGGAAGTGTATGCAGCCGAACAAACTCCGGATGGCGGGTTTATCAGCATTGGTACTACTACTTCCTTTGGCAATGGCAGCACAGATATGTATGTATTCCGGACAGATGAAAACGGTAATAAAATATGGCATAAAACATTTGGCGATACCGGGAAAGATAAGGGAAAAGACCTTGAAGTTTTGCCGGATGGGGAATATGTTTTTTTAGGTCATTCTACTCAGAAAGATGGCTTTTCAGACCTGAATTTATTGAAAACAGATAAAGATGGAAATGAACTATGGTCGAAAACTTTTGGCCGTTCTGACCGCAATGAAGAAGCCTATTCTTTAAAGAAAACACCTGATGGTGGTTTTTTATTAATCGGCAATAGTATAGGTGCAGATGAAAGCACAGATATGTACATCGTAAAGACTACAGCAGATGGGACCAAAGAATGGGAAAGAAACTATGGCCTTACCAATCTGAAAGATGATGTTGGTTCAGTTCAAATCACTAATTCAGGAAATCTGGTATGGTGTGGCTCTGAATACAGAAACCGTACCGGCAATACTTCTGGTAGCTCGGATATGCGGGTAACATTGACCAAACCTGAAGGGTATGTATTATGGGATAGGAATTATGGACGGGAGAATACTGAAACCGGAATAGATATTCAACTGGTAAGCGGTGGTTTTATTGTGGTAGGTACTACTAATACTGTAAATACAGCTAATGCTAATACAGATGTGTATGTAGTATGCCTGTTTGAAGATGGTACAGAATGGTGGAGTAATACTTATGGAGGAGAGAAAAATGAAGAAGGCAGGTCTATTTCTCCTACGTCAGATGGGGGGTTTATCATCACTGGCTCTACAGAAAGTGAAGGAGCAGGCCAGAAAGATGTGTATCTGCTTAAAGTGAATCGTAGAGGCGAAAAAGAATGGTCAAAAACATTTGGCGGCAGGCTTGATGATACTGGTACTATTGTAAGACAAACCATTGATGGAGGCTATCTGGTTGCTGGCACTGTTACCTTCGAAAATAATTCTATGATGTGTTTAATCAAAACAGATCATAAGGGAGAGATATCCGGTAGATGAGATGAGTTTTACTTTATTCCAATATACTGCTGCATTTTTCCTGAGAACAATCATGCTGATTGTTGCTGTCTCTTTATTTTTAACGGTTGAGGGATACAGCGATACAGTAGTAGTACCTGCAAGTGGAGGCGATAACCTTTGTGTGGGAGGAGATTATATTACGTTAGGAGATATCACTGTTAGGGAGGGTAATTCAAGTGATTTTGAAAGAGGTAGAACCAACAGAGAGTTTATTTTACAAGTGACTTCTTCCAATTTTGAGTTTAAACCTGGCACCGGTACTGTCACGCCACAACTTCTTAGCCTGGCGCTTGCCATCAATTCCATTACTGTAACTGCTACAGAGATCATTGTTAATTATGATATGGCTAATAACGACCTTTCTATGGACGGCTTTGTAATTAGCGGCATCCAGGTTAGGGCAGTAAACAGTGCAGATGTTGGACATATTGTAGTAAAAGATCATGCTAACCGTGCTAAACAGCATAAAAATGAATCGCCAGATAATGTAAGTCATGGATTATTAGTAGGTGTCACTGGAGTAATAACTCCGCCTGTTTTAAATAGTAGTGATGCCGACAATATCATTTGTGCCGGAGATCTGATTATTTTTACTGCATCCGCAGGCACAACAGCTAATTATGATTTTCTGGTGGACAATGTTTCCGTTCAGAATAGTACTTCCAGTACCTATACGACCAGTAGCCTAACGCATGGTCAAACGGTTAAAGTAAAATTAATTCCTGCCTTTGGATGTGCTTCTGCAACAAGTAATAGTATTGTTACTAATGTTATTTCTTTCCCTTCTGTAACACTTAGTAGTTCTGATAATAATATATGTTCTGGAAAGAGTGTGACTTTTACAGCCAGTTCAGCTACAGCCACTAGTTTTGAATTTTTTGTCGATGGGATTTCCAAACAAAATGGCGCTTCTGTCACTTACACCACTACTGGCTTAACTCATGGACAAGCTGTCAGGGTAAAGGCTACCACCAATAGCGGCTGTTCTAGTACTAGTGTTGATATTATTACTACGGTCAATCCATCACCAACAGTAACGCTTATAAGTTCTGATGGAGATCATGTAATCTGTGCTGGCGACACCGTTACGTTTACAGCTACTTCTGCCACAGCCACCAGTTTTGAGTTTTTTGTAGATGGGATCTCTCAACAAAATGGCAGTTCTGATACCTATACGACTTCTGTCTTAACTCATGGACAGGCTGTAACAGTAAGAGCAAGTGAGAATAGCTGTTCTATGGTTAGTTCACCCATCACTACTTCAGTTACTGCTTTACCAACTGTCGTATTGACAAGCTCAGATCCGGATCATGTGATTTGTTTGGGGGATGCCGTTACGTTTACAGCTGCTTCTGCCACAGCTGTGAACTATAAGTTTTATGTAGATGGTAGTTTGGAGCAAGATGGCGCTTCCCCTGTTTTTATTACCACTACCCTTACTACCCTTCAGCGTGTAAAGGTAAGAGTGACCACAGCCAGTAACTGTTCCACTGAAAGTTCTGATATCACCACTACGGTCAATCCATCACCAACAGTAACGCTTATAAGTTCTGATGGAGATCATGTGATTTGCGCTGGCGACACCGTTACGTTTACTGCTACTTCTGCGACAGCTACCAGTTATGAATTTTTTGTGGATGGGATTTCTAAGCAGAACAATGCTTCTAATACATATACTACCACGGCTCTTACCAATGGCCAAACTGTGACAGTAAGGGTAAAGGATGGAAGTAGTTGTTCCACAATGAGTGCAGGCATTACTACTACTGTCAATGCAGTGCCTTTTGTGATTCTAACCAGTTCTGATGCTGATCAGAGCATCTGTGCCGGAGAAAGTGTTACCTTTACTGCTTTTACCAGTATGCCCATTAGCAGTTTTAATTTTCTTGTTAATGGCAGTTCCCTACAAAATACTGCTTCTGCTACCTTCTCTACTGCAAGTCTTTCAGATACTGATATTGTCACGGTAGAAGCGGCTACAGGCGCTAATTGTAATGCCTTGAGTAATGCCATTGCCTTCTCTGTAAAAAGTTTGCCAACAGTAAGTCTTACCAGCAGCGATGCTGACAATGTGATTTGTGCCGGAGAAACAGTTACTTTCACAGCTGCTTCTGCTGCAGCGGCCAGCTATGAGTTTTTTGTCGATGGCTTTATTGTGCAAACTGGTGTGTCTAATCAATATATCACGACTAGCCTAATAAACGGTCAAACTGTAACGGTAAAAGCAGCTTCCTCAGCCGGATGTGCAACTGCCAGTTCCGGGCTTACCTTTACTGTAAATCCTTTACCAACAGTAAGCCTGGTTGGCGACAAAAGTGTGATATGTGCTGGGGATACCATTACGTTTACGGCTAGTTCATCGACTGCTACTAGTTTTGAGTTTTTTGTAGATGGGGTTTCTGTACAGACCGGAGCTTCTAATACATATACCACTAGCAGCCTCACTAATGGTCAAAAAATCTCTGTGAAAGCAACAGATGTAAATACCTGCACCGCAGTGAGCAATAATGTTACGGCTATTATTAATACCTTACCCCTAATTAGTTTGTCCAGCAGTGATGCCGATAATATTATATGTTTGGGTGAAACAGTCACCTTTACAGCCAGTTCAGCGACAGGTACTTATTTTCAGTTTTTTGTTGATGGCATATCTGTTCAAAACAGCACTTCCAATAAATATAGTACCAATAGTCTAACCAATGGACAGGTAGTTACTGTGCGGTCTATCACTTCTAATGGATGTACCTCTAACAGCAGTCCAGGTAGCATGGTAACTGTAAATCCACTACCAGTAGTAAGTCTGGCTAGTTCAGATAGTGACCGTATTATTTGCCCGGGAGAAAGTATTACTTTCACGGCCAGTTCAGCGACAGCTATTAGTTTTGAATTTTTTGTGGATGGGATATCAGTACAGACCGGAGCTTCCAATACATATACCACTAGCAGCCTCACTAATGGTCAAAAAATCTCTGTGAAAGCAACAGATGGAAATGGATGCAGTGCTCTAAGTCCCGGGATAACAATACAGGTATTTCCTTTGGTCGTTATTTTATCCAGCAGCGATCCTAATAATGCCATTTGTAGTGGAGAAACGGTAACTTTTTCGGCCTCTTCTGCTACAGCCACTAGTTTTGAATTTTTTGTAGATGGGGTTTCCAAACAAAGTGGTGCTTCTAACACTTATATTACCAGTAGCCTGACCAATGGGCAAACTGTAATAGTGGAAGCTACTACCGCCAGCGGTTGTTCAGCTTTTAGCGGAGGTATTACAACCATCGTTAATATTATTCCTGTTATTAACCTGGTATCAAGTGATACTGATCATGTGATCTGCGCCGGAGAGACGGTAACACTTACAGCCACTGCACCCACAGCAACCAACTATGAATTCTTTGTTGATGGAATCTCTGTTCAAAATAGTGCTACTAACCTATATATCACCAGCAGCCTGACCAATGGGCAAATAGTAACTGTGGAAGCTACTACTGCCGGCGGATGCACCTTTTTACATACAGGCATTATCTTTACTGTAAACCAATTGCCTTCCGTAAATCTTGTTAGCAGTGATTCAGATAATGCCATTTGTAGTGGAGAAACGGTAACTTTTTCGGCTTCTTCTGCTACAGGTATTACTTATAAATTCTTCGTAGATGGGATTTCCAGACAAAGCAGTAATTCAAACCAGTATATTACCAGTACCCTTGCCAATGGACAAACGGTTTCTGTAAAAGTTTTCGATAACAATAGCTGTTCTATTGTAAGTTCAGGTATTACTACAACCGTAAATCAGGTACCGGTGGTATTGCTTACAAGTTCGGATGCTGATAATACGATATGCCCGGGAGAAAGTATCACCTTTACAGCCAGTTCAGCCACCGCTACTAGTTTTGAATTTTTTGTAGATGGAGTATCAGTACAAAATGGAGCTTCTAACACTTATGCCAATAGTAGCTTAACTAATGGTCAAATAATTACTGTAAAAGCTACTACCGCCAGTGGCTGTGCAACATTAAGCAACGGGATTACAACTTTTGTAAATATTCTTACTGCTGTATTGAGCAGCAGTGATGCCGACAATGTGATATGTGCCGGAGATGCAGTCACTTTCACAGCCAATGCCCCCACCGCTACTAATTATGAATTTTTTGTAGATGGGGTTTCTGTACAGAATAGCGCTACAAACTTATATATCACTACTAACTTAACGAGTGGCCAGGCCATTACTGTTCAAGCTACTACTGCCAGCGGATGTACTGACCTGAGTCTTGGCATTACAACAGTGGTGAATCCCTTACCTACCGTTAGCCTTTCAAGTTCGGATGCTGATAACATTATTTGTGCAGGCGAACAGGTTATTTTTACAGCTATCTCTTCCACAGCCAGCATATATGAATTTTTTGTAGATGGGGTTTCTGTACAGAATACTACATCTAACCAGTATATTACCAATAGCCTACTGAATGGACAAGTACTGAAGGTGAAAGCTATTACTGCTACAAACTGTTTTGTGATAAGCAATACCATTGCAACTGTTGTAAATGAGATACCAGTTGTAGTTTTAAATAGCAATGATGCTGATAATACGATATGCCCGGGAGAAAGTATCACCTTCACTGCCAATGCACCTGCCGCTGTAAATTATGAATTTCTTGTGAACGGAATCTCTGTACAGAGCACAACCAGCAATGTATATACAACCAATACCTTAACACATGGGCAAGTGGTGTCAGTAAGAGTGACAGCTGCCAGTAGTTGCGCTGCTATCAGTTCGGGAATTACTATTTCAGTAACAACGCTCGCTGTTACACTGTTGAGTTCAGATGCTGATAATACGATATGCCCGGGAGAAAGTATCACCTTCACTGCCAGTTCAGCGACTGCTACTAGTTTTGAGTTTTTTGTGGATGGGGTTTCTGTACAAAATGGGATTCCCAATACATATATCACTAGCAGCCTCACTAATGGTCAAAAAATTCATGTAGTAGCAAGAATAGGTGTTTGTTCAGTAAGCAGTAATGCTATTCCGGTTACAGTAGAGTTAATGACAGTTTCCCTCAGTAGCAGTGATCCTGATAACAGAATCTGTTCAGGAACAACAGTTACTTTTACAGCTGGTTCGACGACTGCTACTAGTTTTGAATTTTTTGTGGATGGGGTTTCTGTACAAAATGGAGCTTCCAATACATATATCACTAGCAGCCTTACTAATGGACAACTACTCTCTGTGAAAGCCCTTAGTGTTAGCAATTGCGAGGCTACACATACAGGGATAACAACTTATGTTGAAGACATATCAGTAGCATTAACAAGCAGCGATTCAGACAATGTGATCTGCTCAGGAGATGCCGTTACGTTTACAGCTGGTTCGGCGACTGCTACTAGTTTTGAATTTTTTGTGGATGGGGTTTCTGTACAAAATGGAGCTTCCAATACATATATCACTAGCAGCCTCACTAATGGACAGGACGTTTTTGTAAAAGTTATAAATGCTTATACCTGTAGTATTAGTAGTGCTAGTATATCAACAACAGTGAATCCCTTGCCCACAGTGGTACTGACCAGTTCTGATTCGGATAATGTGATCTGCTCAGGAGATGCCCTTACTTTCACAGCTATTTCAGCGACAGCTGTCAACTATAAATTCTTTGTCAATGGAGCGTTGGTGCAGGATGGAGCCACTAATCAATACAGTGTTTCTTCTTTGACGAATGGACAGACTGTAACCGTGCGTGTAACTACGGCTAACAGTTGCTCGGTTGGAAGTAGCAGTATTACCACCACAGTGAATCCCTCACCCACAGTAGTACTGACAAGCTCAGATTCGGACAATGTGATCTGCTCGGGAGATGCCCTTACTTTTACAGTTATTTCAGCGACAGCTGTCAACTATAAATTCTTTGTCAATGGAGTTTTGGTGCAGGATGGAGCCACTAATCAATACAGTGTTTCTTCTTTGACGAATGGACAGACTGTAACGGTAAGAGTGACAACAGCTAACAGTTGCTCGGTTGAAAGCAGCGGCATTATCACTACGGTGAATCCCTTGCCAACCGTTACATTAGCCAGTTCAGATCCGGATAATGTAATTTGTTTAGGAGATGCCCTCACTTTCACAGCTACTTCAGCGACAGCAGTCAACTATAAGTTCTTTGTCAATGGAGCGTTGGTGCAGGATGGAGCTTTCCCTACTTTCACTACTACCACACTTGCCAATGGCCAGGCTGTAACTTCTAAAGTTACCACTGCTGATGGCTGCTCAGTAGAAAGCAGTGGCATTATCACCACAGTGAATCCCTTGCCAACGGTGGTGCTGACAAGCTCAGATTCGGATAATGTGATCTGTTCGGGAGATGCCGTCACGTTTACAGCTACTTCAGCAACAGCTGTAAACTATAAGTTCTTTGTCAATGGAGCGTTGGTGCAGGATGGAGCCACCAATCAATACAGTGTTTCTTCTTTGACGAATGGACAGACTGTAACGGTAAGAGTGACAACAGCTAACAGTTGCTCGGTTGAAAGCAGCGGCATTATCACTACGGTGAATCCCTTGCCAACGGTGGTGCTGACAAGCTCAGATTCGGACAATGTGATCTGTTCGGGAGATGTGGTCACTTTCACAGCTACTTCAGCAACAGCTGTAAACTATAAGTTCTTTGTCAATGGAGCGTTGGTGCAGGATGGAGCTTTCCCTACTTTCACTACTACCACACTTGCCAATGGCCAGGCTGTAACTTCTAAAGTTACCACTGCTGATGGCTGCTCAGTAGAAAGCAGTGGCATTATCACCACAGTGAATCCTCTGCCCACAGTGGTACTGACAAGCTCAGATTCGGATGATGTGATCTGCTCAGGAGATGCCCTTACTTTCACAGCTACTTCAGCGACAGCAGTCAACTATAAGTTCTTTGTCAATGGAGCGTTGGTGCAGGATGGAGCCACCAATCAATACAGTGTTTCTTCTTTGACGAATGGACAGACTGTAACGGTAAGAGTAACGACAGCAAGCGCTTGTAGTACACTTAGCAGTGGCATTACCACTACGGTGAATCCCTTGCCAACCGTTACATTAGCCAGTTCAGATCCGGATAATGTAATTTGTTTAGGAGAGACTGTTACTTTTACAGCTACCTCGGCTACAGCTACTAATTATGAGTTTTTTATAAATGGGCTTTCTGTGCAGAATAGTGGTTCTAATAAATACATCACTAATGCTTTGACGAATGGACAGACTGTAACAGTAAGAGTGACAACTGCTAATAGTTGTTCGGTTGAAAGCAGCGGCATTACCACTACGGTGAATCCCTTGCCAACCGTTACATTAGCCAGTTCAGATCCGGATAATGTAATTTGTTTAGGAGAGACTGTTACTTTTACAGCTACCTCGGCTACAGCTACTAATTATGAGTTTTTTATAAATGGGCTTTCTGTGCAGAATAGTGGTTCTAATAAATACATCACTAATGCTTTGACGAATGGACAGACTGTAACCGTGCGTGTAACGACGGCAAGCACTTGTAGTACGATTAGCAATGGTATTACTACTACGGTGAATCCTGTAGCGACAGTTAATGCTGGAACAGACCTGGTAGTTTGTGCCAACGAAGCCATTACCCTAACTGGTTCAAAAGGTGGTGCAGCCAGTATGGTAACATGGAGTGGTGGTAAAGGTATTTTTGGAGACGCAACTTCACTTAATACTACTTATATACCCGATCCAAGTGAAATAGGCAAATCGGTTGTTCTTACTCTTACCACCAATGACCCAGATGGATCAGGCCCCTGTGTATATGTTGAAGATCAGGTGAGAATTACCATTAATGCCCTGCCTAACGTTCTGTTCAGTGGTTTAAATCCAGAATATTGTATAGATGCTCCGGAAGTTACCCTAACTGGTTTTCCGGTTGGAGGCTTTTTCTCAGGTCCGGGAATTGTTACCGGAACTTCTAAATTCAAACCTTCAGATGCTGGAGCAGGCACACATGTGATCCGCTATACTTATACAGATGGCAACAATTGCACAAATTATATTGAAAGAAGTGTAATTGTACACCCACTGCCAATAGTGAGTTTTGCAGGTTTTAACAACTCAGGACCCGGAGGTTCAGCTATCTATCCACAGGATGCGCCATTGATTAATTTAACAGGTTTTCCGCCAGGAGGAACTTTCGTGGGGCAGGGTATTTCTGGCTCTACCTTTAGCGCTTCTGCCGCAGGTGCCGGTACTTACATCATTAGGTATTCGTATCAGGATGCCAATAAGTGTATGAATTATCAGGAGCAGACGGTAGTAGTAGCGCCTTTGCCTAATGTAGGAATTGGTAATATTCCAAGTCCGTTCTGTTCAAAAGATCCTGATTTTATCCTGACTGGGACTCCTGCTGGCGGAACGTTCTCTGGTCCTGGTATTATTACAAATACATCCATTTTCAGGCCTTCCAGTGCATTTATTGGTGCAAATGTAATCAGGTATACATATACTGATCCTATAATTGGTGGTACGAATTTTATTGAAAAAACAGTAATAGTAAATAAAGTCCCTGATGTAACTTTCAGTGGACTCAATGCGGCCTATTGTGAAGATGCACCTAATGTTACTTTGAATGGGTTTCCTGCAGATAATGATGGACCAGGAGGAGTAATAGGTATATTCAAAGGTCCGGGGATGGTGCCAGGTACGTCTATATTTAATCCATCGGCAGCAGGCGTAGGTATTCATACCATTACCTATATATATACCAATGAAAACGGATGTACAGACTCAACTAAAAACGCTGTAATTGTACATGCCTTGCCTCAGGTTACCTTCAGCGGATTAGCTGCTGCTTATTGCGTAGATGCTCCATCAGTTAAATTAACTGGTTTCCCGGTTGGGGGTACTTTTAGTGGTCCTGGTATCAGTGGTGCCAATTTTATACCTTCTCTTGCGGGAATAGGCACTCATTTGATCAGATACGCCTATACTAATAGCAATGGTTGCATTAATATTCAGGAACAATCTCTGGTAATTAACCAGATTCCGGATGCAAGTTTTACCTATTATAATGTGTGCGATAAGGACAGTGTATCATTTGAGGATAAAACCTTAGAAGGTTTGTCAGGAAAGATTCAGCAGTGGGAATGGAATTTTGGTGATCCTTTGTCTGGCAATTCAAACATTTCAGATCTTCAATATCCTAAGCACTTATTTACAGGTCCGGGAGAATATTCCGTTACATTGAAAGTCACTTCTGAGTATGGGTGTACAGATACTAAAGTTATTGCGATTACGATAGGAGGCATTCCTCAGCCAGACTTCACATGGTCGGACATCTGCTTTGGTGAATCTGTTGATTTTATGGCACACACCTCTCTGAGTGTAGGATCGATCAGTTCCTGGGAATGGAATTTCGGTGATGGGACAAGCCAGGTTTATACAAACGCTTCTGATAAGGTTACCCATTTGTATCCAAAAGCAGGAAAGTACATGGTAACACTTAAAGTAACAACTAATTTTGCCTGTACAAATTCTATTTCAAAACAGATATATATTCTACCAAGTGTTGCAACATATCCATATATAGAAAATTTTGAACAAAGCACCGGAGGATGGGTAGAGGATGGCGCAAATGTAAGCTGGGAATGGGATATACCATCAGGAACAACAATTAACACAGCATCATCCGGCTTAAAAGCCTGGTATACAGGTTCAGGTCAGGGCTATAATCCAAATGAAAAATCCTATGTGTATTCGCCTTGCTTTGATTTTACTCAGCTACAAAAACCAATGATTTCGATAAAAGTCTGGGATCATACACAAAAAGGTTTTGATGGGGCTGTATTGCAATATTCTATAAATGGAGGTGTCGACTGGAAAAACGTGGGTGCAATAGATGAAGGCATTAACTGGTATAATCAGTCAGCTATTGTAGGTAATCCTGGAAACCAACCCATTGGCCAGCATGGATGGTCTGGTACAGACTCTAGCTGGGTGGAAGCGAAACATGATCTCGATTTTCTGAAAGGAGAATCCTCTGTCCGTTTCCGTATAGCTTTTGGTAGCAATGCAGATAATCCTCCCGGACAGCCATTAGATGGGTTCGCTTTTGATGATGTATATATTGGGGAAAGAGACAAGATTGTATTATTAGAACATTTCACTAACAGTGAAAATACGGAAGCTATGGAGGAAAATAGTATAATCGATGGCCTTATGAGTAATAGTGGAGGCGAGATTATTACTATACAATACCATACTAATTTCCCGGGCAACGACCCATTGAATATAATTAATCCGGCTGATCCTAGTGCAAGAGCTTTGTATTATGGGATACCGCAAACACCTAGAACAGCGCTGGATGGATATATTGAAAACAATAAATTCTCTCAATGGGCAGTTACAGATTTATCAAGGCGTAAACTGGCAGCGGCAGCTTTCTCAATTGACTTAGACCTTACGCAAATCGGGCCTTCCTCTCTGCATATAGCTGCTGATATTACGTCAAAATTTGACTTTAATGACAGCTTATTTATATATGCAGCAATTGTAGAAAAAGAGGTAGCCGATGCGTATAGTGGTGCACCAGTATTCCGGAATGTACTTAGGAAGCTATTGCCTGATGCGGCAGGAATGTTACTCTCGAAAACATGGTCGCCAGGATCAACTGAAATAGTAGAATTTTCCTGGGAAGTTATGCACATTAAAGATCCTGCACAACTAGCAGTAATTGTATTTGTACAGGATGCTGCCACCAAAGAAGTATATCAGGTGGTACTAAAAGAACCAGGTTTTATTCCTGAAGTAATTACCGGTGTAGAAAGTAACGATCAACAGGAAAAGTTTGTTGTATATCCTAACCCAGCTTCTAGTCAGGCTTATATCTCCTTTGATAATGGCGCCAGCCAGAATGGTGAATGGTATGTGTATGATGTATTAGGAAGAAAAGTAAATTCTGGTAAAGTACAAAAAGGCCAGAAACAAGTGAAGATTGAAACAGCCGGTTTCTCTCAGGGAACCTACCTGCTGCAAGTCAGTCTGAATAACAAAAATACACTCTATCAGAAGTTAATTATCTATCATAATAAATAATTAATACCAAAACAAAAAATAACATGCGTATCTGCTGATAATAGCTTTTGCAGAAACCACCCTATATTTAATTACGGATGAATAATTACTAATTATGAATTGCAGATCTATACTCTCTCATTATTAATGTGAATCAAGAGTAGAAAAGGCAGTATAGTAAAGAGAGATACCTTTGTAGAATGCTACACAATTAATCAGACTCTATTACTATATCTGCCATTGCTATGATAGACAGTCTTGTCTGCATTATCAACGCATGAGCAATAATTATTTACCTTCCTTTACTGACCAAGAAGTGATGACCATATACTTGTTTGGTATCCTGCAGAAAAGGTTTACTGTTAAGGATGGCTATGGTTATATTGTGAATCACTGGTTAGATTGGTTTCCTTGTCTGCCTTCCTACCAGGCTTACAACAAACGATTAAATGAGTTGTACTGGCAGTTTGAAGTCATCCTTCAAGCGCTTATGAAGCATCTCTGCTACAAGGACAGTTATGCTGATATCAGCTAAGTAGATTCTTTGCCTATCATTCTTTCTAAAAGACCCTATCAGGCTAAAGTAGCTTTACAAGTAGCCGATAAGGGATATTGCGCTACTAAAAATCTGTATTACCATGGGCTAAAACTGCATTTTGTTGGGGCAGACTGCTATCAATGTCTACCTCAGGCTCAACATATAAGCTTTAGCCAAGCCTCAGCTAATGATCTGACCGTTTTAAAACCTGTTTTCAGCCCACTACAAGCTTGTAAAGTGATTAGTGATAAAATTTATGCTTCCCAAGCGTTCAATGATCAGCTAAGCAGGCAACAAGTGGAAATACTTACCCCTGTTAAACTCAAAAAAGGACAAAAGTATCTGCCAGCCGCAGATAAACTGTTTTCCCGCTATATTAGTACCATCAGGTAACCGGTGGAAGCTTTCTTTCATTGGCTCAATGAGCAAACGGCTATTCAGTTTGCTAGTAAAGTTCGTTCAGAAAAAGGCCTTTGGATGCATTGTTTTGGTAGACTTACTGCAGCCCTTTTTATTTTAGTTTGCAACCCTTGATTCACATTTGTAATTGATTAAGGCCTCTGAGCAGAATAACAAGTCTATGGCGCATATTAATTTTATGTTATTATAAATAGTTGAATAACTATTTATTAGTGTCCTTCCAGAAATAAAACAGATGGCTATGCTGGCTTATCTACGGCTAGAATCCTAGCTCGAATATTTTCAATCATCCTCCTTTGCTTGTTCCTTGGAAAATATAATTTTGACAGATAAGGAAAAATTATATTTTTTCTGGATTGTATATTGAATGTAAAGCTTTATGTTTCCTTTGCATCCACAAGATAATTACATTATATGTAGCAAAAATTAAAAAATCACATATTAAATTAGATTTTTATTATATTTTATTTAACTTACCCATTAATATACTTTATCTAATGACTCTCTTGAAAGGATTGTTGCCAGTTGTCTAAGAAAGACAACTAATTAGCATTAATTAGCTATAAAGAAATTAAACAAAAATAAGTATTCAACTATCAGAATCATTTTAAGATTAATCAGTTTTACTAAATCTATGCCATACAAAACACCTATTCTAACAAAACATGCTGCTGGTCCAGGACCCTAGTATAATAATTTAACAATTTTGTAAGTATCTAATAATTGCATTTTATATATCACCTTTATTAAACTATGAAAAACAATACTCAACAAGCAATTTATGGCTTTTTGTCTGGTAACAGGGTATTGAACCTGTGTGGCATAAGAGGAATAAAAAAGTACAGTATATTTTTATCTGCTTTGCTTCTATCCCTTACTTTTCCTTTGCAAACGTTTGCTCAGGATGTAAATATCTCAGGAAAAGTTCTTGACGAAGCAGATAGTTCTCCCTTGCCTGGTGTTAATATTACAGTAAAAGGCACAACAAATGGTACAGTTACGGATGGAACAGGCGCATATACACTTTCAGTTCCTAGTAATTCAACCCTCGTTTTTAGTTATATTGGATATACTACTCAAGAAATTGCGGTAAGTAATCGGACAAGCATCAATGTAAATATGGCTTCTGATGTAAAAGCATTATCAGAGGTTGTAGTGGTAGGATATGGTACGCAAAAGAAAGCCGATGTTACTGGTGCTACTGCAACCGTAACCGCCAAAGACCTGAACGTTGGGGTTATCAATAATCCATTACAATCAGTACAAGGCAGAGTAGCGGGTTTGAATATAGTGAGCTCCGGTGGTGATCCAACAAATAACCGCCCGGCCATCCGGCTAAGAGGTACTTCCTCTTTAAGTGCCAACAGTGAGCCATTAATTGTGGTTGATGGGGTGGCTGGTGTTCCTTTGAATGCAGTAGCTCCGGAAGATATTCAATCAGTTGACGTATTGAAAGATGCCTCTGCCGCTGCAATTTATGGATCAAGAGGCGCTAATGGTGTAATTATTATTACTACCAAACGGGGTATAGCCGGCAAAACAACTGTTGAATATAATGGATATGTAGGTGTAGAAACTCCTGCTAAGTTTTTGCCTTTTCTATCAGCTGATGAATATCGATCTAAACTCAGAGAATTAAACTTGGATGTAACTGCCAATGATTATGGAGCCAGCACCAACTGGTTTAAGGAGCTTTCACGGAATGCGGTAAGCCAAAACCACAGTTTAGCTGTTTCAGGTGGAACCGATAAGTTCTCTTATCGTGGTTCACTTGTCTATTTGAATCAGCCTGGCATTATGCATAACTCATCGTATGACAGATTAAATGGACGTTTGAATCTGGTGCAAAAAGCATTAGATGATAAGCTGGAAATACAATTATTACTTTCTCAGCAAATTGCCAATAAGAATCAAGTAGATCCATTTGCTTTTCTTTTAGCCGGACGTATTAATCCCACAATACCAGTATATAATGACCAGGGAACATTTTTACAGCCAGGCGTAGCTGGTTTTGATGTATACAATGGTAAAAGAATTCCTGGCGGGTTTGAAATTGCTAATCCGCTTGCATTATTAGAACAGATTGAACAGTTAGGCCGTGAAAAGCAGACTTTAGGCAATGTAAAAGTTTCTATAGAACCTGTTACAGGATTAAAGTTCGGGGTGAATGGCTCTATCAGTAATAATAACTGGATCTATGGCCGGTTCCAGCCAAGTACTTTTACGGCAGGTGGTAATAATCAGTCTGCTGCTCAGCGGGATACCAGGGAGACTATTGACAAATTACTTGAAATAACAGGACAATATTCCAAAACTTTTGGCACTCATAATGTAAGTGTTTTAGGAGGTTATACCTATCAGAAACTAAGTAATGAAGGATTCAGAGCAGCAAACAGGAGTTTCCCGGATGTATTTGGCTATAGCAATTTAAATGCTGGCAATGCACAGGCAGATGGTACTACTAATCGTGAAGTGAGTTCATATAAAACCGAAGCGATCCTGGTAGGTTTTCTCGGACGTATAAACTACTCTTTTAATGAGAAATACCTGCTGACTGCCAATATCCGCCGGGATGGTTCTTCCCGTTTTGGGTCTAATAACCGCTGGGGTTGGTTTCCTTCAGTTTCAGTAGGATGGCGCATTGGAGAAGAAAGTTTCTTAAAGAATACAGGTATCTTCAGCGATTTAAAGCTACGTGCCGGATACGGAGTTACCGGAAACCAGGAAGGTATTTACGACTATGCTCCCCTGCTGTTATATGGTGCTAATGGCTCTTTCCTGAATAATGGCGCCTGGCAAACCACCTATGGATACAGCCAGAATGCTAATCCTGATCTGAAGTGGGAAACCTCTGCTATGACTAACATTGGGGTTGATTTCTCCTTGCTTCAAGGCAGGCTTAATGGCTCCCTGGAAGTATATAGCAAAGATACACGCGACTTACTATTCTCTTATCCGATTGCTATTGGCAGTACATATGGAAGCCAGAATCTTACCGCATTAACGAGCAGTGTACTAGCAAATGTTGGAGAGATAAACAATAGAGGGATTGAATTTGCCGTAGATTACCTGGTTATTGACAGAGAAGATTTTCAATGGAAAACTAATTTAAACTTAGCCCATAACAGGAATAAAATTGTTTCGCTTTCATCCGGAATATTCAGGTATGATGCCAGTAACCCAAGAACGTATGGTGGTTATGGTAGTGGACAAGGTGGTATAGCCAATCCAGTAGCATTAATAGAAGGCTATCCGATTGGGCAGTTCTATGGCCCGGTTTTTCAGGGCTTTGGTACAACTGAAAAAGGAGAGCCTATCTATAATTTCAAAGATATTGATGGTGATGGTTCTATAGATCCTTTTGGTAAAGACCGTACCTTTATTGGTGATGCCCAGCCTCGTTTAGTCTATTCCTGGGGCAATAATTTTACTTACAAAAGATTTGATCTCTCTGTTCTGTTCAGAGGTGCTTTAGGTCATAAAATTGCCAATGGTCCTTATATTTATTCGGCTAATCCAAACCGGTTCCCTGGTAATAACGTAATTAAAGATGCTTTCTCTACAGGTATTCCTGCAGGTTTATCTCCGGCATGGTCTGACTTTTGGGTAGAGAAAGGAGATTTTGTCCGTTTAGATAACTGGCGTTTATCTTACAAATTACCTACTTTCTGGAAGTATGTGACAAGTGCCTCAATATTTGTAGCCGGCAATAACACCTTTGTAATTACCAAATATCGTGGCATTGATCCTGAACCAAGATTGGGTGCATCCAGAGATATATATGGCAATAATAACGATGATGCTATTAACACAAATTTATCTCCCGGATTAGAGAACATTACTTTCTACCCTCGTACACGTTCTTTCACCGCTGGGGTTTCTTTGAATTTTTAATAATAATTTATATCTATTTTAAACCAACTAATTACTAAGAATGAAAAGGTTTAAGCAAATAAAAATAACAGCTGTATTAAGTGGCGCTTTACTGCTTACAGGAATACATGCTTGTACTGACCTGGATACCGAAGTATATGACCGTGCCTCTGCAGAAAATTTTCCATTAAATGCGAATGAACTATTATCTACAGTAGGTGGTACCTATGGAACACTCAGAGGATGGAATGGGGCACCATTTGAACTTTCTGAAGTTACTACAGATGAAATTGTAGTACCGACACGCGGACCTGACTGGTATGATAATGGTCAATGGCAACAGCTCGTAAAGCATACCTGGACACCAGTTTCGCCCGGGCAGATAAATGGTGCCTGGGAATGGGGTTTCACAGCTATTGCAAGTACTAATATTAGCTTGAAAGGCCTTAATGCCAGTACACTAACCATTGAAGGAAAAGAATCGATTGTTGCTGAATTGCGTATGATACGGGCTTTTGCTTACTTCTGGTTATGCGATTTGTATGGGAATGTACCTATTATTACAGAAACTTCTCCCGTAGGTAATCCACCACAGAGCACCCGTCAGGAAGTGTTTAATTTCGTAGAAAACGAAATTAAAGCGGCTTTACCGAATCTGATAGACGCCAATAATGTTACTACCTATGCCCGTTTTAATAAATCAGCAGCAAATACATTACTGGCTAAACTGTATATGAATGCTGAAGTATATACTGGAACGCCACGCTGGCAAGATGCCATCACTGCCTTAGATGAAGTGATCAATTCCGGGGATTATAGCTTAAATGGCACGTATCTGGATAACTTTGCTGTAGATAATGACAAAAATGGTTCTAATATAGAAAATATTTTTGTTATTCCTTTCGATAAGATCTATGCAACCGGATTTGCATGGCAGATGCGTACTTTGCACTATGGACAAGGAGGAACGTATGGCCTGACCAATAACCCATGGAATGGCTGGGCTACCCGGGCTGAATTCTTTAACAAATTTACGGAAGATGACAAACGCAGGGAAATGTGGCTTTTTGGACCCCAGTTAGATCAAAGTGGTAATGTGATTGCATTTGTAGATGGAGTAGATAATCAGAGAAAAGATCTGATTTTTACGCCAACTATTACTTCTTTAGAAAGGGCTCTTGGAAACGAAGGTGTTCGGAATGTAAAATATGAAGTGCAACGCAATAATACCCGTTCTGACCAGGACAATGATCTGGTAACTTTCCGCTATGCAGATGTGCTTTTAATGAAGGCAGAGGCATTGGTACGCCTGGGTAACGCAGGAGCAGCTCTGCCTTTTGTGAATCAGGTACGGGCCCGCGCCGGTGTACCAGATTTTACGGAGGTAACTTTAGACAACTTATTAGAAGAACGCGGTCGTGAGATGGCCTGGGAAGGCTGGAGACGCAATGATCTGATACGTTTTGGAAAATTCACTACTGATACATGGGAATTCAAAACAGACACAGATCCTAATAAAAAGCTGTATCCCATTTCATCACAGCAGTTATCAAATAATCCCAATCTGAAACAGAATACAGGATATTGATAATTCGTTAGCAATGTATATTTTGAAAAGCAAGTTGTTTCGACAGCTTGCTTTTTTTTAACCCAAATATATTTAGGAGTGTATAGGATAGAAAATTATGTAATTCAAACTACCTATACATGTTTATACAAAGTATTCGAAAATCAACACTGCTGTTCACCTTCAATTAATATACAGAAATGTATAATTGCTTTACTTTCAGCATAGATGCACTCGGTCGTAAATACTTTTATGCTGTAAATTTTAATAGGTTGTTGTTTAATACGCCAGCACTATTCTTGAGCTTACCCTTATGTTCATTTTAATCAATCAGTTATTACAAACCAGGCATCGAACATTATGTGCATTTTATAAGTGCTTTTTACTTTTTATGTTGCTTGGCATAACTGATATATATGGACAAGCAAAATTACAGGGAACCATACTTGACATAGAAACCCAGAAACCTGTTGTTGGAGTAAATATTCTTGTAAAGAATACTGCAAAAGGAACTGTAACTGATCAGCAAGGATTTTATTCTATTGAACTACCCTTCGGAACATATATTATTACTTTTTCAGCCGTAGGTTACCGTTCCCAGTCCAGGTCTGTAACTTTTACCGATGATGTAGTGCTCGATTTAAAACTTGTCAATTCTACACAGGAGTTACAAGAGGTGGTCGTGACCGGTAAAACGCCGGATCAGAATGTGAAAGGTGCACAAATGAGTACTATCCAGTTGAACATTCAGACCCTCAATAAAATTCCGGCTGTATTGGGAGAAGCTGATATTATAAAGGCGTTTACACTCCAGCCAGGTGTAACTACAGTAGGGGAAGGAGCAGGCGGCTTTAATGTAAGGGGAGGACGTGTAGACCAGAACTTAGTATTACTGGATGGAGCGCCTGTATTTAATACTTCGCACTTACTGGGTTTTTTCACCAGCGTAAATCCGGATGTTGTCAGAGAAGCAACCTTATACAAAGGAGGCATACCAGCTCCTTTTGGAGGAAGGCTCTCTTCATTACTGGATATACATACAAAGTCGGGCAACGAGGAGCAGATCAGAACCTCATTTGGCGTAGGCCCCATAAGTAGCCGAATTATAGTGGATGGCCCTTTGATAAAAAATAAAGTTACTTTTTTAGCCAGTGGAAGAGTAGCCTATCCCAATTTTATTTTAAGTCTATTTCCTGAACAGTTCAAAGGCAACCGTGCTTTTTATTATGATGTAAATGGGAAATTGCAGTATAAGTTAAATGATAACAATACGATTGCATTGTCGGCATACAGAAGCACCGACAATTTTAAATTTCCGGAAGATACGTTGTATACATGGCATTCTAATCTAGCTTCTTTACATTGGAACAGTGCCCTTAGAAAAGATTTAGTGTTGACTGTGAGTGGGATTCACAGCGATTACAAACTGGGTATGGAAGGATTAAAAGAGCAATATCAGTTTTTGCTTGCCTCTTCCATCAAGCATCAGGAGGTAAAAACACGCTTGTTCTATGCTTTAAAGAGCCGGCATAAGTTGGAAGCCGGGGCAAATGCGATCTGGTATACGCTTAATCCTGGAAGTCGCAAGCCACTTAAAAATTCCATTATTAATCCCCAGACTTTACAAAAAGAGTTTGCCCGTGAAATGGCTGCCTATATCAGCGATGAATTTTTAATCACCCCAGCTATTACTTTACAAGCAGGGGTTCGCTATTCCTGGTTTGGCAATGTAGGCCCCAGGCAAGTTTATAGTTATACGCAAGGTGCACCCCGTACTCTGGAGGCTATTGAGGATAGTTTGGATTACCAGCATGGAAAATTTATTAAGACCTATGGTGGCTGGGAGCCAAGGGTTTCGCTGAGAGTAGGATTTGGAACGCAAACAGCGGTAAAGTTCAGTTATAACCGAATGCGACAATACCTGCATTTAATCTCAAATACAACCGCTATTTCGCCAGTGGATTTCTGGAAAGTGAGTGATTCTTATATCCCGCCACAGGTGGTAGACCAGCTAGCCGTAGGAATATTCAATAATTTTAAAAGCAATGAAATAGAAACTTCTGTGGAGGCTTTTTATAAGGATATTACCAGTTTGGTAGAGTATAAAAATGGGGCTGTACTACTGATGAACCCTATCATAGAAACGGCTTTGTTACCGGCATCGGGCAAAGCGTATGGCATCGAAGTTAGTCTAGCAAAAAATAAGGGAAAACTAACCGGGCAGTTAAGTTATACCTATTCGCGCTCGCTGGCAAAAGTACAGGCAGACTTTGCCACTGAAAGTGTGAATGAAGGAGCGTATTTTCCGTCCACCTATGACAAACCTCATAATGCCGCACTTTCTTCACAACTACTGCTGGGCAGAGGCTGGACTTTTTCCACTAATTTTGTATATAGTACCGGCCGGCCGATAACGTATCCCGATGGGCAATATGTATTTAATAATACGCCTGTTATTGATTATTCCAAGCGGAATTTAGACAGGTTGCCAGATTATCACCGGCTGGATATTTCCTTTACAAAAGATACCCGTGTAAAAAAAGACCAGAAAAGATATAGTACCTGGATATTCTCTATTTACAACGTATACAGCAGAAAAAATCCGTATTCAATCTATTTTTCCAAAGTCCGCACAGTTACCAGAGCTTACCAGCTTTCAGTACTTGGTTCATTTATTCCATCCTTAACGCTTAACTTCTACTTTTGATTATCTGATTATGAAAGTAGTATTTATTTCAGCTTTGATTATCCTGGGTTTATTTTCATCTTGTATAGACGAAGTACAGCTACCTATTCGTAATGAAGAACCCAGGCTGGTTGTGGAAGGCATGATCACCAATGAGCTACCGCCTTATTCTGTGCGTCTTACCTATTCGGGTAGTTTTCAATCAGCACGCGATATACCCAATGAATTGTTTATTTCTAATGCCCAGGTAAAAATCAGCGATGAACAAGGTAATGAAGCTGAACTGTTTTATACCGATCAAGGTACGTACCAGACAAGAGATTCTTTATTTATAGGCCAGGTAGGAAAAACCTATCAACTAACCATACAATTAACGGACGGGAAAAAATATGTTTCACAACCCGAAAAAATGGCTGCTGTTCCTGCAATTGACAGTCTATATAGTGAATATGTAGATACCTGGAGTTCTGAACGCCGGGAACCGGGTTATATGTTGTATGCAGATCTGCAAGACCCGCAAGAAACGGAAGATTATTACCGGTGGTCAGGCTTTAGTTTTCTTCTCAAACGGGCTACCGGTGTTCCCTGTGTGATAGGTAGCCCACAAATAATTTGTTATGAATATTGCTGGCTTCCCAATTATAGCAGTTCCGTACATATTCTCACGGATGACGCAGTGAATGGAAATAAAATCAGAAAGCAGAATGTCTATTACTCGCCTATTTTTACTATCGGATCGCATTTGGTAGAAATCAGCCAGCAATCTCTTACTAAAGAAGCATATCAATTCTGGAAACGTTTTGATGAGCAGGTAACCAGGGTAGGCAGCATTTTAGATCCGCTTCCATCCACCATTGCAGGAAATATTACTAATGTAAATGATGCAAATGACCAGGCCTTAGGCTATTTTTCTGCTTCTGCCATTGTCAGAAAACGACTTGTTATTATTAGTGATTTGCCAAGGTTTGATATAGATATTCAGACATCAGGATTTATCAAACAAGGAGACTGCCGGGTAGCCTATCCTGGTGGCACACTGGAAAAGCCGGCTGGCTGGTAAACAACAGAATTTGAATCTTCTATAGTTATAGCCTTTTCAATGAAACCATAACTCGGTGAAACCAATACTTATACCAGTATAAAAATCAATGTGCGTATTAAAGCTGATATTCTGCGCAGAGACTTTTCTCCTCCTAGGCCGTAGAGGCCCCGCTTTTGCATCCACCACTCTATACAACCCGCTCTTAGCCGGTGCTGACCCAAAGGTTGTACAAGGTGGCTCCTGCAAAAGCTGTTATTAGATAATATGCATTCTGTTTTTTATTTCTGTATTACCGAAGCTGGAAATGAGAAATCTTTTATTTCCAGCTCCATTCTCTACCTTCTCTTAGGTAAAAAATATCTTTAAATAATGGTTTTTATGGAGTAGAGATTGATTTATTCTTGCATATTAATCAACATGCCTCCGGAAATCATTGATTATTTCTTATTTTTGTATTCGCTCCAGAAGTAATATAATATTTCAATGTAGCCGCCATATGTAATCCGGTAGAGTTTCTGCCGGGATAAAATACATTATAATGACCTCATATCCTCATCCTATACTAGTTCTGGTTTATTGTTTTCTGCTTATCCTTGGTTCATGCAAACCGGAAGAACAAAAAAAAGAAACGCTGTTTACCTCACTCGATTCTGCATATACCAACATCAATTTTATAAACAAAGTTGAGAATACTCAGGAAATGAATATTTTCAATTACCGCAATTTCTACAATGGAGGAGGCGTAGCCATAGGAGATGTAAACAATGATGGCTTGCCGGATGTGTATCTGACTTCTAATATGAGTGAAAACCAGCTTTACCTCAATAAAGGCAATTTTACGTTTGAAGATATTACAAACAAGGCTGGCGTAGCCGGTAAGCAGGCATGGAGTACTGGAGTAACCATGGCAGATGTAAATGGGGATGGATTTCTGGATATTTATGTGTGCAATGCCGGAGATGTAAATGGAGACAGCCGTAAGAATGAACTCTTTATCCACAATGGCCTATCTAAAGATGGCTATCCTGTTTTTACTGAAAAAGCCGCTGAATATGGCCTGGATGATGAAGGGTTTTCTACCCATGCTGCTTTTTTTGATTACGACCGGGATGGAGATTTAGATGTGTATTTGCTCAACAACAGTTCCTATCCGGTGAGCCGTTTGCAGTACGCCAATTTGCGTAACCAGCGGGATGAATTGGGCGGAGATAAATTGTTGAGAAATGACAACAATACCTTTACCGATGTAAGCGAGCAAGCTGGCATGTACGGCAGCCTGATCGGATTTGGCCTGGGCATTACTATTGGCGATGTAAATAATGATAACTGGCTGGATATCTATATCTCGAATGATTTCTACGAGCGTGATTATCTGTATATCAATAATAAGAACGGCACTTTTACAGAAGAATCCAAAGAATGGATGCAGCACGAAAGTCTCTCTTCGATGGGGGCTGATATTGCCGATATCAATAACGATAACAACCTGGATATTTTTGTAACGGATATGCTTCCGGGAGATAATTACCGCCTGAAAACCACTTCTCAATTTGAAAACTATAACCTGGAACAACTCAAATTAGCCCGCGATTTTCATTACCAGTACATGCAGAATATGCTGCACCTCAACAATGGTGATGGTACTTTTAGCGAGATTGCCCGTCTGGCCAATGTGCATGCTACTGACTGGAGCTGGGGCGCACTCATTTTCGATATGGATAATGATGGACTGAAAGATATTTTTGTAGCCAATGGCATCTATAAAGATCTTACAGACCAGGATTTTGTAAATTTTCTGGATGAGGAAGAAACGGTGCGTGAAGCTTTTGAACGGGGAGGATATAAGTTTAACCAGGAATTGATGAATAAGATGTCTTCAACGCCTATTCCAAATTATGCATTCAAAAATGCCGGAAACTTTCAGTTCAAAAATAAGGCCCAGGATTGGGGTTTAGGTGATCCCGGTTTTTCTAACGGAGCAGCTTATGGTGACCTGGACAATGATGGTGACCTGGATCTGATCATAAATAATGTAAACAGTCCGGTTTCTGTTTATAAGAATGGATCATCGGAAAAGTTAAAAACACATTATGCCAGGGTTAAGCTAAAAGGAAGCGGAAAGAATTTACATGCTATTGGCGCTAAAGTATACCTGTATCAGTCAGGCAAATCGCAATTTCTGCAGCAAATGCCCAACCGTGGTTTTGAATCTTCCATAGACCTGACCCTAATTTTCGGATTGGGAAATCAACCTGCTATAGATTCGATTACTGTCATCTGGCCGGATGATAAAATGCAAACCTTAACAAATGTAAAGGCTGACCAGGATATTATTCTTGAACACGCCAATGCCGGGCAAACATATGTACCCAAACAACAAGCTGATCAGAAAATTTTTACTGATGTAACCAACCAGGTAAAACTGGATTACCAGCATGAGGAAAACCGCTTTGTTGACTTCGACCGGGATGTACTATTGAAGCAAATGTATTCTACCCAGGGGCCGGCTCTGGCAACCGGCGATGTAAATGGCGATGGCCTCGATGATTTGTTTTTTGGAGGTGCCAGAAACAAAAAGAGCGTTTTGTATACACAGAAGCTTGATGGCAGTTTTCAACCCTTACCTTCATTTGTAATAGCCGCAGATAGTCTTTCAGAGGACATAGATGCCGTATTTTTTGATGCTGATGACGATAAAGACCTCGATTTATATGTAGTGACCGGAGGAAATGAATTTACAGTCGGGGATGAGCAATTATTAGATCATTTATACCTGAATGATGGGAGGGGAAATTTTACAAAATCGGCTGGATTACCAGCCATAGCTGAAAGCGGCTCTTGTGTGGCAGCAGCCGATTTTGATAAAGACGGAGATATTGACTTGTTTGTTGGCAGCAGGCTAATTCCCGGCCAGTACGGATATGATCCCTTACATTATTTGTATGTAAACGATGGCACAGGTACCTTCAAAAACATGTCGAAACGGTATATGCCACAGATCCGCGAACTGGGTATGATTACAGCTGCTGCCTGGGCTGATATAGATAAAGATACCTATCCCGATTTAATCGTAGCCGGCGACTGGGCACCAGTGAGTATATTTAAGAACGTGAAAGGCAACCGTCTGGATAAAATGAATAGTCCGGCGCTGGCAAATAGTGAAGGCTGGTGGAATACAATACATCCGGCTGATATTGATGAAGATGGAGATATTGATTTTATTCTCGGAAATTTAGGCCTTAACAGCCGCATCACTGCCAGTAAAGAAAAACCGGCAGCATTATATGTAAATGATTATGATCAGAATGGATCTGTTGAGCAAATTATAAGCTGCTATACTGAAAATGGCAAAACTTATCCGATGGTATTGAAAGCAGAGCTGCAAAAACGCTTGCCACTGGTAAAAAAGAAGTTTGTTAAATTCAGTGAGTACGCTGACAAAGGAGTTGCTGACATATTTTCGCCGGAACAGATGAAAACAGTGGTCGAGAAAAAAGTCTATAATCCTGCCTCTTCATTCTTAATAAATGAAGGTAATGGTAAATTTACATTAGAAGCCTTGCCGGTAGAAGCACAGTTCTCACCCATATATGGGATTGAAACCCTGGATTATGACCAGGATGGAAAGCAGGATATTTTGCTCACAGGTAACTTCTTTGACGTACTTCCTGAAATTGGCCGGTATGATGCCAATTACGGACTGATATTAAAAAGCAGTGGAAAGGGTAAATTTAGTGTAGTGTTTCCCAGGGAATCAGGATTTTTTGTAAAAGGTCAGGTACGGCATGCCAGAAAAATAAAAGGTGCCAGTAATCAGGAATTCATTGTGTTAGCCAAGAATAATGACAAAACTCAGATCTTCAGTTATAAAAAACAGCCTGTTCAGTAGTGTGCTCCTTTGGGTATTCTTATTGGGTTGTAATTCATCCAAAGACCAGAAAGCGCTGTTCTCAAAAATAGATTCTACACAAAGTGGGATCGGATTTATCAATGAAGTAAAAGACTCAGACAAACTTAATATTCTCGATTACCTGTATTTCTATAATGGCGCTGGTGTAGCCGCAGGCGATATAAACAACGACGGCTTAACCGATGTATATTTTGTTTCCAATAGTGGCAAAAACCGATTATATCTTAATAAAGGTAATTTTACATTCGAAGATATTACGCAGAAAGCAGGCGTAGAGGGTTTTGCCGACTGGCAAACCGGTGTAACGATGGCAGATGTGAATGGAGATGGATTTTTAGATATATATGTATGTGCTGTTGGCAACTATAAAGGTCTGGAGGGCTCTAATGAGTTATATATCAATAATGGTGACATGACTTTTACGGAGAAAGCACTTGATTACGGCCTTGACTTTACAGGATTTGCTACACAAGCAGCCTTTTTCGATTATGATAAAGATGGAGACCTGGATGCGTATCTGTTAAACCATGCCGTACATACATCCCGAAGCTATGACAGGGTTTCTTCCAGAGCCCTCCGGCACAACGAAGCAGGGGATTATCTTTTCGAAAACCCATTGGTATCAGCAGATTCTACCCAAAAAAGCAATATCAGGTTTAAAGATGTAAGTGAGAAAGCAGGTATCTACCAGGCGGCGATGGGGTATGGTTTAGGTATTTCTGTAGCCGATCTTAATAATGATGGATGGGAGGATATCTATGTATCCAATGATTTTCATGAAGACGATTATTATTATATCAATAATCAGGATGGCACCTTTAAAGAAAGCGTAAAGGAGCATTTTACCCACCTGAGCCGCTTTTCTATGGGATGCGATATTGCAGACCTCAACAATGATGGCTTTCAGGATATCATGACACTGGATATGTATCCGGAAGATGAAAAGGTTGAAAAGGCTTCTATGGGGGAAGATCCCTATGATATTTTTCTTTACAAACTACAATTTGGTTATTTCAATCAGTACAGCCGTAATTGTCTTCAGCTAAGTTCTTCCGGAAAAAAATTTAGTGACATAGCCTTAATGTCTGGCGTAGCAGCCACTGACTGGAGCTGGAGCACGCTTTTAGCCGATTATGATAACGATGGCGTAAAGGATATTTTTATAACCAATGGGATTGTCAGGCGGCCCAACGACCTGGATTATATCAAATATGCATTAAATGATTCTGTGAGTAGTGCGCTGGAAACGTCCAGAAAAATGGATAAAAATTCAATGGCTGCTATGCCGGAAGGGAAAGTCCATAATTATGTATTCCAGGGTATAAATGGCCTTCGCTTCGAGAATAAATCTGCAGATTGGGGATTTGATCAACCAGATATTGCCAATGGCGCTGTTTATGCTGATCTGGATAACGATGGCGATCTGGATCTGGTGACTAATACCATAAATGACCAGCCGGGTGTGTACCGCAACAATAGTGAAAAACAAGCAGGCAATCACTACATAAAATTAAAACTGCAAGGAATAGCACCGAATACATTCGGTGTAGGGGCAAAGGCCATATTGAAAAACAAAGGTACCACTCAAATTCAGCAGCTAATGCCAACCCGTGGATTTCTCTCGGCTGTAGAACCGGTACTTACTTTTGGTGTCGGAAAAGCAGAAAAAATTGATTCTATCATTATTATCTGGCCGGATAAGAAAGTACAAATAGCCACTGCTGTTGCCACCGATACAGTTTTAGTGCTTAATCAATTGCAGGCAAATGCTGAGTATGATATAGTGTTTAATCAAATCTACCCTTCTGGAAATAACTTGTATCAGGATATCAGCGACTCATTAAAACTAGCCCATAAACATCAGGAGAATGACTATCTGGATTTTTTCCGGGAGGGACTTATGCCGTTTCAGGTATCTACGGAAGGACCTGCGCTGGCAACCGGCGATGTAAATGGCGATGGCTTAGATGACTTTTATGCAGGCGGAGCCAAACACCAGCCTGGAAAGTTATTTGTACAAAATGCCAAAGGTTTTACCTGTATAAATGAAGCCCTGTTTAAAGCCGATTCTGTTTATGAAGATGTAGATGCTGTGTTTTTTGATGCAGATAATGACAAAGACCGGGATCTCTATGTCGTTACAGCCGGAAATGAGTTCTATGGGCAAATGTCGCAACTGTTCGACCGCCTATATCTGAATGACGGGAAAGGTAATTTTACCAGATCAGAAAACAGCTTGCCTGCCATGTACGATAACAAAAGCTGTGTCCGGCCTTTCGACTTTGACAAAGATGGCGATCTGGATCTATTTATTGGCGGCCGGGTAGTTGGATATAATTACGGAAAATCACCCAATTCATACTTGCTGATCAATGATGGAAAAGGCCACTTCTCCGACCAGACCGAAAAACTGGCTCCCCAGCTTCGCAAAGTCGGTATGGTAACGGATGCTATATGGGTAGATTATGACAATGACAAAGATGATGACTTAATCATTGCCGGAGATTGGATGGCAGTACAGGTATTTGAAAATAAGAATGGCAAATTTGAGAAATCGGATCTTGCTGGCTTGTCAGAGAAGAAGGGATTATGGAGTGCATTGGCAGCCGCAGACTTCGATAAAGATGGAGATATTGATTTGATAGCTGGTAATCTGGGCGTTAATACCAAATTCCGCAAACGTACGGATTCTCAGCTGAAAATGTATGTAAAAGACATTGATGCCAATCAGACACTGGAGCATATTCTCTCCTACAGTTTAGGCGATAAATGGTATCCGGTAGCTACCAAAGATGAACTGGGCAAACAATTACCCCTGATAAACAAAAAATTTACAGATTATAAAAGCTTTGCTGGTAAAGCTATTGATGAAATATTTACAACCGAACAGCTAAAAGAGGCTGACTTACTGGAAGTAAATACATTTGAATCGGTTTATCTGGAAAATACCGGAAACAAAAATTTTAAAGTCCATACATTACCATTGGAAGCACAAGTGTCTAAAATATTTGCCTTTTATATAGAAGATGTAGACAAGGATGGAAATCTGGATGTGTTGCTGGGCGGGAATTTTTATGGGGTAAGCATGTACCAGGGCCGGTATGATGCCAGCTATGGCTTATTACTAAAAGGAAATGGAAAAGGCAGCTTTGAACCGGTACTGCCCACGGAAAATGGTTTTTTGCTGGAAGGAGAGGTGCGCGATATAAAACCCTTACAAACCAAAGATGCTAAACTGCTGGTCGTGGCCCGCAATAATCTTCCTTTGCAAGTGTTCAAACCTGTACAAAAGTCTGTTTCGCCGACCAAATCTCTTACATTCCGTTAACAGCCGGCTTTGTTCTGGTCAAAGTGAAATATTCACCGGCATTAGTAGAAATGAACCTCAGCCTTTTTTTACGTAAATACGTGTAAAAATATATATTTACAGAGAGAAGCTGTGCTGTTCCTTAATTTTTGCCGGTAGCAGCTTCTCAAACCTGAGCCTAAATCCTATATACACGTGATCATAAGCATTATTGGTACACTCCTGTTGGTATTACTCAACGGATTTTTTGTAGCCGCAGAATTCGCCATTGTAAAAGTACGTCCCTCTCAGATCGAACTCATGGCCAAAACCGGAAGTGGTGCGGCAATCATGGCAAAAAAGATAGTAGCTAAGCTGGATGCTTACCTGTCGGCTACCCAATTGGGTATTACACTGGCCAGTCTCGGACTGGGCTGGGTCGGAGAGAGCCTGGTAGAAGGACTGATTCTGGATTTGTTTGCTTTTTTTGGCTTGGCAGTAGATACCGTTCTTATTCATAGAATTTCTATTGGAGTAGCGTTTTCTATCATTACTGTATTGCACATTGTATTTGGCGAACTGGCACCAAAATCCATCGCCATTCAGCGCTCGGAAGGAGTAACGCTGGGAATAGCCTATCCGCTTAATGTTTTTTATGTTGTATTCAGACCCTTTATCTGGTTGCTGAATGGTTTTGCAAACCTGATTTTAAAGGCAATTGGCATTGCTCCGGCTTCCGAACACGAAGTACATAGTCCGGAGGAATTACGGTTCCTGGTAGAACAGGGAAATGAGAGTGGTAACATGGAAACGACGGAATATGAGATCATCAGAAATGCCTTCGATTTTTCAGAGCGGACTGCCAGACAGGTAATGGTTCCCCGTACAAAAGTGGTCGGGTTAAATATAGAGCAGGCCGATGATAAAATGCTGGATAAAGTAATAGATGAAGGCTATTCCAGGGTGCCGGTTTTTAAAAATTCCTTGGATAATATTATTGGTGTTATACATATCAAAGATTTGTTGCTGCGGATGCGCAAGAAAGAAAATATTGTGATTAAAGATCTGCTGCGTCCTGCTCATTTTGTGCCGGAATCCAAACGGGTAAGCGATTTGCTCCGTGATTTTCAGCGGCAACGTCTTCATATGGCCATTGTAGTAAATGAATATGGTGGCACCGAAGGTATTATTTCTATGGAAGATATTGTAGAAGAAATTGTGGGTGAAATTCAGGATGAATATGATAATGAGAGTCCTATTGTGGAGGAGGTTACAGAGGGTAAATACAAAGTGCTGGGGTCGGCTTCTATTGCAGATATAAATGAGTATTTACCGGTAGCCATTGAAGAAAATAAAGAATATGATAGTCTGGCTGGTTTACTTATTTATCACTTTGGCCGGATTCCCGAAGACAATGAACATATAGTGATTGCTCCTTATGAATTTACTATACTTAAAAGATCAAGAAATAATATCGTACAAGTAGAGATCAATACGCTTCCAGAAGAACCTCTTGCTTCTCCTAAAGCCTCAACTTAATAAGTACATTGTCTAAATTTTATGTATCAGTAATTTTCTATTTCATATTATTTTTATACAATTATAATTAATAAATATTTGCTCTTGCATTTTTTATTCTTGTAATTTCTAGCAGAAATTAATAAATAGAATAAAAAACAGTAAATCAGTATATTATGAAATAACTATTGAGTTGTTTATATTGATATTTTTGTAAAATTCTAAATTTTTAAGGTCTATACTTGTCATTCAAGGGATTAAGATGTACATTTGCCTTGGAGCAAAATATTGGTTATTTACTATTATTTATTTTAATTAAAGCAATATTTTATCCAGAAAAAATACTATAAATTATCTTTTGTTATTCAAATATACGATCTAAAAACATGTCATTAATCGGAAAAAAAGCCCCATCTTTTGTTGCGCCAGCTGTAATTAATGGTGAAGAGATTGTCGAAGATTTTTCACTGAGCCAGTATGTAGGAAATAAAGAAGTTGTGTTTTTCTTTTATCCCAAAGATTTTACCTTCGTTTGCCCTACAGAAATACTTGCTTTCCAGGAGAAACTGGCAGAATTTGAGAAGAGAAATGTTGCGGTGGTGGGCTGCTCTACAGATACAGAAAATTCACATCTGGCCTGGTTAAGCACTCCTAAAGACAGAGGTGGTATTGAGGGTGTAACTTATCCTATTGTAGCCGATGTAGCCAAAACCATTGCCAATAATTTTGGTGTATTAGGCGGGCATTATGATTATAATGAGGAAGGTGATATGATTTTTGTAGGTACACCTATTGCCTACAGAGGTACTTTCCTGATTGATAAACAAGGCTTTGTCCGTCATTGTGTAATTAACGATTTCCCTCTGGGCCGTAACATAGATGATGCACTCCGGATGGTAGATGCGCTGCAATATGTAGAAAAACATGGCGAAGTTTGTCCAGCTAACTGGGAAGAAGGCAAAGAAGCCATGCAGGCAACCCGCGAAGGTGTAGCCAGCTATTTATCTACACATGCTTAATAATTCATACTATCTTATTTCTGAACCACAGGCTAAGCAGCTTGTGGTTTTTTGTTTTCAGCCTACTATAAAGAATAATTTAATATCCCCTCACATATATTTTCTGCTTTCATCCAATGAAAATTGAATAGGGAGAACTAATTTAAGTATATAAAAGTATACAGGTATATACTCTTATACTTGTGTATGCGCAAACAGCTAAAGTTTTTATTTCTAACCGTTGGTATACTAATCCTGGTAGCCTTTGTGCTGTTTGTATTTAACCAGGTAATGCAGGTGTATACCTATACCAGTGCCTTAAATCCTATATTAGGCGACGCAGTTTTGATCACGCTTATCATTCTGTTTACAGCGTTGTTTGTGCTGCCTGTCGTGTTGTATTTCCGTTTGCCTACTCCTTTATCTCCGCCGGAATCAGAAGAGGAAAGACCAGCATATCTGTCAAAATTAGGGAACCGCCTGGCTAAAAACTCGCTATTAAAAGGAGGTGATCTGGATTTTACCAAAGAGGCTGATATCCAGAAAGGGCTGGATTTACTCAGTATTAAAGCAGATGCCATCATACAAAATACGGCTAAAAGTGTATTTCTGACAACAGCTATTTCGCAGAATGGCAAGCTGGATGCACTCACTGTATTTATTACTCAGTCGAAAATGGTGTGGGATCTGGCTCATATTTATTATCAGCGTCCGGCACCTAAAGATATGGTAGCCTTGTATGCCAATGTGGGTGCTACTACTTTTCTGGCCGCTCAAATTGAGGACCTGGACTTTTCGGAACAATTAGAACCTGTGTTTGGTACCCTTATGCAAAATACAGCTTTAAAATCTGTGCCGTTTATAGGATCGGTTACTCATATCATAATGGATTCGCTGCTGGAAGGAACCATTAATGCATTTCTTACCCTGAGAGTGGGAATCGTTACCAAGCGTTATTGTGCCAGTACCACTACTTTCCATACCCGGGCAGTTAGGAAAGCAGCTTTCCGGGAAGCGTCGGTTATGCTTAAATCAATAGTGTTACAAAGCTCCGGACAAGTGATTTCTTCTATTATGAAAGCAACCCGAAAAGCAGGTGCCAATACCGTGAAATCTGGCGTAGATGCAGCTAACCGAGCTACTGGCAATGTAAAAACTGGTTTGTCCCGCCTGGCTACCCGTATCCGGGGTGTGGCAGAGTAAAGCTAGTCACTCAGCTAAATTTAATTTAGGGAATAGCATCATCACAAGCCTGATGCTATAGATTGGCTTAGGCATATTACACAGAGATAGAAAAGGTATAACGAGGAATTTTACTATCAATCCGTTATTGTAAGCATTTTACAAAATACTTTCAGTAAATACCAGCATCAGTTTAGTATTACGGCTTTGGTTGATGCGGACGTTTGAAATAAACTTTAAAAGTAGAGCCTACATCAACTTTACTTTCTACTTCAATCTTGCCTCCGGAATTTTCAATCATTCTTTTCACCATATACAAACCTATTCCTGATCCTTCCACATGGGTGTGCAGGCGGCGGAACATGGAAAATAACTTTTGATCACCTGTTAAATTCATGCCCAGGCCATTATCTTGAATGGTAAGTATCTGATACTCCTCATTCTGGCCACAATGAATATATATTTCCGGGCGGCGCTCCGGAGAACGGTATTTAATGGCATTACTCAGCAGGTTGTACAAGGTACTCCTTAGATTTTTTTCTGAAAACTGTATATGTGGACATTGGCTGACATCTACTACTATTCTGGCTTTCGATTTTTTGATTTCAGTGGTTAAATCCAGCTTTACTTCATGTAGCAATTTATCAAGGTCCACCCAGGTCATCGGCTGGCTGTTTTCCTTCTGAAGCTTCACTACTTCTGTAAGATTGGCAATGGTATGTTTAAAGCGTTCAATAGATTCCTGAATATAGCTGATAGTCTTGTTTGTTCTTTCTCCTTCTAAAATCTCTTTTGGTAACTGGCGCATAAGAAATTTCATTAATCCCTCAATATTCACAATAGGCGATTTTAGATCATGAGAAGCAGTATAGATAAAATTATCTAAATCTGCATTCATATATATCAGCTGCTGGTTACTGATACTCAGTTCATGATTGCTTGCCTGAATCTCCTGGTTGGCCGCCGCAAGATCTTCGTTTATAGCCGCCAGTTGACGGGTACTCATTTGTAAGGCATCTTCGGCCATCTTTTGTTCATGAATATCCAGAACAGCGCCTACATACCCTTCAAATTCTCCTGTGTGGCTGAATCTGGGCAGGCCTACATCTGTAAACCATCGGTAGGTGCCATCTTTTCTTCTGAGCCGGTAACTTAAGCGGAATTCAGTTCTATTCTCATTCGCTTCCATAAAAACGTTGGATGCCTTTTCTGCATCTTCCGGATGTGTCGCCAGTGTCCAGCCGAGTCCGGTTGCTTCATCTTCTGTTTGTCCGGTATAATCAAACCAGGGTTTATTCAGATAGGTGCAATACCCATCAGGCCTGGTGATCCAGATCATTACAGGCGCTTTGTCGGCCATCATATGGAAATACTGTTCGCTCTCCATCAATTGTTGCTCTATGATTTTTTGTTCATGAATGTCTGTGGCTGTTCCCACCCATAAGGTAATGGTGTCTTGCTCATTCCGGATAGGAAGCGCCCGGCTCAGGTGCCAGCGGTATTCTCCATCCTGCTTACGTCTCAGGCGGAACTCCGACTTAAAAGCTTCTCCGGTTGATAAGGATTGCTGGTAAGTTTTTAGCGTGGCAGCCAGATCATCCTGGTGTATGAATAATTTCCATCCCCATTCTTTTGTTGCTTCATAGTTTGATCCGGAATAATCATACCAGCGTTCGTTGTAAAAATTGATCTCTCCTGTAGGCAGGGCTGTCCAGGTGATTTGCGGAATAGATTCGAGCAGCGTACGGAATCGTAGTTCACTTTCTTCTACTTTCTGCCTGGCCTCTACCTGTTCTGTAACATCGGTTACCAATGTATAAAATCCTGCCACTTCTCCATTCTGAATATCGGGTACATAACTCGTACGGATATGTTTTACAAAGTTTTCCCGGTAGGGCATTCTGGCTTCAAAATCCAGTCTTTCTCCAGACAAAGCACGGTCAATGTATTTTTTTACGCCCAGATAGGCTTTTTCTCCCACTACCTCACGTACGGCCCGCCCCAGCAAAAAGTCCGGGTCCTGATTAAACCATGATTCATAGGCCCGGTTAGCAAAACGGTATTTTTCTTCTTTATCCAGATAGCCGATCAACACCGGTAAAGCATCGGTAATAAGCCTCAATTGCTTTTCACTTTCTTCTACTTTCCTGCGGGCTAACACTTGCTCAGTTACTTCATAAGCGATTACAAGAATACCATCTGCCTGCCCTTTCTCGTTATGCCTGGCCTGATAAATAAAAGTAAAATAACTATCTTCTACAGGGCCACCTTCATACCGGATGGATGGAACCAGCACTTCCCGGCCTTCAAAGGTTTCACCTGTGCGGTATACTTTCTCCAGAATTGTCTGGATGGACTGGCCTTTAAGTTCGGGCAGGGCTTCTATGAGTGGTTTGCCCAGTAGATTGCGTCCCTGAAAAAATCGCTGATAATAGGAATTTACCAGTTCAAAAACCATAGTAGGCCCATTTAGTACGCAAATAGCTACAGGAGCTTGCATAAAAAACCGTTCTAATCGATCTTTCTGATGTTCTATTTCCTTCTGGGCCAGCCTTAACTCTTGTGTTCTTTCTGTTACACGTCGTTCTAATTCACCATTTAACTGTTCGAGGGTTACTTTGATGGTGGATAATTCTTCATTGGTGGCACTTAACTCTTCATTGGAAGCTGCTAAAGCTGCATTGAGCTGTTGTAAATGCTCTTCATTTTTTTCTACCTGTTTCCGGGCTAGTACCTGCTGGGTAACCTCATAGGCAAACACCAGAATGCCATCGATCTGGCCTTCCAGGTTACGTGTGGGCTGGTAAACAAAATTATAATAATTCTCGCCCAGGGTACCAGAATTGGTATGATCCAGTTGTACCAGCATCTCATACGCATAATATGACTCCCCGGTCTGATACACTTTGTCCAGCAAGCCAAAAATAGGCTGTCCTGCTAGTTCGGGCATAGCTTGTGCAATAGATCTGCCTAGTATAGGGCGGTCGCCTACCAGTTGTTGATAGGATGGATTAGCCAGCCGGAAAATATGCTCAGGTCCTTCGAATATGCAGATCAATGCCGGCGCTTGCATAAGCAAATGATAGAGCTTACTCCGTTCAATTTCTGTGGCATCCTGTGCTATTTTCAGTTCCTGGGTACGGGAAGCAACCTGATCTTCTAGTTTCTGATTGAGCTGTTCCAGCGCGTTGCGCATCCGTACATTTTCAGTTACATCGTATGCAAAAAGAATAGCACCCAGTATATTGCCTGCTACATCCCGTGTCGCCTGGCAATTCATCGTAAAGTACCGGGTCTCCCATGCTCCCTGATCTCTTGAATGTAAGCGGATAGGAATTTCAAGCCCATTATATGTTTCACCGGTCTGATACACTCTCTCAAATACATCCATTATAAACTGCCCTTTCATTTCAGGAATCGCTTCAATGAAGGGTTGGCCCAAAAGTGATCTTCCTGGAAATAGCTCCTGAAAAGGTGGATTCACCAGGTCAAAAATACAGGTTAGCCCTTTTACGGAAGCAATCAGGGCTGGAGCCTGCATAAACAGATCCTGTAGTTTTTTACGCTGTAGGTTTGCTTCGTCAAGGGCTGCCTGCTCTCTGATTGAGGAGGCTTCTACCTGGCGCTGGTTGAGTACCAGGGTCGTAACATTATTTACTTTGTGAATAATATAGAGGATGTTATGGCCGCTATCATCCAGAACTGGTGTATTTAAAATTTGCCAGTACTTTTCCACCTGACTTACCTCATCCAAGGATTGAGACAGATCGTATCGTTGCATAGCCATCTGGTGAGGCTGCCTGGTAGTTAAGGCTTCTTGTAGAGAAGCGTAGAGGTTACCTATCGAATGGACTCCGGGAATAGTTGTTTTTTCCGGAAAAACATCAAAAATGTATTTACCAGTAATTTCTTCCCGCTTAGTAAATGTAGCAGCCAGGTAAGCATTACTGGCAGTTAGAATATGTAGTTCCGGTGAAAGAATCAAATACAGATCCGGCAGCGTTTCAAATACTTTGAGCATGGCGGGGGTAATTATATCCGTCCGTGTCATGAAAAAAAGGGTAGGTTCAATGGAAGGTTAAAGCTAAAATAAATATTCAGATTTATTTTTCTACGTAGCCTATGAGCTAATAGTTTTAAGGGGTATTTAAAGAGTTGGTTCACTAAAGCATAAGTATATGTACTGCTATTTTATGGGTATGCCTTTAATTGATTGAATGGCCTAATTTATTTATATCCAACCAATTAATGAATTAATAGATTGATATACAGCATAATATCTTTGATAAAAGTTCATATAGTTTCATTTGTAAATGAGATTAGTAAATATCAAAATATGGGTATTGTATATTTATTAGAAAGCACTACATATTATTTGTTAGAATGCTAAACAATATATACATACTTCCGTAGAAATTTGATGCATACCCTGCACCTTACTTTATTTACCAGTCCTTTAACCAGCTATTTTGATGAAAATGATTTTTAAACCCCTGGCCATAGGTTTTGCCTGCGCCTCCATGCTCCTGGGCGGTTGCCAGGACAAAGAAGATGAGAAAGAAACGATTCCGCAAAATGAATATGAACCTACTTTTACCAAAGTAACTGGCTATGTATTTAAGCCTGCCATAGTACCCGCCTCAGATGAGAATGTAAATAAGTTGAATAAGCCACAGGGCTTTACGGTAAATAAGTTTGCGGAAGGCGGTGGAAAATTCCGGATGCTGGCTGTGAGCAGTACAGGCGTGGTATATGCTACAGATAGGGAAGCAGGCACGTTAACTATGTTCCGTGATATAAATGCAGATGGCAAAGCCGATGAACGGCAAGTGGTGGCTACTAGGCAGAATATGCACGGTATCACTATTTACAACAATACCATGTATATGGTGACTGCCCGTGAAGTGCTCTCTGCAGCTATTAATTCAAATGGAACCCTGGGCGGCCTTCAGATTCTGATGACTGATTTGCCGGATGCCGGTCAGCACAATAACCGCACGATTGCTTTTGGTCCCGATGGACTTATGTATATCTCCATTGGCAGTACATGTAATGCCTGCGAAGAATCCAATAAAGAGAATGCTACCCTGGTACGCGCGAATCCGGATGGCACCAACCGGAAGATTTTTGCCAAAGGACTCCGCAATATGATCGGATTTGGATGGCATCCGCAAACCAAGGAATTATGGGGAATGGACCATGGCATCGACTGGCTGGGGGATGAAGACCAGAAAGAGGAATTGAATAAGATTGCGCAGGGTGCTGATTACGGCTGGCCTTACATTTATGGCGAAGGTAAATTTTATCCGCAACTGGCTCCTCCCGGAGATACCACTTATCAGCAATACCTGGCCAAAACTACTTTGCCGCTGCTTACTTATGAGGCCCATAGTGCGCCATTGGGAATGATATTTTATACAGGTTCTACCTTTCCACCCGAATATCAGAATGATGCCTTTGTTGCCATGCGTGGCTCCTGGAACCGCAAGCAACCCTCCGGTTATAAGATTGTGCGCTTACATTTTGAAAATGGCCAGCCCACCCAGTTTCAGGATTTTGTAGGCAGCTTCCTGGTGAATGATAATAAAGGACAATTTGCCCGCATTACCGGAATAACGGTGCATACGGATGGCTCATTGCTGGTGGCCGACGATTCTAATGGGGTAATTTACCGGATCGCCTATAGTGGGCAGTAGCCTCATATAATTATCAAAACAGAAAGGCTGAAATCTTAAATTTCAGCCTTTCTGTTTTAGAATATATAATTGCGTATTAGATAAATCTGCAGAATGTTAGTTTATAAGCTTTTGCTAACAACTAGCAACGAACAACCAATAACGGTTGCCTATTTTTGAGCCAGTACCTGGTCGAGTTTATCTTCAAGAGCCTGACCCCGGAGGTTTTTGGCAATTACTTTACCATTCGGATCTACCAGGAAAGTAGCCGGAATGCCTTGTACATTATATAGTTTGGCACCAGCCGATTGCCAGTATTGCAGATCAGATACATGTACCCATGAAAGTCCATCTGCTTTGATCGCTTCCAGCCATTTATCTTTGCTTTTATCCAGAGATACGCCGAAAATTTCAAAATTTTTGCCTTTAAACTTATTGTACATACGCACTACATTCGGATTTTCATGGCGGCAAGGTCCGCACCAGGAAGCCCAGAAATCGATCAGTACATATTTGCCCCGCAGCGAAGATAAACTAACTTGTTTGCCTTCCGGACTATCCAGAGTAATTTCAGGTGCCTGCTGGCCAATGGATACCACATTTTTATACTGATCCAGCTTCTGATTAAATTCTTTTACATAATGGGAATTAGGTATCTGTTTCTGAAAGCCTTTATTGAGGCTATCCAGGAATACATATTCTTCTTCCGGATTGAGTAGATTGGTAGCATACCAGGAAGCCAATGTTGGTCCGATCTGCCGCATCTGCTCTTTTAATTTTCCTACAAATTCGGCCTGCATACCAAAATACTGCTGCTGTAGCTTCAGCTTTTCTTTTTCGTCTTTTTTGGCATTGGCTGCCTGGAATTTGCCTTCCAGACCACTTACTTTTGCCTGTAATTCGTTTTGAAGCTTAGTTATTTTCTGCAGATCCTCAGCATCTTTAGAACCTTTCAGGGAATAATTTCCGGCCGGTGAATTGCCATCGGCATCAACAGTCAGGTTTTTAGTATCTACGATCAACAATACTTTTTGCTTGTCGAAAAAGTTGAGCATATAAAATCCTGCTTCGCCTGCTTTGTTTTTCAAGGTATACGTATTGTCCTTCTTGAGTTGTACAGAATCCAGGTTTTTAAAACCATTTTGTTGTAACTCGCTCAATACAATATATCCTTGCTGTGGAAATTTTACCTTTCCGGAAATAGTAACTTCCTGTGTAGCGGTGCTGGCAGGCTGCCTGGTACTTGACTGGTTAGGCTGCGATTGTGAATCGCAGGAAAAGTACAGGCTGGTCAGGAAAAGGATTAAAAATAGTTGTTTCATAAATGCTTGAATAAAAGCGGAAATTAAATATTCTTCAGATGTAAAGCTACAACGATATGCTGTTAAAAATAGTGCGAATTCAGAAACGCAGAATACACTGATTGTAAGGATTTAACTGATTTTGTCTGGAACCAGGATTATTAAGATTACCGGGTTGTCAGGATTATATTCCCATTATATTAAATCCTGAAAATCCGTTAATCCGCAAAAATCCAGGTTTCAGACCAACAACTAACAACGATATTATACTTCACTCAGGGTTTTACTTAATAGTTCATTGGTTAATTTCGGATCGGCTTTGCCCTGGGTTTTTTTCATTACTTCTCCCATAAACATACCCAGCAAGCCTTTTTTTCCATTCTTATACTCTTTTACTTTCTGGGGATTACTGGCTAATATTTCCTGAATTAAAGCTTTCAAATCATCGCTGTTGCTGTTCTGCATCAGATTCTGGCTTTCGGCAATCTGAGCGGCACTCAACGAAGGCTGATGGAGCATAGCCGGGAACAGCTGATGTACACCTACTGAATGGCTCACTGTATGGCTATCTATTAACCCGATCAATCCGGCAATCTGTTCCGGTGAAAGCGGAAACTTGCTGATAGACTGATGGTTTTCATTTAAGTGCGATTTTATGGGTCCCATTACCCAATTAGATGCAGCTTTATAATGGGTAGTATGCTTACAAACTGCCTCGAAGTATTGAGCAATTTCCTTTGTATCCGTCAGTACGTGGGCATCGTATTCCGGCAGGTGATAGGTGTGCATAAACTTTTCGTAGAGCTCATGCGGAAGGCTGGGCATTTGCACTTTTATAGATTCCAGCCATTCTTCCGAAACAATCAAAGGATTCAGATCTGGTTCGGGAAAATACCGGTAATCATTCATGGTTTCTTTGGTACGCATGCTGTAGGTTTTCCCATCGCCAGCATCGAACGTACGTGTTTCAGAAACCAGCGTTACACCTTTTTCTGTCTCTATAATTTGTCTTTCGATCTCATAGTCAATGGCATGCTGCACATTCCGGATCGAATTCATGTTCTTTACTTCGATCTTAGTTCCCAATACTTTACTTCCTTTAGGCATAATAGAAACGTTGGCATCGCAGCGCATAGAGCCTTCTTCCATATTGCCATCACAAATTTCCAGGTAACGCACCAGCTTGCGGATCTCGGTTAAGTAAGCATACGCTTCATCCGAAGTTTTAATAACCGGATCAGATACAATTTCTATCAATGCTGTACCAGCCCTGTTCAGATCGACCAGGGTTTCTGTTTCGCCAGCAAGGTGTATCGATTTTCCGGCGTCTTCTTCCAGGTGGATACGGGTAAGTTGTATATTTCTTTCTTTGCCGTCTTTGGTTTTAATGGGCACATACCCCCCAACACATATGGGCGTTTTATCCTGCGTAAGCTGGTAACCTTTGGGTAAATCGGGATAGAAATAATTTTTACGGGCAAATACATTGTAGCTGCTGATCTGGGAGTGGCAGGCAAGCCCCATTTTAATGGCATGTTCTACCGCTTTTTTATTGAGCATGGGCAATGTACCAGGATGCCCCAGTGAAATGACCGTGATATTGGTATTAGGCATACTGCCAAACTCAACGGCATCGGTAGAAAAAATTTTACTTTTGGTAAGTAACTGGCAATGCACTTCAAGGCCGATCACTGCCTCATACTTATCTCTGATCTCCGGACTTAACATAGAAAATGTTCTGGTAAGCCGTAAAATTAACAGGAATCAACGGATTTTGAAAACTTTACCTATCATAGTCAATCCCAGGTTTAAAGGTTCAGTCAGAAATAAAGGAATTAATTTTACCAGATACGTAAACAATCTAATATCCTTGCACCTTTTTGGGAGAGATAGTAAATTGCGATCTGTTTTTTTATATGCTGAAAAATATTCTTCTTGGAATAATATTCACCGGACTATCAGCCAGTCTGGGCTATGCCCAAACACATTATCACCATAATGTATTCTGGGGAAGAATAGCGCTGACAGATACTATTAATGCAAAGTTCCGCTGGGAAGTGTACCTGCAAACCAGGCAGCAGAACATTTCTCCTGGCAGCCTGAATGTGTTTAAAGCACCTCAGTTTGTCAGTTACTGGCCCTGGTTTACGTATTCTCCTAATCCCAGCCTGCGGATAGGTATTTCACCAATAGGATATTTCAAACACTGGGCACTGATCGGGAATCCCGCTGACCTGGAGAGAAAGCCAGTAACAGAACTACGGACAACAGTGCGTCTGGAGCAGGAGCAGCGTTTTCGGAAATTCATATATGCCAACCGCTATAGCCTGGAACACCGCTGGCGGGATCTGGCTAATAACCATGTATTTCAACCTAACTGGCGGGCTCGCTATCAGGTACGGCTGGAGTTTCCAATCACAGCGAAATGGCTGCACCGTCCGTTCAGCCTGGTGGCCTGGGATGAAATTTCCGTTCAGTTTGGCAAAGCAGTCAAAAAGAATCCCAATGTATTTGACCAGAACCGTTTGTATGGCGGATTTAATTACGGACTTACCGATAATATACGGCTGAGTATTGGCTATTTTTACCAGATTCAGGAGCGCAGTTCGGGAAAGGAATTTGACCATGCCAATGTGCTGTTTTGCATCCTGACGCTGGATAATCTATTTTCTCAATTTAGGAAGAAGGCGAAGCCGTAAAAAATAAAGCCATGAATGTCTTTGGCATCATTTACTGAGCAGTTTCTTCAAGCATTTGTTTAATGGTCGTTTGTGCGGTAATATAGTCCTGAAAAGTGGTATTTCCCGCAAAAGTAAATTGAATACCCAGCGGCTGTTTGTTCTGATTTGCTTGTAGTATTGCCTCTCTCAGTTTGTCTTTACCTTCCGCCGTTTGTAAATCATACCTTTGGGATTCTGGTTTTTGATTTCGTTTCTCTATGGTCCATTCTACCTGCTTATCTTCACCAATTGAGATAGTAAGAGATGCAGCAGGCTTGTTAGCTGATTTGGAAAATTCATTTTTCAGCGAGGTAAATATGGGTTTATGCATATTTGTTTTTCCTTCCGGCAGACAGGCATAATAAATATCGACCATAGGATATGATGCATGGATGCTTTGCTCAACACTATCTACCATTATAGCAGGTGTATTTCTATCTATGCCCATTAGTATCATCAGGCTATCTCTGTCTACTTCCGGAAGTTTTGCACGTTCCTGATCAATATATTCTGGTACGGAGTGATATGGAATAAATACATCATTAACTTGAATCAAGAAAGTATCACTGGAATATTGCTTTATAAAACTTTTGGGCTTTCCTATATCCATATAAGAGACTAAGGATAAAACAGTTAAGAGGTCATCTTGTTCGGTGACTTTCTCTGAAATGGGGAGATTGATATTGATTTGTAAATGTCCATAATATTCTTTTGTTAGATCACAAGTACTGGCATCCACCCTTATACCGTAGGCAAAAATTTCTCCTGCATATTCTAGATAGGTAGAATCATTAACAGGTATATAATCTATCTCTTTAAGAAATAAGGTATCAAAAGATAACTGGTATTTAAAATTGCCTTCAAAATGATTAAACTGAACATTTTGAAATACAGTATCTTCTACAGAAAGGTGATAAAATCGCTCATAAGCATCTTCATAATTATTCACATTAACTATAAATTTTGTGCTATCAATAATGTCCCAGGTACTGAAAGTGCTATCAAATGGTAAACGGTAAACATGCCAATGTCCTCGTAAATCCGGCTTTTCGGGTTTGTTCTGGCAGGCAGGAAGGATAGCTAAAGAAAGAAGTAGTAGTAAATACTTATCTATTTTCATGTTAATTTTTCGAAAGATGCGCAGGTGAAAATTATTGACCTTTGCCGTGAGTTATGAGGCCAAAACTCAAAAAACTTTATTCCCAATTTACGGCTTAAAAATGTGTAATAAAATCCTAAACCACCTGTCTGTACCTAATAGCTGTAATCTTTTCGTCTAGGGTCTCCAATTAATAGTATTTATTACTAATTTTGTATGAAATAGAAGTATACCTACTGAATGGAAAACATTAGAAATTTCTGCATTATTGCCCACATTGACCACGGAAAAAGCACCCTTGCCGACCGCTTATTGGAATTTACCCAGACGGTACAAAAACGGGATATGCAGGCACAATTGCTCGATGACATGGATCTGGAACGTGAACGGGGCATTACCATTAAAAGCCATGCCATCCAGATGGATTACCTGTATCAGGGCAAAAAATATGTGCTCAACCTGATTGATACACCCGGGCACGTAGACTTTTCCTACGAAGTATCCCGCTCGATTGCCGCCTGTGAAGGCGCTTTACTGATTGTAGATGCTGCCCAGGGCATAGAAGCACAAACCATTTCTAACCTCTATCTGGCCTTAGGGCAGGATCTGGAAATCATTCCGGTACTCAATAAAATAGATTTGCCAGGTGCGATGATCGAAGAGGTTTCCGACCAGATTATAGATCTGCTGGGCTGTAAGCCGGACGAAATAATTCATGCCAGCGGTAAAGAAGGCATAGGTATCTCAGACATATTAGCGGCGATTGTAGAACGTATTCCATCACCGGAAGGAAATCCGGAAGCCGAATTACAGGCACTTATTTTTGATTCTTCCTTTAACTCGTTCCGGGGTATTGAGGTAATTTTCCGGGTATTCAACGGACGAATCCGCAAGGGCGATAAGGTAAAATTTGTGGCAACCGGCAAGCAATACGAAGCTGATGAAGTAGGTGTACTGCGTTTAGATAAAGAACCCCGTGAGTTTATTGGGGCAGGCGATGTAGGCTATATTATTTCGGGTATTAAAGAGGCAAAAGAAGTAAAAGTAGGGGATACCATTACCCATGTTGCCCGTCCTACGCCATTGATCGTGAAGGGTTTTGAAGACGTAAAACCTATGGTATTTGCTGGTATTTACCCGGTAGAAACTTCCGAATTTGAAGAATTACGGGCGTCGATGGAGAAACTTCAGTTAAATGATGCTTCTCTGGTGTGGGAACCGGAAACGTCAGCAGCGCTTGGATTTGGTTTCCGTTGCGGTTTCCTGGGGATGCTGCACATGGAAATTGTACAGGAACGCCTGGAGCGTGAATTCGATATGACGGTGATCACGACGGTTCCTTCCGTACAGTTTCATTGTTATCTCACCAGAGGCGAAATGATTAAGATCAGTGCGCCTTCCGAAATGCCCGATCCCAGCCTGATCGACCATATTGAAGAACCTTTCATTAAAGCGCAGATCATCAGCAAATCTGAATATGTAGGCAGCATCATTGCCTTGTGTATGGACAAGCGGGGCATTATCAAAAATCAGATATACCTCACCTCCGACCGGGTAGAACTGAGTTTCGATCTGCCATTGTCTGAAATTGTATTCGACTTTTTTGATAAATTAAAAACTATTTCCAGGGGATATGCTTCCCTCGATTACGAACTGATCGGTTTCCGGGAATCAAACATGGTGAAGCTGGATATTATGCTTAACGGCGAAAAAGTAGATGCACTCTCTGCCATCGTTCACCGGGATAAAGCCTATGACTGGGGCAAACGTTTGTGTGAAAAACTACGTGAACTGCTTCCCCGCCAGATGTTTGAAATTGCCATTCAGGCCGCTATCGGGCAAAAGATTATTGCCAGGGAAACGGTAAAAGCGATGCGTAAAAACGTACTGGCCAAGTGTTATGGCGGTGATATTTCCCGGAAACGGAAACTATTGGAGAAACAAAAGAAAGGTAAAAAACGCATGCGCCAGGTTGGTAACGTAGAAATACCGCAGGAAGCCTTTATGGCTGTGTTAAAGCTTGAGTAAATAAAGATAAATAGTATAAAATAATAAAGCCCTGTTTTTTAAAACAGGGCTTTTCTTTTGCCTGTAAAATTCTATGCCATATTTTTCTTATTGAAATACCGGTTGCGCCTGAAAATCTTTATCTTCCGCAGGTCCTACATAATGTACTTCAGAAGAAAAGCCTAAATACGGAATATAGAATAATCCGAAAAATATAGCCAGCAGGTAATTACCAATACCAGGCTTACCGAAAGATTTGCACAAACCGGTAATCATCGTGATAAGTACATAGATATTGGCAAACGGCACAATAAGCAAGGCCAGCTGCCAGAGCGGCTTGCCAATAATCTGAAACCAGACTACAATGTTATACACCGGGATTAAGCAAGCCCAGCCGGGTTTACGGGCTTTTTCGAACAAGAGCCACTGGCCTGCTATGCTGATGGCAATAATGCCCAGATACAGCATAATCAGAATAAACCAGAATACAGATTCGTCCATAATAATTGTGTTAAAGTGAAAATATGTTGTTATGTATTTAAATTTAATTTTACCTCCTTCCGATGGCAAATTTTATAACTTTGCGCCTTATTCAGGAACGACATATTTATAGTATAAATGACAAAAATTATAGATGGCAAGCAGGTTTCTCTCCAGATCAGGCAGGAAATTGCAGCAGAAGTAGCAGAAATAACTAAAAACGGCAGCCGTCCGCCACATCTGGTAGCCGTTCTGGTGGGAAATGATGGCGCCAGCGAAACCTATGTCACACATAAGGTAAAAGATTGCGAAGAAGTAGGTTTCCGCTCGTCTTTGTACCGTTACGAAGATTCTATTTCTGAGGATGAGTTGCTGCAGGTGGTAGATTCTATTAACCAGGATGCTGAAGTAGATGGCTTAATTGTGCAACTTCCTCTGCCTAAGCACATTTCGGTAGATAAAATAATCGGTAAAATCTTACCTGAAAAAGATGTAGACGGCTTTCACCCGGCAAATCTGGGGCGAATGGTAAAAGGATGGCCTGCCTATATGCCGGCAACACCTAATGGTATTGTAGAATTACTCAAGCGGACCGGGATTGATACTTCCGGTAAGCATTGCGTAGTAATCGGCAGAAGCCAGATTGTTGGCTTGCCGGTAAGCATTCTGATGGCCCGTAATACACAGCCGGGCAATTGTACAGTTACTTTGTGTCACAGCAAAACACAGAATATGGCAGAGATCACCCGTCAGGCTGATATTCTGATTGCGGCTATCGGAATTCCAGGCTTTGTGAAAGCAGACATGGTGAAAGAAGGAGCAGTTGTAATAGATGTAGGTACGACCAGAGTAGCAGACACCAGCAAAAAATCTGGCTTTGTTTTAAAAGGCGATGTACTATACGATGAGGTGGCACCCAAATGCAGCTATATTACCCCAGTTCCCGGTGGCGTAGGCCCCATGACCAGGGCTTCTCTCCTGCAAAATACGCTTCTGGCAGCTAAGGGAATGATTTATGAGTAAGCTTAAAGTTTAGGAATTCAACATTTAAATATTCATATAATTAAAAAGCCATATGAATACTTGAGTCATATGGCTTTTTATATTTTAATCCTCTGACACACAAATTAATTAAGCGTAAGCATGTGCTGAAGTATTTTATCTTTTACTTCTTTTCTGGCCTGGCTTAATTTTACTTTCACTACCATCCGGTCTTTCAGGCCGGTTTCGTGCGCCATTTCTTCTCCGCTTATACTGGTGTAAGCGGATAGCAAAATCAATACTTTTTTAGTTGGATTGAGTTCAGTTATAGCCTGATGTATACGCATTACTAATTGTTCTTTCCGGCGCTGCTCTGCTTCCGGATCAATATCCCATGCACCTGACTGGAAATCGGGAATAATAGCTGATAGGGTTTGTTTTCTTCTTTTTCGCCGCCTTAGTTCCATCAGCCAGATCTGTCTACACACACAGTGCATATACGTGCTCACAGAAGCGCTTAACACAAGTCCTTCTACGGCCTTTTGATACATCACTATTTCTGCATCAGCATATACATCTTCTCCATCCTGACGGTTACCGCTGTTGTGCATTACATGGCTTACAGCAGGCCTGAAACATAATCTTCTTAATCTGGCGAAAGCAGCAGTTTCCGACTGTGCCAATCGGCTGATTAATAACTGGTCGTGTAGGTGTTTACTCATATATAGGGTTTAGGTGGAACATAGGCCGGATTCCAACATGATACAGGCCGTTTTAGGAAACACTATAATTGTATGGAAATAAAAAAAGTTCAGACTCGTGGAATAACTAATTTTTTCCAGTTTTGCCGGTAACCTTTGATGGTTGGCTGCAATTATATGCAAACCATTACCACTATGACCCAATCTCTAGTACAAGCCCAGCTCGCTGACTATATATCAGCCTGCGAATTCCGCCCATTTGAGTACCCCGTTGACCAGTCTGTACTGCGTATTTTTACCATTCACACCCAACATGAATTTCCAAAACCCATCATTGAGTTATCGAAAGCCCTCGAGCAGCAACTCGCCGAAATAACAGAAGTAGACCAGGCAGGTTCGGTACAGCAATTATATGTACTCAACCACAGCCAGAGCCATCTGCTTATCTATGAAGGCAGTTTACTGAAAGGTGCCAAACAAAACCGGGTAGTAAATGCTACTTTATTATTGCCACCTGTATCGAAAAATACCATTCCGGCCAGTTGTGTTGAGCAGGGCAGATGGCATTATTCCTCCCGTTCATTTTCTACATCAGACCACCATTCACCCCAGTTTTTGCGGAAATCGATACGTAGGAATGTAAGCGCCTCTAAAAACCTGATGGGAAACCAGTCGGAAGTGTGGAGTGAGATAAGACGGTATGCTTTATATAAACAGGTATCTAATCTTTCCAGTGATTTTGAAGATATATATACTCGCAGCTCAAAAACCGAATCTCTGTTTCCGGTAGGTTTACAATTACCTCCTTGCCATGGGGTGTTTTTAAATGTACGGGAGCATTGCTCTATGGATTTTGTAGCAAACCAGGAAGCATTTATGCACCTGCAAGCCAGATTAATTGCAGGATACGAGCAGCAGGCGCAACGTGAATCGAAGGCATTGGTTTCAGAGGAAAATCCGGTGAACAAAGTAGTAATACCAAATAGGGCGAAGGCTATTCCATAGAGGTTGTAATCTTGCTGATGGCTTCTAAAATGTAAGGGTATCCGGTTAGAGAGGCGATCTGTCTTTGCCCATAACTTTTAGCCGTATTAGTGATCCAGGCTTCCAGTTCTTGTTCATGGCTGAAGTTGTGAAAAGCTACTTTGTTTTTCATATCCCCCCACAGCCTTTCGACCGGATTGAGTTCAGGGTTGGAAGAAGGTAAATACACCAGGCGGATATTTTGGGGCACTTGCAAGGCTTTTGCCCGGTGATAGCCTGCTTTGTCTACAAAGATAAACTTGAACACTTGCGGTTGATGGCGGCTAAACTCCTCAAGCATATACTCAAAGTAAAGCGTGTTAACCTGTGGGGCAGTAATAAAGAAGTGATCTCCTGTCAGCGGTTCTACCAATCCATAGCAGTAGCGGTAGATGAAGCGGTGCTGATAGGCTCCTACCGGTTTTATGCCGGCAAGGGTGATGGCTCTTCTCAAAACAGTCATCAAACCAAAGCGGCTCTCATCCTGATAGTACACCTTCCAATGGCTGACTACCCCTTTGGCAGCCAAAGGAGCATAGTAGCGCTGTAAGAGGAAAGTGAGCACCAAGTTTAGTTTTTTTTATACTTCTGCTCATAGGCTAGATCCTTTTTCAGGTTGCTCTTTCTAACCACTTTCAGCTTTGCCCCCAGCTGTCGGTGGACAAACCAATGTACATGCTCATAGCTCAGATCAATGCCATGCGCCGTGTGCAACCACTCATGGATTTGCTTATAAGAAGTAAAATAGTTGTTTGGATCAGCAAGCTTTGCCTTCAACTGCTCAAGTACTTTACCTGCAATCTGTGATGCCCTTTTGTGGCCGCCCGGATCTATCTGAAGACAGGCTTGCAGCCCTTTCTGTTTGTAAAGCCGGAACCACTGGCCCACTGCATGACGCTCATAGCCTACGGCAGCAGCTATTTGTCCATACGCTTTAGCCTGCCCACTCTTGTAGAGGTAAAAAGCCCGCAGTCTGGCTCCGGCTAGCGGATGGGCTATTTTTTTGCTCATCTTCAGCAACTGCTCGGCACTCTCGATGAGCTCAGTTTTGGTTACTCTTCCCATACTTGATCAACATATAACATCTATGGAAGGTTCTTTATACTATTCGGTATAAAATGGATAAATGAAGGTTCCGTATTTACCCAGCCTTCTGCAGGTTCTGGCACTGATGTGCGTATCCAGACTGAATCTGCTTATATCAGTGCTTTACTATCGGAAGGAGAAGTGGTATCGGTGAGTATCAGCCCGGCATAATAGCTTTTCATTATACAACAAAACCCATAGCAGCCATATTTGCTATGGGTTTTGTTTAAATATTAATACTTACTCTGAAAAGGAAAATTAATTAAGCATTTGCTAATTCTTTGCTTTTTATTTTCTTCTTATGCGCCGGATTCAGGTTTGTTATCTCTTCACTTTCTGTAGGTTGCATGAAACGGTTAATCGTTAAACCTTGTACCAGAATAGAGAACAATACGACGCAGTAGGTAATGGTAATAATGAATTCTTTGGCTTCGATTTCAGGTAAGGCCAATGCCAGGGCAATCGGAATGCCTCCCCTTAAACCACCCCAGGTCATAATAATAATGGCCTTCCGGCTGAAGGTACGTTTAAAATTGAATAAATAGATGGGCACTATCACCCCTATATATCTGGAAAGCAATACGGCCGCTACAGCGATAAATCCGGCAATTACATAGCCGATGCTGAAATCCATGTGGATGAATTTTAAACCTACCAGCATAAATAACACGGCATTCAGCAGTTCATCTATCAGATGCCAGAACTTGTGTACAAAGGGGTTGGCAATATTAGACCGCTTCTCGCTGCGGCCTTCATAGCTCACACATAAACCGATCACCACCATTGCCAGCGGACCAGAAACGTGTACCAGTTGTGCCAGCCGGGTGCCACCCAGTACCATAGCCAGCGTAATGAGCACTTCTAGTTCGTATTGATTATTTTCTACCGCTTTGAGGCAATAAAAACCAGCTATACCTACCACTAAGCCTAATAATAAGCCACCCAGTGCTTCCTGCATAAATATTCCCACCACCGACATCGGGCTGAAATTTTCAACGCCGGCATTCACTATCTGTAGTACAGCCAGAAAAATTACGACGCCAAAACCATCGTTAAACAGCGATTCACCGGCAATGCGTACTTCTAATCTGCGGGAGATAATAGATTCTTTGATCATCGCCAGTACGGCAACGGGGTCAGTGGGAGAGATTAGAGCTCCAAATAGTAAGCAATAGATAAAATCCAGGTTAATTCCGATCAGTGGAAGGGCATAGTACAATACCACCCCGGTTACAATCGCAGAAATAAAAGTGCTCACCGTAGCCAGTACAAACACCGTCCATTTTTCCCGCTGCAAGCTCCGCAGGTTAATGTGCATAGCGCCGGCAAACAGCAGAAAGCTCAGAATGAAATTGAATAAAGCTTCTGTAAAGTTGAAATCCATGATGAATTTCTTTACCGCTGTAGTACTGCCGGGTAAGATACGTTCAACGAGTACAACGCCAAGAGAGGTACATAAGGCCAGAATAGTGATGCCTATACTTCCGGATAGCTTTAAATATCTGTTGTTAATATGAATAAATACAGCACATAAAATAATAAGTACTGTAACTATGTCTAAATGGGTCATGGGTTTAATATCAAGTAAACTTAAGTATAACTGTCATTCTGCTTGTTTTATAGATCTGCTGGATTATAAGCCTATTTGTTGAATAAGGACATAGTAAGACCGTATGACAAATAAAATGATGAAAAAAAATATAGAAAACGTATGCTTTGTTTTCATGAAATGATTCTATGTATATTCAATGTTGTTTGTTTTCAGCCATTTAATGGAAAAACAAGTGCTTCACTAGTCAGATACCAATAAATACTATCTAAAAATAATAGAGGGAAGTTGAATTTAAGTTTACGGTGCTAGCAGTAAGAATGGAAAGATGTAAGGATTTATAGGATTGCAGGCTTCTGCCTTTTAAATCGTTGTCTGCTTACTGGTGGCGAGGCAAAAATCGAGAAGTATAATAATAAAAATTACGGAAAATCATGTTTTTAACTAGGAAGATTTTAACGGGATAATCTTAGGTTACCATATAAAAGGAGGGACAATCATTCACAGGCAAAATACAACAGACGTACCATTCTTTCCAGTTTTTAAAGAAAGCCTTTCTATCTGTATTTCAGAACGATTAGGCTTTTTATCGCTCAGATAGATACAGTCTGCATATACGCCATTATTGGATTAAGCATCATGGGCAATAAAGATTCAATCAACTGCCGATCTTCTAAAGTCCATTCGTGGGGCCACACCAAAAATAGCCGGCTGCAAAATGCCCCACAATTGTCCGTTTTCTGTAATAGGAGCATGTATAAGTGCCCGGTGGCCAAAAGTTTTTTCTTCGAAGTTCCGGTTCACCATTGCCGGGTCTGCCGTTGAAACATCAGCTATATAAATGGAAGGTTTTGTCTGGAGAGCGGCTGCAAATAAAGGATCTACCAGTGGTAATTCTTCAGTATCATTTTTCCGCTCAGGTTCTTTTACATCAGGCACAGCCGGATTCCGGCAATAGCAAAACTCTATTCTGCCTTTTTCTTTCCAGGGATTACGCAGGTAAAGAAAACACCGGTCTGCTTGTAAAGCTTCGGCTATCAGGGGAAGCAGTTGTTCCAGTAATACCTTAGGAGCTAATCCGGCATTGAATAAATTTTCAAAAGTACTAGGTAATAAACCGGTGGAGTAAATGGCTTGCATACCTTGTCATACGCAGTGTATCAACCAGGGTTTTGAGTCGCATTTACTCCGGATTTCTTTACATGCTGAACAGTTTTAGAGGATATTCGATTAAAATTTTGCGAACACTTAAAAATTCAAATCAAAATGAGTATTTTCCTAAAAAAACGTGGCCATGCTAAACCTGACCCAAACCTTAGCTTCTCCTACAACCGACACATTAAAAACAGATGTAGCTTCTACAGCCAAGCCTCTCCGGATTGCTTCCATTGATATTCTCCGGGCCATTACCATGGTGCTGATGATTTTTGTAAATGACCTGTGGTCCTTGCAGAATGTCCCGGTTTGGCTGGAACATGTTTCTTATGAAGCCGATGGCATGGGACTGGCAGATGTCATATTCCCGGCCTTTCTGTTTATCGTGGGAATGTCGATTCCATTAGCCATTGCCAACCGGCGCAAAAAAGGAGATACCATGCCCTTTTTACTCTGGCACATTATAGGCCGCACCTTTGCTTTGCTGGCAATGGGTGTATTTCTGGTGAATGGCGAAAACATTAACGCAGCCGCTACCGGTATGCCAAGGCTATTGTGGTACACGCTGTCTTGTATTTCCTTTATTCTGATCTGGAATAATTACCCGAAGCATATGAATATATGGCTTTCCAGAACTTTGCAGGCCATTGGGATAGGTATTTTATTGACCTTGGCTTTCCTGTACCGGGGCGGAGAAGCAGAAAACTTGAACCATTTTACCACTTACTGGTGGGGAATTCTGGGATTGATTGGCTGGTCATATCTGGTGGGCGCAACAGTTACGGCTTTAGCTGGAAAACGGTACTACATTATTCTGGCAGCCTGGATATTATTTTGTGTCCTAAGCATGTTGTCCAATGCCGACATGGTTTCACGCGAGGGCCTGCTGCAATTTATTCCCGGACCTATATTGGGGGCACTTTGCCTGCATTAACGCTGGGAGGCGTACTCATTACACTGATCTATGAGTATTTTGCCAGGCAGCATGCTTTTAACAAAATGATACTGGTGCTATTTGGTATTTCAGTAGGTTTAATTCTGCTGAGTATGTATACACGGACTTTCTGGGGAATTTCCAAACTCAGGGCTACGCCAGCCTGGTTGTTTCTGTGCAGTGCTATTACTACACTCGCCTTTATAGCGATATACTACGTAGCAGATATTCGGAAGAAAGCCCAATGGTTCAGTTTTATCAGGCCTGCCGGTACCGATACTTTACTTTGTTACCTGATACCCTATTTTGCCTATGCACTTGTTAATGTGCTGGGTATTCACTGGCCGGAGTTAATGCTGACTGGTTTAGTCGGGTTACTCAAATCATTTGTATTTGCATTGCTGTGTGTAGTAGTAACAGGAATATTGAGTAAAAACGGTATCCGGCTGAAATTATAAAAATCTGTTTTATAAAGTAAAATGACATGAGTTTAATGATATTTTACACAAATTGAATTATTCTCTTATTGAGAAATTAACAGTGCGGTAGGTGGTGCAGCAACAGTGCGGACTTTTTTGGCTTTGTGGGTAAGCCGGAGGAATGTGTGATGATTTTATCTGGCGTAAAAAAGTCTCTGTTGGTGCTGCCCTTTTGTTTTGTTACTTTTATTTTGGACATGCAAAATAAAAGTAAGGACGGCCTAAGTATTTAAACAGGTAGCAGTTATCAGTTATAACAATCTCTAAAATCTATTATTTAGTATCTCTATTGCCTTATGAAAAAACAAATCCTACAAACCTTATTGTCATTTTTACTTATTTTTCTTATCCATACTGCTGTAAGTGCCCAGCAGAAACTGGATAGTTTATTAATTGTTCGTGGATTTTGTATTGGCGCTCCCAAACCTGCGGGTGTAGATGCATTTGTTAAATTTATTAATGAAGAATTAGCTCCCAGGAAAGTAAATACCCTCATTCTCCGGGTAGATTTTAATTACCAGTACGAAAGTCATCCTGAACTCAGAGATTCAATGGCTTTGTCTAAAGCAGATGTTAAGAAAATGGTAGATGCTTGTAAATCAAATCAAATTCGTATTATTCCGCAAATTAACCTATTGGGGCATCAATCCTGGGCAAGCAGGGTAACTAATATGTTAAGAGTATATCCGGAATTCGACGAAACACCCCATGTAAAAATGCCTGTTGAGTATAAATGGCCTAATCCGGATGGCTTATATTGCAAAAGCTATTGTCCTTTGCATCCTGGCGTACACAAAGTAGTATTTGCCCTAGTCGATGAAATTACTGAGGTATTTGAAACCAATGCCTTTCATGCCGGAATGGATGAGGTATTTTACATTGGCGATGATAAATGCCCCAGGTGTTCCGGAAGGGATAAAGCAGAGTTATTTGCCGGAGAAGTACGGAAGATCAGAGATCATCTGGCTACTAAAAACCGCGAATTGTGGATATGGGGCGACCGCCTGATCGATGGAAAAACAACAGGTTTAGGTATATGGGAAGCTAGTTTTAACAATACCCACCGGGCCGTAGACATGATCCCCAAAGATGTAGTGATCTGCGACTGGCATTACGAACGCCCCGACCAGACGGCCGTATATTTTGCCATGAAAGGACTCAGAGTAATTACCTGCCCCTGGCGTAATCCGCAGGTGGCATTAGTCCAGGTAGATGATATGCTTAAATTCCGTGCATCGGCTACCAAAGTAATGAAAGACCGTTACTATGGAATGATGCAAACGGTGTGGTCTGGAGCAGATGATTTTCTGGCTGGATATTATGGCAAAAAGACCGATCCAAAAACCGGAACAAATACGCCCTGGAATACTTTCGTAACGATGTACGATAAGATCAATGCCTTAGAAGCGCCTCAGGCTGCAGAAAAGCCTTCGAAAAAGAAAGGTAAATAATTAGTTTGGGCTTGAGCTATCAGTCAATAATTTCTTTCACTCTCCCTACCTGTCCGTCTTCCAGGCGCACTTTGATGCCATGCGGATGGGTAGGGGAGTTAGTCAGAATATCTTTTACCAAACCTTCCGTTAATTTTCCGGTCCGCTGATCTTGCTTCAATACAATTTTTACCTGTAAGCCCGGCTTGATATCGACACGTTTGGTTCCATCCATAGGTAGAAAGCTTATTTTCTTAAAGTGTATAGTAAATTTAGAAGGTGTTTGGAAATAAGTTAAGGTATTTTTGATAAAATGATATTGATAAAAGCTAATTCTATAAAACAGACAGCAGAAGCAGGAGTTCTTTCATAATCTTTAGCTAATCTTCGATAATGATTCAGCCAGGCATGGAGCCGATGCACACTCGTAGCAGGTCCAGATCTTTCCACTTGCCACCTTCCCTTTTGAGGAATAAATCCTTGCTTGGAAGGAGGCTTTTGTGAGATGTCTACTTTCCACCCATAATAATAAGCATAAGAGACAAACTCACCTTTATAAGCTGCATCGGCACAGATCAAACTTAGCCGTCTACAGCTTTTGAGTTGTGGTAATAATTCAAAGCCTGCTACGGCATCAGACTCATTAGCAGCTCCTACATAAACAGCCCAGGGAAGTCCTAAGTTATCAACCGCCAAATGCCGTTTCCTACCATCTATTTTCTTATTACCATCTACACCTACCTGCTCAGAAAAGCAACCACACTGTTTAACACTTTGGCTATCAATAGTCACTCTGGAAGGCTCTGCTTGTCGTCCCTGTCTTTCTCGTTCCTTTTTCACTAACATCGCCCGCACTTGTTGCCAGACTCCGTTGTGTTGCCACTTATAAAAATAATAAGCTACCGTTTGCCATACAGGATAATGGGTCTGAGACAAATTCCGCCACTGACTTCCGGTTCTGGTCAGCCACAGGCAGGCATCCACTACACGCTTTAAACAAACTTTTCTCTTTCGTCCATCATCTACTATGTTTTTAATAACTTGCCATTGACTATCAGTCAGATTTTCATGTAATTCATACATGGAGTAACTTTTTGTTTCGCAAACTCAAGTTACCGGCTGATAGTCTTTTTCCAAAATCCTAAAAAACCTCTCTTCTATTTCCAAACACCTTCTTAACTATTCCGGTTGATCATACTTTTTTCAATATAATGAGTAATGGCGTATATTATTTTGCTCATATCATTCTGATAAAAACCAGTTCCATTAAAGCAGTTACATTCGATGATATAATACGTATTTTCCATTAACGCAACATCCATTACAAATATCTCATTGGGTATATACTCCTGACAATGTTTCTCTACAAATTCAAGCATAGATGCAGGAACATCAATATCCGAAACACTTGACTCTCCTGCCAGCTGATAGCGGCAAGAGGAAATTACCTTACCTTCTACAATGAAATTGCGCCATTCTTTGTCAATTTTCTTCGGTGAGCTCACAAAGAGTAAAGAATCTAAGGTAAGTTCAGCCGCATCAGCCGTTGCCAGATTTTCGGCCCATTCTTGAATATTTTCAAACCGCATCACAGTTCCACTAAAAGACTTATTATCTGCATTTGGCCGGATAAACCAGATGGAATCTTTTTCATAATTACCACTAACAAACTCTTTAAAACTGGTCACCATTCCATCGTTGTTGAGTAAATATTTTCCCCACTTGGAAAGATAGGTGGCCATTTGGAAATGATCAGGATTGAAAAATATTCCTTGCCGATATACAGGATGATTATAAGCGGTGAGCATTAAGGTAGTAGACCCATAGAAAATATTAAATGCTTCGGGTTTGCTTAACCTGGGTAATTCATCTGAGAAAGGAATAACAAATACTTCTTCGAAGCTGATATTATGTTCCTGAAAAGCTTTTCTTAATCTTTCCAGAGTTTCTTGCCTAATCAGATTTTTTTGGATTACCCAGTTGACTTGTTTCAATTTTGAATGTTTACCGTTTTCCAATAATATCAAAGCAACTTAATTCTATAGGCTTTCCATCTAGCTTTTTTATCGCCCAGTTGTCCACTTTGTTAATTTCTGCTTCATCTACAATGTAAAATGAGGTATAAAAGCTATCGCTTCCTCCTTCAGGAATCCGCAGAAATGAGATTTCTCCTTTACTAATATTAAACTCCTGACAAATCTGTAAACAATGGATAGCTCTAATAACTTGATTTTTCAACGTAATCTTTTCTGGATTGGCACCTTGCTCAGTTTTTACTTCTTCCAATAGTTCTTGCTTCTTCTTTTCCAGAAGTTCAATTACTAGATTAAGCTCTACATTGTTATTTTGCATACATACAATCACATAGGAGAATAAATACCAACATCGCACTTTATTATAGTTTGCGAAAATTGTACTACTGTTTATCTTTCCATTCTTCAATTAATTTTCCTTCTCCGTTCAATCTATAATAATATCCTTCCCAATCACTAACAATAATTTCTTGGTTGGCTATTGAGAAAGTACTATGGCCATCCGGGGCTACAAAAATATCTCTCCCATCAAATTGCCATTTTATATTTCCCTTTTCATCTACTCTGGTGATTTGCGTCTCTCCATGGACGATTAAATCATCTTCAAATGCATAAACTTCAAAGCAGGTGGCCCAATCTAATTCTTTACTCCAGTTTTTTAACAGAAAAGGAAATGAAAGAGAATAAACCCTATTACAATAGCAAATAAAGATAGAGTCATTTTTAATGAGAAATGAATTATCATGAATGGTAGTGGCTCCTCCTATTTCTGCAATTATGGCGCTAGAAATTTCAGTTCCATTTTTGCTTACGCTGATACTATGCTTTGATGTTGGAATAACTCTATCTTCTAATTCTAGCCCGTCAAAATATTGAAATTGATAATTCACGCTATTATCAGTTGAATCCAGAGCGTAACCTGAATCATTACATAACTCAATAATATAATCCTTAAAATCAACTCTCATAATAATCTCAATACTTTGTATTCACTACTTAATACTGCTATTACAACAGCAAATCCGCTACATCTTTCCAGGAGTTTACCCTGGGATTCCAGTCTTCGTGGACATTGTGGGGAGAAGTAAACAGAATGCCCTGGCCGGAAAAACGTTTGAAGTGGCGGCTGTGGTCATCGATCAGGTAATCGGCATGGATGATGCTTTTGTCGCCGCAAAATACCATGTGTGTCCAGGGAATGAAGGGAAAATGCTGCTTGAGCCATTCATACTTATGTATAAACGATGTAGGAAACTCCATAGCAGCTGTGGTAATAAAAATCTCGTACTTTTTGGAAAGTTCATACACTACTTCCTGGCTATCTTTAATAACGGCCATATCTTTAAAAAAGCCTTCTGTATGCAGGTATTTAATGGTATGTTCCCTATGTTCGGGTGATACTACTTCCCTGAAAAATTTGCCATGAATTTCTTGTAATGTAATCCGTCTGCCAAAATCCCGTTCATACCAGTCCATAAAGCGCAGATTGGCATCGGCTATAACTTCATCCATGTCAATGGCGATTCGTTTCATTGTCATTTACTGTATAAAATTAGGTGTTGCACAAAAATCAGAAGCCGAAGATAGAAGATAAAAACCGGAAATGAGATGTGTTTCTGGCTTCTGTTTTCTAACTCCGGCTTCCTGCCTCGGTTTCAATTATTCATTTTGTACGATCAAAAATTATTTTCAAAGCTGAAAACATGAACCTTCTGTGGTCTGTAGACCGTCGACCTAGTTCTCTTACTGGGCTGAAGCTAGTTTTTCGCCCCAGATGGATTTCAGTTGAGTAGCTTTGCCTGATACCAGTTTTACAGCGCCATCTTTGGCATACATCTTTACTTGGCTATAGTTGGAATCCGGAAAGAAAATATCCGTCATTACCACTTCTCCATTATCGGCAAATAACTCTACAGAAGCTACATCAAAAAACAGATGCAATTTCATGGTTTGAGCTGAAGATTTTCTGGGAGCCGTATGTTTGACTGCAAACTCTTTGGAGAAATCTTTTTTACCAGACTGGCTGCGGTCGATATAAAAATTTTTACTGGTTGCTTCATAACCGATCAGCAATTTTTGCCCCTGCGTATTGGAAAGTTCTATACCAAAATCTTTGCTCTGACTAATAGAATCCAGTTCTAATACTAGTTCAGAGGTAGCAATATCGAATGGAATACCGGCTTTCAAATCAACTTCTCCTTTCACCGCCCTACCAGAAATATTAGCAGATTCACCACGGATAGAGGCTAATTCTTTTACTGGCTGTGAAATAAGGCGAATGCCTTCCGGTAGTTTTTTCAAGCTCAGTTCTCTAGGAATAGTATTCGCACTACGCCAGTTGTCAGTAGGAACGGTATTGGCATAGAGCCAGTTACTCATCCAGCCTAAAAATATTCTCCTTCCATCACTTTGCGGCATATTAGCCCAGGTTACACCAGCATAATTATCAGCGCCTTCATCTACCCATAAAGTGGTTTTAGGCGAATAATCACTTTTAAACGTTTTTCCATCGAAATCCCCGATAAAATACTGCGTAGCCGAGCCTTTATTAGGCCCACCAGGATTGATACTCAGGAGCATCACCCACTTTTTTTGGCCATCTACTTCTAATGGAAACAGATCCGGACACTCCCATACACCGCCATGTCCGCCATAGGTTTTGCCAAACTCACTTAGTTTACTCCAGCTGGTCAGGTTTTTAGAACCATACAATTCCACATGATCGTCTACTGCCAGTATCAGTACCCATTGTTTGGATTCTTCGTGCCAGGATAATTTGGGATCACGAAAATCGCGGATGCCAGGATTTTTCAGGACAGGATTTCCCTTGTATTTCTCCCAGGTTCTGCCATTATCGGTACTATAGGCAATACCCTGCGTCTGATAATCATTGCGTCCTGCTTTTTCGCCTTCCATCAAATGGTAGGTATAAATAGCCACCATGGCTGGATTATCTTTGGTGCCCAGTCCAGAAGTGTTATTTACATCTACTACTGCACTGCCAGAGAAAATATAACCCAGACTATCCGGATATAGGGCAATTGGCAAATGTTCCCAGTGAATCATATCCTTACTCACCGCATGTCCCCAATGCATAGGGCCCCACACCGTACTATCCGGATAATGCTGGTAAAATAAATGGTATTCTCCCTTATAGAAAACCATTCCATTGGGGTCGTTCATCCATTTGCTGGGGGGAGAAAAGTGATATTGAGGTCGGTGGGTTTCCTGAAATTGAGTGTTCACCTGCGTAAACGGGGTTTCCGTAGAATCAGCCTGCGTAGTGTTTGTATTATCCTGCGATTCGGAGCAGGCTACCCATACAAACGAAAGAAACAGAAGTTGAAGGCAGTTTTTCATAAATAGGATGTTAGGCTAAAATGTAGGAATAATAAAGTTTGAAATGAAAGAGTTAGTTAATTAATAGCAGGAGTAAAAATTATTTTTGTTCAATATTACTGTTGATGCGTGCTCATACTATCATAGATTTATTGTTAAGAGAAGCTGCTATCTAACCTGCGCCGTCTTACTTTTCTTTTGCTTGTCCAAAAGAAAAGTAACAAAAGAAAAAGACCGCACCAACAAAGCCTGTTTTACGCTTGGATAGGCCAAGCCCACAACCCTCCGGCCATCCGCACAGGCCAAAACCGGCCACACTGTTGCTGCACCATCCACCGCACTCTTGCTTTGTCTATAATCCTAATAAAAAGTATTTATTGTTATTAAATAAAAATCAAATAAATATTCCTTGCGTGATGGCCCGAAAAAACAGCGGGCAATGCGCAGGCTTGCAGCGGGGAAGCATTGTTTTTTCTAGATTTTTCTTTGCTTACTTTCTTTGTAGCAATGACAAAGAAAGTAAGGACGGCGCATAGGGAATCAATTAACTGTTTGAATATAAGTAATTAAACACAATTAAGTATAATATTTTCATCTACTTCAAGTTTTTTAAAATCAAGTTTAAAGTAAGTACCCAATCCTGAAAAGATGGTATAAAGTGCCTCCTTAAGCGCTTCTACAGACAGATAGTCTTCGGCTTTGAGCCAATGATATTTCACCTGCTTCCAAAATCGTTCGATCCTGTTAAGATGAGGACTATACTTAGGCAGCAAAAAGATGTATAATCCTTTCTGTTCCCATTCTTCTTTTTTGACTTCCCATAGGCCACATGTATGCCAGGAGGCGTTGTCTAAGACTATGACAGTAAACTTGGAAATAGATGTTGAGAAGGCCTCTACACATTCAATGATAAAGTCAGCGTTTAGACTCCCACTTTTCTGATAAGTAAGCAACTCATTATTTGTACTTAACAAGCCAAATACATTTATCCTTGTACTTCTTTGGGATAAAATAGGGGCGTGTTCGCCTTTTTTGATCCATCCATAAGGTACACAAGGGGTAAGGCAAAACCCTGATTCGTCTCCAAAATATAAATCTATACTGCCTGTCTGTGCCAAATAAAGCAAAGCATGTAATCGCTTGACTTTCTGCTCATATGCTTCTTTGTTTTGCAATGGCTTTATCCATTTACGGAAACGTTTCCATCGGTAGTCAATTTTTTTAAAAACCGCTTCAAGGTCATCTCACTCATAGCCGTGCCTAATTTAGCTTCTATCTCTCGCTTAGCTAATTTAAGTTGTTGTTTTTCTTTCTCTATGCTATTTTCCACTACTTCAACATGGGTAGCATTACTGGTAGTAAGGATGGGTTTTCTGCCTTTCCCTTTTTGGTTCTTTAACCCTACCACACCTGTTTTCTCAAAGCGATCAAACCACTTATAAATACTTAACTGACTTACTTGAAAAATGCTTGCTAACTTCTGTACTTGATAGCCTTGATTGGATAACAGTATACATTGGCAACGGTTACGTTCCTGATAACTTTTACTATCTTTATGAATCTTCTCTAAGTCTTGTTTTTGCTTGTCTGTAATCTTCTTGATATAACGCATAAGCAAAGATACAATTTGCCAAAATCTTATACTTAATTGTGTACTCTTACTTAATTACTAAATAAAATTGAAAGTGAGATTGATGCGTAAATAATAAATCGCTTCACTGATAACTAACAACGAACAACCAATGAACGATTCTCTGCAAACAAACGCCTGCACAGAAAGCAGGCGCCTGTTCGCACATGATGAATACACTATTAATATCCCGGATTTTGCTGATACAAGCCTTTGGTAAAATTGATCTCCCGTTGAGGAATAGGTAAATATTCGTCTCTGCCGGCAGTAAATCTGGCTCCGTTCAGGAACGATCTTCTGGTTTTTTCTTTGGCTAAGTAGGCATTCAAGGTAGGTTCGGCAATGCCCCAACGTACCAGGTCGAAGAAACGGGGACTTTCCATCGCAAATTCCAGTCTTCTTTCCCACTGCAAAGCTTTTCGGGCGTATTCTTTCGTCCAGTTGGTGCCGTCATACGGTTTGATCAGGTAATTGGAAGGATCAGTGCCATCGGCTTTTTTGGTTCTTCCGGTGCTGGCGGCAGCTCTTTCCCGAACCTGATTGATCAGCGGCAAGGCCATATTCTGCTGACCTAATTCAATATAGGCTTCGGCTTGCATGAGCAATACGTCAGCATAGCGGATTACATCTATATTTTTGGAAGTGCCAATAAACGGACCTTCTTTTTTGTAGCAGGAACAATCAGCTAATTGTTGCTCTTTCATGCTCTGATAATAGCCATATACACCCGGATCACGCACCCAACTATTGCTGAAAGGCAGCTTTGCATTGTATTTATAAGGATGCCCGTCAATACCGATGGTATGATCTACTCTGGGATCTACGGTTGCTGTATTAAAATTGATCTCTCTTTCATTAAAGGTATCAAATTTAGGCAGGCCGTTGGCGTCCGTTCCGAAAGCGTTGGCCAGGTTCTGGCTGGGCTGATGGAATCCACAGCAGCCGTATTGTGGTGCGCCATGCGGATAATTCAAACCTGTTACCGTACTGATCCTGCCCAGCGAAGTACCATCGTTGATAGAATACTGAATGGCAAAGACAGATTCCGGACCATTGTCAAATCCATCCAGGAAGTTTTCTGCAAAATCTGGCTGTAGTTTGTATTTACCAGAGCTGATTACCATCTGGGTTAATTCTACGACCTGCTGTAATTTGCCAGGATTGATGCTCACCACTTTATGGTTTTCGTCCTGCTCATAGGCTTGGTATAACCTGAGTTTAGCCAGATAGGCAGCGGCAGCCATTTTATTGGCCCGGCCTACTTCCGGCTGGTTCACCGGTAGGTTATCCATGGCAAACTGAAAATCTTCAGCGATTTTATTCCACAACTCATCATTGGTATATTGGCGGTTGGAAACTTTTAAAATCTCATCGTTGGAAAGCGTTTCATCCACATACGGAATATTTTTAAATAGCATTTTCAACATGAAGTGAGAATGGCCTCTCAGGAACCGTAATTCTGCCTGGCGGGTGGTTTTCAGCGCAAATTCAGCTTCTGATAAATTATTAATAGACCGTAAGGCAAAATTGGCCCTGGAAATAGCCCGGTAAAAGTTTTCCCAGGTGAACGGATGCATCCAGCCATCGCCTTGTTGTGCCTGGGTTAGGTTATATTGTTCGTAAAAATTAACATCCTGCACATCGGCAACGCCGCCACCTCCTTTGTAAGAATCATCGGAACGCACGCTTCCATACACCCACATACTGGTCATTGGACCCACCATATCATCGTTTCCGATACCGGCATAGGCAGCAGTGACCAGGGCTTCGGCATTGGCGGCGGTGGTTACATTCTCTGTAGAAAGAGCACCTTGTGGCTGATATTCGAGGAAATCTTTGCAGGAACTAAAGGTGAGTATACCTGTCAATAAGGCACTGTATATTATTTTATTTTTCATGTGAGTAAGGCTTTAGAATTAGAAAGAAATATTGATACCGGCAGTGAATACCCTCGGAACGGCTATGGAATTTACATCTACCCGTTCAGGATCTGGCCCTTTGAAATCTTTGCTTTTGATCCAGAAGACATTGTCGGCCATAAAGTATATCCGGAGCTTTTCCATGCCCCCGATCTTGTTGATCGCAGCAGAAGGAACATTGTAGCCCAGTTGCACATTTCTCAATTTGAAATACGAGGTATTCACGTTGAAATAGTCGGATGGCCGGGTTTCGTTATTATTGTCGGATAAAGTTAAAGCCGGAATAGAGGAACCAGAATTCTGTGGTGTCCAGGCATCAAATACACCAGGGCCTACATTGTCTCGGCCTCGGATGAAGTCGTTATAGAAAGTATAGGGATCAAAACCTGTTCTGCCTGCAATGCCCGAACCGAAAATAGACATATCGAAATTCTTATAGCCCAGGTCTAAGCGGATGCCATAATTGAATTTGGGCAGTGTGGTTCCGTAAAATTCCTGATCCAAAGAATTAATTACCCCATCGCTGTTCAGGTCTCTGTAGCGGATTCTACCTGGTGCGGCACCTACCTGGTCCGCATGGGCATCTACTTCACCCTGGTTCTGGAAAATGCCATCGGTCCTGTAGCCAAATAAATCTAGCTGCGAATGCCCGATAATGGTCGTTACTGCATTCCCGGCAAAAGCAGAGCGTACTTCCTCTGGCAATACCGTGATTTTATCCCGGAAGCGGAAAAGGTTGGTAGACACACTGTAGGTAAAATCGCCTTTAGGTTTGCCCACATATCCCAGGGAAAGCTCCCATCCTTTATTGGTTTTGGTAGCGCCATTCACAAACTTCAACTGGCCTTCTCCTACGGCAGAAGCAACCGGCGGCTTAATCAAAATATCTCTGGTTTCCCGGGTAAAATAATCGAAAGAACCGGTAATGCTTCCTTGCAGAAATCCAAAATCAACACCCAGGTTTACTTCATCGGTCGTTTCCCATTTCAGCGCCGTATTTTGTCCTTGTGTAGAAACAAAACCAGAAGGTAATGTTCCTGAATTTACGCCATTTAAGTCATAAGCCGTACCTACACTCCAGAACTGGTCGAAAAATCCTTGATGGCCATTCGGTACCTGGGAAGCTCTGGTGCCATACCGGGGTTCAAACAGGCCAAATCTGGCTACATCCCCAATATCCTGGTTACCGATCCGTCCGATGCCAGCCCTCAATTTCAGATTGCTCACCGGTGTAACATTCTTCATAAATGATTCCTGGTCGATTCTCCAGCCAATAGAAGCAGCCGGGAAGAAACCATATCTATTGTCCTCTCCAAACCTGGACGAACCATCGCGGCGTAAGGTAACTGCGGCCAGATAACGGTCGGCGAGGTTATAGTCGATGCGGGCAAACTGGGATAATAAGCGGCTTCCGGTAGAATTTCCGGCACTATTGGCATTTCCAGAACCTGCACTGATCACAAAGAAATCTTCAGATTGTACGGCAAAGTTTTCCCGGTACGCCGTTAAATCATCCAGGTTATCGCGGATGGCTTCAATACCAGCCAGTAGATTAAAGCGGCTTTGTCCCAGAGAGAAATTGTATCTGGCCGTATTAGACCAGGTTAAGCTGAAAAAGTTATTGGTATTCAGGGTCAGGCTATTCAGCGAACGGGCAATAAATCCTTCCTTATACGACTGTTCAATGTTCTTATTGCTATACCTGGCAATATCCGCTCCAAGCGACGTCCGGAATATGAGGTTTGCAATAGGTTCTACTTCGGCATAAATATTACCGAAAACAAAATTACGCCGCGTATTATCCCATTTGTTAATGTCCTGCATGTGCAGCGGATTATTCCGGTCAGAGTAGCCAGAACCCAGAGGACCAGCGTACTTTCCATCGGTGGTGTATACTGGAATAGTAGGTGCTAAGGTAATCGCCAGTCCAGGGGTAGGTGCGCCGCCCAGGTCAGTGGCAGCCAGCGTTTCTTTGGAAGATACCAGTTGCGTATTGATTCCCATTTTAAGGCGGCCATTAAACAGATTGGTAGCCGCATTCACCCTTCCGCTGTAGCGGCGGTAATTGGTATAACGCAACATCCCGGAATTGCTCAGGTAGCCAAAATTGATCAGCAAAGAAGCTTTATCTGTTCCGCCAGAAATGGTTACATCGTTATTGGTGACATAGGCCGTTTTATACATCACATCCTGCCAGTCGGTATCGCCAGCTGGTGTTAGCGGATCGCCGCCAACCAGTGGTTTTACGGTAACGCTATTCAATACCGGGTTATTAAAATCTTTATTCCAGTCGAAATTATAGATTTCGCCATAGCCAGATGCTGGATCAACTTTGTCATTGACAGATGCTTGCCAGAGTGCCCTGCCCCGGTCAGCCGCATTCAGCATATCAAAACGCTGCGATTTTTCTGAAAGGCTGGAAATACTGGAATTGAACTGAACATTGAGTTTGCCATCCGTATTGCCTCCGTTATTGGTGGTTACAATGATAACTCCATTCGAAGCCCTAGCTCCATAAATAGAAGCCGACGAGGCATCTTTCAGTGCCTGAATGGATTGAATCGAACTGGGATTTAGGCTTTGAAAAACCTGTGGACGTTTGGTAGGAACGCCATCGATAATATACAGCGGATCAGTGTTTCCTAAGGTATTTACTCCCCGCAACAGAATCCGGCTATTGTCTCCGGAAGGGGTGCCAGTTTTTTCAATATACAAACCAGGGACCCTGCCTTGTAAAGCCTGCATCGGATTACCTGAACTGATCGCTGCTGTGCGGATAGGCGCCATTTCAACCACCGCCACCGCACCAGTCAAATCTTCTTTTCTGGAAGTACTGTATCCCAGTACAACCACCTCACTCAGCGATTTGATATCAGCCGCCATGGTAATATCAATGGTAGTCCGGCCATTTACCTGAACTTCTTCCAGGGTATAGCCAATTGAAGAAAATACCAGTGTTGCATTGCCATCGGGCACTTGGAGGGAATAACTCCCGTTAGGATCAGTTGTTGTACCGGTAGTAGTTCCTTTTACCAGTACGTTCACCCCGACCAGGGGTTCATTTGTTTCCATTTCGATTACCTTTCCGGTAACCGTCAGGGCAGTTTGCGCCTGCAATCCGAATAAGACACACAGGAGCAGCACGGCCATAAGTAAGCTTTTTTTCATTAGATTTTAAGTTAAAAGTGGATGAAAAGAGAAGAAGTCTTTTAAAAAAGTAGACCATTTACACGGAAGCAGAGATATCATTTCCTCATTTCAGGAACGTGGAGGTTTCCAGATGCAGCGATTGTACAAATGCGTGAATTGCATAAGATTTTTAGGTTTAAAGTATGATGGGGTTAGAAGCTAATGCCGAATCGAGCAACTGACGAATGGCATTTTCGGGAACGACAGGCGTAGCCCCTCGCTGGGTAGCCACATAGGCACCCACGGCACAAGCAAAAGGAAGAATCTGGCTGATAGCCATTCCGGAAAGATACTGATGCAGAAAAACGGCCAGGAATGCATCACCGCTACCAATGGTATCTTCAACCTTCACCTGAAAGCCCGGATGCTCGAAATATCCCGCTGATGTGAAAACGGAAGCGCCATTTTCGCCTCGGGTTACCAGCAAAACATCCGTATGGAACCGCTGGATCAAGTATTCCATGCCTTCTTTCTCAGGTAGTATTTGGCCATACCAGCTCAGAATTTCAGTCAGTTCATGGTGGTTCATTTTGATGATACTGGCATGATCCATCAGTAGCTGAATTTGTTTAGGCGAGTAATGCGGCGGACGAAGGTTTACATCAAATACTTTTAAACTGGCCAGGGGCAGGTATTTAAACAGGGTTTCGCAAGTTGTTTTGCTGCGGGAAGCTAAACTGCCATAGATAAATACATCACTTTCCTGTACCAGCCGGGCTGCTTGTTCTTCATATCGGATATAATCCCAGGCTACGAGAGCTACAATATTATAGGTAACATGTGTTTTATTGCTAATATCGGCTTGTACGAGTCCGGTCTGGTGGGTTTCATCAGCCTGAATGTACCCGGTAGAAATACCTTTTTCCTGCAGAAAACTTAGCAAATTCTTTCCAGCCGCATCATTGCCAATCCGGCTGAGTATGGTTGGAGTATATCCCTGGTAATGCAGGTGTATGGCTACATTCATGGGTGCGCCTCCAGGCATGGCTCCATCTGGCAGCATATCCCAAAGCGTTTCACCAAAGCATATTATCTTTTTGTTCATGGAAGAGTAGGTTAAAAATTGGAATGTGGAGATTAGAAGTTGGAGGATGGAGATTGAATCCATTTTCTATCTTCCAACTTCCATTGCCTAATGCATCACTACTGTTTTTTCAATTTGCTCCAGGGAAGTGCCTTTGGTTTCGGGCATGATGCGCCATACAAACAGCAGTTGCAGTACCATCATCACACTGAATAACAGGAAGGTATTTCCGCCACCCAGCGTTTCGGCAATATAGGGGAAAGTGAAAGCGATAATAGCCGCCATAAGCCAGTGGGTAAAGCTGCCCAGGGCTTGTCCGGAAGCCCGTACCTGGTTAGGGAATATTTCGGAAATGAACACCCAGATAACGGCTCCTTGGGAAAAGGCAAAAAAGGCAATGTATACAAACAGATAGACTGGTACTGAATAACTGTTGAATTCTTCGAAGTAGAAAGCTTTTGCCACCAGACCGAGGGTAACAATCAAACCTACCGAACCAATCAACATCAGGGTACGGCGGCCAAAACGGTCGATAGAGTTAATAGCAATTAAAGTGAACAGGAAGTTGATTAAGCCTACACCAGCCGAGGAAAGCAAGGCTGAACTTTTACCTAATCCGGCCATTTCAAATATTCTGGGTGCATAATAAATGATGGCGTTAATACCCGAAGCTTGGTTAAAAAAGGCAAACAAGATCGCCAGCATCACCGGTGTGCGATACTGACTGGTAAATAAAGAACCTTTGATCTCACTGCCGTCAGCATGCTGGGAAGAAGTCAATATCTCTGTAACAATCTGATTAACATCGGTTGCGGGATTAGCAATTTTCAATGTTTTTTTGGCTTCGTCTACCTTACCTCTTTTCAGAATCAACCATCTAGGACTTTCCGGTACGAACAAAACTGAAACTAAGAAAATGAGAGAAGGAAATGCCTGTACACCCAGCATCCAGCGCCAGTCGTTTGCACCATCGCCGCCGAATAAATAATTGGATAAGTAAGCGACCAGAATACCAAACACTACATTGAACTGGAACATACCTACCAGTTTTCCTCTGGAACGGGGAGGGGCGATTTCGGAAATATATAAGGGAGCCGTAACTGATGATGTACCTACGCCAACTCCTCCCAGAAACCGGAAGGTCAGGAAGGTAATCCAGTCGGGCGCTAACGCTGTACCTAATGAGGAAAGCAAGTATAGAACAGCTATGGCAAACAAGGTGGTTTTTCTGCCAAATCTATCTGAAGGAATGCCGCCAAATAAAGCACCCAGCACTGTTCCTATTAAAGCGATAGAAACCGTAAGCCCATGTTCGAAAACATTTAAATCCCAGAGTTGCTGAATGGCTTTTTCGGCCCCTGAAATAACGGCGGTATCGAAACCAAATAAGAAGCCGCCCAGTGCTACTACGATTGCCCAGAAAAATACTTTAGTGTTCGTCATCAGAAAATAAATAAATTTTGTCTGACGAAACTACTTGCTGCCAGTGGCTAACTAATCCAGGATCGTATCAAAAACATTAAAATCTGTAACAGAAACGCAATGGCTGTTAACACACTAAAATTCAGTTGATTATGATTTTGTATTTCTATCTGAGTTTCAATTTTGTAACACGTTTTTTCAGTTTTATATCATTCCTGGGGAGTATACTTCTGATTTTTGTATTCGATGGGGGAAACGCCGTATTTGGCTTTGAAGGCTGTAGAGAAATAGGTAGGGGAGGAGAAACCAACCTGGTAGGCAACATCCGCCACCGAAACTCCAGGTTGTTGAAGATGGTGACAGGCTTTATTCAACCGGATCGTCTGGATATAGTCATTTACGGCTACGCCTAATACTGCTTTTACTTTGCGGTATAACTGAATTCTGGAAAGACCCAGGTCTTTGCACAAGCTATCTACATTGAGGGAAGGTTCAGCAAGCCGGGTTTCAATAATGGCTTTAAAGTCGCTGATGAATTTTTTGTCGAGTTTATTAATAGGCGCAGAAGCTTTCGGATTGGGCAGTACGTCTCCCATATAATGATTTTTGAGAATAGCCCGGTTCATCAGCAGGCTCCGGATACTTTCCTGTAAAAATTGCAAGCTGAAGGGTTTAGTTAGATACAGGTCTGCGCCGGTATGCATGCCTTCAATCTGTTGTTCTACCGTATTTCTGGCCGTAAGTAAAATAACTGGAATATGCGAAGTCCGCAGGTCTGATTTGAGAATGGAGGTTACTTTCAGGCCGTCGGTATCTGGCAGCATAATGTCACAAATGATCAGGTCCGGAATCTGCTCAAAGGCTTCTTTCATGCCCTGGTTGCCATCTGCAGCTGTGATTACTTCATAGTTTTCCTGGAGTCTTTCTTTTAGAAAAACGGTCAGGTCTTCATTGTCTTCAATTACCAGAATAGTATATTCCCGTTCGTGTACAGGAACGGTTCCTGGCATAAGGTCTGCTTTTTCTTCTTTGCATTCTTCTTTCAGGTACAATTGTTCTGGCAAGAAGGATTCTTTTTCGGCAGAGATTTCTTCCCCGCTAAAATGATCTTTTCCCAGCGGTAATTCTACGGTAAAACAGGTTCCCTTGTACTTTTTGCTTTGTACACTGATTTTTCCCTGATGCAGTTCAACAAATTCCTGCGAAAGGGGTAATCCTAAACCTGTGCCTTTGGCATACGCATTCTGACCCTGGTAAAACATTTCAAAGGCCCGCTTGCTTTCTTCTGCTGACATACCTACCCCGGTATCTTCCACTCGAATAATCGCTATATTTCTGGCTGAATCCTGTTCCACATATACATAAATCCTGCCTTTGTCACCAGTAAATTTAAAAGCATTGGAAAGCAGGTTGAAAAAAACCTTATCCAGCATATCTGCATCAAACCAGAGGGGCAGGGAATTCAGGCTGGTAATGATCTGAAAATCGATGTGCCGTTTTTTAGCCATTCCTTCAAAAGGCAGTTGAATATCTCTTAAAAAAGCAATCAGATCATGTTGCGAAGCTTTCAAGCGGATTTTGCCGCTTTCAATTTTACGGAAATCCATCAGTTGATTTACCTGGCGGAGTAAGCGAAGGGCATTTTTATGGATCAATTGCAGGTCTTTCTTTAGAATAGTAGCCTGGCTTTTTTTTGCAGCTAATAACTCTTCGACAGGTGCCAGAATGAGCGTAAGTGGCGTACGGAATTCGTGAGAGATATTGGTAAAAAAACGGAATTTGGTTTCGGTGGCCTCCTGGGCTTTTTCGGCCATTTCCTGCACTTTGTTGCGTTGTTCGAGTATTTCCTGGTTTTTGGTTTTAAGTTCGCGGTTTATTTTCTGGTTTTCGCGTAATGAATACAAAGCCAGTGAGCCCAGCACTACCGTTACCACCAGCATGCCAGACATTACATACAAAAATACCTGCTGATTATTATAGATTTTAATTTGGTCATCAATCCGTTTTTGCTGCTTTTCAATATCATCCTGCTGGCTGAGAATTTTATCCGTCTGCATTTTCATCATCCGCACATTGGAAGAATCAATAACAGCCGTATGCAGAATGGTTTCTTTATTCGTCTTACCGGTTTGCAAGATTTCTATGGCTTTCTGAATGGCCTCTTCACCTCCTGGCGAATAAATAACCGAAGCTTCAAATACGCCTTTATTTACCATATCGATTCCACCATCCGGGCCAGCTAATCCATCAATTCCTACAAATTTTACCTTACCCAATAGATTTTTTTCCTTCATTACTTCATAGGCACCTACAGTCATCCGGTCGTTGTGCCCGAAAATCAGGTCGGCATCCGGGTGCTGGTCAATGATTTTGAGAAAGGCAGGCTTAGCAAATTGTTTCTCCCATTCGCCATTGATGCTAATAACTTCGATATCCGGAGAAATAGCCATTACTTCCATAAACGCCTTATGCCGGTCAATGGCCGGAGTGGATTTGGGAGAACCAGTGATCTCAATAATTTTGCCTTTGCCTTTTAATAAGGTATTTATATACTCACCAGCTATTTTGCCCACTTCATAGTTATTTCCTCCTACATAGGCGGTGTAAAAAGGAGAAGTAATCCGCCGGTCGACTACTACCACTGGAATGCCTTTTTGAAATACTTCTTCCACAATGGGAGTAATGGGCTGGTCTTCGTTGGGCGAAACGATCAGCAGGTCAATATCGGAATTAGCTAGTTCGCGTATTTGTTCAATTTGTTTCTGGTTATTATACTGGGCATCGCGGTAGAGAAGGGTAACATTTGGGTGGAAAGCCAGTTCCCGCTGCATGCCTTTTATCATAGCTTTTCTCCATTCATCGGCGCCGGTACACTGAGAAAAACCAATCGTATAGCTATTGTTAGGCTCGTTTTTACAGCCAGCCAGCAGACACATAACCCATACTAATAAAAGACTGTATTTCCAGGTGGACATGAAAGGTGATAATTGTTAAAGCTTGATCTCTGAATTGCCTGAATAAAATACCAGATTATTAATGGCCTTATAGTGAGTTTCAGCCAATTATAAGAAAAGCAAACTCATGTATTACATTTACCTTGAGAAAATAAAAATAACTCTGATCGCAATACTAAAATACAAATTATTCCGGAGATAAGCAGACTTCATTTCTATATTGAAGAAATACCCTCCCTATACTAAAGCGATGTGCTTATTCAATTTAATATGTCCAGCAAGGTTAATCTTGATTCTTGACTTCACTTATGATAGAAACCAATAAATGTTTTTGTTACCACAAGCAACCCTTTTTTGTTTCACTTCGTCCTGGGAACGCATTCTGCAGCAGTTAAATACAAGTTTGCTACAGATCATGAATAAGTAAGTACTCCGGAGCATCTTATCTTTTTCAGCTATTCAATACGGCTTTTGGCTGTACGGAATAGCAGGCTTGCTATTATTTACATTTTTTTCACCTGTAAGTCCAACAATTCTATGAAAAAGAAGAACTCTACCTGGGTAGCCGCTTTACTATTAACCCTTCTTGCCGGCAGCCTTTTGTTTACCGCCTGTAATAAAGATGACGATGAAGCACCTGTTGTGAATTCTGTACAACTCAAAACAGATCCAACGTTGGGTCAGTATTTGGCTGATTCAGCCGGGCGAACTTTGTATGTTTTCTCTCCGGATGTAGCCGGTCAGAGTGTATGCAGCGGAAATTGTCTGGTGGCTTGGCCTGTATTTTACTCAGGAAATTTAAAGCTGCCTTCAGAATTAAATTCTGCTGATTTCGGTACCATTACCCGCAGTGATGGAACCAAGCAAACTACTTTCCGCGGATGGCCACTGTATTATTATGAGCAAGACGTGGCGCCTGGGGATGTAAAAGGCGAAAATGTGAACCAGGTCTGGTTTGTAGTTAATCCTGATTTTAAGATGATGATCGCCCGCAAAGGTGCTGATCTCTACCTGACAGATATTGATGGCCGTGCCTTATATACTTTTAGCCCGGATGCAAACAATACCAGCAACTGCTCCGGCAACTGTATAGTAAACTGGCCGGAGTTTCTGGCAGAGGATTTTAAGATGCCTTCTCCATTAAAAGCTGCTGATTTTACTACCATTACCAGGGCCGATGGCAAGAAGCAATTATCTTATAAAGGAAAACCGCTGTATTATTTTAAAAATGATGCCCAGAGGGGAGACATTAATGGAAAAGGGGTGGGCAATGTATGGTTTTTGGCTACTCCCTAGTTGTACCTTTGGTTCTATACTAAAAAAGCCGTATTCTGATAGAGATACGGCTTTTTGTTTGAAAGCATTTTTACCTGATGATTAATTTCCCGTACTGGCAGCACCATTTTTCTCTACAATGCTGATATCGGTGGTATTACTTACAAATGCTACTTTTTTACCATCCGGTGACCAGGATGGCGTATTGATTGTACCCTGACCGCCATATATATACGCAATCACTTTGGGCTGTCCGCCACTAACGGGCATCATCCGCAGGTATACATGTTTGTAGAAAGGATGGTCACCAGATTCTACTTCTTCTTTCAGGAAAGACAAGAATACGATCCATTTGCCATCCGGGGAGATGTGCGGAAACCAGTCATGGAAATCGGTATTGGTAAGGGCTTGCTGTTCAGTGCCATCGGCTTTCATGCGAAACAGTTGCATGGTGCCATTGCGATTGGAGTTGAAGTAAATGTATTTTCCATCCGGAGAGTATTCCGGTCCATCATCCAGTCCCTTAGCCGTTGTTAACTGCACTTCCGGACCACCATTGGAGGGCACCCCATATATGTCGTATTCATTGTTGCGCTGCCCGGTAAATACCAGTATTTTGCCATCAGGCGACCAGCCATGCAAGTAAGAAGGACCTTTGGGTGTGATCTGCTTAGGGGTACCGCCAGTTACCGGAACGGTATAAATAATAGAGCCACCCAGCGCACTTACGCCGCTGCTCAAACCCAGCATTTTGCCATCGAAGGAGAGTACATGGTCGTTGTTATTATTTTTTACATCGCCGGTGTTGAGCACTTTGGGTTGTCTGGTTTTCAGGTCTAATGTATAAATAAGGCCATCGCTGTTGTAGATCAGGGTTTTATTATCTGGTGTCCAGTTGGGGGCTTGCAGGGATTTGGGGGAAGTATATACAATTTCCCGTTTGCCGGTATTCACATCCAGTATTTCGATATGGCTTCCCAGGTATTCCCGGTAAGGCACTAGTCCTTCTCTGGCCGGAACAGAAATGCGTACATCTGTAAATGTTCCTTTTTCAACCACATCTTTATTATGTGAACCCACAAACAAGCCTACATATATTTCATCCCCCAGGTTTAGCTCGCTCACTTGTTCAGTCACAAAAGGTTCTCCGAATTTGGCTACCCGCATAGTATAGGTATTCCCTTTTCTTTCCAGTTGAATGACATCCGCATGTGTGATCTTGGATTTGATTTCGTCGGTATTGGCTCCAGTGGTTTTCCGGTATTGCAGGGAAGTAAGCCCATCCCCATGTACCACGGCATTGATATGAGCTGAATTTCCATCCAGACTGGTCCGGGCCATCCAGCCTACTTTCCGGTGTGGATCTACGCCTTTGCCAATAAAAGCTGCTCTGGTATACACAAGGAAATCACCTTTCATCTTTTTCCACACATAATGAAATTCATCGTGATCGAACCAGACGTTGTATCCCGAACCGGCAATTTCATAGGTTCCGGTTTTGGTATTATACGAGGCTGAACCTGGTTTTACATTCTGACCTATATCACCGTGTCCTTCAAACATACCTACAGCTTTTTGGGCAAAGGCCATTTGAATAGAGCACAGGAAAAAGGCAGTGCATAAGAGTAGTATGGAATGGTTTGTTTGTGTTGTTTTCATATAAAGTGATTAGGTTAAAAAGTAGTGTATAGGTATAGCTGAACTCTCCAGAGAATTAATAATTAAATTTGTGAACAAAGTTTTTTGTATAAATAAAAAGATTCTTGATTACCTAGGCCGTCCTTACTTTTATTTTGCTTGTCCAAAATAAAAGTAACAAAACAAAAGGACAGCACCAACAAAGCCGGTTTTACGCTTGAAGGTGGCTGCTCGCACAAACTCCGGCCTTCACACTGGCCAAAACCGGCCACACTGTTGCTGCACCATCCACCGCACTCTTTCATAGTCTACATTTTTGAAAAATGGCCAAGTATCTGTCCTTATCAGATTTAATAAAATTCATTCTTTCAGATTCCATCTGGCTATGATTCTGGAAGAAGTTTCTTCTGGTTTTTGCATAAATACAAGTTCATTTAACTCACCTTTGCGCCAGGTTTCGATCATATTATCATAATAAAAACTACCCGGATTGCCGGACTGGCCACCTGGATATACTCCATAGCCTTTTACCTGAGGACCTAAAGCCACCACTATCCGCCAGGAAGGGCCATTGCGCTCAGTGGTTGCATTTACAATGCTGCTACCGCCGCCATTCATAATATCCCGGCGGCTTAGGGCAGGAATACGGGCAAGATGCATAATATCGGTGCTTTTGTAAGGTGCCCACTGCCAGGATTCGTTCATATCGCCATACCGGGCATATAAAGTATCCACCGTTTTCTTAAAAGACAGATTGACCAGATCTGCCAGCGTTTCCTTTGGTGATGTGTTTGTATTATCTATCCAGCGGGATTGTGGTTCGTTGAGAATCAGATGTATGGTACGGTCACGGCTGGGATAGCGCATTTCCGGTGTCTGCCGGTTGCCAAATTCATCCCGCCAGACGGCATTGTTGAGGTTATTCCACCAACTGGTAAATATGGTCGGCCCTATTTCCTGGGGATCATTGCGGTAGTTCCATTGAGAAAGGGTCTGGAGGGCTGTTTTTTGTTTGGCCGTTAGCTTATCCTGGTATACATAGGACAATAATTTGGGCAGAACGGCCTCTGCATACAAATTAAAATTATCGCTTTGCAGCAAGCGCAAGCTATCTGGGGTAGCTTTTTGCATACCAGCTAATCGCTGGTTGATCCGGCGGCCTCTTTCGGAGGGGGCAAATTCCCAGTTGAGGTAATAGGGATAGGTAGTATCAGCCGAAAACTGGTTGGCCGAACTTACAAAGCCTCTCGGCGGATTTTTTACATGCGGATTGTGGGCATGCGGAATCCGGCCCTGCCAGTCATATGCGGAACTGGTGCCATCCAGAATAAATTTGCCCTGGTTTTTCCATTTGAGCGGAAATTTACCATTTGGCCAGATGGCAATGTCATTATGAGCATCGGCGTAGATAAAATTTTGAGCCGGAGTAGCATAATAAGAAAGGGCTTCTACATAATCCTGGTAATTTCTGGCCCGGTTCAATTTTACAAAAGCGAGCAGTTCGTTTTCTGCTTCATGTGCTGCCCAGCGCATGGCATGTTCAGTAGGTGCCTGTGTATCAAAAGGTTTTTCTCCATCCTTATAGACAACCGGACCATGATGGGTATATAACACCGTATCAAATACACTTGCTTTTCCTTTCACTTTAATCTCTTCCACTCTTCTCCGGACAGCCTTCCACTGGTTATCATGCCAGTATTGGGTTCTGGTATTGTCTTTAAAGCGCAACTGGTAGAAATCCATTACATCGGCACCTACATTGGTTAATCCCCAGGCTACTTCTTTGTTAAAGCCACTGATAACCGATGGTGCCCCAGGCAAAGAAGCTCCATATACATTCACATCCGGACTGACCAGCTGGATCTGGTACCAGATAGAAGGAAGGGTGAGATTTAAATGCGGATCATTAGCCAGAATCGGATAACCACTGGCAGATTTAGACCCATGTACTGCCCAGTTATTGCTGCCAATTTCCGGATCAGGTGCAGGCGTAACAATAGTATCTGTAGCATTGGCCAGAAATCCATTGGGTGCTTTGGGTATAGCTACTGGTGTAAAATCAAGTGGAGTGCCTGGCGGAATAATAGGATCTTCGACAAAAGGATAATCCGGAAACAGATCTTTTACCACATCTTTGCCAAAGGCAGTCAGGATGTTGGTCATATACAGGTCGTCGCTGCCGCCGGTAAGTGTATTGGATAATTGCTGGAGCAGCAGGCCACATTTCATCGGGCTCCAGGGTTCAGGAGCATAACCAAGTAATTTGTATTCCAGGGGATAATCCTCCGGCGAAAGTTCATCAATATAGGCATTGATACCAGCTGAGTATGCTTGTACCACTTCCCTGGATACAGGATCTGCCAGCATATTTTTGGTGGCTTTTTCAGCTCCATATACCATTCCCATCCGGCGGCTATACCGGTCGAGTTCCAGGGCACGTTCACCTACAATTTCAGAAATCCGTCCGGCGGCGGCATGTGTTTGAAATTCCATTTGCCACAAGCGGTGCATAGCTGTTACATACCCCTGTGCAAAATACAGATCATAGTTGTTTTCTGCGAAAATATGCGGCACCAGCACATCATCAAATACTACTTGTACTTTGCCTTTTAAACCGGGAATATCCAGGTTTTTCTCCTTTGCTACAGATTTGCTTTCGGCATTGGCCCAGAAACCATGGAAGGGATCAAGGAATTTACCTACCGGTGGAATGTCGCCAAATTTATGATCCAGTGCATAAACTAACCCCAATGTAATAATCAGTGTACCTATCGCTTTAAGCCATTTCATAAGCTTATTCTAATTAACAGACTATCAGTTGAACTGGTTAAAGTATAAAATTTTGCAGTAAAATTCTAATTTAATTCCTCACTATTGATTTTTATATCAACTTTGTGTTTCAACCCGACATGATTTTTCCCGGTATAGAAATACATCGTAGAAATTACTTTATATTAACCGCCAGGCTTGAAAGGTTTTCAGAATCATCGAATGATGAACTGCATAACAAGGAACGATTATATTTACATCAGTATTGGGAGTTCCTTGTTTCATATCCATTATTCAAACATATTCAATACATTAATATAAACCGACGTGCATACACCAACACCAGATTCTCCAGAAAAACGGGCGCAATTGTTAAAAGCATTAGAAGAAAAATATAAACTCACTAGCCAGGATACAGATGGCTACCTGGAAGGTTTATTGTACGCAGATTATCTTTCTTACTGGGACTATATTCACCTGGAAACTCTACTTTCGCTGCAGAACCCCAGAACGGTTTTTCCAGACGAGAATATTTTTATTACCTATCACCAGGTAACAGAACTGTATTTTAAGATGATCCTTTCGGAAATGAAGCAGATAGGTGAGGCAGAGAATATAACGGAATCTTTCTTTTTGCAGCGTATGGAGCGCATTACCAGGTATTTTCAGATTCTGGTGCAATCGTTTGATGTAATGAGTATAGGTATGGATGGTGAACAGTTTCGCAAGTTCCGGATGACATTGATGCCAGCCAGTGGTTTTCAATCAGCACAGTTCCGCATGATCGAGATACGGGCTACCGATTTTATCAATATTGTAGACAAAGATGTGCGGCATGAACTCCACACCGATATGCCGGTGGAAGCTTTATACGAACACATCTACTGGAAAAAAGGGGCAACAGAAGTAGCTACCGGCAAACAGACGCTTACCCTGCAAAAGTTTGAAGAAAAATATGAACAGGTGTTAATGCGTTTTATTGAGGAGGTGAAGGATACCAATTTGTGGGCAGCCTATCAGCGGCTGGCAGCCAAACAAACACCCGGCCAGCCGCTAAAAGAAGCCTTGCGTCTTTTTGATACATTGGTGAATATAGACTGGGCACTGGCCCATTTCAGGTCAGCCATGCACTATTTGCATAAAGAACCAGTGGCCGTTCAGGCAACCGGCGGTACCAACTGGCAGCAATACCTGCCGCCCATATTCCAGAAACGGATATTTTATCCGCAACTCTGGACAGAGCAGGAAAAGTCAGAATGGGGTAAAAGCTGGGTGGAAAAGTACATCCCCCAGGGCAGGGCATTCTGATAAAACCAGGAAATATATACCTTTATCGCTTCTACCGGCGATGTATAAACTATTAACCCTCTTCTTGTGTCTCTCTGTTCACCTGGCAATTGCTCAAATTCGCCAGGTAGAGACTTTTTATGATGCCGAGAATAAAGTTCGCAAAGAAAAATATGCCATCCGCCAGTCCAAACCTCCTGTCATTGAAGGAAACTATATCAGTTATTACGCCAATGGCAATACCAAAGCCAAAGGACAGTATTCAGAGAACTTACCTTCCGGCACCTGGGAATATTTTTACGAGAACGGCCGCATGAAAATGACCGGCAACATGGCGGGAAACCTGCGTACAGGATTATGGAAGTTCTATTTTGAAAACGGTAATCCGCAAATGGAAGGCGAACTGAAAGAAGGCAGCCGGAATGGGTTATGGAAATTTTATTACGAAAATGGAAAAGTAAAAAGTGAAGGCTGGTTTGAGAATAATCTAAAAGCCGGTTTGTGGACCTATTATTATGAAGATGGCAAACCCAAAGCGATTGCTGGTTTTAACGAGAACAGAGGCATATACAAAGAATATTATACCTCCGGTAAACTCAAAATGGAGGGTTTGCTCATAGATGAACGCAGTGACAGCACCTGGCGCTATTATTATGAGGAAGGCACATTAAAGGCAACTGGTCCGGAAAAAGATGGAATAAAAACAGGTTTCTGGCATTTTTATCATCCCAATGGTACCCTGATGAGTGAGGGTAATTACCAGAACGGACATACAGAAGGCACATGGAAATACTATGACGAGCAAGGCAAACTTAGTGCTACAGGCAACGAATGGGCCGGAGAAAAAGAAGGTACCTGGAAATTATTCTATCCGTCCGGAGCCGTCAAAGGCGATGCTGAATTTACCAAAGGCGAAGGACCATACAAAGAGTATTATGAGAATGGGAAATTGAAAGCAGAGGGATATATTAAAAACGGCAAAAATCACGGTTCCTGGAAATACTATGCACTGGAAGATAGTACACTGGAAGGTACCGCTGAATTTGTGATGGGAGAAGGTGTGTATAAAGGCTATTATAAAGATGGAAAGCTGAAAATGCAGGGAGCGCTGACGGACGAAAAAAGGACTGGTGTATGGACTTTGTACAAGCCGGATGGAGCAATAGCCGGTTATTACCAGGCGTTTTATGATAGCACTACCTTCGAGTTTAAACCTATAGAACCCCCGGTAAATGCTTCTACCAATGAACCCCCATCCCCTGATTTGCCGTATGAAAAGCCCCCTATCCGCCTCAAAAAGCCAAAAAGCCGGTATTTCAAACCAGTAGTTAACGAACACAAAACGTTTATTCTGAGCACCAATCCGCTGGCACTGGCCACAGGCAGTTTTCCGGTTTCCCTGGAATATTATTTCCGGGAGCGTCTGGGCTATGAACTCAAATACACCGTTTACCGCAATCCTTTTTTCAAAGCCAATTCTTCTATCGATCTCAATACCGTTTTTCGGGGAGGTTTTTCCCTGGACCTGCGACAAAAGTTCTACCAGCCGGAGGGCTCATTGGGTATGTTGTATTTTGCCCACGAAGCCAGATTCTCTTATATTGATCATCAGGCAAATATTTTAGAATACAGAAATAGTGTAGCTGTGGGCAGAACTTTACATGCGCCGGAAACATTATATGAATATAGCCTGCTGTTCGGAAACCGCTGGATGCACCGCTCGACGCACCGGGGATTTACCATAGATATTTTTGGCGGTGTAGGGATTGGGTATCGCAACTACCGGCAAAAATGGGAAGCCAATCCGGATTTTGATGAAATTTTTGAGGATGTCAGGAAAAGAAAACTAACGGTTCCGGTCCGGCTGGGTATCAGCATTGGCTATGCGTTTTAATAATTGCCTGGAACCTGGATTACACAGATTTTAAGATTTACAGGATTATGAATTACTTAATTCTTTAACTTAACAATTCAGACCATCTGTAAATCTGTAATTTTGTAATTATACTGTCGTCTGTGGACCATTGACCATATAAACTTTAAGGATAACTCCCTTACAAACACATGAAGAAAACAATAGAACTGGCGCTTCCACCGGAAGTGGCTTTCAACGACCAATTATTCGAACAACACCTGCTTCAAACATTACGGCTCCGCCCGGAAGACAAGCCTTTCATCCGCAAACTCAAACGTTCCATCGATGCCAGAGGCAGACAGATCAAAGTAAATTTGGCGGCTGAAGTATATGTGGGTGAACCTGCCCCTCCCTTGTTGGCCTACCGCAAAGATTTTCCGAATGTAAGCAAGGCACCTCAGGCAATTGTAGTGGGTGGTGGACCAGCTGGCATGTTTGCTGCCTTGCGGTTAATAGAACTGGGCATTAAACCACTCATACTTGAACGGGGCAAAGATGTACGTTCCCGACGCCGGGATTTAGCTGCTATTACCAAACACCACACGGTCAATCCGGAATCTAATTATTGTTTTGGGGAAGGAGGTGCCGGAACTTATTCGGATGGAAAATTATATACCCGTTCCAAAAAAAGGGGAGATGTCCGCCGTATTCTGGAGATACTGGTTGCGCATGGCGCTACCGAAGATATATTGGTAGATGCCCATCCGCATATTGGCACCAATAAACTGCCTCTGATTGTAACAGCTCAACGGGAAAGTATACTCGCTGCAGGCGGAGAATTCCATTTCGACACTAGAGTAACAGACCTATATATCAAAGGCAACCAGCTCAAAGGTGTATACACGCAGAACGGTGATCTGATAGAAGGAATTGGGGTGATTCTGGCAACCGGACATTCCGCCAGGGATATTTTTGAATTGCTATATAAGCGGAATGTATATATTGAAGCCAAGCCATTTGCTATGGGTGTACGCATCGAACATCCACAGCCATTAATCGACAGTATTCAATATCATACGGCTAACCGGAGTGATTATTTGCCTGCTTCTTCCTATGCCTTGGTTGCCCAGGTAAAACACAATGGCATTGAAAAAGGTATCTTTTCTTTCTGTATGTGTCCTGGGGGATATATTGTGCCGTCGGCAACTGCCCCTGGCGAAGTAGTGGTAAATGGCATGTCGCCTTCCCGCAGGGATTCTAAATATGCCAATTCTGGGATTGTAGTTGCTGTTGATGCCGACGATATGCTGCCCTATGAAAAATATGGGCCACTGGCTGGCCTGCAAATGCAGAAAGAACTCGAACAACGGGCTTGCCTAATAGCCGGAGGTACCCAGACTGCGCCTGCCCAGCTTCTGACAGATTTTATCCGCAATAAAGTTTCCAGAGAATTGCTGCCTACTTCCTATCAGCCCGGATTACAATCGGTACAAATGAGCGAAGTATTGCCCGAAAATATCAGCTACCGGCTGAAAGAAGGCTTCAAACAATTTGGCCAGAAAATGAAAGGCTACCTCACCGACCAGGCACAGATCGTAGGGGTAGAAAGCCGCACTTCCTCCCCAGTACGTATTCCCAGAGACAAAGAAAGCCTGGAACATGTACAACTCAAACGCTTATTTCCTTGCGGAGAGGGTGCCGGATATGCCGGTGGTATTGTGTCGGCGGCTATGGATGGCGAACGTTGTGCCGAAAAGCTGGCAGATATGTATAACGAAAAGAGGATTTTATAGCTATAGACTCCCACACAAGTTTAAAAGGCCAGTAACATTCTATTTCATTGACCGCAGTAATAAAACTTATTTTCCAGATCCCTAAAAGCAGATTTACTATTTCTGAACGGCGTTAGTACCGGCAATATGGGTGTTGGTGTAGTATTTTTTTATTTTGTGCCAGCATCGATTTACTTTGTATCCATAGAATCTTTGCTCCTAATGGATATTTTCTCTGCCATCGCTGTATTTATTAAAAGGGAATGGAAACGTCTGCTGATCATTCCCTTGCTGTATACGCCGGTGTACATCCTTTTTATGTTTTTGAGCTATATGCAGGGAATGGCCTATATGGAACCCATTTATGGAAAACCCAACGAATGGTTTCCCAGAGGGGTGCAAAACGTAATTGAGATCACCATTATCTACTATGTGCTGATTTTCCATATTATGCTGCCTTATCTGCGGACTAAAAAGGTGAGGCGGTTTTTTGTGCAGCTTACAGGGTTTTTGTTGCTGGTATTTGCCTATGAATACTTTTACAATTTTGTGCTGATTTCGCCTACGGTACGGGCAGGTACGCCTCTCTCCACTTTTCTGGTATGGCACATTGGCGTAGATATACTAATCCTGTGTATTTCGGCGGCAGCGGCGCCACTTATTGAATGGAGTGCCAAAAGCAAACGGCAGGAAATACTGGAAAAACAGAAGCTGGATGCAGAATTAGCAGCCATCAAATATCAGATCAATCCGCATTTTCTTTTCAATTCTCTGAGTTTTATTTACAGCAGAACCATTACCCTGGATGAGGAAGTAGCCCATGCGGTACTCTTATTATCTGATATTATGCGCTATGCACTCAATAGAGACGAAGATGTACAAGGTAAAGTTGATTTACTCAGGGAAGTGACCCATATGAAAAATGTCATTGAAATTAACCAGCTGCGCTACGACCATTCTCTGCATATTAACTATCAGGAAAATCTAACGCATACCCATACCCGGATTCCTCCTCTGGTGCTGATCACGCTGGTAGAAAATGCCTTTAAACATGGTGACCTGAGCGATCCGGAAAATCCGCTGGTGATACAGATGGAAACCGACGCTACCCGGCTTCGCTTTTACAGCTGCAATAAAAAGAAAAAAGGAAACAAAGAGCTTTCCAATGGTATTGGGCTCAGCAATATACGGCAGCGCCTGGAACTGGTGTATGGCATAAAACATAGTTTTGAAATCAAGGAAGATGATAAGTATTATATGACAAACCTGGTTATCAATCTGTAACTTATGGTAGTATTGAGTAGTGAGTACTAATACTCTAACCCAGCTGTTTTTTGAATAGATTATCAGATAGGTAAAATAAAAACAAAACTCCATGCGCGGGAGCCCGAAAAAACAGCGGGCAATGTGTAGGCATTGAGCGGGGAAGCATTGTTTTTTCTTGAACTTTCTTTGCTTACTTTCTTTGTGTCAAGACAAAGAAAGTAAGGACGGCGTAAGAAGAAAACAAACAACTGCTTCAAAATAAGTTAAATGATTGACAATGAACGATTAAAAATATCTGGATAGAGTAAACTACTAATTATAAAAATGTATATATCTGCTCTATAGTATATTCGATTGATGGTCAACTATTAATAATTACCCATTTTTAATTATAATTATAAACCCAGCTTATGATCTCTTGTATGATCATTGATGACGAACAGCATGCGATAGATTTGCTCAAGCATCACATCAGTCAGACACCTTTTCTGGAATTGCTCGAAACCAGTACAAGTCCGGTAAAAGCTTTGCCGGTTATTCATGAGAAAAAGCCGGATCTGATCTTTCTGGATGTGCAGATGCCTGAAATGTCGGGCATAGAGTTTATGCAATTGCTCAACGGGCAATGCAAAGTAATTCTTACCACGGCTTACAGCCAGTATGCCCTCGAAGGTTTTGATCATCAGGTAGTAGATTATTTGCTGAAACCCATTTCTTTTTCGCGTTTTATTAAAGGCGCCCAGCGGGCTTTATCGCTGATAAAACCTGGCGTGGCAGAAGACAATGATTATATCCTGGTGAAAACCGAGCAGAAAGGCAAATTACTCAAGATCAACATTCAGGACGTAGTATATATTGAAGGACTGAAAAATTATGTGAGTTTTTATACCAGGCACGGAGAACGTATTATTGCTTTGCTTAATATTAAAGACTTAGCCGAACGCCTGCCTGCCGACCGGTTTGTACGCACCCATAAATCGTTTATTCTGGCCATCCCCTACATTATTTTGATCGAAGGGAATATGGTAGGCTTGCAGTTTACCAATAGCCGTATTCCAATCGGAGATACTTACCGGGAAGCATTTATCACGCAAATGAAAGGAAAAATAGTAACTAACAAGAACTAAGCAACCATTCTTAATTTATTGAATCTGTTTTTACTGGCTAACCTTATTGCCAGCCAGGAACCTCTTTGTCTTTTTCGCACCCCTAAATGTATATGGTATGTTTAAAATAGCTGATTCTCCCATACTTTCTCCTGCCTTTGCGCAAGAAGGACGTTTGTTTTCCCTAGATGCTGCCAGGGCATTTGCTTTACTGATTGGCATAGTATTTCATGGTCTAAGTTCCCTGGTTTCGTTTCTGCCTCCTATTGTATGGGCAGTAAAAGATACCCAGAGTAGTGTTCCGGTAGATGTTTTTTACTATGTGGCGCATGTATTCCGGATGCAGGCTTTTTTTATGCTGTCCGGATTTTTTGCACACATGCTCTACCATCGCAAGGGTGCACAAGGCTTTTTAATGCATAGAATCAAGCGCATTGGTGTGCCGCTGCTTGTATTCTGGCCCTTTATGATGGTGGCAACCCAACTGTTATGGACCTGGGGATATAAGCAAATGGGTTATTTAGCCATGAATCCGGATACGGCAAAACTGGGATATTGGGAAATTATAGGTGGTAATTTTAAATCGTTTGCCTGGTTAAACTACGGATTTCCGCTCACACACCTGTGGTTTTTGTATATGTTGCTTTGGTTTTGTGCCGCCCTATGGCTATTACGTCCGGTTTTTGTAAAATTTATCGATAAGCAAGGTAAACTCCGGGCAATTGCCGACAGATGTATGGCTTTTCTTATTGGAAGATGGTGGGGCAGCCTGGTTATTGGATTAATAGCCGTGCCTGCTATGTGGGGCATGAAAAATGGCTTTGGTGTAGATACGCCAGACCATTCATTGTTGCCGCAATGGGCGCCGTTTATAGTATATGGTTTGTATTTTACGTTTGGATGGTTTTTACACAGGCAACCAGTGCTGCTTGAATCAATTAAAAAATACTGGAAAGTAAATGCCGTGTTAAGTCTTGTTTTTATTGTCTTAGTTGCTTTCTCATTTTTTTCGGTAGTCTATCAGGTAGTTGCTCAAGGGAATGCTCCCCAGCCTCCGGTAGATCCTGCAACCATGCAACTCATGAGTATGATCTATAACAGTTTATATGGGCTAGCTTCCATCACTGGCATGTTTGCTTTCACTGGGGTAATGCTTGCTTTCTTTTCACGGAATAATTCAGTAATCCGCTATCTATCTGATGCTTCCTACTGGATGTACCTGATCCATTTACCGGTGGTAGTGTTATTTCAGATTCTGGTAGCTCCATATGCCTGGCACTGGTCAATAAAAGTGGTGGCTATTTTGCTGCCGAGCCTGCTAATATTATTAGTCAGTTATCATATTTTGGTACGTTATACTTTTATAGGCAAACTGCTGAACGGACGAAAGTATACCAGAAAAGAGGAAACTAAAGTCAATATAGCTGCGGAAGTGGCTAGGTAGTTTGACTTGACTGTCCAGGTTAACAATTTTCTTCAGGCATGCAATTGTGAAAATCGCAAGTAGGCTACCCAAATACTCATGCAACATACAAATACATTAAAGATGGCAGCTGGAAATTCCTTTCTTTTCATATGAATGGGAGCGGCAAATACCATAATCAGTGAAAAACCAAGGGCAGCAAGTGGCGTAAGAAGCGGTAAAATGTGGGTAGCCCAGGGAACAATAATTCCCAGGGCTCCCAAAATTTCGGTAATTCCAATAAAACGAATGAGTGGATACGATAAGCCATCTACGCCAGTCTGGCCAATACTAACTAATCTTTCACGCGCCTGGGTTGATTTCATCAGGCCGGAATAAGAGAATAATAGGGCCAGAAATAGCTGGCATACCCATAGCATAATATTCATAACTTTTTTTACCAAAGTTTGAAATATCATTCCTGGTTTCCTTTGACATTTATCAAAAAGTATGATCTTCAAATCTGCTTTTTACTGGGAAAACCTGCCCGGATGCGGCTTAATGTTTCTCCGGTAATTCCCAGATACGAAGCAATCATCCCCAGAGGAACACGTTGTATAATAGTCGGACTGGTTTCTATCAGGTGTTTGTAGCGCTCATGGGCTGTAGCAAAATGGAGTTCATCGAAGCGTTGTTGCATTTGCACCAGTCCATGCGAAGTAACCAGGCGGCCAAAGCGCTCAATTTCATGGTGATTTTTATATAACTGTTCTATGTCCTGGTAGTGTATAGCCCACAACAGCGAATCTTCCAGCAGTTCAATTATCCGCCTGTCGGGTTTACGGGTGATAAAACTCACAATGGAACAGGCGAAGGTATTCTCTGTACTGATCCAGTCGGTCACATCTTTGTCCTCTTTCAAGTAATACGTTCTGGAAAGCCCTTTTTCGATGAAGTAGATGTAATGACATACAGTACCAGCTCTTACCAGCACATGTCCTTTTGGTAGTTCCATCCGTTGTAATATGGCAGATAACGCCTGTTTGCTTTCCGCAGAAAGAGGTAGGAACTGATTAACGGTTTCAAAAAATGCCTGCATGGGCTTAAGTTAACACATAGAAATCTAATCTAATCTGTAATCCGCTTTATCAGAATCAGAACTTATTTTTGGGTATCGGGTAAAGACTAATTGTTTGAATAGTAAGGCCGTCTTTACTTTTATTTTGCTTGCCCAAAATAAAAGTAACAAAACAAAAGGGCAAAATGAAAAACGCTTCAACGCTCTTAGCCTGCGCTCACCCCGCTTTTCATTTGTCCCCTCGCGCATTGAATTTTTGTTTGATTTATTATTGAGCTGATCTACTTCTACGATGATACAATCATCATGTTTACAGATTCGAAAGCCAGACATTAATGATACAGAAAAGTACCAAGCATATTAGGCCTATAGTCAGTTCTATCATCCCCACCAAAAATGTATCTCATCCGGACAGTTATTGCACCAGAATGTTCAGTTGTAATACAACCTATCTGATTATAATATAATGTAATTATCTGTTATTTAATATATTATATAATTGGCTGAATATTTGTTATGCAAAGGTGAAAGATATAAGTTATTTGCCTTTATTAAAGAAACCTACCATGAAAGGAACCCAACTTGGAGAGTTTGAAGAGATTGTTTTGCTCACCATTGCTGCCTTGTACGATGATGCCTACAGTGTAGCTGTACTGGAAGAAATAGAACGCCGGATGGAAAGGCCCATGAGCATAGGAGCTATTCACCGGACCATGCAGCGGCTGGAAGAAAAAGGCCTGGTAAAGTCAAGGTTTGGGGAAGCAACTACAGAAAGAGGAGGGAGGCGTAAACGCCTTTTCACAGTAACACCAGCCGGAGAAAGATCGCTATTTGAAGCCAAAACACTCCGCAATGATCTATGGGCCGCTATTCCGAAAGGAGCTTTCAAAACAAGTTTGTCATGAAACCAGTCAACACTCCTCAACCGCCTCGCTGGGCAGAACGATTTCTGGAATGGATAGCAGCGGATCACTTACTGGAAGAAGTACAGGGCGATTTACAGGAATTGTTTGAAAAACGCCTGCAATACGATAGCCTGCGAAAAGCCAGGTGGCTCTATGTACTGGATCTGCTCAAACTAATTCATCCCAGGTTATGGCGAAAAAAATCCTCTACTACATCTCTCAATCCTTTTGATATGCTTAGTACTTATATAAAAATTGCTTTCCGGCACCTTGTTAAAAATATTGGATATAGCTTTCTTAATATGGGTGGTCTGGCCGTAGGTCTTACGATGGCCATGCTGATCGGTTTATGGATTTGGGATGAACTGTCGTTTAATAAAAATTACGCTAACTATACGCAGATTGCCAGGGTACTGGAAAACCAGACATATAATGGAGAAACCGGTACTTCCTGGGCAGCCGTTCCTCCGGTAGGTAATGCCTTACGTAGCCAGTATGGCCACGATTTTAAACATGTGCTCATGGCATCTCATCCGCAACGGATTATTCTTTCGGCTGGGGAGAAAAAGTTAATTAAAAGCGGCTACTATTTTGAACCTGGCGTGGCAGATATGCTAAGCCTGAACATGCTTTCTGGCACACAGAAGGGTTTACAAGAACCTCATTCCATTTTACTTTCCCAGTCACTGGCAAAAGCCTTTTTTGGAGGTGCTGATCCGGTGGGTAAGGTGTTGGAAATGGATAATAACCAGGCTGTAAAAGTAACGGGTGTGTATGAAGACATTCCGCAGAATGCCGATTTCAGGGATATGTTGTTTATTGCTCCCTGGAGCCTGTATATCAGCAGTAATGCCTGGATTCAACAAGATGCCTGGTGGCAAAATGGTTTTCAAGCATATGTGCAGCTGGCAGATCATACTGATATGGCTAGCATTTCAGCCAAAATACGGGATCTTAAAAAGAAGGCTGTAACAGGAGAAGAAGCCCAAGCGAAACCGGAATTATTTCTTTTTCCTATGGCCAAGTGGCATTTGTATGCAGACTTTGAGAATGGGATCAGTACCGGCGGACGTATTCAGTTTGTGTGGCTCTATGGGATGATCGGAATGTTCGTGATTCTGTTGGCCTGCATTAATTTTATCAATTTAACCACAGCCAGAGCCTCCATACGGGCCAAAGAAGTAGGTATCCGAAAGGCAATTGGCTCCTACCGCAGTCAGCTAATTGGGCAGTTCTTAAGTGAATCGATGGTAGGCGTAATGTTTGCCTTTATAGGATCGTTACTACTCGTACAACTGCTTTTGCCCTTGTTCAATGAAGTGGCTGATAAGCAGCTTTCCATGCCCTGGACTCATCCGGGATTCTGGCTGATTGGTATTGGGTTTAGTATGTTCACTGGCTTGCTGGCTGGCTCTTACCCCGCGTTTTATTTATCAGCATTTAAACCTGTGAAAGCCCTCAAAGGTACGTTTCAGCCAGGCCGTTTTGCGGCAACCCCCCGCAAGATTCTGGTAGTGGTACAGTTTACGGTTTCAATTATACTTATTATTGGCACCCTGGTTGTATTCCGCCAGGTAAGGTTTGCAAAAGACCGTCCAGTGGGTTATGACCGGAATGGCTTAGTGATGATTGAAACGCCTACCAATGAAATTCATAGTCATATCGATGCCCTGCGGGATGAATTAAAAAAAGCAGGCGTAATCGCAGAACTGTCAGAATCGCTCAATCCGATGACTGGGATGAGTTTTAGTGCCAGCGGCTACGACTGGGGAGGTAATAGTTCTGATCCGGAATTAAGTTTTGGAACTGTATACATTGACCATACATTTGGCAAAACCGTTGGCTGGCAATTCAAGGATGGCCGGGATTTTTCCAGAGAACTGGCTACCGATTCCACAGGCATTGTATTGAATGAAAGTGCCGTCAGGCAGATGGGCTTACAGGATCCGGTAGATAAAACGATCCGGCAAACCGCTTATGGCAACACAGAAGTATTTCATGTATTGGGGGTGATCAAAGATATGCTGATGGAATCTCCTTACGAACCTGTCAGACCTACGATCTATAAGATTAATCCGGGAAAAGGAAATTTAGCCAATATTCGGATACATCCTCATTTAAGTCCTTCGGAAGCACTTGGTAAAATCGAAGCAGTTTTTAAAAAATACAGCCCATCCGCACCCTTTTCATACACATTTATTGACGAGGCGTATGCCATAAAATTCAGTGAGGAAGAACGGGTAGGTAAACTCGCTACGCTGTTTGCTTGCCTGGCAATTTTTATCAGCTGCTTAGGACTATTTGGACTCGCCTTATTTACTGCCCAGCAGCGCACCAAAGAAATTGGTGTACGCAAAGTATTAGGGGCTTCGGTAATAGATGTATGGTTGTTGCTTTCCAAAGATTTTGTCCGGCTGGTTTTGTTTGCGTTGCTCATTGCCATCCCTTTAAGCTATCTGCTGATGAACCGCTGGCTGGAGAACTATACCTATCGTTCAGGTATTGGCCCCTGGATATTTGTTCTTTCCGGTACAGGCGCCTTGTTGCTTGCTGTAGGTACGGTGAGTTACCAGGCCATTAAAGCCGCTTTAAACAATCCGGTAAAATCCCTGCGAAATGAATAAGGCCAATAAAAATGCATCGCCATCGCCTCCTCGCTGGGCAGAACAGTTTCTGGAATGGATAGCCGCTGATCATTTAGTGGAAGAAGTGCAGGGCGATTTACAAGAACTGTTTGAAAAACGCCTGCAAAGCATGAGTCTGCGAAAAGCCAGGTGGTTGTATGTATTGGATTTATTGAAACTGATTCATCCCAGACTCTGGCGAAAAAAAGCGCCTCTTTATCAATCCCTAAATCCTATTGATATGTTTCAACACATTCTCCTGCTCACTTTTCGCTCCTTTAGGCGTTTTAAAAACTCTTTTTTTATCAATTTAATTGGCCTTTCTACCGGACTTACCTCTGTGTTGCTGATTTATTTGTGGGTGTTTGACGAACTGTCAATGGATAAATTTCATGAGAACGACAGCCGCTTATACCAAGTGATGATCAATGTTCAGGAAGATTCCACACAGATCCGCACTTTTGAAACCAATTCACATCTGCTAGCACCTGCCTTAGTTAAAGAACTGCCAGAGATAGAATATGTCACTCCGGTAGGATGGTCTACACAGGGAATTGTTTCCGTTCAGGAGAAGCAAATGAGAGCCAAGGGCAGGCATGCCGGAGAAGATTACTTCCATATATTTTCTTTCAGGCTGCTGGAAGGAAATAAACAGACTGTGCTAACCAGTAAAGAATCAATCGCTATTTCTCATGAACTGGCACATAAACTATTTGGCACCACAGAAAACCTGATTGGAAAAGCCATTACCTGGGATCAGGAGCCATATGAAGGTACCTATCTGATTTCTGGGATTTTTGAGAAACTACCTGGTAATTCATCTGAGCGGTTTGATTTTTTACTCACCAATAAATTATTTCTGGAAAAAACCACCATGGATGTAAGCTGGCACAGCAATCCTGTACAGGTTTATCTGACATTGAAAAAAGAGACAGATGTAAAAGCGTTTGGCGCAAAACTAAAGCGATTCTATCAGTCCAAACTTGAACCATCGGGCGGAAACAACTCATCCGGGCCAATTGCCCATATGTTTATAAGAAAGTACTCAGATAAATATTTATATGGAACCTACGAAAATGGCATACAGGCCGGCGGAAGAATCAATTATGTGATACTGTTCTCCATCATTGGCTTGTTCCTTCTGCTGATTGCCTCCATTAATTTTATGAATTTATCTACTGCCAAGGCATCCAGAAGAGCAAAAGAAATAGGCATTAAGAAAGCCATTGGTGCCGGGCGGAACAGTTTAATTTGTCAATATCTGTCAGAATCTCTGATATTGGCCTTTCTGGCCTCGTTTCTATCGGTGGTGTTTGTTTTTCTGCTGCTGCCACAATTCAACTTTATTACCGGTAAAGAACTACAGTTACAACTGGACCCTATCCTGATATCAGGAGCCATACTCATTACATTGATCACTGGGTTAATTTCTGGCAGTTATCCAGCTTTATATCTCTCAGGATTTAGGCCGGTAGAAGTATTAAAAGGTAAACTGCCCACTTCGTTAGGAGAGCTTTGGGTGCGCAAAGGGCTGGTTGTATTCCAGTTTAGCCTATCTACTTTATTTATTATGGCAATTGTGGTAATTTTTAAACAGGTAGATTATGTACAATCCAGAAACCTGGGATATAACAAAGATAATGTTCTTTCTTTTGAGGCAGAAGGAACGATGAACAAGAATCTGGAGTCGTTTCTTGCCCAGGTAAAAGCTATTCCAGGGGTAGTAAATACTTCCCATATGAATTACAGCGTAGGCAGCCCCACCGGCACTGGTGGTATGCAATGGGAAGGAAAAACCGAAAGTATTGAATTCAGCAATCTGGAAGTTGGCTATGGGCTCATAGAATTACTGGGTATCCCACTCAAAGAAGGCCGCAGCTTTTCCAGGGATTATGGCACTGAAGATGCCAAAATGATTTTGAATGAAATAGCTGTGCAACGCATGGGCCTTACTGATCCGGTAGGCAAACGGGTAAAATTATGGGGTAAGGAATATGAGATTGTTGGCGTAACCCAAAATTTTCATTTTGAATCCCTGTATGAAGAAGTAAAACCTTGTTTTTTCCGGCTTAACCCCAGCAGCAAAAAGCTGGTAGTGAAAATTGCCTCCGGCCGGGAGAAGCAAACCATTGAAAGGCTGGAAAAACTCTATAAAAGCTACAATCCGGGTATTCCCTTTTATTTTACTTTTCTGGATGAGGAATACCAGGCTTTATATACAGCGGAGCAAAAAGTATCCACCTTGTTTACGTGTTTTGCAGGAATAGCCATTGTTATCTCTTGCCTGGGCTTGTTTGGTTTAGCCGCTTTCACCGCCGAAAGAAGGCGAAAAGAGATCGGTATCCGGAAAGTACTGGGTGCCAGTGAAGCAGGTATTGTCAGCCTGTTATCAAGAGAATTTATTCAAATGGTTAGTATGGCTATACTCATCGCTTTGCCCATTAGCTACCTGATTGCTAAGTATTGGTTAGAGAAGTTTGCCTTTAGAATCGCAGTAGAATGGTGGTTTTTTGCAGGTGCCGGTGGATTAGCTTTGTTAATTGCCACTGTAACGGTAGCCACCCAAACATTTAAAGCTGCCAGAATCAATCCGGTACATACCCTTAGAGATGAATAAGTCTAGTAAAAACCCATCGCCATCTCCTCCCCGTTGGGCAGAGCAGTTTCTGGAATGGATTGCCGCTGATCATTTACTGGAAGAAGTGCAGGGCGATTTGCAGGAACTGTTTGAAAAACGCCTGCAATACGATAGCCTGCGAAAAGCCAGGTGGCTCTATGTACTGGATCTGCTCAAACTGATTCATCCCAGATTATGGCGAAAAAAATCTTCTCCTGATTCACCTTTAACACCTTTTATAATGTTCCGACATAATTTGGTTATTGCTTTTAGAAATCTGCAACGCCGCAAAGCGTATATGCTGATTAATGTGCTGGGATTAACGTTAGGCATTGCCTGTGCTATCCAGATATTTACTCTGGTTAAATACCATTTGAGCTTTGATGCTTTCCATACAAAAGCCGACCGGATTTACCGCATTACTACAGAGTTTCATAATGATAAAATCAGTTATAACCCTGGTGTTCCATCGCCCTTGGGAGACGCCTTTCGTAATGATTATACCCTGGCAGAAAAAGTAGCCCTGGTTGCCAGTTTTCCTGACCGGCTTGTATCCATTCCTGCTTCCAGGGATGTTAACAAATTTGAAGAGAATATTGCTTTCGCAGAACCAGCCTATTTTGATATACTGGATTTCCCTTTACTACAAGGTGATAAAAATACTGTCTTAGCCCAACCCAACACCGCTATTATTACCCAGAGGCTGGCTGCCAAATATTTTGGTGAAAAAGATCCCGTTGGCCAGACAATCCGCATAGACAACAAGCTTGATTTTATTATTACAGGCATTCTCCAGAATTTACCTCCTACTACAGACCGCAGGCAGGAAATATATTTATCCTTTCATAATCTGAAAGACCATTCACCCTGGATCATTGAAAAGGATTGGTGGTGGAGTGCGAGTAAATCTTTGCAATGTTTTATTCTGCTCAAACCCGGAATTGCCCCAGCCCAAGTAAACCAGGCACTGGTGAACTTATCTAACAAGTACTACGATGCGAATGCAGCCAAGTTATTTCAGTTCCGGGCTCAATCCCTGTCGGATATACACTTCAACGCTGACCTGGATGGACATATGAATAAAAGCAACCTGTGGGCATTATCGCTTATCGGCTTTTTTCTGATCATTACTACTTGTGTGAATTTTATCAATCTGGCTACAGCCCAGGCACTCAGCCGTTCAAAAGAAATAGGTGTCAGGAAAGTGTTGGGCAGTATGCGCAGGCAACTGTACTGGCAGTTTATGGCAGAAACGGCTCTCATTGTGATGCTGGCTATGGGAATGGCATTGATTATTGCCTTTATCAGCTTTCCTTATATTAATCAGCTTTTTGATATCCAACTCAGCATCAGCCTCTTCTCCGATGTGTATCTTCTGGCATTCTTATGTGCACTCCTGCTGGTAGTCATTTTCTTTTCAGGCTCTTATCCTGGTTTGGTACTGGCTGGGTTTCAGCCGGTATTGGCATTGAAAGGCAAGCTAACCCAGCGGCACATCGGAGGATTTTCGCTCAGAAAAGGCTTAGTGATTACGCAATTTGCTATTTCGCAGCTACTCATCATCGGTACAATTGTTATTGCCAGCCAGATGCGTTACGCCCAGCAGGCAGATATGGGTTTTGACAAAGAAACCATCGTGATGTTACCAGTACCTGACAACGAAAAATCAAAAATAAGCACACTTGGTTCGATGCTTTCGCAAATTACCGGGGTAGAAAAAATGACGTTTTGTAATGCAGCACCAGCATCCGAACTGCTTCCTTCTACCAGTATACAATTTGATTCGCGTACAGAAAGTGAAAAATTCTCTATATACCTCAAAGCAGGTGACGATCAATATACCTCTACGTTCGGATTACAAATCGTAGCAGGGCATAACCTGAATCCTTCAGATACTATCCGTGAATACCTGCTCAACGAAACCGCTTTACAAAAACTGGGTATAGCTTCTACGCAGGATGCGGTTGGCAAAACGGCCATTATTAACGGGTACAAAGGCACGGTTGTAGGCATAGTAAAGGATTTTCATAACCGGTCTTTCCATGCGGCAATTGATCCCATTTATATCACTACCCTAAGTAATAATTATGGAAGCTGTGCCGTAAAGGTAAATATGGCCAACCTGAAACCTACCCTGACTGCCATTGAAAAAGCATGGGGTCAGGTTTATGCAGATCATATTTATACCTATACTTTTCTGGATGAGAAAATTGCCCGTTTCTATGCCCTGGATAATATGATGTTGCGGCTGATTCAACTCTTTGCTGGCATAGCCATTATTATCGGCTGCCTGGGTTTATACGGAATGGTATCGTTTATGGCGGCTCAGAAAACCAAAGAAGTAGGCATACGGAAAGTATTGGGTGCCAGTGTGGGTAGTATTCTGTGGCTATTTGGTAAAGAATTTATCCGTCTCTTGCTCATTTCTTTTGTAGTAGCGGCACCAGTAGCCTGGTGGGTAATGAATAACTGGCTCGAAAACTTTACCTACCGGGTAGAAATTGGATGGAATGTTTTTGTGCTAGCCGTTTTCGTAACCATGGGAGTAGCCATACTGGCGGTAGGATATAAGTCTGTGAGGGCTGCCTTGATGAACCCAACCAGGAGTTTGCGGTCGGAGTGATACTGAGGATTCTATATGTGGCGTAAGTTCAATAATTATTCAGACTTTGATTACCTGTAGCTATGCACGAAACTAAATTACCTCAACCACCCCGCTGGGCAGAACGGTTTCTGGAAGGGATAGCCGCCGATCATTTGCTGGAAGAAGTACAAGGTGATTTACAGGAATTGTTTCAAAGACGGCTGCAAAAGTTTAGTATCAGAAAGGCCAGATTCTTCTATGTATTGGACCTGATTAAATTAATTCACCCCAGACTCTGGAGAAACAAACCTTCTCCTTATCCATCACTCAATCCCATTGATATGTTTCAGCATTATTTATTACTCAGTTACCGGAATTTTGCCCGTTTCAAAAGTTCCTTCTTTATTAATCTCATTGGCCTTTCCACAGGCCTTGCCTGTACCTTACTTATATACCTATGGGTAAGGGATGAACTCCAAATGGATACATTTTATGAGAAAGACGAGCAGTTATACCAGGTATTAGAAAACCGGGAAAGTGCTACTGGCCTGCTCACGTTCTGGACTACCTCTGGCCCAACAGCCACTTCCCTGGCAGAAGATATGCCCGAAGTGCAATATGCAGCCACCGTCTTAGGCGGTAGGGAAAGGTATGTAGAGGCTACTTTCTCCGTGGGAGAGAAGAACATCAAAACGAAAGGAGGCTATGCCAGCAAAGATTATTTCCAGGTGTTTTCTCACCAGTTCCTGAGTGGTAACCCCAGCACAGTGCTGGCTGATAAAAATGGCATTGTGCTTTCTGAAACGCTGGCAAAAAATCTATTCGGAACTACAGAAAATGTGGTTGGTAAAAGTGTTGAGTTCGATCATGACAAAGTATTTCAGGTATCTGGAGTATATAAAGAATTGCCTCCCAACTCTTCGCAGCATATGGAATTTATATTATCCTTTGAAAAATTCGTGGAAGAAAATGACTGGGCATATGCCTGGGGCAATACGGCTCCGTTTACGTATGTGCTGCTCAAACCAGGAACAGATATAGGGGCTTTCAACCGGAAAATTGCCGGCTATGTAAAAACAAAAACGGAAAATGAAATTACCCACCGCACCATGTTTATAAAGCGGTTCTCCGAAAACTATCTGTATGGCAAGTATGAAAATGGGGTACTGGTAGGCGGCCGGATAGAATATGTAAAACTCTTCTCCATTATTGCGCTATTTATTTTGGTGATTGCCTGTATCAACTTTATGAACCTGTCTACGGCCAAAGCCAGCAGAAGGCTCAAAGAAGTAGGCGTGAGAAAAACCATTGGTGCCAATCGCCTGTCACTGGTGTATCAGTATTTGGGCGAATCCTTGCTGATGGCTTTTCTGTCAATGCTTGCATCAGTCATTTTAGTAGTTCTTTTTCTGCCTACGTTTAATGAAATCACCGGAAAAGAGCTAAGTCTTTCACTCGATCCAGTGCTTATTACCAGTGTGCTCGCTTTAACGGTATTCACTGGCATAGTGGCCGGCAGTTACCCTGCCTTATATTTATCTGGTTTCCATCCCATTGCTATGTTGAAAGGAAAACTTCCTACTTCGGTTGGCGAGTTATGGATACGCAAAGGACTGGTGGTATTCCAGTTTTCTCTTTCTATTATTTTAATTGTTGCAGTACTGGTGGTGTACAAGCAGATAGAATTTGTGCAAAACCAGAATCTGGGATACAAAAAGGAAAATTTAATTTATATCAACAAAGAAGGAAAACTGTTGGATAAAAGCACCCAGGAAACCTTTATAGAAGAGGTAAAAAATCTGCCAGGCATAGTAAATGCTTCTACCCTTGGACATAGTCTTACGGGCCACAATGGAGGTACTTATGGCATACAATGGGAAGGGAAAGATCCCAATGATAAAACTGAGTTTGAAAGCGTTTCTGTGAACTATGGCACCATTGAAACCCTGGGTGTGGATATGCAGGAAGGCCGTTCATTTTCCAGAGAATACGGGGCAGATAGTGCAAAAATTATTTTTAATGAAGCGGCTATCAAATTCATGAATATGAAAGATCCCATTGGTAAAGTAATTAAACTCTGGGGAAATGATATGCAGATCATTGGCATCGTAAAAGATTTTCATTTTGAATCATTGCACGAAAAAGTAAAACCACTATTTTTCAGGGTAGCGCCAAGAAATACCCGTTTTATTATTGCCAGGATAAGTGCCGGTAAGGAAAAAGAAGCCATAGATCACTTACAGAAATTGTATACTAGCTATAATCCGGGCTTTACCTTTGAGTACAAATTTTTAGACCAGAATTTCCAGGCTTTGTACGAAGCAGAACAACGGGTTTCCAGCTTATCCAGGTATTTTGCCGCCCTTGCCATTCTTATTTCTTGTCTGGGTTTATTTGGCCTGACTGCTTTTACGGCTGAAAGAAGACGAAAAGAGATTGGCATCCGGAAAGTGTTAGGTTCCAGTCAATGGGGTATTGTGTATTTGCTCTCCAAGGAGTTTACTAAAATGGTAGTTATGTCTATCCTGATTGCCTTACCCATGAGTTATCTGCTGCTGTCGAACTGGCTGGATAATTTTGCTTTCAAGATTGATCTGGAAGCATGGTATTTTTTGAGTGCTGGCATAGTAGCTTTATTAATTGCCTGGCTAACCGTGGGCACCCAAGCCGTGAAAGCAGCCAGAATCAATCCTATTCAAACCCTCAAGGAAGAATGAAAATCAATCACTAGCAAGGGTATGCATACCCTTGCTAGTGATTGATTATTGGAATTACTACTTCAGTCCAGGTCTATTGATCAGGTGTTTTTTGCTCAGCACTTTTGCTGAGCGTAAAACTGAATTTATTGTTGCCTGTTAAGAGTTGCTTCTTTTTATTTAAGAAGAAAAGCACATTCTGGTCGCCTGCCAGGAAATAAAAAGACTGGTTGGGTTTATCAGGATCTAACTGGTAGAGTACCACATCGGGATTGCCTTCTACTCCTTTGATAATGGCCCATTTGCCTTCAATAATTCTGGAGCGGTCGATGTTGCTGCTCAGTTGATAGGTACTTGGCATGAAAGTGATACTATCCCGTTTCAGGGTGAGCTTCCATTTGAGTTTAAAGCAATCTTCGTTCTTGGGGAGATTATACGCTTTAGCAATTTCCTGGCAGGGTGTTCTGCCTGCAAACACAACTTCTTTTGTTTTCTCAGTAATTAGCGCAGCCGCAGCAGTCAGTACAGGTAGTGAGGAGGAAGATGCAACAGGTTCTTTTCTATTCAATGTATAATCCCATCCGCCATTGCCGGCCATCAAAGTAAAATCGGGGTTCAGCAGATGCAACAGGTTCTCATTCAATATTACAAGCGAGATGCCACCTGAAAGTTTGGGGCTTACTAATTGATATACTTCTCCCTTTACAGGTTTGTGGCTGCTTTTGGAAATTGTATAGGTGCCAGCAAATGAAGAGATTCGACCGCCATTTTTGAAGCCAGTAGTATTGGGCTGGCTCTCTCCAAAAGTAATAGTTAGCTCAAAGGTATTTGCACTGGCTTTATCTGTGTGCAGATTCAAGGCCCATTTGATAAAGTCTATCTGATCATTAGGAGCTATACCCAACACAAACCGAATAGAATTGTCGGCTGGCGTACTTCCAACAAAGGTAACAGGAGTTGTTAATATTGGTTTAGAACCTGCATGGCTTACTGCCCCTACTAGCCATACACCAGTTATTAAAAATATACAGAGATATTTCATAATATTTTAGGTATTGTGCTGTTTTCATTCGCTAATACTCCCGTTTCTTTCCTTCTTTACTGTATAAGGACAGCGTGCCTCCTTCCTTTTTTGCTAATACCTGCAGGCCAGGGTTAGTGTCGGCATCCAGCAAAACCAATCCCGACCCACTTTCATCAGCACCCATTTTTACCCGGATGGTTCCTTTGCTGTCTTTCATTCTGAGGATAACTGAACCGTCGTCTTCGGTTTTGATGGAAACACGGTTAGCTCCGTTTTTATCTACCAGTTCAAATTCACGAACTGTGAGCTTATCTACTACCTGGTCACCGGGTCTGGCGGCTATAAACAACAGCAGCACCAGGTTCAGCAGGCACATTCCTATGGTAAATGATTGGCTTTTCATAGAATATCAAAGGGTTTTACAACATCAGCTATGAAGTTAGAGTATAATGATTTACGATAAAAATTAATATGATCAACCCGGTATGGGATAGGGCAAATTCAGGTTGAACAAGGATAAACGAAAATACAAGGCTACAGACCGGATTGGTCATTATCCAAAGGGTATTGGTGTAATAAAGGGCATATTCCTGCTGAAATCAAGCGGTTTGCCGTACTTTTACTCCTATGTCGACTTTTTCCAAACTTGCTGCTGCCCACCTGCTTGCCTGGACCGTTTATGTACTGGTGATTGCCCTGGGTGCCGATGAACTGGATGCTGACTTTATTCAGAAAAATATATCAAGTTTGTTACCGGTGGTATTTATTTTTTACTGTAACATGCTGTATTTGTTTCCCCGGTTTTTACAAAAGCAACAGTATGTTAAGTTAATTTTCCTGCTTCTCGCAGTGAATATTATTGGGGTGGCGCTGCGCTTTGTTTTTCTGGAAATGATGCTGAAGATAATGAATGCGCATCTGATATTCCCTTTTGACAGTATTACCTTCTGGAACCAGTTTCGAATGAACTTGCTGTTTACAGGCGTTAGTTTTGCTTACTGGTATGCCCGGCGAAATTATGAGATCGGGAAAAGGCAGCAGCGTTTAGAAAAAGAAGTGTTGGATGCCCGGTTAAAGGCTTTAAAAAATCAGATCAATCCGCATTTTCTGTACAATACCTTAAGTTTTCTCTATACCAGATCGCTTCCTGTTTCGGAAGAGCTTTCAGGCACCATTGCCAGGTTATCGGCAATGCTGAGGTATTCTCTGGATGAGGTGGAAGAAGAAGGCAAAGTAGCCCTGGAAAAAGAAGTAGCCCACCTGAAAAATTTTATTGACATACACCAGTTCCGGTTTAATCACAAATTACAGGTCATTTTTGAAACCAATGGTAATATTTCCCGGCATCAGATTATGCCCCTGCTGCTGATTACCTTTGTAGAGAATGCTTTTAAACATGGGAAACTTCAGGATGCAGCATATCCGATTCAGATAAAATTATGCACGACTGATAAAGAAATCCTGTTTTCGGTCATGAATAAAAAAATGGCAGGCGTAAAAGAAAAATCAAGCGGCATTGGTTTGCAAAATGTTCGCAACAGACTTGATCTGGCGTATCCGCATCGGTATACCTTGGCCATTGATGATAAAAATGAAGAATTTAGTGTACATTTAAGCCTAATGCTTCACCCATGATCCGATGCCTGGTAGTAGATGATGAGCCCCATGCCATTGAATTACTGACCAGCTATATCAGTAAGGTGCCTTCTATGGATTTAGAGTTCTCCACCACCGATCCTATTGAAGCTTTGCACTACGTACAATACCATAAGCCCGGCCTTATCTTTCTGGACATCCACATGCCCGAACTGGATGGCATGCAGTTTCTGAAATTACTGGCAGGCCGGTCAAAAGTGATTCTTACCACGGCCTATGCGGAATATGCCCTCGAAGGGTATGAACACGATATAGTGGATTATTTACTCAAACCTATTTTATTAGAACGGTTTTTAAAAGCTGTGCAGAAAGCCATGCATCTGTTGGAAACGCCTTCTGTTGAGCAACCTGTCTCTGGCAAAAATACTTCATCTGAAGAAGATTTTATTTTCGTAAAAACAGAAACTCGAAACAAGATCATTCAGATTCAACTAGCAGATATTGAGTATATTGAAGGGCTTGGAAATTATGTATCTTTTTACACTTCAACGGCCAGGATCGTTACTTTGCTTACCATGAAAGAGCTGGAAGAACGGCTGCCTACCACTAAATTCATCCGTATTCATCATTCCTATGTGGTCCCCGTTCATAAAATCACCCAGGTAGAGGGCAATCGCCTGCATATTGGTACACATAAACTTCCTATTGGAGAAACCTATAAAAAAGCGTTTCTGCTGATGCTGGAAAGCCGTATACTTAAAAGTAAAAAGCAGTAAATCATCGGTTTATTTGTTGAGTGCTATTTATTTTCAGGAGTATAGGTATAATAACAGGTGAGATAAGGCAGCTGATTTTAGTGCATGAAACTTAAAAAGCTTCTTAGTAAAATCTTAACAACTACCAACGAACAACCAATAACGATCAGTTTAATTTGGCATAGGTACTAGGCGGATAACCAAAACGGTTTTTAAAAGCGGTCGTGAATGCAGGCACATTGCTGTAGCCAATATAATCAGACACTTCCGAAACATTCATCTGGCCTTTATCGAGTAATTGCCTGGCTTTGCTCATTCGCAGGTTAAGAATATGACCAAAAACGGTCATATGAAAAAGAGATTTGTATCCTTTCTTTAATTTGAATTCATTTAAGCCATAGGCAGCAGATAGTTTTGCCAGAGACAAGGGCAACAGATAATGAGCTTCAATAAAGGCATATACTTCTGCAAGCTTTTCTTTGTCTGCCTTGCTGATATCATTTTTGTTACCTGTGCTCCACTTGGAAAACTGCTCCAGCTGAAGCGAAAAAAGCTCCAGAGCTTTGGCCTCTAAATACAACAAGCGGGTAAGCCCCTTAAACGGACAGCTTTGAATAGAATTGAGAATATCAAGCATTCGGGGCTGCATTACTAAATGTTCGTGAGATGGAATGAATGCTTCTTTGCGTTCCATCCTATTACAGATAATATCTATCTGCTTGTCCTCTGCCGACTGCATAATGGATTTAAAAAAAACCATATCATAACTGATGTGTAATACATTAAATCTGCCAGGTTGAATGGTATGGCCGGCAGTAAAATCAGGACTATACTGGAATGTGTGGCGGTTGGCTTCGGCGATCACCGGCTTCGAAATCTGATTAAAATGAGAAATGGCTCTCCCTTCCAGAACATAAACTGATTCTGCCCCTTCATTATTGCTCACATCAGTCATCGTGATGGCTTCCTGTAAATTGAACAACAAATTACCTAACACCATCCCCGGCATCCAAACCACCAGGGATTCACCCGATGCCAGGCCAGGTTCTTTATACTGGCTGTGTACGGCTGTATACCGCTCATTGCTGCTAAGAATCTTATACTCAAAACTTCCGAACCGGTCGGCCCAGTCCGGAAGAAGTAGTTTATCCATATTTCGTAACTCTTTATCCGTTTTTAATAAACAGATTCGCCTATTAAAGTTAAACATTTGTATCATAAAATCAACAGAAATTATGATCACTGCAACCATCAAAAAATCACCCCTCACACACACGGTCAACATGAAGTTGATTCTAGGTGTTTTCTTCGTACTATTCTATTTTTTAAGCATTTATGTTATCTGGCAATTTGAAACCGGGCTATGGGTAAAATTAGTTTATTCCTTTATTGGTTTACCACTTCTACTGCTTCTGTCTTTGGGTATAGGAGTAGTGGCATTTGCCCGCTTTCTGCCAGCCCTGGACCTCACCGTAGGAAACCGCCAGGACCGTACCGTACGCAATGATGCAGATAATTATGAATCTACCTTTCTGCAGACCAGCCGCGATACCAACGGCGCTTATGAATTGATACAGGTGGAAGTAGAGCCCAAAGGTGGCAATAGCTGGCACTACCATAAATCTTTCGACGAACAATTTACTGTACTTACCGGACAACTTACTATTGGGCTGAATGGGAAAACTATGGTTCTAAAAGCCGGAGAAACAGCTACCGCACCCAAAAAATCTATGCACTACTTCCATAATGATACGACTGATATTGTACTTCTTCAGGTAAAGGCAACACCAGCAAAAGGACTGGAAAAATCCATCAGAATAGCATATGGCTTAAATAATACCGGACAATGGGGAAAAGGGATGTTTCCAAAAAATCCATGGCATTTGCCCCTGTTGCTTGGCTACAGCGAAACCTACCTGCCCAATATTCCAAAATTTATACAGGAGCCCTTGGTAAATGCCTTAGCTAAAATTGCCCAGTGGAAAGGCGAAGACAAAGATTTAGAAGTATTTTTTAAGTAAAAACAGTGCTTTCTCAGGCTTGACTAAAGGCTTCAAAAACCATTCTCATGAAAAATAATCTGAAAATATTCCGGCTGCTCATGCTTGCCTATGGTATTTCAATAGCCTATCAATATTACCGTTCTCAGGTTTACCAGTATCCGGCTTTCGACACTTTCGCTACTTCTGAAATAGTAGGCTATGCGTTTTTGTTTGGCTGGTCATCGCTTTCCTTGATCCGCAGAGAATGGGCTTTATGGTCAATTGTAGTGCTTTCCAGTTTCCAGCTGGGCCTGGGTTTTTCTTATTACATACCGGTTGTTTTTAGCATCCGGCACGATAGCTTCTGGGATTGGGCAGCATTGATGGTGTTTGTTTTCCTGATGGCATTTGCCGGTTACCTGGCTATTAAGCAACTAAACCATATACACTATATTAAGCTAAAAAGAAGCCTGTTAAATCTACAGGCCTGAATTATCTCATTTTAATTATTGCACTAAACAACTCATGAAAACGATAAAAAAAATTGGTAAATGGATGGGGTATGCTTTAGTAAGCATACTTCTTATATGCCTGGCTCTATACGGGTACATTTACTGGAATATTGAACAACGGTTAAATAAGGTGTATCCTACTGCAACGCCTGCCATTACTATTCCTAGTGATTCGGCTTCTATTGCGCGGGGTGAACACCTGTTTGTGGTGCATGGCTGTAAAGATTGCCATGGAACTGATCTGAAAGGACGGTATATTACGGATGAAACCTTGATTGGAAAAGTGGCGGCTCAAAATATTACCAAAGGCAAAGGCGGCTTACCGGTTGATTACACTGATCAGGACTGGCTGCGTGTGCTGAAACATGGTGTAAACCGGGAAGGCAAAACCTTGATTATTATGCCAGCCAACGAAACAACTAAACTGGCGGATAATGACCTGGCTGATATTATAGCTTATTGCAAAAGCCGCCCACCGAAAGATAATGAGCTGGATAAAAATCCTGAGCTGGGTCCGGTTCTGAAAGCGTTAATAGCATTTGATAAACTGGAATTACTCCCTGCTGAACACATTGATCATCAGCTTAATCCTATTGCAGAGAAAAAAGCAGAAGTGTCTGTGGAATATGGTGCCTATCTTACCACCAATTGTGCTGCCTGCCACCGGACTAATTTTCAGGGCGGACCTCCTTTGGCTCCAGGTGCTCCGGAAGTTCCTAATATCACTTCATCAGGCAGGGTAGGAAAATGGTCGGAGACAGAGTTTATGCAAACCCTGCGTACAGGTACTACGCCCGATGGCCACAAGATTGATAGTACGCAGATGCCATGGCCCCGTACCAGGGAATTTTCGGACGTGGAGCTTAAAGCGGTGCGGGAATTTTTGCTGAGCTTACCCAAAGCTGAAACGCTGGTAGCGAAATAGTATAGAGTAGTGAGAATTAAGTATCAAGTACAAAGGTTTAACAGGATAATTAATTAGTAGTGGAATACAGTTAAAAGAGGTCTTACCATAAGGCCTCTGTTTGTTTGAGAATATTTTATATTCATATATTCACCATAGCCCAATAAACTCCTTTTACCACCTGCTCCATTTTGTCAAAATCAAGCGTATCAATGGTATCAGTTGGCTGGTGGTAATGTGGATTCCGGTAAAAAGAAGTATTATTGATCATAACAGCCGGATAACCACATTGCCAGTAAGATCGATGGTCGGAAAGGCTAATGGCCGGAATCAGTTTGGGTGCTGAAAAGGATTGTACACTGATAGTAGAAACTTCTCTCATGTGGCCGGCTACTTTCTGAATTAGTCCTAGCTGAGACAATTTTCCAACAACAGTGATAAAATTTCCGGTCGTTGGATACACATAGCGCAGGGCATTCACAGGAAAATGCTGAGAATTTTGTTCATCTGAAAAGTAGCCGATCATTTCTAAACAGATCATGGCTTTAACCTGAGTATTTGTTTCTTTCAATGAGCTTGCATGCACGAAACTACCCATAAAAGGAGTGGCAAAAAAAGGTGGTTCTTCCAGGCAGTATGCCACAAACTCTACTCCATAGCTAAGCGCAGGCTGTAGTTCATTCACCAATCTTGCGAGTTCCAATAGCCCAGCGACCGCACTGGCATTATCATCGGCACCAGGCTGATCCCCACATACATCATAATGAGCACCCACTACTACCATTTGTTTGCTTACATCCCCAAAGGTGGCAATTACATTTTTGTATTCCCGGCCTTGCGCTTTGTATTTCTGGTACTCTACTTTACAGTTCAGTTTACCCAATTCATGTGCTATATAGCCTGCAATAGCATTCAGAGAATCCAGGTTTAGGTAATGGCGGGGTGGTTGAATAGAAGTGAGCGTAAGTACATCTTCATAGAGTCTTGCTTGTTGCACTGGAATAACCGGAATACTAGGTTTCATGGAATTAATCTGATCTCAGAAACAGATGTTTAAACTGAAATATAGGATAGGAAAAGTAAAATGCAAGCGGAGTTCATCTATATACAATACATTCTCTTTTCTCAGATAAAATTATCCGGTTTTCTGTTGATTAGCAGCATCTGATTGCCATTCCGCTGGAACTCATAGGCTACTTGTGCAATCTTAAGTTGATATTGATTTTGAAAGAAATCTATAATGCCTTTCAGCACAATTGATGGCTGGGCATTTAAATCTAGCAAAGGAAATATTCTGACCTGTTTACAAATACGCAACATTTCAGCAATAGCTTGAATATGAAAATCCAGGCCAAGCCCGGCATAGAGTATCAGAAAGTGAGAACTCAAACCCATATCAAACTCCTCATCACGAAAAGGTGTTTTATCAGGTAAAGCATGGGGTATATATCTGCCTTCCAGCTTGCCAGCTTCAACATCCGATAGAAAAGTAGTCATGGCTTTCATGCGGATTTTTTCTAAATCCTCCATATCTTTAATGTGTTTCCACACAAAATTATCCTGATTGCGCCAGGTTTGTGTGAGCACTTCCTGCTTGGTTTGTTGAATACGTTCTGCTAATTCTATTCTCGGGAAAGCATAGATAGGATCTAAGGATATAACTTGGCGACCCAGGCGATGCATTTCCACATTAAAACTGGCTGGCCCGTCTCCCATACTGATGATCTTTTTGCCTAAATCTTCTGCTGTCAGGTTGAACATGAGCCGGTATTCTTCCAGGTTTCGTCCCCAGGGTACTACAGTTTTTAGTTCAAAGGCCATATTTTATGCTTTCTATAAAAAGGTTAATCCTTTTCAATCAAAGACGTATGCTTGGTATCCCGCATGGTCAGGTAGACAATAAGGGAAATAAAGATACAGCCGGTTACAAAATAGTAATACCAGTTTTCATGGCCGATACTTTTTAAATACAAGGCAATATATTCTGCAGATCCTCCAAAAATAGCCACAGTCAGCGCATAGGGTAAGCCAACGCCCAAAGCACGTATTTGCGCCGGAAATAGTTCGGCTTTTACCACTGCATTGATAGATGTATATCCACTTACAATTACTAAGGCTACCATCAGGAGGGCAAATGCTACTAGTTTACTTTCTGTCTGACTTAAGGCGGTGAGCAAGGGAATGGTTAATATTGTACCTAATACGCCAAATCCAATGAGCAAAGGCTTGCGTCCGATTTTATCTGACAATAAACCGAGGAAAGGTTGTAAAAAAGCGAAAATAGCTAATGATACGAAGCTAATTAGTGTTGCATCATCTTTGGATAAGTGTACTGTATTAACGAGGAATTTTTGCATGTAGGTAGAATAGGTATAAAAGGCAATAGTCCCTCCTAAGGTAAGACCTACCACAGTAACAATTGCTCTTGGATGCGCCAGTAATTCCCGCATGGTACCCCTGTCCTTGCTGTTTTTTGCTCTCTTTTCAAAAGATTCCGTTTCCTTTAAATGACTTCTCATATAGAGTGCTACCAAGGAAAGCATAGCCCCTACCAGAAAAGGAATTCGCCATCCCCATTCATGCAACTGGTCAGCAGTAAGCCACAACTTTTGTAAACACAGAAGTAAGCCCAGGGCAAGCAACTGGCCTCCGATTAATGTTACATATTGAAAACTGGCATAAAAACCACGTCTGTGTGAGGTAGCTACTTCACTTAAATAGGTGGCTGAAGTGCCATATTCGCCGCCCACACTTAATCCTTGTAAGAGTCTTGCCAGTAATAAAAGCAAAGGTGCCAGAATACCTATTGTTTGGTAAGTGGGCGTCAGGGCGATCAGCAGTGAACCAAACGACATCAGCAGAACAGAGGAAGTCATGGCTTTTTTACGTCCATTCTGGTCGGCGATACGTCCGAATAACCATCCTCCTACCGGGCGCATGAGAAAACCTACTGCAAAAATTCCGGCTGTATTGAGCAATTGGGCGGTAAGGTCGCCCTGTGGAAAGAAAGAAGGAGCAAAATATAAAGAAAAAGCAGAATACGCATACCAGTCGTACCATTCCACCAGATTTCCGATAGATCCGCCAATAATCGCTTTCAGACGCCAGGCTCCGGAATGAACAGTTTCTGTTTCAGAAGGGTAAGTAGAGGTAGTGGGCGGCATACTATATTCAAGCTTATTTTCCCGAATATACTTTTAAAATGTTCCCGATCACATAAACCATCCTGAAGTTTTGAAATCAATTTGTAAAAAACCTGTTCTTTTTCATGCCCGGAAGTACGCCTGGTCAGTTGATTTTCATATAGTCGTAGTTTCAACCTAGACTCTGATTATTCCGTTCAAGCCATACAATAGCCCTTTCACTGGCTTCCGGCCAGAATATTTATCTGCCTGCTAAACAAAACTGACCTATGATTGAAGACCTTTGGTATAAGAACACGATTATTTACAGCCTGGATCTGGAAACATTTATGGATGGAAATGGCGATGGTACCGGCGACTTTCAAGGCCTGTGTAACCGCCTGGATTATTTACAGGCCTTAGGAATAGAAGTTATCTGGCTGGCGCCTTTTCAACCTACACCCAACCGCGACAATGGTTACGATATTATGGATTATTATGGGGTAGACCGGCGGCATGGTTCCAGTGGCGATTTTGTGGAGTTTATGCATCAGGCCAAAAGACGGGGTATCCAGGTAATTATAGATTTAGTCGTGAACCATACTTCAGATCAGCATCCCTGGTTTCAGGAAGCACGTAATAATAAAAATTCTCCGTACCGGAACTGGTATGTATGGTCGGAGAAAAAACCATCCGACTGGGATGAAGGAATGGTATTTCCTGGTGTACAACCCTCTACCTGGACATATGACAAAAAAGCCCGTGCCTACTACTTTCACCGTTTTTTCGATTACCAGCCAGATTTGAATACAGATAACCCAGATGTACGGGCAGAAATAAGGAAGATTATGGGGTACTGGCTGGAACTGGGCGTAGCCGGTTTCCGGGTGGATGCGGTTCCGTTTATTCTGGAAACACCAGCTCCTGGTAAAAAAGAGCCGGTAATGAAATTTGAATACCTGAAAGAAATGCGCCGTTTTCTGCAATGGAGGCGTGGTGATGCCGTATTGCTTGGAGAAGCGAATGTATTGCCGGAGGAAACTATTAATTATTTTGGGCAAGACGGTGATGGCATTCACCTGATGTTTAACTTTTATGTGAACCAGTATCTGTTCTATGCTCTGGCAACAGCAGATACTACCAGTTTAATAGATGCATTGCAGGCTACTCAAAAGATATTTCCTACGGCACAATGGGCACAATTTTTACGCAACCACGATGAACTTGACTTGGGAAGACTTACTGAAGAACAGCGCCAAGCAGTTTTTGCCCGTTTTGGACCGGAAAAAAATATGCAGTTGTACGACCGGGGCATCCGGCGGCGGCTTTCTCCCATGCTGGGTAACCGCCAGCAAACCGAACTTGCCTATAGTCTGATGTTTTCTCTTCCCGGAACTCCTGTACTTCGCTATGGTGATGAAATTGGGATGGGCGATGATTTAAGCCTGAAAGAAAGGGAAGCCGTACGGACTCCTATGCACTGGTCAGGAGAGCCACAGGCAGGTTTTTCTACCGAAAATAAACTGGTTCATCCCATTATAGAAGAAGGTCCTTATGCCTATACTCATGTAAATGTAGAAAACCAGCGCCGAGATCCTTCCTCCTTACTTAACTGGATGACTTCGATGATACGTCTGCGCAAAGAATGCCCGGAAATCGGCTGGGGCGACTGGAAGATTCTACAAACCAAGGTTTCATCCGTACTGGCGATGCAATACAACTGGAAGGGAAAATCCCTTGTAATAGTTCACAATTTTGAAGAAAAACCGCATGAAATTGTACTGAAATTTAAACAGGAAGAAGTAACCAGACTCATCGATCTGTTAGTTAACAAACAGAGTATGTCTGATCCGAAGGGAGTGTATAAGATTACGTTAGATGCCTTTGGCTACCGCTGGTTCCGGGTCAATCGTGTATAATTATTTTATAGCACTTATCCTATCTTTTCAAAACTGCTGGTGGAGGGGTACGATATTTTATTAAAAATAATCTGGCTTACTCAGGGTTAGCTTTTCTGATTTCTTCCAGTAGTTTTTCATTAATGATTCCCCTTCGCTTCATTAAAAAAATAATGTGGTTGGCTTCCTTTAACCGGCTGTTAGACCGCCATAAAAAGTAAATGACTACGAGCAGTATTGCTTTTGTAATCAATAATAGAATAAATAAGACAGAAAGTAAATCCATACCCATTTTTACGGAGCTTTCTTGTGGTTCGTTCCAATACCTGATTATTCATTTCAACATTTAGGCATTTTGAACTTTGCCTGCCAGTTTTTGATAATCTTCTTCGTTGATCTGGGTTAGGGTTTTTAGGTCTGGAGAAAAGCCTCTTCCGGAACACCTGGCAACTGAGATGCGCTGTGCTTCTTCTATTGAGATGGCAGAAACAGGTACCCATACCTGAGCAACAGACTCGCTGCTTTTTACTTTGATTTTATAACGGGGCATAATAGAATATATAAGCTTTATTTTTCTTGTTATGAAAACAGCAGATTTACCAAATCTTGTCTTTTATAGCTGGCATAAAAGCACTTTAATGATATTGTATACAAAGTTATAAATAGAATTAAATGCTTAAATAACTATACGAAAATAATTTATAGGCATTGAAGCAGGAAATTTTTAAACATTTATTTAGATAAAACTTCAGATCAACATGTTTTTTATGTGTTTTCCAAAAATAACAATACGATTGAAAAGTATATTCAGCACTGGGCAAAAGATATTAGAGAACGTTTTGGAAGAATAAAAATAGGGTAAAAGAAAGAATCAGTGAGTAAACTTGAGGTGTCTAATCATCAAGTTTATGCAAGAAAAATTCTCTGCGCTCACTGACCCTGAATGGGAAGTTATCAAGGAAATAATTGATAACCAAAGAAAGATTAAACATGAAAAACGGGTGATAATCAATGCACTGCTTTGGCTGCTAACTACGGGCAGCCAATGGCGCAATATGGAAAGTAAGTACCCACCCTGGCAAACCATTTACTATCATTTCAGGCAGTGGAAAAAGCGGGGCATTATTGAAGAGTTGTTAGCTTTTTTAGCAGGCAGAGAAAGAAAAAAAGCAGGCAGACAAGCCCTGCCAAGCGTGTTGGCCATTGATAGCCAAAGTGTTAAGATTATACAATTTACCAGTCAGGATAAAGGCATAGATGGCAATAAAAAAGTGAATGGCAGAAAAAGACATCTGGCTGTGGACTGTTTAGGTATCCCCTGGGCGGTGCATATTACAGCTGCTAATATATCAGACACCACAGCAGGATATGAGTTAGCAGCTAAGTTGAAGGGCAAGTCCGCCCGCCTGCATACCCTGAAAGCAGATAATGGCTACACAGAGACTTTTGTGGAAGAAGTGAAAAAACAATATGGATGGAGTGTAGAAATTGTACAAAAGCCTGAAAGCGTGAAAGGCTTTGTCCCGGCAGGGGGCCGTTGGGTAGTGGAACGTAGCTACGGATGGCTCAATTTTAAGCGTAGGTTGAGCCGTGATTTTGAAAAAAGCACAGAAAGTTCGGAAGCCATGCTACAATTAGCCTTTATTGATACTCTGCTCAAAAGAAAAACCGAATAATATTTCAAAACATTCTCTTAGTATAATAATATATTTCTTCCCATGTGAGCCTTCATACATTTGCTGTCATATCACTCACGACTGTGTATACCAGGTAAATTTCCCAGACCTAATGATATTACCATAACCCAGATTTACATAATAATGATTGATATAGGAGATAGTGGATAAATTGCGGGCGTTATAGGTGTCTATCAACAGTTTACAGCGCCTATGAATTTATGGGATATTGGGATATAAGGAATTCGAAACTATATCCTCCAGACTGAATTTACATACTCTTTTTTATTCTATTGCAGCTCGAAATTTAATCAACAGAAATTTCTGAAATTCAGACTATAAATTGCAATTTGATGTCCAAAACTGTACAGCAAGTGAATATTATTATCCTTCTGTTATCAACAACGTGCGAGTTCAAGTAGCCGAGAAAGTTGCCGTGCCAGATCAATGATTCACAAACTAAGCTTAATAAAAAAGGGAAGTATTACCTCCCCTTTTTTATTATATTTTATGACAATTAATTTTACTGTTTCAAAACTGAATTCATAGGAGTAGCAAACCTATTGCGAATTATTGCAAATCCTACACAGTAAGAAGAAGGAGATTGTTGGAAGAAACTCCTTTGCCTTTATAATGGAAAGAAAGCATTTATAGGATTTTGAAAAGGAAATTTTATTACTAAAGAAAGCTTAAGACACGAACGCCATTGACACTTTTTATAGTCATTTTCTTTATATACACCTCATGCTTATTTTCTACTTCAATCTGATACTCTCCCACTGGTAGATTATACATATCATATTTACGGGCATAAGTTTTACTATTTACTACTTCCTTATGTAAAACGGTTGTAGTGGATCTTAACTTAATGGTGAGCTTGCCCTCCATCTGGCTTTCTACATGCAATCCTACGCTAAATTTATTATCGCCTGATTGAACCACAATAGCGGCAAGTTTACTTGAAGAAGCAGAAGTTGATTTTTTCGAACCAGAGGCAGGTTCAAGCATGTAATTAGAAGCAAGCGTTTGAGCAGGGCAGTCAATCTTACTAATGGTTATACATAGAACAAAACTGACAAAGAGTAGTAACGTCTTCATGTTATAAGTAATTTATAGTTAATAACTTACATGTCTATGAAGGTAACTTTAAGCCTGTTACATTATTTAAAATAATTCTTTCTATAAAATCAAATTAGGTAAAATATAGCAAAAACACTGTTATTTATGTTAACACGATCTTACATTCTTTACTACGTTTGGGCCAATTTTGATTATATTCTATCGATAAAAATAACAAATTCAGGATTCTAGATTTTTAATAGTCTGGAAATCTACACTTTTAGAAAGTATCTTTATTCGTTCATTTTTTCTATCTACCGCATCAAAGCTATACATAGATTTGATATGTTCTGGTGTATGGTATGAATAATAGGTTTGCCCATCATGAGTCTTAAAACTTGTTCTGTGTTTTTTAAAGCTAAAGAATTTCATAAAGAAGCTGTTTAAAGTTTATTAAGTTTGATGATTCTGCGTAAGAACAGCAGAGAGAAAGCCATCATATGAAAAGCAAGCCAAGTCTGAGTCAATACTTCAAAACGGATCAGCAGTGTCTTAAAACTGTCTAACCAAGCATTAGCTTGTTCAATGACTCTTCTTTTCTTATACAATTGTTGATCAAAGTAGCAATCAGCAAGGGTCTCTTTACTGCTTCTTTTGTTGATAGCAATGTTGGCTTCTATTTTTTGCTGTGCACATTGTTTTCGTAATTCTTTAGAATCAAAGCCCGCATCTGCATTCATGAATATACCTTCTAAGCTGATTCCTGCTTGCTCTAATAGCAGACATAGACTTTTAAAGCATTCACTAATCTGATATAAATCATTGTGTTCTCCGCTAATAGGCTCACTACAAGCTAACATCAAGCCTTGATTGTCAGCCAGAAAAAGCATATTAGTAGTCACAGCTTTTTTTCTTTTCTGATAGCCTACACAAGCCCCACCATTTTTTGCTAGGGTATGGCTACCATCTAGTTGCATCGAAGATAAATCCAAACAGGATCGATATTTTTTCAGTAAGGCTATCCATAGGTGTTGCCAACTGCCATCTTTTGCCCATTTATTGAAGTGGTAGTAAATGGATTGCCAACTATAAGGAGATTCTCTAAAAAACTCATACATGGGTAACTCTCTCCATTGACTACCTGTTTTTAATTTATAAAAAATAGCTTTTACTATTTGGATGTAATCTGCTTTACATCTTGTTCCTCTTTTGCCTTGTGATAAATGAGGCAGAATTTGCTCTTTTATAATATCTTTACTCAGCACTGGTTTTGGGTTTTATGTTTTGTTTTCGCACTTCAAAACTACTACTTCCTAACCAGTGCTTCCTTTTTAGACAATAACTTTAAACAGCTTCAAACAATAAGCTATAGATTAAAAAATGTGTTAGATACATAATCTACAGATATGGCTAAGCATTGTCAATACCTAATTTTAGGTATTTTATTTGCAAATGATAGAGAGTGCAGGAATTGTTGTAACAGGTTCTTGCCGACAGAGAGTAAATAAGAAGATATGAATTAAGATTTAATCATATTTTAATTTAACCACATTATTATTTAATCCTGTTTTAATTCCCTCTGTGTGAAAAGCAGCTAACTTTCTTGCATTAGTAGACTTCCTAATAAACAAGCATCAGTAATGGGTCAGCCAGCTGGCCTGATCCGTTCACAAATGACCTCAGCACTGCTGGGGTTTTTTGTTTACTAGAATACATTTGTGCATTCTTTGAACGCCTTTAGACCATTTGGAAAATTAAGAAGCTAACCTTGCAGGTATTACTACATATTTAGAATGGGAAATCTTAAGATAAAGTTTTATGACAGAAGCTTATTATAATGTAGGAGATTTGTTTATTCAAGTAAAACCCGAATTTGTTGACCCTATTGAACAAGATCATATTTATATGCTTGTTTACTTAAGTAACGGGGTATTGGGCATGATTAATTTATCGACCGGGTATTACATTGTTATGCTTACTTTTCGTGTTCCTGCTATGAGTTCAAAAATAGCAATAGAAGAATTTAATGAAAAGACACAAGACAATCCTATTATGTCTGGTAGAACCTTTGCAAAGATTAGCAGATTTATTTCCAAAAACATGGTTATTGGAAATACTCCAGCTCTGTAAGTTAAAAAAATGAAGAATAATTTTACTTGTGTACCTCTCAGTCTAACCCAAAGGAATTAGTCTAATCTCACCTGCCTCGATACTATAAATGCCTGCATTAATCTATTAGTTTCTTCAAATGTATGGTACCTAGTCAACTTTTTCTTTGACAATAACATTCTGAATTTGACTATAGGTAATATTATACACCAGTTCTACTTTATTACCTTCAATAAGATAAACCGTATGCTTGAGATTATCTTCTTTATAGGTTTCTATGAGGGTACCATACTGATAAAGATAGAGAGCTTTATCAAAAAGGGATATTTGATTAGTAGAATCTTGCAAAAACATAAAAATAATTAAGTTTAACAATGAGTATTTATTAATAAATTATGGATAAAGGGTGTAACCAATAGCTAACTCATCTTAAGTATTTAACCTACACTCACTTCCAGATAAAAAGCCTCTCCTAATGGATGAGGCCTTTTACTAGCGAGTGTATATCGCTATAAATTCTTCTTTCATTGGAAAGGAAACCAGACTTAATTTAATCTCAAATATTCCTCTTCAATAATAGCCTGCACTGTAACTGATACACACAAAGCAACTGGTCCACTTCACCTACTATTTCGATCATACTATCCCTAGATAGTCGTATGGCAGGTATTTTATAGCGATAGGATTATTCAAGAATTCTTTTTCTTTCTTTTTTTGTCTGGAAAGAGTTTGAAGTGAATATACATGGATGCAACCATGGTTGCAATCAAAAGAGGAATGGTAATGTAGTTTGGAAGTTCCATTATTTACTACAGGTTAGTGGTATTAATCTTATTCTATTCCTTTTTTCTTATTGTGATAATATTCTGTTTGGAAATACAAGCCTACAAAACCAATGGCAAGGCACAGATAAATAATAATGTCTTTAATAATTTCCATATAGATAAAAAACTTACATATAACTTACATTTATATGCTATCTGTTAAAAAGGAAACCGTTAAGTGGAATTACTCAAATTATAATCAATACATTTCTGCCAAACTTTTTCAAAAAACAAATGTATACTTACTGACTTAAGAATACTTGAAGTAAGCTGATTTGTTACCCAATGATTTTGTGATGTGTAAATCATTGATAGTTAAATTCTTAAAATATATAACTATGCATATAGCTATTGCATAAGCTTGTATAAATAGATAGTACTAAACCTAAGTAAATCCTTGTTTTTAGCCTAAAAACGCAGTTTTATACCTCACCTGATTTTGTTTTATTTAGTTTAATTTTTGTCTTTTTTGTGCTATTTTGTCACCCATTTGTCACCCGGAAAATGGTAACACTCAGAGCAAAAAAGATAAGCAAAAACAGGTACAGCCTCTACCTGGATATTTATCGTGCCAGTCAAAGGATGAGGGAATTTTTAAACATTCATGTATCAAAAGATTATACCCAGCCAGCCACCGACAAGGCGGGCACTATACTTTTTGATGCATCAGGCAAAGCCAAAGAAAAAAGGGTAGAGGCCGTAGACAAAGATAAATGGGAGCTGGCCCGTAGCATCCGAATGAAACGGGAGCTGGAAATTAACACTTCTGAACATGGCTTTGTTGCTTCCTTTAAAAAGACATCCAATTTCATTGAATACTTCGAAAAGCTATTACCTGAGAAAAAGCACCATACCTATGATAATACCCTGCGCTACCTGAAAGAGTTTATAGGCACCAAAGTAACCTTTAGGGCAATAGATGAGGCTTTTATTGACAGGTTTGAAAGCTTTTTGCTCAGGAAAGTGGGCAATAATACAGCCTTGCAGTATACAGAGCGAATGAGTTTTATTTTAAACCAGGCCGTGAAGGATAAAATCATTCTTTCCAATCCATTTAAAAACAGGGAAAAGCTAGATAGGATCGATCCGGAAACGGTTTTTTTAGAAATTGAAGAGGTAAGAGCACTATATGAAAACCTAGAGAAAAGCTCGGGCAGGAAAGCATTAAGCACCAAAGGCATTCAATCCAGGAAAGCTTTTTTACTGGCTTGTTTTACCGGCCTGAGATTATCTGATATCAAGAAACTCACCTGGGCAGAGATTTATAATAATGGCATACACTTCAGGCAAAAGAAATCCCAGAAAGGATTCCACCATGTACCTTTATCTAAAACTGCCCAGGATATACTATTAGGCATTAATAAGACTGCTGATTCAAAAGTATTTTATCTGCTATCTGTCAATAATAACATGATTGAAAAGCATATCCAGGCCTGGGCAAAAGAGGTGGGATTAAAAAAACACATTACTTTTCATGTGAGCCGCCATACATTTGCTACTATGTCTCTCACGATGGGAGCGGATCTATACACAGTAAGTAAGCTTTTAGGGCATGCCGATATTACGACAACGCAAATTTACACGAAAGTGATTGATATAAAGAAACGGGAGGCAGTAGATAAGCTGCCGGAATTGTAGATTGTCTATTAAAAGTCGAAGTAAGACTTATGTACAGCACTTATTTAGGCTTTTCAAGTTTCATGCGTAGGTCATCACTTAATTCTTCCATACGTGTTTTACTGACTTTCATTAATGCGGACTCAATTAGCTCTATATTATCTCTTGTAAATAAGCTTTTTTCTCCGTTAAGCGCTAACTCTATTTGCCCGGAGGTCATTTTGTGATCAATTAAGACAGATAGTTGTTCGTTATCAACTTCACATCGTTTCTTCCATGTGTTAAGTAGCTTAAGATATTTTTTCATAGTTGAAACTTGCATCATAATCATTACTAGGCTTCTTTATTGTTTACAGACCATCTTTGTTCATCCCTTTCTAATCCTTCAATTAAATAAAGCCTAAATAAACTAGCTACGCTAACACCTTTTTTTTCTGCAGCCCTTTCTGCACGTGCTTTTAATTCTTCCTCAATTCTCAATTGAAACAGTAATTTTTTGGGAGCCATATTTTACAATTTGTTTATAAAGCAAAGATACAAAATGTAGTGACAAAATAATTACAAAAACATGCAAATTTATTTTGTAGTGACAAACACATTACATATATTTGTAGTGACAAAAACACTACATTTTATGTACACCTCCACAAAGAACAACCCTGTTGTAAAAAGGCTCAACTTCTACAATGAGCAAGCCGAACAGTTAGCCCGTCTTATGTCAGATCTACAACTGGCCAGGCAGATAGCCTGGCAGTACTCTAAGGCTGATGCTGTGTATTACCTGGAAATGGAACGCTACCTCCAGAGCAAATTCGATTACATCTTGCCAAATGCGCTAAGCTACATACCTGCTAAACCTTACGGATTATGAAAAGCCTCAATATTATTGCTTTACAGAAAAAGCAAGCTGAGTCTATACTACATACATACCCCAGCTCCGAACCGGTACTAGTTAATGACAACCTCCGCAGCCTGGCCGAAGCAGTAAAGCAATACCGGCACTATCAGAAACTGTACTTTGCCAAACGAAAGAAAGGAGAGTTTTACAAAGATGAAGAACACTTTATGATGAAATACCAGGATAAAATTGATCTACTGCTTTCTACAATGGACCTGAAATAGATTAAGGCTTGCGCACTTGCCATCCATTTCATCTTAGGTCCAATATCTATAATTACTCACTTTTAATCCCAACAAATCAGTATGAAACAATCCATTAAAAATCAGCCAAAACCGGCTGAACAGATCACTATTGCCGAAATTACCATCGATCAGGTAAGCTTAGAACCTATCCGGGAGTTCTTTAAACAAACAGGTCCGGAAAAAATTGTTGAGGACTTAGATAATGTCATTGACTTAGTATTTGAGCAGATAAAAAACGACTACACGGTTGACTTCATTTATGAGCTGTGTTATAGCCTGCATATGCTAAGAAAAGCTATCAAAGAAGTAGATAAACAATTAACCAGGGAGGGAGGCGTGATATGTCAGTAATACTTGAAAAAGATAAAATCATCATTACCATTCCCAGCACTACTCCAGAAAGTGACCTGGAAGATACGCAAAGCGATATTATCCTTGCTATACAAAACTTTGATTATGAGCATCAAAGCCACAATTTTTATCAACTGCTTAATTTGCTGGAGGCAATAATCCCGGATAGGAAGACTTTTGAGGTAAAGGGTGAGCAGAAAGTATTTGATATGCAGCCGCTGCAAAAGCTATTAGGTGACCTTTCTCCATTAGATATTGCCCTTGTGCTTTCTGCAGCTACAAAGTATGTCTATAAGTATGGAAGCCTGCTACTTGAGAATGCAAAGCCGGAAGATCCGGAATTAATGAGTGTAGGCAATAGCTTAAACAAGTTACATGAAGTATTCATAGCCATGGCAAGGCAAGCAGATAAAGCACTGAAATGAAAATTTCCGACTCAATTGTAGGATGATTATATTTGATAGGTACAAAAAAGCGCCTGTTAGCAGCAGGCGCTTTAATTAAACTTTCAAAATTGTATATCCATGTCAAATATAGAAAAAAAACCTGAATTGGTTCATCCTTTCTTTATCTGGGACTTATTAGAAGTTAAAGGCGATGATTCTCCTACTCCTTATAAGTACTATTATCCTGAAAATTTTAATGGCACATTGTACTTGCCGGAAGAAATAAGAAAAGCGTTAATAGACATGCCTTTTGAGGAGGAGGGATTAAAACAGATATACTATGCAGCATTTAATACTGCATGTCTGGTTCTTATCCCTGAAATTCATGCTTATAATAGAAAGGATAATACATTGTTTTCAGGCACAACTCCTATTGATTTGATTGATGACTATTTCTTATTTCAGCTTACAACATTTGAAAGACCTCAACATGCATTAGCTTTTCTTGATTATCAGTACTACTACACAGAAAATAAAATTGAGTTTATCCGATATGCTGAAGTTTTAATTAGGCATGCAATTAAAAAGGGGAGCCATCCCTTTAATAAAAGATTAGATATATATGATATAAATCTCGACCGCTTAAAAAATTACAGTGAGTATATATATGACTGGATAGATAATCATAAAGAACAACCAAAGCTACCAAATCGTGTCATAACACAGAATGGAAGTAAGGAAGGCTTAGATAATGTAGACTTGATTCCATGCGAATTAGAAAAATTTGAAATAGCAGCATATTTTATGCAGCTAGCTGCAAAGAAAATACTAACACCCAATGATGTAGAGGAATTGTTACAATCTAATTTTTCTATTTGCTTCAATCCCTTGATACCTAAGAAACGCTTTGCAGTAAAAGCGAAAATAAAGACTAATCATTTAAGACACTTTGTTTATAGGTTCTTTAAAGATAAAGCGAAGTATAAGCCAGGAGCGAAAAGATATACTGAATTTTTAATTGACAATTTCGATACTGAAAGTGATAACATTCAGGAAAGAGAGAGCAAGCTAAAAGAAATAGAAAAGAACTGGCAAAAGGTTCCTGCTAAGTATGATATTAACTGAATTATATGATTATTAATATGATATTTTATATGACATAAAATCATAATATACCTAAAACATAGCTTTGGATAAACAAATGCAAAGCCATGTTTACCATAAATGAAATTCTTCCATTTGTCGATTCCTACATACGCAACGTTGTATCTAGTGAAGTTCGAAAAGCACTAAGCGAAAGAACAATAAACGCATCTGTGTGCGCAACAGATGAGAACGATGAGTGCGACATTCAGGAAGCGGCTCTAATTACCGGGCGCTCTGTAGCCACTCTTTACGGTGACGTTCATTCTCGGGCTATTCCTGTAAGTAGAAGAGGTAGAAAATTAGTTTTTTCTAAAAAACAATTATTAGACTGGAAAACACCCAGTATGACGGCTGACGAACTCGATCAGCAATCAAGCAACTACATTGTTAACCGCAAAAAATAAACCCCGATCCACTATGAACCAGGGCTATGATAATGCTTTGCTTTCTCCGGGCAGAGATGGTAAAGATATATACAATTCACTTAAGCAGCAATTTCCAGCTGAAGCATTATTTCTGGAAAAAGGTACCACTTACCGGCCCATCAAAATAGGCCTCGACCAGTTGCAGCTGATAGCGAAAGCATTGAAAGGAGGCTATGGATGCAACCAGTAGAACTCCTAATAGAAGAAGAGATCTGGCCATATGATCTGCCCATTGAATTAATTAAAGAACCTACAGAGCCAGTTCGGTTTGGCTGTTTGTATTCAGCTTATCATAAAGATTCTCCCTTTCAATCAATAATCAGTGTTTTCTATGCAAAAGTAAAGCTTAAAGGAGAGTGGATATACCTTGGTGCAAGAAATACCTGGTCTAAGAAATACATGACTTTACTGCAGGTGTACCACCTTATAAAAAGTGATGTATTTAAAACCGAAACAGATACGTTGCAGGCTATTGAGGATGATAAGGAAGCTAAAAAGTTTAAAGCAAAGCATTTTTGCTATGCCACCTTTTCAGGCAAATTCTTCAAACGCAATGAAGATGATATTCTCAACCATTCCCGCTTAATCTGTATTGATTTAGATAAGCTAGGAGGTGAATTATACTGGATTAGGGAAACAGTGAACCGTGATCCGCTTACGCTGATGAGTTTTATTTCCCCATCTGGCACAGGTCTGAAAGTCATTTATCAAATAGATCCCGGTAAACATAGTCAGGCAACCTATTATCAGTACCTATCAGAATACCTTTCTAAGCTTTGCAGCTTACCTAAACAATCCATTGATGAATCCTGCAAGGATGTGTCAAGAGCCTGTTTCCTGCCTTGTGATCCATCAGCCTACCTAAACCTTGATTTAGTATGAGTTTTCAGCATGTCACCGTACCGATACCAGTCGACTATGCACCTGTTAGAGAGGTGAAAAGGGTAATTCCTGAACCGGTCAATAAAACGCATGAAGGGACAGTAAATACTTCCAGAATAGGTGAGATAGAATTAAAAAAAGCCGTTGATTCTGTTTTGAAAACTGATATTAACAAAGAGGTTAACCTTAATAAGTGGTCATTTATCATTGGTATGTATGTAGGAGCTAAAGCAATAGAATACCAAACTGCATATGATCGCCTATGTGATGCCATTGATCAAAAGGATTGTGAAGATTATGAGGCTGCCCACGCTACGGTTGAAGACGCTCTAAATGATGGCATGAAAGCTCCTATTGACCTGGCCAAGAAAGAAAAAGAAAGGCAAGAATGGCTGGATAAAAACTATATCAATTGGAGCGAAAAGCGAAACAAAAAAAATGAACAGCAACCTGAAAATAAGCCTGATACTGAAGAAAGCTTTATTTCCACCGGTGAAGCCATTCTAAGCAGAGGTATTCAGGAAATACCCACGCTGGTAGATCCTATCTTTCCACAGGTGGGACTGGTTGCCCTGGCAGGTAGCAGCGATACCGGTAAAAGCTCTTGGCTACGTCAATTTGCAATTGCCATCAGTTTAGGGGATTCCTTTTTCTTAGCCTGGAAACTAAACCTGGTGCATTTTAGTGCAATCTATGTTTCCACAGAAGACGATGAGCTGGCAGTAAATTTCCTTTTAAATAAACAAACAAGATCCAGAGGTTTACCGCCAAACCGGTATAAGAATTTACGTTTTCTTTTTGATACAACCTCATTACTAGAGAAGCTGGATAAGGAGCTTACCCGGCAACCGGCAGACTGTGTAATCATTGATGCCTTTACTGATTTGTATTCAGGCAGCCTCAACCAGACCAACGAGGTAAGGACATTCCTCAATAAGTATAAGCTGCTATCAGATAAGCATAAGTGCTTAATCATAGTCCTCCACCATACCGGAAAGAAAACAGAAGACTTAGAACCAAGCAAACACAACCTGTTAGGTTCACAAGGATTTGAGGCAAAGATGAGGCTTGTTATTGAACTTAGGACAGATGCCAATCAGGATGATTTACGGCACTTGTGCCTGGTGAAGGGTAACTATTTATCAAGGGAATATAAACAGGCTAGTTATGTGCTCAGATTTGATGAGAATATGCTTTTCCATAGCACCCAGGAAAGAACACCTTTTGAACAATTATCTAAAGCGGAGGCAGAGAAAGAAGGCCAGGAAGATGAACGCATGAAGAAAATATTAAAAGCGATTGAACTGCGGAATAATGGCTATACCATGCAAGGCATTGCTGATGAACTGGACGTTCAAAAAGGCACCATTAGTAAATGGTTGAGCAAGTATTCATAAAAAGTTTCCATGTTTCCAGTTTCCATGGTTCCTTAGGAACCATGGAAACTGGAAACATGGAAACACGCCTAAAATCGCTAAAAACAAGGTTTTTTATTTCGATGCTATGACTATCAAAATACTAAGTTTCCAGATAAGTTTCCAAGTTTCCATTAGTGGAAACACTGGAAACACACTTGGAAACTCTATTGTAAAAAAACTAAAACAGTGGCTTTGTAAGCATAGAGACAAAACAGAAGTCTTTATCTGCTACCAGGATAGATATGTACATGAGAAGTGCAAGGAGTGCGGAAAAGATATTTACACAGGGATATAAACCAATACTATGAAAAAAGCAGCGAATATGTATTACTCAAGCTTACGGATTTTCTCATCTACCATAGCAATCATTTGCTTGCACATGGCAACAATATCTTTGTTACCTGGATTCTGCTGCATCATTTCAAGCAGGTATATCCTTATGCCTTGCATGGAGTCTTTGGATTTAGATTTTAGAATAAGGGCAAAGTTTCTTATTCCAATACTCAGGGATTGTTGCAACCTTAAATCTTTCTCCTGCTCCAAAAATTCTTTGACTAAATGTAGATGGTTCTTTTCACTCATAACCTGCCTTGCCTCTTTTCAAACATACGACAAAGGAATTTAGCCGGATTTAGCAAACTAACAAAACCACATAGCCTATGAGAATTACAACAAGTGAAATGCAATTAGCCATTCAAGGCCTTAACAAGCTTATGGAAAATATCACCGCTTATGAAGAATTAGAACGGGTGCGTGAGCTAAAGAGCAAACTGTGGGAAAGCCTGTATTGCAAGGAAAAATCCTTTGTAACTCCAAAGAATAGAGACAGAGCTCCACAACCCAGAAAGAATCGCCCCAGAGGTAGGCAATTAATCTAACATATGCCTGTAAGTGCATATGTATTTAATCAATAATTATTCACTTAACAATTAAACCAGTTATGACCCCAGAAGAACAAAAACAATTCGATGACCTGAAAGCTGAAAATGAGCAATTACGGGCTTTCAAACAAAACAATTACCTGTCTACCAAGCTAACCCGGGAAGGAGTGGATTTCTCCAGGTATTCCTCTAAGGATGAGTTTATCAGGCATGCAAACGAGAATAATCTATTCCTTGGCCAGGGTGGAGAAAAGCTCTATGAAGATTTCAAGGCAGCTAGGCCAGAACTATTTAACACTAAATAATTGTCCATTTTAATTCAATCAATTATGCCCAGTTCATTTGAAGGTTATACCCCAACCAAGGACCTAACTGCTTTTCATGTCAGGGTTGAAAAGTTTTACGGCTCAACCTCACAGATGCCCTTTATGCAGGTTTTCAGACCCAATATCTGGCTATCTGTTGTTAAAGATACCCCTAATTCAACTATGGTGATATTATATGACCCCACTACTTAAACAATTACTATCTATCTATGGAAAATTATCAACCCAATGAAAATGAAAAGCACATGGTGCATGTGCTGGTTTCCTCAATGTATGAAGAAACGCTGGACCCACCGGTTATCAAACAATTTTATCCGGATCAGTATTTCTCCACCATCCGTCATGTCCCAAATTTCAAGGGGCAAATTATCTGGGATCCCACCAGGCGTAAAGCTTCAATGGCCTCCTCTCCGAGCCTGCAATCCGGAGAACCAACATCAAAATGCAAAGACTGTTAACCTTAAAAGCTATGGAAACATTAACCGAAGAACGAATTTTAATTCAAAAACCACAAGAAATTGCTTTTCAGAGCGCAGCTAACAAAGAAGGCCTGCAGCTGCTATCCAGAGTAAGTGCAGCCTTCGATGAATTTAACATCGGACATTTAAGTGAAGATGATGTAGTGACCATAGTAAGAGAACACAACTTTTTTGAACTTGCTATGCTGCGTCACATCAAAGAAAATGGCGCTCCGATGATTGGCAACCTGCCCATGACTGATGAGGCCATATTAAGGCTTGTAACCTTACCGGACCGTACCGTATTTAATGAATTAGTCAGTCAGCTTAAAGCACGGGTGGACAGTAACCAATACCTCTACAGGGCCATTACTTACTACCTGGGCCTTGATGAGGAAGGCAAGCCTTATTTGAATGAGGAGCGCTGGGAGCAGTTTGTGGAATCCTCTTCCGTCTATGCGACTACTGAGGCTGAAAAAGAACTATATGGACGTGTAAAGGAATTCTCACAGGCTTTTGACGTATTTGAAGCCTACATGCATAGCATTGGCTACTGGCATGAGATCAATGAGAAAACCGATTCTCTTGCTGACCTGAGAAGCCCTACCAGGCAATATCTGAAACTTAAAGGCTATTTGAAATAGGGTTGGAACATTGATTTATACTAGCAGTTTCTCACGGCCAGGGATCTTCCCTGGCACTGTTTCCTTACTTTAACCAGCTAATCAACTTTATCATTTATGAGCCAGCTCAACTTTTATCTGAATAACGAAAACATCCTTCCACCCAAAAACTGGAAGCAAACCGAAATCGAACTTGCTTATGTGTCCGAATCTTCGCAGGATTCGCCATCTGCCACCCTGTCAGAAAATACTTTCGAATTCGTGCAGGCTAACCTGGATAAAATAAAAGCCTGGATTGAAGGCGGCCAGAATGGCTCTGCACCCGGGATCTGGGAGGGCATGCCCCTTGCCATCTCTCTGGAATGCCCGGAAGAAGGCGAAGTACCACTGTTCAACGGCTACCTGGACCTTTCTTCCTCCACAGCTGAGTATGACTGCGATTCTTACCGAATTCCTTTTGTAGAGTCTCATAGCTTAGAATGGCTGCGCCAGACAGCAGATTCATTTTCCTTTGCCTACCTGCAATCAATAGGAGTAATTACAAAACAGGATTTTGTAAAAACGTACTATGTGATTAACAGGGTTCCTGATTTAGAACAAGCCGGCCTGGTATCGATTGCTTTATTTATCATCGCTAAAGAAGTCGTACAAGCCGTAAAGGATCTGTCTTCTGCGATCAAGGATTTTATTGGCGTTTTCGATGCACCAGGCAGCGCCCTTAGAGGTGCCCTGGCTATAATCATTAACCTGATTTATTTTGCTGCTATCATGATAGCTATTATTACCCTGCTCAAGCAGCTTGTGGAGGCACTGTTCCCCATACCTAAGTATTACCATGGCATGAGAATAAAAACCCTGTTTGAAAGGGGATGTGAGTACCTGGGGCTAACATTTCAGTCCACCCTATTTGAAGGAGAATATAAAGACCTGGTATGGCTCCCGGCTAAATTTGAGGCAGGTAAGAATGTGGTAAATGCTAGTGATGATAAAGGTTTTCCTGAAAAATCATTCGGGCAATTTATTGACGATATGGCCCTATTATTTAATGCCAAAATCAAAATCATCAATAGCCGGTTAATCTTTGAACGCAAAGACTATTTCAGGCAGAACAGCGGCTTTACCTTAAAATCCATTACCCAAACTCCCAAAAAGACGAATGCTTCAGAAGTAGCAAGTAATTACCTACTCAAGTTCCTATCAGATTCAGAAGACCCTAATACCCTTGCCAGGCGTGGTGCCATACACCAGGTCACCATTGCCCCAATCACCGTAGGTTTTAAAGGCAATTTGACATTGAAAGGCTTGGACGAAAGAACCTTTCCTTTTGCCTATGCCGTACGCAAAACTTCACAAAGCAGGATAGAACGACTATTTGCCGGTGTGTTTGATGCGCTCAATAAGCTTGTTGGCCTCATCAGAGGCCGGGGTAATGTGCCAAGAATCGGAAACCGTTTGGATTTCATGATGCTCAATGCTGACTTTTTCTCTGTAGATAAGCTGTTAATCATTTCTAATAGGGAAGGACTGTTAAGCAATAAGAATGAGCAATTGTTATCTGCTAAAACCTTATGGTCCGAGTTTCACTTCATAGATTCTCCGGTACCATCAGATAAGCACGCTGGCAACCAGTGGGAAATATACGAAGGTGTCGAGGTTCCTATGTGCTGTGAGGATTTGCTCAAGGTTAAAAACAACAATGTGATCTATATCGAAGAGGAGGGAGCTGAAGCCGTGGTAATGCATTGCAGCTATAATGTGCATACAAAAATAGCCTCTATCAGCTATAAGATACAGCGGCCGTATTCGAGAAATATCCGGGAGGTTATTTCATGAAAAACTTTTTATTAACTCTTATTCATTCTTTTTTATATTATCTGTATAACCTAAAATTTAGATAATATGACAGAATTAAAGAATGAGTTTTCAAGCTTACCCTGGGAGGAAATTGAAAGTAGAAATGATGTATTGAAAGGAAAAATGCTATACAGTCAAAGGGTAAAAACATTTCCTAAAGGAGTGCTTTATTTAATTGTATGGTCTCATCAAGACTTCAAGTTTTCGGCCACACCGCTTACAAACCCGGAAATTATTCCCAGTATAGCAAACTTGGTGAGTTTAAAAGATTATAAAATGCTGATTGTTAATTATGATGAGATTAATAAAAACCATCAAATGTTATTTAAGTTAGACTCAAACCCTGAAACAGGAGAATTGAAAGCTGAAGTGCTCAGATATCCTTTTCACCATAACAGGGACTTAAAAATAACAATCAAAGATGTACATGTCTGAATCTGTTAGGTAATGTATAACATCAGATTGATTACAGCTTTGTTTCGATTGTGAGTAAATTAAAGTATGGAAGAAATTACGCAAGGAGGCAGGCCAAAAGAGGGATTGGAATCACTGCCTCCACTATGGAAAGAAAACATCTTGTACGCCTATTCCCTGGGTGCATCCGATGTAGAAATTAAAGCCTGGATTTATGGGGTTCGTGGCTCATTTTCGAATGATCTGTGGGACCGTTGGATAAAAGAAGAAAGGGAGTTTTGGGAAACCATTTCCTCAGGCAGAATGATTGCAGAGGCCTTTTATCATAAGATAGGAAGAGAGAACCTGACTAATCCCCGCTTTAATCACCAGGCCTGGTACCTGCATATGAAAAACCGTTTTTCCTGGAAGGATAAACTTGATATTACTACAGGTAACGAGCCTATCAATCAGCTAACAGAAAAAGAAGTAGATAAGAAAATCAATGATCTCATTAGAAAAGTCGCAGCTGCTCGACCGGATTCAGCAGATGAGGAAAGCCCAGCTTGAAGAAAGTTTTTATGAGTTTGTAAAGGATGCTTTTGAAGTGCTTCACCCCGGTCAGCAGATCCTGGATAACTGGCATATCAAATACATCTGTGAACTGCTTCAGGTGGAGGTAGAACGCATTGTAAGAGGAGAGAAGAGAAGTAAGCATTTGATTATCAACGTGCCTCCCAGAAGCTTAAAAAGCTTTATTACCAGCATATGCCTTCCTGCCTGGGCATTCATCAAAGATGCAAGGCTAAAGTTTATTGGTTCCTCTTATAGCAATGATTTATCTGTAGAACACAATAAAATGAGCCGCAGGATCATTGAATCAGACTGGTACCAGCAATACTGGAAAGATAAGGTACAACTCACCGGTGATCAGAATCAAAAGGAAAAGTTTGAAACTACCCAACACGGCATGCGTAGAGCTACCTCCACTGGTGCAGGTATTATGGGAGCAGGTGCCAATATAGTTATAGTGGATGACCCGCTAAACCCCATGCTTGCCACTTCTGAGAAGGAGCGGAAAACAGCCAATCTGTATTTTGACCAGTCGCTAACCACAAGGCTTAATAATCCAGATATTGATATTATCATTGTGATTATGCAGCGTTTGCATGAAGAGGATCTGACCGGCCATCTATTAAAAAAGAATCCGGATCGCTATGAACATATCTGTATTCCTGCTGAATTATCCACAGAGGTAAAGCCACTGGAACTCACGCAGTACTATAGAAATAAACTATTCTTTCCTCAGCGGTTCTCCTCCTCTACACTTGCTGAATATAAGATTGCCTTAGGCTCTTACGGCTATGCCGGGCAGTTCTCCCAGCGTCCTGCACCAGATGAGGGAGGAGTCATTAAAAAAGCATGGTTTAAATCTATCCGGAGGGAAGCCTTTAGAAGCCTGGCAGGTTCAGCAAAGATTGATTTCTTCATTGATACCGCTTACACAGAAAAGCAGACCAATGACCCAACGGCCCTGCTTGCCTGCTGTTATGTGAATAATCATTTATACATCTTGGATTCAGAAAGGGTATGGAAAGAGCTTCCTGACCTATTAAAATACATTAAGGAGTTTGCAGCAAAAAATGGGTATAGCTATTCTTCCAGGATACTTATTGAACCCAAAGCCTCTGGAAAAAGTACGGTACAATCCTTTAAAAATACTGATTTCAATGTAGTAGAGCTGCCTCCGCCAACTGATAGTAAGCTAGTCAGGGTAAATAACATCACCCCATTCCTTGAGGCAGGTAGGTGTACACTGATAGATGGACAATGGAATGACTCTTTTCTTGGTGAATGTGCAGGTTTTCCTACGGCTTCACATGATGATCAGGTGGACTGTCTCACGGCTGCAGTTAATCACTATAGTGGCAAGAAACCTTTTAAAGGCTTGCATGGGTATGGGTCTGCCAGCTTGTGAATAGTATTATGATGGGAAGAAGAAGTTTAGAGGGCTGTTTGGATAAGGTTTTTTACAAGGATGAATTATCCTACCCTTTTTCTATGCTTTAAAATAATTTGCGAGATTTGAAATATTACATTTTTCAAAACAATATAAGTATCAAAAAACGATTGGATTATTTCTTGATTTACTTGCCAATATATCTGCTTGCTGTTTTGTTTGTCTATAGATGTTATGATAACTGCATCATCATTTACTCTTATGTGTAAATGTCCATGCGTATAAATGTTTCTATCTTCAATAAATGCTGCGAATGTTCGAGTAAATTCTTTTCGACTGTGTTTTTCTTTCAAAATCTCGATGTTATGAAAAATATGATCTTTCTGAATAATATCACTTAAGGTATCTCTTAACTTCATGAAATCCATTGTGTAGAGTTGGTCTACATTTGGCCTTTGAAAAACATCATAATATTCTAGTAATACTTGTCTTAGAATATCATTTAATGTTTCTGCTACCCTAATGCACATATGTTTAACACTTATAAAAGTTGCCTGCCTTTCTCTAACTTCGGAAGTTAATTTTGTTTTGTCTACCCTTCCCATGACCATTCCTGTAGATAAATCACCGCCAGAGTTTTCCATAAAGGTGAACCTGAATGGTATTCTAAATTTAGTTTCTGTATCATAAATTATCTGATCATCAAAGAAAGTTATACACATCCCCTTGCCAGGTCCGGGATCAGCTATAGGTCTTAAGTAGTTTAAAGAATCCATATTTAACTAGCATTTTATCAAACCTACAAAACACCTGCAATTTCCATTAACACTATTCGTGCATTCTTTAACACATTTAGACCATTTTAAGGGAAAGCATAGCCTTCTAACAGCTAAACTCTTTAGCACATTACCTTAATAAGAGTTAAAGTATATAGTTGCGTAAATAATTATTCATTATTCAACTACTTTTCAGCTGCAATAGATGTTATGAAGCCCTTTTATATTATTTGTGTTTTCTTTTTTGTATCCCTACATCTATATGCTCAAAGTGATTCCATTAAGACAAAACCGGGCCGGGCATTAACCTTCCATCTTTCAACTGGCATTAATATTTTGCAGAGTGAGCAATTGCGAACAGGCTATGGAACAAAAGCCTTACATTTCTGGGGAGCAGGCATTCGCATAGGTCAACCTGGTAATGATTTGGTGTTTTTTGGCGTAGATTATAATGCCTCCTCTTACCGCATTTCCAGAGAGATAAATAACCGATCAATTGATAGTTTACTGATATTGAATCAGCTTATTCCCAGCCTTTCACTTAAATTACTCGAAGGAAAGGACTTTATGCTCAGGGCACGTACTGGTTTTATATACTGTATTCTTACCGACCAGTTACATCAGATGGAAGACAACAGTGATAAAGGGTTTAAAATTGGTCTTGGATTGGAACGAAAGATTGGTCGTAATCAATGGGTGCATTTTGATATAGATTATGATCTAATGAAACCTACAGGTAATGACTTCAGGGACTATGATGTTGTGAAATTAGGGATAGGAATATATCTCTAGGCTCACGGTACAGTAATTGAAAAAATAAGGCATCCTTATCACAAGTATAAGTCCGTAGCTTTTATTATCAATTCAACCTCTCCGCCTCCTCCACAAAGTCTTTCTATATAAAATAAAAAGCCCATCCATAAGAAGGGCTCTTTACTATAACCACCTAAACCTTTATCAAATTTTATGACTTGGACCACAGGACTTGCGCCTGGATCCATTAGCAAGGTAGGTTTAATCTAAAGATTAGAATTGTTCATCGAAATGTAAATCATACGTGTGTGAGTATTCCGGATTAATAGAGGGCAAGTGAATCTGAGCACGAGGCTCATCGCTGGTCCAAGCCTTAGAACTATGAGACAAATTCTAGTCGATATCATGCGATTATTCTTCCGGAAGAGGAAAGAGTTTTCCAACTGGGAATTTTTACTTTTTTGCTTGCTTTGGATTTTTGTTGTTATATATTGGGAGTGGACCAATCTTATCTTAACCCATGGCAAGCGCAACCGTTGAAAAAGAATTTTACCTCCACACCTACGAGCAACTCATTGAACGATTAGGTAAAGAAGCAGCTACAGCCAAAGCAGAATTCTATATTGAGTTTTTGCAGAAGTATCCCGGCGTGAAGGTACTGGTTAATTGCCCACTGCTAAAAACCTACCAGTCCAATCCTAAGTAGTTAACTCTGCTCCTCCACAAATAAAAAGCCCTCCAATCTGGAAGGCTCTTTACCCTATTTTATGCATATACTTTTAATTTCCTTTGACTTATATATCCCAACCCTGAAAAAGGAAACCAAACTCCTCCATAAATCCTATACATAGGGCTTAATAAAATTTAATTTTTTTTAATCCAATCTCATCATTATTTAATCCTATTTTAATTCCTGCTGAGTGAAAAGCCACTAACTTATAACTAAGTTAAATCCTGTAACACCGCCTGCAAGGCTTGATCGCACCTGGTTGGTTTGGACGGATTATTGATACGTTAAGGGCAAAGAAATGTAATGGATATGTTGAGGGTATTAAAAACAACCTGGATAGGCTTTCTTTTCCTCTTTCCACTAGGGGATGTCATGATCTTAGTTCTAAAAACTCAAAAATTGAATTAATCAAAGCGCATCAGTCAGAATTGGAATTAGTCGTAGATTATTTATTAAACGATAGATGTACTATTGCAGCCGCTCAAAACTTTTTATATCGCAACGGCATTCCCCTTGGCATTATAGATGTCAATAAACAAGATAGGGTAATATCCTTTTTCATTGACGGATTAACAGATGATTGCTATGGGATTGCATATAGTGAGACTGGAAAACAAGGAAAGTTATGTGGGGGACAAATAGTGGATTGGGAGAATTTAGTCGATAAATGGTATAACTTAAGTTCCATTTAGAAAAACCTCTCATAAAGTTAATTCACCCTCCCCGGCTCCTCCTCCACAAATGCCCGGCATCCTATCCAGAGGCAATCCCTATGATTTTTATTTTCCTGAATAGATATTAAATATTATCCTGCAAAACATTTCTAGGAAACATATGTATAATTATATATGCTTGTGTTAGTTTTATTTAATTGTCACCTATTTGTCACCGGCAATAAAAACATAAACATTAAATACTTGTAAATCAAAGCACTATAATATATTATTATGCATATAGCTATTGCAGGAAATATTGGGGCTGGCAAAACTACACTTACCCAAAAACTGGCACATCATTTTGAATGGACTGCCTTTACAGAACCTGTAGAACATAATCCATATTTGAAAGATTTTTATGAAGATATGCCCAGATGGGCTTTTCACCTGCAAATTTTTTTTCTCAGCAGCCGGTTTAAGCAGGTTTTACATATTCACCAGAACCGCTACCATATTATTCAGGATAGGTCTATCTATGAGGATGCCTATATTTTTGCTAATAATTTGTACACATCGGGTTTAATGAGTGCCCGTGAATATCAAAATTACCTGCAATTATTTCAATCTATGATTAGTTTGGTCCACCCTCCGGACTTGCTGGTTTATCTACGTGCAGATTTGCCAAAGCTAATGAGTCAGATCGGAAAGAGAGGCAGGGAGTATGAAAAGAATATTAGCCAGGAGTATTTAGATAATTTAAATAAGCATTATGAGGATTGGATTAAGGGGTATAACTTGGGAAAATTGCTGATTATTAATGTAAATAACCTCAATTTTGTAGACCACCCGGATGATATGCAATTTATTATTACCCAGATAGAACAAGCCCTTATTGAAAAAAAATAGCAGATTCCTGTTGCATAAGCCAGAAAAGCGTTCTGTGTCCTGCTTTATTGATCTGATTCACCGGTGATCTTTTACGGTTCACCGTCTTCATAAAACGTCTAACAGTTTTATTGTTTACTCCGACAGTTTGCGTGCATATTTTTGAGAAAATATGCACCACATGACACCAGAAACCTTATTCTCAATTTGTAATTCGCTGGTATTGCCTCAGTGGCTATTACTTATAGTGGCGCCCAGATGGAAATGGACAAAGAAGCTGGCTAACTCTTATATAATACCACTTTTGCTGGCGTTGGTATATGTGTTTCTGTTCGTTACGCATTTCTCAGAGATTCAAAATGGAGGATTTGATAGTCTGGAAAAAGTAAGGATTCTTTTTAGTAACGACTACTTTTTGCTGGCCGGATGGGTGCATTATTTAGTATTCGACTTGATTTTAGGTAGCTGGATAGCCAAAGATGGGCAGCAAGCTAGTATTTCACACTAGCTGTTAATCCTTTGTTTATGCTTAACATTTATGCTGGGACCAACAGGTTTTCTTCTCTATCAGCTCATAAAATTTGTATATACTCCAAAAGTTACTTCCTATGAAAATAGTTAATTTTTTCCGTGAATTATACCCACGCAATCCCCTTCTCGCTATTGCTGGCTGGATACATATAGGAATATTACTTCTTTGTATTGCATTCATGCCCTTCGATAATAGGCTGGTGATGAACATTAATCCCTGGATTAAGCCTGCAAAATTTGCCATTAGTATTGCCATTTTTGCCTGGTCTATGGGATGGTTTATGTATGAGTTGAAAACTCCTGCCCGAACCAGAATATACAGCATACTTTTTACCCTATTTATGGGGATAGAAATGCTTATTATTGCTTTTCAGGCACACAGAGGTACTATTTCTCACTTTAATATTCGATCTGCATTTGATATACTATTGTTTAATATCATGGGAATTGCCATTACACTGAACCTGCTTCTAACTATAGTGGTTTTGATAGAGTTTTTTAGAATAAAATCCACTTTACCAAATTACATGGTGTGGGCGATCCAGCTGGGATTGTTTTCGTTAATTTTGGCTAGCATAGAGGGATTTGTGATGGTAAAATATATGGCTCACACTATTGGTAGTGCTGATGGTGGTCCAGGATTACCTGTTTTAAACTGGAGTACCAGAACCGGTGACTTAAGAGTTGCCCATTTTATGGGTATACATGGTTTACAAATATTACCATTTTTTGCTTATTTACTTTCTAAGTGGATACAAAAAAAATCGTATAACATCCAGAATGCACTGGTTTTCTCGTTTGCCGGATTCTACTTGTTGCTGATGAATATTACCTTCTGGCAAGCCATCAACAAGATACCTTTGATCCGGATATGAAAGATTGGGTTGAAATAAACGCTGATAAAATTCTGCAAATTGATCCGGTCAAAAAAATAAAATGATATATTTGACCTTTGCTCAACGTTATCTATAAAATATGCTATCTATGAAACGTGTGTTAATGCCATTATGTATTATGCTGGCTGTAGCCGCCACCTTTTTTTTCAGCAGTTCAACTATGGACAAAAAACAAACCGTGAGGCATGTGGTTGTATTTAAATACAAACCTGCCGCTACCAAAGAACAAATTAAAGAAGTAACGGATGCCTTCCGTGGGTTAAAAGGAAAAATTCCTGGCATTGTGTCTTTCGAACATGGCATAAATCATAGTCCGGAAGGAAAGAATATGGGATTTACTCATGTGTATTTCGTCACGTTTGAAGATGAGAAAGCCCGTGATACCTATTTGCCCCATCCGGAACATAAAAAATTTGGCCAGTTACTTGGCAAACTCGGTGTTCTGGAAGATGCCTTTGTCGTAGATTATAATCCAGAGAATTAAGTTAAAAACGTATAAATCTTAATCAGGCATATTTCTGTTCATCGGAAATATGCTTTTTTATTATAGAAGTTATTCCCTGAATTGTTATGTTATAATTTTTTGAATCAAAAACTGCTTATGCATTCATACACCTATTTACAGGATTTTGTTAAACAGGTATTTATCAAAATGGGCTGTCCGATAGAAGAGGCTGACCTGGCAGCTACAATACTGGTTGCGGCCGACCTGAGAGGAATAGATTCTCATGGAGTAGCTCGCTTGCCAGGATATGTACGACTGGCCTCATTAAACAGAGTAAATCCAACACCACAGGTTCGTATTGTACACGAAACACCCAGCACTGCTGTAATTGATGGGGATGCTGGCCTGGGTTTAGTAGTAGCACCCAAAGCTATGCAGGTTGCCATTGAAAAAGCCAGGCAGGCAGGAACTGGCTGGGTTGCGATACGAAATTCAAATCATTTTGGCATGGCCGGATATTATGCTATGATGGCCCTGGCTCATGATATGATTGGCATGGCCATGACACATGCAGGACCTTTAGTGGCACCCACATTTTCTAAAGATAAATTGCTGGGCACTAATCCGATTGCTGTAGCGGTACCAGCTGGTAAACAACCGCCTTTTGTAGCAGATTTTGCTACTACCACTGCTGCCTATGGTAAACTAGAAATTTTGCAGCGAAAGGGTTTGCCTACACCTTCAGGATGGGTACAAGATGCGGCTGGAGATCCAAGTTTCGATGCACATGCAGTAAAAAATGGAGGGGCTTTGCTTCCATTAGGCGGAGACCGGGAACATGGAAGCCATAAGGGCTATTGTCTGGGAGCTACGGTAGATATATTTTCCGGTGTACTTTCCGGAGCCAATTACGGCCCCTGGGTGCCGCCTTTTGCCACAGCCGGTTTTATGACCTCAGCAGCTCAACTAGTAGGTGCCGGAACTGGTCATTTCTTGGGTGCTATGCGGGTGGATGCATTCCGGCCTGCGGAAGAATTTAAACAACACATGGATAACTGGATTACTACTTTCCGGCAAGCTACACCTGTACCGGGTCAGCCACAAGTATTGATTCCAGGTGATATTGAAAGAGAGCTGGAAGCCGAACGCCGGCAGACTGGTATTCCTCTTCTGAGTCAGGTAGTGAACAGTTTACAGGAAATAGCAGATAAATTCGGTCTACGCTTTGAGGGTAACTGAAAATTTTTAGAAATTTTTTAAATATGCGGTTACCTTTCATTACTTACATGGTATTAAGATAAGAATAATTCAAGTTATTCATACACCTGTTTAACACTTATTTAGTAATAAAAAGCCCTCTTATCGTTTATATGAGGGTTTTTTTATTTTTTATCCTCAAAATATAACACCTTTAAGGCTGAATGAAAAAAAACAATTACTGACATTAAAATATTTCTTTTTTAAAATGGCTCATTTCCTTACATAAATTTCTTGAAATTATTTCAAGTATTGGTGATGAGTCTGACAGGTGTTAAAAAAGTCTTCATTGAATCAAAATTTGTTATTCTTCACAAAGAAATTTAGATAAATTTCTTTGTGTGAGGCTGTTTTTTTCATCTGAAAATAAAATTTGCTTCCGTAATACTTATAAATATGAGTGATGGCTAGATAACCAAATTCAAAAATTCTAATGTTAAATTGCTATATCGGGAGGCATTTAGAAGTCAGTAATTAACTCATAAATTATAAAGCCTTTCAGAAATATCATTATTCAGTTGGATGAGGTATAAGCATGATCTTTTTGATCAATACATATTTCAACGTTTAACTCAGTTCTATTTCTACTATCCTAAACTATTTTGATTCCAATAGATTTAATCAGATTTTTACAGGTATAATTATCAGGTTTATGTTAGAAGGACAAGTTTCGGAATTTGGAGGTATCCTGCTGTTTATTATTGGGGGAATATTGTTTGTTCTGATAGCCATGACAGCCGCGCGCCTGTTGCGTCCAAACCGGCCAAATGAAGAGAAGCTTACTTCTTATGAATGTGGAGAAGAAGCGGTAGGAAGTGCCTGGGGACCATTTAATGTGCGTTTTTATATTATCGCCCTTATTTTTATTCTATTTGATATAGAATTGGTATTTCTGTTTCCATGGGCAGTAGTATTCGGACAAAAAGAGTTAATTGCTGCGACCAATGGACTTTGGGGATGGTTTGCATTAGCCGAGATGGCTATATTTATAATTATTCTAGCAACAGGGCTTGCCTATGCCTGGGCAAAAGGATATTTAGACTGGATCAGACCAGAAATAAAAGTACCTGCCTTTGAATCTAAAGTACCGGCACAGTTATACCAGAAATTGAATGAGATGTATAAGGGAAAGCAAGCGCCGGTTTCTGAAGAAACTTTGATTAGTGGTAAATAATAATAAATGCTATGGGATTATTAGACCAGAAATTTAACTCCGGCGGTGTAGTAATTACGGCTACTGACAACCTGCTCAACTGGGCAAGGCTTTCTTCTTTATGGCCCATGGGTTTTGGACTGGCCTGTTGTGCCATAGAAATGATGTCTACCTATGCCTCAGGTTATGACCTTGACCGGTTTGGTGTGTTTCCGCGGCCTTCACCCCGGCAGTCGGATGTGATGATTGTAGCAGGAACAGTTACTTTCAAAATGGCCGACCGCATTAGGCGGCTATACGAACAAATGGCTGAACCCCGCTATGTAATTTCAATGGGAAGCTGCTCAAATTGTGGCGGTCCTTACTGGGAACATGGCTATCATGTAGTAAAAGGTGTAGACCGCATTATCCCGGTAGATGTGTACGTTCCTGGCTGCCCGCCCCGTCCGGAAGCCTTAATAGGAGGTATTTTGAAGTTACAGGAAAAGATACGGCATGAGAGCCTGGTAGCGCCTACTGCTTTATTGGATATAATGCAAACGGAAGCGATTAACGCAACTCCTCAACCATAATATTTTTATAAGCCACCTGTGCTTTGCCACCTCCGTGAATTTGAAAAGCAATTAAGCCCGATTGAGGAATAGACTTATCTTTTTCTGTATAATCTATCATAGGTGAATCGTTGAGCCAGATACGGATTCTACCATTTTCTGCCCTTACCCGGTAATTATTCCATTCATTGCGTTTGATTACTTTTTCTATGGCCATAGAATCAGGTTTAATCAAGGTTTTGTTTCTCCGGGATTCATCATACAAACCTGCCCACCAGCCATCACCCAGGTCTGCCTGGTAGCCTTCCATTTCATAGGGTGGATTTTGCAATCGTCTGCTGTGAAATTGTACACCTGCATTCACAAAACCAGAAGTACCTTGTAGTTTGAAGGTAAGCCGGAGATCAAAGTTTTTATAACTTTTTCGGGTAGCAATAAATTCATTGTGAGGTACATCAGTTGTTAAAGAACCGCCAATCAAACTTCCGTCTTCAATGCGCCAGGTTTTTAGTGTATCTCCTTCCCAGCCTTTGAATGTTTTGGCATCGAATAGAGATATAGGTTTAGTTTGCGGAACTTGTACCCAAAGCAGTAGGTGGAGAAGAAAGATATATATGGTGGACATAAGTGTACAAAAAATTAAATTAGGTGATATAGGAGTTATAAAATTACAATATATTAAAGAAATAAGTATAGTTTCTTCCTTCTAACTTTATTATTGCGACACCCATATATTCCTACAAAAAAAGCCTGCGCTCAATTGGGTGCAGGCTTTTTAGAAATTGAATGTTTATTTTCATAAACAAATTAGCAAACTCATTTATTCTCTATACTTGTTCGGCATACAAAACCTCATCTGTTGCTACAACAAGTTTTTTACCAGTCAAGGAAGAAAGAATTTCTTCTGCTGCTTGTTTGCCAGTTTCAGCGGCTCCATTCATGTATCCCTGGTAGTTAATGCTGCAATGTTCGCCGGCAAAAAACAAATTTCCTACAGACTTTCTTTCAGCTCCGGCAATAGTTGTATACTGCCCCGGTTTGTAACAGGCATAACTCGCTTTAGTAAATGGATGAGTAGGCCAGTGCATACGTTCGGCAATGCCATTAAAACTGGATGACATACCTGGCCATATTGCTTGCAAAGCCGGGAGAAAATTAGATACCTGCGACTGTGCTGTTCCCTGTCCAACTTTTACACCAGCAATACCGCCTAAATATACAGTATATCCACCTTTGTTGCCTGCTTGTAGTTGAGTATTATCCCACCCGCTTTGTACTGGGCCTTTGGAGAATAAATAACCGGTATAGCCATTGGTACGCCATGGTTTGGTATTAAAGCCCAGCAGCAATTTAGCGTTGGTGCCATAGCCTAGGTTCTGAATCGCATTGGTTTTCCAGGAAGGCAGCGGAACCGTGATGGCTACATTCCTAAGTAATGTAAAGGGTAATGTAAGTACCGCTATGTCGCATAGTACTTCTGTAATGGAACCATTAGTTTTCTCAAAAGCAAGCTTATAACCTTTACCATTTGGATGAATGGCTACGAGTTTGTTTTCTAGTACTACCTGGTTCTGTACCTGTTTGTACAAGGCGTCTGTTACCTGTTGATTGCCACCTATAATTTTATAGCGTTCATCACTGTCGCCGAATATATCAAAGCTGCCTTTTGAAGTATCGGGTGAAAACAGCCATAAAAAGTTAATACAGCTTTGTTCATGCACTTCCAGGCCATATTCAGTGAGATAAGCTACTTCCAGTAAACTTCGTATCCAGCCGCTCATTCCGATATAATTAAAATAATCTGAAATAGACATCTGATCATAGAATACAGCTTTTTCCGGATTATTGTAGGTAATTACACTGGGAAGCGCATCAATGTCAGAAGCGATTTTAGCTGCATAGGGAGCAAAAGCATCAATTACCTGCTTTAAAGTATAGTGTTGTCCATTGAAGAAATAGGCATCTTTGATTAAGGCTTGTTCACTGGGAGCGAATGTATCAATTAGTGAAAACCCAAATTCTTTGGTCAGTTTGAGCATTTCTTTGTGGCCGCTGTCAATAAACTCTCCACCTAGTTCTGTTGTTAAGCCGGTACCCATTAAATTTTTCTGGGTAAACATACGGCCGCCTACCCGTTTGCTGGCTTCATAAATAGTAGCTGTATAACCAGCTTTTTTTAGTTTGTATGCACAGTTTAATCCTGCGATGCCAGCACCCACAATGGCAATCACCGGACCACCCCGGCGTGCGTTTGCGCCAGGAGTAGCTTTTTCTATTTGTGGGATAATTTCTTCTTTGGCACAGGCAGAAAGTAAGCCACCAGCCCCTAATACTAGCCCAGCCTGACCTAAATGGCCCAGGAATTTTCGACGGTTATACCGGCTTTCGGATGTCATCTCAATGAGTTCATCTACCGGAGCTGTTTGTGAAGAGGTAGCGGCAAAAGCCATTTTAAAAGCCTGTTGCAAAGAGCGTAGCAGAGGCGTACGGGCATGACGCATCGCCTGCCCGGATATAGGTTTGATTTTCATGTAAAAAGTGTAGAAGTAATATGGATTAGAGTAGAAAGTTAAGAAAATTTATAATCACAGAGCTGATGATAAAAGGATTTCTATATATGAAAAAGGTACTTTTTCCAGAGCAAGCCTACAGTAATACGAAAATCTTTTTGTAAAATGCTTCCGTATATATCTTGCGCACATCCTGTTTAGTTATCCTCTCAACTTGCTTTTCAATTTCATTTATAAACCTTTATTTATTTTATGCAACCAACCTATTATAATCCCGAAGACCTGAAAAAATTTGGTTCTATTGGCGAGTTTCAAAAAAAATTAGCTGATAAGTTCTTTACTTATTATGGAGAAGTATTCGCTGAAGGAGAATTATCAGCCAGGGAAAAATCTCTGATTGCTCTGGCTGTATCACATGCGGTACAATGCCCATATTGCATTGATGCCTATTCGGTAGATGCGATGGAAAAAGGATATACCGAAGCACAAATGATGGAAGCTGTGCATGTGGCGGCTGCTATCCGGGGAGGGGCTACGCTGGTACATGGCGTACAAATGATGAATAAAGTAAAAGAACTATCTATGTAAACATTGTCATTTGTCAGTGGTGAGTTGCCATACTATTTTGTTAGAAAATATATCTGTATTAACGGCGAACAAAGGTTTGTGTAATCAAATTTTACACCTGAACCCTAAAACTGATCAATGACTTCTTGTAAAAACCAATGACCAACCTGATTAAAAGTTTAAAAGCTTCACAATCTGTTTTATCCAGAGCAGATTACCAGTTAGAAGTGTTAAATAACCAGTCTTTAGCAAAAAAAATGTTTCCAGATTTTGCTGCTAAATTAACGCAGGCCGGATTGTTTCCACTAAAACCTACCGGGATTGAAATATTCCAGGTAAATGTGGGTAAAATGTGTAACCAGACCTGTAAGCATTGCCATGTAGATGCCGGTCCGGACCGTAAAGAAATTATGACCAGGGAAACCATGCAGCAATGCCTGGATGTGCTGTCCACCCATGATATTCCAATAGTGGATATTACCGGGGGAGCACCTGAAATGAATCCGAATTTCAGATGGTTTGTAGAAGAGTGCAATAAGCTGGGCAAGAAAATAATAGTCCGCTGCAACCTGACGATTATAGTAGCCAATCCCAAATATCACGATCTGCCGGAATTTTACCGCCAGCATCAGGTAGAAGTAGTAAGTTCCCTGCCTTTTTACAATGCTGACCGCACCGACCGGCAACGGGGCAAAGGCGTGTTTGAAAGTTCTGTACAGGCTTTAAAAATGCTCAATCAAGTAGGGTATGGGCAGGAGGGAAGCGGACTGATTTTAAATCTGGTCTATAATCCAGCTGGTGCTTTTCTGCCGGCAACGCAAGCTTCGCTGGAAAAGCAATTTAAAAAAGCCTTGCTCGATGAATTCGGTATCCGTTTTAACCAGCTTTACGCCATTACTAATATGCCAGTGAGCCGCTTTCTTGATTTTCTGCTGCAATCCGGCAATTATGAAGGGTATATGGAGAAGCTGGTAAATTCCTTCAATCCGCAGGCAGCTGCCGGTGTAATGTGCCGCAATACACTTTCTGTAGGCTGGGATGGCTCACTCTACGACTGCGATTTTAACCAGATGCTCGAACTGCAGGTTTCTGCTCCCACTTCTACCCACATCCGCCAGTTCAACCTCAATGAACTCAATAACCGAGACATTGTACTCAATCAGCATTGTTATGGCTGCACTGCAGGAGCCGGTTCCAGTTGCGGAGGAAATACGGCGTAGAAATGAAGATTACATTATCAATAGTTGATTTTCAACATTCATAAAGCAATTTTTCTACAGGTTTATGTCAAACGATTTTGAATCACTACAAAAATTCAAAGAATACTGTGATTATTATGGATTGGCATATATCGAATTGGAAGATATTTCTTCTGAGAAAAGAAAATATTACTACATGCCTCCTAAACGTTCTCCTTTATACAACAATAAAGATAATAAAATGGTAGAGTTCGATACCATTGAAGATAAGGGTAAATTGTTTACTTATCCATCTTTGAAAGAAAAACTATTGAATGAAAACATCGACTTAGCGAAAATAATGGCTAAATTTTGGGGAGGGATTCGATATCTACGTCTCAATTATATTGAATATGCAGAAAGATTAAAGGATTTACAGAACAATTTTAGCTATTTTCTTGATGAAATAAATACAAAACTAGGCATCGATTACAAAAGCTGGCAATTTACAAATGAGGAGTTTTATCAATTGAATATCAAGCTCATAATTATGAATGAGCTTGAATTAGTTCAGGTGGAGATTCCTTTAACAATTCTTTTTCTTTTATATGCTCAGCAAAAATATAACAATACTTTTGAGATTGTTCAATCCAAAAATGTTATAGAAGAGCCTATTCTTTCTATTGATTTAATTACCTTAAATAATAGGATCAATTTTTCTGATTTAGTTTTACGAGTTTTGTTTCCTGATTTTAACAGGGATGACTATGATAGAGAAGAGGATGTTATAATTAGCATTTCAGGATTAAAAAGTCTGATTGACTATTACAATGGCAATAAATTTGTCAAAGTACATCCAGAATAAATTTACAATCCTGTCTATAATAACTGAAACAATTTATTTATAAATGTAATACCCTTAGCTGTTATACTCTACTCATAACACCTCACTTCAAATAAAGAAGCCGGTACCTTCCCTTGCATCGTTTTCAGATGAATCACCAGTCGGGATGTAGTTATGGGTTGCTCGAAATGGATGGTGTTCCGGGTTTGGTGATTGTCAGGCTGGTGGTATATGCGTTCATTACGGTCGTTGCAGAGAATATATTCCTTCACACAGAAAGGCATAGTAGTTTCCGGATGTGCCATCAGCACCGTTTCCATCGGATGGTCGAAATCGGTGTCAAAACTTAGTTCAATGCGGCGGATCTGTTTTTTTTCTGGCCAGGAAATCGTAACAGAGGGATTGGTATCCTGCAAACTGGTTACCCAGGCATTAGGCTGACTGGTGGGACGGGCAATACCATTGCGGAGGTTTTCTACCGAAAATACTTTGATCCCAGGATGGATTTGCATAGCAAAATTATGCCCGGCTGGGCGGCGTTGCGGGCACCAGAACTCGTAAGTATCCATGCCAATGTCTTCCGTAGGTTCTTGTTTGCCATAATTAGATACGGCCGGGTTGGTCTGGTTGAAAACGGATAAAACGCCTGTTACTCTTACATTACTATACTGGACTTTCACCAGTTCATTTTTTAGCAAACACACAAATGAATAACAAGGCTGGGAAAAGATGCTTTGAAAAGAAAGCTTTACTTGCTGTCTTCCGGCATGTAAGTGAATTTCTTGTGTTTCTAAAGTAACATCTGGCGTATGGTTAGCTGGCTTGCTGCTGCAACGAAACTCAACTGTAAGTGTAGTTTCCTTTTCTGCCCATAGCCACAAACTAATATCCGGCATTTTACCAACAGCTATAGGAAGCATCTGGGCAGCAGAATCTTTTAGAGGCAATAGCGGTCCATCCGGGGGAAGTTCTTGTAACACAAATTCGCTGGTAGATGACAATGTAGCCTGTTGTACCAGATCTTCCTCATCCTTCAAAGCCAATCCAGGTATATACTGACCAGATTTTAATAATTCCTTCTGCAAAAGATTAATGCTGTTTTCACCTAATTGCCTGGGCAGTAGGTTTTTTCGCGTACATAAAACTGCAGCCATAGCAGCCGCCTGGCCTACATACGCACTGGTTCCCATGACCCTGGAAGAACCAAATGCCACATGCGACACACTGATAATTCTGCCAGCCAGAAACAGGTTTTTAATATTGCGGCTATACAATGATCGATAGGGAATCTGGTAGATACCTTTACTGTGCCACTGGTTGCACCCTGGTTTTTCGCTGAATATACCGTCTGCCGGATGCAAATCTATCGACCAGCCTCCAAATGCGACTGCATCTGTATGCTGGAGCTGCTCTACAATATCCTGCTGTTTGAGTATATAATCGCCTTCAAAACGGCGGCTTTCCCGTTTGCCGGGAATATAACCTACCCATTCCAAGGTCATAGTGTCGGCTTCAGGGAAATTGCCGGAATTTTTAATATAATTCCATACGCCATACACTACTTTCCATAGTTCCCATTTGATTTTTTCAGTATCATGCACCGTATCTAAGCGGCCACCATATTCGATCCACCAGAGCTGGCAACCATATTCTTTGGCATTAAAACGGCGATACCTGGGGATTTTGGTAATGTCTTGTAAAGCGTAACTCGGTGCGATAAACCGCACTGGTTTGCCAGTATCTTTGGAATAAAAATAGAGGGAATGCCCCAGCAATTCCCCATATTCGGCATCCGGTGCAAATTTTTCCCCAAATTCTTCTTTTGCCTCAGCTCCCATGCGGAAAGCGGCTCCAGCTCCAAATGCTACAATGCCATCTCCAGACGCATCACAAAACAAAGGAGCGGTTAATTCATACAAAGTACTGTTCTGGCTGCAAAAGGCTTTTACTCCACCAATAGTATCTGGCGAAGATTTTTGCACTTCAAATACGGCTGTATTGAGCAGCAGCTGAATATTTCTTTCTTCCAATACTTTTTCGAGCAGGATGGTATCGTAAATAATGGCATTTCCCTCCGGATTGCGGTACATATTTTCCACCAGAATCTCGTCGATTACACCGCCTTCACGTGCCCAGCGGTTGTTATTGCCCATATGAGATGTAGCTCCTAGTACCCACAGCCGCACTTCGCTGGAAGAATTACCGCCTAAAACCGGCCTGTCCTGTACCAGAATTACCCGGATACCAGCCCGGGCGGCTGTAATGGCTCCACAGGTTCCTGCCAATCCACCGCCCACGATCACCAGGTCAGCTTGTAAAGGATCAGTTTTTAAGGTTCTGCTTGCTGAAAAATCTTCTTTTATCATAATTGTATCGATTCAAGGAATTAAACTGGTTGAAATTATTTTTGTGCCACAGCAGTACTGGTGATTGCTTCAGAAGCAGCCGACGATCCATAAACATTGATGGCCGAAAGCCGGAAGGTATAGGAATGAGAAGGCTGTAATCCATCTATCCGAAGGTATTCCAGATTGGAGCCGGAGATTTGCCAGGATTGTTCTTTGCCATTTTCCTGATAACTTACCAGATAGGCGGTTGCTTTAGGAACTGGCATGAATGCAATCACTGCCTGACTTCCTTTTCTGGCAACGCCTGTAATGACCGGAGATTTAGGCGGTAGTTTTCCATCAGGTATAACCGTATGCATTTCCGACCATTTGCTGGTAACATATTGCTGTACCGTCCGTCGCATCTGGAAATAATAGGGCTTGCCATTTTCTACATTCGGAATGCGGCAAACACCTTTTGTAATGACTTTCAGCGATTTCCACTGAGTGGTATCAGATGTAGTTCCATACCGGATTTCGTACAGGTAATCATAGTTTTCGTAGCCATAGCCAATAAAAAGACTGCTGTCGGCGGCTTCTGCATGCCAGATCACTGGTGGCAATAAATCTGAATCTGGCGTAATTGTGATAGTTTTGGATGGAGTGCCTAAACCCAGGTCGTTAAGCCCTATTACCTGAAAATGATAGCTTTCGCCTTTTTCAAGTTTCTTAATGTCAATATAATGATTGATAGTAGTATCACTGGTGGCAGCAAAATCATTTTTGCCATACTTTACTATATAGTAAGCCGCTGTTGAGTTCTTTTCAAATACAATCCTGACACCACTTTCTCCAGTAATTACCGCTTTAATTTCCGGCGCAGCAGGTTTTTGTAAATAAACTATTGTATCATACACATTATAATGCGTAGGAGAGAGCAGTGAAAACTTTATCTGTCCTGGATTTTCTTGCGGCATTTTCCATTGTATAGTTTGAGTAAGCGCTTTGTCTCCGGGTTTGATTTGGGGCAAAGTAGCCATGCCGCTTTCGGTGCATTTTCCCTGCCTGTCTTTCACTTCCCATACGAGCTGATAATTTCTCAAAGTATAGGCTGGTAAATCCAGTTTACCCCTGGGTTGAATAGTAACGGTAGTCCTAACTGTTTCACCGGGTTTTGCCTCTTTCACCGGACTTACCTTTATGGAGCGAATGGGTGCAAATTCCCGTTTGAACGCATCATACGCCCGTTTGGGTTGCCGGAAAACATTTACAATTCCCCATGCCCGGTTTCCGGTGGCAGCTGTGTTCCAGGCAGCATGCGCCTGCCAGAGGCTGCGGTAATCGTTGAATGTCCATAGAGAAGCGCCTATCAGGTAATCCCTTCCCCGGATGTCGTCGATCATTTTTTTCGCCTCCAGTACACCCAGGTTCAGGTTTTCGTTAGTGAGGTTATAGCCGATTTCAGAATAGAATAGCGGCTTGCCAGGATGCAGTTCATGGGCTTTGTCTGCATTTTTGCCAAGGCCACCATATTTATTCAGCAGTACCATTTCTGAATACTGGGTTGGGTCCAGAGCTTGCGGATGGGGAGCAGTGGATTTCACAGTAGAAACATCTTTATAAGCGCCTGCCCCTTGAGGGGCATTTTTGTCTTTCACCTGCGAATCGGCGGAATGGCTTACATAAACCGCCATGCGGGAATCGTCGAGGTCATTTTTTACATAATTCACTGCCGACTGTACATATTCCATCACTTTCGGATTCTGGTGAATAAACCCGATTTCATTGCCTACACACCAGCCAATAATGGAAGGATGATTGAATTGCAGGTTCACGAGGTTTTTCAGCCATTCTTTAGGCAGAGGATTATCCGGATCAACCAGGGCATCTTGTCCCCAGAGCGGAATTTCACTGTAGAGTAAAATCCCTTTTTCATCAATATAATCGAGGATTTCGTTGGGAAGCGGCAAATGCGAAAGCCGAGTCATATTCGCTCCAGCTTTTTTCATCAGGTCAATATCTTCTTTGTAGCGCCATTCTGGTAAAGTATTTCCAGTGGTACGGTCATCGGGAACCCAGTTGTAACCCATTAGTCGCACTGGTTCACCATTCAGTTTGAATGTTATGCCATCAATTTCTACTTTCCGGATGCCAAAGCGATCGTGTTTTTTGTGTAAAACTTGTCCTTTCTGATTTAGCCTTACTTCCAGGTTATACAGATACGGGTCATCGAAATGCCAGAGATGCGTCTGAGATCTGGATAAGGTAGTGGTAAGCACATATTCCTTACTGCTCTTTGATGGAAGAGTAGCGGTAAGCGGCAAATTCTTGAGCCCGGCTTTAGTTGATGATATAGCCACATTACATGTCACTTCCTGCGGCTGTTCGGTATCGTTGCGTAACATAACTTTTACCGTAAGGGCTGCTGTTCCTTTTGCCAGATCCGGATTGGAAACTATATGTGCCTGCTCAATGCGTACAGGATTTGTTGCTATGAAATGCACTGGCCTTCGGATGCCACCCCAGTTCCAGATGGCACCTCTGCGGAAAGTATTATCAGCACAAACGACAATCGTATTTTTCGCACCAAGCTTTACATCGTTTGTTACATCAAAAGAAAAAGGAAAAAATCCACTGTGGCTTTCACCTAACAATTTTCCGTTGAGCCATACTTTTGAATCGTGATATACTGCTTCAAAATGCAATTGTATGGTATTGCCTTGCCAGTTTGAGGGAACTTCTACGGTTTTGCGGTACCAGCCTTTGCCTGAAAAATGGGCATATTCGTTATGTGTATCCCAGTTTCCGGGAACTTCCATACTTTCCCAACCCGGAGCTGTATAGCTTTCTGCAAACCATTTTTCTTCTTCTCCAACCTGATTGGGGTCTGTTTTAAATGCCCATTTTCCATTCAAAGACAGCCTAATTTCTCCAGTTTGCTGCTGAGCGAGTGCAGGATGAATAGTTTGCAAAAGCATCCAACAGGAAAATATGAAAAGTGCTTTTGAAGCATTCCACTTGTAAGGAGTAACCATGTGCACTATTGTATATAGTTTGTTCATCAGTTCAATACATTTGTGGTGTTAGCCACTTCTATTTTGATTTTTTCAGAAGCATGCCAGGGAATATAAGCCAGAATTAAAATCACGCTTGCCAAACCAGCTACCAGCCAGGTTCCAGAGCTGGTGAGCCAGCTTAGTATATATAACAAGAATGCAGTAAAGGCCAGGGCAAATGCAATTACCCGTAAGCCAAAGCGGTTCTGTTTATGTATTTCCTCTTTTTCTTCTTCCGTTTCCAGAAGTTGTGCGGCTTTTTTACGGGCTTTTACTGTCAGGTAATTTTCGTAATCCGGGTTGATTTTTTGATGGAAGACAGTCCACAATTCATAGCTAATCAGCATCAGTGCAGGCAAACCAACCCCCAGCATCATTTCTTCGCCCCGGCTTAATTTGATTCCCGCCAGTAGCGGTAAAATCATCTTGAAAAACAGGTTTACCAGCAGACTAATGATAGTGATCAGGAAAGTAGCTTTTCCGGTTAGGCGCTTAGAAAATAATGCCCAGATGGGAGGAGCCAGCAGCGGTCCGCCAGTAATGGCTCCAATACTCAATACTACTTCTACCATTCCTCCGGCTGAAGGCACCAGCAAGGCAATCACAATCATTCCCAGGCCAAATAACCAGGAGAAAAAACGGGCAAAAAACATCAATTTCTGATCGGAAGCCGTTGGGTTAATTAAACCTTTGTAAATGTCGTTGGTGAAAACGGCTGAAACCACATTCAGGGTAGTGTTGGCTGTAGCCGAAGTGGAAAAATACATGCCTGTAATCATCAGGCCCATTAATCCAGGTGGAAGCACTTTCTGGCATACAAGCAGATAGGCATTTTCAGTATCCAAACCTTGTAAGGTGGGGTTAATGGTCTGGTATAACATAGGCGGCAGCATCCAGATTACCGGACTGATAAGGTATAAGCCTGCAAAAAGAAAAGCTACTTTTCTTGCCCCTGCTTTGCTTTCTACACTGGTATAGCGTTGCACAAACGTCCAGTTGCCACCGATATAGAAAATATGATAGAGGGCAAAAGCCAGAATAAAGCCAAGGGTATATTCCCCATTCAGTAAGTTGAAAAAACCATCCGGCGCTTGTTGGGTAAATGTGTCAAATCCTCCGGCTGCCTCTGTAGCTAACGGCAGAATAATAAGTACGGCACAAGTGAGAATCACAAATTGCAGAATATCGGTTACCATAACGGCCCATAAACCGCCTACCGCTGTATAGGCAATCATGAATAAACCCAGCACAATGGTACTGGGAACAAGTGGAAAACCTAAGGATACGCTCACCAGTTTTGCTACCGGATACAATACGGAACCTTTGATAAACAGCGAGACTAGCAGGAAAATATAGATATACGTTTTTTGCACCCTGCTTCCCAGGCGTTCTTTTACGTATTCAGCCGCTGTAAGTGCCCCGGTCGCTTTCCACCTGGGTGCCAGCCAGATAGCGGTGATGATTCCTCCTAAGCACATAGTCCATTGAATGGTGATGGCGACCCAGCCATATTTATAGGCAATAGAACCCCAGGCGACAAAGGTACCGGCAGAAAAAAAGCTCATAAACAAGGATAAGCCACCAATAAACCAGGGTACTGCTTCTCCTCCGGCAAAAAAAGATTTCAGGTTCCGTCCGGTACGGGCGAATAAAAGACCAATGCCTAATACAAAAGCGGAGAAAACAAAAATCACTATGGTATCAATGGTGGAACTCATTCAATGTAGAGAAAAAGTGAAATACAATGTCAGTAATATATTGTTTTGCATCAGATATGTGATTCATGCTTAAATGTCCCTTCATTACGCCGTCTTTACTTTTCTTTTACATGCCCAAAAGAAAAGTAACAAAAGAAAAAGCAGCACCAACAAAGCCTGTTTTACGCCAGATAAAATCATCGCTCAAACCTCCGGCCTGCACACAAGGCCAAAACTGGCCACACTGTTGCTGCACCTTCCACCGCACTTTTTCTTTGTCTATAGAATTCAAATCTTTAAATCCTTCTAGTATTTTTTACTTATTCATATTCAATAGCCAGTATTGCTAAGCCGAAAGCAGGCGTTTTAACTGTCCAGTTTCCATTGGTTGCCAGAGTAGTTCCGGGTTTTCCCTGGGCATCTAGTTGTTTTACGGAACGCACTTTTATGGATTTGCCAGGAAATAACCGGCTGCTATCAAATTGTATCTGGGTGGTTTTATTAGTATCATCATTATTCAATAGCACCACAAATGCTTGTTTGGATTGAGGGGCAATAGCTCCCATATAATCTATTTGTGGGTCTTTTACCTGAAGCATCCGGGGAGTAAGATACAGATTTGCTTCTTTCCCAAATATTTTTCCTGGGGCAAAACCATAGGTCTGGTGCGGACCTACTTTGGGTGTAACAAATCCTCTGGGGAAATTAATTTTTCCTCTAGAACGCAGGCTGGCTTCGGATAATAAATAATCAGCGAGCCAGCCGATTTGCCACCAGGCATGGTGCGGATAAGGACCAGCACCATTATTCATCGTCCGCCAGTAATAGGAGGCTACACTGGTAGGTTGGTGAACAAAAGCATCTCTTCCCCAGGCAGCTGCTCTAGCCATATCCAGATATAGAGAATCTTTGGTTAAGCCGAATAAGCGCACGAACATTCCGGCATGGCTGGCAAGCAAAATTGGTCCATGCATATTCGCCGAACCGACACTACCCCCATGCTCAAAACTCAATCCAGCCTGAGCGATTTCCCAATCTTCCCTGCTAACGCCATTTACCGTTTTCTTCTCACGGTTTGGAATGGGATGGGTGTAGATAGAAGCAGTATAAATCCTGGCAGCAGATAAAGCAGCTTCCTGATATTTTTTATCTCCGGTAAGCTCGAATAAATCAAGCAGCGCCTGTACACTCTGGCCGGTTGCAAAATCTGGAACAAAACGTAAATCGCCACATACACCTAAGAAATGCGCTTTATTTACCGAATTTACAACAAACCAGTCGGCTCCTTTTCTGGCGGCATCCAGGTATTTTTTATCCCCCAGAATCCGGTGAGCCACAATCAAGCCATAGAAAGTAGGACGGAGGTCTTTTAATTCGGTAAATCTTGGTTTTTCAGTTTCCCGGTCGTAGGCTACTTCCCAATGTCCGTCGGATTGTTGCCAGCTGAGTAAACGTTCGGCACCCAAACGCAGGCGTTCTTTGAGCTGCGTATCATTGGGTTCAAACAACAGTACATTGCCAATATCCAGCATAGTATAATAGGTGAGGCCAATGGGCTCCACATACGGACCCCATTCTTCAGTAAACTTTCGGCTTTTAGAAAGGTAATACTGGCCTACCGCAGCACCTTGAAAAAAGCCACTTTCGTCTTGTTGCTGAGCTAATTTGAAATTTCTGGCATAAGGCAAACGGGTTTTTCGCAGAACCTCATCACCGGTTAAGGTTGCCAGCATCCACATCGCCCCATAATCCGAATTTTTCATCGCATCTTTATCTGAACCCACTACGCCACCTAAATACGCCTGGGCACCTATCTGCTGCCCATTGAATTGCTCGGTTCTCCACAAAGAAGTAGAATCATCGTTTACATAATCGAGCATCGACAATATGCGGTCGGTTAAAGATTGCCTGGTTTGTTTCAACGCCAGAAACTCATGGAAGCGGTACACATCATAAATCGCATGTTTATATACCGAATACCAGTCAGCCGCTTGCAAGGTATACCGGAACGAAAATTTGCGTTTTTCGCCAGCTTTCAGATAGGAATCTTTTTCGCCAAGCACCGGATGATAAGCTGTAGGCGTGAGTTCTGCTTTGCGATTCATTAATGAAAGCCCTAATTGCCAGTCATTGTGGGTATTTTTATCATTTTCCCAGGGATTGCGGCTGGTACCAGGAGCAGGAATCACAGCCAGCGTAAGACCATTCATATTACTGAGTAAAGGCGATAAGGTACTGGCGGTTCTTTCCCTTACGATGATTGGTTTTCTGGGAATACCCTGCCCATAGGCATACGCCAACATGAGATTATCCTGCAAGGCTTTTCCCTGAAAATGTCCGGGAATAATTCCCCAGGTGAGGTCTTTTTCGGCAATAGTAGCTAATGTAGGTGTAGCGATAGAATAATACCCGGCTTGTTTGGCTATCAGTTCAATTTCTACCAGAATATCATTTTTGTAAGTAGTATATAATGACCAGCTGGCTTGTATAGCTGCTTCTTTGGTTTGGTGGTTGAAGGATATCTGGGATGGGATGGATTGCCTGGCTTGTGCCGGAAAAAAATGCAGGGCAGTACCGGCAGTATTCATCGGTACCGGTTTCAGGTTAGTATGCCAAGTGTTGACTATGTATTTATAAATAGGTTCTGGGAAATTTTTGGCTTGCTCATCTACCTGGTCGAATAGCGGCAGAGAATCTGGTTTCTGGGCAGAATACAACACAGTATATTCTCCGGAAGGCATATTCATGTCTATGGATTTTCCTTCCTGGCTGGTGCTCAATTTGGTGAGTTTGTATCCATTTTCGGTTTTCTGCCATTCTACCTGCAAAGCGCCGTTTTGCAAAGTCATTTTATTTTGCGCTATACCATTTGTAAAACCTATAAAAGCAAATATGCTTAGCATCAGAATGGTTTTGCAGGCATGTATAGTAAGTAGTTGCATAAAATTTAACCTGAATATAAAATGATTAAAGCCGGTATTACCGAAATGTATGGAAGGAAAAACTGTATTTCTCAATATATGGTTTTTCGTTTGATAACAGTAGGCCGCTAGTTCCAATCCGGATTCTGCTCTAGTTTAGGATTGGAATTAATTTCGTCTTGTGGAATAGGAAAATACCGGTGTTTGGCTTGAGGGCTTCTGGTTTTGAATACATCGTTTACAGCAGCTGAAGCAACAGTTAAAAAGGTATTCGTGCGGGTGAGATCATACCAGCGGTCGCCTTCGCCAAATAATTCCCAGGAACGCTCCTGCAAAACCGCATTAATAAAATCCGGCTGGCTCAACCCTTCCGGTAAATCATCTATTCCTGCCCGGCGGCGTACGGCATTGATATTGGCGTAGGCTGTAGCGGATGGGCCATTCTGCCTGGTTTCAGCTTCGGCGGCTATTAAATATACATCAGCCAAACGTAGGATAGGAATATTATTGGCATGATTAGAAGCTACTGAATTAGGGTCCTGGTATTTCTTTACGAGAATGCCTTTTGGTGTGATGGGCGTAACATCTTTCTGAGGAACAACCTGGCCTTTGGTGTTTATATAGGTAGTGTCCATCAATTGCCGGCGTTTGTCGTTGGCAGCAAACGAAGCATAAAAAGCAGGATAAACGAAAATGGAGCCAAAGGTAGTTTTGCCATATTCCGGACTATTGCTGTTAGGTGGGCCATATAAGCCCATAATCTGCGAAGTGCGCCCAGGATTGGTGCTTTCTGCTTCAAATGCCCACATGTTTTCTTGCCTGGCAACATCTTCTTTTGCTACGTTATAGACATCTTTTACGTCAGGCATGAGTGTATATTTATTAGAATTAATCACTTCCTGTGCTTTTTGCTGTGCCACTGCCCAGTCCTGGTTGTACAAGGCTGCTTTGGCATGCATCGCCAGAGCTACTTCTTTGGAAGGTCGGCCTTTTTCCATAGCAGCGGTATAGGAAGGTAAGCTAGCGGTAGCAATTTCCAGGTCACTGTAAATTTGCTGATACACTTCTGCTTGGGTGTTTTTTCCAACAATGGCTTCGGCTTCAGAGATACTTGGCGTAGTTTTTAATACTACATCTCCGAAATTTTTGGTCAGCATCCAGTAATAAAAAGCCCTCAAGAAATGTGCTTCTCCAAGAATCTGATTTTTACGGTTTTCATCCATGCTAACTTCCGGCACCCTGGCAATTACCCAGTTGGCTTTCTCTATACCTGCATAACAGGAAGACCAGATCTGCTGGGGCGATTCGTTTACCCGGCTGAAGCTTTTAACGGTTGTATAATTCGGATCATAGGAAAACAAAGTATAGGTATCCCGGCCTACCACCGGACGGGGATATACCTGGTCGGCGCTGAAATCGGATACCATTAGCGGCGCTGGTCCGGCATATAAATCTGCAATGATTCCATAAACAGCCAGCAAAGCGGATTCAGCATCCTGGGATGTTTTATAGAACTGATCTGTGTAGATGGAAGAATACGGCGTTTCGTCCAGTTCGCAGGCAGTTAGTGTGAGAAGGCCTGCGGTGAGTATATGAAGAAAATGTTTTTTCATGGATAACAAGAGTTGAAAGGTTAAAAAGTAACTTGTACGCCTCCGATAAATGATTTTGCCAGCGGATATACGCCATTATCTACACCGATACGGGTATTGGTATTTCCGAATGTATTTACTTCCGGATCGAAGCCAGTGTAATCAGTGATAGTAAACAGGTTGTTGGCACTTACATAGACTCTGGCATTGTAGAGAAATTTCACTTTTGGCAGCGTATACCCCAAGGTTATATTTTTCAGGCGGATATAGGAACCATCTTCCATAAAACGGTCAGAAATAGGAAGTCTGCCGCCCTGAAAACCGCTTACATATTCATTATTCGGATTGGTAGGTGACCAGCGGTTAACTATGCCTTGAAACATATTGCGTTGCCCCAGTGGATTTTCGAAGGTATAGCGGGCCAGATTATAAATTTCGTTGCCTTGCACCCCGGAAATAAAAGCGCTCAGATCGAAATTTTTAAAGCTCATGTTGGTAGAAAAGCCAAAAATAAAATCCGGATTGGCATTGCCGGTAATGGCCTGATCATCGGCAGTAATTTGTCCATCACCATTGAGGTCGCTTACTTTGGCACCACCGGTACGGCTACCAGAACCAGGCAGAATGGGTTCATCAGTCTGGTAGATCCCCTCATTTACATAGGTTTTAAAAATACCAATCGGTTCGCCTACTTTTAATACAGCATAGTTATTCACCGTAAATTCCTGCAAGCCGCCTTCCAGCGCTACCAGTTCATTGCGGTTTACAGAAAAATTTCCATTCACATTCCATTTAAAGGCACCATCCATGATTTTAGCATCTGCGGATAGCTCAATACCCCGGTTGCGGATTTCTGCGAAATTACCTGTAATGGAACCATAGCCCGAAGATTGGGGAAGCCCTTTTACAAATAGTAAATCTTTGGTGTGTTTGTCGTAAAAGTCTACGATCAGATTAATTCTATCCTGAAGCAAGCCAATATCTAGACCTATGTCTGTTTGAATGGATTTTTCCCAGCGCAGGTTGGCATTCGGAATACGGGATGGACTCAAACCAGTATTATAATTATGATTTAAACTATAGCCGCTGCTGGCACCTACCGTAGCCAGCGACTGGTAGGGGCCAATCGCTCCTGCATTACCGGTTGCGCCATAGCTTGCCCTCAACTTTAAGTCGCTTAAAAAGCTGATTTTATCTTTCAGGAAGCCTTCTTCAATCACACGCCAGGCAGCAGAAGCAGCCGGGAAAAAGCCGTATTTATGATTTTTACCAAACTTACTGGCACCATCATATCTGGCCGTTAGGTCGAGAAAATATTTATCCCGGAAACCATAATTGACCCGGCCCATGTATGAATCCAGGCGGTCTTTACTGCGGTCGCTGCTTACGGTACGATCGATGGCTAGTTGAAGGGCTTCGTTTGCGGTTACATCATTGGGAAATTTAGAGGCATTAATTGTATTGCGGTCAAACTGGTTGCTCTGGGTAGCAAAAACACCAGTAAATTTCAGTGTATGCTGGTCGGCAAAGGTTGTGGAATAAGTAAGAATACTTTCATGCAGCAGATTCAGGTAATTTGAATTTGTTTTCTCAGCACTTCCACCGCCAGAAGCTAAATCCACCTGGCTTAGAATAGAACGGGGCGAATAATAATCGAGCAGGCGGTTTTCCATGTCTACATTAAAGGAAGCCCGGTAAGTAAGTCCTTGCAGAATCGAAAAATCGGCATACAAGTTAGCCAACGTACGTTTGTACGCCGTCCGGTTCATTACAGCGGCTAATCCCAGTGGATTGGCCAGTTCCCGGTACGTTCCTCCGGATTGTTCCCCAAACGGGAAAATACTTCCATCATCTTTATAAGGTATTAAAACAGGAGGTGCACCTAACGCCGCACCTACAATACTGGAAGTTACTGCCGGGCCATCAATACTTTCTGAACCGGTAGGTATGCGGTTGCTGACGGAATAACTGCCCAGAATACTGGTGCCTATTTTTACTTTGTTACTAATCTGGTGATCGAGATTCAGACGCAGGGAATACCGTTTAAAATCAGATTCAATGATCACGCCACCCTGATTGAAATAGTTGGCTGAAATGGCCAGCTGGGTCTTTTCACTGCCTCCTGCCACTGATAGTTGATGGCTCTGAATTGGCGAATCCTGCATAACCAAGTCCTGCCAGTTCGTGCCTTCGCCTAAGGAAGAAGGGTCAGCATAGGGAGGATTATTTTTGTATACCTCATTTTCCAGCTCGGCATATTGTATGGCATTGAGTACATCGAGTTGTTTGGTTACTTGCTGTACTCCATAATAGCCATCATACGTAACTCTGGTAACACCGGCTTTTCCCCGTTTGGTTGTGATCAGAATAACCCCATTAGAACCTCTGGCACCATAAATAGCAGTGGCTGAGGCATCTTTTAATACTTCTACTGATTCTATGTCGTTGGGATTGATGGTAGAAAGCGGACTTACATCATTTACGCCGCCTCCATTAGAAATCTGGATGCCATCCACCACATACAAAGGCTCAGATGTTCCATTAATCGAATTCGTTCCCCGGATACGTACACTGATATTACCGCCGGGCGCTGCTGAATTTTGGGTAATCTGTACACCAGCCGTTCTTGCCTGTAACCCTTGAGCTACATTCACCACCGGAGTTTGAGTGAGTTCAGCTGATTTTACAGAGGCAATCGCACCAGTAGTTTCTACCTTACGTTGTGTGCCATAGCCTACAACTACCACTTCTCCCAGCGATTTAATATCAGGCACCAGCGTAATATTAATTTCCGAACGGCCATCTACTGAAAGTTCTTCGGTTACATAACCGATAAAAGAGAATACCAGCGTAGGATTGGCACCTGCCTGGAACCCGGAAAGGGAATACTGGCCATCGGTATCGGTTACAGTACCATTGGTAGTACCTTTTACCGTGACATTTACACCTGGCAAAGCCTCATTATTTTCTCCCAAAACTCTTCCTTTAATGGTTCTGCTTTCCTGGGCAAGCAAGGGCAAGCATAGTAAGCAGGAAAGCATAAGCGGGAAAAAGACTTTCCAGTAATCAGTAGCAGTATAGTTGCTCATGTGGGTTAGGTTAAATGGATCTATCTAAATAAAATTCAAAAAATGGCTTTTTAAGCATTTGGGAAAGAATACCACTTGCTTTTCACTCTATCACTTCTTTGATTGACTAATTGTGTTAATTGAAGAAGTATTGTCATCGGTATTAAATTATGGTACAAAAAATAGATGGAATAATACAAGTTGGAAAGGAGAAACTATATTAATTTTATTGGGAACATTCCCAATTTTTGGGAATGTTCCCAATTTTAATTCTCAATAAACAGTTAAAAAATGAACAGAACACGGAAAAATTATAGTTGCTTTAGTACCTTGAATTATGAAGCGCCATCAGACAACTATTATAGATATTGCCAAAGAACTAAACCTCTCTAAATCTACTGTATCCAGGGCATTAACAGGCCACTCAAATGTGAATCCGGAAACCAGGAAAGCTATATTGGATTTGGCTGAAAAAATGGATTACCAGCGGAATATGCTTGCCTTAAGCCTGGTAACCAGCCGCAGTAATACACTGGGCATTGTTGTACCGGAGTTTCTCACTTCTTTCTTTCCACAAGTGGTGATTGGGGCACAGGAAATAGCTTCCAAAGCAGGCTATAATGTGATTGTCAGCCATTCGAATGAATCGTACGAAACCGAAGTAGCCAACAGCAAGGTAATGCTGGCCAACCGGGTGGATGGCATTCTGGTATCGGTGACAAAAGAAACCCGGAATTTCGATCACTTTAAGGTTTTTCAGCGCAAGGGGATTCCCATTGTATTTTTCAACCGGGTATGTGACGAAATGAGTGTGCCTAAGGTAATAGTAGACGATTATGAAGGTGCTTTCCGGGCGGTAGAACACCTGATCCAGACCGGAAAAAAACGGATTGCTCACCTGGCCGGACCAGATTCGCTGCTTATTAGCCGCAAACGCCTGAATGGCTACCTGGATGCCTTGCGGAAATATAACCTGCCGTTGATTGATGAATTAGTTATTTCCTATGACCTGACCGTGGAAAAAGCCAAAATCTATGTAAAGCACCTATTGGAACTGCCTGAGCCGCCGGATGCTTTATTTGCCATTAATGATCCCACAGCCATTGAAGCTATGCAGGTAATTAAAGCAAAAGGATTAACTATGCCGGAAGATATTGCGGTAGTAGGTTTCAGTAATGACTATGCCTCTTCCCTCATAGAACCCGGCCTAACTACTGTTGCTCAGCCCATCCGGGAGATTGGCAAAAATGCGGCGCAATTACTGTTAGACCAGATGGACCGGGAGGTTTCCGACTGGAAAGCTATGACGAAGATATTAAAAACTGAACTGATTATCCGGGGTTCCAGTAGCCGGAATATGCCCACTAGTGGGCATTAATTGATGGTGATTGAAGTAAGAGAACCTGCTTATAGATTCCGTAAGTGATTAAATTGCTTATTCAATGACTACATTTTTATTACAATTGACTTCCATTTTTCCCCCATTCACCGCTTTCTGTTTTATATATTAAGTAGGGTGTTGCATACTTGCATCATCAATTACAATTAAAAAAAGCAGATTATGATACTACTTTTAAAAACCCAGGCTTTGTGCATGTTGCTGATGACGCATATGGGGCTTTTATATGAACCAACCTTACAGGAACCTACTATATCTCTTACCAATACAACAACAGAAGTAGTTCAGGATACAAGTTTGAAAGCCAGAGGCCGGAGCAGGCATGTATACAATGACAATAATACCTCTACAGAGATATCTTATGAGGGCTCCATTATTTTTACGGAGGACGAAAAAGACATTAAAAGTATTTCTCCTGGTGGATACTTTAAATTCAGCAAAACCACATTCGGCAACCGCAGGGCAATCCACATCGAAAGCGGCTCGAATGGAGAACTAAAACGCACCTATTATGTAGGCAAAAATGAAGAACCTTATGAGCCGGAAGGGAGAAAATGGCTGGCAGATATGTTACCTGAACTCATTGCTTCTACTGGTATTGGCGCTGAAGACCGGGTGAAACGCATCTATGCTAAGAAAGGTGCCTCTGGTGTGCTGGAAGCGATCGAAGATATGGAAAGTGATTATGTAAAAGGAATTTATTTCAAATACTTGCTGGCACAAAAAGGCTTGAAAGACAATGAACTAAAAACGATTATCACCCATGTAGGTGAAGAAGTAAGCTCCGATTATGAAAAGAGTAAATTGCTACAGCAGGTAAGTGGCACCTACCTTCAAAATTCCAGTACGGCTACAGCCTATATCACCGCTATTTCGGATATGTCGTCGGATTATGAAAAAGCAAAGGTGCTCAGTCATATTCTGAATCAGGGTAAACTAACAGATGAAAATTTCAGCAGGGTGCTTAGTGCAGTAAACGATATTTCTTCTGATTATGAAAAAGCTAAAATCTTGAGCCATATTCTCAACCAGAACAAACTAACTGATACAAATTATACCAAAGTACTGGAAGCTGTAAATGATATTTCCTCCGATTTTGAAAAGGCAAAAGTCTTAAGCGAACTGCTCAATAAACAGACTTTGCCAGCACCACAATTTAAGCAGGCACTGCAAGTAGTAGATGATATTTCCTCTGATTATGAAAAAGCCAAAGTACTGGGCAAACTGCTGACCAATACAAAAATGCTCAATGACAATCTTACTGACCTGCTAGCTGTTATTAATGAAATGTCGTCGGATTATGAAAAAGCCAAAGTGCTTTCATTCTTATTCTCCAAAACTACTCTGAAAGACAATCAGTATGTTCCGGCGTTTTCAGTAATCAGTGATATGTCGTCGGATTATGAGAAGAGCAAACTGATGCAGCAGATCGGTAAATCCATTCCAAAAGACAAAACAGCGGTGATGGATGCCTATAAGAAGGCGGCTAAATCTATCAGTTCTGATTATGAATACCGCAAGGTAATGTCCAGTATTGAATAGTATAAAATTAATAAATCACGATGGGATGCAACCTCATCGTGATTTATGTATCTATAGCATTAAACCTACAGAAAATTTATGATTCAAATCCGCCGGACTATTTTCAGGCTTAGTATGGGTACGCTGATCGGCTGGCTGGGTTTTACCTATATTTTCTATAGTGAACAGGGAAATTTGCCGGAATACAGTCAGCACTGGCAGGCATTTTTGCTGGCGCTACTAGCAGTGAATGCAGCCGTATTTGTAATGGGATTTTTGCGCAAACAGCTTAATACCTGGTTTCCATGGCAAAATGGGATTACCTTACGGTTTATCAGTGGTATGCTGTTTAATGCGCTGTTAGCCTTATTAATTTTTGCATCCGCTACAGCATTATATATACTTCTGTTTACATCTGTCAAAAATTTTTCGGGCTTTACCGTTCTCTACACAGATGCTTCCATCAAGCTGACGATCATTACCTTGATAGCTGTGTTTATTTATACGATTATAGATTTTACCTTATTTTCTTATAATTCTTATGCAGAGGTGCAGATTGAATCCGTGAAACTCACACAAGCCCAGCTTTCTTTGCAATTACAAATACTCAAAAACCAGCTCAGTCCGCATTTTCTGTTCAATTCGCTTAACACCATTTCTTCACTCATTTATAAAGATGCAGCGGTAGCTGAAAAATTTATCCGGAAACTTTCGCTTACCTACCAGTATATTATTGCCACACAAGGACAGGCACTGGTAACGCTGGCCGAAGAACTCACCTTTCTGCAAGCCTACGTTTTTCTACTTAAATCACGTTTTGAAGAGGCACTGGAAGTAACTATTACTATCCCTGCGCATGTACTGCAAAGCCGGATTCCGCCGCTTACCTTACAATTGCTGCTGGAAAATGCGGTAAAACACAATATTGTTTCTGATGAAACACCTTTGCAGATCAATATATATCTGGATGTGAACGAATGGATCACGGTAAGCAATACCATTCAGGAAAATATCAACCCAGGCTCTTCGTTTAAAATAGGGCTGGATAACATTACCAAACGGTATCAGTTTCAAACGGATCGAAAAATAGAAGTAAGTAAGGATAAGCTGTTTACCGTAAAATTACCTTTACTTCCAGCCAGCCAGCCTGTAGCTGTTGAGAAAGATGTTGTATTTGCATAGTATATAATTCCAGTGTAGTATAATCATAAGAAGTAGCCACTGACCATTGATCGTTTATGAAGCGTTTATTCATTCATAGTCCTTTATTCCGGATTGTTTGCCCGCTGGTGTATGGGGTGGTGGTCTATTTACTGGTGTTATTGGTTTTTGACACTATTAGCCAGCTCTCAGAAAACTTCTTCAGCCAGGAAGTATTGCTTTGTATTATCCTTACCTATCTTTTGTCGGAGTCGCTGCGGCTGATGATTATCTTGCTCGATAAATATTATCCGCTGGAAAAGAATGTGCGGGCCAGAATTGCCTTACAGGTGGGCGTTAATCTGCTTTGTACATTACTGGTTATCTCCGGAGGTGTAGCCATTTATTTTGTTTTTATACTCAAGTATTCTAGTTTTTCTGCTGAATTACTCACCCTGAACAGCATTTACGTTATTACTTCGCTTTTTTACACCATGCTGTATCTGAGCGTATATTATCTTAACCGGCACAATAAAACGACACTTCAAAAGGAGAAAGCTTTACGTCAACGAATGGAAAGCCAGCTGCAACAACTTACCAAGGAGGTTAATCCTGAATTATTATATAACAGCCTGGAAACTTTAATTGTACTGACGCATCAGGATGCCTGCCAGGCAGAACAATTCATCGACCGGCTTTCGCTGGTATACCGCTACTATCTGGATCAGAAATACAAGGAATTGACTGTTTTGCAACATGAGATTGAAGCGGTTCAGCATCTGGTGTATGTATATAATAAGCGGCATGAAGAGGCGATTCACTTTCATGTAAATCTTACCGTTGAAGAGTCTGCATTGCTGATTATTCCGGGCACTTTGCTGGAATTGATAGAAAATGCCATTCTTACAACCATGATCAGCTCTAATAATCCTTTAGAAATAGATGCCTATACAGAAAGTGACTGTTTTGTACTTGCCTACCAGCGCAGAGATAAGTTGATGCCCCGGGCATATCAATCCCGTTCTATCGAAGAAATGATTCAAGCCTATACATTTTTTACTGACAGGCCGCTGCTCTGCCAGTCATCAGAAGAAGAAAGTGTAATTAAAATTCCGCTGTTGCAAACCCAGCCAGATCAGACGGTAATTTCTGCACACAAAGCTAATCTGCTGGCTATTTAAATTGGTTTATTCATGAAAGTACTTATTGTTGAAGACGAAAAACCGGCTGCCGAAAAACTGGAGCGCTATATCAGGCAATATGATGAAACCATTGAAATTATAGGCCGGCTCGATAGTGTAACCAAAGTAACAGACTGGTTTAGTAACGGCCATCCGGAAGTGGATTTGTTATTTATGGATGTGCAACTCACCGATGGCTATGTGTTTGAAGTGTTCAAGCAGGTGAGTATCGAAAAGCCAATAATTTTTACTACAGCTTTTAGCGAATATGCCATTGAAGCATTTAAAGTGAGCGGGATAGATTATTTGCTGAAACCCATTACTTATGAAGCAGTCGCCGGGAGTTTGAAGAAGCTGGATAAACTTCGCAGTAATCTGGCTCTAAATAAACCCTCTGATCAGCTTCAACAACTGGCACAGGCACTTACGCAATTACAAAAAAAGAATTACAAAAACCGCTTTATGGTGAGGGTAGGGGAACATATACAGTCAGTTACCGCTGAACAGATCGCCTTTTTCTATGCGGTAGACCGGGATGTGTTTTTGTATACTACAGCCAAAAAGAAGTATATTATTGATTATACCCTCGAAGAACTGGAAGAAATCCTCGACCCTGTACTTTTTTTCCGGGCTAACCGCAGTTTTATCCTGCAGATCAATGCCGTAAGCGATGTATTAATGTATTCCAACAGCCGCCTGAAAATTCACCTGCATCAAGCCTTCGATAAAGAAATTATTGTGAGCCGTGAACGGGTAGTTCAGTTTAAAGAATGGTTTAATGGACTGAGTTAGAGTTGGCTTTTCAATACATTACTTGAGTGAATGCTATACAAGGCGGCATTATAATTTTTTGTAATTTTGATACTTCTTCTGAGAATTAATACATGGCTAACCACGTTTTAGATATGTAATCTTAATGGTTCTCAACTAAATAATGCACCCATTTCTCCAGATTGGTTTTCTTTGTATGGTGGAAAAAAATAAATTCAATTTCATATATAAACGGTTTGCTTATACTTTCCTACTATGGATAGGGATAAGTTTTGGTTTTAGTGGCTGTAAAAAAGATGATGCCGAGGTACTGCCAGGAGAAGAAACTGGCCCCTATGAGCTAAAAACGCCACGAAATTTCGGTGATTATATTATTCCGGCAGATAACCCACTAACCAAAGAAGGTGTTGCACTGGGGCGGATGCTATTTTATGAAAAAAAACTTTCCAACAATAACACTATTTCATGTGCTAGTTGCCATCAGCAGGAAAAAGCCTTTACAGATGGCAAAGCTCTGAGTCCGGGCTCAGAAAGCATTCTGGGGAAACGAAGTACTATGTCGCTGGCAAATTTGTTATGGGCCAAACGTTTTTTCTGGGATGCGAGAGCAACTTCCTTAGAACAACAAGCACTTATTCCGATTCAAGACCCAGTAGAAATGCACCAGACGTTGGAGCAAGCCGTGGCAAAACTGCAACAGACAGCAGAATATCCGACGAAGTTCAAGCTGGTATTTGGTTCAGACGTTATTACGGCCGAAAATATTGCCAAAGCTTTAGCCCAGTTTGAACGTATCCTTATTTCTGCCGATTCTAAATATGACCGGTATCTGGCAAAAAAATACCAGCCAACCCCCCAGGAATTAAATGGCGAATCTTTATTTTTTACTCATCCAATAGCCGGAAGTCTGAGAGGCGGAAATTGTGGCGATTGTCATGGAGGCTTTTTAACCACCCTAGGTAATTTTCATAACAATGGCCTGGATACAGATTTTGCGGATATTGGCCTGGAAGTAACAACAGGAAAAGCAACTGATAAGGGAAAATTTAAGGCACCCACTTTACGAAATATTGCCCTAACGGCACCCTATATGCACGACGGGCGGTTTCAGACACTGGAGGAAGTATTGGACCATTACAATGAACATGTGCAGATGAGTACTACGCTGGACCCACTCATTATTCAAGCCAGTAATGAAACTTCTGCTCCTGGAGCGCCTATTAAGCTTTTTTTAACGGACCAGGAGAAAAAAGATATTATTTCTTTTCTGCATTTACTTACAGATAGCACTTTTATTACAGATAACCGCTTTTCTGACCCTTTCAAAAAATAATCAAAATAATGAATGGATTTTTTGTGCGGGTAAAAAACCTGTTTTTCTTTGAAAGGCAATAAAAAATCCTGGCTCAAAGAGACCAGGATTTAGTATGTAAATGTGCATAAGCACAAATATTATTTTAACCTTAAACCTTACTGAATAGATAACAATAATTATTCCAAAATGATTTAATAAATAATTTTTTCTTCTTTTTATACACTCAAAATTTGCCTCTGAAAAGTAGAATGAACTTACATATTACCCTCTATTTTCTCATAAAACATGGCTAAGCATATTATTACCGGAAATACAGGAGAAAAAATGGCAAGTAAATTTTTAGAGGAGAAAGGATATGAAGTGCTTGAAAGAAATTACCGGTATAAAAAAGCTGAAATAGATATTATTGCAAAAAAGGAAAACGTACTTGTTTTTGTAGAGGTTAAAACCCGAAAGAGTAAGTTATACGGTGAACCGGAAGAGGCGGTGAATCAATCAAAAATAAATCTGATTTTACTGGCAGCCGAAAACTTCATTGAATCTTACAACTGGTTATTCGATATACGTTTTGATGTAATTGCGATTCATTATACCCATCCTGCCGAAATAGTGCATATTCAGGATGCGTTTCATTAAGTATCAGGAACCCTTTATTTTTTCCTCACCAATGAAATAAGTTCTTTCTGGATCTTCCAGTCTTTGGCTAGTTTGAACATGGCAGTAGCTTCCATTTCGGTGATATGCCCTTTTTTATTCGTTGCTTCCCATACAATGCTCAGATAAGATAATTTTGTAGCTGTATCCCAGTTTTCCGCCAATCCATTTAAAAACTCTCTCGCCCGTTCAAAAGCTGTATATTCATCAGATGCAATAAATTCAGTAACCCATTGCAATTCTTCGTGTGCCTGCAGTTTATCAGCCGTTTCATTCAATATAGCCTGCTCACTCTCATCTAGCCCATGGTAATGAAAAATAACGGCTTTGAGCAGTATAAACGCTTTCTTCTGATCACTGGTCATATAGGAAGTATCTGTTTGCATACAAATATATGTTTTTCGTTAACGTTCTGTTGAGTAGCAGAAAGCGTCAGATGAGCTTTTGGAGTGGATAAAGTATAGGTTTACTGGGGCTTACATCCAGCTCAAAGCTACAGATTTGTAAATTAAGTAAATAAATTCCATCTGCAATAATATCCGGAACAAAAGCTAATTCTGTAATTGTACTATCCGTACGTATTTTTTCAGGAAATTGCCAGAATGCCTTGTGCGCTGCCAGCAATCCGCCATCTATTTCTTTATCTACCGAAGGTACATCTACTATTAAGTGTTTCACATGGTGTTGGGCAAAAAAATCGCATAAAGCCGGTTCGAGATAGGGAGGATTCGCACCAGAATATTGCCGCTGGCGCTTGGAAGTATCATTGGGCAACGTTCGTATGATTACGGCTTCCGTTGCAAAGCTTGCTGCTTTTTGCTGAAAAGAAGTAAGCGTAATTACCTGATCGCCATTGATGACCGTATGTGGTGAAATACTGACCAATAGAGCAATAAAGAAAAAATGGGTTAAACACTTATTAATTGTACCGGCCGGATCAGCAGAAATATGTCCGAAACATTCTGTATGAGTGCCATTTCCATGGGGCGTAACAAATACTTTTTTGTGATTCACTGGCCCACCTTCAGCTACACTTCCTATAAAATTACCTGCACGAATAGTCTCAAATTCTACGGGATCTGCATAGTAACAGGATGGATTATTATTTCCATTGCGCAGAGGTAATGAGATATCAATAGGCTTTGAAATATCAAAAGAATATTGAGTTTCCAGATGGCTGAATGTAAAAATCATACAAAGTAGATATAAGATAAAATCTGGATTTACAAGTTATCAGTGTAGGTTTACTCACTTTGCTTATTCCACTATAAAAAGATCAGAAGCGATCTGGTCGGCAACTAATTTTCCTGACTCAGTTAGCTTGAGTACTTCATTTTCTAAGGTAACTAAATTTCGTTTCAGGCAATCAGCCAGATAGATTTTATTAGACGCCTGAATATCAATACCAGCCCAATTTTTAATACTCTCCAGATTACATCCCCATTTTGTTCGCAAACTCGTCATAATGTACTCATTTACCTGATCTGCAATGGTGAGTGTTTCAAGTGTATAAGGCACCATCTCTTTTTCTAAAGACTTCATGTATTGTGTATTACTGGCTACATTAAACTGCCTTGTAGATTCATTATAAGAATGTGCACTGGGACCAATACCCAGGTAGGGCTGTTTTTTCCAGTAGTTGCTGTTATGCCTTGCTTCATGTCCTGGCAAGGCAAAATTGGAGATTTCATATTGCTCAAATCCATTATTCTGGAGGGTATGCATCAGACTAATAAATTGCTGGGCACTGTACTCTTCGTCTATTGCCTGTATTTTGCCACTACGCAGCCATTTTCCAAATGCTGTGCGGTTTTCGATGGTGAGGCAATAGGCAGAAATATGCTGAATATTTAACTGCAAAGCGGTAGCCATGTCCTGTTCCCATACGGAATGATCTGGATGAGGAATGGCATAAATCAGGTCAATACTGATATTATTAAAACCTGTATCCTGTGCTTTCTTTACACAATCCTTGGCTTCTTGTGCGTTGTGTGCCCGGTTGAGATAACGTAAATGTGGTTGGTAAAACGACTGAATTCCTATACTAAATCGGTTGATAGGAGAATTTTTTAATTGAGATAATTTTTGTGTGGTTAAATCATCCGGATTGGCCTCAAGCGTTATTTCTGGATTAGGAGCAATAGAAAAGTATTTATGGATAGCTTCGAAAATATCGATCAGCTCTGCTTCACTAAGCAGGGAAGGAGTACCTCCTCCAACATAGATGGTTTCAAGAACAGTATTCTTCTCAAGATATTCCTTCTGCAAAGCCAGTTCTTTTACCAAAGCCGATACCAACTGATTCTTTGTGCTGAGATTGGTGCTGAAGTGAAAATCGCAATAATGACAAGCTTGTTTACAGAAAGGAATATGAATATATAGGCCAGACAAAACAGATGAAAGATTTTAGGCAAAAAAGATGAAAATCAGCGGTTACATTTACGTTGCAAAGATAGTATATTTGTTTTATACCTCTGGCAACGAGAAACTCAGGTAATAAATCCAGATATGTGTATTTCTGGTCAGTAGCTTAATTTAACTAGTTAAGGCTTGTTAATATTTTAAATTTTATACACTCATTCATTTCGTTTTCTGGTTTTGCGCTTTCCCTACTTTTTTACGCTTGTGTTTATTCTGTTTGTGGTATTTCTGCTTGCTACCCATTACTCAGTGGCACAACGAAAATATCATTTGCAAATGATATTACCTGATACAACAGCGCCATTAAGTGTAAAAGTAAAGCAGCATTCTGCCCATGCGGATTCTGTAGCTGTAATCAGATATATTCAGCATACGGTTGAGCTGCTGCATAAACAATCTTATTTGCTTGCTTCTGTAGATAGCCTTTCATTTCAGAAGGATTCTGTGTATGCATATATTCACATAGGGGAAACCATCAGATGGGCAGCGTTGAAGCCTGGGAATGTGGAGGAAAATATCCTTAGCCAGGTAGGTTACCGCGAGAAGGTATATAAAAATGGCATATTTAGTTACAAACAAGTCAGCAGACTGGAGGAAAAAATTCTGCAATATTCTGACCAGCGTGGCTATCCTTTTGCAACTATCTCCTTGGATTCCATTGGATTTACTCACAACAAAATCACTGCAACCCTCAAGCATACAAGAGGACCCTATTTCATCTTTGATTCCATACAGATACAAGGAAAAGCCCGTTTAAAAAGTAAGTTCTTGTCAGCTTACCTAAGGCTCTTGCCCGGGCAGCCTTTTAGCCAGACAAAAGTAGAACAGGCAGAAAAATTATTAAAACAATTGCCCTATGTAACAGTAACGCAGCCTTTTGGAGTAGTTTTTAAAAATGAAAGAGCTTATCCGGTTTTTCATCTCACTCAGGCAGCAGCCAATTCTGTTGATGGCATTATAGGTTTTTTACCTGGAGAAAAGGAAGGAAATAAACTTTTGATAACTGGTGAACTCAACCTGCAATTACGCAACCTGTTCAGTAGTGGTAAATCTTTTTTGTTAAAATGGCAGCAAATCCGTCCCCAGTCGCCCAGGCTGGATATTAGTTATGAGCATCCGGCTTTGCTGGGAACACCTTTTCATTTAAAAGGAAATTTTAATATCCTTAAAGAGGACACTACTTTTTTAACTATTGACAGGCAGGTTTCTATAGGCTATTTTACAGGGAATGCCGGAAAAATCAGTTTTCTGGCTGGATTGAAAAATTCACAGTTAGGGAGCAATGCTCACTATCGTGAATCTGCTGAATTACCTGTATTTTCGGATTACCGGTATTTGTATTATGGGATCGATTATATATGGAATCATACAAATGATCTAAGAAATCCGGTGAAGGGATTTGCTATATCAGCAGGAGCCTGGGCAGGAAACAAAAGAATTTCCAAAAATCCTTTCGTCGCACAGGAATTGTACGAAAATGTACCACAACACTCCTTACAGATTCTGGCAAAAGCTGCTATTGATACTTATTTTCCTGTTACTCCACGAAGTGTATGGGTTACAAGCATAAAAGCAGGTAAAATAGCAAATTCCAATCTATACAAAAATGATCTGTTCCGGCTGGGCGGATTAACCAGTTTACGCGGACATAATGAAAACTTCTTTTTTGCGTCAGATTATGCGGTTTTAACGCTTGAGTACAGGTATTTTATTGAGCCAACTTCCTATTTGTTTCTATTCTACGATCAGTCCTATATCAAATATGCTATTCCTGGTAGTTATTATGAAGATCATCCACTTGGAACTGGTGCTGGTGTAAGTTTTACTACGAACTTGGGTATATTTCAACTCATTTATGCGATGGGACAAAGCCAGGATAGGAAATTTGGATTTAACTTCGCCAGAATACATTTTGGGCTTACAAGCAAGTTTTAAAATTGTTAATGAAACATATATATTTGTATGAGATTCTATTGAGCATTTTGCTAGCAGAATAATTTAATCCTTCAAATACAGCAGTTAATTTTTAACCAGAAATTCCTTGAGTGGTATCCCAGTCATATTCCTGTCTTTTCTGTGGGCTTTTTTGATCTCCGTATTTGCTATTCCGTCTATTATCCAGATAGCACATACCAAAAAATTGCTCAACGAGCCTAATGGCCGGACAATTCATGCCTATCTTACCCCCCGTTTAGGTGGATTAGCCATATTCAGCGGGTTTATGTCGGCACTCACAATTTTTGGCCGCCTGGAACATGGCGTTCAGCATCTGCTTGCTGGTTGTATTGTGCTGTTCTTTATTGGCTTAAAAGATGATATAATCTCAGTTTCGGCATTTAAAAAATTCTTTGTTCAGATACTGGCTACCGGCATTGTCGTATTTATGGCTGATATCCGCATTACCAGTTTTCAGGGACTGATGGGCATTTATGAACTGGAAAATGGGATTAGTTATGGATTTACTTTTCTGGCAATAATAGGTATCACCAATGCTACAAATTTAATTGATGGATTAGATGGTTTAGCCGGTACGATCATCATTATTATCGCCGTTTCTTTTGGGGTGTATTTTTACCTGTATGGTGGGGAACAATATAGTGCGTATGCTGATGTAGCAGTTTGTCTGGCAGGAGGCATACTGGGATTTCTCAGGTATAATTTCCATAGAGCTGTTATATTTATGGGAGATGCAGGCTCTCTGGTTTGTGGCTTTATTATTTCAGTAATGGCCATTCAATTTGTTGAAATGCGCGCCACAGATTCTTCTCCTTCCATCGCAATAGGCATTTTATTTATTCCCTTACTGGATACGCTGCGGGTAACGATCATCAGGCTATATAGAGGTATTTCACCATTTACTCCGGATAAAAATCATATTCACCATTGCCTGATGTCTTTGGGATTTGCACAATTATCTACCGTTGCCGCATTAGGCTTTTTCAATGTTCTTATCGTCCTGTTTGTAATATTTTCACAGCAATGGGGTGTGAACCTCCAGTTGTTTATATTATTGTTTGTATCTGTATTGTTCAGTTTTGTACTGGGCTACCTCGTTAAGTTCAAAAGGTTGAAAACTGAATGAAAATAATTGCTTATATACATTTTCTTGTACTTTTTCTTCTCTCAGGCTCCCAGCTCTTAGCAGCTGTTGAAGTTCCGGAAGAAAATTATCAGACGATTGAGGATCTGGAGGAGAGTTGGCAGGTATATGATGCAGAGTATAAATCCTATGTCCCTTATTTACAACGTGTTCATGGAAATACAGAGGCATTGCATCTGGAATTAAATCCTAATAATTACAAAGGATATCGTTTGCTTATTCAAACGCCCAAGCCTGTATATCTTTTCATTCAGGCTCAGTTGAATAGAAAATTAACAGATGGGCAGACCCTGATACTGAATATAGATAGCCTGAGAAAAATATATCAACAGCCTACATTATTATTGAGTTTTTATAACCATTTAGGTCATTCTATTAAACCATCTGTTTCGATTATCAATTATATTGAGCGTTCTTCAGGTGATACTATGCAGGAAGCATCTGTACTTCCATTAAAGCCAAGAGAGCAATCTGGTTTAGCAGATTTCAGCATTGTTGCTGCCATCCTTATCACAGCCTTATTTGCCTTTTTATGGAATTATCATCCAAATGCTTTTAGAAGTTACTATAATATAAAGCCATTGTTCAGCTTAGCAATAAAGGAAGACACTATTCTTATAAGCAGGCCTTTAAGCAGACTCAGCATGCTTTTTATTCTCAATCACAGTTTGTTGCTCTCTTTTTTGTATATACTCATTCAAAAAAGTTCTGAAAAACAACTGCTTAATGACCGTATTTTACAAACGGCAACAGGTTTTGTCGAACTTTTTTACTATTTTTCACTGTTATCGCTCTCCATTTTTATACTCATCATTGCTAAATATTTCTTCCTGTATTTTTTGGGAAGTCTATTTAACCTTTCTAACGTCATACATATCCATTTTTACAAATATTTACTGTTCTCAAGACTGTTTTACAGTATAATCGTACCAGTACTGTTTGTAATTTATCTGTCGTTTCCTATGGCTATTTCTACAGCCAGTCAGCAGGTTATTTATATTATTATAGCTTTTAATTTTATTAGACTGGTGATAATAAATTTTGCTTTAAATAAGTTAACATCAGTAAAAAATCTATATTTATTTTCGTACCTTTGCGCCACAGAACTTACCCCTCTTTTGATAGGTATAAAAGTATTAGTTGCGTAAATTATTCTTAGTTTATCAATTTTTGTTTCGGATAAAGACAGAATGAGTGTAGTACAGACAATGGATGCCCAGGACAGGTTTCATAAAGTATCCAGCATATTAGTTTCCCAGCCCAAACCTTCTGACGAAAAATCTCCTTATTTTGAGTTAGCACAGAAATATGGATTAAAAGTAGATTTTAGGGCGTTTATTCAAATTGATCCGATTCCTTTAAAGGAATTCAGAAAGCAGAAAATCAATATCTTAGATCATACAGCCGTTATTTTTACCAGCCGCAATGCCGTAGACCACTTTTTCAGAATCTGCGCAGAGAGTAAAATTGAAGTACCTGCTGACATGAAATATTTCTGTATTTCGGAACAGACCGCACATTATCTACAGAAATATATTGTAATTAGGAAACGAAAAATCTTTACTGGCACCAAAACAGCTGCAGAAATGCTGGAATTGTTAAAGAAACACAAAAATGAAAAATTTCTGTTTCCTTGCTCTAGCATCCGCCGCAATGATATTCCGGAATTTATGGATGTTAACAGTCTGAATCTGACTGAAGCTGTATTGTATGATACTGTCGCCAGTGATTTGTCTGATCTGGCGGATATATATTACGATATTATTGCTTTCTTTAGCCCTTCTGGCATTACATCTTTGTTTGCAAATTTTCCTGATTTTAAACAAAATAAAACCAGAATTGCTGCTTTTGGTCCAACTACAGCCAAAGCAGTAAGGGATGCAGGATTGATATTAGATATTGAGGCTCCACTTCCCAATGCGCCTTCCATGGCTGGCGCTCTAGAGATGTATATAAGGAAAGCTAATAAAGTAGGCTCTTAAACAGAGGTAATAAAAGCATAGATTTATAGCGATTTCTTTTCCAGCTCTTTGAAAAACATAATTATTTTCTCAGCGTTTTACAATTATTAAGTCCGGTTTATTTATAAGTATATATCATTTAGTATATTTATAGCTGAATCTCTACTTGTGCCATGAGAAAAACGTTAATAAGTTTATCAGCTATACTACTTTTTATTATACAATTCCCTTTGTCTTCTTTCGCACAGCAGGATGCACAGTTCAGCCAGTATATGTTCAATACACTGTTTCTGAACCCGGCTTATGCAGGTGTGGAAGGTCAAACCAGATTCCAATTGATTCACCGGTCTCAATGGACGGCTTACCAGGCTTCTTTCGATGATGGTACAGCCCCTACTACCCAGAATTTTAGTGTAAATGCACCTATTCTTCGAATGAAGAGTGGCGTAGGAATACATATTGTAAATGATAGATTAGGCCCTTTGAGGAATCTGGAAGCGCAGGTGTCGTATGCTTATCATTTTCCTGTTAAAAACGGTAAATTGTCTTTAGGTGTGAGAGGAGGAATGTACTCTCAAGGAATAGACTTTGATTTGTATCGGGCAATAGATCCTGATGATCCAACATTGTCAGACCGTACTGGTCAGGAATACCAGATCAGGCCAGATATGGCATTAGGTGTATATTACCGCAGTGAGAAATATTATGCAGGTGTGAGTATGAATCATCTTATCCGGTCGGAATTTGACTTTGGTTCTGATTCTTTGAAAAATCCACTGCAAAATCATTTGTCATTTACGGCAGGATATGATTATGATCTTACATATAATATAGTATTAACACCCTCCGTTTTATTAAAATCAGATTTCAATACATACTCTTTTGAATTAAGTGCCGTTGCTACGTATGATGAAAAATTCTGGGGTGGATTGTCTTTCAGACAGGGCGATGCAGCCATCATATTAGTAGGCGTTAGTTTACTAAAAGATAAATCACTCAGATTAGGCTATGGATTTGACTATATTATTAAAGCCCGCCCCTTAAAACGTCCTACCTCTAACGAAATCATGCTTTCCTATACGCTTCCTGCACCAAACCCTAATGCTAAACCAATTGTACGTACGCCACGGTTCAGGCATTAATAGGTTTAAAAAATTTATTTTACGGATTACTTTGATTGAAAATATACATTAAATAATATCGTTTTCTACATAAAACATTACAATGTTTAGAATTGGCCTATCTTTGAAGAATGAAATTTAAGTTAACCTATAATTTTGTAATGTCTTTTACTGTCAAACCAAAACAAACAGAAACAACAATTTACTCAGGTGTTATGAATAAAATGAATTTGAGAGTTATTTATTGCTTGCTGGCAATAGTACCTTTATTCCTGCAAGGCTGCGGCCTTCTGGGAAAAAAAGGAAAAGGCGACGATCAGGGCGAGCTTGTTGGGGTTCAGGGCAGAGAAGGATGGAAACAAGTGATTCCTTATGGAATGGTTCTGGTGCCTTCCGGCGTTTTCCACATGGGCCAGGCCGATGAAGACGTGCCAGCTACACAGATCAACATGAACAAGCAAATCACAATTGGTGGTTTCTACATGGATGATACTGAAATTACTAATAATGAATACCGTCAGTTTATTAATATCATGCTGACAGATTCTGTTTCAGCCTTAGGGGAAGACTATATCATGAAGGAGCTATATCCTGATACCACTGTTTGGGTAAAGGATTTTGCTCACCACTATGGCGACCCTATGATGGAATATTATTACATGCACCCTGCTTTTGACGATTATCCGGTTGTTGGTGTAGATTGGTGGGCTGCCAGGTATTTCTGTGAGTGGCGTACTAAATATTTGAATGCTTACCGCGCTAGCCAGGGTGAATTTGCAATGCCTAATTTCCGTTTGCCTTCAGAAGCTGAATGGGAATATGCTGCACGTGGTGGCAGAGATATGGCTAAATATCCATGGGGTAATCCTTACTTAACTAATACACTTGGATGTTTGCTTGCAAACTTTAAACCAGGCAGAGGTAACTACTATAATGATGGATATCAGTACACAGCTCCTGTAGCTTCGTACTTCTCCAACGATTACGGCTTATACGATATGTCGGGTAATGTGTCTGAATGGTGTGAAGATGCCTATAACCCAGCTGCTATGCAGGTTACCTGGGATTTGAATCCAAAATATGATGATGATAACGAGCCTCGTAAAATTGTAAGAGGTGGTTCCTGGAAAGATGTAGCTTATTACCTGGAAACTGGTACACGTACCTATGAATTTCAGGATACGACTAAAGCATATATTGGTTTCAGATGTGCCATGACTTACTTAGGCCGCTCTTCTGGCAGAGAATTTTAATAAGAAATACAAAAATAAAACAGGTCCAATACATTAATAACTTAGAATTATTCATTTTTCCCTTAGTGTTAAACAATTTAAATTTAAACAATTAAACAATTACTAAAATGAGTGCTAAAAAAGGTGGTTCTTCAGATTTCTTTTTTAATAAAGTGATGCCCTTCGTTTATGGGGTGGGTGCTGCTATTGTTATCGTGGGTGCGATGTTTAAAATTATGCACTGGCCAGGTGCGGGTGCTATGCTTGTAATCGGCTTAAGTACAGAGGCATTTATCTTCTTATGTAGTGCTTTTGCACCGGCTGCACATGAGCCTGATTGGACAAGAGTATATCCTGAATTAGCTGATGGTTATACAGGTGACTCTACACGTACCAATGGCAAAAGCCAGGCTGTATTACCAGATGCTAATCTTTTCAAGCCTATCTCTAAAGAGTTAGTTGAAAATTTAGGACATAGCATGAAAGGTTTGTCAGAGTCTGTTACTAAAATGACAAATCTGGCTGATGCTTCAGTAGCTACTAACGAATATGTAAAGAATGTACAACTTGCTTCTAATTCTATTGTACAGATGAATAAGTCGTATGCCAGCACAGTAAGTGCAATGTCTGAAATGGCTACTGCTTCACAGGATGCAAAATCATATCATGCTCAATTGCAAACAATTACTAAAAACTTAGGTGCTTTGAATGCTGTATATGAACTGGAATTACAGGATACAAACAAGCATTTAAAAGCCATGAATGCCTTCTATGGTAACCTGACCTCTGCTATGCAGAATATGTCTGATGCCAGCAAAGATACTGAGCAATTTAAAGGTGAATTGTCTAAACTCACTACTAACCTGACTTCACTGAACAGAGTATATGGTAGCATGTTAAGTGCAATGAAAGGCCAATAATTAAATAAGTGTAAAAACGTTAAACAGGTATAATTAAATAAAAATATGGCCGGAGGAAAAGAAACCCCAAGGCAGAAGATGATAGGCATGATGTACCTTGTACTGACTGCCTTACTTGCCCTGCAAGTTAGTTCTGCGATTATTGATAAATTTAAGTTCCTCAATGATAGTCTGGAACTTGCTAATGACAAAGCTACAAAGGATAATCAAGCTATATTAACTGCGATTAAAGGAGCAGATAATACCCAGAGAAATGCCGGTTTTATGAAAAAAGCAGAAGAAATAAAACAGGAAACTGCGAAAACGATGGCCTATCTGGAAGGTTTGAAGAAGGAGCTTATTGTTAAAACTGGTGATATAGATCCTGAGACTGGGAATTTCAAAAATCCTAATGCTGAGGCAGATGTTGAGGCTTTAATGATTGGTGGAAATAAAAATGGCAAAGGATATGAAATGAGAACTGAATTAAACAGGCTCTCTGATTATTTGAGTCAGACAAGCGCTCAACTGAATAAATTGGATGAGCGGATTAAGGTAAAAATCGAGCCTCTGGCAGTAGAGCCTAAAGATATTCCATCTGTAAAAAGAGATCCGGTTCAAAGCGCTAAAGATTTTGCTGAATTTAATTTCGGGCAGACACCTTTAGTAGCAGCTTTAGCTACTATCAGCCAGAAACAAAGTGAAATCGCCAGATACGAAACTGCTTTCCTGGAAAGCATCAGTAAAATCGTAGAAGGCCAGATTATTGTGGCTGACCAGTTTATGGCTATTGCTGCCCCTGTTTCAAGTGTAGTAGCTGAAGGATCTGAATATGAGGCTAAAATGTTCGTAGCTTCCTTTTCTTCTTCAACCAAACCTACTATGACTGCTTCCGGAAATCCTATTGCAGTAGATGCGAGTGGTATGGGGACAGTTAAATTTAAAGCTGGCCCTGGCGCATATGATAAAAATGGTCAGGCAAAAAAGGAATGGGTAGGTCAGATCAAAGTTCCTATGCCCGGTGGACGTGATACTGTATTTACAGTTAAGCAAGAGTATACAGTTGTAAAACCTGTTATTAAAGTTGAATCGAAAGCATTAAAGGCTTTATATTTAAGATGTGCCAACGACTTAATCGTAAGTGTACCTGCATTAGGTGCTAGCTATAAGCCTTCTTTCTCAGGTTCCGGTGCAGCAATTATTCCTGGTCAAAATGGTGAAGTTAGAATTGTACCTACAGGTACTCAGGTAGAACTTGTTGTGAGTAACAGTGGAAGCCGTATTGGTGCTGAAACATTTTCTGTAAAAGGAATTCCCACTCCAACACTCAGATTCTTAGGTGGTACCGGAGCAGAACTGGATGATAGGAATGGAGTTTCTCCTAACCAGGCTGGCCGTATCACTGTAAAAGCTGAACCTGATGAAAGCTTTAAAGAAACCAACCCATTGGATGCCCGTTATAAAGTTACTGAATTTGAAGTGACACTAGCCAGAGGCAGAAATGTGGTCGGCTCTCCTAAGAAAATCACAGGTACAGATAATGCAGCCATTGCTGACTTAATGGCGCAAGCTAAACCTGGTGATCGTATCCGGATTGATGTAAGACAAGTTTCCAGAATGAACTATAAAGGTGAGATCGAGCCGGTGAAGATGAAAGGTTCAACTATACGGAATATTCCGATAAACTAAACCACCCCATTTCTAAAAGAACAAACTAATGATGAATATTAAGAAGTTTCTGTTTGCTTTTACAGTTACAGGTTGTATTTGTAACGCAGGTTTTGCTCAAGAGGCGGATACGAGAGGATATAATCCTTTATCGGTAAGGCCTATTCACGAATCTGACATTATGTTCAAAAAAACTGTATGGCAGGTAGTGGATTTAAGGGAAAAGCAGAACAGGCCTTTAATGGCATCAAATAACGAAATTACAAAAGTTATTATTGATGCTGTAAAAGCCGGTTTACTAACTCCTTATACCAGTGATTCTGTTAATACTCCTATGCCCATAGAGAATTTTGTGGGCAATATGAGCCAGACAACAACACAGGTGACACTTACCGACAGAGAGCGTAATATTCAGCAAATTGCGAATGGGACAACTGCTTCTGCTGCAAAAGTAACCCAGATTAAAAACCTATTGAAAAAAGGTGGAACTTCTACTACTGATCTAGAACTTCAGATACAAGGTGTTCTGGACGATTCTTTCTCGAATAATGATCAGAAAATAGAAACAATCAAAGGGACATTTGCAAGCACAGCACCAGTTGAGTACAAAGCCCGTGATTTTACTTCTTTCATTTTAAAAGAGGACGTAATTTTCGATAAGCAGCGTTCCAGATTATACTGGGATACTCAGGCTCTTACCATGATTTTGGCTACTGAGGACTTAGACAAACCTGTTGCCTCTTTCAGATATAAAGATCTGGTAAGAATATTCAGAAGTAATCCGAATGCGATCTGGTTTAACAGCCAGAATAATGCAGAGCATAAAAACTTAGCAGATGCATTTGATATGAGATTGTTCTCTGGCCGTATTACTAAAGTGTCTAATCCGGATGATAATGACCTGGTTACTATTTATGATGGTGACCGCAGAGGATTGTTAGCTTCTGACTGGGTGAGACAACAATTGATGGAGTTTGAACACAACCTTTGGGAGTTTTAATCTTAATCATAACACTTACAAAAAAGGAGATAGAAATATCTCCTTTTTTTATGCCAGATAGTTTTTTAAAGCATTTGCCTTTTCTTTACCAATAATCTTAGCGACGTCTTCTAAATCCGCTTCTTTAATTTTTTTTACTGACTTATACGTTTTCAGCAGTTTAGCGCTTGTTTCTTTGCCAATACCAGGAATATCTTCCAAGGTGCTTTTTAGATTTCCTTTACTGCGTTTATCCCGATGAAATGTAATGGCAAAGCGGTGTGCTTCATCACGGATGCGCTGCAATAACATCAATGACTCAGATTTTTTATCAATATGTAAAGGAATGCTGTCGGTTGGGAAATATATCTCTTCCAGGCGTTTGGCAATACCTACAATGGGTATTTCGCCATATAAATTTAATTCTTTCAATGCATCACAGGCCGCACTCAATTGACCTTTTCCCCCATCAATTACAATCAGGTCAGGAAGAGGAGATTGTTCATTAAGCAGGCGTTTATAGCGGCGAAAAACTACTTCATGCATAGAAGCAAAATCATCAGGACCGGTAACTGTTTTAATATTATAATGCCGGTAATCTTTCTTTGAAGCAACCCCATTCTTAAAACATACCATGGAAGAAACAGGATTAGTGCCTTGTAAATTTGAATTATCAAAGCATTCTATATGTAAAGGTAGATTTTTTAACTGCAAATCCTGTTGTAATTTCAATACTACCCTTTGTGCTCTCTCCTTTTGCAGCGCTGCATTCTCAGTTTGCTTTTCATTGGACTCTTTTTTGAAATACAATACATTTTTTAATGATAAATCAAGCAACTTTCTCTTATCACCAATTTGTGGAATATGCTGGGTGATACCTTCCATCGGCATGCTCAGTGGAATATTGGTAATAATTTCTTTGGAATGGCTTTGGTATTCATTCCTGATATCAACTACCAATAAGGTAAGTATATCATTATCAGTTTCATCTAGTTTCTTTTTTATGCTCGTGGTTTTAGTTTGTACAATGGCTCCGTTTATTACCCTCAGGAAATTAATATAGGCACATTTTTCATCTGAAAGGATAGCAAATACATCTACATCTGAAATATTAGGATTTACTACCAATGACTTACTCTGAAAGTTGCTTAATAAATCCATCTTTAATTTAAAATCCTGCGCTTTCTCAAAAGCAAGGTCAGAGGCAGCTTCTGCCATTTTGTTTTTGAAATAGTGAATGGCTGGGTTAATATTCCCTTTTAGAATATGCTGAATCTGTTCAATATTCCGGTTATGTTCTTCTTCACTCAATAATCCCTCACAAGGCCCTTTGCAATTACCCAGATGATATTCCAGGCAGACTTTAAACTTATGTGCGTCAATATTCTTCTGCGTGAGATGTAAATTGCAAGTACGGATAGTATAGATTTTCCTGAGTAATTCAATTAAAGTATGCATGGCTTTTACACTGGCATACGGACCATAGAAGGTACCTAGCTCTTTCTCAATTTTCCTGGTAGCTACCAGTTTAGGAAAAGGCTCTTTCGTAATACAGATAAAGGGATAGGTTTTATCGTCTTTAAGGAGAATATTATACTTGGGCTGGTGCTTTTTAATTAAGCTGTTTTCCAATAATAGGGCATCAAATTCAGTATTAACAATAGTAAATTCAATACTGTTTATTTGTGATACAAGGCGGGCAGTTTTACGGTCATCTATTGATTTATTGAAATAACTACTGACCCGGTTTTTTAAATTTTTTGCCTTACCTACATAAATCAATTCACCTTCTTTATCAAAAAATTTATAAATACCTGGCGTATCTGGTAGCTTTGATAAGTGTTCTCTGGGGTTAAATATAGATTCCATAGGTATATAAACAGAATATAAATAAGGTGGGTTGTGCGTAAATTTAATAATCAAAAATAGCCTATAAATAACAAAGCCCACATAGATGCGGGCTTTGTTTTAGAAAATAAAGTAAGCTTACAGAATTTCTTTTAATAATGAGTCAGACGGATTTGTATATTGCTGCTGCGTAGAATCGTTGGCAAAGGCAGCATCTCTGTACGACTGGCAATCCAGAGAAATGGATAGATTTTTAGGGCGCTTGAAGGCGCTTTTCTTTACCCCGGTATTAGAGTCGCTATACACTTTATCCATATAAATACCCCAGGCAGGCAAAGCCATTCTGCCCCCTTGACCCAACGACATACTCCGGAAGTGAATACTCATGTCATCGCCGCCTACCCAAATTCCAGTCACCAGATTCTGCGTGATTCCCATAAACCATCCATCAGAATAATTTTGTGTAGTTCCCGTTTTGCCTCCAATATCGTTTCCTTGAGCCGCTTTATAACGGAACAGCCCTTGGGCGGTACCCCCTTCTTCCTGTAATGCTCCTTGCAGCATATGTACCATCTTATAGGCTGTTTCTTCACTCAAAGCCTCTACTGTAGTTGGAGGAAAACTTTCTATAACCTCACCATGACGGTTGGTAATATGGGTAATGAACATAGGTTTAGTCCATACGCCGGCATTTACAAAAGTGCTATATACACCCAGTAACTCATAGATAGATACCGGGCTTGTACCCAAGCTTAAGGAAGGCACTGGTTCCAGCTGACTGGTAATCCCCAGGCGTTTGGCATAATCTACCACTCGTTGCGGTCCAAATTCTTTGATTAATGATGCACTGATGGTATTAATTGACCTACCCATAGCGCGGCGAAGTGTCATCTTTTCAAAAGAAGGTTCCCCATCAGAATTTTTAGGCGTGTAAGTTTCCCCTTTTTCATTGACAAACGTTACCGGTGCATCCAGCACTTCCTGGCAGGGATGATAGCCGTTATCAATAGCCGTAGCATACACAATAGGTTTAAATGCAGAACCTGGTTGCCGTTTTCCCTGCATCACATGGTCATATTTGAAGTGCTTATAATCTATACCTCCTACCCAGGCTTTAATATGGCCAGTATTGGGATCCATAGAAAGTAAGCCAGTATGCAGAAAATGCTTATAATACCGGATAGAATCCATCGGACTCAGCGTAGTATCTTTCTCTCCATTCCAGGAGAAAACCTTCATCTTAATGGGCGTATTCATCTCTTTCCAGATGGCCGCTTCATCATCTTTATACTGGGTCTTCAGCATTTTAAAGCGGTTAGAGCTTTTTGCAGCTCTTTCTATATAACCTGGAATTTCTTTGTAGTTTTCAGTTACCCAGGGATTTCTACCTTTCCAGTGTTCAAAAAACTTTTTCTGCTGGTCTTTCATATTTGCTGCTACTGCTTCCTCTGCATACCGCTGCATTCTCGAATCCAGAGTAGTATAAATTTTTAAACCTTCTCTGTCTAAATCACGATTGTTTCTTTTGGCCCATTTATATAAGAAGCTCCGGATAACTTCTCTAAAATAAGTAGCTTGTCCTTTATTATGATTTTCAACTGCATACTTGCTCATATCAATTGGCTTTACTTTCAAAGAATCGAAGGCAGCATCAGTAATATACCCATATTTTACCATCTGGCTCAAAACTACATTTCGCCTGTTTAATGCATTATTAGGTTTATAAATCGGGCTATAGATATAAGTTCCTTTTACAATTCCAACAAGCATAGCAGCTTCATTAATATTCAACTCTGAAGGTTTTTTACCAAAGAAGGTTTTTGCAGCGGCATCAATTCCATGGGCATTGCTTCCAAAAGGAACGGTATTCAAATACATTTTAATAATTTCCTTCTTGGTATAATTTTTCTCCAGCTGAACAGCCATCATCCATTCTTTGGTCTTTACGATAAGCATACGTAAACCAGGCACCTTTCCTAAAGCACCCCGGTAATCTTCTCCCCGGGTATTAAATAGATTTTTTGCTAATTGTTGAGTAATAGTACTAGAGCCCCTGGGGTCTAAGGAGAGCATCGACCATGCAATGGCAAGAGTACCTTTAAAATCCACACCAGAATGCTTTTCGAAACGGGCATCTTCTGTCGCCAGCAGGGCATTGATCAAGTTTGGGGAAATTTCATCATATTCGACCGGTGAACGGTTTTCCGCAAAATATTTACCCATCAATACGCCATCCGCAGAGTAAATTTCTGATGCCAGGTCATTTCTCGGATTTTCCAGGTATTTTAAATCTGGCATTGGTCCAAACAGCCCAATTAAATTTGTACTTACTGCGAATACGTAGAAAGTAAACATCACCAGCGATGCAGTAAATGTAATCCACAGGACTTTAATTAACCATTTGTATTCCCCTTTTTCAATTTTTACCATATAATAACACTTTTTAGTATTTTCGTTTTATTCGCTGGTTTTAATGATTTGAAGCTTTAGCTATGTGTAATTAGTCAATATACTTTATACCTAATTCTCATTTACTTGACCGGTAATGGTTTCTGTATTTCTTAGAATACCTTGTACATAATCCAGCATCAGGCTTCTGGGATTCTGTTCCACAAATTCTGTCAATGCTTTTTTAAATGTCTCTTTATCCTGCGTACGGCCAATAATGAGAATTTTAAGAACAGTAAATTTATCTTTTAATAAGTTATCCGGATATTGTTCCAGTGCCTGGTTGATTTTATTACTGGCTTCTTCATAATTTTTGGCTTTATATAACTCAAAGGCATTGTTGTATAAATCTTTTACCTGGACATCTGCCAGATTATCGTCCCGTACATAATTTGGATTAGAAATCAGCTTGGCAAAAGGTGATTTTGGATATTTAGCCAGGAGTTTGTTTTTGTATTCTTCTTGCAATTCTGGTTGAGCCTGGTCTTGGTAAATCAGGTACATAAAATAAAAGGCCTCCGCTTCATGTTCATTTCCCGGAAAGCGGACCAATAAGGTATCAAAAGTAGTAATAGCTTTCTCCTGTTCGAGCAATTCCTGCGTATAGATTCGTCCCAGGTTAAAATACGCATCTCCCATCTTTTTATTGGAGGCATCCAACGCTTCTTTTGTATAAGGCACAGCCGCCATCAGTTGGGTTTTGCGGGCTCTGTTCTGTTCATTGGGGTCTACTGCAGGTTGTTCAACAGGAGTATCGGTAGGCCGGCTGTTATCTTCAAACGTAATAACTGCTTCCTTGCTGGAACGTCTCCAGTTGTCTTCCAGTTTTCGGTTGCCCCATTTTCTGGCAAAAGTAGTTCTGCCCCGGCTTACTACCGCTGTATTATAAAAATACCACTGTGCATTTTCGTTATCGGAATTATTATTTCTATTCCCGGCAGTTCGCCTGTCCGTACCTCCGGTATCAAGCTGGTCAAATACATTATCTCCTTGTTGTCCGGTATCAGTATTTCGCTCTCTTTCTCTTTTCCGTTCTAAGGCTTGCCTTTCTTGTTCTTCTCTGGCAAAGTTTTCATCCAGCAACTTACTTAAACTGGCAGTATCTATTTTTGCCATCCGTTGCAAGCTATCTTCTGTCTGAATGATGGTGAGATTTTGAACAAACTCATCCAATACTTTTTGCCTGCGGGTTATCTTCTCAAAGTCTAGCGCACTGGCCGGAAGTGACAATACTGTGCTATCGTAATAAGCTTTTGCTAATTCATATTGCTGTAAGTTTTCGAAGTAAATTTCACCTAATTTCAAAAACGTATAAGGTTTCTGAATAGGGTCTAAACTAGTTGCCTCTGTAGCTTTCTTCAAATAAGCGATAGCAGGCTCATATCTTTTCTGTCTGGCTTCGAACAAGCCCATCTGGTAGTAGATTTTATCTTTATAATCTACGTTTTTTTCGTCCCGGAGCATTTTCCGGAAATAGCTGATCGCTTTCTTATCATCTTCCTTCTTCTTTACCTGGTAGGCTTGAAGCATGTTCAGGCGGGCATTAAAAGCCAGTTCGTAGGTAGGATTATTTTTAAGTGTTGCCCTGAAATTTTTATAAGCCTGCTGCTGGTTATTCAGTACCTGATATAACTGCCCCATAATATAATGCACCCGGGCTTTGCGTTCGCCCTTTTTCATCAGCGGAGCCGCTAGCGCAAGGGTTCCCACCGCCTGTAAATGTTCCTGTTCTTCTTTATGCAACTGGGCCCGGATGAGATAAAATTCGGCCAGATTCTGTTTCGACAGATTCTCCTTCCGGATAAAGCTAACTACCGATTTTGCATTGCTATATTCTTTTTCCTGTACATAGGTGCGGAATATGCCAATCAATGCTTCATGCCTGGCATCGTCGTTCTTACTTACACTATTTACATATTTAAATGCTTTTAAAGCATTCGGGAAATCGAGCTGGTAAAACTGTGCAGTTCCTACCAGTAAATAACTGTCATCTACCCATTTGCTGTTTTTATGGCGCTGCACAGGCAAAGAAGCCTTTTGCATAATATATTCAGTAGATGTCTCCTGGGCATTAGCAATGTTAGAATCGATTGGGATAATGATATCTAATAGCTGATTGTAATCATCTTTTCGGCTCTTAAATAATTCAGTTTCCATTTCTTCCAGTTTTTCCCTGGCCAGAAAATATGCATTATAATGTGCCGTTGTATTATGGTATGCCTTACTCACCACCCCATTGTTTTCCTGGGAACATGCCGATAAGGTAACCAGAAAAATGATCTGACTAAACAAAAGTAAGTAAGAAAAAAGGCAACGCTTCATCAGTTTTATTACAGAATTGAGCAATTGTGGCAATACATTACTAAACTTAGGAATTGTACCGGTATAAAGTAACTCTTATATTGTTATTTTTGATTCCCGTCACAATTTAACTTTTTAACGTTGAAAGCTAAAAAAACATTCTCCGACTGGTTGTCTAACCGCTACATACTGGTGGTAAGAAATGAGGAAAACTTTGCTGAAAAAACAAGTTTTAGCTTCACCTATGCAAAAATAATCGTTTTTATAACGACTACTTCCATCTTTTTATTCTCTTTATGCTTCTATCTTTCCAGCACTATTCTGGCCAAATGGTTTCACCCGGCCGGACGGGAGATGGTAATCAATAAACAGATCATTGAACTCACGGCGCAGGTAGATTCTTTGGAAGAACAAATTGCTTACCGCGACAAAGCGTTACTGGGTATTAGCCAGGTAATTCAGGGTAATGATAAATTCCTAGGTGCCCAGAACAGCCGTACAGATACGACAGCGATCAAACAAACAGAAGTCAATACAGATACCATTGCTCCGGTTGATATTGAGATCAGGAAAGAAATGGAAAGTCAGGAAAGTATGCCATCCAACCCGGTTGTCCGGAACGTTTCCCATACACCTTCCGATGAGTTGCAGAATATCTTTTTATTTAACCCCTTAACCGGCGGAATTATTACCGATAGGTTTGATGCAAAAAAAGCACATTACGGCGTGGATATCGTAGCCAAAAAAGATGAGCCCGTAAAAGCGGTAGCGGATGGCACAGTAATCATGGCCTCCTGGACCAGTGATACCGGACATATTATGGCTGTGCAACACCACGGGAATCTCATATCTGTATACAAGCACAACTCAGTTTTGCTTAAAAAAACAGGCAACTTCGTACGGGCCGGTGAAATTATATCGGTAATTGGCAATAGTGGAGAACTTACCAGCGGACCACATTTGCACTTTGAGCTATGGCACAACAGCAATCCGATAAACCCAGAAATATTTGTTTCATTTTAAATTATAATTTTTTATGTTTAACAACGGTAAAGAAACTAAAAGAGACCAGGTGGAACTCAGCAACGCCAGCACGCAAATCATGAAAGGCACAACCGTAGAAGGCAATATTGAAACCTTCGGCAATGTGCGGATAGAAGGCAAAATTATAGGAAACATTAAATCCAAGTCTAAAATTGCCCTGGGTGATTCCTCCTTTGTCCAGGGAAATATTATTTCTCAAAATGCGGAAATTGCCGGCGAAGTAAAAGGCATCGTCGAAGTTTCGGATGTACTCACCCTGAAAGCTACAGCTAACGTAAAAGGAGATATTATTACCGGTAAATTGATCGTAGAATCAGGAGCCGTATGGAATGGAACCATTAAGATGGGAACTGCTCCGAAAGATATTAAACTGAGTGAGAATGGACACGGACAACTTGAAGAACAAAAAGAGTCAGTTAAATAATTATATCAAATATACTGGCCTGGGCTTTCAGATGCTGGCAGCCATTGGATTAGGCGTGTGGGGCGGCATGAAATTAGATAAGTGGCTGGAATTGAAATTTCCGGCCTTTATGGTAGCTTTGCCCTGCCTGGCTTTAATCGGTTCGCTGATTGCCTTAATCAAAAGCCTGCCTAAAGAATAAATATGCTCAAACTGCTGGGGTTTACGGCTGTAATAGCCGCCGGATTGTACATAGCCGAAAAAACAATACCTGCATATGTTCATCCGGAAAAATGGACCTTGCTGATTTTTTTTGTTGCCCTTTCTCTGATCAGTCATCGTATTACTCAACGCGGTGTTCAGAAGAACAAAGATAACCTTGTACTATATTATTTCAGCACCATGCTGCTACGGTTAGTGGTGAGCATAGGGGTGCTGGTATATTATATGTATACTAAAACGCCAGACATTTTTCTGCTGGTGATCAACTTTTTTATACTGTATTTGTTGTTTGTTGGATTTGAAATTAATTGGTTATTAACTAACTTGCGGCGCAATTCAGAATAAGAAGGAGCGCTATGAACCCAAAGAGCCGAAGTATTTTTTATAAATTTATTCCCCTCAGCCTTTTATTTGCCTTATTTTTAAGCTTTTCTACTGTTTCATTTGCTGAAACATCAGCAGAACCCGAAGAGGAATTTAATTTCAGTGAAATGATTATGCACCACGTAACAGATGCCCACGAATGGCATTTTGCTACGATCGGCCATACACATGTTACTATTCCATTGCCTGTTATTTTATATAATACAGTTGATAAAAAATGGGATGTTTTTCTCTCTAACAAGTTCCATAGCGAAGGCTTTGAAGGAGAAGGTGAGCATGAGCAACATAACTACAAGGGCTATTTTGTAGACGATCATAATCATATTGCACATATAGATGGTAAGAAATTTTATGATTTCTCTATCACAAAAAATGTTGCTTCGCTGCTGTTAAGCGCCGTATTACTGATCGTTGTTTTCTTTACTATTGCTGGTGCGTATAAAAAGAATCATGGCAAAGCGCCTAAAGGTATACAGTCGTTCTTTGAGCCTATTGTTATGTTTATCCGGGATGATATTGCCAAAACAGCCATTGTGGGACATGATAAACATGGAAAGGCCAAATACGAAAAATACCTGCCTTACTTGCTCACTGTATTCTTTTTCATCTGGTTTAACAACCTGCTGGGATTAATGCCCGGTGGTGCCAACCTGACTGGTAACATTGCTGTAACCTTGATTCTGGCACTAATTACCTTATGTATTACTTTATTCAGCAGTAATAAATATTACTGGCAGCACATTTTCGCTACGCCTGGTGTACCAGCATGGTTATTACCCATTATGATTCCGGTGGAGCTAGTAGGTATTCTTACCAAGCCCTTTTCTTTGATGATTCGTTTGTTTGCCAATATTACGGCCGGCCACATTATTATTTTAAGCTTATTAGGGCTTATTTTTGTTGCTAAGCACATTGCTGCAAGTATTGTAATTATTCCTTTTGCTTTGTTCATGAATGCGATTGAACTGATGGTGGCGATTTTACAGGCATACATCTTTACCTTATTGTCTGCGATGTATATCGGTAGTGCGGTAGAAGGGCATGAAGCTCATGACGATTATGGTCATTGATTTGAATGGCTAAATGGCTGGATGTTATATTGTTTGTTAAAAAGAAAACAGCCATTCAGCCTTTAATAATTCAACCACTTAATTTCGGAATTTCTTTGTTTCACTTTTATAAATCTCTAATTCATGTTACTTAGTTTATTATTACAAGCAGCCGACACCATGGGTTATGCCATCATGGGTGCCGGTATTGGTGCAGGCCTTGTTGCATTAGGCGCAGGTCTTGGCATCGGTAGAATTGGTGGAAGTGCTGCTGAGGCAATCGCCCGTCAGCCTGAAGCTTCAGGTAAAATCCAGACTGCTATGCTGATTTCAGCTGCCTTTATCGAAGGTGTTGCCCTGTTCGGCGTGGTAGTGTGTCTGCTGATTTCCTTTAAATCGTAGTTATTAAAATTTTAAATCCTGTACTTAGGCATTAGGCCTGGTACAGGATTTAATTCTGAAACAAAGAAAAAGAGTAAAATTAATAATTGTTAAAAATTGATATAACCCTGTATGGATTTAGTTACCCCCGGTTTAGGTTTGATTTTCTGGCAGGCCATTACGTTTCTGCTGGTATTATTTCTGTTATCAAAGTTTGCCTGGAAACCCATCATGAGTTCTTTGAAAGAAAGAGAAGAAACCATAGAAGGTGCCCTCCGTTCTGCTGAGCAGGCAAAGCAGGAAATGATGAAGCTGAAAGCAGACAATGAAAAACTGCTGGATGAAGCCAGAGCAGAAAGAGACCTGATGATGAGAAAAGCCCAGCAGACAGCAGATGCTATTGTAGAAGAAGCCAAAGAAAAAGCTTCCGCTGAAAGCAGTAAAATTGTAGAAAGTGCCAGATTAGCTATTCAATCTGAACGGCAGGCTGCTTTGGAAGATATCCGCAAACAAGTGGCAACGCTTTCTATTGAGATTGCTGAAAAGCTGCTGCGCAACCAGTTAAAGGAAGAAAGAGCCCAGAGAGAGTTAGTAAATCAGTTGGTAAAAGAGTCAAACTTAGTCTGAGAAAATGGTAGAATCTAGAGCGGCGAGCCGGTATGCCAAAGCCCTGTTAGAACTGGCACAGGAACAGAATGTACTGGAGCAAGTACACGAAGACATGCTTTTCTTTGCCAGAACAGTAGAGGAAAACAGAGGTTTATTGCTTATGCTGCAAAGTCCGGTGGTACCCCATTTTAAGAAATATTCTATTCTGAAAGAAATCTTTCAGAGCCGCGTTCACCCTACTACTTTCAGCATTTTTGAAATTATTACTAATAAGAACCGGGAAAAAATTTTATACGACATTGCCAAGTCATTTCATGAGTTGTATAATTCGTTTAATAATATTCAGGTAGCTCAGGTAATTACTACTTTCCCCCTGGATGAACAACAACGTATCCAGTTCCGGAAAATAACAGAAGAAGTGACAGGTAAAAAAATAGAATTGCAAGAGAAAATAGACCCAGCCTTGATTGGTGGGTTTGTACTCCGCATAGGCGACCGGCAGGTAGACGAGTCTATCAAAGGAAAATTACAAAGATTACAGTACGATTTTATTCATTCATAATCCATATCTAATCAATATATAATATATGGTACAAGTAAGGCCAGATGAAGTTTCTGCAATACTTCGGGCGCAACTCTCAAACGCCAAGACAGAAGCTGAATTAGAAGAAGTAGGGACGGTGCTACAGGTAGGAGATGGGGTAGCTAGAATATATGGGCTTTCCAAAGCTCAGTTAGGTGAGCTGATTGAATTTCCGAATGGGCTGCAAGGATTGGTATTGAACCTGGAAGAAGATAATGTGGGGGCTGTATTATTAGGGGATTTTAACCAGATCAAAGAAGGAGATACGGTTAGAAGGACAAATACGATTGCATCTATTAAAGTAGGCGATGGCATGTGTGGCCGGGTTGTAAATACATTAGGTATTCCCATCGATGGCGGTCCTGCTATTTCCGGGGCCTTGTATGAAATGCCTCTCGAAAGAAAAGCCCCAGGTGTAATTTACCGCCAGCCAGTGAATGAACCTTTGCAAACTGGTATCAAAGCGATTGATGCGATGATTCCGATAGGCAGAGGACAGCGGGAGTTAATTATTGGCGATCGGCAGACTGGTAAAACAGCTGTTGCCATTGATGCCATTATTAACCAAAAGGAATTTTACGAAAGGGGAGAACCTGTATTCTGTATATATGTAGCCATTGGCCAGAAAGCCAGTACCATTGCAGGTATTGTGAATGCCTTGACTAAAGGTGGTGCCATGCCTTATACGGTGGTGGTTGCTGCTGCTGCTTCTGAACCGGCTCCTATGCAGTTCTTCGCTCCATTTACAGGTGCAGCTATTGGTGAGTATTTCCGTGATACAGGCCGTCCGGCATTGGTAATATATGATGATTTGTCTAAGCAAGCTGTGGCCTATCGCGAAGTGTCTCTTTTATTGAGAAGACCTCCAGGCCGTGAAGCCTACCCAGGGGATGTATTCTACCTGCATAGCCGTTTGCTGGAAAGAGCAGCAAAAATTATTGCTTCCGATGAAATTGCAAAAAACATGAACGATTTGCCGGAAAGTATCCGACCGCTGGTAAAAGGAGGTGGTTCTTTAACGGCTCTTCCGATCATCGAAACACAGGCTGGTGACGTTTCTGCCTATATTCCAACCAACGTAATTTCTATTACAGATGGTCAGATATTTCTGGAAACCAACCTGTTTAACTCTGGTATCCGTCCGGCTATCAACGTAGGTATTTCGGTATCACGGGTAGGTGGTAATGCGCAGATTAAATCCATGAAAAAGGTGGCTGGTACTTTGAAATTAGACCAGGCACAGTTCCGGGAACTGGAAGCATTCGCCAAATTTGGTTCTGACCTGGATGCGGCTACCAAACGTACCATTGACAGAGGTAGAGTGAACCAGGAAATTTTGAAGCAGCCTCAGTTTTCGCCTTCACCAGTTGAGCACCAGATTGCCATGATCTATGCCTCTACCAACGGGTTGATGGATAATGTGCCTGTTTCAAGGGTAAAAGAGTTTGAAAAAGAATATGTTTCTATCCTTTCTGCTAACCATAAAGATACATTGGGCGCACTAAAAGCCGGTAAGCTGGATGATAGTGTGACAAGTGTCTTAAAAAAGACGGCTCAGGAAACAGCTAAAAAATACACAACCAAATAAGCGGATGAGTTCATGAGTGAAGGAGTTGAATTTATAATTTTCTCTTTTACTCATGAACTTTAAACTCATATACTTTACATATGCCAAGTTTAAAAGAAGTCAGGAACAGGATTCAGTCGGTAAACTCTACCCAGCAGATTACTAAAGCCATGAAAATGGTGGCGGCTGCCAAACTGCGCCGGGCACAGGATGCCATCACTCAGATGCGTCCGTATGCCCAGCACCTGCAAACTATGCTGAATAATATTTCTGCTCAGATTGATGATGACGATATTAATCCATTTGCAAGAGAGAGAGAAGCCAATCGTGTGCTGATTGTAGTTATTACTTCGGATCGTGGTCTGGCCGGTGCTTTTAATGCGAATGTCACAAAAGCGGTTGTCAATCTTTTAAATACGCAATACTCTACCCAGCTGGCCGCCGGCAATGTACAGTTTATGACGATCGGTAAGAGGGGGAATGATTATCTTACTCGTAGGAAATATGATGTAAACAGTGATCATACTACATTGTTTACATCCTTAAATTTCAATAATGCTAAAAAAGCAGCCGAGTTTGCCATGGATGGTTTCCTGAAAGGGCGTTATGATAAAGTGATTTTGGTATATAATGAGTTTAAAAATGTAGCTACTCAGTTTATTCGTACCGAACAGTTTTTGCCTCTGGTTGAAACCAAGGATAATACAGGGAAGAAAAAAGCTATGCAGACAAATTATATATTTGAACCTTCAGAAAAAGAGATTTTTGCTGAACTAATTCCAAAATCGCTGAAGATTCAGTTCTATAAAGCTATTCTTGAATCGAATGCCTCTGAACATGGTGCCCGGATGACAGCCATGGATAAAGCGACTGATAATGCGAAAGAACTGCTGAAAGAACTGAAATTAGTATATAACAGAACCCGGCAAGCAGCCATTACCAAAGAAATTCTTGAAATTGTAGGAGGTGCTGAAGCTCTGGCAAGTTCTTAATCATATGCTTTACACTTTCATATTACAAAGTAAAAACGGCCTTTAAGGCCGTTTTTACTTTAGTCAGGGAATCATATTATAAATATTCTTTAGCTTCTCGTCTTTCTCATTCTCCCGGATACGCTTCCGCATTTCTTTTACATCTTCGCGGTCGGCAAATAAGCCTAATGCCTGGTAAGCACCCAGTTTCACCTGGAAATCCTGGCTTTCTGTAGCCATTTTTTCGATCTCTTTTAACCCTTCCGTTTGTTTGCTTTCATCCAGTCGAAGCAGGTAAGGAGCGAAAAATTGTAATAACTGGGCTTGTACCTGGCTGGAAGTAGTAGTCAACTTATTTACAAACCAGGAATAGGCAGCACTGTCTCCGGCTTCAGCGTAGAAATACGCTACTGTAAACATCACGTCTGTATTTTTATAATCTTTAAACTTCTCCACCTGCTGGGCAGCATCCGGAGCGCCAGAATTGAAATAAGCGAATAGCGAAGTAGCAAGTACCGTGTACGATGAATCCTGCAGGCCTTGTTTGAATACATCTATGTAATTCTTCTCGCGGTTGAGCAAGGCATTCATGGCTTCTGCCCGTACATACGACCTGGGATCTTTTAAGGCCATCTCTTGTATTTTATTATCGATAGCTTCACCCTGGGCTCCGGAAGATTTTTCAAAACTTTTAATGGCCAGTTGACGAATGCCCCAGAAAGAATCTTTTAATGCATCAGCCGCTACTTTTTCGGCCAGATTATCCATGCTTTGCGCCTTATTTACAAGGCTATCTTCTTCCGCTTCTTCCAGCACATGCGTAAGTCCGGCTATGGCCTGGTAACGGGAAAGATAGGTAGGGCCGTTGTAGTATTGAAAGGCAAGTTCCTGAGAACTTTTCGGATGATAGATTTTTCCCAGTAACTGGCTTTCGGCATCGAACAAAACTAGATCGGGTTTGGTGGCTGCAGGTAGTTCAATAGCTTGGCTGGCTTGCGTAATGGTTATATCATGCAGGGTTTTTTGCCCATTTGCCCATACAACTACTTTAATCGGCAATTTGTAAATAGGGGTATAAGTAGAATCCTGCAATTGTTTTACATCCAGCTGTATTTTCCCATTAGTATACGTATGGTTAATAGCTAAATCCGGATGGCCAGCTGACATAAACCATTGATTGAAAAACCAGTTCAGGTCTTCACCAGTCACCTCTTCAAAAGCCAGACGCAGGTTGTGGATTTCCACATCTGTAAACTCATTCTTTTTCAGGTACTGGTGCAAGGCTTCAAAAAAAGCTTCATCTCCTACATATTTCCGCAGCATATGCAGAATCCGTCCGCCTTTCGCATACGAATGGCTATCGAACATATCCTCTTTATCCAGATACCGATAACGGATGAGTGGCTCCTGCTTATTTTCTGATTCCGCAAAATATTGTTCTACTTCTATTTGCCCCAGATAATCGGCTTGTTCTTTTCCATATTTATATTCTGCCCACAAATATTCTGCATAATTGGCAAAAGACTCATTTAGCGGCAGGTTTGCCCAGGATTCGGTAGTAACCAGGTCGCCAAACCAGTGATGAAACAATTCATGTGCAATAATTCCATCCCAGTGATCGTCCAATAACTGACGTTTATCCGATTGTACAGCTTCCATAAAGGTAACAGCTGTTGTATTCTCCATCGCTCCAGACACAAAATCCCGAACTACAACTTGTGCATACTTCTCCCAGGGAAACTTATAGTTGAGTTTGGTTGAGAAAAACTCTATCATTTCCGGTGTCCGCCCAAATATGTCTTTTGCGTAAGGGGCGTAAGCGGGTTCCACATAGTAATCTACCGGCATGCCTTTCCACTCATCGTTGACTACAGCAAACTTGCCAATAGCCATCATAAACAGGTAAGGGGCATGGGGTTTATCCTGCTTCCAGTAATCGGTTTTGGTGCCATCCCGGTTGGTGCGTGAATATACAAAAGTGCCATTTGATAAAGTGGTAAAGGCGGTATCTACCGTGATATACATTTCCTGAGTAGTACGCTCATTAGGCGAATCAATGGTAGGAAACCAGGCAGAGTTGGCTTCTGTTTCACCTTGTGTCCATATCTGCTGCGGTTTGTTGGGTTCAGTGCCCAGAGGATTTATAAAATACAAGCCTTTATCTGAAGTAATAGCTTCACTTCCACCAGCAGGCAGTTCGTTTGGCTTGGCTGTATAGGTAATTTGTATCTGATAATTTTCAGTCCGCTTATAGGTTTTGTTTAACTGAATAGTAATGATCCTTTTATCATAGGTAAATTGTAAAGGATTTAACGACTTACTGGCCGGGTCGAACAAATTGATGCTTTTAATGTCGAACCCTTTGGCATCAAGTTCTAAGGTATTCTGCGGATAAAAATAAGGCTTGAAAGTAAGGGTAGCTATGCCGTTCAAGTATTGTTTCTGCCAGTCGAAACTCACTTCCAATTTGGTATGCAGTAGGTCATTCTTTTTGGTACGTTCCGGATTATAGTTTCCTTTTCTGGGAGCCCATACTGGTACACTATCTGGTGCGGATATAGCAGCAACAGGAGTGGATGGTTTTACAGTACTGCTGTCCGTTTGTGGTATAGTTGCCGTTTTTTTTGTAGTCTGGCAACCATTCATCACATAGGCACTTACACACAATACATATATAACTTTTTTAAATATCATTAGTTTTCAGGTAAGGTTTGATGTACATTCGGAATTGAGATAGCGCATTCGCATTGGACATTTTATCAATAGCGTATACTGCTATACTTGCAGAGAAAAGAACTGTTTAGTCAAAGTATGCAATTTATCTATATACGGCTAAATCTTTATATTTATTATCTAAAAAAGATAAGATTCACTAGTTTTAGAGACTATGTTTAAAATCACTGTACAACCCAATCAAATCTTTGAAGCCGCTTTAGAAAATGGCCAGTTGCAACTCAATAAGCAACCACTCAACTGGGATATACAATTCTTATCTGCTCATGCCTGCCATATTCTGAAAGATAATCAGTCGTATAATGCAGAGATTTTGCAGGCTGATTATGTAAAAAAAGAATTTGTGATCAAAATTAACGGAACCATCTATCAGCTGAAGGCACAGGATGACCTGGATCTGCTGCTGGAGAAACTGGGTATGTCGAATGGGGCAACAGCGAAAATAAAGGAAATTAAAGCCCCCATGCCTGGTCTGGTATTAGATATCCGGGTAGTGCCAGGACAAACCGTACAGAAAGGGGATGTGTTATTGATTCTGGAAGCGATGAAGATGGAAAATGCCATTAAATCCGCAGCAGATGGGGTAGTCAAACAAGTGAAAGCAGTGAAAGGCCAAAGTGTAGAGAAGAACCAGTTGATGATTGTGTTTGAATAAAATAATAGCGAGGAGATTTATTCTCCTCGCTATTATAAGTATTACTTATGATTGCTATTACTGCTGCTGTTTCACCGAAAACTTATAAGTAGTAGCTTCATTATATGTTTCTCCTGGTTTCAATATTGAACTAGGAAATTTAGATTGATTTGGTGAGTCCGGGAAATGCTGGGTTTCCAGGCAAAAGCCATAATGTTTTTTATACACCGCTCCGTTTTTACCAGTAAGCTTGCCATCCAGAAAATTACCTGAATAGAATTGCACCCCAGGCTGAGTCGTGAATACTTCCATATAGCGGCCTGACCCTGGTTCATACACGGTAGCAGCCAGAGACATTTCTTTTTCAGATGGTTTGTTCAATACATAATTATGATCATAGCCACCCTCTACCTGGGCAATCCGCTCTCCAATAGGATGAGGCTGGGTAAAATCCATAGGCGTTCCTTTTACAGGTCTTAACTCTCCGGTAGGTATAAATCCTTTATCGATTACGGTGTATCTGTCCGCGTTGAGCGTAACAACGTGATTTAAGGCATCTTGTGCTTGCCCGGCAGCCAGATTAAAATAACTATGATTAGTTAAGTTGAGAGGCGTAGCTTTGTCTGTCTGGGCAGTGTAGGCGATTTTAAGCTCATTGTCGTTGGTTAAGGTATAGGTAACGGTACTGGTGAGTGTTCCCGGATATCCTTCTTCACCATCTTTGCTTACATAAGTCAGCTTTACACCGGGTTCATCTGCCGTGCCGGCTTCCTGCGCATCCCACAGTACTTTGCCAAAGCCCATAATACCGCCATGCAGATGGTTTTCACCATTGTTGGTAGCCAGGGTATAGGTTTTTCCATCCAAAGTAAACTTACCTTTGGCAATTCTATTCCCATACCGGCCTACTACAGCTCCAAAGTAAGGATGTTCCCCAGTATATGGTTTTAAACTATCAAAGCCTAATACTACATCGCCCATTTTGCCGGTTTTGTCAGGGGTAACAATGGAAGTAACGATAGCCCCATAATTGGTAATCTTCACGGTCATTCCGTTTTTATTGGTGAGGGTATAAAGCTGAACTTCACGTCCATCACTGAGTTTTCCGAACGATACTTTTTGTAAATTCATTTGTGTTTCCGGTTGGGTGGCTGTTGTAGTCTGCGTAGTATCTTCTTGGCTGGCAGTAGTATTTTCTGATTTCTGAGAACAACCGGCTGCCAGGGATAAGAAAAATATGCCTGCTAAAAAATAAGGGATTTTGTTTTTCATAAGTATGACTATATTTTAATTGGTTTTAAGGTTTTGTGGCGTATTTGTCAGTTGAAATGAATCGAAATTTACACTATTTACTGGATTTCCTTTGGCAACCATTCCCACTCGTAAAGCACGGTCCCAGGGAGGAAGGAAACTTCCGTCCAGAGGTTGATCTTTATTCAAGGCATTCCAGGTTGATCCATCAGCACTCCAGGAAAATACAAATTTATCTCCGGCATTGGCTGACACCTGAAAATATAATTTAGGCGAAGAAGGCACTTTGGAATCGGCTACTGTACGGGTTTTACCTCCTTTTACTTCCCAGACCATTATTTTGCCATTGTCTGCAGAAATTCCCAGGGCATTTTCCGGGTCGCCTATTACCGATAAGCCTGCACTGGTACCGGCTTTTACGCTGCTTAAGTCAAGCGTGGTAGTAGCGGTATAATCGGCTGTTTTGGTGCGTTGTGCCAATACAGAACCAATATCCTTTGTATTTGCCTTTAAACTGATTATTCCGTTCTGGGCGGTATTGATTGTAAATTCAGGCTGTTTTCCAACCGGCCATTGCCATGATTGTGCCAAGGTGGTTGAAGTAAACTCTTCTTTTACATTCAGGCTATCTACTGGCTGGGCTGAAGTCAGGTTCACCTGAGTATCCGGGCTATTATCTGAGAAAACCGGCCATCCTTCTGCATTCCAGGTAAATTCTTCCAGCAAACCTTGTCTTCCGGCATATACAAAACTTTCGGTGTTATACGCATGATACAGGAAGAAATAGCGTCCGGAAGCATCTGTAAATACAGTGCCATGTCCTGGGCATTGCCAGGTATCGTTTTTCACCAGAATAGGGTTTTTGGTATATTTTTCCCAGGGACCAGTAATACTTTTGGAACGGGCTACACCTGTAGCATAAGTACAACCCCGGCCACAGCAACCGGCACCAGCGTAAAACATATAAAAATAATCGCCTCTTTTAATCACCGAAGGCCCTTCTACCAGATTGCCTTCCCAGGTGGCATCATTGCGGAACAACTCAAATTTTTCGCCAGTCAGCTTGGTGCGTTCTTCATTCATACGTTGTCCCCAGAGCGGTGTAGGCTTCTTTACGCTGTTACCATCCTCTTTCCATATTAAGTATAATTGCCCGTTCTCGTCACGAATAGGAAATCCATCAATAGAGCCTGCTTCCTGGCATACAAGTGGCCCATGATCCGTATAAGGGCCTTCCGGATTGGTAGCACTGGCCACACCTACACATAGATTTCCTCCTTTTTTATTAGCCGTATAATAAATGTATACTTTGCCATTTTCGTATGAAATTTCAGGTGCCCAGAAGTGAGCATCTGTCCAGTTAGGCATTCCTTCCGGGAAAACATGCCCAACTGTTTCCCAGTGTACCAGATCTTTTGACTTCAATAAGGGAAATAATGGCGCCCATTCCGAAGAAGTAGCAGTAGCCCAATACGTATCTCCCACCTTTGTTATAGATGGATCAGCATAATCTCCGGGCAGAACAGGATTAGTATAAGAAATAGTATTAGTTTCTGCTGGAGTAGCAGTGCTATTGGTTGTACTTTGTGAAGTACTGGTTTGTTCGGTTTGTGAAGATTGTTTGCAGGATTGGCAAGTAAAACCGATGACAAAAAGTATTACCAATAATTTATGCATGGATGGTTGTTGTATGAAATGATTGTTAGTATAGACCCTTTACGCTTTTCTACTTGTAATTTACACCCAAATAACTGCCTCCATCCAAATTAGCTTTTTAGCAGACAGAACTGAGCTCAGAATTGCCTACAAATGTATAAGCCTTTCTTTATAAAAAATCCCGCTAAGATACTATTTTTCTCCGGAGGGCAAATGAATAGGTGTATTTACTGGAATAGGGGTAACAAAATCTGGTGAGCCATCTGTATTGAAGGTGAATTTCTGTAAGCGTATATCCCGTTCCCAGCCAGGCGTTGTCGACTTTTTAGAATGGTAATACATCCAGTTTTCTGTATTGTCGGGAGAGGTAGTAAAGCTCACATGCCCGACGCCATACACCTGGCTAGTACCGGTAAAAACAGGCCCTTTCTTCATCCAGTTGGTTTTTTCCATTGGATTGAGCAGGGTATCTGAAAGCGTTAACTGGGCAAGCTGATAGGCAGGCAGCCAGGATTCCCGGCAGGAATAAATAATAAATGCTTTGTTCTGATTTTTTAACAATTCCGGACCTTCATTCAAATCGAGTTCCGTGCCTTTTTCCCAGGGTTGTTCAGGTGATGAAATCTTTATACGGTTTGAGTTAATCGTCCAGGGATTGCTCATAGTTGCAATGTATAAATGCTGTGGTGTGCGGTCGGTGGAGGCGTTCTGTTCCCAGCCGGACCATACAGCATACAACTGTCCATTCAGATAAAAAGGCGTGAGGTCAATTGCCCACCGGGCCGAACCAGAAACAGTAATATCGTCGCCGGTATACAGCATTCCTTTATCGGTATAAGCTCCCATCGCATCACTTGTAACAGATTCCAGGACACCTGATTTCTGATGAATAAAAGGTGGGCCAGCTTCGCCAGCTGCATAATAAATGTACCATTTGCCATTCAGGTAATGCAGTTCGGGTGCCCATATATTTGTCCGGTTCCATCCGGAAGCAGGTGCTTTCCATACCTGCGAGAAAGTACCAGGCTTGGTCATAGATTGCGATTTGGCCACATAAATACCTCCGGCCCGTGACTGACAGAAATAATATAGGCCATCTTTCTTAAAGACCCAGGGATCAGCCCCATCCATAATCGGATTCGCAAACATGCCAGCTGGAACAGGAATGCCGGTACCAGATTGGGAAGGGCTTACTGATTTTCTATTACAACCTGTCCAGATGAGCAGATTAATCAGCAGGATAATAGGTATTTTCTTATTCAGCATAGACATAACATAAAAAGCTAAAATATACCAGATATTATCAACCAAAAATTAGTTAACGGCTGCAGGTTCTTTCTGTTTTTTTCTGGCTGTTAGCTGACGGATAAGCCGCACTTCATTTTCACTATAGGGTTTTCCATTAGGACGGAAAATATCATGAAACCACACTTGCGGTTCTGAATTATACACTTTTTTCCAGGAATCCCAGGGATAGATGGTATTGGTTTTTCCGGCTACAAATCCCCAGTTATAAGCAGCTACATTGTATTTCTTGGCTAAAGGCAAAGTGCCCTGGAAAGTACTGTTATTTCCTCTGGCCATATATTCGGTGCAGAGCAGGGGTTTTCCGTAGGCTTGCAGCCATTTTACCCTTTTCTCAAAATCCTGCGGACTATCATAGTTATGAAATGAGATCACGTCAGAATTTTCAATCTGAATTTTTTCAAAAGGCTGGAGTTTTTCATGGTTTGACCAATCTCCCTTCCAAATGCCGCTGGTGAGGGGCTGGGAAGGGTTTACAGACCTGGCCCATTCAAATACCCGGGGAAGTAAGGCTGTTACCAGATCTATCTTATTAGCAGGCTCTTCTTTAAATCTGGCATCATTCATATTATCCGGTTCGTTCCATACATCCCAGGCAAGTACCCGTTTATCCGTAGCAAAATGCTCCACCACATCTTTTACATATTCTTCCAGCATGGGATATTTGCTTTTATCCTGAAGAATTTCAGCGCCAGGATTTTGCATCCACCCGGAATTATGTACGCCTGGCCGGGGTTCACGTTGTTTACCCAGTTTGGGCATAGGATCCCAGCAAGAATCAAACAGCACAAACATAGGCCGGATATTATGTTTGGTACATATAGTCAAAAACTGGTCAATACGTCCTTTAAAGCCATCCGGGTCTTGCTGCCATACTTTGTCATGGAGGTATACCCGCAGGGTGTTAAAACCTAGTTGTTCGGCCCATCCTAACTCTTTGTCTATCGTTTGCGGATCGAAAGTTTCGGCCTGCCACATCTCCAGTTGGTTAATGGCATTATAGGGGATGTAGTTGCTACCTACAAGCCAGGGTTGATTTTTATACCAGGTGTTGGCTTGCTCCTTAGTCCAGATGGTTCGCTGGGCGTACAGGTTATTTGCCAGCAACAAGTATAAGCCGATAAACAGATAAATTGAGATGCGCTTCATAAGAAAGAGAATAATAGATGGCTATATTAAAATTGCAAGCCCTTCTTTATGATGTAAAGAAGGGCTTGCAATTTCTAAAATTCAACTTACTATTGAAATAATTATACGTCTAAAAAATTAAAATAACTTTTGCTAAATAGTTTGTATTCTGACTGAAATTGAGCCTAATACCTTTTTGAAGAAATTTATATTCCAATAAACAACTGTAAATCAGAGATAAGCGTATACCGGGAAAATCAGCTTTAGAGAGGAATTGAAAAAACGAAAGGAATTGCAGATGTTTGCACGATAAAGGCTATATAAAAAATAAGCCCGCCCCTGGGAAGTTAACCGGAGCGGGTTTATCGTCTTTTAACCTAAACCTTTTAACCAAATATGATTCGGATTTTGAACTTTATGGAAAGAACCTGGGTATGTAACCCTATTTTTTAAAAAATCTTAAATTTTTTTTTCCAAGCCTGTAACTAAAAATTTGTACCTTGGAGGGTTACCCTAAACCTTATCTAACATCAACATACGAATTCTTATATGTTCGACCATACCATTATTCAAGAAATTAAGAATGGCAATGAGAGTAAATTAACAAGTATCTATAGGGCTTACAGAGATGAATTCATCAGCTGGGCAGTACGGAACTATCAGTGTCCGGAGGAAACAGCGAAAGACATATATCAGGTAATCATAGTAATATTCTACGAAAACATTATGTCGGGAAAGCTGGTTAGCTTACAAAGTTCAGTAAAAACATATTTGTTTGCCATCGGAAAGAATAAGCTGTTTGAATACCAGGCTTCTTTACGTAAGCAGCAGAGTTTTCAGGATGCATTTGTAAAAGAACCAGTAGAGGAAACATTTGCAGAAGAAAAAGAGCAGGTATATGCGATGCTGGAAAAAGCCATGAATGAGCTGGGCGAGCCTTGCAAGACCTTGTTGATCTATTCGTATTACAAAAATTACAGCACAGAAGAAATTGCCTCAGCGTTGAATTATAAAAGCACCGATTCTGCTAAAACTCAAAAGTACAAATGCCTGGTGCGGTTGAAGAAAATAGTGCAAAAATAATCTTTCATTAATTTAAATATTTAAAGAATAATAGGTTACCACTACAGACTTTTACCATTAAGATATAAAAAACAGAGAAACAAACTACTTTACTCATGTAAACGTTAAATTACTCGATTAGAAAATATTATGTTAGAAAATATATCACTTGCTGAACTCATAGATAATTATTTGAGTGGCAGGCTTAACCAGGAAGAAAAATCAGCCTTTGAACAAAGGCTCTCTGCTGAAACTGCACTTGCCGAACAGGTAGCTCTTCAACGGAAAATTACAACAGGCTTACAAACGGCTGGCAGATTGAACATGCTGGCATTATTGAAAGAGGAGGATGCTAAAATGCCTGCCTACCAGCCTGAAGAGGAAGCTACAACTGCTACTGAAGCTAAAACTATATCCTTTAATCCAACCAGCAAGCAAATGTATTACTGGGCAGCAGCAGCGGTTTTACTTCTAATGGTACCTGTGTTTATGCTGTTAAGAGCTAATGAGTCCGGCGAAAAATTAGCAGACTCCTACTTCCATGCGCATGAAAATCAATGGGTATCTACCGACGGTGACAGTTCTTTATCAGCACAGGCAATGGAACATTATGAGGAAGGTAAATATGCAATGGCGCTAAATATCTTTGAAAAAATGTTGGGTAATAATACGGCAGAAGCAGAGGTTCAGTTCTATAAAGGCAATTCATACCTTGCGCTTAAGAAGACTCAGGAAGCCATTCAATCTTTTGAAGCGGTATTAACTATGCCTGCTAATAAATACACGGAAGAAGCAGAATGGTATCTGGCATTGAGTTATGTACAGGCGGATGATGAGAAACAAGCTAAAAAGATTTTGAAAGGCATCATGGACAATGAAAACCATCCGTACCACAAAGAAGCGCAAGATTTGATGAAGAAATTATAATCAGTTATAAGATAAGTATCAGCCTGGCTACTCAAGTAGCCAGGCTTTTTGTTTTGTATAACTTACCAGCATAATTTATGATCTTTCATCTCAGCAAAAGTCCTGATATATTCAACCTATTTCTATACTTAAAATAATAGGCATTTGAATGTAAAATTTGTCACGCTGACTGCTTATATTGACTAATTAGTAAACTTACCTAAACTAGAATAGACGTTATGAATTACAGATTGCTTGGAAAAAGCGGACTTCGGGTATCAGAATTATGCCTGGGTACTATGACATTTGGAGAAGAATGGGGATGGGGGGCCAACAAAGAAGAAAGCCGTAAAATTTTTGATGCCTTTGCAGAAGCAGGTGGTAATTTCCTGGATACGGCTAATTTTTACACCAAAGGAACCAGTGAAAAAATGGTAGGTGAATTTATACAGGCCGACCGTGAACGCTTTGTGGTAGCTACCAAATATACCTTATACAATAAACACGGCGATGTAAATGCCAGTGGAAACCATCGGAAAAACCTGGTGCAATCTATTGAAGCAAGTTTGAAGCGGTTGAATGTAGACTTTATTGACCTGATGTATCTGCATATGTGGGATTCTACCACACCGGTTGAAGAAGTGATGCGTGGCCTCGATGACCTGGTACGTGCTGGAAAAATTCTCTACATTGCTATTTCTGATGCACCAGCCTGGATTGTTTCGCAAGCCAATACTCTGGCTGATTTAAGAGGGTGGACACAGTTTATCGGCTTGCAGATTGAATATAGCCTCATTCAACGTACCCCGGAAAGAGATCTGCTTCCGATGGCAAAAGCATTTAATATTGGTGTAACCGCATGGGCACCTTTGGCAGGTGGTGCACTTTCAGGAAAATACCTGGATGCAAACGATGATCCCAAGCGCCTGAAAGAAAACAGTTCCCGGCTCAATGAGCGAAATACGGCTATTGCCAGGGTAGTGAAAGAAATGGCCGATGATATGGGCTGGAGTCCAAGCCAGGTGGCAATTAACTGGGTGAGGCAGCAAGCCGGAGGCATTATTCCTATAGTAGGTGCCCGGAATGAAAAACAAATCAAAGATAGCCTGGGTGCGCTCAAATTCACTTTATCCGAAGAGAGATTGAATAAGCTCAATGAAGTAAGCAAAATCGAACTGGGTTTTCCACATGATTTTCTGCTAAGCGATGGTGTAAAAGAAAACGCCTATGGCGGTATGTACGACCGGATTATCAGATAGTCCTATAAAGAAAAAGTAAATTCTTCCATTGTAAGGAAAATACATTTAAATTGTTGGTACTTCATTTTTAACGCTGCCTTTCCTTTTCTCATTATGATTCAGTACTTTAAAAAGATTTGTTTTACAGGTATTTTATTTGGCATACTCATTTTGTATAACAGTTCTTCTCCTTATAAAAAATTGTATATTCTTTCTGTAACCGCTGGAGACCATAACCGGAAGTCTGCACTGGTTTCTTTTCCGGTTCCGCCTGAATTACTGAATAAGCAGTTGTATCTCCGCGACGAAAAAGGCAATAAAATCGCCATGCAGGTAAATCAATATGAGGAAGGATTTTTTTTTATGAATGCCATAAGGGCCGGAGATGTAGATGAGTATTATATAGAAACAGGAAAATATAAGGGCGAAGAAGTAGAAGTGAAGGAAGAGAAAAAGCAAATCCAGTTTACAGTTCATGGGAAACCGGTGATTTCTTACCATATAGAAGGTGAACTGCCCAGAAAAGATATAGACTCGGTATATTTGAGGGGAGGCTATATCCATCCGGTATTTACACCTTCCGGTAAAATGGTAAGCGACGATTACCCACCCAATCATATTCACCATCACGGCATATGGGCTTCCTGGACAAAAACCGAATTTATGGGCCGCAAACCTGATTTCTGGAATGTAAAAGATGGTACCGGAAAGGTAGAAGCGGTAGGATTACAAGAAAGTTTTCAAGGTCCGGTATATAGTGGATTTAGTGCCAAACATACGTATATTGATCTAACATCCGGAAAACCAGTGAAAGCGCTGGATGAAGTATGGGAAGTGAAAGTGTATAATTATCCGAATGCTACCTTTCATGTATTCGACCTGGAAGTTACCCAGAATTGTGCCACTGACCAGCCTCTTATTTTACCTACGTATCATTATGGTGGGGTAGGTTTCCGGGGCAATCGCCAATGGGATGGCGAGCAGAATACTACTTTCCTGACTTCTGAAGGTAAAGGCCGTAAAGAAGGGCATGCCACTAAAGCCAGGTGGTGCCATATTGGGGGCAAAGTAGATGGCAGTATGGCCGGTATTACCATTATGGATCATCCGCAGAATTTCCGTTCGCCTCAAGCCATGCGTATTCATCCGACTGAGCCGTTTTTCTGCTATGCGCCTTCCCAGGATGGGAACTGGCAGATCAATCCCGGTGAATTCTATACGGCTAATTACCGCTTTGTGGTATATGATGGCGAACCTGATGCAAATACGCTGGAGCAACTATGGCAGGATTTTGCGTATCCTCCGGGAGTAAGGCTTATTTCAAAACGGTAGGATAGAAGATTACAAGATTAGAACATGTAGAAGATTTGTCCCTTAGTTATCCCGGTAATTACAAGAGCACAAACGATTGACCGTTTGTGCTCTTTTTTGAATAACGAATAATTTCCTACAAACTAAGCAATTCTTTAAACCGGATAGCTTGCCTGCGGGATATTTCAATTTTGTCACCCCCTTTTAAGGTTACCTGCAATCCGCCGCTGAACCAGGGTTCTATTTTTTCAATCCATTGCAAATTGATAATATGCTTGCGGTTGGCACGGAAAAAAGTATGAGGATCGAGGCGTTCATCTAAAGCATTGAGCGACTTAAGGATGAGGGGTTTCTGGTCGTCGAAGTGCAGGCGAACATAGTTGCCCATAGATTCGAACAGGCGGATGCGGCTTAATTTAACGAACCAGCATTTTTCTCCGTCTTTTACAAAAACCTGATCTTGTTCGGTGAGCATTTTTACATTTTCCTTGCGCTCAGTTTCCGTTTTCTGGTAATCTTCTACCTTATGAATGGCCTCTGCCAGCCGGTGTGTATCAATGGGTTTAAGCAGATAATCGAGGGCATTAAATTCAAACGCTTTTAATGCATATTCATCGTAAGCTGTTGTAAAAATAACATCCGGTACATTGCCTTCAATGGATGATAGAAGTTCAAACCCGTTTTTACCAGGCATTTGTATATCCAGGAACAGAAGATCCGGACTAAGTTGCTCAATTTTGTCTAGGGCATCTTCTGCATTTACGGCCTCTCCCACGACATTTATTTTAGGATACGCTTCCAGCAAACGTTTTAATTCGTTTCTGGCCAGTCTTTCATCATCTATAATCAGTGCTTTCATACGTTTATTTTCAATATGGCTTGCAAAAAGTGAAGCTATACATTTAAATATTGAATATCAGAAAATTTGGAAATTAATTGTACAAATACAAACCTTCGGATTGAATAATACCCACTCTTCAAAAACTCAGACTAGCTTACCGGTTGGGAATCACCGAACGGTTTGGTATTCGATAATCTAAAATTATATACCATCTGGAAAGTCTAACTCAAATGAGCCAGTACTGCTGATTTACTGCTATTGTTGTAGCCCGGCTGGTTTGGGTTTGCTTTTTTTTATTTCCTTACGGGTTGGTTCCAGGGAAGGATGGGCTGGCAGAATCACTTGTGCACATACTACTTCTTCCGCTTCCTGCTTGATTTCAAAATTTGCCTGGCTTCCAAAAATGAGGGCCAGCCGCTGGGTAGTATTTACAAGGCCAAAACCATCGGAGTTTATCTGATGCAATACACCAGTATTGCGGATAGAAATATAGGCTTTGTCGTCTTTTATTTCGGCATCTACCGTAATAAATCCGCCTTTCAACGGTTTGGATATGCCATGTTTTACTGCGTTTTCTACCAGGGTTTGTACCATCATAGGCGGTACTTGCACCGGAAGCGCTTCGGGTTGAATGTTCATACGTGCGCTCAGGCGGTCTTCGTAGCGGATTTTTTCGAGGGCTAAATAATCCTGTACTGTTTTTAATTCTTCTTCGAGGGTAACTGTTTTGCGGCGGTCAGCAAGCAGGGAATTTCGGAGCAGGTTAGAAAGCCTGGTGACAGAAATCTGCGCTTTTTCCGGATTTTCCAGAATTAATGCCCGGATACTATTGAGGGAATTGAACATAAAATGCGGATTAAGCTGCGAACGTAGTATTTTCGCTTCAAAATCCCGTACCGAAGAAGTAAGCCTTACTTTTTCTACTTCATTCTTTTTAGAACGTTCAAAATACTGGAACAGGTGGTAAATTACCGACCACAATAACAAATGTTTGCCCCAGTTGATGATGAAAAATACGATGCCTTCCAGCGAAAAATATTTGCGTATATCCGGCACCGTATAATAATCGAGCAGGATACTGAGCATAACCATTACAATCGCCATTAGCAACACAGAAGCCGCAATCCTAGGTACGAGTTGACTTAACGGTAGATCCAGCCAGGAAAGCCGTTTAATAACCAAGCGGTACGCATGGGTAACAGAAATTCCCAGCACAATGGTAATAGCGGCATTAATTAATAAGCCATCGCTGTAACCGAAGCGGTAGCTGTAAATACCCAGATCGTTCAGACAATAAGCTGTCCAGCCGGCAATCTGACAGATCCAATAGATGGTGATTCGATTCATTCGCACAATTTCCAAAAATTAAGAGCGCACAAGTCGCTATACTGTATTAAATGTAAATATTAAAATTGATTATTTGCAAACTTCCTGGAACGTTCAAAATACTGGAACAGGAGATAGATCCCCGACCATAACAATAATAGTTTACCCCAGTTAATGATGAAAAATATTATGGATGACGGCGTAATATGTTGTTGTATATCTGGTACTGTATAAAAATCCAGGAGAATAAAGAACTTTACCATTATAATAGCCATCAGCAGCACACAACTTACAATTTTCGGAACCAATTGACTCCAGGATAAGTCCAGCCAGCCATACTTTTTTATTATATGCCTGTAAATATGGGTAACAGAAATTCCCAGCACAATGGTGATAGCGGCATTAATTAATAAGCCATTGCTGTAGCCAAAGCGGCCGCTATGTATAACTAGATCGTTCAGACAGTAGGCTGTCCAGCCGGCAAACTGGCAAATCCAATAAGTGGTATTTTTGGTCATTTGCATCATAACCTTCAAATTATATTTGAGGAATAAGATACCTAAATATATTCATTGTATACAGTCTGCAAAAAGCAGGCTAACTTAAAAAATGTAACAAGTTATTTAAAGATACTAAACAAGCAGAAACAATAATAGTTTTATTACACCAATGGAAAGGAAAAGATATAAGAGGAAAATAGGAATGAGCGAAGAATAAATTTTTGCGACTATTATGGTAATACGTAACAGACAATATAATCTCAGATTTTTTCTCTGAAAGTTGAATTTTACTGGAACATAATATATGCCAATTCTACCTATAGAAAGGGCAATTTTTAAATTAAGGACTAAGCTATTCCTTTGGATGCTTCTTAAGTGTAAGGCGCTGGATATAAGAAATATAGTCAAAAGCCGCCATTGATAAATAGCAGCTTTTACATGAAATCTATCGGTAATTTCAGGAAGGTGCTTGATTACATGCCTTTCTGTGTGGTTCCATATTTAATCACATCCCGGCCAGACTCGAATATATGACCATTTTCCCCATCAAAAATAATAGGAGTTCTGAGCAGACCTGGTTTCTGAGAAAGGATGTTGAGCCAGTTGCTGGCATCGAAACTCATACCGGTATACTCTTCTTTATAAATATCAGATTCTTTGTCTACCAGTGCTTCTACATCTACCCCAAGTTTATCAGCTATTTCTTTAATCTGTGTGCTGGTAAGAGGTTCTTTGGTTACATCAATATCATGCACATGAGGTTTCAGTGCACTGGCATACCCATATCCTTCTTTATCAGAACGGCTGTTGCCTTTGTAAATAATCAGTACGGTATCTTTGTTAAAGTCCATGTTTCAATTGTTTAAGGTTAGGCCACACCTGTATATACAGCAATTGAAAGTGTAGGAAATACCCGATCAGGCATCAATTAACTGCTTCAGATGTGCTATGTCATTGAACGATTCTACCGTAAACAGGTTGCCAGTATAAGATAGTTTGTACAGGCACAGATTCTGGTGTTCAAACATATCCATACATTGGAGGGATAATTCAATACCAGGCTAAGCAGAATCCGCATCGCTCTGCCGTGCATACAAATCAATATGGTTTCCTCTTCTGGACGGGATAAAATCAGATCAAGCACCGGTTTCTGGCGGTTCTGCACATCCGTAGGACTCTCTCCCCCCTCAATCTGCAAGGTAACATCGCCTTTACTCCAGGCATCCAGTACCTGATAATAATAAGCATCTTCCTCAGGTGTAATATGAATGCCTTCCCGGTATCCCCAGTTAATCTCATTGAGTCCGGCATGTGCCTCATAAGGAATACCTTCATCGATGAAGCCTTGCACCGATTGCATCGTGCGTTTCAGGGTAGAAATGTATATTTTATCGAAAGGAATATCTTTATAGAAGTCGTAAAATGCCTGCGCCTGCCGCCTGCCGGTTTCGTTCAGGTCAGAGTCTATACCTCCGCCCTGCACAATGCCCATGCGGTTAAAATTGGTTTGCCCATGGCGGATCAGGTATATTTTTTTTGGTTTCAAAGTGTAAAAGTATAAGTATATAAAACAGAATTAGAGAATGGCTAATACAAATATCCTGCAAAGGTAAGAGGATATTTTATTTTTCTGTATATACATATACTTCACTAAAGGCTACAGATAATGTATTGAAGTTGAACAAATGAACAAGGAATGTGAGTTCAGCAAAGCTAATAATGAATATTAGAGGAATGTTATATCTGGCTTTAACTGAATTCACTATTCCTTGTTCTCCATTCGATATTTCTACTATTCGCCTCTTACGTAACTAAATTCTTTCCCTTGCATAATCGGATGAGGTCCAGTTAGTGAATTTTTATCCACTTTCAATACCAGATTTTTGAATTCCACCTCTACAATCCAGCGTTCAATCCGGAATTCAAAATAATTATGATCTTTTTCGGTAATAGTAAAATCAGAGAAACGGTCGGGCCAGAATTCATGAATCAAGGAAATTTGATCTATCTGTGTCTTGTCAAAAGTAATTTCACCATACTGGTTGGTAATGCCTTCCAGTTCACCTTGTGGCGTTTGAATACGGCAGGCAATATTCCGGAGCACCATCTGGTTAGGATCAGTGATCTTAATTACGGTTTCATTATACTTGGTTTTCATGGACTTTACCAGGGCAAAGTCTTTTTCGGGTTTGGGTGCATTGTTGAGAATAATGCTGTCGCCCTTTTGTTCCCAGGTTCCATTGGCTTCCCGGTCTATGGCACCGTAGCTGAAAAAGAAATTGAATGTATTGTCTTTGTTAAAACGGAAGCCAGAGCCGACTTCCATTACGCCTTCCAGATAATACTCTCCGGTTTTCATGGGTTGTTTGGTTTGTGCATGTAGCATGTTTGTAAATAATAAGAAGGTTGATAAAGTGTAAATGATTGATAAACTGAATTTTTTGAACATGGTGGTAGGGTATATAAGCTATAAAATGGTTGATGGCTTTGCCTGAATGACAATGCAAAGGAAATAGCAGAAAGCCGGTTTTAGGTAATTTATCCGGTATACAGCAGGTGAACAGCTCGAAGAAAGGCGGTATACAAGACGTGAACAGGGAATAATCAGGCAGAATATTGTATTATTTACGCATTCAATGTAATTTTAAAGATGCCAGCCATTACGTAAAGTGTAGTTAATTTTTTCTTACTTGTAAACAGCTCAATTTCTAATCAATGCTTAATAAACTTTATTTACAAACGCTCTACCTATGAATATCAACGGGAATGCTAAACAACAAATGACGTATGATGCGATTGTGATTGGCTCGGGAATTAGCGGCGGCTGGGCAGCTAAAGAACTCACCGAAAAAGGCCTGAAAACGTTAGTGCTGGAACGGGGACGGGATGTAAGGCATATCAAAGATTACCCAACAGCCACTAAAAATCCCTGGGATTTTCCACATCGGGGACGTTTTCCATTAGAAGTTGAAAAAGACAACCCCATTACGAGCCGTTGTTATGCGTTTGAGGAAGCAACTGAGCATTTTTTCGTAAAAGATAAAGAACATCCATATATTCAGGAAAAGCCTTTTGACTGGATACGCGGCTACCAAGTGGGAGGAAAATCGCTCATCTGGGCCCGGCAAACACAGCGCTGGAGTAATTATGAATTCGAAGCCCCAGCCCGAGATGGTTTTGCTGTAGACTGGCCCATCCGTTACAAAGACCTGGCTCCCTGGTACAGCCATGTAGAGAAGTTCACTGGCATTAGTGGAAATGCAGATGGGATCGAACATTTGCCGGATGGTGAATTTCTACCTCCCTTTGAACTCAATTGTGTAGAAAAACATATTCAGCAAAGCGTAAAGCAGCATTACCAGGATCGGCAGGTAATTATTGGCCGTTGTGCCCACCTTACTAAACCCAATCAGGTCCATATTGACCAGGGACGTGGACAATGTCAGGCCAGGCATTTATGTTACCGGGGTTGTCCGTTTGGGGGCTATTTCAGTTCCAATTCAGCCACTATTCCCTGGGCTGAAAAAACCGGTAATCTTACCCTACGGCCGCATTCAGTGGTGCATTCTATTATTTACGACGAACAAAAAGGCAAAGCTACAGGCGTACGGGTGATAGATGCAGAAAGTAAAGAAATGCAGGAGTACTTTGCGAAAATTATTTTTGTAAATGCCGCCTGCCTGAATACAAACCTGCTTCTGCTCAATTCTACGTCTAACCGTTTCCCGAATGGCCTTGGAAATGATAGTGGCTTACTCGGCCGGTATGTGGCTTTTCATAACTACCGCGGCAGCATGACGGCTTCTTATGATGGCTACAAAGACCAGTATTACTACGGCCGCCGGCCAACTACCGCCTTTATGCCTTCTTTCCGGAATGTATTCAAACAAGATACAGATTTCTTGAGAGGCTATATGGTAGCTTTCAGTGCCGGACGTGGTGGCTGGGGAGGTGGCGCAGGGGCGCAGGGATTTGGTGCCGACTGGAAAGATAGTCTTTCCGAACCTGGCGACTGGAGTGTGTATATGATGATGCAGGGAGAAACCATACCAATTTATGAAAATCATGTACGCCTGAGCAAAGACCAGAAAGATGCCTGGGATATTCCGCAACTGATTACTTCGGTTGGATACGATGCAAATGATGAGAAAGTATTACAAGACTTTCTGGTACAGGGTGCTGAAATGCTCGAAAAATCTGGCTGTAAAAATATTTCAACCCATGATAGTAAACAGGCTCCTGGCCTGGATATTCATGAGATGGGGGTGTACGCATGGGCAAAGATCCAAAAACTTCCCTATTGAATGAATGGAATCAGTTACACCTTTGCCAGAATGTATATGTGACGGATGGTGCCTGCATGACTTCTATTGGAAACCAGAATCCTTCGCTCACATTTATGGCCCTTACTGCCAGAGCCGCCAGTCATGCTGTAGATGAGTTGAAGAAGATGAATATGTAAGATTATTTTTTACTTAGAAATATCAGCAGTAATTGGATAATTCATTACTGCTGATACTTTGTCTGACAATAGAATTAGTGAATGCTTTCAATTTGTTCTTTTGTCTTACTGGTAGCTTTTGTTTTTTGAAGGCTGATTGAAGGAACACGTACGTTGGTTGATTTTTTATTTCTTCTTCCCCACCATATACAAAATCCGCTGATAGGTAAGGAAGTTGCCATGAGGCTGGCAAAAAAAGCGAGGAATTTACCTGCCAGACCCATAATAGCCCCTACATGTATATCATAGTTTAGGCGCATAAGCTTATCTGCAGCGCTTGCTTCAGCAAATCTGCCCCATTGATGGTCTACGGAGAGTTCTTGTAAGGTGTACTGATCGAAAAAACGGTAATCCATTTTCCAGTATGTACTTGCATCTACATTCATTGCTGCCAGAATAGACGAACTGGAATGTTCCAGAAAATGAATTTCAATCGTTTCTGCATCTGCATGTTCGGCTTGCATTTTATTCCATATCCGGTCAGCAACGGGAATCGTAGTGTTTACAGCTGTAAAATTTGTATCAGATAAGGGTTCACTGTATTCCTGCCATTGTTTTCCTCCGGAAGCAACCCAGTAGGTACCTTTGGCAAACCATTGAAAACCCCAAACCAGGCCAGTGAGCGCAATAAAAATCACAACCCATGTCATATAGAAGCCTAATACATTGTGTAAGTCGTAATTAGTTCTGCGCCAGCGTGCATTCCATTTAATGGTAAAACGTTGTTTGGCTGCCCCCCTTATTTTTTGGCCACCACAGAATGAGCCCCGAAAACATCAGGACCACGAAAATGAGTGTGGCAGATGCTACCACAGGCTGACCTATAGCTGGAGGAAGCCATAAATAGAAATGCCCCATCAACACAATCCGGAAGAAATCTTTATCTACATCTTTTACCTTCAACACCTCTCCGATATAAGGATTTATGTACACCAGATAATAATATTCCGGATCAAAACTATAAAAAGATACCACGGCTGCTTTATCTCCGCTTTTAGCATATTCAACACTGTGTATGTGTTTATCTGGCAATTGTTTTTTGGCAATTACCTCTAATTGAGAAGGGGAAAGGAAAGCAGTATTTTGTTTTTCTACAAAACGGTAAGGCTGCGTAAAATCTGAGATTTCTGCCTGAAAAGCATACAGGCAGCCTGTGATACTGATTACAAAAACTATTAATCCTGATAGGAGGCCAAGCCAGAGATGTACCTGCCCTGTAATCTTTTTTATATTCATCTTTAATTTATAGCCTATACTTTATAGTGGAGTCTATATAATATTATTATCTAGAATAATTATAAATAATGGCAAATATTAGCATAAAGATTTAGTAAGTCAATATTTATTTAGAATAATTCTAAATAAATATTTGATCAAATTAATTCTTATGAGTTGGTCAGGATAAGAAAAGAGTGTGAAATTCTATCTACAGTTTACATAAATGAGCTATGTGGCTCATTTGAAATTAGGATTATATAATAAAGGAGAAGTAAAATGTCAGCATGAATATATTAACAATCTCTATAAGCTTAGTAAAAGCTTAAATCACCAGATAATGTACCAGACCTGCCAATGCACTAATACCAATCCAGATGATCATGTTGATTTTAAAGCGGTACATGGCCACAAATGAGATAATAATCCATATAAGACTGAAGTAATCAACTTTACTAACCTCTAAGCCTTGCGGAAAAACGACCGCCTTACCAAAATAAACCGTTAAATTAAGTACTACACCTACAACAGCAGCAGTTACCACACCAAGTATAGCCTTTACTTTTGGATTGTGTTGGGTTCGTTCAATAACTGGTGCACCAATAAAAATAAACAGAAAGCAGGGAAGAAAGGTATAAAAAGTGGTTGTAAGCAAACCAATGGTTCCGGCTATTGCAGAATGCCCGAAATGATTGAAACCAGCCATAAATCCAACAAAAGCCAGGACCATAATCAACGGTCCGGGAGTAGTTTCACCTAAAGCCAGTCCATCTATCATTTCATATTGGGAAAGCCAGTGTAATTGCTCTACACTTACCTGTGCTACATAAGGCAATACAGCATAGGCACCTCCAAAAGTAATAAATGCAGCTTGGGTAAAAAATAGGGATAAAGTCCGCCAGAAAGCAAAATCAGAAGTAAAATAATAAAATAAGCCAAAAGGTATCAGCCACAATACAAGGCCGGTTATTAGTTGTTTTGCTAACCGGATGCTGTTAAATCCGGTTCCCCCTACGATGGTATGGCTGTTGAGGAAATATTCTGCTTCATTTACTGTGTTTTTTTCTTTTTCTCCTTTTTGTATAAACAAAGATGGCAGGAAGCGTTGTGCCGCAAATCCTATGATGAGCGTTGCCAGAATGATCCAGGGGAAAGGAATATTGAGAAAGAATATGCCGATAAAACTCAGGGCAGCAATGCTGTAATGTAAAGGGGTAAGCAGTGACTTTTTGCCTATTTTAATAAGTGCCAGAATTACAATGACTACAACAGCCGGTTTAAGCCCGTAAAACAATGCATATACCCAGGGAATGTTTCCATAGGTAACGTATACCGTACTTAACCCAAGCAAAATAAACACAGAAGGCAGCACAAACAATGCACCAGCCACCAGACCCCCTCTTGTGCCATGCAAAAGCCAGCCAATATAGGTAGCCAGTTGCTGGGCTTCTGGTCCGGGCAGGAGCATACAGTAGTTAAGCGCATGCAAAAATTTAGCATCGGAAATCCATTTTTTCTGATCGACCAGAAATTCGTGCATAATAGCAATCTGCCCGGCAGGACCACCAAAACTGATAAATCCTAATTTTAGCCAGAATAGGGTAGCTTCCCTGAAGCTAGGCTTTTTTCTGGTCGAAGGAAGTGTATGAGTCATTGGTTTGTCTGGATTTAAGTATAGAGTTGTCTACTGACCATTTTCCGCTGCCACTGATGAGCAGAAATAGGCTGCTTAATAGCATCGAAAAATCTGTACGGGCACCATGCGCAGTTTCCCAGAACCCATCTACCGGAATATTTACCAGTTTGGTAATAGTGATGGCCACCAGCATGATTATAATAAGCGGAATGCTGAAAAGCCTGGTAAAACATCCGATAAGCACCATGCTTCCACATAGGATTTCAAAAGTGCCTACAAATGGGCCAAAAAAGTCAGGATAAGGAATGCCAATTTTGGCAAATCTTCCTGCACCTAATTCAGCCGGGAACAGAAATTTTTGGATGCCTTCTGTGAGGAAAATACATCCGACAGCTATCCTGATAAGCAAAATAGGTGGATTCGCAGCAGTTTGCAGGAGTTTGTTCATAAGGCTTACATAGAGTTTAACTGTTTTTCTTTCTAAGATCAATGTTATTGAAGATGAACAGTCTAATGGTATGATTGTTATTATAGCGGTTTCCAGCAGGCAATTGCTGAAACAAATTCATATAACCTAATTGTGCATTCAACGATTTAGTAAATTGATATCCAAAACCCAAAAAAAAGCGGTTCTGGTCGAAGTAATTATAGGTAATCTGTTTGCCAGCGTTGATGTGAATCTCATCATTGAAGACAAAAAATACACTGTTAGGTTCGATAAATTCTTTTTTGATAGGCAGCAAAACAGACAGCAGATACCGGAAACGGTAATTAAAATTATATCCTTCCTGCAGTTCATCATTGGCAATTTTCCGGTTAAAGCGCTGTTCAAAACGTACCCATTGCTGCATTTGAATGTGTTTAGCCCTTCTGGTCCAGCTTACTTGCTGCCAAGGCCTGTGTTCTGGCCTGACTGTATTCAATCCAGCAGCAGGATAATGAGACACATAGGCGTACCCGGCAGTAAAATTAATATTATGCGGAAAATGATAAGTGATACCAGGCCGGATAATAGTTGTGGCCCATCTGTCGAATAGGTCTGTACGGCGGGCGTGCAAATCAAGCCAAAGGGAGAATTTATCAGAAATGCGGGTTTGATTGATATATCCCAGCCAGGCCTGACCTTGCTCATGCACTTGTTTGGCAGGCGTTTGTGCCAAGCTGGCAATGCTTATAATAATGAAAGTACAAAAACTAAGAAGTAGTACAAGTATGGTATTTTTTTGAAACATAATGAAAAATGACTAACGGATTTAGGTTAAACTTGGATTCCAGACATGCTTTTCGGCTTGCAGGTGCTTAGCCCAGCTGTACAAAGCATCATAAATTTCAAAGCCATATTGCAGCACAGTGAAATCGTCTTTATAATTATAAGACAAACCGGCTGAGATAGCCCATAATCCGGCAGATTGAGCAGCTGTATCAAAGCGGTCGGTATCAGCCGCCCTCACAATAATTGCCAGTTTATCCAAAGCTTCATCTTTTACTTGATATTTCTTTAATAAAGCATCGAAACTGCAATAGTCGCCTTCATGTGAAAGCTCTACGCCAGGAATATCAAAGGGAATGGCATTTAACTCATGCGCCTTACTTTTTACTTGTTCATTAGGAACAAAAATAAATTCGGCTCTGGGATCAATAAAGCGTTGTATTAGCCAGGGACAGGCAATACGGTCAATTTTAGGGCGTTCTCTGGTTATCCATTTCATAGTAAAGGAGTTAAGTTTATCTTCATCTCTTTACCTAGTTTTAGAGATAGATACAATACTATAAAGCCTGAATACAGAAAAATAGAACGTAATTAACTTTTTGTATCCGTTTTACCTTTTGGCAAACTTTTTTTGTAATCAGAAGGATTTTTACCGGTATATTTTTTGAAAATACGGGTGAAATGGCTCTGATCGGAAAAACCAGTGAGATACGCAATTTCGGATAAAGAACGAGTTGTGGTATGCAACAGATCAATGGCTTTTTCAATACGCAGTTTCCGGATATACTCACCAAATGACAGGTTGTTAAAGTATTTCGAAAACTCCCTGGAAACATAGGCCGGATGAATATTTAATCCTTCGGAAATCTCTTTGAGGCTCAGACTTAAATTGGTATCAATCTGGTCCTGGATGACATCTTTCAGTTCTTTGGCCCATGCAGGAATCTTGGTTCTGGCTCCAGTTTTCTGGTCCATATAAGTGTTAAATACCTGCAATAAAAGTTTTTCTGTGGGGTTTTGCGTATGTTTTTCCTGTTGCAAATGTTTCGCCCAGCTATATAATCCATCATAGATCAGCATTCCTTTTTCCAGCAACTCATAATCATCGGTAATATTAAAAGAGAGTCCGGCAGAAATAGCCCACAACCCGGAGCTTTGGCTGGCAATCGAATGGTCATCTGTATCGGCGCCTCTTACAATAGGGGCCAGAATATGCAAAGCCGGATCTTTGAGTTCATATTTTTTTATAAAGTAGTCAAAAGTACACTGGTCTTCATAGTGCGTAAATTCAGCTTCCGGTATATCGAATGGAATGGCATTCAGTTCTTGTGCTTTTTGTGCTATTTGCAGATAGGGTACAAAATAGAACTGGGCTTCCGGGTCTATAAATCTTCTGATCAGCCAGGGACAGGCGATACGATCTATTTTGGGGCGTTCCCTGGTTATCCATTTCATTGTTTTATATAAAATTAAAAGCTGTTAATTCAACTTAGATTTTGGAGCGAATATTTAGATTCTCAGTAAAGTTACAAAAGCTTTCCCCGGATGATTGAAGAAAGCTTTTGTAAATTGCATGGATGGTTTTTGAGTAGTATTATTTATTAAACAAACCATCTACTGTAATGGCCACATAGTATAAACCTCCAATGGTTGGTCCGGCCGCATATTGAATATAGCGCTGGTTGAAAATATTGGAACCTCCGGCTTTTATGGTTGATTTTAGCTGAGGCAAACGGTAGGTAACTTGTGCATCAAACGTCTGATAAGCTGGTACGATACCATTCGCCAAAGGGCTTTCCCAAAGGAAGGAATCCTGCCACCGCCACACAATATTGAAACCCAGATTTTTGGCTACTTCCCGGTTGCCAATAGAAAGATTAGTGGTCCAGTTGGGTGTATTGAAGCCAGTCACAAATACGTCTCTTTCCTTATTGGTTACAATATCGTTGTAGTTCACGTTTCCGGAGATAGTAAACCGCTTGTAAAAGTTATATGTAATTCCGAGGGAGGAGCCAAAATTATTGTATTTGTTTTTAGCATTGGTATATACCCTGTAACGGGTTTGCTGCGCATTCCGGTTTGCTGCCAGCATGGCAATTACAGCTTCGTCTGTGCCTACACTCACTGTATTGTTTTGCGGAACAGATACTTCTACCTGACCCAGAAAACCATCATATTCATTGGTATAGGCATCAATATCAATTACCAGTTTGTTATCCAGCAGAATACTTTTATAACCCACTTCAAAAGAATTGATCCGTTCCGGACGGGTAGGAGAGAGGCTGGTGATTTCAAGCAGCCCTCTGTTTTTTAAGGCAGCATCAGTAGCCGTTAGTCCGGCTGTTACATCCTGGTTTACGGCAGCGTTGAAAGTATTTACAGAAGCAAGCGTATAAGAATTGTCTAAGTAGCCTAGCCCTTCATTGATATAGGATAAACCACCCACCCGGCGTACATTTCCATTGTTTACATAAGAAATAGCTTCAAATAAGGCTGGAAAGCGGAATCCATTCTGGAAAGATGCCCTGAAATTATGTTTCTCAGCCAGTGTATATACAGCCGCAATACGTGGATTTACTTTCGGATCAAACTCAGGATTGTAATCTACCCGTAGAGAACCATATACTTTCAGTTTGTCTTTGAAGAAGGTTCTGGTCGCCTGAGCAAATGCACCGAATTTTTTGTAATACACGTTATTGCCTCCCGGCTGGGTTCTTTCATCGATAGGTCTAGAAAAGTCTACAAAGTTATTACCATCCGGAATAACCTCATATACCCTGGCATCGGCACCTACCAGCAGGTTAAAAATCTTTAATTTATTTTCGAAGTCATACTGGGCATCGGCATGATATAAATGGCTTTTCTGGCTCAAAAAAGCACCACCGGTTTCAGGCGCTCCTGGAATTACTGCACCATGGTCCCAGTTATTGATCTTCCGGATAGTATTTTGCAGGGCATTAAATTCAGCGGTACCTGGTTCGGCTCTGCCTGCATCCGCTGCCTGACGGGCAAGTTGCATGGCTGTTGCCAGTTCTGTTCCATTATTTAGTTCATTCTGCAAGGCTGTTTTGAATTTTCCTCCCCACACTGAATTAGAACCACCGCCGGTAATATCCAGGTTATCTACCATGGGTTTTACGTTGTAGGAATCGCCTGTATTTTCAAGAGAAGCATACGTACGGATGGTATAATTGCTGCCTTTGAGTTCCAGTTTATGATTTTGCACCACTACATTATCCAGCTGGATCTTATTTCCCCGTTGAAAAACGCCATCCATCTGTCCGATCCGGTAGCCATAGGATAGTTCAGCATTCTCATTCAATTTATAGTGTAAGGCCGCATCAAATTTGAGGTTATCTACTTTGGGACTCACAATATCCCTTTCCCAATAGCCGGTTCTTCTCACCAGGAAAGTCTGGTTTTTGCCGCCATATTGTACACCACTTATTGTAACGGCATTGTTGTTTTCATCGCCATATTTATTCCAGGCATCATAGGCCGGATTATTGTTGCCGGAGAGTTCCGGAAAATTAGGGTTAGCTGTGTTGAGGGAATTGGGGTTTTGATCGGTTCGGGTATTAGAACGCCAGTCGGTACCCTGCATGTAACTGGCATTTATCTTAAAAGCAAATTTGTTATTATACGCCCTGGCATACCGTATCGCTGTTTCAGTGAGTACACTGGTACTATGGTCAATTCCATCTACATGATTGATGCCGGTTTTCTGATATAAACTCAATCCCTGGTGCAAAAAAGGGCTTTTGGTAAGTAAATTAGCCATTCCATTAATAGCATTCATACCATAGAGTGCAGAAGCGGCTCCAGGAGTAATCTCCACACTGGCAATATCCAGTTCTGTTGGCCCAATGGCATTACCTAAAGGTACGCCCAGTGTAGCAGCCTGCATATCCACCCCATCTACCAGTTGCATAAAGCGGAAGTTATTGGGAATATTAAAACCACGGGTATTGGGTACTTTAAAAGTAAGGCTGGAGGTTGTCATTTGTACGCCTTTTACATTTTCCAGGGCATCATAAAAACCGGGCGCCGGCGAATCTTTAATCGCACGAATGTCGAGCTTTTCAATCGCTACCGGAGATTTCAGAATACTTTCTTCCACCCTCGAAGCTGTTACTACTACTTCTCTACCCAACAAGGTCTGGGTCTCTAAAGCGATCTGCACATTGGAAGCTGTGCCTTTGATTTCAAATTCCTGTGGCTCGAAACCAACCATCGAAAAAGCAATGGTGAAGGGAAACTTTAATTTTGTTTTGAGCGAGAAATTACCCTGCACATCGGTAACTGTACCTGTAACGGTTCCCTTGATCAACACATTCACACCTGCAAGTGCCTGTTTGGTTTCATTATCAGTTACCCTGCCAGATATAACAATCACATTGTCCTGGGCAGAAACTGTTGAAAGCAAGGTTAAAAAAAGGAAAACAAAAAGATGGAGACGGAAAATAGTATTCTTCATAAATGGCTTGTTATAAAGAGTTTAGTAAAGATAAGGTTATAATATTTGTGAGATAAGTGCGCAAGGTAAAGATTATTATATAAAATCTATAAATTTAGTAGAGATTTATTTTTTAATTTAAAAATTACCTGGGGTTTACTTATGAAAGTGTCTTTCATCAAGAAATAAATTAATGCTAATGACTAGGGTACTAAACAATTTCACCCATCAAAATATGGCTGGCAGGTATCTATATCTAATGTACTTGGAGACGAATCTATAAGGATACAAACACATGCAGCCTAAACGAATTGACCTACTTGTTATATGTTGGGTTGTTATTATATTGAGCTGATGAATAGGGTTTTTATAAAAATTGATTATTTTAGCTATAATTTATATTATACAAAGAGTGCCTCTCTTGCATCTTGTGATTAAACTGTTGGGCTTGCTTCTTTGAAGTATTGTATTAAAAGATCACCTATGAAGAAAATTTACTTTTTACTCCTTTTTATTTGCTTTTCCCTTTCCACTGCTTTTGCTACACATATAGTGGGAGGAGAATTTGCGCTCGTTTCTAAAGGCCGTACTAATGTGTACGAACTGAGTTTAAATCTCTATTTTGATGATATTAACGGCAACCGTGGCGCAGAGGATGCAAGGGTTTTGGTGGCTATTTACAGCAAACGGGGCAATGCATTTATAACATCTTATACGCTTAATAAAGTATCTACCCAGTTAGTAGATTACTCTGATCCATTATGTACAAGTGCAAATTTGAAAACCCGTCAAATCCGTTATGCTGCGGAAATTACGCTTACCTCTGATAAATATACAGATGAAGCCGGGTATTATGTAGTATGGGAAAGATGCTGCCGCAATAATTATATTTCTAATATCAGAAATCCACAGTCAGCAGGAATGGCGTTTTACATGGAATTTCCGGCAGTAGTACAGGATGGAAACCGTTTTGTAAATAATTCTCCTGTGTTTAGTATTCCTAAAGGTGACTATGCCTGTGTGAATGAGCCCTTCGTCTTTGACTTCAGTGCAACCGATAGCGATGGGGATCAGCTGGTATACAAACTGGTAACTCCTTTTAAAGGCCACAGTTCAGAAGCTTTTCCCAATCCGGCCATTTCTCCAGGCCAGTTTTATTCTGCCCCTTATTCTACTGTTACCTGGGCTTCCGGTATTTCTATAAATAATGTAATTCCAGGCAGAAATCCACTTTGGGTGAATGCAAATTCAGGGCAGATCATGTTTACAGCTAGCAGCCAGGGATTGTATGTATTTTCTGTGGCTTGTGAAGAGTTCCGTGATGGACGCAAGATAGGAGAAGTCCGGCGTGATTTTCAATTACTGGTAATCGATTGTCCGAAAAATACAATCCCCAATGTAAAAATGAAAGAGCCTGATAAACCGGGCTATTATAGAGAAGGTCAGGTGATGAAAATTCCTTATTCTGATTCCCGTTGCTTTAATTTTGCCATAGTAGATTCAAATTTCCGTCAGCAGATCAACCTGATGCTCCGGCCGCTTAATTTTGATGCAAGCCTGGCTACACTTACACCTACAAAAGGTTCTTTGAATGGACCTACCGATACACTCCGGGCACAGCTTTGCTGGGATAAATGCGCACAAAGCAAACCCGGAGAGCCGTTTATGTTTGAAATCATTGCTTCTGACAATGGCTGTCCACTACCTAAACGGGATACCTTGCTGGTGATGATGGATCTGGAACCCAGCCCGAATGAACCGCCAGCTATCACTACTTCCCTAAACAACAATGAAGCTACCTTAGTGGCTGGCAATGAAATCACTTTTACAGTCACCGGCGAAGATAGAATCGATAATGAAGAGATCACGGTGGAGGCATTCGGAAGAGGGTTTAATTTAGCTGACGCCGGCATGCAATTTACCCCTGGTTCCGGGGTTGGCAAAGTCACTCTTCCGTTTACCTGGCAGCCGGATTGTAAACAGGTGATAGAAAATGCTACCTATACCGTAGATTTTGTTGTTAAAGACAAACGATGCCCTTTACAGCAAAAATCAGATACGGTTACTGTGAATCTGACTTTTGAAGCCAGAACTACCCGGCAACCGGAGGTAGAAACAACATTGCCCGGGAATCATGCTAAACTGTTTACCCATCAGGAAATCCGTTTCGATGTGATGGCAACGGACCCTGATACCGATCCGATTGTTCTCAGAGCGGTAGGAAGAGGCTTCGATTTAGAACAAGTAGGCATGCAGTTTAAAAATCCCAGTACCGGAAATGGAAAGATTACTGAGCCTTTTTACTGGAAACCAACCTGCGAAAATACTCTTAGTGAGATAGGAACCTATATTATTGACTTTATTGTGGAAGACAACAGTTGTGCTGCCAATGGAGCTGATACGATTACTGTAACCCTCGAGTTATCGGACTTTGAAGTGGTATTCGACGGATTTGAGCCGCCTAATGTGTTCACTCCTAATGGCGATGGCAAAAATGATTCATTCTATATTCCTAATTTACCGGCGGATAATTGTAAAGAATGGTTTGAACGGGTAGAAGTATATAACCGCTGGGGCAAATTAGTGTATGAGGGTGATAAGCGGGAGTTCAGCTGGTCAGGCGTAGGATTCCCTACAGGTGTATATTATTATCTGATCTTTTATCACAACAGCCGTTATAAAGGAACTGTTTCGTTGCTGAGATAAAGAATAAGCCCCAACTTATAGATTGGGGCTTATTCTTTATAAACGCCTTAAAGTTTATTGTTATATCTAACCAATAATTCCTACTTCAACTCCGAAGCATTCACACGGGTAGGAGTGTCTTTGCCACTGATGATACTTCTTGCACTTTGGGCAATGGCCTTAATGATCTGCGTCATATTGGCAATGTCGAGCGATTCATATTCATCATCCACACTGTGATACAATTTATCAATGTCGATCTGGTCGGAAGAAATACTATGGGCTGGTACCCCTAACCTGGCAAGTGTTGCATTATCTGAACGGTAGAACAGATTTTGTTCCGGATAAGGGTCCGGGTGAAAGGTAAACTGGGTTCCCTGCAGGTTTTGCTGAAGTATTTTGCCAAAGTCGGTTTTTTCATAACCCGTAACCCAGGCTGTATTTGGCCCAAATTTAGAAGGTTTACCAATCATTTCCATATTAAACATAGCCACCACTTTATCTGGATTCAGTTGTTTGGAAAAATACTGCGAACCATACCCTCCTACTTCTTCAGCAGTAAAAGCAACAAATATGAGCGTACGTCCTTTATTTTTTTGCTTTTTAAAGTAACTCGCCAGTGCTAGTACAGCCGTTGTTCCGGAAGCATCATCGTCAGCCCCATTGGCAATGGAGTCTCCATTTACCGGTTTAAGAATCCCTATATGATCGTAATGGGCAGAAAAGATCACCATTTCTTCTTTTTTGTCTTTGCCAGGAATCATGCCTACAACATTGCTTAATTTCAGTGTTTCTACCACATTACTGGCTTTTACCTGGAAAGAGGGATTTTCTACCGGCGGAAACATGGCGAATACCAGCGAACCGTCACCTGCTTGTTCCAGGCTGATATTGCCTTTAGAGAAATAGTTTCTATACTGATTAAATATCTTTTGGTGGGTTTCGTCAATCAGAAGGAGTGTATTTTTCCTGGCTTTCATCAAATCGCTGGCTATCTGAGAAAAGCTATCTTCGGCCCGGACCAAAATCACGTTTGCATCACTCGATTGCTGCCATTGTATCTGAGGTTGCCCGGTGATAACAAAAACTTTATCGGAGGTCACTGTTTGCCCGTTTACCTGTACAGTCGTTTCACCCGGTTTTACCCTATACACATTAAAAGTTTGCTTATAACCAGTAAGCCCATCCAGGGGTTTTAAACCAATCTTTTTAAATTCTTCTTCAATAAAATCAGCCGCTTTGTCTGCACCTGGTTCAAAAGATTTTCGTCCCTGCATGTCATCGGCCGACAGCGTTTTAATGATACGGTCTACATAGGCTTGTTCAATCCCTGATTTTTGAGAGAAAACCGGTACACTTATCAACAGACAGCATATAAGCTGAATCAATTTTTTCATGAGTCTATAGTTTATTTTTTAGGAGAACATTTGTATCGTCTGTTCCCTATTAAACGGTCAATTTAAAGATTTACCTCGAAACTTTATTAGCCGGATTCACATTATTATAGATAGCCTTTCTGGACAAACTTTACGAAGTAATTACTCCTGCAACCTGAGGATGTCTGGAAACAGTAGGGCTTATTATCTTTTAAATACATTCATGGCTATATTATCAAGTGCTTCCAGCAATGGAAGAAACAACCGTACTTCCAGAAATAATTCTGAAAACCCGCTCACTTTCAAACAACGGCTCAGCGCTTTACGCAATTTACCGGCATTCTTTAAACTGGTCTGGAAAACCAGTCCGCCTATGTTTATCGCCAATATTGTGCTTCGGGTGCTTAAGGCAGCTTTGCCGGTGATTATGCTCTATATTGGCAAACTGATCATTGATGAAGTGATCGTACTTACCCAAACTGCCGGACCACATGAATTGACCACTTTGTGGAAATTGGTAGCTGCCGAATTCGGGCTTGCTTTCTTATCAGATTCCCTAAGCCGGGCCGTTGCTTTACTCGACAGTTTGCTGGGCGATTTATTTGCCAATCAGACCTCTATTGAACTGATGGAACATGCGGCTACACTTGACTTAGATCAGTTTGAGGATTCTATCTTTTACGACAAACTGGAAAGAGCCAGGCAACAAACCATCGGACGCACCATTCTGCTCTCGCAGGTATTGGGACAAGTACAGGATCTGATTACGATGGCTTTTCTGGGAGCAGGTCTGGTGGCATTTAACCCCTGGCTTATCTTATTATTAGTCATCGCGGTAGTACCTGCCTTTCTGGGAGAAGCTCATTTTAATGAGAAGAGTTATTCTCTGGTACATGGCTGGACACCTGAACGGCGAGAACTGGACTATTTACGCTATATTGGTGCCAGCGACGAAACTGCCAAGGAAGTGAAAATATTCGGGCTTTCCGGATTTCTTACCGACCGTTACCGCATTCTCTCCGATAAGTATTACAAAGCAAACAAAGAACTGGCTGTAAAACGTGCCTCCTGGGGAAGTGTGTTCGCTGCGATTGGCAGTGCTGGCTATTACAGTGCATATGGGTTCATTATCTGGCAAACGGTAAATGGAATGTTATCGGTAGGTACGCTTACCTTTCTGGCTGGTTCGTTCCGCCAGTTGAGATCCTTACTGGAAGGGGTACTCACCAGATTTTCAAGTGTGTCGCAAGGTGCTTTGTTTCTCAGCGATCTGTTCGACTTTTTTGAGATCAAGCCCAGAATTTATACGCCGCAAAAACCCCGTCCATTCCCACGCCCAATTAAGGAAGGATTTGTATTTGAAAATGTAGGTTTTAAATACTTGAACTCCGAAAAATGGGCGAATCGCCACCTTTCATTTACTTTACATGCCGGGGAAAAGCTGGCATTGGTGGGCGAAAACGGAGCTGGAAAAACTACCTTAGTTAAATTACTGGCCCGCTTATATGATCCCTCCGAAGGCCGTATTCTGCTGGATGGCTATGACTTGCGGGAGTATGACCTGACTGAACTTCGCCAGGAGATTGGTGTGATTTTCCAGGATTTCGTTAAGTTTCAGATGAGTGCTTCCAGTAATATTGCCGTAGGACGGATTGCCGAAAAGGAAAATAAAAATCGTATTGAAAATTCAGCACACCAAAGCCTAGCTGATACCGTGATTGAAAAGCTGCCAGGAAAATATGACCAGATTTTAGGAAAACGTTTTGCCAAAGGCGTAGAACTTTCGGGCGGTGAATGGCAGAAAGTAGCGCTCGGGCGTGCCTACATGCGGGATGCACAAGTATTAATTCTGGATGAACCTACGGCAGCTTTGGATGCCAGGGCAGAATATGAAGTATTCCAACGGTTTGCTGAACTGACGCATGGTAAAACGGCTGTACTTATTTCTCACCGCTTTTCTACTGTCCGTATGGCCGACCGTATTTTGGTATTAGATAATGGCGAATTACATGAAATTGGAAGCCATGAGGAATTACTGGCGAATGATGGCCGGTATGCCGAACTTTTCCGCCTACAGGCAAGAGGCTATCAATAGAATATATAGAAGAAAGTGTATATCTAGACTACTATAAAACTTAAGCGGCTATACAGTAAATCATTTGGGCAGAGTTTGTATATTTCGGGAGATATGTATTTTTTATTCTCAACATAACTTATGCCACCCAGACCTTATATTTTAGCCGAAACCAACTGGAAAACAGTAAAAGACACTTCCTACCAGGTTGCTGTATTGCCCTGGGGCGCTACTGAAGCCCATAATTATCACCTTCCCTATGCGACTGATACCATTCAATGCGATTATGTAGCCGCCGAATCTGCCCGGATTGCCTGGGAACAAGGAACCAAAGTAATTGTATTACCTACTATTCCTTTCGGCGTGAATACCGGCCAGTTAGACATCAAGCTCGATATTAATATGAATCCCAGTACGCAGGCTGCTGTGATGCATGATGTATTAGAGGTGCTAGCCAGGCAGCAGATCAACAAAATTGTGATGATGAACGGGCATGGCGGAAACGATTTCCGGCAGATGATCCGGGAATTGCAAGCTAAGTTTCAAACTACATTTATTTGTACGCTGAACTGGTATAAAGCTGTTAACTGGAACAAGTATTTTAACGACCCTGGCGACCATGCTGGGGCGATGGAAACCAGTGCCATTATGCACATTGCCCCAGATCTGGTACTTGACTTGTCGGAGGCTGGAGATGGAGCTGCTAAAAAATTTAAGCTCAACGGATTTAAAGAAGGCTGGGTATGGGCACAACGGGAATGGAGCAAAGTCACCAAAGATACCGGTGTAGGAGACCCTGCCGAATCCACTCCCGAAAAAGGAAAAGCCTATCTGGAGGCTACCGTTGCCAATATCGCTAAATTCTATACCGAACTCGCCAACTGCCCGATTGAGGATTTGTATGAATAGTGATTATGAGCTTTACTTTTTTGTTTTAAAGTATTTATATATTACTGAAAACCTATATTGGTTGGGAATTGATTGTTTTGCATTAAATAGTATGGAATAGATATAGAGAATAATTATGCCAGTAAACGTAATCTTCATAAATTCTACTTAGAAAAGGATTTTATTACCTAGTATAATATACCGGCTTTTTAGATAAGTGATGAAAGCTGTCAGGTATATATTTGTCCTTATGAGATCCTTTTTTACATCTGTATTACTTTTTCTTTCTATATCAGCATTTTCTCAACAAGTAAAAGTATTAGGAAGAATTGTTGATGCCAAAACCGATAAGCCAGTAAAAGATGCATCTATCATAGTAGAGCAAACTACACATACAATAGTTTCAAATCCTCTTGGTTATTTTGAGCTTATTGAACAACTACCTGTAAAAATTACAGTTTCTCATGTTGGATATGTAACTTCATCTGTGGAGCTAACAGTGGATAACCCCAAGGTTAAGATAAAGATTGAACCTGTTTTACATTCTTTAGAGGATTTATCTATTAAAGGGCAAGTATTTCTTACAGAATTTGTTTACAATCAGGCCGCTTATGACTCCCTCATACACTATAGGCAGCAACCGGCAAATACTACAACCTATGCAATGGCCGAACATCAATGCGCTTTTCCGGGCGATATGGCGGCATTTCGTAATTATGTAGCCAACCAACTATTAAAAAAGAAAGATGATCTTACCGAAGCGTTTGCTTCTACTGTTTTATTTACAGTAATGCCTGAAGGTACTATTTCTGTAGATTCAATTAGTGGAGTGAAAGAAAATGTGGTCCAACTTATTAGACAAACATTTGTTGCAAGCCCTAAATGGGTGCCTGCTTTTCAGGGAAACAACAAAGTAGCTATGCGTCTCATGCAAAGTATAAAGTATGATCCTACAGTGGAGATTTTTCAAAAACTTGATATTGGACCAGAATACACAGGTGGCTGGGCTGAGTTTTATGATCTTGTAGGAAAGAACTTGAAATTTCCATCACAAGCTAGGAAAGCAAAAGTTAATGGTAAAGTGTTTGTACAATTTGTGATAAATGAGTCGGGAGAATTAGAGGATATTCAAATACTCAAAGGTCTTGGGTATGGATGCGATGAAGAGGTAATACGGGTGATTAAATTGTCCTCTGGTAAATGGATACCAGGTAAACTGAATAATAAATCAGCAAAAGCTAGAGTAAGTGTACCAGTGCAGTTTAAAACCGGTTGATACAATTCTTATTGAACGTTCGACAATTTACTTCGGTGAACTGTTCTTTAATAAAATTTATAATATATTTTATTCGATAGCTTCCTTAACCGCTTCAATCTTACCAGCATCAGTTATACTCTGCTCAAATTCTGGCGGACGTAAAGTGCCACCCATAAATACAGTAGTTGGCCGGTAAATCATCTGGCTGGCTACTTTGATGCGGCCGCTTACATGAAATTCTATTGCTCCAGTGATATTCCTAATTTTAGTAATATTCCGTTCAGTAATACCTGCACCAGGCATGATGCTAATGCGATTGTTAGCTCGCTTAATTAATTCAGCGATTAGGTCAGCCCCTTCATAAGCAGAAGCTTCCAGGCCGGAGGTGAGAATGCGGCTTACTTTTTTTAATGTAATGATGTCCTCTAATGCCTGAAAGGGGTCTTTTGCCATATCGAAAGCCCGGTGAAAAGTAACTTGTAAAGGTTGTGCAAGCTCGGCCAGTTGAGCCGTCCGTTCCTTGTCTACCTGTCCGTCTGGGGTGAGAATGCCAAATACAACCCCATCCACTTTCAGGGTTTTACAAAGTTCAATGTCTTTCTGCATTTGTTCAAATTCCGGCTCAGAATAACAGAAATCCCCTCCTCTGGGCCGGATCATCACAAATAAGCCTATCTGAATATTTTTTCTGGTAACTTCGATACAACCGGCACTGGGAGTAGTACCACCTTCGAACAGATTGCCGCATAATTCTACCCGATCGGCACCGCCTTTCTGGGCTGCAATGGCTGATTGTACCGAATCTATTACGACTTCTATAGTAATCTTCTTTTTCATAAGAATAGTAAGTATTCGAATTGCATGTTAATTTAGAAATAGGTAGCTGATCGAATGCTGATTTTTACTTTTTTCGAGCCTGCAATTTTTTAACTTACTATATTTTTAGCATCTACCATTTTATTCTCACTGCCAGTGTACAGCGCAAAATCGAAACCTTTATGAATGCTGTAGCCTCCATATTCACCATTTTTATTGAGGGCAATAAATCCAACCTGTAGATCTTTCACATCTTTTATTTTTTTCATAATGCGTTCCACAGCAATTTTGCAGGCTTCCTCTGGAGACTTGCCTTGACGCATCATTTCTACCACCACATGGCTGCCTACTACTTTGATAACCGCTTCGCCTAAACCGGTTGCACAGGCGGCACCTATTTCATTGTCTATATATAAACCTGCACCGATAATGGGAGAATCGCCCACCCGTCCGTGCATTTTATAGGCTAGTCCGCTGGTGGTACAAGCGCCGGAAAGATTGCCAGCCTGGTCTAAAGCAAGCATGCCAATGGTATCATGGTTCTCAATATTGATGATAGGTTTGTATTTGGAGGTTTTCATCCACTCTTTCCAGTCTTTCTCAGAAGCAGGAGTAAGCAGGTTCATCTTTTTAAACCCGTTAGCTAAAGCAAAATCCAGGGCTCCTTTTCCTACCAGCATTACGTGTGGGGTTTTTTCCATTACTTTTCTGGCCACTGCAATCGGATTTTTGATGTATTCCAGACAGGCCACTGAACCACAATTCCCGTTCTCATCCATTATACAGGCATCCAATGTTACTTTTCCATCCCGGTCTGGCAATCCGCCATAGCCTACACTCCGTTCATTGGGATCAGATTCCGTAATCATTACGCCAGCTTCCACAGCATCGAATGCCCTTCCGTTAGCCGACAAAATTTTCCAGGCACCTTCATTGGCAGCCAGTCCATGCCGCCAGGTAGAAATTACAATGGGTTTACTGGCGACTGTAGCAAGCGGCTTTTGATTAGAGGAATATGCTGGTTTAATAATACTTGCCAGGGCAGTGCTGAGAGCAGATATCTTAAGGAATTTACGGCGGCTGTTCATACTGTATACGTTTACTTGTAAACTTTTATGGAAAGGAAGTACGTACAAGTATACTAAAAAAACAGGCCAATCGAGTAATGCACACCTAAATTATAGCGATATACCCTTCATTGATGATAGTTTTAGTTTGCTCTGTGCTGTTATATGTATATTAATTTATTCTCAAGAAATAATTCTGCTGATACAACTTTTAAGTTTTTTACTAATTTACCACTTTACTACAACCGGCTCTGAATTTATTCACTTTTTAGGCTAATTCAGCAATTGTTTTTCCTTGATAATCATCTATTAAACCGCTTACGTCGGATGAATAAACTAGTAAGATTACACACCTGCTTTTATGTGTGTTTGCTGCCATTTCTGCTGCTGACACAGGCTTGTAAAAATAATCTGGAAAGCGCAGATGGAAGTAAAGCAGATTCTACGCTCGTAAAAGAGCTCATTGCCAAGCGCATTACTTTGCCTAATGGCTGGTCCCTCACACCGGCAGGAACTTCACAGCCTCTGGGTGATTTTCCGATGAACATGGCGCTTTCTCCTTCAAAAAAACTACTGGCAATTACTAATAATGGACAGAGCAGGCAATCGATCATGCTGATAGAGGTGGCTTCAGGAAAAATGCTTTCAGACATCGATATTCCCAAAGCATGGCTTGGATTGAAATTCAGCGCCGACGAGAAATTTCTGTATGCTTCTGGTGGAAATGATAATATGATCCGGATTTATGGAGTTGCAGATAATAAAATAGCTTTAGCCGATTCTATTGTGCTGGGCAAACCCTGGCCTGTTGAAAAGATATCAGTCGCAGGTATAGAGATCAATCCAAAGAAGAATGTACTATATACCGTTACCAAAGAAGACAGCGCTTTATACATCTGCGACCTGACAAGCAAAAAAGTAATAAACCGGGTTAAATTACCTGTTGAACCCTATACCTGCCTGCTGTCACCTGTTTCCAATGAATTATATGTTTCGTTATGGGGCGGAGAACGAATCGCAATATTCGATACAGAAACGATGCAAATGGCTCAGGAAATCAAAGTAGAAAGCCATCCGAATGATCTGACACTTACCAAAGACGGGAAGTATTTATTTGTCGCCAATGCCAATTCTAATTCTGTATCTGTGATTGATGTAAAAGGCCGCAAAGTGATAGAAACTATTGCTACTGCTTTGTATCCGGATGCGCCAACCGGCAGTACAGCCAATGCAGTTTCCCTCTCTGAAGATGAAAAAACAGTATTTATTGCCAATGCAGATAATAATTGCCTGGCTGTTTTCGATGTAACTGAACCAGGAAAGAGCCGGTCCAAAGGATTTATGCCAACTGGCTGGTATCCTACGTCTGTAAAAATTGCCGGTAACCAGATTTTTGTAACCAATGGCAAAGGTGAATTTTCCAAAGCCAATCCCAAAGGTCCGAACCCCACTAAAAAAAGGGATGAAGGAACAGAATATATTGGCGGATTATTCAAAGGAACGTTACTAACCATCAACATGCCAGGCGATCCGCTTTTGGGTGCTTACTCCAGAATTGTATACGATAACACTCCTTATACCAAAGAAAAAGAGAAACAGGCCGCTGGAGAAACCGGAAATCCTATTCCCCGCAAATCTGGTGACCCATCGCCTATCAAATATGTGTTCTACATTATTAAAGAAAACCGCACGTACGACCAGGTATTGGGAGATATGCCTGAAGGAAATGGCGATCCCTCTCTTTGCTTATTTCCGCAGGAAGTCACGCCTAACCATCATGCATTGGCCCGTGAGTTTGTACTGCTGGATAACTTTTATGTAGATGCAGAAGTAAGCGCCGACGGACATAACTGGTCAATGGCGGCATATGCTAATGATTATGTAGAAAAAGTGTGGCCTACAAGTTACAGCAGCCGGGGTGGAAATTATGATTATGAAGGAAGCCGGGAAATTGCTTTTCCTAAAGATGGGTTTATCTGGGATTATTGCAAACGGGCTGGTATTAGTTACCGCAGTTATGGCGAATTTCAGGCTTATGCCAAAAAGAAAGGCTCAGCCCTGGAAGGTCACATGGCGACAGCTTATCCGGAATATGATCTGAGTATTAAAGATATTGTCAGAGAGCAAATCTGGGAAAAAGACTTTGATTCCTTAGTAGCTGCTAATGCGTTGCCCAGGCTTACAACCTTGCGTTTCGGAAACGACCATACCAGTGGTGCCAGAATAGGAGCGCCTACTCCAGCCGCCCATGTGGCAGATAATGATCTGGCTTTGGGCCGTTTTATTGAACATTTGTCTAATAGCAAAGTATGGAAAGAATCGGTAGTATTTATTCTCGAAGATGATGCCCAGAATGGCCCAGATCATGTAGATGCGCATCGTTCACCGGCTTTTGTTATTAGTCCGTATATAAAACGTAAAAGTGTGAATCACAATATGTATTCTACTTCTGGCATGTTACGAACCATAGAACTCATTTTAGGATTACCTCCCATGAGCCAGTATGATGCCGCTGCCAATCCGATGTGGGAATGTTTCACGGCCACTCCCGACCTGACACCTTATACATCACTCAAAAATAATGTAGACCTGGAAGCTAAAAACGTAGCCATGACCGAAAGTGCCCGCCGTTCAGAATCATTTAATCTGGCTGTAGAAGATGCCGCTCCAGATAATGAATTCAGTGAAGTAATCTGGAAAACGGTAAAAGGAGAATCCAGTCAGATGCCTGCCCCTCGCCGCAGTGCCTTTCTCCGGCTGGTTGATAATGATGAAGAAGAGGAGGATGAAAGAGAAGAAGCTGAAGATGAAGACAATGAAGATAAAGACAAATAAATAGTAAATCGTTATTTGGTTGGTCGTTGTCTGTAGAATTATGTAAAATAACAGATGGCTATATATAAATATAAATAAGCTGCAGAACGAATTAATCCGGTATTTGCAATTCCCCCTATATCGAAAAGTGTATTGATTTCTTTAGCTAACGAGGATAAATTTAGCTGTCCTAAGTAAGACCGATTTTTGCCTGGTGCTTACAGCCCGTTTGCAATTCTGGTCAGAAATGTAAAAGCCCTTCTGCTCCAACAGAAAGGCTTTGAGATGATTTCAGTGGAGGAGCCAAGAGCTACCCCGGTCAGAATATTTTCAATCTAAAAATACATTTCCTTAGGACTTTTTCAACCCTTATATCTAAAGAACATGAAAAAGAAATCCTTATCTATGGAAGTAGTGAATCCCGATGCAGCCGGCATTGATGTGGGTAGCCGCTCGCACTATGTGGCCATCGGCCAAAAACCGGGAGATGTCCGTGAGTTTGGTGTCTACAATGAGGATCTGCTAGAGTTACTTAAATGGCTGCAAGAAAACAACATTACCACGGTAGCTATGGAATCAACAGGTACGTATTGGCAAAGTTTGTTTGCTACTTTACAGGCAGCAGGCTTGGAAGTGTATCTGTGCAATGGAAAATTCACTAAAAACATCAAAGGCAGAAAAACCGATGTACAGGATTGCCAGTGGATACAGAAGTTGCACAGCCTTGGATTGCTCACAAGCAGTTTTCTGCCTGACTTGGCAACAGAACAATTACGCACTTATTGTAGACACCGCACTTCACTGCTTGAAACCTCAGCCATGACTACCCTAAAGATGCAAAAGTACCTGCGTCTACTCAACTTAAGGTTAGATGTGGTAGTAAGTGATGTCTGTGGACTGACAGGGTTAGCTATCATCGAAGCTATATGCAAAGGAGAAACCAATCCTACAGTATTAGCTTCCTTGCGTCATGGCAACTGCCGAAAATCAGCAGAAGAAATAGCCAAAGCTTTGCAGAGTAATGGTAGAAAAGATTACCTGTTTGGTTTACAACAAGAGTTTGATCTGTATAAAATCTTGCAGGCCAAGATTGAAGCCTGTGATGTAGCCATAGCAAAACTGCTTACCGAGCAGATCAATCAAGATCAGACAAAGAAAGCATTACAGGCAGAAGCCAAGCCGCACAAAAAGGTAAATAAAAATGCACCCAAACATATGGACCTTAATCAAGTAGCTTACCAGTATTTCGACGGAGTGGATCTGATGGGTATTGAAGGGGTGAGCCATGGGACAGTGATTGCCTTGATGAGTGAAGTAGGTAGTGAAGGGATCAAAAAGTTTGCAACCGCTAAACAATTTGCTTCCTGGCTCAGGCTTACTCCCAACACGAGAATCAGCGGAGGCAAGGTGATAAGTAAGCGCATAGCCAAAGGAAGTAACCGCTTAAAGATTGCTCTCAGGCAAGCAGCAAATGCGGTTGGCAATCTCAAAGACACCCACCTGTCGGATTTTTTCAATCGAATTAGTTATAGAAGGGGCAGAACAGCGGCTGTTTCTGCTACAGCGCGTAAGCTAGCAGTCATCATCTGGAATATGATAGTCAAGCATGTGCCTTATAATCCGCCCAGTCAGTATCTGTTTATGGATCAAAAAAGAAAGATGAAGCTGGTCAAGAAGATCCGAAACAAGATTGCTAAATTAGACCTCAAGCCACAAGATGTAGGCTTTTCCATGAACTAAAATCAGTATCAGGCATGGACGTTAGTCAGAATCAAATAAATACTCATTATTCTATTTTATTATCTTTTTGCTCACTACATATTACTCCATACTTATTTCGCCTGGTTCATCTCTACCAGAGACAATATGCCATTTACAATAAAACTCACGCCAATAGAAAGTACAATAAAACCCATCATACGCGAGAGGGCAGCCATTCCGCCTTTTCCCAGAAACTTAGTAAACCGCTGGGAGGAGCGTAAAATAAGATAGGATGCCAGCGCCATCATAATAATAGCTGCGATGATATAGCCAAAATCCCGGTATCCTTCGGCCTTATTGTACATACCAATCACTACGGCAATAGACCCCGGACCAGAAAGTAAAGGCATAGCTAATGGAGTAAATGAAATATCTTCTTTTACTAAGCCTTCTTCCTGTACCTCTTTCGATAAACGCTTATTGCCTTTATGGGCATCATCGGGATTGAGCAAATTAAGTCCTGACCGCAGGATAAGAATTCCACCGGCAATACGCAGGTCCTCAATGCGGAGGCTAAAAAAATTCAGAATAAATGTACCGGCAAAGAAGAAAACCGCCAGGATACCTATCATATACAAGCAGGCTTTTAGTGCCTGTTCGTTTCGGCTTTTTCTGTCTAAAGACTCTGTAAGTGCCAGGAATACAGGTGTAGCGCCCAAAGGATTGATTACCGGAAATAGGGCAGAAAAGGTGGCTAAAAAAACTTCCATATATGTATTGGCATCTGAAATTTTAGTTCAGAAAAGTCAGGCAAATAAAGAAAGAAACGCTGAAATTACGTATTCGCTCCGATTGTAAATAAATTTTTGCAAAAATTTGAATAAATAAAAAAACGCCCTAATTTTGCATTCCCTTAGACAAAATTCATTAAACAGAATTCTTTTCTAAGAAACAATTGGATTAAAACGGGGCGATACCAGAGTGGCCAAATGGGGCAGACTGTAAATCTGCTGACTTATGTCTTCGGTGGTTCGAATCCATCTCGCCCCACCAAAAGACGATTAAGTGAATGAGGGAGTATTAAATCTCTTATTTCTAAAACTTAATCAATCATTGATAAATATAAGCGGGAGTAGCTCATTTGGTAGAGCGATAGCCTTCCAAGCTATAGGTGGCGGGTTCGAGCCCCGTCTCCCGCTCATTGCTAGCAGTTAGTTATTTGTTATTAGCTTCTAAACAGTAGCTATGACTTATAGCTAACTGCTAAAAGCTTACAAAAGCCGACGTAGCTCAGGGGTAGAGTACTTCCTTGGTAAGGAAGGGGTCGTGGGTTCAATTCCCATCGTTGGCTCTTCTAAAGAAAGCCTTTAATTGAATAATTTAAACTAAATTTCTAAACTTCAACAATTTAACTAAACAGAGGATTTTCAAATATGGCTAAAGAAAATTTTGACCGTTCCAAACCTCACGTGAATATTGGTACTATCGGTCACGTTGACCACGGTAAAACTACTCTGACTGCTGCAATCACTAAAGTATTATCTGAGAAAGGCTTGGCAGAAAAGAGAGATTTCTCTCAGATTGATAATGCACCTGAAGAAAGAGAAAGAGGTATTACGATCAATACTTCTCACGTAGAATATTCTACTGTAAACCGCCACTATGCACACGTTGATTGCCCTGGCCACGCTGACTATGTTAAAAACATGGTTACTGGTGCTGCGCAAATGGATGGTGCTATCCTGGTAGTAGCTGCTACAGATGGTCCAATGCCTCAAACCCGCGAACATATTCTGTTAGCCCGTCAGGTAGGTGTACCTCAACTGGTTGTATTCATGAACAAAGTGGATATGGTAGATGATCCCGAATTATTAGAGCTGGTAGAAATGGAAATCCGTGAACTATTGAGCTTCTATGAATTTGATGGTGATAATATTCCGGTAATCCAGGGTTCTGCCTTGGGCGCATTAAATGGTGAGCCAAAATGGGTAAAAACAGTAGAAGCGTTAATGGAAGCAGTAGATAGCTGGATTCCAATACCAAAACGTTTGACTGATCTGCCTTTCCTGATGCCTGTTGAAGACGTATTCTCAATCACTGGCCGGGGTACTGTTGCCACCGGAAGAATTGAAAGAGGTATTGTTAACTCTGGCGAGCCTGTAGAAATCCTGGGTATGGGTGCTGAAAACCTTAAATCTACTGTTACTGGTGTGGAAATGTTCCGCAAAATCCTTGACAGAGGTGAAGCTGGTGACAACGTAGGATTATTGTTACGTGGTATTGAAAAAGAAAGTATCCGCCGGGGTATGGTTATCTGTAAGCCTAATTCAGTAAAACCTCACTCAGAATTTAAAGCTGAAGTGTACGTGTTATCAAAAGAAGAAGGAGGCCGTCATACGCCATTCTTTAATAAATACCGTCCACAGTTCTATCTGAGAACTACTGACGTAACCGGAGAAATCCAGTTACCAGCTGATATTGAAATGGTAATGCCTGGTGACAACGTAACTATCACTGTGAAGTTGATCAACCCGGTTGCCATGGAAAAAGGTCTGCGTTTCGCTATCCGTGAAGGTGGTAGAACCGTAGGTGCTGGTCAGGTTACTGAAATCTTAAAATAAACAGCTCTTTTACAATGCGTTCCTGAATTTTTTTAAGGAACGCATTTGTGTTATATATTATTTTCATTACCTTTGCAGTCCTTTTTGAGGGACTGCCTTTACGGGTGTAGCTCAATGGTAGAGTAGCGGTCTCCAAAACCGTTGGCTGGGAGTTCGAGTCTCTCCACCCGTGCTCAGCGCAAGATTAATATAATCATGGAAAAATTAACAGCTTTTTTGAAAGATTCTGTAGAAGAAATCAGAACCAAAGTATCCTGGCCTAAATTCAGTGAATTACAGAGCAGTTCTACGTTGGTGTTGGTAGCTTCTCTTATTTTTGCGCTTCTGGTAGGAGTAATCGATTTTGGTTTTCAAAATGCCATGGATTGGTTCTACAGTTCTTTTTAATTAACAAAATAATCATACTTATCTGATGAGTGAGTTAAAGTGGTATGTAATTAGAGCTGTTGCCGGGCAGGAGAAAAAAATAAAGACCTATCTGGAAAACGAAATCACCCGGCAGAGTCTGGCTGATCAAATTCCTCAAATTATTATCCCGTCAGAAAAAGTATACGAGATCAGAAACGGTAAAAAGAGAGTCAGGGATAAAACTACTTTGCCCGGCTATATTATTATCTCCGCTGATCTGACGAATGGTGAAGTATCGCACGTAATTACGAGTATTCCGGGTGTAATTGGTTTTCTGGGTTCTGATACAGGCCAGGGTGCAGCAGCTAAAATACCTGTTCCTTTACGCCAGTCAGAAATAAACCGGATTCTGGGCAAAATTGATGAAGCCCAGGAACAAGGCGAAAAGCTGGAAACTCCATTTATTGTGGGAGAAAGTGTGATGGTAATGGATGGTCCGTTTAAAACTTTCAAAGGTACGGTAGAGGAGATTTTTGAAGAGCGGAAAAAACTGAAAGTAATGGTAAAGATTTTCGGCCGCAATACGCCAGTTGAATTGAGTTACATGGAAGTTCAAAAACAAGAATAATTGCATGATTTATACAGGCTATGCTTAATGCTTGCTTCCCATATCCTGTCGTAGAAAGTGCACAATTAAATAAATCTAAAAGCAATGGCTAAAGAAGTAACCGGATATTTAAAATTACAGGTAAAAGGAGGAGCCGCTAATCCGTCGCCACCTATCGGACCTGCCTTGGGTAGCAAGGGCTTAAATATCATGGAGTTCTGCAAACAATTTAATGCAAGAACCCAGGATAAAGCAGGACAGGTATTGCCCGTACTGATCACCTACTATAATGATAAGTCGTTTGACTTTGTCATCAAAACTCCCCCGGCTCCGGTATTGATTCTGGAAGCGGCTAAGGTAAAAAGTGGTTCAGCAGAGCCAAATCGTAACAAAGTGGGTTCCATTAGCTGGGACCAGGTAAAGCAGATTGCCACTACCAAAATGCCTGACCTGAATGCATTTGAACTTGATTCTGCTATGAAAATGGTAGCAGGAACAGCCAGAAGCATGGGAGTTAATGTAACCGGAAAAGCTCCTTGGGAAAGTTAAAAAAACTGAAAGATGGGAAAGTTAACTAAAAAACAAAAAGAAGCACAATCTAAATTTGATTTAGAAAAAAGCTATTCTCTCAAAGAAGCTGCTGATATTTTAAAACAAATCACATTTACGAAGTTTGATGCTTCTGTAGATATAGATATCCGCCTGGGTGTAGATCCCCGTAAGGCCGACCAGATGGTGAGAGGCGTAGTTGCCTTGCCACATGGTACTGGTAAACAAGTACGTGTATTAGTACTTTGCACACCTGATAAAGAAGCTGATGCTAAAGCTGCCGGTGCTGATTATGTAGGTCTGGATGAATATATTCAGAAAATCGAGCAAGGCTGGACAGATGTAGATGTGATCATCACAATGCCTACTGTAATGGCCAAAGTTGGTAGATTAGGTAGAATTTTAGGCCCAAGAGGTCTGATGCCAAATCCTAAATCTGGTACTGTTACTCTTGATGTAGCCAAAGCAGTGAAAGAAGTAAAAGCGGGTAAAATTGATTTCAAAGTGGACAAATATGGTATTGTTCATGCCAGTATTGGTAAGATTTCTTTCTCTCCGGAGCAAATCCTGGATAATGTACAGGAAGTAATTAATACGGTTGCCAAATTGAAGCCTGCTTCAGCAAAAGGTACCTATTTCAGAACGGTTCATCTGTCTACCACAATGAGTCCGGGTGTAACTATTGATAAAAGCACTGTAACAGGTATATAACTATGACAAGGGAAGAGAAAGCTGTTATTATTGGGGCGTTGACTCAGAAGTTCAACGAAAACCCCTTCTTTTATATTACTGACACTTCTGATCTGACTGTGGCCGAAGTGAATGCCTTGCGCAGATTGTGTTTTGAAAGAGGTGTGGAATATAGGGTAATTAAAAACACATTGATTAAAAAAGCTCTGGAAAGTGTAAAAGGGGATTATACGCCTTTACATGATACAGCGCTAAAAGGATTTTCAGGTGTTTTCTTTTCATCTACAGATGGAAAAACGCCTGCAAAACTGATAAAAGAATTTCGTGGTAAAGTAAAAGGTAATCAAAAACCTATATTAAAGGGTGCTTCCATCGACTCTGATCTCTTTATAGGCAATGATAGTTTAGATACCCTGATCAGCCTTAAATCTAAGACTGAACTTGTAGGTGAAATTATCGGGTTACTTCAGTCTCCTGCTAAAAATGTACTGTCTGCGCTGCAAAGTGGTGGCAATAAGATTGCAGGTATTGTTAAAACTCTATCCGAAAAAGAAGGTTAATTCCCACGGGTATTACCTCAATAGTTAATCAATTATTATTTAAACACAAACAATTCAATACATACTAAAATGGCAGATCTGAAAGCGTTCGCAGAACAGTTGGTAAATTTAACTGTAAAAGAAGTAAATGAGTTAGCAGCAATCCTGAAAAGTGATTATGGCATTGAACCTGCCGCTGCTGCAGTAGCTGTATCATCTGGTGCCGGTGGCGGTGCTGCTGCTGAAGCTAAACCAGCTGAGAAAACAACTTTTGATGTGATCTTGAAACACCCAGGTGGAGCTAAATTAGCTATCGTAAAATTAGTAAAAGACCTGACTGGCTTAGGCTTGAAAGAAGCAAAAGAATTAGTAGACTCTGCGCCTAAAGCTGTAAAAGAAGGTATTGCTAAAGACGAAGCAGAAGGCTTAAAGAAACAATTAGAAGAAGCCGGTGCTGAAGTAGAATTAAAATAAGCGCTGTTACTTTATATATAGCCTTTCATCATGGTATAGGCCTGGCGTTAAAGTCAGGTCTTTTCCTGTTTGTACGCAATATAAAATTCTTTTTATTGTGTAAATTTTTTAGTTGATTTTTTGGTTATCATATAAGCTGGTTACCAAATCAACATAGTTCTAACCTAAACGCTCAATTACTTTGGCAAATACAAAACAATCCGCCCGTGTAAGTTTCGCCTCTATAAAATCTGTAATCGAGTATCCTGATTTTCTTGATATCCAATTGCAGTCTTTTATGGACTTTTTTCAGCTGGAAACCCCTGCTGAAAACCGTTCCCAGGAAGGACTTTTTAAGGTTTTTTCCGAGAACTTTCCTATTTCAGACTCACGGGAAAATTTCAAACTCGAATTTATTGATTACCTGATTGATCCTCCCAAATATTCTGTTGACGAATGTATCGACCGGGGATTAACCTATTCAGTTCCATTAAAAGCAAAATTGAGATTATCCTGCAACGATGCAGATAATGAAGATTTTGAAACGATTGAGCAAGAGGTGTTCTTAGGAAATATTCCCTATATGACCACCCGTGGCTCATTTGTTATCAATGGCGCTGAGCGTGTGATTGTATCTCAGTTGCACCGTTCACCAGGGGTGTTTTTTGCACAAAGCAAGCATACCAATGGTACTAAATTATACTCAGCCAGAATTATTCCATTCAAAGGTTCCTGGATTGAGTTTGCTACAGACGTGAACAACGTAATGTATGCCTATATCGACCGGAAAAAGAAATTTCCGGTAACTACCTTGTTACGTGCCATTGGCTTTGGTTCTGATAAAGATATTCTGGATTTGTTTGGATTATCTGAAGAAGTGCAGGCTAGTAAAGATTCTTTGAAAAAGATCATTGGACGTAAATTGGCTGCAAGGGTACTCAGAACCTGGACAGAAGATTTTGTGGACGAGGATACTGGTGAAGTTGTTTCTATTGACAGAAATGAAGTGTTGCTGGAACGGGATTCCATTATACATGAAGAAGATCTGGAAACTATTCTGGAGTCGGGTACTAAATCTGTTATTCTGCACCGGGAAGATATCAACGTAGCAGATTATACGATTATCTACAACACCTTACAGAAAGATAATTCCAACTCTGAGAAAGAAGCGGTAGAGCAAATCTACCGTCAGTTGAGAAATACGGAAGCTCCTGATGAGCAAACAGCCAGAGATATTATCCAGAATTTGTTCTTCAGCGATAAGCGTTACGATTTAGGTGAAGTTGGCCGCTACCGGATCAATAAGAAATTAGGTCTGGATATTGATACCAATGTACGGGTATTGACGACTGAAGATATTATTTCAATCGTGAAGTATCTGATTGGTCTGATTAACTCTAAAGCTTTAGTAGATGATATTGACCACTTGAGCAATCGCCGGGTTCGTACAGTAGGAGAGCAGTTGTATAGTCAGTTTGGTGTTGGTCTGGCCCGTATGGCCCGTACCATCAAAGAAAGAATGAACGTTCGTGATAATGAAGATTTCAAACCAGTTGACTTGATTAACGCCCGTACACTTTCTTCTGTAATCAACTCTTTCTTCGGTACCAACCAGTTATCCCAGTTTATGGATCAAACCAATCCATTGGCTGAGATTACCCATAAACGCCGTATGTCGGCATTAGGACCAGGTGGTTTGTCGCGCGAAAGAGCAGGTTTTGAGGTACGTGACGTACACTATACCCACTATGGCCGTTTGTGTACAATTGAGACACCTGAAGGACCAAATATTGGTTTGATTTCTTCATTATGCGTACATGCGAAAGTAAACAGCATGGGCTTTATAGAAACACCTTACCGTTTTGTAGATGAAGGAAAAGTAAATCTGGAAAAACCGGTTATATACTTAACTGCTGAAGAAGAAGATACCCATTACATTGCCCAGGCAAATGCTACAATCAATGATAAAGGTGAATTCTTGTATGATAAAATTAAAGCCCGTTTTGAAGGCGACTTCCCTGTATTGGAGCCAGACAAGGTAACTTACATGGACGTAGCTCCTAACCAGATTGTTTCGGTAGCTGCTTCTCTGATTCCATTCCTGGAGCATGATGATGCTAACCGTGCGCTGATGGGTTCAAACATGCAACGCCAGGCTGTTCCACTATTCAGGCCAGAAGCTCCGATTGTAGGAACTGGTTTGGAGAAAAGGGTGGCAATGGATTCCAGAGCGCTGGTAATTGCTGAGGAAAATGGAGTAGTTGATTTTGTGGATTCTACTAAAATTGTATTGCGCTACGATCTCACAGAAGACCAGAAACTGGTAAGCTTCGATCAGGAACTCAAAACATATAACCTGATTAAATTCAGAAGAACCAACCAGGATACCTGTATTAATTTGAAGCCTATTGTTTACAAAGGTGACAAGGTGTTAAAAGGACAGGTTCTTTGCGAAGGATATGCGACCAATAATGGCGAATTAGCTCTAGGGCGTAACCTGAAAGTGGCGTTTATGCCATGGCAGGGATACAACTTTGAGGATGCGATTGTAATCTCTGAAAAAGTAGTTCGGGAAGATATCTTCACTTCTATTCACATTGAAGAATTTGAACTGGAAGTACGCGATACCAAACGCGGTGAAGAAGAACTTACTTCTGAAATTCCAAACGTAAGTGAAGAAGCGGTTAAAAACCTGGATGAGAATGGAATTATCAGGGTAGGTTCTGAAGTAAAAGAAGGAGATATTCTGATTGGTAAAATCACACCAAAAGGAGAAACTGACCCAACGCCTGAAGAGAAACTATTACGTGCGATTTTTGGAGATAAAGCCGGTGATGTGAAAGATGCCTCTATGAAAGCGCCGCCTTCATTGAAAGGGGTAGTAATTGATACCAAACTGTTCTCTCGCCCTAAAAAGGACAAAGACCTTCGTGAAAAATCAAAGAACGAGGTAAAAGTGCTCATGAAGCGCTACAGCAAGGAACTTACTGCTGTACGTACCATTATGATAGATAAACTGGTAGCATTGCTGGATGGCAAAACCAGCCAGGGAGTACGTCATAAATTTGGAGATGAGATTATTACAAAGGGCGTTAAGTTTAGCAGAAAGAACATTACCGATGGTTTATTCCCGGATAAGAACATTTACCGGGATGAAAGCACCTATAATGTGGCTGAAGAAGTGAACCTGATTGCCGACATCATTCTGGATAACTGGACATCCGATGCACATATCAATGATCTGCTCGTGAAAATGGTGAAAAACTATAACAAAGGCAGAAATGAGATCTCAGGTAAATTCAAACGGGAACGGTTTACACTGGAAGTTGGCGATGAGTTACCGGCAGGTATCGTAAAATTAGCAAAGGTATATGTTGCTAAAAAACGTAAACTGAAAGTAGGAGATAAAATGGCAGGCCGTCACGGTAACAAAGGGGTAGTAGCTAAGATAGTGCGTGAAGAAGACATGCCATTCCTGGAAGACGGAACACCAGTGGATATTGTGTTGAATCCGCTTGGCGTACCTTCAAGGATGAACCTCGGTCAGATTTATGAAACTGTATTAGGATGGGCCGGTCTGAAACTGGGCAAGAAATATGCAACCCCGATTTTTGATGGCGCTACTGAAGCAGAAGTTAGCAAAGAACTGAAGACAGCAGGTTTACCAGAGTTCGGACGTACATATCTTTTTGATGGATTAAGTGGAACCCGGTTTGACCAGAAAGTAACAGTAGGGGTAATTTACATGCTGAAATTAGGTCACCTGGTAGATGATAAGATGCACGCCCGTTCTATCGGACCGTACTCACTCATCACGCAACAGCCGCTGGGTGGTAAAGCACAATTCGGTGGTCAGCGTTTTGGTGAAATGGAGGTATGGGCACTGGAAGCATTCGGTGCATCCCACGTATTGCAGGAAATTCTGACTGTTAAATCTGATGACGTAATAGGCAGAGCAAAAGCATACGAAGCCATTGTGAAAGGTGAAAATATGCCGAAACCAAACATTCCTGAATCATTTAATGTTCTGGTTCATGAGTTAAGAGGTCTGGCGCTGGAAATTACGTTAGATTAATTTATATGTGTATATCCGGATGGAACTAATCTTTTCATCCGGATATTATTCATTCTCATACACTTCAGTAAACTGCTTGTCAGTGTAAGCTACAGGTAGTCAGCACATCTAATAATTAGAAAATCAAACTATGGCTTTCAAAAAAATAAAAAACTAAACAATGACTTCTCCAAAGTCACCATTAGCCTGGCTTCTCCACAATCCATCCTGGATGGCTCACATGGAGAAGTAACGCAGCCTGAAACCATCAACTACAGAACCTATAAGCCTGAAATGGGTGGATTGTTCTGTGAGCGTATTTTCGGACCGGTGAAAGATTGGGAATGCCACTGTGGTAAATATAAAAGGATTCGTTACAAAGGTATTATTTGTGACAGATGCGGGGTAGAGGTAACGGAGAAAAAAGTACGTCGTGAGCGTATGGGCCATATCGAACTGGTTGTGCCTGTTGCACATATCTGGTATTTCCGTTCATTGCCTAATAAAATAGGTTATCTATTGGGATTGCCTACTAAAAAACTTGATCAAATCATTTATTACGAACGTTATGTCGTAATTCAGCCTGGCATCAAAGCAGAGGACGATGTAAAGAAACTAGATTTTCTGACTGAAGATGAATATCTGGATATTCTGGACAAACTTCCCCGTGAAAACCAGATGCTTCCAGATGAAGATCCCAATAAATTCATAGCCAAAATGGGTGCCGATGCGCTGGAAATGTTATTAGCCAGAACCAATCTGGATGAACTTTCCTATGAACTGCGCCATTCTGCTGCTAATGATACTTCTCAACAGAGAAAAGCAGAGGCATTAAAACGCCTGAAAGTAGTAGAAGCTTTCCGGGAAGCAAAAACCAGGATTGAAAATAAACCTGAGTGGATGGTTATCCGGATGGTACCTGTAATTCCACCGGAATTGCGTCCATTGGTGCCATTGGATGGTGGCCGTTTTGCTACATCTGACTTAAATGATTTATACAGAAGGGTAATTATCCGGAACAATCGTTTAAAACGTCTGATTGAAATCAAAGCGCCAGAAGTAATCTTACGGAACGAAAAACGTATGTTACAAGAGGCTGTTGATTCGCTGTTCGACAATTCAAGAAAAGTAAATGCGGTTCGTGCCGATGGAAACCGTGCGTTGAAATCTCTTTCAGATATGCTGAAAGGGAAACAAGGTCGTTTCCGTCAGAACCTGCTTGGTAAACGGGTGGATTATTCAGGCCGTTCTGTAATTGTAGTAGGTCCTGAATTGAAACTGCATGAATGTGGATTGCCAAAAGATATGGCAGCTGAATTATTCAAGCCATTTGTAATCAGGAAACTGATAGAAAGAGGCATTGTAAAAACAGTAAAATCTGCCAAGAAGATTGTAGACAGAAAAGATCCGGTAGTTTGGGATATTCTGGAAAACGTATTGAAAGGACACCCTGTATTACTAAACCGTGCTCCAACCCTGCATAGATTAGGTATTCAGGCATTCCAGCCAAAACTGATCGAAGGAAAAGCTATTCAACTTCACCCATTGGTATGTACTGCTTTTAACGCTGACTTCGACGGTGACCAGATGGCGGTTCACGTTCCATTAGGACATGAAGCAATTCTGGAAGCCTCTGTACTGATGCTGGCTTCTCATAATATTCTCAACCCTGCTAATGGTGCACCTATTACAGTGCCATCTCAGGACATGGTGTTGGGTCTGTATTATGTAACCAAAGGCCGTAAGAGTACCCCTGAGTACCCAGTTATAGGCGAAGGAAAAAGATTCTATTCTGCGGAAGAAGTTGTAATTGCTATTAACGAAGGCAAACTTTCCAAGCATGCAAATATTAAAGTTCGTACCAAAGTACGGAACGATAAAAATGAGCTGGTTGATAAATTATTAGATACAGTTGCTGGAAGGGTTATATTCAACCAGTATGTACCTGAAGAAGTAGGATTCATCAATGAATTGTTGACTAAGAAAAAATTGCAGCAGATCATTGCGATGGTGTTCAAGATTTCCGGTATGGCTCGTTGCGCCCAGTTCCTGGATGATATTAAAGAATTAGGATTCCAGTCTGCATATCGGGGTGGGTTATCTATCGGATTAAGTGATGTAATGGTTCCTGAAGCTAAAAATCCGCTGATTGAAAATGCCAAGGGTGAAGTAGATAACGTGTGGAATAACTACCTGATGGGTCTGATTACTGATAATGAACGTTACAATCAGGTAATTGACATCTGGACAAGGGTAAACTCTCAAATCACAGAAACGCTGATGCGTCAACTGGAAAGCGATCAGCAAGGCTTCAACTCTATTTATATGATGATGCACTCCGGAGCCAGAGGTTCCCGTGAGCAAATTCGTCAGCTGGGTGGAATGAGAGGTCTGATGGCTAAGCCGCAGAAAAACCTGCAAGGTTCCGTAGGTGAGATTATCGAAAACCCGATTATTTCTAACTTCAAAGAAGGTCTGGACGTAATTGAGTACTTCATTTCTACGCACGGTGCCCGAAAAGGTCTGGCCGATACTGCTTTGAAAACAGCTGATGCTGGTTACTTAACCAGAAGATTAGTAGACGTAGCTCAAGACGTTATCATTAATGAAGAGGATTGCGGTACATTAAGAGGTTTGATTGTAACTGCCTTGAAAGATAATGAAGATGTGGTAGAGCCACTGTCTGAACGTATTTTAGGTAGGGTATCTGTCCATGATGTGTTTGATCCAATTTCTAATACATTAATTGTAGAGTCTGGTGAGGAGATCACGGAAGATATTGCATATAAGATTGATGAAACCAGCATTGAATCTGTAGAAATACGTTCTGTATTAACCTGCGAAGCTAAACAAGGCGTTTGTGGAAAATGTTATGGCAGAAACCTAGCATCCGGCAGGATGGTACAAAGAGGTGAGGCAGTAGGTGTAATTGCTGCGCAGTCTATTGGCGAACCAGGTACTCAGCTTACTTTAAGAACTTTCCACGTGGGTGGTACAGCCTCTAACATTGCGGTTGAAGCTACCATCAAGGCTAAATTTGATGGAGTGATTCAGATGGAAGACATGCGTACGGTTTCTACCGTGAACAATGAAGGTGAGAAAGTAAATGTGGTAATGGGACGTTCAGGTGAGATAAAAATTCTGCAGGAAGATGCCGTCGGTGATAAAGTGCTTATCAGTAACCACGTTCCATATGGTGCCTTTATTAAGGTTACCGAAGGACAAAAAGTGAAGAAAGGTGATGAGCTTTGCTTCTGGGACCCATATAATGCAGTAATATTATCAGAGTTTGATGGAACAATAGAATTCGATTCAATTGAAGAAGGTATCACGTACCGTGAAGAATCTGATGAACAGACTGGTTATCGTGAAAAGGTAATTATCGAGACAAAAGATAAAGCCAAAAACCCTGCTATAGTGGTTGCGCCAAAGTCTGGAGAATCCAAAGGGTATAATATGCCTGTAGGAGCTCACCTGGCCGTAGAAAAAGGGGCTGCTATCAAAGCCGGTCAGATTCTGGCAAAAATTCCAAGAGCAATTGGCAAAACCCGTGATATCACCGGTGGTCTGCCTAGGGTAACTGAATTGTTTGAAGCCAGAAATCCTTCCAACCCTGCGGTAGTAAGTGAGATTGATGGTGTTGTAACTTACGGTGGTGTAAAACGTGGTAACCGTGAAATCTTCATCGAATCAAAAGATGGCGTGAAAAAGAGATACATGGTTCCATTGTCTAAGCACATTCTGGTACAGGATAATGACTTTGTAAGAGCTGGTTATCCGTTATCTGATGGTGCTATTACGCCTTCCGATATTCTGGCGATTAAAGGACCCACGGCTGTACAGGAATATTTGGTGAACGAAATTCAGGAGGTATACCGTTTGCAAGGGGTGAAGATCAATGACAAACACATTGAAGCGATTGTACGTCAGATGATGCAGAAAGTAGAAATCATAGAAGCTGGTGATACCAACTTCCTGCAAGGACAAGTAGTAGATAAATTCGCTTTCCGCGATGAAAACGATGCTGTCTTAGATAAGAAAGTAGTAATGGATGCCGGTGATTCTGAAACCTTAAAGCCAGGACAAATTGTAACAGCAAGAAGGTTGAGAGATGAAAACTCAAGCCTGAAACGCAGGGATTTGAAACTGGTGCAGGTAAGAGATGCTGAGCCTGCTGTATCACAACCTACTTTACAAGGTATTACACAGGCTTCTTTGGGAACAGAAAGCTTTATTTCTGCCGCTTCCTTCCAGGAAACTACCAAAGTACTCAGCGAAGCCTCAATTCGTGGAAAAACCGATTACCTGCTTGGTTTGAAGGAAAATGTGATTGTAGGTCATTTAATACCAGCCGGAACAGGCTTGAGAGAATATAATGATATCATTGTAGGATCTCAGGAAGAATACGATTCGCTGGTAGCTTCGAAGGAAAAATTCCAGAAGAGAAGAGAACTGCAAGACTAAGCAATAGATAATAGATAGTGAGTAATGAGTAAATCACTTTGCTTGTTACTCACTATCTTTTTTATTACCTGTTCATCATTCGTTATCAACACATTCATGGCAGAAGACAACAAAAAAAAACAAGAGCCGGAAAACCAGATTAATATAGAACTTTCCGAAGAAATGGCTGAAGGAGTATATGCCAACTTAGCCATGATTGCCCATTCCAATAGTGAGTTTGTCATTGATTTTATTCGCCTGATGCCAGGAGTGCCCAAAGCCAAAGTAAAATCCAGGGTAATTATAACACCAGAACATGCCAAACGGCTTTTGGTGGCGTTAAAAGATAATATAAAAAAATACGAAGATAGCTTTGGCCATATCAAACAGACTGACGATAGCTACAATTTTCCAATGAATTTTGGAGGAACAATAGGAGAAGCATAAACAAATTTTAAAAGTATAATTTGGGTGCAGACGGAATCTGAGTTGATCCATATTTAATTTGCTTCTAAATGTTGCTTATACTCATTTGTTTAACAAAAATATTGTAGAATAACTTTTGTATAATTTGAGTAATTCGTCTACATTTGCAACTCTAAAAAAATAAGCATACAATTAATTCAAAAATAATTACATAAATGCCTACTATACAGCAATTAGTAAGAAAAGGTAGAAAAGAATTAACCTCTAAGTCTAAATCTCCGGCTTTGGATTCTTGTCCACAGCGCAGAGGTGTATGTACAAGGGTTTATACCACTACACCAAAAAAGCCAAATTCTGCTATGCGTAAGGTAGCGAGAGTAAGGCTGACCAACCAAAAAGAAGTAAACGCCTACATTCCTGGCGAAGGACATAATTTGCAAGAACACTCTATTGTGTTGATCAGAGGAGGTAGAGTAAAAGATTTGCCAGGTGTTCGTTACCACATTATCCGGGGTGCTATGGATACGGCTGGTGTTAATGGCCGTCTGCAGGGAAGATCCAAATACGGTACAAAACGTCCGAAAGCAGGTGCTGCTCCAGCCGCTAAAGGTGGAAAAGGTGCACCTCCAGCCAAAGGTAAAAAATAATCAAGTTTCTATAGATAGATTCATTGCTTACAGTAAATCTGAAAGCGAATTTTTAATAAAAGACAATGAGAAAGTCAAAACCTAAGAAAAGATTTCTTCTGCCCGATCCTAAGTTTAAGGATACCCTGGTTACAAAATTTGTAAATAACCTGATGTTTGATGGCAAAAAAAGTGTTGCCTATAATATCTTCTATGATGCTTGTGACCTGATACAGAAAAGAACCAGTGAAAATGGCTTGGATGTATGGAAGAAAGCATTAAATAATATTATGCCTGGTGTTGAGGTAAGAAGCCGTCGGGTAGGTGGAGCAACATTCCAGGTACCAAGTGAGGTGCGACCTGAAAGAAAACAAGCTTTAGGAATCAAATGGTTAATTTTATATGCAAGAAAGCGCGGTGAAAAAACTATGACAGAAAAACTGGCTGGCGAAATCATTGCTGCTTCTAAAGGCGAAGGTGCTGCTGTAAAGAAGAAAGATGATACACACAGAATGGCAGAGGCGAACAAAGCATTTTCACATTTTAAATTTTAATCATGGCTCGCGACTTAAAGTATACTAGAAATATTGGTATTGCCGCTCACATTGATGCCGGCAAAACTACTACGACAGAGCGGATATTATATTATTCAGGCGTTAACTACAAGATTGGTGAAGTTCATGAGGGCGCCGCTACCATGGACTGGATGGAACAGGAGCAGGAGAGAGGTATTACGATTACCTCAGCTGCTACTACGGTAAACTGGACTTATAGAGGCGAAAAATATCATATTAATATTATTGATACCCCAGGTCACGTAGATTTTACAGTAGAAGTAAACCGTTCACTGCGTGTACTAGATGGATTGGTGTTTTTGTTTAGTGCAGTTGATGGCGTAGAACCTCAGTCAGAAACAAACTGGCGCCTGGCAAATAATTATAAAGTAGCCCGTATTGGTTTCGTAAATAAAATGGACCGTTCCGGTGCCGACTTTTTGGGTGTTTGCAAGCAGGTGAAAGAAATGCTGGGAAGTAAAGCAGTTGCGCTGCAATTGCCTATCGGTGCAGAAGATAATTTCAGAGGCGTAGTTGATTTGGTAAACTTCCGGGGTATTGAGTGGAATGAGCATGACAAAGGCATGACATTCAGAGAAGTACCAATTCCGGATGATATGCTGGAAGAAGCTACTGAATACCGCGAAAAATTACTGGAAGCCGTAGCAGAGTATGATGAGAGCCTGATGGAAAAATACTTCGATGATCCTAATTCTATCACTGAAGATGAAATCTTAACGGCCTTGCGCAAAGCAACGATTGACATGGCGATTGTGCCTATGTTATGCGGTTCTTCTTTTAAGAATAAAGGAGTACAAACCATGCTGGATTATGTGATGGCTTTGTGTCCTTCGCCTTTAGACAAAGAAAGTATCTATGGTGTGAATCCTGATACTGGTGCAGAAGTGGCTCGTAAACCAAGTGAGAAAGAACCTTTTGCCGCATTAGCTTTTAAAATAGCTACCGACCCTTATGTAGGCCGTTTATGCTTTGTGCGTGCCTATTCAGGAATATTGGAGTCTGGTTCTTATGTGTTTAATACCCGTTCAAATAATAAAGAACGTATTTCCCGTATTTTCCAGATGCATGCCAATAAGCAAAACCAGATTGAAAGACTGGTAGCTGGAGATATTGGTGCAGTAGTTGGTTTTAAAGATATCAAAACGGGCGATACCCTATGTGATCCAAGTGCTAAGATTGTATTTGAATCCATGGTTTTCCCTGAGCCAGTAATTGGTTATGCAATTGAGCCTAAAAAACAGGCAGACGTTGATAAATTAAGTAATGCCATTGCTAAACTATTGGAAGAAGATCCTACTTTACATGTTCAATCTGACCAGGAAACAGGACAGACGGTATTGAAAGGTATGGGTGAATTGCACCTTGAAATTATTATTGACCGCATGAGACGTGAGTTTAATGTAGAAATAAATCAGGGTGCGCCGCAAGTAGCTTATAAGGAAGCTTTAACTAAAGTCTTTTCTCACCGTGAAGTATACAAAAAACAAACGGGTGGTAGAGGTAAGTTTGCTGACATTAGCTTTGAAATGGGCCCTAGAGAAGATGGGAAACCAGGTCTTGAGTTTGTGAATGCGATTGTGGGTGGGGTTATTCCAAGAGAATTTATACCTTCTGTTCAGAAAGGTTTTGAAGAAGCTATGAAGAATGGGATACTGGCAGGATATCCAATAGATTCTATGAAAGTGCGCTTATTCCACGGTTCTTACCATGATGTGGATTCTGATGCATTATCATTTGAACTCGCGGCCAGAATTGGTTTCAAAGAAGCGGCTAAAAACGCAGGTCCGAAGTTAATGGAACCCATCATGAGTGTAGAAGTAGTTACACCTGATGAATATACCGGTCCAATTACGGGTGATTTAAACCGCAGACGTGGTTTAATGAAAGGCATGGATACCAAAGCAGGTTCACAAGTAGTTAAAGCTGATGTTCCTCTGTCTGAATTGTTTGGTTATGTTACAGATTTGCGTACTATTTCTTCTGGCCGTGCGTCTGCTAGCTTAACATTCTCACATTATGAGTTTTTACCAAATAACTTAGCTGAATCTGTAATCACAAAATCCAAAGGTGGTAAATAAGGCATAAAGTCTTTAGTGAGTATACAATACTTTTTCTAAGGACACTTACTAAAGACGAAAGACTTAAAAATATGAATCAGAAAATCAGAATTAAATTAAAATCTTACGATCACAACCTGGTGGATAAATCCTCAGAGAAGATTGTAAAAGCTGTAAAATCCACAGGGGCAGTGGTAAGTGGACCTATTCCCTTGCCAACTGAAAAAGAGAAATTCACAGTATTGAGATCTCCACACGTGAATAAAAAATCCAGAGAGCAGTTCCAGTTGTGTACCTACAAACGTTTGGTAGATATTCATTCAACCAGTGCTAAAACGGTAGATGCATTAATGAAATTAGAACTACCAAGCGGAGTAGATGTGGAAATCAAAGTCTGATTTAATTTTATAAAGGCTTATAAAAAAGACCTGACAAATGTTAGGTCTTTTTGTTTGTTTTTGCCTTAGCCAATAATGATACTAGGATTGTATTTATTGAGGAAACAAGGCTTCTAATGCGAAAACATGAAGAAAATATATAATTAATTTTTTCTCAACTATTTGCAAACTTATTATTAATACATAACTTTGCAGTCCTTTTAAAAAACTATCAACTCACGCACAGCAGATAGGTTCAATTCTTTTCAAAAATATACAAAAATGTCTGGCATAATTGGTAAAAAAATAGGAATGACTAGTGTCTATAGTGCCGATGGTCTAAGTGTACCATGCACAGTAGTAGAGGCTGGTCCTTGTGTAGTAACACAAGTGAAGACTGTGGAAACAGACGGTTATGAGGCAGTTCAATTAGCTTTCGGCGATAAGAAAGAAAAAAATACGCCAAAGCCTATGATTGGGCACTTCAAAAAAGCAGGAACTACTGCTAAACGCAAACTGGCAGAATTTAAAGAATTTACTACCACTTTAAACTTAGGTGATACAGTAACTATTACTGATATTTTCAAAGAAGGCGATTTTTTAGATGCTATAGGAACTTCTAAAGGAAAAGGTTTCCAGGGTGTAGTAAAGCGTCATGGATTCAGTGGAGTAGGTGGACAAACACATGGACAGCACAACAGGGCAAGACACCCCGGTTCAGTGGGAGCTTCTTCTTTCCCATCCAGGGTTTTCCCAGGTACCAGAATGGCAGGCCGTACTGGTGGGAATAGAGTAACGGTTCAAAACCTGAAAGTAGTGAAAATCATTCCGGAGCAAAATCTTATTCTGGTAAGTGGTTCTGTTCCTGGCGCAATTAATTCACTGGTCATCTTACAGAAGTAAAAATATCATGGAAATATCAGTTTTTAATAATACAGGCAAAGACACAGGCAGAACAGTTGTGCTGTCTGATGAAATATATAAAATCCAGCCGAACGACCATGCCATTTATCTGGATGTAAAACAGTATCTGGCAAACCAACGGCAAGGAACGCATAAGTCCAAAGAAAGGGCTGAAATTACCGGCTCTACCAAGAAATTGAAAAAGCAAAAAGGTACCGGAGGTGCAAGAGCTGGTAGCATTAAATCTCCTTTAATGAAAGGTGGTGGTCGTGTATTCGGACCTAAACCCAGAGATTATAGCTTCAAGCTTAATCGTAAATTGAAATCTTTGGCAAGAAAATCGGCACTATCTTATAAAGCTTCTGAAACAGCTATTACCATTCTGGAAGACTTTACTTTAGATGCTCCTAAGACTAAAGATTATTTGCAATTTTTGCAAAGTTTATCAGTAGCCGATAAAAAGACACTGCTTATTCTGCCTGAAGTCAACAAAAATGTGTATTTGTCCAGCCGCAATGTGCAGAGAGCAAAAGTGGTAACTGTAAACCAGTTGAATACTTATGAGTTGTTGCATGCGGATAGAGTAATAATCAGTGAAGGCTCACTGAAAAAAATCGAAGAACTTTTTAACTAAGCGACGAAAGATGAGCATACTGAAAAAACCGCTTGTTACTGAAAAAATAACGGCGTTAAACGAAAAAGGCAAATACGGGTTTATTGTAGATGCGAAAGCGAATAAGATAGAAATAAAAAAGGCGGTGGAAAAGATGTATGGGGTAACGGTAGAAAATGTAAGAACCATCCGTTACCAAGGAAAACTGAAAACTAAATATACTCAGTCTAAAGTAATTTCCGGCAGAACTTCTACTTACAAAAAAGCCATTGTTTCGGTGAAAGAAGGTGAAGTAATTGACTTCTACGGTAATATATAAGATATGTGTTTAACCTGATTATCTATATATGATAATCAATTTATAAATAACTCAAATATGGCAGTTAGAAAGTTAAGGCCAACTACACCAGGACAACGATTCAGAACAGCGCCTGCCTTTACTGAAATCACTACTGATAAACCTGAAAAATCCCTGGTTGTTTCTATCAAGAAATCCGGAGGTAGAAATGATTCAGGCCGTCGCACCATGCGATATATTGGTGGCGGACATAAGCAGAAATACCGGATCATTGATTTTAAAAGAGATAAATTTGATGTTCCTGCCACTGTACAAACTGTTGAATATGATCCAATCCGTACCGCACGTATTGCTTTAGTTCAATATCAGGATGGCGAAAAAAGATATATTATAGCTCCACAAGGAATTGTGGTTGGTCAAACCGTTATCTCAGGTACATCTGTAGCACCAGAAGTAGGAAATGCCCTTCCGTTGTCAGTGATTCCTTTGGGTACTATTGTTCATAACATTGAGTTACAACCAGGACAAGGTGCATCTTTAGCCCGCAGTGCTGGAACGTATGCTCAATTGTTAGCACGTGATGGTAAATATGCTACATTGAAATTACCTTCAGGTGAAATGCGTATGGTGCTTGTTACTTGTATGGCTACTGTAGGGTCTGTTTCAAATGCTGATCATATGAATGTAAGCATTGGTAAAGCTGGTAGAAGCCGCTGGTTAGGGCGCAGGCCACGTACCAGAGGTGTGGCTATGAACCCAGTTGACCATCCAATGGGTGGTGGGGAAGGTAAAGCTTCCGGTGGACATCCCCGTTCAAGAAATGGTTTATTGGCTAAAGGCAAGAAAACCCGCAGTAAAACAAAATATTCTGATAATTTAATCATAAGTAGAAGGAAAAAATAATGGGACGCTCCTTAAAAAAAGGACCTTATATTGATTATAGAGTCGATAAAAAGGTTCAAACCATGAATGATTCAGGGAAAAAATCAGTGATTAAAACCTGGTCTCGTCGGTCTATGATTTCTCCAGAATTTGTAGGCCACACCTTTGCTGTTCATAATGGGAACAAATTTATTCCTGTATATGTGACAGAGAACATGGTTGGACACAAGTTAGGCGAATTTGCTCCTACCCGCAACTTCAGGGGACACGTTGCAAAGAAAGATAAAGGCAAAAAATAATTATACATGGAAGCTATTGCAAAACTGAAAAATGTACCTACTTCTCCTCGTAAGATGAGACTGGTAGCTGATCTAATCCGCGGCCAGAAAGTAGACAGAGCCTTGAGTATTCTGAAATTCGAATCTAAAATTGGTGCTTCTAAAATAGAAAAGCTTTTAGTATCTGCCATTGCTAACTGGAAGCAAAAAAATGAAGATGTCCGGATTGAGGATGCTGAGTTATATGTAAAAACGATTTTTGTAGATGGAGGCCGGATGCTCAAAAGATTGAGGCCAGCTCCGCAAGGAAGAGGACATCGTGTCCGCAAACGTTCTAATCATATTACACTCGTGATAGATACACTTGCATCTAATGGCCAAGCTGAAATTCTAAACACTACTAATCAAGATAATAAGTAATGGGACAGAAAGTTAATCCGACCGGTCTGAGACTGGGAATTATTAAAGGTTGGGATTCTAACTGGTATGGCGGTAAAACCTTTGCTGACAAACTGGTAGAAGATGAGAAGATACGTAAATACGTACTGGCCCGTATTCCTAAAGGAGGTATCTCTAAAGTAATTATAGAAAGAACATTAAAGCGCATTACCTTAACTATCAATACGGCCCGTCCGGGTGTAGTAATTGGGAAGAACGGGATTGAAGTAGAAAAGGTAAAAGAGGAGTTGAAGAAGCTTACCAGCAAAGATGTTCAGATCAATATTTTTGAAATAAAAAGGCCTGAAATCGATTCTAAATTAGTAGGTGAAGCTATTGCCCAGCAATTGGAAGCAAGGATTTCTTACCGGAGAGCTATGAAACAAGCGATTTCTTCTGCTATGCGCGTAGGTGCTCAAGGTATTCGTGTAAAAGTTTCCGGTCGTTTGGGTGGTGCTGAAATGGCCCGTTCTGAGCAGTATAGAGAGGGAAGAATTCCATTACATACCTTAAGGGCAGATATTGATTATGCAATTTCAGAAGCACAAACAGTATACGGCAAGATAGGTATCAAAGTGTGGATATTTAAAGGTGAAGTGTTTGGAAAACGTGATCTGGCACCTAATCAGGCTTTGGCAGCTGCAAATGCAGCACAACCTCAACAGGCAGGTGGAAATGAGCGGGGTGGAAAAAGAAGAGAAGGTGGTCGCGGAGATGGTGATCGTGGAGATCGCCGTGGAAGAGGTGATGGTTCTGACAGAGATAAAAATGAAGGAAGAGGTGGAGGAGACCGGGGTAGGAATCAAGGTCAGGGTAATCAGAAAAAAAGAAGATAATTTCCTCCCAAAAATCAGTTGACACAAAATATTCGGATTTTTATAAATAGTATCAACAATGTTACAGCCGAAAAGAACGAAGTTTAGAAAAATGCAAAAGGGCCGGGTGAAAGGTTTAGCCACAAGAGGCCATTCCATTGCTTTTGGATCATTTGCTGTAAAGTCTCTGGAAGCAGGATGGATTACCAGCCGTCAGATTGAGGCTGCCCGTATTTCAATGACCCGTGCAATGAAAAGAGAGGGACAGGTTTGGATTCGTGTATTTCCCGATAAACCTATCACTAAGAAGCCTGCTGAAGTAAGGATGGGTAAAGGTAAAGGAGCGCCAGAATATTGGGTAGCAGTGGTAAAACCAGGGACTATTCTGTTTGAAGCTACTGGTGTAAGTACTGAATTAGCTAGTGAAGCATTACGCTTGGCTGCTCAAAAATTGCCAATTAAAACAAAATTTGTTGTACGTAGAGATTACGTAGAATAATGCGGATACCCGCGCAAAGGCTCAATTCTGCTACAATTGATAGAATAATGCGGGGTCCATTTGACACACAAGAATAATAAACATTCAAATGAAAAACGCAGAAATTAAATCTCTCAGTGTAGATGAACTTCAGGAGAAGCTGGCGGCTGAGCAGGAAACATTACAAAAGCTTGCTTTTGGCCATGCCATATCTCCAATTGAAAACCCTATGAAAATACGCGTTAGCCGTAAAACAATAGCTAGGTTGAAAACTCAATTGCGCGCTGTAGAACTTACCAACCAAAAGACTACTAAATAAGATATGGAAACGATAGAGCAAAGAAATGTCAGAAAAGAAAGAGTAGGTAAAGTCGTAAGCAATAAAATGACTAAATCTATTACTGTGGCAGTGGAGAGAAAGGTGAAGCATCCTATCTATGGTAAGTTTATGAAGAAGACCACAAAGCTAATGGCGCATGATGAAAAGAATGAATGTGGTATTGGAGATACGGTTCGGATTATGGAAACTCGTCCGTTGAGTAAGAGAAAGTGCTGGAGATTAGTAGAAATTATTGAAAAAGCTAAATAATCATGATACAACAGGAATCAAGATTGACTGTAGCAGATAACAGCGGTGCTAAAGAAGTGCTCGTTATCCGTGTACTGGGTGGTACCAGAAAAAAGTATGCCTCTATTGGTGACAAAATAGTTGTTACTGTAAAATCTGCACTTTCTTCCAGTAACCTGAAAAAAGGTACTGTATCAAAAGCAGTAATTGTAAGAACAAAAAAAGAAGTGCGCAGAAAAGACGGGTCTTATATCCGTTTTGAAGATAACGCTGCTGTTTTGTTAAACAATAATGATGAGCCTAGAGGTACTCGTATTTTTGGACCGGTTGCACGTGAACTGCGTGAAAAACAGTTTATGAAAATTGTATCATTGGCACCTGAAGTATTATAAGCAATATGGAACAGACAACTAAAAAGCCACACAAACTACATGTTCGTAAAGGCGATACAGTAAAAGTTATTTCAGGAAACGAGCGTGGCAAAACCGGTAAAATTGTAACGGTGCTGGTTAGTAAAAACCGTGCGGTGGTAGAAGGATTAAACATGGTATCTAAGCATATTAAACCTTCTGCTAAAAACCCCAATGGTGGAATTGTTACCAAAGAAGCACCTATTCATATCAGCAATCTGATGCTGGTAGATCCTGCTAATGGACAAGCAACCAGAGTAGGACGGAAACTTGACAGTAAGGGTAAGTTACAAAGGTATTCAAAGAAAACAGGAGAAATTATAAAAAATGGCTAATCCAAGATTAAAAGACAAATATCTCCAGGAAGTAGTCCCTGCATTGAAAAATAAATTTCAATATAAATCTGTTATGCAGGTTCCTAAACTTACAAAGGTTGTAATCAATAAAGGAATTGGTGCTGCTGTAGCTGATAAAAAATTAGTAGATGTAGGCGTTGAAGAGCTAACCACTATATCAGGACAGAAAGCTGTTGCTACTATTTCCAAACAGGCAATTTCTAACTTTAAGCTTCGGGAGAATATGCCCATCGGCGCAAAGGTAACGCTGAGAGGAAATAAAATGTATGAATTCCTTGACCGTTTAACTACGGTTGCTTTACCTAGGGTACGGGATTTCAAAGGGATTAATGATAAAGGCTTTGATGGACGTGGTAATTATACACTAGGCGTAAAAGAACAAATTATATTCCCTGAAATTAGTATCGATAAGGTTACAAAAATATCTGGTATGGACATCACCTTTGTAACAACTGCCGGTACTGATGAAGAAGGATTAGAATTATTAAAATCACTAGGTATGCCATTTGCAAACCAGAAAAAATAATAAACATGGCAAAAGAATCTGTAAAAGCGCGCGAACGCAAAAGAGAAAAATTAGTGGCAAAATATGCTACTAAAAGAGCTGCTTTGAAAGCAGCCGGTGATTATGAAGCATTAGATAAATTACCAAAAAATGCTTCTCCTGTAAGGCTGCACAACAGATGCCGCTTAACGGGAAGACCAAGAGGATTTATGCGTAAATTTGGCATTTCAAGGGTAACTTTCAGGGAAATGGCTTCTGATGGAAAAATACCCGGACTTACAAAAGCAAGCTGGTAAATTTTGGTAATTTGTTTTTCTTTTATCATCTAATTCACTAACTTTGCAAACCCATTTCAAAACGGGAGTTCGTTTGCATAAAATCATATAAAAATGACAGATCCAATCGCTGATTATTTAACCAGATTGAGGAATGCTATCAAAGCTAAGCATAGAATAGTGGAAATGCCTGCGTCAAATCTGAAAAAAGAATTGACCAAAGTATTACACGAGAAAGGTTATATTCAGAATTATAAATTTGATAACAATACGGTACAAGGGACTATTAAAATAGCTTTGAAATATAATCCGCTTAGTAAGCAATCTGCTATTGTTAAACTGGAAAGAATTAGTAAACCTGGTTTGAGAAAATACACTGGCGCTGAGGAATTGCCACGCGTTTTAAACGGATTAGGCATTGCTATATTATCTACTTCCAAAGGTGTGATCACCGATAAAGAAGCCAGGCAATTGAATATAGGTGGGGAAGTATTGTGCTACGTTTATTAAGATAATACAATCATGTCAAGAATTGGAAAAAAACCGATTACTCTCCCTGCGAATGTTACAATTTCTGTTGGTACAGATAACAATGTAACGGTAAAGGGGCCTAAAGGTACGCTGGTGCAAAATGTCGACCCAGATATTAAGGTATCTGTACAAGAAAAAGAGATTATTGTTGAGCGTCCTACTGAGCAAAAACGCCATAAAGCGCTACATGGTTTATATCGTGCCCTTGTAAATAATATGGTTGAGGGAGTAAGCAATGGTTATAAATTACAACTGGAAATTGTAGGGGTTGGTTACAAAGCGACGGCTACAAATAATGTGTTAGAATTAAGCTTAGGGTATTCTCATAATATCTATTTGGCTATTCCTAAAGAAATTAAAGTAACTACACTGACTGAAAAAGGTAAAAACCCAACAATCACTTTAGAAGGAATAGATAAACAATTAGTTGGGCAGGTAGCTGCTAAAATCAAGTCTTTAAGAAAAGTAGAGCCTTACAAAGGTAAAGGTGTAAGATCAGTAGGGGAACAAGTAAGAAGAAAAGCTGGTAAAACCGCTTCTAAAAAATAATTAAGTAATGGCTACAAAGAAAGAGCAAAGAAGGCTGCGTATTAAACATGGCATCCGCAGCAAGGTTTCCGGGACCTCTGAAAAACCAAGATTAACTGTTTTTAGATCAAATACCGGTATATATGCACAGTTGATAGATGACACACAAGGCAAAACCTTAGTAAGTGCTTCTTCTCAAGAACTGGAAAATAAAAATGCAAATATATCTGTATCTAAAACTGTAGGTCAGAAGCTGGCAGAAAAAGCTGTATCAAGTGGCATTTCTACCGTGGTATTTGACAGAAACGGATATTTGTTTCATGGTAAAGTAAAAGCATTAGCAGAAGGTGCCCGTGAAGGAGGCCTTAAATTTTAAGATATTATGGCTCAAATAAATACAAGATCTGTTAAGGCAAGCGATTCAGACCTTAAAGAAAGAGTAGTAGCTATTAAGCGTGTAGCTAAAGTGGTGAAGGGCGGACGTAGATTTAGTTTTTCTGCTATTGTGGTAGTAGGTGATGGGAATGGTGTAGTAGGCTACGGTTTAGGAAAAGCCAATGAAGTAACAGATGCCATAACTAAGGGCATTGAGGATGCTAAGAAAAACTTAATTAAGGTGCCTGTGCTAAAAGCAACTGTTCCTCATGAAATTCTTGGTAAGTATAGTGGCGGATTTGTGTTGCTAAAGCCGGCAGCGGCCGGAACTGGTGTTATCGCTGGTGGTGCGATGCGTGCTGTATTGGAAAGTGCTGGTGTAAAAGATGTATTGGCTAAATCAAAAGGTTCTTCTAATCCACATAACGTGGTAAAAGCTACTTTTGATGCTTTATTGAAAATGCGTGCTCCTCATACTGTAGCACAGCAAAGGGGAGTTTCATTAGCAAAAGTTTTTAATGGGTAAAATCATGGCAAAAGTTATCATAACACAGGTCAAAAGCACCATTAAAAGACCTAAAACTCAAAAATTAACTATTACTGCTTTAGGGTTAGGAAAGATCAATAGAAGCGTAGAAGTGGAATATACTCCACAAATTGCAGGGATGGTTGATAAAGTAAATCATTTGGTTACTGTTCAGGAATTATAATAAAAACAGCAATGAATCTTAGTTCAATAAAACCGGCTGCCGGCTCAGTGAAGCAAAAAACCCGAAAAGGCAGAGGTACCGGTTCAGGCAAAGGTGGTACTTCTACCCGTGGACATAAAGGAGCTCAATCCCGTTCAGGTTATAGTGCTAAGAGGGGCTTTGAAGGTGGTCAAATGCCTCTGCAAAGAAGGGTTCCCAAGTTTGGTTTCAAAAATTTCAACAGAGTAGAGTATAAAGCTATTAACCTGGATGTTTTGCAGGATTTGCTTGATAAATACACTGTAGAAGTAATTGATGCTGATTATCTGAAACAACACGGCTTGATTTCAAAAAATGACCTGATTAAGGTTTTAGGAAGAGGCGAATTGAAATCTAAAGTCGAAATCAAAGCAAATGCTTTTTCATCATCTGCCATAGAAGCAGTAGAGAAAGCTGGAGGTAAGGCTACAGTTATTTAAAGCATGAAGAAGTTTATCACCACTATCAAAAATATTTTCTCAATAGAGGATTTAAGAACGCGTATCTTAAATACTTTATTGTTTTTATTCATTTTCCGTTTAGGTTCCTTTGTAGTACTTCCTGGCATTGACCCTAACCGTCTACCTGGAAGATCAGAAGGCGTATTAGGAATTTTGGATAACCTGCTGGGTGGTGCTTTTAGTAATGCCTCTATTTTTGCCTTAGGCATAATGCCTTACATTTCTGCTTCTATTGTAATTCAGCTTTTAACGGTAGCTGTACCTTACTTTCAGAAGATGCAGAAAGAAGGTGAATCAGGAAGAAAGAAGTTAAATCAGATTACCAGGGGCTTAACGGTTATTATTACCGTAGCTCAGTCTATTGCTTATCTGACTTCCACTATACCTGATGAGGCAATATTGGTTGACCGAACATTCTTTACTTTCTCTTCTATTGTTATATTAGCTGCCGGTACTATATTCTGTATGTGGCTAGGTGAAAAAATTACTGATAAGGGAATTGGTAATGGTATTTCTATGCTGATCATGATTGGTATCGTATCCAGATTTCCTGGTGCAGTATATGGAGAAGCATTATCTAGAGGTTCTAATGGTATACTGTTTTTTGTACTAGAATTAGTAGTATTATTCTTTGTAGTGATGGGTGTAGTAATGCTTACCCAGGCTACCAGAAGAATACCTGTGCAATATGCCAAACAAGTGATTGGTAATAAAGTATATGGGGGACAAAGGCAATACATACCCTTAAAGTTAAATGCCGCAGGTGTAATGCCTATCATTTTTGCTCAGACATTAATGTTTCTTCCAGCAACCGTAGCATCGTTTTGGGCAGATAGCAGTGATCTGGCAAGCTCTACAGCTGCAGTGTTCTCAGACTTTACATCCTGGCAGTATAATTTGCTTTTTGCCGTATTGATTATCCTGTTTACTTTCTTTTATACAGCTATTTCAGTGAGTCCGAAAAATATTTCGGATGATATGAAAAAGAATGGTGGCTTTGTTCCCGGCGTAAAACCCGGTGCACAAACCACCGAATATATAGACCAGATATTATCAAAAATAACTTTACCTGGCGCTATATTTCTATCGGTGATTGCTATACTTCCTGCTATTGCGAGTTTATTTGGAGTTACCAGAGAATTTTCGGCTTTTTATGGTGGTACATCTTTATTGATTATGGTAGGTGTAGTGCTAGATACCCTTCAGCAGATTGAAAGCTACTTATTAATGAGACATTATGAAGGCTTAATGAAATCAGGTAGGGTTAGAGGTAGGTCAGAAAATGTGGCAGTAGTTTAAGGAATATAAGGGTTAAGATTTGAAAAAGAAGCAACTGATATTAAAGACCAAGGAAGAAATTGAGCTAATTAGGCAGAGCGGTATTATACTAGGAAAAGCGCATGCAGAAGTAGCAAAGTTAATCAGGCCGGGTATCAGTACGAATGAGTTAAATAAACGAGCAGAAGAGTTCATTATAGACCATAAAGGTAAACCGTCATTTAAGGGATACAATGGTTTTCCGGCATCTTTGTGTATATCCGTTAATGATAAAGTAGTGCATGGAATGCCGGGCACTTATGAACTAAAAGACGGAGATATTGTTTCAATAGATTGTGGTGTAATTCTGAATGAGTATCATAGTGATAGTGCTTATACCTATTTTGTAGGAGATGTTCATCCTGATATACAAAAACTTCTTTCAGTTACTAAAGAATCTTTAGAACTAGGTATAAAACAGGCAATAACCGGAGCGAGGATAGGAGACATTGGTTATGCCATTCAAGCCCATGTTGAGAAACATGGATTTACAGTGGTTCGGGAATTAGTGGGGCATGGAGTAGGAAAGTTTTTGCACGAAAGTCCGGAAGTGCCTAATTACGGAAAGAGGGGCCAGGGAATGAAATTAGAGACAGGGTTGGTAATTGCGATTGAGCCAATGGTGAACATGGGCACTAAAAATATTGTTCAGGAAAAAGATGGATGGACTATCCGAACAGCGGATAGAAAACCTTCTGCTCATTTTGAACACACAGTAGCTGTCAATAATGGCAAAGCTGATATATTAACAACTTTTGAATATATAGAAGAAGTACTTAAAACTAAATATGGCCAAACAGTCATCTATTGAACAAGACGGAACAATTGTAGAAGCATTATCTAATGCAATGTTCAGGGTAGAATTACAAAACGGCCATCAGGTAATTGCGCATATATCAGGTAAAATGCGGATGAATTACATCAAGATTTTACCAGGTGACAGAGTCAAATTAGAAATGTCGCCGTATGACTTAAGTAAAGGAAGAATAGTTTACAGATACAAATAATCACTTATGAAAGTAAAGGCTTCTATTAAAAAGCGTAGTGCTGAATGTAAGGTGATCCGCAGAAAAGGAAAACTTTATGTTATCAACAAGAAAAATCCAAGGTATAAACAAAGACAAGGATAATTAATCATATGGCTAGAATCGCAGGCGTAGATATTCCGGACAAAAAAAGAGGAGAAATTGCCTTAACCTATATTTTTGGTATTGGTCGTAGGTCAGCACAACATATACTTACCCAAGCAGGTGTGAACCTGGATAAAAAGGTGAATGAATGGACAGATGATGAATCTAACACCATCAGAAGTATTATTAGCGCTGAATACCGTGTGGAAGGTGTGCTGAAATCAGAAGTGCAGCTAAGCATTAAGCGTTTAATGGATATTGGTAGCTATCGTGGCTTAAGACACCGCAAGGGCTTACCAGTTAGAGGTCAGCGTACAAAGAATAATACGAGAACCAGAAAAGGTAAACGTAAAACAGTTGCTAATAAGAAAAAAGCAACTAAATAATAATTAATTAACAGTGAATAGCTTTGCTTAGAATTTGCTGAACTTTTTTTAAAACAATCCATTTCTAAACATAACTATTTAGCTATTAACTAACCATACAATGGCTCAACAACAAACACAAGCAAAAAGAAAAGACAAAGCCAAAAAACGGGTGGTTACGGTTGAACCTGTTGGCCAGGTTCATATCAAAGCCTCTTTTAACAATATTATTATTTCCGTAACTAATAGCAGCGGACAAGTTATCTCCTGGGCTTCTGCCGGTAAGATGGGTTTTAAGGGTTCTAAAAAGAACACTCCTTATGCTGCTCAGATGGCCGCTCAAAATTGTGCACAGGCTGCTTATGAATTAGGTCTGCGTAAAGCAGAGGTTTTTGTAAAAGGCCCCGGTGCAGGTAGAGAATCTGCCATCCGTACCATTCAAAGTGCAGGTATTGAAGTAACAACAATTAAAGATATTACTCCTTTACCTCATAACGGTTGCCGTCCGCCTAAAAGAAGAAGAGTCTAAAACCTATTCATGATGAGCGTATAATTGTAAAACTGCGCTTCATTATATTACAATCAATATTACCTATATTTTAAGAAATGGCTAGATATACAGGTCCTAAGGCCAAAATAGCAAGAAAATTTAATGAACCTATTTTAGGTCCAAGCAAGGCTTTACAAAAGAAAAGCTACCCTCCTGGGATGCATGGCCGTGGCAGAAAGAGAAAGCAATCTGAGTATGCCGTGCAGTTGACTGAAAAGCAAAAAGCGAAATATACATACGGCGTATTGGAAAGACAGTTTGAGAATTTATTTCATAAAGCTGCCCGTAAAGAAGGTATTACTGGTACAAACTTACTTATATTGCTTGAAGCCAGACTTGATAATACAGTCTACCGATTTGGCATTGCTCCTACCCGCAGAGCCGCTCGTCAGCTGGTATTACATAAGCACATCACCGTAAATGGCCATATTATCAATATTGCTTCTTATTCTTTGAAACCAGGTGATGTAGTAGGTGTACGTGAGAAATCAAAATCGTTAGAAGCTGTCACTGAGAGTTTATCTGCCAGAAGTGCAAAAAGATATACCTGGCTTGAGTGGGATAACCAATCGCTGGTTGGTAAATTTGTATCCTATCCGGAAAGAGATCAAATACCTGAAAACATTCAAGAGCAGCTTATTGTTGAGCTCTATTCTAAATAAAGATATAAAAATGGCAGAGCAGACCTCTGGCATTTTTGTCTTTATGAATGGTGCAAAAAATAATTAGTGTTCACAATATAAAAAGTACCTAAAAACTATGTCAATATTAGCATTTCAAATGCCCGATAAGGTGGTGATGGAAAAGGCAGACGACTTCCGTGGTCTGTTTGAATTTAAACCGTTGGAAAAAGGGTATGGAGTAACCATTGGCAACGCATTGAGGAGAATTTTACTTTCTTCGTTAGAAGGATATGCCATTACAAGCATTAAAATTCCGGGTGTGCTGCATGAGTTCTCTTCAATTGAAGGTGTGGTAGAAGATGTATCAGAAATCATTCTGAACCTGAAAATGGTTCGCTTTAAAAAGATCTCTGATATGATCGACAATAAAATCGTTGTCTCTGTAAAAAATGCTAAGGTTTTAAAAGCAGGAGATATTTCTAAATTTACGTCTTCTTTCCAGGTATTGAATCCGGATTTTGTGATTTGTAATTTAGATACTTCTGTGAATATGGAGATCGAATTATTGGTTGAAAAAGGAAGAGGGTATGTGCCGGCAGAAGAAAACCGCCAATCTGAACAAGTATTCGGTCATATTCCAATTGATGCTATTTTTACCCCAATCAAGAACGTAAAATTTAGTATTGAAAACACCCGGGTAGAGCAGAAAACTGACTACGAAAAGCTCGTATTAGATATTGAGACCGATGGTTCTATTCACCCCGAAGATGCCTTAAAAGGTGCTGCTAATATTCTGATTCAACACTTCATGCTGTTCTCTGATCAGACAATGACATTTGAAGCTGTGAAGCCGGAGGAAGAAGATACTGTAGATGAGGAAATGTTGCATATGAGAAAACTGTTGAAGACTTCTTTGGCAGACTTAGATCTCTCTGTAAGAGCATACAATTGCTTGAAATCTGCTGATGTGAGAACTCTTGGAGACTTAGTAAATCTGGATATTTCAGATATGATGAAATTCCGGAACTTTGGAAAGAAATCATTAACAGAATTAGAGCAACTGGTAGCAGAGAAGGGCCTTACTTTCGGAATGGATTTATCAAAATATAAATTAGACGAAGATTAAATTCAGTCATTAGTACTTTGCCTTTATACAAAGGCTAAAGACAGGCTGAAAGCTAAAAACCATTACAATGAGACACGGTAAAACAATTAACCATTTAGGCAGAACCGCACAACATCGCCATGCTTTGTTATCCAATATGGCTTCTTCGCTGATTCTGCATAAAAGAATTACAACAACCGTAGCTAAAGCAAAAGAGCTACGTAAGTATGTAGAACCTTTGATTACAAAAGCTAAAGATGATACAACCCATTCCAGAAGAACCGTTTTTTCTTATCTTCAGAATAAAGAATCGGTTAAAGTTCTGTTTGGAGAAGTAGCTGAAAAAATTGCTAGCCGTCCGGGTGGTTATACTCGTATTATTAAGCTAGGTAATCGTTTAGGCGACAATGCTGATGTTTGTATCATGGAACTCGTAGATTATAATGAAACCATGTTGAAAAACAAGCCTGCTGCTAAAGCAAGAACTCGTAGAGGTCGCCGGGGTAGCAAAACTGCAGTAAATGCTGCTGAAACTACACCAAAAACTGAAACTGCTCCAGCCAAAAAAACAGAAGCTACAGAAACTGACAATGCAGAAGACAAAGAACAAGCATAACAATTTGTTTTTATATTATTTGAAAAGGGATTGGACCAAGGTCTAATCCCTTTTTTATTGTGTAATGAACCATACTTATTCTATCACTGTTAGCAAACAGATAAAAAACAAAAATGAAATACACACCACGTAAAGAAGCATTATTATTATTAGCAGACGGTACACTATTTAAAGGTATCGCCTTAGGAAAAACAGGTACTATCGGTGGCGAACTTTGTTTCAACACTGGGATGACGGGCTATCAGGAAATCTATACGGACCCTTCTTATTACGGTCAGATCATCCTGAATACAACCTCACATATTGGTAACTATGGCACTTTGCCCTCCGACCAGGAATCTTCACAGGTAAAAATCAGTGGACTGGTATGTAATCATTTTTCTACGATTTATTCACGCCACGTTTCGCGTGAATCTTTGCAGGAATATTTCGAGCGGGCGAACATAGTAGGAATTGGAGAAGTAGATACCAGGCAGATTGTGAAACATATTCGCAATAAAGGAGCAATGAATGCCATTATTTCTTCAGAAATCCTGGATGTAAGAGCCCTACAGGAAAAATTGAATGAAGTTCCTTCTATGAATGGCCTAGAGCTTTCCTCCCAAATTAGTACAGTAGAACCCTTTCTGGTAGGTAATGAAAACTCAGAGTTCAAAGTAGCCGTGCTGGATTTAGGTATAAAAACAAGTATTCTAAGCAATCTCACTACACGCAATATTCAATGTAAAGTGTTTCCGGCAAAAACTACTTTTGAAGAAATGAATACATGGAAACCGGATGGCTATTTTATTTCTAACGGACCCGGAGACCCTGCTGCTATGCCGTATGCTATTGACACAATGCGCAAGATTGTAGATTCGGAAACGCCTTTGTTCGGCATATGTTTGGGCCATCAGTTACTGGCACTGGCTAATGATGTTTCTACCTATAAGCTACACAACGGACACCGCGGGTTAAACCATCCGGTAAAGAATATAATCACCGGCCGTGGAGAAATTACTTCACAAAATCACGGATTTGGAATAAATGAAGAAGATGTGAAGAAAAGCAAAAAAGTAGAAGCCACTCACGTTAATCTGAATGATAAAAGTATTGAAGGCATCCGTCAGAAAAACGGTAGAGCTTTTTCTGTACAGTATCATCCGGAATCTTCACCAGGGCCACATGATTCCAGATATTTATTTGATGATTTTGTGAAAATATTGAAAAACAAATAAGGTTGTAGTAGGTGATTTGTATTCTTTGAAAAGAGAATAGGAGTAAAGATTGTAATTGAAAGGTCAATTATTTAATTTTCGCGCACAAAACAACCTATATTAGAAATTATGAGCATAATACAACAAATTCATGCACGCCAGATACTGGATTCCAGAGGCAACCCTACCGTTGAAGTAGATGTAAAAACAGAAAATGGCTTTTTGGGAAGAGCTGCTGTGCCTTCTGGAGCTTCTACCGGTACACATGAAGCAGTGGAACTAAGGGATGATGATAAAAAAGTGTATGTAGGCAAAGGTGTGCTAAAAGCTGTTGAAAATGTGAATGAAGTAATTGCCGATGAGCTGATTGGATACTCTGTATTTGAACAGAATCTGCTGGATAAAATCATGCTCGAAATGGATGGTACACCCAATAAATCTAAATTAGGTGCCAATGCCATTCTAGGCGTGTCATTAGCCATTGCAAAAGCAGCTGCCAAAGAAGCCGGACAGTCTTTATTCAGATATATTGGCGGCGTAAATGCCAATACATTACCAGTTCCGATGATGAACATTTTGAACGGAGGCAGCCATGCAGATAATTCCATCGATTTTCAGGAATTTATGGTGATGCCGGTAAAAGCCGATTCCTTCTCTCAGGCTTTACGTATGGGTGTTGAAGTGTTTCACCAATTGAAGAAAGTATTGAAAGACAAAGGAATGTCTACCAATGTAGGCGATGAAGGAGGTTTTGCTCCTAATCTCCCCTCAAACGTAGCAGCTTTGGAAGTGATTCTGCAAGCCATCGAAAAAGCGGGATATAAGCCAGGTGAGGATATATTTATTGCTATGGATGCAGCAGCTTCTGAATTTTACAATGCTGATTCAGGTATGTATCACTTTAAAAAATCAAGTGGTGATAAACTGACTTCTTCTCAAATGGCTAACTATTGGAAAGAGTGGGTAAATAAATATCCGATTATTTCTATCGAAGATGGCATGGCTGAAGATGACTGGAAAGGATGGAAAGAGCAGACTGAACTGATGGGAAATAAAGTTCAACTCGTTGGTGATGATTTGTTTGTAACCAATGTAGAACGTTTGCAACAAGGCATAGACCAGCAGATCGCCAATGCTATTCTGGTAAAAGTAAATCAGATTGGCTCGCTTACAGAAACAATTAATGCAGTGAATCTAGCTAAACGCAATCGGTATAAGAGTGTAATGTCGCACCGGTCGGGTGAAACTGAGGATAATACGATTGCTGATCTGGCAGTTGCTTTGAATACCGGACAAATTAAAACCGGTTCTGCTTCCCGTTCTGATCGTATGGCTAAATACAACCAGTTACTCCGGATTGAGGAAGAACTAGGAGAAACAGCTTATTATCCGGGTCTTAAATTTTAATTTACTTATGTACACAGAGCAAGTAGTTAATTGGTTATATTAACTACTTGCTTTATTGTTTTATAGCTTACGTTTTACTATGCGCTGGAAACTGCCTGCATTTACTAAAAATTATTACTTTATTACAACAGCCGTTTTTTTGCTCTGGATGTTGTTTTTTGATAGTAATGATTTTATTTCCCAGTATCAGATGCGCAGTAAAGTGCAGGAATTGGAAAAAGATAAACGTTTTTATCTGGAAAAGATAGAAGAAGTGAAAAAGGACCGCAGGGAATTAGTAAGCAATCCTAAACTGCTTGAAAAGTTTGCCAGAGAAAAGTACCTGATGAAAAAAACTTCTGAAGACGTGTATGTAATAGTCGAAGAAGGAAAAGAAACAGAAACAGCAAAAAAATAAAATTCTTATCGTTCTGATGCCCAGTTCACATACTCAATGATGTGATGGTTATAATCGGATTTAACCTGTAGAGAATCAGGGAAAGGGATTGTTTTAGCTGAAAAATCAGAAGAGTACTGAGGCGTATACTGTCTACTGAACTTGCCTGCCAGAAGCAATGCAGTTAAAAGAATAATTTTTATCATAAATGGCAAACGCAAATAATTCTTTTTCATAGAATGTACTTCCAAGGTTTCAGCCTTGCATAGCTACTTGATACAAATTAAACTACAATATCCGGTAAAATCGCGGGAAATATACAAAAAAATATTTCAGGGCAGCAATATTATCATTCCAAATGTCAATAATAAGAAAAAAAGTCATAAAATATACTTCAGCTAAGTATTATAAAAATTTAAATAGTCTTACATGATTAAAGTTCTGTTTGTATGCCTGGGAAATATATGCCGCTCCCCAATGGCAGAGGGGATTTTTAATAAATTAATTTCTGATAATAGATTGAATAATAATGTAATATGCGATTCTGCTGGTACATCCAACTACCATATTGGCGAATTGCCGGATGCTCGCATGCGACAGACTGCTCAGAAAAATGGCATTGAACTTACTCACCTGGCGAGGCAAATCAAGCGCCAGGATTTTGAAGAATTCGATTATATTGTAGCCATGGATGAATCAAATTACTTAAATATTACAAAGCATCCTGCCTGGAATAATCATTGGAAAGATAAATTGTTGTTGATGCGAAGCCATGATGAAGTGATTTCAGACCTGAATGTACCTGACCCTTATTTTGGTGAATTGGATGGTTTTGAGGAAGTGTATCAACTTCTGCTGAAAAACAATACCAGGTTTATCAATTATTTAATAGAGAAACACCAGTTATATAATCGTATAGTTTAATGCCCGGATTGAGAAGCTAATATATCTATACAAGCTATTTCTTTTGCTTACGAGATTCCTCATTCAAACCAGCCTATGAGTATTAATGATATGCATCTGGAGCAGATTCAATTTTTTGAAACCATCCTGTTTGAAAGTGTAGGACAAGAAGTGCACGTATCAGGCTACCAGTTTATGGGGGGTGGCAACATCAACAATGCGGTAAGTCTGGATACAGATCAAGGCTATTTTTTTGTAAAATGGAATGAAAGTGGGCAAACTGATGCTTTTTCCTGTGAAGCCAGTGGCCTGGAATTATTGAGGAGAGCTAATGAGATACCTATTCCGGAAGTAATAGGCTTTGGTCAAAACTACCAGAAAGCATATCTGATTTTAGAATACATACATTCTTCCCGTCCACAGTATAACTATTGGGAACGTTTTGGTCATTCGCTCGCCAGATTACATACGCACACCAATCATTCATTTGGCTTATCACACAACAATTATATAGGTTCATTACAACAAATAAATACCCCGGCTGAAAAATGGGTGGAGTTTTTTGTGGAAAAAAGATTAAAAATACAAGCTGGCCTAGCACTATATAATGGTGAATTACCCAAAGCCTTATTCAATAAATTTGAGGATTTATACAAAGAACTTCCCCATATGCTGCCAGCTGCTGTTCCTTCATTGTTGCATGGCGACCTATGGAGTGGCAATGTAATGGTGGGTCCTACCGGAGAGGTAATGCTGATTGATCCGGCCGTATATTACGGTAACCGGGAGGCAGAACTGGCATTTACAAAGTTATTTGGCGGCTTTCCTGATAATTTTTATGGAGCCTATAACGAAATCTCTCCTTTGGAACCTGATTTTGATGAAAGAGCAGCCATTTATAATTTATATCCTTTACTGGTACATGTAAATCTGTTTGGATCAGGTTATTTAAGCGGTATTGAGAAAGTGCTGAAACGGTTTTAAGTATCTTACTTTTTTGCTCTATTATACTTCGGTAAGCAATTGATAAGAGCTTAAGGTTTTCTGCTCCTGAATAATTTTCTTATCCCTACTTACTTTCTCTACATTGTCAGCCGTATAATTAAGCACACTTACTAATTCCAGACTCTCCTGTACTGTAACGCTAAACCTATCCTCCAGCATTAATTTCAACTGCTCAGTTTTCTCATGGTCTGCGTTAGTTCCTATAGAGAGCGAAATAGCCGTATTCTGCATCAGGTTAATTTTCATATTGAGGCTACTGAAGGCATGCAGGATACTGCAGACATTTTCCTCCGTAATAAAAGTAAAATCCTTTACACTACAACTTACCAGTACTTGATTAGGCTTAAAAATAACAACAGGTATTTTTTTATCTGAAGCCGCTGTGCTGATGCAAGTGCCGGGCTGCTGGGGTTCAATAAAAGAGCGTACAAATAAGGGGATACCTTTATTAGCCAGGGGCTTGATGGTTTTAGGGTGAATAACGGTAGCGCCATAATAGGTCATTTCTGCCGCTTCCTCATACGAAAGTCTGGTAAACAACTGAGCAGAGGGATTTCGTTTCGGATCAGCATTCAGGATTCCGGGCACATCTTTCCATATAGTTACTGATTCAGCTTGTAGAGCAGCACCAAAAATGGCAGCTGTAAAATCTGAGCCTTCTCTTCCAAGAGTTGTGGTCCATCCATCTGTTGTACTGCCAATAAAGCCTTGCGTAATGACTACCAGCTGATTAAGTAAAGGAAACATCCGCTGCTGAATGATTTGTGTAGTGAGTTCCCATTGTATTCTGCCTTCCCGCCAGGTATCATTGGTCTTAATAAAGGTACGGGCATCCTGCCATATACTGGGAATATTTATTTTTCTCAGATACTGCGCTACAATGGTGGAAGAAAGCAATTCTCCATAACTGATAACAGCATCATAAGCCCGGTCAAAAGGCAACTGGTGGGCAGAGAGTAAGTTACTTTGTAATTCAGTAAACAGATTTTTTATCACCTTATGTACTTCATCAGCCTGGTCTTCAAATAAGGCCTCTATTATTTGTAAGTGATATTGCTGCAAACCCTCCAGAACTGACTGATGAGCGCCTTTTGATAGATAGACATGTAGTAACTCTTCCAGGGCATTGGTGGTTTTACCCATGGCAGAAATAACGACCAGCAATGGTTGCTTCCCACTATATTGTTGAATAATCTGACAAGCATTTCTTACAGAAGGCGCATCTTTTACAGAAGCACCGCCAAATTTAAATACAAGCATATGATGTGAAAGTCTGTAAATTTTTGCGCAAAGTTGATTTTTTATTCCATTAATAATAAGCTTCTGGGCATTTTTTGTTAGTATACACATTAAATTTTTGCAAACTATTCTTTAAGCTGAATCTGTTCCTATGCCAGATCATTTATTTGCTACCTATTTCAATACTACACATACTGTTTATCAATCTTCTGCTCCAGGGCGTATAGATGTAATGGGAGGAATAGCCGATTATTCAGGCTCTATGGTGTTGCAAATGCCTATCCGGGAGAAAACAACTGTACAACTGGCCTTACGGGATGATGATAAGTTGAATATTAAAAGCCTGCAAAGTAATGGAGAGGTATTAGCTTGTTCGGTGGCGTATCATTCGCTATTAAAAAATGGCCGAGAAGTAGATTATGCCTTTGCCAGAAAAGAATTGGCTACAACAGAAAATGGAAGATGGGCTGGTTACATCATAGGCTGTTTTCTGGTGGTGCAGAAAGAAAAAAATATACAGATAACTGGTGCTGATATATTCATACATACTGAGGTACCATTGGGCAAAGGTGTTTCCTCTTCAGCAGCCTTAGAGGTAGCGGTATTAAAAGCAATCGCCCAGGCCTACCAGATTGAATTTGGTAAAACAGAACTCCCGCTATTAGCCCAGAAGGCCGAAAATCTGGTGGTTGGCGCTCCCTGCGGATTAATGGATCAGTTAGCGTGCTACCTGGGTGAATCGGGAAAATTATTGCCTATTCTTTGCCAGCCAGATATAGTGTATGAACCGCTTCCGATTCCAGAAAATATCTTTTTTATTGGTATTGATAGTGGTATCCGTCATTCTGTAGGAGCAGCCTCCTATTCACAAGTGCGTACGGCTGCTTTTATGGGATATGCAATGATTGCCAGAGAAGTAGGTGTAATGCCCAAAGAGCTGGAACAAGCTAAACTGAATTCAACCAGGAAAGGATTACCATTTGATGGGTATGTAGCCAATATAACGCCTTCTATTTTTGAAGAAAGATTTGCACTGCGGTTACCTTATAAAATGCATGGAAAATATTTTAAGCAACATCAGTTTATTCACCTAGATACGGCTACAGAAGTGCTGGACGATAAATTTTATGCCATACTGGATTGTACCCGCCATCCGGTTTACGAAAATTTCAGGGTTCATACCTTTTCTGTATTACTTCACTATTTGTCTGTTGTAACCAATCCTTTGCACAGAAAACAATGTCTGCAACAACTGGGTGAACTCATGTATCAGTCTCATACTGGTTATAGCGTTTGTGGCCTGGGCGATGACCATACCGATGAGCTGGTTGAATCTGTTCGGCAACACCAGCATCAGGGAGTATATGGTGCTAAAATCACTGGTGGTGGGAGCGGGGGAACCGTATGTATACTTTGTGAAGGTGAAGAGGGCTTACAAACTGCCCGTAAAATTCACCGGCAATACCAGGAAAAATATAACAAAGAAGTAACCTTTTTCGAACCTTGAATAAAATGCGGTTCAACCCAATAGTTTACCTATTTTTTGCTTTGATAAAATAATTATTCAGGATTAGTACTTATATTTAAGCCCTAAAAAAACATTAAATCCTCTAAACTTATATGAATTTACCAGAAGACTTAAGGTATACCAAAGAACACGAATGGATCAGGGTAGAAGGCGATATAGCCTATGTAGGCATTACTGATTTTGCCCAGAAAGAGCTGGGAGATATAGTATATGTTGAAATTGATACTAAAGGCCAGGAGATTCAGCAAAATGAGATATTTGGAACTGTAGAAGCCGTAAAAACCGTTTCAGACCTTTTTATTCCTATTACCGGAACTGTGCTGGAAGTAAATGATCTTTTAAATTCTAATCCTGAGCTGGTAAACACTGATCCGTATGGCAAAGGCTGGATGATTAAAATGAGCATTACTGATACACAGCAGCTTGAATCTTTGTTAAGCGCGAATACGTATGGAGCAGTAATTGGCGCTTAAATAGAGGAAAGAGGCAAAGTGCTATTTTTGCATAAACAGATATAGCCTGGTTAACAACAGCGGAATGTTTTTCAGATATAACGTATTTACTTTTGCCTGGGCATTACTCATACTAATGCTGATATTAATGCCTGGTAAAAATATGCCGGATACTAATATCTGGAGCCTGCTTACTTTCGATAAATTTGCTCATTTCTTTGTATTTGCCATACTGGTGTTTTTACTTAACATCGGACTTGCCAAACAGCATACCTATATATGGCTGCGGTTTAAAGCAGGTAAAATGGCGCTGATGAGTGGTATGGCCTATGGAATTTTGCTTGAACTTATTCAATCCTTTATTCCTGACCGAACTTTTGAGCCGAGGGACATGTTAGCCAATATGATAGGATGTTTCTTAGGAAGTTTTTTGTTTTACATGGTTTATAAATTTAATCTCCCTGATTAGTATTTATAATAAAAAAAAATTATTTTTGATATCTGCAAGTTTAAACTTATCCCCAAACCCAAATAGATTATGGAAGTTAAAAAGTATGAAAAGGTAGACTTAGCTCGCCAGTCTGGTTTGTTTATGAACATCGGATTGATAGTTGCTTTGGGCCTGTGCTTGCTTGCCTTTGAATGGAAATCCTACGATGATCTTTCACAGGTAGAGTATGAAGCACAAGCGGTAGAAACTGAAGAATTAATAGAGATTCCAATCACTGAGATGCCTCCTCCTCCTCCTCCTGTAATTCAGCAGCCTGAGATCGTAGAGGTACCAGATGAAGAAGAAATAAAAGAAGAACTAGTAAACCTGGATACGGAGATTACTCCTGAAACGGTAGTAGCTCCCCCTGCTCCGCCTGCACCTGCTGCACCAGTAGTAGAAGAAGAAGAAACTAACGAGATCTTCCAGGTGGTAGAAAACCAGCCTGCTCCGGTAGGAGGTTATGAAGCATTCTACAAATACATCGGTAAAAACATCAAATATCCGGATCAGGCCAGAAGAATGGGCGTGGAAGGAAAAGTGTTCGTACAGTTTGTAGTAGATAAAGATGGAAGTATTACGGACGTAAATGTATTAAAAGGTATCGGTTCTGGTTGTGATGAAGAAGCCATTCGGGTAGTAAAATCTGCTCCAAAATGGACACCAGGTAAGCAAAGAGGCCGTCCGGTACGCGTACGTATGTCGGTGCCGATTGCCTTCAAATTGGGATAATATTAGTTAACTGATATATAGAAAGCCTGGGAAACCAGGCTTTTTTATTTTTACGAAAATATTTTTGTAAGCCTTATGGAATCTGCCAGGGAGATGCATCATAGGAATAAAGTAAACATATTTTCCTTTTCACCCTAAACAGCATTCTCATGGAACTCAAAAAGAACCCCGAATCAGATTTATCCCGCAAAAAAAGCTTGTTTTTTAACATTGGAATGATCATCACGCTTGCTCTATGTTTGGTTGCCTTCGAATGGAAAACATATGAGAAATTATCGGATGTAGATATTTCTAAACCATCAGAGCCAGAGCAATTGGAAATGATGCCTATTATAGAAAATAAGATTCCGGAACCTCCGAAAGTGGTAGCTCCGGAAATAAAAGAGGTTAAGGAAGACATAAAAGAAGAATTAATAAACTTAGAAACAGAAACTTCTTTGGAAGCTGTAGTAGATCCTCCTGTGCCTCCCACTCCAATTGCTCCTGTCATTGAAGATGAAGAAACTACAGAAATATTACTTATTGCTGAAACTCAGCCTGCTCCGGTAGGAGGTTACGAAGCATTCTATAAATACATCGGTAAAAACATCAAATATCCGGATCAGGCCAGAAGATTGGGCGTAGAAGGAAAAGTGTTTGTTCAATTTGTAGTAGATAAAGATGGTGGTATTACCGACGTACAAGTATTAAAAGGCATAGGCAGTGGTTGTGATGAAGAATCTATTCGGGTGCTTAATAATGCTCCAAAATGGACTCCTGGCAAGCAAAGAGGCCGTCCGGTACGGGTTCGGATGTCTGTTCCTATTATATTCAAATTAGGATAATTATTTAGTTTATCTTACAGAAATAGCCCGTAACTCAGCGGGCTTTTCTATTTTTACAGGATGCTTAGATATTGTATATGCTTTGGTATGCTGCTGTGGCCAGCTTTAGTGCAGGCGCAGGATATGGCCCGCATCAAAAAAAACATTGATACCCTTTGTTCGCCTGCCATGCATGGCCGGGGATATGTAAATAAAGGCGATCTGGTGGCAGCCAGTTTTATTGGGGAGCAATTCCGGCAAATGGGGCTTAAATCTTTCGGAACTACTTTTTTACAATATTTCCCATTAGATATTAATACCTTTCCTAAAAAGGTAAAGCTCCAGATAGATAAACAGACACTGACGCCAGGCAAAGATTATATAGTAAATCCGGTTTCTGCCAAAGGAAAAGGCAGTGGAAAAATTGTTTACCTGGATACGCTTATATTTACCCAGGAGCAGGCCAGGCAGAAGTTTCTGCAAACTGATTTCAGGAAAAATATACTTGTTTACCAATCCAAGCACCAAAACAAACTACTCGAATTACCTGGGGAATATCTGAACAAAATGCACGAAGCCAGGGCGCTGATCGAACTACATCCGGAAAAACTGACCGCTAGTTTATCTAACAAACAACAAAGCCATCCGGCATTTGAAATGGTTAGTAAAACTCTGCCTTCCAATGCTTCCAAAGCTAAATTCCGCCTGGATGCCACCTTGATTTCAAATTATCAGTCGCAGAACGTAATCGGGTATATTTCCGGAAAAACCCGGCCTGATTCATTTATTGTTGTGTCTGCTCATTACGATCATCTGGGCCGCATGGGGAACAAAACCTATTTTCCGGGTGCCAATGATAATGCAAGCGGGACCAGTATGTTGCTGGAACTGGCACATTATTATTCCTTACCAGAAAATCAGCCGGAGTATTCTATGGCGTTTATTGCATTTGGTGCCGAAGAAGCCGGACTGATTGGTTCCAGGTATTATACACAGCATCCATTATTTCCTCTTGCCGAGATCAAATTTATGATCAATCTGGACCTGGTAGGCACAGGTGATGATGGGATAACCGTAGTAAATTCGGTAGCCTTACCCCGTGAATTTAACTTGCTTACGCAGATTAACCAGGAGAAAGGATATGTATCGAAAGTAAATAAACGGGCTAATGCTCCCAATTCTGATCATTATTTTTTTGTGAGCAAAGGCGTAAAAGCAGTATTCATTTATACGTTAGGCGGAATCAAAGCCTATCATGACGTATACGACCGTCCGGAAACACTGCCCCTCACAAAGTATACACAGTTATTTGGCCTGCTTACAGATTTTATCCGGGTTTTGTAAAAAATCAGAAGTATTTTGCCTAAGCAATTGAGCAAAAGATCAATAAGACATTAATCAGTTAAAATGGCCAGAAAATAGGTACAAAAATAACAAGTAAGGCTATCAGGAGTAAGGTAAGTACAGAACCGGTTTTAAAAAAATCCATAAACTTATACTTTCCCGGACCATATACCAGGATACAGGAAGGCTCAAAAGGGGTAACCAGAGAAACAGAAGCGGCCAGCATAATGGCTATCCCAAACGATCTTGGATTGGCACCTAGTTGCTGAGCGGTTTGCAAGGCAATTGGTAACACCACCAGCGCTGCGGCTGCATTAGACATAGGCTGCGTAAGAAATACAGTAAGTAAAATAAATCCTGCCAGAATAGAAATCGTTCCGAAGGGACTCAGCAGGTCTACAATGTGCATAGCCAGAAAGTTTGAAGCGCCGGTTTTTTCCATGGCTTTCCCAAAAGCACTCATGCCTCCGATTAATATGAGAAGCCGCCAGTCAATGGCAGTATAGGCTTTTTCCAGGGGAATGGCTTTGCTCAGCACCGTTAGTACAGCGGCCATCAAAAAGCATATGGAAAGTGGAGCTAATTCCAGAGAACCAATAATCACTGCCAGCATAAAAGTAATTACCGTAAACAAGCCTCTTTTTTCCTTGTATTTGATAGGGGTGAATTCCTCCCCCATAATAGCCAGATCATGTCTTTCCCGGATGGCCTGAATCCGGTTAGAAGTACCCTGAACCAGCAACAAATCTCCCAGATGAAGTTCTATACTACTGATCTTATCCCGTAGTGTCTGGCCATGCCGGTAAATGGCCAGTACTACCAGGCCATACCGTTGGCGGAAACCTGCACTTTTAATAGTTAAACCTACCAGCTCCGACTCTGAATTTGTGATAAGTACCTCTGCCAGCTGAATATCAGCTGTTTCAATGGTAATGTCTTTCAGGGTATCGGCCTTAATTTCAATGCCACTGGTTTCGCGTATTTTCAGTAACTGGTCAATTTTTGTTTCTACCAGCAGCATATCGCCTTCTTCGATCACCAGATAAGGATGTGGAAAGTATTGAGTCTTGTTTCGGATCAGCTTCAATATTCTGATATCTAAGCCACTCAAATTAGAGGTTACAATTTTTTGCCCGATCAAGGGAGAGTTTTTTACTACCACTACTTCGCTCAGGTATTCCCGGATGGCATAATTTTCTGTCAGGCTGTAATCTTTATGGTCAGGTAAAAAACGTCTGCCTACCGCCCAGATGTAAAGAACCCCGGTACCAAACATAATCAGCCCCATAGGCAATATCTCAAACATACCTACCGGAGCTAATTTTGCCTGTATAAGATATCCACTTACCGCTACGTTTGTAGACGTACCAATCAAGGTGCAGGTACCACCCAGAATAGAAGCAAACGCCATAGGAATTAATATTTTAGATGCGCTGATGTTCAATTTCCGGCATATTCCCATAACTGGCCCTACCAGCAGCGCAGTAACCGTAGTATTATTCATAAAAGCAGAAATAGAGCCGGTAATACCCATAATAACCAATGTCAGCGCAGCCGGTTTTACTTGGGTAATGGTAGTAAGATTGGCACCGATGCGGTCTAGCATACCAGTTTCCCGCAAGGCGCCGCTAATGACAAAGATAGAAGCCAGGATAATGATAAAATCACTGCTGAATCCTTCAAATGCCTCTTTTGGAACAAGGATACCAGACAGAACAAGTATAATTAACAGGATCAGGGTTATAATATCAACGGACAATTTTTCTGTGGCAAATAATATAATAGCTACCACCAGTAATCCTAAAACCAAAGCAATCTCCATAATACAAATTGATGCAATGAAACGGTTGGAAAATTATCCTCTTTTTAAACCAGGATGAAAAATTACATATAATTTATTTTAAAAACAGAACCCTCTCGCTGATTTATAAAGCTTATGTCAATTATTTCCTGATAACGTGTTCTGTGTAACTATTTTGCCTTCTAAAAATAGCCTAATTATTTTCTGTTCAATCATTATACAAATTCATTAAAAAATGATACATTTCTAATAGACTACTTTCGATTGCCGTATTATATATTTTAAGCCAATGTGTACCATTACTAAAAAACTGTTTTTTTTAGCCTTATCGCTTATACTGGCACAAGCCTGTGTAAAGCCTCAAAAAACAGCAGATTCTGCCAGCCCCCTTTCTACTACACAAGCCAGTAATCCTGCCACTGATTACCTTCCGGTTAAGCCGGATACCATTTACGCCGAACATGTACGTACCAGCGAATTCAGAACGCCAGAGCAGGAACGCTTACAATTTATTCTGCCTCCGGATTTTGAAGTGACACTGTTTGCTTCTGAGCCGGATATTACCAAGCCCATCAATATGGCTTTCGACGAAAAAGGACGTTTGTGGGTAACCCAATCTTCAGAATATCCAATAGAAGCCGGACCCAGTGAAGGCAGTGACCGGATCACCGTACTGGAAGATACAAATGGCGATGGAAAAGCCGATAAGATTCAGGATTTTGCCAGTGATTTAAACATTCCTATTGGGATTATGCCAGTAAAAGGGGGCGCTATTGCCTATAGTATTCCTAATGTGTACCGGTTGTATGATACAGATAATGATGGCAAGGCGGATAAGCGGAAGGTGATGTTAGGTGCGTTTGGCCATAAGGATACGCATGGCATGGTCAATAATTTGGTACGGGGCTTTGACGGCTGGATACATGCTTCTCATGGATTTGCCAATACTTCCCTTATAGCAGGCACCGACGGAGATTCTATCAAGATGTTTTCGGGAAATACATTCCGTTTCAGGTTAGATGGCAGCCGGGTAGAAAAAACAACGGATGGGCGAATCAATCCCTTCGGCTCTGCTTTCGATGAAATGGGCTACCATTATTCAGCCGATTGCCATACATTGCCTATTTACCAGTTAATATGGGGCGGAGATTATACCCAATGGGGGAAAAGGGAACGAAGTATGGGATTTGCTCCTACGATGATGGATTATGATCTGAATTCTACCGCATTAGCAGGTTTGGTGTATTATACTGATACCCATTTCCCTGCCGAATACCAGCATAGCTTTTATTCTGGTGACGTAGTTACGTGCCGCATCAGCCGAAATATAATGACATTTAATGGATCAACCCCCAAGGCCACACGCAAACAAGATTTTCTGGTAAGTAAAGATCCCTGGTTCAGGCCGGTAGATATTAAGGTAGGGCCAGATGGGGCTTTGTATATTGCTGATTTTTATAACCGCATTATTGGCCATTACGAAGTTCCATTAAACCATCCCGGCAGAGACCGGATTAGTGGCCGGATCTGGAAAATTACCTACAAAGGCAATAAGCTTAGTCCCATTCTGGATTTTTCGAGTATGAGCCAGGAAGAATTACTCAACGCTTTATCTAATGAAGTACTCCAAACCCGAATGAAAGCCACTGATGCCCTGGTAGACCGTTTTGGCAAACAGGCGATACCAGCTTTGCAGAAACATATACGCACAAAGAACATAGCTACTAATGGGCTGATTCAATCGCTGTGGGCTTTATATCGGCTCAATGGCCTTCCGGAGCCTATCCTGGTATCAGCAATAAAACATACGGATGTACGGGTAAAAGTACATGCTTTTAAAATAGCAGCTAATCACAATAAACTCACTGACCCATTGAGAACTCTGGCCATGCAGAGCCTGGATGATTCAAATCCACATGTACAACGGGCTGCTGCTGAAGTGCTGGGCAGGCATCCCAGTGAACAAAACCTTAGTAAACTGGTCAGTCTGGCAAGTAAGGTGCCTGCGTATGATACGCATCTGCGGTATACGGTATTACTCAGCATTAAAAATCATTTGCAGCGAGAGGGAATTATGCAGCAAGTAGCCAGGGAGAAATGGGACGAACAAAGTGCTGGTATTATTGCTATGATTGCGGCCGATATGCAATCATGGGAGGCTGGCAGATATTTGTTCACCTATTTAAAAACCTATAATTACCCCAAAGAACGTTTTCCAGTGTATATAGAATCAGTTACCCGTAATATGCCGGCATCCGAAATAGATGAAGTAATTGATTTCGTAAAAAACAAGACCGGAAGTTATCTGGAAGACCATTATCCCCTGGCCAAAGCGGTAAATGCAGGTATAGAGCAAAGAGGAGGTAAATCAAATGAAATAGAAGCCTTACGAAAGTGGAATACAGGGCTGGCAACTCATTTTCTTTTACAGGTTCCGGATAATAATCAGTCCTTGAGCAAAGAGCTGAAAGAACGGCTTGTATATGCGGCACAGATGGCAGAATTATATAAAGAAGATTCTTTGTTGCCAGAGCTTAGAAAATTGTTTGCTTTCCGTAATGCTGGCGACGAAACAAGACATGCCGCTGCTGAAGCGCTCATATCCATAGCTCCGGAACATTATGCTATATGGATAGCCAACACACTTGATGATAACGAAGAAACAATAGCCATGCGCCAGCGGATGGCCAGAACACTAGCACAGTCAAAATTACCCAAAGTCAGGTCGTTGCTTGTAAGAAATATGAAAACAGCCCCCTATGAAGTGCAGGAGACAATAGCCGGTTTACTGGTAAGCGATACGACAGGAAAACCACAACTGATTAAATTAATCAGGCAGGGTGAAGCACCAGCCCGAGTGTTAAAGTCCCGCAATGTAGAGGATCTTTTTCTGGCTGGCATACAACCAGAGCAAAAAAAAGAATTTGACCAGCTAACAGCCGGTATACTGCCCATTAGTGAAGAACGCCAGAAACTGATTGAAAAAAGAATAGCTGAATTTACCCCGGCAGGCAAAACAGCGGATATGGGGAAAGCAATATTTATCAAAAATTGCAGCATGTGCCACCAGATCGACAAAACAGGAGGATTAATTGGCCCGCAGCTGGACGGCATTGGAAACTGGGGCAGACACTCCCTGACCACTAAAATTCTAGACCCTAACCGGAACATTACCGAAAATTTCCGGATGTATAATATTACCTTAAAAAATGGTAAAATGGTATCTGGTCTTTACCGCAGGGATGAAGGACAATCGCTGGTGTTAGCAGATGTGTCTGGCAAGGAATTCTCTATCCCACAACAGAATATTCAGGAAAAGGTAGCTTCTCCCTATACATTGATGCCAGATCATTTCAGTACCACTATTTCTAAAGAAGACTTTGATGCCTTGCTGGTTTTTTTGTTACAGGAGAAATAAATAACAAGGTTCTCTTATGATAAGCCAGCCATCACTACCATGATGCGTTCTATCTTCTTTCGGATCTGGGCAGAGCTTTCACTGACATAATCGTTGGTAATAATGGCAAACGACATGAGTTCGCCGGATTTGTTATAATAGTAGCCGGAATAATTCATGACCCGTTCGAGTGTTCCTGTTTTAGCCCGTATATTCCCGGCTGCGGCTGTTCCTTTGCCTATATTTTTCATAGTACCCGATACACCGGCCACAGGCAATGAGTTATATAAGGGTGCAAAAATGGAATCTTTGGCGCACCAGTTTAATATATCAGTAAGCGTAGTAGCCCGGATAACATTAGTACGTGAAAGGCCACTTCCATCGCGCATAAAAAAACCATCGGTATGAATGCCTTTCTCTTTCCAGAACTTTACAATCGCCTCTGTTCCGCTGAATGTAGTACCATCTTTAAAGATATTTACGCCCAGGAGTTTTGCCATGGCTTCTGCATAGAGATTCATGCTTTTTAGGTTGGTTTCCTCTACAATGGCAGAAAGGGGAGGAGATAGGTGTGCAAAAATCGGCTTGCGGTCTGTATTGATTTTCGTTTTCCGCATGCGTAAAAGCCTGGTAGAAATAGCCATCTGACTTACCTTAATGCCTTTTTGAGTGAGTTTCTGCTGAAGTAAACCGGCACAGAATGTTACAGGATCTGGCAAGGACCCTCTGATATCAAATTCATTTACGCCAGCCGGAATGGTGCCCTGAATCTGCCGTAAATAGGTATAAGGAGCGCCATAAATATAGGCATTATCGCCAGAACCAGCTTTACCGGTAGTTACTTCATTGATTATTTCTAACTGTTGCATAGGGGGCACTATACGCAGAATTCTGGCCGGATCACCTATTTTAGCCCCAGGTTTGAAATAGAGGGTATATAAGTTATCATTAATATTTAATCCATACACAGGTGCGCCATAATAATTTCCTATATCAGACCATACCCATCCGCCCGGTGTTACGTTATCGTTATACATATCTCCATCTCCAATCACCGCCCCATTTACCTGGGTAATGCCAGCCTCCTTAATCTTATCTGCCCATACCTCCATCAATGGGCCGGTTGCCAGACTGCCTTTCACCTTATCAGAACCCAGTACCGGATCTCCACCTCCCAGAATATAAATATTCCCTTTCAATACGCCATCTGTACCTAATACGCCATCATATTGTAATTCTGTTTTGAAAGTATACCCGGCACCAAGTACTGCCAGTGCGGTAGCCGTAGTGACTAATTTCAGATTAGAAGCAATGATTACACTTTTGTCACCATTGAATTCGTATATGACTTTGCCTGTTTTGGATGATTTGAGCGAAAATGCAACTTGTCCATGTTTAATTGCCGGATCGTTAGCCAGGTCTTGTACAGCCGTTTGCAGATCACTCAGTGAAACAGCAACAGGCGGTTTTGAAGGAGTATCATTTTCGGGTGTCTGGGCACAGGCACAGATCAGAACAAAGGCCATACAACTATAACTGGCCAGTCGTTGAAAGGGAAAGCGCATAAGGAAATCTAATAATTTTTATGTATCATACGAATTTTGTACAGGTTTTATGCAAAAAATACTCAAGCACTATTTAAAGCGCCTCACCAACTTAAGTTCGAGCAATAAATCGCTGTTGCTGCTCACTTTGCCTGCCGGCCAGTTTTTTGATCTGAACGAACTTGATTTTTTAAACAATAAACCTTCCTTTGAGCTTATTGCTCAGCTGATTGCCGGAAAAGAAAGCATCTATTTGTGTGATGGACAAGACAGCCGTTTTGACAAAGTAAATGAAGCCAGTACCATATTAAAAAAAATCGACCGTACCGAAAATTTTATTGAAGAAGAACGGGGTGCCCGTGATTTATATGTGGGCTATCCGATGATCCGGGGCAAACTTTCCGATGGAACACTCATCCGCTGCCCTTTGCTGTTTTTTCCGGTAAGCCTGGAATTGCGGCAGAACCGCTGGATGCTTTTGCAGCGAACCGAAGAAGAAATTACGCTCAATAAAAGTTTTTTGCTCGCCTATGCGTATTTTAATAACGTAACTATATCCGATGAGTGGATTGAAACGGGTTTTGCTGATTTTAATGCAGATAGCCGGATATTTCGTACCCAACTCTATGAATTGCTCAAACAAAGTCCGCTGGAAATAAACTTTAATCAGGATTTATTTACGGATAAACTTCAGTCATTTCAACGGTTTTTAAAAGCAGACTTTGAGGCCCAGGAAAAAACCGGCGAACTTAAATTATTTCCGGAGGCAGTTTTGGGCATTTTTCCGCAGGCTGGTTCTTACCTGGTGCCCGATTACCAGATTCTCTTGCAGCAGAATGAGGTTCAAAGCCTGGAAGAGTTTTTTCTCACCAAACGCCAGGATACCACTACTGCATTACCTATTAAGGAAGAACATACCTTTACCCCTTTTGCCATAGATGCTTCACAGGAGAATGCCATTAAGGCTATTAAAAGCGGCCAGTCGATGGTAATCCAGGGTCCTCCAGGAACCGGAAAATCGCAGTTGATCTGTAACCTGATCGCCGATTATATAGCCAGGGGTAAAAAAGTATTGCTGGTGTGCCAGAAAAGAGTAGCTCTGGATGTAGTATACGACCGTTTGAAAGAATCTGGCTTAGCACAGTTTTCGGCTTTAGTACACGATTTTAAACACGACCGCAAAGCCATTTATGAGCAGATTGTATCGCAAATTGATAAAATAGACGCCTATAAAGAGCAGAATAATAGCCTGGATGCCATTTTTCTGGAACGCACCTTTTTACAGGAAAGCCGCCAGATCGATAAATTATCGCAGGAACTGGAAGAATTCCGGCAGGCGTTATTCGATGCTGCTGAATGCGGATTGTCGGTAAAGGAACTCTACCTAACCAGCGATATTACGGAGCCGCATCTTCCCCTGGATACCAACTACAGGCACTTTACTTTCGAAAATCTTTCTGATTTTTTGCAAAAATTAGGTTATTACCAGGCTTATGCCCGGCAGTTTGAAACGCAGGATTATCCGTTGAAAGACCGTATCTTCTTCATCAATTTTTCTTATACTGACCTGAGTGCTATCATACAAGCTATTTCGCAGGTATATCCTTTCAAACAAAAAATAGAACAGGAAACAGAGAAAATCTGCGGTAAACCATTGTCCATTGATCAAACAGAAGCTTTGCAAACACAGGTGGAATCATTGCAAGCTTTTCTACATCTTTTTCAGAACCAGACTCAGTGGGATGTATTTCTGCAACTGCTTTCAAGCCGGAATCAGAAAGCTGGTGATGCAAGCTGGATAGAAACTACAGAACGTGAATTAACCAGTTATTTGCAAGGCGTAGGTATTGAAAAGACAATTGCCCCCGGTGAATTAGCTTTAAAGCATCAAAAGCTGGCAAAAGCCCGTTCAGCCCGGTCTGGATTGTTTAGCTGGTTATTCTGGCAATGGTTTTCCGGGGATAAAAAGGAGATAGAAACGTTGGCTACCGCTAATGGATTAGACTTGCGCCAGGAAAATCTGGAAATCTTATCGCAAAAGATAGCCAACCGGATAGCAGCGGATGAATTGCTAGGACAGCTAAATGGGATTAGAACCATACACAATCTGTATGAATTATCATTGGTTCAGGAATGGTTTGAGAATCAGAAAAAGGCTATTGAGGCGAAAAAAATGGCCGGGAAAATCCCTTTTTTACAACAACATCCGGCTTTGTTGCAATTGCCATTGGTTGATTTTCAGGCGAAAATATCTGCGCTATATGCCTTAGTTGAAGAAACCGTTCATACAAAGAAACACTGGAAAAATTATCTGAGTGACAGCCAGATCAGCCGTTTACAGGAAAATCAGTCATTAGCCTCTATATTGATTCCAATTTTGCAAAACGATTTTGATAACCTGAGTGAGTTAGATCGCCTCAAAACGGAAATGTTACCAGTAGAACAGGAAATTACCTTTTCCTTATGGAAGTTCGCAGAAAATGAACCGCAGGAAACCGACATAGTCGCCTTATTTGATAATAGCTTACGGATCGCCTGGATCAACCATATTGAAAACAAATTTCCCATTCTAAGGACAGTTTCTACACTCAAACTAGAGCAGACTGAAAAACAGTTGCAGGAAAGTATTCTCAAAAAGATGCAGACCGGGCAGGCAATAGCTTTACTTAAAGCCCGTGAGCAAACCTACCGGGATCTGGAATATAACCGGCTTGGTAATCTGGTTACGTATAGGGAATTAAAACATCAGACCAGTAAAAAACGCCACATATGGCAAATGCGAAGATTGTTTTCAGCTTTTTCCGCAGAAATATTCCGCCTGATTCCCTGCTGGATGGCTTCTCCGGAATCTGTGTCAGCTATATTTCAGATGGAGCAATTATTTGATCTGGTAATATTTGATGAAGCTTCGCAGTGTTTTGCCGAGAGAGGAATTCCGGCTATTTACCGAGGGAATCAAATAGTAGTAACCGGAGACAGCCAGCAACTGCCACCGGGCGATATTTACCGGGTCCGTTTTGAAGATACTACGGAAGATATACCAGAACTGGAAGTGGATTCATTGCTTGATCTGGCCGCACAATACTTCCCACAGATTCAGCTCAATGGACATTACCGCAGCCAGTCGCTGGAACTAATCGATTTTTCAAACAAGCATTTTTACAAAAATACCTTGCAACTGCTTCCAGACAGGCACCAGATTAACAGCAGGGAGCCTGCCATACGGTATATTAAAGTTGAAGGTATCTGGCAGAATAATACCAATCAAATCGAAGCACAGGAAGTAGTAGAATGTGTGCATGATCTGGCGAGCCGGTATCCGGAGAAAAGTATTGGTATTGTTACCTTCAATTTTATGCAGCAGCAACTCATTCAGGATTTGCTGGAAGAACAAGCACAGTCAACAGGCAAAAGCTGGCCTGCCTCTCTTTTTGTGAAAAACATCGAAAATGTACAGGGAGACGAACGGGATATTATCATTTTCTCCATAGGCTACGCACCAGATGCCAAAGGCAAACTAGCGATGCAATTTGGCAGCCTGAATATGCAGGGAGGAGAAAACCGGCTGAATGTAGCGGTTACCCGTGCCCGTGAACAGATTATTATGATTAGTAGCATTCTGCCTGTCCAGTTGAAAACAGAGGATACGTTGCACAAAGGTCCTAAACTGCTCAAACAGTACCTGGAATATGCCTGGCAGGTGTCAGAAGGTGCGTATATCCCAATACCTAAACCAGTTGAAAATTTCCGGGCCAGTTTGCTGCTAAAAGACCAGTTGCCTGCATGGAGTGACAACCTGAAGAAAGAATTGCCTTTTGCCGATCTAACTGTGAAGCAACAGGATATGTACCACTCCTTGGTGCTTACCGATGATGATTTATACTTCCAGAGCCTTTCTACCAAAGACGCCCATGCGTATACACCATTTTTACTCAAAAAGAAAAACTGGCCTTTTGTACGAGTTTACAGCCGGGAATACTGGCGGGATAAACAAAAATTGCAAGAGAAGGTAGTTAAATAATCATGATGATTATAGATTAGAAGATTTTTTGTTTAGCTATTGAATCATGGAGAAAAGCAGAGTGTGTTTAGTTTTTATTTAATCACCACTGTTTATTTCAGATTTATATTCTGGGAAAGCTTCCATCTGATTCAAAGAATAGAAAATATCAGCCCGGAAATATCAAAAGAATGCCTGCTAAAAAATATAATGCGAAAGCAACAGTAATAAGACAAGCCTGGACAAGAGTTATAAATGCATATAAATGTATAATGATAAAGAACAAGCTGTTATTCATAGTAAATAACAGCTTGTATGAGCTAATAAAGATGTAAATTAATTTTATGAGCTAAAAAATTAGGGTTGGTCTTTGTGGAAGACTTTACCTGCCACCCCTTTGGCTCCATCCTTTAAATCTTCAAATTTATCTTTTGCTCCTTCTTTCAGATTTTCAAAGGTTTCTCCTACATCCTCTTTCAAATCCTGAATTTTATCTTTAACTACCGCAAAGAAATTAAATTCCTGATCATTCATTAAGCCATCAACCTGGGAGCTTACAGAATCCGGTAATTTAGATTTTATAAAGTTTAAAGTTGCACTATAAGCAGCTTCAGCCTGTTCATGCGTAATACCGGCACTTGCGGCTATTTGAGTAACAATTTGATCGGGTTTCATATCTGATGTTGGTTAGTAATGTAAAGCATGTATACTCAAAATCAGCGTAAGGAGTTGTTACAAAAGACTAAAATTTAAACGCAGGTGAATATTCTTTCACGGTTTCAATAAAACATTTCACCTTATCCGGATCGGTATCCGGATATACGCCATGTCCTAGGTTAGCAATGTGGCGGTAAGGACCAAACGCCTGCAGCATTTTTTTTGTTTCGGTTTCGATCTGCTGATAAGAAGCATATAGCACACATGGGTCTAAGTTACCCTGCAGGGTTTTATCTGGTCCCAGCAACGTTCTGGATTCTTCTATTTCCATATTCCAGTCCAGGCCAACAACCTGACAATCCAATGTCTTCATGGCAGTTCTCGCAAAAAAAGCACCTTTGGCAAACACTGTTTTTGGCACCTGCTGAATTGCATTACAAATCTGGGCAATATAGGGCAGCGAAAAAGTATGATATTGATCCGGAGCTAAAATGCCTGCCCATGAATCAAAAATCTGGATGATGTCTGCTCCGGCGGCTATCTGTCCTTGTAGGTAATCGATGGTGCTGTCGGTGATTTTCTGAAGTAGTAAATGGGAAAGTTCCGGTTCCGTATAAAGCATTTTTTTTGCTTTAGAGAAAGTTTTTGATCCTCCGCCTTCTACCATATAGGAAAAAATAGTCCAGGGGGCACCGGCAAAACCAATAAGCGGCACCCGTCCGTTTAGTTCTTTCTTCACAATCCGAATTGCTTCCAGCACATAGCCCAGGTCTGTTGCTGCATCCGATATTCTTAAGTTATCAATATCAGCCCGGGTTTGAATGGTTTTAGGAAAATGAGGTCCCCGTTTCTCCTGCATTTCATAAGGTAATCCCATGGCTTCGGGAATTACCAGAATATCCGAAAATATAATAGCAGCATCTACCCCCAGAATATCCACCGGTTGAATAGTGACTTCTGCGGCCAGTTCCGGTGTGGTAGCCAGTTCAATAAAACCGCTTAGTTTTTCCCGTACTGCTCTGTATTCTGGTAAAATACGGCCGGCCTGACGCATCAGCCACACAGGGGTCCGTTCGGTTTTTTCACCACGGGCGGCTCGTAGCAGTAAATCATTTTTCAGTTGCATACAGCAAATATAGACAAACCCTATAGCTTTGAAAACTTATAGCCTAGGTGTGTATTAGATTAAAATATGTGGTGTTTGGGAGCAGAATTTTGTAAAGGTGGCAATGAATGTGAATCTCTGAAATAGAAAGCCTGAATGGCTACAAATATTCCAGTAAGTATAGCCATACTGGTGACAACTGGTGTAAACGTATCCCCACTTTTATTAGAAGAAGGGTTGTTTTTTATGTTTTTCATAGGCTTGTTTGACAGAATCGGGAATAACATTCTGAAGCTTATACATTTTTTTGCCAGGGTAAAACAGAATCCGGGCCGTAAATTCGTCCGTCTTTGTCTAAATCGATCCAATATTGTTTAGAATCCCACGGACCAAAAATTATATGATTTTCTACCCAGAACTTCATGTTATGCAGAGGTCCATGAATATAATTCTTACTGATCCAATATTTTCCTGAGTCTTGTGGCCCTAGTATGCGTCGATTTTCTACCCAGTATCCAGTGTACATGTAGTTTGGTTTAGTTGTAACGAAGCTTATTAACCAAAAGATCGTTACTGCTTCATCTCGATATTGTTCGTAAGAACAATATGTATACTACGAATCTTTTTTTAATTATCAGCATGAAGGAGGGTAATAGTGGTAAGTTTTGTTAGGGAGCAACAAAACTTACCATTTCATGAAAGCAGATAAATTATAAAACAGCTTTGCTGCCTATTTGCCTACTATAGTGGTAAACCTTTGGCGACTGTGTGTTGAGAGAAATCTGTTTTGCAGGCTTACTGATATTTATGCCTGTTTTTTCTTTATAAACAGGTTCTCTACGTTTGGATGTATTGTTACAATACCCAAGGGCAACCCAAACGAGAATAAAAATAACGATAGTACCTAGGCATCCCCCTCCAAATTTTTTGGCGGCAGCACCCGCAATTAGGGCTCTGAAAAAATTGTTCATGGCTATTGTTTATGGTTAGTTATAGTGGATAGTTCGTTTCAACGAATAAATGTCAAACAAGTTCTACAATAAAAAAGGCCTTTTTACAAAAAAGCCTTTTTTATTGGAATGCATGTCTAAACTAATTCAAACGGATGTTATCTGGAGTAGCTTTACTTCTGGAAATTAATAGGCTGATCCATCAGGGGTACCTATCTCCCGGTGCTCGTCACCCAGCCAGTGTTCTGCCTGTGAACGGTCTTTGAAGTACCTGAGCCGCACTGAGTTTACCGAAAACGAATGCAGGGTGTGTACCAGGGTATCGCAGGTTTCGGGCACCAGATCGGCCACTTTTACCAATCCGGCATCGAGCAGTACATCTTTATTTGGAAAAGCTGGTGCCATCAACGTGCCACTTTCATCTGGTTCGAGGGCTGTCAGGTCATTTAATAAGGTAAACGTGCCTCTCATTAAGGGGGCAATTCTGTTAAAATAACCTCCAATTTCCATTACATCTTCCTGGTCATCCCAGCTTTGAAAAGCCTTCACATACAACCTGTTTCTCATCCGGTCGGCTGTGAAGGAATAAACGTCGTTTTCAGCTACCAGAAAGGGAGTTACGGAAGTAGTAAACCGGTGTACAAAATCCGATTCTTCATCCAGTTGCACCGGATATTCAGTAGCCGTATGATCGGCAGGAATAGTTTCGCCCAGTAAATTATCCTCTACAAGCGGACTCTGGTGTAATTCGCTCTGGTATACTGCATCTGCCTGCTCTGCCACAGTACCTGCACTGCCAATATGAGAGATATCGCCTACAAAACGGTTGTCAGTGAGTTCGTCTGCTGGTTGTGTGGTGCCCATACTACGGTCGCCATGTTCGGTAAAACTGCTGTTGCCTATATTTTCAACAGGTGTACCTGCTGTAAAATCACTGGATGTAGTGGAAGTCTGGTTGAAAGCCATAGGCTGGTTATCGGTTCTATCAGCAGGTAACATGTCTTGCTGAAGCAGATCGAGGTCAACCTGGGGATGGCCTTCTGATTTTCCATTCACGTTTATAATACTATCCAGGCGGATCACCTGATTCTCGAGTTTGGCAAATTCCACATGGTCATGTGTATACAAATCCAGAATCCGGCTGATCATTTTGGTTTCTTCACCGTTTTCGTCACGGTATATAATTTCGCAAATCTGCTGGGTGGTAGCGCAGGCTTCTAATTCATCGTAGAAATCAGAGCTAATGGGCTTATACTGCTTGTTTGATTGGGGTTGGTTTTCCATAAGTTTACTTTTTTGAGTTATACGCAATAGGTATGTCAAGGTAGGTACTGTATAGCAGGAGTCCGGCCTGTTTCCAGGCAGAAATAGGTAATTTGTTTCTTACCCTGACTCCTCTCAAACAAAAAAGCATATGTACAGCTGATATCTAAATTTCAGCCAGATTCATTAGTTACAGACTTATCCTCTTAGCTCCTCTTGCCCGGATGTTTTTGCACACTGTTAGATAAGGCTTCCTGAATGCGTTCGTACAAGTTATAAAAGATATGCTTATCTGCCCGCTGGTAAATAGCATTTTTTAATTCCTGCTTCAATTCAAAGGCAAAATCGTCCAGCTCAGAGATAAAAATCAATAAAATAACGGCTGATTTCAGCAGTTGATTATAGGCTACAAGGTTCTTCTGTATGTTACCTATCACCTGCTGCTCCGAAAAATAATGTTCAGCAAGCAGGGTATGTGTTAATTTATAGGAATCCATAGGATGTTCTGGTCAAAGGTTAGTATATATTGTACTATAAATAGCTGGTAAAGTTATATAAATTATAAAAATATTAATTATTATAAAAATCTGATATAATTTGGCCAGATACATATAATCCAACGAAGCCCGCCAGAAAAGGTTAGAGGCGAATAGGAAACTATGAATTGGGCATAACAAGAAAGCCTGACATATACTATGTCAGGCTTTTCAGGCAAATAAGTGAATTATCGTATTAAGCGTTTACTACTTCTTTTGTTTTCAGAAAAACAGTGTTAGTGGCTTTCTTCTTAGGTAACTGAATAATTCCTATCAGATTAAATAATTTGATTACTTGGTACGTAGGATCAATTTCGTACCATTTGTAAGCAAAGTTAGCCCGGTTACCATGCGTATGGTGATTATTGTGGAAACCTTCTCCCATCATAAATATATCTACCGGCATCAGGTTTCTGGAAGTATCTTTCACCTTGAAAGTAATATACCCGATTTTGTGAGCAAACCAGTTAATAATGGCACCATGGATCGGAGACATCAGGAAATGGAAAGGCAATAATAAAAACCAGATCCAGGAAGGAGCAAAGGCAATGTAGAACAAGCTATACAAGGTTCCCCAGGCAATCCGTACCCAGCGCTGTGAAGCAAAATCATCGAAAGATTTCCAGTCAGGTACGTTTACCGTGAATTTAGCGTCTACTTCTACTTTTCTGGTCCGGATGGCATTATAAAATGTATAGGTTTTCCACATCATATCGAAAATACCGGTGCTGTATTTGGGTGAGTGTGGATCTTCTTCAGTATCGGCAAAAGCATGGTGCATACGGTGCATCACACCATAGGCATAGGCGCTCAGGTAATTAGAACCCTGGAATATAAAAGTGAGTACAAAAAATACCTTTTCCCAGCCTTTAGACATTGTAAATGCCCGGTGAGCTGCGTAACGGTGCAGGAAAAAAGTCTGGAAGAACAAGGAGCCATACCAGTGGATAGCAAAGAAGATTAATATAGCGATCATATGTTATTGCGTTTTGTTCAAATATTCCCTTTCCTGCTAAGAATACCCAACTAAATCAGACGACTGGTAGCCCTGCGTCGACGACCTGTAGAAATATCTAACCGGATGGTATCAGGAATTAAGCCAGTCTTTGAAAATCTGCACCCGTTCGCGGCTTACAAACACCTCTTCCTCTTCAGGCGGCTGTAATTCCAGCTTCAGGCGGCCGTTAAAATGAGGATGAATTTTACGGATACAATCCAGGGAAATGAGCCTGCTGCGGCTGATGCGGTTAAAGCGTTTGGGATCTACCTGTTCGGTAATTTGATCGAGGGTAGATTCAATAATGTACTTATGATTGTCGAAGGTAAGAAGAAAGCTAAGTTTCTGTTCACTCTTGAAATAAGCAATATCAGCCGTTCGGATTACTGCCAGACTATTGCCTTTTTTTACCAGAAAGCGTTCTTTAAAATCTTCCTTCGGCTTTTCCATACTAAACCTCAGGCCTTTTTTCAACAGCCGGTAGGTCTGGTTTTCGTATTTTTTGAGGGCAGCCCTCAGTTCATCTACATCTATGGGTTTGAGCAGGTAATCTATGCTGTTTTGTTTAAAGGCTTGTATGGCATACTGGCTGTAAGCCGTGGTATAAATAATAGGCGATTCAATAGGCAACTGCCGGAACAACTCAAAGCTTTCTTTGTCTTCCAGTTGTATGTCGGAGAAGATAAGGTCAGGCTCGGGATTAGTCCGGAACCACTTTAATCCACTTTCTACAGAAGGAAGAATAGCCACTACCTCAATGGACGCATCTATCTGGTGAAGCTGGAGGCTCAGCTTTTCGGCAGAAAAAAATTCATCTTCTATGATAACTACTTTCATTCTCCTTGTTGAATTTGAGGCAAACCTACCCGGAATACTTCCTTGGTATTTTCAATCATAATTGATTTGCCAGTGACATATTTATACCTGGCTTCCAGATTTTTTAGCCCGATTCCGGTAGATTCTTCCTTATTCTCTTTTACATTCAGGTTATTTTCTACCCACAAGACATCGTCAGTCTGGTAAATCTGGAGCGCCAGAGGCTGGTCATTTGAGATACGGTTGTGTTTTACCGCATTTTCCACCAGCAATTGTACCGACATGGGGAGAACATAAAAATGAGTGTCTGGTAATTTTATATTCAGGATGACTTTGTTATAAAACCGCACGTTGAGTAAAAAACAATAGGCTTTTACCACCTCAATTTCCTTGCTCAGCTTCACCTGTGTTTCTTCATTATGTTCCAGCACATAGCGGTATACCTGCGATAGTTTGGTAATAAACTGATCGGCTAGTACTGGATCTTTATATACAATTCCACTAAGTACGCTTAAGCTGTTAAACAAAAAATGAGGGTCGAGTTGTTTTTTCAGGCCTTCTACCTTGGCAATGAGGTTTTCCTGACGTAGTCTTTCCTGTTCCAGCAGCGACTGTTTCCATTTGCCAAACAGAAAGGTACCCTCATTAAACGCAATAAATACCAGCGCCAGCAGAAAAGAAACAATAATGTTTTGAAGGATTACTCCTAGCGTAATATTGACAGCCGATACCAGGTAGCCATAGGTAAGAATACCAGCAATGAGCATCATCGAAGAAAATACAAATATCCAGGCGATTTCGTGGGCCAGGTGTTTACCGATACTTTTCTCCCAGGGAACAAAGAACAAGACAAGCGCCTGAATCAGTTTGCTGCCTTCCCATATCACATAACTGGTAAGGGTAGCCACCAGAATAGAAAGCAGGTGTGCACTGGAACCCAGTTCTAAAGGAATGAAGAAAGTAGGAACCACAATACCAAAGGATAACGCTCCAAGCAAAGCCGTCCACCTGATGCGAAAGGTATATTTGAAACGTTCTTCCACCTGTATAGCTTTTGGATACATACCCTGGTAATAGACGTGACACAATTAATTTAGGTGCAAATCTAATGAGAAAGCATTGGAATTATATAGTTAATACTATACGCTTACCTTGTCTGATGTGATAAAAGAAGATTAAAAACCCGGCTTATACATCAGGTAAACTCTTCAGAAATTCTTCCGTTTTATGCTCTAGCCTCTCAGCATAGATACTTTTCTGGCAGTGCCGATTCCTGATACCACCGTTTTATTTATATATTTATTGTTACCCTTATGGAAAAAATCAACTGTATTCTGTTAATTGATGATGATCCGGTTACTAATTATTTGCATGAAAGTTTAATACATTCTGTGTTGGAAACCGCACAGATTCTAATTGCCAGAAACGGCGAAGAAGGACTCAAATTAGTAGATAAAGGCTGTTCAGACGGAGAAGCACCGGCGCTTATCCTGGTGGATCTGAATATGCCGGTAATGGATGGAATAGGCTTTTTGAAGCGCTACAAACAGTGGATTGAGCAGTATCCTTCCTCCTCGGTTGTCGCTGTATTAACCACTTCTACTAATCCCAGAGACATTGAAAAGGTAGCGCAACTTGAAATAGCGCCGCTGTTGCCCAAACCTTTGCAAGAGGAGCATTTACAAACGCTGGTCGAAACCTACTGGCAACGAAAAAGCAGCCGAAGCAATCTTTAAATGTAGCAAATGCTTGATTTCAGCCAGTACCATATCAAGCGTTATACCAACCAGGACAGCGTAATAAAAGTATACCTGTGAAAAATGTATTTTCAGTTAAAATGGATAATGCGTATTCATCAATTATGCAAAATGCTGACTAACACCTATGTTAATAATAAATAACGAACAATAAGCAACGCTTTAGTATTATTTTCATGTCCCAAGATAATTCATTTTATATGGTAGCCATAGGCATGTCAGCCGGAGGTTTTCCAGCCCTCGAAAAATTGATTGCTTCGCTGCCTGATCCGGTTCATGCCTGTTTCGTAATCATAGTACACTTACCCAAAGATAGCAAAAGCCGTATGGCTTCGCTGCTTTCTACCATCACCTATCTCCCAGTAAGCTGGGCTAAACAGGCCGAAAAACCTGAAACTAGCCATATATATGTATTGCCGCCCGGGTATCTGCTGACCATGCAAGAAGGCAACTTCCATCTGCAACCCAGAGCTGCTGACCAGAACATTAACCGGGCTGTTGATATATTTTTCACTTCATTGGCAAAAGAAGTCAAACAACGGGCGATCGGCATTATTTTATCAGGAAGCGGGTCTGATGGCCTGGAGGGCGTACAAGCAATCGAAGCCAACGGTGGTCTTGTGTTGGTACAACATCCGGCTACGGCTCAGTTTGAAAGCATGCCTGCCAATGTAGTAAATAACGATCATCCTGATTTTATTACATCTCCTGAAGGCATTGCCCATGCACTCAGGTGCCATTTGCAAATACCTCCTTTTCAATCCGCCAGCGAGAATTAATAGATGTTTGCAGCTTAGTAAATCTATGCAAATGTACTCTTCTGCTTTTATTAGCAGGATAAAGCAATCGGACTAAAGGGCATCTCAATCTTTTTGAAAGGCCGTAAAAATAACTACTTTGTTCCGGAATACTTGTCCGGCACTTTCTAATCTTTGTTTGGTTGAATAGAATCTATGCTTAGTGGTAAACGGTCTCGTTCAATATTATTTCTTTAAGTATGAATACTAATCTTTCTTTTCAGCAGCCTCTTACCCTTGATAACTGCGACCGGGAACCCATCCATATTCCGGGCCTTATTCAACCACACGGTTTCTTACTGGTCGTAAGTGTACCTGACTGGAAAATTGTGCAGGTAAGCGCCAATACGAGTGAACACCTGTCAATAACTCCTGAGCAATTACCTGGAAAATCAATAACTGGTATATTGGGAGAGGCTTTTGCCCACACACTTACTACCTTTCTGGCATCAGAAAGGTCCGGGTTTTCTGTCCGCCGGGAAATTAAGCAGGTAGATTTGGCATTAGGAAAGTATCATGCAATTATTCATCCCCATCCACATTTTTGGATACTGGAGTTTGAAGCGCTGGCAGACGAAGCAGAGATTGATTTCTCCTACCTGAATGGGATGTTAAGCCATCTACAACAGGCAGGAACGCTTATTGAGTTTTGCCATACGGCTGCCTCCCAGATCCGTTTGCTTACCGGCTTTGACCGTGTAATGGTATACCGCTTCGATGAAGCCTACAATGGGGAAGTAATTGCAGAAGCCAGGCGGGAGGATTTAGAGCCTTTTTTAGGTTTGCATTATCCAGCCACTGATATTCCCAAACAAGCACGTGAGTTGTATGAGAAAAACTGGATTCGCTATATACGGGATGTACAGTACACATCTGTTCCCCTAGTTCCGGTAGAAAATCCACTCACAAAACAGCCGCTGGATATGAGTTTTGCCGTATTGCGCAGCGTTTCGCCGATTCATATAGAATACCTGAAAAATATGGGTGTAGGTGCTTCTATGTCTATTTCTATATTGAAAGAGGGCAAACTCTGGGGCTTATTTGCCTGTCATCATTATGGGCCGCATGCCGTAAGTTACCTGTTGCGGAATACCTGTGAGTTTTTAGGGCGAACTTTTTCGATGATGTTGCTGGAAAAAGAAAAACGGGAAGAAGCAGCCTATCACCTCCGCATCCGTTCTGTGCAAACCAAACTGCTGGAACAAATGTCACATATGGAAAATTCTTTGCAGGGATTAATAGCCGGAGAAACATCAGTAATGGATTTATTTGAAGTGGGCGGAGCAGCTTTATGTGTGGATGGAGAATGTTATTTGCTGGGCGATACTCCAGATAGAGAAGATGTCTTAACATTAACTTCATGGTTGTCTGCCCATGCTTACCAGGATGTATTTTATACAGATGCGCTGTCCACAATTAATCCGGCAGCGCATGCCTACCAGGATAGAGCAAGTGGATTACTGGCCATCACCCTTTCTAAAGTTCAGCAGGAATATTTATTGTGGTTCCGCCCGGAAGTAGTGCAAACCGTAACCTGGGCAGGCAATCCTGCTAAAGTAGCAGAAATCAGCGAGGATGGCTTGCGGTTATCTCCACGAAAGTCTTTTCAGTCATGGGTGCAGCAGGTAAAAGGAACGGCTTTGCCCTGGCATCCGGTAGAAATCAGGGTGGTAACCGAATTGCGCAATACCATTATTGATATGATTCTCAAAATTGCAGGCGAGCTAAAATTAAGAGCCGACCTGTTAATGCGCCTGAATATCGAACTGGAACAGAGTAATAACGAACTGGATTCTTTTGCCTATATCGCCTCCCATGATTTAAAAGAGCCCTTGCGGGGTATACACAATTACTCCCGGTTTTTACTGGAAGACTACGCCGATAAGCTGGATGAAAATGGCAAAAGTAAACTTCAAACCCTGGTCCGGTTGAGTACCCGCATGGACGAATTACTGGATTCCCTGCTGCATTTTTCCAGAGTAGGCCGGTTAGACCTCAACTTAAAACCAACCAATCTCAATCTGCTTCTGGAGGAAGTACTGGAAGAACTCCATTTGCGTATGGTGCAAACCGGTGCAAAAATAAGTATACAGCCTCACTTTCCGGTAGTAGACTGCGATCCCATACGGGTGAAAGAAGTGTTTGTTAACTTATTGACCAATGCCCTTAAATACAATGATAAGCCTAACAAGTGGATTGAGATAGGATGGATAAAAACAGAAAATATGCATGTATCTCCGGCAACACATGCTCCGTATACATTCTTCGTCCGGGATAATGGGATTGGTATTGCGGCGAAACATTTTGAAAATGTATTTAAAATTTTTAAACGCCTGCATACCCAGGATAAATTTGGCGGGGGTACTGGTGCCGGCTTAACCATTGTCCGGAAAATTATTGAACGCCACAGCGGCAAAATATGGCTGGAATCCGCTCCCGGAGAAGGCACTACTTTTTATTTCACGCTTACTTCCACATAAAACTTTGGAAAAAACACATATCAATAAAATACTCCTGGTAGAGGATAGTGAAGAAGATTATACCGCTACTTTACGGGCCTTTGCCAAATCTTCCATCGAAAATCCGGTTTTTCGCTGTTCAGATGGCGACGAAGTACTGGATTACCTGTACCGCCAGAATCAGTTTAAAGATCTGGTAGGTTCACCTTATCCGGTATTGATCCTGCTGGATTTAAATCTGCCGGCTACCGATGGTAAAACCGTGCTTTCGCAGATCAAACAGGATGAACTGCTTAAGAAAATTCCTGTCGTCATATTAAGTACTTCCCGTAACCAGACAGATGTGAATGATTGCTACCTGCTGGGTGCCAGCAGCTACATTGTGAAGGAAGCTGATTTTGACCACTTTACCCAAACCATTCAGGCTTTCAAACAATTCTGGCTCAAGACGGCATTATTGCCCGGAGCGTAAACACCAATATGCAGGAAACAAAAAAAATACTCATTATCGAGGATAACGAAGAAGACCGGTATACCTTTAAGAGATATTTATCTACCCCTAATTGTGCCCAGATCGGTTCTTTCCAGGTGATTGAGACTTCATATGGAAATGCCGGGATCACGCTTTATAAAAACGAACAGCCTGATTGCGTATTACTGGATTTTTCCCTGCCAGATATGGATGGCCTGGAAGTATTAGAAAATCTGCGCAATAACAGCCAGCCAGATCAATTGTGTGTAATTTTGCTTACAGGCACCGGCAATGAAACCATTGCGGTAGAAGCTTTAAAAAATGGCGCTGCTGATTACCTGACCAAGGGAAAATTTACAGTCGAACGTTTTTGTCATGCCTTAGAAGGCGCCCTGGAAAAAACAGCCATCCGCCAGGAATTAGCCAGGCAGCGTGAATTGTTATATACGCAGAATGCACAATTAGAGCAGGCAAAGCAGGAACTGGAGCAAAAAACCAGGCAACTGGAAATTTCTAATGCTGATTTGGAACGTTTTGCCTATGCCGCCTCCCACGATCTGCAAGAACCTTTGCGGACTGTAGAAGGATTTATCAAATTATTGCGCAATAAGTTCAAACAAAAACTGACTCCCGAAGCTGAAGAGTATATGGAATTCATGTCTGGCGCGACCACCCGGATGAAGGCGTTGATCGAAGGATTATTAGATTACTCCAAAGTGAGCGGGCAGGATGATAAACAGGAAGAAGTAAATTTGAAGCAGATCATCCTTCAGGTGAAAGAAAACTTACTGGTAAGTATCGAAAATGCTTCTGCGCAACTCATCGTAGGTAATTTACCCACAGTAAAAGCCAATCGGTGGCAAATGCTGCAACTTTTCCAGAACTTAATCGGGAATGCCATAAAATTTAGAAGTGAACAGCCCTTAATTATTACCATTGCTGCCCAGCCAAAACCTGGTCAATGGGTTATTTCCGTTGGGGATACAGGGATTGGTATGGATATGAAGCATGCCCGGATGATTTTTGAGCCATTTAAAAAGCTGCATAGCCGGGACCAGTTTGAAGGAAGTGGTATCGGCCTGGCTACTTGCCAGAAAATTGTCGAAAATCATGGGGGGAGAATCTGGATTGAATCAACACTGGGCCAGGGGTCTACTTTTTATTTCACCCTACCTCAATAAGTATTATCTAATGCAAAGGCAGATGAGGAGAGGCAGCTGTATTTGGAGATATTTTGTATGCATGGGTAGCAATGCCAGCAATTTCTCATGGATTTTGCCAGAGGAGCAAAATTGTGCTTTTGCCTGTTTGTGAGTCCGTTACTAACCTTATCTATACGCCTGTTTTATCCCGTTAAATTTCTATATCGTCCACTTTAACATTTGCTATTGCCATTACTTCGCAGAGAATATCGGTTATATAATATGTTTCCTCCGTGTCAAACTCAACCTTATCCCACTCATCCAGGTATGTCTGGATTTCATCTGTCATAGATTTTGCAGGTTCATTCAACTTACTGACAACAAAATCAATAAACCTATTTACTTCCTGATTCATCTTGTGGCGTACATCATCGGAGGAAGGAATCAGTCCCCTCTTGTTCCAATCTTCTATTGGAAACTTATCTTTGGTTTTGAATAAATAAAGTTGTTCAGCTATGTTTTTTCTGATGTGATAATGCCCCATATCTTTCCTATTACATTCCTTTTAAGGGTTTGACATATCAGACCGTTGATAGAGAGAAGTATGTATTTATAGTGTTGTTATTTTTTATATGGCTGCTTATCCCCTTCAAATTCAGTAATATATTCTCCCCAATGCATGAATTGATAATAAATTGACATGGCTAAACACAACATCGTTTTGCCTTCTTCATCTTGCCATATTTCATGTTTTAAGAAACTCATCTTTGTTTTCTGCTCCTGATGCTCAATTGCTTTGTACTTTGATTTATTCAATATCACATAACATACACTCACACCCGCTGCAAGAGTTCAATAGCTTGTTCGTTGCCTTGCTGGTAAGCTAAATCGAGAGCAGTAAGTCCCCGGCTTTCCCGGATGGATGTGTCAGCGCCATGGTCGAGCATGAGTTTTACGAGGTCATTGCGGCCAAATAAAGTAGCAAACATCAGGGCAGTACCTCCATTGCTATGTTGCAGATTCAGATCGGCACCATGGGTGATCAGCAGTCCGGCAATAGGGGCATATCCTTTGAAGCAAACGCCCATTAAGGCCGTATTCCCACTAAAATCAGGTATGTTTACATCGGCACCTGCTTTAAGTAATAGCTGGACGGATTCCAGGTTTCCGTTATAACAGGCCAGAACCAGGGGTGTAAAGCCACGGCTATCCTGGGTGTTTATATCTGGCTTCTGGGCAAGCACTGTTTCCAGGAGTGTGATATCTCCAATTCGGGCCGCATGGAGAAGTGCTTCTGGCAGGCTGTTCATTTCGTACATAGCTGTAAGGTGTTATGGTGAGCTTAACCTGCGTAAGGTACTATTTTTGGCTGAAATTCCGGAGTATTATATACCTGAATGTACTTCGTTTATAAAACCCATGGCTAATAATAGCTTAAATAATGCCTGGCCATTTGTCAGGTCTGGCATACGATAAGCGTCCAAGAAGCTGGGTACTATAATAGGCATCCAGTCCGGTACAAGCCAGCACGCCGGCCTTTTCCAGGGCTACAAATCCATCCCTATGCACCAGATTATCAGCCATCTCAATGTACTGTAGGCTGCCAATAAGAAGAATAGTGCCGTTAATTTTGATATCAATCCTTTCTTCCAGCTGCATACCTATTTTTACAACGGCTTCCTGCACAAAGGGCGCTTTACAATTTTGTGTAAACTGTTCTGTAAAACCCACAGCCGTAAATTCAGAGATAGTAGTTTCATATTTGGCTGAGGTCTGGTGAGCCTTTTCATAGTCAGAGGTAGGTACATAGTTGAGGGTGTATACTTTCGAATCCAGTATATTTGTTAAGGTATCTCTTTTTACGGTATCTGGCCGGAAGAGTAATCCATACATGGCCGGATTTGCCCCAATATGTAAAATGGAATTAAAAATGGCCAGATTAGAATGGCCATTGGTGGAGATGGTGCCTACTAACACGGCTTGCTTAAATCCGGCTAAAGAGTTGATAAAGGTAGCCCGGTAACGTTGCTCCAGACTTTTAATGTCGTCCTGTGTAAAGATCATGGGTGATAAAATAGGATATAATGGGTAATCAAAGTAACAGCCAATCTTCAGCCGCTTATTACAGGTTCATAACTCACTGAATAATCAGACAAATCCTGTTGCTGTGAGATAAACAACTATTGGTGCCATTTGTTATAGCTGGTAGTCAGCTGTTTCCTTTTTTACAGTCACAACCAAATCAAATTGCTTGCGTAGCAGTGATAAACTTTCAATTATGGCTTCCAGGTCTTTTTTTCGCCGTCATCCCATTATCAGTATATTATTAGTCTTACTACTGGTGAGCGGAATCGGCGTATTTGTTTTCTTTCAGACTACCTCTAAGGAAGAACTGGTAGCCAAAGGCAAAACCATGGTCATGCCCGATCTGAAAAGCATTAAGTTTGCGGTAGACGAAATCACAGCCGATTCCCTGAAAGGCAAAGTAACCCTGCGCATCAATAACTCGCTGCCGATGACCATTGATATAGACAGCCTACAGTATAAGATAGCGATGGAAGGCGATACGGTTACCAAAGGGTATAGCCGCGAAGGTATACGCATTAACGCAAATGCCAACGACGAAATTACCGTACCTATTCGTACGAATATCAAATTGTTCCGGCAAAAAGTATTTTCGCTTCAGGGAGACAGTGCCGAAGTAGCTGTTCATGCCGTATTATTTAACCATTTTCCTGTTGTTGGTACCAAAGACATTCCGCTTAGTTTTACCCGTAAGGTATATATTCCCAGGCTTCCCAAAATCGAGGTAGAAGAGGTAGACATATCCAAACTTACTTTTAAAGGCGGTACACTCATGGTGAAGTTAAAAGTGACCAATTACAGTGAGATGGCTTTTACTGTAAATGGATTTGAATACCGTTTCCAGATGAGTGATAATATTAATCTGAAAGGCACTAGTAACCAGAAACTGAATCTGAAGAAAAAAGGTGAAGAAAGCATTACTGTTCCCGTTGATTTGAAAATGGACCAGCTGGGAGAGGCCGTTTGGGAAATGATATTCAAAAGCGATGATACCCCCTATACCATGAGTGGTAACCTTCATATCCAGACGGAATCTGCCTTAGGTAAATTTGATTATGGTTTTCAGACTTCCGGCACCTTGAAAGAATTGAAAGAAACGGCTAAAGACATCTCCAAAGATGTGAAAGAACTAAAGGGCAAAAAGTAAGTTGCCGCCATTGACAGGTTATCAACATACTCTTTAAAATAAACTTACTGCTACTACTTGCGTATAATTCAGAGTTAACCAACCCGAAAAATCATGAACCCAGACAACGAAAATACACCGCTTGGTGAAAACGAAGACCAGTTTACAGAAGGGAGCTATCAGTCGATTAAAAAAGCAGAAGAGCAGGACAAAGAAGATACGGAAGAGTCAAAGCCTGCGAAAGATAGTTTCAAAACGATAACAGATATCCAGAACGATACCGATCCTGGTAATTCATCTGAAGATGTAGCCAGAGAACAAGGCCCTTACGGCGTACAGGAATAGATCAGAATTATTCATAACCGAATAAAGGCTTTGCTTAACCCGCAAAGCCTTTTAGTTTTGCTTTTATATCACCACTCGTTTTATACTCTTACTACCTAATACTCACTATTTAATACTTGTATACGTATGGATTTCGGCAAGCTTTCCAGCATTGAAGCTGTAGATTTTACCCTTCCGCCAGATGCGGTTGCCACCAGCCGGGTACTATCAAAACACGTTTTACAAAATCCGGGAAAACCTGCCATATACATTGGGTGTCCGATCTGGGCGAGTAAAGAATGGGCAGGAAAAATTTATCCGGCAAGCGCCAAAGAGAAAGATTATCTGTATCATTATTCCCGCCAGTTTAATACCATAGAACTCAATACTACCCATTACCGGATTCCGGATGCTGAAACCATCGAACGCTGGAAACAAACTGCATCCAAAGGATTTACCTATTGCCCTAAATTTCCACAAGTGATTAGCCATGAACGGCAGCTGGAAGATGCAGAAAATCTCACCATGGAATTTTGTAATTCTATTCAGGGATTAGGCGATGCCTTAGGTATTCCATTTTTGCAACTACCGCCTTATTTTATGCCCAGGCAATTGCCAGTGCTGAAAGCGTATCTGGATAATTTTCCTAAACATATTCCTCTAGCCATAGAATTCCGCCATCCCGACTGGTTTGCAAATACTCCCGAATCATCGGCTGCCTTTGCTTTACTCGAAAAACAAGGTGTAACTGCTGTACTTACTGATGTTGCCGGCAGGAGGGATGTATTACACCAGAGATTAACCACACCAGTAGCCATGATCCGGTTTGTGGGCCATAACCTGCATCCAACAGATTATACCCGGATCGATGCCTGGATCGAGCGGATTCTTTCCTGGATAAAGCAGGGCTTACAAACCGTGTATTTTTTTGTGCATGAACCCGATAATATTACTTCTCCAGAGTTGGTGTTGTACCTGATTAAGCAGTTAAATCAACAAGGCGATTTCCAGATTGCTCCTCCCAGAATATTTCCAAAAGCGGTACAGGGCAGTTTGTTTTAAGTGTTAGCCATTCCTCTCCACAAAAATAATCTTCCGAGTTTCTAATCTTTCAATTTTCCATTCCTGGAACAACTCTCTCCTGAAAAGTCCGTACTGTAAATACATAACCAGGTTGCTTACTGGCAACTTTTAAAACTATATTAAATCCGAACCACTATGCAGCAACACTTAAAATCTGTCTGGTTGCAAACCTCACAGGCTCCTTCTGCGCATCTCCTTATTTCCGATCTGGAAGCTGATATCATTGTGATCGGCGCAGGTATTACCGGCCTGACTACTGCATATTTGCTTACCAAACAGGGCAAAAAAGTAATTGTACTCGAATCCGATAGGATTGGTTCCGGGGTAACTGCTTTCAGCACCGGACACCTAACCGCTTCCATAGACGCAGATTATTCATTCATTTCCTCCAGAATCGGTAAAGACACAGCAAAACAGGTAGCAACTTCTATGCAGGAAGCTATTTCTAAAATAGAAGAAATTTGCCGGGAGGAGAATATTGATTGTGGTTTTGTGCGCTTATCCGCTTACCAGTATACCGAAGACAATAAACAGGTGAAAGAACTGGCAGACGAAGCGCAGGCCAGTGAAGAAGCAGGACTAGAGGTACGGCTGGGCGACCAGATTCCCCTGGATTTTCCGGTGAAAAAAATGTTTGAAATTAAAAATCAGGCCGAATTTAATGCCCTGCAGTTCATTCATGGTCTGGCTAATTGTATAGTCAGGGATGGTGGACAGATCTTTGAAAATGCCCATGTAACTGATGTAGATGATAGCGAACCTTGTGTGGTAACAACTGATACTGGCTTTCAACTACGTGCCCGTCAGGTGGTGCTGGCTACCCATACACCCATTCAGTTTAATATTACCCAGGCAGAAATGCTTCCTTACCGCTCGTATGTGCTTGCTTTGAAACTGAATGGAAAGCAAATTCCTAAAGGTTTGTACTGGGATATGCTGGAACATTATCATTACATCCGCACCTATGAATATAATGGAGAAAACTACCTGATCGTAGGCGGCGAAGATCACAAAGTAGGCAAAGACAAGTTTGATGAGAATGAAGCCTTTGACAGACTTGAAAATTATGCAAGGCCGAAATTTGGCAATTTAGCTATTTCGCACCGGTGGTCGGCACAGCATTTTATGTCAGCTGATGGATTGCCATATATCGGAAAAAGCCCGTTTGGAAAGAATAAATTTATTGCCACAGGCTTTGCAGGAGACGGACTTACGTTTGGCGTAGTGTCTGCCGTGCTGCTTACTGATTTGCTTACCGGCAAAACACATCCCTGGGCAGATTTGTATTCACCTTCCAGAGCTAATATTATTGCTTCTGCCAGAGACTGGGCTGAAGAAAATCTCACTACGATGTACCGCTATGTCAAAGACAGGCTCACTACCGATGCCGGCGATGTAGTAGAAGTACCCAGGGGAGAAGGCCGGATTATCCGTATGAAAGGGCAGCAGGTAGCCGTTTACCGCGATGAACAGGATCAGGTACATGCCCATTCAGCGGTTTGTACTCATATGGGCTGTATTGTTCAGTGGAACGATTCTGAAAAAAGCTGGGATTGCCCTTGTCACGGAGCCAGGTTCGATGCCCAGGGACAGGTTATTACTGGTCCGGCTGTAAAAGCGTTAACGCCATTTACGATAGAAATGCAGGCTAAATAAAGATACTTATTAGTTATTTGAGAGGAATTAAGTTAACGGATAGTAATTTATAAGTAGGCACAAAGTTTTCTTTGTGCCTTTCAGTTTATAGCCTTTCTAAAGCAAGCGGTTATAAATAAGATAAAATAATTAGGATAGATTTAATCTAATTTATATTGAGCAAGTACACTAATAAACCATAATAACAAAGTTTATATGGCAGTTGCGAGAAAATAGGGTGATAGGCTAGGTGCTTTGCAAATTTTATGTATGTTTTTTCGAAAGAAGGGTGTGAAAAGATGGGAACGTTCGTGATTATAATTAACTTTGATTTGGACTATTTTGAGTTATTCCCAAAAAACTATTAATAAATGAAGAGAATATTTATATGGATATTTGCTCTGGTTGTTTTTAAAGCAGTAGCACAACAAGAGTACCAGCCAGCTAATTCCAAGTTTGAACAATTAGGTACCATGCTGCCTACCCCCAATTCTTACCGTAGCGCTTCCGGTGTGCCTGGTCCTGATTACTGGCAGCAAAAAGCCGATTATGATATCAAGGTAGAACTAAATGACGAAAAACAGCATATCACTGGTTCGGAAGTAATCACTTATACTAATTTTTCCCCGGATGAACTAACTTACCTATGGGTACAATTAGACCAGAACCTGTTTTCAAAAGATTCTGATACCTACAAAACAGAAACCGGTACTCTCAGCGAAAGCATGTCGTTTGACAAACTTAATTTTGTAACCCGGGAAGCTTTTGACGGAGGCTATAAGATCACTTCGGTACGGGAAAAATCTGGCGGTAAACTTAAATATACCATTAATAAAACCATGATGCGGGTTGATCTGCCTAAGCCCTTAAAACCAAACAGTACTTTTTCCTTTGCCATCGACTGGAACTATAATATCAACGACCAGAAAAAATTAGGTGGCCGCACTGGCTTTGAATACTTTCCAAAAGATAAAAATTACTTATATGAAATTGCCCAGTGGTTTCCCAGAATGGCTGTATATGACGATGTGTATGGCTGGCAGCACAAGCAATTTCTGGGGCAGGGAGAGTTTGCCTTGCCATTTGGCGATTATAAGGTAGCCATTACCGTACCTTCCGATCATATCGTAGCGGCTACTGGCGAATTGCAGAATTCAGCACAGGTATTATCTAAAGCACAACTGAGCCGCATAGAAAAAGCAAAGAATTCAAAAGATCCGGTAGTAATTGTGACACAGGCAGAAGCGGAACAGGCAGAAAAAGGCAAACCTACGGGCAAAAAAACCTGGATATATGCCGCTAAAAACGTGCGTGATTTTGCCTGGGCCAGTTCACGCAAGTTCATCTGGGATGCCAAACAGGTAAACATTGCCGGAAAAAAAGTATGGGCGATGTCCTATTATCCTAAAGAAGGCAATCCGTTATGGGGACAATATTCTACCAGAGTGGTAGAACATACCCTGCGTGTCTACTCCGAACATACGATCGATTATCCTTATCCGGTTGCGATCTCCGTACATGGGCCGGTATTTGGCATGGAATATCCTATGATTTGTTTTAATGGCGGCCGTCCGGAATCAGATGGAACCTATTCTGAACAAACTAAATACGCCATGATTTCTGTGATTATCCATGAAGTAGGCCATAATTTCTTCCCCATGATTGTAAACTCAGATGAGCGTCAATGGAGCTGGATGGATGAGGGCTTGAATAGCTTTTGCCAGTTCCTGGCTGAACAGGAATGGCAGCGCAATTATCCTTCCCGCCGGGGTGAACCTTACAAAATTGTGCCTTACATGAAAAGTGCTCCTTCTGCGCTTGTGCCGATTATGACTAATTCCGAGCAAATTATGCAATTTGGTGCCAATGCTTATGGAAAGCCAGCCACTGGCCTGAATATTTTGCGGGAAACCATTATGGGCCGGGAGTTATTCGATTATGCCTTTAAAGAATATGCCCGTAGGTGGGCATTCAAACATCCGCATCCGGCCGACTTTTTCCGTACCATGGAAGATGCCTCCAGCGTAGACCTGGACTGGTTCTGGAGAGGATGGTTTTACAGCACCAATCCGGTGGAAATTTCTCTGGAGGATGTACAATCTTATACAATCAATACCAGAAATCCGGAGGTAGAAAAGCCGCTCGCTAAAGCCAGTGCCAATCCGAAAACATACAGCCAGATGCAGAATGAAAAAATGTTAGATAGTACCTTGCTGGAAAAAAATCCGTCTATTGCAGATTTTTATAATTCCTACGATCCCAATCAGGTTACCGCCGAAGACAAAGCCAGATATGAGAAGTATTACAATTCACTCACTGCCGAAGAGAAGGCATTGGTTGATTCAGGCTTAAATTTCTATGTTCTGAATTTTAAAAATAACGGTGGACTAATAATGCCGTTAATTATTAAAATGGATTTTGCTGATGGTACGGATCAAGTTGTACGGATTCCGGCAGAAGTATGGCGCTTGAATAATACACAGGTAAATAAAGTTATATTCACGGAAAAACCAGTAATACAATTTACTTTAGATCCCTATCTGGAAACAGCTGATATTGATACAGAAAATAATTCATTTCCCAGAAAACCTTCGCCTTCCAGATTCCAGTTGTTCAAGCAACAGCAAGTAGCACCTAAAAATCCTATGCAACAAAAAGAAGCTGCAGGTCAGATGAACCGTAAATAGGAGTTGCTATCTTTTGAGAAACAAATGTGTTTTCTGGTGTCGGATGAAATAAATTTTTAGTAATATTGCAACTCAAAATTAGCTCGGGGTGTAGCGCAGCCTGGTAGCGTACTTGCATGGGGTGCAAGGGTCGTGGGTTCAAATCCCGCCACCCCGACATACAAAACGGCTTACTTTTTATAAGTAAGCCGTTTTGTATTTATACAGTATTCTCTAAAATTAAAATATGATCTCTTCGATACGCACGAGTTTGAGCCATATTTGAATAACTGTATTAGTAATTACTTCTTACTCAAATCTTTTATCCGGATATTTCTGAACCACAAGGCAGAGCCATGGCCCAGGAAACCAATATAGCCTTTGTCACGCATAATGCCGGGATGTTCTTTTTTATCCATGGGTCCTTTTTTACGGGCTTCGGTAAGGTCTCCATCCAGAATGGTAGTTCCGTTTAGTACCACTTTTATTTTAGAGCCTTTCACAGTCACTTCTTGCACATTCCATTCTCCTACAGGTTTTAAAAATCCACGTTTAGCCGGTAGTACTCCATACACTGAACCATGATATTGATAGGGTTCCAGCTTCTTATACATATCCGCTTCATTATCCAGAATCTGTAATTCCATGCCACAATAGGCAGCATCGCAATCTAAGGGCGCACGGATACCTAAGCCATTATTGGCATCAGGGGTAAGTTTAAATTCAAAGCGGAACACAAAATCGCTGTATTCATCCTTGGTATATAAATTCCCTTTGCCGCCTCTGTCCGGATACACAGCTATGGTGCCTTCTTCTACTACATAATCGGTTAAATTGCCCATCCAGCTGTGCATATTGGTACCATCGAAAAGGATTTTAAAGCCCTCTTTCTTTTCCGCTGCACTTAATTGAAAAGGTGCCGGACGAGTGATCTCCCGGACATAAATATCCCGGTAAGCTACCCTTGAACCATGTGCCTGCAATTCGATCTGCTCCTCTGGGAAAATAGGTGAATTCCGGTCCCAATAGTTTTCCAGCGTAACATTATCCGTTACCAGTTCGCCATTCAAATACACAGTTACCCGGTCGCCTTTCATCAAAATGCGGAACGTATTCCATTCATCCAGGGGATTATCGGCGACTTTCAGAGGTTTGCTCATATGCTTCTGGTTATTATATAAACCGCCTGAACCTACCTGTGCACTATCCTTCACACGGGAAGTATCCCATATCTGCACTTGTGGGGTACCCCGTAAATAAATACCTGCATCTCCATCTTTATTCCCATCATCAAAGATTTTCCAGTCCACGAACATTTCGAAATCGCCGTATTTTTTTACGGTAGCCAGGTTATTTCCATGACCAGTAAATAAGAGTTCGCCGTTTTCTACTTTCCAGCCGCTGCGCATTTCTTCATCTGCTTTCGCTTGCTCCTGAGCCAGAGTTTTTGCATCCATCTTACTCCGTTTGATTGGATCAGCCACCAGGCCTTTCCAGCCGGTTAAGTCTTTGCCATTGAACAAAGGTACAAATCCTTCTCCCTGTGGCATTTCAGCCAGGAATTTGCGCATGGATTCTTTCTGATATTCACTGTCCTGACCTTTTAATACCTCAATGGTTTTGTTGAGCAGGTCACGTACGATGGTTCCATAATAAGCTTTATCAGACAAGGCGATATTCATTACGGCATTGGCGGCTTCCTGCTGTACCTCCGCATCATCGAGATATTTTCCGGCAAATATCAGGGCAGGAAAGGTCTTATTATTTTCTATTTCTCTGAGTATTAATTTTTTCTGCTCCGCAGTTTTGGCGGCTTGCATGGCATTGCGCAACATGAGTAATTTCTGGTCAGGTGCATAGCTGGCTAACTTTACAGCGTTGATATATCCTTTCAATGCCTGGTCCAGGTAAGCACTCTCGGCAGGTTGTTGAATGATCTTATATAAGGCTGGAGCAGCCGTTACATCTGACCATTGAGATAAAGCGTCTACGGCAGCTGTTTTGGTAGCAGCATCTCCACTAGCAAATGCATTAGCCACAGCACTTAATGCACTTTTTCCGCCAATGCTTGCCAGTACAGTAAAATAGAGAGGCTTTTTATCTGCAGACACCTTCTCCATTTGCTGTAATATCAAACTAGCCTGTTGTGACTGGTCGCCTGTAGTACGGGTGGCTTCGATAATGGCTTTCTGAACGGCTTGTACTTCTTCGGGATGTGAAGTTTCATTGAGTAAAGCAAATAATTGAGGTAAGTTCTCTTTTGCTACCATTGTGGCTAGTGCCTGTAAAGCGGCCATCCGGACGTTGGTATTAGTATTTTTTACATAAGTAAATACCTCATTCACTTTTTCATGGGCAGCACGCGCACCCAGAACCTGCAGTAGAGCTGCCTGTGCTGTTGTCGGCATATTAGGTAATGCAGCCGCTACACTCGAGATAATACCATTCCCTTTCATAATCAGCAATGCCTCTTTTACAGCAGCTATTTCTTCTGCATTGCCTTTCTTCATCGTTCCTAATAAGTCGGCTAATACTTTTTCTTGTCCTAATCTTCCGGCGGCTCCGATCGCAGCTATTTTTACCTGGCTGTTTTTACTTTTCATTGCCTTTAACACCGCAGGCAAGGCGGCTTCTGCACCATTTTTACCCAGCATGGTTATAACTTCTGCCTGTACGTCTGGCTGGGCTTTTTTTAATGATGCTACCCACATATTGGTAGTGGCTGGTGTGATATAAGATGCGGCAAATTGTAAGGCGGCAGCTCTGTATTCCAGATTTTTATCTGCAGAAGCTTCCAGTAACCAAGGCATGCTCTTCTCGGCCTTGATGGTTGTAAGTAATTTGAGTGCAGCCGTTCTGGTATGAATCTGGTTTTCTTCTTTGGCTGTATTCAACAGTGTTTGAGCCATTTTTTCGGCTTGTGCTTGATTTCCTGTTTCTGTCAGTCGCTGAATATACCGTACATAAGCCGCCATGGTATTGGTGTTGTCGTACACAAACTTGCTTTCCTGGGCAGCTTTTGTCAGAATGGCTTCAGAAGATGGATCGGCTATATTCGCCAGGGCATACAGGGCAAGCTTCTTCAGCTTTGGATCTTCATTGCTGACTAAAGGCGTAATAACACCTACGGCTTCCTTATACCTGCTGTCGCCCAAAGCTTCTACTAAGGATAAGCGGCAGGAACCTTGTGCATTTTGTAAGGCGTTTAGCAATACTTTATTGGCAGCCGCAGAATTTACTTTGATCAATGCCCTGGCTGCAGGATCACACAAACGCTCGTCCTGTAAATAGGCTTGCAGACAAGGAATGGCTTCGTCTTTGCCAATACGTTGTAACTGGCGGATGATAAATTCTTTATTTTCCTTGTCTGTCAATTTCTCCAATGCCTGACAATAGGCACGGGCACTCATTTGCCTTACATCTTCTTTACCAGATTGCATCACATAATAAGAAAAGCTGCCAAGGGCGTACTCTAGCGCGGTATTATCGCCTTTGCCTACCGGAGAAAGTTTAGTAGCTATTTCTACCAAACCAGCCTCACCCATTCCGGCCATTTCATTCATACTGGCAGATAATTCTTTGGCATCCTTTGCCGGCATTTGTGAAAGCAAAGAGGAAACTTTAGCAGGTAGAGTATTTTGATCATTTCTTTGCTGGGCTTGCTGCTGCGCCATTACCCCACCATTTAGTACAATGGCGACTAAAAGCACAGGTATTATTCTATATACTTTAGATATCACGGTTTATTATGAGTTAAGGAAGTTTAAAATTGGGTGAATATGCAATTAATTAGATGGTCCAGTCGGCACGCATGGGTTGATCGATTAAGCGGTTGGCGCCTTCATCATCAATAAATACTTGTTTTACCGGATCAAATTTTAGGGAACGGCCTACACGTAAGGCAGCTAGTCCCATATTCACCAGCGTACAGGAACGATAACCATTTGCTTCATTTAGGGCAAATTTCCTGCGTTTTTTAACTGCTTCTACAAAATCTGTTTGTTGTGGTTCGGGATCAGGAAAGGCAGCCAGCTTTTTTTCAAGATCAGGTATATCGGAACGGAAATCTGCATAGAGTTTTCCTTTGGGGCCTTCGATATACGCTACGTTTTCATCCTTGGCTTCTCCATCCAGCACTATTTTACAGCCATCCTCGTAGGTATATTCAATTCTGCGCCAGGTACCTACCGCATCGGTATGTTGTTGAGGGGCGTCAATTTCTACGGAAACCGGGCTTGTTTCATCTTTTCCCAGGAAATACTGAATAGGGTCGAGGTAATGCTGGCCCATATCACCCAAACCGCCTCCATCGTAATCCCAATAGCCACGGAAGGTACCATGAACCCGGTGCGCATTATAGGGCTTATAGGGGGCAGGACCTAGCCACCTGTTATAATCGAGTTCTGGCGGAACGGGCATCGGTTCTAAATTGGTTTTTCCTACCCAGTAAAATTTCCAGTCGAAGCCGGTATGTTTACTTACCGTCACTTTCAGAGGCCAGCCTAACAGTCCGCTTTCTACCAGTTTTTTAATGGGTTTTACCGGCGTACGCATGCCATAAAAAATATCTTCAAAACGAAACCAGGTATTTAAGCGGAAAATTCGTCCGTGTTGCTGTACGGCTTCTACTACCCGTTTGCCTTCTCCAATGGTGCGGGTCATGGGTTTTTCACACCATATATCTTTTCCGGCTCTGGCTGCATCTGCCGCCATAATGCCATGCCAGTGGGGTGGGGTAGCGATGTGTACAATATCTACTTCCGACAGCTGGATGAGTTCGCGGTAATCAGTAAAGGTTTTCACCCCTTTGCCCACCATTTCTGCCGCTTTTTTCAGATGATTCTGGTCTACATCACACACAGCTACTACTCTGGTGCCTGCATAGGGAATATGCCCCTTGCCCATAGAACCTACGCCAATAATGGCTTTGGTCAGCTGGTCGCTGGGAGCCAGGTATCCTTTGCCGCCCAACACAAAGCGCGGAACAATGGTAAAGGCTGTAAGTGCTGCCGCAGATTTCTTTAAAAACTGTCTTCTTGAATTACTGTTATCTGACTTCATGAAGGATTAGGTATATGAATGTAAAGTTTGCTTTGAATAAAGGGTTTAAGTTAAACTAAATTATTTATTAAGACAGGAATAGTGGTTCAAAAAGTATAATTACTCACAAAAATAGAAATAGGCGGCTGGGAAGTGAATCAGCCTTTTGTGTTTTTTGAATAAAATAACTGCCTTTCTCTTTTCATATATCACACTTTACTCTGGATAGCAAATAGAATTATAGAAAATAAAAAACCGCTTAATTTCTAAAATCAAGCGGTTTTTCTTAACTTTTGACAATAGTATTTTAGCTACACTCCCACAAATTACTCAGCCTGATCAAATTGTAAACCGCTGCTTTGGAGATGGCGGCCAATACTTTTCTCTCTGGACAGCCAGGTGATAGTACGGCCATCAAACCAACGGGCTCTGCGCCAGGCTTGTTTTACAGTGATACCAGTAGTTGGAATTTCTTCTTCCTGGATGTCATAATGGCGTTTCTCATCGGTTACACTCCGCAAAATATCAGTCCTGGGACGGATACGGGTTGGCGCAAAATCTCCGACAAAACGGGGCATATTCGCTCGGCGGAACACAATCTGCTCATTAGCGGCATTAGGCCGTATGGGAATAAAAGGTATCCAGTGTGGAGGCACCGTACTTCCAATCTGGTAAGTGAATGGGGCACTTATATCTGGCATAGGAGTACTAGTAGTGTTTCCGGCTAATTTCTCTAACCAGCTTTCCAGGCGTAAAGCAGCACTCTGGCCATCCATTCCTTCGCCTAGTCCATTCGGAACCACCATTTCTACGCCCCACACTAAATTGGCCATTTCATCCCTTATAAAGTGAATTTCTTCCAGTGTATCGCTTTGTAGAAAATGATTAGTTACCGGAGGTAGATACAACCACCCTTTAGGCGTAGGCACGGCTGGTGAAGTAATTTGAAACAGTTCCCAGTTTTCATTTTGAGGAACCGGATTGATATACGATTGTACACCAAACACATCTGTTACCCGCATACTTCTTACCTGTGCTAGATGTCCTACTGGCAAAGTTAGGGGAGTAAGCAGCCAGTCATTACTATACAAAAGGCTAAATTCTGACAATAATAGTAGGCCAAGGTCTGTTTTACGGGCTTGCAGATTGCTGAGGTCAAGGGTACTATCTTCAAATTCCCACCACCTGGCCCGTGGCATGGAAGGAAATGAGACAGGTGTGGGAATAAATGTATTACGGTGTATGGTAATCTGGCTTGCATCCAGGCCGTCAGAAAGTGTTTGTTGTGCAATAGCTTGTTCCCACGAAAAACTATCCATATTCTGGCCATTGTACTCCGGCATGTGAAGCGTAGCGGCAGTATTGTCTGGTAAAATGGCTGAAATTGTTGCCCTGTATTCCAGCCTACCAGCATCCCAGCAGGTGTTAGTTTGCGGACCGGCAATACCTATACGATTGTTTACCCATTGTACCCATTTACTGCCTGTCTCATTCACCACAGAATCTGCCTGTGGAAGGAAATCAGAAGCTTTACGGGTTTGTAATTCTTTATAGAGCAAGGCTCCGTCTACCATCCGGCCATTGCTCAACGCAACTACTATCTGACTGTACGGTTCATAACTATAAGCGGAGAGCTCAGAGCTGCCAGATTCATAAGTTAGGGAGGGTGCTTTAAATTGCAAAAGGGGATTTTGCCGGAATACTTCCCATGCCTGACCTTTATTGGCGTTTATCAGCATTTTTTGCCACATACGTCCGGCTTCCAGGCGAAGGGAGAGGTCAAAAGAGGGAGCAAGTTGTTCTGTTTGTGCATTGATGGGTTTTTCCTCTGCTTTGTAGGTAGAAGCCGCATTCTGGCCAGATCCCATGAAGCGTTGCAGGGGAGTACTGGTGGTAACTACATGCGTAAAGGCGGCCATACCAGCATCTTCTGCCTTAAATTCACCGAGTTGCCACTGGCGGGCTAACAGCCACAATGGATCATGAATTTCACAGCGTAAAGCTTCGGCAATGTCATTACTGCTTGGTATCGGCCGTAATTTTTCCCATATGAGTAAGGCGCTATTATCTGGCATAATGAGGTTCAGTTTTAGGATGCGTTCAGAGATAAGTAAATTACTATATATGTATGGTTAGCTGTTATAAAGTTGAGTTCCTGCGCCGTCTTACTTTTCTTTTGCATGCCCAAAAGAAAAGTAACAAAAGATTCTCAAGCATGCGAATGCGAAGAGAACCAATGTAGTTGTGGCATCACCAACAAAGCCTGTTTTACGCCAGATAAAATCATCGCACAATTCTCCGGCCTTCGCACAAGGCTAAAACCGGCCACACTGTTGCTGCACCACCCACCGCACTTTTGCTTTGTCTAAATCTGCAAAATCATCTTAATGATATATTTAGAACAGCTCGATTATAAGCACCAATATTTTCTTTATACTTAGTACTCACAACTTAATACTACCATTACACAGGTTCTACTACCGGTGTTTGCTGGTTTTCAGGCATAAATGGCATTACTATAGCTGGCAATACCTGAGAAAGCCCTGCATGGCTGGTCCGGATATGTTCTGGTGTAACCAACCGTTTCTTTGCCATTTCCAAGGCATCGTTAACAGCACCCAGTAAAAATTCCCAGTTCCAGTTCTCGCTTTCTACTGGTGTTACAGCCAATAGCATGGTTTGCGGAGGTTCTGTATTGGGTTGATTGTACTGAAAAGCTACACCGGTATCAATATTTTTCTCAGGAATCCACTCCGGCCATTCATCAATGATAAATCCTGAAAAAACGGTATTTGCCTGAAAAGTGGATGGTAATTCCAGCAGCAGCGATAAACTGGCTCGTTCTTCTGGTTTGGTATCTGGAGGTAGGAGGCCACCAATCCAGGGCTGTTTGTTGCCTGGGAAGAAGGGGAATTGCATCACAGCGGGTGAAGCGGATGTTTCCGTCGAATCAAGGACTTCGCTTAATAATTTAGATTGGCGGTAGGACCGCAAAGGTTTCCGGACTAAGGCCGCTTCACGTATCCATTCATCAATAACTGGTACATCTGCATTCTCAATGAGTTGCCTGTTTGTATAACAGGTATTTACTTCTGCTAGATTCTCCAAAGTTATATCCGGATAGAGGGATATGGTTTTGCCAAATAAAATATTCGCCGTTTCCTGTATAGTTTTAAATGCTGTTTCCCCATTGCCAGTGGCTGGAATCGTAGTGAGTATGGATTGAGCTTTCTGTAAACGGCTTTCCAGTTCATTGGCAATCGTTTTTGCTTTTATTAGCAGATATTTTGCCGTTTCCTGGTTTACTAGCATCATTCCTTCTGAAGTGCTAGTTTCTATGCCGTATTGCCAGGCTTTTAACAAGGCTTGTAATAATTCTTTGATGATGGGTTGTAGTGCTGTTTCTGCTTGTGCTTGTTCCAGAGCTGTTTGTAATAAAGATGCTTGCTTGCGCAGCTGTTGAATAAGATTGGGTAGGCTACTGTCAGTAGAAATATGCTTGATAAGAGCGGTTTTTAGCCGGCTTACATCTGTTTTATCACTGGCAGCAGCCCGTTTATCAGGCAGTAAAAAATCATTTGCACTAATAGGCCTGCTTTCACTGATTATTCGACGAAGGCCTGCTACCAGACTGCTGATTTCAAATATGCTCACTTCAGACCCTGTAAAGCCACTACGGTCTTTAAAATCAATACTAAAACCGGGTGTATTCAATAAAATTTCTGAACCAAACTTATTTATCGCAACAGATTGTACATAAAATGCCAGTGGGCTTTGGTCTGCTTCGGTAAATGTTCCCGGCAAAGCATACAATAGATCAATAGGTTCAATGGCTACTTCTGAAAGTTTGATTTTTTCCTGTCTTCCATCCAGCAGTTTTATAGAAACAGTAATGCTGGCAGGTGCAGGTAACTGAAGGCTCAGCCAATGATTCAGGTCAGGAGCGAGCAACGAACGAGGACTGCCAGTTGCTGTCCATCCTGGGACATTGGCAGTGGGTAGATTTTGTTTGAACACCACACCTACCCGGTGAGTAATGGCATTTCCTTTTAGCGGCGTACGCACTACATCCGGAAGAATCACTTGTCCACCACTATTCAAGATGCGCAATGCAGCAGCAGCTCTGTCTTTATTGCCGTTGGCCATTTGGTATACACTTTCGGTGAGCAGCAGATCACTCAGGGCATCTAAATAATCCTCAATGGTTTGGGCAATCTCGTTGATTTTTTTGGTCGTATTGGTATCAGTTGGAGTAATGCCAGGAATGCCGCTAAGCCAGCCGGTTGGATTCGCTCTCCTGCTGTTGAGTAGTCGCAAGCCATCTATAGTGGTAAGTGGCGAAGGACTTTGTCCGTTGGATTCTGTCCGCTGGATGGGAAATGCTTTGCGAAGGTCATACAGAAACCGGTCGAGCTGCCTTTCGTGCAAGAGCCGCTCAAAATAATAGCCCAGTAACTCACCAACCGAAGCACCCTGTTGCATGCCTTCCAGTAACTGAAGTGCCTGTCGGATACGGGGCGAATTGAGTTGGATGGCTACCAATGCCGTCTGGTTATCGGCCTGATGGTTTAAATATCCGCTTCGTAAAATGGCGGCGGCAGTCGCATGAGCAGTAGAAGGGGCATGAATAAATCCATCACTTTGTACCTGGTTGGTCGAAGTATTGGGTTCTACATGTCCGGTGACAGTATTGAGCCGGATATTGGGGGAGAATGTTTCTCCAATATAGAAAAATGCTTTTTCCCAGCTATTACCAGCCGGATCGATGCCACTCTGACGGGCGGCCTCAGAATGTATCAGTGGAATGGCAGCTGCCTCCATGTTTTCGGGTACTGCCGGAATATATTCAGGGGCTTCTTCTACCAGAACTATACTCGGATTCAGATTGGGTTTTAAGCCCAGTAGATACCCAAATGCGCCTAGGTATAAACCTTGCGGTTTTGCTTTTCGCTGTTTGAGCAACCGTTGATATACAATGCCTTCTATCCATGCATCCAGCCGGTGACTGCAAAGGTCTAAATGTTCGGTAAATAAGTGTTCTATGCGTTTAACAGGTACCTGACTGAAATATTCTGCTGCTTTTGTAACATCACTTAACACAGGAACCTGCGCCTGTTGCCTATTGGCATTCAGCCAGTCGGATAGGGGAGTAGTACCAGTGGTTGGAGTAGGTGTAGCAAAATAGAGGCGGCGGTCTACTTCTAACTCAAAAGGTGTAGTCAACCCATATCTCTCAATAATAGGCTGGTAGCCCTGATGCAGCTTATTATCGGCAGCTAAAGCAAGCGGATTGATCGCTAATTTGCCTGTATGTAAGTGTTGCGCTTCAAAGTCTTTTACTTTCAGCAGCCACAAACCTGGATTGGTTTCTGCCAGATGAATGCCGTCTTCCAGATAAGCCCGCAATACGGCCTGCCTGGCCAGAACCGCAAACACAGATAGGGTAGCGTTGCTGAGTTCAGGTCCATCACCGGCTGGAATATTGGTTAGGTTGTGGTTCCAGATGTCAGTCATGTTCCCTTGTGAGAGAAATTCCAGATAATTCCAGGACTTGCCAGCAATACGCTCTAATAATTGATTTTCTGTGATGGGAAATTTATCTAGTAGTATGCGGCGCACCTTCTGACTGGTGGTACTATAGGCACCGACAATGGAAGAAAAAAAAGCTGTATTGAGTCCCAGGCTGGCGAGCTGCCGGCTGAAGAGGGCAGGGCTAAAATCCGGATCTGAGTTTAGTTCAGTAGGTAATTCCGGGTTTGGCTGCGCTGCCTGCATGACCTGCTGAAGTTGGATACCTGCCAGCCACTGCTTTTGTAAAGCTGCTGCCGAAGGACTCACATTCAACATCTCAAAAAACTGGTCATCCAGTCCTGAGCCGCCTACATTGTTTACTGTTCTTACCTGTTGTGTGAAGGTTTGCCACTGAGTATTGAGTTTGGATAAGAAAAGTGTCCATACCTGTGAAGCAAAGCTATCTTCTTCGCTTAGATTCTCGGTAGGATATAGCCAGTGGGCATAGGAAGAAACCGGAATAATGCCATAAGGTTGCCGGTTTACCCGCAACACAGGTAAAGTGCCCCGGCCGCTTACATGGTTTATGAAAAAATGGCGGGCTTGCTCCCTGGAAGCTTCGTCCAGATCTGGTGTGAAAAATTGTAATAAATAATATCCCCAGGTAGCCGGCCAAAGCATCTGGTTCATCAACATGGCTTCACTCAGGTCGGTGCAGTGGCCATTTGGAATGCGAAAATCAGGTTTAAGACCTAAGGCTTTTTTTAACCTGGATTCATCCGTTTCAAGAGAGTTTGCCGGAGCTGGCAACCATTGGGATTGAAAATACAGATTCGCATCTTGTTCCCGCTTGTTAAATGCTGATTTCTGGCCTTCGAAGTTATTGGTAGGAGTGCCTTTAGGTAAAATTCCAAGTCCTTCTTCCTTAAATAAATGATTCTCCAGTAATTCATTTATCAAACGGGCACCTTCAACATCATCTACCGAGAGTTTTGCACCTACCACCAGGATTTTATCCACGCCCTCGCTGAATTCAGGATTGGCATTCAGATCAATCCGGATGCCTAAACCTAATTTTTCAGCCTCCTCAAAATCATGTATCCAGCGCAGATATTCTGGAGTCTGGATATTGGTACCCTTTTGAGTCATACCTGAATCTTTGTTTGAATCGAAGGGATCATGGGTAGGATCAAGGCCAAGCACCAGAGGTTCAGGAATGAGATTACCTGTAAATTCTTTGAATGTGCCATCTTTATATAGGCGCACGGTAAATCGTTCCGGTAGCAAACGGGTGATAGGAGGGTAGGTATAAGAACCATCTTTCAAGGAACGCTGGGCAGCAAATTGTGGTGGATTGGGTAAAGGTTTATCCGGAGAGAAATTAGTGGGCAGTGTATTACGGATGATCCAGGCGGCTCTGGCAGGCATTACTGTAGTGGAAAGCTGGAACCAGGCTTCTTTTACATCGGTGCCAGTACCAATATTTTTCCAGAACTGTGTTCCGGCTTCCCATTCCCCTGGTTGTAAAAACCGTTCCAGTCCTTCCAGAAATACATCGTCAGGATAAATGCGGATGCGCAGTTCCCGGTTGTCAATTTTCCGCTTGATGAAGTTGCCGCTTTTAGGTTTCCACGTCTCAAAGGGTTGGAGGAATGATACATCTGAGGTGTGAAAAGGAGGTGCCATATAGGTCGTTACTCCTTCTTCATCTTGGTCAAAACCCATTATCCGGAACCGGTCGCCACCCAAACCCAGGAGTGCAAACATATCTACGGTATCCGCTACGGTAAGCTTGCGAACTACATGCTGTACAGTCAGGTACCTTGCTTCCAGACGGACGGGAAGGAGCAGAAATGGTACATCGGATGGTATTTGTGTCAATAATGCCTGGGGTGCTCCTTCACTGTCTAACTGGCTGATGGCGGCTTGTAGCTCAGTAAGTGCCTGATTGCTGGCGGTCTGTTTTTGCTTTATATCTTCCGGTGTGGGCATTGGGGTAGTACCGGTGGCAATCCCTTGCTGGGAAAGCGACCATTCTTGCAATGCCTGATAATAAGCCAGCTCAGCTTTGTTGTAGGCATCCCTTTTCTGCCTGATTTGCTCCTGAAGTGTTTTAATATTTTCCATAGATTAGAGTTTTACCAGGCGGGAAGCAGGTACAAATAACATAAATGGTTTCTGATACAACATAGCTGCCACCCGGTCGGAACGTTCGCTAGTGTATCTGGGTAGGGATTTAAATCCTGCGGAAGAAGCATTGATACAGCTATTCTCAGGCACTTCATTACTGATGGCTGGCCAGGAAGGATCGGCTGTGCTTTCGTCTATATCCATTCCGAAATGGATGTCGCCAGCCCGTTCTTTCAACACAAAAAACCATCCTGGTGAGCTGGGGTTTCCAATGGCCTCTTCTACAGATAAATTAAAGCCAATCAGTCGGATATCTGGTTCGATTTGAGCGGTAAACAGAGGATATTGTATAGCAGTATCGCCGGTACCGGCTTGCTTCATGAATACTTCTGTATTGGGATATTTTTTCAGTAGATCACCTCTTACCAGAATGACAATCTTTTCTTTCACTTTCCCATCAGGCGGATGCGAACCCAAAGCTGAAACTCCCCAGGTAGAAATTGCCTTGATATCTTTAAAAGCTTCCGGGTTATTTTCAGCCTCCTCAGTATCCCGTACATCCCAGAACTGACGGAAAGCGGTAGTATTCAAAGGAGCCGGAAATTCCCGCCACAGGTATTCCCGGGAGAGTTCATGGTTTAAACCCACCATATACGACTCAATAAAAGAGGGATTGGTTTCTAACATAGTCACCCGGTTGACGGGAATAGAATCGATTCCGGGCAGAATATAATCGGTGGAACGTTCGGCTAAAGGCCGGTACATCGGTTCAGGAAATTGCGGAAAATGAGAGAAAGCAGCCGCACTGGTTCGCGAAAAAGTAGACGTAGCTGGCAAAATGCTTTGCAAACGGGCAGTAATAGTAAGGGCTGGGTTGATCTGGCTGGCTATGCTGTTATACAACATATCAGAAGGGGGTATCGGAGCCGTCATAATGCTGGTGAATTGTACATAGGGCATCAGTGCACTTAAAGCCTGTTTACATGCCGCAATGCCAACAAATCCCTGTGCTTTCAGGAAATTATTTTTAAGCAGAAAGATAGGTCTGATCCTGCGGCCTCTGATGGGTTCCAGGGTCTCGTTTGGCAAACCCTCCAGAAAAGATACGATATTGCCCAGGCTGTTATGCAATACATTTTTAGGCGGTGCCACCGTTAGCGCTATTTCAAAGAAACGCCCGGTGTTCACCTGTTTATTCAGCCGGCGAACTAAAGGACCTCCTGGCCTGGTGATTTTGGTAAAAGAGCGGGAATAAGCCGAAGGCACAGGTTTCTGCTGAAGGGTAGCCGCAAAACTTTTATTATCCACCACCAGGGATGCATGCAATGGGTTCATAAAGGCCAGCGTGCGGAAAGTATTTTCCGTAACATTTTGCGTAGACTGGGCTTGCAGCAGCGGCTCAATCCGTTTTTGAAACAAACGCTGGCTTACTTCCAGCGAATAATGCCACCGTTTTACTACTTGCTGGGTTCCCTGCGATTGACTGAGCTGGTCCCAGGCCCGGTCCATATAGGTTTCCTGGTCTTTTTGCACCACCGCTGTACCCTGGCTTGCCGCCACCCGGAAGGCTGGATTTAAGTTTAACTGGGTATACCAATCCTGGTTAGCCGCCGGATTAACTTTAGGAGGATTATTTCTGTAAAAACTTCCATACAAAGGCGGTACGATGATGGGATCATCTTCAATATTGCTGTCTTCGAAAAAGGGATTTTGCGGCGATGGTGCTGGTGGATTTGATGCATCCTGAACCACAGGTACACCCAGATTCAGCAGATCAGATATATTTTTGACAAAAGTTTTATCCTCTGCTTCAGAGCTATCTGTAATAGGGACATCTGCCGTTTGCTTCAAAGGTTTCAACGCACTCTGCAGAGGTATAGCGCCTGTGGTGCCGGTATACTGAAGTCCCCAACCAGGCTTACGAATATCCATCATCCGGCTATTTTGAGCCTTCAATAAGGCCTGTTCCTCTGCTTCACTTAAAGGAGCCAGCCGGCTTGCCAGTGATTCAAAATCTCCGGCGGTACTAGTCACAAATTCCCATTCATAATACACCGGAAATACCTTTGATCCGCTTTCTGATGCTGCCCAGGAAGGTGCTGCATTGGCAATCGCCTGAATGGTTTCTATATCTTTTCCCAATCCTGCTAATCGTCCTTTTTCAAATGCCGGAATCAGGAAAGCAGTGTACCTGGTTCCGGGTTGCAGCCTCCGGGGACATACCAATCTGGAACAGCCCATATTAGGATTCTGATCGAGCATAGCATCTACCATTTGCCGTTTCTCGGCTGGAGTATTACCTTCTACCGCAAAATTCAGATGGGTATGTGCCCAGGCCCAGGTAGTATCCGGCGCAGGAAAAGCTGTTTGTAGTGCAGCGCTGTTAATTTCAATAGCAGGCAGACTTGTTTCCGTGGGACTATGCCGCACAAATTCCTCCTCACGGAGGGCGGTCAGCCATAACCAGGGAGACAGTTTTCCGGTGGCTGGCAAAAAAGGAGAATAACGCCAGGGAAAATCTTCATCATAAAATTCAATGGCACACAAAAAATTATCCTCAAAATCCCGTACACCTGCCCTGGGGATGGTCCGGACAATGGCTCTCCGGTCAATGCCTGAAATATCACCCGGGCCGTATACCTGTACTTTCCTTTCTACCAAGGCTGGCGTTTCTCCGTCTCCAATGGCTTGTAGGTTCAGCGACACGCTAAGCGGGGCTTTTTCAGCTATACTGGTGGTATCAGCCAGATTAATAATTCCTCTGCGGAGCCAGGGTAGAAATGAATAATTTGCCGGGGCATTTGGATCAAGAGGCATAGCGATTCAGTGGTTAATGAAACATTCAATCAGTTTATTCTAACCTGATTGTTTCTAAATTTTGACAATCAAATTGTTTTTTGTTCACTGGCTTGTATTTTAATTCCCTTACGCCGTCCTTACTTTCTTTGTCATTGCTACAAAGAAAGTAAGCAAAGAAAAATCTAGAGAAAACAATGCTTCCTCGCTCAGGGCCTACGCATTGCCCGCTGTTTTTTCGGGCCATCACGCATAGAATTTTTGTTTTATTATCTATTAAAAATGATCTAACTTAATTCTGATCTACATCTCCTTACCCTGAAATAAAAGACAAAATGCACATTTCCGATAACAGCTTTTGCAGGAGCCACCTTATACAACCTTTGGGTCAGCACTGGCCTTGTGCGGGTTGTATAGAGGGGCGGATGTAAAAGCGGGGCCTCTCCGGCCCTGGAGGAGAAATGTCTCTGCTCAAAACAATCATTCTAGTAGACATCCTAATTTTATATTAGTATTGGAATAATTTAAAATAGGTAATACATGTTTATCTCAAAATAAATGACTGACATACAGTAAATTACTAATAACGAACAACCAGCAACTAACAACGATTTGTTAAGGCACCGCTTCTACCAGAGGTAATACACTCAGGACTTTTTGCGGATTTTTTTGCTTTATATCGGCTAGTTGTTGCCAGGCCAACGCTGCACTGGTGACAGCTGGTATTTCGGTTGCTTTCAGCGTTCCTTGTTCGGCAATCACATATTTTTCTGCGATGGTTTGTAAGGCTACAGGTTTCGCCTTGGGTGCTTGCCCTAATGCTGAATTGGCCAGGGTACTGTTTCGCAGGCTGTGTGCAAAACTCCGGATGGTTTCCAACCCTTTTACATCTGGTAAAGGAGTTGTAGGCTCTTCACCCAATGTTTTGGTTTCATAAGTAAAAGGCTGTGTAGTTAACTCGTCATCGAACATTACAGCATCTAATCCTTCAAAGCTGAGGCCGGAATCAAACAGTTCATATGATGGCGTACTCAATTGCAGTTCTTCACTCATGTCAATAAACTGAGCCGAAGCGAAATGATTTTTTACCTTACCGGCAGGTATGTCATTGTTATTTGTATCCTTGAGTGCGAGCCTGAAGGTATTCGCACCTTGTGGCTGGCGGCCACTGAATTTATCAACCCGTACTTCCAGGGGCACTGTTGTCTGGCGGACAGATAAGAGTTCATTGGGATGCAGCGTAAGCAGGGTAGAATCAGCCGCTTTTTTCAAATGCTTCCGCAAGGTTACAGACAGATGAGTTTTGCCTGTGGCCCGTTCCCAGTTGGCATCATTGGATAGATCATCGGCCAGTAAGGGCAGAATGCGTACTTTCTCCAGACGGGCTTCATCTTCTTCACCCCAGGTTTCGTTGAGAGATACCGTTTTGCTGAATATCCAGACTTTCAGTTTCAGGCTGCCTTCAATATGCCAGGGGGAAGGTCCGCTGAACGTGCCATTTACTTCAATGGAAGCAAAATCATAGCCTTTCCAGGATGCTGCCAGCAGGAAGTGTACATCTGTTTCGAATCGGAATGGGCTGAGCTGGAACAAAGCATCAAAGGATAGTTCTCCCCGGATGCCGACACCCCATTTTTTGAACACAAACAAACCAGCTACACCAAACTGAATGGTATTGGAAGTAACAGCTAAATAGCAAGACACCGTAATGCTAGGATTGCCAGAACGCAGGATGATCTGGAGCCTTCGCATTTTTGCCGGTAATTGCAGGGCAGGCGGCTGAAACCTGGGATGAAACCCGCCAATGGTAATGGCAAAATCCGGGTTATCACCATATTTAATGCGCAGGGCCATATCTCCCTCCAGCTTCATGCCCAGCAATTTGGACTGGAATAAAGCCGCATCCAGGCTGATGAATTTTTTATCAAAATCTATGGCGGCCACAAAATTGACTTGTAACTGCAAGGCTTTAATTTCCTTACCGGCCACTTTCCTGGTTATTTCCGAACGGATTATGCCAATCAGCGCCAGTCGTACAGGTTCCGGGAATTCGATGATCAAGCCCAGTTCGATGGTAATAATACTTTTCGGACCCCAGGCCAGTTGAGCCATCAACCCAAACGTATATTGCCCATCGGCAGCAGGGAAGAACTGGTTGATTTTGGTGAGGATGGTATATACATTTTTCAGCGGATCTTTGGGAAAAAGAATATCATCAATGTCATTCTTTTGAATCCCTTCCTGTATTTTTTGTAATTCTATCCGACGGTGAATACCTATTAACCCGCCTACGCCGGTGAGCGAAAATCCCAATCCCAGTTGAATGGCTGGAAATTCAGCGCTGATGATTAAAAGAAATGAGTAACCGGGTTGCCCACTGGGAAGCCGGGTTTGAATAATTCCTAAGGCTTTAACATTGATTTTATTTTTGATGCTCAGTTGAGCAACCCCGAAATATTCGCCTTTATCTTCATCTATGTACAGATAGCCACCGCCTGTTACCACTTTGGCATTGATCTCGATGCCTACGCCGTTAGGTGGTTTAAAATCAAAGTCTGCATCAAAAATACCCAGATTTCCTGCTTCGTCTTTCGGTGGGCTTTTCAGCAACAAGCGCATGCCTATCTTATCAAGTTCGATATTTACCGGACCTAATTCAGCACGGCCCGCCACCGACGCATAGAGCATCCACTGGTTGGCATCGGTTATTTTGCGGAAACCCAGTTGCAAAGAGGGCAAGGAGAATTTGCTGACTTTTTTGTTGAGCGGAATTACAATTTCTCCGCCACCGCCTCCTTCCAGGTAAAAGCCCCGTTCATTGAAATATCCTGCTGCCAGGTCAAACAGAACAGCAATGCCTTTTTCAGGGAGTATTTTTTGCAGAAAGGAATCTCCATCGCCGGGTAATAAATAAAATCCCGATTGGCTCAGGCTGGCTTTAATATCTGCTTTTTTCGACTGATTGCTGATATCGAGTAAAGCCCGGAGATCAATTTTTCCTAACTCAAGCCGGGTGCCTTCTTCCGTACCTATTACGTAAGCCGGATTATTTTCTTTATCGTTCTCAGGTTCGGTCTTACCCTTGTGTGCCGCAATCTCTACCAACAAATTACCAGATACACCTGGAGGGAGGTCTACGCCATCCGGACCAAAACTGAAACTATCCAGGCCGCCACTCAGGTTAAATGTCCATTGCCATTTTCCAAACTCCCGGTTAAATTGTTTGTCTGTCCGGTTATCATCGTCGAGGTAAAAAATCTGGGGAGATACGATAATATTCTGGTCCTGTCTTCTTAAGCTAAGCGCCAGCTCAACATTTTTGCCAACCGGAAACCAGGTGGTTAAAGTTTGAGAGAATTCCTGTAGTTTATCCTCAGTTAAGGCAATCGCATCGCTATGCCGGTAGCCATAAAAAGCATTCAGATACAGACTTAAGAGTAAATCCCGTAACCTGATTAATAGTTTGTCATCAGGTGGTACCGGGCCAGCCATCCGCAGCAAAGAGCCGGAAGAAGTATCGTTTTTAAAATAATGCTCTTTTAAGGCAGCTACCGGATCACGGAAAAAAGCATCCAGGCCATCTTTATTAAACTGTATGCCCCGGTAAGGATAGCGGATGATACGTCCCGAAGTGTCTTTTTCTGGTTCGTTGACTTCATTTTCGCTTCCTACACTCACCCAGTTTAACAAGCGATACAGTTGAATAGACGATGGAACAAGAATGGCATGTCCTCTCAGAATTACCTGTTGCATGACATGCAGCAAGAGTTCACTTTTGTCGATATCGATTCCATTTTCTGCGCCTGCCAGCTCGAATACAGCCTTGCATTTTTTGTATTCATCAAACACCTGTTTGAGTAGTTTAAAACCTGCTTTTACTGCACTCCAGGATTTCCATTTGGTAGGCCATTGCTCCCGCACCGATTCATAGACCGTTCTGGTGCTTCTGGTTACTTCCACTACTTTGTCGAAAGTGGTTACGCCTTCGGTATTGGGTTTATCCATATCCCCCAGGTCATACCCAGACATATACACAAATTCCATGATCAGCTTTTCCGACGACAGTAATCCGATCACCAGGTCCAGAAAAACCAGAAAGTCTTCATTGGCGGACCGGTTTTCGATAAAAGTATCTTTCTCTTGTTCTGCCATGTTACAAAGTATTTGGGGTGGGCTTTGTGTATTGAAGATCATCGGCGGCCATGGCTACCTTGTATCTGGTGAGGGCATGAGGCGTTAAACCGCTGGTGCTAGTTTGTTCTTTTAGGGGTACTTCTGCCACCACCCATATGGTTTGGCTTACCGTTCTCCGGATTTTTACTGTACTATTCTGTACATGGGCTTGTGCCTGCGAATCAGCTTTACCCCGTTTTAGCTGGCTGCAGGTGAGTTCAGTATCATTGCCTGCCTGTGTTTTTGTTTCCAGCACATATATGATTTCCTGGTCGATGATAGCGAAAAAAGGCGCTTGTGGAAACGTTTTACCCTGTGCCAGTATGATGGTAAACGATTCTGCCTTGGTATCCAGGGCTTGTACCAGTTTACCTTCGCCTTCCCAGTCGATGGTGATAGAGGCAAAATTGCTGCGGCGGATAATTTCAGAAGAAGGCGCTTGCTGCCGGGCAAAATGGAAATGAGAAATGGTATTAAAATTCTCTACTTTTTTTTCTTTGGTTCCCCGGATAAAATCAATGCGGTACATCCATTCCGGCTTTGGAATTTTTACTTCCGGATGAATTTTATGATTGGGAAGTAGAATGGGATTTTGGGTGATCAGGCCGGGTTTGTAATTGGGAAACCAGCGGGTCCGTAATACAATCTCGTCTTTTTTAGCTTTGTCCAGCGTTTGAGGGGCTTTGGCATATCCCACTACAACTTCTGGCTCCGGCAAACGTTGGGTATTGCTTCCCAGATCGGTAAATTCATAGCCCAGCAGATCGAGTTTTAGTTTTTTCCAGGCACTGGCTTCATTTTTCATTCCACTGGCGGTTAGGTGGGCGACAACCATTTCATGCGCTTTGGTTTGCTCGGTTTCGAAAGGTTTATCGGCCCAATACGCCAGGCGGCCTGCATAAGTAAAATGCACATCTCCGGATAAGATCACCACCCGGTTTTCGCTTTTTGCTTCCGGCTGTGTTTTGGCAGTCCGTACTGCCAGGAGGCTCAAAAATGTTTCGAATAGCTTCGAACTCACTTCCCAGGAATCGGCCTGGTCGGGATCATAAGCGGCCATTTCCCAGCGGTTTCCCGAATAACCGGTAAAATAATGCGCCAGTGGCAAAGCCACACCACTCAGATAATTGCGGAACAGCGGAATGGTGACCACATTGCAGGGAGAAATAACAAACGTGATTTCTTTGGGTATATCGCTGAAAGGGGGCGGCAGTACAACCGGTTCTGGCATCTGCTCTTTCAAAGATTTGGCACTGATGTGTTCGGCTGCCCCATACAAAGAACCTGGGAAACTGCGGAAGGTACGGGCATCGAGCACCAGCACTTCATATTTGGGATGACTTACCTGGTAATGCCAGCTGAGCGGCTGAGTAAAAATTTCCGGGAAAGTATCTCCTGAACCAATGCTGCGGTATTTGGCGGCCTGTATTTTATCCGGAATTTTGAGGAGGTTGGCAATGATCTTTTCATTGGCTTCGTCACTATAATTGTTGCCAATCCAGGCAGACAAGGCATTGAGTAATTTTTTTCCGGCACTTTCACCTGTTTCAAAACGCTCTGGTGTATTGCCCCAGGCCTGAAAAACCGCATACGCAGCCAGACCATTCTGAAGTACCCGACGTCCCATAGGTTTGCTATACACCCGGTGTACCCATTCCCGCGTCATATGCCAGTCGTCTGTTACCTCATGGTCGTCGAACATCATGTAGGTGGCAATATTGGCCAGGACTCTTCTCACTTTTTTCAGTTCGGAAGCAAAAATTACCAGGTTCATCATTTCCGTAAAGTCACGGATTACCATCCGGAAACGCTTTAGTTCATAAGCTAATTCTACGTAGGCTTTCTTTTGTGCCTGGCTAACCTCTTCATCTGATAATTTCTTAATATACCGGCTTTCAATGGAAGAAATCTTGCTGATGCCGCTTTCCAGTTTCTGCAACAGGCTATCGTCATCCTCATTTTTAGCAGCCATGGAATGTTTCACCGCCCATTTTTTGGAAGCTTCCGCCCGGAAAAACGAAGGCCATAATACATCTGACCAGTTGAGCAGGTACAAGCCAAAAAAGTCTGACAAGGAAAACAGATGAAACCGGGAAGTAGGCGTAAACCCGCACAGGTCATGAATATAGTCTGGCGTATCCAGGTTGTCGGTGAGTTCAGGCGGATCTAAGGTAGTTTGTGTATATTCTTTGAGCAGGTCAATAAAGCTTTTGCGTTGATTATTGATGATAAATTCCTTTACTTTATGCATGTGCCCTCTTTCCCCCGGAATGATCTCTGCCGGACAAACATCGGCTTCGCCATCATCTTTGCTCCGCATTTTTTCAGGGGATTTGTAGCCCCCATTAGCTTCTTTTCCACTCATCAATGTATTGCCTACATCAATATAGAGGTGTTCTAATACTTCGTTGGCTTCATCGGCATAGATCTGGTCGCCACTGAGATATAGCTGCTGCGGACGGTTGGTTTTCCAGGTTTGTTGCAACAGGGTATCTAAGGCTGGCAGCGCATCGTATGCATCATTGGTCATATTGCGGCAGGAACTATGGATGAGGTGAACTTTATTGAGATCCAGGGAAGGCAGCTGGAAAGAAGGTAATTTTTCATCTGGATAAGTGATTTCTGCCGGTATGTTTGCTGTACTGAGTACTCCCTGTGCTAACAAATCCTGACCACCAATAGTAAGGGTGTAGAAATAGGTATTTCCGTATTGCAGTTGTTTCTCTGGAGCAATAGGTTTAGCTGTAACGGCTGCTATATGCAGATTGGTACCTAGTTTAACCGTTTGCAAATTGCCAGTTAAAATGGTGCTGCCTGCCACATTATTAGCATCTTCCACTACAGATAAGACTACTTCTTTGGCTTCTTTCAAGGCTACCCAAACCGTAACGGCTCCAGGTTCCGCCTTCCGAACCATAGGTCCGCTGAGAATCAAGGGTAATTCGGCAATATTTAAAGGCTGGACCGATTGCTGTAATATCTGGCTAATGCCTGTAATGGTATTGTTTGTATCTTTTGTGACCAGCGGAGAGTCCGAGCAAATAGAGAAAATATGTTGAATGACTTCCTTCAACCCTTTCTTCTCCTCATCTATTCTTTTTTTCTCTTTATCGGATAGATTGCCGGATTCAATCGCAGAAAACTTTTGCTGCAGACTTTCATGCAGGTTGCGCTGTTCCGCTTCAGCAATTTTATCATTCGCAAAACCGGTGTTGAGAAGTGTTTCCAGGTAGCTGATATATCTGCTGTATTTCATAGAAACCGGATTTTAGGTTCAACTATAAAGTGGAAATGACTTGTATCGTTTCCGGAGAAGCGCTTTTTGATGCTTTCGAAAACAGCTCACATTCTTTTAAGTATGATTGCCTGAGAATGGCAGAGCAGAATAAGCGGTATTAGAAATTATATTCCTTTGGATGGTGCGGATATAATTTAGCTCAAGCGTATGTATCTATTAAACTTGGCAACAAAAGGCAGTAAGTAATCGCCATTTGCAGGATAAGACAGCGTTAAAAATTAGTCTCCTTGCTCATTTGTTGGTAAACAGGTTTGAAAAAGGTTAACAAGAGATTTTGAAAAAAATTAATGAGCTGGCGACCCATGATTAGAAAGTAATAGAAATTCTTTGTAAAAAGCAATATGTATCCGAAAAAGATACTGTTTATTATTGATACGGATGGAAATAAATACAAGGTGAAGGAAGTTTTTCGAAAAAGGTACTGCCCTTCCGACGAAGGAAGAATCTCTTAATGTGAGTGTTCAAAAGATTCCTTCTTCGTCGGAAGGACTACAGAAAAACCGAATAACTTATTAAACCCTGTAATAATAACAATGAACCAAAAACTCAGGATTCACCGATGCTTTGCAGATACAGGTCTTCTACTTTTTTTCTGGCCCAGGGTGTTTTCCGGAGAAAGGTTAAACTCGACTTAATACTCGGATCGTGCGTAAAACAGCGTATGTTGATCTGATGGCCCAAAGCCTCCCAGCCATAGCGTTTGACTAACTCAGTGAGTATCATTTCCAGGGTTTTGCCATGCAGGGGATTATTTGGTTGCGTTTCCATTGATAGTGCTTAAGTCTGACTTTTTAGTTTATTCATTATTTTACTAGCTACTTCCTGTACCTCTTCCTCCTTTTCTCCCTGAGTTGGAAAATAAGCGATTTGCTCGATTTCTTGTAACAGCCTTGGCTCAATGGGTTTGATAGTATTTATTCCAAATGCATATAAACACCAATATTTCCATACTTCATCTTTTCCTCTCAATATGGCAATAATATCATCGGTTAAATAATCTGACATAGTTAGCAGATAATCAGCCATTGGGGTAGCAACTGGCCAATTAATGTCTTGTAACCATTCAAGTAGCTGAGGAACAATTGGTTTGATCTCTTGATAAGAGTATTGATATAACTTCTCCACTGCCTCAATGTCTGTCTTATTTTTTGGTATTAATTCTTTCAGTGTTATATGAGACATGAGAGTTGATATAAATGTAAAACTGATTACTATATATTAAAACATAATTAAAAACTATCCCAGAAACCGAGTTTGAATTTTACTCAATTCTCATAATCCCTCAATACTTTTATGCGTAATCACGTTCCCTGTGTCATCAAGCGGTGTATATGGATTGTACGCTACTTCTAAAATATTGCCTTCTACATCTGAGAAATAAAAAAATAAGCCGCCGAAGGGTGGTTCCATGGGTTCTTTAATAATATGTACGTTTACGCTTTTAAGCTTGTAGTATAATTCCATCACCTCTTCTTTGGAACGTACATTGTAAGCGAGTGTAAATAAACTTTTTCCATGTTCGTTGAAGGGAATGCCAATAAAGTCGGATAATGCTTTCCGGTCGAACAGGCTGAGTAAAAAGCCATTGAATTTATAAAAAACCATATCCTGGTTTTCTACCACTGGCTGCCAGCCAAGTATTTCGGTATAAAAGCTCCGCATCGCCGATAAGTTGATGGCACCTATGGTAATTACACTTAATCTGGGTTCCATATTTTTTATTTTATTTAAATTTATTGAGTTTTTCCGGCAAAACCCACTTGGCTCCTAAGGCATACGGGGCAACTGCCGGATGTATGGCTGTTTTATATCCTTCACCTAAAATGCTGGCAATCGCTGTTTTCATCTGTTCGGCTGCTTCCTGAAAAGGCATACCTCCCACGCCAGTACATAAACTTGATAGCACGATATGTCTGATGGGATGTGTTGCAGAACGGTTATGTTTGACTATGGCTACTAAGACTGCCCGCATCGCTAAATAGGCATTAATTGTTTTTCCTACATTACCAGGAATCCGCATGGTAGGGGCAACGATTATAAAGGGAAACTGTGGGTGATTCATGGCGATAATGCTGGCTACACCAACTGGTAGTTCACCGAAGTATTCTTCCCTGATGAGTTGCTGCACTTTCTGTTGCGCCTGCCCGGCAAAAAAATCGTCAATCGCTTTATCCAAGCCTCCGCCCATATCTCCAAAACTATTGGCCGGACTTACCAGCGCATCTGCCGAAAGGTGAAGAAGATTTCCTAAGAGAATTTCTACGCTGCTTTCCTGGGCAAAAACGTCAGCAAAGACTTTGGCTATGTCTTTATTTAAGTCGCAAATGCTGATTCTCAACTCGTCTTTGGCCAAATCTTTTCCAAAAGGTTTGAGCGTATCTACCTTCATACGTTTAAAGAACCGGTAAATCTTTGATAGCATATTTCTAATAACGAACAACCAACAACTAATCAATATTTAGGCATAATGGGCTGGTGTTTTCCATCGTCGAAGTAGGGCAGGATGGTGAATCGTTTGCTTTTCAGTTTGGAGTTTCCTTCTCTGAGTTCACTTTCCAGAAGACTGGCGGCTTCTCTCTGATGCAAAAATGTTAACTCTTCCATACCAAATAAATCTTGTGTATCAGCAAGCACTACTGAACCGTTGGAGGTAATTTCAAATAGGGCGAAAGTCATAGAGGTTGTTTAAGATTGAAGCAGTAGAAAATGTCACCAACAACAGACACCATAATGGTTTCAACCTGAGGCTATGTACTTGGCGAGCCTTGTTGTTATTGGTGAAGGGTATTAGTAGTTATTATTTTTAATTATCTTTTTTCTTTCTTTTTTGCTCATTTTTGCCAATTCTTGATTATAATACGCATTAAGACCGGCATGAAACTCTTTTCTCCAATCTTTTCCATTTTTTTCTGTTAAGTGATTCTCCATTTGATTGTTAAATACACCTATTGCATAGTATACATTCTCTGAAATCCATTTTGTGCCTAGAATATCAATGTATCTGACTTGGTACTTAGCTGCATATTGATTAAAAATCCCTAGTACTTTACCCCTATTATTGTATCCGGTCAGTAGTATCAAGGTATTTGTCTCAATATATCTTGAAGCAATGTCGATCACCCTTTTGTAGATTAAACTTGTTTCAGGAATATCTGTCTCATTGGCTTGTAACAAATAAAGACAAATGGCCAAAGAGTTTAAGGGAAAATACTTCTTTTCTAACGTCTGAATAGCTGAGTCAGAAGGTAAATTTGTAAATTGTTTTGATATGAGTTGAACATGATACGCTCTATCTACATCTTCACACTCAGATTGAGCCTGGAGTAAATAACCTAGCAGTATAAATAATGTCGCAAAAAGAATCCTTTTTATCATTTTTTTATAACTAAGTAAGAGTACACAATTAAGTATAAGATTTTGGCAAATTGTATCTTTGCTTATGCGTTATATCAAGAAGATTACAGACAAGCAAAAACAAGACTTAGAGAAGATTCATAAAGATAGTAAAAGTTATCAGGAACGTAACCGTTGCCAATGTATACTGTTATCCAATCAAGGCTATCAAGTACAGAAGTTAGCAAGCATTTTTCAAGTAAGTCAGTTAAGTATTTATAAGTGGTTTGATCGCTTTGAGAAAACAGGTGTGGTAGGGTTAAAGAACCAAAAAGGGAAAGGCAGAAAACCCATCCTTACTACCAGTAATGCTACCCATGTTGAAGTAGTGGAAAATAGCATAGAGAAAGAAAAACAACAACTTAAATTAGCTAAGCGAGAGATAGAAGCTAAATTAGGCACGGCTATGAGTGAGATGACCTTGAAGCGGTTTTTAAAAAAATTGACTACCGATGGAAACGTTTCCGTAAATGGATAAAGCCATTGCAAAACAAAGAAGCATATGAGCAGAAAGTCAAGCGATTACATGCTTTGCTTTATTTGGCACAGACAGGCAGTATAGATTTATATTTTGGAGACGAATCAGGGTTTTGCCTTACCCCTTGTGTACCTTATGGATGGATCAAAAAAGGCGAACACGCCCCTATTTTATCCCAAAGAAGTACAAGGATAAATGTATTTGGCTTGTTAAGTACAAATAATGAGTTGCTTACTTATCAGAAAAGTGGGAGTCTAAACGCTGACTTTATCATTGAATGTGTAGAGGCCTTCTCAACATCTATTTCCAAGTTTACTGTCATAGTCTTAGACAACGCCTCCTGGCATACATGTGGCCTATGGGAAGTCAAAAAAGAAGAATGGGAACAGAAAGGATTATACATCTTTTTGCTGCCTAAGTATAGTCCTCATCTTAACAGGATCGAACGATTTTGGAAGCAGGTGAAATATCATTGGCTCAAAGCCGAAGACTATCTGTCTGTAGAAGCGCTTAAGGAGGCACTTTATACCATCTTTTCAGGATTGGGTACTTACTTTAAACTTGATTTTAAAAAACTTGAAGTAGATGAAAATATTATACTTAATTGTGTTTAATTACTTAATTACTTACTAAGATAAAAATAATACTACCTAAAAAACGAATTCAACTGCTTACTATTTCATAATTGCACTCTCAATACCTACTAATATTCACTACTTAATCCTCATACTTATCTGCGGCTTCCGGCCTTCATCGGCTGATACATCATGAGTTGATTAATAACCTGGGTAATTTGTGCAACAGGCATTTTTTCTACGAGATGAAAATGGCCTGTTTTTGTAGTATCCCAGCGGTTGTATCCACTAGGCAAGGTAACGATCCGGCCAGGTTTTAGTTCATAATAGGGTTCTACGCCTTTAATGCCTACCAATACGGCTGTCTGGTCCCAGCTCATGCGGCCTTCTTTGTCTTCCGCAGCTTTCGGAATACTGATGCGGAACACATCTTTTACCGGACTATTCTTGATCTGAGGATTGTTAATCAACGGTAAACCAGTTTTGATTTTCTGTCCAATTTCAAAGCCTGAAAAAATAATTTCGGTAGGCCAGGCAGCAAATGTTTTCACAGAAGCCGTAGAATCCCGGTGTACATTATATTCCTTGCCTTCGGGAAACTTTCCGGCCATACTCACCAGCCTTTTTACTTTTTTGCTCACCAGTTCCTTGCCCGATAGTTTGGAGTATTTATCCGGTTTGGATTCCAGCAGGTTGGCCAGATTCGTCAGAAAACCTATCGTAACGATGGTGACACTATTATCTGCTTGTTTGGCAAGTACCTGCCGGTAAATTTCCACGGACTCCGGTACTTCGGCATTAGATTTTACTTTGTGTGGATATCTGGCTACAATCGTATCCGACCAGCCCTGAAAATCCCGGTCGGTAACGGCATTGCCTTTGGGTACGCCAATGGGTATATTCGGACGGCCAAAATAGGTATTATACACACTTAGCACCGGAGCCACATTTGCATATTTACTGCTGGCTACCGTAGCCAGAATAGTCGCTTGTCCGCTATCGGCGAGGGCATGGAGCATAGTAATAGCGCCCACATCGTCGTAATCCGGACCAATATCCGTATCAAAAATAACAGGCACCGGGGCAGACTTGGTTTGGGCTTGCATTGATGCTAAGCCAAAGAACAGATAAAGAATACACAGCGTTAGTATTTTCATATTAGTAATAAATGTAAAACAAAAGTAGGGTTTCCGCACCAAAGATAGAGAAAAAGGAAAGAGGGGCTAACTTTGTGCATGGAACTTAAAAAGATACTAAACAAAGTAGCTGATTTTCGGGTGCAAGGCCGCTGCTTACATCTATTAGCAGATATTTTAGGCTTAGTTTTATGTGGGGTAATAGCCGATTGTGATGACTTTGACGAGATAGCAGATTATGGCAAAGATAATACAGCGTTTCTGCAGCAAGAACTAGGATTAAGTTTTGTTAATGGTATACCTTCTGCTGACACTTTAAATCGGGTGATCAGACACCTGGATAGCCATAGTTTGGAGCAATGCTTCAAAGCGTGTGTAGCTGGCTTCTCCTTAGCAGGCAAGCAGGTATGTATAGATGGCAAAGAATTGAGAGGTACTATACCTGCAGGCAAAAAGCATGCTTTGGTTCGTATGGTCAATGTATGGGTAGAGGAACATAGCTTAAGCTTTGGACAAGTAGCCGTAGAAGCCAAGAGTAATGAGATTACAACTATTCCTGCTTTATTAGATACCCTTGATTGCAAAGGTAGTATCATTACTATAGATGCTATTGCTTGTCAGCAGGCAATTGTAGAAAAGATCAGGGATAAGCAAGCCCATTATGTGATTGCCCTAAAGGCTAATCAAGGTGTACTCTATGAGCAGGTAGCCCATTTTATGCAAATCAATAAGTCTGCTCTCGCTTTTAATCAGCAACTAGATAAAGCCCATGGCAGAGGAGAAGAACGTAGGGTATATATTGCTCAATGCATTGATTTGGTAGAGGAAAAGGAAAAATGGCAGGACTTACATACTTTAGTCATGGTAGAAAGAAAACGCATTATAGCAGGCAAAAAGCAAGAACAAACCCTGTTCTATATAAGCAGTTTAACAGATACAGACCCTGCCTTGTACAGCCGCTACATAAGAGGCCATTGGGCGATAGAGAATGGCTTGCATTGGCAACTAGATGTTACCTTTAGGGAAGATGAGGCTAAAGTCAGGAAAGATAAAGGACCCATCAATCTGCATCTGATTAGAAAGTGGTCTTTGCATCTGCTCAAAAAAGAGCCTTCTTGCGTGAGTGTCAAACGGAAAAGAAAAAAAGCTAACAGAGACACTAATTTCCTGTTAGCTATTCTTAAAACTTAATATTTAGTGCGGAAACCCTAAAACAAAAGTGAATTTGGAGTACTACTACTTAAAGAATATTAGATTCAGGTAAATATGCCGATTTTGATACTTGCGCCGTCTTACTTTTCTTTTGCATGCCCAAAAGAAAAGTAACAAAAGATTCTCGAGCATGTGAATGCGAAGAGAACCAACACAGTTGTGGCAGCACCAACAAAGCCTGTTTTACGCCAGATAAAATCATCGCACAAACCTCCGGCTTACCCACAGGCCAAAACCGGCCACACTGTTGCTGCACCATCCACCGCACTCTTGCTAGATTCATAGTAATAAAATTCAAGTAAATAGATTAAAAACTCCGAATTCAGGTTAAAATATATAAGGGATTCATACTAATTTTTCATTTCATGCAGGTACGGCGCAGATGCCTGGGCACCCATCCTGGTAACAGAAATAGCTGCCGCTCTACAGGCAAATTCAACCGCTGCAATCAACGGTTGTTCATTGGCAAGTGCAACGGCTAAAGCGCCATTAAAGACATCACCAGCGGCAGTAGTATCTACTGGTTCTACTTTGGGAGCCGCTATGAGTCTGGAGGTAGCACCGTTGTATACAAAAGCACCTTTGCTGCCCATCGTAATTACTACCTGGCTAACTCCTTTCTCTTGCAAAGCCTGGGCAGCTTTAGCGGCACTTGCTTCATCGGTCACCTGGATGCCGGTTAAAATTTCAGCTTCTGTTTCGTTGGGAGTGATCAGGTACAAATCCCGGAATACTTCTTCCGGCAAAGCCTGCGCAGGTGCCGGATTTATAATTACTTTTTTGCCCAGCTTCTGCATCTGATGAATGGCGTACGTAACCGTGGAAATGGGAATTTCGAGTTGCAATAAAATTACCTCAGCTTTGCTTATAAGTACCTGTGCTGTGTCAATATCCCTTTCGGTTAGCTGTGCATTGGCACCTGGAGCAACAGCAATTACATTTTCGCCTTTGGCATCTACCAATATCAGTGCTACTCCGGAAGGATGCCCGGCATCAATATGGATACAAGAAGTATCAATCCCTTCTCTGGCAAACTGTTCGATGGCTTGTTTTCCGAATACATCATTCCCGGTTCTGGCAATAAACACTACTTCACCACCCAGTCTGGCGGCGGCAACCGCCTGATTGGCTCCTTTTCCGCCGGGAAACATATAAAACTGGCCACCCAGAATGGTTTCTCCGGGCAAAGGAAGTTTGTCAGACTTTACCACCATATCTGTATTAGAACTCCCAATCACAATAATCTTTTCAGGCATAGGCATTCAATAGATGAGGCTATAAATTATATGTTTCTTTGGAAGCGTACAATTAAAATTTCATTCTTACCGATTTTGACCTTTGTTGATGACTCAAAATTTTTGACCTCAAACTTGGGTTCGGATATTTGCACAGAAAATGAAAAGACAGGAACATTTACTAGCAGAGGTACAAAATTTCGGGTTTTTTGGATAAATTGCTGAAATATTATGTGCCCAGTCTTATTGCAGAATATCGCCTCCCGAAAGCTAATTTTTGACTCAAATTTTCTATATACTATTCAATGAACTACTCCTATTCTCTGGTCTATTCTGTTAAAAAGCGTAATCAATGGCTTATTGAAAAACACACCACTGCTATACTTTCCATGCTACTGTTGTTAAGCTTGTTTTCCTGCCAAAGCAATGAGCCAAAAAAAGCACTGGTTTTATTGAAATCCGGAGCTGATCAGGCAGCTTCGTTAAGTACACTTCAAAAAGTGAGCAGTGAGCTGAAAATTCAGGTAGATACTACCACTCAACCGGCATATGTGAATGAAGATTCTTTGAGTAAATACGCCTCTGTTGTATTCTTAAATCTTCCTCTGGATACATTGGAGTATGTGCAACAAGCCGATTTAGAGCGTTTTATTCAGGCTGGCGGTGGGCTACTGGCTATCAATGCTGCTAAAGATACGGTTCGCAACTGGCCATGGTATGAGCAGGTAAATGGAGAAAGACTAAAAGCATCACAAGCTTCTTGGAAAAAAGAATCTGCTGGCGGACGGATATTTTTTGCACAGATTGCTGGGAAAGATGCCAATATAAAGTTAAAAGAGGGTTTAGGAGATTTGATACCTGAAGGACTCGAATTTGTAACAAATAACGCTAAACTTGATTTTGCTAAAGCTACCACCGAAAGGGTACCGGAATCTAATCGCTTTGTCATGGAGGTGCTGGATACGTATATGTATGAGCCGATGGAAATGGTGATCTTTAAAGATGGCCGGGTATTGTATCTGGAACGCCGGGGTGATGTAAAACTATATGATCCAACAACCAAGAAAACCAGAGTGATAGCTAAATTCGATGTAAGCATCACCGGTAATTATGAAGATGGTATGCTGGGTGTGGCGCTTGATCCCAATTATGAACAGAACAACTGGATTTATATCAACTATTCCCCGGCCGGCAAGGTGCCCAAGCAAAATGTATCCAGGTTTGAAATGAAGGGCGACAGTTTGATTCTAAGTTCTGAGAAGATCGTACTGGAAATTCCTACGCAACGGGAAACCTGCTGTCATTCCGGCGGGCACCTGGAATTTGGTCCGAATGGCGATTTGTACATTTCTACCGGTGATAATACCAGTTCCAAAGAATCGGATGGCTTTACACCGATTGATGAACGTCCTGGCCGGGCACCTTTCGATGCGCAGAAATCTTCCGGCAATACCCATGACTTAAGGGGAAAAATCCTGCGCATTCACCCCGAACCCAATGGCACTTATACTATTCCTAATGGAAATCTATTTCCCAAAGATGGCTCTCAGGGAAAACCAGAAATTTATGTGATGGGTACCCGGAATGCCTTCCGTTTCACTATAGATGATCATAATGGATTTGTATACTGGGGCGATGTAGGTCCGGATGGAGGCGTGAGCAATGAACGCGGGCCCCAAAGCCATGATGAATGGAACCAGGCAAGAAAACCAGGCAATTACGGATGGCCGTATTTTGTAGCCGATAATAAAGCCTACGCTGATTTTGATTTTGCCACCAATAAGATCGGCCCCACATTTAATCCGGAACGTCCGGAAAATCTGTCACCCAATAATACTGGTAGCAAAATATTGCCACCTGCTCAAAAGCCGATGATCTGGTATCCGTATGGTGAATCCAAAGAGTTTCCAAGTCTGGGCAAAGGTTCCAGAAGTGCGATGGCTGGACCAGTGTATTACTATGATGATTTCAAAAATGCTACTACCAAATTCCCAAAATATTTCGATAAAAAGCTCTTTATTTATGAATGGGCCCGTAGCTGGGTAAAAGTCGTTTCGTTTGACAAAGATGTAAATCTGGCGAAAATCGAGCCTTTCCTGCCGGAGCAGGAATGGTACAAACCCATCGACATGAAATTTGGCGCAGATGGTTCTTTGTATGTATTGCAGTATGGGGCTAATTATTTTGAGCACAACCCGGATTCCCGTCTGGTAAAAATTACCTATGTGGAGGGCAACCGTGAACCCAAAGCCGAACTGATTGCCGATAAAACCGTAGGCGCTGCGCCACTTACCGTAAAGTTATCTGCTGAAAAATCATTCGACTACGACCGCAATGATAAATTAACCTACGCCTGGGAAACTGGCGAAGGCTCTCAAAGCAGTAATAGTGCGCAAACAACTGTTACTTACGCCAAACCAGGTATTTACCGCCCGAAAGTAACGGTAACAGATAGTGAAGGAAAAAAAGCACAAGCCGAAGTAGAAGTAAAAGTAGGTAATGAACCACCGCAAGTAGCCATTGACCTGAATGGAGCCAATCAATCTTTCTATTTCGATAACCAGCCCCTCACCTACAAAGTAAATATCACAGATAAAGAAGATGGTACCCTGCAAATCGGCATCGACCCATCGGCCGTATTTGTGTCATTCGACTACTTGAAAGAAGGAAAAGACCTGGCATTACTTGAATCCAATACCCAGATGACTGGCGGTGTTCAGTTCCTGCAAGGCAAAACTTTGATCGCTAACAGTGATTGCAAATCCTGCCATAACCTGGATCAGAAATCCATTGGTCCGAGCTATAAAGAAGTTGCGGTACGCTATAAAGGTAAAAATGCCCAGGAGATGCTGGCGGAGAAAATTCTGAAAGGCGGCAATGGCAACTGGGGAAAAAACATGATGGCAGCACATCCGCAGCACAACAAGCAGGAAGCTACACAGATGGTGAATTATATATTATCGCTGAGTGAAGAAAACAAAGCCCTGCCGCTGGAAGGTACGTTTACTACGGCTGAGCATACTCAAACAAAAACGGCTGGCTCCTATGTGATCCGGGCGAGTTATACGGATAAAGGCAATCCAGTGGTGGGCAATCTCACTACCAGTAAAATTCTGGTATTGCGCCATCCGAAGGTAGAAGCCGAAGATTTTGAACTCTCCCAGAATGCAGGCCGGCGGCACGTTGATGGCAATGATCTCTCCTTTGTAGGGGATATACAGAATGGCTCTTATATTGGCTTTAAAAATATAGACCTGACTGGCATTACTAAGCTTGTATTCCATGGGTTATCCCCTGTGACAGGCAGCAAAATTGAAGTAAGAATAGATGCTCCCAATGGTGAACTTATTGCTACCGCAGATTTTCCTCAGAATACAAGCCAGGAAAGGGAAAAGATAGATTCCATCACAGCTCCGGTTAGCAATCCAGGTGGCCAGCACGACCTGTATTTCGTATTCCGTAACCCAGCTGTGAAAGAGAACATCGTCTTTCTGGACTGGATCTATTTTGATGGAGGCAAAGGCCCGATTCCGACGCAGTAATCATGTAGTATAGAATGTGGTATAATTAACCAAGGAATGCAGAATGAAGGTCTAAATCTCTCATTTTGCATTCCTTGGTTGTTTTTATATAGTAGCTAATACCGGTATAAGAGTTAAAGTCTTGATATTGATAACAGACAGAATGTTCCTGATTGAACCTTTTTTAAGTTAATTTTTAGCAATTTTTACCCCTAAACGTCTAAAATAAGCAAAATACAGTCAGAAGTTGCCAAAATAGAGGGAGTTTTTGAGATTGAAATAAATATTTTTGTAAAATATTGTACTATACTTATTTATATACGCTTTAAAGTATTCTACAACTGTCAAGCAGGTCTTTAAAAAGACTAAGGATAAAGTCTATACACACTTTCAAACGGATACACTTTTGAAGAAGTATTAAAAAGCAATCAGCCTATTCGGTTTACTTCAGATAACCAGAATAACATACTAAACTCTTTAAAATATCATCTTTTATCTGTATCAATAATCACGCATCGGTATCATATAAGCCAAGATATATTCAATAAAAAATATTGCATTTCTAATATATGATTTCACATTTCCTATATAGATCTTAGTATGGAAGCGCAGAGTGACTTTTGTAGTTAAGGAACATGTTATATTTCTGGTAGAAAGAGGTAGGGAGATGTCTGCAGAAGTATTCAGAAGACAAGATATACTCCGCTTTGGCCGGTATAATAATGCCTGATATTTTCATTTAGCTGGCCCTATTCTGAAGGCTCAGTTTAATACCAATAAGTAAAAGCAAAATACCAGGTTACTAATAAATAAAGGTGAAATAGTTTTTGTATTACTAAATAAGGAGTGCAGTGATAAATTTACCTGCATTCTTTATTTCTTTCAATTGGTAACTTCACTTTGTTGCAGAGTATAACTCAAAGAAGCATCTTTATATGGATGTTGAAGAAAGAATGGATAATACCTCTCATTCGCTTTTCTGCTGTCTGCATTTTTTGTGCGGCCTGTAAAAACACAACTGAAACAGATCTAACTCATTCCTAAAATTCACTTTTACTCTTCTTTCTCCAAACGAAACAGGAATTACTATGACCAATACCATTTCTTACACTGAATAATTTAGTTCGTAGGTCTTCCATATTCTTTAATAAAGGGTACCTTAAATTACTGCTCCCTCCGGGCAGAGTGGAATCAATATCAGAGGACAAGTACGTAATATTGTTCAACTAACGGTTGGCAATGAAAAGGTACTTCTGTTTGCTATAAATAATGCGCCTGTAAAAATTGTATCCACCAATAAACCTATCAGAAGGAATTGATTGCAAATATTTACCTGTAAAACAGGACATAAGTTTTCTGATTTATTCTTTTTAGCAAGATCCATTGTATATTCGCTTTCTATGGAACACTACGAAGACCAGGTAAAATATGAGCTGAGTGTATGGCAATTATCGATGGAAAAAGGAGAATCTGCTTCCGGACGATTAGCCAAGGGCATACAGGACAAGATCAATACTATTATTCCGGAAAAAGTACACCAGGTAGTTACAGAAGGCATTAAGCATATGGTAAGAGCCGTATTGGCTGGCTCTGAATACACAGCCACCGATCCTATGAATATAGGTTCTCTGGAAGAAAGGGAGAAATTAATAAAAGATAAAATTGAAGCCTATAAAAAACTGGCTGCTGTAGAAGGAGCCGGAACCGGCGCAGGTGGTTTTTTACTTTCTCTGGCCGATTTTCCACTTTTGCTGGGTTTAAAAATAAAACTGCTTTATGAGATTGCCGGATTATATGGCTACAAAGTAAAAGATTACCAGGAAAGGGTGTTTATTCTCTATGTTTTTCAGCTAGCCTTCTCCAGTACCAACACACGCAAAGAAACCTATCAGAAAATCCTCAACTGGGATACCACCACACAAACCCATCTGGCTGGTATGTCTGTGTTCGACTGGCGCAGCTTTCAGCAGGAATACCGGGATTATATAGACTTAGCTAAACTCCTGCAACTGGTTCCGGGAATTGGTGCTGTGGTGGGTGCTTTTGCTAATCACCGGCTGGTAGATAAGCTGGGCGAAACAGCCATGAATGCTTACCGTTTGCGTTGGTATAATACTGCCCAGAAATATATATACCGCTAGAAATACTTTGTATAGATGACCAGATACTAAAAGGCATAACCTAAGGTCTGGCTGCTCATTTTAGTATGATCATAAAAAATCCCCGGAAATAATTAGTATCCGGGGATTTCTGTTTAAGAGGATTGAAAAATACTATTTCAACATTGACTTTATTCAACTGAAATATCCTGCGCTGGCTGCTGGGTTTCCGGTGATTTGGGTAGAATAACAGACAATATCCCATCTTCTTGTCTGGCTTTTATGCCGGCAGTATCAATCTGACTATTGAGGTTTACCATTCTTTCAAATGATTTTACCGGGTATTCCTGCCGGATGAAATTCGGCTCCTTGTCTGCATCAATCGTCCTGGTACCACTGATGTACAGGACATCATCTACTACCGAAATTTTGATATTTTCTTTGGCAAATCCCACCGCATAGATATCTACCTGGTAATGGGTTTCATGGTCGGATATATTAATGGGTACATTGTATTTAGGCCGTCTCGGATAGCCGCCATAAGCGCCTGGTCCAAATTTTTCAAAGAATTTTTTGTAGGCATGACCACCTTCCCAGGCGCCCCATGCCGGATTGCATTTTCCGTACATAATGAAAGGTTTATTGTTTGATTAGTATATTATTGATTTTTAGGTATATCGACTGGTGGATTTTCCTGCCGGGAATCTGATCCGGCATGTTCTCTTTGCCAGGAACCATGATTACCGCAATGATAGCGGCTATAGTGGCCATGTGCATGGAAGCTATGCCTGCTTCTGTATTGAGGTCCGGCAAAAGCCATCAGGCTTGCATAGGTGAGGGCGGCGGCTGCAAAACCAACGAGCAGCCTTGTACTTCTTCTCATAGGTGTAATTAGTTTAATGTGGGGTATTGATCTGTATTTTTTCTTCAGGTCTGCGAGGTGCCGGATAACAAGGTGCGTTAAATTTTTGCCGGAAGGCTCTATACTCTTCCTCGCTCATGTTGCGGATGGTGTCGGCAAAAGCCGGATGGAAGCCGCCAAATCTACCTCCACGCCATCCCCAGTATCTTCTCCCTCTGAATAATCTGAACAATGCACCAATGATTAAGAAGAATAACAGGGCTCTCAACAGAAAGAAGGGCATTACGAATAAGGCGGCCCCAGCCAGTGTGCCTATAAGTATGGGTTTAATGAGTTGCTTTGTCATGATGGTAATTGTTTAAATGATACCCTTTCTATCCGGGAAGACGGGCCACTTTAAAAATTACTCTATCCTTTTTGAATATTTTTTCAAAATCTTTCTCTGGGTTTTTTCAGCCTTCAAAAAAGAAAACCAGCAGTATAACATTGCCAGTTGTTCAGCACAGGTATTGCTGCCTTGTGAGGGGAATTAATTATGTTTTATAAAAATCTGCTTCTGAAATGATCACGGCACTTGCAAGACAGTTGTTACTTACCTGCAAAAAAATTAGCTACCTGCCATACGATGCAAATGCAAAGTATACACAGGTAGCTAAAGTTGAAAGTTATTAAAGATGGCCTTATAAATTCTAGTCAGAACAGACTTTACGGCCAGCAGATCTGTTTTATATTATACCTCCCAGCCTTTTCTGTAGGTTCTTCCTACAAATTGGTTGGCTTCTTCCAGGTTCGTAATTTTCATGTTTTCGCCATCCCATAATAGCTTTCTGCGGGCAAAAAAGTCTTGTTGTCCTTTGCCGTTGTCTTTTCTCAACATAAAACTACGAATGGCCAGATTTCCCATGAGTACAGTTTCGGTCATAGGGCCGGCATAATCAAAAGAAGATGTTAAGCCTTTGTGCTCCTTGCTATTAAAACCAGCTTTACAGGCATCTACCCATTTCCGCTGATGGCCATATTCAGGTTCCTCCGTTGAGCCTGTTTCAGGACCAAACTCAGTTTTGCCGTCATTGAGGTATAATTTTGGCATCAGGGGTGAACTGTCGTTGATGTTAGTGGAAATGATACCTTTATCGCCGATCATTAACACGCCATTGGCACTGTTGGCTCCCCCGATATCCTGGTTGGCAGGAATAATTTCCGGATGGGAAGGCCGTATTCCGCCATCACTCCAGGTCATTTCAATAGGAGATTTACTTTTTTCGGTGGCTCCAAAATGCAAAGTAATAAAGGAAGAAGCCGGGCAACCTTCCGGATTATAATCAGCTGTCCACATCTGGCTATATACTGAACCTACACTGCACTCTGCATCGGTAGGATATTTCAAGCCTAAAGTTCTGAAAGGAATATCGATCAAATGGCATCCTACATCGCCCAGAGCGCCTGTTCCATAATTCCACCATCCTCTCCAGTTGAAGGGATGCAGATTTGGCGTATAAGGCATGTATTCCGCAGGTCCTAACCAAAGATCCCAGTTTAAATCTTTCGGTTTTTTGCTTTCATCAGGCTTGGGCATGGCATATCCTTGCGGCCATACTGGGCGGTTGGTCCAGATTTGCACTTTTGATATTTTACCGATCTCTCCGGAATCCACCCATTTTTTCACCATATTGTGGAGCAGTGGATTGGAGGCACCCTGGTTACCCATCTGGGAAACAATCTTTTTGTCCCGGGCCATCTTGGTAAGCATCCTGGCTTCCCGTATATTGTGGGTTAAGGGTTTCTGAACGTATACATGTTTGCCTCTTTCCATGGCAAAAGCGGCGGCAGGGCCATGCACATGGTCGGGGGTAGAGATGGTAACGGCATCAAGAGCTTTTTCCTTATCCAGCATTTCCCTATAATCAGCATACAATTTTGCCTTGGGAAATTCCAGGACAGTTTTTGCGGCTGAGCCTGAAAAATCCACATCGCAAAGAGCAACTATATTTTCACGGCCTTTTACAGAAGCATTCCGGATATCGCTGGCTCCTTTGCCACCTGCGCCAATGGCAGCTATATTTAATTTATCGCTGGGAGCCGTAAATCCAACCCCTCCCAATACATGCCTTGGCACAATAAAAAAAGAGGAAGCGATCATGCTGTTTTTAATAAATGATCTGCGGGAAGCGTCGGGTTGCTGTTCGTTTGGTTCATTCATGGTGTTACTTAATTTAAGTTTTATGGCAAGTATGATAAAAATTGTTTCTATTCCCTGTTAGCCTGTTGTTCTGCCCTATAGCAAATGACTCTGCTTTACTGCTGTTCAATATACCTTGTGAGTAAAACCAGATTCAAATAACCAGAAGAAAATATATAGACTGACTCCCATCAAGTGAGCTGGCTTAAAAAATTTCAAGTTAGTAAAATAAAACAATCTGGAGGAGGAGAAATGTAAATTTTTGTGGAACATATATAATCTTTCTGGACTGTATTTTTCACCACCCTGATGCCAGACCTTTATAATCAGGTGATATAAACAGCTATGATCTCTTAAAATGTATATTTGGAAGAGCTTATTATCAGATGCTTTGCAATAACGGATACAGGTTTCTTTTATCTATTTCGGGCGTTTTTTAATTACCTGGTAACTCAGTTGTATGGTCCCGTTGCCATAGGTTTTACTGTTGAGTAAAGAGAGCCAGACGTTAGCTTTTAATTCCTCTACCATCAATTTTCCTTTTCCCAGCATCACCGGGATAATAGCAATAGAGATTTCATCTACCAGTCCTGCATCCAACAGGGAAGCCAGCAGACAGGCCCCTCCAAAAATCGCAATATCTTTTCCTTCCTGATTTTTAATTTTTTCTGCTTTTTTTCTTGGATTTCTTTATGAGTTATAATAGATACCGGTTTTTCTTAATTGCTAACTCGGTAAGGATTAACACTCCTAGTAATATAAATAGTAGGATAGTCAGCATTACAAACTGAGGGAATACTCCAATGCCAGCTGAAGTAAGTAAAGCTACTACTCCAATCAGCATAATTCTATTCCCTATAAATCTGCTGAATGCTTCTTTATCCTTTACCTTATCTATGAATAAGTTAGGGAATGAGATTATCTCTATGGATTGATTTTGTTTGAATAGATATCCTATCAATAGACAAAGTACTCCACACCAAGAAATCATAACGACTAATATAATACTTGTTGATTCCATAATTTTTACTGGTTAGTGGTTTGATCAATAACGCCTTATGAATATTAAAAAATATTAATAATAATCAAGATAAATAAGCCAATACAGCCTTGGTTCTACTTATATAAGCTAAGAGTATAGTTGAAGAGCCTATTTTAAGTTAGCCTGCTTAACGGCACTATTTCTGCCTTTCTCGTTAGCAGATGCATAATGGTCCAGGCGATCAGGTATGTAAATCCACATATGGTAAATAATATATTATATCCACCTGTTAAGTTACCTGCGGCTTTATAACTATCCAGTAAAGTGCCTACTAATATCGGAAACAGAATACCTCCTACAGCCCCGGCCATACCGGCAATTCCTACGGCAGAACTCACCGCTTGTTTTGGAAACAGATCGGAAGCCATCGTAAATACATTGGTAGCCCATGCCTGGTGAACCGCAACGGCTAAACTGATCAGTCCAACGGCAATCCATATATCTGTGGCAAACTGGGCCAGAATAATGGATATTTCCAGCACCGCAAATATAATAAGCGATAGTTTTCTGGCTTTTAAAGTAGGCCATCCTCTTTTTATCAGCCAGGAAGAGAAATAGCCTCCACCAATGCTTCCAAGGGTAGTAGCTGCATAAATGATCATTAAGGGAATACTTGGTTTTTTAAGATCAAGGCTAAAGGTAGACGAAAAATAAGAAGGAAGCCAGAACAGAAAAAACCAGAATATGGGATCAATCAGCCCCTTGCCTGCAATAAGTGCCCACATCTGAGGCACTGTAAATAATTTGTGCCACTGTAAATTAGACGGTTTGTCCTCTGGTGTGGTTTCATCCTGTCCGCTGGTGATCAGTTCGTATTCAGCGGCGCTTAAACGCTTTTGCCTGGCTGGTACTTCGTAAAATATCCACCATAAAATGAGCCAGATAAAGCCGGTCGCACCAGTGATCCAGAATACTTCCTGCCAGCCATAGTTACTCAAAATCCAGGGTACCACTAATAGCGCCAGCACCACCCCTAGACTGGTGCCTGAATTAAAGATACCGGTAGCCAGTGCCCGTTCTTTTTTAGGAAACCATTCGGCTACTGTTTTTACGGCTGCCGGGAAATTACCGGCTTCCCCCAGTCCCAATACAAACCTGGCTACACCGAAGCCAATAGCACTTCTGGCCAGGGCATGAAACATACCTGCCAGACTCCACACCACCACAGTAAGGGCATATCCTATTTTTGTGCCGGTCCTGTCAATAATTCTCCCCACTACCAGAAGTCCTATTGCATATGCAGCTGTAAATGCCATCACAATCTGGGCAAAATCTGTTTCTGTCCAGTTAAATTCTTTCTCCAGGATAGGCTTCAATAAACCGATGATCTGCCGGTCAAGGTAGTTAATAATGGTAGCCGCCAGCAACAGGGCTACGATTATCCAGCGGTAATTCCCAATGGTGTGGCTGGTCATTGTATCTTTTTTCCTGGTAGAAGTAAACATAAGGTGAGGCAGGCTGTATACAAATGGTAAAATTAAATGTGAGACTCATCTAATTAAAAGATAATTTTATTTACTTGCACCAGAGTGCTCATTTTTCTTTTGTTTTTTCCTGCGTTTTATCTACCTCTCTATGCACAGAAGAAATTTTCTCAGATTAAGCCTCTTAGGATCGGCTGCAACCTTAGCAGGTGTCGGGCTTCCGTCGGCAGAAGCGGCTTCCAAACTAAAAATTACCAAAATCAGGTATTATAATGCACCATGGTATACCAAACCCCTGTTTAATCAGGCCCGTGGCATTGTAGAAATAGAGACTAATGAGGGAATTATAGGCATTGGGGAAGGCGGATCTAAGGATATGATTGAGCAATGTGCGCAAATGATGATCGGAGAAGATCCTTTCCGGATAGAGCACCTATGGCAGTATTTGTATAGAGGCATGTTTTATCCGCCCGGCCGGGAAAAGCTGCATGCGCTGGGCGCATTGGAAATGGCACTATGGGATATCAAAGGCAAAGCGCTGAATGTGCCAGTATACGAATTATTAGGCGGAGCTACCCGGGATTATGTAGAATGCTATGCTACCGGATTTAGAGCTTCCAAAGCAACCACCGAAGAAGGAAGAGCCCAGGATTGTATTGCCGCCGGCTTACGTGCCTACCGGATCGGCCCGACGGGAGGAAACGGAGACAAACCGTTTGATTTTTATGAACATACCAAGAGTACCATAGATTTTTGCAAAAGGATAGATGCCGCTGTGGGCGGAGGTGGCAAATGGGCGATCGATTTGCATACCCGGTTTGATTTGACTGAAGGTGTAAAAATATGTAAAGCCCTAGAAGCCTTGGAGCCTTATTTTGTCGAAGATATTATCCGCTCTGAAAATCCGGATGTATATACAACGGTACGCCAGATGACTAATGTTCCTATTGCCGTTGGTGAACAATTCGGTGACCGATGGGATATTAATACTTTTATCGAAAAACGCCTGATCGATTATACGAGGGTAACATTGCCAAATACAGGAGGGATTTCTGAGTTTAAAAAAATAGCTGCCCTCTGCGAAACACACTATATTGGCATGATTCCTCATTTTACCGGACCATTAAGTGTAGCCGCATTGGTACATGCATTAGGCTCAAGCAGTCCTGCCCGTTGCATGGTAGAATTGGCGGGAGGCGAGCCCGAAAAACCGGCATACTTTAACGAAGATTATCTCAATTTCAAAAATGGCAAATTGTATCTGAACCCAGCGCCTGGGTTAGGAGTAAAATTTGATCCGAAGAAAGCCACTTTTGTTATGGAAATAACGGCAAACACCAAATATCCACACCCTATTCTGAAAAGTCCGGATGGCTCTATTCATAACTGGTGATCTGGGCAATGCACAACAATGGAGGTGAAATTGACTAAAGCTATGGATCTGGCAAACCAGCATAGCTGGAAATAAGCTATCTTGAAAAGAGATTCAACCGTAAAATGGCCTAATCATATGATGCCTTTTGAATGGAAAGGTTACCGCCCCCATCTTTTTCTCCATTCTTCTTTTACCTTCAATTTCTCTTCTTCACTCATGTTCATCCATTTATCCCGCTTATGCTGCGAAAATCTGCCAAAAGGTTTCTGATAAGCTCCTCCACCCATACTTCCGGAAAGTATCCGGCACAGGATCAATAATCCTAATGCCTGCCAGTAATTGATGCTGCGGACCGGTAACAGATCTGGTAAGATGGCATTCCATAATAACATAACCACTAAGGCGATAACGCAAAAAATGAACGGAATAAAAAACCAGAAAAAATACTTTTTATAGTGCATACGTGGGATGGTTCTGGGATGAAAACAATTTTCTCCGCTAGTAATTTAAAAAATCATTATATAATGCCTCCAGTCGCTGGCGTAAATGTTTTACGGCATACCCCTTTCTGGAGATAATGGTTTTGAGCTTTTCACCTGTCTGGTCGGCAATTTGTTGCAAAGTCATGTCTTCGAGTTCGTTCCAGATAAATACCTGGCGCTGATTTTCCGGCAGTTCTTCGAGGGCAGTAAAGAGTTCAGCCCAGAAAACTTCCTTCAGGTATTCAGTTTCAGGGTTGGTATTATCGGCGAGTAAAATAGATTTGAGTGTAAATTCACCCTCTTCCTCTTCATACAGCATTCCATCGAGAGAATCTGGCGTTTTTTTACGGTATTTGTCAATGATCTTATTTCTAGCCACCTGAAAAAGCCATCCGCTCATTTGATCAATCTCATTTACATCTACCACATTGCTTAGCTGGTACCAAACCTCCTGTAAAATATCTTCCGCATCCTCATCTGATTTTACTTTGCCGCGAATGAACCCAAACAGACGTTTCCCATAGTCTTTCACTGTTTGAATAATCTTCTGTCCGGGTTTTTCAGCCATCGGGGTGTCAATAGTCTTTTCCATGTAAATGTCCCAAGTACTGGAGTAGACGAATGGCAGGCCGTTTTACTTTACAGCCATACACATTTCCTACACACAATGTGAGCAGCGGCTGAAAAGGTCTTTTAAAAGTGGCAGAGAAAGGATAAACTGGTTTTGTATCTGGAATTTTAAAGCACTGAAAACAGCAACAAGTATCGGTTGTTGAAAACCTATCCGGAAAAACGCCGTTAGGTACCTTTATTCTCAATCCTTTAGTTAGTTGCCAGTTTGTACTCGTAGAAATATCAAAAAGACCGTCGCCATGAAAAAGTTATTTTTCTTTAAAGAGTATACCTATTACAGTGAGTTTGAAAGCAAAACAAGCCACTATGTAGCCACGGTGGAAGTAGACTATGACGAAATAGAAAAAGAACTGCCTAGTGGTGCCAGAATCAAGTATGAAACAGTACAAACAATGATAGAAGCGGGTAAATTTATTGTGTATGGCGAGTATACTTTTTCTGATGTGCTACCCAATGCAATTTCAGCTACTGAGTCTATCGATATTAGCCAGGTATTGGGAGAAGAAGGAATTTTGCCTTCAGCCAATTAGGGGTAGTTGCTGGTTGTACCTACAAGGAGCAACCAGCAACTAAGACTTCCGGCAACGGATGTGCAGGAAATAAGCAATTACCTGGCTATCTTGTAAGGAGGGATATTGTTTAACTACTTCGTTGCTGGGTCTGGGTTCGTGCAGTTGCTCGATCACAAAACCTGCCTGGATAATTATATTCAGCCATTCGCTTAGGGTTCTGGTAAACCTGGGTATTCTGAATTTGGGCAAGTTATGCATGGATTCAGGCAGATTGCTAAAACCCCATTCGCTGATGTCGCCATTCTGGTTCGTGAAATAATCGCCTACTTCAATAGCGTAGGTTTTGCCTTGTGCATTTCTTAGGTTCTTGCGGTGTGGGGTATCAAAACAAGGATGGGCAATCGAAAATTGCAGAAAGCCACTTTTTTTCAGTACCCGGCAGGCTTCACTTAGTACTTTGCCTGTTTCCGGAATATCCATCAAACTCATAAAAGCCGTAGCAAAATCGAAAGTATTTTCTGCAAAAGGTAATTCTGCCGCGCTGGTAATCTGGTAATGGATATGCAACGGATGCTGGGTTTCTGTTTCTTTCGCCTGCTGAATAAATACTTCAGAAATATCAATGGCGGTAATGAAGGCTCCCTTCTGGGCAAGCAACCGTGTATTATGTCCTTCGCCGCAGCCAATATCTAGTCCTTTTAAGCCCTGTATATCGGGCAGGATTTCGAAAAAGGCAGGTGTATTGAGATGATCTCTGTACACATCATAGCCGGCTCTGGCCAGTGTAGTCCAGGTCTGGGCATTTTCATTCCAGTATTTTCCGACTTCCTGATGGTTCATAGGGTCTGGGGAATAGTTTCAGTTGCACTCTACAATCTCTACAATGGATAGAGGCCAGTCGTATTCATTGCCATCCAATATTGAAAAAGCTCTGATTAAGGAGTCTGCTTTTTGAACTGTAATTGTACATTTATTCTGTTCATACCAACTGTACCAGTTATCTACATCTTCAAAGTAAGAATCTTCCTCCCCATTCGGATAGAAGTAAGGGGCTCCTCCAGATCTGGCTACTTTACGGTGTATATTAGTAATCGCATGCAAACAGTTATAAGCATTTGATAGATAATCTTCATTCATCATATAGCCATGATTCGTTAAGTGCACGATTTGTATACAATTCTCAAAACGGTATCTAAACTCGCTATCAATGAAGCATTTTGTTTGTGATGTGTCTGTGGGCTTTTCACAACCACCTGAAAGAATGATAACACAGATTAATGCTAGAATACCTTTCATATTGGTAGCTATACATGAATAGCCATACATAAAAGTCAAGACAAAGGCTGGGGCGAAGGCCATCCGGCAGGCCGGGAACGGTCTTCTGGTAGGGGTACAAACTCCTGGTTATCCGTAGGCGGAAGCGGAATACGTCCTTGCTGCCAGTCGGCTTTGGCTTGCTCAATACGTTCCTTGCGGGAAGAAACAAAATTCCACCAGATGAAGCGTTCTCCTAATGGTTCACCACCTAAGAACATCAGCGTTGTTTTCTCCCTGCCTACCAAAACCGGCTCAGTTCCGCTGTTAAACACCAGCAACTGACCAGTGGTATATGTGCGTCCTGCTACTTCCAGGCTGCCTTTCGCTACATAAACGCCCCGTTCTGTATGGCCTTGCGGCAAACCAAATCGTGCTCCGGGTTCTAATACCACATGAAGATAAAACAGGGGCGAGTGCGTTTTTACAGAATTATTCAGGCCAAATGCTTGTCCGGCGATCAGGCGCATCCAAACTCCTTTTTCCGTGAAAACGGGCAATTGACCAGGCTGGTAATTATCAAAAGCCGGTGCATCTTCTTCATCCTTTTCCGGCAGCGCTACCCAGGTCTGGATCATTTCCAGGGTTCCGCCTGCCAGGGTGGTCGGATCTTCGAAACGTTCGGAATGGGCAATACCCCGTCCGGCTGTCATCCAGTTTACTTCTCCTGGGCGAATAATTTGTTCCACACCTAAACTATCCCTGTGCATCACTTGTCCGCCAAACAAATAGCTTACGGTAGACAAGCCAATATGCGGATGTGGCAATATATCCATCTGGGATACTTGTTCTGGCACCATATTTACCGGACCTGCATGATCCATGAAAATAAATGGCCCTACCATCCGCTTGAGCCGGAAAGGCAGAATGCGGTGTACTTCCAATCCATGACCCAGAGAGGCCTGACGGGCTTCTATTACTAAATCCAGCATACTCAACTCAGCTTAAGAAAATAATAAATTTTGCATAAGATAGGTTTAAAATAGTATAATCTCCAGTAGCCAAACCGTTTTATTGAAATCTGGTTTAGATTGATACGCTGGGAAATGATTGTTCCGGATTCTATATTGTCATGCATTTGCTAAACCATTCTTTCTACCTGATTCTGACTATGAAAATCACTATTGCTTTCTATTGCTTGTTAATAAGTATATGCCTCAGCAGTTGCTCGGAAAAAAAAACAGAAATAAATCAATCGGCTGCCCCTGCTAACGGAATCTGGCGGGGTGTGATTGCATTGCCAGAAAGTCAACTGCCTTTCAATTTTGAACTGCAACCAGACAGCAAAGGTACCTATACTGTTTTTCTGATCAATGCAGGCGAACGGCTTGCCCTGGATAGTGTAATTGTTAGTGGTGATTCCATTCACATTCCTATGGGCTTCTTTGATGCACAGATTACCGCTAAAGTGAATGAACAATCGATGGAAGGCTATTGGATTAAGAATTACGCAAAAGATTACAAAATTCCATTTAAAGCCGAGCATGGAAAGGATTACCGCTTTGAGAATGCCAGCCAGTCCACTACTGCGAATGTAAGCGGAAAGTATGCCATCCGTTTTGCCGACAGGCCGGATTCCCTGGTTTCAGTAGGCGTTTTTGAACAATCGGGCAGTAAAGTTACTGGCACGGTTCTGACCCGGACCGGCGATTATCGCTACCTGGAAGGTGTGCTGGATGGACAGGAATTAAAATTATCTACGTTTGATGGCGAACATGCCTATGTGCTAACAGGAACGCTGCAAGGAGATAGCATTCTGAATGGAAAATTTATTTCTGGAAAAGCCAAAGCCAGATCCTGGTCAGCGGTGAGAGATGCGAATGCCTCCTTGCCTGATCCCGGCAGTCTTACTTTCCTGAAAAAAGGCTATGATAAAGTAGAGTTTATTTTTCCGGGAGCGGATAGTGGAACTGTTTCTCTGCAAGATCCAAAATACAAAGGTAAAGTGGTCATTCTACAACTGTTTGGTACCTGGTGTCCTAATTGTATGGATGAAACCAAGTTTTTAAGCCCCTGGTATGATAAAAACAAAGACAGAGGCGTTGAGATCATTGGCCTGGCCTACGAGAAAAAGCCTGAACTGGATTATGCCAGAAGCCGGGTACAAAAGATGAAACAACGCTTACATGTACATTACGATTTTGCCATCGCAGGTACTTCTGATAATGAAGCTGCTGCGAAAACCCTGCCTATGCTCAATCATGTTATGTCTTTTCCTACCACCATTTTCATCGACCGGCAAGGAAATGTTCGAAAGATCCATACTGGCTTTACAGGTCCTGGTACTGGCCGCTATTATGAAGAGTTTGCGGAAGAATTTAATCAATTCACCGATAAGCTCATTAACGAGGAAAATAAGCTGGAAGCGAGTAGGAAATAGGTTTCTTCTGTTGCAAATCTCACATATAATGCGGTTATTCTATAAAGCCTTCCTTACATAATGAATAGTAAATGCGATTTACACATCAATATAACAAATGATTAAAAGCTTGAAAAACTGTGTTTTACTATTTCTACTGCTTGTAATCTTCATTTCGTGTAGTGAAAAGAAAGAGATTATACGCTATGCTAATGGCAATATTAAACTAGAAGCTGAGTTAAAAAATGGTATTCGTCATGGGAAGTTAGTTGATTATTATGAAGATGGTTCTATAAAATCACGTTCTATTTGGAAAAATGGTGTAGTGGAAGGAAAGGTAGAACACTATTTTGCAAACGGAAAATTTAAAGAAGTAACTTATTATGAAACAGGTAAAGCAAATGGTACCTCAAAACAGTATTATGAGAACGGGCAATTATTTAAAGAGGCGACCTATAAAAATGATAGAATAGTTGGCGAAATCAATTTCTATCATGATAATGGTGCACTTAAAGAAAAACGCATCCATGACGAAGATGGTGGAGAGATGTATAGGGCAAACTATAACAAAAACAACAATATGATTTTTGAAGCATTTCTACCACGACCCATTTATAAACCAGATACACTCAGTTATGGTGAACTATATCAGATACAACTCAAATTTGGAATTAAACCGAGATATAAGACTCAACTACTTACCGGTATTTTTGATGATCAGCATATGTTAATAGATACAACAGCTATTATAGAACCTAATGCGGATGATATCTATACCTATTCATTTAAGCCCATCAAGCAAGGAAAAGATTCTCTATTTATAATGGTATCTCATCTTGGAGTTGAAAAAGATTCATTAATTGTGAACGGAATAATAGTCTACCATAATTACTTCATTAAACCCTAAGTTATAACTTGTCACTATCATAATTACTAAGTATATTATTATATGCTCAATAGTAAGAAGAATTTGCATATGTAACTGTAAAGCATAGAAGTAAATAGGCACTCATTATTCTACATTCCTTGTTCTTCTGCTCTAAATTCATCTCTGCTTTATTTCAATACCGCCAGCTTTTCAGGTCGGCACCGGCAGGAGCGGTTTTCTCGATGCGGGTTAAGATTTTTGGTACATACATGGAGTTGTAGCGTAGTCTGGATATGGCATTGGGCAAGGTAGGATCGCCATTCCAGCAATGTTCGGCCCGGTCGCCATATTTTACTTCGCCGCCATAGTAAGGATTTTTGGTGCTTTCCAGAAATTCTTCCATCAAGTATACCGCATTATTCAGATAGTAATTATCCATATCGCCGCAGTAAATATGAATTTTGCCTTCTAGCTTGAGACCTAGCTTTGCCCAGTCCCGTTGCAAAATATAACGCAGATCGTAATTTTCCTGCCAGTACCTGGCTACTTTATGGTCGATCTGCCCGGTCACTTTATCCCAGATAGGTTTAGGATAACCGTCTTCCCCAACCGGCGAATACACGGCCTGCCAGATGTCCCACTGTCCCCCGGAACGGCTTTTAGTACCCAGGGCTAGTTCGCGGTAATTCATATCCTGTAAAGTTGCGCTTACATGCCCTAAGTAATCCCGGTGACCAGGGCGAAGTGTCTTTTTGAACTTGCTTTCCAGATAATAGGCATTCAAGTCCTTGTAAATATCTACTACGGTGTACGCCCTGAAATCAATAGGGTCGGGGCAGGCCGCAAAACAGCCATTGTACTCATCCGGGTACATAATTTGAGCAGCCAGCGCTTCCCAGCCTCCGGTAGAACCGCCATATAAAAACCTTGCCCAGCCTTTGCCAATTCCCCGGAATTGCTTTTCGATATAGGGAATCAGTTCATACGTAATGGCATCTCCATACGGACCCAGGTTGGCAGAATTTACGGCATAGGAATCGTCATAATATGGATTGGCATGTTGAATTTCAATCACCAGCATTCTGGGAAATTCCTTTCCAGTCCAGAGTTTATAGAAATTATGGGCTTCCTGCTGCTCGATTTTATTATACCCTTCCAGTTTAAAACGGTCACTATATACTGGTTTTAGGTTTGGGTCAGGTGCTTCAGGTCGGAAACCATCCAGATCTGCTGGGTAATGGCCATGATAGATAGCCAGTGGATACCTAGCTTGAGGATGCGCATCAAAACCTTCCGGCAACAATACGTGGGCACCTAAATACATAGGTCTACCCCAGAATTCGGTGAGCAGCTTGCTCTGGATTTTAATGTGCTTGATGTATTTAGTGTCTTTCGGCTCCTGGATGGGCGGAATTAGTTTATCCATCGCCACTTTAATCGTACCTCCAGCTAGTGGATTAATCTTTATCTTTTTAGGCAGGCTGTAGAGATTTCCGGGCGCTTCGTTCCATTGCTGCCCTTCACCCCGGTCCATAGGTAATTTTACCATATGTCCATCTTTGCGTTTGAAGGTTTCATAGCGGTGTAACAGGGCTTGTACATAATATTCACCAGGAGGAATCTGAGTAATGCTTTGTATCGGATAGCCAAATGCTTTGCTATCGATGATAACTTCGGTGTTTGGCTTCAACCCTTCTATATCTACACCAAATACCAGTTGCGTTTTAGGACCATCTTCAATCTGGTGACGGGGTTCTTTGGTGCTATCAGCAGAGATCAACAGGAGTATTCTTCCATCCAGAGGTTGTTTAATACTGGTTTCTACAAATGAAACAGCGAACCGGAAAGGTGTTTGTTCAGATTGGGTAGATTGAGTTCTAAAATCTGCCGAGACAAACAGTACCAGAATTAATAACAGGATAGAAGATTTGGGAAATAATATATATCTCATGCGGTTTGTAAAGGTAGGCTGCAAAAGATAATATTTAATTTTAAATTTTAGAAAAACTCCCAAACAAAAAAGTAGCACAATTGATTTAATAGTTCTGAATGAATGGGGAAGTCCTCCCCTAAATTTATGCGGGTAAAGCCAAAAAATACCTTCTACGGATGTTTTACAATGTATACCTTTGCGCCCAATCATTTTTCATCTTTTATCCTATTACCTATTAAAAATTAACTATAATGACTGACAAACACATGAAAGCAGCCAGATGCTTATTCCTTGTATGGCTAATAGGCATTTCTTTTCCTTCTTTCCTGGTGGCACAAACCGCAGATGCTTCCTTTACCAGTGTTGCGCTGGAAGACATGAGCAGCTTCAAGCCGGCTGCTAAAAACTGGAGTATTGTGGGAGATGTTTTCTTCGACAGGACAGGCAATGAAAAAGCCAATAAAACTGCCGGTGGCAAGGGCATTTTGCTGAACATGCCTTCTGATAAGAACAAAGATAACCTGGTAAGCAATTTTGAGCATGGCGATGCAGAACTGGACCTGGAATTTATGATGGCTCACCATTCTAACTCCGGCGTATACCTGCAAGGCCGTTATGAATTGCAGTTACTCGACAGCTGGGGTGTACGCAACCCAAGGGCCGGAGATTGCGGAGGTATTTATGAACGCTGGGATGATAGCAAGCCGGAAGGTCAGAAAGGATATGAGGGCTATGCACCCAGGGTAAACGTAAGCCGAGCACCAGGCTTATGGCAGCATTTTAATATTGTGTTTCAGGCACCCCGTTTCGATGCTGGTGGAAATAAAATTGCAAATGCCCGTATTATCAGAATGGTGCATAATGGGGTGGTGATTCATGAAAATGTTGAATTGACAGGCCCGACCAGAGGTCAGGGATTCCCCGGCGAAGCGGCTATGGGACCCATTTTGATACAAGGTGATCATGGCGCGGTGGCTTTCCGGAATATCCGCTATAAAAAACTCGATCTGAGCAAAGAGCCAGTGCAAGCTTCCAGAAATAACAACCGCGGTGCACGTCCGCAGATCTACGTTAACCCTGGCCGGGAAGTAACCATGCACCGCAGTTTTGTAGATTATACCAAAGAAGGCGAAACCAAGCCAAAACGTATTACCCATGCTATTTCTGTAGGCGAACCATCGGATGTTCATTATACCATGGATCTGGGTACTGGCGCCTTATTGCAGGTATGGAAAGGTGGATTTCTGAATGCCACTCCGATGTGGCACGACCGGGGTGATGGCAGTTCCAGGGCGTTGGGTAGTATAATTAAATTATCAGATGCTCCAACGCTGGCTTATTTAACAGATAAAAATGCTGCCTGGCCTGCAACATTTGAGGGTGAAACTTTCCGTCCGAAAGGATACGATATAGATGGTGCCGGCCGGCCGGTTTTCAAGTATATAATTCAGGGCACAGCTGTAGAGGACCGTACTTTTCCGGAAGAAGATGGAAAAATACTCACCAGGGAAATAAAAGTGAACGGCCAGAAACAAGCTAATCTGTATTGCCGCCTGGCGGAAGGGAAAGATATTGCTGCGCTTTCCGATGGGATGTACAGCGTAAACAACAAAGCTTTTTATGTTAAAGTGGATGGTGGCGCTAAGCCAGTGATTAGGGAGGCCGGTAACCGGAAAGAATTGCTTGTTCCTATCGAAGGAAACAGTACAGGTGTGAAATATTCTATCATCTGGTAGGCTTAGTATTTCATAGCCACCGAAGAATGGTCACAGCATATATTCTCTGTTCATTATTTAACAAATTCAAAAATCTATTTATAGTATGATTTCTTTATATTCAAAAAAATACTTCTGGCTGCTGATCGTGCTGTGCTCTTTACAGCCGGTAGTACCGGCTTGGGCGCAAGATTCAGAACAAGCCAGTACAGCTGGCAAACCTGCCACCGAAGAAGACTTTTACCGCATTGTTACCTTACCAATACCTGAAGGAGTAGCATTGGAAGTAGGGGGTATGGCTGTACTGCCTAACGGAAGTCTGGCGGCTTCTACCCGTCGGGGCGAAGTATGGCTGATAGAAAATCCGTATGGAATGAATCCGTATTACAAACGTTTTGCCCACGGATTACACGAAATACTGGGTCTGGCTTATAAAGATGGGGCATTATACATGTCGCAGCGGGGAGAACTCACTAAAATGACTGACAAGAATAAAGATGGCATTGCGGATAGCTATGAAACCGTCTATGCCTGGCCTTTATCGGGTCATTACCATGAATATTCCTACGGGCCAGTGATTCATCCGGATGGTACTATGACCGTAACGGCCAATGTGGCTTTTGGGGATGTGGAATGGTGGAAAGGCGAAAGCCGGGTGCCATGGAGAGGCTGGACAATGCAAATTACGCCTGATGGAAAAATGACTCCCTATGCTACCGGTATGCGTTCCCCCAATGGCATCGGACTGAATAAAGAAGGTGATTTGTTTTATGCCGAAAACCAGGGCGACTGGATGGGTTCAGGCGGAATTACCCACCTGGAAAAAGGCGATTTTGTAGGGCACCTTGCCGGTTTACGCTGGTCAGACCGGCCGGAGTCGCCAGTGAAATTGAAAGCTGAAGATGTACTGGCTAAAGTAGCCTATCCGCAGGTTAAATTTGGAGTAAAGCCAGAAGATGTGGAATCTGATAAAATTCAGCCTTTGTTTGAGCTGGAAAAAGACATTCCGGCTATTAAAACACCAGCCGTATGGTTCCCGCATACTATCCTGGGTATTTCTACCTCTGATATTCTGCTCAATACTACTAAAGGTGCCTTTGGACCATTCGATGACCAGTTATTTGTAGGCGACCAGGGGCATAGCAAAATCAACCGGGTGTTTCTGGAAAAAGTAAAGGGCGTATACCAGGGAGCAGTATTTCCATTCAGGGAAGGCTTTGTATCCGGAGTGATGCGGATTACCTGGGGAAAAGATGGGTCTATGTTCGTAGGCCAGTCTAACCGGGGCTGGGGTTCTACCGGAAAAGAGGATTATGGCCTGCAGCGCCTGGTATGGACCGGAAAAATGCCATTCGAAATGAAAACTGTAAAGGCGCAACCAGATGGCTTTGAAATAGAATTTACCGCACCGGCAGATAAAAAAACAGCTCAGAATCCGGCTGCCTACGCTATTACCAGCTTCACCTACAAGTATCATCCGGTATATGGAAGTCCGGTGATCCGGGATAAGCCGCATAAAATTCTGGGTGTAAAAGTATCGGATGATGGATTGAAAGCCCGCCTGGTTGTAGAGGGCACTCGGGAAGGCTACATTCACCAGATTCAGGCCGCAGATGTGCGTTCGCAGGAGAATCTGCCTTTGTTGCATGAAACAGCCTATTATACCTTGAACCGTATTCCGGATGGCGATAAACTGGCTTTGTCTGAAACAAATACCAAAGCAGACCATTCGATGCATGGCGATATGTCGGCTTCAACAGCTAAAAACGGGGCTTCTTCTGCCCAGGGAACTGCATCTAAAGGGAACAGCAAAAAAGGTACTTCCAAAGCCGGTACGCAGGTAAAACGTCAGACCAACATGCCAGCCAGCTGGAAGGCACCAGACCAGACGTTTACTATTGGTACCCAGCCCGGCTTAAAATTCGATGTGGAAAAACTAACGGTAAAACCAGGGTCTAAAATCAAACTTACCTTCAATAATGATGACGATATGACGCACAACTTGGTTATTACTACACCCGGAGATGCTGTTGAAGTAGGTAATCTGGCGATCAAAATGGGCCTGGATGGATCAAAAATGAGCTATATACCCAAAACAGATAAAATCCTTTATCATACCAATTTATTGCAGCCAGGTTCAGAAGAAACTATTTATTTCACTGCTCCCGAAAAGCCAGGCGATTATACCATTGTATGTACCTATCCTGGTCATGCCTTTGTCATGCAGGCAACTTTCCAGGTAGTAGCTAATTAATGCCAGTAGTAAGTTTTTAAGACTTTACTTAACATATACAAGCGGCGCTGAAAAGTGCCGCTTTTTTTAATGCCAGGCATCAAGTACTTTTAATTTTCGCAGCGATAACGATGTTTCTGTACTTGTATATCATTGCTTTACTATATAATATTTCTATACTACCTGATACTCAATACTTGTATTCATGAGTTTGCAATCAAAAATCACCGGATACTGGATTCTGATACATTTGATATTTGGAGCCGTATCTTTTTGTTTTCTAAGTGAAAACCGGTTGTGGTTACTGCTGGTCGAGCTATTTATTGCTTTTTCTCTTCTTGTAGCGTTGCGGCTGGCAAATCAATTTTACAAACCCTTACGGATGCTGAAAGAGGGAATAGAACTCATTAAAGACAGTAATTTCAGCACTTCTTTTCAGTTTACCCGCCAGCCAGAGGTAGACAATATCATTCATATTTATAACCGGATGCTGTATAATCTGCAGCAGGAACGAATCCGGATACAGGAGAAACATTATTTTCTTGAAAAAATCATTCTTTCTTCGCCGGTTGGCATGATTACGCTGGATTTCGATGATAAAATTGCACTGACTAATCCATATATAGAAAAGATGCTGGAACTGAGCCAGGCAGTACTCATAGGAAAAAAATTACAGGAAATAGACCATTTGATCTGCCAGAAACTGGCTGTACTGGAAACCGGCCAGTCTGAAGTAATTACTTTGCCATCGAGAAGGAAAATCCGGTGTACCAAATCTGATTTTTACGACCAGGGCTTTCCCAGGCAATTTTTCCTGCTGGAAGAACTTACCGAGGATTTACGCTTGTCTGAAAAACAGGCATATGAAAAAATGATCCGTATTCTGTCTCATGAGGTAAATAATTCCATTGGTGCAGCTAATTCCCTGCTACATAGCTGCCTGGCTTATAAAGAACAGCTTACTCCGCATGACCAGGAGGATTTTGAAATGGCAATAGGAGTTGTATTATCACGTACCGAGCACCTGATCGCTTTTATGCGCAGTTATGTAAATGTAGTCCGGCTGGCCGATCCTAAAAAACAATCCTCAGATATCCGGCAGATGCTGGAAAATGGGATAACGCTGTTCAAAGCAGAATTACAAAGCCGTAATATTCAGGTAATCTGGCAGATGGACGATTCTCTGGAAATGAACGTGCCGGTAGACAGAAGTCAGATGGAACAGGTATTTGTTAATATCATTAAGAATGCCATCGAAGCCATAGGAGAGGAGGGTACACTTACCATCCGGTCTGGAAAGCAGCAAAGGCGGCTATATGTAAGTATTGAGGATACCGGAAATGGTATTCCGCAAGATGTGAAAGGGAATTTGTTTACGCCTTTTTTTAGTACCAAAGAAAACGGACAGGGAATTGGATTAACCTTAATTCAAGAAATACTCAGTCGGCATGAATTTGAATTTTCGCTGGAAAGTAATCCGGGAAAACCCACGAGTTTTACAATTTATTTTGATTGATACAGTATAAATCCATGCTTAATTCTAGCTAAAAGAGTAGTTTGATAGCGATACCAAAATTGCCAATTGGATTAGATGCTGCTAGCATAATCTTTTATTTTGTTATTATATTTTTGAGCTTACTGCAATAAAGACTAATAGGAATTAACATAAACGGAAACAGTAAAAACACCATGATTAAATCTAAAACTGTTTCCATCCAAGTAGCTTGGTAAAAAAGTAAACTACAAACCATACTAAAAAATATAGTGGATAATATTAAAATAGCAGTGTTTAAGAATAAGTGTCTGCGTTTAGCCTTTTTTAGAATTCTCTCAATTATTACTCCACTTAATATACTCGCTAATCCACTAGATAATATATCTGAAGACATACGTTGGAATAATATTAGGCCTGCATACATCGAAACAAGCTGCTTATTAGTTGTTATTCCAATTTGTGCTAATCTTGCTGTTTCTTCCATATTTAATAATGAAGAAACAATGATATTGATGGCTGGCAGACTGAATAAACCCAGAAATAAAGGTATGCCTAAATATATTAATGAGTATTTTAAATATTTTCTGTTCAATCCTTTATTATTTACAGCTCAATGCATTATTTACTCTACCCAACTATTTTATTAGGCAATCTACTAGTGTTTTAGCAATTTAATTTTAGTTATTAATTTTGAGGATAAACTTTTTATTCTCATGGCACGGATCGCTACTAAAGTAAGTTTGTCAGAATCAGAAAAAACCGAACTGAGCTCAATTATAAAAAAAGGAACGCACAAGAGTCGCAAAATAACTCGTGCAAGAGCCTTATTATTAATGAATTCAGGTAAATCAAGGATTGAAGTTCAATCAGAATTAGGCATCGACAGTAACCATTATTATCGCATTAAAAAGCGATACTTTGCCGGAGGGCTATCTAATGCTTTGGAAGAACGCCCCAGAAGTGGTCAACCCCCTATCGTTACACAACGCTTGGAAGCACAGATTACCAGTATGGCTTGTAGTGAGTCGCCTGCCGGCTCTGCCCGTTGGACTTTATCCTTATTGAACCAAAAAATGGTTGAACTTAACTATGTTGAAACTATATCCAATGAATCCATCCGGCAAGTTTTAAAAAAAGCAGGCTTAAGCCTTGGTTAAAGCAAATGTGGTGCATTGGTATCATCAATGGCGAATATGTTGCCACTATGGAAGATGTTTTAGATTTGTACGCTCAACCTCAAGAGGAAGGGATTGTCCGTTTATGCTTTGATGAACGTCCTTGTCAACTTATTGACCATGTGTTGACACCCATTCCGGCTAAAGCTAATTGCACACAAAAACAACATCAGGAATACCTAAGAAATGGCGTTTGTAATGTGCTACTGGCTTACAATATGGATACCGGGCAACGGCATATAAAGGTTACCACCACAAAAACTAAAGCTGATTATAGCCACTTTATGCAGTGGGTGGTCAAAGAACATTATCCAACTGAAACTAAAATCAAACTTGTTCAGGATAATTATCAAACCCATTCCTATGGGGCATTTTATGAAAATTTACCCTTCGAAGAGGCCCGGCAACTCAAAAATAAGCTGGAATTCCATTTTACACCTAAACACGGCTCGTGGTTAAACATGGCAGAAATGGAATTTTCATCCCTTGCACGCCAGTGCTTAGACAGACGAATCGCAAATCAGGAAATACTTGAATCCGAGACTCTTATTTGGCAAAAGAATCGAAATCTAAAAGCGGTAAAAGTCAACTGGTCGTTTACAACTGAGAAAGCTCGTGTAAAACTAAAAAACAGATACATAGAAATTAGCAAAATTAATACATGAAATTAAATTGCTAGAACACTAGACTGAAATACTTGTCTTAAAGTCCGGCTCAACAATCGCATAAGGGTTTGAAAAGCAATCAAATCTTTGTTCCATTCTACTCTGATAGCATAGCCGATACAATCAAGACCATACCTGAAAAAACTATTAGCTTTGTAACCGTGTTTCTTTTTTGGTATGGCTTTAATTTTTTGATGACAATACAAGCCATAAGTTAAACAAAAGCCATAGGCAATGCTTACCAGACCGATCAATTTTTTGAGTTTGTCTGTAAGCTTCAAGTGAGTAGACTCCAAATCAAAGCCTCTTCCTTTCATATTCTGAAATAAGGTTTCAATGGTCCATCTTTTTCTATAGAGTTGTCCAAGCAGACCTACCTTAACTGTACCTAATAAAAACAGAATGTCTCCACTTCTGAGTTTCTTTATATATACATTAGCCCAGACACCATCTACCAGACAATCGGCTAAAGACAATTCGCTAGCTTTAGTAAGCAACTCTTCTACCCGGTGCTGTCTGCCATCCAGGCGTGTGATCAGATGATGTTTGGGCACACAGATGCAGAATAGAATACCATGGCTCTTCAAGTAAGAAAGCCAGTTGTGGCCAATAAATTCTCTGTCAGCCACTACCATACCGATGCGTTCTTTGCCTACTAAAGCAATGCATTGACTAAGGAAGGCTTTCCTATCATCTGTAGCCGAATTACCACTTTCATTCTCCAATAACTGCCAATACAGCGGCACATGCAGCACTCCACTTGTGGCAACTACCATCAATATATTGACTTGGCACTGACCAAAATCCCATTCCGTTCGATCTATACACAAGCTAATCTTTCCTTGAGGCAGAAAGCATAACAGCAAGCAGGCTAAGGCTTGATAATCCAAGTCTACTTCCCGAAAGAAATCCTGTATCCTTACCTGATTACAACTTATTTTGGCTTCATCATTGAGATAATGAGCCAGATGAGAAAACTGTACCTTTCTGCTCTGAATCAAAGCCAGCACAAAGCTGGTAATAAATTTCTTGCGGGCTAAGTTTTTAACGATTGCTACTTTGTCCAAAACTTGTTTAACTTCGTTGGTGAAGTATTGCTTCATAGGGAATGTGTTTTTTGTAGTTTGGTCACCACAAAATTCCACTTCCCTTTTTTATTTTCATAATAGTAGCTTTTTAGTTGGGTAGAGTATGCATTATTACTACATTTTAATAAAAGTTTTAGTAGTAATATGTTTATTATCGGCAATCTGCACATAATAGGTACCTTGCGCCAGGTGGCTTACCATCAGTTCAGTTTTGCTGCCATTATTACCAGAAATCGTTTTTTCTGCTACTTTTATCCCTACTGCATTAAATATTGAAATGATTACTTCCTGGGAAGGAGTGGCTGCCTGATATTCTACAAATACTTTCTCTGTGGCAGGATTGGGATATACCTGGATATGCATCCGAACTTCCGGTTCATTTTCTGCAGTTAGTGACACCTGCACGGATGTATTATTGCAACTATTAATAGTCACTTGTACAGCGTAAATGCCAGTTTCTTTCACTTCATATTGCTGGCTGGTAGCCCCTTCTATGATTTCACCATTTTTTATCCACTGGTTTCCGGCTTTGCTGCTGGAGGTGAGAACAAAAGAACCAGTTTCAGAACCTTGTTGGGTAATTGTAGGCTTGGCTGGTTTTACACAGAATTTTTGCTCCTGCGATGCTACCGGAAGAAAGCTATCATTTCCGGTTTGGAAAGCTTGTATAGTTACCTCTCCGGCGCCCGTCAGCATCAGGCTGTTTCCGGATATAACAGCCGGGCCAGAAACCACCTTGAAAGTAACAGGTAAGGCAGAAGATGCCTTTGCTGACAGTTTGATGGGTTCATCACCAAAAGTAGGTTCTGTTATGGAAGTAAATACAATGGATTGTTCGGCTTTAGGAGCCGACTTTACCAGGATAGTTTGCTCCACAGCAGCAGTTTCAAATACAGCATTGCCCCTTTGGGAAGCTTGTACCATTACTTGTCCGGCACCTGTAAAAGAAAGCACATTCCCCTGAAGTTTTGCCGGACCTGATACAATGCTTAATTCAACCGGCAAGCCAGATGTTGCAGAAGCCTGCAAAGTAATCGTATTTTTTTCAGATACCGTTCCGGATACAGCTGCGAAACTGATTGCCTGACTGGCTTTGGCTACTACAAAACGTTGTTCTACTGGTTCAGCCGCAGCAAAATTTGTATTTCCGGTTTGTATAGCTCTCACGATTACCTGTCCGACGCCGGTTGTTTGTAAGGTAGTACCAGAAACTGTAGCCGGACCAGTAACTACCTGGTAATTTACTGGTAAAGCCGAGCTGGAAACCGCTTTTAAAATGATTTCATCCCCATATTTTGTATCTTCTAATTTTTCGAATGTCAGTGTCTGTTTTGCTTTCAGAATTTTTAAGATGCTGGCAGCAGAACCTTCGTAGTTTTCATCTTCAATACTACCGACAACGGCGTATGTTCCGGCTTGTACAGGGCTTTCGGCTTTGCTTCCATATATGGTTCGCAATGTTAATCCGGAAGGTATAGTTGTAGCAGAAGCAGTTTTTGCAGACCCATCGTATATGTAGATGAGGTTACTGATAATAACAGTTGCCTGTGCTTTGTTGATGACAAGTATTCCTGTAGTGGTGCCACTATAGTTAGCATCTGAAATAACAGCTTCTACTGTATAGGTACCTGCATTTACAGGTAATTCTGATGTGCCATTGTAAGTAATATCCACTGTTTTACCGGTCGGCAATGTGGTAGCACTTGCTTGTTTAGCTGAATTGCTGAATGTATGTGTTAAGCTGCTTAGCGATAGTTGGGCATTGGCTTTGTTAATAACCAGCGTACCGGAAATGCTGCCTTGATAAGCCGCTGTGTTTACTGTGGCTACTACTTTGTATGAACCTGCCTGTACCGGAGGAGTAAGCGAACCATTATATGTGACAGTTACTGGCAATGATGCTGGTGTTGTAACGACAGTCGCTTGTCTGGTGGTACCATTGTAAGTATGAGTCAGGTTTTCCAGGGCAAGCTGGGCAGTAGCTTTAATAGTGAAAGTACCTTCAGTGGCAAAAACAGAGCCTATAAAACTGTTGTCGATGGCTTGTACACTCCAGTAGTAAGTTCCGGCAGGCAGGTTATTAAGAATAAAACTATTCCTCTGTCCGCTATTTCCCTGACCCATAAGTCTTCGCTGACCGGTATTAACGGAAGACAGGCATGAAACAATTTGTGCTCCTCCGCTGGTGGTTCCTACTCTCACATTGTAGGTAAGTCCGTTTTGTGGTGTTTGGTTATCAGTTGCTTTGTTCCAGGTAAGAGTTACCGTATTGTCTTGTAAACTGGCATTCAGTTGGGTAGGTGGAGAGGCTTTGGTATTTAGTGAATTACTATTGTTGCGGAAAAGTTTTGTAATAGTATTGTTATTGTTTGCCCCGGAAACCAGAATATCCAGATCTTTATCATTGTCATAATCGCCCCAGGAAATGGCTATATTGGTAAGGGTAGGCAGGTTAATAGTTTCTGTCTGGTTAAAAACCCCATTTGCATTTTTATAGATGAGGATTCCGGAAGTATTTCCACTTAAGATAAAATCCAGGTCACCATCATTGTCATAATCGCCCCAGGCAGCTTTGCCATGTTCTGCGGCAGGCAAACCAGCCTGGATGTTAGTGAATTTTCCTTGGGTATTGACATAGATAAATGTTCCATTGGTCCCCGTTATTAAAATATCCAGATCTCCATCCATATCATAATCGCCCCAGGCAACACTGCCGCCGGAATTGCCAGTTATGTTATCTGTCTGAATGGCTGAGAAAGTACCTGCTGTATTCTGATAGATGGTGGCAATATCTCCGGAAGTGCTGGTGCCGGTCAGTAAAATATCCAGGTCACCATCGTTATCATAATCTCCCAGGGAAATAGAACCATTTGTTACATCCGTCAGACTGCTGGCTGCAGGCGTATAGATGCCATTTTCCAGGATGTAAATTCTGGTAATTGGTTCAGAGGGATCTGTGGTACCGGCCAGAAGTACATCCTGATCTCCATCATTATCAATGTCTGCCCAGACCGCCATCCCTGCAAAAATACCTGCCAGACCGGCATTGGCATCTGAGAAAATTCCGTTTATATTCTTATATATTCTGCTTATTCCCAATCCATCATTTGTGGTACCTGTTAGTAAAATATCCAGATCATTGTCGTTATCATAATCGCCCCATATAGCCGAACCTCCACTCACTCCAGGCAGATTAGCATTCAAGTCGGTAAATACGCCTGCATTATTGGTATAGATTTTCGTTACACTGATCTGGTTTTTGTCTTTGCCGGTAAGCAGGATATCCAGGTCATTATCATTGTCATAATCTCCCCAGGTTATATCTCCATTCTGTACATTCGCAAGTGCAGGGGTGGATACCGCACTAAAAGCAGAGATGATAAAAGTAAATACACCTGTGCTGGTAGCAGTACCGGCAGGAGCTGTAACAGATATTTTTCCTGATGGCGTTGAACCGGGGACAACCGCAGTAATCTGAGTTGATGAGTTAATGGTGAAAGAAGCAGATACCTTGCTGAATTTCACTGCCGTTACATCTAAAAAATTGGTTCCGGTGATGATGACTTCAGAACCTGCCACTGCACTAGATGGAGTAAAAGCCGTAATGGTAGGAGGCGTAAAATTCACACAAGATACGCTGGCTACCCATCCATTATAAATTACACTATTATCAGTTGTAAATTGTAAGGTCAGTTTTCCGCTGGCATGAGTAGATACAATGACTGGCGGAAGAGTATTTCCACTATAGGTTCCTATCAAAGCAGCACTTGTAGAAGGGCCATTGTAAATTTTTAATACATCCTGGTTCTGTTCGGTAGAAAAGCTGGAAAAACTGATGCGTATTTTATGTCCTGCGGTTGAAGGAGCAAGAGTCATGGTTACATTCAGAGAATTGCCATATCTACCTGACCCACCTGGGTCAAGTAGGGTACCCTGACAAAGTGTAAGGGATGTATTGCTCATCGATATAGGTAAACTTCCGATAATAGCACTGGCTGTATTGCTATAAAGGGAAAATAAAGCGTTTTTTTCTGCTCTTACCCGGTAATAATAAGCAACATCTGTAGGCAAATTGGTATTTTGAAAAGAAGTGGCATTGGCTTCTACCGTAGCGATAGGAACAAACCCAGTAGTAGCCATGGTCGAACGTTCGATGCTGAAGCCGGTTTCATTATTTGAATTATCTGTCCAGCTTAAGTTGATTTGTGTACCCGAAATGGCAGTAGCGGTAAGGTTGGAAGGGGTAGCTGGAACTTCTACGCAGGTAATATTTGCCTGCCAGCCTGATCCGGTCACCACGCCATCTGAAGTGAAACGGAAAGTTAATTGTCCTGAATCATTGGTAGCAGTAATTACGGGAGGAAGGGTGTTACCGCTATAGGTTCCTAACAAGGGTGCACTGGTAGAAGCGCCATCATAAACTTTTAAATAATCATACCCGCCTTCTGTAGAAAAAGCAGTAAAGTTTACCTGGATTTTGTTGCCTGCTGCTGCCGGAGTAAAGGTTGTTACTAACAACTGATTATTGCTATATTCTTCCAGGCCACCGGCATCCATAAAAGTAGCCTGGCAAGTTACAATCGTCGCATTCGACATAATTACCGGACCCTTACCTACTGAGGCATTGGCCGTATTACTGAATACAGAACGGGTGTTTCCATTCAAGGTAGCTATTCTGTAATAATATACGGCATCCGTAGGCAGATTGGTATTCTGAAAAGAAGTGGCATTGGCTTCTACCGTAGCGATAGGAACAAATCCGGTAGTAGCCATGGTCGAACGTTCGATGCTGAAGCCGGTTTCATTATTTGAATTATCTGTCCAGCTTAAGTTGATTTGTGTACCCGAAATGGCGGTAGCGGTAAGATTGGAAGGGGCAGATTGTATATCATATACACCCACTGCAAACCAGGCATTGGCTGTTTGAATGGCTTCTTTAGAATTAGCTCCATATAAATCGATGGCCGCCTGGATAGAGAAGACCCTGGTATCTGCATATTTTGAATTGGCAGTGAGGTATATACTTTCGGTACGGAAGGCAATTTTTGCTGCTTTGTCTATTCCTATTCCAGTCACAGTATAGGAATCTCCATTATCGTTCATTCCACTTTTTCCTATGGACAGGATATAAAACCAATGGTTCAATACACCACTATTGATATGAACACCGCCATTATCGCCACTACCAGAATACCAGTATTGTCCTAAATAGGTATCCGGATGTTCGAATATGTTAGGATTGCTCATCGAACGGATTGTATAATTGATGTCTTCTCCAATGCTCCACATATCTTTTTCAGGTGCAGCATACTGTTCTACCATAGCCCCCCAAATGTCACTGAAAGCTTCATTTAAGGCACCTGATTCATTGGCATAAACCAGATTAGCCGTATGCTGGCAAAGGGCATGTCCGATTTCGTGGGCAGTTATATCCAGGGAAGTGAATGGCTGAACAATAATATTACCCATCGTGCCTCCATCGCCATAAGTCATCACTGAACCGTTCCAGAATGCATTGCTGTAATTGCTGCTATAGTGAACATAATTTTTGATTTTAGCTCCATTCCCATCAAAGCTATTCCGGTTGTGTACTGTGTTGAAGTAATCATATGTCATCATAGCACCCCAGTGTGCATCTAAGGCTGCATTGTCTTTTGTAGCGTTATCGAATTCAGCAGCAGTCCAGTTATTGTCAGTATCGGTAACATCAGAAGCAATAGTGTAATCAGTACCATTTTTCATAGTATAGGTTTCTATACCTAAACCTCTTGAAAAATCCCGCAGACGGTAGCTGTTTCCATTTTTTTCAGTACCTATCGTACGGTTACCGCTGTATCTGGTAGCAGCTGTACCAGTAGCATGTTTAATAATAGCATCCTTGTGAATTACTTTGCCGGTCTGGGCATCAACATAAATAAAGGCACGACTCAATGGTTCAGTGGCAAAAATATCGAATTTGTAAGCTAGGGCCATTTCGTCGGCTGCTCTTCGACCCTCTGATAGAAAAACTTTGCAAATCACCAGTTCACCTTTTGGCGCTTTATCAGCAGTTTGCCAGGCATATTTATTGGCATGTACAAATTGTAAGGCTTTTTGAAAGGCTTGCTGCTCAGACAGTGCAGGCGTGGTGTTAATTTCTGATAGTGTATATTGCTCACCGGAAATAAATGCAGGGGTACCATTTTTTACATGCAGGTTGTATATCCCATATTCTACCGGAATGCCTTTATAATATTGTTGAAAGCGGTTATGGCTGAATCCAGATGGATCAGCTTGTACACCTAATGGCTGGAAAGTATGGGATTGGCTCAGTTGCAGATATTCCCGCAGTAATTCCTGGGCAGGTTTTGTGCCCAAGGCTTGTACTTTTGCCGGTAATTGTATAAAAATAGATTTTCCGTTTATTTCTGGCTGACTTTCTTGTTGGCTGTATGCAGTAAAGGTAAAAAGAGACAAAAAAATAAATAAAGCAGAGGAAAATTTCAGAATAATGGAAGATCGCAAACATGCAACAAAAACAGGCTTGTAAGAAATCTTCATTATTTTAATATTTTATATTGTGTGAGCGTATATCCAATTTTTACACAACAGGTAAGTTATATTAAAGATAAGTGTCTGATTATGAAAGAAATAATTATTTGTTAACTGAGCGTTATCCTTCTTTATTACACGACTTGATTTGGAAAAGACGTTCAAAAGGTAGCAGTATAAGTTTGTAAGAAATGAATGATTGTCCGTCTGTTATTGGACTTTGAGAGTGGAGAAAATATTTTTACAAATTCAATGTTTGAAATTAATACCATTAAAAAGTGTAAGCTACTCCCTAAAAACATGCGGATTTCTCTGCTTCAATTACCTTCAATTAGACCATTGTTAACTACCTTTGCGGCATGAATTATTTATCAGCAGAATCGGTTTCCAAAAGTTTCAGTGACAAGTGGTTGTTCAAAAATGTTTCTATCGGAATCAGTAAAGGAGAAAGAGTGGCCCTGGTAGGCATTAATGGCTCAGGCAAAAGCACCTTACTTAATATCCTGGCTGGCACATTGCTTCCGGATGAGGGAAAAGTAAGCACCCGCAAAGAAATTACGGTCGGTTATTTAGGACAGCATCCACAGTTTGAAGAAGAAAAAACGGTACTGGATACTTTGTTCTCGTCAAAGAATCCAGCCCTGGAAGCCGTAAAACTGTATGAGCAAGCCTTGGAGGGAACGGCTAACATTGATGAAGCGATTGAGAAAATGGATGCCATGAAAGCCTGGGATTATGAGTCGAAAATCAAACAAATCATGGGCAAGCTGGGTATTCATGACCTGGATAAACCTGTAAAATACCTGTCTGGTGGACAACGAAAAAGAGTAGCCATGGCCCGTGTGTTGATCGAACAGCCAGATCTGCTGATTATGGATGAGCCCACCAACCACCTTGATTTAGAAACTATTGAATGGCTGGAAAACCTGATTGCTACCCAGCAGCAGACTCTCTTACTGGTTACGCACGACCGCTATTTCCTCGATAGAGTAGCCAATGAAATTGTGGAAATCACAAATGGCCAATTATATCGGTATAAAGGCAATTATAGTTATTTCCTGGAGAAAAAAGCTGAACGTGAACTTGCCCAGGAAGCTGAAACTGATAAAGCTAAAAATCTGATGCGGAAAGAGCTGGAATGGATGCGCCGCCAGCCCAAAGCCAGAGGCACCAAATCCAAATCCAGAATTGATGCTTTTTATGACCTGAAAGATAAAGCCAGCCGCCAGAATACCAATGCGACCATGGAACTGAGTGTGAAAACTACCCGGCAGGGAGGCAAAATTATAGAGGTCGAAAAGCTTAATAAATCTTTTGGCAACCAGCCACTGGTGAAAGATTTTTCTTATGTATTCAAAAAACTGGATAAAATCGGTATTATTGGAAAGAATGGAGTGGGTAAAACTACTTTCCTGAATATGCTTACTGGTAAATTGCAGCCTGATTCAGGTTCTATTGATGCTGGCTCTACGACTACATTTGGCTATTATACCCAGGATGACTTTCAATTCCGGGAGGATCAGCGGGTGATTGATGTGGTACTGGAAATCGCTGAAGTAGTAAGTTTAGCCAATGGACAAACGGTAACCGCTTCTCAATTTTTACAGTATTTTCAGTTCAACGGACCCATGCAATATAGTTTTGTATCGAAGCTGAGTGGAGGAGAAAAACGCCGCTTACAACTGCTAAAAGTGCTGATAAAAAATCCCAATTTCCTGATCCTCGATGAACCGACCAATGACCTCGATATTGTTACCCTGAATATTTTAGAGGATTTTCTGCAAAATTTCCCTGGTTGTCTGCTCATTGTAAGCCACGACCGTTACTTTATGGATCAGCTGGTAGAACACTTATTTGTGTTTGAAGGCGAAGGAAAAATTCGTGACTTTCCGGGTAATTATACTGATTACCGGGAATGGCTGGAGGAAGAAAAAGGACAGAAAGAATCACCTCTTGCCAAAAATGCCCCAGTTCATCCTGTAACCAAACAGGAAATAGCGTCTCCATCTGGGAAACGGAAAATTTCTTTTAAGGAAAAACAGGAATATGAGCAACTGGAAAAAGAGATAGATGCCTTAGAGACGGAAAAAAAGAAATTGATTATTAAGTTAAACGCAGGTTCAGCCAATCACCAGGAGTTAAGCCAGTGGGCTTCGCATATTGAGGAAATAGACCGGAAGTTAGCTGTAAAATCGGACCGCTGGCTAGAGTTGGGGGAGAGGATGTAAATCAAAAATCATCAAATATTTTTATCCAAGAAAATATTTGATGATTTTTTCTGTATTTGCCAAGGAGAGTTTACTTACTCTCTTTCAGCGTTTCGTAGTAGCTCTGTAGGGTTAAGGCCCGTTCTTTGACTAGTTCTACTTGTCTTTCAACAGCAGTGATTCTCCACATGGTGCCTTCCATATTATAATACATTTCCCCTGAAAAGGCATTTTCCGTATCGCGGTATTCAATCCATTTTCGTTGCGCCTGTTGAAGTTTTGTTTTTTCTGCAGCACTCAGCACACCCATGAGTAACTTATAATATTTGTTTAACTCTTTGTCCCATTCGTCTCTCGCTTTTCCTGCACATTCCATCATACCCATTGTGGTCTGTCCTTCTTCTTTTTCCAGGCAGTCAGCAAACCGCTTCTCAATGGGGTGAGTATCATTTGAAGAACTTTCTGATGTTTGCCCGAAGGTCAGGGTTGCTACACCTAACAGCACAACTGTTGAGAAAAGACATTTCATGAGGCTTGCAGGATGGATTACAAATAGAGCTAATTTTCTGTTTCAACCTATTAATGTACATCCGAACTATCCGCTTTTGCAGGCGCAGAAACTGTGATAACTTCTGGCTGAGGGTATAAAATGCAGTGCATTTCTTTGAGATGGCTCAGGCTGTGATTGGCTATATTACTTAGTACAATAATGGTGCTCTGGTCTTTGCGGTTGCGCATCAGATAGGTTTTAAACCCATGCCACCAGCCCCCATGATATACTACTGTTTCTCCGCAATCCAGTGTTTTCAGGCGCCAGCCAAAGCCATAGTTTTCTTTTTTCATTTCCTTGTTGGCTGCTGTAAAAGCCAGTTCCAGGGTAGTAGGTTTTACCAGGGTAGAGCCATACAAGGCCCGGTCCCACTTATATAAGTCTTCTACGGTAGAATAGACACCTTTATCACCAGTAGCTCCATTCAAATAGCTGTTTTCTATCTTGCGGCGGCCGGCTGAATAGCCAGTAGTGCGGTTAGGTATGCTCTCCCAATTGGTTCCCGTTGAAATATAAGTACGGTTCATGCCCAAAGGTCCAAATACTTCTTTCTGCATGAATATATCGAAAGCCAGGCCGGATACTTTTTCTACAATAGCAGCCAGTACACTATAACCAGTATTGCTGTAATTATATCTTTTGTCAGGCAGATAATAGGGCTTGGGCTGATGTTTAGCCATCATCTTAATTACTTCCTGGTTGTTGAGAAACTGCTTGCGGTCAGGCCAGAAATCACCGCTGAAATAGGTGTAATCAGGCAATCCTGATCGGTGCGTAAGTAAGTGGCGTACCGTAATGCCTTTGTAGGGAAATTCCGGATAAAATTTAGTTACTTCATCATCATAACTCAATTTTCCTTTTTCCTGGAGTATCATTACCGCCATGGCAGTGAATTGTTTGGAAACCGAAGCTAATTGAAAAGTAGATTGTGGTGTAAGTGTATCTTTGGTTTTAAAATCTCCGTACCCAAAAGCTCCTTTGTAAATAACCTGCCCATGCTGTGCGACCAGTACGGTTCCATTGAATCCTCGTTTTTTATGCAACGACGTGAAAAAAGTATCCAGTTGATACGCTTTACTGGCAGCTTCTACCGGATTGTGCAACCGGCGTATGCTATCGTTAATAATGTCCAGGCTATCTGTAGGAACGGCTACATGGTGGCCGGAGCGGGATTGTGTACAGGAATGAAAGATATTACCTGAGAGCAGGATGCACAGAAAATAAACAACCAGATTACGCTTAGCAAGTGTCACTGTAAAATAATTTAAATAGCTGATGAAATTGGTATTCTAAAAATACAAAAAAATAGAAAGCATTTTTCAGCCTGGTAAGCTGCTTCAATGGAAATATGCCGGACAACTATGTAACAATTATAAGGAAAAAATAATAAAAACAAGCCTTCTCTTAAAAATTACGCCTAAGCTGACAGTATAATTTTTCAATTATATGTGCACTTATTAAGAGGTCTGTTACCAGCTTTATATATGCTTCACTGTAGCTAAACCAAAATAGTACAACATTGCCGGCGGGTAAGACTACGAAACAAGCTAAATTAAGCTATATACAAAATGCTTTTTACAAAAATGAAATTCTTATTGGCAGGGCAAGCATTTCTTGTATTGTTCTCATCTGGCAACAAAGCTGACTTTGTAAGTAAAAGTCCGGATTTGCTGACAATACAGCCCTTCAACGGGTAGTATTGCCCTTTAGTATATGATAATAGTGGTAGAAAACAGGAATTAACTTTTCTTTACGCATATAAAAGCATCTGATTCTACAAAAATGGAGCGAGTCGTTATAAACGGTTATTATTAGATTTTATTCTCATTCTTCCTCAGGTTTCTGTTCCATACAAATCAACGCCTCTCTTTCCATATTGAAAGAAAATCACTTAATTGTGCAATGCTTGCTACTCATCAATATTGGTCCATATATAAGACTATCCGGCCTGTTATGATCCTATGTGCAATTCTTTGTATAACAAAGGTGAGTTTTGGGCAAACGCAGAAAAGAAAGATGCCTGTTGAATATGTGAATCCACTGATTGGTACAGCTCCCAGTTCTACAGAAAGTACACGCATGCATAGTGAAGCTGGTTCGGAGTTAAAAGGACAAACCTATCCGGCGGTTGGCGTACCTCATGGCATGACGCACTGGACACCACAAACGCATGCCACAGAGAATAAATGTATTTCGCCGTATTACTACCAGGATACAAAAATCCAGGGTTTCCGGGGGAGCCACTGGATGAGTGGTTCCTGTACGCAGGATTATGGCAGTGTTACTCTGATGCCTATGTCAGCCAACTTACGGACAGATGTACATGCCCGTGCTTCCACTTTTGATCATAGTAAAGAAAAAGCCACTCCAGCGTATTATTCTGTACAACTCGATACCTATAACATTCTGGCTGAACTTACTGCTGTTTCACATGCAGCTATGCTCCGGTTTACCTACAACCAGGAAAGCGAGCCATTTGTAGTAATAGAGCCCAATAGCGATGAAGGCGAGGGTTTTATTGAAATTAATGCGGAAAAAAATGAGATTACCGGCTATAATCCTGTTCACCGCATTTACCAGGGCTGGAGTAAACCTGCCGGATTCAGCGGCTATTTTGTAGCCGTATTTGATCATCCTTTTGCAGCTTATGGCACCTGGAACGCCAAAGATAGCCTGCATCCTGGCGTTCGTCTGGCTCAGGGAAATAAAAGTCCTGTCGGAGCATTCGTGCGTTTTCCTACAGAAAAAGGCTTAGTAGTACAGGTAAAAATCGGCCATTCGTTTACCAGTCTGGAGCAGGCCCGTAAAAATCTGTTGGCCAGTATCCGAGGATGGGATTTTGAAAGGGTACAACAGGCAGCAGAACAGGAGTGGAATGAAGCACTCGAAAAAGTGCAGGTGAAAGGCGGTTCGGAAGCAGATAAAGTCATGTTTTATACAGCCTTGTATCATACCAAAATATTGCCCAGGGTATTCAGCGATATCGATGGAACATATACTGGTTTTGCCGATGATGATTTGTTACATATCTCAAGAAGTTTTGATTATTATGAGGATTTTTCATTATGGGATACCTACCGGGCTGTACATCCCCTGCTCACATTACTTGAGCCCAGGCGTACTTCCCACATGGTGAACTCATTAATAAAAAAAGCAGAACAAGGGAGCTGGCTTCCCATTTTTCCCTGCTGGAACAATTATACCGCTGCCATGATAGGCGACCATGCCACAGCGATGATAGGAGATGCCATGATGAAAGGAATCGGAGGATTTGATACAAAAATCGCTTACCGGGCTATGCGTAAAAATGCCTTTCAGGTAAATACCAACCGGCAATCTTATCAGGAGGGAAAAGGCCGCCGGGGATTGGATTCGTATCTGAAATATGGATATATCCCATTGGAAGATTCGGTGCCAGATGCTTTTCATAAACGGGAACAGGTTTCCCGTACCCTGGAATATGCCTATGATGATTTTGTATTGGCACAGGTGGCAAAGAAACTGAATGAAAAGGAAGATTACGAGGCGCTCATCAAACGGGCCAAAAATTACCAACATGTATTCGATACCACTACCGGATATGTTCGGGGCCGGTATGCAGATGGCCGATGGATTGAACCTTTTGATCCCTTTGCTGCCAGAGCCTCTTTTATTACGGAGGGTTCACCTTTCCAGTATACCTGGTATGTGCCGCAGGATGTACAAGGATTGATGCAACTCATGGGTGGGAAAGAGAAGTTTATTCGTAGACTTGATACTTTATTTGAAAAACGCTATTACTGGCATGGCAACGAACCTGGTCACCAAACGGTGTATCTGTATGCCTATGCCGGTGTGCCCTGGAAAACGCAAATGCGGGTTCGTGATATTATCCGGGAAGAATACTCTACAGAACCAGGTGGCCTGAGTGGCAACGAAGATTGCGGACAAATGTCAGCCTGGCTGGTATTCAGTATGATGGGGTTTTATCCTGTATGTCCCGGAAAGCCGTATTATGTGCTGGGCAGCCCAATGTTTGAAGAAATCAGTATTTCAGTTTCCGGGAACAGAAAGTTTACTATACGCGCGAAAGGAAGTTCAGATACGAACCGCTATATACAAGCTGCCAGACTAAACGGACAACCTTTCACCCATACTTATCTATGGCACCAGGAAATTACAAAAGGCGGTGAACTGGTATTAGAGATGGGTAATCAACCTAATCAAAACTGGGGAAGTACAGAAGCAGATATGCCGCCCTCATTGAAAAACGAAATCTCAAACTGAATTCACTTACATAAAATTCAGCTTATGTTTAAAGTACGTCTGGATCAGGATGGCAAATTTCTGGTTATCTGGTACCCGTACTCTGGCTTGCATGACCTGGGAGGCTGGTAGGCTTTTGATCTTGTTAAACAGCGTTACATAATAGACATACGCCAGATATACGCCCCATTTAGCTCCTTTCGGCAACCGGATAATGCCTTCATAGGCGGCATCAAAATCATTCTGAATATCCTGTTCAATGGCAGCTTTGGCATCTCCGTTAAACGCTGTAAAATTAACGCCAGGAAAATAGATACGTCCCCGTTCAAAATAATCGCTTTTAATATCCCTTAGGAAATTTACTTTCTGGAAAGCAGCCCCCAGGCGTCGGGCAGGTTCCTTCAAGCGTTCAAACATTTCTTTATCACCTTCACAAAATACCCTTAGGCACATCAAACCCACCACTTCTGCCGAACCGTAAATATATTCCTCATACCCGCCTTCATTGTATTCATTAAAATACAAGTCCATTTCCATACTTTTTAAGAAAGCTTCTATCAATTCATGCTCAATCTCATATTGCCGTACTACGAGTTGAAAAGAATTTAGAATAGGGTTCAGGCTGATACCATCCTGAATGGCTTTGTAGGTGTCTTTTTTAAAATTATCCAGTAATTCCTTTTTGTTGAAATCATGAAACGTATCTACAATCTCATCGGCATAGCGCACAAAACCATATACGGCGTAAATGGGCATATGAAATTTACGTTCCAGGGTGCGGATACCCAGCGTGAATGAAGTGCTATAGTGCTGGGTAATAAGCTGGCTACACTTAAAGGCAGTGTCGTTGTACAGTTGTAATGACATTGGTTACAGGTTGTGAAGTACAGGGGATATTTACTGAAACTTAAGTTTTTGCCTTTTGTTTGAAGTTCTGGCTGAAATATGATGAAAAGTGTATTTTTTTTGATTTTATTCTACAATGTATTAGAACAAAACCTTTAAACAAGACATCGCCTGTTTAGTATATATTATTCATTATAATAATCATTTGATTAGCCTTATCCTAATTTTGTTAAAACTAAATGGATAAAACGCCAGAGCTCTCTGATTTACCGGCCATATTCCTTTCGTATTTCTTCAGCAACTACCTGTCCGGAAATGAGAGAAGGTGGTACGCCAGGTCCTGGCACAGTAAGTTGTCCGGTATAGTAGAGGTTTTTAACCTTTTTGCTTTTTAACGATGGTTTTAGTATAGCGGTTTGCATCAACGTATTGGCCAGGCCATAGGCATTTCCTTTAAAAGCATTATAATCCGCTTTAAAATCCTGGTGGGCGTAACTGCGCTTGAATATCACTGCATTCCTGATGGGTTGCCCGGTTAGTTTCTCCAGACGATTCATCACCATCTCATAATATTTTTCCCGGATCGCAGGCGTATCTTCCAGTTCGGGCGCTACCGGAATCAGGATAAACACATTTTCACATCCTTCCGGCGCTACACTCACATCTGTTTTGGAAGGAACCGACACATAAAACAAAGGTCTGGAAGGCCACCTGGGTATTTCGTAAATCTCCCGGGCATGTATCTTAAAATCTTCATCGAAGAAAAGATTGTGATGCCTTAGATTCTGAAGCCGTTTGTTAATCCCCAGGTAAAAGATAAGAGAAGAGGGAGCCATTATCCGTTTGTTCCAGTAGTCTTCAGTATAACTCTGAGAACCAGCAGGCAGCAGGTTTTTTTCCACATGGTGATAATCTGCCCCGGCAACAATAATATCTGCCTCATATTCCTGATTTTGAGTGATTACTTTATTGGCAATTCCCTGTGCTACCTCTATTTTCTGTACATCCGCATTATAGATAAACTGTACACCTTTCTCTTCAGCTAGTTTTACCATTCCTTCTACAATTTTATGCATACCCCCCATCGGGTACCAGGTGCCTAAACTAATATCTGCATAATTCATCAGGCTGTATAATGCCGGCGTATTCTCCGGCACAGCGCCGAGAAATAAAACTGGAAACTCCATCAGCTTGAGAATTTTCTCATGGTGGAAAAACTTTCGGATATGCTGATGAAACGATTGAAAAACATCCATACGGAACACGTCAATCAGTAGCTTAAAGTCGATGAATTCGGTGAGCGAACGGCTGGGTTTATACACCAGGTTGTTAATACCTACTTTATATTTATACGCCGCCTGTTCCAGAAAAGCCTGTAATCTGGTGCTGCTACCAGGTTCGAATGATTCAAAAAGCGCATACAATTCCTTCAGTTCAGCCGGTATATCTACAAACTCATTTTCTCCAAAAATTACTGTATAAGAAGGATCAAGCCGGATTAGCTGGTAATAATCAGAGGTGCTTTTGCCAAACCGGTTAAAATAGGATTCAAATACATCTGGCATCCAGTACCAGCTGGGACCCATATCGAAAGTAAATCCTTCCGCCTGAAAAACTCTTGCTCTTCCTCCAGGGCCTTCGTTTTTTTCCAGTACAGTTACCTGAAATCCTTGAGTAGCCAGTGTAGTTGCAGCAGCAATGCCTGCGAATCCAGAACCAATAACGATTACTTTCTTTTTGGGCATCGTAGATGATTGAAAAATGAGAAGATGAAAAAATGATAACATTAGCCATAAGCTAAGAAACTTCTGTAAGCAATGGCTTTTAAAACAAAACTTCCTAAACTAATTAAAGTTTAGGAAGCAGGAAACTAAATTTATATAAGCGATACAAATGGTTAATTGCTATAGGTATATTGTGTTAACGAATCTTTAAGCTCTTTACGGGCAATATGAATCCGGTTTTTAACGGTCCCAATCGGAATATTGAGCTTCTCAGCAATTTCATGGTACTTAAATCCGCGGAAGTGCATAATAAAAGGCATTCTGTATACCTCATCGAGGCTTTTGAGTGCTGCACTGATGTCTTCCATTTTAAAAGTGGAATACGCCAGGTTTTCTGTTATGCTGTCCTGCGAGTTAATGTAATGTAGGTTGCTGGTTGTATCTACAAAAGTTTTTTTCCGAACCAAACGCTGATAATTGGTAATGAAGGTATTCTTCATAATGGTATACAGCCATGCTTTCAGGTTGGTACCTTCGGCAAACTTGTCCCGGTTGGTAAAAGCTTTCATCAATGTTTCCTGCAACAGATCATTGGCATCTTCGGCATCCTTTGTCAATCTTAAAGCGAAAGGCTTAAGAGACTTGGTTAATGTATTGATGGAATAGGTGAACTCAATTGCTGTCATAACAGTGGGAGTTTTGTGTAAGCAAATATACGTAACATTAAACAAAATAGTCAAGTTTTGTTTAATGTTTTTTATGTATATCTTAAACAAAATGTAATATACCATCATTATAAATACAACCGCTTTCTAAGAAATATATAACATGCTTGCTGCTTGAATAAATACTTTAGACCTATATATTAAAATAAGCCTAATTTTATATAAAAAATTAATTTGTTCAGAAAGAAGTATTTTTAATATAGGCAAATACTTAGGAGATGGTTACCGTAACAATGTTTAAAGATTTGTAATTAAATTTAAACATCAAGCCATCTTTTAAATGTGCTTGCCCGTTCCCGGCTTACCAATACTTCCTGTACAGGAGAAGGCTGTAAGGTGAGTTTAAGTTTACCATTGAAATACTGGTTGATGTTTTTTATAGACTGGATATGTGCCAGAAACTGGCGGTTGAGCCGAAAAAAATCTTTCGGATTCATCATTGGTTCGAGTTCATCGAGAGAATGGTCGGCAATATATTTTTTGTTATCCATCGTAATAATGAGTACAATTTTCTCTTCGGCCATAAAATAGGCAATCTCTGTAGATGGAATGAATATAAGTCGATCGCCTATTTTTACCAGAAACCTGGACTTATAAGTAGGTTGTTCTGGCCGGAGGGTTTTCAGCAGGCTTTCTAAATTTTTCCGTTCTGTTTGACGGGTAAATTGTTCTTTTAATGTATTCAACTTCTGTATACTTTCGGCTAAGGCGGAGATTTCTACCGGTTTGAGTAGATAATCAATACCATTAGCCTTAAAAGCTTGTAAGGAATACTCATCATAAGCTGTCGTAAATATAACAGGTGCTTGTATGGTGGTGCGGGAGAAAATCTCAAAACTCAGCCCATCGGCCAGTTGAATATCCATAAAAATGAGGTCTGGAGCCGGATTTGTATTCAGCCATTGTACAGAAGAAATAATACTATCTGTAGTAGCTATAATTTCCAGAGAGGAATCAACATCTTTGAGCAGCAATTGTAATCTTCTGGCGGCAGGTGCTTCGTCTTCAATGATAAGTACTTTCATACGTTGAATGTACTTATAAAAAGGAGAATGCTATACTTTCAATCCATAAAACCCGATGGCATTACGGCCCAGTATCCGGGCTTGCTCGTCTGTGGATAAAGTAGAAATAAATTCCTGCACCAACTGCATCACTTGTGAATATTCGCCGGCTACTTTACAAACCGGCCAGTCGGAACCAATCATGAGCCGGTTGGGACCAAAAGCTTCCAGTACAGTTTCCAGATAGGGTGTAAAATCGCTTTTCTTCCATTGCTTCCAGTTTGCCTCCGTTACCATGCCCGAGAGTTTACAATATACATTTTCATGTGCGGCCAGCCTGCGGATGTTTGTATCCCATGGCTCAGTGATATGATCTTTTATAAATGGTTTGGCAATATGATCAAGTACGAATTTCTGTCTGGGAAAAGTAGCAACAAACTCAATGGCAGCAGGGAGTTGTTTAGGATAGATGAGAATATCGTAGGTAAGCTTAAATTTTTCAAGTAAACTCACTCCTTTTTTGAATGCAGGTTTTAGTAAAAAATGGTCATCTGGTTCTGCTTGTACCACATGGCGGATGCCACAAAGTTTGGGATGCCTGGCAAATACCGACAATCGTTCTTCCACATTTGCTGCCTGCAAATCTATCCAGCCCACTACTCCTTTGATAAAAGAATAATGATCGGCCAGATCCAATAAAAAATGGGTTTCCTCTTCAGTTTGTGGAGCCTGTACGGCCACACTTCCGTCAAATCCGGCTTTCTTCAGTTCTGGTTGCAGATCTGGCGGCAAAAAATCCCGCCGGATAACAGACATTTCTTCAGAAATCCATCCGTATTCCTGTGGTGTATATTTCCAGAAGTGCTGATGTGCATCTATTTTCATAGGATAAGTAGTTAATGGTCAATAATCATTAGTGAATTGTGTCAATAGTATGTTATCTATAGGTTCAACAGCGAAATAGCTGCTCTTACAACTTAACCAATGATTTATTGACCAATAACCATTTTAATGTGGCATTTGAAAAATCAGTTCCATATCTGCCCAGTGTTCATCTGGTTTGGCTTCCGGCGCCTTCTCCTGGAAAGTTTTCATCAACTCTTCCCATTCCTCGTTTTTGGGATGTAAACTTAAATATTTGTCAAAGTCCGTATTCGGATCAAAAGCATCCGTGGTGGTCATCAGCATAAATAGTCTTCTGCCAATCATCCATATTCTGATATCTTCTACCCCTACCTTCCGGAATGATTGTACTACTTCCAGCCAGATATGGTTATGATAATGCAGATAGGTGGCGATCAAATTGGGATCGTTTTTAAGCAGGATAGTTTTAGCAAATTGCTTCATGGCTGATAGAGTAAACAGCTGGTGGAAAATACAAAACAATACATCTGTTAATTACCAGAATATGCTTTCACCTGCTGTTTAGAAGAGCCAAGTCCATCGATGCCTAATTCCACTACATCACCGGCTTTGAGGTAAATTTGCGGATTGAACCCTAATCCTACGCCTGCCGGTGTACCAGTAGAAATAATATCGCCAGGCAGTAAAGTCATAAACTGGCTGATATAGCTTACCAGAAAAGGAATGTTGAAAATCAGGTTGGAAGTAGAGCCATTCTGCATGGTTTTGCCATTCACCGTAAGCCAGAGCCGGAGGTTGTGTACATCTGTAATTTCGTCTTTGGTAGCCAGAAAAGGCCCTACCGGAGCAAAAGTATCGCAACTTTTTCCTTTCACCCACTGTCCGCCCCGTTCCAGCTGAAAAGCCCGTTCGCTGTAGTCGTTGTGTAATACATAGCCGGCTACATATTCCATTGCCTCCGATTCAGCTACATAGGTAGCTTTTTTCCCGATTACTACGGCCAGTTCTACTTCCCAATCGGTTTTCTGGCTGTTTTTCGGAATAATCAGATCATCGTTGGGGCCACAGAGAGAGGTAGTAGCTTTGAAAAACAGAATGGGTTCTGCCGGAACCGCCATTTTGCTTTCTGCAGCATGGTCTTTATAATTCAATCCTACACAAATAATTTTACTGGGACGGGCAATAGCCGAGCCTAAGCGTACCTGATCGTTTACGACTGGGGCTGTACTGGCTTGTGCAGAAGCCCAGGTTTGTAGCCGTTTTAATCCATCGGAGGCAAAAAAATGCTCGGTGTAATCTTCTCCAAAAGCACTAGCATCTATTTTTCTGCCATCAGGTAAAATCAAACCTGGTTTTTCTTGTCCGGGTACACCGAAGCGGAATAGTTTCATAAGTAGAGGTATAGAGGTTTATAAAAACTGGTCACTGGTCAGTCGTCATTGGCTGTTGACCAATGATTATTGATAATGATTAAGGCCAATATTAAAAAAAATAATGCAAAAGGAAGATGGAATATTTAAAATTTCATTTACTTGAAATCCCAGAAGCCTGCTCTGAAAGTTTGCTTTCTTTGATTAAGAATAACTGATGATAGAGTCTTAACTTTTAAACACATGAAGATATACAAAGTACAAAGCGGAATTTTGATAGAATACAATCGTCAATATTATGAATTGACAAACCAGAACTGGGATCATTTTATTAACCGGGACGATTTATATGAACAGGTAGAAGCATGGATAGGGAAGTCACAACAGCTTACGGAAGCAGCAGCGCAAACTAAACTGGCCAATGAATTACTGGCTCCCATCGGAAATCAGGAAGTATGGGCATCCGGTGTAACTTATATGAGGAGTAAGGTAGCCCGTCAGGAAGAATCCAAAGAAGCCGGAGGAGGTGATTTCTATGATAAGGTATATAATGCCCCACGTCCGGAATTGTTTTTCAAAGCTACCCCTCACAGGGTGGTCGGTTCAGGGCATGGCGTAAATATCCGGAAAGATTCTACCTGGAATGTACCTGAACCAGAACTCACGCTGGTAATAACATCCAGTGGAAAAATTGTGGGATATACGATTGGCAATGACATGAGTTCGAGAAGTATTGAGGGCGAAAATCCTTTGTACTTGCCCCAGGCAAAAACCTATGATAAAAGTTGCGGCCTGGGCCCTTGCATTTTTGTAAGCCAGAAACCGCTACCCCGCAATTCCAGAATAGAATTGATCATTATGAGAAACACAAAAGCAGTTTTTAAAGGAGAAATTACCCTGGAAAATCTGAAACGGAAAGAAGAGGAACTAGTAGAGTATTTGTACAGGGAAAGCAGTTTCCCAGCAGGTTGTTTCCTGCTAACCGGCACCGGCATTGTACCAGACAATGATTTTACCTTGCTCAGTGGCGACCAGATTCATATCTCAATTGATCATATTGGTAAACTAATAAATTCAGTGAATTAAACTTTGCCATATAAAACAAAAAGCGGACTATGATGTAGTCCGCTTTTGTTTTACAGGTATATAAGCTATTTAACAATAGTGATCCGTTTAGAGAAGGAATGAGAAGGAGTGGAGATTTGTAACAAATAAGAACCGGCTTTCAAACTATGCACCGGCAAACTGAGCAGATGCTCTCCTTGTTCCAGCTGATAAAGCTGTCCTTGTACCGGCCTTGATAACACATCGGTTAAAGTCAACTTCACTTGTCCGGCCTGACTGTTAAAGAGTTTAACAGAAAGCTTATCTGAAACAGGATTAGGAAATACGTCCATCTGCAAATTGGCTAGTTTGCCTGCTGAAGCCACTCTGGCGCTAGCACTCACCTGTTTTATATCCACAAAAGAGATCTTGGCATTGACTGCATCAGGGGCAGGTTTGATGGTGAGTCTGCCATCAGTCACTTCTACCGTTACTTCATACTCATCTACCGCATCATAGCTGTCTTCATCAACAACTACTTCTCCTTCAATAGACAAGTCGTTAATTTGATTGGTGTACAACGGATCGCTACATACTACTGTGACCTGATAGATGCCATCGGGCAAAGCTATTTGCCAAATGGCATCTGATTGAGGCTCCTTCTGCATGTGGTTGAGGGTATAATACCGGCTATCTGAACTAACAATAGGTCCCCGGTCACGGGTATGAAAAGTAGTCTGATTCCATCCGTAAGTAAAGCCATTTCCCCGGTTAGCAAACACTTCTCCCATATCAGCCAGATAGCCGGAGGGAACATCTGAACTAGATGGCTGAAAATTGATTTTGACCATTACCAGATCATCAGGAGTATCGCTTTTAATGCGATAGAAAGCAGACACCGGAACTTGCCTTTTGCTTATTGTCCTACTTTGATAAGCCACATCCAGTACTTGGCCACCTATGTTTTGGAAGTAATTTAGACTGAAAGCATGTTTACCTGCTTTCAGTCCAATTGTACCTGAGCGTTCTTCACGGGAATGTAACCCATCATTATCCACTACGAGTGTATTGCCAATAAAGAACTGACTGCCATCATCAGAAATTGTGTAGAAAGTATATTCTCCATCTGCTGGTACTTGAATATAGCCTGTAAACCGGAAGCCAAAGTTTTCTGCCCTGTTAGCTGCAGAAAGATCAACATCTGTAATAGTGCCAGTCTTTAAAGCTGAGAGAGAAGCAAAGTTAGGTAAATTGTTCCAGTCGCCTTCATAATAACTATAGTTAAGGCCATTGACTGTATTAATAGGATTTTCTGGATTGCGTAAGCTGCTAGTAACTTGTTTGAAAATAGCTGTGTAAGTACTATTGTCCTCTGGGAATTCAATTGTTTGGTTACGGCTGCCCCCATGAGCCCAACGATCGAAGGTATACTCAGTGTTATTCAGTGTTTGGATAGCATCTGCTCCAATGGAGCGCAACAGCCCCTCTACACCCTCTACAGAAGTAGGAGCCGTAACAGGTTGCCCATCTAAGGTGAGTTCTAATCCGGCAGGTTGGGTAGTTAATGTAATAGTAGTTGTTCTTGGATAAATATCCCGGTAGGTTTTATGAGTGGCACCTTCAGAATCGGTTACGGTTAAGAATATTCTGTACCAAACATCAGCGCTGGTTTCTCCACTGGCAGGAATGATAAAACTTCCGTTTTTTACTCCTGTGGCAACGGGAGGGCCATCGTGGGAATGGGTATCATGGTGAAAGACCACTTCCCAGCTAAAAGCACTGGCAGGTAATGTACCATCTTCGGCATCAGTAGCTGAGCCTGAAAAGTTAATAGTTTGTCCGGCTGAATATAGCGCTCCATTAGCTGGAGTAATGATACTTGCTTCAGGAACCGTATTGGCACGTATTGTTAAAATAGCCGCACGGCTGGTTACATTACCCACTGCGTTTTTTACAATTACCCGGTATTGACCTGCATCCTCAATAGCAGTGTTTGAAATAGAATAGGTAGCAGAGGTAGCACCAGCTATATTTACTCCGTTTTTCTGCCATTGGTATTGTAATGGGCCGGTACCTGATGCACTTACTGTAAAGGAAACCTGTTCTCCCACAGAAACAGCAACATCATCTGGCTGGTTATATATACTAGGTGCTGTATTGTTGCTATTATATACAATCTTATAAAGGGTGCCATTCGTACGGTTCAGATAGTACAAGTTACCATCCCGGCCAGTTGTAATACTCAATGACCCACTAGCTAGGCCTGTAGCAAAAGGTTGTTTGGTTACATTATCACTTAGATCCAGATAATTAATCCACCCATTGCAAAAGTCCTGAAAAAAGTATGTGCCTTTATACTGTGAAGGGTAATTGCCAGAAGCAGGGTCGAAAAAAGTTCCGCCTGTAATGGCACAGCCAATTCCATCTCCGGATTGAAGTAACCGCTGATACGTATATACTGGATTGTCATAAGCAGGATTTGCAGTTACCCCTTCCCTTCTGGGCCAGCCAAAGTTTTGCCCTTTGTTAGTAGCATCATTGATCTCTTCCCACCGTGATGATCCCACATCATTGACAAAGATTTTACCTGTGGTGGGATGAACACTAAAAGTAAAAGGATTTCTCAGGCCATATGCCCAAATTCTTCTTTGCTTGGCAGGACCGGACAGAAAGGGATTATCATCAGCAGCCGATCCATCTGGGTTGATACGTAGCAATTTACCGTGATAGTTATTTAAGTTTTGTGCTTCTTCTGGCCGGGCATTTTCTCCTACGGCCACATAGAGTTTGCCATCTTTTCCAAAGTGCATCGCTCCACCATTATGGTTAGTGGCCTTACTTAAAGGATCTAAATTTAATAGTATTTTTTCTGATCCGGCTACAGCAACATCTCCATTGGCGGTAAAGCGGCTAATGCGATTATTAGCCCCACTCGCTACCGTATAGTAAAGATACATATACCCATTAGTAGTAAAATTTGGATCAAGCGTGATCCCTATTAAGCCTCTTTCACCGGAGGCGTTTACTTTTAAGGTTACAAAAGGAGTATCTAATAATATTCCATTCTTAATTATCCGTAATCTTCCACTCTGCTCAGCCACAAATATACGCCCATCGGGTGCAAAAGCCATCACTGTTGGATTGGCAAGCTCGGTTGTTATACTAACCTGACTGAATCCGGCAGGAAATTTCTGGGAGTAAACCTGTGAAACAGAAAATAAAATAAATAGCACTCCTATAAGTGCCAACAAAAAAGGGGAGGTGCGAAAAGTTTTAAGGGAAAAAACTTTACTAAGGTAAGTGTACTTCATAATCAGGCGAATTACTTGTATGCGTATAAATAATTAATAAAAAGACAATAAAATTATATAAAATGAGTCATACTTTATAGAAAATTGATCGCTTATTTTTATGTAGCTCTTTTTTAAATGGTTACTAATAATTTTTTTTGCTTCGTATCTCATGAAAATCATATGTTCATAGATACAGCTAAAGCGAGTGTTTTTATTACCAAACTCCTGATTTAATTACCCTTTGAAAAGTCAGCAGAAAAATAGTTTTATCTTCATTGTATGAATCAAATGATATTAAGCATTGGTGAGATGTATATTGAAGTGGTAGCATAAAAAAAGCGAACCGTTTAAGGTTCGCTTTTTTTATGCATCCGGGAAAGATTACTTAACAATAGTAATCCGTTTAGAGAAGGAATGAGAAGGAGTGGAGATTTGTAACAAATAAGAACCTGCTTTCAAACTATGCACCGGCAAACTGAGCATGTGCTCTCCTTGTTCCAGTTGATAAAGCTGTCCTTGTACCGGCCTTGATAACACATCGGTCAACGTCAACTTCACTTGTCCGGCCTGACTGGTAAAGAGTTTGACAGAAAGCTTATCTGAAACAGGATTAGGAAATACCTCCATCTGCAAATTAGCTAGTTTGCCTGCTGAAGCCACTCTGGCACCAGCACTCACCTGCATGATATCTACAAAAGAGATCTTGGCATTGACGGCATCAGGGGCAGGTTTGATGGTGAGTCTGCCATCGGTCACTTCTACCGTTACCTCATACTCATCTACTTCATCATACCTGTCTTCATCGGAGAGGCGTTGATTTTCGATTAGTAAATGATTGATCTGATTAGTGTACAACGGATCGCTACAAACTACTGTAACCTGATAAGTGCCATCGGGTAAAGCTATTTCCCAAATAGCATCACTACCTTTTATCTTTTGCATATGATTAAGTGTAAGGTAACGCCTGTCGTATCCTGCCATTGGGTAGCGGTCTCTGGCATAAAAGGTAGTCTGATTCCATCCATAGCTAAAGCCATTGGCTCTATTGGCAAACACTTCTCCAATATCTGCTAAGTAACCTGTAGGCGTGGTTGAACTAGAAGGCTGAAAGTTGATGTTGACCTTTACCAGATCATCTGGGGTGTCAACTCGTTTGAAGACAGCAGTATAGGTGAGATTATCTTCTGGGAATGCAATGGTTTGGATGCGGCTTCCACCATGCTTCCAACGATCAAATATATACTCCTTACCATTCAAACTTTGGGTGGCAGCTGTCCCAATCGAACGTAAAATACCTTCTACTCCATCAATGGAAGTAGGCGTAGTTAATGGTTTACCATCGAATGTAATAGCCAGTCCGGCAGGTTCAGTAGCAAAATTGATAACAGAGGTTCTTGGATAAATATCCCGGTATATCTTGTGAGAAGCGCCTTTGGAATCTTTTACCGTTAAATATAACCTATACCATACACTTATTTCAGGTTCTCCTGTGTTAGGAATAACAAAAGTACCTTTCTTTTTTCCACTGCTTACTACTGGCATTTCATGCGTATGAGTATTGTGGTGGAACACGATATCCCAGGTAAAGGCACTGTCCGGCAGTTCCCCATCTTCTTCATCCGTAGCTGAACCTTCAAAAGAAAGTACTTGTCCTGCCTGATACTTACTCCCAGCAGTTGGGGTAATAATTACAGCAACCGGCGCATCATTATTAGTAGTGACAGACAGAATAGCTGCACGACTGGTTACACTTCCTGCGGTATTGGTTACAATCACCCGGTATTGACCTGCATCTTGAGGTTTTGTTTTCGAAATAGCATACTTTGCAGCCGTAGCACCAGGAATATCTTTTCCATTTTTTTGCCATTGGTATTGCAGGGTAGCTGTGCCTGATGCACTCACTGTAAAGGAAGTTGATTGTCCTTCAGCAACCGTAATATCATCCGGTTGGTTAGTGATTTGGGGTGCTTCTTGTTGTGTATAGGTAATTTTATACAAAATGCTATTCTTCCCATTCCTCGATAAATAGTACAAGTTGCCATCTGTACCTACCGTTAAGTATATATTGCCACTGCCAAGATCAGTTGCGAAAGGAACTTTAACAGCGCTATTATTCAGATCAAGCATGGCAATCCATCCGTTACAATATTCCTGAAAAATATATTTGCCTTTATAGGATGCAGGGTAATTAGTAGTAGCAGGGTTGAAAAATACACCTCCGGTAATGGCACATCCATGGTCATTGCCTGGCTCCAGAATACGCTGGTAAGAATAAAGGGGTGATACATAATCCGGATTTTTTCCTGGACCTTCTTCTGCCGGCCATCCAAAGTTAAGTCCGCCTTTGGTAGCATCATTTATTTCTTCGTAATAATCTGAACCCACATCGTTAATAAATAATTTACCGGTACCAGGCTGAATATCAAAAGAAAATCCATTTCTGATTCCATAAGCCCAGATCCGTTTTTTCTGTTCAGAATCATCTGCCCCTGTAAATGGATTATCAGAAGGTACACTTCCATCTGGGTTCACCCGGATAATTTTCCCGTGATAATTATTTAAATCCTGTGCCTGCTCTGGTTTGTATAAATCTCCGGTAGCTATGTATAATTTGCCATCTATGCCAAATTGAATCTGGCCCCCATTGTGATTAATTTCTGGTTTAATTTCATCGATCTCTACTATAACCTCTTCACTTTCTTTTTGTATAATATCTCCGTCGATTTTAAAGCGGCTTACCCGGGCATGTTTGGTTTTAATTATGATATAATACAGATAGATATATTGATTGTTTCGGAAGTTAGGGTCGAAAGTAATACCTATTATACTTTTGTTGCCTTTGGTTTCAGGCTCAATTTCTATTGCAGGTTCGGGTAGTAGGTTTCCATTTTTTATCACCCGCAAAATAGCACCTTGCCCTTGTTCAGCCACAAATATTCGCCCATCTGGTGCAAAAGCCATAGCAGTTGGGGTATCAAGTGTTTTTACAATACTGGTTTGAGTAAATCCGTCGGGAAATTGCTGAGAAAAACCTGAAGTAATAGCGAAGATGGTAATCCCTATACATAAGTAGAACTTTATAAAAAGCCTAACTGAACTTTTGAAAGTTGAAGAAGGCTGGTACTTATTTTTCATAGTATTTGTATTTTGTTGGCGATTAATGGCTGATGAAAACAAAAATAAAGCACTAAGTTAACACAAGTGCCTGAGACGAGAAAGCAGTTCCATGAAAAGGATTAGTTTCGTAAGTTATCTATTAATTTATGGCTTACAAAATGAACACATTAATTTTTCTATCTGTAGAGATGTTACAATGGTAAATTATATTTGCAGTCTGCTAACTTGCATTTTTGTTAATTAAAGTACATATTTACCCCATGAATAACTGCAGCAAATACTATTATTATCTAACCGGAAACTATACCCGGAAGATAATGCTTTGCTGAAGTTTGAACGCATTCAAAAAATTTACAAAAGCCTGGTCTTTCCGAAAGAGCAGGCTTTTTTTATGCTATTTCCTCATACAACTTTCCTTATAAATAATCTGTTTATTAACTTATATGCACGCTTTTTATGAAACAGCAATATGACAAGTATACTGCCGACGACCAGGAGGTCTGGCGTATTTTATTCAACAGGCAAATTAAAAAAATGCCAGGTGCCGCTACAGACGAATATTTAGCAGGCATGAAGCGCATAAAATTTACTGCCGAACGCATCCCCGATTTTGATGAAGTAAATCAGATTTTAAAAGATATTTCCGGCTGGCAATTATATGTAGTACCAGGATTGCTGCCTAATAAGGAATTTTTTGAACTCATGAAAAACCGCAATTTTTGCGCTACTACCTGGTTGCGTAAAAAGAGCCAGCTGGATTATCTGGAAGAGCCTGATATGTTTCATGATGTGTTTGGGCATGTACCGCTACTCACCAATACTGACCTATGTAATTTTCTGGTGGGCTTAAGTCAAATCGCTTTGAAATATATTGAAAATGAGCTGGCTATTGAGCTGGTTGCCAGATTATATTGGTATACAGTAGAATTTGGATTGATACGTGATAAAAATAAGTTGCGCATTTATGGCGCAGGTATTCTGTCTTCTGCCGGAGAAACAGAGTACTCATTAAAAAGCGATGTTCCCCTCAGAATTCCTTATAACGTAAAAGAAATCATCCGGACACCTTATATTAAGGATAAATTCCAGAGCCAGTATTTTGTAATTGATTCTTTCGAGCAGTTATTTAACTCAGTGGCAGATATTGATACATGCATTGCTGAAGAAATAAAAAATAGTCTTATCACTCAATAATAGAGCGATTCAGACTTCCTGTTTTTAATGCAAAAAGCCCTCACACTGCATGTAAGGGCTTTTCTGATAACACCTGAATTAATATTCCCAATAGAGTTTGCCAGTAAGCATCCGCTCTATGGTATAAGTTAAAATTGTTGAGTGCTGATGATTTCGTTTGAATTTCTGATTTCAAAAGTAAAATTATTGGCTTTTACTTTGGTCAGGTCGTATACTTTGCTGAAGCTATTAGTAGCATCGATATAATCAGTATATACAAGGGCTTTGGCTTCATCTAAAATATTTACTTGTAATACATCAGACTGGTTGCCAATCATGATCACCTGGAATTTTTTATCTGTTGGTAAGGCTTTTACTTTTACGTTTAATGGCTGTACAGTTTTGCTTACTTTGTGTATAAAAGGAACCATTACTTTTCCTTTGGCATCCTGTATTTCAATCAGATAGTTTCCTTCAGCAAGCGCAGAGAAGTTATATGGACGCATAAAGCCTTCTTCAACATTTTTCACACGGTCAGTCATAATGGTATTTCCTTTTGCATCTACAATAGATACATTCACTGTACCTGGAACTTCAGAAAGATAAACTAACTGGTAAACAGCACTTTTTCCGCTATTTCTGATAATGGCTTTGGCGTCAGATGATTTTTCGCGATCGTTGGCTAAAAGCATAGTGCTCATAACTGTTACAAGCAATGTTATTAATATTGATTTCGTTTTCATAATCTATTTTGTTTTTATCTGATACAAATGTAGGAAGGGTTTTTGTTAAAAAAATTCAATAATCAGGTATTATCTTACTTGGTTGTATTTTATAAATTTTCTTCTAATAATATAATGTATGCAATGTTTGAAAATATAACTTTTAATATTTATAATAGGTTCATATTTTATAATTTTTTTAATATATTATATTTTGATATGCTTTATATTTTGATCCATTGCAAATTTAATAAAATTATTAATATAACTAATAGCATAAACGCTCTTGCTAAGTAAATGTTTGTAAGATATGAATTATGTATATAAAGAGATTGGATTAATACAATAAATATTCTTTAATTATAATTTATTCTTGAAAACAGTCAAATGATATATTTGAATATGTATTGGATAAGTTATATTTATTATAAAGAAATGCAAGTTGTGTCTGAATTTAACCCGCCTTCAAATGAGAGAACAGGCTTTAAACAGATCAGATAGAGTAACTAGGCTGGCTAATTTTGCAGGAATCGGGAGAGTTAAGTATAATAACTCATAAAAAAAGATCGTCCACTAACTAAATTCACCACAGAAGACCTAACATTAGTTCGGGTTTTTCTAAATATGTATAGTTTCTTACAAATGAAATCCCGATTTTCGGCTTGGAATAATAATTCTATCAGGACACCTAAAGCTTTTTTACATGAATTACCTGTCTGTTGACTTATTAACCGTGAGAGATCTGACTTACCGGATCAAAGAAGTACTTGAGTATGACGATGAGTTGCAGGAAATTTACATACAGGGAGAAGTATCTAACTGTACACTGCATAGTTCCGGGCATGCCTATTTTACATTAAAAGATGAAGATGCACAGATTAGTTGTGTAATGTTCAGAGGAAGCATAACTGCAAAAACACGTGAGTTGCTCAAACAAGGCGCAAAGCTGATTGTGAAAGGCAGTGTAACGGTATATGCCCAGCGAGGCAATTATCAATTGCTGGTGCAGGAAGTGTATTCCTCGGGAATTGGGGATTTGTATCAGCAATTTTTATTATTGAAAGACAAACTACAGGCAGAAGGTTTATTTGATGAATCTCATAAAAAGCCTTTGCCTTTATTTCCATCCACTATTGGCGTAATTACTTCTCCCACCGGAGCTGTAATCAAAGATATAATGCAAACTATCCGGCGGAGGTATCCTTGTGTAAATCTGCTTATTGCACCGGCAATTGTACAAGGCGAACAGGCTCCGGTTTCCGTAACGGAGGCTTTACATACATTATGCGCCCGACCAGAAGTAGAGTTAATTATTATTGCCAGAGGCGGCGGTTCTATTGAGGACCTATGGTGTTTTAATAATGAATCTTTAGCCAGGGCAGTTTTTGCCTGCCAGACACCGGTAATTTCAGCTATTGGCCATGAAACGGATTTTACAATATTGGATTTTGTAGCTGATCTGAGAGCTGCTACTCCCACCGCCGCTGCTGAACATGCCGTCCCTGACCAGGCTGAGATGGGCGCATTATTATTTCAGATGAAAGCAGGCATTCATACTGCTGTCCGGTATAGCTTGTATCACCACATGCAGATTCTGGATGATATGGCTGAAAAAATCCATATGCAACGGCGTTATATATTTGCCCGGACCAGAAGTGAACTGGATTTATTACAGGCCACGCTTGAACAGTATAATCCCAAGGCTTTTTTAGATAAAGGATTTAGCCTGGTACTCAAAAATGGCAAAGTTGTAAAGTCGGTACAGGAGGTAAAAAGTGGTGATCCTTTACAAGTATTGTTGAAAGACGGGCAAATTAATGTAATTACAGAATAAAGCAGCGCTTATTATTGCATCCACTGACTGGGATTAGTACGCCATTCCTGTAAAGAAGCTATTTCTGAAGAAGCAATGTACTTGCCAGCTACTGCTTCTTCCAGTAATATATGGTAATTACTCAGGCAGAAGAGAGGGACTTGTTTATCAGTAAAATTCTGTGTGGCAGTTTCAAAACCATACGTAAAAATAGCGGCCATCCCTAACACTTCAAATCCGGCTTCACGCAAAGCATCCGCTACTTTTAGGGAACTTCCACCGGTAGAAATCAAATCTTCAATGATGACCACTTTTTGCCCTGGCGTAATTTTGCCTTCAATCATATTGCTCATGCCATGTTCTTTAGGTTTTGAGCGCACATATATAAACGGAAGTTGCAGCTTATCAGCTACCAAAGCACCTTGCGGAATGCCAGCCGTAGCCACTCCGGCAACTGCTTCTACCTGCGTAAATTCCTTTTGAATCAATATAGCCAGACTTTCTTTAATAAATGTACGTGCCTGAGGATAAGATAAAGCAAGCCGGTTGTCGCAATAAATAGGTGATTTCCAGCCGGAACTCCAGGTAAAAGGTTGCTGAGGTCGTAATTGTATGGCACCAATTTTAAGCAGGGTAGAGGCAACTTGCCTGGCAGTGGTGTCTTTTTCAATGGTGGTTTGCATGGAGCGAAGATAAACATTTAGCGTAAAAGCCGTATATATTCCAGGTAAATTATCTCATAGTAAGAATTAAGCTGAAGAAAAGGTAGAAATAGCAGCAAACAACAATTATAAGATGTGGGAAATTCACTTACTTGGATACCATATAATTATTGCATTGTTTTGCGGAAGTTCTATTCTATATTCCGGCAATTAGCTATATTAATCTCGTATATTCCTTAAACCTGTAACCTTATACATGAACTTATTTGTAAATGACAAGCCGGTCCGTTTTGTCAGCACAACTCACTACCAGACTGCCCGCTATGATGTAAAGTTAGATGGGCAGAATACACAGGTAAAAGCATCTCAATTGCAGGGCAATGTTGTCGTAATTGAACCTTCCGTGTTGTTACTATATAAGTTGTTTACACTGATGCGGGTAAAAAAACTCAAAAAGCTCATTTCCTTAACATTCATTACCCCCAGCAAAGCAGATATGATAAAAGTGGTGAAAAGCCAGTTTAAAATTGTAAAAGCGGCAGGTGGATTGGTGAGCAAAGGAGATCAGATTCTATTGATGTACCGGCTCAAAAAATGGGATTTGCCCAAGGGTAAACTTGATAAAGATGAAAAACCAAAAGCTGGTGCAATCCGGGAAGTAGAGGAGGAGTGCAATATCAGAGTAAAAGTTGAAAAAAAAATATGTTCTACCTGGCATACTTATACGCAAAACGGCAATAAAATCCTGAAGAAAACAAAGTGGTATGCCATGACCAGCCTGGATGATAGCCAGATGAAGCCTCAGGCCGAAGAAGATATTGAGCAACTAATCTGGGTAGACCGTACGCAGGCAAAAGTATTGCTTAGTAATTCTTATGAATCGGTAAGATATGTATTTGAGCAGTACTACAAAAAGCAAAAGGCATTGCAGGGAGAATAAATATAAGATTGTTGCAGCAGAAGTGAGGATGCAATAACTAATCATAATCCTAGAGAATAAGAAAGCCGCCTTAATAGGCGGCTTTCTTATTTGTATATAAATTTTAACCTCAGCATGCTTGTTTACTCACATAAATGAATAGAATATACATCGAAATACCGGTGATCGAGTACTTCATCAAATTTGTAGTTGAAGTTAATGGAAGAAGGCTTAGTACCGAATGTTATATTCCGGATATACCTATATAAATGACTGAATATTGCAGAGTCGTGGCTGAGTTCACCGTAGAGAATAACTTTACAGGTTTCAGGATCTAAATTTAATTCTCCGATTACCAGCATTACATAATAGCTAAAATCCTGCACACTCATATAATAAAAAGTATTACAGAATAATAATTGCTGTTGCTGGCTTACAATTATGGTTAGATACGACTGCTCCACAGAAATTATCACTTGTTTGGCAGCTACCTCTTTATTCTGAGACAAAGTACCTTCTATTAGCGCAGATGAATAATGTAACAGCTGAATTTGCTTATTCAGATAAATAGCCCTGAACCATTCCAGCGTTTGTTTATCGGCAGAAAAAACATTCGCAATCCCATAATTTTTGTGGATATAAAATAGATTTTGCTCTGGTTCAGAAGGGGGCTCTATACTATATTTTAGATATTGTGCAGCAGATTGCATTTTAAAAAGCGTCTCAGGAATGAGCGTAAAATGCTGATTTTTGAAAGAAAGATTTATTTTTTTCCAGAAACCGGCTTGTAACACCTGATGGTCATCATAAATCAGATTCAGCTGGTCGAGTAATTGTTCGGAAAAGAACAAGGAGGTAAAGCTGAAATCTTCGAGCCAGAGACATTTGCGCTGGGCATCGTCTATAACACAAAATCGGAAGCTATTGCTTCCGATTTGCAAGTTTAATGTATAGTCTGGTATGGAGTCGACACTGAATGCGTCGTCCTTAACTTTTTGATTCAGTTTAAATTTGGCTGTGATACTTTCTAATCCCATTACTAATCTTCCCAGTTTCCTGCTATTGTAGCTTCTTCTCTCGAACCTACTTTTAATGCCTTTTCATTTTTATTTTTTCTTCTCTCCGGATTCACAGGGGCTGTATCTTTAATCTCAAATACATTCACTTTTATATTATTACGATCAATGGTACCAGCGTAGATTTCAAATTGCTTTCCACCACTACCAGGAATTACAGACAGTGTGTTGGGATCAAAATCAGGATAGGTACTGGCAGGAAATAAAGAGTCTCTTACAGGTGTAGTTCCCAGGGTATCAATAATCACCCGTACCGATTCCACTCCTTGTGCATTAATACTATCTACAATCTCTTTACGCTGAATATTGAGGAATTTTCCGTTATTTATAAAATTGGTCAATTCAGACCAGCTGCCGGCATACTTGCCATTTACAGAATAATAACCCGCCTGAATATTTCTCAGCAGTTTTAATTTTTCAATTACACGGGCTTCAATACCGGCAATCCTGCGTTGCTCCAGAATAGGGCCGCGTATGCCATCGTACAATAGGTAACCTAAAATCAGGATAGGAATTAAAAGTACATACGTAAAAATCTTTGTCTTACTCATTTTGGTTTAAGTTTAATGCAAGTATAAAAATTTTAAAAAGTAAAATAAAGTAATATTTCGGGAAAATATATAAAAACACGAATGGAAGTTAAAAAAGCTGGTGTAAAAATCAGCTGGAGCTGTACAGGCAAATATAACCATTCATTTGCAAAATATCATATAAATTAGTAAAACCTTGAAAAAGAGAATGCATCTCTTGCGATTGATAGGTCTGTAGCTCTTGCAAAGCCATAAATTTCACCTCTTTGATAATCTGTTCCTGTAATTCGGGGTCTGTTCCCTGGCGTACTTCCCCTGCCAGCAAGTGTACTTCAAAAAAAGTTCTATGGCATGAAGCTCTTTTCCTATGAATTCATTCACAAATAAAAACCTACCGGTTTTTATTTGAAGCCCTGTTTCCTCTTTAAATTCCCGCTCTAATGTTTGGGCAGCAGATTCGCCAAAATGCATACCCCCGCCCGGCGGTGCCCAGAAAGTATTGGTTTTTCCCAGTCCTCTATGATTGACCAAGAGAATCTGATCGTCTTGCAGACAAATTCCACATACCCGTACCCTAAGTTTTTGACCAAATGTTTTTTTTACTTCCTCGGCAATGTCTGTCATAAGCAGATATAAGGTTATTATGTAACGGAAAAGGAGACAAAAATGGTACATACGCTGATTTTTCGAATAAATGCACGCATAAGAAATCTGGTTCTCGAAACTATCTTTTTAAATTAACCCAATATATTTCGTTTTGATTTTTTTAACACATAGATTTAAACTCTGAATACTGCCTATTTGTATGACTGTTTCTCCGGCCAAACTACTAGCCAAAAGATTTCCTTTTACCCCTACTACAGGCCAGGCCGATTTATTTAAACTGCTCGATTATTTTATTCTTGAAAAAGAAAAATACCGGCAGATATTTTTATTAAAAGGCTTTGCCGGTACCGGAAAAACGACTGTAGTAAGTACTCTGGTAAATATGGAGCGTAAATTCGGCTACCGTTATATACTGCTTGCACCTACTGGCAGAGCCGCAAAAGTAATGGCCAATTATTCCAAACAGAAAGCATTCACCATTCATAAAAAGATTTACTGGCAAACCGCCGATCCTTATACAGGGAACCTGGTGTTTGAACGGCAGAAAAACTACCATACCAATACCATTTTTATCGTAGATGAAGCCTCTATGATTTCGGATGAAGCAGACTTTATCGGAGGAAATGGGCTGCTTGCCGACTTAATAGATTATGTGTTTGAGGATGAAAGCAATAAACTCATGCTCATTGGCGATACTGCCCAGTTGCCCCCAGTGGGACGGGCGGCAAGTCCGGCATTGGATGGGGAATACTTAAAGGTAAATTTCGATGTGAGTGTTCTGGAAAAAGAGCTGGAAGAAGTAATGCGCCAGGACGAACAATCTGGTATATTGATTAATGCGACTGCCTTACGAAATGTATTGCTGCAGAATTCTAACCAGATTAAACTGCATACCAAGTACTTCCCAGATATATATCAGATGACCGGTGAAAAGCTGGAAGATGGACTTCGGTATGCTTACGATAAGTTTGGTATTGAAAACACAATCATCATTTGCCGTTCCAATAAAGCCGCTACCCAGTACAACCAGTTTATCCGCCGGGCGATACATTTCAGCGAAAATGAAATTGATGTGGGCGATTTTTTGATGGTAGTCCGGAATAATTATATAGCTCTTGGTGAAGATGCGCCAGCCGGATTTCTGGCAAATGGAGATTTTGTAGAAATCATGAAAGTAAGTTCTATTGAAGATATGTATGGATTCCGGTTTGCTAACCTGCAGCTCCGCCTGACAGATTATCCCGAACAACCGGAGTTTGAAGCTAAAATTATGCTCAATACTCTTCACTCCTATACGCCAGGACTCAGCCAGGAAGATAATAGGAAATTATACGACAATGTACTGGCCGATTATATGTACATCCGTTCTAAAAAGGAACGCAATGAAGTGGTGAAGCGAGATCCCTATCTGAATGCATTACAGGTAAAGTTTGCCTATGCATTAACGTGTCATAAGTCGCAGGGCGGACAATGGAATGCCGTTTTTGTTGACCAGGGATACCTCACGGAAGATGCAGTAAATACAGAATTTTTACGCTGGCTGTATACAGCCATGACCAGAGCAACTAATCAACTTTTCCTGATGAATTTTGATGCCAAATTCTTTTTGTAATGATCGGTAGTAAGTTCAAATCCCAACAAAGTATGGATTTTGTTACATGTACTTATAAAATATACCAGTGCTAAATATTATAACTCTGCATACATTTAGGTAAGATTTTTGAAATTATTCTATATATCCTTACGTTGTAATGGCAGGGTTATTGCAAAATCCGTTTTTATTAAAAACTTGTATTATCTATATTTGTAACCATTAATTTGATCTCCATGAAAAAACTAACAATTCTGGTATGCAGCCTTTTTATGGCGTTTGCTGCATTTGCACAAAATAATACCCAGGCCAAGGCACCAGCCGCTAAAATTACTTTCGATGAGAAAACACACGATTTTGGCGATATCAAACAAGGCGACAAAGTAGAATTTACATTTAAATTCAAAAATACGGGTACAGAACCTCTGATAATTTCTAATGTACAAACTACTTGCGGTTGTACGGCTACCAACTGGACCAAAGAACCTGTTGCTCCGGGCAAAACTGGTGAAGTTGCCGCTTCTTTTAATAGTGCAGGTAAAATGGGCCAGCAAAATAAAGTGATTTCGGTATATTATAATGGTGGTATGGAAACAGTTTCTATTGTTACCAATGTATTGCCTGCCAAAGCAGACGCTGCTAATTAAAATACTAAATAAAGAATTTCCTCTTTTACATATCAGCCCTTCACAATTGAAGGGCTTTTTGTTTTATACATTTTTAGAAAGACTAATGATGAGCAATATCCAGCCGGCAATCATCAGTACGCCACCAATTGGGGTAACTGCACCCCACCAACGTGTTCCGGTTAAACACAAAATATAGAGCGAGCCTGAAAAAATAAGGGTTCCGGCTAACATCAATTGCCCGGAATAATGCAGAAGTTTAGCGTCTATGCGGAATAAAAGTAATCCTAAAAACAAAAGAGCCAGAGCATGATAAAACTGGTAGCGAACAGCAGTTTCAAAGGTATCTGTCCGTTGGGAAGCCTCCAGTAATCCTTTTAAAGCATGTGCACCAAAAGCGCCAATGGCCACACCCAGGCCACCGAGAATAGCGCCAGAGATCAAGAATAATTTTTGCATGAGAATAAAATTAGAATCTATATAGGCAGATGCCTGTAACAGCGCCTACTTTGTTGAATGCTTTATTATGAGTATGATGTTCAAACTTGCTTATTTTTATTAAGCTTTTAATCGTCTTACATTCATTTTTTGCAATTTAGTATAAAGGTATTTTCCACTTATGTATTCATTTCTCATCCGGCATCTTTCCAGATATATTTCTTTAGAACCTCAGGAAATTACCCTGCTGACAGAGTCATTTAAACTTAAGCATTTAAAAAAGAAAGACTTTTTGCTGCATCAGGGGGAAGTGAGCAGGTTTGAAACGTTTGTAAATAAAGGTTGCCTACGGGCTTTTCATATTACAAATAAGGGCGAAGAACATATTGTACAATTTGCTGTGGAAGACTGGTGGATTGGCGATATGTACAGCTTCCTTACCCAGACACCGGCTATGTACACGATTGAAGCCCTTGAAGATTGTGAATTGTTGCAAATTGACAAAAATGGCCTGGAAGAATTATACCTGAAATTGCCCAAAATGGAGCGCTTTTTCAGAATTATTATTCAAAATGCTTTTGTGGCTTCCCAGAAACGTATTATCTCATCCATGAGCCAGACAGCTGATGAAAGATACCTAGCCTTTATTGAAAAATATCCTGCCATCGAACAACGGATTCCACAATACCAGGTGGCTGCTTATCTTGGTATTACACCTGAGTTTTTAAGCCGCATCCGAAAAAAGTTTGCCAGTAAATAATTGTAGAGCTTTGCAATTCCTTTCTGCCCACTATAATTTGTATACTATGCATTTCCGGGATTTAAACTTTTTGCCCATATTACGGCCTCCAATAAATAGAATATGCCTGTAAACAAATGTGTATTTCTGGACCGGGATGGGGTGTTGAATGAAGAAATTAATGACTATGTGTATTCGCTGGATAAGCTAATTATTCCGAAAGGCATGCCTGAGGCCATTGCTATGCTCAAACAGGCAGGGTATCTACTGGTAGTCGTTACCAATCAGGCCGGAATTGCCAAAGGTTTATATCGTAAACAGGAAGTACAGGCATGCCATCAGAAAATACAGGAAGCTTGCGGACATTTAATAGATGCTTTATACTATTGTCCGTATCATCCTAAATTCGATTCAGAATCCTTATTGCGCAAACCTGGTTCATTGATGCTGGAAAAAGCAGCTGCCAGATTTAATATTGATATTACACTTTCGTGGATGGTGGGTGACAGACAGCGGGATATTGAAGCCGGGCAAAAAGTAGGAGCCGGTACTGTTTTTATTGAAGGGGCTGGTACAGGAGAAACACATACGGCCGATTATGTGGCAAAGGATTTATGGGAAGCAGCACAACTGATTGTAAGCAAACAAAAAAGGTAAGATTTACATCTTACCTTTATCTTGTGAAGTCTTTATGCTGGCGTGCCCTGACGACTGGTCTGTAGGGTTAGCTTTGGAATATACCGGACAAGTATAGTTTCTTCCGCAAGAAGCCAATGCCATAATAGCGACCAGAGACAGGATGTATAGCTTTTTCATAAGATTGTTAGTTAGCTTAGTCATAAACCTGTTTAAATTTAGTAAAAATAATCCTTTATCCTATCACTCACCATTTACCGTGCTTTATATAACGGAAAAAAGGTGTAATGTTTTACAGATAAGCGGTAGAATATTTTAAGAGAGTAGCAATATCTTTTGAATATTGCTACGTTACTTACTGTCTGAATCCAAGAATTTTGAGCATAGATTCACTATCCTGCTCCGGAGCAAATAACCTGGTAATAACCTTGCCAGTTGAATCCCGGTCAATAATTACGTGTTTGGGGGCCGGAATCAGGCAATGCTGAATACCTCCATATCCACCCAATGATTCCTGGTAAGCACCGGTATGGAAAAATCCGATATAGAGTTTTTCGTTTTCTTCTATCACAGGTAAGAATACTTCGGATGTATGCGCCTCGGAGTTATAATAATCCATACTATCGCAGGTAAGTCCGCCCAGGTTCACTTTATGATAAGTATTATCCCAGTTGTTTACAGCCAGCATAATATACTTCTGGTTCATACCCCAGGCATCCGGCAGATGCGTGATGAATGAGCCATCAATCATATACCAAAGCTCTTTGTCGTTTTGCAACTTTTCATCTAAAATAGAGTAGATAACGGCTCCGCTTTCGCCAACGGTATAGCTACCAAACTCTGTGAAGATGTGAGGCACCGGCACCAGATTTTTCTCACAAATCCACTGGATGTTTTCAATCACCTGTTCAACCATGTACTCATAATCATACTCAAAGGTGAGTGAAGTTTTGATCGGGAAACCGCCACCAATATCTATTGTATCCAGTTCCGGACAGATTTTTTTCAGTTCGCAATACTTATATACAAAACGGCTCAGTTCGCTCCAGTAATAGGCACTGTCTTTCATTCCGGTATTAATGAAGAAATGCAGCATTTTGAGCTTATACTTAGGATTATTGGCAATCCGGTTTTTATACAGATCAATTACATCATTATACCGGATACCTAAGCGGGAAGTATAGAACTCAAAGTTAGGCTCCTCATCAGCAGCGATACGGATACCTAACTGCATATTTCCTTCTACTTTTTCATCATAAGCATCTAACTCTCTAAGGTTATCCAGAATCGGAACACAATTGTGGAAGCCATTATTCAGCAGTTCGCTCACATACGTGGTATACAATTCACGTTTGTATCCATTGCAAATAACGTAGGTATCTTTAGAGATTTTGCCTCTTTTGAAAAGCTCATTTACAATCGCAATATCATACGCAGAAGAAGTTTCCAGGTGTATATTGTTTTTTAAGGCTTCTTCCAACACAAACTGAAAATGCGACGACTTGGTACAATAACAGTAGGTATAGGAACCTTTATATCTGAATTTTTTAATAGCGTTATTAAAAATCTCTTTCGCATACTGGATATGCTCACTTATTTTTGGCAGATACGTTAACTTCAAAGGCGTGCCATATTCTTTAATAATATCCATCAGGGGCACTTCATTGAAGTATAGCTCATTATTTACCACCCGGAACTCTTCGGTCGGAAAATCGAACGTTTGCTCAATCAGGTCAATATAGCTCTGCATGGGCGGCCTGGCCGGTTTTTTGGCTTTGATAAAAGTTTCTGGTTTCAATTGAATATCAGATTATTTTAAGGATGCGAAAATGGGATAATTTTGTAATCTTTGCAAAGCTGAATTATGAAAACTGATAGTTTGCAAAGACGTGAGTAAGGAGAAAATCATTAGTATACTCAGAAAAGCGTATTCGTATTTTTACAGAAATTCAGACACGCAAGGGTGGGCAATACAGGCCAAAACTTAATAAAGTGCAGAGGGATAAGTAATTAAAAACGATGCAGAGTATTTTCAATGTATGAATAATAAATGGATTCGGATTCGTTTTTGAAACGCACGTAAAGATAGGATTGTTCCTCCTAAGATTGTTAATTTTTTATGAATTTGCTTAAAAAATAATTGATTTTCTAATATCTATACTAATTTTTTCAATCCATTGATAGTCAGTGAAAAGAAATGTAATTCGCTGAAATTCTATCATAATAACCCATATAAACTAACGACGCTATTCTCTTTATGATTGATATAGAATCTTCACTGCAACAGACCATCGGACAAGGATTTAAAGAACTTTTTGGAACAGAAGTACCCGTTACAGACATTAGCCTGCAGCCTACCCGCAAAGATTTTGAGGGTACTCATACCTTTGTAACATTCCCTTTTGCCAAAGCCGCTAAAAAAAATCCGGCAGAAACTGCCCGTTTGCTGGGAGAATACCTCAAAGAAAAAAGCCATCTGATTAGTTCTTTCAATGTCGTACAAGGTTTTCTTAACTTAAGTATTGCAGATGAAGCCTGGATAGAAGTTTTCAAAAGTATGGCTGCTGATCCGGAATTTGGTATGCAGCCTTCCAATGGCCAAACGGTGATGGTAGAATACTCTTCACCTAATACCAATAAACCGCTGCATCTGGGACATTTACGCAATAACTTTTTAGGCTATTCTGTGGCTCAGATTCTGGAAGCCAACGGATACAAAGTGATAAAAGCAAATCTGGTGAACGACCGGGGCATTCATATTTGTAAATCCATGCTGGCGTACGAAAAATTCGGCAATGGCGAAAACCCCGAATCTTCTGGTCTGAAAGGCGATCATTTAGTTGGAGATTATTATGTGAAGTTTGAAAATGAAAGAAGAAAGCAATGGAATAATATAAAAGAAAAAGCCGAAAGAGAATATAAAAAAATGTATCTTCCTCATAAAGAAAGAGAAAGAAAGCAGATTGATATTATTACTAAAGTGATAATTGATACTTATAAGTCTGACAATGAAAATGCTAAACCAGTATCAATAGATGAATACGATAAATTAATAAGATCATTATTAGAAAAGAAATACAATGATATTATTAGTAATCCAAGTTATATAGGAAACACTTTTGAATCCCTTCTTAAAGATGAGCCACATGTAGAAATTCCTTATGAAGTCAAAGAGTTTCTTAATGAAGAATTTCAAAAATTGATAAATGAAAGTGAAAGATTAGTACCATTAATATATGAAGCGCAGCAAATGCTGGTAAAATGGGAAAAAGGGGATGAAGAAACTGTAGCCTTATGGCGGAAAATGAACGGATGGGTATATGAAGGTTTCGACCAGACTTACAAACGCATGGGCGTGGATTTTGATAAAATGTATTACGAATCCAATACCTATGTGCTGGGAAAAGATATTGTAGAAGAAGGCCTGGCTAAAGGTGTATTCTTTAAAAAAGAAAATGGCTCAGTATGGATAGACCTGACCGCAGAAGGACTGGACGAAAAACTGGTACTACGGGCTGACGGCACATCTGTATATATTACCCAGGATCTGGGAACCGCCGACCTGAAATACAAGGATTTTGGCATGGACAAATCCATTTATGTGGTAGGCAATGAACAGGATTATCATTTTAATGTACTGTTTGCCATTCTGAAAAAATTAGGCAAACACTATGCGGAGGGTTCTTATCACTTATCGTATGGCATGGTAGATTTACCCACCGGCCGTATGAAATCCCGGGAAGGAACCGTAGTTGATGCCGACGATCTAATGGAAGAAATGGTACAAACGGCCACTATCCGTACACAGGAACTGGGTAAAATTGAAGAATTTACAGAAGAAGGAGCCAAAGTATTATATGAAATGCTGGGAATCGGTGCATTAAAGTATTTTCTGCTCAAAGTAGACCCCAGAAAACGTATGCTATTCAATCCAGATGAAGCCATCGAACTACAGGGACACACAGCTACATTTATTCAGTATACGCATGCCCGTATTTCTACCATTTTGCGAAAAAGCGAACAGACGGGTGTTGAAAAGCAATTTAGCAGCTTAACCAGACTACATCCGGTAGAGCGGGATGTAATTGCCTTACTCGCTACTCTTCCTGATAGAATAAAGGAAGCTGGCAATAATTATACACCTTCTGTACTTTCGCAGTATGCGTATGAACTGGCAAAGGAATATAATCGTTTTTTTGCTGAAGTATCTATTTTTAATGCAGATACAGCGGAAGAAAAAAGCTTCCGGGTAGCATTATCTGCACAAGTAGGTAAAACAATTCGCAAGTCGATGAGTTTACTGGGTATCCAGGTGCCGGAGCGGATGTAGAAAGAGTAAATTCGTGAAAGATTCTGGGTTTATTTCTGAACTCTGCGGCTTACTTAGTATATTTAAGTGGAAAATTGAGTGTTCAGAAACCTGGACTTAAAATTGGAGATACTGATGAATAAAAATAAACAATAACCATAAAACTTAGTTAAACACTACATTCTAAACCCTGAACAAATATGAAACTCTTTTCTTTCTCATTTCTGATGCTGATTGCCGGCATTGGTTTATTGTACAAAACTTCTACTACCGATGCCGTAAACATGGGTGAAAAACCAAAACAATCTTTCTACGATTTTAAACTAAACTCTATTGAAGGAAAGCCTATCGATTTTAAAAAGTACAAAGGCAAAAAAGTATTGCTGGTAAATGTGGCTTCTAAATGCGGATTTACACCTCAATATGGCGAACTGGAAGAATTGCACGAAAAATACGGCGATAAACTGGTAATCTTAGGTTTTCCGGCCAATAATTTCAAAGAGCAGGAACCAGGCAGTAACGAAGAAATTGCTGAATTCTGCCAGAAAAATTATGGCGTAAAATTCCAGATGTTTGAGAAAATATCTGTTGTTGGGGAAGACCAGCATCCCTTATACCAGTGGTTATCCAAAAAAGAACTGAATGGCTGGAATGACCAGGCACCTAAATGGAATTTCTCCAAATACCTGATTAATGAAAAAGGCGAATTAGTAAAATTCTTCGAATCTAAAGTGAAACCCACCAGTGAGGAAGTGTTGAGCGCTATTAACAGCTAATCAACATTCTGTTCAATAAAATTTATAAACCCGCAGGCTTTCAAAACTTGCGGGTTTTGTTTAATTATAGATATAGATAGAGCGCAATTTTTGGAAAACTTCTAATTTCGTATTTATAATTTTTGACCAATGACAACTGACTAATGACATGAACCTTAAAGCCTGGCTTTCTGCATTCCGCTTACGAACCTTACCACTAGCTTTATCCAGCATTGGAATGGGCAGCTTTCTGGCTGCTTCCCATCAACAATTTGATCTCAGTATTTTTATCCTTTGTGCCCTCACTACTATATTACTACAAATTCTTTCTAACCTTGCTAATGATTATGGTGATTCGATACATGGAGCCGATAACATAGAAAGACAAGGACCACAACGGGCGGTACAATCCGGGCAGATTTCACGTAGGCAGATGGGAACAGCTATTATTGTTTGTGCCTTGCTGGCGTTTGGCACAGGTATTTATTTGTTGTATGAAGCTTTAAAAGACGCATCCAGAAATACTATTCTGTTATTTTTAGGATTAGGTATTCTTTCCATTATTGCCGCCATCACCTACACAGCAGGAAAAAAACCTTATGGATATGCTGGCCTGGGTGATGTATCGGTATTATTATTTTTTGGCTGGGTGGGCGTAATAGGCACCTTTTATCTCCATACCCAGGAGTACCACTGGCTTACTTTACTACCTGCTACCAGTTGTGGTTTATTTGCAGTCGCTGTTCTAAACATAAATAATATCCGTGATATAGAATCGGATAAAAAGGCTGGTAAACTTTCTATTCCAGTTCGCTTGGGAAAATCCAGAGCTGTATTGTACCATTGGATATTGCTTGCTTTGGGAGTAGCTTGTGCGGTATGGTATGTGGTATTTACTTATAATAACATATTCCAGTTTCTTTTCCTGTTAAGTATACCTTTATTATGGAAAAATGCTAGCGGTGTGTGGCGCAAACACAAAGCCTCAGAACTTGATCCATATCTGAAACAAATGGCACTCACTACCCTATTTTTTATCCTCACTTTTGGAATCGGCCAGCTTGTTCATCTATAGTAACTAGGACAAATGTTCTAAAATGGCTACTTTTATAGGATGAAAACGCGGGATAAAATTTTAGATACATCACTTCATTTATTTAATGTACAAGGTATAGATCCCATAACTGTACGGCATGTAGCCAAAGAAATGGGAATAAGTCATGGAAACTTGTGCTATCATTTTCCCAGGAAGGAAGATATTATCCAGCAACTGTATTTGAATTTAGTAGCAGAATTAGATAGAGAAATCCATCAACTACAAGCACAAACTCCACAACTAGAACTAATTTTAGCTTCTATCAAGACAACGTTTGCCATTCAGTATAAATATAAATTTATCCTTATTGATTTTGTAGCTATTATGCGAAATATTCCGGCTATCCGGACGCATTTTCGGGAGCTGTTTATCCGGCGACAGCAGGAATTTTCTGCGCTAATTCAATATATGATTAAAGCTGGTTATTTTCGGGATGAATACTATACAGGGCAGTATCGGCAATTTATCACCTCATTTTACCTGATCGGTGATTTCTGGATTGCAGAATCAGAAATATTATTTGAGGGAACGGATGCAGCAAAGCTGGAACATTATACCCAATTAGCCTTAAGCCTGGTATTTCCATATCTAACTGATAAAGGGCAGCAGGAATTGCTTTCTGTTACTACTGCAAGTAATAGAGAATCAAACAACAATATTGAAGTAAAAAGGGGCTAAATGCCCCTTTATTTATATGCTTGTATTACATATTTTTAAGTCTTCAACAGCTATGCTTTCAAGCGTCTATCTAACAACCAAAAATGAATAACCAACTACGATTTAGAATTATAACTCATTCACCACACCCTTCTTTAAATCTTTCTTGTGTTTCTCATTCTGCTCTGCAATTTCTTTAGACACAATGGTGAGTTTGCCGTCTTTGGTATTGGCATTCATCTTATAGCTCATATTCACTTTCTTTCCCAGCCAGTGATATTCTTCAATGTAGGTATTTTTTTTCTCACCTTTTCCATATCCTTTTGTCAGCACGTCAAGCAGATCTTTAAAGTTCTGATGACCTTTTGTATCGATATTAATCGATTCCAGCCTGTCATTAAAAAAGCTTGCAGTTATCTTATTAATTTCGCTTTCGCCTACCTCCAAGAATGATTGATCTGTAACGGCATAGATAGCTGTTTTGCCTTTAGCATTAGATTCAATGGGTAATTCAGATAAATATTGTTTTGCATCCTGGTAAGAGGAACCTAAAGTCAGTTCTTTAAAACCATTTTTTTCGTCTAATTTTTTAATGTTTTGTGCAAATACCCATGAGATACTAAATGTGCATAGAGTGAAGAGAAGTACAATTTTTTTCATGTTTTGTAAGAATGATTTTGATTTTACTGAAAGTGGATGATAATGTCTGGCAGTATAATCTTGAGAAAATGCTGTAATCAGAAATGATCTAAGGCGTAAAGCCATTACATAAACAATCCTGAATAAAAATAGGTATAAAAAAACAGGAGTGTCTTCGGAATATACCGCCCAAGAAAAAAGTGAGCTAATGAATATGTAATAAGTGCTATCTGCTTACCAGAATAGGCGAAAGGTTTTCTATTTCTACAGTAAAAATTTGCAGGAGCGGATTATATAGTGCCATACAAACCCATAATCCATATTCTCTTCTTATACACTATTATGGCTGGCGTTTAAAGGATTACATCATTTTTTGCCAAATTTGCATTAAACCACCGTTACATATCTAAACAGTTTCTCATGAATTTTCGATTCCATTATAATTTTGTCATTTTTATAACACTTTTGTTCACGGCATGCCAACAGTCGGCTACTGAGCAAGCAACATCTACCCAACAAACCACGCATAACGATACCTTATCTATGAGCAGCCAGCCCGATGTACATTCATTTGCCCGCCCCAATGAGGCCGTAGTAAAACACCTGTCTCTTGACCTTACTGTTGATTTTAATTCGAAAACTTTGGCTGGAAAGGTTAGTTTAAATATTGATAATAAAACCCAGACTGATACGCTTTACCTGGATACTTATAATCTGACCATCAATAAGGTTACTGCCGGGGCAGAGGAAAAACCAGTTACCTATACCTTAGGCAAGAAAGTAGAACATTTAGGGCAAGCTCTGGCTTTGGTAATAACACCGGAAGTCAAACAAGTACATATTTATTATACAACAAGTCCGCAGGCAGAAGCCCTGCAATGGCTTACGCCTCAACAAACGGCCGGTAAAAAATATCCATTTTTGTTTACACAATCGCAGGCCATACTGGCCCGTACCTGGGTGCCTATTCAGGATAGCCCTGGAATCCGGTTTACATATGATGCGAAAATTAAAGTACCTGCAGAATTATTAGCTCTAATGAGTGCAGATAATCCTACGGTTAAAAATGCAGAAGGAGTGTATACCTTTAAAATGGATAAACCTATTCCGGCCTATTTGCTGGCACTTTCCGTAGGCGATCTGGCTTTTGAATCCTTAGGTCCAAATACAGGCGTTTATGCTGAACCGGCTACCCTAAAAAAATCCGTTTATGAGTTTGCTGACCTTGAAAAAATGCTGGGGGCTGCTGAGAAAATATATGGAAAGTATGCCTGGGGCCGCTATGATCTGCTGGTGCTTCCACCCAGTTTTCCTTTCGGAGGTATGGAGAATCCTAAACTTACCTTTGCTACCCCCACTATTCTGGCAGGCGACCGTTCCCTCATTAGCCTGGTAGCGCACGAACTGGCACATTCATGGTCGGGTAATCTGGTAACCAATCAAACCTGGAACGATTTCTGGCTCAATGAAGGCTTTACGGTATATTTTGAACGGCGGATTATGGAAGAATTATATGGAAAACCTTATGCCGATATGCTGGCGCTTTTAGGCTACCAGGATCTGATGCAAACGGTAGAGGAGTTTGGAAAAGACAGCAAAGATACCCAGCTTAAACTGGAGTTGGCTGGCCGCAATCCCGATGATGGGGTAAGTGATATTGCCTATGAAAAAGGGTTTTCGTTTTTGTTAGTACTGGAAAAAACAGTGGGCCGGGAGAAATGGGATGCTTTTGTAAAAAATTATTTCCAGAAGTTTTCCTTCCAGTCGATGAATACAGAAAACTTCCTCAACTATCTCAAGGCTGAGTTATTTGCTGACAATCCACAGCAATTTGATCAGTTAAATATTCAGGAATGGGTGTATGGACAAGGAATTCCGGCGAATATTGTTAAAATTTCTTCTGAACGGTTTGAGGCTGTAGATACTGCTGTACAACAATGGCAGCAAGGCACACCAGCTGCTCAATTGAAAACAAAGGAATGGAGTTCTCATGAATGGCTACATTTTATTCGTCAACTGCCAGATAGTCTAAATATCAGCCAGATGAGTGAACTCGATAAAGCTTTTTATTTTACAGATTCTGGTAATTCAGAGATTCTGGCCGCCTGGTTTGAACATGCTATTCAAACCCAATATAAACCGGCCTATCCGGCACTCGAAAAATTTCTGATAAGTGTGGGCAGGCGCAAGTTTTTAACGCCGTTATATCAGGCTTTAATTAAAACACCAGAGGGTAAAAAAACAGCCCATCAGATCTATGCAAAGGCACGTCCTAATTACCATTTCGTGGCGGTAAATACACTTGATAGTTTACTCAAATAAACCATCCTGCACATACAGCATTTATTATTTATTACAGAAACAAAACAGCCTTTTCATCTCCAGTGAAAGGGCTGTTTTGTTTCCATCTTTATAAATTCTGTTGCTGCTCATCAAGCTATTACCTGTTATTATGCTATAAATAAGAATGTCAGAAATTGAAGAACAAGCTTATTTTCAACAAGATAAACTTTGTAGTAGCTCTATTTTTCTTATTGCAACCTCATGTTGTATAGAATAAGTATTTACTTTATAAGCCCTTTGAAAACCCAAAAATGCCCTTCTTTTATATATGCAATAATAAATGAACATGCAGGAGTCTGATTTTACAAGACATTATACGACCTACGTAATATTTCTTTTAAACTCTCTCTCAATAGAAATCAAGGAGTACATAACTTTCGGAGATACAATCAATTAGCTTTTCTTCTTTTTAAGTCTTTTCGTTGCCCTAAAACCAAAGCTAAACTACACACTGATTTTTGAGACTAAAACTTGCCTGAAATGGATAAGTCTGATGCCTTATTTCCTACAGGTATCTGTTTATGAAAATAGTTTTAAAGGCTTGGGACACTATATACTTTCACTATGAGAAGAAAATTTACTACCATATCTGCGATTGCTGTAGCTTTTTCGCTGACCTGTTTTTGTGAATTCAGCCTGGCACAAGATAATACGTGGCAGGATAAACCGGCGAAATCGTACAAATCCTATAATTCATTTAAGGCTCCTCTCATTGAAGACAATTCTTTTTTTGTAGAAGAAGCCTTTAATCAGAGTGCAGGCGTGATACAATTTATCTCCACCTGCTATTTTGATAATATTAACAGCCGGAATTTAATCTACAGTTTTACCCAGGAGATTCCCTTACAAGATGTAAAACATCAGATCAGCTATACTATTAATTATATTGCGTTGAATGCGCAATCTCCCGGATTACAAGGCTTAGGGGATTTTATGGTGAATTACCGCTACGAGTTGAAAGGAAAAGACGACTGGGCGCTTATCACACCCAGATTTTCTCTTATTATTCCCACAGGTGATTTCCGGAAAGGCTTTGGTTCGGGTGCCTGGGGCGGACAATTTAATCTGCCAATTACCAAAATGGTGAGCAATAGGCTGGTTTTTCATTATAATACTGGTTTTACTTTTCTGAAAGATGCCCAGTTTGCCCTGTCTGATGCAACCAGTGAAAATGAAGTTAAACACAAACATCTGACAGGTATAAACCTGGGAGCCAGTATGATTTGGATGCCTGCCGATAAACTGAATCTGATGCTAGAATACGTGTCCAATATAAATGATTCATTTAATGAAACAGGGCAGGTCAACAAAGGCCATCAACTGGTTCTAAATCCGGGACTACGTTATGCGTTCGACATAGGAAAGTGCCAGATTGTTCCTGGAATCAGTATTCCGGTAGCTATCGAAAAAAATACCCGGCAGCCAGGCGCATTCATTTACTTATCCATTGAACCTAATTATAACATCAAGAAATAAACAAATTACCTAAGGTGAGGGAGATTTTCGTGGTTAAGTGAAAGGTAAATTAGTAGAAATAACAATAATTAACTTCTCAACTAAGCTGGGAGAGCTACAAGATTTATCTATGAAAACAAAACTGTCTATCATTATACCGGGCATAGTACTTCTGGCCGGTGGTCTTATTATTATTCTAATTAAGTATACGCAATCTGAAACGACAGCTTCTTATAATAAGAATCAGCCTTTAATTCAGGTGAGCGACAACCTGAAA